>OY969921.1:0-3250836 GCA_963704555.1 uncultured Solirubrobacterales bacterium
TTGGTGGTGTGGGTATTGAGTATGAGGTGACCGGAGAGGGTCGCCCGGTGGTGTTGCTGCACGGGTTCCCGGACTCGGGGGGGCTGTGGCGCCATCAGGTCCCGGCGCTGGCGGAGGCGGGGTTCAAGGTCATCGTCCCCGACCTGCGTGGCTATGGCCGCTCGGACAAGCCGACGGACGCGAAGGCCTACACGATGGACCTGCTTGTCGGTGACGTGCTGGCTGTAATGGGCGCGGCCGGCGCCGATCGAGCCCATGTGGTTGGCCACGACTGGGGAGCTGGTGTGGCGTGGGCCACTGCGTTGATGGCCGCGGATCGCGTCGACCATCTCGTCGCGATGTCGGTCGGGCATCCTGCGACGTTCTTCGCGGACGGATTCGAGCAACATGAGAAGTCGTGGTACATGCTCCTGTTCCAGTTCGTCGGGATTGCCGAGCAATGGCTATCGGATAACGACTGGGCCAACTTCCGTGCTTGGGGCCGCCACCCCGAGACGGATGCGAGGATCGCCGACCTGGAGGCAAACGGCTCATTGACTGCCGGCCTTAACTACTACCGGGCGAACATTTCCCCGGAGCGCTTTCTGCTCTCCGGCCCACAACCCCCGCCGATACAGGCGCCGACGATGGGCGTGTGGAGCTCGGGGGATTTCGCGCTCACCGAGGGTCAGATGACCAGGTCGGCCGCTCACGTCGCCGGCTCGTGGCGCTATGAGCGCCTGGATGGTCCAGGTCATTGGATGCAGCTCGAGGCGCCGGATGCGGTGAACCGACTACTGGTAGATTTCTTGCCGGCATGAGCTTCTACCGTCTTGATCCGTGCAGTGGCGCCGGTGAGTTCGGTGAGTTCGACACCGCGGTAAGGGGGTGAGCGGCGGATGGCCCGGATCCTGATGTTGGGGGGCGGGGTGTGCGGGTTGGCATCTGGGCTGATGCTGGCGCGCGACGGGCACGATGTCACCGTGCTCGAGCGCGACGCGGCGCCCGTGCCCGAGTCTGGCGATGAGGCGTGGCAGGGGTGGTCACGCGACGGCGTGACTCAGTTCCGCATGGCCCATTTCCTACAGCCCGCCGGTCGAATCGTGCTGGAGGAGGAGCTCCCCGACGTCTTTGACGGGCTCGTCTCGGCGGGCGCGATGCGCATGGACCTACTCGAACGGATGCCTCCGACCGTGGCCGATCGCACCCCGCGAGCCGGCGATGAGCGGTTCGTGACCTACACCGCCCGCCGTCCGGTCTTTGAGCAGGTGCTGGGACGGGCCGCGGCGGATGAGCGGAGCCTTGAGGTACGTCGAGGTGTGACCGTGAAGGAGCCGACCATTCAGCTCGGCAACGGGACGCCGCACGTGACAGGCGTACGCCTTAGCTCAGGCGAGACGCTGCAGGCCGACCTGGTGGTGGACGCGATGGGCCGGAGCTCGCAACTGCCGCGCTGGTGCGGCGACGCGAACATCGGGCCGCTGCACGAAGAGTCCGAGGATTCCGGGTTCATCTACTACGGCCGGTACTTCCGCTCGCAGGACGGTACAACGCCGGAGCCCTTCGGCCCGCTGCTCGCGCCGTTGGGGACGTTCTCGATCCTGACTCTTCCATCGGACAACGGCACGTGGTCGGTGACGGTCTACATCTCAAGCGGGGACCAAGCGCTGAAGCGGCTGCGCGATCCAGACGCGTGGAGCGCCGTCGTGAAGGCGTGCCCGGCACACGCGCATTGGCTTGACGGCGAGCCGATCAGCGACATGATGGCGATGGGAGGGGTGATCGATCGCTACCGCCGTCCGCTGCGCGACGGGCAACCGCTGCTCACCGGCATCGCGCTACTTGGCGACGCCAGCTCGTGCACGAACCCCTCGCTGGGTCGCGGGATGTCGCTGGGGCTGCTGCACGCGAAGTGCCTGCGTGAGGTGGTCGGCTCGCACTTGCAGGATCCACTCGAGTTCGCGCAGGCGTGGGATGCCGCCACCGAGGCACGGCTGACTCCCTGGTACCGGGATACGGTCGCGGAGGATCGCAACCGCCTGAGCGAAATCGAGGCGTTGCGCGATGGGCTGGAGCCGCCACAGCCGAGCGAACCTGCGCAAGCCCTGCCGGGGGCGCTGCTCACAGCGATAATGCACGATCCCGACCTCTTCAGGGCCTTCCTCGAATCCCGTAGCTGTCTGACGCCGTTGAGCGAGACCTTCGCACGAGCGGGCGTGCCCGAGCGAATCCTTGAGCTGGCGGGCGAACATGAGCCGCTACAGTTGCCCGGCCCCGACCGCGAGGAATTGCTGGGGCTGCTCGGCTGAACGGGCCGCCCCGAGCCCGACGAAGGAGTCACGCAGTGAGAAGTAGAGCTTTTGCTTAGCGTGACCAGGCCCCCACCAACGCAAGTAGCTCACTCGCCACCCACCAGTGACGCGGCCGGCCTGGCCTCCGTTGCTCGGGAGCGAATGGCTCAAGGATGCCGTGAGCGCCCAGGGTGTCCAGCGCAGCCCGGGCGGCTCTCTCGCTTACGCCGAGCTCGCTTGCCACAATGTCCCCGCCGAGGACTGGGTGCGCAGGCAGCAGCGCCAAGACGCGGTGGACGACCGCATCCCTGCGCACCTTGGCCAAGCGCTCGCTCCATTGTGCGCTCAGCCTCTCTACTGCGCTCACAAGATTCGTGGCGGCGTCCCCCGAGCCTTCGACAATCTCCGCGAACCAAACTACCCACGGGTCCACCTGGCCGAGTCGGAAGAGCGTGAGGCCAGAGAGATACCCGCCCCTGTCGGTCGCGATCCGTACGCTCACCGGGGGCGGAGTGGCAAGCTTCAGGCGACGGGTGAGAACCCAGGCGATCAGGATTCGCCCCACACGGCCGTTGCCGTCGGCGTAGGGGTGGATCAACTCGAACTGAGCGTGCACCACCGCGGCCTGTGTCACCGGGTCGATGTCGCTGCGGTTGGCGAACTCGATCAGGTCGGCCATCAGCTCCACGATCAGCTCGGGGGGCGGCACGACAGCGGCCGCGTCCAAAGGACTCGTACCGCCGATCCAGCCGGGAAGGTCGCGCCAGGCGCCGAGCTGGCGCTCGGGCAAATGGGCGGCTCCTGCCATCAGGCGACGGTGCCAATCGTGCAGTACTCCCGCATCCAGCTCGCCCCTGCGTGCCTCGTCGATTGCGGCGAGCGTGGCCGCCGCGTTGTCCGCGATCCACGCGGCGTTCTCGCCCACGTTTGGGTCGAGCTCCGCGGCCGCCACCTGTACAAGGGGGGCCTGCACTCCCTCCACATAGGAGGAAGCTACGCCCTCGGCGCGCAGCAGCAATCGCGCCAGTGCGGTCCAGTCAGAGGGCATCGAGTCGTTGCCACGGCGAACTGCGGCCACCGCGCGCTCGGTGCGCCTCACCGTCGACTCTGTCAGCGTCAGGTTGCGCTGGGGCAGAAGGTCCGGGACCCAGGCCTTGACCTTGCGGCCCCTCCATTCGATCGTGTGCTCGTGGCCCGACATCCACTTCCTTCCGTAACTGGGCGCGTTTCGGAAGGTTATCTTGTTAGGCTTCCAAAAAACGGGGCCTGTTGACGTCCTGTGATTTTTAAGTTCCAATATTGCGGCGAAGTACGCTGAATCGTATTATGGCGATCTACCAGACGGTCGTCCGAGGCGCGAGGCGGCCCCTCGATAATTGGAGGTTTCCCCATGGCGAGCTCGACTGACGTCGCTGAATCCCGCACAGCGACAGCCCTCACCGAAGACGACTTCACACAGGCAGCGGCACAGGCTTCGCATTTCATGAATCCGGCCACGTTCGTACAGACAGAGGCAGCCAACCAGGGCCTCGGCGCTCCCGTGGCCGCGGCCCCGGTCAAGGGTCCCCCACCGGGCGAACCCCGTAGCGGCGGCGAAGCCACCGACAGCGAACTGGGGGTGCTCGCGGGCCTTCGCGGCTCCTGGATAGGAAAAGGCTTCAACCTGATCGCACGGCCCGACAAGCAAGGCGGCAGGCCGTTTTTCCTGGAGCTCAACGCAACCAAGGAGACGCTTGAGTTCACCTCGATCTCCGGGCCGATTCCCAATCGTGGCACCAAGCAGGACGACATTTTCTTCCTTGGCCTCACCTATCTGCAGCGCATCAGCGAAGCAAACGAAAGCGGCGGGCTGCACATCGAGCCTGGGATCTGGATCAACGTGCCCGCAACCGAGGCGCCCCAAGCGCCCCCGAGCATCGTGCGCCTGGCCACCATCCCGCACGGCAACGCACTGCTTGCACAGGGCAACGGCTTTGAAGTCCAGGGAGGACCGAAGATCTCTCCGGCCAGCTCGACTCCAGTGCAAGATAACGGCGCACCTATAAAAGGACTTGGCTATCTGGACCCGTTCCTGACCGCGCAACCTCCCGCAGGCATCCCCTTAGGTGCCGTCGCCAACCCCAACCTGGTGCTCACCGATGCCATCAAGGGTCAGTCGATCGTGAAAACCGTCGTGCTGCTCGTGGCCAGCGAACCGATCGGCGGCATCGAGAACATTCCCTTCCTCACCGCCAACGCGACCGCGATCAAGATGAGCGCGATCTTCTGGATCGAGACGATTCAGCTTCCGGGCGGTCAGACTCGCCTGCAGCTTCAGTACTCACAGACCGTCGTGCTGAACTTCGAGAAAATCAACTGGCCGCACGTGTCGGTGGCCACTTTGGTCAAGTTCTAGATGCGCTTCCTAGGGACGTTCCGAACGGGTGAGTAGAGGCAGAACATCTAGAGCCCGCAGGCCGGCGTAGCTGCTGGACCACGCCGGCCAGTTGAACAGAGCTAACCGACCTCGAAGACAATCTTCCCGCGCGTGTGTCCGGCCTCGCTCAGCTCATGCGCCTGGCGCGCCTCGCTGAGCGGGAAAGTCTGGGCGATCTCCACGCGCACCGCCCCGTCGGCAACGAGCCCGGCGATCTTTTCAAGCTGCTCAGAGCTCGAGCGCATCACGAGCAGCTCGGCACGTGCCCCGCGCGCGGCGGCGGGCCGCTCGGGTGGTGCGTTGGCGATCGTGACAAGCACACCACCCTCGCGCAACGTGGGCACCAGCGACTCCGTTGTCTCGCCGCCGACAGTGTCGAACGCGACGTCCACATCACTGGTTGCCTCGCCAACGTCCTGGCTTGAGTAGTCGATGTACTCATCCGCACCAAGGCCGAGCACAAAATCGCGGTTTCGAGACGAGCCGGTGGCGATCACACGCGCGCCGGCGTGCTTGGCGAATTGAACGGCGAGATGGCCGACACCGCCGGCACCCCCGGCGACCAATGCAGTCTGGCCGGCTTGAAGCGCCCCGCGATCGAACAATGCCTGCCAAGCGGTCAGACCGGAGACGGGCAGCGCCGCCGCCTGCTCGTGGCTCACGCCCGCGGGCTTCTTTGCGATCAGGGTCGCCGGAACAGTCGCGAACTCGGCGTAGCCACCGCTGGACGCGACCCCGAGCACCTCATCTCCCTTGGCAAACCCATCCACACGCGAGAGCTCGACCACCCCAGACACGTCGTTGCCGAGCACCGCGGGCAGCTGCGTCTCGCGCAAGCCGCGCCGTATCTTCCAGTCGATCGGGTTCACCGACGCGGCACGAACTTTAATCAAAACTTCTCCCTCGCCCGGCACAGGCCGCTCGGCCTCCTCGTAGCGCAGGACATCCGGGCCTCCGGTCTCGTGGATCAGCACGGCGTGCAATGGGATCTCCTTTCCGAGGGGAACGAGCGAACCCAGTCTAGCCCTGCGGCGAACCCTCACCCTGCGACGAACCCTCGCCTTGCGGCGAACCCTCACCCTGCGGCGAGCCCTCACCCCTGCGGCGAACCCCCGCCTTGCGGCGATTCCCGCGGCTTTGGCGACGTCGGTGCCCCGGGCTAATCCTCGTCTTTGGGCAAAGCCTCTACGGCAGGCGTAGCGGTATCCGCTCGGACCTCCTCGATCGGGGCCAAGGGCAGCGCATCTGCCTGCGCCTCCGCCGCCGCCCTGTTCTCCTCCTTGACCGCGAGCCATATCTCCTCGCGGAAGATCGACACCCCGCGCGGCGCCTCGATCCCCAGGCGCACCGTGCTGGCGCTGACCTCCATCACGGTCACGAGGATGTCCTCGCCGATCACGACGCGCTCTCCCGGACGTCGCGCCAGTATCAGCATCGCTTCAGATTATGAAGCTATTCGCGTCGTCTCGTCTGAGAGCACGAACAAAGGGGCCTGAAGTTGGGCTTGCGGGTTGGCATTGATCACCTGATAGCCACGCCCCTTGTGGACTACAAGCGGCGCGCGCAGGTTGGCGGTGATGTCGAGTGGATTTGGTGTGGCGCGCACCGTCACGTACAGCGCTACGTCCTCTGTCCCCGCCTCGATGCCGGTTCGCTCGACGTCCTCGGGAGCCATGTGCAGGGAGAACTCGGAGAAGAACGGCTCGGGGCGCACCACCGGCAATGCCAGCGCGGGCTCGTCGACCGAGTGCAGCCACAAGAAGCCGGTGCCCGGGTTTCGATCAAGCAGCGTGTAGCGCGATCCCCCGAGTCCGATCAGACCGAACGGAAACTCGATCACATCCTCCTCGGCGACCTGCACCTCCCCGAAACGGATGCTCTGAAATGTCACAGACAAGTTTGGCTCTCCCCTCAGCGGCCTACCGCAGGAACTGGAGTAGGGATTCTTGGACGATGCTGGCGCCCGCGCGCAGTGCGGCCTCGTAGGCGGCCTGCTCGCTCGAGTAGGCCATCGACACCTGGGCGATGTTCGCGTCCTCAGTGTTAGACAGGCTCGCCGCGATCGAGCTTTGCAGCGATTCGATGCGGCTCGTGGCTGTCTGCAACTGGTCGGTCACGCTTCCCGCGGTGGCTTGCAACTGACTCAGAGTGTCGATGCTCGTTTCCAGGCTCTTCAGATCGGTCGAGCCGAGCGCGCCGACGTCTTCGGCTGTCCCGCCGCGCAGGTGTTCTGAGATCGTGCGCAGCGTGTCGAGCAGCTTGCCGTCGCCAGAGGCCTGCCCGTTACCGAGCAGCGAAGAGATGTCGGTGCTGACGTTGATTGACACACCGGGCCCGACGGCGCGCGTGACGACGCCGTTGTTGCCCTGGTAGGCGTCTTCGGCTCCCTGTACATAGGGCGCGGTCGTGGTCGTGGTTCCGGAGAACACGTATTGCCCCGCGTACTGGGTGTTGGCGTCCTGCTTGACGGCTTCGGTCAGCTGTTCGACCTCGGTGGCGATGCTTTCGCGGTCGCTCTGGTTATTGGTGCCGGTCGAGCTCCGTACCAATAGCTCGCGGACGGTCTGCACAACATTTGCGATGTTCGTCATCGCGCCGCTGGCCGTGTTCTCCCAGGAGATACCTTCCTGAGCGTTGGTCGCGTAGGAACTCAACCCGTCGAGCTGGCTCTGCAGTTCGATTACCTGGCTGGCGCCATAAGGATTGTCTGAGGGCTCAAGGATCGTCTTGCCCGAAGACAATTCGTTGGAGGTACGCTCCAGGTTCGCCAGCGAGGAGTTGATGTCGTTGAGCGTCGTGGAGCTGACCATTGCCGGCGTGATGCGTTCGGTCATGGTCGAGCCTCCGCGCGAGAGGTGCTGTCGCCCACGCCCATCGCTAGAACCCCGTTCCGGTGTGCTCGATCAGCGTTTCGAGCATGCTGTCCATCGCGTTGAGCGTGCGCGCCGAGGCCTGATAGCCGCGCTGGAAGCTGATCAGGTTGGTCATTTCTTCATCGAGCGACACACCCGAGACGCTCTGGCGCTGATTGCCGATCGCGGTTACCGTCGTCTGCAGGTTGGCCTGCTCGTCCTTAGCCGATTGCACACCTGTGCCGACCTGCTCGACAAGCGCGGCATAGCTCTCCTCGCCGGCGCCACCGCGCAGCGCCGCGATCGCCTGGGCGACGTCGTTGCCGCCTTTGGCTTCGGTGGAGGAGGTTTGCACCTGGGCAGCGGTGACCGCGACTTTGAGCGTGGCGGCGGTTGCACCAGAGAAGAACGGCGTGCTCGTGTGCAAAGCGTTGACGGTGCCAGCCAACGCGCCGGCCACATTGTCCAGTGCCGTTTGGTAGTTGCTCAGCGCTCCCGCCGGGGACGTGAGGCCGAGTAGAGCGCCGAGCTTTCCACCGGCCGCCGATGTGAGCGCTTGCGGCCAGTTGACCGCCGTGCCTTGCACCAACGGTTTGGCGGCGTCGCCGAAGCTGACGGTGTCGGTGCCGTCGGCCTGCTGGCTGACGGTGACCTTGGCGAGGCTGGAGAGCTTGTCGAGCAACAGATCGCGCCGGTCGAGCATTTCGTTTGGCTTCTGGCCTGCTTCTTCGGCGAGCTTGATCTGGCCGTTGAGCTGGGCGATCTGGTCGGCGTCGTTTTGCACTTCGCCCGACGGCCCGGCAAGAGCCGTGTATTGCGCGCCCGCCTGGGTTGAGATCGTCGACAATTGCGCGCTCAGTTCGTGAAGAGTGCTTGCCAGCGATTGGCCGGCAGCCACCACTCCCTGCTTGGCGGCGAGGCTTGTGGGCGCGTTGGCGAGATCGCTCCAGGCGCTCCAGAAAGCCGAGATTCGACTCGCAAGGCCTGAGCTCGATGGTTCGTTGAACGCCGCCTGGGCTTGGGTCAGCTCTTCGGACTGGGTACTTGCTTCGCTCAGCGCGCTGTTCTGCGCGCGGTACTGGGCATCCAGGTAGATATTGCGCACGCGCGTGATCGTCTCGACACTGACACCGGTGCCGAGCTGTGCGCCGCGGCCGGTCAGCGGCGAGATCGCCGGGATGACGATCGGCTCGTTGGTCTGCAGGACCGCCCGCTGGCGCGAATAGCCTTCGGTGTCGGAGTTAGTGATGTTGTTGCCAGTAACGTCAAGCGCCGCTTGCTCGGCGACAAGTCCGCTGAGCGCCGTTTGCAATCCTTGCAGGGTTGGGATCGACACGAGCTTAGGCGCGCAGGTCGAGGACGTGCAGGTTGCCGTTGGGGCGAGCTCGCGTGATCGGCGTAGAGGAGCCGTGCGTGTCGTAACCGGCGACTCCGTCGAGCGCGAGCACGCCCATCAGGTGGTCGAGAAAGCCCAGTTCGATCTGCATCAGCGCGCGGTTGCAGGAGTGCTCGCGCTGCAGCTCGCGCAACAGCCCGCGCAACTCGGCGCTCAGAGTAGCCGCGCGCTCGGCGACGCGCTCGTCCATGAGCGTGCACAAACGCTCGAGCGTCACCGCCTCGGCGGCGATCCCGAGCCGCTCCCCACTGCGAGCGAGCAGCCGCGAGCGCTCCTCCTCGAGCAGCTGGCGGCGACCCATCTCTCCGCGCAGGATTCCGGCCAAGCGCACGACCGTGTCCACGTCGCGCGCCCGGATCGCCTTGCCCTGCTCGAGTACGACCTCGAGCAAGCTGCGCGCCGATGCGATCTGGGCGTCGAGGTGTGCGAGCACTTCTACGCCGAGCGCACGATCCTGGGCGACCCCTTCGGGCGCGGCCAGCGCGGCCAAGCTCATGCGCTGGTACCCCCGGTGACGGATGGGCCCACTGGTGCTGTGACAGATGGGCTGCTGTTTGTTGGGATTGGCGTGCTCGCGCCTGCACTTGCGCGTGTACCGCCTGTCGTTGCCGCACCTGCCCCGACGCCTTGCGCGGCGGCTCCTGCCAGCTGGCGGGTCATCTGAGCGGCGAGGCCGAGGCCGCCCGCGCTCATCACGCCGCCGGTCAGCGCCTGCGGCAACATTGAAGACAGCGGCCCGCTTGCGCCGCCGGTGCTTCCCCCGCCGCCCGAAGAGCCTTCTGAGGATTCGCCTTCCGCGCCGCTTTCGCCGCCGAGGCCACTACTCGCCGTCAGCGATTGCGATAGCTCTTCGACAAGCATCTGTTCGAAGGCAAGCGCCGTCTCGTAGGCCTTTTGCGTGGCGGCGGAGCCTTTGCGCACCCAGGCGGGCTCGAGCGTCTGGTTGACGGCGGCCGCGCCGCTCGAGGACATTGGCGAGCCAGCGGACAAGGGCGGGCCAGAGGACAGTGGCAAACCCGATGACACCGGCGAGCCCGACGACAGCGGCGAGCCCGAGGGCAGCGGGACGCTCACGCCGGGCGCAGCTGGTTGGCGATCGACATCATCTGACTCTCGGTCTGGATCGCCGAGCTGCTCATCTGGTAGTCGCGTTGGGTGCTCACCATCAGCGCCATCTCCTTCGACATGTCCACGTTGGAGCCCTCTAAAGCGCCTTGGCGAATCTTGACCGCGCTAGCCGCCAGCGGCTTGATCGCGCCACTGGCCGTGGTCGGTGTCAGCGTGCCGCCACCACCTGCGAGCAGGTGGTCCGGCGCGGCAACGCTGACAAGCTTAATCTGGCCCAGCGTCTTCTTGCCGGCGCTCACGCTGCCGTCGACGCCGATTTTCACCTCGCCGGGTGAGACTCCAGCCGGCAGCTTGATCGGCGGTTCGAGCGCGTTGCCTTCGGCGTCGACGATCGTGCCGCCCGCGTCTACGCCAAAGCTGCCATCGCGTGTAAGCACCGGTTGGCCGCCGCTGCCCTTGACCTGGAAGTAGCCTTCGCCTTCGATAGCTAGGTCGAGCGGATTCCCAGTTTCCTGGATCGAGCCCTGGGCATGGCTGCGCCCGATCGTTTGCGCGCTTGCACCCGCGCCGATATTGGATTCTGTGCCGGCCTCGTCCACGGCGTTGTAGAGCAGATCGCTGAAGGCGACACGCTCGGATTTGTAGCCGCTGGTGGAGAGGTTGGCGAGGTCGTTGGAGACCGCGTCGAGCTGTTCTTGCTGCGCGGCCATGCCCGCCGCCGCGGAATAGAGGCCTTCGAGCATCAGCCGCCGCCGTTCAGCGAGCCGACCTGGGAGGCGGACTCCTGCAAGGTCTGGCCGATCGATTGGATCGCCTGCTGGCCGGACTGGAAACTGCGCAGCGAAGTGATCATTTCGACCATAATCTTCGCGGCGTCCACGCCGGAACCCTCCAAGGAACCCTGGCGTACAGTCCCGGTCGGCTTGCCCGAGGGACTGCCGCTGTAGAGATTTTCGCCCTGCTTGACGGCCCCCGGCACTTCAAAGACACCAAGCGCGCTCGGCGCGACGGTACCGCCGGCGCCCACCTTGACCGGCGCTCCACTCTGGTCGAGCACGGGGTCGCCGCTCGCGTCGGTCAGCTCCCCTTGCGCGGAGCTCGTGAACTGCCCGTCGCGGGTGTAGCGCACGCCCTGAGCCGTCTTGACGGCGAAGAAGCCACCGCCCGAGATCGCGAAGTCCAGCGGTTCGCCGGTTTCCTGCAGGGAGCCTTGTGTCATGTCGGTGTAGGTCTTGCCGAGCGCGACGCCGGCATCGACCGACCCGATCGCCGGAGCGCCCTCGCTGTTGGCGAGCAGCACGTCGCCAAAACTGTGCTGGGAGGACTCGTCGGGCTTGTAGCCCGGAGTCGCGGCGTTGGCCAGATCGTTTGAGAGCTGATCCTGGCGGACCTGCTCGGCGACCATCCCGGAGGCGGCGATATACAGGCCAAGATCCATGTCCCCCCGGGTGTTCGACCGTGGAGGCTAATTCTTTAGGGAAGGCCATGCCGCATGCGGCATGGCCCCGGACGGTGCATGCACCGTCCGGCCGTCCCGCACATGTGCGGGACGGAAGGCAGGGCCGCATGCGGCCCTGCCCAGGTCGCGCATGCGCGACCTGGGCGGCCGGCACATGTGCCGGCCGGAACAGCAACGATCGGAACGTGTCGCAAAACCTGTGGTCCTTACGCATCCAGGGCGCCACCGGTTCTAATTCTCTTTTTGCGAGATCCCGAATACAACCTAAAAGTTATATTCTGGATCTTCCATATTCGGAGTCCGCTACATCCAGAACGAGTAGCCCAGAACAGGGCTCAACCGACGGCGCTGAACAGCGACAGCTCGTCGGAGAGCCGGTCGTACAGGCGCCGGCGCAGCTGCGTGTGGATCTGCGAGACGCGACTCTCGGACACGCCCAGTCGCGCGCCGATGTCGCGTAGCGTCCAATGCTCCAGGTAGAGCAGCACGGCCACTTCGCGCTCGACCGGCGGCAGCAGCGCAAACGCGGCGCGGAAGCGTTCCTTGGCTTCGCGGCGCTCGGCGCACACGATCGGGTCACAGTCGGTGTCTGGGCTCTCCAGCGTGTCGATCCGCTCGATCGTGGCGTTCTCGTCCGAGCGCACCGTACGGTTGAGCGAGCCTACCTCCGCGAGCGCGACCTCGTCGAGCCGGCCCACGAGTTCTCTCGGATCCATGTCGAGCAGGCCCGCCAGCTCCTCGCGGCTCGGTTGGCGGTCATGGTTGGCGAGGAACACCTCGCGAGCATGATTGATCGCGCGCTCGTCGCGACGCAGCGAGCGGGGCGCCCAGTCGTGGCGGCGCAGCTCGTCGAGTACGGCGCCGTGGATGCGCGTCCATGCGTACTGCTCGAGCGTGGCGCCCTTCTCCGGGTCATAGCGCTCGATCGAGCGGATCAACGCCTCCAGCCCGCAGGAGAGGAAGTCCTCGACGTCGCACTGGGCCGGCACCTCGCGCACCTTGCGGTAGACGATGTAGCGCACCATCGGCGTGAAGATGAAGATCAGCTGGTCGCGCAGGCGCAGATCGCCGCTCTGACGGTATTCGCGCCACGTCCTGAGGGCCTCCGCCGCGGAAATCCTCGAGGCCCCTTTTGCGATCGTTTCCATTTTGCGACTCCGATTTCGAGGGAACTGCGAACAGGTGCCCCCGCGTGCGCCAATCTGCCCGCGGTCCGATGTGCGCTATTTGCGAAGTTTCCGGGCGCGGACGGTACCGACCGCACCGGTCGTAATCGTTTGATTGGCTCAATCGGGCCCAGTTAGCCAACTCTGCGCATACCTACGCATAGATCACTACATTTACCACTGGTTAAATGATGTATTCCGTGCACGCCCGGACGACGCCCGCCGCTTCCGCGCGCTCAGATATCGCCAGGAGCGGTCGATGACCATGCGTGTAGATGGCTGCCCCACGCAATCTGAGCCCTGACGAGGGCGCCGCTCTGGCCGCCGAGCTCTCGGTGCGTGCTCAGCGGCTGCTCGCCAACGGCGACCTAGACGGCTACCGCCGGCTGTATTACGAGCTCGAGACGATCGCCGATCCCCACCGCCGTTACCAGGCCGGCGTCGGCCTGATCGAGCAGGGTTTTGCCGCAAGCGGCGATGCCCCCCGCGCGCGCGTGGGGGGCATGTTTTCGGCAATTGCCGCCAGCGCGGTCGAACTACTCGACCAACAGCCAAGCGAGCCCAAGCTGCTCAACTACGCCGGCGTCGCCTTCTATGAGTTGTGGAGCCTCGACGCCGCGCGAGCGCTGTTCAAGGCCGCCAAGCGCCTGGACCCACGCTCCGAGCAGGTGGACGGCAACCTGGCCGCGCTTGCGAGACGGCGGCGCCAGCTCCGTAGCGCGGCGGCCGCGGCGCCACAGCAGCCCACACTGGTCGAGCTAGCCGGGCTGGCGCTCAAGATCGCGGGGCGAGCACGACCGGCCAGCGACATGCGCCTGAGTCTTTGCATGATAGTGCGCGACGAGCAGGAGATGCTGCCACGCTGCCTGGCCTCCGTGGCCGACACGGTGGATGAGATCGTGATCGTCGACACCGGCTCAACCGACGCCACGGTCGAGATCGCGCGCTCCTTTGGCGCGCGCGTGCTCTTTCACGAGTGGACGGGCTCCTTCGCTGAGGCGCGCAACGTATCCTTCGACGCCGCCGAGGGCGACTGGCTGTTGTGCCTAGATGCCGACGAGGTGCTCGTGGAGGAGGACGCGCCGCTGCTGCGCTCGCTCACCGGACGCACCTGGCGCGAGGCGTTCTACCTCTCGGAGACCAACTACACCGGCGACCTCGAGGACGGCACCGCCGTCACCCACAATGCGCTGCGCATATTTCGCAACCGCGCCGAGTATCGCTTCGAGGGCCGCCTGCACGAGCAGATCGCGCACTGCCTTCCCAACTACCTGCCAGAGCGCGTTGAGGCAAGCGGCGTGCGCATCGAACATTACGGCTATCTCGGCGCGGTACGCGACAGTCGCGAGAAGTCGCGCCGCAATATTGAGCTGCTGCGCCTCCAGCAGGCCGAGAGCCCGGCGACGCCGTTCCTGCATTACAACCTTGGCTCGGAGTACGCCGCGGCCGACCAACCGCAGGCCGCGCTTGTCGAGTTCGAGCAGGCTTGGAAGATGTTGCAGGCGCTGCCCGATCGCGACAGCTACCAGTTCGCGCCGGCCCTGATCAGCCGCATGGTCAAGGCGTTGCGAGCGTGCGGGCGTCCAACCGACGCAATCGCTCGCGCCGAGGAGGGGCTGCTGCGCTTTCAGGGCTTCACCGACCTGGTGCTGGAGCAGGCGATCGCCGCGATCGCGCTGGAGCAAAACAAGCGCGCAATCGAGCTGCTCGAGCGCTGCATCGAGATGGGCGACGCGCCGCGACGCTACACCGCCACGCAGGGCAGCGGCAGCTATCTGCCGCGACTACAGCTGGCTGAGCTCAGACGCCAGGCCGGAGACTACCCAGAGGCGACCCGGCTGCTCGAGTACTGCCTGCGCGAGTACCCGCGGTTCATCGGCTCGGTGCTGCCCTACGCTAGCGTGCTGCTGGCAGGCGGCGTCGAACCGGGCGAGGTTGTGGCGCGCGTGGAGCAGCACGTGCCAGACCCGCCGCCAGCGGCTCGCTTCATGCTCGGCACCGCTCTCTATGAGTTCGGCGCCACCGTCGCCGGCGAGCTTCAGTTCAGGGCGGTGCTGGAACGCCAGCCGCACTCGAGTCGGGCGCGTGTGGCGCTCGGCGAGGCGCTGCTCGCACAGCGACGCTACGGCGAGGCGGCCGAAGTGGCGTGCGAGCTCGCAAACGACGACACGCTGGCGGTGATCGCGCGGCGGACAGAGCTGTTCGGGCGTATGGCTGGCGGCGATACAGACGCTGCCGAGGGTGCCCTCGAAAGGGCACGCGAGGCAGGCATGCCCGAGTTCGAGCTGGACCTATTCGCGACCTGGCGAGAACTCGCTGGTGGCGAGGGTGACACAGCCGCGCTCTCCGAGCAGGCCGTGGCACCACTCGAAGTGATGCTTGAGGCGTTGCTGCGCGTGCATGACTTCAAGGTCTTTGAAGTGCTGCTTGCGGCACTTGCGCAGACGCCCATACAAGCACGCGAGCGACGCGAGCTGCTCGCATGCCTGTACCTGCGGCGTGGTTTCCTGGCATCCGCGGCCGAGGAATGGATGGCCGTCTGCGAGCAAGAGCCAGACATCCCGGCCCTGCTTGGCCTGGCCCGCGTGGCGGCCGCCAGAGGCATGGCAGAGGAGATGAGCGACTTCGCGGCGGAGGCACTTGCACGCGACCCCGATAACGAGGCGGCCGCGACGCTCCTCGCTCAAGCGCATGCGGCAGCCGCGTAGACACTGGGGCCCGTGCGAACGCCGGTCTTGTCTGCCGGTTTGCCGGCAAGCGACACATAGTCGTCGGCCCTGGCGGGTAGGCCCGCGGGACAGGAGAGCTGGCCCGAATAAAGTTTTCGCAAAAGACGCCGATCACTTGAAGAGATATCAATCGCGAGGCGGCCCATGGAACGGGTCGTCGCACACGTTTTCAGGGAGAAAACGCCATATGACCTCGCCGATCCTGCCATTTAACGGCCCGTCTTCGCTTGCGGGCTTCAATCCGATGTCGACGCTCAGAGACGCCGACGATTCAGCCACGATTCAGCCCGGCCTCAGCGCGAGCGATCGCCTGCTTGCGAGCCAAGACGGCAGCGGAACGCCGCCGCCGGAGGTGCTCGACCTCCTCGCGGCCGCTGGAAGGATAAGCCGCGAAATGCGCGAAAGCGGACATGAACTTCGCTTCTCCGACGGTGAGGGGGGGCGCGTCACCGTCGAGCTTTCAGACCGCGAGGGCAAAACCGTGAAGAGCATGTTGATTTCAGAGGCGCTAGAGATTGCCGCGGGGGCCCCGGCGCAGGGCCTTACCGGGAAGCGCTCGGCCTAGACACCCATGTCATCGCTCGCCGTTAGCTCCTCGGTCGGCTCGCCGATCGCCATCTCAGGCCTGGCCTCAGGGCTCAACACGAGCTCGATCATCTCGGCTTTGATGGCTGTCGAACGCCAGCCCGTAACACGCCTGACCGACGCCCAGGAAAAGCTGCAGGGCCAACAGAAAGAGCTGACAAGCGTCAAGAGCAGCCTCCAGCAGCTGGCGCTGCTCGCCTCGGAATTCAGCATGCCCTCGCTGTTTGAAACCTCCCAGGCGGTCGTCTCGAGCGAACCGTTGCGCGTCAGCGCGGCCACCAGCGCGGGCGCGGGCATCGGTGGTTATGAGCTCGAAGTAGGGCAGCTGGCCAACTCGGCCCAGCGCACCTTTACTTTCGCCAGTCCCGCCGCCGAAGAAACGCTGACGATCGACGGCAACAGCTTCACCGTCAAGGCGGGCGAGAGTGCCAAGGAATTTGCCAACTCGATCAACTCCACCAGCAGCTCGACGGTGTACGCCGCCGTGCTCGAAGGCAACACCCTGGTGCTGTCCAATCGGGCAACCGGGAACACCGGCGCGGAATTCATCAAAGTCAGCGACCCGGGCGCGACGCTCGTCGAAAAGGCCGGTAGCGCCAAGGAAGGCAAGAACGCCGAATACTCCGTCGATGGAGTCGCGGGGACCTCGACTTCAAACACAGTCACCAACGCGATCGCCGGCGTCACTCTGACGCTCAACGGGTTGACCACCACAGGCCCGGTGACGATTGACGTGCAGGCTCCAGGCGCGAGCGTAAGCGCGGTCGAAGCGCAGGTTCAGTCCTTCGTAAAGCTCTACAACTCGACCGTCGAAACGATCCAAAAGCAGCTTTCCACCAAGCCGATCGCCAAGCCCACGAACGCCAGCGAATTCGCCACCGGCACTCTGTTTGGCGACGTCGAACTCGAGGGGTTGCTGGGCAACATGCGCCAGAGCATGTACGAACCCATTGCCGGCCTCGCCGCCGAAATGGCCAACCCGAGCGATATCGGAATCAGCACGGGTGCAGCATCGGGCGGCGGGGCGTCTCAAGGCTCGATCGAAGGGCTACTGACGCTCAACTCGACCAAGCTCTCCGAAGCGGTCAAGACCAATCCGGCGGGCGTGCAGCAGATGCTCGAGAAGTGGTCGCAGGGCTTGCAGAGCAAGCTCGAAGAGGTGTCCGGGCCGGGCGGGTCGCTCGAAGCGAGGGCAAACGGCGACAGCGCGCAGATCACCCAGTTGACCAGCCAGATCGCGACGATGAACGAAATGCTTGCCGTTCGCGAAAAGGCGCTGCAGGCAACCTATGCCGAGCTTGAAAGCGCGATATCGCGCAATACCTCGCAAGCCAACTGGCTTACCAGCCAGGAAGCTTCGTTGCTGGCCAACCACCCATGAGCAACTTGACCGCGACGCCGAACGCGTACCGCCAAGGGGCGGTGCTGGCCGCCACGCCCGGGGAGCTTGTAGTGATGCTCTACGACGGCGCGCGGCGTTTCCTGCGCCAAGCGAACGTCGCGATGCGCGAGGGCCAGGTTGAGCGCGCGCACAATACGCTGCGCCGAGCGGAGCTGATAATTGCGCACCTCGACAGCATCCTCGACTTCGAACAAGGAGAAGTCGCCGAGCGTTTGCACGCGATCTACCAGTTCTGTCTGGCCCACCTCAACCGGGCGCGCCACAACCAGGATGCGGGCAAGCTGGAAGAGGTCAGCGACATGCTCGGTGAGCTGCGCGAGGCTTGGGCGCAGGTAGCCGAGGAGATCGCCCGCGCGTGAGCCAGCTGTCGCTCGTTCCTTGGCGCGCCAACCGACATGCCCCGCGCGCACGGGGACATTCCAGATGAGAGACAAGCAGGCGTCGCTCGTTCCTTGGCGCGCCAACCGACATGCCCCGCGCGCACGGGGACATTCCAGATGAGAGACAAGCAGGCGTCGCTCGTTCCTTGGCGCGCCAACCGACATGCCCCGCGCGCACGCGGGGGGCATACCAGATGAGGGATAAGCAGCCGACCACAGAGAACCAACGCTCGCTGGCGCCCTATCAGGCGGTCCATGAGCACGCCGAGCTCGAACTGGAGCTGGTCGGCCGCGGCGAGATAGGACGCCTGGCCGAGCTGGGCGAACGCTGGGAGCAGCTCACGAGAGACTTGCCAGCCAGCCCGCCGACCGAGGCTGCACCACTGCTGCGCCAAGCTCGGCTGATCCACGAGCGCACTGGTATCGAGCTGATTCGTTTGCGCGAGTCGTTGTTGGATGAGATCGGCGCCAGCGCGCGCGCGCGCCGCGCGGCCGACGGCTACGCGGGACAGCTTGCGCGCCTTCCCCACCTGGATCGCAGCGCCTGACTTCGGCACCGGACTAAAGACCGAAGCGCGGCGGCCGATCACTAGGGACGGTATATGGCTCCGATCGACTCGACCCAGCAACTGCTCGAGGCCGCGATGCGCGGCTCATGGGAGCGCCAGACTGCCCTAACGAGCAACATCGCAAACGCCGACACCCCTGGCTACAAACGCCAGGAAGTCAACTTCGAGTCTGCGCTGCAAAGCGCGATGAACGGTGGCGAGGCGCTTGACCAGGTCCAGTTTCAGCCCGAAGTCCAGCCTGAGGAGGACGGTCCCAACGGCGCCAGCATCAGCGTCGATCAGGAATCCGCGAAGCTCGCCGAAAACGGGCTCGACTACCAGGCCCTCACCGAGGTTATGAGCACGCGCAACAGCATCGTCAGAGCCGCCATCGGGATCACGGCCTGATGGGGCTGTTCGAAGCCATCGGCATAGCCGGCAGCGGGCTTACCGCCGAGCGCATGCGCATGGATGTGACCGCCGAGAACCTGGCCAATGCCGACACCACCAAGGCAGCGGGCGGGCAGCCTTACCAGCGCCAGGAGGTGGAGCTCAAGCAGGCGGGAGAAGGCGGCTTCAGCGGCGCTCTCTCGGGAGCGATCAAACAGGCTGAAAGCGCACCGCCCGCCGGCGGGGTTGAAGTGACCGGGATCGTCAGCGACGCGACTCCCGACCAGCAGGTCTATGACCCCGGCAACCCCGAAGCCGACGCGCAGGGCTACGTGAAGATGCCAAACGTAAGCACCGTCACCGAAATGAGCGACCTGATCTCCGAGTCGCAGTCCTACCAGTCTGACGTGACCGCGATGCAGACAGCCAAGTCGATGTTCAGCGCGACACTCGGAGTACTCAAATGATTGTCCCCGCCGTTAGCGGACTGGCGGGCAAACTCTCCGAAAGCCTTTCGAACAGCGCCTCGCCACAGACCGCCGGCGCTCTGGCCGGAAACGGGGAAACGCTCGCCGGCGGCCTGGGTAGCGGCGGCCCGGGCGCAAGCACCGCGCTCACCGGCAGCGGCGGTATCGGTGGAGTCGGAGGAGTCGAAGGGGCCGGCGCCGCCGGCGCCGGCGCCGGCGGCGCGTCGAGCAGCTTCGGCAGCGAACTCTCAGAAGCGATCTCCTCGCTTGAAGGCAGTCAGGTAAGCGCCAACAGCGCGGCCCAGTCGCTCGCCACCGGCACCGCCAAGGATCCCGAGAGCGCGGTCGTGACAGTCGAGGACGCACAGATGGCAATGGACCTGGCCTCCCAACTGCGCACCAAGGTCACCGAAGCCGCCCAGAACCTTCTCCAGACACAGGTCTGAGCGGTGGCGCTCGCACCACTTTCCTCGCCGCTTACGACTTGCGAACCGCAGGTGTAGCCCGTGCCTCTTTCCCAGCTCGCCTCACGGCTCACAACTCGCGGATGGCTGATCCTCGGCGGTGCCGCCGTCGGCGCGATCCTGTTCATCTACCTGTTCCTGCACATGGTCTCGGCGCCGAGTTACACGACGCTCGTCAGCGGAATCGATCCCTCCCAGACCGGCAAGATGACGAGCACGCTCAGCGAACACGGCGTCAAATACGAGCTGCAGAACAACGGAACCGCGCTTGCAGTCCAGTCCAACCAGACCGCCGAAGCGCGCGTGGCGCTCGCCGGTGCCGGCCTGCTCGGCAATGCCCAGCCGGACTTCAAACTGTTTGAAAAACAGAACCTCGGCGAAAGCAACTTCCAGCAGGAGGTCACCTACCAGCGCGCGCTGCAAGGGCAGCTGGCAGAGACGATCGACTCGGTGCAAGGCGTCTCCGGCGCACAGGTGGAGCTGGTGCTGCCCAGCTCTCAAAGCCAGATCTTCGGCGAAAATCAGGGGATCTCCTCGGCTGCCGTACTGCTCTCCGGGACCACTTCGATGCCGCAGAGCTCAGTGCAGGGGATCGCCCAGCTGGTTGCCTCCAGCGTACCCGGCCTGCAGTTGAACAAGGTCACGATCACCGACGCCTCGGGACAGCTCCTGTGGCCGCAGGCAGCCGGCAGCTCCGGCGGCGGCGGCAACGGCGTGCAGGAAGCCGAGCAGCGCTATGACCAAAGCACCGCCGCGAGCCTTGACGCGATGCTTGCCCAAACGCTTGGCCCCGGCAAGGCACAGGTGTTGGTGTACGCCAACATGAATGTCAACTCGACCACCCAGGAACAGCTCACCTATGGCAAGGCGGGCGTGCCGCTGCAGCAGGCCAAGAACATCGAGACGCTCACAGGCAACGGCTCGGGTGCAGGCGCTGCCACCGGCACCGCGAACCTCCCGGCCGGGACGAGCACAGGCGGTAAGTCCAATTACAAGCACGAAACGACGAGCAGCACGCTCGGCGTGAACAAGACCGTGACTCACTCCACTATCGCCCCCGGAACGGTCGAAAGCCAGCACGTCTCAGTGCTGCTCGATCACTCGGTTCCGGCCGCCGCGCTACCAGCGATCCGCGAAGCGATCACCAACGCCGCCGGCGTCCAGACCAAGCGCGGCGACACGATCTCGATCGGACAGGTCGCCTTTGCCAGCCCGACGACGAGTGCCGCAAGCTCCACCAGCAGCATGCTCGGCTACGCCAAGTACGCGCTACTTGGCATCGCCTCAGTCCTCTTCCTGTTCTTCGCGACACGCTCGCTGCGCCGCCGCGAATCGGACACGATCGACGAGCCGGTCTGGCTGCGCGAGCTGGAGACGCCGATGCGTCTCTCCGAGTTGCAGCGCGAAAGTGCGCCGAGACCGGTACCGGCGATGGCCGGCGTAGCGCCTCCCAATGGGAACGGCAATGGAAATGGCAACGGGAGCGGAAACGGGAACGCGGGCGGCGACCAACTGCGCCGCCAGGTCGAGCAGCTCGCCGACAGCGATCCCGATCGCGTCGCCCAGCAGCTACGCAACTGGATGCAAGAGGATTAGGCGGCCGTGCCCGGCGAGTCCCCCACCGAGACGCTCCCGGAGGTGCCCGCGGCCGCCGAGCGCCTATCCGGGGCGCGTCGCGCGGCCGTCCTGATGGCGGCACTCGGCTCCGAGCGCGCGGCGAACGTGATGCAGCGCATGGACGAGGAAGAGATCGAGAGCCTCTCTATGGAGATGGCGCGTCTCAGCACCGTGGGCGCGGAGACGACCGAGTCGGTCTTCAGCGAACTCGCCGCCGACGCGGGCGACGGCGGCGGTGGCGTCAGCGGCGGACTTGACTTCGCGCGGGGAGTGATCGAGCGTGCCCTGGGGCCCGAGCGTGCGGGCGAGCTGCTCGGACGCCTCACCAGCGCCAGCGAAACGCGTCCGTTCGAGTTTCTGCGACGTGTACCACCCGAGCGGATTGCGACGCTGTTGCGTGGCGAGTCGCCCCAGACGGTTGCGCTCGTGCTCGCCAGCCTGCATACAAATCTTGCCGCCGCCGTGCTCGCTCGATTGCCCGAATCAGAGCAGCCGGACATCGCGTTGCGGATCGCGCGCATGGGCAACGCCGGTACGCGTGTCATCCAACAGGTCGAGCAGATGATTCGCCACAAGCTTGGCGCTACCGTCGAGCGCAAGTATTCGGCCAGCGGTGGAGCCAAGGCACTTGCCGGGATCCTCAACCACGCCGACCGCACCACTGAGCGCAACGTGCTCGAGCGCCTCGCCGGAACCGACGAGGCGCTCGCCGAGGAGGTGCGCGGCATGCTGTTCGTGTTCGAGGACATCGTCAAGCTCGACGAGCGCGCGATTCAGCAGGTGCTGCGCGAGGTCGACCAGAAGGACCTCGTGCTCGCCCTGCGCGGGGCGCCCGAGAACGTGATGGAGATTGTCCTCACGAACATGTCAGAGCGCGGCGCGGCGATGCTCAAGGAGGAGATGGAGATCCAGCAACCCCAGCGCCAGCGCGACGTGGACGAGGCACAGAGTCGCGTGGTCGCGGTCGTGCGCAAGCTGGACGAGGCCGGCACGATCGTGATCGCCGGCGGCGACGAGGAGGAAGGCGAAGCGGTTGTCTGAGCGGACCGCGGTGGCACGCGACGGTCAGATGGAGAAAACTTTGCCCGAGACTGGCCGTTGTGCGCGACGAGCGGAGGTCGAGAGAGCTTTGTTTGAAGATGCCGTAGCGCGCGAATGTCAGAGGGGCAGAACGGTTGCCTGACACCGCTGTCAGCTACGCCTTCGAGCAGCTCGAGCCGTCGCAACCCCAACCGCGCGACGCGCCCGCGCGTGCGCTTGCCCAGGCGCAGCTCGAAGCCGAGCAGATCCGCGAGCAAGCCCGCTCCGAAGGCTATGCCGACGGGCGCAAAGCCGGGTACGAGCAGGGCGCCAGCGAGATCGCCCTCGCGGCGCGAGCGCTCGGCGAGGCCAAGGACGGCATCGAGTCGCTGCGCGTCGAGCTGGTGCAGGCGATCGAACACGACGCTATCCAATTGGGGTTGCAGCTGGCCCAGAAGGTCCTCGGCGGCGCCCGGCAACTGCCCGGCGAGCGCATACGCGAAAGCGTGCAAGGGGCGCTGCGGCGCGTGACAGACCGGCGCAAGATCGCAGTGCTCGTCAACCCCGCGGAGCTCGAGGAGGTCAGCTCGGCCCTCGGCGAGCTGACCGGGCCGGCAAGCGGCGTCGAACTGTGCGACATCCAGCCCGACGAGCGGGTCGCGCCCGGCGGGGCGATCGTGCGCACCGCCGAGGGCGAGGTGGACGCGAGTGTGGAGACGCAGCTGGAGCGAGCGCGCGAGGTGGTGGAAGCCTCGCTGGCGGCCGAGCGCGCCGCGTGAGCGAATCCCCCGATTTGGCTGCCCCCCCGCGCGCGCGGGGGGCATCGCGGCTTCCGAGCACGCCACCGGGCACCAGTGAGCCCTCACCCGCTTGGAACACACCACCGGGCACCAGTGAGTCCTCGCCCTTTTGGAACACACCACCGGGAGCGCTGCTGGCAAGCGCCACACAGGCCGTTCGCGATGCCGACCTTGCGCGCCGCCACGGTAATGTATGCAACCTGATCGGTTTGATCATCGAGGTAACCGGGCTGCACGCGGAGATCGGGGAGGTGTGCCTCGTCGATAACCGAATTCCCGCTGAGGTCGTCGGGTTCCGCGATGGGCGCACGCTGCTGATGCCGTTGGGCGAGCTGCACGGCATCGGCCCAGGCACGCGGGTGCTGGCAACCGGAGCCCCGTTCCGAGTCGCAGTCGGTTCCGGCCTACTCGGTCGCGTCGTCGATGGACTCGGAGTACCGCTGGACGAGCTTCCAGCGCCGGCGGGAGTCGAGCACTCCACGATCGCCCCACCCCCGAGCGCGCTTTCAAGGCCGCGCATCACAGAGCGCGTCGGGCTTGGTGTGCGCGCGCTCGACGCGCTCGTCCCCTGCGGGCGTGGCCAGCGACTCGGCATCTTTGCCGGCTCCGGCGTCGGCAAGTCCTCGCTGATGGGCATGATCGCCCGCTCCACGAGCGCACAGGTGAACGTGATCGCGCTCGTCGGCGAGCGCGGTCGCGAGGTGCGCGAGTTCATCGAGCGCGACCTCGGCGATGCGCTCGAGCACTCGGTCGTCGTCGTAGCCACCTCCGACCAGCCGGCGCTGGTGCGTATTAAGGCCGCCTTCACCGCCACGACGATCGCCGAGCACTTTCGCGACCAGGGACACGACGTGCTCTTGATGATGGACTCGGTCACGCGCTTTGCGATGGCCCAGCGCGAGGTGGGCCTGGCGATCGGCGAGCCGCCCGCCACGCGCGGCTACACACCCAGCGTGTTCGCTTTGCTTCCACGTCTGCTTGAGCGCGCCGGCACTAGCTCAAGCGGTTCGATCACCGGGCTGTACACGGTGCTGGTCGACGGCGACGACATGAACGAGCCGATCGCCGACGCGACGCGCGCGATCCTTGATGGGCACGTCGTGCTCACGCGATCCCTGGCACACGCGGGCCATTATCCGGCAATCGACGTACTCCAGAGCGTCTCAAGGTTGGTCGGCGAGATCGTCACGCCTGAGCTTGCCGCGGCAGGCCAGCGCCTGCGCGGTGCCCTGGCCGTGCTGCACGAGAAGGAAGATCTGGTAGCGATCGGCGCCTACCAGCCTGGCAGCGATCCTTCACTTGACACGGCGCTTGCGCATCGCGCATCGATCGAGGGCTTCCTGCGCCAGAGCGTGGATGAGCGCAGCGCACCAGAGCAAGCTGACACGCAGCTGCTCGAGCTGGCGGCCTCGATCGCCGGCGAGGTAGCACTCAGTGCCGAGGACATTCCGGAGGCCGAGGAAGTCACAGCCGAGCGGATCGACGCCGGCGCCGCGCCGTCGGCAAATGTCGCGGCCGAGGTGCCGGCCATACCGGCGCTCGGGCTGAGCATCTAAAAATCAACGATGCCTCCCGCGCGCGCGGGGCATACCCCGAATCCTCATTTCCATACACCCTGTCGCCCCGGCAAGAGAACGCCCCCACGCACCGCGGTCGTCTCGTCGTCGCGGCCCTAAAGAAAGGCACGCCGCGTCCGATAACCGGGCCGTGAACGGATCCGTTTTTCGCTTTCGCCTGGAGCGCGTACGTGCGCTGCGCGAGCGCAAAGAGCAGCAGGCCCAGCAGGAGCTGGCGCATGCAATCTCACTACGGACCGGCGCCGAGACCGAGCTGCGCAATGCCGAGGCCGAGCTCGAGCGAGCGCACAGCGAACATCGGGCACTGACGAGCGAGCCGCAGGCGCTCGCAGCCGAGGAGCTCGTGGCGCGCCAGGCATTTATGGAGCGCGTCGAGGCGCATCGGGGCACACAGGCACAGGAGCTTGAGCAACGCAAGGCGACGGTTGTCGAACGCGATGCCACGCTCACCGTCGCCGCGACCGAGCACGAGACGCTCAAGCGCCTTAGAGAGCGCCAACATGGCGAGCACGAGCGAGCGCGTGCGGGCCGCGAACAGAGCGAGCTCGACGAAATCGCCGCCGCCCGCTTCGGCCGGAGTGGCGTATGAGCGCAGGCGCGATTGCCCCCAGCACCGGCATGCCCCGAGACGAGCTGGCGATCGGCCAACGCGTGCAACAGCTGCAGACGCTGATCGAACAGACTCGCCAAGTCGGCTCGGGGAGCACTCCGATAGGCACGGGCTACGGGACCACTGCAACAGCTAGCCCAGCCGCGACAGGCTCACCCGTCCCAGCCGGAGGCTTCGCCGCCGCGCTCCAAGCCGCGACATTGGAGAACTCCCCCTCCCCAACCGCGGCGCAGAGCGAAAGCGCGGCAGGTGCGGGAGCCGGCGGCGGCGAATACGGCAGCGTGATCGAACAGGCAGCCGAGCGCTACGGCATCGACCCAGCCGTCTTGCACGGACTGATCCAGCAGGAGTCGGGCTTTGACCCTGGCGCCCAAAGCAGCGCTGGCGCAAGCGGTCTGACACAGCTGATGCCCGGGACCGCTTCGTCGATGGGCGTTGCAAACCCACTCAACCCGACCGAATCGATCGAAGGCGGAGCGCGCTATCTCAGCCAGCTGATGAGCCAGTTCGGCGGCAACACCGAAGACGCCCTGGCCGCGTACAACGCCGGGCCCGGGGCCGTCCAGCACTACGGCGGCGTACCGCCCTACGCCGAAACCCAGAGCTACGTCTCCAAGGTGCTCGGCTATGCCGAAACCTATCGTCAAACGCACCCCACCTCGATCTCTGCCGGAGGTCTGGCGTGAACGCCCCAGTTCCCCTGGCCGCACCCACGACCTCGCTGCCCTCCGGCTCGCCGCCGCCGAGCGGTGCCATCCGCTCGAGCCCGCGTTCAGGCGCTCCACCCGGAGCCTCCGGTGGGGCCCCGCCGGGGGCTCCACCGGGCGCGCCGTTCCAGAGCGCGCTCGCTACACATTGGGCCCGGACCGCCACTGCGGAAGGCCATCCAAAGAGCAGCCCAAGAGGTCGGGGCGAGAGCTCCCGCCATGCTCGCGCGACACGCGCCAACGACGAAAGCGAAGCGAGCGCCGCTGGCCAATGTGGCGTCAACGCCGCCGCCGGCGGGATCGCGACTTCCCGCGCGTCCGCGTCCGGGGTCTCTGCACCAGACCTAGCGGCCGCAACGACCCTCGCTCAGGGAGGCGGAGGAGAGGCGAGAACCCGAGCAGCCCAAACGGCCGCCCCGACGACGGTTGCCGTGCCAGCCACCGCCACGCCGACATCGAAATCTGCCGGCGCCGGACACCTATCGACGTTCGAGCCCGACACAACGTCCGTGCCACCACCCGGGCTCCCGTCGCACACAGCGGTCGCGTCAGGTCCAAGCACCGCAGCCGGTGCGCTTCCGGCTTCGCCTCCCGCCGCTTCAGCCGTCGGCACCGAAGGCCCGACAGGCGCCGTCACGGCTCCAGCCGAGACATACGTCTCGCCTACCGCTGCACCTCTAGTTATGCCGCCACCCAGCGCACCCGATGGCTCGCGTGCGACGACTTCCTCGCCGGTCGCGATATCCCCCGCGGATCCCGGCGTCGCGTCCAGCACGACTCCCTCGCCGGCAGCCGCGGCGCCGGCATCGATGCCGGCCACAACGTCCCTACCGGCAGCGACATCCTCCGCCGCATGGGGTGCCCCAGACCCCAGCGTCTCGGGCATCCCGTCCGTCGCTGGGGCTGTCCCTAACACCGCTTCCTCCCACGCTCCTGGCGCCCCATCCGCCGCCGCCGCTCATGGCGCCCCTTCCGCAGTTGCCCCTCCAGCAGCAGTCGCATACGCGGCCGGCCAAGATGGGGCGCCCATAAGTCCCTCACTTAGCGACACCAGCACCACGCCCGCCGCCGGGACCTCCACCTCGGCGTCGGGCCCCGCGGCTGCAAGCGCGCCCACGGACGGGGTGGCCGGCGCAAGAGAGGCTCCCACAACGGCTGCCGCTTCGGCGATCAATCCCCGTGCCGCACTGCCGGCGTGGGGACCGCAGCCAGCAAAGGCGACCGGCACTGCGCCGGTGCGCAGCCGAGCGGGCGCAACGACTGTGTCCTCGCCCGGCCGAGCCGGCTTGAGCCCAACCCTCGCGGCAGCCACAACCCAGGCGCCGCCCGGCAGCGGCACAAGCCTTGCAGACCTGGCAACCCTCGATGCTGGCATAAGTCCCAACCCTGGAATGAGCGTCGGCGGTACAGGTGCCGACGGCGACGTAAACCCACTTCCGTTCGCCGGCGTGCAGATGCAGGAGACGATCGACTCGATCGGCGCGACGATCGAGCTTGCCGCGCGGCAAGGCATAGCCAAGGCAAGGATCGAGCTCCAGCCCGAAGAGCTCGGCCACATCAGCATTCGTTTGAGCCAGACCAACGAAGGCCTGCGTGCGCGCGTTACCGCCGAGACCCCGGCTGGCGCACAGGCGCTCAACCAGGGCCGCTCTGAGCTGCGTCAGTCGCTCGACTCGCTCGGCCTGTCGCTGTTGCAGCTCGATATCGGCTCCTCTGGCCAACCGCGCAGCGGCGAACACAACGGACACTTTGCCGACAATGCCGGGGGCCCCAGCGCGCTCCGCGCAACGGACACCGCTGAGGAAAGCGACACGCTCGGCCGGCCGCTGGACAGCTCACGTCCAGTCGGTAGCCCCCTTGGCGAAATTGTGGACGTACTCGCATGAGAGCCGCGCAACGATCCCGCGGCTACAGGTTGTTGACCTATACGCGGCCGAGTACCCAACGATCCGAAAGTTGTCCAATGAGCGAACGGAAGGATAGAAAATCGTGACATCTCCAGTCGCACAAGCCGCCGCCGCCGCCCCTTCCAGCGGCTCCGCCTCGGCGGCGAGCCCCCAAAACCCAAGCAGCGTGCTCGGGCAAAACGACTTCCTGAAGCTGATGATCGCTCAGCTGCAGGCACAAAATCCGCTGGAACCGGCCAACGGCAACGAATACGTGACCGAGCTGGCGCAGTTCACCCAACTCGAGCAGACGACCAACCTCGCAAGCGCCAGCGAGCTTTCCAGCGCGGTTCAGCTGATCGGCCACAGCGTCAGCTACACCGACCCGACCACCGGCGCCGCGGCGACAGGCAAGGTCGAAAGCGTCCAGTCCACGACATCCGGCCCGACGCTCACAATCGAAGGCGTACCCGGTGTGAAGATCGCGAGCGTCAGCGAAGTCAAATGAACCCGATCTCGAATCCAGCGCTGATCCCGCCGGGGGGGTTGGGCGGAGCTTCGGCCCCAGCGACTCAACCGAAGCCCGCGGCAAGCCCGAATCCCACGACTGGCCCCCATGCCCCAGGCGCGTTGAAGCCTGCCGACCCGCCCACGCGCAAGGGTGCCGAGAACGACACCGCCAACTCCGCTCCCAGCCAGTCCTTTGCCGAGGCGCTGGCCCACGCCGGAGACTCCCAGCCGCTCCAGTTCTCCCGCCACGCGCTTGCCCGCGTGCAGCGCCGGGGGATCGAGCTCGATTCCGCCACGCTCGGGCGACTCTCGGAGGGAGTTGGACGCGCGGCAAGCAAGGGCTCGCGCGACTCCCTCGTACTTGTCGACGGCACCGCTTTCGTGGTGTCGGTCAGCAACCGCACGGTCATAACTGCCGTCGGATCAGGACAAATGAAAGACAACGTATTTACCAACATCGACAGCGCCGTCATCGCATAAGCGCGACGGCAACCACGACAACGGCTGGACCTCACAGAGGGGGCCGCGAAAGGAAGGGCAGTCACGATGATGACTGGAATGTATGCCGCGATCAGCGGCCTGGACGCAAACCAGGCGCTGCTGAACGATACGGCGAACGACCTGGCGAACGTCAACACCACGGGCTTCAAGGCCTCCAGTGTCACGTTCTCCGAATCGCTGACACAAGAGATGCGAGGAGCGTCAGGCCCGACAGCCACCAACGGTGGCTCAAACCCCGTCCAAATCGGGCTCGGCGTGCAAGTCGCTGCCACCCGCAACGAAATGACCGAGGGCTCCTTCCAGACCACTAACAACCCATTGGATGTCGCGATCGAGGGCAACGGCTTCCTGCGCGTGGGCGCCGGCACACCGCCTGCCAAGGAACCGTACACAACTGGCCTGCCCGCCAAAGTCAACTACACGCGCGCCGGTGACCTGACGACCAACTCACAAGGATTCCTCACCACACAGGCCGGCGAATACGTGATCGGCCGCAACGCCGTGGCGACCGAAACCGAAGCCGGCACCACCTACGCGGCGGGCAAAGAAGAAAGCTACATCAGGATCCCCCCAGGCTCCAGCAACGTGGCCATCGGCCCCGACGGATCTGTCGCCTACACCGATGAGAATCCCGAATCCAAGACCTACCAGCAGCGCGTGACCGCAGGCTACCTAACGCTTGCAACGTTCCCAAACGAAGATGGGCTGGAACGTATCGGAGGCTCGCTATGGGGACAGACCGCCAACTCGGGCACGCCGATCGTCGGCACTCCAAATACCCCGGGCTTCGGATCGACCATCGGCGGGGAGCTCGAGATGTCAAACGTCGATCTTGCCACCGAGATGACCAACATGATCACAGCCGAGCGCGGCTTCCAGGCCAACTCGCGTGTGATCACCACGGCAAACGAAATGCTCGGCACGCTCGTCACGATGCAGTAGACCGTCCACACTTGCCTACCCGCGCCCTTCGCGGACGTGAACGCGTCCTCGCAAATCTTTACAGCGCGACTAAGGAGGTCGAAGTAGAGCGGACAACTCCGAGGAGCATGGGATGGGACGACGCACCTGCGCTGTCCCATCCCATCGCTAATTTGCAAGGACCCCGCGAGGGGCCACCCATCACATCCACCCCACACCCCTACCGCTCATGCAGAACGGGGAGTTTGTGTGTTCAAAAGCTATCTGCACGCAAACACCCCCTTTAGATGACGGCGGCAACATGTTTAGGTACCAAAGTCTTATGTACTTACCCAAAAATTCCTAGTGTTTCCGTGCAAGGGAGTTCGCGATGATCACACTCAACCGGCTCGGACATAGCGACGAGCCTTTCCAGCTGAATCCGGACATGGTCGTGACGGTCGAATCGACTCCGGACACCGTCATCACGCTCGCGACTGGAGCGAAGGTTGTGGTGGCCGAGACGCCTGAGGATGTCGCGGCGGCCTTGCATGCGTATCGCGCCAGCGTGCTCAGTGAGGCTCTGCGCAACCGTCGCCCGCCGCGCCCGCCGGGACCTTCCACTGTCGCGCGTGAGCCGGGCCGGCTCAGCGCGGTAGTAGAAGACGACCTGGCGTAGCCGCCCGCTGCCGCCGGCGCAGAGCGGCGGCCCAGCACCGCGGACAGGAGTCGACGAACAGGACCGACCTCTCCGGAGTTCCCGAGCGCTCGCCGCGCCCCAAGCAAGCCTATCGGCCAACTGTCAAGGATTTTTCCGCAGCGCCGATGAGTTGAGCAAATGAAAGCTTCAACGGCCATCGGGATTGGCGCGGCCTTCGGCGCGCTCCTGCTCAGCTCGATGATGGACGGAACGAGTCCCACTTCCTTCATCAACATTCCAGCGCTGATCATCATCATCGGCGGCACCTTCGGCGTGACGCTCGCCAGCACCGGCATGGACGTCATGAAGCGCGTGCCGAGTCTCTACAAACTCGTCATCTCAGCCGACCCGCCCGACGTGCGCGGGCGACTCGACCAACTGGTGGGCCTGGCCGACCAGGCTCGACGCGAGGGCCTACTAGCACTGGACGCGCAACTTCCCGAGGTGGAGGACCCCTTCACCCGCAACGCACTGCAGCTGGTCGTCGACGGAACCGACCCGGAGATGGTGCACACGATCCTCGAGGCCGAGGTCGACGGCATGGCCGCCCGCCACGCCGTCGGCGCCTCCCCGTTTGAGAAGGCCGGCGGCTTCGCGCCAACAATGGGGATCATCGGCACCGTTCTGGGCCTGGTGCACGTGTTGCAGAACCTGGCGGCACCCTCGACCCTGGGCCCATCGATCTCCGCGGCCTTCATCGCCACACTGATGGGCGTCGGCTCAGCCAACGTGATCTTCCTGCCGATCGCCAACCGCCTGAAGGCGATCTCCGCCGAAGAGGTCGAGCTGCGCATGATGACCGTCGAGGGAATCCTCTCGATCCAGGCCGGCGACAATCCACGCCTCGTCTCTGAGAAGCTGATGTCCTACGTGCCGCCCGCCGAGCGCTCAGAAAGCGACGAGCAGTCTGTCGCACAGCTGGGCGTCGAGTCCAAGGCAGCCTGAACATGGCTCGCGGACGCGGGCGCGGGCGCCACCGCAGCGGAGCCCATGGCGAGGAAAGCGAGGAGCGCTGGCTTCTGACCTATGCCGACATGATCACGCTGCTGATGGCGCTGTTCATGGTCCTGTTCTCGATCTCCTCGGTCAACATCTCCAAGTACCAGACGCTTCAGCAGTCGCTGAAGGCGGCCTTCTCGGGCAACATCCTGCCGGGCGGCAAGGCGATCGCCCAGCAGGGCTCGACCGCCAACGCCAGCCACGTCCCCGCCACATTCGAATTGCAGGCCGTCGAGCCAGTCGTCAGCGAAGGCTCCAGCAGCCTCCAGAACAGCACCGCTCACGGTCCGCAGAGCACGGCCGCGGTCGTCCAGCAGCAAACCCCTTCCCAACGCGAGAGCAGCGAGTTCGCGCAGATCAAGCACGAGCTTGACGCTTTCGCGAGGTCGCACGGCTTCGGCTCGAGCGTGCAGACCTCGATCGAACCGCGCGGCCTGGTCATCAAGGTGCTCACCGACGACCTGCTGTTTCCCTCAGGACAGGCGACGCTCAACGCTCGATCCTATGCGCTACTCGGAAAGATCGGTCAGCTTCTGAACATCGACGAAACCCACCCGATCAGCGTCGAAGGCAACACCGACAACGTCCCGATCCACAGCTCTCTATTCTCGAGCAACTGGCAACTTTCGACTGCCCGAGCCAGCGCCGTCGTCGAATTCCTGGCCGAACACGGGGTCACCGCGCACCGCCTGACTGCCAGCGGCAACGCCGACCAGCAGCCGGTGGCCAGCAACGCCACCGAAACCGGGCGCGCGCACAACCGGCGCGTGGAGATCGTGATGCGCCGCATCTACGGCGGAGAAGGCGAAAACCACTCAGGCAGCGAACCATAGGAAAACGACCATGCTCAAAAACAAGAAGATCCTGCTCGTCGCGATAGTCCCGATCCTGCTCTTCGGCGGCTACACGATGACCAAGGCCAAGCCGGTCGTCAAGGAGAAGGTCAAGGGCACCATCTATGTGATGCCTCAATCGTTCCTGCTGAACCTGAGCGACGGCCGCTACGCCAAGATCAGCGTGGCCCTGCAGCTGGCTCCCGGGCAGAGCGACGGCGCCAGCGCTGACGGCAGCTCCTCCGGTTCCGAAAGTGGGCCCGGTACTCTGCCCGAGGAAGCGATCGTGCGCGAAATCATCAGCAACGCGGTGACCGGCCAGAGCGGCGAAACGCTCATAAGCAGTCATGGCCGGGAGGCGATCAGGCGCCAGATGCTGCACACGATTCAAGAAAAGACAGACGTCAAGGTCGAAGAAGTGCTCTTTCCGGATTTCACAGTTCAATAGGAGGCAAAGTGGCTGAGGCAATCGAGTACGAGCAGTTCGATCAGGGCCCGCCCTCAGATGGAGCCTCACCCTCCGACCCCGACCTGAGCCGCCTCAGCGACATTCCGATGGAGTTGAGCGTGGAGATCGGGCGCACGCACATGACCGTCGGCGAGACCCTCGACCTGCGCGTCGGCTCCGTGGTGGCGCTCGAGCGCCAGGCCGGCGAGGCGGCTGACCTGCTGGTCAACGGCACGGCGATCGCCCGCGGCGAGGTGATCGTCATGGACGAGCGCTACGGTCTGCGCGTCACCGAGATTCTCGAGACCAACCAGATTTCAGCCTCCACGGGAACCGGCGAGACCACGGCGAACGAGACCGTGGCCGCCAACAGCGGACCTAGTCAACCCGTGGCCTCCAACAGTTGACTTAGAACGCAGAGGAGCACAGTTGAGCCCGAAGAGCCGAGCCGGCGCTTCAAAGGACGAGCCACAAAGCTCCAAGAAGCGCGCGAAGAAGCCTGCGTCCTCCGCCACGGAGGAGCAGGACGGCCCGGCAGACGAGCGCATCCGCACGCTCGACTTCTCCCAGCCCACCAAGTTCACGACCGAGATCAGACGCCGCATCTCTGGCGCGATCGAGCAGTTCTGCGAGACACTGTCGGGCCGCTTGACAAACGAGCTAGCCGTGGAAGTCGAGTTCAGCGTCGCCGAGGTCGACCAGCACACCTGGGCCGCCGCCAAGGCAAGGTTGGCCGCCGACGCCGTCGCGGTCGCCATCGACGCAAAGGCGATCGAGCGCCAGATGCTGCTCAGTGTCGAGCAGCCGCTCCTGCTGCAAGCGCTCGAATGCCTGCTTGGCGGCCAGGCAGGGCAGGCGCCGCCAGAGCGTCACCTGACCGACATCGATTGGGTGCTCGCACGAAGCCTGTTCGAGGGGATCGTCGCCGAGCTCTCAAGCTCCTGGGGCGAGCTCGGAGGCCCGCAGCTGACGCGCGGCGAGGTCGATTTGGAGGCCGACGCAGGCGTCTTCGCACCCGTCGGCGAGCCCACCTTCGCGGTCACGCTTTCGAGCAGGATCGACGGCAAGACGGCCACCATGTCCCTGCTGATCCCATGGGCCGCGGTCGAGCCGGTCGCCGAGAGCATCCGCGGCGGCGCAGGACCGCCGCTCGCGGGAGACGTGCGCGATCCGGATGCGCTGCGGCGCGGTCTCGCCCGCGCCCCGGTGCTGCTGCGCGCCGAGGTCGGCTCGGCGCAGATGCCGATCGAGCAGATGCTCAAACTCGTTCCAGGCACGCTCGCCGAGCTGCAGGGTCGCGCCGAGGACGGCGTGTGGCTGTTTGCCGAGGGCGTGCTGCTCGGACGCGGACAGCCCGGACGCTCCGGTACGCGACGGGCGATCAAGCTGCACTCCACAGGCGGTACGCCAACGCGCGCCGATACCTACGCCAAGCTCGGTCGAGCCGAGCTCGAGCGGGCGCGGGCGCATGTGGACGGTACGGGCGAGAGCGCCGAGGGCCGAGCGATCTTGCGCAGCATCTTCGTGCGCGTATGGGCCGAGCTGGGACGCACGCACCTACCACTCAGGGGCGCCGTCGAGCTCGCGCCGGGCGCCGTCGTCGAGCTCGATCAAGCTGCCGAGGCGCCGGTCGAGCTGTTCGTCAACGGGCTGTGCTTTGCCAACGGCACGCTCGTAGTCACGCCAGACGGCGTCTGGGGCGTGCAGGTCTCCGAGCTCGTCTGAGCGCCCCCAAACACCAGGTCTACCTGCCCGGGCCGCGCCGCCCTAAGCCGAATCCTAGGACAGCGCCGGCACCCCACTCCAGCTGACCGTAAAATTAAGGGCCAAAATTTTAGAGACGTGCTTTGGCCCCGCGTTTCTTGAACTACGTCTTTAGGGTTAGACACCGCCGGCAGACCGTCAAACTTCGCGGCTTGCCTGGGTGCCAGCGCCGACACTTCATCGGGTCCAAGTCCGCCCGTCGACGCTAAGCCCTCAAGACCTGCCCCCGCGGGCCGATAACCGGGGGCGACTCTTCCTCGGAGTCGTCCCTCGATGACTAAGTTGACCCTTCCCCGTGCGGCCGCGCAAGTGGCCGCCCTGCTGTGTTGCAGCCTGCTTGCGTGGGCCAGTCCCACGTCGGCATTCACCGCGGCAAACACCAAGAAGGGCACGGGCGAACAGACGCCGCTGAACCTCGGCTCGCCCAGCACCGGCACACACACGAGCTCCGGGGGAGCCAGCATCGTGCGCACGATCGTCGGACTGGCGATCGTGCTGGGCGTGATCTGGGGCCTGGCATGGGTCTTGCGTCAAGTCAAGGCCAGGCGCGATCCACAGGTGGCCGCGACCGGCCTGACGAGCGTCGCCGCACTGTCGCTCAGCTCCGGTCGCTCTGTGCACCTGGTCAGGGCCGGCAAGGACTACCTGCTGCTCGGTAGCGCCGAGCACGGCTTGATGCCAATCCATCGCTACACCGAGCAACAGGCGCTCGAAGCGGGACTGCTCTCGCCCGATGAGCCCCTGCAACCCCGCAAACGCCGCATAAACCTCGGCCTGCTTACGCCGCCCAGCCCGCAAGCCGGCGAGCGCGGGGCCGCCTCAGATGAAGGGGGGCGTTGGTTGAGCACGCGTGCGGGCAGCCGTTGGCCGGAACCACCGCCTACCGCGCGACCCGTGGCTCCACCCATCGCGGCGCTTCCGCAGAGCACGCCTGAGCGACCCCGCCCCACAAGAACGCTCGAATCCGGCGAGCGACAGAGCGATCCGATGCACATGCCCTCGGTCTCCTCCAGCCTGATCGAGCGTCTGCGCGAACTGACGGTGCGTCGTTGAACCTCAGCTCCAACAACTCCGTCCAGATCCTGCTGCTGGTCGCCGGCCTGACGCTCGTGCCGGCGATCCTCTTCACCGTCACAGGCTTCAGCCGCATCCTGATCGTGCTCGGCTTCATCCGCTCCGCGATCGGCACCACCACCGAGCCGCCCAACCAAGTGCTCGTTGGGATCGCGCTGTTCCTGACGATCTTCGTGATGGCGCCAACAGTCGCCGCGATCAAGAAGGACGCGGTTCAGCCGCTGATGGCCCACCAGATCACCACGATCACGGCACTAGAGCGCGCCGAGGAACCGATGCGCGAATTCATGTTCCGCCAGACGCGACCGCAGGACATCGCGTTGTTCATCAACCTTGCCAAAGCAAAGACGCCGCATACCCGCGCCGAAGTCCCGACCGAGGTGCTGATCCCAGCCTTCATCGTCTCCGAGCTCAACATCGCCTTTCAAATCGGCTTCTTGATCTTCCTGCCGTTCCTGATCATCGACCTGATCGTCTCGGCGACGCTGATGAGCATGGGCATGATCATGCTGCCGCCGACCTTCATCTCGCTGCCTTTCAAGATCCTGCTGTTCGTGCTCGTCGACGGCTGGGATCTAGTCATCAGAGCGCTCGTCCAGAGTTTTCATTAGGTACCTAAGAACCAAGCCGATGCTCAAAAAGACACCTCCCAAAAAAGCACCCCTTTACCTGAACACGCCAAATCGGCGCATACCCAACACAACGATGCCATGAACCAGGACACCGTCGTCAACCTCGCCTCCCAGGCCATGAGCCTGGCACTGAAGATCGCCGGGCCGTTGCTGATCGTCGCGCTCGTCGCCGGGCTAGCGGTCAGCATCTTCCAAGCGGTCACCCAGATCCAGGAGCAGAGCCTCACGTTGATCCCAAAGATCATCGGCGTGGCCGCGGTGATGATCGTGCTCGGGCCTTGGATGCTGGGCCAACTGGTCGCCTACACGACAGCCCTGTTCACCTCGATCCCGTCAATGGTCGGCTAGTGAACGAACTACTCAGGAAACTGGCCGCCGGCGAGCTGGTCGGCTTTATGCTCGTACTGGCGCGCGTCACGCCGCTGTTCATCATCGCGCCGCTGTTCTCCTCCTCGCTGATCCCACCCCGGGTGCGCGGCATCGTCGCCGTGGGCATATCGGTCGGGCTGACGCCGATCGCGTTGCACGGCCAGCACATATCGAGCCAGCCGCTGGTCGTGGCCGAGCTCGTGATCGAGGGGCTGCTAGTCGGCTTCGGCTTTGCCTTCACGCTCGCGATCCTGCTGGCCGCGGTAGAAACCGCCGGCGCGATGATCGACGTTGTCTCGGGCTTCTCATATGGAGAGCTGATCAACCCGATGACCGGCCAGAACGGCGCTGTCATCTCGCGCTTCTACTCGTTGGTCGGCACGATGGTCTTCCTGGTCATCGGCGGCGAAGCGTGGACTTTGCGCGGGCTCGGGCGCACCTTCCAACTCGTCCCGCTGACGAGCGGCCCACGCATGTCCTCGCTGATAGGCGGTGCCGAGCAGGCCTTCGCGGGCCTCTTCACCTCGGCCCTGGAGATCGCCGGACCCGTGCTTGTCGCGTTGCTGATAACCGACGTGGCTTTCGGCGTCGTCTCGCGCGTCGTGCCGCAGCTGAACGTCTTCGCCGTCGGCTTCCCGGTAAAGGTGACGGTCGCTTTGCTGGTCGTCGCGGCGGCACTGCCGTTTACGGCCAACTGGATCTCAAACCAGATGTCGGTGAGCGTAGGCGCGGCGCTGGGCGCGCTGCACGTGGCCTAAGACATGGCTCGCGACGAACGCACCGAGAAGGCCACACCCAAGCATCGTCAGCGCGCGCGAGAGAAGGGACAGGTCGCGCGCAGCCCCGACCTCAGCGGCTCGCTCGTTTTGATCGCCGGCCTGCTCGCGATCAGCCTGATGGGTCCCAAGATCGTCGAAGCTGGGGCCACGACCTTTCGCGAAATGCTGCGCGAGATCGCCAACCCCGCCCGTGCCACTAGTGCCGCGGGCCTTAGCGAACTGCTGCACACGGCGCTCTCGACGGTCGCGCTCGCCGTGGCCCCGGTGGCGGGCGCCTGCTTTCTTGCCGGACTGCTCGGAGGAGTCGCGCAGGTCGGCTTCAAGCCCACCGCGCAAGCGCTGAAACTCGACTTCCGCCGCATCAACCCATCCGCGGGAGCACGCAACCTGTTTGGCCCCAACGCGATCTTCGAAGCGCTCAAGGCGATCGCCAAGGTCGCCGTCGTCGGACTGGTGGCCGGCCTGGCCGTGCTACCGGGTCTGACCACACTCGCCTCAAAGGTCGGCATGCAGCCGGCAGCGGTTGGCGCCCTCATGGGCACAAGCGCCCTCGCAGTCGCCCAGCGTGCGGCGATGGCCTACCTCGTGATCGGGTTGCTCGACTATGGCTGGCGACGCTATCGCCACGAGAAGCAACTGAGGATGACCAAGCAGGAGGTCAAGGAGGAGACGCGCCAGTACGGCATCTCCGCCGAGGTCAAGACGGCCCAACGACGTCGCCAGATGCAGGCCGCGCGCGCACGCATGATGGCCGCCGTGCCCAAAGCCGACGTGGTCGTGACCAACCCGACCCACTATGCCGTCGCGCTGGTCTACGACGGCTCGCACACCGCCCCGCTCTTGGTCGCCAAGGGCAAGGACCTGATCGCCGCCCAGATCAGACGCGTCGCTGAGGAAAACGACGTGCCGGTAGTCAACGATCCACCACTAGCCAGGGCACTTCACTCCTCGACCGAGATCGGCCAGATGATCCCTCGAGAACTCTATGCGGCGGTCGCCCAGGTGCTCGCCTTCGTCTACCGCATGGCCGGGCGCAGGAGACTCGCCTCGTGAACAACCCTACCGTCAAACGCCTCTTGGGCCACAGCGATCTGCTCGCCGCCGTCGCCGTCGTCTGCGTAGTGACGATGCTGGTAGTGCCGCTGCCGCCGGCGCTCCTTGACCTGCTGATCACGCTCAACATCTCCGCGGCGCTGACAATCGTCGTGGCCACGATGTACCTGGGCAAGGCGCTCGACTTCGCTTCCTTCCCAAGCCTCTTGCTCCTGACGACGATGTTTCGCCTAGCGATCAACGTATCGGTCACACGCCTGATCCTCACCACCGGCGACGCCGGCAGCGTCGTGAAGGCCTTCGGCTCGTTCGTCGTGGGCGGCAACGTCGTCGTCGGCCTCGTCATCTTCCTGATCCTGGTCGTGATCCAGTTCGTGGTCGTCACCAACGGCGCCGGGCGCGTCGCCGAGGTGGGAGCCCGCTTCACGCTCGACGCGATGCCGGGCAAGCAGATGGCCATCGACGCCGACCTCAACGCGGGCTTGATCTCAGATGACCAGGCGCGTGAGCGGCGCCAGGAGATCGGGCGCGAGGCCGATTTCTACGGTGCGATGGACGGCGCCTCGAAGTTCGTCAAGGGCGACGCGATGGCGGCGCTCATCATCACTGCGATCAACCTCGTCGGCGGAATCGTCGTGGGCATGCTGCAGATGAATCTCGGCTTCGGCGAAGCCACCCAAAAGTACTCGCTGCTGACGGTCGGCGACGGGCTCGCGGCGCAGATCCCGGCGCTGTTGATCTCGGTCGCCGCGGGCATCATCGTCACGCGCGCCGCTTCCGACCGCGACCTGGGCAGCGACATCGCCGGCCAGATCCTCTCCCAGCGTCGAGCACCGATGGTCGCGGCCGGCGCGATCGGCCTGTTCGCGCTGATCCCGGGTCTGCCGAAGCTGCCGTTCCTCCTCATAGCGGCGATCTTCGGTGCGATCGGCTGGGCGGTGCGCAACGGCATGCCCGAGGCGCAGCAGGCTGCCGCGGCACAAGCCAAGGCCAAGGCGGCGGAACTGGCCGCGCCCGCAGCCACCCCGGAGCCGCTGTCAGAGGTGGGCGTCGACGCGCTTGAGCTGGCGATCGGCTTCGGTCTCGTGCCCCTGGTCAACGGCGGCGCGTTGCTGCGCCGCGTGAGCATGATCCGCCGCCAGATAGCCGGCGATCTCGGCCTCGTGATCCCGCCGGTGCGCATCCACGACGAGCTCGGCATGGAATCGCACGAGTATGTCTTGAAGGTGCGCGGCTCAGAGGTGACGCGCGGACGCATCATGCCCGGGCACCTGCTGGCGATGGACCCGGGCGACGCGAGTGCCACGCTGCAAGGCATCCCGACGCGTGAGCCGGCCTTCGGACTTGACGCTATGTGGGTGCACGACTCCGGGCGGGCCGAGGCCGAGGCGCTTGGCTACACCGTTGTCGACGCCGAGTCGGTGATCGTCACCCACCTAACGGAGACAATCCGCTCGCACGCCGCCGAGCTGCTCACGCGCCAAGACGTGCGCGCACTACTTGACAAGCTCAAGGAGTCAAACGCCGCGGTCGTCGAGGAGGTCGTGCCCGACACGCTCTCGCTCGGGGAGATCCAGCGCGTACTGCAACTATTGCTCTCCGAGGGCGTACCGATCCGCGACCTTGGGACGATCGTGGAGGCAATCGGCGACAAGGCGCGAATAACCCGAGACACAAACCTATTGTCCGAGTACGCGCGCCAAGCACTCGGCCGGGCGATCACCGCACCTCACCTGGACGAGGAGCTGCGTTTGCGCGCGATCACCTTGGACCCAGCGATCGAGCAGGAGGTTGCGACCTCGATAACCCAGACGGCAGACGGAGAGTATTTGGCGATGGACCCGCCAAGAGCACAAGCAATCGTCGGCGCATTGCGAGCACAGGTAGAGCACGCAAGCGGACGCGGCATCAGACCGGTCCTGCTGTGCTCAGCGCGCGTGCGCCGCCACCTGCGTAGGCTGATCGCCCAAGCCCAGCCGCACCTGCCAGTCTGCTCCTACAACGAGATCGCTCCGGGAATCAATGTTGAGACCATCGGTGTCATCCACGCATGAGTAGCGCTCCGGCAGCCGACGCAGGCTCGATTCACACCTACCGCGGGCGCACCGTCGAGGAGCTGCTGCCCAAGATCCAGGACGAGCTCGGCGCGAACGCGATCATCGTGCGCCGCCGCGAGGGCCTGACCGGCGGCATCGCCGGCTTCTTCCAACGGCGCTTCGTCGAGCTCGAAGCGACCGAAGGGGGGCCGCAGATCGACGTGTACGACGAACAGGGCAGGAGCGCGCCGGCAACCTTCGCGCCCGAGCGCGAACCTTCGCTCCAACGACGCCCTGCGCCGGAAGCAGAGCCGTTGAGCCCCCTCAATACCGCCTATGTGACCGAGCGCCTGGCTGCCCTTGCCCGAGCGGGGCCATTGGAGCCTGCACGCCTGCCTGTCTCCCCCCGTGGGGGACCACAGGTCGAGCCGAGCGGGGACATGCGACAAGCAGGCCCGGGCATCGCCGACCCCAGCGATCCATTCGCGCTCATGCTGGAACGTGCGTCATCGCACGAGCGCGAGCTTGCCCCGGCACCGTGGCCCGGCTCGGGCACGCCCCCTTTCCAAAACACATTCCCCGGCCAGAGCACATCGTCCGGCCAGAGCACGCCCCCCTTTCAGAGCACACCCCCCCTCCAGAGCACGCCCCCCTTTCAGAACACGCCCCCCGGCCAGAGCACCACGCTCCGCCCGGGCTCCAGACACCCTGCTCCGGAGTTGGCTTCAGGCCGAAGCCAAGCGCCCAAGTCCTCCCGTGCGCAGAGCAAAATCCAGGAGGGGCTGCTCGCGCTCGGAGCCAGCGAGCAGTTCGCCGAGGAGCTGATCGACAGCGCCGCCATGCACATCCGCCCGTTTGCGCCGCGCGCCAGCATCAGCCAAGCCGTGCGATCGGCGCTCACGCAGCGCATACCAGTGGCACCCCCGCTGCCCGCGCGCGGCGCGGGGATCGTGCTGGTCGGCCCCGGCGGCGCCGGCAAGACAAGCTGCTGCGCCGCCTTGCTCGGCGCCTACCGCAAGGGCTCGGCATTGCCGGCAAGCTGCGCGACACTAATCAAGGGCCATGCAAGCGGCGAGTTGCGGATGCTGCTCAGCCCCTACGTAATGAAGCCAACGGCAATCGACACCACTCGCGCCGTGCGCGCGCTGCGCAAGACCAAGAGCGAGGGCCTACTCGTGATCGACACACCCCCCCTCTCCCCAGGAGACCGCTCTGGGATACGCAAGCTGGCGAGCCTGCTTGCGGGACTCGAGCCTGAGCGCATCGTCGTGGTGCTGCCCACCACGTTGAGCGCTGTCGCCGCCAGGCAGCTGCTGGAGGCGCTGGGACCGCTGAAGGCAAACGCGTTGGCGCTGACGCACGCCGACGACACCGACCAGATCGGGATGGCGATCGAGGCCGCTTGCAAGTTCGGCCTGGCCCCCGAGTACATGCTGGGCCGCGCCCGCACCGGCGGCTGGGCGATCGGCCGGCTCGACCCGGCCGGGCTAGCGGCCAAGCTGGTGCAGTGAGCCAGCAGCGCGACTACGTGCGCCTCCAGGCCGACCGGCCTGTGCTCGTCTACGTGGGCAAAGATCGCCAGCCCGTCCATACCTATGCTGTCGATCTCTCGGGCGGCGGCCTGCTCCTCGCGGGTCCACACGTGCTGGAGATCGACGAGGAGATCGAGTTTCAACTGAACTTGGCTCCAGATCGCGAGCCGATTGTGGGGATGGGTAGGGTCGTGCGTAGCGATTCCCGGGGGCGTCGTGCCATAACCTTCAGCCAGATGAGCGACGGCAATCGTCGCCGTCTGGTGCGCTTCATCTTCGAGCGCGAACGCGCCGAGCGGCGGCGTATGCTGGAAGCCGATGAGCGCGACGGCAACTGAGGCACAGGCCCTCGTCGAGCAGCCGCCGGCTGGCGAAGCGCCAACACCGGTAGCGGCTCCGCAGGCTACCCCGCAGAAGCCCGCTGGCGCGCAGGTCGAGGGCAAAGCCAAGGAGTCCAAAGCCAAGGGCAAGGAGTCCAAGGGCAAGGACGCCAAGGCCAAGAAGGGCAAGGGCGAGAAGACCGCCACCGCGGAGAACTCGGGCTCGCCAAGCGTGGCCGCCCACCCACGCGCGGCGCGCGCGGTGGCACAGGCAAAGGGCTGGGGTGGGCTGGCCGGTTTCTTCATCGCCGGTTATCTGTCACTGCCGACCGGCACGCTTGCCCAGACGGGTCTGCGTGCACTGATCGCCGGCAGCGTCTGCTACGTCGCGGCGTGGGCAGGCGCTGTGTTCGTATGGCGGAGGCTTGTGATCGTCGAGATCAAGGGCCGCGAACAAGCATTGCTTGCCGGCGCACAGGCTGCGCTCGGACCGGGCGAGGCCATTGGCGCCCCAGCTGAGCCTCCACGCACGGGCGCTGCCTCGCCGGGACGCTAGCCGGCGATGGACGCGATCCCGCCAATCCCACGTGGCCTGCCGCCGGTAGTCCGAGCAACCAGACCGCCGGTAAAGCGGGTCGAGCGGATCACCCGCGAGGACGAACGTCCGGAGCGGGACGAGGGTAAGCGCGAACGAGAAGAGCAGGCAGCGGCACACGCGCTCGACCAGAACGGCCCCGAGGGGGACGAACGCCCCCACATCGACATCCGCGTTTGAGCGGGCACCACGCGCCTGGGTGCAGGAAATCTTGCGGATGGAGGGAATCGAGCCAGTCGAGATGAATCCAACTCAAGTTTCGTCGCTTGTCGGCGATAACGAGATATGAGCCGACACGGAGTCGGCTCGGGACCGACCAACAAATCGTCATCAAGGAGATGAACGCATGTCCCTCATGATCAACACCAACCTGGCGGCGATGGATGCCAACAGGAACCTCAATGACACTGAGAACTCACTTTCTCAGGCGATGCAGCGCCTTTCCTCGGGTCTGAAGATCAACTCGGCCGCCGACGACGTCGCCGGCTACGCGATCAGCCAGAACCTGAAGGGCCAGGTCAACGGCCTCAACCAGGCCACTCAGAACAGCCAGGATGCCGTTTCGCTCGCGCAGACGGCTCAGGGTTCGTTGAACGATGTCGAGCAGATGCTTCAGCGCGTCCGCGAGCTCGCGGTGCAGTACGCAAATGGCACGACCTCAGAAGCCGACAAGGAAGCGATCAACTCCGAGGTCACGCAGCTGACGTCTGAGATTGAACGCGTCGGTGAAACGACTCAGTTCAACGGCATCGACCTGCTCAGCAAAGAAGCGACGATCTCTTTCCAGGTCGGCGCCAACGACAAAGAAGTGATCGGTGTCAAGACCGCCGATTTGAAGACAGCGATCGAAAAAAAGATCGAACTCAAAGGTGCCGAACCGATCAAGGGCATCGATGAAGCGATCGACAAGGTGTCCGCTCTCGCCGGCGAATTCGGCGCGGTGCAGGATCGCATCCAGTACACCGAGTCCAACCTGGAAACGTACAGCCAGAACCTCTCCTCAGCCGTTAGTGGAATCGTCGACGTGAACATGGCGGCGGAAATGACGAACTTCACGAAGCTGCAGGTTCTCCAGCAGGCCGGCGTGTCAGTTCTGGCACAGGCCAACGCACAGCCTCAGGCCGTCCTGAAGCTGCTGGGCTAGTACGCACCTTCCTCAGCGGTGGCGCCTAGAGGACGCCACCGCTGCAGCGAAGCTCACCTGACAGGGGGCCGCTCGCGCGGGTACCGGGTCAGGCGGGTCATATCGCTTCGGCGGTCCATGCGACCGGCGCGGCCACATACCGCCGCTTCATCGAGGGAACGGTGGTGGAAACGGGCGGCTTCGGCTGCCCGTTTCCCGTTTTGTGTCCGCACGCTGTTCTTTTCGCCGATGCCCGAGCTCGAGGAAAGCGCGGAGAGCGAGCTGAGCGCGGCATTCTGGCCGAGCGCAAAGAAGCCAAGATGTGTCCAGACGAGTGCTCGGAGGAACGAACCAAACACGTTTACGCGTATATAACCCAAAGGTTGTTCGAAAATACAACCTAGAGATTATATTTTCGAACAACCCAAAAGTTATATTTGCGTAGGGCCCAAGGGAATAAGCGGCAGACAGGAGTTTATTTGTGACGACTCAAATGCCCACCGCGACTGCCGATTACCCGGGCGATGTCCGTCGAATCCACACTTGCGCAAGTCAGCGCGATCAGACAGGCACTTGCCAACCCGGCGACCCTGATCAGCTCGAGCGCCGCTCTCAGCGGCGGCACCGAAGCACCTGCCGCGAACGCTGCGATAACTACGAGCGGCGGACCCTCCTTCGCGGAAACGCTGCGCTTGGCAAGCTCGAGCCTGCGTGTCCCAGTCTCGCTCGGCACCCCGGGCGAAAGCGCCGGCGCACGCATGGTGGCGATCGCCGAAAGTCAGCTAGGCCAGACCGAGCAGCCACCGGGCTCCAACGAATCGCCGGCGATCGCCCAGTACCGCACCGCGACCGAAGGCGCTGTCCCAGGCGCACCGTGGTGCGCCTACTTCGCCTCCTGGGTCGCGCGCCAGGCAGGCACACCTCTGGGCGCCCAGGGCCAGGGGATCGGCGACGTCTCGGACATCTGGTCGTGGGCGCAGAGCACCGGCCGTGCGATACCAAACGGACCGGGCGTCCTGCCCAAGCCGGGCGATTTGATCGTCTTCGGCGGCGAGCACGTCGGCATCGTCAGGGGAATCCTGGCGAACGGCCAGATCGCGACGATCGAGGGCAACTACGAAAACAAGGTCGCCGCCAACGTACGTAGCCCCACCGAAGCAACTGGTTATGTGAGCATGAGCTGAGTGAGCGCCGGAGAGATCATCGCCATCGCCGCCGCCGGGCTTGCGGCAGGCATGATCAACACCGTCGTGGGCAGCGGCACCTTGATCACATTCCCGGTGCTGCTGGCCTTCGGCTACGCACCGGTAACGGCCAACGTCTCGAATACCGTCGGACTGGTCCCAGGCTCGGTCTCAGGCGCGATCGGCTACCGGCGCGAGCTCAGCGGCCAGCGCGAGCAAGCGGTGCGGCTGGGAGCAGCGTCCGTGCTGGGCGGCATCACCGGCGCGGCGCTGTTGCTGGCGCTGCCGGCCACGGCCTTCAAGGCGATCGTGCCCGTGTTCATCGGACTGGCGCTCGTCCTGATCGTGCTGCAGCCGCGCCTGAACCGGCTGCTCGCCAAGCGCGCCACACACTCTGCCCACACCGGACGCTTCTTGTTGCTGGCGCTGTACGTGACCGGCGTCTACGGAGGCTATTTTGGCGCCGCCCAGGGGATTCTGCTGCTCGGCATCCTCGGGTTGGCGCTAACACAAGACCTGCACCGAACGAACGCCTTGAAGAACGTGCTCGCGGGCCTGGTAAACGGCGTCGCGGGCGTGTTCTTCATCTTCGCCGCACACGTCGAGTGGGCCCCAGCGGCGATCATCGCCTGCAGCTCGATTGTCGGCGCGCAGATCGGGGCGAGGTACGGGCGCCGCTTGAACCCAGTGGCACTGCGAGGTCTGATCGTGCTCGTCGGGATTGCCGCGATCGTGCATCTCCTAGAAATATGAGGTTCGAGAACGCGCAAACCCGTATCAACCATGCGCTGTCGCCTGGATAACTGCGCATGGTCACACGCCGGCAAGCCGCCGGCTCAGACGGTCGACCGGGTCCGGCTCACGCCGGGGCCTCACCACCGGTATGGACGACTACCGGCACGCCCATTTCCTCCTCCCCATCGTCGGCGAGCGCCTCGTCGGGGAGCGAGCGGGCGAACCACAACCCCACGAGCACGAAGGCGCCGGCCAAGCAAGCAGGAAGCCAAGCCCGATCTGCACAACCCGTCGTGGCGATGTGCGCGTGGCAAGCCGCGGACCGAGCACGGCTGCCAGCATCATCGTGATCGAGATCGGCAAGATCTTCACCCCAGTTTCAAGGGCGTTCTTGCCGAGCACCAGTTGCAGATACAGCGGCAGCACGAAGAACGTGCCGGCCAGGATCAGATACTGGGAGACGATCGTCGAGAGCCCCGCGCGCAGCCGCGGAATCTTCAGCAGATCCGGGCGCAGCAGCGGCGTCCCCCCGTTGCCGGCGACGCGTTCCTCCCAACGGAAGAATCCTCCCAGCACAACGAGCCCCGCGAAGATCATAAAAGGCACGACCGACATCCCAAAGGGAGTAATACGCGTGCCCGAGATCGTTAGCGCCCCGGTCGGCACGAACAGGCCCCAGCTGCTGATCTTCAAGATCGCGAACACCGTCAAACCAAGCCCAAGCGCGGACAAGCCCACACCAACGCGATCAAGCTTTGGCGGACTCTCGGGACGCTGCTCGAGGATACGGTGCACGGCGGTCAGCAATATGAGCACCACAACGGTCTCAGCGGCGAACACCACGCGCCAGGTAAGGACGGTGGTGAGGAATCCACCGATCAGCGGTCCGGCGGCAGCACCGGCACCGGCAATCCCGCCCAACAGCCCGTAGGCAAGCGCACGTTCCTTGCCGCTGTAACTGACCGCGGTCAAAGCGAATATGGCCGGAATCACGAGCACAGCCCCAAGCCCCTCGATCCCCGACCAGCCGATCAGCAGCACGCCGACGTTGGGGCTGAGCGCGGTCGTAAGCGAGCCAACTCCGTAGACGGCCAGGCCGATCGAGAAGGCTCTACGCCTTCCCCAGATGTCGCCGAGCTTGGCGCCGGTCAGCATGAACGCCGCCATCACCAGTGTGTACGCGGTGATGGCCAGCTGAACGTCGGGCACCGTCGTTTTCAAATCCGCCACAACTTGGGATATAGAAACGTTCATGACGGTGCTGTCCAGCACCATGATGAACTGAGCGGTGCCGAGCACCAAGATCGTCGTACGGTTGCGAATAGTCGATATTCCTCGTAGGCTGTTTACCCTAAGGTCCTCACCAAGAATGCGAACAGTTCCTAACTACCTCACAGGTTCCGCGAGTAGCAGATACGCGAAGGTAGTATCCGCGCTCTCGCAGGGGGACGGCCGTGACGACGCTTGGGGGGAATCGTTTGTCGGCGCGAGCCTACAGGCAAGCATGGTGGCGCAGGTGCTCGCTACGCTTTTCGCCGCTGGAGCGACCCTGACTGCCCTGACCGTGGTCCTGCCCCATCCTGCGCGCGCCAACGAGCTGGGACTGCTTGTGATTGTGGCGAGCGCCTACCTGACCGCGGCAATCCTCTACACCCGGGCGGCTACCTTGCCCGCCTGGACGCTTCAGACCACGCTCGCCTGGGGCAGCACGTTGATCACTGGCGTGGCCTACTTCTCCGGCGAAGCGCCGAGTCCACTCGTGTTCTTCTACCTGTGGGTCTTCCTCTACGCCTCCTACTTCTTCAGCCACAGGCAAATGGCCGTGCAGATCCTCTACGTCGGCCTGGCCTATGGCGTACTCCTCGTGACCACAGCACCGGCAAGCGCGATCCCCACATGGTGGCTGGTCGGCATGGGAACGCTACTGGTGGGCGCGATAGTGATCATGGTGATGCGCTCGCGCGTCGAGCTGTTGATCGCACGCCTCTACGACGCGGCCCGCACAGACCCACTGACCAAGCTCTCCAATCGACGCGGTTTTCGTGAGCAGCTCGACCTCGAGCTCGAGCGAGCCCGCCGTCACGGTAGCGCGATGACAGTACTGGTCGGCGACCTCGACGACTTCAAGGACGTTAACGACCTGCGCGGCCACCATGTCGGCGATCTAGCTCTGCGGCGCGCGGCACTCCTGCTGTCCGAGAGCAAGCGTTCAACCGACACGGCCGCGCGGGTTGGAGGCGAGGAGTTCGCGCTGATCCTGCCCGACACGGGGGGTGATGTCGCCTTCGTGTTGGCCGAGCAACTGCGCATCGACCTGCGCGAAGAGTTCGCGAAAGACCCGACTCCGTTGACGATCAGCTTCGGCCTGTCGGTCTACCCCGAGCACGCAGAGACAGCCGCGTCGCTGATCCACGCCGCGGACGAGGCGCTATATGCGGCCAAGGAGAGCGGGCGCAATCAAACGGTGCTGCACAGTCAAGCGCTACGAGCCGAACTTCGGATACCGAGCGACGTGCGCGACATAGGTGGCGAGCGTTTCGTCGTGGCCGTGCTCGAGATGGCAGAGGCCGTCGATCTACGCTTTAGCGGCAGCGCCCGCCACTCGGAGACAGTAGGGCGATACGCCGAGATGATGGCCCGCGAGCTGGGTCTACCCGAGCATCGCGTCAGCCGAATCCGCCTGGCGGGAATCCTGCACGACATCGGCAAGGCGGGAGTCCCCAACAGCATCCTGCACAAGCCGGGCCCGCTCAGCGAGAGCGAGTACGAGCAGATCAAGCGCCATCCTCAGCTGGGCGCGCAGATGATCGAGCACGTCAGCCTCTCCGACGTGCTCGAATGGGTGGCAGCCCACCACGAGCGCCCCGACGGACTCGGCTATCCACTTGGCCTACACGCCGGTCAGATCCCGCTGGAGGCGCGCATCGTGGCGGTTGCCGACGCCTACGAGGCGATGACCAGCGACCGCCCATACCGCGACTCGATCGGCTACGAGGCCGCGCTCGCGGAGCTGCGCCATTGCGCCGGTACCCAGTTCGACGAGCGAGTAGTACAGGCGCTTATAGACGTGCTGTCGCGCGAGACGACGGGCATCGGCACAGGCGTCGTCGCGGGCGTGTAGGCCGTCTGGCGCATAGAGGACGTCTACGCGCCCAGGCGCGAGGATTCCGCCACACCCAGCCAGGCAAACAGCTCGAGCGTGGCGGCGTCTGTCTGCAGCATGTTCGGCTGCGCTTGATGCTCGGCGATCGGCGTGCCGTCCCATGCGCGCAGATACAGGCCTTGGGCGTCGCGCGCATGTTCTTGGGCGTCGCGAGCCATCTCCTCAGCAAGTCCCCGCCAGCGCGTTTCACCGGTTTGGCCGCCATACACAAGCATCCAGTGCAAGTAGATCGTGTCGAACTGTGGCCCCATGTTCAGACGATTGGAGAAGCGTTCGGCTGAAGCGTCCGCAAGCTGCGCGGCACGTTCGCAGGCCTCGGAGATACCTGTTTCGCAGAGCACCCGATGGGCCTCCACGAGTGTCCCCTCGATGTAGGGGGTGGGAGTCGGATCGGATTCGGTGCGCTTATAGAGGTGGCGTTCGGTGAGAAAGTCCGTCTCGGCCCAATCCAAAAACTTAAGAACTTCCGTGCGGTAGTACTGCTTGCCGGTGAGGCGCAAAAGCCGCGCCCCCAAAAGCGACCCAGCGGCAAGCGGCTCACCGGCGATATAGGGATGAGCGGTGTTCCACCACAGCCCACCCCCGTTGGAGTTCCAACCGGCCTTGGCGATGAACGCAAAGGCGCGCTGGGCTTCGTGTAGATAGCGGCCTACGCCGGTCGCACGGTAAGCGTCGAGAAAGGCAAGTCCCAACCAACCGTTGTCGTCAAACCATGTTGTCGCCTCACCACGATCGCCCGGGTAGGGCGCAAACCCCGCGTAAGGCCTCAAGCCGGCGTCCCAATAGCGCTCGGCACCCTTCGCGAATGCCTCCAAGGCCGCGCGATGCGCAGGCGAGGGCGCGGCGATGTCGATCGCGTCGAGCGCCTCGAACAGCGGTGTTGAATCCCAGATGGTGGCCAACGGATAGCGTTCACCGTCGTCGAGCAGGCTGTTATACCAGCCGAGATGCGGGTTGCGCCACAGCCGCTGCGCACGTGCGATGCCTTGTTCGGCGATCTGCAGATAGCTCTGAGATTCGGCGGTCGGTGCGCGGGCGGTCGGTTCGGCAACCGCCGTCGAACCCCATACCGGCGACACCGCGCACACGCACAGCAGCGCCGCGGCGAGCGCCTTACTCGTCTTCTTCACCGACCTCGTCGCCGCCGCGCGTGCGGCGCAGCCAGTCGCTCAGCTGTTGGGCGACGTCGCCCAACTGCTCGCCGATGTCGCCCACCGACTCTCCTGCATCGCGGAACATGGCGCGGAAGCGCTCGGAGTAGTGGGCGACCGCGTCGCCGGCCTCGGCGCGCGGGTCCGGGGGCACGTCGCGGGTGACGTAGTCGCCACCGACGATGCGGTCGTAGTCGCCGGAGCGGACCCACTCCATCAGCTCGTGCACGCGCCGCACCGGCATCGGGTGAGTGATGTTGAGATCGAGGAGCAGGCGCGAGAGACGCTCAAGGCCCGAGCCCTTCTCGCGGTAGTCGGCGCCCTGGCGCATGAACACGTCGAGATCGAGCCGCTCGGCCTCGGCGCCCGCGGCGATCACCATCAGCGTGCGACACACCGTGAGCGGGTCGCGGGTGACGAGCGCCGCCGCCCTGTCGCAGCTCAGCTCAGAAGCGCGGAACCACTCCATCAGCGCCGCACGCACGGGCAACAAGGGCAGCGGGATGCCGGGGATCGAGCTGAGGCGCATGAGGATCACAAGCGCGGTTCTGTAGAGCACGTGATCTGAGAGCACGTGGCCCGCCTCGTGCGCGAACACCGCGCGCAACTGCTCGACATCCAGCAGTTGCACAAGCCCTGACTGCACCACCACGATCGGTCGCCCCGCTCCGATCGTGAGCGCGTTGGCAACCGGGAACTGGGTCAGATACAGGTCGGGCACCGGCTCCAGGTCGAGCGTGGCGTAGGCCCGCACGTGCGCCATCCACACGTCCGCGAGCTGATCGTCGCCTAGCCGCACCGAGGAGCCGAGATACGCCTGGCGAAGCGCACGCTCGTAGCCGAGCTCGATCAACTTGCGCACCACCGTGTTCAGATACGGGATCGACCTCAGCGCGGCGGTGGCGGCGCGGTCGGCCGGATGTTCGTAGGCCTTTGGGGAGATCCCCTTCAGCTGGTAGCCCTCGACCGGGAGCGACATCAAGCGAGCCTTTCCGCATCAGGGGCCTTCTGGCACAAACGCCCCAACGCGCACGCCTCGCACACGGGACGCCCGAACGCGCGACAGTGGCGCAAGGAAAGCATCGCTCAGGCTTTGGTGTTGTAGGCCGATTTACCGCTGCAGCTGGGGAACCCAACATAAGTTGTGGCGATGGTTCCCTGCTCGGCTTTGCCTTTGAGGAACTTGCCCGTGATCTTCAGCTTGGTGCCGACCTGACCCTTCTTGGGGCCTTCCTTGATGACCCATTGGCCGGTACTGGAGAACGTGCCGGCGGCAGAGATCGACGCGTTCTTGAAACGCACCGGGGTGGGCGGTCCACCACCTTCGCAATACAGCGGGGTGTTGCTCACGCTGAGCGCGGTCACCTGCTTGCCGCTGGAGGACACCTTGAAGCTGATGAGCGCCCCGTCTCTGGCCGGCGTGAGGGACCCCTTGTAGGAGCCGCCCTTCACCTGGCTGGCGGCAAGTGCGGCGCTCGCCACGATCAGTAGTGCCACGGCGACGCAGAGAGCAGAGAGTGCCTTGTGCTTGCTCGCCATTCGCGCTGCCTCCTGCTCGTGATGAAACCCACTGGGGGAACGATCCCGTGAACGATAGACCAGCGCGACCGAGCACGACCGATCGGAGGGGCACACAGCCGCTCGCGGACATCGTGTCACGGGCAGGACGCGGGCTTGTCGTCACCCAGGACCGGGGGTCGCACTGCAAAGGAGCGCGTCATCGTGAAAGATGGCGGGCTGATGGAGCGGGAGTATGAGCTGCAAACCCACCGCGCCGAGGACCGCCACTGGTGGTACCAGGGGCGCCGCCGAGTGTTGGAGCGCGCGATCGAGCGTCTGGGCCTTCCCGCGGGCGCGTCGATCCTCGACGCGGGCTGCGGCAGCGGGCGCAACATGGTCGACCTCGCCCACCACGGCACGGTCACCGGCATCGAGCTGTCGCCCACGAGTGTCGGGCTGGCGCGCGAGCGCGACGCGGGCGAGGTGGTCGAAGGCTCGATCCTCGACACGCCGTTCGAGGACGCGTCGTTTGACCTGACCGTGAGCCTCGACGTGATCGAGCACTTGGAAGACGACATCGGCGCGCTGCGCGAGCTGCGGCGAGTGACCAAGCCGGACGGCGCGCTGCTGGTAACCGTACCCGCCTACCAGTGGCTGTGGAGCGGCCACGACGAGATCAACCATCATCACCGCCGCTACAACCGCCGCACACTGCTCGCCGCCGCCGAGCGCGCCGGCTGGCACGAGCAGAGCTCGGCGCACTTCAACTCGCTGCTGCTCCCCGTCGCGATCCTGCTGCGCGTACTGGAGCGCTTCAAGCCCTCCACCACAAAGTCGAGCCTCGACCTGTGGGTACCCCCAACGCCGCTCAACTGGGCGCTGCGCCAGCCGCTGAACCTCGAGGCCGCGGCGATCGGGCGTGGCAGGCCGATACCCGCCGGCCTGTCGCTGCTCGCGGTGTTTCGCTAAGAATCGACGGTCGCCTCCGCGACCGCCGTAGCAGCGTGCCCTCTGAATGTCCACGCGCGGTTGACAAAGAAGGTGATGACGGTCACCACCACGGTTGTCACGGCCTGCCCCACGAGCTTGTCCAGGTGGGCGCCGTCCACGAGCACATACACCAAGCCCAGGTCAAGCAGCAGGCCACAGCCCTGCACCACGAACCAGCGCACCGGCGTCAACGCATCGCCAACATGACCCCTGAACGTCCAAGCGCGATTCCACAGAAAGCCGTTGACCGCGCCGATCGCAAAGCCGATGCCCGACGCCGCCACGTACCACACCCCGAACACCTTCAAAAGCAGCGTGTACACGGCAAAAGCGATCAGCGTGTTCGACACTCCCACGATCCCAAACTTCACGAACTGCAATACCAAGGGCATTCTCAGGATTTGCGTGGCTCGGTCCCCTACTCTTCTCATGACCACTACTTAATCAGCTTCGTCCCTTCGGAAGGAACCATGCCGGACACTCAAGCGCGCGTCCCAGCATTGCTAAGCGTCGTAGCCCCCGTCTACAACGAGGAGGAGCTCGTCGAGGCGTTTGTAAAGCGTGCCTGCGCCGCCATCGCCGACTACACGTTCGAGCTGGTGCTCGTCAACGACGGCAGCTCCGATTCGACGCCGGCGCTGCTCGACCGCCTCGCGTCCGCCGACCCGCGCGTACGCGTCATTCATCTCTCGCGGAACTTCGGCCACCAGGCAGCGCTCACGGCGGGTCTAGAGCACGCGACCGGAGATGTGGTGGCGATGATCGACGCCGACCTGCAGGACCCGCCAGAGCTAATCCCGCGCATGATCGAGCAGTGGGAGCAGGGCTCGGATGTCGTCTACGCCGTGCGCAAGCAGCGCGAAGGTGAGACCGCCTTCAAGCTGGCCACGGCCTCCTGGTTCTACAAGCTGTTCGACCACCTCGCCCAGGTCGACCTTGAGCCGAACTCCGGCGACTTCCGCCTGCTCGACCGTCGCGCTTTGGATGCTCTGCTGTCGATGACCGAGCGCTCGCGCTTTCTGCGCGGCATGACCGTCTGGGTAGGTTTCACGCAGACGGCCGTCCCTTACGAGCGCGACGCGCGCACTGCCGGCGAGACGAAGTACACGCTGCGCAAGATGTTGCGCTTCTCGCTCGACGCGATTGCCTCCTTCTCGCATCTGCCCTTGCAACTCGCAACCTACGCTGGGCTGCTATCGGCCGGCGTCGCGTTCATCGCGATCCCGATCGTGATCGCGCTGCACTTCACGGGCTCCTATCTGCCCGGCTTCAGCACCCTCACCATCGCGATCTTGTTGCTCGGCGGTATCCAGCTGATCGCGCTCGGCGTCATCGGCGAGTACGTGGGTCGCATCTACGACGAGGTCAAGCACCGCCCGCTGTATATCGTGCGCGAGGAGCGCAACGCACCTGTGGGCAGCGCCGAGGCGGCGGCCCCGATCGTTCCCGTGCGCGCAGGGCTGCCGGCGCGCGTGGCCGAGCGCATCGGCTGAGCGGCACCGCTCCTTCGGAGACTCCCAACGGTTATGGATGGCAGGCCCAGCCACCAAACGGGAGAGACCAATGCGCCATCGCACCCTCACACTGCTAGCCACCCCTGCCGTGCTCGGCGCGATGACCGTCGCCGTGCCGGCGCTCGCCGGCGTCGAGGACAGCCCTGCCGCCCACAGCTCATCCAGCAAATGCTTCGTCGCGCGCATCGCCAAACATCACGTGCGCGAGTGCCTTGTTCAGGGCCCGCGTGGGCTACGCGGACTGCCGGGACCGGCCGGTCCACGCGGATTCACCGGCAAGACGGGGACCACTGGGAAAACAGGCGCCACAGGCAAAACCGGCGCTACAGGCAAAACCGGCGCTACAGGATCAACAGGGCCCGCGGGACCCGCCGGCACCGCCCGAGCGTACGCCGTCGTACAACCGACTTCGCCCAGCCAAGCCAACTTGATCGCCCCACAGACCGTGGGAATCACTGGCGTCAGCGAGCCAAGCACGGGCATCTTTTGCTTGGCGCCGGCGGCTCCGATCAACGCAGGCGCCGAGGCGCCGGTGGTCGCGCCCGAGGTTAGCTACAGCTCCGGCAAACAGCCCGGCGTGATCGCGGTCAACGCACAGCGCAACGGCGGCTGCCCCGCCACCGACCTCGAGGTGGACACGTTCACGCCGGCCGGCGTGGCGTCGAGCGACTACGCGTTTACGATCGTCGTGCCGTGAGAGCCCCCATAATGGGCGCATGAGCACCAGCGGTGGCGGCGAGCCTGACTTCGAGGACAATTCCCATGGCGCCGAGGAGCGTCGTGAACGCATTCGCCTTGAGACCCCCCGTCACCGCATCGAGGGCTCGCTGATGCTGGCTCGCGATGGCTACCGCTCGCGCGTGTCGGACATGCTCAATGCCTCCGAGCGCGACTTCCTTACGCTCACCGACGTGACGCTTACGCCGCTCGACGGTGGACCTACCGAGCAACATGCATTCATGGCAATCGCCCGTGCGCACATCGTCTATGTGGTGGCGCCTGGGACTGCGCCAGGCGTTTAGCACCCGGGGCTAACTGGGCTGCGGCGCCGGGGTCAAGGCCGGCGCCACCGATGGCACAGGCGCCGCGGCAGGAGCGGTTTGCCCAGCCCAGCCCCGCAAGAACGCCTCCGTGGCGGGGGCGTCAAGCGGACGGGCAAAGAGGAAGCCCTGGCCCGTATCGCAGTCCTCGTCCTTCAGTAGCGAGAGCTCGCGTTGCTGTTCGATGCCCTCGGCGAACGTCTCGATCGAGAGCGCCTTGCCGAGCTGCACAAGCGTGCGGACGAGCGTTTCGCCCTCCAGATTGTGCTGCAAGCCGGAGATGAACGAGCGGTCGATCTTGAGCGCGTCAACTGGGAAGCGCTGCAGGTGGGCAAGGGAGGAGTAGCCGGTACCGAAGTCGTCGATCGCGATCCGCACGCCGAGCTCCTTGATCGCTGTGAGCCGCCGTGAGGTCTCCTCGGCGTTGCGCATCAGCGTCGTCTCGGTGATCTCGATCGTCAGCGCCGTCGGCTCCATGCCACTATCGGCCAGCGCCCCCTCGATGTCCGCAATGAGGTGATCTGTGTCAAGCTGGCGCCCGGACACGTTGACCGCCATACCGATGGAATGACCGGCGGCTCGCCACGCCGCGCCCTGGACACAGGCCTCGCGTAGAACCCACTTGCCGACCTCGGTGATCAGCCCCGTCTCCTCGAGCAACGGAATGAAATCGTCCGGCTGGACTATGCCGCGCACAGGGTGCTTCCAGCGGATCAGTGCCTCCACGCCTGTCGGACTCATATCCCGCAGGTCGATGGTCGGTTGGTATGCAAGGAAGAACTCCTCATTCTCGAGCGCTTCGCGCAGATCCATCTCCAGTTCCATGCGGTTCTGCATCGTGTCCTGCATGCCGGTCTCGAACACGACATAGCGGTTCTTGCCGTCCCACTTCGCGCGGTACATCGCGATGTCAGCGTCGCGCAGGAGGTCCTCAGCCGAGATCCGCTCTCCCATCGCGATCCCGATGCTTGCCGTAACGGTTACACGCGTCTCCCTGTCGGCACCAAGGTTGAACGGGTGCTTGAGCGCGTCGAGCAGCCGCTCGGCGATCAGCTCCGGGCCCACGGACATCGAGAGCTCTTCGGAGATCACAACGAACTCGTCTCCGCCGAGACGCCCCAGCGCATCGGCATCGCGTATCACGCCGTCGAGTCGTGCGGTGACCGCCTTCAGAAGTTCATCGCCAACAGCGTGGCCCAGCGTGTCGTTGATGCTCTTGAAGTTGTCGAGATCGACGAACAGCGCCGCCACCGGCGTCTGGTTGCGAGCCGAGCGGGCGAGCATCTGCTCGACACGGTCCAAGATCAGAGTGCGATTGGGCAGGCCGGTGAGCGCATCGTGGGTGGCCAGGAAGCCAAGCTCCTCCTCGCGCCGTGCCAGCTCTTCGTCGGTGCGCTGGCGCTCTGCCTCAAAGCACTCACACATCCGCAAGAGACTGAACTCGAGGCTCAGCTGCAGAATGTTCAAGGCCTGCGCAAGAGCATCGGAGGAAACGGTCAACTCAGTGGCGCTCTCCTGCAATACCTCCGCCATCACGTTGCGCCACCAGAAGCAACGCCAGGTCACCTCGTTTAGCGACGCCGCGCGATGGGCGGCCAGCTCGCCGAATATCTCCCAAGTTTCTTTGCCGGCCTCGATCGCAGTCGCCATCCCCTCCCCGGAGATCCAGCGAGCAACCGCAACCGTCGAGCTGCGACTGATGCGTTCAAAGCTCTCCTGCACAAGCGCATCGACAACGTGGCCCGGACCGGAGGTGCGCTCGACGGTCAGGCTGAGAACAGCGTCGGTGCGTGCCTTTAGCGCCTCGCCAAGGCGGGCAAGGTCATCGCCGCATTGACCCATCGCGGCATCTGGTGGTGAAGGGACTTGCATCTCATAACCCCCCAAGTCTGAGCGTTGTGCAGACATCTTCGACTTCTGATCGACAGGGGAGGCTCGCACCTTTAAGAATGAGAAACCAACGGTAGAACAGACGCACCACCGAAATCGTCATCCTCATCGCCCACCGCACCGCCAAGCCTGTCGTCATCCTCATCGCCCACCGCACTACTAAAGGCTGGTTAGAGCACAATCAAAACTTAGAGCAGCTCGAGGGCCCGCTCGATCGGCCGCGCGAGCAAAGCGCGATCTCCGCAAACGACGATTGGCCTCTGGATTAGTGCCGGGTGGGCGACCATTTGAGCGATCAGCTCTTCGTCGGAGACTCCGGGCTCGCTCAGGCCGAGATCGTCGACGAGCGGCTCGCGCATGCGCAAGATCTCTCGCGGGCTCGAGCCCAGCTTGTGCAGCAGCTCGCGCAGCTCATCTTCATTGACTCCCGTGAGGTGGTAGTCGATCGACTCGAAGTCAACGTCCCGCTCAACCAGCAATGCGCGTAGCTTACGACAGGTTGAACAGGTCGGCTTCTCATAGATGGTGAGGGTGGGCACAACGGCGATCCTAACGCCGCCACGCGCCCTACGCTCGACGACAGCCTTGGACAGTAGCTTGCATGGTCGGTCTCTTGGATCCCAAAACGCTTCAGCTCGTCAGGGCCTGTCCCCAATCTTACTCGCGTCAGCTTTGCAGCGAGCTATATGCGCTCGGCTGCTGCCAGCACATGTGGTCCGAGCTTGGCGGTCATTGTCGCGACGGACATGCTCTGGACGGGAACGGTGACGCTGATCGCCATCGGCCTGGAGCGGCCTGGTTGAGTGATCGCCGCGGCGATGGAGCGCACACCGGGTGCTTGCTCTTCGTCGCATACAGCGATACCAGCGGTATACACCGCTAGAAGCTCTTCCCTCAGGATTTGCTTCTTTGCGATCGTGTTCGGCCCATTGCGCTTGAGCTTTAGCCTTGTGACCGCCTCACGCTGTTCAGGGGTGCGCCTACCAGCGCGCCGGCGTCGTGACATACCCGGCGCCAGCTGTGGCGGCCGGGTCCCAGTAGCGAGTGTCGGGTCCGTTGGTGGATGTGGGTGCCGACCGTGCGGCCAGCTCGCCCGCGCCGATCCACACCGCACCGCGCAAGAGCTGGGCGAGCGCCGCGACGGGTTCTCGACCTGCATCAACCCCCGCGCAGCTTGGCCCATCGGAGAAGCGCACCGGCCTCAAGAGCACCGCTGCGATGCGCAGAACAGCCCAGCGAAAACAAACAGCAGATTACTCCGGCCCGTCTTGCTCGTTCACCTTGTCGTGAGCGACAGCTAGGTTTCTTGATTTCCCTCCCGACTCACGGATCCGAAGCACAACCAACAGGACCTGTGGCAGCACATAAGACCCGACTAGCAAGCCTATCCCGAGCGTGACGTGGCGATTCACGACAGCCAAAGCGAACCCAAACGAACCGACAAGCAGCACACCAAACGTTAGCCACAAGCGTAGGCGTCCCGTAAGGCGTCCACGACGCATCGAGCCTCTCCGGTGTGCGTGGACGTGAGGCGCTTCAATGGTCCACGCTCAACTCACACTCATCCTTAGAGGTCCGTCCGGGCACGAGAAGCGCAACAATCAGCGGGATCGGCCATCCGAGAACAAGCGACGAAACAAAATAGAATACAAAGCGCCGACCCTTACGAGCCGCGAAGCGCCCGACCACAAATGCAACGACGACCCACGCGATTGCACATACTGCTGCTGAAACCGGCCATGGCGGCATCGTGAATCCAATCACCAAGACGCTCTTGTATAGAATACCAAAACACCAAACACCTCGCCCGCGACAATCCAGGTGTAAAAATCAGGCCCGCTCGCCAAGAGCCGCACTTTTCAAAGGTTTAACGCCGTCGCCGTGTCTGTCGTTGAATGCCTACGACACCCGCCGTTGTAGCTCCCACGAACGCAACGACGAGGACCACGACAGTGTCATCGACACCGAGAGCGCGACCTACACCGACGCCCACCGCGATTAGCAGGATCGCCAGACCCGTCCCGACAACTGCATTCTTCAAGCGTTGCGCCATACGAGCCATTATAGTCATTTTCGTACTCCTACCTTACAGCCTGCCTCGAACGCTGCTCCCGCAGTCGCCGCGATGATGCCCCCACCTGGAGCGGGAGCGAGGATGCCTCCCACTCCGCCACCAATCACGCCGCCTAGCTCAACGCACTCTTCTTCGTCTTCTGTTGACCGCACTACGAGTCAGGGTCTGCCTCCCTCTTATCCCTTTCGCGCAGCAAGGCCCATCGGAAAAGGGTTCCGATACATACTATGAGCGTCATTATCTGAATACCCCATACGATATCCCGACCGGCCCCTGTTGATGGCAATATCAGCAGACGTATGAGATACTCAACACCCACTATAAACAGTGCCGTTACCGATACAGATAGCCAAAATTCACTACTTCTGCGTCTGAGAGAATCTATCATTCTGCGAATATCGAGGGGGCGAGTTTGTGAAGTACTGGATCAGCCACCATTTCACCAAATACGTAACCGCCGCAGAAGGCGACATAAACTCCTACAGCCTCCGGCCACGTGGTTTGCTTGAGATCGTCGCACACGCAGGCGCAAACCGGATCGCTTTCCACGGCTCTCTACCACACGGAAGCCTGCTTCTTGCGGGACGCTACTCAGTCAGCGTCGTCGCAGACGTCACAACCTCACATTCATCCGCTCAGACGCTTGACTTCACGATCGTTCGATAGCAGGGCAGACTTGGCTGAGCGCTGACCACTCCTTTGGCACCAGCCATCAATGTGCCAATCTCGTAATTACTCCGAAATACGGCCACGCTCACATTTGACCTCCCGCGCCCGCCTATCTGCAAGACGCGCAGAAAGTACCCCGGCGATATCCCGTGTCTCACCGCCATCCCAGATCACACGCTGACCTTGGAGCACGTTCCTAACGACACGTCGGCTTCCATCTGTGAGTCGAACATAGACGAAGTCGTGTGTACCTATACGTTGGTGTTCAAACCCATCTACATCCCCCCAACCATATTCCAGATTTTTAAATGGCAATCTTAGGACAATACCCTTATCGCTTTCGTATAGTCCCCCCTTCACCGCACGAGTATTTGCCCATACATAAACAATTACCAACCACGCCCCCAGCAATATCATCACCGTCCAGTTCGTCCCGGACGACCCAAATGCCAGCACAAGCCACATGGCAGACCAGAAAACTGTCATCCCACGATTTAGTATCTTCGTCAACCGAAGACGATAGTGACGAACTCCCTCGTTAGGCGCTACCCGCATGGGCCCCCTGGTTAAGTTCGAGCAAGCCAGGCAACGAAGGCACGAAGGCACTCACGCCCTTCGAATAGGCTGTCACCCACCCAGGCACCTCCGCCCCCGCCAGCATCTGGTCTATCCCAGAAAAAACTCCTCCCGCCGCGCCCATCAGAGCATCCGTCATTACCAGATCCGCCTTTTCGCTGTCGAGCCGACTACCGGCTGCGCTCGCTCTAGTGTCGCTTACTTGTCCATTTCATCTTGAACCGTAGCCAACTCTCTGTTGAGGGCGTCGCAATACGGAATGAGTGTGCCCTTCCACCGCGCCCATCGTGCTAGGGCAGTCAGTGGTGTCCTCGACCCGTCAAGCTGTTCCGCCTGCACACACGCCCCGAGCGGGGTATACAACTCTACAACGAAGCTGCTGATGTCCGACCACTTTGTGAAACTTGTTTGGTTAAGGCCTACGTTCTCGACCCCGCTCTTTGACACGTACACACCTAGTTTTCGCGTCCACCAGGCGAAAGTTATCGGTATACAGAGGAATAGTCCAATAAATGGCAGCCCTACAACAGGAGAGTGGTTTTCGATCACGGCCTTTGCGAGAGGCATCGAAATGCTCACCGTAGTCAACACAATGCTACCCAAAATTATTCGCCTTTCTCCACGCCGCCGGTAGACGCGAACGGTTGACCATGACGCATGACAACGCACGGCTTGCCAACATAGGACACACGAGCACCTCTATCTTTAGACCCGTCAGTTTTCATTTCAGCAACCCGAACCAGAACCTTCATGATCTTGAGCAAAGGCTAGCACAGCCAGCGTTGACGCAGCGGCGCCTAGACTAATCAGCTGGTTGTCGCTCACCTGGCACCCGTAGTTCACGCTTTTCACGCCAAGCATCAAAGCGGCTTGGGTTCATGACCGGAAGTTGCGCTGACGTAATCGTGGCTCCGAACCAATGGGAAAGTGCCGCGGCAAGTCTCCTCTTGCCGCGCATGTATGTCACAAAGAGGCCGATGACCGCCACCGTAGCGCCACACCGAGCATGTCGTCCAGCGTACCTCCCCCAAACGCTAGAACGGCGACTCCTGCGAGTACGCACATCGCCAACGGTATAAGGCTCGTGTCTATAGCTATGTAGCTCGCTCGTAGCCTCCTCGCCGATTCGCGGGATCCAGGTGGCGTCAAAGTCTGGCTTTGCCATCATTCGCAACCGCCTGCTGCCGAGTTGCTTAGAGCGTTGGGAGAAAACAACTCGTTAGCAAGGTCACTTAGGGCCACAGGTAGTGCTTCCGCTGGTATCCCGCGCGAGGATGTGTCGTAGCTGAACGGCGCTCCGGCTTTCTACCGGTGCCCGTCAACATGCGGGTGCTGCCTTGCTGGTCGTCGTGTAGGTAGAACACAATGCCTGTGGTGTTGTTGATTTGCTCGATCGGCAAGTTGTTTGGGCCGTAGATGTAGCTGGTTCCCACTCAGACTAGCTAGAGGATCAGACGCTCAAACCCGAGCACCAGCACTACCACAACCACGATCAACAGGACGGTTGCTATAGCCGGATGTACCGTCCACCATCCAATGGACCCGGCGTAGACCCGCCTTAGTTCAGCCGGACGCCTGGCGGTGCCATCGACCTCGAGCGACAATCCGAGACCCTCTCGGAGACTTTCTAGTTGGGCATCGCCCCACATATCGCGATTCAACCCGACTACTGTTCGTCGCGTCGCGTTAATCAGCAACCAGAGTCGCGAACGTCTGCTAGATGTGTTACTCCAAGCGACCTCAACATTGACCACCCGTCCTCGACTGCCTTTGGCTAGCAGCACACGACTCCGGCAGATACCAGAATAGATAAGAACATCTCTGACCATCGTAAGCTTTGTCCGCTTCCTCGACAAGCTCATCAAGCCGATCACACTAACCGCGATAGCGACACCCAGGAACATGACGATTTACTCGGGAGAACCCATGAAAACGAAGCGAGTAGAGCAAGCTGGCGAGAACCCACGCCGCGACACCACCCTCTTGGCTACGGCTATAAGTACGCCGTTGAGACGGCCGCACAACTAGCTGTCGATGACCATTCGACGCATCCCCATCTTCTCGACCGTTGCTCGTCAAAAGCCACAACCCAAGGCTGTTTCAACAAGGCCTCACCATAGGCAGTAGCCGAAAGCAGTGCACCCCGTCCCGACCACCGGCCCCCATCACGAACACCAGACCGCCTCCCCGCGCTTATCAGGCTCGCTTCTTTTCGTTAAGCACTAGAGATGGATCGTGACTTGCAGATGTTGCAACAACGTGAGTCGCTGTTGCAACCCTTGGCCTTTAGCGACGAGGAGCCACGCCCCGGGTATCCGCCGAGCGATCGTCTCTCCTTCGTCTCCGGGCCCCTGGATGATTCCAGGGTGTCCTTGCAGCGGTTGCATCGTGCCGGGGTGGTTCCCGGGCGTGACGCATCCAGCAGCACACCTGCGACGATCGGCCAGTTCTTGAAGAGGTAGGCCGTGTACGCACACGAGACGAATTCCCGGCCGTACACTTCTCGGTGCGGACTCACCGGATGGACCAGCTCGATCTGTAGCTGAGCGACGTCCGTGGACGCCGGCACGCGTCACAAAAGCTGCGCCGTAAGCGCAGGAAGCTCATGCCGCGCGGTGACTGGATAGCGGCCGGTCTGACCCTCGGGTCAATCCTCCCTAGGCCCCCTGACATCCCGTCACGCGTACGCATGGGTCATCACCAGGTTTGGAGAGCGCACTCCTTGCCAACTAGCCGCGCAAACGCGGCTGGGCTGCGGTATGCACACCCCCAAACCCTCGCAAAGGAGCCAACGATGAACGACATGAGAGAAGACATGCTGCAGAGTCGCCAAGCAGCGCGCGAGCAGGATTCGCAGCGTTTGGCTCTCACGCTTGGGCTCATTGATGTTCAGCGACGGCGGGTCACTCGGCACCTGCTGATGGGGCCGTGCTCGGCAACCTGCTTGTGTCGGGACCGCCTGTAAGTAGGGGCATCAACATCAGTGACGACGAATCGCGACGTGCAGGTCGTCCAGCAACTCTACGGGCACTCCAGGACCGATGCCGTCCTCTTCTTCTACCACGAGCCACGCGTCGCGAATGCGTCGCGCGACCATCTTACCTCCGGATCCTGGTGCCTTGAAAATCCCTGGATATCCAGCGAGTGGCTTCATTGCGGGCAGTGGTGGCGGCGTGGCGCCAGGGTGCGACGCGTCGAGCAGCACCGCTGCGGTGAGGTGGTGTTCTTCATGGAAGATGTAAACCGTATCCACGCACGAAAGCAACGGTTGGCCGAGCAGCCCACGGTAAGATTTGATCTGGGTCGCGACATTCCCTTCATACGCCATGGTTTCACCAGGAAGCTGCGCCGCCGTAAGTTCGCAGACACCCTTAGGTGGGTGTGCAGGTGCCTGCCATCGCCGCGTGTCGGGCAATCTGAACGCCTGCGGCCTGCCTGGTGTGCCTTTCCGGCTGATCGGCTTGCCGTCTGCTCCAAGCGGTGTCATGCGGGGGCAATGCAGCCCAACTCCAGGCTGCCTGTTATGACGAAGCACTTCGACGGCTGCGACGCGCAACCCGTCCGGGAGGGTCGCGTTCGTCGTGGTCGCGATGGGTGTGCCGCCGTCGACGGAGACCGCCGCCACTTCGCTCGTGGTGAGCGCGTATACGTCGATGCTCCGTTCGTCCTCCTGGCAACCTGCTTCTGCCAAGATCGGTCCAGTCGAAGTCTTCGTCAATCGCTCACCTCCAGAGCTGCCTTCCTTTGCCGTCTTGTAGCCCGTTGCCACACTCCACCCGGCCCAGCCACCTTTTAGCTCCGGAACCAGCAATACGTGGCTACTCGGCAGAGGACGTGACACATACGTGCTACTGCCAGCGCTACTAAAGCAACCGGCTATGGCGACGCTACAAAACAGCGTCGCCATAGCCCCCAACCCAAGAAAATTCATACTTCTTCGCCCGCCTGACCGACTGGTGACATATCAACTGGACCCTGCTTTGTGCAGCTGCCGACCCTCGCCTCCCACCCCGAGGCCCACCACTGGGTATGCCCACGGACGCCCCACTGACGCCCCCAGAACCATAGGTGGTACCACGCGCCCGTAGCGGCGGGTTACGCAGCCTTTACCGGCCGGGGTTTCCTGGACCTGTGTTAGGCGGCCTATCGCGTCGTAGCCGTACGTGTCTGTGGTCAGCGTGTTTGTCCGTTCGAACGCTTCTCCGTGTGCCGACGGTACGACCGTTTCTTTGAACCATGTTTCCGGACATGTTTTTTCGCAGTGCGCCGTCTTTTCGTACTTTATGCTCGTTGGTTCGCCTGTCGCGCTGTACGTGTCTGTCGCGGTCATGGCGTTCGGATAGGTCTCGGTGAGGATCTGTCCTGATGTGTTACGAGTCGTTTTGAAGGTACCGGCGCCTGAATCTTCCAGCTTTGCTAGGAACCCGCTGGGCGATTCGTACGTGTACTTTTGATAGGTAGATTCTTTTTTGCCGCCGGCTTCGATGACGCTCGCGACTTCGGTGGTCCGTCCGTCGATGTCGTGCTTATAGGTTGTCACCGCGCCGTCGGCGTCGATGTACTGTTCCAGCTGTCCCAGCGTGTTGATGGTCTTCTTGATGGTCTTTGTTTTGCCTTCTGTAGTGGTGCTTTCTTCGGCAAGGGCACCTAGATTGTTGTAGGTGTCTTTGACGGCGGAGACGGGTGTATCTATTCCCGCGGCTATTTCGTTCGATGTCGGTCGTCCGGCGGCGTCGTAGCCTGTCGTCTTGGTGCGGACGGTGGTGCCGAATTCTTCGGTGATTACTTCTGGCTCGTCCCAGGTGTTGTATGTCTTGATGGTGGTTACTGGCAGATTGGGTAGGCCGCTGGTTTCTGGTTGTGCTGCTGGCTTTGTCTGGCAGACGAGTTCGACCCATTCTGGGTGGTTTTGGCATGCCGTTACTTCGGCTTCGCCTTTTGCCGTGTAGTAGACGGTCTTAGTGTCGTGGACGGCTTGGTCGGCTGGCGCCCATACCTTGACCTGGTTGGTGGTTACGTCTGTCGCGTAAATATCGCCGCCAGCATTGACCGCGATCCCCATGGCTCCGGCGAACTCTCCTTCGCCTGTCCCTGTCGTTCCAAATGTTCCCAGGAAGCCCCCAGATGTACTGAACTCTTGCACTCTACTGTTCCCGCCATCGACGACATACAGATGGCCTGCGGAATCTACCGCTATGCCTTGTGGTTTTTCCAGCTGACCGTAGTTGTAACCTTTGCCACCGAATTGCCTGACGTAAGTTCCCGTCATCGACAGCTCCTGGACCCTGTCGTTACCGTAATCCGTAACGTACATATTGCCGCCCGAGAAAGCGATATCTTCGGGTTTTATGAATTGTCCATTTCCGGTGCCAGTAGAGCCGTAAGTCGCGATAAAGGAGCCTGTGCTCGAGAACTCCTCGACTCGATTGTTTTCGCTGTCGGCCACCCATACGTTGCCTGAAGGATCTATTTTTAGACCCCAGCCACAGCTTAGCTGTCCGGGTTCGCTGCCTGCCGAGCCGAATGTGCGTACGAATCCTCCGGTCGAATTGAACTCCTCCACGCGCTTGTTGCCACAGTCCATGACGTATACGTTACCTGAGCTCCTGTTGACGTCGATACCTGTCGGATGAACAAGTTGACCGTTGCCGCTGCCTTCCGATCCGTAGGCGGCAAGAAATTTTCCTGTGGCGGAGAACTTCTCGATACGGTCTTCAGGCGGCCGGGTGGGCCGTTGAGCGACAGCAACCGATGATAGGGCGCGTGAACGGCCGTGCGGTCATCCTGAGCGTCGACACATTCCTTTGTGCCGCTATGATCGAGACGCACATTGCACCACATAGCTGAGTGGCATTCGGCATCGACGGCGCTTTGGTTTAGACAAATATGCAGTCGTTAGCTACGGAATCTCATGGGCCTTCGCGCGGCCGTAAAGCAGAGAAAGCAAACGTCGCTCTTCGCCAGATGGAAAGGGGCGCTCCACGCCCACAAAGACCAGTACGATCTCAGACGGGCCGACCGCGAAGCCAAACGTGTCTTCGTAGTAGATCGGACGCATCTTCGGGTGATAAACAGCGGCTGCGAGAGTACCCTGTACGCGAAGGCCATATCCAGCCACCCCCACAAGGGGAAACGGGATCGACGACGCACTGATCCCCAACTTGTACGGTTCATGATCAATGAGCCGTCCCGACGTTGCCTTCGTCCTCAGCCTCGTAAGACGCTCAGGTGTCGCCGCGCTTCGTCCTGGGGACACATTGCGGCTTGCAATACCTGGTTCGCGCATCACATAGACAACAGAGCGTGCACCTTCGACCGGCGGTACCGGCATAGCCAAGCGGACGGGCGAGGGCAGCCGACGCTTGGACCGAAGCAGCCACGGCGACTCCATCGCTAGACCCAGCTCGGCTTGACGGCAAGCAGTTCCGCGCTTGCTCAGGACGCAACAGCGGCCCATCAAAAGACGCATGGGACCCGAGGACCGAATCGTATTGAAGAAGAGTTCTTGCTGCAGAATCATTCGCATTATCAGACAGCAACAGACGTTCATGCGAGCAAAACTCAATCTTTGTTCGCGGACAGGCACGCAATCAAGCGCCGGGAACGCCACGCTCGATGGCGCCGCCGTCAGCCCAGCAGACGCGTGGGTCGAGGCTGGAGGTCGTGGCGGATGGGGACTTCAGCGGTGGTATAAGCACCGGCGCGGTGCTAGCGCGAGGGGGACCGTCGAGCGTCTATGAGAGGGTTCGCCGCATGAGCCTACGCTACCGATTGCTCTACCGACTCGCCATCACACCCTGGGATCAGAATCACGTGCCCAGTGAGCTGGCCGCACTCGTCGAAGGTCCGCCGGCGCTCTCCACAGGGCTTGCGCTCGACATCGGCTGCGGCACCGGCACCCAATCGGTCTACCTCGCCCAGCACGGGTGGCAGGTCACCGGAGTCGACGCCGTCCCACACGCGCTCGCGCAGGCGCGACAGCGCGCTGCGGCGGCAGGGGCGAGCGTCCAGTGGCTGATCGCCGACGTCGGCGCGCTAGAGGAGCTCGGGCTCAACGGCGGATTCTCGCTGCTCCACGACCGCGGCTGCTTTCACGACCTCCCCGCCAATGTGCGCGAGAGATATGTGCACGGCGTAAGCTCGCTGGCCGCGCCGGGTGCCACACTACTGCTGATGGCGTTCGTGCCCGGCGCCCGTCGGCTGGGCGCGCCCGGAGGAGCATCCGAGGAAGAGATACAGCGACGCTTCGGGAAGCACTGGGATCTTCTCTCGGTACAGAGCGACAGCGGACCCGACCCGCCCGGCCCAATGCGTCGCGTACCACGTATCTGGTACCGGCTACAGCGACGCACCGACACGTAACGCGCCCACGGTGCCCGTCTCCATCGTCGCCTACTTGTCCACTTCAACTTGAACCGCAGCCTTCTCGTAAGCGCTAGAGATGGATCGTGACCTGCAGATGTTGCAACAACGTGAGACGTTGTTGCAGCCCTTCGCCTTTAGCGACGAGGAGCCACGCCCCGGGTATCCGTCGAGCGATCGTCTCTCCTTCGACTCCAGGCCCCTGGAGGATCCCAGGGTGTCCTTGTAGCGGCTGCATCGCCGGCAACGGTGCCGGCGTCCTTCCGGGGTGTGAGGCGTCCAGCAACACACCTGCGACGACCGGCCAGTTCTTAAAGAGGTAGCCCGTGCTTGCACATGAGACGAATTCCCGGCCGTACACTTCTCGGTGCGGCCTGACCTGCGTCATCACGCTACCGCCTCCCGCCACGAGCCCAGCGAGAGGCGACGCCTCAAGCCCACAGACACCCTTCGGAGCGCTGACCGGGTGTTTCCACTGTCGGGAAGAGGCGAGGAACCTGATCTGAGGGTGCGGCGGCGTCTGCGGGATCACAGCTCCACTGGAGCTAAGCGCCGTAAAACTGGGTGCACCTGCTCAAGCAAGCTAAGCCCTCGACGTTCGACGACCGCGACATGCAGACCATCCGGGAGCACCGACTCAGCCCGAGTAGGGACTGCGCGACTGGTACCGTTGACCGAGACTGCCGCGGCTTCACCCGTAGTCAACACGACACCTCGATCTGCGTATCCGGGGCCAACCCCATCCCATGTTCCGGCAACAATTGGATAGCTAACCGGCCGCGAGTAAAGCGACGGACACTCACCCGGCAAGATCGTCATACACCAGCCACCCTCGCCGCCTCCGACCGGCGGTAGCAGGAGCACCCGTGCATGGCTGACTACCAACGTGCCGACATTTACATTGCCGAGCTTCCGGGGACCCGCCCCGACCGTCTGAGAGCACAAAGAGGCGACCAGCAGAAGTGCTGTCGCCGCAAAGATGACTGCGCTTCTCGTCTTCAACGAGACCACCCTGTAGCTCGCTCTGACCATAGAGACAGGGCAGCCCGCAGTATCTCGCTCTCGCCGCTATCAACAAGCGTCTGCGGAGACCTACGTGGTACCGCACCGCTGATTATCCCGTACTCCTTCGGGTCGTCGCCCGCTCGCCGCCGAAATCAAGCCCCTCCCCGGAGGGGCAAACAGTACAAGAACCCATGGTCAGACGCTAACCGTTTTAGAAGATGGCCGTTATAGATGAACCATGGCCCGCAGATGTTCGAGCAGGGCGAGACGCTGCGCCAGATCCCCACCTCCGGTGACGAGCAGCCAGGCATCGGGAATCCGACGCGCAAGCTCTTCATCTCCGACGCCCGCCGCGAGGAATACTCCGGAATGCCCCGGCAGCGGCCGTATCCCCGGCAATGGTGCCGGCGTCGCACCAGGATGCGCCGCATCGAGCAATACGTCTGCTCCAACGAACCATTTCCCGGCGAGCAAATAATCCACACGGACACAATTGACGAATTCTCTACCACGGACATCCCTGCGCGGCCGCACCGCGGTCATCACCGTCCCTTCCCGGAACGACGACGCTTCATCCAGGCCATCCACGCTGATGCTGCAGACCCCTCGCGGTGCATGCTGACGACGCGACCAGTTACGGCTCGGCACCCCAAAAGTAAGGGCAGGCGCAATTACCATGGTACGCGTGATCGGACTACCATCCTTGTTCCACGCGATGATCTTGATACTGTCGAGCACGCGGTGCACCCGCAACGCTAATTCGCCCGTTCGTCCTTCACCCTTCCGTCCTCGCAGTTCAACGACTGCGCCACGCATATGATCCGGTAGCAGCGCGTCCGTGTGCGTCGCGACCCGCCCGTATCCTTCGAAGGAGACCTCCGCGACCTGTGACGTGGCCAGCACGATCACTACGCGAGCTTGCGCTCCGCGACCCACCACAAAGATGTGAGGCTGCGACTCTTCCGCGACAATCGGCCCCCCAAAAGCAGGCGGCCCACTCGCCGTGCAGCCGGTCTGGCCGCCTACACTTCCGCCAAGCGTAGTCAGACACCATCCTCCCACTCCTGCATTATCGGACGGCAGAAGCACGACCTGTTCATGAATCGCGACCTCCGTCAATCGCACCCCTGCGTCTGACTCCCCCCTCGTCACAGCAAGGGCAACGGCACCTCCCGCCAGCAGCGCGCCCACACATATCGTCACAAGAATACTTCTTCGTCGCGCCATCTCACACCTCATCGACATCTTATTACCGATCCCCCACACGTGGTACATGCAACCTCGCGCACCCCAGCCACCAATTCAGTCACCGCCCCCGATGCCAGCAATTTGTTCTAGCGTAAATTCTGCAAGTTCTTCGATCTTTCCATCGGTGGCAGATTTACACTCTAGGGGCTGCGTGTATGCACCATGCGAATCATATATGTATTTGCCTGAACTCGCCCATCCCCAATACCACCCCACATAATTTTTCCCGCTGTTGCAACTTTCTATAATCATTTCCATGTGCGCTTTATCTGTTTTGTACTTTGGGTTTTCTTGACATCCATCATGCATCAAGTCGTATTTCCCACCGTTTTCTTCATAGAGGCACATCGCTATCTCAACCGCACCCATCGCCTTGTCACAATGCGTAAGCCCGCCAAAGCCCAGCTCGTATGGCGCGAAAGCAATGAAGATAAATGTCACGCCGCACTTTATCTTCGAGGCCGCACACGCGCCGCTCCCCGCACAACTCCCTTCGAGTTCCGTAGACCCCTCGAGTGGTGCCTCGGCTTCGCCTCCCCCTGTACCTGACACTGCGCTCCTCGCCTGTTCGGCATTCGCAACTTGTTGCGCCGATGCTGCTGCGGCAGACGCTTCGATGCCTGGGGAGATCATGCTGATGTATGCGGCTGCTTTGTTTTCTGCCGTGGGTAGCGCGATGCCTTGGGTTTGGAGTGGGCGCCCGGTCTGCGGGACATAAGTCGCGCCGTCCTGCGTGATGAGGCCAGACGTTTCGCTTGAGACTCCTTCAGCTCCGAGCCATGTGTACTTCGTCGGTGGCGTACCGTTGAGCGGCGCTCCGAACTCGGTGCTGTTGTAGCTGGTAAGTATTTTCGTTTCGGTTTCGAGATCCGATGCTGTCTCTACGACGTCGCCTTGCAGGTCATGGATTTGCAATGTCACTTTCCCACTGCTCGATTGGATTGCTGTTAGGCTGCCGTCAAGTCCGGGAATGTCGCGGGTCCATTGGATCCATTTTTTGGCTTCTTCTTCGTTGTTCCAAGCCAATGTTGTTCCGGGTCCTGCGTAGTGTGTTACGGTTTCGAGAACTGGTTTGCCTTCTGTTTCGGTCTTGGTTTCGCGTACGCGTCCGGTTGGGTCCATTAGGTACTTGTAGGTCTTGCCGTTCTGTGTTTGGGTTGCGGCTTGGTTGTCGACGTAGTATTCGGTTTTGATTTCCATTTCAGGTCCGCCCGCGTCAGCGCCGGGAAGTTTGGTCGTGTTTCCGAAGGTTTCATAGGATACACCGTTATCGACGAGTCGGTCGGCTGGATCGTATTTGTGGGTTTCTGTGGTTCCTCCTTCCGTAGCGCACTTGTTTTCGCTGGTGGGTGGCCGGCTTGTGAGGCTTGTGCGGTTGGATTCTTCGTCGTATCCGTAGAGGCGGGTTACGCAGCCTTTACCGGCCGGGGTTTCCTGGACCTGTGTTAGGCGGCCCGTCGCGTCGTAGCCGTACGTGTCTGTGGTCAGCGTGTTTGTCCGTTCGAACGCTTCTCCGTGTGCCGACGGTACGACCGTTTCTTTGAACCATGTTTCCGGACATGTTTTTTCGCAGTGCGCCGTCTTTTCGTACTTTATGCTCGTTGGTTCGCCTGTCGCGCTGTACGTGTCTGTCGCGGTCATGGCGTTCGGATAGGTCTCGGTGAGGATCTGTCCTGATGTGTTACGAGTCGTTTTGAAGGTACCGGCGCCTGAATCTTCCAGCTTTGCTAGGAACCCGCTGGGCGATTCGTACGTGTACTTTTGATAGGTAGATTCTTTTTTGCCGCCGGCTTCGATGACGCTCGCGACTTCGGTGGTCCGTCCGTCGATGTCGTGCTTATAGGTTGTCACCGCGCCGTCGGCGTCGATGTACTGTTCCAGCTGTCCCAGCGTGTTGATGGTCTTCTTGATGGTCTTTGTTTTGCCTTCTGTAGTGGTGCTTTCTTCGGCAAGGGCACCTAGATTGTTGTAGGTGTCTTTGACGGCGGAGACGGGTGTATCTATTCCCGCGGCTATTTCGTTCGATGTCGGTCGTCCGGCGGCGTCGTAGCCTGTCGTCTTGGTGCGGACGGTGGTGCCGAATTCTTCGGTGATTACTTCTGGCTCGTCCCAGGTGTTGTATGTCTTGATGGTGGTTACTGGCAGATTGGGTAGGCCGCTGGTTTCTGGTTGTGCTGCTGGCTTTGTCTGGCAGACGAGTTCGACCCATTCTGGGTGGTTTTGGCATGCCGTTACTTCGGCTTCGCCTTTTGCCGTGTAGTAGACGGTCTTAGTGTCGTGGACGGCTTGGTCGGCTGGCGCCCATACCTTGACCTGGTTGGTGGTTACGTCTGTCGCGTAAATATCGCCGCCAGCATTGACCGCGATCCCCATGGCTCCGGCGAACTCTCCTTCGCCTGTCCCTGTCGTTCCAAATGTTCCCAGGAAGCCCCCAGATGTACTGAACTCTTGCACTCTACTGTTCCCGCCATCGACGACATACAGATGGCCTGCGGAATCTACCGCTATGCCTTGTGGTTTTTCCAGCTGACCGTAGTTGTAACCTTTGCCACCGAATTGCCTGACGTAAGTTCCCGTCATCGACAGCTCCTGGACCCTGTCGTTACCGTAATCCGTAACGTACATATTGCCGCCCGAGAAAGCGATATCTTCGGGTTTTATGAATTGTCCATTTCCGGTGCCAGTAGAGCCGTAAGTCGCGATAAAGGAGCCTGTGCTCGAGAACTCCTCGACTCGATTGTTTTCGCTGTCGGCCACCCATACGTTGCCTGAAGGATCTATTTTTAGACCCCAGCCACAGCTTAGCTGTCCGGGTTCGCTGCCTGCCGAGCCGAATGTGCGTACGAATCCTCCGGTCGAATTGAACTCCTCCACGCGCTTGTTGCCACAGTCCATGACGTATACGTTACCTGAGCTCCTGTTGACGTCGATACCTGTCGGATGAACAAGTTGACCGTTGCCGCTGCCTTCCGATCCGTAGGCGGCAAGAAATTTTCCTGTGGCGGAGAACTTCTCGATACGGTCGCTGTAGAAGTCCGTGACCCACACGTTGCCCGAACCGTCGACTGCGTCCTTGGCTGGTACATAGAATTGTCCTTCTCCGCCGCCTTCTCCGCCAAACTCAGATGAGTAGGTCATGCGAGCACCGCCTGCTTCGGGCGGTAGCCACTCATCTACACGAGCGTTGTATTGGTCAGCCACGTACAGCTCGCCTGTCGGCCCTACTGTCAGCCCTGTCGGCCCGTGGAAGCCTCCAAGGCCTTCGCCCCATGTCCCAAACTGTGTTAGGAACTTGCCTGCGGGCGAGAACTCATCCACTCTCTCGTTACCCGAGTCCGATATGTAAAGGTTGCCACTCATCGGATTGGCAGCTATGCCTTCAGGTTTGCTCATCTGACCTTCGCCGCCACCTTCGTGTCCGAACTGGCTGAGGTATGTTCCCGAGCGGGAGAACTCCTCTACGCGGTTGTTACCGGAATCCAGTACAAAGATTTCGCCTTCTGAGATCGTTATTCCCGTCGGCTTATTAAATTGACCGTTACCCGTTCCATAAGACCCAAATGAGTAGTCGCCAGCTGCGGTAAACTCCTCCACCCTGTTATTACCGCTATCTGCGACCCACACATCGCCTTTGGGGTCTACAGCGAGCCCAAGCGGTCCATTGAGGTCGCCATTTTCCGAACCCGCCGTACCGAGCTTACGTAGATATTTACCTTCCTCGTTGAAAACATCGATTCGGTCATTTGTATAGTCGCTGACAAATACTTCGTTGGTACTTTGCTCGATCGCGATACCCCAGATATTCTCAAACTGTCCTTCGCCTGTGCCTTCCGACCCATACGTGCCGAGGAGTTCTCCCGTGGGAGAATACTTCTCGATTCGGTGGTTGCCCTTATCGTCCACCCAAATATTACCTGTAGAGTCTATGGCGGTATCCTCGGGATGATTGAACTGTTTACTTCCGCTGCCTTCCGTCGTACCTAGCGATGTCGAATACACCGACGGGTACACCGATTCTACGTTGCCCCCAGGCGCCTTTGTTTCTGTCACCCCTCCTGTGGTTTCGTTGTATACCGTCGTATGCACCAGATCCAAACCTTCTGGATTGACGACCACCGATGTCGGCTCCCGCAGTTTCCAACCTAGACCTTTCTGCCCCGAATAATATGTTCGCGTCGTACGTGGTTCTTCTTCTTTGCTGCCGACGAGCGCCGATTCGACAGTCCTTGTCACAAGACCGTGTCCTTCGCCTTCCGGCGCTCCTTCGTCATAGAAATATTTGGTGTGGTTACGTGCCTGCACTTCAGTTCCCCCAGCCAGCTTTACGCTGTGCTGCGGCCCCGTCGTTTCTGCAAGCTCTGCTCCTTCATGAGTATATTTGCTCTCCGTGTCGAGTAGTTTCGAGACTTCAGCCGATTTGCATTTTTCTTTAGATTCGCACGTTTCTTTGAGCGCTGTCGCGCGGTTCGCTGCGCTGAGACCACGACTAGCGGCGTTATCTTCATTGTATTCGGTAGTTGAAATCGAACCGCTCGGCGACTTTACGTTGACGGTGCGGGCTTGCGAGTCGAAATAGTAGACCGTTGCGCGCGTATATTCCTTTGCCGGCCATCCCATCGCCTCGTCCGGGGGGAATATCGCGGTGGCTTCGACTGGGTCGTCCGATTGGCCCCATGTTTCGGCTTCTTTGACGCCTATTTGGGCAGGAGCTTTTGCGCCTGAAACGGGCACGCCGTACTCGATCGTCGTCACTGCGTTTGTCCCCGGATTGGGTGCTTCCGGCGGTGCAGGTTCGCTACTCGACGGCACTATCCACTTTGTGACCCTATTGTTTTTTGTGTCGGCTACGTAGAGATCGCCCGAAACATCCAACGCTACTCCCTTTGGCGCTTCTAGCTTCTTGGCAGCAGTCCCTTTTGACCCATATTGTTCTATATAGTTTGCCCCTGACGACAGCTTTTGAACGCGGTCGTTGCCAGATTCAACGACAAACGCGTTGCCGTTAGAGTCGAATGCGAGATCGCTGGGGCTGTTGAACTGACCATTGCCGGACCCTTCTTCGCCACCAAATTTAACACATCCACCGTTCGAACAAGTCTGCAATTGATTATTACCGGTATCGGTGACCCATATCGAGTTTTCGCCGTTACTCGCCAACCCTTCGGGTTTTTCGAACCAACCCCCTGGTATTAAGATTTTGCCACGAAGGCCGTAGCTTTTAAGAAATTCACCGCCCGGCGAGAAGAGGACCACGACACCTTCGCCTTCACCATTTAGTACGACGACGTTACCCGTCCCCTTTTCGATAGCAATACCTGTCGGGGCGATTAGTGTGTTTAGTTTGAGTAGACCTATTTTGTTGAATTGACGAACGTATTTTTGTTCTTCGTTGAACTCCTCGATCCGGTTATTGCCAGTATCGGCTACGTAGAAGTTACCTTTGGTGTCTATGGCTAGACCGTGTGGTTTATTGAATTGCCCTTCACCCGACCCGGATTTGCCAAATTGGGCCATATATTTTCCGGTAGGCGAGAACTCCTCAACGCGATTATTCCCTGTGTCCGCGACCCAGATATTGCCTTTTGCATCCGTCGCAACTCCTTCCGGGTTTTTGAGTTGACCTTCTCCTTCTCCCGTCCCACCGATCTCCCTTTCATAATCCAATGCCGTGATAATGGCGCTCGCCGTCGTCGAAACGGTCGCCGCATTAAGGGCGTTAGTTGCAGTGACCTGTGCCACGAGCGTGTGACCTATGTCTCGTTTGCCCGGTATATACGATGGGTTATCTGCGCCACCGATAGGCACACATTCCCCTCCAGACGCATTGCAATCCTCCCACTGGTAACTATAAGCCAACGGGCTATTGCTCCAAGTTCCCTGTGAGACACTGAGCGATATCTGTAGTTCCGGTTCGGTTGCCGACAGCGTGGGTCTGGCGGTATTTACGGGTCCCAGCCCGTTCCCTGCCGGAGTTGATGCCGCCGGCCGCGTCATGGAGATCAGTCTCCCCGGACTAGTATCGCTCGAAGCTGTACCGTATGTCAAAAGAAATGGTTGCTGTCCCGGCGGGGAAATAGCAGTGATATGACCGGCCGTATCGTACCCATACGCGGTCTTTAGTGCCGGACCGATTCTCGGGTCCCACTCGACCCTGAGCCGTCCCTGACTATCGTATTCGTACTTCGCGACCGGCGTCAGGTGCGGTTCTTTTACGTTGGATGAGTTATACGTGACAGCAAGGATTTCTTTTAGGCGATACTTGTAGTTGCCCCATTCTGTTTCGGTTTTGGCGGTCGTCGTTTCTGCATATTCCAGGAGGAGCGCGCGGCACGGCGCTTCCCACTTGACTTCGGTTTTTTTGTATACGCAGGTGGCCGACGGATGAGGAGCGAGCTCTAGTTTCGGCCGGGCGATCTTCTTCCCGGCTTCCATTTCGATCGTTTCGTATTCGTCGGTCATCGTGTCGGTAGCAACCTGTCCGGTGGATGCTGTCGCCATCCATTCGCTCGACCCGCTGGGTTGCGTGAATATTGTCGAGGTGCCTTTATCCTTATTTGAAAGAATATATTCGCTGCCTTTATGCACGAGCGCGAGATTAGAATCGCCCGTAGGCGCTTCAAACGCACCACTGGAATTGAGCGAGAAGAATGTAAGCCCTTCTGGGCCGATGACCATCGCGCTACCGTCGGGTAGGACTTCGAGACTTGCCACGCTGCCCAGACTGACGGTCCACTGCGGCCCAAGCGGTCCTTCTGCGCCCTCCGTGGGGTTTCGCGAGTCGAAATGGCGTGACACGGTCAGAGGCCCTGTCCCGCCGCTGAGGTCGACGTCGCTTGCTTCCAGCGCGAAGTCGCCCGACTCTGGGTTTACAGACCCTGGTCCCATGGCTACGGGGCTGGCGTGATACACGGTCAATTCGAAGGTTTCGGTGCTTATGTTGCCGGCGTTGTCGGTCGCTACAACCGTCATGACGTGCTGTCCAGCGCCCAGTTCGGCACCGTTGATCGCCCATTCGTTCGATGCTGTGCAGGGCCCAGGAGAGCAGGAACCGCCGGCAACACCGAAACCCTTTCCGTCCATCTCAAGACCCAATGACTTGACCCCGGAGCTCGGCACCGACCCTTCCCCGTCGGTCGATTCCGCCTTGAGGTGCGCCTCAACTTCCCCCAGTTCATAGACTTTGCCTTTGAGGGACAGGCCGCTTATTTTTATGTTGTGAGGTGGTTCGGTATCCACCCTCAGCGTAACTTCGCCTTCCCCGTGTTCGGACGAAGCTGTCCCCGACATGGCATCGCGCGCGTTGGCGCGGAATTTGTTCAGACCGTTTGAGACGTGCCCGGCGAGCGTGGACCACGTGACCGCCTCGTGCTGTTTTGGCGCACATTGAACGCCGATACAACCGTTCTGTTCGGCTTCGAAGTTTCTTATGTCGAAAGCTGCGGCGGTTTCCAGGTTAGTCTCGGCTACACCGAGCCCAGCGTCGCCCGATTCAAATTCCAACGCCCCCGAGTTAGGGCCTATCCAATTGTTACTGCCAAACATGACATTTGGGGTGACGATATGTTTACCGCCAGACGTGTATTCAAGCTCAGGCCAAGTGGTGTTGTAGCTCACCGTAGAATGCGTTTCCTTCGGCTGACTCAATAGGAGCAGCGTCGATGTGAGGATACCGCCGTACCATACTTCGGATTCTTTGGCAAACTCTTTTTTCGCCACAGCTTCAGCACTCGATTCGTCCGAGGTCACCTCGAAACGCGCAAGATTTCCCGGCGCGCCGCCAGTCTCAGGACATCCAGCAGCTGCGCATACGCTCGCTTCCCTGACGTACGGTTTACCAGAAACAACCTGTTGAGAATCTTCTACGCCTTCCTTGAAGATTTCAAACCAGGCACCCAACACCGGGAGGCTTCCGCCTCCCGTCGCTTCTTCCGGTTCGAGACGATCAACAAACGATTGCGCATAGATTTTCGAGTCGCCTTTTGTTTCGGTCGCCCACGACGCCCAATCGTTCTTCGGAAAAGGAGCACGACGCGACATACGAAGACCGGTCGCTTCTTCATAGGTAAAGCCGCCAGCCGGCGCTTCGGACCGATGCCAGTTGCCGACCACGAGACCTTCGCTGCCCGTATACACTTCGGGATCCACGTTGATCGGCAGAAGATATTCGCCAGCTTTATGCACGACAGTAACCGTCAGGATGTTCCCTGCGACCATGACTGACAGGGGAACCGCTGTCCCGGCGGCGTCGTACGCTTTGGGCTCCGGTACAGAAGCTATAACGGCGCCTTCCTTAACTATCCGCACATCGCCTCCGAGATAGGAGGGAGCTACCAGACTCGCGTGTTCGGGTAGCCCAAACCGAAAAGATATCTGTTCAGGGCTACTGGACGACCGCAATATCGTGTCGATATCGAACCCGAACATCGTCGGCTTGACCACCGTGTCGCTGTCGATCTGGGTGTTGGCATAAAACACCGATGCACCGTCCAAGGCTCCTTCTGAGCCGCCAGGGGATTCCCGCCCTTCGCCTACAGGCGTGACCGCAATACCCAAATTCGTGAGACTAACCCCATCAGCCAGCGTTCTCGGAGCACGAACTGCGACAAGGGGCGTTACAGGCACGAAGCCGCCAGCAACATCTCCCAGACCCAGGTTAACCGGACCCCAAGTGCTCGGAGAAGTCTTGATCGCCACCGGAACCGAGGACACAGCCAGAGCACGCTGTCCATCTTCTTCGGAGAGCAAAGCGGCATACGGACCGACATAGCCGGTCACCCTCTGACCAGACGGCAAGGACGACAACGGAACATTCGATTGACCAGCAAGCGCAGGGAACGCTCTCGCAGCCAGCGCCTCCGCGGATTCCCCGCTCAACCCTTCGTACGCATCGTCACTGACCTCACGAGCCTCAACAGCTTCAGGACTGTCGCGCCTGGCTTCCCGTTCAGCCGCACCCTCGCCCCCGGCGAGCACTTCCACCCCAGACGGAGCAAGCGAACCTCCCACCACAGGCAACGCACCCCCCGATTCCAGCCCTTCGCTCGCGTATACAGGCATCGCAAACCACAACAGCCCAGCCACACACCCCAAGACGCACACCAGCAACCACCGCAACGCGACCCGCATAGCCCCCCGCTCCTCCCTATCTCAGTTGAACCCCAACGAACTCCCAGGCCCTACGCCCCTCGCTGAAGTGCGCGTCACACTACACGACCCACCAACGGAAATGCAAGTAGATCGAACAAATTTGGATAGTCGTAATCGAGATTTGGATAGTCCAACAGCGTTCCATTAACTAAAACGGAATAAGCCCAATGACGCGACGGACGACGCGTTTAACCTAAGCGCTCCCTTACCCGCTCACAGCCAGCGCGCCCACAGAAGAACATGTCGAGCATCTGGGCAACCAGGCGGCGGGCGTAGTGCCCCGTGAGGATGGCAAAGGATATCGAGCACGGATGGCGCGGGACATCTGGCTGGTAGGTCTCAGCGGCGTACACCGGTTCTGCTCCTACCGTGGTAGCATCGGGGCCAATGGCGACCCAGAAGCGATCGATCTCGTTTGACGAGTCAGTGCTCCGCGAGGCCGAGCTGCGGATCACCGAGTCGGGGGGGAACCTGTCGGCGTTCGTTAATGCTGCGCTGTTGCACGAGCTTCAAGTAGCGCGTGGCCGCGAGCTGCTTGCCGAGGATGACGCTAAGTTTGGTGCGGTATCGGCCGAGGTCGAGACCCAAGTTCTCGCCGAGTGGCCGGCCTGACGCTCGACGCCGGGGCGCTGATCGCCTACGAGCGTGGGCAGGAGCGCATTCGCGAGATTCTCGCGGTCAGCTATGAGCGTGGCCTCGTGCCCACGATCCCGGCGGTCGCGGTCGCCGAGGTCTGGCGCGGCGATAGCAAGGATGCCCGCGTTGCTCGTCTGCTGAAGGCATCCTCCATTGAGATCCTCGACGAGCGGATCGCGCGCGCAGCCGGGAGCCTGCGGCGGACGACGCGTGGGGCCAACGCGATCGATGCCTGCATCGCTGTCGGTGTGCGCCGCCGCGGCGATGCGATCGCCACCTCTGACCCCGGCGACATGCGAGCGCTGCTCGGAGAGGGATTCACCATACTCACGGTCTGATCCACGCCGAACGCCCGCGTGGGGTACGGCGCCGCTCGAACACCCTTGAGGGTTCGAGCCTCCGACGACCAAACGGAAGGGGGGGGATTCGAACCCCCGTCAGAGGCTTAACCCCTGAAACGGTTTTCGAGACCGCCGCATTCAACCACTCTGCCACCCTTCCATAGCGACCGGCTCAAGGCTAGAGGATTTGCGTACGGTCGCGCGGCTGAGAGCCTGGCATCCCGCCGGGTGCAAGCACCGGCGGGATGATCGCACCAGAGCAGGCTTCGCGGTCGAGGCGAGCTCAGCGCCGCGAGGCAAAGAACTCGCTGAGTAGAGCGCCGCACTCCTCGGCAAGCAGCCCCGAGGCGACGTCCGGGCGATGGTTGAGGCGCGGCTCGCCGAGCACGTCGAGCACGCTTCCGCATGCTCCCGCCTTCGGGTCGCTGGCCCCGAACACGACTCTCGGGATGCGCGCCAAGACGATCGCGCCCGCGCACATCGCGCACGGCTCCAGCGTGACGTAGAGGACCGCGTCGAGCACACGCCAGCTGCCGAGCGCGCGAGCAGCCTCGCGCAGGGCGATCGTCTCGGCGTGGGCGGTCGGGTCCTGGCGCAGCTCACGCTCGTTGTGTCCCGCCGCGATCAACTCGCCCGCATGGGCCACGACCGCGCCGATCGGCACGTCGTCGTGCTCGGCAGCCCTCTGGGCCTCGCGCAGAGCCAAGCGCATGAAGTATTCGTCGCGTGCAAAGAAGTGGTCGCTCATCGTCCGATTCTTGTTCGGCTTGGCTAGGAGCGCAACCTCCGAGGCTCCCAACACTTCATGATTACGAAGGAGCTGACTTGCCGCCGACCGCTCGAACCCGATATCCAAGTTTGTCCGGCCGACGGCTGAGAGCCTGTGCCGCATGCACGCTTGTGCTCGCGATGGTGCCCCTTCTCGAACTTGCGGGCGGAGGCTCTTCTAGAGCAGAAGCGGCGGCAACGCAGGTTCCCGTGTCACCGAACCAACCGAGGCAGATCCTCGCACCGCTGAGCCTCACCGGACAGACTCCCATCTCGCCCAGCCCAGCCGCGGCGTCAACCGAATCGGTCACCGGCGCGTATGCCCCGGATCGGATCGTCGTCAAGTACGCACCGAGCGCTCAGGCAGAGCGCACAGCCAGAGCCTCAGCGAGCGGGGAAAACGAATCCGCGGAAGAAGCCTCCGGCACACACCTGCTGTCAGTACCTGCCGGCGCCAGCCTCAACACCGCGCTCGCGAGGCTACGCCGCGAGAAAGACGTGGTTTGGGCGGTGCCGGACTATGTAGCGCACACAACCTCCGCGTCGATACCCAACGATCCCGGCATAACCGGGCACATAGCCGGAGCCTGGCAGCAGGCGCAATGGAACTTCGACGGCACCTACGGCATCAACGCCTCCCAGGCTTGGGCCAACGTCGCGGCGGACGGGGCGCCGGGCGGGGCAAAAGTGGTCGTGGCCGTGCTCGATACCGGCGTGGCCTATGCCAACCGCGGCAAATACCGCCGCTCGCCAGACTTCAACAAGTACTCGTTCGTGCGGGGCTATGACTTCATCGACCACACGCCCTACGCCAACGACCACAACGGGCACGGCACGTTCGTGGCAGGCACGATCGCCGAGGCGACCAACAACCGCTACGGCCTCACGGGGCTCGCATACGCCGCTCGGATCATGCCCGTGCGTGTGCTCGACAGCGCCGGCGAAGGCGACGCCTCGGTGATCGCCGAAGGAGTTCGCTTCGCCGTCAACCACCACGCGCGGATCGTCAACCTCTCACTCGAGTTCTCAAGCGACGTGGGGGCCTCGGACATTCCCGAGCTGATCGAAGCGCTGCGCTACGCCTACCGCCACAACGTGCTGGTAGTGGCCGCGGCCGGTAACGAGGGGTCGACGATAATCCCCTATCCAGCGCGAGCTGGGCATGTGATCGCGGTTGGGGGCACAACAGAACACGGCTGCCTTGCCAGCTATTCCAACGACGGTCGCGGCATCACACTTGTCGCACCCGGCGGCGGACCGGACGCAAGCATTCCCGGCGATCCGAACTGCACCCCCGAACTTCCCTCGGGCCGCGACATCTTCCAGATGACCTTCACGGGCTCGAACCCGCGCGTGTTCGGTTTTCCCAATGGCTATGAAGGCACGTCGATGGCCACTCCGCACGTCGCCGCCACGGCGGCATTGATCATCGCCGCCGGCATCCTCGGGCGCAAACCGACCGTCGCTCAACTCACCGCACGATTGAAGGACACAGCGCATAAGCTCGGCGGACCACAGGACCAGGCTCTCTATGGGGCGGGGCTACTCAATGCGGCGGCCGCCACGGCTCCGGGTGGGCCTGGGGCCGTGCGGTAGAGCTAAGAGCTCTATTTCTATTGAAAGTCATATTCTACTGATAGAGTAGAATAATGACTGGAGTAGAAAAATTAGCCCAGGAGATCCTCGCCGCCAACATCGACGGTGCCACGGTGGCACCGAGCGCCGAGAAGAGCAACAAGGTCCCGATTCGCCTGCACGATGGCCCCAACGTGACCCTTGATACACGGTGGGCGGGTCAGGGGTGGCCTCAGGACGTGCGCTCGGCGGCTGCCGATGTGCCCGAGCCTTGGCCAAGTGACGTCGTTCTGCTCGCCCACCGACTCTCCACCGGCGCGATCGAGTGGCTGCGCGCCCGTGGCGCCAACTGGGCCGACGAGGCCGGCCAAGCACGCATTCTAGGGCCAGGCGGTCTTACCGTGATTCGCGAACCGGCACGGCAACCCATTCTAAGCCCTCATATCCCGGCGTTTGCGTGGTCGAAGTCCGCGCTGGCGACAGCCGAGGCGATCCTCGTGCGCGAAGACCCCATGCTGCGAGCAACCGAGCTTGCATCCATAACCGGCTGGTCGGTGCCCCAGACAGCCAACGTCCTCAAGGCGTTTGATAGGAAAGGATGGACAACCAAGCGCGGAGCAGATCGCGGACGAGGCGCGCATCGCGCGCTGATCGACCCCGCCGCGCTACTAGCCGCGTGGTCGTCGGCCGTCGCCGAGGAGTCACATCCGACACGGATTGCCCATCGAGCAACCAGGGATGTGATGACTCTTCTGCGCAACAAGCTCGCGCCGGCGCTCGAGCGAAGCGTCAGCTGGGCTGTGAGCGGTTGGGTCGGACTCGAGCTCACAGCCCCGTTTACCACGACAACGCCGAGCCTGCACGTGTACATAGCGCGAGCCGACTTCGCGGGCTCGCTCAACCATGTAATCCAGGCAGCCGGTCTGCACGAGGTCGAAGAAGGTGGACGGGTGATCTTCTGGTCGGCAGAACCGAGCGTGCTTGCTCTCTCCTGGCGCGCCCACGGCATCCCAATCGTAAGCCCTCCGCGCCTGTATGCAGATCTCTCCTCGCTCGGCGCACGCGGACAGGACGCGGCCGACCACGTCCGCGAGCAATTGATCGATCCGTTGCACCCGCGCGGGACATCCGGGGAGGAGATCGCACATGGATGAGATCCGCTCGCGCGAGACAAGGGCCCTCGCCGAGCTTGCGCTCGTGCGCTTGCTGCATGAGGTGCGCGAGGTAGACGTCCTACTCATCGTTCTGGGCGGCCTCGTGCCCCAGACCCTGACCTATGACGACAGCTCGACCCCAGAGCATCTCGGTACGACAGATGTAGATCTCCTGCTCATCACTCATCTTGATCCCAACGCCGACCTTGGGAGCGTCGAGCGTGCTCTGGAAAATCTGGGCTTCACGTCCAACCCTGGAGACGATGGCTGGAGATGGCGTGGCCTGGTCGAGGGTGCCACGGTCAAGCTCGAGTTTCTCTGTGATCTTCCCGATCAGCGAGAGCGAGAGATAATCAGACCCCGAGGATGCGCGACTCTTGCCGCAGCCAATCTCCGAGGCACGGGCTATGTAGCGTGGGACTTCGCGCTGAGGGAGCTGACCGGAGAGCGCTACCTGAAGACGACCGACAGCGGTCCGATCGGCTACGCCGAGCAAGCACTCGAAGTCGAGCCCGACGCCGACATGGCGCTGTTGCGAGCCGACGCGGTCGATGTGGTGCAGCGGTTCTTTGCTGCAATCGCACGGGGTGCGTTCGCGTGCCTGCTGATGGCCGCGATCGTGGGAGCACGGGGCCCCGCCGCCCAAGCCGAGCCAATGTGGACCACCTACCACCGCGATGCGCAACGCTCGGGCTATGACCCCGAAGCGACGCAGCCGATCGAACCGCAGCTGGCCTGGCAGAGCGTCGATCTGGGAGCACCGATCTGGAGTCAGCCGCTGGTACTCGGCGATCGTGTCTATGCGGCGACGGTCGGAGATGAGGTGTACGCGCTTGAAGCGTCTACCGGCAAGGTCGTGTGGCAGAAGAGCGTCGGTACACCCGTGCCATCTGAAGAATTGCCCTGCGGCGATATCGAACCCACGGTCGGAATTGTCGGCACGCCTGTAATTGATTTGGAATTAGGGGCGTTCTTTGTCGTAGCCGATCGCTGGAACCACGTCACAAAAACTGCCGAACACAGGCTTGTCGGACTCAGCTTGGTAAGCGGCGAAGAAATGGTGAGCACGAACGTGGATCCGCCGGGCGCCGATCCCAAGGCGATCTTGCAGCGCACCGCGCTTAACCTTGACAACGGCGAAGTTATCTTTGGCTACGGCGGCAACGACGGCGACTGCAGCGATTACCAGGGGGCGGTCGTCGCGGCCCCGGCAAACGGCGGTACACCGCGCTTCTGGCAGTACCAGCCAGCGCTTCCCTCGCTCTCCGGCGGGGCAGTTTGGGCGCCGGCCGGTCCGGCGGTTGGCGGAGAAGGCGATGTCTATGCCACCACCGGCAACCCCGACCCGCCCGATGGCAAGCGCGCAACCGAATTTGACTATTCCGACAGCGTCGTGCAACTCAACCTGGCACAGGACTTCGTCGCGCAGCCCTCGGCCGAATCAACGTCGCCACTCGGCTGGTTCGAACCGCCTAATTGGGAAGAAGAGAGCAACGACGATCTCGATCTGTCATCGGCCGCGGCCGAGCTGCTACCAGGTGGTTTGCTGTTCCAAGCGGGCAAGGACGGCATGGGCTACCTGATCGACGAGGCAACTATGAACACGAACCACGAAGCCCTGTTCAAAGCACAAGTCTGCAAAGGGCACGGCAGTTTCGGCGGAGATGCGTTCGCGAACAGCGTCCTCTACATCGCCTGTACCAATGGCACCCAGGCGCTCGCCTACGACGAAACCGCCCACACGTTCACAGCGCTGTGGCAAGGACCCTCGGATGCCTTCGGTCCGCCGATCGTCTCCGCCGGGCTGGTCTGGACCGTCGCCACCGGCGCTTTTAAAGGCGGCGGGACCACGCTTTACGGCCTCGAACCCTCGACTGGCACCCCTCGCTACACAGAGACGTTGCCCAGCCCTGTGACAGACCACTTCGCGTCGCCGAGCGCCGCCGGTGGAAGGCTGTATGTGTCGACCGGCTGCAGCATTAGCGCCTACCAGATCGCTCAACTGGCTGCCGGGGAAAGCGGTTCGTCCGCGCAGGCGAATACCGGCAGCGTCCCCTGCACGCCCATCGGCGAATCCCCGCTCGAACCACCACACGAACCCGCGGATGAAAGCCCCGCGCCAAAAGCCGGTAATTCGACCATATCCGTTACCAATCAGACGCCCCCCGCGAACACCATAAAAGCCCCAGCCGAATCGCTGCACGTGGAGCTGCTGAGCGACCACTTGCACGCAAATGTCAAAGGCAATGTGCGCGCGCGACTGCGTTGCACCAGCCCCACCCCATGCTCGGGCACGATCGCTTTGCGGGCCGAGATCGTCGTGACCGCAGGTGACGGCAAGCATCGCGTGCGCCGGGCGGTCCTCGTCGTGCTTGCCAACAGAGCTTTCGGGCCCGTCAACGGGGATTTCGTGACGACGCTTCATCTCGACGCGAAGGCGATGGCGCGTTTGCATCGCCACAACAACCGCCTGACACTGCAGGCGAGGATCGCCGCGACTGGGAAGCGCGCCCTGCAGGTGAGAGCCGTCTTGACGTAGAGCAGCCGCTCGAACCAACAGTCACATAGCCCGATGCGAGGCGGCCGCACGGACCTACTCCACACTGCCCTAAGTCATACAGAGACGTACTGTCACATAGCCCGATGCGAGGCGACCCACTCCACACTGCCCTACGTCATACAGAGACGTACTGTCTCGACATTCAAGGGGCCCGCGCCGAGCGCGCGTCGGCCGCCCGCTCGATCGCCGCGGCCATCTCAGAGCGAAAGCGCTCGCGTCCAAAGCGCTCGGCGTTTCGGCGGATCGTCTGCTCGTCCAGCTCGAGCCCCTCGAAACGCTCGATCGCGGCGGCGAGCCCGAGCGCGCTCTGCTGCTCGAACAGGACTCCCGTGCGTCCGTCGATCACAGTCTCTGAGGCGCCGCCGACTTCGTAGGCGATCACCGGCAGGCCGGCTGCCTGCGCCTCGACTGGGACGATGCCGAAGTCCTCCTCGCCTGGAAACAACAAAGCGCGTGCGCTGCTCATCAGCGCATCCCGCTCGGCGTCCTCCACGCGACCAAGCAGCTCAATCTCCGGATGCCCCGCCGCAGCCGCACGGACCGATGCCATCGCGCGCCCGTCGCCGGCCACCTTCAGCGGTCGCCCCAAACGGGCGCAAGCGGCCACGGCAAGCTCGACGCGCTTGTAGGGAACGACGCGACCGAATACGAGATAGTGGTTGTCCTCGTCGCGAGGCAAGTGGTTGTCCTCGTCGCGAGGCAAGTGGTTGTCCTCGTCGCGAGGCAAGTGGTTGTCCTCGTCGCGAGGCAAGTGGTTGTCCTCGTCGCGAGGCAAGTGGTTGTCCTCGTCGCGAGGCAAGCTCAACAGGCGCTCGACGTCGACCGGCGGGTTGACGACCTCGGCGCTGCGTCCGTAATAGCGCCGGATGCGATCGGCCACATTGCGCGAATTGGCGACGAACATGTCAGGCGAGGAGGCGCCCTCGACATCCTGGCGACGCAGACGGCGCAGCATCGGCGGCAGCGCGAGCCGCGTGGCGCGCCCGATCTCCTCGCCCTCGAGCAGGCTCTCGTCCCAGGCGTAGCGCATCGGCGTATGGCAGTAGCAGACGTGCGGAACGCCCGGAGGAGTGCGGATGTTCTTCGCGCAGGCGTGGCTGCTCGAGAGCACAAGGTCAAAGCGGGAGAAGTCAAAGGCTCGGTAGGCCCTGGTCATCAATGGCAACAGCTTTGGGTAATGCGCCTGCGCCCCCGGGATGCGGTTGAGGTAGGAGGCGTGTACAGGCCGCTCGGTGACGATTGCAGGCCACGGCTTGGGGTCGTAGACAGAGGTGAACAGCTCGGCCTTGGGAAACATCTCCAGTAGCTCGATCACGACGTCCTCGGAGCCGCCGGGGATCGTTAGCCACTCGTGCACGACCGCCACGCGTGGAAAGCGCTCGCGCAGTCGCTCGATGGGCGTGTCGCTCACCCTGGGGACTCCTGCTCCCGAGCTGCCGACGGACCCGGGTCATGCTTGGGGTGAGGACCCGTGGGTGCGGCGGCGCCCGAATTGTGCCGGTGCTCGCCTGAGGTAATGGGATCGCCATCCTTGCTGCTCTCGACAGCCGCGATGAAATCCTCCCAGGCAACCGCATACGGAGCAAGCACGCTTACGAGACGCTCCAAGTCGGCCCAGCCGGCGTCGGCCTCCCAGCCCCAGTGCAACACGATCGGCACCCAAAGTCCCCAGCACGCGTCGATCGCGCGCTCAACGGCCGGCCTGACCTCAGCCGCGTGACCGTAAAAGGGAGCGTAAGAAGGGAGATATACGCTCTCGCCGCGCCATTGCGGAGTGCGCTGGAAGCCCATCCGACCGATCGACTCGGGACCGCCACACACCACCCGGAAGCGCTGCGCCAGCGCCGCGAACTGGCTCGCGTCGAAGCGGTTGTAAGGCGGGACGAACACTTCGGTGGACAGACCGACGCGCGTCAATTCGGCCAGGCCGGTGTCGAGCAGCTCGGCGGTCGCCTCGGAGCTCAGCCCGCACAGCTCGGAGTGGCGACGGGGGGAGGCAGAGCGCGTGCGATGTGTCAGCCCGTGCAGGGCAAAGGTCACATGCTCGCTCGCCAACCGCGCAAGCATCGCGGTCTCGCCGGCCTCCAGCGGGCGAGAGTCGCCGGCGGGCCGCCACCGGTACTCGCTGGAGGCATCGTCGTCGAAATCGCCGGCCCGCGCGTGCGGAGGGGAAGGATCGTTCTCGAAATCGCCGTCCCCCCCGCGCGCGCGGGGGGCATCGTCATTCGGGGCATCAACGACAGGTGTGAGCGGCTCATGGCTTACCCGCGGCAATACGGCAAGCAGGTAGGGCACACCCGCCCCCAACATGATCTCGTGGAAGCGCTCGAAGCGCTCGCTACCGAAACGTTGCGGGTCGTCCCAAGCACGGTAATGGGGAAACTCGTCGACGCGCACGAGAAAGCGGGGCGGTCCGTCCGCACGCGAACCAAGCACCGACTTGCGTGCGGCCACCAGCGGAGCCACGACTTGGCGCTCAAAGCCAAGCGTGCCGAGCTTGTAGCCAACCTGCTGGGCAAAGCGCAAAGGGCGCGGGGGCACGTCGCGCACACGAGTAGCGGCGCGTACCACCGGCGTGTCGAACTCGCTGTCGTGGACGACGCCGGTATTCAGCTCAGGCACGAACATCAGGCGCGCGGAGCGCGCCCCATCCAAATCCCTCCCAGTCCTCGGGCCTGGGATCATGTTCGAGATGGCCGATCCGCCACGGCTTCAGGGCCGCGACATCGTGTGCGTTGGCTTTGCCGACTGGGACACCGCCCTGCAGACTAACCAGCACCACCTGATGAAGCGGCTCGCGGCCGAGAACAGGGTGCTGTTCGTCGAGTCGCTCGGCCTGCGCCGTCCGCAGCTTGCCGGGCGCGACCTCAAGCGGGTCGCGCGTCGCCTGCGCCGTGGATTGAGCGGCGCGCGCGAAATCGACGGCCTGCACGTGCTCTCCCCGCTCGTCCTGCCGCTGCACGCAAACGCTTTCGTGCGCGCGCTGAACCGGCGCTTGCTCGGGATGTTCGTGCGGCGCGCCACAGGCAAGCTCGACATGCACAGGCCGATCCTGTGGGCCTATGTGCCCCAGGCCGAGGCGTTGCTCGACGTGCTCCAGCCGGAGCTTGTGGTCTACCACTGTGTCGATGACATAGCCGCCCAGCCCGGCATCGACGCGCTCTCCTTCCGGGCGGCCGAGACGCGCTTTGCACGCCGCGCCGATCTCGTACTCGCAAGCGCACCAGGGCTGGCCGAGCGTCTGCGCTCGATCTCGGACAATGTGATCTATACGCCCAACGTGGCCGACACGCCCTTGTTTGCAAGCGCGCTGGAGGAAGGCCCGATAGACCCAGCTCTGGCCGCCTTGCCAGCCCCGCGCATCGTGTTCACAGGCGCCGTCGTCGCCACCAAGCTCGACATCGGTCTGCTCGTGGAGCTGGCCAGGTCCAGGCCTTCCTGGTCGTTTGCGCTCGTCGGCCCCGTCGGCGTGGGCGACCCGAGCACCGATGTGTCGGCGCTCGCGGCCGAGCCGAACCTGCACTTGCTCGGCGCGCGCACTTACGAGCAGTTGCCTGAAGTGCTACGGGGAGCCGACGTCGGCCTGATCCCATACGCGCGCAACCAGCTCACCGACAGCATCTTCCCGATGAAGGTCTATGAGTACCTGGCCGCCGGCCTGCCGGTGGTGGCAACGCCGCTGCCCTCCTTGACCGAAATCGACGCTGTGGCGAGCGCGCCAGATGCGGATGGCATCGCGCGGCTGTTGGACAAGGCGCTTGCCGAGGACACCCCCCAGCGTCGGGCCGAGCGCTCGCAAACAGCAGCCGCCCACTCGTGGGAGGTGCGCATTGAGCAAATCGCCACTGCGATCGACGCTCTGCCAAAAGCCGAGAAAGACCTGCTCGTCACAACTCACACGCCCTCGCTGCGCTCGGGCCGGGATGTACGCACGTACGGCATCGCGCGAGCGCTTGCAATGAACGCCCCTGTGACGCTGCTCTATGTGCGCTTCGGCGCCGATCTGCCCGACGAGGCTTTTAGTGCGATCCCGGGGATCGAGCTGCGAGAGGTGATCGCTTCACGCGGAATACGACGAGCGATCGCATATGTGAAGGCTCGGCTGAGCGGAGTGCCTAGCCCCATCGCGCGCGGCGTTTCCCCAGAGCTCACGGCGGCGGCGGCCCGGTTGGTGGGCAGCGGCGACTACCGACGCGTGATCGCCGACGGACCGACAGCAGCCGCCGCGCTCGCGGCCATGGCGCGTCGCCGCCCGGTCATCTACAACGCACACAACCTGGAGTCGGCTTTTCGACATGAACTGCCCGACGAGAACGCTTCGCTGCGAGGCTTGCGTTCGTTCGAGCGGCGACTCTTGCGGCACTCCAGCGAATCGTGGATGGTTAGCGAGGCCGACATGCGTGGCGCGCGCGCCTTGTGCCCGGAGGCAATGCTGCGGATTGCCCCCAATGTCGTCGACGTCTCGGCGATTCGCCCAGTCTTCGCGACGCCTCTCCGATCCGACCCTGGATCGGCCTCCGTGCCGCCGACGAGATCCGAGCCGGTGACGAGGTCCAAGCCGGTGACGTCTTCACCCAAACCAACGATCGCCCCGACAACCGAGCCGGTGGCAATCTTCGTCGCCAACTTCGCCTACACGCCAAACCGCAACGCCCTGCAGTTCCTGCTTGGGCAAGTGTTCCCGCTGGTGTGGGAGGACTTGCCGGAGGCGCGGCTACTGCTCGCCGGTGGTGGACTGGAGCACCCCCCGAGCGAGGACCCGCGCGTGCGCGCGCTCGGCTTTGTAGAGGACCTTGCCGACATTTATGCCGAGGCGCGCTGCGCTGTCGTGCCGTTGCTCCAGGGCGGTGGCAGCCCGCTGAAGCTGGTCGAGGCACTTGCCTATGGCTTGCCGGTTATTGCCACCCCCCGCGCCGTCGCCGGGCTGGATGTCCGGGATGGCGTCGATTGCCTGGTCGCCGAAGGCCCGCGGGCGTTCGCCGACACGCTTGTGCACGTGTTGCGCGACGGGGCCCCGGCGATCGCTCGTGCCGGCCGCAGGCTCGCCGAAGAGCGCTATTCGGTCGAGGCGCTGGCGGTTTTGCTTGGCGAGTGATATCTCCTTGGCCCCTCGAGATCGCAGGCTTAGGGTGCTCGAAAACGCAGACTCAAGGCCCTCGAGATTGTGGATTAGATGCTGCCGAGAAGGGCCTCAGGGCTCAAGCATGAGCGCAACGATCGGCGCCGGGATCGCACGTGCTTGCCCCCGATAGTCGACAACCGAGCGTGTGGCCACCACCGCGGCCCCGGCGAAGCCGGTTCTCGCTGTCTGAGCGTCTCGCAGCCATGCGCCGTCCACATACTTGCTCTCGAACGGCACTCCGTCCATCCACGGTCCGACAAAGTCGATCTCACTCCTAGTAGCAGTTCTCCGATACATGACGCTCTCGAAGCGGACATAGGAGCCAGGTTCAGCCGCCTCGCGCTGGCGCAAGAGACTCAAACCGATCTGCTGCTCACTCAGCTTTGTCGGGTCCGGAGCCTCCACGGCTTGGGGATTGCGCAAGTGCGCAAGACGAGCTATCAGAGGGTCGACAAAGTAGACCTTGCTCCTGGTGCGCATGCTCGGCGCACCGTCGCGCTCCTGATGGCAAGGCCATATGAGAAACGCCTCCTGAAGATCTCGCAAGCGACGGGCCACGGTCGCCTGTGTCGAGCCTACGTCGCGCGCGACGGCGCCAACGTTGACCGGCGTGGCCATGCTCGCCGCGATCCTCGCTAGCAGCGCCTGTGTCTGCCCCGCTGAGAACTGGACGCTCCTGATCCCCTCGCCGTGGATGATGTCCCAAAGGGCCTCGACAAATGGCTGCCCAACTTCGCCGTGACGTATGTAGTCCTCGACAGCACGCGGGAATCCGCCAACCTGGAGGTAGATTTCCCAAGCGTCGATCAGCTCGGTCAACCAAGGGTGCAGAGTCTCGGTGACGGCTACGGCCTGCTCGCGCAGGAAATCCTTCGCGCGAACCTGGCCGGTGGCCGGGAGCTCGATGTCGAGTACGCGGCAAAAGTCCCGAAAGCCCATCGGCAGCAAGACTCGATTGGAGTCTGGCACGTCGCCGCGCCGACCCGCCAAGGCCTTGGTCGCCTCGTTCATCCCGCGTGAGGAGGAGCCGGTGAGCACCACACAGTCCTCACCGAAGGGATCGTTGTCGCGCAGCCACTTGATGCGATTCGGCCAATCCCCCTTGACCGCCGTAATCTCGTCCAGGAACCAAAAGCGTGACTCGCGCACCCCGCGTGTCGCGATCCGGCGACCGTAGTCGACGAGGGCTCCGAGATCGGCGTCTCGCCAACCATCGCATGAGGCGTGGATGATCCGGCGGGGATCGACGCCATCGGCGATCAGGCGCGCAATAGCACGCTTGACCTCGACACTCTTGCCGACCCTCCTCGGTCCGTTGAGGATGTACAGCCCTCCGGGCGCGATGTCGAGGAGCTGCCTCGCCTCGTAGCGGTATGGAGCGTCAGCAGCCCGCCTGAGGTCGGGGTCGTCCCCCTCCCAGCCGAGGGGCGTACGCCACCACAGGTTCGTCTTGCGCAAGATGAGGTCTAGTTCGCCCGGCTTCATGAGATTTCGTAAAAAGTATACTTTATCTGCCGATTGCTTCGTAAAAAGTATACTTTATCTGCCGATTGCTTCGTAAAAAGTATACTTTTGCGCCCAGGGACGTTGGGCCCCTACCGTCGCCGAGCCAACTGAAGCGTTTGGCTCGCAGCCATCCGTCAAACGCAGCCGGCACCGTCTGCGCACAACGGAGTGGTCGTTCTACCGAGCGCCGTCCCGCAAGCCCCCGTGCACTTCTCCTGAGCCGTCCAAAAGCCTCTGAGGGCCTAAAGATCAGCCTCTAGAACGCCGACAGGATTCTTGCAGCAACCCAAATGAGGCGCAGGCGCAGGCTCACCACATAGGCGCCCTTCGCAAGTTCCCGACAAAGGCACACCCGTCGCGAGGCGGGCTCGCAAAGCCAGGGGTCTCAAGCAGACAGCCCGGCTTCCGAAGGAGATGAGCAATGTCAACGTCGCACCCCCGCCCTCACAGGGCCCGGGCTCAGCAGACTCTCCCGCTGCTGGTGGCGACGTGCTTGACCATCTTGGCGATCAGCGCCGCTGCCGCGTTGGCGATCAGCGCCGCTGCCGCGGCGAGCGCGACGCAGCCAAGCGCCACGATCAGCAGCACCGCACTGCGCGGAGCGCTCGCGACCCGCAGAGCCGACCAGCGCACTCATGCACACGATTCCAGCAGGCTGTCCGCCTGCCTTCGCACACATCCCGGCCGGTGCGATACACAGCGACTGGCCGTCAAACGCTCGCGCATCAGGCTTGGCGCCGCCGAGCGGAAGGTGCTCAGCCTCACAGCCCACATCGCCCGCAAGCGCCACGCTTCCGGTGCCGCGCATACGCCGGGGGGGACTGGGGAGATCGGCTCCGCCAGTACAGGTGGAGCAGCGAGCGCCGGCTCGACCACCCGAACCTCCTCCAGTAGCTCCGGCGCATCCACCGGTACCGACACGACAAAGACCTTGGACAGCGGCGCCAGCCCTCCCGAAATCCTCACCGGCAAAGGAACCCTCGGGTCCACAGGCCTCGGTGGAGGCCCGTCATCCGAAGGGCCTTCCGCGACATCGACCGGATTTCAGCCCGGCCTGAACTCAGGCTCAGACCCAACGTATGATATCCCCGGCGCCGCCCAGCTGGGCGCCAAGCTTGTGCGAATCGCGTTTGACATCAACGAAACGCCACAGCAGATGGAAACCGTCATCGCCGAATACGCCGCCAAGGGCATTCAGGTAGAGCCGATGGCGAGCTTCTACGGCAAGCTGCCGACTCCAGCAGAAGCGCAGAACCTAGGCGGCTGGGCCAAGGCCTTCGGTCCAAGCGGATCGTTTTGGGCACACAGGTCAGGCACACCCGAGCCGATCCAATCGATCGAGTTCGGCAACGAGACGAGTTACAGCTACCAGTACAGCAATGACACGATCGCCGGCTACGCAAGCCGCGCGCAGACATATGCGCTGCGCTTCGCCGAAGCCGTCTCCTCGATTCGCTCGAGCAACCCAAGTGTTGGCCTGCTGGCGCAGGGCGACGCAGGTAACGCGAATTCCGCATGGGTAGAAAACATGTTCAAGGCAGTGCCCAACCTGGGGGGCATGGTCGCCGGCTGGACGATCCATCCCTATGGACCGGAATGGCGCGGCAGGCTTGAAACTCTGATCCAGCAGACGGCGGCACAGGGCGCGCCGTCTACGATTCCAATCGACGTCACCGAGTGGGGCCTTTCGAGCGACGAGGGACATTGCCTAACAGAAAACTATGGGTGGAACGCATGCATGAGCTACCAGGAAGCCGGCGAAGCATTGACCGAGACCGTCAGCGAAATGCGACAGATGCTCGGCTCACGGCTCGACATGTTCATGCTCTACCAAGTGCGCGACCAAGAAGCCACAGGCGCCGGCGATCAGCGTGAGTCCTATTTTGGCGCTCTTCAGCACGAACTACAGCCCAAGGGTGCTTACACAACAGCGGTCAAGTCGCTACTCAGCGCCTGACGCTCGCATCGCCTCGGCTGAGGCCGTATGGATTGTTCTTGGGCTCACGGCGCTCGCCGCGATTCTGCGGTTCGCGACGCTCGACGTGCAGAGCATCTGGCTCGACGAGTCGGCCACGATGATCCTCGTGCATCGCGGCTTCACGGGCATGCTTTCGCATCTGTCGGCGAGCGAGTCGGCACCCCCGCTCTACTACATCCTGGTTTGGGCGTGGACGAAAGTCCTCGGTGCGGGTCCGCTCGGATTTCGCTCGTTCTCGGCGCTTGCGGGAACGATCGCCGTGCCCGTCATGTACCTCGCCGGGCGGCGCATATCGCCGCGCGTCGGCCTGTGGGCGGCCGCGCTTACAGCCGTTAATCCGGCGATGTACTACTACTCACAGGAGGCACGCTGCTATGCGCTCTTGATTCTCTTCAGCGCCGGCGCATTCGTGCTCTGGCAACGGGCGCTCGAGACACCGAGCAGACAACGCCTCGCACTGTGGTCGGGAATGTCGATCCTGGCTTTGCTCACGCACTATTTCGCCGTGTTCCTGTTCGTCCCGGAGGCTTTCATCCTCGCTCGACGGCTCGGATGGCGACGCTTGCTGGTCCCTGTCGGCGCGGTGAGCATCGTCGGTATCGCGCTTCTCCCGCTTGCCGTCAGCGAGCGCGGGAACGGTAAAAAGTCCGAATGGATAGAAGAATCGGCATTGGTCTCGAGGATGGCCGAGACCGCGAAGGAGTTCGTCGTCGGCGTGTACGGCCCAGTTGAGATCTTCTCCGCATTCATCTGCGCGCTCCTTGCGGCGGGAGCGCTGTGGCTGCTGATTCGTCGCGGCGACGCCCATGAGCGACGATCGGCAGGCGAAGTGACGATCGTGGCGGCGACGGCGATCCTGATTCCACTGCTGCTCGCCGCCACTCATCTCGTCGATGTCTTCGACGGCCGCAACGCGATCGCGGCGTGGGTCCCATGGGCAGTGCTGCTGGCTGCCGGCTTGGGCGTAGCACGTGCGCCGAAGGCGGGAGCCTTGCTCGGGTTGGGCCTGTGCGCCGTCTCGTTGGCCGTGGTAGCGGCAACCAATCTGACCCCCGGCTACCAGCGCGACGACTGGCGTGGCGCCGCACAGGCCTTGCCGAAGTCAGGACCATCCGATCGGATCCTCATAAGTGAGCTCGACTCGTCCCTGCCGCTATCGATCTATCTGCCCGCCATCAGGGCTCTCAAAGGCTCGACGGTCTGGGCGCGTGAGCTCGATTTCATCGCGTTGCGCACGAGGCGCACCGGCCGCTCGCCGCTGCCGCCGCAAGCGCCAACGCAAGCACCGCCCGGGTTCCACTTTGTGGGCATGCGTAAGACCGAAAGCTACGCGGTGTCAACATTCCTCGCACCGCGCGCGATGACAGTAAATCTCCGACTACTTCGCAAGCTCAGCGACGAACCTGAAGCTGAAGCTATCCTCCAGCGCTGACCTCACCGCCATGCGCGGTGAGCGGCGTGGGCCGAGCCAGCAGCGCGAGCAAGCCGATCTGCGCACCCAGCAGCACCGTGAAGCGCGGATCCACTCCGGTGAAGCTGGCCGTGGTCTCGATCACGGCCAGGCCCGCGAGCCCGCACAGCGACGCCAGACCAAAGGCGCGCAGCATCGGCTCCGCGCTCCTCCGCCACACACGCCAAGCGAGCACCGCCGCCCCGAGCAGGAGCGAAATGTAGGCGACCAAACCGAGAATGCCGAGCTTCAACCAGTACCAGAGCGCGGCAAAGTGAACATACAGGCGACCTTCTTCGTGTTCCACCGACAGCGGCCGCACGCTCGCTTCCCAGGGAACATCGACGCCGAGACCGGTGATCGGGTGACGCCGGATCTCACCGATCACATTGGCCCGCTCGTCCAAGCGGTAGCGATCCTCGGCGTTTGTCTCGAGACTCGTCGGCGCAAGCGATTCCGCGCGTTTTACGACGGGGAGCTGCGCTTGGAAGCGAACAGAGCCGAGCAGGAGAGCCGCCAGCCCTATCGCAAGCCCCACGGGCACGAGCAGGCGCCGACCGGTGGGAGTGGCGCCAAGCAGCAGCACCAATAGAAGACCGAGCACAGCAGCGATCCAGAACGAACGTCTGTAGGACAACAACAGCGAGGCCATCAGCAGCGGAGCACCGAGCAACATCCACACGGGTGGACGGGCGCGGCCGAGCACCGCTGCGAACACGGCGAGCATCGCGAGCATGATCAACCAGTTGGCCGCGGGTTCGTAGTAGCTGAGCGTCGAGCTGCCTTCAACCGGCACGCCGTAGTGCCCAAGAACCTCGATCACGCCTAGCCCCGCCTTTACGATCGCGACCGCCACGGCGCCTCCCAGCACGAGCGATACCTGGCGCCGATCGATATCGAGATTGCCGATGGCGAGTGGCAGCAGCAGCAGATATGCCAGCACGTTCTCCGACAGCGCTACGGAGCGCAGGCTCACGCCCGCCGCGTGTCCTGTCACAGCACCCGCGAGCATCGCCAGCACGAGCATCGCGAGGCCGATCATCAGAGCACGCGGGACCGTCGGTCGGCGCCGGTGGGCGATCAGATCGATGCCGACGGCGACAACCGCGAGCGCCACCAGGATGTCGAGCGGAGTGAGGCCCTTGTAGATCTGATCGTAGAGGTGTGAGGTGAAGTGCAGCAGCCCAAAGGTCGGCCCCTCGCACATGGCTGTCAACACCACGACGAGCCCTACCAACGCGAACGGGCGGCGCACCAGGATCGCCGCCGCGACGACTACCAACGGAGCCAGCAGCCCGGCTGCTCCAACCCTGCGTGTCGCGAGCAACACGATCAACAGGGTCAAGCTCGTCGCAACCGCCGCGGCGAGCAGCTCCCCCCGGAGGAGCGTTGGACGCCGCGTAGCCACGGTCATCGACCTCAACGAGCCTGCTGTGGCGAGCTCGTCCCCGGCGGCCGCGACAGCAGATCTCGGTAGGGGTCGCCCTTCGGGTCGTCCGCGTCGTATCCCTCGTAGCCGTAGCGGCCGGCGTCCTGGAGCCCGGTAACGACCAATCCCACCGGCTCGACCATGTGGCGTCCCAGGATGTCACGCGCGCGTTGGACCTCCTCACGGGTCGTCCTGTCCACTCTCGCCACGACGATGGCCGCGTGAACCGCCGGATTGTTCAACAGCATGTGAGCGTCGGCCACGGGATTCAGCGGAGGCGCATCGATGATGACCATCGTCTCGTCGCGAGCAAGCTCCTCGATGAGCTCACCGATGCCGGCCGAGCCGAGCATCTCCGACGGGTTGGGAGGAAGCAGCCCAGCGGGTAGCACAGAGAAGTTGGGGAGCGAGGGAAACGGCTGGAGCAGCAACGATGTGGCATCTCCATCGCGCGTCAAAGCCGTGGTCAGCCCGTCGCGGGGATGGAAGCCGAAGTGCTGGGCGAACGTGGGGCGACGCAGATCCATCTCGACCAGGACGACCCGCCGGTCGGCGAGCGCCTCCACGTGGGCCAGATCGACGGCCACAGTCGTCTTACCCTCGCCCGCCACAGCGCTAGTTACGAGCAGGGTGTCGACCTCTCGCGCCACCGCGGAGAAGTCGAGCGCACTGCGGACCATGCGATAGGGCTCGAGCAGAGCCTCACGCTCCCCGGCACGGATGGGACCGAACGACGTCTGCGGTATGGCTGTGAGGACCGGCAGGCCGTACTCGCGCTCGAGCTCCTCGATCGTCTTGAGCCGCCGGTCCAGCGCCTCCAGCAGGAATACGACCGAGAATGCCAGCGCCAAGCCGATCAGAACGCCGATGATCGCGCTCGTCGACAATTTCGTACCGGTCGGCTCCGTGGGCGGCGTAGCGCGACTGATGATGTTCGCGCTGCCCCCCGCCACGGCTCGCAATCCACCAAGACGCTGCTGATCCTGTTCCAGCGATAGCCGCGCGGACGACCCCGCGGGCAGCGTGGAGATCTGTTGCTGCAGCTGGCGCTGGGCTTCTTCGATGCTTGATACTTGGGCAACCGCCTTGAAGGCGATGTACTGGCTGGCGAACGCGTTTGCCAGCCTGGCCGAGCGCTGTGGGTCGCCGGTCGTGGCCGTGAAGCGCAGGACGTCAGCCTCGGGCGCCACTTCCACGCTCACTTCTTCGAGCAGCTCGCTCGCGCTGGCCGGCGTGTGCAACAGCTTGCGAACCCCTTCAGCGACTTCCGAGGAGTGTCCGATCAGGACCTCTGTGGCCGCGTCGCGCACCGCTTCGCCACTGCCCGTAGGGGTGACCTGAAGCGCCGCGTCGGGCAGCGTCGCGCTTTGGAAGGCAACACTGGCCGTAGCCGCATAGGACTTCGAAGCGCGCTCATGACGGACCACCGAGACCAGCAGGCACGCAAGAACGATGCCGCCAATCGTCAGCCAGCGACGCCGCAGCACCCGTAGCGTGTTGGCGACCCCATCCTCCCGGACCCGCTCAAAGCGATCGGCAGCACTCACGGGGTGTCACCGCGATCCGACGGCCCTACCTCTGTCGAAGCGAGAATCGCCGTCATCGGGCTCTCATCGTCCAACCCTCGACGGCACTTGAGAGCAGCTCTATCGACCAGACGGCAACGCAAGCCATTGAGTCAGGTATTCCCTGTTGCACTCAACCTAATTCGGCCTGGACGCCCCCGCTCCTTGCGCGAGCGCCGGCTATAGGATCCAACCGACATGAGAGGGCCTCTCCGGGCAGGCAAGGTAGAACTGAAGCGCGGCCTACGCGCCGCCACCACTCGTTTGGGCAAGGAAGAGCAGGCCGCGCGGCTTCTCGGCCGCTTCCGGGAGGCGCGCCTGACATTCGACCCGCACCAACGTCGGGAGCTGCGCGATGACCATGCCACCCGCGTGATCTTGTCCTCCGTGCTGCGATCGGACTCGAACGCAATCGACGTCGGAGCCAACGAAGGCGCCGTGCTTCAGTCGATCGTGCAGCTCGCTCCGCGTGGTCGCCACATCGCCTTCGAGCCGATACCGGAGCTGTGCGAGCGACTTGCCGCGCGGTTTCCTGAGGTCAAGGTCCGCTGCGCCGCAGCCTCCGACGTGCCCGGGCATACCGAGTTCTCCCACGTGGTCGGCGCGCCCGCATACAGTGGGTTGCGCCAGCGGGACTCCCTGCCCGCCGATGCCGGCGAGGTGCGGCGCATCTCTGTGCTCGTCGAGCGCCTCGACGAAGTCACGGAGCCCGAACATGTGCCGGCGCTATTGAAGATCGACGTGGAGGGCGCAGAGCTCGGGGTACTGCGCGGAGCCGCTGAGCTGCTGGAGCGCCATCGGCCGTTCGTCCTGTTCGAGCACGGCGCCGGCGGGGCCGACCTTTACGGCACACACCCCAACGATGTCTTCGACCTGCTGCAAACCGTCGGCTTGCGCATCTTCGACCTGGACGGTGAAGGCCCGTACTCGCGCGAGCGCTTCGAGGAGACCTTCGCCGAGCCGATCTGGAACTTCCTGGCTGCGCCGGCATAGCCCAGACCTTGCCGCCTAGCGGGATCCGATACTCGCTACTTGCTGTCGGCTTGCTCGCTACTTGCTGACTACTCGCTCGCTACTTGCCGACTACTCGCTCGCTACTTGCCGCGGCTTGCTCGCGGCTTGCTGTCGGCTCGCTCGAGCTCGTCCACCATCAGCTGCTCGTAACGCTCCGCGCTGTGCTCGGCCGCCGTCTTCAAGCCGCCCTCACGCAGCTTGGCTCGCAGATCCGGGCTCTCTGCCAACCGTCTCACGAGCCCGGCCAGCGCCCGCGGATCGTCCACCGGCATGAGCAGTGCGTTATCGCCTTCGCGAAGATATGTAGCGGCTCCGCCGCGTGACGTCGCGATCACCGGGCGACCGACCGCCATTGCCTCCAACGGCACAAGTCCCCAAGGCTCCTGCCAGCGCACCGGAAAGATCACCGCGTCCGCGTCCGTATAAATCGAGGGCAGCAGCTCCGCATCGACCGGACCGACGAACTCGACACGATCTTTCGCGCCCAACGATTGCGCCTTGCGACGAAGCTCCGATTCGTAGAGCTCGTTGCCGGACCCGACCAATCTAAGCGTGACGTCCGGTAGCTCGGCGACAGCGGCAATCAGAACGTCCACCCCCTTTACCGGATCGAGCCGCCCCACATAGAGGAGACGGCCGCCCCATCGCTCGGGCCGCGGTGACGGCTTGTAGCGCGGATGAACGCCGGGAGTCAGGACGGCGCGATCGTTGGGCACGAATCCCCCCGCGAGCGACTCGTCGAGCATGTGCTGTGAGTTGAAGAGAAACCGTCCGGCATCCTGCAAGCGATAACGAACCGGGATGCTGAGCAGGGGCTCGAGGAGCGGCTCCAGAGGCTGGAGCTTACGAGCGCGACGGGTCCAGATGTCTGTCTGAGGACCATATGACAACCACGAGTCATGGATTGCCAGCACCGACGGCACGCCGGCACGCCTCACCCGCTCAATCAACGCAAGAGACATACCTCCCATGCCCCACCAGCTGACGACGTCGGGCGCGAACTCCAGCAGATGTCGCTCGAGCACAGCCGCGTTGTGACGCTCAAGCCTCACACACTCGCGCATTCCCACAGCGGCCGGCAGTTGAGCCGTCACGTCCAGGTAGGAGTGCAAGCTGCGATCGACACCTGGCTCGTCTGGCTCGCGAACTCCAGGAGCGCAGTAGTCGGACACGAGTACCTCGACATCGTGTCCACGTGCGCGGGCCGCACGCATCACACCCTGGCAGACAAGCTCATAGCCTCCCAAGTAGTGCGGGGGGTAGAGCAAGCCGATAGTCAAGAACTTCATGACCTCACAGCCCGTGACCGGCTTCACGAACCATCTGCTCGTAGAGATCCACCACTCCTCCGACCGCCACCGCCGGCGTGTGATGGTCGGAGAACGTCTTGTACGCCGAGGCTCCGGCAGCGCGGCGTGCCTGAGGATCGGCGATCAGCGCAACCGTCGCGTCGGCGAGCTGCCGATCGTCTGTTGAAACCGTCACTCCGCCGCGTGCTCCCAGCCCCTCCGCACCATCTGGGGTCGTGACGACCGGCACTCCGAGCGCCAGCGCCTCGAGCACCTTGACCTTGGCGCCACTGCCGGCCGTCAGCGGATAAAGCAGCACCCCGAGCTCGCGCAGGAAGTCCGTCGCGGAGCTCACGCGACCACGCCACTCCACCCCCGGCAGGTCAGGAAGACCAGGAAATGCGGAGCGCTCCATGCCGATCCCGGCGAGCAGAAGCCTTGCATCGAGTCGTCGCTCGCGTATGCGCGGCCACACCTCGCTCAACAAGCGCTCGACGGCTTTCGCGGTCGGCGGCCAGTCCGCCCTTCCGATCAGCCCGACCACCGGGGAATCCACCGCGGCCCGCGGCGTGTAATAGCGCTCGTCGAGCGCTATCGGGCCGATGGCCACATGCGCGTGAGGCACCGTCGCCCTCAGTCCGGTCGCGACCTCCTCACAGTTCGCCAGCAGCCAGCGCGCTCTCCGGCACGCTCGCCGCTCGGCGCGGAGCAGGTCGATCGCGATTCGTCCCTCGCGTCGCCACGGTCCACCGATCGCGCGGTCGCGGCGTGTCTGAAAGTCGATTTGCGCAAGCGCCGGGGTATCAAGCCGATTCAGCGCGGCGGCCGCCTGAGCGTCGAAGAAGTGCACAACGTCCACCTGCGCGGCAAGCTCTCGCAACCGCGCCAGGAAGGAACCTCGAGCGAGCCAGCCGTTGGGATTCAGCAGCCGATCGGCGCGCACCTGCCATGGTGTAGGCGGCTCGACGGGCATTGCCTCCACCAGCAGATCCTCAGGCAGTCCATCCAACGATGTGGACCACAGGTTGGGCGCCAGCGCATGGTAGGTGACACCGCGGGCCTCTAGACCGCGCAGCAGACCGATCGCGCACTTCGCGGCCGCGCCGCCCTCTGGCAGCGGTGGCGAAGACAGAACTACCAGAGCTCGCAAGGCTGCAAGAGTATGGCGCATGCTGACGAAGGTCACGGCGCTGCCGCGCCGCGTGTTGCACGGCGGCGCCGCGGGTGACGCCGGCGCGGCGACCGGGCGCCACATCGCTTCCAACGTTGTCGTCCAGCTCGCCGTGAGGGTGATCACGATGGGGGCGAGCATCGTCACTGTGTCGTTCACAGCGCGTACCCTGCACCCATCCGGTTACGGAGTATGGACCGGAACGGGCGCGTATATCGCGCTGTTTGCCGTCTTCACAGAACTCGGCTTGACGACCGCCGCCATGCAACGGATGGCGGCCGAGCCAGAGCGAGAGGCGGAGTGGCTCGGCGCGCTAGCCAGTGCGCGAACCGCGCTGTCCGTGATTGCCACAGTGCTGTGCGCAGCCTCGATTCCGCTGTTGCTGAGCGATACGGAGAACACCCAGGCCGTCGCGCTCATCCTCACCCCGACGATCCTCTCGGGCGGGGCGGCGACTCTGATAACCGTCTTCAGCGCCCGGCTCAGAGCTGGGCTCGCGCTCTCCTTTACCGTGCTGCAGAGCCTGCTGTGGGTGACAGCGGTGTTGTTGCTGTCCGCCACTCACGCGTCGATCGTCGCCTTCGCTTTCGCCTACACGGCGCTGATCGCGCTGATCTCCGCACTGCAGCTTCAGGTAACCAGGAAGTTCGCGAAGATCGCGGTGCGAGCCGGCATTCGCTTGTGGCGTCCGCTCATTCGTGTGGCGATCCCGCTCGGCGTCGCCAGCGTGTTCATCACGGTTTACTACCAACTGGATTCGGTGCTGCTGCTGCAGATCGCCGGCTCCAAGGAAGCGGGAATCTATGGAGCTGCCTACGGGTTCCTCGGGCCTCTCACGTTCCTCCCTACCGCTGTGATGTCCTCGTTCTTCCCGGTCATGTCGGCGGTGCACGGGAGCGATCCGGCGCGCGTCCGCCGGCTCATCCAGATCGCGGCTGACTGGATGGGCGTGATCTCGCTGCCGATCCTCGCCGGCACGATCGCACTGTCAGATCAGATCATTCACCTTCTCTATGGCTCGAGCTTCGAGCGCTCGGGCGGCCTACTCCCAATCTTGATGATCGCCTTCGTGTCGATCTGCTTCGGATCGCTCGCCGGATTCACCTCGCCGATCCTGAACCTACAGTGGCGGCTGGCGCTCTATTCCGGTATCGGAGTAGTGGCGAACGTAGTGCTCAACCTCGTGTTGATTCCACCATACGGCGCATACGGATCGGCGTGGGCCACCGTTGCAACCGAGATCCTCACGATGGTGCTGATGCTCGGCACGATCCTGTGGCGGCTGAGGCTGAGACTGTCGCCGTGGAAGCTTTTGCGCACCGTTGTGCTGGCCGCGGCAATGACAGGCTTGATGATCCTCGCCAGACCGCTCGGCCTGATCCCCGCCGGTGCGATCGGGGTGGCCTTCTACGCCGTGGGCCTCCTCAGCGCACGCATCGTCAATCTGAGCGAGCTGCGCGCACTGAGGGAACGGCGTGCCTGAAACGGGACTGCTTATCGTCAACGCCGACGACTTCGGCGGCAATCCGCTCGCGACGAACAGGATCGCCGAATGCTTCCAGGCGGGCGCGATCACAAGCACGAGCGCGATGGTGTACATGAGCGACAGCGAGCGAGCCGCGTCAATTGCCAAGTCGCGCGAGCTTCCTGTTGGCCTGCACCTCAACCTCACCCAGCCGTTCGAGGATCCGGGTACGCCGCAGGCAGTTCGTGAGCGCCAGGCAGCGGCCGCGCGTCGCTTTGCCGCAAGCCGCGTGCAACGTCTCAGCTACAACCCATTCCTGAGCAGCCTGGTGAGGGCCTGCATTGACGATCAACTGGAATGCTTTCGCGCGCTTTACGGCCGCGAGCCGACGCACATCGACGGCCACAACCACGCCCACTTGAGCCCCACCGTGCTGCTGGCATTGCCGGCAGCGACACGTACGCGCACGGCTGAAAGCCCTATGAACACGAGGCCAAGCCCAGGTGCGCTGCCGCGGTGGGCGAGAGGCGCCTTTATTGCTTGGAGATACACCACTACCGACAGGTTCCTCGCCATCGACCGGCTCGGCTCCTCGCCGAGCACGCGGGAGATCGATCGACTGCTTGCGCCAGCCGATAGAGCCAGCCTCGAGATCATGACCCACCCCGACCGCGAGCGCGACCATCGTCTGCTGATGTCCGAGCAGTGGCGAGCAGCGCTCAAAGCTCGGACGCTTGGCTCCTTCGCAGCATTGCGCGCGACAGCCTCGCAATAGAGTGAGCCGTCGATGTTGAACAGTGAGCTGATCGTGGACGCCCGAACCCTGGATGGGCTGCGATCGGAGTGGGACGAGCTGGCTGTGACATGCGCGCTGCCCTTGATGGCTCCAGCAACCGTCATGTCGTGGTGGCGCCATCTCGCCCCGTCCGGCGCAGAGCCGCGCTCGGTGGCTGTGAGGGACGGCAACCAGCTCATTGGCTTGGCTCCGTTCTATGTAACTCCGAAAGCACGTCAACGGGTCGACTATCGACTGCCGGGCATCGAGCTCGCGGCAAGGCTTTCGCCACTGGCTACCCCCGGACGTGAGTGGGAGGTTGCCGGTGCGGTGACGCAGGCACTTGCCACGGCTCGCCCACGCCCGGACCTGATCGCGCTCGAGGGCCACCCCGTCGCGTCTGGGTGGCCCGCGGCGTTGCGCGACGGTTGGCCCGGCGCCGTGCGTCCCCTTCTGCGCCAATACGTCACCCAGGGCGCGCCGACCGTCTCTTTGCGACAGACCACGTTCGAGGACTGGCTAAGCGCCAAGAGCGCCAACTTCCGCTCGCAGATGCGTCGCATGCGACGACAGTTCGTCGCGGATGGCGGCATTGCCCGCGCCAGCACGCAGGACACGATCGCGGCCGACATCGACACCTTCATGCGCCTGCACACCGCACGCTGGGAGAAGCGAGGCGATTCCGCCATCGTCGCTATGGGCGATCGGTACAGCGCGACGATCGAGGAGATCTCGCGATCCCACCTCGAGGACGGTCGCTTTCGGCTGTGGATCCTCATGGTTCAGGGCACACCGATCTCCGCGCAGCTATTCATTAGCGCCGGTGGCGAGGTGGCCTACATCAATGGTGGTTGGGACGAGCGCTTCGCGCACTTGAAGCCGGCGATGCTCGGAATCCTCTACGCGATCGAGGACGCATTCGCGCACTCGCACGAACGCATGGATCTCGGCGCCGGCGCACTGCCCTACAAGCAACGCTTCGCCGACGGCAGCGACCCGGTGGCGTGGAACATCCTCGTGGCGCCGGGCTCACGCCTGCCGCTCACAGTCATCCGGACCGCGCCAATGCTCGCGCGTAGCGCGCTGCGCGACAAAGCCAAGCGAGCCCTCAGTGCGGAGCAGGCGGAGCGCCTCCGCGGTCTACGCAACAAGCTGGCCAGGTAGACGCAGTGCTCACGTCGCGACTCATCACGGACTCCTCCGGTCTCAGCGCCATGGAGGATGCGTGGGACGAGCTGGCGGTGGCGAACAGGCTTCCGCTGATGGCGCCAGCGTGCGTGATGGCGTGGTGGCGCCACATGGCACCTCCCTCGGCGCAGCTGCGCGCGCTAGCGGTCCACGACGGTGAAGCGCTCATCGGTCTTGCGCCCTTCTACGCGGATCTCGACAAACCGCGTGGGCGCGTGGATTACCGCCTCCCCGGGATCCAACTCGCCGCCCGGCTCGCGCCGCTCGCGCTGGCGGGACGCGAGCGAGACGTGGCAACGGCGATTGCAAGCGAGCTCGGCCGCTGCTCTCCACGTCCAGACCTGATAGCGCTCGAGGGCGCGCCCCTCTCGAGCGATTGGGCAGAGCTCCTGCGGGTGGGCTGGCCACGACGACCACGGCCGGTCGTCTGGCGCTACGAGGCTCAGGGCTGCCCGACTGTCTCACTACAAGCCGGCTCCTTCGATGCGTGGCTGGCGGGGAAGAGCTCTAACTTCCGCTCGCAAATGCGCCGCCTGCGGCGACAGTTCGACGCCGCCGGAGGGAGCGTCCGTCTGAGCACAGCCGAGACGCTGCGATCCGACGTGGACACCTTCATGCGCCTGCACGCCTCGCGTTGGGAGGATCGCGGGCGATCGAGCTTCGTAGCGCTCGGCGGGCGGGTGCCGGCGATGCTCGAGGACATCGGGGAAGCACTCCTACAGCGAGACGGCCGCTTCCGCCTGCATATCCTCGAGATCGACGGCGAGCCGATCTCGGCTCAGCTGTTCCTCGATGCCGGCGGGCACGTGCTCTACGTGAACGGCGGCTGGGACGAGCGCTTCGCTCAGCTTAAGCCGGCGATGCTCACGATCCTGTTGGCTATCGAGGAAGCGTTCTCGCGTGGGGACGACTGCGTGGATCTGGGAACCGTCGAGCAGCCGTACAAGCAGCGCTTCGCCGACGGCGATGCCCCAGTGACCTGGACGATGGTCCTGCCCGTTCGCCCCCGCGCAGCGCTAACGTGGTTGAGCGTGGCACCAATGGTCGGACGGTCGAGCTTGCGAAACACGATCCTGCGCCGAATGTCGGTGGAGCAAGTCAATCGCGTGCGCAAGCTTCGCGCGCGTATAGGGCGCGACGGTAAGTAGCGGCCTATACGGTAGGTAGCGGCCTATACGGTAAGTAGCGCTTTCCTCAGCCGCGACAGTTGGGGGGCGCTTTTTCTCTCTTAGCCCCGTAGTCCAAGCGCATCTTCGATGGCGAGCAGCGTCCGCTCCGGATCGTGGCTTGAGCGTGTCGCTTGGCGGGCCAGTTCTCCCTCTCTCCGGCGACGCTGCGGGTCGCGCCGGTAGGTGTCCAGCGTCATCGCCAGCACGCGCGGGTCATGTGATGGGGAGACGATCGTGCCCGCGCCTGCCTGGATGAGCCCCTCGGCACCCTCACTGTCAGTGGCCACGACAGGGACGCCAACCAGCTGCGCCATCACGATCGAGCGAGGCGCACCCTCCGTTGGGCTCGGCGCGAACACGACCAGATCACACGCCGAGAGGAACTCTTCGACATGACCTCGCACGTTTGGCTCGAAACGCACGTGCTCGCCATAGGGGGCAGCGCGGCTACGCAGCGCGGGCTCCTCCTCACCCTCGCCGGCGAGCACGAGCAGCACGTCGCCCTCGACGTGCGCCATCGCGTCGATCACGACGTCGTTGCGCTTGCGCCGCTGAAAGCGCGAGATGCAGCCAACCACGAACGTCTCCTCGCCCGCATTCCACTCTGCACGCAGGCGCTCACGGCCGGCTCGACTGAAGCTGACGCTCTCCACGTCGAGCAGGTTCGGCACGACCGTGATCTTCTCGGCCGGCACGCCCGCATCGATGACGGTGCGTCGCGTCCCCTCCGAGACGGCGATCACGCAAGTCGCCCGGCGAGCCGCGAGCGCATAAGCCAAACGCGCCGGCCCACGACGCATCTGCATTGGCACCGGTCCCCACTCGGCCCACACGATCCTGCCGGTAAGCCGCTTGGGAAGCAGCGCGATCAGCAGTTGCTCCTTCTTGAAGTGCAGCAGCACCGCTCCCACCGGGCGCTGTGCGTACAACGCGCGAGCTATTCGCAAGAGCGTCAGCGGCGTCCGCCATGCGACGCCCAGAGCGCTGCGTCTTGCCAGCTTTGGTCCGAGATCGACCTCCACCGCCGGCACACGCGTTCCGGTGGCTATGTCCGGCACGTTCGTCATTAGCACAACGTCGTGCCCACGCTCGGCAAGCGCATCGAGTAGGTCCACATTGGCGTACTCGGCGCCGCCGCGCTCGTTGGTCGTTTGGATCGAGACTAGGCGATTGTTGAGCATGCCTGAAGAAGGGCGGTTGGCGGAAGTGGTTTGACCAGAAAAGTGGTTTGACCAGAAAGGGGTTTGACCAGAAAGGGGTGGTTGAAGGGAAAGACGTTGGCGGGAAAAGGCGGCTGGGGTATCTGGCAGCGAGCGACCGACGATCGCCCGGCGCGCGTCAGGCGTTGCCCTGCGACTTCTCCTCGAAGAAGTCCGGAACGCCATCCCGAGTTGGGTAAGCCGCGCCACAGTCCGTGCAGCGCAACTCCTCGGGCGCCGGCGTCAGCTCGCCCTTACAAGCCGGACAGCACCACCGCGGACGGCCGTCTCCCTGGCCGAGCGCGGGCACTGCGATCAGCCAATCCCGATTTCGCAGCGGCTTGAACCGGCGATTTGGATCTCCCATGCGCTTGGCGAGGAAATGATCGAATGCATAGAAGCTATCGCGGATACCGGGGGGCATGTAGCGTCCGACGGCCACGATCAAAGCCAAGCTCGCATTGCATCGGAAGCTCCCCAGCGTTGCCTGCTCACCGAATATGCGTCTCACGGTGGCGCGATCGAAGTTGTTCACATGACCCTCGTCGGCAAGTTCGTAGTCGGGCTCGTGGTCGTGGTCGGTCTGACTGACCGGAGTGCTGACCAACACCGTTCCTCGCGACACCCTTCGCATCTCGGAGAGCATCAGCTCGGGGTCGAGTACGTGCTCGATCACCTCGGTCGAATACACGAGATCGAAACTGCCGTCTGGGAATGGCAGGCGAGTCGCCTCAGCCGCCGCCGCCTGCATCCCCAGCTCGCGGTGGAGCTTCTCCACCGACGCGTTGGAGATGTCGACCCCCCACACCTCGGCCCCGAAGTGGTCACGGATCGTGCGCATGAAGAAGCCCTCGGCGCAACCCACGTCAAGCACGCTCTTGAATTCCACCGCGCTAAGCGCATCGAGCAGAGCGATGCGCCTTATGTAGTGACGGAACGCCAGCGGCGTGTACTGCTCGCCGGGATGGTGCCCGTGGGCCGCCAGCCGCGTATTCATGTGCTCGCGGACGGAGCCAGCAAAGTCTCTCCGTGATAGTGACGCACGGTCCATCGGCTGCGGGGAGTGTATCCAGTGTGCACAGTGCACCACACGCATACCCACAGCCTGGGAGGAGGCCCGCCTCCTCAACCGTTCACAACCTATGTAGACACATCGTCTAACTAGGACTCGAGACTCGGAGTAGCCAGGACCCGAGAAGCCAGGACCCGAGACTCGGAGTAGCCAGTACCCGAGACTCGGAGTAGCCAGGACTCGAGACTCGGAGGTATCATCCGTAGCGCGCTGGTGTGCTCGGTGTGCCGATCGTCACGCTGTGTCGAACCGCGGATCAGCCGTGACATCCTCCCCCAAACCAAGCCAGCTTCCGGACTCGGGTCTACGTGTCAGCGCGTGCTTGGTGGTGCAGAATGAGCGAGAGCGTCTGGCCGCGGCGCTCGACAGCGTGAGCTTCTGCGACGAGATAGTCGTCGTGGACGGAGGCTCGACCGACGGCACGGTCAAGATCGCCGAAGCCGCAGGCGCCAAGGTGATCGAGAACCCTTGGCCGGGATTCGCCGTTCAGCGCAACCTCGCACTCGAGCACGCCGGCGGTAAGTGGGTACTGGAGATTGACGCTGACGAGCGGGTCTCACCACGGCTGCGAGCGAGCATCGAACAGCTGGTCCAGACTCCCGAGCCAGACGCGAAGATCGCCGTGTGCGCGCTGCGCAACCGCTTCCTGGGTGGGCTGCTCGGACCATCGGCGAAGTACCCTGCGTACCGCTCGCGCGTGTTCCAGCGCGGGTCCTACAGGCACGATGAGTCGCGCGAGGTCCATGAGGGAATTGAGCCACACGAGCGTCCTTTGGTGCTGGATGGCGACCTGGAGCATGAGCTGGCAGGCACGTTGCGCGAGGCGCTGCTCGACGCGTGGCGATACGCCAAGTTGGAGAGCAGGCACTTGTCACGAACGCGCGGTGCAAGCGATTACGCGTTGGGGATCGTGCTGCGCCCGGCCGCGAAGACGGCATACCGGACGGTCCTAGACGGTGGCTGGCGTGACGGCTGGAGGGGGCTGGTGAAGATCATGCTCGATGCCGCGAGCGACGGGCTTGTGTGGACACTCGCGCTGGCAGACACGAGCAAAAGCACCCCGGCTACCTCCGAACAACCGACCGACACCGAGCACAAGGGTCATTTTGGACGTCGGCCCGCCGGCCCACCGAAGGTCGTCGCCATCGCCGCTCGCGGGCAATCCGCCAGCGCAGCGACACGGTGGCTCGAGAGCCTACGAGCCGCGGGAATCGACGTGGCACTCATCTCCGACGACAATGACCTAGAGGAGAAGCTGCCCGGCCAGCATGTGCGGCGCCTGCGACCGGCGGCCACGATGCGGGCCCTGGATATCGAGATGCAGATCAGGACGATCCACGCGGTTGTCGCGGTGGGCCATCGCGCCAAGCTCATACGAGGCCTTGTGCCCGGAGCCCTACGACCCGAGATAGCAGGGCTCGACCCTGAAGGCGATCCTGGTGCTGCCGTCCATCTGTTGCGCCAGAGCGCTGGCTGAGTAGAGCGCGGGCCTGAGCAGAGCGCTGGCTGAGCAGAGCGCTGGCCTGAGCAGGGTCCCCGGATGAACAGAGCCTTGAACAGAGTCCCAGCTGAACAGAGCCCCGGCTGAACAGAGCTGCGCACTGGCTGAGCTGCGCAGCTCGACTAGTCAGACCGTGCGATAACGCGACTTGGCTCAGGCAACACAAGCGCCCTCGCGGGCACATCGTCGACCACGATGGCACCGGCGCCGATGACCGCTTCCTCCCCGATCGTGAGAGTGCGATCGGCCGGACACATGATCAACGCGTGTGCCCCTATTACAGCCCCCCTCTTGACGCGCACGCCCGTGTGCTCGCCCGCCTGCTTGCCATTATTGGAGGCGATCGTCACGTACTGCCAGATCTGAACCCAGTCACCGAGCACTGTGGATCCATGGATCACTACGCCAAGTCCGCGGTGGGCGAAGTTGACATGGCCCTCCAGCTTTACATCGGGCTCGAGGATGGCGCCGAAAACCAGGAAGATCATGCTCTTCAGCACACGGGCACCCGGCCGGAAGCCCCGCCGATGACACCACATGCTCAGTTGCCAAAGACGAAGTGCGAGCACCCCGAGCAAGCTATCGCAGCAGGGCATGTGCTCGTCGCCGGCCGCGACCGTCATGCCCGGTAGCGGCGAGGCTACACCGGCTTGGGCGCTAATCTCGCGCTGATGCTCAAACATGTTCGTCGCCCAATCGCCTGGCTTGCCGTTCTCCTCTGCGCCGGCCTCGGTCTCACCATCTCCCTGCACGCGGCACATGCATCCAGCCAAACCCCGCAGCTGCCCGACTTGGTGGCCGATCCGCCGGACAACATCAGCCTCGACGAGAGCGAAGAAACACCGACAGGCGGTCACATGGAAGCCGAGCTGCTGCTTCGGTTCAACGGCTACGTCCACAACAAGGGTCCCGGCGCACTGGACTTCAGAGGCATGCGAGAAGCGCCACCCGATCCGAGCGAACCGGCCCTTCCGTCGATGGGTGTATTCCAGCGGATCTACGAATATCCCTCAACCGAAGGCCCTCCGCCGACCGAAGAAAGTACTCCTCACAAAGACGAACCAAGCCGCGGAGTCATGGAATATGTGACGGCCGACGGTCACGAACACTGGCATCTGCAGCACGTCGCCTACTACTCCCTGTGGAACGCCGACAAGACCGCAGAAGTAGCACCATCGCAAAAGGTTGGCTTTTGCTTGGAGGACAGCGAACACGTCGAACCCGAAAAGGGTCCCTCAGAACCGGTGTACAAAGACGGCGGCGACCATCCACGTGAATTCTGCAGATATAGGCAGCCGGCGACCACAGAAGTGTTCGAGGGCATCTCCGAGGGCTGGCGCGACCTCTATACGTCTGATCTGGCTTACCAATGGGTCAATGTCTCAAACGTTCTACCGGGCGAATACTGGCTGCGAGCCGAAGTGGATCCCGAACACTTCATCCAGGAAGCTCCGGGAACAAAACCACCGGCATATGCCGAACATCCGACGATCGTCGCCGGCTTCGACGCCCAGGCGCAGTCGAGGAGCGTAGAGGTGGAACATCCGCTCACGATTACCCTCACCTCGCGAAAGTGGGAAGGCAAAGAACCGGACGAACAGCCGACGTCGACCCCCGAATATGCGATCGTCACACCTCCCGCGCATGGAACCCTTGGCCCGATTGACGCCGACCACGTTGAGTACACCCCAACCGGCGGATACAGCGGGACAGACAGCTTCACGTTCTCCGCCCGCGACCCCTACAGTCCCTTTCCGAAGAGCCCTACGATCGCGACGGTGTCGATCGACGTGAGCAACGATCCAGCCGCGCCCAGCGTCGCGATCGAAGGCGCTCCCGCGAGCATGATCGCGGGCACCAGCATCCAGCTATCCGCGCTCGTGAGCGACGACACCCCGGAAGTCACATGGAGCGCAAGTGAAGGATCGATCTCCTCCACCAGCCCATCGACCAGCCTCTACACAGCCCCCTCTGCCCCGCCTGTCGACAAGCTCGTGACGGTCGCGGCGATGAGTCCTGACGGTGGCCGCGACCAACGGACGATTGAAATCCTGCCAAGCACGCCGCCTCAGCCGAAACCGGAAGTACCGGTCCAGCCGCCGAGCAGCGGCTCTACCATCGCTCCTCCCACCTCGCTTCCACTCCCATCGACGCCGGGCACACAGGAGACACCGGGTACAGGCAAATCGCATGTATCTACTGTTCCCGGGCTGCTTTCGGGTCCGGGTGCGATGTTGATCGGACGCAAGCTCTACATGACCGCGACCGTTAGGGAGGCCGGACGCCTACGCCTCACCGCCCTGCTACGTGGTCGGCGGATCGGTAGTTGCACGGCACGAGTAAGAAGTCACCAATCGTTCACCTGCGCTACGACGCTCCCCAAGGGCGTCTCAGCGCACGCGTCGATCGGCGTATGGGCCACTCTGCGGATCGGCGACCATCTCTTCCAGACTGTCCGCCGTGCGGCAAAGGTGCCGACTGCGATGGATGCGATGGCCGCGGCTGCCTGGCTCGACGTCAAGCAAGCATGGCGATACATCTGCTGGGCATAGACTCCTACAACTGAACTACGCCGCACAGCCTCGCGCGAGCACCCCCCTTTGGCGAAAGCTTCCTTGCGGGAGAGATCGCAAAGAGCACATTCCGCAGAGAACATTCCGCAGAGAACATTCCGCGGAGCACATCCCGCAGAGAACATCCCGCGGAGCACATCCCGCGAGAGCACGTCCCGCGGATCTCAGGTCGTGCGAATAATCAACACCGAGCAAGGCGCATGGTGGGAGACCTTGTTCGGCACCGACCCAAGCAAGAACCGCTTGGCCCCCGTCATGCCCTTGTTGCCGACCACGATCAGATCGGCGCCCTGCTCTTCGGCCACGTCGAGGATCGCATCGGCCGGATCGCCCTGGCGCGGATATACCTTCACCGCGACATCAGCCTCGCGAGCCACCTTGGCAGCTACCTCTAGCGTCGCGTCGACGTCCTCGCGCGGGCTGACTGCCCACTGCAGATCCTCTGGCGCATCGCGACGCTCCTCGCGCAAGCGCTGCGCCGGCACCGGCTCATACGCGCTCACCAGCTCGAGCGTTGCGCCCACGGCCTTGGCGAGGTCAACTGCTTGGCGGACAGCCTGACCGGCGGTGTCTGAGCCGTCGGTTCCAACCACGATCGATCTGAACATGACCCTCCCTTGGCTTCGGTTCGAGCACTGCGACTCAAGTGGAGCCGATCATATCCGCCACGGCCCGACAACGAAAGCAGAGCGCTGGCTTATCGTTAGGCGCGTTGTGATCGATCTACACACCCACGTGCTTCCCGGCATCGACGACGGCCCTAAGACGATCGAGGGCTCACTCGCGCTGGCGCGCGCGGCCGCGGCTGACGGCACCCGCGTGATGGTGGCCACGCCGCACGTGAGCTGGCACCACCACAACAACGCCGGGACGATCGCGCGCTTGACGACCGATCTGAACGAACGCCTGAGCGCCGAGGGAATAGCGCTCGAGATTCGCACGGGCGCCGAGGTCGCGATGACACGCGTGGAGGACATCGAGCCCGATGAGCTTGAGCGACTGCGCCTCGGCGGCGGTCCGTGGCTACTGCTCGAGCCGCCCTTTACGCCGATCGTGACCGGCCTGGACGGAGTCGTCATGGGGCTGCAGAGCGCCGGGTATCGCGTCCTGCTAGCCCATCCCGAGCGCTGTCCGGCGCTGCATCGCGAGCCACGGCTCGTGGAGTCGCTGGTGCGCAGCGGCGTCCTGACGTCGGTCACCGCCGGCTCGCTGGCGGGACGCTTTGGTGGGCAGGTGCGCCGCTTTGCGCGACACCTGCTCGAGCAGGGCCTGGTCCACAACGTCGCCTCCGACGCGCACGACGCGGTCAAGCGACCACCCTGCATGTCCGCCGATCTTGCCGAGGCGGGTTTTGCCAACCTTGCCGACTGGCTCACTCAAGCAGTGCCGGCGGCGATTCTCGCCGGCGAGGAGATACCCGAGCGCCCAGAGCCGGCCGCCCTGAGCGAGCGCCGGCCACAGCGCATTCGCTGGCGCCGGCGTTGAACACTGGTCCAGGAGGATTGCGTGCCGGCGCGGGGCAGCGCGACGGCCGTGGGCTCACGCTAGCTTTGTGATCGCGATGATCATGCCGATCACGACGAAAACGATGATCGCGGCCTGCAACCAGATCCAGGTGGGTGACATACCTGCCAAAGCCTAGTCATATGGCGGGAAGCACACCTACAGGTGCGGTTTCTCATACAGAGCACGACTATCGTGTAGGAATGACGAGACGATTCAGCAGGCTGATGACGGCGCCGGCGCTCGCGACGGCGCTGTTCCTTCTACTCGCGCCGGCCGGTGCCCAAGGCGTGGTGTCGCCGAGGTCGGGGCCGCCGCTTGGCGGCGTGAACGCGACCGACCTCACCTACGGCGCGACACCCACGAGGGTGAGCCAGGAGATCGCGTGGGCACGCTCGCTTCATGCCCACGCGATCCGCGTGGAAATCCCGTGGGCAACGCTCGAACCAAGCCCAGGTCAGATCGAACCCAAGGCCTTGGCATTCACCGACAGTCTCGTCAACCAAGCCGCCGCCGCCGGCATCAAGGTGGTGGCGCTCACGATGTGGACGCCCTGCTGGGCCTCCTCGGCGCCTGCGTCGCTGCTGAGCAAGTGCCGGCTCAACAAGGGCGGCAAGGCACAAGCATGGCCTCCTGTAAACCCAGCGACTTATGGCTCGTTTGCGGCCTTTGTTGCCGCGCGCTATGGCTCCAAGCTCGCCGCCATCGAAGTCTGGAACGAGCCTGACCAGTCTAACGAAGACTATCTCGCCGGCCCGAACAAGGCACAGCACTATGCCGGACTATTGCGGGCCGCCTACCCGGCGATCAAGAGCGTCGATCCGCAGATGACGGTACTGGGAGGATCGCTCGTCGGTTCCAACGGTGTCTTTCTGCGCGCTCTTTACGCCGCCGGGATTAAGGGCTACTACGACGGGCTCTCCGTGCACTTCTACACGTTGGTATTGGGCTCATTGCGCTACCTGCATGAAGTGCAGCTACAGAACGGCGACCACACTCCCCTGTGGCTGAACGAGTTCGGCTGGAGCAGCTGTTGGCCACGCCAACGCATCCAGCAGGAACAGGGCTGCGTCACCAAGCAAGTGCAGGCCGCCAACATCGCCAGCGTCTACCGCGAGACCGCACGCACCCCTTGGATCGCCGCTGAGATGCTGTACTCGCTGCAGGGTTCACGCAGCGAAGAATTCGGCGTACTCAGCGAAACCGGCACACACAAGCCCGCTTTCGCGGCGCTGCGCAGCGTCTTCATCTCGCCCTTCAGCAAGTCGAGCCCAGTGACGGTGCACCTTGGCCGTCATAGCGGCGGCATCGTGGCGAGCGGGTCAGGGCCGGTAGGCGACTACCTGCAGCTAGAAGCGTTCAGAGGCGGGCGCGCCGTCTACAGGGCACAGTTCACGCTGGACCGCTTCAACCGCTACTCGATCGCGCTGCCAAGAGTGCTCGGCTCGAACCTGCAGGTGAACGTGTTCCAGTACTGGCTGGGCACAGCCAGGGCAGCCAGCGCAAGCATCTGACTTGAACTGGCGCCCAGCACCCTCAGAGAGGCACATGGGCGTCTCTCTGCTCGCGCAGCCAGACGAGCCGCGGCCGGCACCGGGCTAACCGACGCCGAGACGGCCACCGGGCCGCTAATCGGCGTTACGAAACAGCGATATCAGCGTCAGCAGCGCGATCTTGAAGTCGAGCGCCAAGGACCAGTGGGCGATGTAGTAGTTGTCCCACTCGACGCGTTCGGCCAGCGACGTCTGACCGCGCAAGCCGTGCACTTGCGCCCAGCCGGTGATGCCCGACTTGACGCGGTGGCGGTCGCCGTAGCGGGCGATGTCGCGCCCGAACAGCTCGACGAACTCGGGACGCTCGGGGCGCGGCCCGATCAGGCTCATCTCGCCGCGCAATACGTTTAGCAGCTGCGGCAGCTCGTCGACCGACGTGCGGCGCAGGATGCGCCCGACGAGCGTGCGGCGATCCTCGCCGTCCTCGACGCCGCCCGGGGCCGTGTCGAGGGGAAGCATGCCCTCGACATCATCCGCACCAACCACCGCGCCCACAGGCCGCGCCGCCGGAAGCGAGTCGAAGCGCATCGAACGGAACTTGTAGAGGGCGAATTCGGTCCCGTCGCGCCCGACACGGCGCTGACGGAACAGCACCGGTCCGGGTGAGCTGGCGCGCACCGCGAGCGCGGCAAACGCGATCACGGGTGAGAGCACGATCAGCAGCAGAGTTGCCGAGACGCGATCGATCACGTGCTTGATCGCGAACTGCACCCCCTTGGGGTTGATGCCCGAGAAGGACAACAGCGGCAGACCGCCGACCGTGTCGTAGCCGACGCGATCGTTGATCGTGTCGAACATGCGCGGCACGACTGAGACCTCGATGCCGAGCTCCTGGCAGCGCTGGATCAAGCGGCTGATGCGCGCGTCGGCGACAGAGGAGAAGGCGACGATCAGGTTGCGCACACCTGTGCGCTCGACGATCTTGTCGAGATCCTCGGCGGTACCGAGCACAGGCACGTCACGGCCGCCGACCTCCGCGATCGAGCGAGGGTCGTCGTCGAGGAAGCCAACCGGCGCCAGGCCATACTCGGGATGGTGGTCGAGGCGGCGTGCCACCTGTGATCCGACGAGACCGGCGCCCATGATCAGGACAGGCTTGCCCACAAGGCGGCGGCGGCGTGCGAAGCGCTGCGTGAGCGTCAGCGTAATCCGACTCAGACCCAGCCCAAGCAGCACGAACAGCCATGCCTCCAGCCAATCGGTTTGACCCGGCATCGTCCCGTTGACCGCTACGCCAACCATCGCCACCGCGACCGCGCCGACCGACACGGCGCTGACGACCGGCACGACTCCATCGAGCAGCAACGCGCGCAAGCGCGAGCGGTAAAGACCGCGCAGATAGAGCAGCAACAGGGCGACCGGCGGCAGCACGAGCAGCGGAGCTCGGACGGCAGATACAGAAAAAGTGGAGCCAATTCCGCCGAGCGCGGCGAACACGCCGACATACATCAACAGCAGATCGACCGACGGGCGCAGGATGCTCCAGCCAAACCCCTCCAACAGCCACTGCAACGGACCCTTGAAGGTGCCGCGGTGCAGGCTGTGCGGGAAGGGCGCGTCGCGCCGGACAGGCAGCTGGCCTGTTAGCGGGAGCGAGGTGGATGTCTGGCGTGAAATCTCCATGGCAGCGATGGTTCGAGGGGGCGTCCTTGAGATCTATCGGTCGCTCGACATCAGCTCTGTAGCCGGGAAAGTCGCAAGGTGAGCACAGCCACCAGCGCAAGTGTGGCGAGGGTCCCGATCAGTAGGAGCACACCGCCGCTCGATATGCCGGACAAGGGGGATGCGCTGGGAATGGAGCCTTGCGAGGTCGGATACACGTAGGCGCTCACTGAGCCGCCGACAGCATTCGTCGTCCGCCTGCTTCGTGAAGTCGTCCGGCCCGTGGACGACGTGGCCCCGCCTTTGGACGACGTGGAACCGTCTTTGGGAGTGCCGCCCCGCGCGCCCGAGCCAGAGCCGGCATTTGCGGCGCCCACCTTCGAGCCCAGCGCCGATCCAGAGCCGCTCGAGAACGTCCCGCGACCACCGCCGCTCGATACTCCCGCCGAGCCGGAGAGGCTCGCTCCGCCTGAGCCGCCTGAGCCGCCTGAGCCACTCGAGCCCCCACCTCGGGATCCCCCGATCAGCGTCGAGCCGAGGATCGCCTGTTCACCCGCGCCCGGGCCTCCATAACCGCTCAGTAGCGGGCTGCCGGCGAATGCAGGCGTGGGAGCCAAGACGAGCATCGCGGCCGCCAGAGCCAGAGCCGATGAGATCCATATTTTGCGAGTCATTCCCAACCTTGGGTTCCTTTCATCGGCGTGAGCAGCGGCGGCCGCTCTCCTTGCCTAACTCCTTGCCACATGGATCAGGCCATCGGTCCCGATGGTGTTCGATTTTTTTGGTCGACCGACGCGCCTTCGAGCTATTTCGCTCGCGTCCGCCGAACCAATCACACGCTAGCGAAGCCGGCGCCAATTACATAGTCAATAACCCGCAAACCCGAGATGTTTACGCAAGTTGCTCAGCCTTGAGCAAGATTGAACGGTTCAGCGCTTGCACGCTCACACGTTTGCCGGCGCGCACCGTGGCCAGGGCTTCGCGCGCAAGCGGATCGCGTGGGTCGCGGCGGACCGCTCTTTCGAGCAGCACGAGCGAGCGCGCCCGCTCACCCGACTGCGAGGCGATCGCACCGAGCTCGAGCGCGGCGTAGGCGTCGTCGGGCATGCGTACGAGAGCTTGCGAGAAGGCATTTCGAGCGCGAGCCAAGTCTCCGTAGCGCAGCGCGATGCTGCCCTCCACGAGGTAGGGGCGATCGCTCAAGGGGTTCAGCTTGGCGGCCTCTCCCAGCTGGCCATAGGCCGTCAACGGCGCGCGTGGCCAAATTTGAGCAGCGCTCTGGATCTGGCGTTCGCTGAGCCAGGGGGCAGCCAAGGAGGCTGCGGCGACCAGCGCGAGCAAGCCTGCGACCGTCGCAAACACTAACGGAGTCATGCGCGTCTGCCTGGTCGCCGTGACGGATGGTTCTTGCAAAGGGGGCCTGCTGGATGGACCCTGTGAAAGGGCGTTCTGGACAGGCCGATCCGGAGCGTCGTCAACTCTCTCCAGACTCCGATGCCCCCCGCGCGCGCGGGGGGCATCGCGATTTTGGACACCAAGAAGCCCTGTCAGCGAGCAGCCGATGCCGAGCAGCGCAAACGCGCACGAGCCGAGGCCAGCGAACTCCCAGAACCAGTCGAACGAGCCATGGACAGCCCAGTAGGCAAAGCCCGCGAGCGCCGCCGCGGCGACCGTGCGTGCCAGCGGATCGGAGCGGCGCATCGCGCGCCAGCCGGCCAGCAGCGCCGCGCCAAGGCCCACGACAGCTAGCAGAGCACCAACCAGGCCCGTCTGCGACAGCGTGCGCAGCTCGACGCTGTGTGGATAGCGCGGCGTCTCGTCGCTGCGGCCGTGGAGGAGGTACTGCTGGGCGAAGTTGTCGGCGCCGATGCCAAGCACGGGATGAGCTACGAATTCGTTCAGCGCCACTCGATAGAAGTCGTAGCGATTGCTGCCGAGACCGCCGAGCAAGCGGTTGCTGCCGGTCGCTTCGGCGGTGTAGCCGCCCTTGAAGCTGTCCCAAGCGCGATGCACCCGGGTAAAGAGATTCCCACCCATCCCATCCCCACCCACCCCATTGCCGGCCACCACCAGGGCACCCACCACGACCGCGAGCAGCGTTGCCAAGGCGACGGCGGCAATGCCTCGGCGTACCCCCCTGGCCACCGCCGGCGAGACGGTCCGGCGGCTCTCGAAAGCGGCGCCCCCGGCGACAATCAGACCGACGAGCAGCGCGGCAGCGAACATCGCGAGCACGGCCGTGTGTGTAGCTGCGTGGGCGCTCTGTCCAGCCCGAATGTGGTCGCCGACGTGCAAAACCAGCGGGGCCGTTGCGCCAATCGCCAGCGCGACCGGTACCGCCGTGGCAAAAGTGCGCAGGCGCTGGGGCACAAGCACGAAGACCAAAACGATCATCACCGGCGTCGCGTACAGCGAGCCTCTGCTCAGGCTGAACAGCGCGACGTCGGCCAGCACTACCGCACCACCGGCCAGCAACCCGCGCAACCCCCACGGCAGACTTATGCCGCGCGCCAGCAGCAAGGCCGGCCAGAAGGCCATCAGCCATTGCGCGGCCGTGGCATTCGGATAGCCCACGGGATACGCAAGACGTTCCCCTGAGAACAGCGCTTCAAAGCTCTTGCCACCGGCAAGGTCCAGACGCAGCGCCACATACGTGGCCAGCCCGATCATGGCGAGCGTCCACAGGCCGAGCAGCAGGGCGGCGCTTGCGCCCCGGCGTGGCCACAGCGCGAACAGCGCGAACACGAGCAGGTAGAGCAGCGTGCGGTTGGCGCCTTCCCATGCTTCAGCCGGCGCGGCCGCCCACAGGATCGAGAGGAAGCTGAGCGCCGTGTAGGCACCCAGGCAGCCGAGCGCGAGCTTGACCGCCGTGGGGATCTCGGCAAAGCGCAAAGGGACGGCCAGGACCGCTATTGCCAGCAACATCAGCACGATCAGCGCGCCTGGAGCCCAGTGGGTCAGCGGATAGCCGGCCTGGCTGGTAGACCACACCACGAACAGCACGATCGCCGCCAGCGCCGGGATCGTGGCCGGCGTCTCGCGCAGCGACACCGTGGGCCATCGCATCATCGTCGTGAGGATATTCGTCGTGACCGGCGATTCCCCCACGGACAAGTCGATCTTCCGCTAGATTTCCAGGGACTGGCTGTCCAGCCAAACCACCGGCACAGAGGAGTAAGCACATGGCGAGCACAGCTATACCCGCGGCAAGCGAAAACATCGGCAGCCTGCCGGTCGACGCCGTCTCCTACGAGGACCTGTACGCGCGCTGGGAGCGCGGCAACTGGAGCGCCACCGAGCTCGACTTCACAGAGGACGCTAAGCAGTGGCAGGAGCGCTTCACCGATTTCGAGCGCCAGGCCGCGCTTTGGAACTATGCGCTGTTCTTCTGGGGGGAGGACGCCGTCGCCGACAACCTCTCGCCCTACATCGACGCCGCGCCGCGCGAGGAGCAGAAGTATTTCCTCACCACCCAGCAGGTGGACGAGGCACGTCATGCCGTGTTCTTTAAGCGCTTCATGCAGGAGGTCTGCGGGATCGGGACAGGCTCGATGAAAAGCGGACTGGAGGCCATCAAGCCCCAGCTGACGCCCGGCTTTCGCAAGATCTTCGACCGCCTGGACACGATGGCCGACGAGCTGCGCAAAGACCATTCGCCCGCGAAGCTGGCGGCCGCGGTCACGCTCTACCACGTCGTGATCGAGGCGTCGCTCGCCCAGCCCGGGCAGCACTTCATCTGCAGCTACCTGGAAGAGCGCGACGTGCTTCCCGCCTTCCGGGAGGGGATGCAGAACATCGCCGCCGACGAGCAGCGCCACATTGGCTTCGGCGTGAAGCTGCTGGCCGACCTTAAGCGCGAAGATCCCGTCGGTGTGCCGAAGGCCGTCGCCGGGCTGTTGCGCGAAGTGACTCGCTACACCGCGCAAGTGCTGATGCCGCCCGGTTGGGACGAAAGCTACATCACCGTCTTCGGAGCCACCTACGACGAGGTCGGCGTCGAAGGGCTTAACTCGATGACGACCAAGCTGCGCTCGGCCGGGCTATCTCCGGAGACGCTGCCCGGGCCACCGCTGCTGCCGCCTGGGCTTGAGCCGATCGAGATCTCTCAGCGCGGTCGCGAACTTGCCAAGGCCGGTGTGATCGGCGTGCGCGAGGGGCCCAGCAAGCGCGATCCGGAGACGGTGGCGTTGCTGTTCGACACGATCCGCCGCCAGGTGAACCCCAACCACGGGCTCAAGCGTCCGACCACCTTCCAGTGGGAGTTCACCGATCCCGACGTGTCCGCTTGGCACCTGCGCGTGGACAACGGTTCGAGCACCGTCGAGCAGGGGCTCGCCCCAAGCCCCGACCTGCGCCTGAAGGTCTCCTACCAGGACTTCGTGGACATCGTCGGCGAACGGCTCGATCCCCTGCGGGCGATGGCCACCGGCAAGCTGCGCCCGCGCGGCAAACCGCTGGCGATGAAGCGGCTGACGCAGGTCTTCCCGCGCGGCTGAGCACGCCCCAAAGGTCTTTTTGAGGGCTGAGCCGGGCCGCACGAGCGGACGCTGGCCCGTAGGAGCTGAAGTGTCGGCCGGCTCGCGCAAGCGCGCTATTCAAAGCCGAATTCGCCCGTGGGCGAGCCGGCAGGCGGCGCTGTCGTCTGTGCCAGCCCCTGAGCCGGCGCTGTCGTCTGTGCCAGCCCTTGAGCCGGCGCTACGCCGGAGACTCGCTCGGGCCCGAACTCACGCGCGACCGCTTCGACGCTGGATTTGCCATGGGCGGACGCCGAGCGCCGCCGCCGAGCAGCGGCAGTGAGTCCCCGCTTGGGCTGTGGCCCGCGTGCGCGCGCATGACCCCCGGCTAGAGGGGTCCCGGTGAGGAGGCGCGCAGGGGGCGACACAAATGGAGCTTGTAAGAGCGCGGAGACGCCAACCGGCGCCGGCGCGAGCGCGGCATATGCGGAGGGGCCACCCGGACTGGCATGAGCGTGGCTACCGAGGACCGCATAGCCTGTCCCGACAACGACAATCGCCGTGAGCGCGAGCTTGGCCGTGAGCGAACCCGCGACAGTACTCCAGCCGCCCGCCCCGAGGTGCGAGGCGTTTGCTGCTCCCCCGGCCTCAGGCCTGCCTTCCACGCGCGGCGCGTTGTCCGCCAAACGCCGCACCGGCGCCCAACCGCGCATCACGGCCCGGCGAGCCGCCGTCGCACGGACTCCGCCGCGCGTGGCCGCCCGCCCGCCCGCCGCCGACGCACCTCCACCGGACGCTCCCGCAAGCGCGAGCGGGGATATGAGCGGCAGCGGCAGCACACTGGCCAGACCGCGCAGCGAGGCCACGTGGGCGCGGCAGGCTGGGCACTCGCGGCAGTGGGCTACGGCCAGCGCGTGGCGCTCGCCCCCTGGCTCGAGGATGCCGAAAGCGTAGGCGCGCATCAGCGAGGACTGCTGGTCGCACCAACCTCCTGCCTTGACCGTGTCGAGCAGCTCTCCCACCTTGCCTGCCACTCCCGGTCTTCCCGCGCCGGCGCCCTCCATCAGCTTGCGCATGCGCGCGTCGCTGAGACCCATGCGCTCAGCCGCCTCCGCGCGCGAGAGGCCCTGCAAATAGCAGAGCGACGCGGCTTCGCACTCGCGGGCGGAGAGGCGCGAGCGCAAAGCCTCGAAGACATGACGTAGGCGCGCACGGTCGTCGAGCTCTGAGGCGAGGTCCGTGCGAGTGGCGTCGAATCTCGACGGGTACGAACCAATTTCCCCCAAACTGAGGACCCCGGTACGACCAGCGGCGCGGTGCTCATCCATCGCGCGCCTAAAAGTAACGAGCACGAGCCAAGCCGATGGGTTCTCAACCTGCTCGCCTTCCAGCACCGTCGCGTAGAGGCCGTGCCAAGCCATGGCGTAACAGGCCTCGAGATCGGCCTGGTCAAGCGCGATGCCCTTGGCGCGCAGTTGCCCACGCACGATCGCCAGCACCTTCGCGCGCAGGCCGGCGAAGTCCTTGCGCAGCAGGCGCTCAGCGCGATAGCGACTCAAGCGCGACCCCCCTTGCCGGAGGGCACTCTGAGGGGCACGACCTGGAGGGCGCTGGCTGGCAGGAGGGCTCATGCGCCGCGCCGTCTGGAACCGCGCTCGGCGCCCGACGGCTCACACCCGATGTGAAGATCGCGAATCGTGCGGATCATCCAATGAGTTCCATCGGATATGCGGGCGCGAAGGCGCAGTCCCCGGATAGGCTTTCAACCAATCTCCGGTTTGGTGCCACAGCGCACCTCGCCTGCTTGCCTGTGCCCTCTAGGGTGTGCCCTTCAGGGCGACCCCTCCATCCTCCTCACTCATCGCCGAGCCAGCCACATCCAATCCGCCGCCCGCGCCTCCCGCGCGCGCCGAGATCCTTGGCATACCGTTGGCGATCTCCGACTACGACGAGGTCGTCGCATGGATGGACGCGACGATCGCCGCGGATGCGCGCGGCTGGCTCACGGCTGCGGCAGTCAACTTGGTCATGTCCGCCAACGACGATCCGACCACGATGCGAGCAGTGCTCGGCGCCACGCTGGCGGTGCCCGACGGCCAGCCGCTGGTGTGGGCGCTACGCCTGCTCGGCCATGCCCGCGCGACACGTGTATACGGGCCCGACCTGATGGCCCACTATTGCGCGCACGCGGCGAGCACGGGCACGCCGATTTACCTGTACGGCGGGCGCTCCGAGGGGGCGCTCGAGCTGCTCACCAAGCGCCTACGCGAACGCTTCCCCGGGTTGCGCATCGTCGGCGGCTTCTCACCGCCGTTTCGGCCGCTGAGCGCCGAGGAGCAGGCGTGGGTGGTCGAGCAGATCGACGGCTCGGGCGCCAAGGTCGTATGGGTCGGCACCGGCCAGCCCAAGCAGGAGCTGTGGATGCATGAGATGCGCCCGCGCCTAACGGCCCCACTGCTCGTGGGCGTCGGTGCCGCATTCGACTTCCACGCCGGCATCGTCTCTCAAGCGCCGGGCTGGATGCAGCGCAATGGGCTGGAGTGGCTATATCGGCTGACGCGCGAGCCGAAACGGCTGTGGCGGCGCTACTTGACGCAGAACCCGCGCTTCGTGGTGGGCTTCGCCCGGCAGTGGACATACGCGCGTCGCGACTGAGGACGCAGAGGGCACAGAGGACACAGCCGAGGACGCGGAGGGTATATCCGCTATTTCGTAAGTGTCAGCAAACACCCCCCTTGCGTGACACTACGAAATGAGTGCACCTCTGTGTGGAGTGCTCTCCGGTGTGCATGGAGGCGGACCAAAGATGGAGCCCCACAGCCCCCACGGCGGAGGGTCGCACTCGCGCCGATAACCTCTGCGCTGCCTATGCCAGACCCAAACACCAGCGCCGACGTCTCGGTGATCGGCCTCGGACGCGTCGGCTTGCCGCTGGCGCTGTCGTTTGCCGACCGCGGCCTGAGCGTTATCGGGATCGACAACGATCCAGCACGACTGGGATCGCTGCGCGAGGGCACGATGCCCTTCGAGGAGGCAGGCACGCAGGCGCTGCTCGACCGCGTGCGCGCAAGTGGAAGTCCGGCGCCGTCCAAGCGCGCAAGCGAAAGCCCGGCGCCGTCCAAGCGCGCAAGCGAAAGCCCGGCGCCGTCCAAGCGCGCTAGCGGAAGTCTGGCGCCGCCCAAGCGCGTGCGTGCGAGTGGAAGTCTGGCGCTGTCCGAGCGCGTTGTCGACGCAGCCGCCGCCAAGCACATCGTGATCACGCTCGGCACCCCCTCGTTCTCGCACATCGAGATCGACATGCGCGACATCCGCTCCGCCCTGGACGAGCTGCTCGGCGCACTGGAACCTGGGCACGCGCTGACGCTGCGCTCGACCGTGGCTCCCGGCACAACCGAGTTCGTCGCGGGCTACTTGACCAAGCACCGTGGCTTTCAGGTCGGCGAGGACGTGTACGTGGCGCACGCGCCCGAGCGGATCGCGGCAGGCCGTTTCCTGGAGGAGATCAACTCGCTGCCGTGCATCGTCGGCGGCGTGGGCGCACGCTCGGGCGAAGTGGTCGCCGAGCTGTTCAGCGTGTTCGACGCGCCGATCGTGCAAACCACCCCGGTGCAGGCGGAGCTGGCGAAGATCTGGGCAAATATCTTGCGCTACACGCTGTTTGCGCTGCCAAACCTGCTGATGATGGACTGTGAGCGCTACGGCGCGAACGTGTTCGAGGTGATCGACCTCGTCAACCGCGACTACCCACGCGGCGGCCTGGCCCAGCCGGGCCTGACCGCCGGGACGTGCTTGCGCAAGGACTTCGCTTTCTCCGAGGAGCGCTCCAATGCACCCGGAATGCTGCTGGCGGTCTCGCGTGTGAACGAGTCGGTGCCTTTGTTCCTGGTGGAAGGGATCAAACGCCGGCTAGACCCGCGCGACAAGGACCTTGCCGAGAAACCCGGGAGGAGGGCAGGAGCATCGCTGGGGTCCAGTCTGGGTGCGCTGGCGGGGCGCAAGGTGGCCGTCTTGGGCCTGGCCTTCAAGGCCGACACCGACGACGAGCGCGACTCGCTCGCGCACAAGCTGATCCGGCTGCTCGAGCGCGAGCTGGCCGATGTGGTCGCGCACGACCCACACGTACCGACCCCGACCGTGTCCTTCGAGGAGGCCGTACAAGACGCGGATGTCGTGGTCGTGGCGGCCAACCACCACGAGTTCCGCGAGCCGGCAGCGCTGGCCGCCATCGCTGCGGGAGCAAGCGCGGATTGCCTGGTCGTGGACCCCTGGAACTGTTGGGGCGCAGGCCAGGTGTTCGCCTACGCCGCCGAGTTGTCCGCTCTGGCCACGCCGAGCGCATGACCCGCGTGCTCGTCACCGGCGGCGCCGGCACGATCGGCACCGCGGTCGTCAGACGGCTTTTGGCCGACCCGGCATACGACGTGCGCGTCTCAGACCAGCGCCCGGCGCCGCAATGGATGCGCGAGGGCTGCGAGGTACATACAGGCGACCTGCGCCAGCTGGAGCAGGCGCGCGCGGCGATGGACGGCTGCCCGCTTGTGATCCACCTAGCGGCGATCGTCGGCGGCATCGGCAATTTCCACAAGCTCCCGCACACGCTCACCGAGGTAAACAACGGGCTCTACAACGCGGTCTACCGCGCTGCGCTGGATCACGAAGTCGAGCGTTTCACCTACGTGTCCTCCTCGATGGTGTTCGAGCGCGCCACGGAGTTCCCGACGACCGAGGCGCACCTGCCCGACTGCCCCACACCGCAGTCCGCCTACGGCTTCTCAAAGCTCACGGGCGAGGTCTACGCACGCGCGGCTCATGCGGAGCACGGCCTGCCCTTCACGATCTGCCGGCCGTTCAACGCCTACGGCCCCGGGGAGATGCCGGAGGACGAGCCGGGGATCGCGCACATGGTGCCCGACCTGATCAAGAAGGTCCTCTCCGGCCAGCGGCCGCTCGAGATCTTCGGCTCCGGCGAGCAGACACGCACGCTCACACACATCGACGACATCGCCGACGGAGTAGTCGCCGCAATGTCCTCGCCCGCCGGCCTAAACGAGGACTTCAACATCTCGGCCTCGCGCGAGCTAACCGTCACCGAGACGGCACGCATCGTCTGGGAGGCCTGCGGCGAGGATCCGAAGGACTTCGAGCTAAAGCACCTACCCACGTTTGAGGTAGATGTGCCCCGGCGCTGGCCGTCGGTAAAGAAGGCCAAGCAGCTGCTCGGCTGGGAGGCGAAGATCGGGGTGGAGGAGGGCATCGCCGCGACCGTTCAATGGCTGCGGTCTATAGGGTCCCAGCCATGAACAACAAACGTTCCGCGCTCGTCACCGGCATCACCGGCCAGGACGGGTCCTACCTCGCCGAGCTCCTGCTGGAGCACGGCTACGACGTGCACGGGATGGTGCGCCGCGCCTCCACCGAGAAGTTCGACCGCATCGAGCACATCCGCGACCAGATCACCCTGCACCAGGGCGATCTGCTCGACCAGCGCTCGCTCGTCGACGCCATGCGCGCCGCCAAACCGGCCGAGATCTACAACCTCGCCGCGATGTCCTTCGTCGCCGTGTCGTGGATCCAGCCGACGCTCACCGCCGAGTTCACCGGCACCGGAGTGACGCGCATGCTCGAGGCGATGCGCGAAGTCTGCCCGGAGGCGCGCTTCTACCAGGCCTCATCCAGTGAGATGTTCGGCAAGGTCCTGGAGGTCCCCCAGACCGAGACAACCCCCTTCTACCCGCGCTCGCCCTACGGCGTCGCCAAGGCCTACGGCCACTTCATCACGGTCAACTATCGCGAGTCCTACGACCTGCACGCGACCTCGGGAATCCTCTTTAACCACGAGTGCCTGTCTGCCAATACCCCCTTGATGGTCAGGCAGCTCGGGACCATAGCGATCAAGACACCGGCCGAACTGGTGCCCCTGCAGCGCAAGGGACGAAGTATCCAGAGCTTCAGCCCGGACAACCTCGTAGAGGTGTGGGATGGAGAGGACTGGACATTCGTCAAGGCGATCACCGCGACCCGCCGACGGCGCACCGATCCAGACCACAACCTCCTGAGCATCCAAGCGCGTGGTGGGGTGGTGGACGTCACCGCCCACCACCACATGCTCGATGACGCGCGCGCGCCGGTCGTAGCTCAAGACGTCGAGGAGGGGGACGAGCTCGCCATCGCCGAGTGGATGCCGACGGCGCCCGGCTGGACCGTCGCCACGCCCGAGATGGCCGAGTTGCTCGGTCTACTCGCAGCCGACGGGTACGTCTCGCGCGACGGTCGTCACGTACGGCTCACCAACAATGACTTCGCGATCCGCGCGCGGGCGAAGGGCTTGTGGTCGATGGTGTTCATGGGTGGCTCGCACGAGTGGACCGGAGCATCCGGCTTCGATCCCGAGACTCCGGTGGAGGCCGTCAACTTCAACGGCGTGGCCACGATCGGACCATGGCTGCGCGAGCAGCTCTACACGCCCACCGACTTCAAGCGCGTACCGCCGCTGATCCTCAACGCCGACAGCGATACGCAGAAGACGTTCCTAGACGGCTACTACGAGGGGGACGGCCTGAAGAAGGGCAACGGAGAGTCGATCAAGACAAACAGCGCGGTACTTGCCCAGGGCCTGTGCCTGCTCTATTGCAACCAGGGTCAACCGGCCTCGGTGTACGTCGAGCAGCGCAACGGCCGCAACTACTACCAGCTCAACCTGAGGTCCGCCGCGAGAGTCGGCGCCAGGGGGCAGCACCTGCTGCGCAGCCCATCGGAGGTGCGGCGCATAACCGAGGCGACCGTGCCCGACGACGAATGGGTATTCGACCTGGAGACCGAGAGCGGCGCGTTCTGCGCAGGAGTGGGGCGCATTGTCGTGCACAACTCCCCCCGCCGCGGCTTGGAGTTCGTCACGCGCAAGATCACCTGGCACGCGGCCGCGATCAAGCATGGCTTGGCCAAGGAGATACGCCTTGGCAACCTCGACGCCGAGCGCGACTGGGGCTATGCCAAGGATTACGTCGAGGCGATGTGGCTGATGCTGCAGCGCGATCAGCCCGAGGACTATGTGATCGCCACAGGCGAGTCGCACTCGGTGCGCGAGTGCTGTGAGGTGGCCTTCGACGAGGCCGGCCTCGGTGACTTCGAGCAGTACGTCACGATCGATCCGGCGTTCGTGCGCCCTGCCGAGGTGGACCACCTGATCGGCACTCCCGCCAAGGCCGAGCGCGATCTCGGCTGGAAGCCGCAGACGACCTTCGAGCAGCTGATCCGCCTGATGACGCGTGCCGACATAGAGCTGCTTGGTAGCTGAGCGCCATCCCAGTGAGCACCATCCCCGCCGTGAGTGCCATCCCAGTGAGCGCCATCCCCGTGAGCGCCATCCCAGCGAGCGCCATCCCAGCGTGAACACGCCAGCACGATCGCAGCCGAGCCGCGAATCGACGAGGCGACTGTGAAGGTTCCCCTGTTCGACACCTCGACGGCGCTGGAGCCGCTGCGCGAGGAGCTGCGGGTGGCGGTCGCGCGGGTGCTCGATTCCGAGCGCTACATACTCGGCCCCGAAGTGCAGGCGTTCGAGCAGGAGTTCGCCGCCTACTGCGGCGCGGGCCATGCGGTGGGCGTGGCCAACGGCACCGATGCGATCACGATCGCCTTGCGCGCGATGGGGGTCGGGCCGGGCGACGAGGTGCTGGTGCCGTCGTTCACTTTCTACGCCTCTGTCGAGGCGATCGCGCCCACAGGCGCAACCCCCGTTTTCTGCGACGTGGACCCGCAGACGTTCTGCATCAACGCCGAAACCGTCGCCGAGGCACTTACCCCGCACACCAAGGCCGTGATCGCTGTGCACCTGTTCGGCAATCTGGCACCGGTTGCCGAGATCGAAGCGTTGGGCGTACCTGTGCTCGAGGACGCCGCGCAAGCCGCCGGCTCGACCGCAAAGCACAGCCACTCGCGCACACACGTCCGCCCCGGAGCGCTCGGCAGAGCGGCTACGTTCTCGTTCTTCCCCTCCAAGAACCTGGGCTGCTTCGGCGACGGAGGCATGATTGTCACCAACGATGCCCGCCTTGCCGACGAAGCGCGCGTGCTGCGCTTTCACGGCTCACGCGACAAGGTCTCCTACGAGCTGCTCGGCTATAACTCGCGCCTGGACGAGCTGCAAGCGGCGATTTTGCGTGTGCAACTCCCCCACCTCGACGACTGGTCGGACGGGCGTCGACGCGCGGCTGGACACTACGAGCAGGTAGGGCTCGGAGAGCTCGTTACGCTGCCGCGCCCTACGCTCGGCTCCGCGCCTGCGTGGCATCTTTATGTCGTACGCCACAGCGAAGCCGACCGTCTTGCTAGCACGCTCACGCAGGCTGACATCGGCTGCCGCGCCTACTACCGCACCCCTGTGCACGAGCAACCCGCGATGCGGACTTGGGGCGAGGGCCTGAAGCTGCCCGGCACCGACGAGGCGGCACGAACGCATCTCGCGATCCCGATCAGCCCGGTACTCGCAGACGAGCAAGTCGAGCAGGTCGTGGCTGCCGTGCGTGCGGCGAGCTAGCGCGTCGAGCAGCGCAGACCACGACAATGCCCACCGTGACCACCGATGTCGAGAAACCTAAATCGCGAGCGAGCTCGCTCGTCGAGCTTGTGGCGGTTATCGCGGTCGCGGTCGGACTGGCGCTGCTGATTCAGGCGTTTATCGTCAAGCCCTATCGGATTCCCAGCGGCTCGATGGAACCGACGCTGATCGTCGACCAGCGCGTGCTGGTCAACCGTCTAGCCATGGACTTCAGCGAACCGCACGTCGGGGGAATCTACGTGTTCCATCCTCCCGCGGACGCCGAAGAACAGATGTGCGGGCCGAAGCCCCATGCCGTCAAACCCGGTAGCGCAGCCTGTGCGACACCCGAACCGCGGGAGGCAGGCATCAACTTCATCAAGCGCCTGGTCGCCGGGCCCGGAGACGAGATCTACATAAAGAACGGGCATGTATTCCGCAAGGCCGCCGGCAGCAGCCACTTCGTGGCTGAGAAAGATTCCTACATTGCCCCCTGCGAAGAAAATTCCGAGTGCAACTTCCCCACCCCGATCAAGATCCCCGCGGGTCACTGGTTCATGATGGGCGACAACCGCGGCGAATCAGACGACAGCCGCTTCTGGGGACCGGTCCCCACGAGCTGGATCATCGGGCAAGCGATCGTCACCTACTGGCCGATCGACCGGATCGGGATTCTTTAAGGTCAGCCAAGTCACGTGCAACGCCCGACGACAGCGCCGGACAGAGTCAACCTACGGTCGCGCGGTCCTATGCGGCGCTCAGCGCCAGCGCTCGAGCAGGTCCTGCTCGCCCACTTCGCGCACCACGCGCGCGGGCACGCCCATCGCGACCGCACGTGCGGGCACGTCGCGTGTGACGACAGCGCCGGCGGCGATAAACGCCTCTTCGCCAATCTCGACACCCGGGGTGAGCACCGTGCCGCCGCCGACGCGGCATGCGCGCCTGAGCGTCGCGCCGCGCAAAGGCGTCTCCTCGCCGTGGCGAGCCATCGTGTCGTCGTTGGTCGTGGTCGCTCCGGGGCCGACGAAGACGTCGTCCTCGATCTCGGTGAAGGCAGTCAAATAAACGCTCGTCTGCACTTTCACGCGATCGCCCACGACAACGTCGTTGTCGACCACGCTGCCGCGCCCGATCACCGAGCCTTTGCCGATATGGGTGCGCTCTCGTACGAAGGACTGGTCGCCGAGGATCGCTTCGTCGCCGACGACGGCGCCCGCGAACACGACGGCGCCCGAGCAGATCGTCACGCGCGCACCGATCTGAAGTATGCCAACCTCGCCTTGCGCCGAGGAGCCGCGCGCCAGGCGCGGACGCTTACCGAGCACGGCGTGATCCTCGATTAGGCAGCCGTCGCCGATGACGGTACCGTCGTGCACGACGACGTGCGCGCCAAAGGTGACGCCTTCGCCGATCTTCACGTCCTCGCCGAGCACGAGGCCAGGCGCTCGCTCACTCATCGGATCTCCTCGATTTGATCTCCTTGATTTGCCCGAGCGCCGGCTCGGAGACCGCCAGCCTCGCGCTCACAGCCGCACCACGTTGCTTGCCTGGATCCCGCGTGTCACGCCGCGAAGGTCTACCACGATCGGCGCGCGCTGGACGAGCAGCTCGTAGTCCACGCCCGGATGGGCGGTCACGACCAGCGCGAGGTCGGCGCCATCCAGCGCCTGCTCCGCTGAGACGCTCGTGAGCTCAAGCTCGGGGATGTCCGACACGTAGGCATCGTGGTAGCAGAGCTCCGCGCCGAGCTCGCGCAACAGCTCCAAGATCTTCAGCGCCGGAGACTCGCGCACGTCGCCGACGCCCGACTTGTAACTGACGCCGAACACCGCGATGCTCGAACCCTTGACCGCCAGGCCCGCGTCGTTAAGCGCCCGCTGCACCACCGAGACGCAGTGGTAAGGCATCTGCTGGTTGACCTTTCCAGCCAGCTCGATGAACTCGGTGCTCATGTCGAACTCACGTGCGCGCCAACTCAAGTAAAAGGGATCTACCGGCAGGCAGTGGCCGCCCATGCCGGGCCCCGGCTCGAAGCGCATGAAGCCATATGGCTTTGAGGCCGCGGCCTCCACCACCTCCCAGATGTCGATCCCCATGCGGTCGGTGAGCATCGCCAACTCGTTCACGAGCGCGATGTTGACTGAGCGGAAGATGTTCTCCAAAAGCTTCGTCAGCTCAGCCGCCTCGGGACTTGACACGCGCACAACCTCGTCGCAGACCAGTTCGTACAACGCCTGTGCGCGGTCGGCACAGGTCGGTGTCAACCCGCCCAGCACCTTTGGCGTGGTCCTTAGTGTGAAGTCCGTGCGGCCAGGGTCCACCCGCTCGGGAGAGAAGGCCAGATGGAAGTCCTTGCCGGCCACGAGCCCAGACTCTTCCAGCAACGGTGCTACCCGCTCCCGCGTAGTCCCGGGATATGTGGTCGACTCGAGCACGACCAGCTGTCCCGCCTTCAGCACACGTGCCAGCTCACGCACGCTCTCGACAAGAGGCCCAAGATCCGGCTCGCGGTTGGCGTTCAGCGGCGTGGGCACGCACACGAGCACCGCCTGTGCCCGCTCAAGCTCCGCGTAGCTGCTGGTCGCAGAGATCCGTTCGAGCACGGCCGCAAGGCGCTCTGAGGGAATGTCGCCGATATAGGACTCCCCGGCCGCAATCGCCTCGATCTTGCGCGAATCGACATCGACCGCAACCACGCCGGACCCCTGCTCGGCAAAGGCCACCGCGAGCGGCAGCCCGACATAGCCCAGCCCGATTATGCCGACGGTCGTCATCTGCCCGGCAGTCTAAGGGCTCACCCCGATGGCCGGTCTCCACGAACGGCGCCGCGATCTGGATGCCGCGGGATCCTCCTACGCGCGCTCGGCTACTGCTTGCAGCTCGCGCAAGTCGGCGTCGACCATGCGCTCCACCAGCTGCTGGAAGCCGAGCCGCGGCTGCCAGCCGAGCAGCTCGCGCGCCTTGCTCGGATCGCCGACGCTCGCTGTCGGCTCGGGCTCGCGCACGAGCTTCGGGTCCACGCGCACGTAGCGCTCTGCCTCCAAACCCACATAGGAGAACGCCGTCTCGGTCAGTTCCGCCACCGTGTGGCCCACTCCGCTGGCAAGCACGTAGTCCTCGGGCTGTTCCTGCTGCAACATCAACCATGCCCCATACATCACATCCCCGGCAAACGACCAGTCGCGCACGGCACCCAGCTCCCCAAGCCTTACCTCCTCGGCCAACCCCAACTTGATCTGCGCCGCTGCGCGCGTCACAGTGCGCGTCACGAAACGCGACGGCCGGCGCTCGGACTCGTGATTGAAGACGATCCCCGAGCACGCGTACAGACCGTCGTGTGCGCGCATCGCCCCCACCAGCTGATGCGAAGCGAGCTTGCCAATCGCGTACGGCGAGATCGGCCTGCAGGGCGTGCCCTCGTCTTGTGGGCTCTCGCGTACGTCACCAAATATCGCACCCGAGGCCGCGACCCAAACACGCGGCCGCTCATCGTTGTCGCCTGCCTGCTTGCCGTGTGCCCTCTGGGTATGCCCTTTAGGATGCGCCCCAGAGAGTGTGCCCTGCAGGGTGCGCACAGCCTCTAGCAGCACCGCGGTCGAGCCGACGATCGCGCGCATCGTGTCTGCCGGCCTTTCCCATGAGACAGGGATGAACGATGGCGAGGCCAGGTGGTACAGCTCGTGCGGCTGGGCTCGTTCGATCGCCGCCCTCAGCGAGCTGGGATCGAGCAGATCGCCGCCCAGCAACGCGAGTCGCTCGCGCAGGTGCTCGGAGCAGCCAAGCGAGCGCTCCCGCGGATCGCCGTGCACGAAGCCTATTACTTCGTAGCCCTTTTCCAGCAACAACTCGGCCAGGAAGGAACCGTCCTGACCGCTGATGCCGGTGATCAGCGCACGTCTTGGGTGTGTGTCCACGCCGGGAGCTTATGGTCTCGTGCGTCGCGACTCACGCCTACGCGATCAATCCTGGGGTGTCGGGGGAACCGGCGGGGGAGCCGTCAGGGGAGCCGGCGGGTCTGCGTAGCCGGCGAGCGGGTCGATTCGTGGGCCCGCCTCGCGAGCACGCAGATCGAAGTAGAGGACCGCCAGGGCGAGCGCCGCGAAGGAGGCGACGATCGTGTACACAGCGATCCCGATCAGCACCGAGGCGACGTTGGTGTTGTAGCCAGCACCCGCAAAGGCGCCGGCGATCGCGGCGATCAGGAACGTCAGGAATCCAATCGAAAGTAGCACTCGGAAGATATGCCAATAGTGACCCGCCGTGAGCTGAGCACTGCGGCGCAGCGCCGGCATCCAGCCTTCGTGGTCGACGGCCGCGGTCTGGGCTACCACCGACCAGCGCAGGCTCAGGATGACTCCCGGGACGATCAGGGCGATGAAGCCAAGGCCGATCAGGATGCCGGCGACAATCTCGGCGGCGACAACGACAGCCAATACCTGCAGACCCCGCAGCGCTACCGGGCCGATCCTCGGTCTGCGGCCCTCGCCGATCTCGATCACGGCGTGCACGTGCAGCGCCGAGATCAGCGGCCCCACCAGTACATAATAGATCAGCTCGAACAGCAGCAGCGTTCCCTCGTCCCCTGACTTGCCGCTACCGAGCGGGCCGACCCCGGTGACCGCGAGTCGCGCTAGCTCGTACGGCGCGATCACGCCTATGGCCAGCGTGACAAACAGCAATGGATAGCGTCGGTACATGACCAGCGCGGTGCGCACGATCTCCAGGGCCGAGCGTTCGCGCCCTAGATCGATTGCCGACGATGCCTCCACCGCTCCGGAGCCTAGTGCCTACGGTTGACGACCTGTCGCTCGATCCAGGCCATATATATCTGCCAGCCTCGCGGCCACCGCCGACGGCGCACATAGCTCTCGCACCCGCGCTCGCCCGCGCTCCGCCGCGGCCATGTCCCCCCAGCGACGCCCGATCGCCTCAGCGAGCGCTCGGGCGTCGCCCGGGTCGACGAGCCCCTCGGGCTCTACGAGCTCAGGCAAGGCTCCGATGCGACTCGCGACGACGGGCACGCCCGCCGCCATCGCTTCGGCGGCCGCGACCCCGAACGTCTCGGCGGAGCGGGACGGGACGATCGCAAGTGCCGCGTTCCCGCGCAGGCGACTCAGCTGCGCGTCGTCCACGTGTCCGGCGAAGCGAAAAGCGCGATGCCCCGCGCGCGCGCGCGGGGCATCGGCCTTTTTTGCAACTTGCGCAGGCATCTCTTCCAACCCGGCGCCCCGCTCGTGCGCGCCTGCTTGCCCTATGGCGTGGCGGGTCTCCAGGAGGGATTGCGGGCAGCCGGTACACCCAGATCGCGCTTCTAGGTTCCCTCTCTCTGGACCGTCCCCTGCCACCACCAACGGGACACCCGCCATTTGGCACGCCTCGATCGCCACGTCGACTCCCTTCTCCTGGGCAAGTCGCGACACCACCAACGCGTAGCCGCCCGACTTCGGGTCCGCGGCCTCCTGCGGCACTCTCAGCGGCGGTGGGAGTACGTGCACGCGCTCCCAATCGAGCGGTGCCCCCAGCTCGCGCAGGCGCTCGCGTGCGAACTTGCTCGGCACGATGAACGCGTCTGCCTGCTCCAAGAGACGCTGCTGCCACAGCGCAAGTGAGGCCCCATACGCGAATGCCTCGGCGCGGCTGCCACGACAATTGCGTACGATCCCGGGCAACGTGTTGCGGCCATGGCAACGTGTGCACTCCTGCCCGCCGGTGAAACACACGCCCGTGGCGCATACGAGCCGGTATTGATGCAGATGCAGCACCACGCGTGCACCTGCCTCACGCGCGGCAGCCAACGCTCGCCAGCCGAACAGCGGGTTGAGATTGTGAGCGTGCACGACCCGCGCGCCGCTCAGACGCACCGCCTTGGCGACCTCGCGTGGCGCCACACCGCCGCGCAACAGACTTGTCGCCGCGCTCAGCTTGCCCAGCTCAGCCGAGTCGCGGCCGAGCAGCTCTGCCGGCTCGCCCAGACGCTCGCGCACGAGCGCCAGCAGGTCGTCCACCACGCGCTCCTCGCCGCCTGTCGTGCGATAGCGGTTGTGCAGGAAGAGAACCATCGCCTGCCCAAACCTAGACTGTTCGGATCGTCGCCTCCCGTCTCAACCCACCGTCGGCCTCAATCGTCGTTCCTACGCGTGCGCGCTTGGACTATCTCAGGGTCGCGCTGAGCTCGATCGCGACCCAAGCGGCGAAGGCCCGGGCCGAGCTGATCGTCGTGGACGACGCCGGGCCCTCCGAGGAAGCTCGCGCGCTTGCCGAGCGCTTTGGCGCTCGCTACGAGCCGCACTCCCGGCCGCTTGGCCTAAACGTGGCACGCAACACCGGGGTCGAGTGCTCGACCGGCGAGCTGGTCGTATTCGTCGACGACGACGTGGAGGTCTGCGAGGGCTGGCTCGACGCACTGCTCACAGCCGCCGGCGAGCATCCTGAGCGCGAGGTCTTTACCGGTCCGATCTTGCCGCGACTAGAAGGCTCGCCGCCACACAGTTGTGGGCGCGAGCAGCCGCCTATCACCGCTCTGTACCTCGGCCCCGACGACACCCCCACCCGCTTCGCGTGGGGAGCCAACATGGCGATCCGCCGCACGGCGTTGGAGCGCATTGGGCCGTTTGACGTGTCGCTCGAGTATGGCGGCGATGAGCAGGAGTGGCAGGAACGGCTTGGCGAGAGGGGGCTCTATGTGGCAGCTGCCGCACTACATCACCGTCGGAGCCCTCGAGACGCGCGACTGCGATCATTGTGCCGCGCGGCATACGCGCGTGGGCGCGCCTCGCGGCGCTTCGATGCCTGGCGCGATGAAGCTCCTTTGATGGCGGGCGAACTGCGCACGCTGGCGGGCTGTCTCGGCCACGTCGTGCGCTACCGCTGCCCCGCCGGCCTGACGATGGTCGCCCACAGCGCTGGGCGTATGCGCGAAGCAGTTCACGCAAGGACCGCCTCGCCTGTAAAGGTGCACCCATCCGACGACTTCCTCTCAGGCGTTAGCGGCACTGTCGGCGGGCTCGACGGCCTGCGCCGGGCCGCGCTCGACATCGCCGACGATGCGCTCGAGGTCGCATCGACCCGCCGGCTGCGCCTCGACATCGCCGCGCGTCAAGCGCCCCGGCCACAGCGGGTACTTGTTTTGTGCGTGGTACGTCCCGAGCACAGTGCACTGGTGCAGGGCATCCGTGACGAGCTGGGGCGCTCCCGTCATCAGGTCGAGCTTTGTGTCGGCTCGCCTGCCGACCGCGGCAAGTTCGAGAACCTCAACCTGCTGCTCGACTCGCATCCCGTCGACGCGTACGACTGGCTGTTCGTCCTCGACGACGACATCGTGCTTCCACACGGGTTTCTCAACCGCTTTCTGTTGCTTGCCGAGCGCTTCGAGCTCGATCTTGCGCAGCCCGCCCACCGCCGCGCTTCGCATGCCGCCTGGCAGGTGACTCGTCGCAGGCGCCACAGCCTGGTGCGCGAGACGCGCTTTGTGGAGATCGGGCCCGTGACCGCGTTTGCTCGGTCCACGTTCTCCACGTTGCTGCCGTTTCCCGACCTGCGCATGGGCTGGGGCCTTGACATGCACTGGGCAGCTCTAGCGCGCGAGCACGGCTGGCGCTGCGGCGTGCTCGACGCCGTCCCGATCCGTCACCGCGCCGCGCCTGCCGCGAGTGCCTACTCACGCGAGCAAGCGCTCGCGGAGGCACGCAGCTTCCTTGCGGACCGACCGCACCTGAGTGCAAGCGAAGCCCAGCAAACCCTCGTCACTCATCGACGCCTGTGAACACCCCCCTCTACGACTCCACCACACCGCGGGCCGCACGACGAGAAACGCCTCTTCTCCCAAATCCCTCTGCGCCACACACAGCGCGGAAGGAACCACCATCCCTCCCCCCAAACTCCACCATGCCGCCGAAGGCGGTGTGGAAGGAACCATGAGGGTCGTCGTCGTCTCGGAGTTCTACCCACGCCGGGGGGATCCCGTGCTGGGTGTTTGGGCTCATCGCCAGGCGCTCGCAGCTCGCGACGCTGGAGCAGAAGTTCGCGTGGTCGTGCTCCACCGGCTCGTTCCCCCGCGCGCGTCTCTGTCGGACGGGCCTGGTGGCTCGGCGCGCGCTTTGCGAGCGCTCGTCGGAGAGCCCAAGCATCAGGTTCACGACGGGCTGGACGTGACCTATGTTCGCTATGTGTCTCCACCGCGCTCGAGCTCCTATCCAGCCTGGGGCGCGTGGGCGGCGCCGGCGCTTGGGCTGACCTTGCGCCGCCTGCGCCGCTCGTTTGCCTTCGATCTGATTCACGCCCACAACGCTGTGCCGGCGGGCGACGCGGTGCGGCGCACACGCTCCAAGGTGCCGCTGATCGTGTCTGTCCACGGCGGCGACGTGCTCTACACTGCGCCGCGCAGCGAGGCCGGCGGCGAGGCCGTGCGCCGCGGCCTTCAAGCGGCCACGACAGTATTGGCAAACAGCCGCGGCATCGCTCAGCTCAGCCGCTCCTACGGCGCCGGAGATGTGCGCGTCGTCCACCTTGGCGCCGATCTGGCATCGCCCCGACCACAAGGCACCGCGGTCCGCCGCGACACAAGCCCGTCGCTGGTCACGGTCGGACACCTCGTCGCACGTAAGCGTCACGCCGACGTGATGCGCGCGCTGGCTGTTCTTGCCAGGCGCCATCCCAGTTTGCGCTATGTGATCATCGGCGACGGCCCTGAGCGCGTCGCTCTGGAAGGGCTCGCCGCGCGGCTTGAGGTCTCCGAGCGCGTGGAGTTTCGCGGACAGCTCGCGCCGGCGGAGGCGATCGAGCAGGCACGCCGTTGCACGCTGTTCGCAATGCCCTCAACCGAGGAGGCGTTCGGCGTCGCCTACATCGAGGCGATGGCTGGTGGCGTACCGGCCATCGGCTGTCGTGGTGAGGCCGGGCCAGAGGAGATCGCGGCTGCAGGCGACGGTTTCATGCTCGTCCCGCCCGGTGACATCGAGCGGCTTACGCAACGCATCGACGAGCTACTGTCCGACCCGCAGCGACTACGCGAGGCCGGCATTCGCGCGAGGGAGACCGTTGCCGCCAACTTCAGTTGGACTCGCTGCGGCGAGCAGACCGTTGCCGCCTACGAGCACGCGTTGGGCGTTACTCCGTCCTCGCATGGGGGCACCAGCCGCTGATGTCGAGCGCCTCAGCCACCGCCATTGGCGCTATCGACCGGCAGTTGACGAAGCCTCACCCCGCCTGCCAATCGCCAGTGGCTCTATCGCCCGCATGCCGATGAAGCCCGTCCTGTTCGTCACCGGCCACGCGCCGGCTTACCGCGTCGGCGCGTTCGAGCTTTTGCACCAGCGCGAGAACGTAGAGTTCGCGCTGTTCGGTGGACGCCTCAAGCACGGCGGCGGATCGACAGCCGAGGATCTCCCGTTCCCGCACCGTCACGTACGCGAGCACACCCTGAAGGGCGTACTCCACTATTACGGAGCACACCCTCAGGGGCGTAGGCAGGCAAGCGAGCTTTACGCGCTTGCCGCCAGCGGCCGCTACCGCGCCGTCGTATGCCCTACGGGCGGGCGTGTCGCGCCATTGGCCGCCTGGGCTGGAGCGAGACGGGCGCGCGTTCCGCTGATCCTTTGGGCTTCGCTGTGGGCGCACCCGCGCAGCGCTGCGCACGCGCTCAGCTATCCGGCGCTACAGCGCCTCTACCGCAGCGCCGACGCCGTCGTCACCTATGGCCCGCATGTCAGCGCCTATGTGCGCTCGCATGGGGCCAAACGCGTACACATCGCGCCGCAGTCGGTGGACAACGCGTTCTGGAGCTCGCCCGATGTGAGCCTACCGAATGATCCTAGGTGGCCGTCAAAAACCGAGGTGACATTTTTGTTTGCCGGACGGGCTTCACGGGAAAAGGGACTGGGGGTGCTCGTGGAGGCTTGGAGTACGTCGGGCCTGCAGGCACCAACCGCCGCGCTCGTCCTCGTCGGCGCGGGATCCACCCCCCCTTGGGTCCCGGCCGGCGGCGCGGTGGTGGGGCTGGACCCGGTGCCCCAGGAGCATTTGCGCAACTTCTACGCTGCCGCCGATGTTCTGGTAGTGCCGTCGATTCCGACGCGCACTTTCCGCGAGCCGTGGGGGCTGGTGGTGAACGAGGCCATGAACCGTGGACTTCCTGTGATCGCAAGCGACGCCGTCGGAGCCGCCGCCGGAGGGCTCGTCCAAGACGGGCGTAACGGTCTCGTGGTGCCGGCTGGCGAGCCCGTGGCGCTGGCTGCCGCGCTTAGAGAGCTCGTCGGCGATCCGGCGCTGCGCGGGCGCATGGGGGCCGCCGGGCGCGCCGACGTGAGCACCTATACATACGACGCTTGGGCACGCGGTTTCTCCGACGCGCTCGCCGAGCTCGGCCTGTCGGGGGGACGGTGAGGTAGCGTTGCGCTCCTTGGAAGGGCTGTTGGTCAAATTGTGGAAGGACGTTGTCGTGGCGAGAGATGCCCAAGGCGTCACGACTGTCGTGCGAGACCGGCGCGTGCCGGTCCCACCGAGAGCCGGCTCCGGCGCTGGCTCCCCACTGGCTCGCGCGACGGTTCGGTTCGCGGCGTTGGCGCTTGTGGCGCTCGCCATGCTCGGGCTTGCCTCTATCGCTGCCGCGAACCAGGGGCAGACGATCCTTGAAAAGTGCGGTCATCACGAACCCTTCAGCGGCTACAGCCAGAAGGCTTATCGTGAAGCGCTCAAACAGATGACCACCACGGGAAGCCAGTACTCCGCGTGTGAAGAAGAAATCCGCAAGGCTGAGGAAGCGGCGGCGGGGGGGGGCACCGGCGCCGCGGCCGGCACACTCGCCGCAAACGTCGCCGTGCCGCTCACCCCTACCGAGCAGCATGCCGTGCAGAGCGCTCATCGCAACGGCTCGACACCGGTCCGGATCGGCGATGAATCAGTGCGCCCGGGCGTCGTGCACGCCGACATCGCCTCGGCCGTGAGCACTTTGCCCCACTCGCTATTCGCCGTACTTGCCTTCATGCTGGCCAGCGCTGTCGTGCTTGCGATCGGGGAGGTGCGCAAGCGTGTCCGCTCACGCCGTGACGGCTGAACATCGAACGGTGGAGATCCCGCTCGAACCATTGCGAGAGCCGCTGCCCACCGTAAATCGACCGAGCAGGCAGGGCACTACGACGTTGGCGACGCTGGCCGTTGCCGGTCTACTCTGCTTCGCCACATTCCTCGCGGGTGGCGGGCTGAACCTCGCACCGATGACGACGGTCGAGCTGACCTTCACGCTACTCGCCGGGGGACTCATCGCCGGCGTGCTCGTTTTTGCCGCAACCGATATTCGCTTCTATGGTCTCTGGCCGATTGGCCTGCTGCTGGCGTTCACCGCGCTCACGGGTCTGTCTGTCGTGTGGTCGGTGACGCCGGACGCAAGCTGGCAAGACGCCGGCAGGATGCTGGCCTACAGCGGCGTGTTCGCGGCCGCTGTGGCGCTTGCCTGGCTGGCGCCCGCGGGCTGGCGCGCGCTGCTAGGAGGGATCGTGCTCGCGGCCGTGGCAATATGCACTTACGCGCTGTTGACGAAGGTGCTGCCAAATGAGCTGACCGTCAACCCCGAAGCGAATTTCTACGCGCGCCTACAGGAACCGTACGGCTACTGGAACGCAATTGGCCTGACGGCGGCGATGGGCGCAATCGGCTGCCTGTGGCTCGGCGCTCGACGCGCGGGACACGCGTTTTTGACCGCACTCGCCTATCCCGCGATGGGCCTGACGATCGTCACATTGATGCTCGCTTACTCGCGCGGCGCGCTGGCAGCGCTCGTCGTCGGCGTGATCGCCTGGATGTGCATCGTGCCGCTGCGCTTGCGCGGCGCGCGTGTGCTGATCGTCGGTGGTGTCGGTGCCGCCGCAGTCGTCGGCTGGGACTTCTCCAGGCACGCACTCTCAAGCGAAGGGATATCGCTTGAGATGCGCACCACAGCCGGCCACCAGCTCGGCGTGCTAATCGGCGCGATGCTGGTCGTGCTGACGTTCGTGGGAATCGCGATCGGCTTCTTCGGCGACCGCCGCGCACCCTCCGCCGGTACACGCAGCGCAGCGGGAATCACGCTGGCGGCCTTGCTGGTGCTTGTTCTGTTGGCGGGGGCCGGCGGCCTCGCCAACAGTAAACGCGGGCTCACCGGCACGATCTCGCACGATCTCTCCTCCCTGGCGAACCCCAACGCGCCGGTGCCGGCGAACACGCCGGGCCGCCTGACAGCCGTGGGCAGCGTCCGTGCGCGCTACTGGAAGGAGGCGCTGGAAGTCTTCAAAGCCCACCCCGCGCTCGGCGCCGGCGCGGCCGGGTACAGCACAGCGCGGCTGCGCTACCGCACCCAGAACCTCGACGTCCGTCAAGCCCACGGATACATCCCGCAAACACTTGCCGACCTCGGGATCGTTGGTATGGCGATCACGCTGGCACTGCTGATCGCTTGGATGGTCGCCGCCGGACGCTCGACCCACCCGTTCGACCGCCGCTGGCGCGCCAAGCGCTCGCCGCCATCCGTCGCTTGGCGCAAAGAGCCCATCGCCTACACACCGGAGCGGATCGGCATGCTTGCGATGCTCTGCATCGTCATCGTGTTCGGTGTCCACTCGTTCGCCGACTGGACTTGGTACGTGCCGGGCGACGCCTTCGTGGCACTGCTGTGTGCCGGCTGGCTGGCCGGACGCGGGCCGCTGCCTGCCGGCAGGCTCGGCGTGCCGGCAGGCTCACCCGCGGCGGCGCTCCCGCTCAATGCGTCGGCGCCAGATCGGTCCTCTGAGAAAGCTGGAACCGCAATCCCCCTTTCGGGTGAGCAGGACGCCCTCTCCACGCAGGACGCCTCACACCTACACCGGCCTTCCGCGCCTGTCCCCGTCCGAGGGCGAGCACTCGGGCCGCTGCGTATCGGCGTAGCGATCGCCATCGTCGCCGGGGCGCTGCTCGCAACTTGGACGGAGTGGCAACCACAGCGCTCTGTCGAAGCCTCCGACCAGGCGGTCGCGCTGATCAAGCAGAACCCACAGGCGGCGCTCCGCGCGGCACAGGCCGGGGTCGAACGCGACCCACTTTCCGCTGTGGCACTGTTCAGACTCTCGGCCGTCGAGCACGCGATCGGCGAGAGTACGCTTGCACGAGCCACTTTGCAGAAGGCTGTGCAGATGCAACCATCGAACCCGGAAACGTGGCTTACCTTGGGCGAATACGACATGAAAAACAACCCGCGGGCGGCCGTCGGGGAGCTACGCGCTGCCGTATATCTCAACCCTGAGTCGATTGCCGCGCAAAACGCCTACGTGCAGGCTTTGCGCGCGTCCCCGCAGGCGAGCGCCGCAAACGGCCAGGCGAGTCTCACAGACCATGTAGGCGTTGCGCTACGTAAAGGTCGCACGGACATCCTTCGTGGCGCCGCTCAGAATCGCTTGCGCTGAGCGCTCGCCAGCAGGACACGGCGTGCGAGCGGCATCCCACCCACGTTCGTGACAGCTACATCGACAAAGCCAAAGTCGGCCAGCAAGTCGGCGAGTAGCTGGCGGGTGTAGAAGCGCAGGTGGTCGGCGCGGGGGTCGAAATGCGCTTGGAATGCGGCGCGGCTCAGCCCGATCCACAATCTCGAAAGCGGGCCGTGATCGGGGGTGCTGATCAGCAGCAGGCCGCCCGAGCGCAGCACACGGCGCAGCTCTGAGAGCCACTGCGCGGTGTCGGCGACATGCTCGATCGTCTCGCCGGCCCACACGAGGTCGAAGCTCGTGTCCTCGAGCGGTAGCGGCGCCTCAGACTCCACCAAGCGCAAGTCAAGCGCCGGATGACGCGAGCGGGCGCGACGCAGCGGCTCAGCGGCGATGTCGCAGCCCACCACCTCTGCGCCCGCGCGTAGCAACGCGGCAGCAAAGTGGCCCTCGCCACAACCCACGTCTAGTACACGCGGGACGCGCCCGAGACGCGCCCCCGCTTCCGCGATGTGGTCGAGCAGAAAGGCCTCGCGTAGGCGCGCGTCGCTCGGCGGGAGCCCTTCGGGGATAGCCTCCCACAGGCTTTCGTGGTAGCCACGTGCAGGCATCGCGTGGCAAGGCTAGCGCGGGCGGAAACGAGCCGTTATGTCGGCACGCAGAGGGGCCGTATCCGCAAGCGTGCACTGGCACAGTGAGCTGTTGGTGCAGTTGCAGGCGGCGACACGTGTCGCCGCCTCTCGCGTGCAAACATCGGAAACAGCGTGGGCGATTCGTTGCCGATCTACACGCATGACGATCGGACCGACTATGTTCTGAGTCAGTGCGCGTGGGTGGGACAGACGTCAAAGCGTCTCGTGGTCTGAGCTCCCGGACCGCGACGGGCGAGGCCATGAGGGTCGCCTTCGACAGCCGGCCGGCGGCCGATGTGCGCGGCATCGGGCGCTATACGCGTTCGCTGCTGACCGCGCTGCGCGAGACCGGCGCAAAGAGCGTGGAGATCGTCGAGACTCACCGGCCAAGACGCGCCGTGGTGTTTCACTCGCCATGGATGGAGGGGGCGATCCTGCGCAGCCCCTGCCCGATGGTCGTCACCTTGCACGACCTCTCGGCGCTCAAGCGAGCAAGCGAGCATCTGCGCATGGGAGTGCGCCTGCGCCTGCGCCAGCTCGCGGTGCAGCGTGCCGTGCGCGTGATCGTGCCGACAGAGGCTGTGGCAGGCGATGCGGTGCAGCGCCTGGGCCTGGAGCGTGAGCGCATCGCCGTGATCGCCGAGGCGCCGGACCCGGTCATGTTCGTGCGCTCGGAGGAGGAGATAGCTCGCGTGCGGGAGCGATTCTCGCTGCCGGAGCAGTATCTGTTGTGGGTCGGCTCTCTGCGCCATCCCGACCCGCGCAAGCACGTCGCCAAGCTTGCCGCTACACAGCGCGAGCTGCCACTCGTGCTCGTCGGCCCGACGCGGCCTTGGGCGCACGAGTTGCAAGACGTGATCCTGACCGGCGAGGTCACCGACGAGCAGCTGGCAGCCATCTACAGCGGTGCGCACGCGCTAGTGCTCGCCTCCGAGGACGAGGGCTTCGGCCTGCCGGCAGTCGAGGCGCTTGCGTGCGGGACGCCGGTTGCCGCTTGCGAAGTGCCGGCACTGCGCGAGGTTCTCGGGGAGCGCGCTGCCTTCGTCGAGCCCGGCGACCTACGTTCGTTGATCGAGAGCGCCGAGCGCTCGCGCCGCCCTGCCCCGGCGCCTCCGCAGTGGACCTGGCAGGACGCCGCCAGATCGACTTGGCGCGTCTACCAGCAGGCGATCAATTTTGCCGAGGACGAGTCCCGACCGGTGGGCTGGGGGTTGGCCGAGCCACAGACCGAGTTGGAGTAGGAGTAGGCGTTCGATGCGCCGCACCCCGTATCGCCCGACGAACTCGTTCAGTAAGCCCCGCGCTGCATGATCACTGCCGGGATCGTCTTCAGCAGGATCGCCAAGTCGAGCGCCAGAGACCAGCGCTCCAGGTAGATGAAGTCGAGGTGCACGAGGTCGTCGAAGTCGAGTTCCGAGCGGCCTGAGACCTGCCACAGGCCGGTGATGCCGGGGAGCACGAGGTAGCGCTTGCGATGCCAGTCCTCGAGCAGCTCGAAGTCGCGCTCGGGCAGCGGGCGCGGACCGACGAGCGACATCTCTCCGCGCAGGACGTTGACGAGCTGCGGCAGCTCGTCGAAGGAGAAGCGCCGCAGGAACCGCCCAACCGGCGTGAGCCGCGGGTCGTCGCGGATCTTGAAGAGGGCGCCCGAGGCCTCGTTGAGCTGCTCGAGCTCGTCCTGTTGCTCGTGCGCATCGCAGTACATCGTGCGGAACTTCAAGCAGTCGAATGGAAGCTGACCGATGCCCGGCCGCTTCGAGCGGTAGAAGATGGGCCCACGCGAAGAGACCCGCACGGCAAGCGTGATCGCGGCAAGCAGGGGACTGAGCAGGACAAGCAGGAGACTCGCTCCGACCAGGTCAAAGGTGCGCTTAAGGGCGAAGTCGATGCCCTCGAACACGGGTGGCCCGAGCTCGAACAGGGGTACCGACTGGCCGGGAACGAACTCGGCGCGATGGATCAGGATCTCCATCGTTGAGGGGGCGATACGAACGCGCACGCCGCGGCGATGGCACTGGTCGACCAGCTCCACGGCTCGCTCCTGCGGAAAGTCGGGGTCGGCAATGATCACCTCGTCGATTCGCTCGGAAGCGATCACCCCCTGTAGATGGTCCAGCGTGCCGAGACAGCGCACGCCGTTTGCCGGTAGCGGCTCGGGCGAGACGAAGCCGACGACTTCGATCGGCGAGTGCGGCGCGTCGGCAAGCGCGTGGGCGACATCGTGGATGTGCTTGCCGGTGCCGACGAGCACCGCCCGCCGCTGATAACCAGCTGCGTGCAGGATCGCCCCGGTCGCGCGCTCGTAGAGGTAGCGCAGCGAGGAGATGTAGAACAGCGCAAAGCCAAGCGAGCCGTAGAAGATGTAGTAGCTGGAGAAGTGTTCGCCGCTGACCACCGCGAAGATCAGCGCGACGAAGGCGACCTGGAAGAGCGAGCCCACGATGCGCGAGAGGCCGGGACGCTGCGAGCGCTCGGCGTACAGGCCGGAGCGGGCGAACAGCAGCGCGGTCAGCAGATAGGCGAACGCGAGGATCGAGCGCGTGCCTTCGTAGACGCTATGCGCGTTGACGCTAGAGAGCAGCGCCTCCTTGAGCGCGAGCGCAGTGAAGATCGCCAGCGACACGCCGAACAGGTCGAGCACGAGCAGCGAGAGCACTCGCAAACCGCGGCGCATCGTGTCCATGCGCAGCAGAAACGAGAGCGCGGGTGGACGCTTGCTGCGCACGTCGCGGTCGCTGCGTGGCGGAGGTGCGTCCTCGGGAGAGAGCTGGCCGGCCGGGCTCAAGCGCACAGGCAAAGACGTCCTTGCGGGACGGCTGGTGTGCGGCGCGTCCGGAGAACGAACTCCCATCTCGGACTTCACAACAGTTGAGTTTCCCGTATGTAGCGGTCAGAAACTCTTTGGGAAAGCACTTGCGCCCAAGGACGCGTGTGTGTTTGGGGAGCAGTCAAGCGCTCAGAAACCGTCGACAGACGACGTTCATCCAACCAGCTGCTCTACGCCGGATGCGTCGATCGTGCGCCTGAGGCCGTCGCGCAGGGAGACCTCGGGCGCCCAACCGAGCAGCTCGCGTGCGAGCGCGATGTCTGGCTTGCGCTGCTTGGGATCGTCGACCGGCAGCGCCTCGAACAGGATCTCCGAGTCGGCCCGTGCGATCTCCTTGACAGCTTCGGCCAGTTCGAGCAGCGTGTACTCGTCGGGGTTGCCGATGTTCACGGGATTGTGGTAGCCGGACTCGGCCAGCGCGATCAGCCCGCGGATCAGGTCGCTGACGAAGCAGAAGGAGCGCGTCTGTGAGCCGTCGCCAAAGACGGTGAGCGGGCGGTTCGCAAGCGCCTGGCGCAGAAAGGTGGGGATCGCGCGGCCGTCGTGCGGGCGCATGCGCGCGCCGTAGGTATTAAAGATACGCACGATTGCCGTGTCCACCCCTTGCTGGCGGTGATAGGCCATCGTCAGCGCCTCGGCGTAGCGCTTGGCCTCGTCGTAGACGCCGCGCGGCCCGATCGGATTGACGTGTCCCCAATAGGTCTCGGCTTGCGGATGTTCCTGGGGATCGCCGTACACCTCGCTGGTGGAGGCAAGCAAGAAACGAGCGCGCTTGGCCTTGGCCAGGCCGAGCGTGTGATGCGTGCCGTAGGAGCCGACCTTGAGCGTGTGCAACGGCAGCCGCAGGTAATCGATCGGCGAGGCCGGCGAGGCCAGGTGGTAGACGAAGTCGACAGGCTCGTCGATCTCGTACGGCTCGATGATGTCCACATTGACGTTGCGGAAGTTCTCGGGATCGCGAATGTGCTCGATGTTGGCGAGCGAGCCGGTCTCGAGGTTGTCGACGCAGATCACACGGTTTTCACGGGCGAGCAGCTCGTCGCAAAGGTGGGAGCCGAGGAAGCCGGCGCCGCCTGTGACCATGCACGTTGGCATCGCACCAGTATAAGGCCCTACCTAAGGATCTAACGAGCTACGCCCTGATGCCGCAGGCTCGTTTCAGCTTAGCGCGTGCGGGCCCTCGTGACCGGTCAGAGGAGCCGCGATTCGGGCCGTCCGGCGGATCTTGTCTCCCAAAAATACGCTCCCAGAGCACCCCTGCGCCAAGTTCCGTCCCATCCCAATACATATGATCCAATGCAAGCCATGAGCCAGCACAACTCAAGCGAGCAGGAGGAGCGTCTGACGGTTGCCCCGATAGTGGGCCCGGAAGATCCGCGTCGCTTCACCGACTCGGGAATCGAGATCGAGGCGCTCTATACCGAGGAGGACCTGCCGGCGGAGCTTGACCTGGGGACGCCGGGAGATTTCCCTTACACGCGCGGCGTGCACCGCGAGATGTACCGCAAACAGACGTGGACGATGCGCCAGTACGCGGGCTATGCCTCAGCCAAGGAGTCCAACGAGCGCTACCGCTACCTGCTCTCCAAGGGCTCGACGGGCCTGTCGATGGCCTTCGATCTGCCCACCCAGCTGGGTCTGGACTCCGATAATCCGCGCTGCCTGGGCGAGGTCGGCCGCACCGGCGTGGCGATCGACACGATCGACGACATGCGCACCGCTTTCGACGGGATCCCGCTGGATGAGGTTTCCACCTCAATGACGATCAACGCACCGGCGGCGTGTCTGCTGTTGCTGTACGAGCTCGTCGGCGAGGAGCAGGGCGTGCCGAGCGAGAAGCTGCGCGGAACGACCCAGAACGACGTCCTCAAGGAGTACATCGCGCGCGGCAACTACATCTACCCGCCGCAGCCGACGATGCGCCTCACGACCGACCTGTTCCAGTACTGCCAGGAAAACATCCCGAAGTGGAACACGATCTCGATCTCCGGCTACCACTTCCGCGAGAAGGGCTGCTCGGCCGTGCAAGAGGTCGCCTTCACCCTGTCCTCGGGCATCGCCTACGTGACGGCCGCGATCGAGAAGGGCCTGGACGTCGACGACTTCGCGCCGCGACTTGCGTTCTTCTTCAACGGTCACAACAACGTCTTTCAGGAGGTCGCCAAGTTCCGCGCGGCCAGGCGCATGTGGGCGCACATCATGCGCGAGCGCTTCGGCGCGAAGAACCCAAAGTCAACGATGCTGCGTTTCCACACGCAGACGGGCGGTGTCACGCTGACCGCGCAACAGCCGGAGAACAACATCGTGCGCGTTGCTTTGCAGGGCTTTGCCGCGGTGTGCGGGGGTACGCAGTCGCTGCACACAAACGGCTTTGACGAGGCTTTGGCCCTGCCTACGGAGCGCGCGGCCAAGACGGCGTTGCGCACTCAGCAGATCCTTGCGTACGAGTCGGGCGCGGCCGACACGGTCGACCCGTTCGCCGGCTCCTATTTCGTGGAGTCGCTCACCGACGAGATCGAAGCACGCGCGAACGAGCTGATCGCGAAGGTCGACGCGCTCGGTGGGTCGGTCAACGCGATCCAGTTCATCACGGGTGAGATCGACGAGTCCGCCTGGGGCTACCAGGAGCGCTATCGCATCGGCCAGGACATCGTCGTGGGCGTCAACAAGTTCGAGGAGGACGACATCGAAGTCCCCGACCTGCTGCGCGTGGACCCCGAGTCAGAGCGCGAACAGGTGGGGCGCTTGAAGGCGTTCAAGGCCAACCGCGATCAACAGCTGGTCGACAAGCGTCTCGAGGAGCTGCGCGAGACCGCGCGCGGCAGCGAGAACCTGCTGCCGTCGATCCGCCAAGCCTTGAAGGACCGTGCTTCGCTAGGCGAGGTGTGCGGCGCGATGCAGGACGTCTTCGGCAAGTACGCGCCGACGTTCTGAATGAGAAGCGATAAGCCGAGAGCCCATGCCGCATGCGGCATGGGCTGCAGGGCCGCATGCGGCCCTGCTCGGGACGTGCATGCACGTCCCGTCCATCGGCGCATGCGCCGATGGTTCCGACCCGTACACGTACGGGTCGGCCCGGATCAATAGGATTTCGCCCGTGATCGCAACGGTGCAGTTCTTCGAAGTGGTCTTGGCCGTGCACATCATGGCCGTGGTATTCGCTTTCGGCGCGACGTTCGCCTACCCGGTGCTGCTCGGCGCCGTAGGCAAAGCCGACTCGCGCTCCCTGCCGGCGCTGTACCGCGCGATCCACGCGATTAGCGTCAAGGTGATCATGCCCGGCCTTGCCATAGTCGTGGTCTGCGGCATCTACCTCGCCTCCAAACTGCACGTGTGGAGCGAGTTCTATGTCCAGTGGGGCATCGCCGTGGCAGTCGTGATCGGCGCCGTCGAGGGCATGTTCCTGAGCCCCAACGAGAAGCGTCTAGTCGAGGTAGCAGACATTGACCTCGCCGCTGGCGGCGACGGCCCCGTGACATTCAGCGCCGAGCACGACACACTCGTGCGCCGCATCGGCGCCGTGGGCGCCACGATGGACCTGCTCGTGATACTCACGATCCTGTTCATGGTCCTCAAAACGTAGGCGGCGCTGAGCGTGAACGCCACCGGTGTGGAGCTCGACACGATCGTCACGGCGAAAGTGTCAATGCCCTATGGCTATGTCTATCGCGCTGGAGGCAACCCAGCGAGGCGCATCCTCAGCGGCATCTCGCCGTTCGGTGAGACGCTGCAAGCGCCGTGCCTCGCCTTTGTAGTCCGTCACCCCTCCGCCGGCACGATCCTGATCGACACGGGCATGCACCGCGACGCGCGAGAGAACCCACGTCGTGATTTCGGCATACCTCTAAGCCTGATGTTCAGGGGCCTACGACCAGCCGAGGAGCCGTTTGACGAGCAACTGCGCGCGCTTGACATCGAGCCAGACTCCATCGAGCGGGTGCTCATGACCCACCTCCACCTCGACCACACGAGCGGTATGCGTCTGCTGCCAAACGCCAAGTTCACCGTATCGGACGCCGAGTGGACGGCGACTCGTCGCAAATTCCCTGCCGGCAAGGGCTATGTGCCGCACCACCTGCCTGCCGTCTCGCGGATGCAGTTGCTTGACTTCGATCGCGACGGCGAGCCGTATACGACGTTCGAGCGGACGATCGACCTGCTCGGCGACGGCACGATCCGCCTGATCTCCACTCCGGGTCACAGCGCAGGACACCTATCCGTACTGCTGCGTTTGGCCGACGGAGGCCAAGCTTTGCTCGTCGGCGACGCCGCCTACACGCTGCGCAACATCCACGAGGAGATCTTGCCGCTGCTCACCGACAACGACGCAGCCGCGCGCGCCTCAATCGCGGAGATCAAGGCGTTCGCGCTCGCCAACCCGCAGACGACCCTCGTGCCATCGCACGACCCCGACGCTTGGCGTGCGCTCACCGGCTGAACAGCCGTCTGTACCCTGGATAGCGTTATGAGCCAGCGCTACAGAGTCGCCGTTGTGGGCGCCACCGGGCAGGTGGGAACGCTGATGCTGCAGTTGCTGCGCGAGCGTGGCTTCCCGGCGCGCGAGGTCGTGCCGTTCGCCTCCGAGCGCTCGGCCGGCAAGGAGATCGAGGGTGTTGGCATCGTGCAACCGCTCAGCGAGGAGACGATCCAAGGCTTCGACCTGGCACTGTTCTCCGCAGGTGGATCGACCTCGGGCGAGTGGGCACCGCGCTTCGTTGAGGCCGGCGCCGTCGTCGTCGACAACAGCTCGTACTGGCGCATGAACGACGACGTGCCGCTTGTCGTCGCGGAGGTCAACCCGACAGCACTGGCGTCCCATCGGGGAATCATCGCCAACCCCAACTGTTCAACGATGCAAATGGTGGTGGCGCTGGGCCCGCTGCACGACGCGGCCGGTATCGAGCGACTGGTGATCTCCACCTACCAGGCCGTGTCGGGCACGGGCAAGAAGGCGGTGGACGAGCTGCTGGACCAGTCCCACGCGCTGCTGCACGGGATGGAGATCGAGCCGCCGCAAGCCTACGCCCACCAGATCGCCTTCAACGCACTGCCCCACGCCGGCAGCTTTGCACCTGGGGACGACCACACCGACGAGGAGCGCAAGCTGATCAACGAGACGCGCAAGATCCTCGGTGACGGGTCGATCCGCGTGAGCGCGACCTGCGTGCGCGTACCTGTCGTCAACGGCCACTCGGAGGCTGTCAACGTGCAGACACGAGACGATCTCAGTCCCGAACGGGCGCGCGAGCTGCTACGCGCCGCGCCCGGCATCACCGTGGCCGACGATCCCGGCGCCTCGCTCTACCCGCTGGCGACGCAGGCCACCGGCCATGACGAGGTATTCGTCGGGCGCATCCGCCGCGACCCGGGCCACGAGCGCGCTTTGGACATGTGGATCGTCGCCGATAACCTGCGCAAGGGCGCGGCGACAAATGCGGTCCAGCTGGCGGAGCTGCTGCACGAACAGGAGTTGATCGCCCCTCACGGCGCACCGGCGACCGCATAGAAGGACTCTCGCCACGCCGCTCGAACCTCGAAGCGATGAGCGTCTCGACCGAGGTGCAACGCACCCTTGTGAAGTCTCCACCCGAGCTATGGTCGGAGTTGAGCAACCCAGATGCGCTCGCCCGCCATCTATCCGAGCTCGGCGAGATCCGCATCACCGCGGTCGAGCCCGAGACGAAGGTCGAGTGGGAGGCAGAGGGCGCCAGCGGCGTCGTGCATCTCAAGCAGTCCGGCTGGGGCACGAGGGTCACCTTGTCGGTGACGCGCACCGCGCCGGTCGTAGAGGAGCTCCCGTCGGAAGCTGAGGCGATCGCAGAGCCGGTTGCCCCAGAGCCGGCCGATGCCGAGCCCGAGCCCGAACCGGTCGCCTCCGTCGAGCCAGATCCGGAGCCATCCCCTGTGGAGCCCGAACCACAACTTGGATTCTTTGCGCGACTCTTCCGTAAACGCAAGGCGAAGCCTGTCGCGATTATCGAGCTAGAGATAGAGGTAGTCGCACTGGCAGCGCCAGAGCCGATCTACCCCGATCCGCCCGCTCAACCCGCTCAACCCGAAGCCCTAGAACCGGCAGATGACCTGGCCACCGAACTCGAGTCCTTGGAAGACCAGATGACCGCGGAGACGACCGAGCTGCTCACCGGTGTGCTCGACCGCCTAGGCGCTGCGCACCACCGGCCGTTCTCGCGCGGTTGAGTCCCAAAGACCTTCGCCGCTCGCCTAAAGTGGCGCGCCACTCAGTCGCTCGATCCACTCTGCCAGCAACGGATCGACCACGCGATAGCCATTGCCGTCGCTCTCGATCTCAGCGGTTGCGAGCAGCCGTGGGAGCGCCCGCCGGACCCTGTCCTTGGTGAGCTCGAGGCGGTTCAGGACTTCACCGCGGTAGGGCGAGCCGGCGCCGGCCACGATCGCGCGCATAGTCTTCTGCTCGGAGGTGTCGAACCCGCGCCACTGCGCGTCAAACTCGGGCTCCAGCTCGGCAAGCGTCGCGGCGTGAGCCGCGCGCCAGTGATCGAGCGTTGCGGTCGCGCCGACATCGAGCTCCTCCCATAGGCGATGGGCAAGCAGCATCGCTCGCTGCGGATGACCTTGGGCGCTGTCCAGCAAGGGATTGAGCGCCTCGCCAACCGAGCGGCGACTCTCGCGAAAGCGCTGCTCGACGTAGCTCGCGATGTCTTGCGCGGCGAGCCGCTGCAAATGCAGAGGAACGGCCGAGCCATAGAGAGGTCGCTCCTTGGTCTCGAACAGCTGCCTCATCATGCCCGGCTCGGAGCCGGCGAAGACATATGAGGCGACCTCTCCCTGTAGCTGAATATGGCTCCGGATCAGCCCGTCGAGGTCGGGGATCCGCTCGATGTCCTGGAACTCGTCGAGCGCTATGAAAGCCCGGTAACCGCCACTCTGCTCGAGTCTGAGCGGGAGGTCGAGCAATGCGTGGAGCGCAGGCAACGGGTCCATCTTCGCTCCCATCTGCAGCTTGGCGCTGATGCCGTAGGCGCCTAGCGACAATCCGATGCCTGTCTTCTGCAGGAAGTCCTCCACCCTTGCTCGCAACGCGCCCTTCAGCTGCTTGGAGTAGGCGCGCTCGAAGCGCACCGTCACATCGGCGATCGACGAGACTCGATAGAGGTCCACGAGCACAGGGATCAAGTTCTCCTGCTGCTCTCCGTCGCGGAGAGCTCGCCTGAGCAAGCTCGTCTTCCCGTACTTGCGCGGCGCGTATAGGCGCACATAGTGCCCGCCCAAAGCATGCTTGAGCAACGTCGCGGTCTCTCCGTCGCGGTCGATGATCTCCTCGGGCGCCAGTGGATGCGAATAAACGAATGGATTAATCTCCAAAGCCATAGTAGTCAGCCAGGCTACCAGACATGCGCCTGCCAGACACCTAGCCGATAGCCAGCCAGGCGCAAGCACAGGTCTATCGGCGCGACGCGCTGCCAGGCGCATGACAGCGGATAAGATTCCGCGCCCCGTGCGCTCGAAGGCCCCCGAAACCTACGACGAGAAGCTCGCCCAGCTGAACGAGCTGCGTGAGGCCGCCCTGCACTCGGCCCCCGAGGCCGAGGAGAAGCAGCACGCCCGCGGCAAGTACACGGCGCGTGAGCGCGTGGAGAAGCTGCTCGACCCCGGCTCCTTCCAGGAGCTGGACACGTTCGTACGCCACCGCACATACGACTTCGACATGCAGAAGAACCGGCCGTGGGGCGACGCGGTGGTGACCGGCCACGGCACGATCGACGGGCGGCGGGTGTGCGTGTTCAGCCAGGACTTCACGGTCTTCGGCGGCTCGTTGGGCGAGGTGATGGGCGAGAAGATGTGCAAGATCATGGACTTGGCCGCCAAGATCGGCTGCCCGGTGATCGGCATCAACGACTCCGGTGGAGCGCGCATTCAGGAGGGGGTCGTCTCGCTTGGCTCCTACGGCGACGTGTTCCTGCGCAACGTGCGCAGCTCGGGCGTGATCCCGCAGATCTCGCTGATCATGGGACCGTGCGCGGGTGGCGCTGTGTACTCGCCGGCGATCACCGACTTCGTCTTCATGGTGAAGGAGACATCGCACATGTTCATCACCGGCCCCGACGTGATCAAGACGGTCACCGGTGAGGAAGTCGAGTTCGAGGAGCTGGGCGGGGCGATGTCCCACAACACCAAGTCCGGCGTGGCGCAATTCGCCTCCGAGGACGAGGACGCGTGCCTTGAGGACTGCCGCTACCTGGTCAGCTTCCTGCCGCAGAACAACATGCAAACCACGCCGCGTGTGCAACCGAGCGACGATCCCTTGCGCATGGACGCCGAGCTCGACCATGTGGTGCCAGACAACCCCAACAAGCCGTACGACATGCGCGACGTGGTGCGCCTGATCGTGGATGACGGCGAGTTCTTCGAGGTGCACGAGCACTACGCCAAGAACATCATCTGTGGTTTCTCGCGCCTGGACGGCCACGCCGTGGGGATCGTCGGCAACCAGCCAAACCAGCTGGCGGGCGTGCTCGACATCGACGCCTCGGCCAAGGCGGCACGCTTCGTGCGCACCTGCGACGCGTTCAACATCCCTTTGATCACGTTCTGCGACGTACCTGGGTTTCTACCCGGCACAGCCCAGGAGTGGGGCGGGATCATCCGCCACGGCGCCAAGCTCCTGTACGCGTTCGCCGAGGCGACGGTGCCGAAGATCACGATCATCACGCGCAAGGCATACGGGGGTGCCTACGACGTGATGTCCTCGAAGCACCTCGGCGCCGACTTCAACTTCGCCTGGCCCACTTCCGAGGTGGCAGTGATGGGTCCGGAGGGCGCGGTTAACATCATCTATCGGCGCGACATCGCGGGAAGCCCGACCCCGCAGGAGCGCAGGCAGACGCTGATGGACGATTACAAGGCGCGCTTTGCCAACCCCTATACCGCCGCGGAGCGCGGGTACATCGACGACGTGATCATTCCGCACGAGACGCGCCCGAAGCTGATCGCGGCGCTCGACACGCTGCACACCAAGCGCGAGCCGGGCCCGAAGCGCAAGCACGGCAACATCCCGCTTTGAGGGGAGTTGTATGTTGTTTTTTTTGGAAACTACCATAATAGCTACAAATAGTAGTCACTATGGTGAATTGCATAAAAAGAGACATACATCCCCTGCTCTCTCTCCAACTCACGCGCGCCCAAACAGAGACACCGGGCAAGTCGGAAACAAGACAAGATGGTCAATCGTCGCCCTCAGTTGAAGCCCATCGCGCCCTCGGCCTCACCGGCTGAGGCGGCAGCGATCGTGGCTGCGCTAGAGCGATTCATGCGCGACACAGCGCCCCAGCCGGCGCGACCAATCGAGCATCTGGACCCATGGACGCGCGCGGCTATGCTCGAAGGCGTGGCACGCACGGGTCTCGGCGACGAGCCGGACCCTTGGCTAAATACCTGAAAGCCGCTAGGCTTTAGCCCCAATCCCTTTGCCGGTCGCAAAACGATAAATCCGGGACCCACCAATCCCCAACCCGGACCAGGAGGTCTTCGCCAGATGGAGCCAGTTTCGATACCCGCCGAGGCGCCCGCCAAAAAGGGGTCTCTGGAGGACCCCGAGATCCTGCAGAACGTCCCCGGGCATGTGATCCCGATCCTGCAACGGGAGTACGACGACTTCAAGACAGAGGCCACCAAGTTCCTCCAGGGCGACATGCCCGAGGACGAGTTCATCAAGTTCCGCCTCAAGCAAGGCGTCTACGGTCAGCGCCAGCCCGACGTGCAGATGATCCGCGTGAAGCTTCCCTTCGGCGGCGTCACGCCGGAGCAGATGGACAAGTTCGCCGACGTCGTCGAAAAGTACGCACCCTTGGGCAAGGGTCATGTGACGACACGCCAGAACATCCAGATGCACCACATCCCGCTGCCCGAGGCCGAGAAGGCGATCAGGGAGCTGGGCGAGGCCGGGCTATCGAGCCGCGAGGGCTGTGGCAACACCGTGCGCAACGTCACCGGCGATCCCTGGGCCGGAGTGGCCGCCGACGAGCTGTTCGACCTCACCCCCTATGCAGGCGCCTATGCGCGCTACTTCGTCAGGCATCCCACCACGCAGGGGATGCCACGCAAGATCAAGACCTCCTTCGACGGCTCGCCACGCGACCGTGCGATCAGCCAGATCCACGACATCGCCTTCCGCGCAAGAATTAAGGAGGCCACCCACCCCGAGCCCACCCACCCCGACGGCACAGAGGTCAAGGGTGTAGAGATGCTGGTGGGCGGCGGCACTTCGATCATGCCGCGCGTGGCACCCGCGCTGTACGACTTCGTGGAGCTCGACAACGGCGACTACCTGAAGATCTCAGAGGCCGTCTTCAGGATCTTCGACCGCCAGGAGTGGCTGCGCGTCAACCGCGCGCGGGCACGCATCAAGGTGTTCGTGGACAAGTTCGGGATCGACGAGCTGCGCAACCAGGTCGAGGAGGAGTTGAAGGGCGACTGGGTCTCAGAACGCGACTTCTCGATCGAGCATCGTCTGTTCCTCGACGACGAGCGCGAGGCGGCGCCGGCGCCTCCCGCCACCTACGGCAGTCCCAACGGCGACATCTCCGAGTTCGAGCGCTTCCAGCAGGCCAACGTGCAGCCGCAGAAGCAGGAAGGCTTCGTCACCGTCGAGGTCAAGATCGTGCGTGGAGACCTGACCCCCGAGCAGTTCAGGGGCCTAAGCCAGATCATGCGTGACTTCGCGGGCGGCTACGCGCGCACGACCGTCCAGCAGAACCTGGTGCTGCGCTGGGTACGCCAGGAGAGCGTGTACGACGTGTGGCGTGCGCTCTCGGCGCTGGACCTGAGCGGAGCCGGCTCGCGCGAGATCGGCGACGTCGTGTCCTGCCCCGGAACCGATAGCTGCAAGCTCGGGATCACCAGCTCGATGGGCCTGAACAAGGCGATCGAAGAGCGCATCGAGCAGATGAACATCACCGATCCCCTGACACGCCAGATCCACATCAAGATGAGCGGCTGCCCGAACGGGTGCGGCCAGCATCATCTCGGCGCGATCGGCTTCTACGGGGCGTCGATCAAGGTCGGCGAGCACACGATTCCCGCCTACATACCCCACGTTGGTGGCGTGTGGGAAGGCGGCGAGGTGAAGTTTGGCCAACGCCTGAAGCTGCGTCTGCCTTCCAAGCGCGTGCCGGAGGCTGTGGAGCGCTGGATCCGCCATTACGAAGCCAATCGCAACGAGGGCGAGCAGTGGGGGGCGTTCATAGAGCGCGTCGGCACGCCGGAGCTCGAAGGGCTCGTCAAGGAGCTTTCGCTGCCCGTTGACTTCAGCTTGGAGACAATGAACACGTTCATCGACTGGAACCGCGACGTGCCGTTCCAGGTGATCCGCGGCGAGGGCGAGTGCGCGGTCTGAACGATCCACCGGCGGAGACGGCCGATGCCGTCGCCTCCCATGATGCCGCCGGCCTGGCTGCGTCGTCTGTCGCCGCGCGCGATGAGCCGGCAAACGGCCTGAGCGACACTCTGCGCGAGGCAGTCGAGCGCCACGGCGACAAAGTCGTGCTGCTGTGCTCCTTCCAGAAGGAGGAGTCGGTGCTGATCGACGAGCTGTTGCGAGTCGGCGACGGAAAGACGCCCGTAAGGATCGCGACGATCGACACCGGGGTCCTTTTTCCCGAGACGCTGCAAACGTGGAAGGCATTCGAGGAGCGCTTTGGGATCACGGTCGAGGTTCACGACGCGAGTAGCGTAAGCGCACCATGGAGCGGGCCTGAGCACTGCTGCTCGGTTGCCAAGGTGGCCGCCCTGGAGCACGCGCTGCAAGGCGCTGATGGCTGGATCACCGGTATCAGGCGCGAGCAGGGGGCCACGCGCGCGAACACCGAGCTGATCGAAGTCGACAGCAAGCGCGAGCTGCGCAAGTACAACCCGCTGGCACAGTGGACCGAGAAGGACCTGTGGGCGCGAATCTTCGAGCGCGATCTCCCCTACAACCCGCTGCACGACCAGGGCTACTCCTCGATCGGCTGCGCGCCCTGCACTCAGCCAGGCACAGGGCGCGAGGGCCGTTGGGCAGGCACCGCGAAGACCGAGTGCGGAATTCATGCACACGTATAGCTGCTCTGGATCTGCGTCCTCGGTCGCTCGTGTGCGAGGCACACTTCGCGGGGTGGGTGGGCGCTTCCAATCTCGCCCAGCTTGCTCTGCGTGGCCTGGATTGGGCTGGGAGAGACACCCGTGAGCGTCGCCGAGCGGCCCCAGTTGAGTCACCTGCGAGCGCTCGAGTCCGAGGCTATCCACGTGATGCGCGAGGTGGCAGCCGAACTCGAGCGCCCGGTACTGCTGTTCAGCGGCGGCAAGGACTCGATCGTGCTGCTGCGACTCGCCGAGAAGGCATTTCGGCCTGGCCCCTTTCCGTTCCCGTTGATGCATGTGGACACCGGGCACAACTTCCCTGAGGTGATCGAGTTCCGCGATCGGCGCGTGGCCGAGCTCGGCGAGCGCCTGATCGTGGCCTCCGTGCAGGAGTCGATCGACAGCGGCAGGGCCGTCGAGGAGAAAGGGGCGCGGGCTTCGCGCAACCAGCTCCAGACCGTGACCCTGCTCGACGCGATCGCCGAGCACAAGTTCGACGCGGCCTTCGGCGGTGCGCGCCGCGACGAGGAGCGCGCACGCGCGAAGGAGCGCGTGTTCTCCTTCCGCGACGACTTCGGCGGCTGGGATCCCAAGAGCCAGCGACCCGAGCTTTGGAATCTCTACAACGGGCGCATCAAGAAGGGCGAGAACGTGCGCGTCTTTCCGATCTCCAACTGGACCGAGCTTGACGTGTGGGAGTACATCGACCAGGAGCAGCTGGAGGTGCCATCGATCTACTTCGCCCACGAGCGTGAGGTATTCAAGCGCGACGGCATGCTCTACGCATGGCGCGAAGGGACGGAGCTGATCGACGGCGAGAGCGTGTTCTCAGAGACGGTGCGCTACCGCACGGTGGGCGACATGAGCTGCACCGGCGGCGTACGTTCGCAAGCTGCCACGTTGCAGGAAGTCGTGACCGAGATCGCCGCGACCCGCATCACCGAGCGTGGCGAGACGCGCGCGGACGACCGCGTCTCAGAGGCCGCGATGGAGGATCGTAAGAAGGCCGGGTACTTCTAGTGAGCTTGTTTTTTTTGGCTACGCCGGCCCACGCGACGGGACGTGCGGCCCGTAGGAGCGGAAGTTCTGCCGCCTCTGCTGAGAAAGCTTGGCAATGACGCTCGACCTGCTGCGTTTCACCACCGCCGGCTCCGTGGACGACGGCAAGAGCACCCTGATCGGGCGGCTGCTGTACGACACCAAGCAGGTGTTCGAGGACCAGCTCGACCATGTGGCTCAAGCCTCAGAGCGGCGCGGCGGCGAGGGCGCGCTCGACCTGGCGCTGCTGACCGACGGGCTGCGCGCCGAGCGCGAGCAAGGGATCACGATCGACGTGGCCTACCGCTACTTTGCCACGCTCAAGCGCCGCTTCATCATCGCCGACTGCCCCGGGCATCAGCAGTACACGCGTAACATGGTCACCGGCGCCTCGACCGCCGATCTCTCGGTGATCCTGCTCGATGCGCGCAAGGGGGTGCTCGAGCAGTCCAAGCGCCACGCCTTCATCAGTGCGCTGCTTGGCATCCCGCACCTGGTAGTTGCGGTCAACAAGATGGACCTGGTCGACTACTCCCAGGAGCGCTTTGACGAGCTAGTGGCCGAGTTCGCGGGGTTTGCCCAGAAGCTGCACGGGATCGGCACAGGGACGGGGATGGGCCGCGACATCACCTACATCCCGATGTCCGCCCTCAACGGCGACAACGTCGTAGATCGCTCGCAAGGGATGGAGTGGTATTCCGGCCCAACCCTGCTCGATTTGCTCGAGCAGGTCGAGGTGGCCTACGACCATCCTTACGACCGGCCGGCGCGCTTTCCGGTGCAGTGGGTAATCCGCCCGGCGGTGAATCGGTCCCCACCCACCCACAGCGACTACCGCGGCTATGCGGGGCAGGTCGCAAGCGGTGCGTTTCGAGTGGGCGAGGAGGTCGTGGTCCTACCCGGCGGTCAGCGCACGAGCATCGCCGCGATCGACACCTACGACGGTGAGCTTCCCGAGGCGCTCGCGCCGATGTCGGTGACGCTGCGACTGAGCGACGAGCTGGACATATCCAGGGGCGAGACGATCTGCCGTGTCGAGCAGGCGCCTACCGTCGCGCGCGAGCTCGAAGCCGACGTCTGCTGGATGACCGACCAGCCCCTACGCCAAGGCGGGCGCTATCTCGTCAAGCACACCACTCGCGAGGTGACGGCGATCGTGGACGAGCTGTGCGACCACGTCGACGTGCACACGCTTGAGCGTGCCGGTGCTCCACAGGAGCTCGGGCTCAACGACATCGGCCGTATCCGTCTGCGCACCAGTGCTCCGCTCGTGTTCGATCCGTATGAGAGCAACCGCCGCACCGGCAGCTTCATCCTGATCGATGAAGCCTCCAACAACACGGTTGGGGCCGGGCTGGTCGTCGCCGCCGCCATTTGACTAAGCTCCCGGCCCGATGTTCTCGAAGGTTCTGGTAGCCAACCGCGGCGAGATTGCCGTGCGCATCTTGCGAGCCCTGGAGGAGATGGGCATCGCCTCCGTGGCTGTCTACTCCGAGCTCGACCGTGACGCGCTGCATGTGGCGCGCGCCAACGAGGCTTTCAACCTCGGCGACGGACCGGCCGCCGAGAACTACCTCAACGTGGAGAAGATCCTCGACGTCGCCAAGCGCTCGGGCGCCGAGGCGATCCATCCCGGCTACGGCTTCCTCGCCGAGAACGCGCCCTTCGCACAGGCTTGCGAGGACGCGGGGGTCGTGTTCATCGGTCCTCCAGCGAGCGCGATCGAGGCAATGGGATCGAAGACGCGTGCCCGCGAGCTGATGCAGGCCGCCGGAGTGCCGATCGTCCCGGGCACGACGGAGGCCGTGGCGACGGTCGCCGACGCCCTGAAAATCGCCAAGCAGGAGATCGGCTTTCCCGTCGCGGTGAAGGCGTCCGGCGGCGGCGGCGGCAAGGGCTTTCGCGTGGCGCTCACTGAGGACGAGTTGGAGGGCGCCTTCGAGGGGGCCAGCCGCGAGGGCGAGAAGTTCTTCTCCGACGGGACCGTCTACCTGGAGCGCTACCTGCACGATCCCCGTCACGTCGAGGTACAGGTGCTGGCCGACACGCTCGGCAACGTGATCCACCTCGGCGAGCGCGACTGCTCTATCCAGCGCCGCCACCAGAAGGTGATCGAGGAGTCGCCGGCACCCGAGTGGGTTGTCGACGAGGAGCTGCGCGAGCGCATCGGCAAGATCGGCGTGGAGGCGGCGCGCGCCGTCAACTACGTCGGCGCCGGCACGATCGAGGGGCTGCTTGCTTCGAATCGGGACCCACCTGGGGTGGGCGGGTCCAAGTCCAAATCCGAATACTTCTTCCTGGAGATGAACACACGTGTGCAGGTCGAGCACTGCGTGACCGAGATGACCACGGGCGTGGACATCGTCAAGGAAGGCATTCGCGCGGCGGCCGGCGAGCCGCTTGCGGTGCGCCAGGAGGACGTTGCTCTGCGCGGGCACGCGATCGAGTGCCGCATCAACGCGGAGGATGCCTCGAAGAACTTCGCGCCCGCGCCAGGGAAGATTGGCGCTTACTCTGAGCCCAAAGGGCCAGGCGTGCGGGTCGATTCCGGCGTTGGCGCCGGCGGCGAAGTCTCGCCCATGTACGACCCGATGGTGGCCAAGCTGATCGTCTGGGACGCCGACCGCGAGCAGGCTACGTGGCGCATGTTGCGAGCGCTCGAGGAATACGAGATCGAGGGGCTGAAGACCTTGATTCCCTTCCACAAGGCACTGCTTGCGACCGAGCAGTGGGCCAAAGGCGAGACCTGCCGCGAGCTGCTCGAGGACAAGGCCTGGCTGAAGACGCTCGCGTTCGAGAAGTCCCCTCCCAGGAGTGAGGACGAGGACGAACCGGAGAAGGTCGAGCAGAGCTACACCGTGGAGGTATCGGGCCAGCGCTTCGACGTGAAGGTTCTCGGCGCCCCGTTCGGTGGCGGCGTGACACTCAACGGCTCCGCGCCAGCGGGGCAGGGCGCACCCAAGCGCGCAGCCCGTGCGAAGTCGGCCGGCGGTGCGGGCGGGGCGGGTGGGGCGGGTGGGCCCGATATCCTCGAGTCGCCGCTGCAGGGGAACATGTGGAAGGTGCTCGTCAAACAGGGCGATACCGTCACCGAGGGTCAGATTCTTTGCATCATCGAGGCGATGAAGATGGAGAACGAGATCACAGCGCATAAGGCCGGGACGATCGCCGAGCTGCCTATCACCGAGGGCGAGCCGATCAACGCGGGCGCGCCGATCGCCACGATCAAGAGCGAGGCACCGGCTGGCGAGAGCTGAGCCGAGCCGGCTGCTGAGCATCCGAGCCGAGCAGCGCCACGCACACAAACGAGAGCACGGAGGAGAACATGTCAGCAGTGGACTACACCGCCGTCGCCGCCGGATTGAGCCAGGCGATCCCATTCAACGTGCACCTCGGCTTGGACACGATCACGGTCGCCGAGGACCACGGCATCGTGCGACTCCCAGACGAGCAGCACCTGCGCAACCACGTCGGCTCCCAGCACGCGGGCGCCCTGTTCTCCGCCGGCGAGGCAGCTTCCGGTGCCGCGTTCGTAGGGGCTTTCCTGGACATCATGGGCGATATAACGCCGCTTGCCGAGTCGGCGCAAATTGCCTACAAGAAGCTCGCCAAGGGCGAGATCACGGCCACCGCTCGCTTCAGCGAGGATCGTGACGAGCTGAAGGCGAAGCTGGACGCAGAGGGCCGCGTGCGCTTCCCCGTCGAGGTGGAGATGACCAACGCCGACGGAACCGTCGTCGCCGAGATGACAGTCAACTGGTACGTGCGCCGCAACGACTCCTGACGCGCCAACACTTCGTCGTCACATACCGGCGACAAGCGCACGGTTTTCCTCCAGCAACTCGAGCGCCCGACCGCCATCGAGCACAGGACCGTGACCGGGCACGACGTACTCGGCCGATTCCACCAGCGGACGCAGGCGCGCCAACGTGGCGATATATGCAGCCCTGGAGCCATTCACTTGAGGACCCTCCACCGTGGAGAGATAGTCCCCAACCACCAGTACCTTCGCCCAATTCAGCCAAATGGCCATGCCGTCCTCGGTGTGGCCATCGGCTGGATGCAGCTGCAGCTCGCGTAGACCGATCTCACATTGGCCAGGTACGTCGAGCGCCTGGATCGAGCCCAGCATCAAAGGCCGAGGGCGCTCCACATAGAACTGCCTGTCGAAGGCACGCAACTCTCGCTGGGGCGTGCCGGGCGCTGCGCTCAACCGTCGCGCCGTCGAGGCGGCACAGCCGAGAGCCGCCTCGGGAAAGGCAAGACGGGCTAGAAGATGATCCCAATCGGCGTGGGTCGCGAGCAAGCCGCTTGGAGCGGGGAAGCCGGCCTGACCGATCAGCGCGGGCAGCGTGTCGAGCTCCTCGGGCAGGATGGGCGAGTCGATCACGAACGTCTCGGCGGCCGGACCAGACTCTCCGGCGATATGGACCTTGACGGGATTGCCTGCGTCCTCCCGCGCTGTGCCGCGCACGATCACGCAATTGGTCTGCCAGATGGCACTTGTGGCGAGCAGTACGTCAGCGTGCAGCGAGACGACGCGCACGCGTCAGGCGATACCCAAGAGCTTTGCGGCCTCGCGCAGGTTCGGCACTTCCGCCGTGGGCTTGCGCTGCGAGGAGTCAAGCGTCTGCTTGTTGCGGTTGACCCAGATGACCGGGATGCGCGCCTTGATGCACGGGGAGACGTCGGAATGATGGCTTGCCGCTACGTGCACCCAACCCTTCTTTGAGCCCAGGCGCCGCGCGCACTCGACGAAGTGTGCCGGGTCGGGCTTGTAGGAGCGGACCTGCTGGGCGGTGACGACGAGGTCGAAGTCCATCGGGATGTGCCGGCGCGTCTGGCCGAGCAACTTGTCGTCGATGTTGGAGATCAGGCCGAGCTTGTGCTTCTTGGCAAGCTTGTTCAGTTGCGTTGCGGTCTCCTTGAATGGCTTCCAGCGCTGCACAGAGTCCGGGAGGAAGCCGGAGCGGGAGGGTTCGAGTTTCCACTCCAGACGATCCGCGATCAAGATCGCGGTGCGGCGCAGGACCTCGGCATAGAGCTCGTAGGAACCGGCCTCGATTTCCTGGGAGATCTCGTGGAACAACGGGATCAAGACGTTGCGGTCGATCTCGAAGCCGTCGCGCTCGGCCTCCTTGGCGAACGCCTCGTAGATGCCTGTCTCCCAATCGATCAGGGTTCCATAGACGTCGAAGGTGACGAAGGTGATGTTCTTTGGAATAGGCATGGGGCGGGCATTATGCCTCGCGGAAGCCTCAGTGCGCGTTGCGCCATGCTCAGATACCCGCCCGCCGCCGCCTCGGCGCGCGTTGCGCCGTACCCAGATACCCGCTCGCCGCCGCCTCGGCGCGCGTTGCGCCGTACCCAGATACCCGCTCGCCGACGCCTCGGCACGCGTTGCGCCGTACCCAGACACCCGCCCGCCGACGCCTCGGCACGCGTTGCGCCGTACCCAGACACCCGCCCGCCGACGCCTCGGCACGCGTTGCGCCGTACCCAGATACCCGCCCGCCGACGCGACCCGCCGCACACAAAAGCCCGACACGGCCCTTTGGCGCGCACCCAGGCGGGTGGGACTTGAATCCATTAGAGTCTCGCGCCGCGCATGGACCTACTCGAGTATCAAGGCAAGCAGCTGTTCGCCCGTCACGGGCTGGCGGTGTCAGACGGCCAGGCGGTCACCACCGTCGAGGAGGCCGTGGCGGCCGCGAACGAGATCGGCTATCCCGTCGTCGTAAAGGCACAGGTGCTGATTGGCGGGCGCGGCAAGGCCGGCGGCGTAAAGCTTGCCGACGACGAGGCGCAGGCGCGCGAGCACGCGACCAACATCCTTGGCTTGGACATCAAGGGCCACATCGTGCGCACGCTGTGGATCGAGCATGCGAGCGACATCGCGACCGAGTACTACGCCTCGGTACTGCTCGATCGCTCTGCCAAGCAGCCGATGGCGATCTTCAGCGTCGAGGGGGGCGTCGAGATCGAGCAGGTGGCCGAGGAGTCGCCGGAGAAGCTGGTGCGCCACCATGTCGATGCGTTGAATGGGCTGAGTCGCGAGGAGGCCATCGAGATCGCCACTAAGGGTGGTGCCGACGCCGATGTGATCGAGGGTGTCGCCGACGCGCTCGTCGCGCTGTACGAGGTGTGGCTGAAGGAGGACGCCACGCTCGCGGAGATCAACCCCTTGATCGTGACCCCGGAGCGCAAGGTCAAGGCGCTCGACGCCAAGGTCTCGCTCGACGGCAACGCGCTCTACCGCCACCCCGAGAACCAGGGGCTGTCCGACAGCGAGAACGAAGATCCGATCGAGCGCAGGGCCAAGGAGCAGGGCGTGCAGTACGTGGCGCTCGACGGCGATATCGGCATACTTGGCAATGGCGCCGGGCTCGTGATGAGCACACTCGATGTGGTCGCCCAGGCCGGCGGCGCACCGGCCAACTTCCTGGATGCCGGCGGCGGCTCGGACGCCGGCAAGGTCAAGCAAGCAGTCGAGCTGATCCTCGCCAACGACAAAGTCAAAGCGGTCCTGTTCAACATTTTTGGCGGCATCACCCGCTGCGACGAGGTCGCCAAGGGCTTGATCGCTGCCTTTGCGGAGATAAAGCCGACGGTGCCGTTCGTCGTACGCCTGGACGGCACAAACGACGTGCAGGGCCGCCAGCTGTTGCGGGAGGCCGCACTCCCGAACGTGCACGCCGCCAAGACCATGAACGAGGCAGCTGAGAAGGTCGTCGCGCTCGCCGCCGAGCAGGGAGCGCCGGCGTGAGTGCTCCAGCCCAGCGCAACCCCGACACGCGCGCCACAAATCCTCACCCATACGCGCACGCAAGGAGAGAGATCGCATGAGCGTGCTGGTCGACGAGAACACACGCCTGTGCGTGGCCGGAATGACCGGCAAAGAGGGGTCGTTCCACACGCTCAACAACCGCCGCTACGGCACCAACGTCATCGGCGGCGTCACGCCGGGCAAGGGGGGTCAGGACGTCGAGGGCATCCCGGTGTTCGACTCGTGGGAGCAGGCCGCCAAGGAGGCGCAGCCGAACACCGCAATGATCTTCGTGCCTCCGCGCTTCGCCGCCGACTCGATCCTCGAAGCCGCCGCCGCGGGCGTCGATCTTGTGATCGCGATCACCGAGGGGATCCCAGCTCACGACGAGCTCCGCGTCTACAACACGCTCAAGCGCGACCATCCGGGCACCCGTTTCGTCGGGCCTAATTGCCCCGGCGTTCTCTCGCCCGGGAAGGCCAACGTCGGCATCATCCCCGCCTCGTTCTTCAAGGAGGGCAACGTCGGTGTGGTGTCGCGCTCGGGCACGCTGACTTACCAGATCGGCAATGAGATCGCTCAGGCCGGTTTCGGTTGCAGCTCGATCGTGGGTATCGGCGGCGATCCGGTGCCGGGCTCCTCGTTCGTGGACATCATCGAGCTGTTCCAGGGCGACGAGCAGACCGAGCTGATTGTGCTCTCCGGCGAGATCGGCGGGTCCGCCGAGGAGGAGGCCGCCGAGTACATCGCCGAGCACGTGAGCAAGCCCGTGGTGGCTTACATCGCCGGCTTCACCGCGCCTGCGGGCAAGCAGATGGGCCACGCCGGCGCGATCGTGTCAGGCTCCGCCGGCACAGCCGCCGCGAAGGCACAGGCGCTCGAAGCCAAGGGCGTACGCGTCGGGCGCACCCCCACCGAAGTCGCTGAGTTCGCCATCGAGATCCTGGGCGGAGTCGGCGCCGATTCGCGCTGAGGCGATCGGCGCGCGACCGGCAGCAATCGGCGCTGAGGCGAATCGACGCGCGTCCAGCAGCGCCGACAGTCGGTCAGCAGCTACGCTAAGGCACATGGACCAAGAGGTCGCCAAGACGCTGGGAGAGCTGGAGATCAAGCTCCAGGAGCTCGAGCGCGAGCTGACCTCGATCGGCAAGCGCGACGCGCAGCCGAGCAAAATGCAGGCGCAGGGCAAGCTGGTCGACGAGGCGGTCGAAGGAGACGCCGACACGGCAGTGACCGCTGGGCAATATGCAGGCACAGGCGCTGACGCCGGACCGAATCCCGGCACCAGGCCGGCGGACGCTTGGCAGCAAACCGCCGCTGAGACGACAGCTGTCCAACAACACTATGTCGGCGGGACGGGCACCAGACTGGACGACGAGCAAGCGCGGGCTGTGGACAACGCATTTGGTGGGCCGGCGGTCTTTGGCGGCGAGGAACTGCCTTCACAGCCCACTGTTGAGACTCGCTCGGCGTTTCCTGTGAGCGAGACGGCTTACGGCGAGATCGCCACCGATTCTCCCCAGCCCCCAACCGCGTCGTTTCCATCGGGCGCATTCCCGTCGGGCGTGTTCTCGCCTGCCACATCGGAGACGCCGGGCACGCCCCCGCCGGGGCCGCCGATTCCTCCACCCGGCCCGCCGCCTCCCGGCCCGGCGCCGGCGACGGCTTCCCCCACCCCACAACCACCGCCACCTCAGCCGATCGACAGGGCTGAGCTCGTGCGCTTCAAGGAAAAGCTACAACGCACGATGGAGGAATTGGTCGACGAGTACAGCAAACTGCTGTTGCCAAAGCCGCCCGCATAGGATGTCGTCCATGATCTCCTTTGCGCGGGGCGCTCCGTCGCTCGACATCGTTGACGTGCAGGGCCTCAAGGACGCGGCTGTGCGCGCGTTCGAGAGCGATCCTGCCGGGGCAACCGCCTATGGCACTTCGATCGGTTACCCGCGTCTGCGCGCTTGGATTGCCGACAAGCACGGTGTGGAGCCCGAGCGTGTGCTGGTCACGAACGGGTCGATGCAGGCCGACGCGTTTCTGTTCGAGCAGCTCGTGAAAAGCGGCGACGAGGTGATCGTCGAGCGGCCGACCTATGACCGCACGCTGCTGTCGCTGCGCGAGCGCGGAGCAAAGCTGCACCCGGTGGAGTTGCAACTCGACGGGATCGACACAGAGGCCCTTGCCGCGCTACTTGATGGGGCTGTCTCGCCGAAGCTCGCGCACATCATTCCCAACTTTCAGAACCCGGCCGGCTATACGTTGTCACTCCCAAAGCGCGAAGCCCTGCTCGAGCTGGCCGCCAAGCACGGCTTCCTCATATTCGAGGACGATCCATACGTCGATCTACGCTTCAGCGGAGAGAAGCTGCCGACGATGCTCTCACTGGAACCTGAGGGCGTCGTTTACGCATCCTCGTTCTCAAAGACCGTGTGTCCCGGGATCAGGGTCGGCTACTTGGTGGGCCCGACAGAGTTGATCGCACAGATCGCCAAGCTAGCCACGAACACTTACATCTCGCCGAGTATGGTCTCTCAGTCGATCGTGTACGAGTTCTGCGCCTCGGGCGCGATCGAGCGCTCGATCGAGACCGTGCGCACAGCTCTTGCCAAGCGTGCACGGACGCTCGCTGCGGCGCTCGAACGGGAGCTGCCGGAGGCCAAGTACGTGGCGCCGGAGGGCGGCTACTTCATGTGGGTGACACTGCCCGAGGGCACCGACGTCAGCGCCCTATTCAGCCTTGCCAGCGAGCTGGGAGTGGCGTTCGTAAAGGGGACCGACTTCCTGCTCGACGGCGGCGAGAACACGCTGCGCCTTGCCTATTCGGGAGTCACACCCGAGCAGATCGATGACGGCGTCTCACGCCTGGCCGAAGCGTTTAGGTCGCTCTAGCGGCCGTAGCGCTGACCCAGGACCAACTGCTCCGGTAGCGCTGTGCGCGGGGGTGGAGACGGGTCGGCTGTGACAGAGACCGTCTCGGCGACAGACGGCGTGAGAATGCATTGCTGGCCCTCTGCGGTTTCGACGACCACTTGCCCGTCGTCATGGCTCACAAGCGTACCTTCGAGCCCTGGCTCGATGCCGGAGGCCTTCAAGTAGCGCAGCAAGTCCTCAGCCTCGTTCTCGAAGCGCAGGATACGCACCTTGGCGCCGATCTCGACATCGGCGAGCGGCACTCCTGCCAGCCGCGCACCGGCGACGATTGGGTGGCCGTGCGGGCAAGTCTTGGCATCGCCGATCGCTGCCAACATACGTTCCTCGAGCACCGGCGACATGGCGTGCTCCAAGCGCTCGGCCTCCTCGTGCACCTCGTCCCACGGCACGCCGAGCACGTCGGTGAGAAAACGCTCGATCAAGCGGTGGCGGCGCACTATGCCCTCGGCGTGCTCGGCGCCGGTGGGGGTGAAGGCGATCGCGCGGGAGGAGTTGCGCGTGATGTAGCCGTCGCGCTCCAGACGGCCGACCATCTCGTGCACGGTCGGAGCCGATAGCTGCATGGCTCTGGCCACGTTGGCGCCGGTCATCGGCAGGCCAGCCTCGTGCAGCCAGAAGAGGATCTGCAAGTACTCCTCCTCGGCCACGGTAGCTGTGGTGGCTGCCTCCTCACTCATCTGACCAGCGTATCCGGTCGGTCGAGAGGAGCCCGTCGAGAGGAACCGTCGAGAGGAGCCGCGAGACAAGCCCGTCAAGACAAGCCCGTCAAGACGAGCCCGTCGAGACGAGCCAGTCGAGACGGATCGATCAGTCGCGCCTCAGCCGGCAAGCTGGTCGATAGTGCACTCGCGTGCGGGCTTGTCCTCACGCCAGCGTTTGAGCTTGGCGCCGTGGCGGATGCGCCCGGCGGAGACATGGTCGAAGTCGATCTCGACCACCAGCTCGGGGCGCAGCGCCACCCACTCCAAGTCGCGATCGGCACTCCAGCGACTCGGGTCTGAGGAGCCTCGGTCGCCCGTCTCATAGGGCGCGAAGAAGTCGACCAACTCGCGCTTGACCTTCGCCTTCAAACCGGAGCAGTGTCCGACGACGCGCAGCTCCTCGCCGTCGTAGAGAGCCAGGATCAGCGCGCCGACGGTGTGCTCCTCCTTGCCCGGGCGCCAACCCGTGACCACGGCGTCGATCGTACGCGTGCGCTTCACCTTGACCATGCCCTTGCGCTCACCGGGCAGGTAAGGAGCGGAGCGCTCCTTGGCGATCACGCCCTCGGCATCTGCCAACCACGGCTCGGCCGCTTGCGGCGTGTCGACCGAGACCATCAGCTCGACCGGGGCGTCGGCGAACAGCTGTGCCTCGAACAGTCGCTCCAAGCCGGCGCGACGCTGGGCGAAGGGTTGCTCGAGCCACGAGTTCTCCTCGTAGGCGAGCAGGTCGAAGGCGATGAAGACGGCCGGGGTCTCGGCCGCGAGACGCTGTACGCGCGAGGCTGCCGGATGGACTCGCTGGCCAAGTGCGTCGAAATTCTCGCGTCCCGAGGCATCGCGCACGACTATCTCCCCGTCGAGCACGTATTGGCCGCGAGGAAACTTCAACTCCGGGAAGTAACGGCCGAGCGGTCTGCCGTTGCGCGACTGTAGGAATACGTCTTCGCCGTCAACGAAAGCGATGCAGCGGAAACCGTCCAGCTTTACCTCGTAGACGTAGTCCTCCCCTATGGGCAGCGTATTGCGTGAGAGCGCAAGCTCGGGCTTGAGCGGCGGAGTGAGCGGCAGGCTCACCGTGAGCCTCCGGCATTCATCGGGCTCTCTCCACACTCATCGGGCCAACCCCGACACTCGTCGGGCTCTCCCCACGCTTACCAGGCTAGCCCCAGCACTCATCGGTCTCTCCCCGACACTCATCGAACTCTCCCCACGCTCACTAGGCTAGCCCCAGCACTCATCAGTCTCTCCCCGACACTCATCGGGCCAACCCAGACGCGCGGCATGATCGTATCGGCGCGCATGTCCATCAACTCTTTGGGCGTCCCTTGGCCCGACTTGGCTGCACACGGCTTGGCTCACCGGTCTGCTTGCGGAAATGAGGCGGCCAGGGGGCGTCGCCCAAGCCCTCGCGCTCATCGCGCGCCGCAAGCTCGAGCAGAGCGGCCAGCGAGCCTGGGTGATCGTCGATCGTGGCGGAGGGATCGCCGCGCTCTTGCAGCCTTGCCGGCACCGTGTCGATACGCAACTCGGCCGGCTCTACGTCGGCGACCTCGTCCCACTCCAGCGGACAGGACACGCGCGCGTCGGGCACCGCGCGCACCGAATAAGCCGAGGCCACAGTGCGGTCGCGGGCGTTCTGGTTGTAGTCGATGAACACCCCCTGGCGTTCCTCCTTCCACCAGCGGCTCGTAGCCTGCCCCGGCATGCGTCGCTCGACCTCGCGCGCCAGCGCCAGCGCGGCACGGCGTAGTTCGTCGAAGCCGTGCTCGGGGACAACCCGCACGAACACGTGGATGCCACGCGATCCGGAGGTCTTTGGGAAACCGAGGAGCTTGTGCTCCTCGAGCACCTCGCGCACCGTGAGCGCGACGCGGCGAACCGTTGCGAAGTCGACGCCCGGACCTGGGTCGAGATCGATGCGCAGCTCGTCGGGATGATCCAAATCCGAGCGCCGAACCGGCCACGGGTTCCAATCGATCACGCCGAGGTTCGCGCCCCAGACGAGATGAGCGGCGTCGTTGGGCACCAGCTCGCGCGCGTGGCGACCGCTGGGGAAGGTAACCGTCGCGGTCTCGATCCACTCTGGAGCGCCGCTCGGCACACGCTTTTGAAAGAAGGGCTTGCCCTGCACTCCGTCGACCCAACGCTTCATCACGGTCGGGCGCTCACGCAGGTGGCGCACGACCGCTTGCTCGCACTCGATGTAATAGGCGACCAGGTCGAGCTTTGTGAGGCCCGGCTCAGGAAAGAAGAGCTTTTCCGGTTTGGAGACGCGCAGCTCGCGCCCACAGACATCGAGCATGACGTGATCGTCATCGGGCATGACTGAAAGGATGCCAGGCGTGATCTCCAAGACCGTGCTCGTACTTGCAGGATCGTTTGGGGAGGGGTTGCGTGCCGAGCATGTTTCGGCCGCGATCTCGCACGGACTAACGGCCCAGGGACACCTTGCCTGCGATGCGTGCCCACTTGAGGAGAACATCGCCACGCGCGTGACCAACGCGTCGAAGCCGCTCGATGAAGTGGACTTCGACCGGCGCATGCGCGCCGCCCGGGCGCTGGTGATCGCATGCGCGCAGCTCGACGACCGCACACTCGCCGGCAGCACCGCGTTCGAGGCCGCCACTCGCGCGCGCCAGGCGGGCGTGCCTGCCTACGCGGTTACGGGACACGACGCACTCGACCAGTTCGAGGCTCGCATTGTTGATCTGCAGGCGATCTTGGAGGCGGGCACGACGCGAGCGCTCGGCGTCGCCGGGCGCAAGCTTGCGGCGTTGGTTTAGCACCTGCCATCGCGCCCAGCGCCTTCTGTCCCGCCGCCGACGGCGGCGGGACATGACCTACGCTGACCGCGCTCTCACAAGAAGCACTTGCCCTCGCCACGGTAGGTCGCGACCTCCTCAGCGATGCGCTCGCCCTCGATCAGGTGCAACCGGTCGAAGCGCTCGCACAACTCACCGGCCTTGGCGTGGCGGAACCAGACACGGTCGCCCACACGCAGCTCGCGGGCGGCGGCGCCAATCAGTGGCGTCTGCACCTCCCCGGCGCCCTCCTGCTTGTCGAGCGACAAGCCCATCGGCAAGAAGGGGACGGGTAGGCGCGCGGCGTCGGCTGGGCCGGAGGCAAGGTAGCCGCCGCCGAGCACCGTTACTACGCCGTGGCTCGGCTTGCGCACTACAGGCAGCGCGAACAGCGCGGCCGGCTCGGGCTGAAAGGAACGGTAGGTATCGAACAGGGTCGGGCCGTAGAGCCCCGAGCCGGCGGCGATCTCGGTAACAGCCGACTCAGCGGCGGTCAGCTCGAGGCTGCCAGTGCCGCCGCCGTTGACAAAGCGCAGCGGCTCGGCGCCCGCCAAGCGAAGCGCTTCTTGCACGGCAGCAACCACTTTGGCACGGCGCCCTGCAAGCTCGCGGGCGGAGCGTCGCTGCAATGCGCGAATCGTGGCTGCCCGCACGCGCCGACCCGGAGGCGAGTCGCCAAGGCCCGCTATCTGCGACTCGTAGGACATGATCCCGACGAGGTGCAGCCGCTCGCGGGCGAGTATCTCTCGCGCCAGCGAGGCGGCCTGCTCGGGAGTGTGGACGGGCGAGCGCTTGGCGCCAATGCGAATCCGCCCGTCGAGCATCCACAGGCCGGCGTCGATGTCGATACAGACCTCGATCGGCGCGCGGCTCCCTTGTCGGTCCGGCTCGCTATCCCCAGCGTTTCCATAGCCGCCACCTCCGCGGGTGCCGCGCGGTGCTATGGCCGACTCGATCATCTCCAGCTGAGCGACGCTGTCGACCATCACCGACACATGTGCCCTTGGCTCTGGTCCAGAGCGCTCAGCAAGTGTGCGCAGCGCCTCCCGATCGGCCGTCGGATAGGCAACCACCAGGTCCTGGAAGCCCTGCTCTGCCAGCCACAGCGCCTCCGGCAGTGTGAAGGCTAGCGTTCCCTGAAAGCCGGGACGCGCAAGCACGCGTTCCTGCAATGCGCGGCAGCGCACCGACTTGCTCGCCAAGCGAATCGGCTTGCCCGCAGCGCGGCGTTCCATGTCCGCTGCATTGCGCCAGAAGGCGTCGAGATCGACGACAGCGAAGGGTGGCTCGAGCTCCGCCGTGGCACGCTCCAAGCGCTCCTGCAGTGCTTCAGCCATCACCACGCCCAGTTATCGTAGCCCGCCGCCATGGCCGCACCAGACTTGATCGCGGTCCCTGTTCACGCGCGACACCCCCTAAGGGGAACAAGGGCCTCATTGTCGGCCAGGCGGAGGCGCAACCCCCACCGGCCCGAGCACGCGTTCGCTCCATGCGTTGACGAATCGCCCCTCGGGATCGAGCCGCGCGCGCACCGCCTGGAAGCGATCCCAGTCGGGATAGCGTAGGCGCAGCGTCGCGGCGCTTTGAAAATGGCGCTTGCCCCAGTGGGGTCGCCCGTCGAGCTCGTCCATGATCCGCTCGACCGCCTGGAAGTAAGGGCGCCACTGCATGCCGTGGTACATGTGCACCGCCACATAGCCGCTCTCGCGCCCAGCGGCTGTGCTGAGCAGCGCGTCGTCGGGGGCGACGGTGCGAACCTCGATCGGGAATGGAACCGCAAAGCCACCCCGCTCGACCGACTCAAGGACGGCACGCACAGCCTGCGTAGTGTGCTCGCGTGGCAGCGCGTACTCCATCTCGGTGAAACGCACGAGCCGCGGACTGGCGAAGACGCGGTCGGAGCGATCGATCCGCTTGGAGCTACCCGCGAGGCGCGTCGCGAGCCTATTTATCTCAGGGATACGACTAGGCATTCGCTTGCCGACACGACACAGCAGGTCGAAGGCGTGATTGGTCAGCAGCACGTCGCCCGCGTACTCAAAGACGCGCCCGCGCGGGCGTGGCGGTCCCTCGGCACGATTGTTCGTGCGCGTCAGAGCAACCTCGCAGTGGGGAAATACATAGAACTCGAAATGCTCATTGTCAAGCGCGGATTCCTCGAAGCGATCGAGCGTCTCCTGTAGCGATGCCTGGGCATCAACCCCACACAGCGTGAACGCGGGCACGCAACGCAACGTCACCTCAGCCACCACTCCGAGCGCGCCAAGACCAACCTGTGCCGCACGAAACAGCTCGGAGTCGAGCTCGCGCGAGCATTCGAGGGTCGAGCCGTCGGCGAGCACGAGCGTCACGGCCACGACCTGCGAGGGAATGTTGCGCAGGCGTGCACCGGTCCCGTGCGTGGCGGTGGAGATCGCGCCGGCGATGCTCTGCACGTCGATGTCGCCGAGATTCTCCAGCGCCAGGCCGTGCGCGGCGAGCTGAGCGTTCAACTGCGCGATCGTGATGCCGGCCTGCACCCGTACGAGACCGGACCCATGCTCCACCTCGAGCACGTTTTGCATCTGGTCGAGCACGATCAACAGGCCGTCGGTGCAGGCAATGTCGCTGAAAGAATGACCGGCGCCGGCTACACGTACGCACAGGCCCTCGTGTGCCGCGCTCTCCAAGGCCGCGGAGATCTCGGCGATCGAGCGCGGACGCACGATCGCCGCAGGACGACAAGCCTCATCGCCGGTCCAGTTGCGCCACTCCACGTCGCTTCTCTTTAGGGCAGTAGGCTCGCGCATGATGACCGAACCCGAGGCTACTCCGAGCACCGCTCCAACGTCAGCGCCGGACGGCTTCGGCTCCTCGGCCCCAGACATGTCGTCGATCCCGGTGGCGCCCTCCTCGCCGGCGCCTACCGAGACGCCGGTACGAGCGCGCGGCCGGACGCTTCCTAGCCCTGGAGCCCGTCGCGCGACGGTGATCGGCGCCGGCTCCTTCGGTACCGCGCTGGCGGTGCTGCTGAGCAGGGCAGGCTTGCGTACAACTTTGCAGACGCGCAGCTCCGAGCAGGCGGCACTGCTGGCGGACGAGCGCGAGAACAAGCTCTACCTACCCGGCGTCGAGCTACCTGGGCAACTGCGCGTGGAGCCTGTATCAGCCGGAGTTGCGCGCGCCGACTACGTTTTCCTGGCGGTGCCCTCGCGTGGGCTGGGGCAGGCGATCGCGGCCTTGCAGGCCGGCGAGCTCGGGCGACGCAGCGCGATCGTGTCTGTGGCCAAGGGTCTCGTCCCACCTGACGGGCGCCCACCGACGGCGGTGTTGAGCGCGATCTTCGGCGCACACAGGGTTGCCTGCGTCGGCGGCCCTGCCCACGCACAGGAGATGGTGCGCTCGGGGGCCGGCCTGGTCGTGGCGTGCGGCGACGAAGTGCTGGCACGCACGCTCGCGCAGATGTTTACGCGCTCTGGGGTCGTGTGCGAGCAGTCAAATGACCCGATCGGCGTCGAGCTCGCCGGTGCGGCCAAGAATGCCGCAGCACTGGCGGCGGGTGCTACTGAGGCACAGGGCGCCAACGCGGCCGGCGCCGCCGCTGGACACATCTTTGCCGAGGTGTGGCGTTACGCCGAGGCGCTCGGAGCGCGGCCGGAGTCGATGATCGGACTTGCGGGGATCGGGGATCTGCTCGCCACAGCATTGGCACGCGAGAGCCGCAACCGTCGCGCCGGCGAACTGCTGGCCGAGGGAGTGCCGGCACTGGAGATCCCGACGAACATCGGTCAAGCGGTCGAGGCGCTCGAGTGGGTGCCGCTACTTGCCAGCACGCTGGAGCAGGCCGGCGTCGAGGCGCCTGTCACGAGCGCGCTCGGGCGGTTGATATCCGGCGAGCTACCGCTCGACGATTGGGTCGCGCTCGTGCGCACGACCGTCCCCCCACCGGCGCGCTGGCGACGCCGCCCAGAGCCAGGCTTCTGGCGACGACTGTGGCGCGGGCTCACCCGTTAAGCGGTGGGGCCTTCGCGCCGATCGCGCGGGAATCGCGATGCGATCGCCCCCAGTGATGCGTGACCGCCCCATTTGATCGCCCTCATGTGAGGCCTGCGGAGAAAGGCGCAAGGGTGGAGTGGCGGCATCTCTATTTTTCAAAATTACTATAGTGGCTACTGATTGCTATCGTATGTATTAGCGTAGCCACCAACGTAACTCTCTCAAAAGGAATACATATGCCCTCAGCCAAGGAAAAGGCTCAAGCGAGCCAACGCAAGGCCGCTTTCGACGCCTTCATGGAGAAGACGGGGAAGAAGGCATCCGAGCAATTCGAAGCCGAACTGGCTGCCGCCCACGAGCAGGAGGAGCAGCGTCGCAAGATCCCAAAGGAGGCTCTCGCGAAAGGTCGCACAACACCGGTCGCCGTACGCTTCGACGAATTCACGCTCAAGCGACTACGCGTGCTCGCGGCACGCCGCAATACCGGCTACCAAACACTGCTGAAGGAGTTTGTCGTCGAACGTCTTTATGAGGAGGAGAAGCGCGAGCGCATCATCGATTGACGAGAGCGCTGACCACATCCATCGGTTGACGAAGGTGCTGACCACATCATCGGTTGACGAAGGTGCTGACCACATCATCGGTTGACGAAGGTGCTGACCACATCATCGGTTGACGAAGGTGCTGACCACATCATCGGTTGACGAAGGTGCTGACCACATCATCGGTTGACGAAGGTGCTGACCACATCATCGGTTGACGAGGGTGCTGACCACAGCCTCATAAACGCCCGCACCATGGGCCGCATCGGCAACGCGCACGTTGTCGAACGACATAATCGCTTCGCGGATCGAGGGGTCTCGTTCGACAGCGTTGGCGACTAGCCAGAAAGCGCCGACGTGCACCGCACAAGCCAGGTCCTCGCGCGAATCGCCGACGGCCAAAGTCTCCTCGCGTCCGTAGCCGCGGACTTGCCGATGAAACGCGACGGCTGCCGCCTTCGATGCCGTGGCGGGCACGAGATGGTAGCCACGCACATGCGGTAGATCGGCGAGCGCGGGCGAGCGGCGATTGACCACGCCGTTGTCCACCAAACGTAGGCGATCGTGACCGTGCTTGGCGAGCAACGCATCCACCTCGGGCGCGTCCACCAAACCACGGAAGAGGTGTGACACTTCTCGGTTCACATGCCACGGCTCGTGATACTCGAGCCGTCCCTCGTAGTGCTCGAGCAGCAGCGCGGGCGCGCCGCTGCGATCGATCTGATCGGCGATCGAAAGTTCGCCCGGAACCATCTCGCCAGTAAGCCAGTGCTCCTCGCCGCCCGCCGGAGCGATGCCGGGCCGCACCGTCGTGGACGCGCCGGGGGGGCCGAGCAGTCCCGCGCCCAGTACCACGCAGGCGCCTGCCTCGAAGATGTAAGAGCTTTGGCCGAGCAATCGCGCGTCCTCTGCCACCTGCTGGCGGCGACGGCCCGACATCAAGACGATCTCCACGTCGGCCCGCAAACACGCCTGTACGGCGCGCATTCCCTCGAAGGAGACGTTTCCTTCGCCATCGTGCACGAGCGAGGCCCCGCGCCCGAGCAGGGTGCCGTCGAGGTCGAGATACAGGCAGCGCACGCTCATCGACAACTCGACGGCCGGCAAAGGCAAGGGCGCGAGAAGTTGAGATACAGGCAGCGGCCGTTCATCGGTCCCTCACCGGCCAGCGCGGAACAGCGCAAGACGCGGATTTCGTGGGCGGCGGAATATCGAGGCGGAGCATCGGCTCTACTATCGCAAGTGGTGGCCGTGGAACGCATGATCGAGCCGTGGAGCGCTGTGCTCGACGAAGCACGCGAGGATGGACGACTCGTGCGTCAGGCCGGGGAAGGTCCAGGCGAGGCGACGCTTGTGGAGATTCCTGGGGATCTGCACCCAGATGTGGTCGCGAGCCTGCATAGAGCTGGCATCGAGCGACTCTACTCCCACCAGGCGCAGGCGCTTGCCTCGGCCTGGGAGCGCACCACGATCGTCACGACCGGCACGGCATCGGGCAAGTCGTTGTGCTTCAACCTGCCGACGCTCGACATGCTCTGCACGGACGCCTTCGCTCGCGCTCTGTACATATATCCGACTAAGGCCCTCGCACAGGATCAGGCTCGCGCACTAAACGCCTTCGGTCTGACCAAGCAGGTGCGACCCGCAATCTATGACGGAGACACGCCGCGCGAGTCGCGAGGGCAGATACGCGAACGCGCGAACGTCGTACTCACGAACCCCGACATGCTTCACATGGGCATCCTGCCGAACGACAAGCTGTGGGAACGCCTTCTCGGCAACCTTGCATTCATCGTCATCGACGAGGCGCACGTCTACCGCGGCGTGTTCGGCTCGCATGTCGCCAACGTGGTGCGCCGCCTGCGGCGGCTAGCCGCCGTCCACGGCACCTATCCACGTGTCTTGCTCGCCTCCGCCACGATCGCCAACCCGGTCGAGTTGGCCGAGCGCCTCACGGGACTGGAGGACGTCGCGCTCGTGGACGACGACGGCTCACCGACCCCGCGCAGGCAGATCGCGATGTGGAACCCCCCGCTCACCGACGAAGCGATCGGTGCGCGGCGCTCCGCGCTCGGCGAGGCCGCCGAGCTGCTCGCCAGGCTTGTGCGCGACGGAGCGCGCTGCATCTGCTTCATGAAGTCGCGCAAGGGCGTCGAGCTTCTCGCGCGCATGGTCACCGAAGATCTGGAGCGCACAGATGCCGAACTGGCGGAGCGCGTGGCGCCCTACCGCGCCGGCTACACCCCTCAGCAGCGACGCGAGCTGGAGGCGCGGCTCGTGAACGGCGAGCTGCGCGCGGTCATCACCACCGACGCCTTGGAACTGGGGATCGACATAGGCGAGCTCGACGCAGCTCTGGTGGTGACGTTTCCCGGCACCGTCGCCGCGCTGCGCCAGATGTGGGGACGAGCCGGGCGGCGCGGCAAGGGGCTGGCCGTTTACGTCGCCGGCGAGGACGCGCTCGACCAGTTCTTCTGCCGTCATCCCGACGAGTTCTTGGAGCGAGCCGTGGAGGCCGCGATCCTCGACCACGAGAGCGCCCAGATCCACCAAGCCCATCTGCTGTGCGCGGCGTACGAGGGACCGCTGGAAGCGGGCGACGCCGAGTTCTTCGGGCCACGCTGGGAGGCCCACGCGGAGGCACTCGTCTCCGCCGGGCTGTTGCGCAAGCGTGTGGCCGGTCAGTTGCGCAAGCGTGTGGCCGGTCGCGACTCCAGTGGGGCCGGGACGAGTTCGGGTGCAGGAAACGGTCGAGGTCCGGGCCACGAGGGGATCGAACCTGGGTATGGGGGCACCCGCGATCAGTACGTCTTGCGCCGGCCCGACGACTACCCGGCCGCGAAGGTCTCGCTGCGCTCCTCCTCACCCGACAGCTTCGCGATCGTGGACGTGTCATCCGGCGAGCTGCTCGGCCAGACCGAGGCTGCGCGAGCCCACTCCACCATCCATGACGGCGCGATCTATCTCCACCAAGGTCGCTCTTATGAGGTGCGCGAACTGGACCTCGAGCACCGTCGTGCATTGGTGGCGCCGTTCGACGGCGACTGGTACACGCAGCCCAAGCGCGAGACCGACACCAACATCGAGCGTCTGCTCGACCGTCGTGAAGTGCTTGGCGTGACGCTTTCCTTTGGCGAGGTGTCGGTTACGGAGACCGTCCTTGGCTACCAGCGCAAGCGTCTCGCCGACCATGCTCAGGTGGATCTCGTGATGCTCGACCTACCGCAGACATCGTTCTCAACACAGGCGCTGTGGTTCGAGCTGGACGGTGCCACGCTCACAGGGCTCGCGGGGGGGGCGCCGGCAAGCGGCGACAGGCCCGGGCGAGGCGATCGTCGCGAGATGACCGTCAGCGAGGTAACCGTCAGCGACGGGACCGTCCCGATGGACACCCTGCTCGGCTCCCTACACGCCACCGAGCACGCCCAGATAGCGGTACTTCCCCTGATCGCCATGTGCGACCGCTGGGACATCGGCGGCCTTTCCACCAACGCGCACCCCCAAACCGGCGGGCCCACGATCTTCATCTACGACGGGCACCCCGGCGGCATCGGCATAACGCGCCTGGCCTACCAGCGTTTTGAGGAGCTGTGCCGCGACGCCCATCGACTGATCGCGGAGTGCCCCTGCAACAGCGGCTGCCCCTCATGTGTGCAGTCGCCGAAGTGCGGCAACCTCAACGAGCCGCTGTCGAAGGCGGGGGCCGCGGCCGTGCTGGAAGCGATGCTGGCATATAGCTCATTTTGAATGATCCGTTTACACCCCCCTTACGCGAACACATGGATAACAGGTTAGGTACATAAATCTCTTAGCTCCACTCCAAAGGGGTGTCAAGCGTGCAGCTGGTTTTTGAAGGACCCCGGCTGAGCCGGCACCGAGCTGGGTTGGAAGTGCCGCCAGCGCCAGCCTCAGCCCCAGCGCCAGCCTCAGCCCCAGCGCCAGCCTCAGCCCCAGCCTCAGCCCCAGCGCCAGCCCCAGCGCCAGCCTCAGCCCCAGCGCCAGCCTCAGCGCCAGCGCCAGCGCCAGCGCCAGCTACGCGCGGTTGCCAAGTGCGATCTTCTTCAGATCGATCGTGGCGTCATACAGCTTGTCGTCGACCCCTTCCTCAAGCGCGATCTCGCGCAGTGGGCGGCCGGAATCGGTGGCCTTCTTGACGATCGCGGCCGCCTTGTCGTAGCCGATCGCGCCGTTGAGCGCTGTGGCTACCGCGAGCGTGGCGCCGGCCGAGGCTTCGCAGCCTGCCTTGTTGACCTGGATGCCGTCTACGCACTTCTCGGCGAACACGCGCGATGCGCTTGAGAGCAGGCGCAAAGACTGCAAGAGGTTGCGCGCGATCAGCGGGATGCGCACGTTGAGCTCGAACTGACCCTGCATCCCGCCGACGGTGATCGCGGTGTCGTTGCCGATCACTTGCGCGGAGACCTGCAGCACGACCTCGGGGATCACCGGGTTGACCTTGCCGGGCATGATCGAGGAGCCCTTTTGCAGCTCGGGCAAAAGCAGCTCGCCGATGCCGGCGCGGGGGCCTGAGCCCATCAGTGCGATGTCGCCGGCGATCTTCGTCAATGACACGGCGATCACCTTGAGCGCACCGGAGAGCTCGACGAGCGCGTCACGGTTGGCTTGCGCCTCGAAGGGATCCAATGGCGCCGAAATCTGCTTGAGCCCCGATTCGCGCTTGAGCCTTGCGCGCACCTTCTCGGCAAAGCGCGGGTGCGTATTGAGCCCGGTGCCGGTGGCGGTGCCGCCCAGCGGGATCTGGCCGACGTGCACGAGCGCACTCGAGACACGCTCCTGCGCCAGTGCCATCTGCGCCGCGTAGCCGGCGAACTCCTGACCCAGCGTGACCGGCACCGCATCCATCAGGTGGGTGCGCCCGGACTTGACGACGCCGGAGAAGCGCTTTGCCTTGATGGCAAACGAGCGCTCCAACAGCTTGAGCGCCGGTAGCAGCTCGTTCTGGGCAACGTCGAGCGCGGCGAGATGCACGGCGGAGGGGAACACGTCGTTGGAGGACTGGCCCATGTTGACGTGGTCGTTGGCGTGTACCTTCTCGCCCGCGAGCGTGGCAATCACCTCGTTGGCGTTCATGTTCGTGGAGGTGCCCGAGCCGGTCTGGAATACGTCGATCGGGAACTGCTCATCGTGCTTGCCGGCGGCGATCTCACCGGCCGCCTTCTCGATGCGCGCGCCACGGCGCTTGTCGAGCAGCCCGAGCTCGCCGTTGACGGCTGCGGCGGCGCCCTTGATGCGCGCAAGCCAGTGCACGACCGATACCGGCATCGTCTCGCCGGAGATCGGGAAGTTTGCGACTGCCTTGGCGGTCTCCCCGCCCCATAGCTGCTTGTCGATCATTCGAGTCTCCTCCGTCGCCATCGGGCCCGTAAATCTATCCGCAGAACGCTACGAGCTCCCGCGCCACGCCCACCGGGTCGTCATAAGTCATCAGAAAGCCCGTTCCGGCGAGCACGCGCAACTGTCCGCGCGGCAACAGGCGCAGCGTCTCTTCGGCTCCGGCAAGCGGATGCACGGGATCGTTGTCGGCCCACAGCAACAGCACCGGCATGTCGAGCTTTGGGTAGAGCTCGAGCAGCTGCGTCTGGGCGCCACGCGGCCAGCGCCGTGCGCACTTGGCCCACGAGCGGGCGAGATTCGGGTTTCCCGGAACGTCGCCAAACGCATGGCGCATCAGGTCTCCCGCCTCGGGCGCGTGGCGCGCGGACATGCGCATACCGAGCTGGGGGGTGAAGACCAGTTTGGTGGCGTGACTGAGCACGCGATCCATGCCCGGCAGCGAGCCGCCGAGCGTGGCCAGCCGCCACACTTCGCGCCTGCGCGCGTACTCGATCGGTCGGTGCAGGCGGTTGGGCATCAGCACGAGCCGGCTTGGCTGCAACTGTCCTGCCATGACGGCGTGCATGAGGATCTCCGCGCCGGCGTCGTGGCCGGCAACCAGCGGCTTGGGACCCAGCACGTCCGCGGCAAAGCCGCTCATCACCTCGGCAAACCACTCAATCGTGTAGGGATGGCGGGGGCGATCCTCTGAATCGCCGTGCAAGGGCAGGTCTGGAATCACGAGCCGGTGGCGCTCGGCGAGCCGCTCAACCACGGGCTCCCACTCGCGATGGGACAGCAGCCCCGAGTGCAGCAGCGCTAGCGGTGGGCCGGCGCCGACCTCGCGGTAGGCGACGCGGGCACCGTCGTGATGGTGGTAGAGGCGAAGCCGCATCGGGGGTGTCTCGCGGACTGGCACGACTCTCATCGTATGGAGCGGCGGACCATTCATGCCCACCTGGACGAGTGCACGAAGCTGTGCGCAACGGCAAGCCGGCTCCCTTCGCGGCCCTGCCGCCGGTGCTTGCCAGCGGTGCCGGTGCTTGCCAGCGGTGCCGGTGCTTGCCAGCGGTGCCGGTGCTTGCCGGCCGTGCCGGTGCTTGCCAGTGGTGCCGGTGCTTGCCGGCGGTCCCTGTTGGCGTCTGACTCGTCGTTCTAGACCGCCGCGTTCCTGCTCGTGCAGGCGACGTCCCAGGATGCAGCACAGCTTGCGGGGCTTGCGAGCGAGCTAGTCAAAGCTCACCATTCCGCATATGAGCGTGATCCGCACGAACGCCGCCGCCGCCCTGCTCGGCGTTAGCTCCAACACTCTTCGCAGCTGGGAGAGCCGCTTTGGCTACCCCAAGCCGCAGCGCACCGAGGGGGGCCATCGTCAGTTCGATCTCGCCGAGATCGAGACGCTGAGACAGGCATATGCAGAGACACAGGACATCGCCTCGGCGATCTCGGTAGCGCGCGAGCGCGGCGAGGGGCCATCGACCCCGATGCGACTATCCGCGGCATTCACCGAATTCAGCGAGGAAAAGGCGGATCGCCTGCTGGAGGAGAGCATGGCCCTGCGCTCGGTGGAGCGCACAGTGGAGACGGTGCTGCTGCCTGCCGTGGGGGGAATGACACCCGAGAACCCGACCATCTCACAAGATCAGGTGTCTTGGGGCGACAAGGTGGATGTGCCCGGCAACTGCCTCGCGGGCTCGCCTGAGTACTGCTTTGCCTGGCGCTACGCCACCGGCTGGCTGGCCGCCGCCCAGCGTGTGGCGCCGCCCTCCACCCGGGATGAGGGCGTGCTGATCTTCGACGCCGGCCAGAACATGGACATGGACGGTCTGTATGTGCAGGCGCTGGAGCTGTTTCTCAGGCGCGCTGGTCTGCGCGTTTTGACACTGCCGGTCGAGCTCGACAGCACCCGCGTGGGAAGCGCGCTGCGTGCGCTGCGCCCGCAGGCGATGGTCCTGGGCGGGCACTGTGCATCGCTGGACGCGGTCGGGCGGGTCGTGTACGCGACGCGCCAGAGCGGCGGCGACCTTCAGGTGCTCGACTATCGAGGAGCGCTGCCCGAGACCGGAGCGAGCACCGTCGCGCGCATCGGCCCGGGGCCCTCCGACGCGGTACGCATGTTGCGCGAACGATTGATCAACACTGCGCCGGCGACGCCCGCGAGATCGTCCGTCGCGGCGCACGCCTCTTGAAGCTGGCCCCGTCTTAGGGCTCTCAGCTTCCTACCGACCTCAGCAGACAGCCGAGCGACCCACCCCACTTACAATGGGCGCCCAATGACGGCTCCCGCACGACACCCCCTGATACCGGCACGCGAGGTGGACGCGCGCCGGGAGCTGCCCGAGCTCGAGCGGGAAGTACTGGAGCGCTGGCGCGAGCGCGATGTGTTCGGTGAGTCGCTGCGCAACCGCGACGGCGCCGAGCAGTGGGTCTTCTACGAGGGGCCCCCTACCGCCAACGGCCGGCCCGGCTCCCATCACGTGCTCTCGCGCGTGTTCAAGGACATCTACCCGCGCTACAAGACGATGCGCGGCTATCGCGTGGAGCGCAAGGGCGGCTGGGACTGTCACGGGTTGCCGGTCGAGATCGCCGTCGAACAGAAGCTCGGAATAACGAGCAAGGCCGAGATCGAGGACCCCGAGAAGGGCATCGGAATCGAGCGCTTCAATGAAGAGTGCCGCAACTCCGTGTTCGAGTACCTGGAGGAGTGGGATCGCCTGACAGAGCGGATCGGCTTCTGGGTGGATCTGGAGAACGCCTACAGGACGCTGGACGAGAGCTACATCGAGTCGGTGTGGTGGGCGCTGAAGACGATCAGCGACAAGGGGCTGCTGTACGAGGGGCACAAGGTGGTGCCCTACTGCTACCGCTGTGGGACGGCGCTCTCCTCGCACGAGGTGGCGCTCGGGTACAAGGACGTGGTCGACCCGTCGGTGTATGTGCGGCTGCCAATCCTGGCCGACCACGGACCGCTGAAGAGCGGCGATGAGTTGTTGATCTGGACGACCACGCCGTGGACATTGCCCGGGAACGTCGCGGTGGCCGTCGGGCCGGACGTCGTCTACGCGCGTGTGCGCGCGCCAGTAGAGGGCCCTTCGCCGCGGAGCGCAGATCTATCGACCAATGCGGAGCCCTCGCCAGGGCGCACGGATCGGGTCCCAGGCGACAACGGGCCGGATGCCGACGTCTACGTGATCGCCGAGGCGCTCGCACACACGGTCCTCGGTGAGGACGCTGAGATCGTCGACACGTTCCGGGGAAGCGATTTGATCGGAGCCCACTACCGAGGCCCAATCTTCGCGATGAGCGACCGGGAGCCAGGTGGCGTGCCCGTGATCGCCGGCGACTTCGTGACAACCGGGGATGGCACGGGCCTCGTGCACATCGCCCCTGCCTTCGGAGAAGACGACTTCCGGGCCGCGGCAAGCGCAGGTCTGTTCGACCCGACCGACCCGCACACGCTTTACAACCCGGTGAGGCCAGACGGCACGTTTGACGGTCGTCTCCGCGGTAATGACGGCAGTTCATTCGAGGGCCTAGCCGTCAAGGACCCGCAAGTGGCGAAAACTCTGATCGCGGATCTCGACAAACGAGATCTGCTGCTCTTCCAAGAGCCTTACGAGCACTCCTATCCCCACTGTTGGCGCTGCGACACCCCGCTGATCTATTACGCCAAGCCCTCCTGGTACATCGCCACCTCCAAGCTGCGCGATCGGATGATGACCGCCAACGAGACGATCAACTGGTACCCGCCGCACATAAAGCACGGGCGCTTCGGCGACTGGCTGTCGAACAACGTCGACTGGGCGCTCTCGCGCGAGCGCTACTGGGGCACGCCGCTGCCGGTGTGGCGCTGCGAGGCCGGGCACACGCTGACGATCGGGTCGTTCACCGAGCTGGAGCAGCTCTCTGGCACGGCCCTCAAAGACCACCACAGGCCCTATGTAGATGAAGTGGTGCTCCCGTGCCCCCACGAGCACGACCCTCTTTCCACAACATCGACCGACGGCGTGTCACACGAGGGGCGGATCGCGTCTGTGGGCGCTGAATGCGGCAAGCCGATGAAGCGAGTACCCGAGGTAATCGACGTGTGGTTCGACTCGGGCTCGATGCCCTTCGCCCAGCACCATTTTCCCTACGAGCACGCCCAACAGTTCCAAAAAGAATTCCCCGCGGACTTCATTTGCGAGGCGCTCGACCAGACACGCGGCTGGTTCTACTCGTTGCTGGCCGTCTCGACGCTGCTGTTTGACAAGTCCTCGTATGAGAACGTCGTTTGCCTCGGCTTGATCCTCGACGGGGACGGCCAGAAGATGTCGAAGTCCAAGGGCAACACCGTCGAGCCTTGGCAGGTGCTCGACAAGTACGGCGCCGACGCGTTCCGCTGGTATTTCTTCACCTCAAAGCAACCGTGGGACGGCTACCGCTTCTCCGAGGATGCGATCGGCGAGGGCGTGCGCCTGTTCCTTAAGCAACTGTGGAGCACTTACTTCTTTTACACGCTGTACGCGAACGCAAACGCGGATGTGCTTGCGGCAAATGCCAACGCGAATTTCGATCCCGTGCCGAGCGCGCAAGGGATCGAGTCGATTGGGGCTGAGGGAGCCGGTGCGACGGGACGCGAGGCGCTCGGGAGCGGAATATCGCCCGTCTCCGCAGGAGATCTGGATCGCTGGGCACTGTCCCGCGCGGCAGGAACCGCGACAGTGGTGGCCGAGCGTTTGGACGCCTACGACGCGACGACCGCCGGGCGCGCCATCGCAGAGCTCGTGGACGACCTATCGAACTGGTACGTGCGCCGCTCACGCCGACGCTTCTGGGACGGCGACGCGGGTGCATTCGCGACCTTGCGTGAATGCCTGTTGATCGTCTCCAAGCTGCTCGCTCCCTTCTGCCCGTTCGTGGCCGATGAGATCTACGACAACCTCGACGGCACGCTTGCAAGCGTGCACCTGTGCGACTTCCCCGTAGGCAATGCCCTGCCGACGCGCGACGAGTCGCTGGAGCAGGCGATGGCAACCGCACGCGAGACCGTGCGCCTCGGCTTGGGCGCCAGGGCACAGGCGAAGATCAAGGTGCGCCAGCCTTTGGCAGAGGCGGTTGTCGTGGCCGACGGCCGCGAGCGCGCGGCGATCGAACGACTAGTGGAGATCGTGCGCGAGGAGCTCAACGTGCGCCAAGTGCGCTTCGTGGAGGCCGCGGACGAGCTGGGCGAGTATGAGCTCAAGGCCAACTACCGCACTCTAGGCCCGCTGTTCGGAAAAGACATGCCGCTCGCGGCGAAGGCGATCGCAGCACTCGACCCGGCTCGCGTAGCGGCCGCTGTACGCCCCGCCGGCGGGGCCGGCGAGACCGCCCCCTCCGGGGGAGGGACAGGCGGCGGTATCGGGATCGCGGTCGGCGATCGCGAGCACACGCTCACCGAGCAGGACGTGATCCTGACAATGAAGGCGCCTGAGGGCTATTCGGTCGAGCGTGAGGGCGCGCACGCTGTCGCGCTCGACTTGACGATCGACGACTCGCTACTACGCGAGGGGCGCTCGCGCGAGATCGTGCACGCCGTGCAGAACGCTCGCAAGAGTGCGGGCCTGGAGGTCGAGGACCGCATCGAGCTGGTGCTGAGCGGCGACACGGCACTGATGGACGCCGCCCGCGAGCACGAGGCGTATGTCAGCGGCGAGACACTGGCCGTCAGCCTGGCCTTAGGCGACGGCAACGCGGCCGCAATGGACTATCGCGAGCAGACCGAGATCGAAGGCCTCGGCCTCGAGATCGCTCTCAGCCGCGCCCTGGATGGCTGACCAAAAAAACGCGATGCCCCGCATGCGCGCGCGGGGCATCGTCCTTTTCGCGCTCGACCTGCCTACGCCGTCGCAGGCACAAAGGCCCCCTTATGCGCGACCTGCCTATGCCGTAGCGAGCACCGAGTCCAGCTCGGACTCGATCTTCTTCTTCGGGTAAGCCCCGACGACCGTCTTGACGGCGTTGCCGCCCTTGAACAGGATCATCGTGGGGATCGACAGCACCTGGAAGGCGGCTGCCGTCTGCTGGTTCTCATCGACGTTCAGCTTCACGATGCGCAGGTCCTCGCGCTCGGAGGCGATCTCCTCCAGCACGGGCCCGACCACGCGGCAAGGCCCGCACCAGGGAGCCCAGAAGTCGACGAGCACGGGCTTCTCCGACTCGACGACCTCGGCCTGGAAGTTGGCGTCGGTGACTTCGTTGAGTGTGCCTGCCATGGGATCTCCTAATCGAGGGGGCGCTATACAAAGTGAAGTATACAACGAAAAGATCTCTATTGGACCTTGATCGTGAACCCTTCCCACCTACCCACAATCGGCGGGTGCAAGCCCGTGAGCATCGTGAATAGGTGCGGCGAGAGATACACCTCGATCAGCGCGGCAAGCACGAGCACCGGCAGCGCGATCGCGACCGTCACGACAGTGGCAGCGAGCAGCTGATCCCACTCCCCCCTGCGACTGGCGACGATCCAAGCGGCAAGCGGCAGAAACAGCGCCATCAGCTCGGGGATCGCGTGCGGCAGCACGCCAAGCAGCAACAGCGCCGGCGATACCTTCATGAAGTGGGCGACGCCGGCGAGCGTATGCCCGAGCACATAGGCCTGGGCGGACAGCGAGAAGGTCGTGGCGCACACCACGAAGGCGATCGCGATGCGCCCTCCGTGCTCGTGCACCCACAGCGAGACCCCACTCTTGCCTTCGGCCTGCAGCGGCAGCGAGCTGCCGGCGATGAAGCCCGCGACGCAGGCGGCGGCGTGCAGCGCGAGCACGAGCAGGTTGTGGGATACGACAGCGACGACATCGCTGAGATCGCCCACCGCGAAGGGGGGCCGCAATTCGATCGGCTGAACGTAGTTGGTGAACAGCTCGGAGATGACCAGCACCGCCGTCAGCAGGCAGACGGCAGCCAGCAGCGACCCAGCCATCCAACTGCCGAGTACGGGCAGCGGCCGGCGCTGCCAGGTGCGCAGCGTCGTGCGGGTACGGCGAACGCCGTGGTAGAGCGCGTATGAGGAGGCGTCCACGGTCTCTCTATCGGCCGCGGTACAGCTCCACCTGAGCAGCGAGAAAGCGCCGCGGCTTCGCGGCAGCGCCGACTTGTCCGGCGCGAGCGTCAGCTACGGGTGGAGGTATGCGGCTCTGGGGACGCCGCATGTACCTCGCTTTGCGTCGCGGTGTGCAGCGGTGGCGGCGGCTGAGCTCCGAAGCGCAGGCGCGGCACCAACCACATCGCCTCCGCCGCGATCCACCAGGACATCTTGCTCTGGCCGAGCTCGCGGTCCTTGAAGACGATTGGCACCTCGACCACCTTGAAGCCGGCGCGCGAGGCACGATAGGTGAGCTCAACCTGGAAGGCGTAGCCCTGCGAGCGCACGCCGTCGAAGTGGATCGCTTCGAGTACCTCACGCTTGAAACACTTGAAGCCACCGGTGAGATCCTTCACGCGCAGACCGAGCACCCAGCGTGCGTAGGTGGAGCCACCCTGGCTGATGAAGCGTCGCAACAGGCTCCAATCGACCACGCCGCCGCCGGGCACGTAGCGAGAGCCGAGCGCCAGATCGGCGCCGCAGCGAACCGCCGCGAGCAGACGAGCGAGATCGGCTGGATCGTGGGAGAAGTCGGAGTCCATCTCCATCACATAGGCGGCGCCGTGGTCGAGCGCGTAGGCGAAGCCCGCCAAGTAGGCGGGGCCTATGCCATTCTTCTCGGTGCGGTGTAGCACCTCGACCTGCTCGCGCTCGGCCGAGAGCCGGTCGGCTATCTCGCCCGTACCGTCGGGCGAGCCGTCGTCGACGATCAGGACCTTGTAGGCGTCGTCGGTAGCCCCCGAGAGCACCTCGCCGGCAGCGGCGACGATCGCCTTGATGTTCTCGGCCTCGTTGTAGGTAGGCAGGATCAGCCAGGGGACGTCGCGCTCGGTAGAGACGCCAAGCTCAGAGGAGACGTCGCGCTCGGTGGAGACGCCAAGCTCAGAGGAGACGTCGCGCTCGGCATGTGGATCGGCGGAACTCACGGATGCGTACCCTAAAGCGTGGCAGGTGGCGATGCGCCTCCCGGCGAAACACACTGCCTGGCGCGGGATGCGCCTCAAGCCCATGATTCCGAGGCCATTCATTGCGGTTGCCGCCGTCTCGATCTTCATCGCCCTACTGTGGGCAGGCACAGCATGGGCAGACGCGCCGGGGCAGAGTGTGAGCGCCACCGAGCTAAGCAGCTACATAACCTCTGTCGCACGCGCCTGGGAGCCATATACGACCGCCGACGGGCGCGTCGCCGACCCGCTCGATCCCGCCGACACGGGCGACAACTACGGCGTGATCCTGCTTGCCGACGTAATGCTCAAGCAGGCCAAGCTGGGCGGCGACAGCGGCCTGGAAAGCGCCGGCGAGCGCATCCTCAGCTCAGCCTTGACGCTGCCGATCTCAAGCGATCCGTTCAACCTGCTGGCGATCGCCGCCGTGATCCACGACGGCGATCGGGGCCTGTTCCCCACGCGCGTGTGGGAAACGTTGCAGGCCCCGCTTGCGTGGCGCGCCGGACAGATCGGACCGCCCACTGAAAGCAGCTGCCTCACCGAGCCGGGTTGCTACGGCAACTGGCGCCTGGTGTGGGCGGCCGGCGCCGCACTGCTGCTGGGCGATCACATCGAAGGCGAGCCGGAATCGCTGTCGGTCACCCCCGCCGGCGTGGCGGCACAGATCCGGACCAATCTCGAGTTGGCCGTCAGGCACGCCGGCGCGCCGCTTCAGAGTCTCGCCGCCGGCGAACTACGCGCCCACACAAGGCCCGGGAAGCCCGTCGAGCCCGGGAAGCCCGTCGAGCCCAGGAAGCCCGTCGAGCCCAGGAAGCCCGTCGCGCTCACGAGCTCTCCGGCAGGCGGAATCGCGCGCGAGCTCTCAGACCCAGGTTCGGAGCCAGTCTCATACGAGTTGTTCTCGACGTTTATGCTGGAGAGCATCGGCGAAAGCGATCCGCAAGCGATCGGGCCCGCGGTGTCGAAACTGCGCCGCCAGGCCGACCGCTATGCGCTTGAGATGATGGCCCCCGACGGACAGCTCTCGCTCTCGGGCCGTTCGCTCGACCAGTCATGGGTGCAAGCTGCCGCAGCGGCGCTCGGCGCCAGACGCGCGGCGATCGAACCGGCGAATGCGGCCGCGTGGCGCTCATATGCCCAGCGCGCAGTCTCCTATCTGCAAGCCGCCTACCCGCTCCAGCCCAATGGCCTGCTGCCGATCGTCCCCGGCCTTGGCTTCGATTGGAGCCCTTCGATCATGGACGGCTACGCCGCGCTGAACCAGTACGAGGGCCTGACGCTGTGGCTGCTCTCCGACGCACTGGCCAAGTGGCCGCCCAGCGGGGCACAGCAGGCATCGTTGCCCGCCGATAACCATGAGTCGCTCGCTGACGACCTGGCTTCCAGCGGCTTGGTCTGGGGCCGATCGGGGAACGTCTGGTGGGAGCTGGCGGGACGTGCCACATCCCGCGACCCGCGGACCGCACAGGGGCTCATCGCGGTGAAGCTAAACGACCGTTCCCGCTGGCGCGATCTACTGGCGCTGCGCCCGATCCACAGCCAAGCGTCGAGCACGTGGACGCTCGCATACGCCGACGGTACCGTCGCGAGCCCTACTTTCACCGGCGTACACGGCACAGGCAGCAAAGTGTTGCTACTCGGTCGCTACCGAGCCACCACCGGTCGTGTGCTTACGCATGCGAGATGGACGCTGAACGCTACAGCGACGGGAATCGCGTTGAGCATGAGCATGCCTGCCAAGACGACCCTGCACACCACTATTTGGCTCACCCCAGAGCACCAACACCTCGCCGCCCCGGGGGCCACGATCACACACGAAAACTGCGCCGTGACCGCCTCGGGCGGCGCGTGCCCGGTGACGATCTACTGGCGCAAGCGGCGCACGGCAACGCTCGAACTCAGCTAGAAGACCTTCGGGATCGATTTCTGAATGCTGCGGTGAAGTTCGCGCGCGACCACGTACAGCGCCGGGCGCGCCGCGCCGCTGGACTTGATGAGGCCGGCATCCCAAGTCGCCCTCCTTGCCGCCTTGGCCGTTGGATTGCCCGGTGAGCGCCAGTGGTAGTAGTAGATGCGGGTGATCCTCGGGCTGAGCTTGGCGAGCCTGAAGATGTTTTCCGCGGCCCTGGCAGCAAATGCTTCGCCGTGGTCGATCAGCTTGCCTTTGAAGCGCCACCAAACGACTCCGCCGATCTCGCTGAACCACACCTGCCCACGCGTCGCCGCGAGGAAGTTTTCGATCAATGCGGAACTGTCGGTGCTGACGCTGCTGTAAGGGTTGAAGGGCCAGATCTTCGGATAGGGATGGGCGCGTTCGAGGAATGAGCCGATCCAAGCCTCGACGTTGCCATCGGAGTCGAGGACGTCCGGCGCGGTGATCTCACAGCCGCGACAGTTGGCGGCCAGCGCGTTGTAGTACTCGGCCGCCAGCCAAGGATGGTGAGCCGTGGGTTGCGTGTCGTGCGTGGCCTCGTCCCAGGGGACAAACTCGGTCACCCAGGGAAACAGCTTGCGGAAGCGCTTGAAGGCATTCAAGAACTGCCCCGGGCTTGGCGCCGGGCCATTGTTGTCGGCGTGCTGAAAAGTGATCAGCGGAATGATGTGGTAGGCGTGCTTGACGGCGTCAAGCCAAGCGGTGACCTGCGCGAGGTCGCGCTTGTTGAGCGCCGCGTTCCAAGGCACGACGTCGCGCGCGAGATGCACGCCAAGCTCGCCCACGCGCGGGTCGGAGAACGTGTTCGGTTCGTAGTCGGAGAGCCCGAAGCGATAGGACACGCTGGCCTTGGAGCCTCTCGGAGCAGGGCTCTTGGCAGCGCTCGCAACCGCCGCGAGCAGACCCCCGAGAGCCAAGCACGCCAGCAATGCCGCGAGCCGGCGTGTGGCACGAGTAGGAAGCATTCGCCCGGTTATCATAGGCACGGATGAGCTGGTGGCGCGCCACTCTGTCGGCGGGCCTGCTCGTCGTGGGACTTCAAATCTTGACGGTAGGGTCGGCCGGTGCGACGCGACGCGTCCTTTCGCACCGCGCCTCCCCCGAATCGCTTGCCTTGCGCGCGCCTGAGTCTGCGAGGCCGAGCGCCATAAGCTCGTCGACGCACACAATCATGCTCCTTCCACGCAATGCGCAGGCGGTGCTCGTGCAGCGCTCGCCATTTGGACTGTCGTTCGAGTACCCCCTGATGGAGAGAGCGCTCGGCGCCGGGCCGTGCCCCAGCCCGGCGCTGGTGGCGACTTTGCGCGGGCTCGGCTCTCCTTCGCTGCGCATCGGCGGCGACTCCCAAGACCTTGCCGGACCCACGGCCGCCTACCGCTACTTCATACCCCCCTCCTTCTGGACAACGCTTGGCTGCTTGGCTCGCGAGAGCGGCGTGCAGGTCACCGTCGGGCTCAACTTCGCGACGAGCCCACTCGCGGATGAGCTCAAGACGATCAGCGAGGCCGAGCAGGCGATCCCGGCGACGCAGCTGAGCTTCTCGCTCGGCAACGAGCCAGACCTGTACGGGATCGGCCACATCTTTCCCGACGAACCGGGAGTCGAGATCCCCGCTTTTCGTCCGTCGCCCTGGACCGCGGCGAAGTACGTAAGCGAATGGCAGAGCCGTCGAGCGATGCTGGGCCAGGTCAGGATTGACGGTCCCGACCTCGCCGGGATCGGCTGGGACACAGCTATCGGCCCGATGCTGCGCAGCGACCCGCCTGACGTGTTGGATGTGCACGCCTATCCAACCTCCGCCTGTGGGGCCCCGCCGACCACAGCGTCACGTCTGCTCACAGAGCACGCAAGCGTTGGGCTGGTCGAAAAGTACGACTGGCTGTTGAACCTCGCGCATACCCTGCACAGGCCGGCAATTGTCTCCGAGAGCAACAGCGCTTCCTGCGGTGGCAAGCCGGGCGTGTCGAACACGCCCGTGGCAGGCGTGTGGGCCGCTCGCTATGTGGTGGCCGCGCTGCTCGGCGGCTTCCAGCAGGTGCGCTTCCACTCGGCCAGCGGCAGCTACGACCCGCTCGTGTTCAACCCGAACGGTACCGTCACACTGCAGCCGCTCGGGCAGGCGCTGCTGTTCCTGCACCGCTGGATCCCGCTCGGTAGCCGCATCGGGCCGGCCGCGCGCGTTCCGGGCGTACTCACAGCCTTGGTATCCGACGGCAAGCACACGAGCATAATCCTCAGCTCTTTCTCGTCCAAGTCACCCGCCTACGAAGTCGAGGTCCCCGGCGCGGCAGGACGCGTACGCAGCGAGACGCTGACAACGTCCAGCGCGACCGAAGCTGGCGCGTGGGTCACGGTTCGTGCCCATCGCGCGCGACTGCTGCTCACACCAAACACGGTCGTCGCGATCCGGACGAGCTGAGTCCGACTTGGCCGCCGCGCTGCCCAACTCCGCGATCGCTGAGGCGCTGGAAGAGCTTGGCGACCTGTACGAGCTCGACGGCGCGATCGTGCACCGCGTGCTGGCCTACCGCAACGCCGCGCGCGCGGTGCGCGAGGCGCCGGTGTCGGTGGCCGAGCTGGCACGCGCCGGTCGCGTTACCGAGCTGGCCGGCATCGGCGCGACACTCGAGCAGAAGATCCTCGCGCTGCTCGACACGGGCACGATCCCGGCGGCGGAGAAGCTGCGCGCGAAGGTACCGGCCGGGCTGATCGCGATCGTGCGCATGCCCGGCCTCGGTCCCAAGCGGGCGCGGCTGTTGCACGCACAGCTCGGCATCGACTCGCTCGATTCGCTGCGCGAAGCGGCACTCGCAGGCAAGCTTCGGAGCGTGAAGGGCCTCGGCGCGAAGTTCGAGGCAGGCGTCATCGAAGCGTTGGAGCGGATGCCCACCGACCCCGTCGAGCGCTCGAAACGTCTGCCGCTGCCAGACGCCCTGGAGCTGGGTCAAACGCTGGCACAGAGCCTCGTCGAGCTGGGAGGCGAGGGAACCAAGGTGCTGGTCGCCGGCTCGGCCAGACGCATGGCCGACAGCGTCAAGGACGTCGACCTGATCGCGGTGACGCGCAAACCCGTGACAGTCGCTAAGAGCTTGGTAACGCTGCCGGAGATCGAGAGCGTCAGCTCCGCCGGCAAGAGTGGAGCGAAGGGCCGTACCCACTCCGGCGTAGGCGTCGATCTGCGTATCGCCAAGCCCGGGCAGCTCGGCAACCTTCTGCAGCACTTCACCGGCTCGGGCAAGCACAACGCGGCCCTGCGCGAGATGGCGGTGCGCAAAGGCTTGCATGTGTCCGAGTACGGCATCAAGGACGACGCGACCGGGACTACGAGCACCTGCGTAAGCGAGCAGCAGGTGTACGGCCGGCTTGACCTGGCCTACATCGAGCCGGAGTTGCGCGAGGACCGCGGCGAGCTTGCCGCGGCAGCCCAAAATCAGCTCCCCGAGCTGATCGAGCTCAGCGACATCAAGGGCGATCTGCACTGTCACACCGTCGCCTCCGACGGGCGCAACACGATCGAGGAGATGGCGCTTGCCGCGCGAGCCCGCGGCTACGAGTACGTGGCGATCACCGACCATTCGGCCTCGCACGGGTTCGGTAATGACGTCTCCCCCGAGGAGTTGCGCCTGCAGATCGAGTACGTGCGCGAAGCGGACGCAAGCATCGAGGGGATCAGGATCCTGGCCGGCAGCGAGGTGAACATCCTGCCCGACGGCTCACTCGACTATGAGGATCGGCTACTACAAGAACTTGACTGGGTGATCGCCAGCGTGCACACCGCCTTCGGCATGAGCGAGGAGAAGATGACCGAGCGCATGATCGCGGCGATGGAGCATCCACTCGTCGACGCGATCGGACATCCGACCGGGCGTCTGATCGAGCGACGCGAACCCTACGCGCTCGACATGCACGCCCTGATCGAGGCTGCGGTGCGCACCGGCACGATGCTCGAGATAAACGCCAACCCCAACCGCCGCGACCTGAACGACGTACATGCGCGCGCGGCCGCACGCGCCGGGGCCACGATCGTGATCGACTCCGACGCCCACGGCAGCGAGCGTTTCGCGGTGATGCGCTGGGGCGTTGCAACCGCGCGTCGCGCGTGGCTGAGCGCAGCCGACGTGGCCAACACGCGCTCCTGGGAGCAGCTCGCATACCTACGCAAGCGCTCGCGCCGGTGAGCACAGCGTCTTTCAGGCGCGATTTGGCATGCTGCACCCGGAGCGTGAATTCAGTCATGCAGCAGACGTGGCAGCAGCTGCTCGGCGACAAGTTTGTCCGTTGCGGCGCGGCGAAACGGGGCGAGAGAGACGAGAGCACGCTCGCCGTAGCCGGGCAGCGGGTCATCGAGCGCGGTGCGTAGGGCCGCACCCAGATCGACCGCGGTGAGATCCGCCGTGACTAGACGGCCGTCAAGCTCACGAGCGAGCGGTAGCGCCACGTACGGGCCGGGCGAGGGGGCGCTCACGAGCATGCAACCGTCTGCCAGCGCCTCAAGCTGGGCGATGCCGTAATCCTCGCGACGCGCCGCGCATACGTATAGGCGCGCGCGGCGCAGCAGTGCGCGGTAGTCCTCATGAGCCAGCATCCCGACAACGCGAACGCCCGCTGCGGGGAGCGCATAGCCGAGGCCGCGTAGCTCGCACTCGTCCACCCCTGCAACCAGCAGCTCCTCCCCCGGTCGGCAGGCTCCTCGCCAAGCATCGAGCACTATGTCAAGGCCCTTCTTGCTTGGGTTTGCCGCATATGTGATCGCGGCAATATCGCGTTCGTTGTGTGATACACGCAATTTGCTTGCATCGTCATAAATGGGTGATTCACTCGCCTTGTACGCTTCGCCCAAGTGCTCTGAATCACCCAATTTTCCTGCTTCACGCAAAGGGTGTGATTCATGTGTGCCAGACGGCTCGATGGGAACCGGCAGCACAAGCGCACCCTCAAGCGAGCGGGCATCACGCACGACCGCCGGGATCTCCAGCAGCGCACCCTCGCTTTGCGCCAGCAAAAGCGGGGCTTCGCGCAGGCGACGACCCTCCAACGGACGCTGCCAGAGGCCATGGCGTCCCGGGCGGTTGGCCGCTGCAGAGGCATCGAACCGGATCGCGCCCGGGCGAGGCCACAGCAAAGCCGCGGTGGTCGTCGAATAGATCAAAGAGTGTGTAGGTGTGCGCGCAAGCTCGGCCGTCGCTGCTTGCCTTGCGGCGCGGGCCCAGCGCAGGTCGGTGAGCATCAGCGTGCGCACCGGCGCCGGCGGCTCGGGACGCACGATCGCCGCGCTTGCGCCGGCGCGATGCAGCGAGGCGAGCAGCTCGTCGTCGACTGCACGCAAGCCACCGGTCGCGCCCAGCGAGACGATCAGGACGTCGAGCGATGCAGCGGCGCCCGTACGACGCGCTTTGGACTCGGAGCTTGAGCTCACCTTCGCGCCCTATCGCCTCAGGTCGTGGCGCCGCCCACGCGTTCCGGGCGCAGGGCCTTGAAGCCTGGGGTGCGCGCCAGTGCGATTGCTCGCAGCGGGGACGTGCGCAGCACGTGGAAGCGGACTCCGTCACGCTCCTCGATCGCCGCCACCGCCGCATCCTGACGGCGCCACCACAGCGCTACCGCAATCGCGAAACCTGTGCCGATACCCGGGATCTGCGGAGCGATGAAAGCTAGGCCACCGGCGACCACCGTGAACAGCAGCAGTGGCCACAGGCGGTTCAGCAACGTGGCGCCTGGGCGGTACTCGGGTAGTGCGGTGCTTGTCTTTGCCTCGCGCAGCAGACGCGCAATCGGCGGATGCACCTCGGCGTGGCGGCCCAACCACAGTCCGATCGCAGCGGCAACCACCCACCAGCCGACCGAGATCGGCACGATCGTGGGGTCTGAGGACTGTGCGGCTGAGAACACGGTGACGATCGCCAGGGCCGTGGCGGCGGCTGCGCTGAGCAGGACGGTGGCCCTGAGGAAGTCGACGAAGTGCACGCCTCGTGTCGCGTCAGCGCGCGTTCCGCGGTGGACGGCTGGACACGACGGCGACTCTCATAGGAGCGCCTGGAGCAGGCCGCGCACGCCACTCTGCCCGTCGATGATCAGGTCGGCCTGCTCGGCCAGCTCGGGCGGCGTCTCCTCCGAGCCGACCGCGACGCGCACCGCCAGCTCCAGCGTGCCGGCATCGACGAGGGCGCGCAGGGCGCGGAAGGCATCGATGTCGGTGCTGTCGTCGCCGACGTAGAGAGCCGTCTTGATCGGCAGGCCGTCCTCGCTACCTGTGGCGCTCTGCAAAAGCGCGCTTACACCCAGACCCTTGTCCAGCGCGATCGGCGGGCGCACCTCGAGCACCATCCGGCCCCAGTGAACGGCAAAGCCCTCCTCCTCTGCTCGCTCGGCGATCTCATGTACCAGCGTCTCCGCAGCCTGCTGGTCGGGGACGCCGCGCCAGTGGAAGGCGGCGATCGCCTGCTTGTCCTCGCTGCGCACGCGCGCGCGGTGCAACTCTGGGGTGAGCGCGCGCCGTGCAAACTCTCGCACTCGCTCCGCCCACGCGGTCAACTCGGGGTCGAGCTCGGGACGGGTGGCTCCAGGGCGCAGCAGCTCACCGCCGTGGTTGCCGATGTAGGCGATGCTGCCGATCGCGACGATCTGGCGTGCCGTTGCTGCTCGGCGTCCACTGACACAGCCCACGAGCCGGTAGCGCTTGGATATCTCGATCAGCAACGTGCGCGTCGCCTCGGGCACATGCGCGTCGGCAGCATGGCGCACGATCGGCGCCAGCGTGCCGTCGATATCAAGCAGCACGGCTGCATGATCGGGGTCGGAGCGGAGCGGCTCAAGCGCCTCCACAAGCAGGGCGGCCGGGGACACGACCTTTAGTATGGCGCTCTGTGGCGGCGGACCGGTCAGATCTTGCACATGACCGCTGAGAGGACGCCCGACTCAGGCGCACACAAGGCGCTCAAGTCCACCGGTCACAGGGTATACGAATCCGTCCCCCACAGAGCACTCAAGCTGGCTGTGATCGGCAGCGCCGCCGGCCTCTTCAGCGGGCTGTTCGGCGTTGGCGGCGGAACGGTGATCGTGCCGCTGTTGGTGCTGTGGCTTGGCTACGGGCCACGCGAGGCTACCGGCACCTCGCTCGCGGCGATCGTATTCATCGCCGGCTTTGCTGCGGCCATACAAGGCGCCTATGGCAACGTGCACGTACTCGACGCGGCGCTTGTGGGGGTCCCTGCGGTGGGCGGCGTGCTGCTCGGCACCTGGCTACAGCAAAGCCTTGCGACCCGCTCGATCTCACTGCTGTTCGCCGCTGTACTCGTGGCAAGCGCCGTGGAGCTGCTGGCGCAATGATCGTCATTCGAGCCTCACACGCCGGTGGCCGGCGTCATCCGCAGATTGCGCATGCCCCCCGCGCGCGCGGGGGGCATCGCCCTTTTCGATACCAACCTCCAAGCGCAACGAAAGCCTCAGCGCAATGATCGCCTTGATCGCGATCGGGTTGTGCGCGGGCATCGTCGGTGGACTGCTCGGGGTCGGCGGTGGCGTCTTGTTCGTGCCTGGGCTGGTGATCGTGCTGGGCCTGGGGCAGCACGAGGCGGAGGCCACCTCGCTGCTTGCGATCGTGCCGGTGGCGATCGTTGGCACGTTCAGACAGGACCGCTACGGAAACGTGCGCCGCAAAGACGCGCTGCTGACGGGGTTGCTCTCGATCGCCGGCGTGGCGGCCGGCGTGGCTTTGGCAAATGCCCTGTCGGGGAGTGTGCTGCGCGTCGGCTTCGCGCTGTTGATGCTGCTTGTGGCGTGGCAGCTTGTGCGCAGCGCGATCGCTGAGCACCGAGACGCCGATCCCCCGCAAAACCAAGCCTCACACTGAAATCGCCCAACTTCCGCCAATAGCGCCTAGACTGATGTGAATGGGACTCGACAATCCCCTTCACATCATCTTCATCGTTGTGGCTTTGTTGTTGCTTTTCGGCGCCAAGCGCCTGCCCGAGATCGGGCGCTCGCTCGGGACCGGCATGCGCGAGTTCAAGCAGTCTGTGACCGGCGAGGCGACAGGCCATGGTCACGACACGCAGCAGCCTCCTCAGCAGCAGACGTTGTCGCCGGGAGGAGCGCAGCAGACGCCCGCGTCGCCGCCGACACCACAGCAGGCCGCACCGGCGCCTGTGCCCCCATCGACTCAGTCAAGCGCCCAGGACGCCTTCGCTCAGCGCGACCCTGCGTCGACCGAGCAGCGCTAGAAGCGACCGCTGGCGGTCTGCTCCACTGCCGCGGCCGGCCGCGGCATATCCAGATCGAATCGAGACGGACACGGCATGCTCTGTCCGAGTCCGGGACTTCGAGCGCCATGCACAATCGAAGCGCCTCACTCCTACCCGTGGTGCAAGATCGGGCCCGTGCTGACCGCTTCGAACTCCGAGCCTGGCACTTGCTTGAGCTGGTCGAGGTCTTCGTTGTTCCAACCTGGATTTGGGGCGCCTGTTATGTACCAAGGACTGCCGTTGTCGGCAACGATCAGGCCGTAGCGCTTGAGCGCGCGCAAGATCGCCAAAGCTTGGCCGTGGTAGCCCGCAAGGTCGAAGCTTGCCTTCAAGCGCAGGCGCAGGCCCATCGGCGGCAGCGCCAGATCGGAGCTACTCGATGCGTAATGAGTGGCCGGATGGATGTAGCCGCGCTGGGTAGCCGGCACTGTTACTCGCAGGGCATGGTCGATCTGCCCAGTGCGCACCTCTGAATAGCGCGCGAGCAGCGGGAAGATCGGCAGGCCGGCGGCGTCCGCGGAGGTCCAGCCTTCGGGGCGCAGCTTGTTGGCACGCAAGTTGAACACGGCGCCAGAGCCGGCATCCCAACCCGATGCCGTCCGCTGGGCTGAATACAGCTCGTACAACTTACAACTGCCCTCCTGCAATACGAGCAGATGCCGGTCGCCTTCTTCGCCTGCGCCCTCCACCGGTGCGTTTGGCGGGATCGGGTATGGGCCTGGATTGGATTCTTCGCCGTATTCGGTGAAGTGGATCGGGACCTTCGGCTGGTGCGGGCCGACGACTACGTAGGGGATGCCGTAGCTCGGCGGCGTGCCGAAGTCGGCGTGCAAATGGATGTTCGCGCCGATGCTTTCGATGTATTTGGCCGAGTTCGGGTTTACCGGGGCGTGGGCGATTTCCTGGTTGAGCGGGTTGTTGGCCGGGAAGATCGGGCACGAGCCTTCGTGGGGCGCGAGTGAAGTCATATGAGCGTCGCGAGAGTCGACAGCCGGAGCATCGGCAAGTGCCGGCATGGCTGCCACTGCGACGATGCTTGCAATGAGCAGAACCAAGCTCGTCCGGCGTGGCTCCCCAGGTCGATGCAGGCCACGAAAACGTCCAGGCGATCCTGCTCCGTGCTCATGCTCCTTGCGACTACTCATACCACACCTCTTGAAGCGTGACCGCTAGTTCCGGCCCAAGCAGGTCTCCATCGGCCGATATGAGCCGACGTCCCGTGCGATTGGCTATAGCCACATAAGAGGCGTCGTAGAAGGTGAGATCGTGCTCGAGAGCAAGCGCAACAGCGGAGTGACGGTCGGTGGAGCTGAGCTCAATCGGATCGCCGCAAATGTCTTCCAGCAGACCAAGAGCCGCGCCGATCTGGACAGCCTCGAGACCGGAGTGCCGCGTAAGTATGTTGCCCACCTCGTAATAGGCCAGGCTTGTGGTCCGCATCGCAAGGCTTCCGATCGCCGTTCGTGCGAGGTGCCCGTCAGGCTCGCGATCTACCGGCAGAAACCACTTCAGGGCAATACTGGCGTCGACAAGCCAACCATCGACGGTGCCAGGAGTAGTACTCACACCTCGCGAAGCCGCTCGGCGCGCACGAGCGCAGCGGCATCAACGGGGCCATTCCACTCGCGGGCGAAGTGATCGAGCTCGCCGAGCACAGTCTCACGGCTGCGGCGCAACAGCCCGAGCTCGCGGCGCGCACCCGTCTGCAGGATGGCGCTGCGGCTGGTGTGACGCCGTTTGGCCTCAGCATCCAGTGCGCCGAGCAGGTCGTCGGGGAGGGAGACCATAACCTTCGCCATGGAGGAAGTATAGCCAACTGGCAATACCGCGCTAGCGCCTGCGCGCAGCTCAAGCCGACGGCGTCTGTGCAGTGCTGTCCTGCGCGAGCACCGCCGGGCGTGCCTCCACCCGTAGGCTTGCTCCGCAGTGCCAGCAGTAGGCGGCGCCGCGACTGTGGACGGCACCGCAAGAACGGCACTGGCCGTGGACTCCCGCCTCGGCGGCACCCAGCAGGCGTTCCACCTCACCCAGCTCCGCGTCCGCCTGTTGCAGCTCTGCCGCGCGGCGCGAGAGCACATCCAGTCGGTAGTGGTCGCGAATCGCCATCTCGTAGGTGAGCCCGCCCAGGTCCCAGGTCAGGCCTGCCACGCGCTCGGCCAACGCCAAGCGGCGCTCACGCAACTCGGCGAGCGAGCCGCTTGGAACGAGAGACTGCTCGGCCATCAGCCGCCCGTTTCGATCGGTTTATCGCCGGAGGTCAGCTTTTCGATTTCCTGCTGGTGGGTCTTGCCCTTGGAGCTGCTCAGTTTCTGAAGCGTGGCGGCGCTCGGTTTGCTCGCGGGCTTCGGCTTTGCCTTGGCCGTTTCGGCTTCTTTCACTTCCTTGACTTCCTGCGCTTCGGTAGCCGGCGCGCTTTTGTTGGCGGCCGTTTTTGTTTGGCTCGTTGGCGTAGACGTGGGAGATGTCGTCGTTGGAGCGGATGTCGCCGCGGCCGCGGGCAGGGTGCCCTCGATCTTGACGATCGAAGGGGCGGCCGACGCTTTGGAGGGCGCCAGCCAGTGACCGACGAGCAAGCCAATCAGACCACAGATGAGCAGCACGGCGATCAGACCGAACAGGCCTGAGTAGCGCCGCAGCCAAGCGATCGCCCCATCGTCCGCGGGCAGTGGCGGCAGGTAGCCGGCAGTCGGCGGGGCATACGCCACGGGCCGGCGCAGCTCGCTCTCTGCCTGCAACACGTCCAGGAACGGCAATCGCACCGGTGAGCAGGGCTGGCCGCAGGCCAGGCAGTAGCGCTGGTCGGCGGCGATCTGAGCGCCGCAGTTCGGGCACTTGGCGCCGTCGCTCTCGGGTGGAGTTTGGATCGGGAAGACGTTCATCGAGGTAGGGGGCGGATTGGATCGGGAAAGACGTTCATCGAGGGACTATCGGTAGGGGCTAGCAGGGGTACACCGCCAGAAGGGCTCATCTGCGATGAGCTATCCGAAGGCGCCGCGCACGTAGTCGCGCGTCCGCGCGGCGCTCGGCTGCTCGAACACCTGCGCGGCCGTTCCGTACTCGATCAGGTCGCCGAGGTACATGAAGGCGACCTTGTCCGCTACGCGCTGGGCTTGTGCGAGGTTGTGCGTGACGATCACCACGGCCAGGTCTCGGCGCAACTCGTGGATCAGGTCCTCGATCACGCTCGTGGAGATCGGGTCGAGCGCGGAGCAGGGCTCGTCCATCAGCAGGACCTCTGGGCGCATCGCGATCGCGCGCGCGATGCACAGTCGCTGCTGCTGGCCTCCGGAGAGGCGCAGAGCGGGACGGTCGAGATCGCCGGCGACCTCGTCGTAGAGTCCTGCGCGCCGCAGCGCGTCGATCACCAGCGGCTCCAGCTCGCGCCGGCGCGGCTTCTTGCGCGACTGTTCGCGCAAGGCAAATGCGACGTTGTCGAAGATCGACATCGGGAAGGGGTTAGGCTGCTGGAAGACCATCGCCACCCGCGAGCGCAGCTTTGTGTCTTGCAAGGCGTGGACGTCTTGGCCGTCGAGCATGATCGCGCCCGAGCGCGAGGCGCTTGGGGTCAGCTCGGTGAGTCGGTTGAGCGTGCGCAGCAGGCTCGTCTTGCCGCAACCGGACGGTCCGATCAGAGCCAGCACCTCGCCCTGATGGATCGACATGGAGACGGAGTTGACAGCGCGCTTGCCGCCGTAGTAAATGCTCACGTCATCCAAGCGCAAACGCTCCGGGCCCTGGGCCGCCAGCGACCGGCGGATCGACTCGCGTTCCTGTGGCGGGGCAACCGCCGTCGGCTCACGGTCGAGCACGATCGTGCGTACCGGCGGGACTACTTCGTCTTGTGTGGCCTGTGTTGGTCCCGGCGGGATGATGTCCGAGCGCTCCACCTGGGGTCGCTTCAAGTCCTCGCGCACTACCTCGCGGCGCGCAAGGTCCTGGCCCTCAGCATCCAGCGGCCACGGGTCCAACAACGACTCCTCTGTATTCATCGTCATGTTTTCCATCGAACTGATGAGGTTAGTTGGGAATCGCGTCTTTGTCAAAGCCGGGATCCTTGCTCGAAGCCGCTGGAGTGTGCTTGCCTGCGGCTGATGCGTGCGACGGCGATGTTGAGCAGGAGAACGAACATCAGCAGCACGAACGCGGCCGCATACGCCTTGTCTTCGGCCTTGCCTTCGCCGGCCGGCGAGTTGTCGAACACATAGCTGGTCAGCGTCGAGCCGGTGCCGCGCAGGAACCCCATGATCGGGGTCGAGTTGAGCGGTTCGTTACGCAAGGTCTCGCCGAGCACGATGACCACGATCGCCGTGTCGCCGACGATACGGCTGATGCCTAGCGTCGTGCCGGTGGCGATGTTGGAGCGCACACTCGGGATCAGGACACGGCGGATCGTGGCGATGCGCGTCTTGCCGAGCGCGAACGCAGCCTCGCGCATGTGCGCGGGTACCGCTTGTAGGCCGTCGCGTGTAGCGGCGTAGATCGGCGGCAGCGCGATCAACGACATCGTCAGGCCCGCCGCGATGAACGAGGTACCGGTGACCACGCCTGTCGGCGAGCGGCTCGACAGCGGCGCGAGCACCCCAAGTTGGAAGACGGCGATGCCGACGATCGCGATCACGATGTCGGGTGTGCCGGCGACGATCTCGATCGCCGACTCGACCAAGCGCGCGAACCAGGAAGGCCGACCGTACTCGATGATCCACGCGGCGCTACAGACTGCCAATGGCAGCGCTACCGCCAGCCCGATCGCGGTCAGGACCACTGTTCCGATCAGCGGGTCAAGGATGCCGCCCGAGACGCTCCCGTCTTCGGCGATCTGCGGCCTTGAGACGAGCAGGTCCGGGCGCAGGTATTGAAAGCCGCGCACACCCATGTAAACGACGATCGCCCCCGTCACGAGGCACAATCCGAGCCCGGCTGCCCATGCGGCGCCGAGAACGATCCGGTCGAGCAAGCGCCATTCGCGCATCGAAGAGCCTCGACCACGCGTGGGACGCGGCGCCTCTGACTGCGCACTCGCGAGCGCTGAGGGGAACGTGCTCATCACTTGGTCTGGTAGCGCCGCAACGGCAGCTTGATCAGATAGGAGCAGATCGACAGTCCGATCGCCGAGAGCAACAGCAGCAGGCCGAAGGCGTACAGCGTCGAGTTCACCGCCGGCGAGCCGCCGAAGCCTTCCTTGTTGTCGACGATCACGCTGGCAAGCGTGCGCAACGGCTCGTAGAGGAAGATCAACGGTCCGTGGTCCAGGTTCGGTGTAAACGAGCGCGAGCCCGAAACCATGAAGATCATTATCGCCTCACCGAGCGCCCGGGCGCACGCGAGTGCCGCGGCCGCGACGATTGCCGGGCGGATTGCCTTGAGGCTGACCGCCAGCGTGGCGCGCAGCCGATGCACGCCAAGCGCCATCGCGCCCTCACGCCATGAGGTCGGCACCCCGGAAAGCGCCTCGCTGATCAGCGCGACCATGATCGGCGTGATCATCACGGAGAGCACCACCGACGCTACGAGCAGGCTGGCGCCGGTCAACTCGACAGTGTCCTGCACAGAGGTCTTCTGCGCGCCGGTAATCAGGTGATTGCCTACGAACGGCACGAGCACGAGAATCCCTATCAGGCCGTAGATCACCGACGGCACCGATGCCAGCAGACGCACGACGGGGACCATCACCCGCCTCAAGGTCGATGGGGCGAACTCGACGATGAAGATCGAGGACAGCAGCGCAAGCGGCAGCGCGATCAACAGCGCGATTGAGGTGGTGAGCAGCGTGCCGTAGATGACCGGCCACGCGCGCACATGGTAGGCAGAGGCCGGCGGGTGCGGGCCCGATTCGAACATTCGCTGCAGCTGACTGTCGAGATTGCCGCCTGAGCCAAGCCAGGCGAAGCCGCCGTTGTGCTCGATCGTCGGCCAGGCGTGGACCGCGACGAACACAACCATCCCGACCACGATCAGGCACACCGCTAGCGACGCCGCGCCGAGCGTGAGCTCGGCGCGGCGGTCTGACCAGGGTTGGCGCAAACGCGCCAATGGACTTGCTACTTGAGGGAGATCCATTGTGTGGAGATGATCTTCTGCGCGGCCGCGCTGTTCTCGATCCAGCCGATGAACGCGGAGGCGGCACCCGTTGCTTTGCCCTTCGTCACCTCATAGAAGTGCGCGATACCCGCGTAGTTTCCGGCGGTGGCGTTGGCCAGCGTGCAGCCGACGCCGTTGAAGGCGACGTCGTTGACGCCCTGACTGGCGAAGTAACCCGACAGGAAGCCAATCGAGCCCGGGTCTTTTTCGATCGCCTGACGCTGCAGGCCCTCGGAGGACTCTTCGGCTGCCAGCGAGGAGACTTTCTTGCCGCCGATCAAAAGCGTCGTGAAGTTGCTAAGCGTGCCGGCCGTGGAGTTGCGGCTGATCAGGTCGATCGGCCCAGTGGCCGTCGCGCCTGGGACCTTGCTCCATTCGCGGGTCTTGCCCGTGAAGATCGCTTCGGCTTGCGCCTGCGTGAGGTTTGGCAACTTGTTTGCGCTGTTGGTGACCACGCACAGGTAATACTTGGCGACCGGGTAGAAATTCAGACCGGCGGGATCGGTCGGCAGGGGATCGCGCGAGACGTCGGCGATCGAGTCGCGGCCGGCGGCGACGTTGTTGATGCCGACCTGTGTGCCGCCCTGTGAAAGCTTGATTTTGACCTTCTTGTTGAGCTTGTCGTACTTCTGGACGAGCAGCGAGACGAGCGGGAACGACGCGGTCGCTCCGCTGATCGAGAGCGTGCTCGTCGCGAGAGCGATCGATGGGACCGCTATCGAAAGCGTGAGAGTCGCCGCGACTAGGGCGGCGACACGGCGAGATCGGTGCATTGAAGTAGGGGCTCCGTTCGAATGGTTGACAGCGTGATGTGTGGCAGCCTAGCACAATCTTCACAAATAAGATCAGGATTAGCTATTTTATGAGAATGCCAACTAACCCGGAACAAAGCGCGCGGCCTGAGCAGTGCACAGGCTGCGGCAGCGCACTTGTTGAAGATCAGCGCTATTGCTTGCAATGCGGTGCCAGACATGGCAAGCCCCGCTTGGACTTCACCGCGTTCTGGAAGCCAACGTCTCCAACCGACGGCCCCGAGGAGCACTCCAGTGGGCGAATCGCCGGCGCCACCGCTGGGCAACGACACAGCTGGTGGGCAGGTGCATCCTTCCTCGGCGCCGGAGCGCCATCGCGAGGCATGGCCGTCGCGCTTGCGGCCGGAGTGCTCGCCGTAGGCATCCTCGCGGGGGTCGCGCTCGAGCCTGGTCCGGCCAGCTCGCCTGCCGACAGCGCCACGCTCGCGCAGCGCGCACTTGCCGCACTGGTGGCGAGTGCCGGCAGCAACTCACAGACAAAGACTTCGACGAGCACCGCGGCAACGCCACCGCCGATCACAAGCGAACCAACTCCAACCCCATCAGCGACGAGCAGCACCAAAGGCAGAGCCAAATCGGCACCCGCCCCGAGCGAAGCGGGAAGCTCCTCCTCGGAAAGCTCCAGCGAATCCACGAGCAGCCCCTCGGGAGGCTCCTCCAAATCCTCGAAAGGCTCCGGCGAAAGCGAAAAAACGGCTCCGGGTACGCCGATCAAACTGCCCCCGATCAAGCACATATGGGTGATCGCACTCTCAGGTACGAGCTTCAGCGCCGCACTGGCAGACCCCACAGCCGACCCGTACCTGGCCAAGCAGCTTGTGCCCAAGGGCGCGCTACTCAGCAACTACACGCTCAGCTCAAGCAGCGCGCTTGGCAACGGGATCGCTCTGCTCTCGGGGCAGAGCGTGAATCTCGACACCGAACAGAACTGTCCCGCCTACAGCGCCCTTGAGCCGCCAACCGTCAACGCCACCACCGGCCTGGCCGAGGGCGTTGGCTGTGTCTATCCGGTGGCCGTCAAGACGCTCGCCGACGAGCTGACCGCCGGGTCGCTGACTTGGAAGGCCTACGTGCAAGGTATGGAAGCAAGCGCGCCAGCCGGCACCAGCGGCGCCGCGCCCGCTGCCGGCGCTCAGAGCGACACGACCACAGCCGGCACGACACTTGCCGCCGGCGCAAGCAACACAACCACAGCCGGCACGACACTTGCCGCCGGCGCAAGCAACACAACCACAGCCGGCACGACACTTGCCGCCGGCGCAAGCAACACAAACTCAACCGGCACGACAGCTGCCGCAAGTGACACGACCACGACACCGAGCATCGGCGCACCGAGCGGCACCGGGCCGAGCGGCAGCGGCACGAGCACGGGGACCGGCGAGCAGACGCAGCCAACGATCGGCGTCACCTGCCGCCGGCCAGAACCGGGCGCCACCGATCCCAACCACGCACCCAGCCCCGGTGACCTCTACCTCACCTATCGCAACCCCTTTGTGTACTTCGACTCGCTGCTCAGCGAAGGCGCATGCGCAAGTAACGACGTCGATCTGTCGCAGCTTCAGGCGAGCCTCGCAACACCCGCCAACACACCGAGCCTCAGCTGGGTCGTGCCCTCCGCTTGCAACGACGGCTCGGCCACTCCCTGCGCGCCGGGCTCGCCGGCCGGGCTGGCTCCAGCCGACGCTTTCCTGAAGGAAGTCGTGCCTCAGATTCTTGCGACCAGCGCCTACGCCAAGGAAGGCCTGATCGTGATCGTGCCCGATAGCCCGCCAGCCTCGCCCGCGAGCGCCGCGAGTAAACCGGTCGGCGCGCTCTTGCTCTCGCCATTCGTACACAGCGATAAGCGGGTGGCCGAAAGCTTCAACGACTTCTCGCTTCTGAAGAGCATCTCGCTGCTCTTCGGAGTCCTCCCCTTGGGCCATGCCAACGACCAAGCAACCGTGTCATTCGGCGCGACGGTCTACGGCGCAAGTGGAAAAGCGGCTAGCGCCGCCTCCACGGCCAAGAAGGCGGCCCAGGCCGCATCAACACAACCGCGGCGCCGCCCGCTTCCGGATCTCGCAGGTCCGGGAACGCCTGCGTCGCATCCTGGCGGCTGAATCCCCGCCTTCATGTCAAACAACGAACGGAGACCCCCGTTGCACACACATCGACCCGTCCACCAGCGAGCTTCCCTTTGGCTCGGCGCGATCGTGGGCTCGATCGTCCTCTCGATGGCGATCGGCGCCTCGGCTCACGCCGAAGCCGTCGGAATCGAAGGAAGCCCGAACAACCTCACCTGCTCCGGGCACATATCGGCCGGCACGCCCGAACTAGGCAGCGAAGAAGTGCAGGCTCGCTACACGTTCTACTGCAACGGACCGATCACTGGCTACCAGCTGCAGTCAAACGTGCCGCTCACCGGTTTCGAGGCCGCACCCATCGTCACGAGCAACGCGACAAACCAGCCGCTCTCGGACACGTTCTCCTGCGGCGGCGAATTGCCAGGCTGGGCGGACAACTGCGAGGGCTCGACCAAGGCCGGCTGGGAGACGATCACCGGACAGTTCGCGATCGGCCAGGCGCTGTGCGCCGCGCCGCATCTCGACCCGCTCCTGACGGTCACCGACATCTACCTCGAAAAGGCCGTCCCAACGCAGGCGATCTCAGGTCCGTTCGACCTCGGTCGCCCGCTGCACTGCCCTGCTTCCTCCTATGTAGGCGGCACGCGTCTAGAACCGGCAACGCCGCTCCCGTCGAAGGACAAGCAGACGGGCAAGCACGGCAAAGGCAAAAGCAAAGGCAAAAAAGCCAAAGCGGAGGGCAAAGCCAAGAAGAAATAACGCCAAACGCTTGTGTCCGGGCGCCGCGAACATGGCGTCCGGACACAGTGACCCACGGGGACAGGCCATCTACTTACCCAACGCCCTTCATGAACCCGACACTCTTTTGCGGAGGCTCACAAACACCCCTTTGCGAAGACTTAGATAAAGGTTAGGTACCAAAATAAATCCCCCCGCTCCACAACAAGGGGGTATAGATACGTACAGGTCATTTCGAAAGACCTAGGACCCCTAAGAAATATCTAACCGACTGACCCCAGCGGCGGCGTACGCTTGGCCCGGATGATCACCACGACTCGTCCGGCCAAGCGCTGCCGCCCCTATGCCGGCCAGCCCCGTCATCGACAGGCGGCGCTACTGACAGCGCTCGCCGTATTGGCGCTCGCCTTCACAAGCTGCGGCTCTGCTACCAGTGCCGAGAGCACCGCGGCTGTGGTCACCCCAGCCCCTCCACAGTGCGCGGATGCAGTAGCCAGAGCGCTCGGGACGATCTCCGAACACGTCTACCGCGAGCTCTCAGGCGGACGGATCGCTCTACCGGCCGCCCAAAGGGTGGCCGCCTCGCCGGCGCTGCTCGCCGCCATCCAGGCCAACAGCCCCGCTGTCGCGCGCAAGGCCTTGGCACCGCTGCTGCGCGGCCAGCTCGTGCGCGTGCGCGTCGCTCTCGCCGGGCGCACGTTTGTCGAATACGGCGACGCCAACGGGATCGCTCCGGTGAGTACGCCCCTGAGGAACCTCGAAGGCCGCACGATCGGCACGGTCACGGCCGCCGAGGAGGGCATTTTCGGCTACGCCGGCACGCTGTATGGGATAACCGAAGCGCAGGTTTTCGCGCGCGCAGGCGGACGCTCGTTGGGCGGCTCGAGCAGTCCCGCCCCGAACAGCATCCCTGACAAAGGCGAGATTTCCTACAAGGGCAAGCGCTACGCCGTCTACTCGTTCCCCGGCGTCGGCTTCCCCCAGGAGAAGCTGCGTGTGTTCGTGCTCGCGCCCGTACCGCCCGCCGCTACCTGCGCACCCACGCCGGCGGAAACGGCAATCGACGCGATCGGCGAAACAGCCAAGCGGATCTACCGCAGGGAGCAGTCTGGAGCGGCCACACACGTCGTCGTGCGCGACTTCGAAAACTCTCGTCCCTTCCAGGAAGCGGTCGCGAGCGACAATCCAATAGCCACGCGTGCCGCGATCGTGAAGTTCTTCGAAGGCACACTGCACGTCGTGCGCGTGCGCGCCACCTTGGGCGAAAAGCTGGTCGCCGACGTTGGCGGTCCGCATGTGCTGGCGCCGACCCGCGGCGACGTACGCAACGCTCACGGGCGCGTCGTCGGCCACTTCCTGCTGTCGGTGCAAGACGATCTCGGCTATGTGATCCTCGCGCAGCGCTTTGCCGGCGCCCAAGCCTTCCTCTACGAAAACAAACAGCTGCTGCTCGGCAGCTCAAGCCCAGCGCCGCTGTCAATACCGAGACACGGCGAAATGCTGTTCGACGGCATTAGCTACCACACGTACTCGTTCACTGCCGAAGCATTCCCGAAGGGGCCGCTTGAAGTCTCGTTGTTGATTCCACCGGTGCCAGGGACTTACGGTACGCCCGTGAAGCCGACCGGCACGACGCGCGGTTCAATATCGGCGCGGAACCTCACAAAACCGGCACGCGAATACTGAGGGAACGAACCTATCCTCCAAAATAAACCTTCCGAGAAGCCAAGCCGACAGGCTCAAATCATGCTGGTGGTCATCCGCTCGATCTCCGCGATCGAGGTCTGACCGGCGCGCACCTTGGCGATGCCGTCGTCGCGCATACGCCGCATCCCCTGGCTCATGGCAGCGGCCGCGATGTCGTCCACGGAGGCGCGGCTCAGCACCAGCGAACGCACCTCCTCAGTGACGGACATCACCTCGTAGATGCCCATGCGTCCGCGATAGCCGGTCGTGGCGCAGCGCGTGCAGCCGACCGGCTCGAACGCCTCGGACTCATACAGCCCATATTCGGCCAGCAACGACTCCGGAGCCTTGCTCGGACGCTTGCAGTGCTGGCAGAGCGTGCGCACGAGCCGCTGCGCCACGACGCAATCGATCGCCGAGGAGATCAAAAACGGCTCGATGCCCATGTCGATCAGGCGCCCTAGCGCGCTGGGAGCATCGCGCGTGTGCAGGGTCGAGAGCACAAGGTGGCCGGTGAGCGCCGCCTCAACCGCGATGTGAGCGGTTTCGCGATCGCGGATCTCGCCGACCATAATCACGTCCGGGTCGGCACGCAGCATCGCGCGCAACCCGCCGGCGAAAGTCATGCCGGCCTTGGGCGCAACCTGCATCTGCTTGACCCCGGCGATCCGCGACTCGACGGGATCCTCGATCGTCAGGATCGAACGGCTGCCGTCGTTGACTGCACCAAGCGCCGCGTACAGCGTCGTGGACTTGCCGCTGCCGGTCGGGCCCGTAACGAGCACAGCCCCGTTGGGCCGCGCGATCGCGTAGGCGAAACGGTCCTGCTCGGTGCGCTGCATGCCAAGCGACTCCAGTCCGCGCACGGCCACGCCCTTGTCGAGGATGCGCAGATAGGCCCCCTCGCCGTAGACCAGCGGGAGGGTGGTCACGCGCACATCGACGCGCCGCCCGGAGACTGTCAGAGCAAAGCGCCCGTCCTGGGGGACGCGCCGCTCGGAGATGTCCATCTCGGACATGATCTTTATGCGCGAGATGATGCTTGTGGCCATCGAGCGCTTGAGCGTCGAGGTCAGCGCGAGCACGCCGTCGATGCGGAAGGAGACGTGCATGTCGCCCTCGCCCGGGTCGATGTGTATATCCGAGGCCCCCTGCTCGATCGCATCGGCGATGATCGAGTGCACGAGCTTGACGACAGGAGCGTCCCTGTCGGCCTCGTCCATGAGGAAATCGGACTCGCTATCGCTGTCGTCCTCCTCGACGATCTCTTCGACGGACTGCTCCACGCGCGAGAGGCGCATGATCAGGATGTTCAGGTCCTCGATCGAAGCCGAGGCCGAGCGCACGCGCCTGCCGGTGAGCATCGCGATGTCGTCGATCGTCAGCACGTTCGTGGGGTCCGCCATCGCCAGCATCAGCGTGCCGTCCTCCAGGAAGCCGACGGGCACCGCCTGATAGCGACGGATCGCCTCCATGTCGATCAGGTTCACAGCACTCATGTCCAGCTCGTACACGGACAGATCGATGTATTCGAGGCCAAAACGCTCCGCCACCACACGCGCCAGCTGGTCGTGGCGCAGGATGCCCTGCTCGACGAGCACCTGACCGGTGGGCTTGCCTTGAGCCCGAGCGATCTCCACGGCCTCCTCGACTTTCTCGCGCGTGGCGAAGCCGAGATCCACGACCACGTCGCCGATCAGACGACCGGGACGGCCGTCGGCGAGCGCTTGCATCAGCGCGTCGCGCTGGATCGTGCCGCTGCGAGCGGACTCGGGCGGCCCCACGGCAGGACGCAGCAGCGAGAGCTCGCTCACGGATGCACCAGTTGACGTAGGTCGATCCCCCACGCTTTTGATGATCGGCATCCGGGGACGCGGACTTGACCGATTACCGGCGGTTTGTCAGCGAATTGAGGATCTCCGGTGCGCCGGGAAGGACGGGTTGAGACCCCCATCTGGGCCTCCCCCGCAGGGGAACCCCGTCTGGCCTCTCCGCACGCGGACATCCAGTTCGCGGACGCCAGCGCGTGTGGCGCGTGGGCTCAGCTCAGCGGCCGAGACCCTGCTCGAAAGCGCCCTTGACACTGGCATCGAGCGCGTTCAGCCGCTGCAGGGCAAGCGCCTCGGCGGAGGCCGGGCGCTGGGCGCCGGGACCCTCGCCACCGTGATGGCAAAGCACACAGTGCTCGAGCGCCATACGTCGCTCGCTGGGCAACGTCGCAGGGGCATGGGCGGCGATCAATCTCAACCCCAACTCGATGTGGCCCAACATGCGCCCCTCCTCCGTGCGGGTTATCTCCGCGCCGTAGGCATACTCGCGTGTCTTGCCGATGTCGTGCACGAGTGCCGCGCAAAGCAGCAGGTCACGATCCAAGCGCGGGTGCACCGCGCACAGCTCGACCGCAAGCGTGGCAACCGCCACCGTGTGCTCCAAGAGGCCGCCGAGGAAAGCATGGTGCGCCGAGGAGGAGCGACCCGGGCCGGCGGAGGGCAGCGAGCAGGGCGCGCGGCGCAGCTCGGCACGCAGCTCGCGATCGTCCAGCAGGCGCTGCAGCAAGCCTTTGAGACCAGGATCGAACAGCTCGCGTGCAAGGTGCTCGTAGAAGCCCTCCAGCTCCTCGACGTCGCGATGGGAGACTGGCAGGAAGCGCGCGGCTTCCTCGTCCGTCAGCTGCACCCGGGCGATCTGCTCGACCGCGAGCTGCAACTGCTCGCGAAACAGCTCAGTACGCCCGCGCACCCGCACGAGCTCGCCGCGCTCGAAGCGTCCGGCGAACAAGTCGGCGTCGCGGAAGACCCTGCCGGCGAGGCTGCCGGACTGGTCGCGCAGCTCGACTGTGAGGTAGGGGTCGCCGGAGCGGGTGATTAGCCGCTCCTTGCGCACGCACGCGAACACGCCGTCCACGACGTCGCCGGCACGCAGGGTGGCGATTGTCTGCGCGTCGACCGCTCCCCCACCGCTCACGAGCCCATGTGCGGAGGCCGATCCGATCGGATTGAGGTGTGTGTTGGCGAGTGCGTATCCATCGGCGGCCACGATAGTTCCAGTGTACGTCGTGGACATGTGGCGCCCATGATGTACGGTGGGTCGAATGCAGCCATTGATCTGGGATCGTCGCCCCGACGGCTTGCGGGCCCCGGCCATGGTGTGCTCGTTTCAGGGTTGGAACGACGCCGGCGACGCCGCCTCGACCGCGACGGGCTTCCTCGCGCAGGCGCTTGGCGCGCGGCGCTTTGCGCGGATCGACAGCGAGGAGTTCTACGACTTCCAGGCCAACCGCCCGCATGTCAAGATCGACGAGACCCAGGCGCGAGTCATCTCGTGGCCCTCGGTCGAGATCTTTGAAGCGCGAGCGCCGCGTGCCCATCGCGACCTGGTGATCGTGCAGGGCACCGAGCCCTCGATGCGCTGGCGTTCGTTCAGCTCGCTGATCGTCGACCTTGCTGAGGCGCTCGACGTGCAGCTGGTGGTGACACTCGGAGGACTGCTCGCCGACGTCCCTCACTCACAGCCGGTGACGATGACCGGCTTTGCCTCCGATCCAGCCTTGATGGCACGGCTCGCGCTGAACGCGAGCAGCTACGAGGGGCCAACAGGGATCGTGGGCGTTTTGCACGCCGGCTTCGGCCAGGCGGGACTGCCGTCGGCGAGCATTTGGGCAAGCGTGCCCCACTATGTCGCTGCTGCCGCCAGCCCCAAGGCCGCGCTCGCTTTGCTGCGCAAGCTGGAGCTGATGGTGGGGGTCTCGGTCGATGTCACGGAGCTCGAGGAAGCGGCCGCCGAGTACGAACGCCAAGTGGGTCTGGCAGTGCAATCGGATCCCGATATCCAAGCGTTCGTCGACCGCTTGGAGCAGCGTGCCGTCGAGGACGGCCAGGCCGAGATCAGCCCGCAGGATTTGCCTTCTGGCGACCTGCTCGCGCGCGAATTCCAGCGGTTCTTGCGCCAGCGAGGGATCGAGAGCTAGCGCGAGGCGACCCGCTAGCGCGAGGCGACCCCGTAGGTCACGGCGGCTGAGCCCATCAGCAATTTGTGCGAGCCGTATTGCGCCTCTGCGCTCGCCGGCTGGAAGCCGGGTGAGAGCTGGAGCTTTTTGGAGAGCGCATACATGACGAACTCGACCGTGTCGCTCTTGCCCTTGGCTGGGCAGATCGGCGAGTAAGTGGCCTTGCCGACGGTGTTGGTGCCGACGATTCCGCCGGCGGGAACCTTACCGGCGGCAACACCGGTGGAGCTCGGTTCGATCCCACCGACCACCCAGCGGATGCCACCTTCCGAGCCACTGGAGTTGTCGTCGATCACGAACAGGACAAGCTCGGCGGCTTTGGCCGGCACTTTCTGCCAGGAGAGCGCGGGCGAGATGCCGGCGCCGGCGCAGGTGTAGGCGGCAGGTATCGCGCCGTTGCGTTCGAAGGCGGAGCTTGAGATCGAGAAGGCCCCGGGCGCGGAATAGACCTCGCCGCTGGCGTTCGAGTCGGAGGAGCTTGTGGAGGAGCTACTCGATGAGGGGCTCCTTGAGGATGCCGTGGAACTTGAACCTCTGCCGGCGGAGCTTTTGGCGGTGAGTTCTTCCGGCTTGCCTTTGTACTGCTTGCAGTCTTCCATCACATAGCCGGGTTCGCAGCTGGTGTAGTTCTTCCAGTGCCCATGAAATTCATTCTCGAAAGCTGTGAGTGCTGCGCTGCGCTGCGCTGCGCTCTTGCCGGCACTGACCTTCGCCGCGATCTTGGAGGCCAGCAGTTCGACCTTGATGCGCGCCAGCAAGTCGGCTTCGGTCTCGCCGGACTTGGCAAGGTACTTCTGCAGGGAGCCGCTCTTGGGAAAGCTCTCGTGCACAAGCTGGGCGAAGCGCTGCTTGACTTCAGCTTCCGAGACACTGACGCCACGCGCCGAGGCCTCGCCAAGCACCCACTCGGAGGTAATCAGAAAGCCAAGCGCCTGATGGGCAGGCGAGCCAGCAGCTCCAAGCGCCGTCTCGACCGCCAGCCAGTGCTGGTAGCTCGCCTTGGAGATCGGCGTGTGCGAGACGTAGGCGACGGCATCGACGCTGGAGGCGCTTCCCTGCGTGGGCGCCGCCGCCGGAGAGCTCGGCACCGATGCGGTACTCGTCGAGGACGACCCTCCACCACAGCCGACGATCAGCACGGCGGCAAGCACCGAAAGTATCGGCAGGCACGCACTCGTGCCCTTGCCCATAGGCGCGACCGCCCCTCCTTTCAAGACCCTTCTCTTCATCCTCGCGAGAAGGCTATCCACTCGGCCTAAAGCCTAGTGAAAGCAAGACATGCAACCAGTCAGTCGCATGTCTTGCTTTTCCTAGCAGCAGGGATTTGGGACTACCCCTATCCGTGGCGGAAAAGACACTCGAGACAAGCATATGCCTGATGTCTAACGCTCCCAAGCGGGGCAGGCTATGCGGTAGTCGCACAGTCCGCAAACACTCGGCGAGGGCGTCGGCTCGAAGCGCTGCGCAAGGATCGCCTCGCCGACCTCGGCCACCACGCGCGCGATCCAGTCGGGATCCATCTCTGCGCTGGGGACGGGAACCTTGAGGTCGTCGAGCACGTAGTAGTAGGAGAGACGCTCGGCCTCGACCTGCCAGGACTCGCGCGCACCGACCGCATATAGAGAGAGCTGTACGTCGTCGGCCAGCTGCTCCACGGCCTTGGGCCGGGAGGTCTTGTAGTCGATCAGCTCATAGGCCCCGTCGGCAAGCTTGTCGACGCGATCGACACGCCCACGCAGATGATGGGGCCCGAGCTTGAAGGAGAAAGAGCGCTCGAACCAGGCGGGCTCGGCCTCGTGGGCCTCCAGGCGCCGGTGGTAGAGCACGAGCGCGGCGCGAGCCTTCAAGTGCAGCTCTCGCTCCCTGTCGCTGTCGCCGAAGCCACCGCGGCGCCAGCAGCCCTCGAAGAGCTCCATCATCTGCTCGAGCGTCGTGTGCTCGGCTGCGTGGTAGCGCTCCAGCACCTGGTGCACGGCAATTCCAAAGCGCTGGTGCAGAGTCTGCGCCGAGGGAATCTTCAAGACGCGTCCAAGCTTGTAGCGCAGGGGGCAGGCGCGATATGTGTCGATGTCAGACGCTGAGAGCACAACTCCGTCCCCGCGCCTGGGCAAGAACGCCTGTAGCGAGGGTTCCTCGCGACGCGCGAATGCGCCGAGGGCGGGCGGGGCGACCGCGGCTTTGGGAGCAACCTGCGTGTCCACCCGCTCAAGCTGCTCGCCTTCGCCGGGCCCATGACCACCCGGCCGGCCTTCGCTTCGCTCAAGCTCATTGGTGCCGGTCGAGCTTGTACTGGTCGAGCTTGTACCGGTCGAGCTTGTACCGGAGGAGCTTGTACCGGAGGAGCTTGTACTAGGGGAGCTTGTACTGGGGGAGCTTGGCTTTAGTGCCTGGCGCTCGCCGGCGAGCAGCGCCTCGTCCAGGGTCGAGGTCTGGAAGATCTCGCGCTGCAGCGGTGTGCAGGCGGCGAGCAGGCGCTGGTTGATGTCGGCAAGCGCCTCGCCGAGACTCTGGCCAGGCGGACGGTCCTTGAGCGCCGCGAGCTTCACGAGCTCCAGGTAGCGCACGACACCGTGCGAGATGTCCAGATCGGTATCAAGACGCAGCTCGCCCAGGCGCCCAGCGATTCGTAGCGCACCGCCGAGCACCTCCTCGCGCATCAGCTCGACCGTCGCCTCCAGCGTCTGCGCGCGGGCCGGCGAAATCTTCTCGCCGCCGAGCAGCCTTGCCTCCGAGGCAGCCGTCAACTCCGCCGCCAACTCCTGCGGACTGCAGCTCAGGCGTGGGCGCAAAGCCTCGAAGGCGATCCTCGCTTCCTCGTGCAAAGCCTGGAAGTGCTCGATCCGCTCGCGCGCCTCGGGCGGCATCTGCGGCGACTCGATCGCAGGCCCAAGCGCCGCCACGATGTCCAACTTGGCTTTACGCGCTACCTGCACCACACGCGCGATGTCAACCTGGCGCAGCTCGATCGGCGGACGCCCAAGCGCACGCACAACCGCCGAGGAGTCACTCGGATCGGTGAGCAGGCGCAGCCAAGCCAACACATCGCGCGCGGCCGCACGCTCGAAGAGCTCGATTCGAGATGCAGGCACGGGCCAAGCATACGAGTGCGTACGCTCTATAGATGGACGGTGTCGACTGGAACGTGGCCCAGCGCGTCGGCGAGATGCTCGCCGGGGGCACGGATGGGTGGGCATCTCAATCACGCTCGGACGCGAGCGGAGTGCAATTGCTGGCCGAGAGCTTTGCCGCCCGGGTAGGCGCCTACACAGGCCTGCAACCCCCGAAGCGCCTGCCAACGCTGGAGCTGATCGACCGTCCCCGCTGGATCGAAGCCAACATCGCCACGATGCGCCCGCTGCTGGATCCGCTGACAAAGCGGCTCGGCGGTGGCAGCGGCCCGCTCGCGCCGGCGATGCGCTCGATCACCCAACTCTTGCTCGGCGCACAGGTCGGCGCGATCACCGGGGTTCTCTCCCAGCGCGTGCTCGGCCAGTACGACATCGCGCTGCTCGACCCAGAGCAGCCACCGCGACTCTTGCTGCTGGCGCCGAATCTCGCTCAGGCCGCGCGCAATCTGGGCCTCGACCGCGAGGAGTTCACCGCCTGGGTCGCGATCCACGAGGTGACCCATGCCGTCCAGTTCGGTGGCGCCCCGTGGCTGCGCGACTATCTCGGCGGCATGCTGCGCGAGCTAATCGACGGCATGCAGGTGGGGGTCAAACTCGGCGGCATCGCAAAAGTCCCCGATCCCTCAGACCTGCGCGCGCTCGTAGGGCGGCTACGCGGCGGTGAGATCTTGCGCATCGGACTAGGTGAGGATCGCTGGGCGACGGTCGAGCGCATGCAAGCCACTATGTCGCTGATCGAGGGTCATGCCGAGCACGTGATGGACGCCGTCGGAGCCGAGGAGCTGCCGACTATGGAGCGCATGCGCCTGGCGATGAACCGTCGCCGGCGCGAGCGCGGCTGGCCATGGCGCATCCTCGAGAAGCTGCTGGGGCTTGATATGAAGATGCGCCAGTACGAGATCGGACGCTCCTTCTGCGACGCGGTCGTCGCGCAGGCCGGCCCGAGCGCGTTGACACTTGCCTGGAGCTCGGCCGAGATGCTGCCCAGCATGAGCGAGCTGGACAACCCGGCCGCGTGGCTCGCGCGAACACGTGTTCCGCTGCTACCGAGCTGAAAGCCCCTTTCCAACCCTGCGTAGGTGTGGACACAGGGTTCATAGCTTTTCTTTACAGCGTGTTCACCCCGAGTTGAGATTGGCGTGTAACCATCATCCTAAAGCGGGTTAGGAACATGTGTTCGGTGCTAAAGTCGTGCCGACCAGAACAAGTGTGCCCCCCAAATTAGGAGAACACCTCCCACATGGCAACAGCCCAGTCAACATCAGCAAGTAGCGCTAAGCCGCGCCGCGCCACCGCCCCCAAGAGCGCGAGAGCGAAGACCACCGCACGCGCAAGCACTTCGCGCGCAAGCACTTCCAGCGCCTCGAGCAAGCGCTCCACCACGGCCGTCAAGAACCCCACGGTCGGCTCCTACGCCGAGCGCGCCGTGCTGATCCCCGTCGGTGCGGCACTGATCGCGCGTGAACAGGTGCTCGCGCGTGTCAACGACACGATCGAGAGCTATGCCAGCCCAGCAAAGGCAAATGCGCAGCTGCGCAAGTTCGAGCGCCGCGGCAACACGGCTCGCAACCGCTTCGAGCGCGAGGTGCGCAAGACGCGTGTACGCGTCGAACGCGAGGTTCGCCAAACACGCGCCAGCGTTGAGCGCGAGGCACGTCGTGTGCAGCGCGAGGGCGAAGATCTGGCCAATAAGGTGCAGGAGCGCATCCTCAGCCTCGTCTGAGATCAGACCACCGCCCACCCGCGTTTAGGACGCGAAGGCGGACGAGCTTCCCCCGTCTCTGACCGGAGAGCTGGAGACGGGAAGATCTGCCGGCCTCATATCCCGCCGGTAGTAGAAGCACCCTCTCCTCCCTCGCCGCCGGGCGGTCCCCCTACCGCCCGGCGGCACTTTCTTTTGGTCTCGATCCCCCGAATACCTACTCCATAGTGCACCCGCTGGTCGGTACTACAATCCGCTCGACCCGCCGCCTCCCGCCTCGATCCAGAGCGTGTCCTGAATCGATAGTCGAGGCTGCAACTCCGGGTTTGGCAGAATGCGAGCAGACATGAGCCGAGATGAAGTCCTCAAAGCGCTGGAGGTCGTGATCGACCCGGAGCTGCGCCGCTCGATCGTCGAGCTCGAGATGGTGCGCTCGATTGACATCTCCGAGAACGGAGTGGTCGACGTGACGGTCTCGCTGACCACGGCCGGGTGCCCGATCCGCGGCCACTTCCAGACCTCGGTCGCCGAGGCGGTCTCGGCGCTTGCGGACGTCACACACGTCAACGTCTATTTTGACGTGCTCAGCGACAGCGAGAAGTCAGCTCTACAGCAGAAGCTCGGGCGCGGCAGCCTTCCGGCAGGCTCGCTCGCCCAGGTATCTAACGTTCTGTGTATCGGCTCAGGCAAGGGCGGCGTCGGCAAGTCGACGCTGACGGCAAATCTGGCGGCAGCCCTGGTGGCCGACGGTAAGCGCGTGGGCATCCTCGACGCCGACGTGTGGGGCTATTCGATCCCGCGCATGTACGGCCTCGGCGCGACCCGTCCGCCGGTCTCACCGCAGCGCAAGATCGTGCCGCTGGAGTCTCACGGAGTGAAGGTGATGTCGATCGGCTTCTTCCTGGAGGAGGACGCAGCGGTCGTGTGGCGCGGGCCGATGCTACACAAGGCGCTCGGCCAGTTCCTACAAGACGTCGAATGGGGTGTGCTCGATTACCTGCTGATCGACCTGCCGCCAGGCACCGGCGATGTCTCGATGACGCTCGCCCAGATGCTCCCGCAAGCGCAGTTCGTGATCGTGACGACACCGCAGGCAACAGCCCAGAAGGTCGCGCGCCGCTCGGCCGAGATGGCAAACAAGGTGTCTTTGGAGATCTGCGGCGTAATCGAGAACATGTCCGGCTTCACCACGCCAAGCGGCGAGCGCTATGCGATCTTCGGCGAAGGCGGTGGCAAGGAGCTGGCCGACGAGCTCGACGTGCCCTTGCTCGGCAAGGTGCCGCTGACGATGCCGTTGCGAGCCCAGGCCGATAGCGGCCTGCCGCTGGTAATCGAGGACCCGGACGACCCTGCGTCCCAAGCGATCCGCCAGGCCGCGCGCGGCCTTATCGCAATGGCGCCGATGGAGCTACCGACGCTGCCGCTGGTCGAAGTGGCGCCCCCGGGCCCGCCGACGCCACCGGCGAGTCCGAAGCCCGCCGGCATGTCTTTGCCGATGGCCTGAGAAGGTCTTCAAAAGAGCGCTGCACGTCTATACCCCCTTTAGCGTGACGCTGGAAGATTTGTTTGGTCCAAACCTTTATCTACGCGTCCCGCATAAGGGGGTGTTGGCAAGACATTCGAAACGGGGCTACACGAACCGGCGCTCATGAGCTGTGAACGTCCCGCCGCAAAGACTCTTTGGGACGAGGTCTGAGGCCTACTTCGCGTTGGCAAAGTACTGAGGCCTACTTCGCGTTGGCAAAGTACTGAGGCCTACTTCGCGTTGGCGAAGTACTCCGCGTTGATCGACGCGAACTTCTGCCACTCATCGGGCAACTGATCCTCGGCAAAGCACGCGTCCACCGGGCAGGCCTCGACGCACGCGTCGCAGTCGATGCACTCCTCCGGATCGATGTAGAGCATCTCGGCAGCGTCATAGCCGGGCTCGTCGGGCGTCGGGTGGATGCAATCCACGGGGCATACCTCGACGCAGGAATTGTCCTTCGTGCCAATGCACGGCTCAGCGATTACGTAGGCCATTCGCTTCCTTCTCGATTCGTTGGTGAGAGCTACAAGCTTGCGGGACAACGAATAGTAGCGAGGCCGCCCATCTGCTTAACGGGAATGGGTCACACAGGCGCCCCAACCGGACCAGCGGCGCGCGCCCGGCCTAACGACGAGCACCAGCCCCAAGCCGCACTCCGCTAGCTTTGAGCGATGCTCCTGCTCACCGGCGCGACCGGGCTCGTCGGTTCCGCCCTACTGCGCCGCCTCATCGCAGAAGGACAGCCCGTCCGCTGCCTCGTGCGTGACCCGCGCCGGCTCGGCCCGCAGCGCGTGCGTGTGCAGATCGCACTTGGCGACCTGGCCGACCCGCCGTCGTTTCGCAACGCGATGCGCGGAGTCGACACGGTGGTGCACCTGGCCGCCTCCACGCGCGATCAGCCACGCGGCTCGATCGAGGAGCTGGCAGCGATCGCGACCTGGCGGATGGTGGAGGCGGCCCAGCGCGCCGGCGTGCAGCGCTTCGTGTTCTTCTCAACGCTCGGCGCCTCCAGCCACCACCGCGCCCGCCTGTTTAGAGCAAAGGCCTTGGCCGAGCAGGCCGTGCGCGAGTCGGACATGCACACGACCGTGATCGCCCCGTCTCTCGTCTACGCGCCCGGCGACCGCTGGATGACCTTGATCGAGCGCCTGTCTTTGCTGCCGGCCGTGCCGATCTCAGGTCGCGGTCGCGCCGTCTGCCAACCGATCTGGGCGGAGGACGTTGCGAGCTGCGTCGTTGCGGCACTGGGCGAGAACGGGAACTTCGATGACGTACCGCCCCACAAGCGCTATGAGCTGGCCGGTCCGCAGACGATGACCTACAACGAAGTCGTAGGCACGGTGCTGAGCTCACTCGATCGCGAGCGTCCACTGCTGCCGATTCCAACGCCTATGGTCTCGCGCACGCTGCGACTAGTCGAGCGAGCGATGCATGGGGGCACACCCATCGCCTGGGATGAGGCCGAGCTGCTGGAGGCGAACATGGTGGCCACGGAAGGAAGCAACGACACCGAAGCTTTTGGCGTCACCCCGCAGCCGATGTCAGCAGTGCTCGTATAGGTTGAAGCATCATTTCGTCCGTATCTATCGATACAGTTGTCTGCAACGGAAGGTGAAGTGGTCTGGGACCACGAGCAGCCGAGAACTGTGAGTCCGGGTAGCCCCCGGATGGAGTTCGATTCTCCCGCCTTCCGCCAAGATTGCCTCGATCGACGGCCATCGAGCGAGGCAAGCGCAAGGATCGGTGCGCTGCGGGTCGCTACCGCTTTGCCTCGTGGCCGCCGTCGAGCAATCATTACGTTCGGATCGATTGCTATAATCGATGAAGTTATCGGCTGCTTGGGGTAGCTCCCCGTCACCTTCTCCGGCCCGTCTTAATGGCGGGTCGAGTTGTTTAAGAGACCGGCGCCCGGCGGCCCGCCCAAGGCGCGGCCGCCTCGACCTGCGCAGCTAGCCCAAGCAGCGCAGCCTCGCCCGCCGGCCAACCAACGAGCTGCACACCGAGCGGCAGTCCGTCCTCGCCCTGATACAGCGGCAACGAGATGCCAGGCTGCCCACTCGCGTTGAACACCGGCGTGAACGGCGTGAACAGGCCCGAGCGCGCGAACGTCGACATCGGATCGGGCGCGGCCGTGTCGAGCGTGCCGAGTGGCAGCGGACGCTCGGCGAGCGCGGGGGTCAGAAGCGCGTCGTAAGGGGCCAGGAAGGTCACCAGCTGGCGCGTGAGCGCCTGCAACTGGATTTCCAGGCCGAGCCCCTGCACGGAGTTGAAGCTCTGGGTCATCTGATGGATCGCCCAACTCATCGGCTCCATGTCCTCGGCCGTGGGCTCGCGCCCGGCGACCATCCCCGAGTACACAATCTGAAGCGCGATGTGGATCGAGAACACCGCACCGAACAGCTCGGAGAGACCCTCGATCCGCCAGGGAGGATCGACCTCCTCGACCTCGTGCCCGAGCGAGCGCAGCAGCTCGATCGCATCTGTCACGGCCTGCGCGCAGACCGGATCGACTACCGCGTCGGCGGTCGGCGGGAACGTGGTGGCGGCGATCCGCAGCTTGCCGGGCGCGCGTGTCGCCGACAGGGCAAAGGGCTCGGACGGCGGCGGCGCCCAGGTGGCGTCCCCCAGCTCGTAGCCGGCGAGCACGTCGAGGATCGCGGCGGTGTCGGCGACCGTGCGGGTTAGGACGCCATCGACGTCGAGCGGCGCTTCGCCGCGTTCGGGCGCGGCGGAGATGCGCCCTCGCGCGACCTTCAGACCGACGAGCCCGCAGCAGGCGGCGGGGATGCGGACCGATCCGCCACCGTCGTTGCCGTGCGCGACCGGCACCATGCCTGAGGCAACCGCGGCGGCGGAGCCGCCGGAGGAGCCGCCGGGCGTGCGCTCCAGATCCCACGGATTGCGTGTCGGACCGAATATACGCGCCTCGCTGACGGGCAGGATGCCGTACTCGGGCAGCGTGGTGGTGCCAACGATCACAAAGCCCGCCTGCTTGAAGCGGCGTGTGATGTTGCAGTCGTGGTCGGCCACGTGCTCGGCCAGCAGTGAGCAGCCGATCGTGGCCCTCAGGCCTGCCACCGGCCGGTTGTTCTTGATCGCGATCGGCACGCCGGCGAACGGACGCTTGTCGCCTGATTTGATCTGCTCGGCGGTTGCCAGCGCACGCTCGCCGTCGATCTCGACAAACGCATTCAGCTTGGGGTTGAGCTGCTCGATGCGTGCGAGCGAGATATCCACAAGCTCGCGCGAGGACACCTCCCCAGAGCGCACCATCGCGGCGAGCTCCGTCGCGGGACGGAACATCAGGTCACTATCGGTCACGGCGCTTCTCCTCCCTAGGCGGCAACTCTGCGCCGCCGGTCGATGCCCCTGGTCTGCTGACTGAGCAAGCACAGCTCCGGCTCTCGCGCAAATCGATAGCGCCACGGCCGGCCACTCGCCCGTACGGAGCCTACCTTGGTATTTCCTGCGACGATATGTCCCTGCCCACAAGGCAGCCGGGTCGATGTCGGTGCAATCCAGCGGGATCGACTCTCAACCGGTCATCTCAAGCCTGAAAGCGAGTCGCCATGAGCGAGGTCACGACACAGTCGCCTCCCGCCTCACCCACTTCCTCCCCGTCCCCCTCCAATGCGTCCCCTTCAAATGAAGTCCAGTCAGGCCTAGAGGGCGTCGTCGCCTTCGCCACCGAGATAGCCGAGCCCGACAGGGCCGGCGGGTCGCTGCGCTATCGCGGCGTAGACATCGAGGACCTGGTCGGCACGGTCCCCTACGAGCAGGTCTGGGGTCTGTTGGTGGACGGCCATTTCAAGCCTGGCCTACCCCCGGCCGAACCGCACGTCTTGACCGTGCGCTCCGGCGACCACCGCGTCGACGTGCAGTCGGCGCTGGCGATGCTGGCCCCCGAGTGGGGCTTCAACGCACTGATCGACATCTCCGACGAGCAGGCGCGCGACAACCTCGCGCGAGCCTCGGTGATGGCGCTGTCGTTCGTGGCCCAGTCAGCGCGCGACGCCGGACAACCGCCTGTGCCTCAGTCCGAGGTCGACCAGGGCAAATCGATCCCCGAGCGCTTCCTGATCCGCTGGCGCGGAGAGGTCAACCCGGACCACGCCAAGGCGATCGACGCCTACTGGATCTCCGCCGCCGAGCACGGCATGAATGCCTCCACGTTCACCGCGCGGGTGGTCGCCTCAACCGGGGCAGATTGTGCCGCGGCACTGTCGGCGGCTGTGGGCGCTCTCTCAGGGCCGCTGCACGGGGGCGCCCCGTCGCGCGTGCTGAAGATGCTCGACGAAGTCGAAGCGACCGGCGACGCGGAGGTGTGGGTCAAGGAGGCCCTCGACCGTGGCGAGCGCCTGATGGGCTTCGGCCACCGGGTCTACCGCGCCGAAGACCCACGTGCACGCGTTCTGAGGCGCACGTGCCGCGAACTGGGCTCGCCACGCTTCGAGGCCGCCGAGGCGCTCGAGAAAGCGGCGCTGGCCGAGCTCACGGCTCGCAAGCCAGACCGGGTGCTCGCCACTAACGTGGAGTTCTGGTCGGCGGTGGTCCTCGACCTGGCTGAAGTGACGCCAGACCTGTTCACGCCGATGTTCACGTGCGCACGCGTGGCGGGCTGGTCGGCCCACGTCCTCGAGCAGAAGCGCGAGGCTAAGTTGATCCGCCCCACCGCGAAGTATGTGGGCGAGGGACCAAGGCCTGTGTCCGACGTGACATAAAGGCGCAGATGTTGTTATTGACTTTGTGTAATTTACGATAGTGACTACATATAGTAGCTACTATCGGCAATCGCACGAAAGTTAACATAGATACCTACAGGCTCGCCCGCCTGCCGAACCCTCCACATAACGAGGGCCCGGCATCCTGCCGGGCCCTCTGTAATTCGTATCGACGGAATACGCGCGCGGCTAAAGGGCTACGCGCGTAAGGTCGAGCTGCCTACATCATTCCGCTCATGTCCGGCATGCCGCCGCCGGGCATACCGCCGCCTTCCTTCTCCGGTACCTCGGCGACGATCGCCTCGGTGGTGAGGATGTTCTTGGCGATCGACGCGGCGTTCTGCAGCGCAGAGCGAGTCACCATCGCCGGGTCGATGACCCCAGCCGCTACGAGATCGACGATCTCGTTGGTAGCGGCATTCAGGCCATGGCCCTTCTTCGCCTTGCGTACGTCGTTGACGACAACCGAGCCCTCAAGGCCCGCGTTCTCGGCGATCTGACGTAGCGGCTCCTCCAAGGCACGCAACACGATGCGCGCTCCGGTCCGCTCGTCGTCTGAGCCGTCCGTGGATGCTCCGTCGCCGTCAACCGAGACGGCCGCCGACGCCTGCAGCAGGGCAACCCCACCGCCGGGAACAATGCCCTCCTCCAGCGCCGCGCGAGTTGCCTGCAGCGCGTCCTCGACACGGTGCTTCTTCTCCTTCATCTCCGTCTCGGTGGCCGCACCGACCTTCACAACGGCGACACCGCCGGAGAGCTTAGCCAGACGCTCCTGGAGCTTCTCGCGATCGAAGTCCGAGTCGGTGTTCTCGACTTCGGCCTTGATCTGGTTGATGCGACCCTTGATCGCCTCGGCATCGCCGGCGCCGTCGACGATCGTGGTGTTGTCCTTGCCCACGACAACGCGACGAGCGTGCCCAAGCTGAGACACCTGGGTGTTCTCCAGCTTGAGGCCCATCTCCTCTGTGATGACCTCTGCTTTGGTGAGGATCGCGATGTCCTCGAGCATGCGCTTGCGACGATCGCCGAAGCCCGGGGCCTTGACCGCCACACCGGTGAAGGTGCCGCGTAGCTTGTTGACGACAAGCGTCGCGAGCGACTCGCCCTCGACGTCCTCGGCGATGATCAGCAGCGGCTTGCCGCTCTGGATCACGGCCTCGAGCACCGGCAGCACGTCGCGCACCGAGCCGATCTTCTGGTTGGCGATCAGGATGTAGGGGTCCTCGAGGGTGGCCTCCATCCGGTCCTGGTCGGTGACCATGTAGGGCGAGATGTAGCCCTTGTCGAACTGCATGCCCTCGGTGAACTCGAGGTCCATGCCGAACGTCTGGCCCTCCTCGACGTTCACAACGCCGTCCTTGCCGACCTTCTCGATCGCGTCGGCAATCACGTCGCCGATCTCCTCGTCGCCGGCGGAAATGGTCGCGACGCGCGCGATCTGGTCCTTGCCGGAGACCTCCTTGGACTGCGAGGCGATGTTGGCCACGACCTGGTCGACGGCCTTCTCGATGCCGCGCTTGAGCGCCAACGGGTTGGCGCCGGCCGCAACGTTCTTTAGGCCTTGACGAACGATCGCCTGAGCGAGCACGGTTGCTGTGGTAGTGCCATCGCCGGCGACGTCGTTGGTGGCGGTGGCCACCTCACGCACAAGCTGAGCGCCCTGGTTCTCGAAGACGTCCTCGACCTCGATCTCGCGGGCGATTGTGACACCGTCGTTGGTGATCGTGGGCGCGCCGAACTTCTTGTCGAGCACCACATAGCGGCCCTTGGGGCCGAGTGTGACCTTCACGGCGTTGGCGACAGCGTCGACGCCGGCCTCCAGAGACTTACGCGCCTCGGAGCTGTACTTGAGTTCCTTGTGAGCCATATCTATTCAGATCTCCTTGTTTATGCGGAAGAGGGGCCCGGCTTGCCGGCCGGAGGGGCCGGCTGCGCCACCCTCTATGCGACCTTGGCGAGAACGTCGGACTCGCGCAAAACGAGCAGATCCTCACCGTCGAGTTTGATCTCGGTGCCGCCGTACTTGCTGTAGAGGACCTCGTCGCCCTCGGACACGTCGAGTGGGATGCGCTTGCCGGCATCGTCGAGCTTGCCGTCGCCGACGGCGAGGACCTTGCCCTTCTGCGGCTTCTCCGTGGCAGTATCGGGAAGGACGAGACCGCTGGCGGTCGTCTGCTCCTCCTCGATGGCCCGCACGATCAGACGATCGCCTAGGGGCTTAAGTTTCATGCTTGGAACCTCCGTTTAGAATGTGCTTCCGTGTCGGCGCCGTCCCCGAAGCAACGGCGCCCAACGACCTGATTGGCACTCTCATAGCGAGAGTGCCAACAGCCAGGGTCAATATATAGAACAGATTGTGCGCGTCAAGGGCGATTGGCACTCTCAAGCTTGAGTGCCAAGCAAATTGCAAGCGCCATGGCTGTCTCAGGGCCCAATGCCTACCGACGATTGCAAGCGCCTGGGCCGCCTCGGGCCCAGCGCCTACGACATCTGTCCAGCGACCAGCTGCTCGACTTCGGTGCCCCTCTTCGTCAGCAGCCAAGCGTTGGGGGCCCCGCGAACCTCTCCCGCTCCATTGTTGTAGACCAGTCCGAGCTTCTCCAGACGAGTCAGCAACTTCGATATCTGACCTTGGTCGTCGATCCCCGCGGCCGCCCCAACTTGCCTGTTGGAGGCACCTGGATTGGCGGCAATCGCAAGCAGCACCCGTACCGTGCGATAGGTCAGGCGCATCTCCAAGTCACGCAGAGGATCTCCGCCTGTGCCGCTGAGCGGAGGCCTGCGCCTGGGTACCGAGCGCGCTGCCTCCTTGGCAGCCGCCGTCGGACCAAGATAGGGGAGTACAACCATCGCCATCAACGCACCCGTCAGCTCGAGCAAGGAGTCGGGACGCTCGACTGCCCGCCCGCCGCTCTTTGCATGCTGTGTGGCTTTTGCGCGCGATGCGCCGCGAGCGCTTTCCGCATGCGGGATGAGGCGCGTATGCAGAACCGACAGCACGCCTCCGACCACTCCTTCACTGGTCAGCGGGGGCAGCGCCTTGGCAGACCTCGACTGCTCGCGTCCTTCGTCCACCGCGACAACCACAACGTCGAGGACCGCCAGACGCCGCTGGTGCACCCTGGGGCCGGCGCCAAGCGTCTCCACGACACACAAACGTCCCATCGCCGGCTCGTCGTCAAGAAATTCCAGCACCCCAGCCAAAGCTGACCTGATCCGTGTTCGCCACTTCTCAGCTGGGTCATAGACATCGAGCACGTATCGCGAGACCTTCGCAAGCGACTGGTCCAGGGCCGCCAGGAAGCAATCTTCGAAGTCGTCGAAGATCTCGTAGAAAGTGCGCCGCGACACACCCGAGCGCGTCACCACATGCGCCACCGTCGCACCCGCGCGGCCGCGCTCGGAAACGACGTCGATCATCGCCGCGATCATCCGAGCCCGCTGAATATCGCCTACGTGGTCACGCCCAAACCCATCGTGCTCGACAGCACGGGTAGGGCTCTTCAGACTGGGTGTTTGTTGCTTGGTGGGTATTTGTTGCTTGGCTGGCATCGGCGGGCACCTCAATCCTCCGCTTAACGCGAGCCAGTTTCACCACCTGTTTCCCATTGTTGGGATTGGAACGTGTTCAGAGCGGTTTATCGGGACGCTCGCCCAGCTAGTTCTGTGCGCCGCCGAAGCCCTTCAGTCCTATACGCCACCGAAGCCCCTTCAGTCCTCTATACGCCCGAAGCCCTTCAGTCCTATACGCCGCCGAAGCCTTCAGTTCTGCGCGCCGCTGCTCGCCGCGAAGCCCTTCAGTTCTGCGCGCCGCCGAAGCCCTTCATCGCTTCGGTCATGGCTGTAGGCGTATCCAGAATCTGGGAGAAACGCACGACCGTGACGATGTCATCCGTCGACACCGAACGTCCGTAGATCTGCTCCAGGAAGTTGATGAGCTCCTCGTGACGGCGGAACTCAGGGTTGTCGTGCTTGATGTCCCGCGGCGAGAGCTCGGCGACCTTCATCACCTCGACCTGGTCTATTACCGCTTCGAATATGCGTTCGCGAGGCGAGTACTGATAGCCGATCGTCACCAGCACCGCCTGGTTCTTGCGGTACTTGCCCGACTTGTCGCCGAGCCTGATCGTGGCCGTCTTGCGACCCTTCTTCAGCTCGTCCGCGAAGATCGTCGAATAGAAATTGAGCACCTGCACGATGCGCAGGCTATCGGTCTTGCTCATAGATGGCTAGCGCCCGCGCCACCATCTCTCGCTCGCCCGCATAGCTGAGCGCCTTCCGCGCCTCTAAAAGCCCCATCCAACGCGCCTCCAACACCTCATCGTCGTGATCGGCGAGATCGCCGCCAAGCAGACGGAAAAGGAAGAAGTGGACGCTCTTGGCCACCTTGCGTCGATCGCGCACATACCAGTAGCGCACCTCACCAAGCTCCTGCACCGGCTCGACCACCATTCCCGTCTCCTCGCGCACCTCGCGGGTCGCGGCCTGCACGACCGTCTCTCCCTCATCGAGATGCCCCTTGGGAAGCGCGAGCACTTGCGAGCCGTCGGCGGCCCGCCTGGTGGGCACGATCACGAGCACCTGGGCGTCGTGAACCACCACACCGCCGGCCGAGACCTCACGCTCAGAAGACATACCCCTCGAGTGCGCTCGGATCGTGCACCACAAGACGACCGCGACCTTGTGAGATCACGCCCGCGCGCTCCAAAACCGCAAGAAAACGTGAGGCCGACTCGCGCGAGGAGCCGGCCAGCTTGGCAAGGTCCGCCTGGGTAGCCGTGAGCAGCACCTCCCGCGCCGGTGTGCCGGCGGCGACCGCCTGAGCGACGAGCTCGCTGAGCACAACGGCCACGCGGCTCTGCACGGTCTGAAAGGACTGTTTAGCCAAACGATCGTTGGTCTCGCGCAGTCGACGCCCGAGTGCGACGACCAGGCGTATCGATATTTCCGGATGCTCGACCATCAGTCTGCGCATGTCTGGGCCGAGCACGGCCACCACGCTCGTGTGCTGCACCGCCTCCACAGTCGCCGAGCGCAGCTCGTCCTCGAACATCGCCAGCTCGCCAAAGATGTCCCCCGGGCCGAACGTGGCGAGCGTGATCGTGCGTCCGTCGGCGTGCTCGCGAATCGCGCGAGCACGGCCTGAGCGAACGACGTAGCACGTATCGCTCGCGTCGCCCTCTCGGAACACGATCTGCCCAGGCTCAAAACTGCGCGGCACCGCCAGCTGCGCGATCCGGCCAAGGTCGTCCTGTTCAAGCGTCGAGAACACCGGCACGCGTCCGAGCAGCTCCACTATCTCCGCAGCCTTGGTGGGAGTCATGCCCTGGAGATATCACAGCAGGCAGCCGAGGCCACGACGGAATAGATGGTGGTGATATTCCATCGTGGCCCCTACCCCGCAACTTGCGGGCATCCAACGCTATCTTCACAGTGTGGGTCCGTTGAGATCGATAGCGCCATTCGTGCTCGCCGCCGCTTTCGCGCCGACGCCGACACACGCGCTACTGCATTCACGCGAACTATGGGCCACCGTAGATGTGTGCAGCCCAAAGGACCAGCCGAACACCGTCGGCATCCGCGGCTCGATTCCCGGCGACGGGAATGCCAAGGACGTCATGTACATGCGCTTCCACGTTCAATATCTAGATGCCGCCACCAAGCGGTGGATCGACCTCGGTAAGGAAGCCGACTCCGGCTTCGTAAAGGTCGGCACAGCCCAGCTCGCGCGCCAAGCCGGCCACAGCTTCACGTTCGCGCCAAGCACCTCGAAGTCCACGTTCAACTTGCGCGGCGAGGTCGTCTTTCAGTGGCGCAAGACGAACACGGTGTTGCTGACGACGACCATGCCTACCAGCGCGGGGCACACCAGTCTCGCCGGCGCCGACCCGAAGGGGTTCAGCGCCGCGACTTGCAAGCTGACTTAGCTACTCGCCGGGGCCCAGAACCTGGGCCGTGGGGCGTGGCATTACACGCGGCCTACGCATCGGCAAACAGACGCGGGTCGTTGGTGATGATTCCGCTCACCCCAAGCGCGGTCAGCTTGGCGATGCGCGCGGCGTCATCGACGGTCCATACGTAGAGCTCGCCACCCTCACGCTCGACCGCACTCACCAGCGCCCCCGTGACGACCCGCCAATGAGCCATGATCGCGTCCACTGTTCCGCTTCGCAGCGCCTCGCCCGCGCGCCGTGGCAATAGCGCCCGGTAGCCGGTGAGAATCGCAAGGGCCGGGACCGCGGTGAGCAGGTGGCTCGTGTAGTCGCGCCTGACGCGCGGGACCGACCAGCCGAGACGCAGCTCCGGCTCGGCTATGCGCACGCGGGCAAGCGAGGACGGGTACATGCCGCTGATCAGCGTCCTCGAGCTGAGCCCAGCATCGCGCAGAGCGTCCACCACGCGCAGCTCATACCCGGGCAGCTTCACGTCAACATCGAAGTCGAGGCCGGCAAAGCGCTCGCCGGCGAGGTGCTCGAGCGCCTGCTCGAGCGTGAGCGGCGTACGTGAGCGCATGTCCTCGTAATCATGGGCGACCATCAGCTCGCCGCTGCCGTCAGGGTGAACGCTCAGAACATCGAACTCGATCATGTCCACCCCATGGGCGAGCGCCGCGTCGAAGCTCGCCGGAGTGTTCCCTTGCACGAGATGCGCCGCGCCCTTGTGACCGACCCGTCGCGGGCGCACACCTGCACGGATGATCTCGTCAGTAGCCACCATCCGCAAGGATAGAGGCGAGCCTCGGATCTAGGAAACAGGCGAGCCTCGGGATCTAGGAACAGGCGAACCTCGGGATCTAGGAAACCTTCAGCTGCTTGCGCCGGAAGCCGGCAGCTTCGATTGCCTCGACGGCCGAGCGTGGACCAACGTAAGGCGCGAGGATCAGGAATGCCAGATGATCGACCAAGCAAGGCAGGTAGCGCAGGCGATCGTGCGGGGCGTAGCTTGAGAGGATCGCCCAGACCGCCCCCATGATCGCCTCGCCGGCGACGGCGGGGGCCCGATCGCGTTCCGGAACCCCTCGGGTCATGACCTTGATGAAGCCGTCGAGCACGCCGCTGACACGCGCGACCATGCCATTGCCCGCGTCGAACAGGTCGATAAAAGTGAGCTTTACCAACCCTGGATGCGCAGCGCAGTAGCCGATCAGAGCCTCGACGCCTTTGTGCACTGCCTCGGCCCATTCCGTGTCGTTGCGAGTGGCACGCCGCACGGCGTCGTGAGCTTCGGCGGCGAACTCGTTGAGGACCGCAAGCAGACACTCTTCCTTGTTCGGGAACTCTCTGTGGAACGCTTCGGTGGAGACAGCCGCGGCACGCGCGATTTCAGCGTCGGTGATGTTCGTGTAGCCCTGGTCGAGCGCGAGCTGCACCATCGCGTCCATGACGCTCGAGCGGCGATCTTCGCGCGTCAGGAAGCGTGCGCGTTTGGCAAGGAGATGGGGCGGGCGCCCCGAGCCGAGCGTGCGTAGACGAGTCACCGCCGAGGAGCGATAGGAGCTGACCCAGTCGAGCAGTTCGTCGGTGAGACCGGCAAGCTCCTGATGGCGGCCTTCGCGCACGCGCCTGAGCACCACGAAACGCACACCGCCCACGATCGCGCGCGGTGCAAGCGGCGGCAGTGTGATCCCATCGGGCGTAAGGCTGAAACCTGTCGCGACGACGCGCTCGAAGGCGGTAGCGGTCAGCTGCAGGCGTTCGTGGCCAGGCGCCCCGATCCCGATCGATTCAACGAGCACCAGATTGGCGCCACGCGGATCGGCGGCGATGCCTTCGAGAAACACCTGGGTTGCCGCGTACAGGCGGTTGGCCCAGCCACGCTCGCCCATCCATGCCTGCAGGACACGTTTGCGCGAAACGCCGACAAGCGCATCGTAGGTGGCTAGGAAGCAGTCTTCCTTGTTGGAGAACTGCTCATAGAAGGCGCGTCGTGAGACGCCGGCCAGCGCAATCACATGGGCAACGCTCGTGGCCCCATAGCCGCGCTGGTAAACCGACTCGGCCATACCCCCGTACAGGCGCGCACGCTGGTGGCGCGCGACGGCCTCGCGACCGAGTCCGTGGGGGCCATGCGGCAGACGCTTGTACAACGGTGTGAGCCCGTCATAACGACTCGTGGGGCCGGCGCCGAGCAACAGCTCCTCGGCTGAGACCTCGGTATAGACGGGAAGCTCTGGACAGTCCTCCTCAGACAGGAGCGCTGTCGATCCAGCGAGAACAGTCCCCCTACTTGTTCCATTAGTCCCCATCATTCGGGAAGATAATTCAGGGCTGAACTATTGGCAAGCCACCGCATGACGGCATCGAACGAATGTTTCTGACTTCGGTAATCAGATGCGACGATTTGTCTCTTCCGCATTGCGCGGAGCGTCGAAGACATCACCCTCCCTTCTACCCCATCCCCAGGACCTGCCCGTTTCCAACCCGATCTTATTCGAGAGGGTCGAGCGATTCAAGCTCGAAGCGTAAGTCTCCGCGGGCCCTGGCGAAAACCTAGCTCGACGAGGGCAGGCTCCAGATCTGAGCCAATCGCCGACTCTCCGTCGATTCGCTCGAGCGCCACCGTGTCCACGCGCCCGGCGCGTACGGCGTCCGCCAGCGCACGCAGCGCCTGCGCGAGCGACGTCGACTCGGACGCAAAGGTTAGGATCCCCCGCCCGCCGCGCTCCAGGTAGAGCACCGGCTTATGGGCAACCGACACAACGTATGCGCCGGGCACCCGCGCTGGGCGACGTGTCTGTGCGATACGCCGCGGCCAGGGCAGCACGGCGCCGTACGGCTGAGCTGGGTCGACCGCCGCGAGCACGAGTGTCGCGGACTCGTGCTCGCTTACTCGCGAGCGCAGACGCTCCACCGCTCCCGGCAGGGCGAACTGTGCGCCGCCTAGACCCTCGACGAAATAGCCGCGCCGGCACACCCCAAGCGTCTCAAGCTCTGTGAGCGCAACGTACAGAGCCGAGAAGCCACCGGCGATACCCTCGGCGGAGACCTGCTCGCGCGTGAGCACGCCATAGCGCTCGAGCAATAGTTCGGCAAGCGCGCGGCGGCGCGCGCGCAACTCCTCGATTGCGGCCGGACGAGTGCCCTGCTCGCGCGCAGCCTCCTCGCCGAAGAGCGCGAGCGTGAGCGACCAGCGACCCTGCACCTGGGCGCTCGTACCAAAGCGACCCGCGCGCAGCGAAGGGCCGCCAAAGCGCCTTCCCGCGCGTAGACCACCCCCGCGCGCACGAGCCGACCCTACAAGCGCGTGTACGGCAAGCGTCTGGCGCGGGGCGCGCAAGGGTGCCCAGGCGTCGTTGGTCACCTCGCCGGCCCAGACGAGGTCCCACAACGCCTGCGTAAGCACGGCGCCTCCCAGCTCCAACTCGGCAAGCAGATCGGTGAAGAAGCAAGGTCCCGCGGCCAAGCGTTCGCGCAGCAGTGCGTGCTCTGGCTGCGCAGGTGGCTCACCGCGCGCGCCGGCAGGTGAGCTGGGTCGACCCAGCAACGCGGCGTCCTCACGGAAATACAACGCCACACGCCCCGAATCGCGCCCAAGCGAGCCCGCGCCGACCCACACGACCTCGCCGCCGGCGCACAGGCTGTCCAACCAAGCGGGCGAATAGGAGCCGGTGCGAGAGGCGAGCACGTCACGCTCCCACGACGCCACGGGCAGCGCCAAGCCCTGCAAGGGGAGGAGCACTTCACGCAGGCGCTCCGACCCGCCGCCGCCTCGCTCAGAACCTGGCCGCCAGCGGTCAACGCCCTGCCAGGAGGGCATGAACGCGCTCAGCGCACGCTCGTCGACAGGCTCGATCTCCTTGCGCAACGACGCCAGCGAAGCGCGCCGCAGACGGCGCAGCACCTGGATGTCGCACCACTCGCGTCCCGCGCCACCGGGACGCAGCTCTCCGCGCACCAGCTCGCCCGAGCGCTCCAGCTCGCGCAATGCGGAAGAGGCATCCACGCGGTAGCGCTCAAGGAGCTCATCGCCGGTGAAGGGCCCATGCGTACGCGCGTAGCGCGTCACCAGCTTGACCAGAGCGTCGGGCACGTCTGCCAGAAACACCTCAGGCAGACCACCGGGCGGCGGGCAGCCAAGCGCATCGCGATAGAGACCAGCGTCATCGGCGGCGATCAGCCGCTCAGCTCCGGCGATGCGTATACGCACCACGCGCCGTTCGTGCTCCAGCGCTGTCAGCATCTCCTGTGCGTCCAAGCCGACAAGCACGCGTTCGCTTAGCTCCGCGACGCTCAGGTCGCCGACTGTGCGCAGCAAATCTCCGAGCGCGTCGCGGGCCGTGGCCTGCGTGCGCTGTGAACGGTGCTGGAGATCCTGCTCGATCTGCTCGAGCGCGGCGGGATCGATCAATTCGCGCAACTCCTCCTGGCCAAGCAGCTCGCGCAGCAGATCGCGGTCGAGCGACAGCGCGGCCGCCCGGCGCTCGGCGCTCGGCGTGTCGCCCTCGTACATGTAGGTGGCCACGTAGTCGAACAGCAGCGAGCCCGCGAAAGGAGACGCGTGCTGTGTCTCCACCTCCACCAGCGAGACCTCGCGCGTTGCCAGGCCGCGCAGCAGCTCCTGCAGGCCGGGCAGATCGAGCACGTCGCGCAGACACTCGCGATAGGTCTCGAGCACGATCGGAAAGTCCGGGTAGCGACGAGCCACCTGCAGCAGGCCCTGAGCCTTCAGGCGCTGCTGCCACAGCGGCGTGCGCCGGCCCGGGTAGGCGCGGGGGATCAAGAGCGCGCGGCCGGCGTTCTCGCGAAAGCGTGCTCCGAACAGCGCCGAGTCGCCAAGCTCGGCGACGATCGCCTCCTCCACCTCCTGCGGATCGAGCGCCACCAGATCGGCATAAGAGGCGGCGCCGGTGGCGCCGGAGGATTCGATCCCGCGCTCGGCAAAAGCATCGGCGACTCGTGCAGCAGGGGGCTCGGCATGAATAGGAGGATCGGCATGAATAGGAGGATCGGCGGCTACCGGGGGGGCGGCAGCGATCGGCGCCGCGGGGGCGTCGCGGCTGCTCGGCGGCCACTCCTCCGCTTCGTCCAGATCCACGTCGGGCAAGCGCACGACGATCCCGTCGTCAGACCAGATCGCCTCGCCGTCGATGCCGAAGCGCTCGCGCATGCGGGCCGAGATCGCAAGACCCCAAGCCGCGTGAACGCGACCGCCATAAGGGGAGAGCACACACAGGCGCCAGTCGCCGATCTCGTCGCGAAAGCGCTCCAGCACGATCGTGCGGTCGCTCGGCAGCACCTGGGTGGCCGCCTGCTGCTCGCGCAGATAATCGAGCAGGTTGGCGGCGGAGCGCTCGTCGAGGTCGTAATCGCGCACGAGCAGATCCGCGTCCTGGTCGACCGCCCAGCGCGAGAACGCGCCGATCGCCTTGCCCAGCTCCTTGGGCCGGCCGATGCCGTCGCCCTTCCAGAACGGCACCGCGCCCGGCACCCCGGGAGCGGGGGTCACGATCACGCGGTCGCGGCCGATCTCCTCGATCCGCCAGGAGGAGGCGCCAAGCAGAAAAACCTGCCCTGGGCGGGCCTCATAGACCATCTCCTCGTCGAGCTCGCCCACGCGCCGCCCGTCCGGCAAGGTCACGGCGTAAAGGCCACGGTCGGGGATCGTGCCGGCGTTTGCGATTGCCAACTGGCGCGCGCCCTTGCGTGCGCGAATGCGGCCCGCGACGCGATCCCACACGATGCGCGCGCGCAGCTCGCCGAACTCGCTCGATGGGTAGCGCCCGTCGAGCATGTCGAGCACGTTCTCAAGCAGCGCGCGCGGCAGCTCGGAGTAGGAGTGGGTGCGCGTGACGAGCGCGTACAGGTCCTCGATGCCAACGCCATCCTGGTCAACGTCGGAGGACTGCGCTCGCGGCGGCGTGCCCTCGCCCGCGACATGCTCCTCGTCCACCGACATGCCCTCGCCCCCCGGCACGCCCTCGCCCCCCGGCACGGCGGCGCCGATCCCCGCGCCATCTTCGGCAGAGGCGGCAATCGCGACTATCTGTTGGGCGAGCACGTCGAGCGCGTTGCGGGGCACGACGGTGGGCTCGATCGCGCCTTCGCGCATCCGCCGGCAGACGACCGCGCACTCGAGCAGATCGCCGCGGAACTTGGGAAAGATGCGGCCCTTGCTGACATCGCCGACGCCATGGCCGGCACGCCCGATGCGCTGAAGGCCGCGCGCCACGGACTTGGGTGACTCGATTTGCAGCACCAGATCGACCGCGCCCATGTCGATCCCAAGCTCAAGCGAGGAGGTCGCCACCAGGCACGGCAGCTCGCCCGCCTTGAGCTGCTCCTCGATCGTCGTGCGCTCCTCGCGGCTGAGCGAGCCGTGGTGGGCTCTTGCGATCTCGCGCAGCGCCACAGGCCCCGGTTGATCTCGCGGCACGCCCCTCAGGCCGCCCCCAGAGGCGGCCCCATCCAAATCATTTCCCCCACCTTTGGAACTGTCGGTGTCATCTGTCTCGGCAGCCGCCAGCTCGTTGAGACGCAGCGCGACACGCTCAGCCGAGCGACGATTGTTGACGAACACGATCGTCGAGCGGTGCTCTCGCACCAGCCCCAAGAGCTCGGGGTATATAGCCGGCCAGATGGAATTACGCGTGGACTCACTGCCCTGCACCGGCTGCAGCGGATCGTCGCTCTGCGCGCCCGCCGGCCCGGCCAAGTCGCTCATCGACTCGACCGGCACGTGGATGCGCAGGTCCAGCGGCTTGCGCACGCCCGTGTCGAGGATCCGCACCTTGCGCGTAGGGCCAACTAGGAAACGCCCAACCTCCTCGAGCGGGTTCTGCGTCGCCGAGAGGCCCACGCGCTGTACACCCGGAGCATCGCCACCACGCACGCTACGCACCTGCTGTTCAAGTCGCTCCAGGGTCAGCGCCAGGTGAGCGCCGCGCTTGACCGAGGCCACCGCGTGAATCTCATCGACGATCACCGTCTCGACCGTGCCCAGCATGGCGCGTGCTCGTGAGCCGAGGATCAGATACAGCGACTCCGGAGTCGTGATCAAAATCTCCGGCGGTTTGCGCGCCATCGCCGCGCGTTCTGCCTGGGAGGTGTCGCCCGTGCGTATGCCGACGCTGACATTCGCCCCGATCCCGCGTAGCGGCGCGCGCAGGTTGCGCTCGATGTCGTAGGACAGAGCCTTCAGCGGCGAGACGTACACGACGCGCACGCCTCCTCCGTTACGGGGGGTGTTGTTTGGGTTTGGATTTTTGGGCGTGCCGGTCGGTGTGCGCGAGCCCATCCCATTTTCGGTCGCATCGAGGTCTTCCCGTGCTGGTTTGGTGCCTGCTTTATTGCCGATGCCCCCCGCGCGCGCGGGGGGCATGTCGTTTTCTTCAACGTCGCCCTCGGCGCTCAGTCGGTCCAGAGCCCACAGGAACGCGGCGAGCGTCTTGCCCGACCCGGTCGGAGCCGACAGCAGCACGTGCTCGCCACTGGCGATCGCCGGCCAAGCCTGTGCTTGGGCGAGAGTGGGCTCGGCAAAGGAAGCCTCGAACCATGCGCGCGTAGGCGCGCTGAACGCAGCGAGCGGATCTGACTTTGCGGTTGCCACGTAAGCCGAGGCTAGCGTGCAAGCGCCTGCCGACTCGGATGCGAATGCCGGCTCAGACTGCTGGAACACCTCTAAGGGACGCACGAAATTGTTTCTCGGGATTGTTCTATTAGACTGCCGCTTTGTGGCCGACGACGAAACGCAACAGTCCTCCGCCGGACCCCCGTTTGGCAGGCGCCCGCAGCCGCGTGCGTGGGTGCGATGGCTAACCGGTGCGAGTAGGCGCGGAGCGACGACCGACATCCAAGACCAGTGGGTAAGCGACCATTTCAGCGTGGATGAGACCCTGCACGCGCTACCCACGCTGCTCGACGGGGCAAGCCTGCCCGACGGCGTCGTGGAGCTGGTGATCGAGGACTTCGAAGCGCCAAGGAGCCGACTGCTCGACATCCACGACGGTCATGTCAAGCTCGCCGAGCCCGGCCAGTGCGTCCCCTGGGCGAGCATCGCCGGCCCACCCACCGCCTGGGCGATGGCACTCGGGCCACAGCGCGATACCGCGCAGCTGCAACTCACCGGCGACGAGACGCTGGCGCACCGCGTGCTGGCGGCGCTCCCGCAACAGCCCTGAGAATCGCAGCGAGCGCCTTTACCCACAGCGCCTACCCAGGCCTTACCCGGGATCCGCGACCGAACCTCAACGCGGCTCGCCCGCCACCCGCTCGAACGCGTCGAGCACATGCCCGATCGTCTGCTCGCCCATCGGCGTCGAGGTGCACATCAGTCCATTGCCGGCGATTAGCACCCCAGCCTCGTACAGGCGCCACCACAAACCTCGCGGATCCTGAGAGCCGATTTGCAGCAACGAGCCACGTCCGGCGACCGACCAGCCGCGCTCATCCAGACCCGCTCGCAGATGTTCGCCGAGAGCGTTTATCCGGTCGATCTCGGTTGCCCCATAGGCGTTCAAAGACGCAAGGCCGGCGCGCATCGTGACCGGGTTGGCGGAGAAGGTGCCGCTCTGTGCCACCGCGTCGGGCCGCCGCGGATCGAACACGTCCATGAATCGTTCTCGACCCCCGATCGCACCCACAGGCAAGCCGCCGCCGACCATCTTGCCGAGCGTGATGAAGTCTCCCTCGATGCCGTATAGCGAGTGCAATCCACCCGGCGCGAGTCTGAACGTGATCGTCTCGTCGATCACCAAAGCGATCCCGCGCCGCTCGGTCTGCTCGCGCACAAGCCGCACAAACGACTCCTCCACCGGCCGCAGACCGGCGCGGTTGGGCATCAGGTCGAGCAGCACCGCCCCAAGAGCGCCTTCGTGTTCCTCGAGCGCCGCCACAAACGCCTGCGCGTCTCCGAGCTCGAGCGTCAAAACGTCTCGCTGCGCCGCGGCCGGCACGCCGTGCGAGCCGCGGCGCACGACCGCATCCCAGCCGCCGTGGTAACAGTTGGCAAAGCGCAGCAACCCGTCGCGCCCGGTCGCCGCGCGGGCCCCGCGCACCGCCATCATCACTGCCTCGGTACCCGAATTGACAAAGCGCCAGTGCTGGGCCCAACCCACTCGCTCGGCCAGACACTCGGCCAGCTCGATCTCCCAGCGCGTCGGCAACCCGAAGGCTGAGCCGTCGGCCAGCGCTGCCGTCGCGGCTTCCACGACCGGCTGGAATGCGTGGCCGTGAATCAGCGCCGTGTAGTTGTTCTGCAGGTCGATGACGCGGTGGCCGTCCACATCCACGATCTCGCAACCCTCGCCGCTCTGCGCATAGGGCGGGTGAGGCTCCACGAACAGTGTCGAGCGTGCGTTTCCGCCCGGTAGCCAGTGCAGCGCCCGCTCGTAGAGGGCCTGCGCCGCGGGCATCTCGGCGGCGGCGATCAAAGTCTGCTTCATCGGTTGCCATGTTGGCATCGATTCAGGCTCCTCCCGGACGCCGCGGCCGGACACTCGCTCAGAACGTGCCATTAGCCGACCGTTGCACACTCTGAGCTCATAGAGACAAGTACGCGTGGCGGATCTCGGCGTCGGCAAGCAGCAAGGCCGGCTCTCCCTCGACCCGAACCAAGCCCCGATCGATCACATATGCGCGGCTGGCAAGCTCGCCGACAAGTCCGACGTGCTGCTCGGCGAGCAGCATCGTCAGGCCCGCGTCCTTGATGCGTAGCAACTGTTCTGTCAGCGTCTCCACGACACGCGGCGCCAAACCCTCGGTGGGCTCGTCCAGCAGCAGTATTCCGGGGCTCGAGATCAGCGCACGCGCGATCGACAGAACCTGCTGCTCGCCGCCGCTCAACCATCCCCCCTTTGACTTGCGCACTTTTGCCAGCAGGGGAAACACATCGAGCAGCTCATCGAGCGTCCACCGGCGCCTGTCGTGTCCCGCGCTGGAACCGGAAGGGCGAACCCCCGTGCGTAGATTCTCCTCGACCGTGAGATCCGTAAAGATGCGCCGCCCCTGGGGCACCAAGCCGACGCCGAGACGGGCGATCCGGTGTGAGGCCAGAGCGATCGTCTGGCGCTCGTCCACGAGGATCGACCCGCTGCGGGAGCCGATCACACCCATCACACAGTGAAGTGCGGTCGTCTTGCCGGCGCCGTTGCGCCCAATCAGGGCAACCGTCTCGCCGTCCTGGACGTGTATGTCCAGCCCGAACAGCACCTGGCTGGAGCCGTAGCCGGCATTCAAGCCGCTGATGTCGAGTCTCATTTCTGGCTTCCCAGATAGATCTGCTGCACCTGCGGGTCGCTCCTCACCGCCTGCGGTAGTCCGTCGGCAACCAGCACCCCCCGGTCCATCACCACGACGCGCTTGGCGTGGGCAAAGACCGTCTCCATGTCGTGCTCTGTAAAGAGCATCGTCAGCGCCCGGCGGCCCACGGCAGCCATCACGAGCTCCATTATCCGCGCACGCTCACCCATGCCCATGCCGGCGGTTGGCTCATCCAGCAACAGCACCCGCGGCTGTAGCGCAAGCACCATCGCCAGCTCCAGGCGCTTGCGCTGTCCCTGCGACAGCGACGCCGCGGCGAGCTTGGCCTGCTCGCTCAAGCCGACCTCCGTCAGAGCCGCCGCAGCGTTCCGGTCCAGCAGAGCCATCCGCTTGGCTCGCCCGGCACGCACAGAGGACTTCATCTTCCTGTCACCGACACGCTTGAGCGGAGCGCCTCGCTTGGCGCTGCCTGCACGCGCGAGCAGTGCGATCCGCACGTTCTCCCGCACACTCAATCCCGAGAACAGACGCGGAGTCTGAAATGTACGCCCGAGACCAAGCCGGCTGCGCTGCTCAGGCGACTGGGCACGCACGTCGCGACCGTCCAGCAGCATCTCGCCAGAGGTGAGCGGGATCTCACCCATCGTCAACGCGAACAGCGTGCTCTTGCCAGCCCCATTGGGACCGATCAGCGCGGTAACCGTGCTCTGCTCGATCGCGAACGTCACCCCGTCCACGGCCCGGATGCCGCCGAAGTGTCGCTTTACCTCGCGCAGCTCGAGCACCGGGTGAGTGCCGACGCCGCGGTTCGATGCACCGCGATCCAAGACATCGCGGCCGCTATCGGTATGCAACTCGCCACGGGCCGAGTCGCCCGCGTCCAAACCATCGCCGTCGATTGAGCCGTTCACGCCGCTACCCCGGGGCTCCCGCCCGGGCATCCTTAGCCTTTGCGTGCAAGCGACGGATCAGTGTCCTCGGCGCCATCAGCAGACCGCCGCGTCCGGCGGCGCCGACGCCGCGTGGAGCGACCAGCACGACAGCCAGCAGCACGACGCCGTCGACGAGCAGCGTGTTGGTGGTGAAGCGCGCGACATAGAAGTCGATCAAGCCAAGCAGCACCGCGCCCAACACCGGGCCGGAGAAAAGGCCGACACCTCCGAGCAACGTCACGATCAGCGCACTAGCCGAGACCTGCCACGCGAATACGCTCGGATAGACGATCTGAGCAGAGAGCACCGACAGCCCACCGGCCAGTCCGGCGACGGCGGCCGAGAGTGTGAACACGCCGAGGCGCCGGCGGTCGACGGCGATACCCAGCGCGCGTGCGCGCAGCGCGTCTTCGCGGATGCCACGCAACACCAACCCAGCGCCGGCTTTTACGAACGCGAAGGTAAGAACCAGCGCGACTGTGGCCACCGCCAGAATCGCATAGTAAACGCTGTTAACGCCGACGATTATGTTCAGGGAGTCCGGCAGGTTGGCGATCGTGCCGCTGTCGCCGTCGGTCAAGCCGCGCGCGTGGCCGGCGACGAATTCAAACAGGTCGGCAAGCGCAAACGTGAGCATGATGAAGGCGATCGGCTCCAGGCGCACCAGCAACACACCGCTCACAAGTGCGACCAGCACCGCCGCGGCAACGCCGGCGAGCATCGCCGGGTAGAAGCCAACGCCGTCATTGAGCAGAAGCACCGTGACATAGGCCCCCAGACCGTAGAACGCCGCCTGACCAAAGGAGAACATCCCCGCATAACCGAACAGCAGGTTGAAGCTCAGCCCAAGCAGCATTGTCACGACCATGCTCATCCCAAGGAGCACGTACTCGGTCGAGACCAGCGCGGGGAGCAAGACCGCGACGACCAGCAAGACGACTACCGGAGCCCAGTCGGGCGCCGGACCGAGCCAACGCGCCAGAGAACTCATCGCTGTCCAGCACACTGCTCGAGTGAGCAGCCCGGCTTGTGGTCTGGATGCCTCACCGCACCACCGGCGCCCTGGTCGAGATCAGCCCCCGTCCGGTGAGCGCGCGCGCCAACAGCACGAGCGTCATCACCGCATACGGCGTTAGCTGAGCATAGGTGGGACTCTGCAGGGTGAGAAAGCTCTCGATCACGCCAATCGACACGGCAGCGATCAGCGCTCCGGTCATGTTGCCAAGGCCGCCGGTCACCACTACGATGAAGGCTGGCACCAGCGCCGCCGTTTCGAGGTTCGTCGTGACCGCGCCGTTGGGTGCGTCGATCACCCCGCCGAGCGCTCCCAGAGCGATCCCAAAAGCGAATACGGCCGTATAGAGACGGTTCACGTTGACCCCGAGCACCGAGAGCATCACGCGATCGTCGACCGCCGCGCGCGTGAGCAGCCCGATACGCGTCCAGTACATCAACCCCCAGATCACAGCCGCGACCAGGACCCCGAGCACGATCACGACTGCCGTGTACTTGGGCAAAGTCGCGCCCAACACGTTCCAGCTGCCGTTCAACGACGCGGGCAGCGCAACCGTGCGAAACCCGGAGCCGTAGAGGAGCACGATGCCCCCGCCCAACAGGTAGGAGAGCGCAAGCGTCAGCATGAATTGCTGGTTCTCGTCGCGATCGCGGTAGGTGCGCCGCAGCAGCAGGACCTCTGCCAAGGCCCCTCCAAGCGCGGCCAGCAGTGGCACGATCGCCAATGCAAGCAGCCACCCGAGCGCCGAGGCGCCGGTACGCGCGATCACGGTCGTCGCCATGTAGGCGCCGAGCATGTAGACAGCGCCGGCAGCGAAGTTCATCACTCCCAATACGCCCCAAACCAGATTCAGGCCGGCAGCCGAGAAGAACAGCACGAAGCCAAGGCCAAGGCCGGCGAACAGCTGATCCAGGAAAGTGGCAAAGCTCACTCGGACAACCTATCCCTGAGATGCCCTCGCCGCCGCGACAGAGTGCCGCGGCGGCGAGATGAGTCGACCCAACCCGATACGAGCGCGCCATTGGCGCCCCGTATCGAGGCCGGCCGTACCCTCAGCAGGTGAAGTACTTGTTCGTGTCTACGATGTCGATCGGCGAGAAGTGCGCGAACGGGAGCGCTTTCGTCGCTTCCACAACCGGGCCCATCGGGATCGGCACGGCGGTGAGGTTGTTGCACGCGTGGATCTTCACGTTGCCCTGCACCATCTGCACCGTGGCGCCCGAGAGGGCATCGCGCACCGCGGTCGGTTCGACAGAGTGGGCCTTCTCGATCCCCTGCGCGATTATCTCGATCTGGTTGAAACCGTCGCCGGCGCTGCCGCTGTTTGCCACTTCGAGACCAAGCGGTTCCAGCTTCCGCGCAAGCGGGGTGTTGTAGATCGACGCGACTGGATAGTAACCGTAGCCAAAGGCCCCTACCGGGGGCTTTGACATCGCGTCCAGCGTCACATAGTCGAGGGGCCCAAACAGCTGCGTCACCTTGAATAGCCCCACGGGAAAGGCCTGCTTGACGAACGTGATCATGTCTTCGGCGATCAACGTGTTGTAGACGACGCTGGCTTTCTCGGCGACCAACTTGCTGATGTAGGACGCATAGCTTGGCGCGCCCGAGGGGGCGTATTCCAGGCTCACGATCTTCTGAGAGGAACCCTGCATGGCCTTGCGGAACGCCGCGGTAACTTCATAGCCATAGCTGTAGTCCTCGCCGAGTACGGCCACAGTCTTCCACTGCGGGTGAGCTTTCACGATTGCGGCTGCGTTGGCACCCTCTACGTTGGCCGTGGGAATCGTGCCGAACACATAGCTGTTCGACCCGGTGAAGATCGTCGGATCGGCTACGCCTACCACATAAGGGATGTGGCTGGGGTTCGCCACCAGTCGCGTGACGCTCTTTCCCACCGCGCTGGTGCATGTGCCGGCGAGGAACTTGACGTGGTCGCTCAGCACCAGGTCTCGCGCCTCAGTCACGCCCACATTCGGTTCGGCCTTGTCGTCGCGTACGAGCAACTGCAGCGGGTGACCGAGCACGCCGCCTTCGGCGTTGATCGTCTTCACCGCCTGCTGGGCGCCCTTGACGTAGTCCTGCGAGAAGCCCGCGCAGAAGCCCGTCAGCGAGGCCAGATAGCCGATCTTGACCGGCGCCCCCGACGCGAGCGAAGCTTCTTTGCTTTTTGAAGAGCCGCAGCCTACGCCGGCGAGCGCCAGCACAGCGATCAAACCGCAGGCAATTACCGCGTGCGGTCTCATGACCTGTTTGCCAACCATTATCTTCTCTCTCCTCCCCGTGACCGCGTATTCGCGGACCCGTGATCGCTACTGAATGTCGCGGTCGCCTCCACAACCGCCAACCTGAACCTGATGCGTGATCGGTACTGCCAAGCCCCCATTCGGTCACTACGACTTCGTGCAACCATCGATGTGCTTCAAATGATCGGGCGAGGATACAGCGCAGGCGAACGGTGACGAATGTTTGTCACGCACTTGAGCCCAACGCGGACGCGTAGACGAGTGGTCGTGGCGGCGGAGCTTGCAAATCCTCAGCCGCTCGCAACGGCCAATATGGGTTCGCGAGCAGCGGCCGGCCGACGGACACGAGCGACGCACCGTGCTTGCGAACGAGCTGCTCGGCGGCATGACCGTCGGCGACCCCGCCACCGACAGCCACCGACAAACGCCCTGTCTGCACCAATGCCTCCGCAAGGCCGAGCGCCTCCTCGCCATCCGCACGCCTGCCATCGAACACAGGCGTGCCACCGGCGATGTCGATCAGGTCGGCCCCGGCATCTGCGCAAAGCTCGGCGCACTCGGCCACCTCCTCTATGTCAAGCCCTCCGGGCTGCCCGTCCCCTGCCGGAAGCCTGACGAACAACGGCCCTCCCGCTGGGCACTGCGCGCGCACCGCCTCCACCACCTCCAGCAGCAGACGGCGTCGACCTATTCCGTCGCTCCCGTAGACATCGACTCTGAAGTTCGTCAGAGGGGAGAGAAACTGATGCAGCAGATAGCCGTGCGCGGCGTGAACCTCGATCGCGTCGAAGCCGATGCTTAGGGCCAGCCGCGCGGCTTTGACAAACGCGTGCACGGCCCCGTCGAGATCCGACTCGGAGGCCTCGCGTGGAGCGATCCAACCGGGCCCGAAGGCAACAGGTGAGGGCGCGATGGCATCTGTAGCGCCATGGTCATCGGCAAACGCCTTGCGTCCGGCGTGAGCAAGCTGCAACCCCACCGCGGCGCCCTGGGCATGGCAGAACGAGACGATTCGCTCCAGGGCCGTGGCCTGCTCATCCCCATAGAGACCAAGGGCGGTGTGGCTCGTACGACCAAGCGCCTGCACGGCCGTGTCCTCGATCATCACCAGCCCGCATCCCCCGACGGCACGCGAGCCGTAATGCACAAGGTGCCAGTCGGTCGCGCACCCGTCCTCGCCGGCAGCGCGCTGGCTCATCGGCGACATCATGATCCGATTACGGATCTCCAGCTCGCCGAGCCTGAGCGGGTCAAACAAACTCATCTGGTGTCTCGAGGCAGGTGTCGAGGACGTCATCCGATCGGGGCCTTCAGTCGAGGACGTCATCCGATCAGGGTATTCACCCGCAGCGCGGGGCTGTGTATTTCATATGAACCACCGTTCAGCGACTGTTCAGCGGAACCCCGGCATGATCTCTTTCGCGAAGAGTTCCATCGAGCGCACCACCTGCTCGTGGGGCTGGCCGACGTTATGCCACGCCGAGAACATGTCTATGCCTAGCTTGTCGTAGCGGGCCAACTTCTCGCGCACCTCCTCGACAACGCCAAAGGCGATATTGGCGTGCATCTCCTCGAGCTCGAACTCGTCCTCCCTGACAGGATGCTCAACCGCGTAGTCGCCGCCACTGACCCGCTCGACATTGGCCAGCTGCTGGTCGACGACGCGATTGTTCATCAGCACGTAGCGCAAGACATCGTGTGTGTCGTGAGGCTCGCCTACGTAGGTCATGCGGTTGACGCCAAACCGGGCGCTGGAACGCGGCCTGCCCTGCTCCGACATCGCACGTAGGAATCCCCCATAGACATCCTCAACATGCGAGAACGGCTCGCGAAACGGACTGAAGATGAAGTCCGAGTCGAAGCCGAGCTTTACCGCCCATTCCATGGAGCGTGCCGACAGAGCGGCAATCCACAGCGGTGGGTGCGGTAGCTGTAGCGACGGCGGCAGGACCGTCGCATTCGGATAGGAGAAGAAGCGACCGTCATGGGAAAGCGCACCCTCCGCGGTCCATTGGTCGACCATGATGTGCAGATGCTCCGCGAACCGCTCCCTACTGTCGGCCTCCTCGAACTCCGCCTGAAACTGGCGCATCTGGTAGGCAGACGCGCCCCGACCGACCGCCACGTCGAAGCGCCCGCCGCTCAGCTGGTCTATTTGGGTGATCGCGCCGGCCAGCCGTAGCGGGTGGTAGAACGGGAGCACGAACACGGCGACGCCGATGCGGATGCGCTCTGTGCGCTGGGCGATCATCGCCGCCAGCTGCAGGGGATCCGGCGCCGCCAGAAAGCTGACGAGGTTCTGTTCGGCCAGCCAGATCCCGTCGTAACCAAGCTGCTCGGCAAGCACCGCCTGCTCGAGCATCTCCTCGTAGAGCTCCTTCACAGGCTTCTTGCGGTCCCACCATTGGCCGGGGAGGAACAGGTAGAAGTCCATCAGCCGGTCTTCCCGTACACGCGGCATTCACGGTGGCCGATCCGTGCTTGATTCATGCCGGCGTCCACCTGGAAAACGGCGTCCACCTGGAAAACCCCATCTCAGCCGCCAACCCGGTTGCCGTGGTCAAGCCCTGAGAAGTTCACGACGGCGTCGCGCAGATTCTCGCTACCGCTATAGACGAGCTTGCCGTCGACGATCGTGTGCGCGACTTTCAGCTGCGCGAAGTCCTCATCCCCAACCTCGTCTATGGGTTGCTCCAGCACGACTATGTCGGCCAGCTTACCCTCCTGGAGGGTCCCGCGAGAGCTCTCCCAGTAGCCCGCGTGAGCGGCATAGCGCGTGTACATCGTGAGCGCCTGCTCACGGGTTATGCGCTGCTCCGGGTCGATCGTGCGTCCCGTGAAGGTCTTGCGCGTAATCGCACACCACATGTTGTGGAAGGGGTCGAGCAAACGGGGGTCGCCGCCCGTGGTGTCCGAGCTGCTGGGAAGCTCGAATCCCTCCGCCAGCAGGCTGCGCAAAGGCACGCAGTCGTGGCTGCGCCGCACACCGAGCGCTCGCGGCCAGAACTCGCCGTAGTTGTAGATGAAGCCCAGGTTTGGCACCGGCAGAACGCCAAGGCGCTTGCACCAGGCGCTGCGCCGAGCATTCCAAGCCGTGTTGGCGCCGTGCTCGATGCGCGGACGGAGATCGTCCTTGAGGCGCACGCCCGCAAGCTCGAACGCGGCCAGCGCGATGTCCTGTGCGAGATCGCCGGCAGCGTGCAGTGCGACCTGCGCCCCCGCGGCATGAGCTTCGCGGATGTAATCGGTCAGCTCCCCCAGCTCATAGGTCAATGCCCCACGTTGACCGGGGGCGTCGAGGTACTCCTCATAGAAGGCTGCCGTATGCGAGGAGGTGCCGCCGTCCAGGAAGAGCTTGACGCCGCCGCCTTCAAACCAATCCTGCTCCAGTGGCACGTCGGCGATCGCGCCGCTGGCGACATCCGGCACGCTCCCCGCCAGCGGAACCCAGCCGAAGCCGCGCACCCGTAGCGGCGCCTCTCGCGATCGCACCTTGCCCGCAAGCAGGCGCATGACCTGTGCCGAATCCCAGATCTCCTGAATCGAGGTGACTCCGTGCGCCAGATATTGCTGCCAAGCGACCTCGACGAGCGAGCCGGCAAGCTCGCTGTCTGTGGGCTTTGGGATCGGGAAGTGGTCGAACATCTCCGCGAGCACGCCCGTGGGCTCTCCACTGGGGTCGCGCTCGATGCGGGCACCGGCGGGCTCAGGAGTGTCGCGGTCGATTCCGGCGAGCTTCAGCGCACAACGGTTGGCCACTACGTTGTGGATACTGGAGCGATACACGATCGGCCGGTCCGCCGAGACACCTGTCAGCTCCTGCGGAGTGGGGAAGCGACCGTCTAGGAGTAGCTCGTCTTGGAAGGTGGTGCCCTGCAGAAGGATCCAGGTACCGGGAGCCACGGATCGCGCGCGCTCAGCGGCACGCTCCAGGATGTCCGCAATGCGACGAACGGAAGGCGTCCGACAGTCCACCGCCGTCGCCATCGAGCGGGCGACATGACCGAAATGCCCATGCGCGTCGATCAAACCTGGCAGCACCGTGGCGCCACGGGCATCGATCGTCACTGTGTTCGGGCCGCGCAGTTGCTCCAACTCTGCCGCGGTGCCGAGCGCGACAATCCGCCCGGCGCGGGCCGCGAGCGCTTCGATCGACCCTACCTGCCCACCGAGCGGGCTCATGGTACGCACGTCGGCACCGACAACGATGATCTCTGCCGACTCGCTCATGGTCGCTCAGACACTGGCCTGCTGCTCCCTCGACCACGCCCGCTACTCGCTCGACCACGCCTGCTACTCGCTCGACCACGCCCGCTACTCCCTCGGCCACGCCTGCTACTCCCTCGGCCACTGTTTCGACTGCCTGAATATTCAGTTCTGAGCAGCTTCGCCGAGTCGTTCTGACGCTCGCGAAAACAAGTGTTGGGGGTGGGTTCGGAAAATCCCGTATATCGGGCAAGACCCCAGTGATCATGCCCGATACGCGATGTCAGATGAGTGAAATTTGAGGCGGAAAGCACAGAACAAAGGGACAAGCTTGCGAAAATGGGCTGACGGCCTGAGGTTCGAGATGCTGCTCTCGATTGAGAATGTCGGCATTCCCAAGTATGATGACTGTTCAAATGAGGTGCACCCATGTAGAGGCACCTCCGGCTACTACCGATAGGGGCCTTAGCAGAGATGCCTAGAGTAAGCTCGAATTCTTCCAAATCAGGCCAAGAAGGCGAGTGGTCGATACCAAGCCTTCGTGAGCCACGATACTCCCAGTCGCTCGAGCGGGGACTTGCGATCCTCGGTTGCTTCACGCCGGAGCGTCCTGTGCTCGGCATCGCCGACATCGCCGACGACCTCGGCATGAGCCGCTCGACGACGCACCGCTATGTGATCACGCTCGTCGCGCTCGGCTTCCTCGAGCAGGGTGCCTCGCGCAAGTACCGCCTTGGGCTGCGCGTCACCGATCTGGGTATGTCCGCGCTGAACTCGACCGGGCTGCGCGAGCATTCGCGGCCCTATCTGGAAGAGCTACGCCAGCGCACCTCCTACACCGTCAATCTGTCAGTGCTCGACGGTCCGGAGATCCTCTATGTCGATCGCGCCCGCAGTTTCCGTCGCGGACAGAACAAGATCGACATGAATCTGCGCCCCGGCTCGCGCCTGCCCGCCTATTGCACTTCGATGGGCAAGGTGCTGCTTGCCAACTTGCCGGAGTCGGAGCAGCGCGATCTGATCGGCAACATGACGCTCGCTCGGCGTGGACCGAACTCGATCACCAGCAAGAAGGCGCTGCGCACCGAACTCGAGCATGTGCTCGAGGAGGGCATGGCGGTCAACGACGAAGAGCTCGCCCAGGGTCTGCACTCAATCTCGGCGCCGGTTCGGACCGAGTCACGCGAGGTTGTGGCAGCCGTGAACATCGCGGCCCACAGCTCGATGATCTCGCTCGAGGAGCTCGTCGACGCGCTTGGGCCGCATCTCGTCGCTACCGCGGACAACATTTCCGCGCGTCTCGGCTATCGCCGCGACGACGAGAGCTAGAACACACCGGGAGGCTTCCCCGTCAGTATGCCGCGCCGGGAGCTGGAAACAGCATCCGGCGTCGGCTTCGCGGGCCCGAGGCCAGGCACGGACAGCACACGCAGACAGCACAAGCGCCGCCGCTCGCATACTCTACCGGCGATGTTCATGCCCCTCAGGACATGTCTCAGGCCACTCTTCGCCGGGATTTGCGCACTCGCATTCGCCCTCGGCGTCAGCGCCTGCGCCGAAACGGCGTCCACGAGTAAATTCAGCGGCGAAAGCCACAACGTCGCCCAGACGGTCTCCAACTTCCAGACCGACGCTACTGCCGAGGACGAGAAGAAGCTTTGCGAAGACGACCTTGCCGCGACGCTAGCCGCCAAGCTAGGCCGCGCCGGCGGATGCCAGACGGTTTTGAAGGCCCAGCTGCATGAAATCGACGCGCTGGGCTTGACGATCGAATCGATCTCCGTCAACGGCACGCACGCGCTGGCCCGCGTGAAGAGCACCTATTCAGGCAAGAGCCGCGTCACGGCACTTGCGCTGCTCAAAGAAGGCTCGCACTGGAAGATTTCAGGGATAGCCGCTTCTTCCTGAAATGTAGCTGGGCGCGCAGGTATAGTCTTTTTATGGAATTCACTAAAGTATATACTTTTTGTACATACTTTAGTGAATTCCATAAAAGCGATATACCCCTCACCCACAGGTGGGGCTCCATGGCCGAACGAGTAGCCTCAGTCTCAGGCCAGCGAGCGGCCGTACTGGCGCTCGTAGTAAGCACGGTAATCGCCTGAGCGGATCGGCTTCCACCACCACTCGTTCTCGCGGTACCACGAGACGGTCTGCTCCAAGCCCTCGGCGAAGCGCACACGTGGCTCCCAACCTAGCGCCCTGACCTTCTCCGAGGACAACGAGTAGCGACGATCGTGGCCGGGGCGATCGGTGACATGCTCTATCAGCGACTCATCCGCGCCTGTCAGCTCGACGATGCGCTTGACCACATCGATGTTGGCGCACTCGTCTGGGCCGCCGGCGTTGTAGACCTCGCCATGTACCCCATGCTCGAGCACATGCCCGATGGCGCGGCCAAAATCGGTCGCGTGAATCCAGTTGCGCACCTGCATGCCGTCGCCGTAGACGGGCAACGGATCCCCGTGCAGCGCGTTGAGGACGATCAGCGGGATTAGCTTCTCCGGGTATTGGTAGGCGCCGTAGTTGTTCGACCCGCGACAGATGGTGGCCGGCAGACCGTAGGTGTGGAAGTAGCTCTGCACGAGCAGATCGGCGCCGGTCTTCGTGGCCGAGTAGGGCGAGGATGGGCGTAGGGGAGAGTCCTCGGTGAAAGAGCCGTCCTCGATCGAGCCGTACACCTCGTCGGTCGAGACCTGCAGATAGCGAAGCTCGCGCTCGCGGGCCGCCTCCAGCAAGACGTAGGTTCCCTGGGAGTGTGTACGCACGAACGCGTCGGGCTCGGCGATCGAACGGTCGACGTGCGTCTCGGCGGCGAAGTTGACGATCGCCTCAATCGGACCCCCCGCTCGCGGGCCGCCTCCGTCCAGCGCGCTCGCCACCGCCCGGGGATCCTCGATCGCGCCGTGCACGAAGCGAAAGGCCGGATCGTCGGCGAAGTCGTGGAAGTTCTCTTCGCGACCGGCGTAGGTGAGCTTGTCGAGCACGACCACCTCGTCGCCGTTCTCGCGCAAGCGCAGACGCACAAAGTTGGAGCCAATGAATCCCGCGCCGCCGCAGATAAGCAATCTCATGCGCGCATCATCCCATCATGAGCGCGCTGACGGCGCTGGGCGGCGTCCTCGCTTGCTTGTGTGCTGGCCGATTGGCGGTCCCATCGACCGTCAATCGGTACACGGCGCGCAGCTGCCTGCCTGTGCCCTTCAGGGTATGCCCCGAAATGGGGTATGTTCTTGCCCAGCTTGCCCTGCGCGCTCATTAACGCCCTTCCATATGCACTCATCGGTTGACCCCAACGCGCGCCGCAAGGTACCCCGCGAGACCGTCGCGCCAGTCGGGCATCGGCAGGATGTCCTCGCGCTCGGACTCCATCGCAGACCACGCCGGGCGCGGGGCGGGGCGGGCCATTTCAGCGGATGTGGCCGCCTCCACGCGGCATTCCACCTCCGCCTGGCGGAAGATCTCCTTGGCAAAGCCGTTCCACGACACCGAGCCGGCGCCCGTGAGATGCACCAGCCCACTGACCTGGCGTTCGAGCAAACCCAGAATCGCCGGTGCCAGGTGACCCGACCAGGTGGGCGAGCCGATCTGATCGTCGACCACCTGCACCGCCTCGCGCTCGCCTGCCAAGCGCAGCATCGTGGCGACGAAGTTGGGGCCATCGATTCCGTAGAGCCACGCTGTGCGCACGACGGTGTGGGCGGGTGAGGCAGCCAGTACCTGGCGCTCGCCGGCGAGCTTGGTCTCGCCGTAGACCGATCGAGGGCCGGTTGCGTCCGACTCCACATACGGACGCGGACGACCGTTGGCATCGAGCGGCGCCGTACCGTCAAAGACGTAGTCGGTGGAGATGTGCAGCAGCGGACTGTCGACGGCAGCCGCGGCGCGTGCCAGATTGCCGGCGCCCTGGGCATTGACGGCTTGGGCGCCCTCACGTTTGCTCTCGGCACCGTCCACGTCGGTCCAAGCTGCACAGTTGATCGTGGCCTCGGGCCGCTCACGTTCGTAGAAGGCGATAACCGCCGGCTCGTCGGTGATGTCGAGCTCGGGCAGGTCGACGAGAATCAGCTCGTGCCCGGCGCTCTCACTGACGCGACGCACGTCGTGCGCGAGCATTCCTGCGGCGCCGGTGATGAGTAGCCTCATTGTCCAGGCCCTCTCACCTGTGGGCAACCCTCGTTGGCCATGGCGCAACATTGATGAGCACATGTGCGCATTCCGCTACAGGATCGAGATGTCCGAGTTGTCGCCGACCATGAAGCGATAGGCGCGTGGCTGGCGGTCGCCGCGACGCACCGTCACGTTGCGCCCTAGCAGCGAGGACTCCATGCGCCCGTCAAGGTCACACACGGAGGAGCCGCTCAACAGGATCGAGTGCTCCACCTCAGCGTTGGATATACGGCAGTCCTTGCCGATCGCGGTGTAGGGACCGATGTAGCAGTCGCACAAGTGAGCACCGGCGCCAACGATTGCCGGGCCACGCACAGTCGTGCGCTCCAGCCGCGCACCCGGCTCGATCACGACGCGACCGTCCACTTGCGAATCGATCAGCTCTCCCTCGACACGCTTGCTCAAGTTGTCGAGGATCAGGCGGTTGGCCTCGAGCATGTCCTCGAGCCGTCCCGTGTCCTTCCACCAGCCGCGCACGATGTGCGGCTCGACGCGTCGGCCGTTGTCGACCAGGTACTGGATCGCATCGGTGATCTCCAGCTCCCCGCGGGCGGAGGGTTCGATCGCACGGGCGGCGTCGTGAATGGCGGCGGTGAACATGTAAACGCCGACGAGGGCCAAGTCTGTGGCCGGCTCGGGTGGCTTCTCGGCCAAGCGAACGACGCGCCCGACCCCTCCCTCCGGTGCCGGCGCCAACTCGGCCACACCGTAGTTCTCGGGGTCCGCGACAGGGGTGAGCAGGATCAGCGCGTCGGGGGCGTGCTCGCGAAAGGCAGCCACAAGATCGGATATGCCCCCCTGCAGGAGGTTGTCGCCGAGGTACATCACGAAGGGGCTGTCGGCCAAGAACGGCTCCGCGGTCAGCACCGCATGAGCAAGGCCGAGCGGCTCGTCTTGGACGATGTATTCGATCCGCACCCCGAACCGCGAGCCGTCCCCGGCCACCTGGCGGATCTCCTCGCCTGTCTCCGGCGCGATGATGATGCCCACCTCCTTCACCCCGGCGGCGGCCATGGCCTCGATGCCGTAGAACAGCACCGGCTTGTTTGCCACCGGCACGAGCTGCTTGGCGCTCGTGTGGGTGATCGGGCGCAGTCGTGTGCCTTTGCCTCCGGAGAGGATCAGTCCCTTCAATGACTCCATCGGCCGCTTAGCCTATATCGACTTAGGCCTCTTGCGGGAGAAACTTCGCGGGATCGACACAGCTATGCGCAGCTTCGAGTCGAAATAGGACACATCTTGAGACGTGATCTGCATCCTCAGATAGAGATTCGACACCCTTAATCCCCCGTTGCACGCAAAGGGGGGTGTTGACGTGCAGCTCATTTTCGGAGATCCCCAATAGGAGCCCTCCCCAATATGCGGCCCCTCCCCAAAATAGGCGTCCCAACCCAGCAGACGTCCCAACCCAATTGGCGCTGCTAGTAGACGCCCGCGAGCTTGCGATGGTCCCAAGTCGCGCGGCGCCGCTCGACGAACTGAAGCGCGACGCGCTTTGCGGCCTGTGCCTGGACCATCGCGCCGACCTCCCGCGGTAGCTCCTCGACGGACGGCTCGCCGCGCGGGGTCGCGTAGCGCATGAAGATCTCATGCCCGAGCGCGGCGACGGTCTCGATGTCGCGGTGGATGAGCACGTCGCACTCGAACATGACTCCGCGCAACTCCTGGTATTGCTCGCCAGCCTCGACCTGCAAGCTGGCGCGCTGGTCGCGCTCCAGGTTGCGCACCTTCTGGGAGACGGCATATGTCCAAGCCCAGATCTGCGATCCATCGGTGACGCTTGCCGCCACGTCGGTGACGCCCTCAACGTCGACGCCGACTGCCGCACTCTGACTGGACGACTCATCTGCGCGCAGCACGTACCAGAGCGGCATCAAATGCGGCCAGCCTCGAGGGCCCGTGGTGGCGCACGTCACGGTCCGCTCTTCCGCCAGGAACGAGGCCACCTCGACCTCGCTCATCTTGATCTGCTCGCGACGACTCATCTGCTCGTTCCGCAGGCCAAGGGCTTGGGTACCGCGGGCTTGGGTGCCCCAGGCTTGGGTGCCGCGGGCTCGCGAGCGCTCACGAGACGCCGGCTGGGACCGCGCGCAGCTGTTGCACCGCGGCCAAGACCGCTTCGCGCGCGTCCGCGGGCTCGAGCACGACCGCGTCGCCGGCCTCCTTCAGCACCTCGCGAACCAGCCAGTCGGTGCCGGCAAAGCTCAGCTGCACGACGATCGAGCCGTCCACGAGCTCGTCGACCACGCGGCGCTGCTCGCGTGCCCAGCGCGCCCGCTCGGGGGATATCCATACGCGCGCGGCGCGTGAGGCCTGCACCTCACCGGTGCGCATCCAGCCCTCCACTTCAGCGCCCGGGTCGACCTCGGGGCGCGGCTCGAATACCTCGTCGGTCACGTGCGCGCGTCTGATGCGATCCAGGCGGAAGTGGCGCATTTCCTGCTTGGCGGGATCGAACGAGGCCACATACCAACCCTCTTGTCCGTTTGTGAGCGCATAGGGCTCGATGCGCCGCAAGGAGAACTCGTCCTCGTTTGCCTTGTAATAGTCGAGCTCGAGCAGGCGGTGCTCGACGATCGCGCGCGAGACGATACGGGCGACCTCGGAGTCGTCACTGGTGGCATGGGCGACCTGCAGGCCCTGTTCCATGGGGTCCTCGCCGAGCGCGGCGACGATCTTCTCCCGCGCCGAGGAGAGCGAGCCCTCGGGGATGTGCTCGCCCACCAGGTCGATCGCGGCGACGAGTGCCTTGGCCTCTACCGGCAGCAGCCGTGCAGGGCGGTCGAAGTTGTCGCTGTAGGGCTCAGGGTCGACGTCGATCTCGCCCTCCTCCTCGAGGATTTCGGCGTAGAGCACATACGAGCCGCCACCGAAGTTGACGACGTTCAAGACGTTTATGTCCTCGCGCAACTCCTCGTTTGAGAGCTGCAAGCTCTCACAAAGCTCCACGATCTTCACGCGCTCGCTGCGCCTGCCCGCATGGATCAGGATGCTCGCCAGCGTCACGAGCCGCGCAAAGCGCTCAGGGCGAATCGCGGCTTCGGCTTGGGGATCGCGCTCGACCTCCGCGGCCCGACGGTCAGCGCGCGCCGCCGAGGCAGCGGCGGAGCGAGTCGAAGCTCCGAGCGGCGGCTCCTCGATCCTGGGCACGCTGTCAGCCAGCTCCTGGCCCTCACCGTGGCGCTCCTCAAGCAATGCCAAGCGCCGCGCAAGTTCCTCGACGAGTGCGGGTGGGCCGAGCAGGCGTGCGTTCTCGCCAAGGCCCAGCACCCAAGAGACAAGCATCCGGGCACTCGAATAGCTGGTTCGCAACAGCCGGTCGCCCGGGTTGTGTCCTTCGCCCTCGGCGGATGCCATCTCTCCATAGCGACCGAAGTGGCGTTCGATCTGCCACGCGATGCGCTCAGACAAGAGCACCTCGGCTGAACCCTGCTCGTCGCCGAGTTGCCACTCCGAGCGCCCCGCATACTCGCGTGGATCGAAGTCGGCGGGACGCCTGAAGTCGTGCTCTGCCTTAGTCGCATAGGAGACCTTGCCGCGGATGCGCGAGAGCCGAAATACTCGGATCTGCTCACGCTCGTGCGCATAGCCGAGCAGGTAGAACTCCCCTCCCTGGAACAGTAGGTGATAGGGATCGACACGCCGTGAACCGGTCTCGTCCCGCGCCATCGTGTAGTACTCGAAAGTGATCGTCTTGTTGCGGAAGATCGCCGTCTCGATCTTGGCCAGGCGAATCGAAAGCTCGTGACCACCGGCCGATGCGGTGATGCCCAGCGCCGCCGAGCGCTGCTCAGGTGCGCGCAGCGGGCTTGGGCGCCCCCAGGTGATCTGCTGTAGCGCAAGCCGCAGGGGCTCGGCGTAGGCGAACTCCCCGTCGAGCAGATGCAGCGCAGCCTGCAGCGCAGCCAGCTCTTCGTCTGAGAACTCGATTGCCGGCAGATGGAAGTTCTCGGGACGCAGCGAATAGTTCTCCTGCTCGGCGGCGCCGTCCGCGGGACGGTCGACGGTGAGCTGGATGCGCAGCGACTCGAGCTCGGAGCGATCGGCATAGAAGCGACGCGCGAACGCGTCCTCATTCATGCCGCTGTAGCCCTCCACGTCGCGCCGGATCTCAAGCGCCGTGACCGGCCTGCGCTCGGCCATCAGGTATGAGATCAGCGACAACTGGCGGATCAGCTTCTCGGTGTCCTTGGCCATTCGCTTAAGAAAGATAGAACCCAGTGGCGAGACGTATTCGCCCCAGCGTCGATCCGCGCGCAAATTGCGGCTTTTACAGGACTATTTTCGAGGCGCGCGCAGCGCCGACGCGACCCGGCCGGTCGTGCGTGCGTTCAGGCTGCTTCGCGCGCGGGCTCCGCGACGGACTCGCCCACCTCGCGCGCGCTGAACCACGCGCCCGATCCGATCGCGCGGTCGAAGTTCGACCAACGCGCCCCCGGCGAGAGCTCCTTCTCGATGCGATCGAAGCTGCCAAGCCGTCCGCCGAGGTTGTCGATCATGTGCACAAGCGTGGCCTCGCGGGTGCACGGCGTCACGGGACTACCGTGCTCGAGCGAACCGTGGTGGGAGAGGATGATGTGTAGCACCGCCCACGCAAGCTCCCGCGGGAAGCCCTCGATGTCCTCGATCGTGCGGCGGATGCGGTAGTAGCCGAGCGGTATCTCACCCTGCAGCCGACCCAGGTCCGTGAGGTCGATGCTTTGCGCGTCGTCGGTGTAGGCGTCGAGCTTGCCTATGTCGTGCAGGAGCGCACCCGTCACCGCGACGTCGCGGTCGATGCCGGGGAAGGTTGCGGAGATGGCGCTGACGCCCTGGGCTACCCCGAGGCAGTGCTCAAGCAGGCCGTGACGGTAGGCCTGGTGGTAGTACTTGGCAGCCGGCGCACCCTGGAAGCGCGCCCATAGCGGCGAGTCCTCGCCGAACACCTGCTCGAGCAGAGTGCTGAGGTGTGGGTTGCGTACGGTCCCAAGCAGCTCACGCAGGTCTGCCTCCATCTGTTCCGGGGAGCGTGCCGGTCCGTCGAGCAGATCGTCGAGTGCGAAGCTTCCCGGCTCGGCTGCGGTAAGCGTGCGGAGATTTATCTGCGGGCCGAAACGCGGATGCACGGTGTAGCGACCGGTCACTTGAACGGGTGCGCCTGGCGTCGCGAGGCGCTCCATCTCTACGAGCTCCTCCCAAACCATTGAGACCACCGCACCTGTGCGGTCGCCCAATTGCAAGCGCAGGTACTCGCCGCCGTCCCGGCGCGAGCGGCGCTCGATCGCGCGCACCAGCAGGACCTGGTCGATATCCACACCGTCTGTGAGCTCATTGACGAGCATGCTTTGGAAGGTAATGCGGGGTGCGGACGGTACGCGGCAGGCGATCGGGAGGGCGCCGGGTAAGACGAAAATCGCGGTGCACGAAAAAGGGGGGGTGTGTAACGCAACACCGAGAAATAGACACACCACACACCCTGGCCATTGGCATGACCGCGCGCGACGCGCCACAAATAAGGGCCCCTAAGGACGGCGCCGCGCGCGACGTGACCACACAAACAGGGGCTGCCTACGGCTCGAGACGGTTTGGGCCGCGGTACAGGAACGTGACCTCACGCACGTTGTCCTGGCCGAGCATCTGCATCAACAGGCGCGTCAAGCCGAAGCCGAAGCCGCCGTGTGGGGGGGCGCCGTAGCGGAAGAAGTCGAGGTAGTACTGGATCGGCTCGACCTCGACCTGCTTCTCTCGCGCTTGAACCAGGAGCTGCTCGTAGCGGTGCTCACGCTGCGCTCCCGTGGTGAGCTCGATGCCACGCCAAAGCAGGTCGAAGCTCTTGGTAAGCGTCGGCCGATCTTCATGGCGCATGTGGTAGAAAGGCCGCACCGAGGTCGGGTAGTCGGTAACGAAGACGAACTCGCTACCGGTCTGCTCGGCGATGATTGCCGACAGCGCCCGCTCGCTCGGCGGATCGAGGTCGTGATCGGGTCCGGGCACGTCGTGGCCGTGCTCTGCCAGCAGGGTCTTTGCGTCGGCGAGTGTGATGCGCGGGAAGGGGACTGACGGCCCGCCCTCCCCACCGACCTCGACGCCGAACGTGCTCGCGATCTGCGCGCCATGCTCGCGGGCCACGACGGAGAGCACGTGCGCAAGCCAACGCTCCTCGAAGTCCATCACGTCCTCGTGCGAGTCGATCCAGGCTATCTCGACGTCGACGCTCGTGAACTCGGTGTCGTGGCGCGAGGTAAACGACGGGTTCGCGCGGAACACCGGACCGATCTCGAATACCTTGCCGAAGCCGGCCGCCATCGCCATCTGCTTGTAGAACTGCGGGGATTGAGCCAGGTAGGCCGTGCGTTCGAAGTAATCGACCTTGAACAACTCGGCTCCGGACTCGCTGGCCGAGCCCATCAGCTTTGGCGTATGTATCTCTATGAATTTTTGTTCGTGCCAGTACTCCCGCATCGCGTGCTCCACGGTCGACTGCACCTCGAAGATCAGGCGCCTGTCGGGACGGCGTAGATCGAGGTAGCGCCAGTCAATACGCTTGTCCAAGGCCGAGTCGGGCGTTACGGGAAGTTCGGGCTCGGCCGGCGAGTCGACGGTCAGAGACGCAAGCTGGATCTCAAGGCCACCCAGCTTCACGCGCTCGTCGGCTACCACGAGGCCGGTGACCGTGACAGCCGACTCCGGCGTAAGCGCGGAGATCGCCTCGTTGAGCTCGCTCGGCTGCTCCTCCTTGCCGAGGATCAGCTGGGCAAGACCCGTTTCGTCGCGCAGTACCACGAATTGCATGCGCTTCTGATCGCGGATGGCGTGCACCCACCCGCGGAGCTCGACAGTCTCCTGCACATGAGATTTGAGATCGGCTACCTGAGTGCGCGCCACGGGACGGGCAATGCTATTGCAGCACTGCCCCCGCCCGCTGGTCGGTCTCCCGGCCGAGCGCCACGCCGCGTGGGGGATCTGTCCTTCGATCCGTTATCTGCACCCCGCGCGATTCGCGCTCGGAGCGGTGGGTCGGGCAATAGATGCCGCGCACGCCCCCGTCACGCAGACCGTAGGCAAGCCACTCGCCGTGGCGCCATGTGAAGTTGAAAAAACCCTCGTCGGTGTCGTTGAGCTGCATCTCGCGTTGCCAGGCCTTGATGACGACACTCGCGGGAATGCGTGAGCGGCAGTCGCGGTCGTTGTGGGGGTAGCCGCTCCATACGCACTTCAGCGGCTCCGGCGTCGGCTCGGAGGGCCTGACCTCGGTGAGGTGCCGCGAGCGCGGCTGCGGGGGATGTGGCTTGCTGTGCGGTGGCTTCATCGGCTGTCTCCAGCCCCCAGGTCCTCTCGGCGGATGTCGCCCTTTGGTCCTACGAGGTTTCTACGAATCCCTACGGCAAGTCCCTTGTGGGACGATGCGTCCACATGTCCACATTGGACGATTGTTCTAGACACGTTGCAATGCGTCGCGGACGGAAAGTCCCGATCCGGGCGTGGCTCTAGGCTTCGCTCGCCCGCCACCGCAATCGCGGGGCATTAGACAAGGCAACCCGACAGGAGCAACATGAACGACACGGCGAATGAGCCTGAGCCGGCCTATCACCTGTTCCTCGATGCAGACGAGCTGGCGCCCACAGCCAGCGCGCTGCGGCTGCTGGTTACCGATGAGGCCCATCAGCCGGAGATCCGTGGACTGGCACGCGAAGTGATCGCGAACTTGGATGCCGAGCCAGACGAGCGCGGCAAGCTGACCGTGACGCTCAACCCCGGACAGATGAAGATCGCCTACACCGCGCTGAAGCTGCTGCTCGGCGATCTGCAGCGCGGGCAGGCCGAAGAGCGCGAGATCCTGCGGCGCGTTATCGACAAGCTGCCCGACGAGCATACGATGCGGGCAATCCAGCTGCCGTAAGGTCGCGCGCCGGGGGCGGCGCAGGTTAGGCTTAGCTCGCCTTGAGCACGAGCCAACCCCCCAACGCGGACGAGCTGCGGTCGAGCTTTCTCGACTTCTTCGTCGCACGCGATCACAGGCTTACCGGTTCGGCCGGCCTGGTGCCCGAGCACCCTGCCGCACCGCTGTTCACAAACGCCGGCATGGTCCAGTTCCTGCCGGTGTTCTTCGGCGAAGAGCCGCCGCTCTCGCCGCGCGCTACCTCGGCGCAGAAGTGTTTGCGTGTGCGCGGCAAGCACGACGACATCGAGGTCGTAGGGCGCTCAAGCAGCCACCTGACGTTCTTTGAGATGCTCGGGAACTTCAGCTTCGGCGATTACTTCAAGGAAGGGGCGATCCAATACGCCTGGGAGTTTCTGACCGAGACGCTCGGTCTGGAGGGCGAGCGCCTGTGGGCCACCGTGCACACGAGCGACGACGAGGCGGCGCGGATCTGGCAGGAGCTCGTGGGGCTGCCGGCGGAGCGCATCCAGCGCATGGGCGCGGACAACTTCTGGGAGATGGGGGCCACAGGGCCCTGCGGGCCTTCCTCGGAGATCTTCTACGACAAGGGAGCCGAGCACGGTGCCGACGGCGGGCCGGCGCGCGGTGGCGAGGAACGCTATGTGGAGATCTGGAACCTGGTGTTCATGGAATCTAACCGTCTGGGAGACGGCAGCCTGACGGCACTGCCCAAGCGCAATATCGACACCGGCGCTGGGCTGGAGCGCATCCTGCCGATCGTCCAGGGCAGCTCCTCAGTGTTCGACACCGACGTATTGCGCCGTCTGATCGGCTCGGCCGAGGAGCTCACACGCAGCGTCTACGGGCGTGACGAGGAGGATGACGTGAGCCTGCGGATCGTGGCCGACCATGCGCGCGCCGTCACGTTCATGCTCGCCGACGGCGTCGTGCCCTCGAACCTGGAGCGCGGGTATGTGCTGCGACGCATCATCCGCCGCGCCATCCGCCACGGCCAGCGAGTGGGGGCGCGCGAGGGGATGATGGCGGCGATGGCCGCTTCGGTCACCGAGGTGATGGGCGGCGCATACCCAGAACTCGAGCGCTCGCTGGGCATGGTCAGCGACATGCTGGAGCGCGAGGAGCACCGGTTCGTAGAGACGCTCAGTCTTGGGCTGGGGATGTTGGAGGATTTGATAATGGATGGCGCTGCTGTGATTTCCGGGAGCGACGCTTTCAAGTTGCACGACACCTACGGATTTCCAGTCGAGCTGACGGCCGAAATCGCCGCCGAGCGGAAAGTCGGGTTGGACTTGGAGGGCTTCGAGCAGGCGATGGCACACCAGCGCGAGCTTGCGCGCAATGCTGCTGGGGGTGGGAGCGGGGACGAGCTGCAAAGCCAGGCGGCGGGCCGGCTCGTGGCCGAGCTTGCCGGGCTCGCGCCAACCGAGTTCCTCGGCTATGAGCAGCTACAGGCGCAGAGCAGGATCCTGCGCGTGCTGAAGGGCACAGGTGAGCCGAGAGCCCAAAGAGAGGATCGGGCTGCCCAAAGCAAAGAGCACGCCGCGCCGGGCGGACAGCAAGTCACCGCCCAACAGAGCACTCAAAAGCGCGAGGACACCGGACAGCCGGTGCTCGAAGTGTTCGTCGAGCGCACCCCCTTCTATGCCGAAAGCGGCGGACAGGTCGGAGATACGGGCATGATCGAGAGCGAGACCGGTAGGGCGCAAGTGCTCGCAACCGACCGTCCGCTTGAGGGAATCATTCGCCACCGCGTGCGGCTCGAAGACGGCACCCTCGTGGAGGGGCAAGTGGCGAACCTGCGCGTGGACGAGACACGCCGGGATGCGATCAGGCGCAGCCACACCGCAACCCACCTGTTGCACTGGGCGCTACGCACTACATTCGGCTCGCAGCTACAACAGCAGGGGTCGCTTGTCGAACCCGACTACCTGCGCTTCGATTTCAACCACCACTCGCAGCTCAGCGACGAGGACATTGCGCGGATCGAAGAGCTTGTGCTCGGCGACATCCTCAGCGACGAGGCCGTGCAGACGACCGAGAGCACGCTCGAAGCCGCCCGCGCCGAGGGGGCGATGTCGTTCTTTGGCGACAAGTACGGCGAGATCGTACGCGTGGTGCGCGCAGGTGAGCATTCCGTCGAGCTATGCGGTGGCACGCACGTGTCCGCACTCGGGCGCATCGGTGGCTTCGTCGTGCGCAGCGAGTCCTCCGTCGGCGCCAACCTGCGCCGCATCGAGGCGCTGACCGGCAAGGCGGCACATGAAGACCACCGGCGCGCACGCGGGCTTTTGCACACGGCAGCCGAGTCGCTGCATGTCACACCCGACTCGGTGCCAGAGGCGATAGCCCGTCTGCAGACGTCACTCAGCCAAGAGGAACGCCAGCGCAAGGCGCTGGCCGCCGGTGCAGACCGCGAACTGGCGGCCTCGCTCGCCGACTCCGCCGTCGCGGGCAGCGTGGTGGCACGGCTGGACGACCGCGACCAGCAGGCGCTGCGCACGATCGCTGCAGAGCTCGTCGCACGCGCCGGCATCCGCGCCGTCGGCCTGATCGGCTCACCCGATGGCGAGGCGGTTGCACTCGCCGTGGCGTTCGCGGACGACTCCGGCGATGCGCCCGGAGTCGTGCGCGCTGTGGCCAAGCTCGTCGGCGGTGGCGGCGGCGGCAAGGATCGGCGACTGGCCGTCGGCGGCGGGCGCGATGTGGCGGCGATCGACGCCGCACTCGATGCGCTGCGGGACACGTTGAGCGTGGCCGCCGATACATAGCTCTTAGGCGATGGCGGCAACGACGCTTAGCGCTGCGTTCCGCGATGCAGGCTCCGAGCATTGCGAGCATCCCCGTCGGGCTCCCTTGACAAATCCACTGCGTACTGCCATTCGGCCGCCTCGCCGTCGACCGCCGATACTCCGGCCAGGGAATCGGCAGAACGCTCGTGGCACACGTGTTGGCGAGCGCGCTGGAGCTGAACGCGAGCGCCGCCTGCCGCGCGGTTGTCGTCAGCGCCCTGAACAAACGCACTCGCAGTTGGTGGGAAAGCCTCGGCTTTCATGCGTTTGACCCGGGGGACCCAGATCACCCCGACCTGTATCTGCTCAGCAGCGAGATCGAGGGGACGCTGGGTGACAGATAGGCCGCCATTGCGGCTCTCCATCGCGCTACAGGGCTAGAAAGTGCGCCGCGACACCCGCGCGCGACACTCGCTGGATCAGCTCCGTGACGAACGGCTCCGCTCCCCGCCGGCGGTATAGGCGCATTGCATCGTCGTTGGTGGTCACGACATCGATCACCATGTCTTCGACGGCCAGCTCGCGTAGGCGTGCTTCTACGGCGTCGAGCAGCGCCGAGCCCACACCCTGCCCACGCCAGTCGGGGAGAACAGCAAGAATGACCAGCTCGGCCAACCGTTCCGAGGCATCCCAGGAAGCCGCAAAGTCCCTGCCCGAGCGGATCCGCACGAAGGCATAGCCTACGTAGCGATCCTCGGCCTCGGCCGCGAGCACGAAAAGGTCCTCTCCGCGCGCTTGCCATTCGGCCTCGATACGCTGGCGCGCCCGCCACGCTTGCTCGAACGGCTGGGCGCGATCGCTGAGGTGCGGGGTGAGCGCAAGGTGGTGTTCATAGAGCGAGCGCCAGACCGGCTGAAGCTCCTCCATCCGATCCACCGGCACGGCGACGATCTCAAAGTCGGGCACACACGAAGCCTGCCACAAACCGGCAGCGCTCACAGCCGCTACAACGCGCTTGTTGGTCGGATCCTCAGCTTCGCACGAGCGGCCGAGCATGCGTCTTCCGGACAGTCCCAGATCGCGACGGCATCAGGTCTGTCGCGGTTTGCTCGCGAGATCTGGTTTGCGACTTACTATTGGAGCTATGCAAAGCATTCCTAGCGATCTTCCCGGCCACGAGCTTGTGAGCAAAGGGCTCGGCGATTTGGCCGCTGGACGCGAAAGCGAAGCTTCGCTGCTTGTTCAGATGGCCGCGCCACGGTTGCGAGCGTTGGGACTTGCCGTGCCCGATAGCGGCGTGGAGCGACCTTCGCACCGTCTCTACGTTCTACTCGCCGAGCGCGACGACGGCGCTCACAGCCGCTACAACGCGCTTGTTGGTCGGATCGTCAGCTTCGCACGAGCGGCCGAGCATGCGTCTTCCGGTTGACGAAGCGCGTATCCGTGCTCTAGCCCGCGAGCTTGGACGAGTCGCTCACAGCCCCGTTCGGATCTACTTGACAGGCGGCTCGACAGCGGTCCTTGAAGGGTGGCGAGAGAGCACGATCGACGTCGACATGCGCTTGGAGCCCGAAGCCGATGAGCTGTTGCGTGCCCTGCCGGCGCTGAAGGAGCGCCTGGAGATCAATATCGAGTTGGCCTCACCGCCGGATTTCGTCCCCGAGCTTCCCGACTGGCGCGAGCGTAGTCCGCTTGTGTTTCGCGAAGGGATGGTCACCGTTCACCAGTTCGATCTGTATTCGCAAGCTCTGTCGAAGATCGAGCGTGGCTTTGAGCAGGATCTGGCCGATGTCCGCGCGATGATCTCGCGCGGCCTGGTTGAGCCTGCACGTTTGCGCGAGCTTTATGAGGCGATCGAGCCAGAGCTATATCGATACCCCGCCATCGACGAGTCTGTGTTCCGCCGTAAAGTGGACGCCGTGCTGGCCTAGCAATCGACCGTCACACAGTGCGCCCGGCGGGGATCGAACCCGCGGCCTGCGGTTTGAGAGACCTGTCTAACTACCCATGATTGGCTTGGTTGAGCCAGATTCGGTCGTTATATGTATCCCAAAACAACCTTAGATTTGCCTACTTGGGGACATGTTTCGGGACACCGTTTTCCCAAGTCGAGCCGCGATCTTTGATCCTGCTGGCAGAAACGCTACTTTGTGGGCATGACCGCAAAGGAGAAGCTGAGACAAACAGTCGAAGAGCTTTCCGAGGCCGAAGCGCAGGACGCGCTTGGCTTCATCGTTCGTCGGCAAAGCAAGCGCGATGCTCTTGACGAACTACTCGAGCGCGCTCCACTCGACGATGAGCCGACGACATCCGACGAGGACGAGGGCGTGCGCGAAGCCAAAGAGCAGATCGCCCGCGGAGAAGTGCTCTCAGCGGACGAGACTAGGCGCGAGATCGCTTGAACGACGGCGGCTGGGTCTTCTCGGCGCGCGCCGGACGTGACTTCAAGCGCCTGGACCCTCCTGTTCAGCGTCGGATCGTCAGTGCTCTTGACCGACTTACGAGCGATCCACCGGCCGGCGATGTCGCCTAGCTGACGAACACCGACGAATGGCGTCTGCGCGTCGGAGACTGGCGCGTGCGCTTTGAGCGTGATGCCGAGACGGGGGTTGTCCATGTCCTACGTGTCCTGCCTCGCGGACGCGCCTATCGGGATTGACGGATAAAGGCCTTGTGGAATGCGCCCGGCGGGAATCGAACCCGCGGCCTGCGGTTTGAAAGACCGCTGCTCTTTGGCTCCCCGAAGAGAACCGTTGACCACTGAGCTACGGGCGCGCGAAGCTGACGATGGTACTACTTGCGCCGCTCTCGATACGGCCCCGGCGATGGTCCTCCATGGCGGGCTCGGCAGCTGCCCTCTACAGGGAGGGCTCGGGCAATGGTTGCGCCACAGCGGGCTCAGCGGCCTTGCCCGACTGTGCCACCGGGCCGCTGTAGGGATAGGCCTCGCACAGCAACAGCGCGTAACCGTTGGTTTGGGCGGTATATCGCAGCGCGAGCGCGCCGGCGTTGCGCATGCCAATAGGCATGCGGGCGTCGACCAGACAGACAAACCAGCCGAGGAGGGCCACGGCCCACAGCAGGCCGCCGTAGGCGCTGCTGAGCAGGAACGCCGGCAGCGCGAGGAACAGCCGGAAGGCCACCTTCCAGCGATTTTGCGGGCGCGGATCCTCGATGTGGACTTCGACCGGATAGCTGCCGGCCCGCCCGGTGAAGCCAGGGAATGGGTCGGCGATCAGAAACAGGTAGGCGTAGACGTGGTTTTGATAGCGTACGTACGCGGCCAAGAAGCGATGCAGCGCAGGCGGCGAAGCGCCGGCGAAAAGCGTGGCGAACCAGTTGGCGATCGCGGCGAGGTAGGCAACGAGCGCCCACAGCGTCAACCAGATCAGGTGCGGGATCGCCAGCAGCAAGCGAAAGAAGACGGTCAGACGCGAGCGCTCGAGGCCGGCGCTGAGCTCCAGCTCGATCGGCTCCTCGGATCGCACAGGCAGATCCGAGAGCGCCGTGAGCGGGTTGCTGTCTGGGTAGACGTCTGTGAGCAGAAACAGGTAGGCGTCGAGCTGGGCGGAGTAGGACAGTCCGTAGGCGATCAAGTCACGCAGCCCGCGCGGCAACCGAGCTTGCGCAATCGCTACGAACCAGCCGAGAAATGCCGCGATGCCTGCCAGGCCGTAGCTGTAGTTGAAGCCGTAGCTGCGTGCGCTGCCGGACACGAGCGCGCTGGCGATGATCACGGCTGGAATCGCGAGAACGATGCGAAAGCCGACCTTCCAGCGGTTCTGCGATTGCGAGGGTGCGATCGTGACGTCGACCGGATAGCCGGGCTTGCCCAGGAAATCAGGAAACTGCTCGGCGGCCAGCAGCACGTAGGCGCCGACGTGGATCGCATAGCGGATATAGGCAGCTAGGAAGTCGTGCAGCGCGTCGGGGGATCTCCCGGCTATCAGCGTGGCAAACCAATTCACGACGACCGCTACGGACGCGACGATCCCCCACAGCCCCAGCCAGATCAGGTGTGGGATCGCCAACAGTAGGCGAAAGAAAACGGTCAGGCGCGAGCGCTGCAAGTCGTCGCTGACGATTAGCTGTACGGGACGGCCATTCACAACAGACCCCTCTCTGTAGGCGGCACACCGGCTTGCGCTTAAGTCAGAGCTATTGGTACCCGCAACAGCGGACGGGTCGGCGAGGAACCTTGCAAATACCGGTTCGATGCCTTTGTGGATATGGGATTGAAGGTCGTGCCGGTAGAGCTGCCCGGCTCACCGCACGTGCCCCGCACGGAAAGCTGCCCTCGGGCGCGTCTTTAGGCGACCTCGCGCAGCAGGCCACTCTCTGGGTCGAACACAAAACCACGAATGCGATCGCGGGCGGGCAGCTCAGGGCTCAAGCGCAGCCGCACCAGGCTGTGGCGCAAGGTCGCCTCGACGTCGTCGAACGCACCGAGTCGCCATGTCGGCAGGACGCCGTCGGCGGCGAGCGCCTGGGCGAACTCGTCCTCGGAGGCACGGTGCAGACCGCAGCCGTCGTGCATCACGACGACGATCTCCTCGGTGCCAAGCTTGCGTTGCGAGACGCTGAGCGAGCGCAGCGCGTCGTCGGTCACAAGCCCGCCGGCGTTGCGAATGATGTGCGCGTCGCCCCGCTCCAGGCCGAGCATCGGAAAGAGATCGATGCGCGTGTCCATGCAGGCCAGCACGGCCACCCGCCGGCGCGGCTTGGGGCTCAGACCCGGCGCGGCCAGCTGCCCGGCGCGCGAGCCAGCGACGGCAAGCATGTCGTCGGCATTACTCACCGGATTGCGATCGTACGTGGCTCGGCGCGCGAGTCGGCGAGAGCAAGCATCTCATCGGCGTTTGTCATAGGTCGCGATAGTACGTGCAAACGGCTCGGATCGCGACCAGGTACGAACTTTTAATCCTCCTTCTGCTCCGCCGGTACTCCCGTGAGCTTGAGACTCATCTTGATCGCGCGGACGGCCCCGGTCGCGCCCGCTTGCAGCGTGAAGCCAAACGTCAGCAGGACGATGCCGGGAAGAAAAAGCGCCTTGGAGCCCAACATCAGGATGCCCAGCCGTCCGAGCAGGTATGGAGGCGTGCACACGGCTGTGCCGAGCGCGGCCCCGAGCGCCGAGGCTGTCAGCTTCTCGCGCCGAGAGCGCTCCGGCTTGACGCCGATCAACCGCGCCGGCACGGCCACGTAGCAGACCATCATCAGTCCTACCACCGGGCCAAGAGCAAGGGCAAACCACGGACTGCCCCAGCGGGGCCCAATCGTTGTCGCGACCGCCAGCAGCGCGCCGACAGCGGCCCCCCAAGCAAGGATCGGGCGCAGATTGGCGCGCGCCAAGACGTAGGCCGGTCTGATCTTGGGCGGAGGTGGGCGCGTGATCGAAAACGCGAACAACGCGTTGAGGAAGAAACAGGCCATCGTGATCGCGACGATCGCCAGCGCGATCGGGATCAGGACCGGGCCGCGCAAGGCGGGAAACGACTTGTCGCGCAGGACTCGTGCCTTGAGGTCGAACATCGCCAGCCAGATCCACACGGCAGGAAGGATCTGAACGAGTGTCAGCCGCCAGTTGGAGAGCAGCAGCTTGAGCCCGTCGAGCAGCATCGCAAACGCCCCCACTGTGAAGGCCAGCGGAGCGAACAGACGCCGCGATTGGCTGAGGCGGACGATGCTCTCTACGACCGCCTCGTCTTCGTCCTGGATAGCGCGCACCAGTCGCTCGATCCGGGACGAGAGGCTTGCAAGGCGTTGGCGCGGGCTGGTCATTGGCTAGCGCGAGCATTCCACAGGCGCGCCGTTTGTCGTGTTCGCGGTTGGGTGTCCATGCCGAGGACCGTGCCCACACGACGAGCTTTGACCACGGCCGAGCATTGGGGGAAATGCGGCCGGTACAGGCTCACGGCGGCGCGGCGCCGGCGATTCACGAGCGTCGAGCGGCTACCCTTAGGCTGGGATGAGGGGAGGTATCGCGACGATTCTCACGATGCTCGTGTTCGGGGTCGCTCCGGCCACGGCCCTGGGCACGCCACAGGACGCAGCCTCGACGCATGCCTACATTCGCGCCAACTACGCGTTTACCCGCGCCACACAGGCAAAGGTAAAAGTCGCGCAGGCCAGCATCGAGGCGACGATCCACAAGCTCGGCCGGGAATGCCCGAAGTTGGGCGTCGGCTCGCCACAGAACGAAGAATCGCAGCACCTCAGCTACGAGGTGGTCGTGGCGCTTTGGTCGGCTTCGTTTGCGACCGACGCGGGCCCGATCCGCACGTTCGCCAACACCGTACGGCATTTGCGCTGGAGCAATCCGAAGCTCACCCATATGACCCAGCGCTACGCGACCGACCTACAGGAACTCGCGGGCTTGCGGATGCCAAACGTCTGCGGCGATGTAACCGCGTGGAAGGAAACCGGTTTTAAGACGGCCCCGGCAGCATCGATCCAACTCGATCGGCGTGTGGAAGCGATCGAACCCAGAGCGATCCCGCCGTCGCTGCTGGCCCCCTATGAGCAGCCGGCAGACAAGGCGATCTTGGCCACAACGACGCGCATCGAAAGCCGGCTGCAGAAGATAGAAACCGCCGAGGGCTTCAACGACTGGGACCAGGCGCTTGAAGCGGTAGGACTCAACCAGTAGCGCCGGGACTCGAGCGGTGGGACTCAATCAGTAGCGCCTCAGCGGGGATCTGGGGCTCAGCGGGGCTTCTGGGGCTCTGGGGCTCTCCCGCGCTCATCCTCGGGGCATGTGCCGGTCCGCACCGCCGCTGCTCTCAGGACGCCTGAGGCAACTTGACCGATCCGCGCTTGGCAGACCGTGTCGAAGGCGGTGGAACGAGCGGGCCGATGTCACCGTCGGGGGCGTCGTCGAGATCGACAATCACAGGAGCGTGATCGCTGGGCTTGGTGCCCTTGCGCGCCTGTCGGTCGACCCAAGCCGCCCGCGTGCGCTCGGCGACCGACGCGCTGGCAAGCATCAGGTCGATCCGCATCCCCTGGTCTTGATGGAACATGCCGGCGCGGTAGTCCCAATAGGTGAACACGCGCTCGGTGGGCCAGCGATCGCGCACGACGTCGCGCAATCCCAGCTTTTGCAGGTGCGCCAGCGCGTCCCGCTCCGGCGGTGTGACGTGGGTCTGGCCGATGTAGGCCTTGGGATCGAACACGTCGATGTCGGCGGGCGCGATGTTCATGTCCCCGCACACAATGGCGTCCTCGGGCCCACCGCTGACCAGCTCTCCTAGAGCATCGAGCCAAGCGAGCTTGTAGCGGTAGTGCTCGGAGTCGGGCGTGCGCCCGTTCGGTACGTAGACGCAGTGCATCCGAATTCCGCCGCATGTCGCAGACACGGCCCGCGCCTCTTGGTGGGGAAAGCCCGGCCCACCTGGGATCCCGGCAACCACGTCGTCCAGTCCGGCCCGGGAGAGGATCGCCACCCCGTTCCACTGCGCCTCGCCGTGACGCGCGATCTCGTAGCCGCGATTTGTCAGCTCCTCACCGAGCAGCTGGTCGAACGCTTCATCGGCGAGCTTAGTCTCCTGCAGGCAAACGACATCCGGCCGGCGTTCGTCAAGCCAGGGCAATAGGCGCGCCAGGCGCTGCTTGACCGAGTTCACGTTCCAGGTAGCTACTCGCATGGCCCGTACGCTAGCGGGCGCCCCGTAGGGCGCACGATTGCCGGCCTGGCGCGACGGGAGAAACGCTTTGAATCGAGCTTTACGGTGAGTTGTCTACTGACAAACAACCGGTCAGTCAGGGGTCAACCGTCTCCCGTTCGAGCCGGTCGGGCGTCGACCGTCTCCCCGTTCGCCGTCAGCGCAACCTCTATGTTGCCGCGCGTCGCATTTGAGTAAGGGCAAACCTGATGTGCGGCACGGACCAGCTCCGCTGCCTGGGCGAGATCGGTCACAGGCGGGAGCGTCACATTCAGCCCAACACTCAGGAAGAAGCCACCCTGTCCATTCGGAGTGAGGCTAACGCTGCTGTCGATGCTAACCTCGCCGGTGTCTACCTTGGCCCGCCGGGCGACCACACCGAGCGCCCCCTCGAAACACGCGGCGTATCCGACCGCAAACAGTTGCTCGGGGTTGGTGCCTCCCCCCTGCCCACCCATCTCCGGCGGCAGTCGCAAGTCGACCTCCAGAGCGCCGTCGCTGGCCTTGCCATGACCCTCGGCGCGCCCGCCGGTTACGTGAGCCTCTGCGGTGTAAATGGGATCGGGCATGGGTAGAGCTCCTTGCTGGCGGGGTGGGGATGCGATCCGCGACGGTCAGCCTGATGTTAGAGGCGGTGGCGGCCGGCTAGAGGTTGCGCACGCGCCGGCCGGCCGGTGGACATCCTCGGGCCGGTCGAGGGTGCTCGCGTGCGTGCTGCGCGCCCCCTGCCACAGGTACAGGATCGCTGGCGCCTCGGCGGGCCGAGCGGCGCGCACCGTGTACTCCTGCTCGCTCAAGCGGACACCGTAACCGGTGGCTGGCATGCAGCGTGCGTCGCGATCTCGATGACCTGGCCTGCTATGCGGCGATGGGGATGTGCGCTGCTGCGCGGCGACACGGTCGAGCCAGTGAGCGACAGCAGGGTGCTTAGATAGATCGAAACCAGCTTCATGCGCGACGCCGGACCCGGGTGGACGCGCCTTAGGCGTAGTCGCTCTGTTCGGACGACAGACGGTCCCCGAGGCACGTAGCAGCAATCTATGTCATCTCGTGCAGGATGCTCAGGAGATCCCCGGGACAGGTGGCTCTAGCCGATAGAGACGCTCGCTCACGGACACCAGGGGCGGGGATTTGTGCGAGAACTCAACGATCCACAAGAGCCCGGTGGCCAGTGTCTTAACGCCCATCGGCACCACGGTAACCTTTTGCAGCCCAAGACGATCGGCGGCCTCTTGACGTGCGGCCTCCGCACCACGAAGGATCTGCTCGTCCTCGAGCATATCGCGCCGATGCTTCATCTCTGCACATACAAGAATCTGGCTTGACTCGTGCCCCGCCTCATCGGCATTTTGAGCTAGAAAGAGAGCATCGATCTCCGCGTTTCGAAGCTTGACATTCGTTTGGAGCAACTGGATCGACGCTAGTTTCAGGGGAGAGCACAGCGCAAGATGAGTTGCGACGAGGTTCAAGTTCGCTACAACTTGTGTAAGCCACGACTCGTCGCGTCTGCCCAGCAACCGCGACTCTAGATTGAGACTCAGGCTCTGAACTACGTACACTTCGTCTAGGAGCTCAGGTGCAGGGGTGCGCTCGGCAAAGGCGACGGTCTGTCCTTCCGGTAGCGGAACGAAGCGGAAGCACCCCCTCGAGACTGAGCCTATGTACTGCTCGGCCGTATAACCAGCGTCGACAACCTCGGCCGGGAAGTTCTTGTTGCGTGTAGGCGACCTGACGAGGTCCTTGAAAAAATTCGCGAGGTTTGCGCTTGATAGAGAGGAGCCAGGGATCGCCCGCGCGAGATCGTCAAACGTAACGACATCGCCGGAGAGCGATCCTGTCTTGTGTTCGTATCGCTCTTCGAAGATCCGCCTGATAACGCTCGTCTTTGCGCTCGCCATCGCTGTATTCTGACGGTTTCAGAGATTCGATGGCGGGCAAGGCTAACGGTGAGGACGCCGCAAACGCTCGGCAAGCTCGTTGACGGGACAGCTAACGCCACGCGGACATGGCTCGGCGCGGCGCATCCAGCGCGTGTCGCTGCGGGAACTGACCGAGGAAGATCTCTACCTACCTACTTTCCAGTGCGCGAAAGTAAATCTTCTGTCGTGTGACCTCCTGCGGGTCGTCGGCACGCGCAATGACCCGCAGAGAAGTAGAGGACACGCGCGATCTTGCCATACGGAAGACAGCGTCTCGGCAAGCGCCCGGACATCGAGCCACTTACAGTCCAGGAAACAACGCCGGAGCGCACTGTAGTAGAGGTTGAAGCCGTCAACGTAGACATTTGCCACATCGGGGCAACCTACCTTGTCGCCAGGAGGCCAAAGCACAACCAATCCCCCTCGTCGCGAACCTCGTCAAGATCGCCAACGCCATCGCGACTGCCAACCGGGAGGCTCACCGGGAGCCAGGGAACACGGCTGGGGAATATCTTTCGCGACGCCATTCTCGATCATCTACAGAAATTGACTTATTTGAGGCTGTCGCGTAAACCTTGGCGTGGGCTGGTTGTCGTCCGGGCGGTTTAAGGCCAAGCACTTCCATCGCCCGCAGCGACCAACGAACACCGCCGGGTCGATTGCAGCTACGTCATCGAGTTGAGCATCGAGTAGATCCCGATCGAGTGACATCAGGAAATCGGCCTGCGTGGTTCTCATCAACGCCGCGAGGTAATCGTCGTCAGGGTCGCGAACCCCCGAGGACGGCGGATCAACGGGGTCCGGCTGATGCTCGCTGCGGGCATCAAATCCGGCGACGTAGGCCTCGCCCCTTCCGTCTGCTGCCCAGCGAGCAAACTTCGGCCGCGACAACACCTCATCCAGCTCGGCCAGCAGCAATGGCGAGACCACGAGCGCAAACCGGCGGTCGCGCCATGCCTCAACGAGTTGCCCCGGCCCGGCTGCGGGGTCGCCGATAACCGACTATGAGCATCATCGCCATCCCCGGCCTGGTCACGAACGATCTTCGGCAGGGACTCACCCTCCGAATGGGCGACGCCGCCCAGGCACTGGAGCAGGCGAGCATGGTTGACCGCCGCAAGCGCGCCCACGAGATGTTCGCTGAGCACTTCGAGCAAATGGATGCGGTCCGGGAACTGTTCGACGCGCTCGGATGGGAGCACGTAGAACTCGACCCTCCCGAGATCGAGGGCGTCGAGATTTGACCTCGACGAACACCGGGCAGCGCTCGAAGCGGGGCTCGATGAGACGACGATGATGCTGCGCGCATTCACAGAGGAGGGATCGCCCGACCAGCGGCGACAAGCAGTGAGCGACCTCGCGGAAGTGGAGTGCTTCGCCGTATTGCTGGCGAAGATCCACTAAGCCTGCTTCGTCCCTGCTGCCCCCGACTCCTACCGCCGCCATTCCCAGCCTAAAACCGGCCAATTAGCAGGCACTTCTCAAATGGAGCCAGCCGGGATCGAACCGGCGACCTCCTGCTTGCAAAGCAATGGTTATTTGGCTAAATCCCCGTAAAATAAGGGCTTTAGGCTCACTTAGGTAGGGTTAGATTCGGCTGTATCGACCGTCTGGGGAACACGCTGGGGAACACGCTCCGGACGCGGAGCTAGGATGTGGCCATGTCCGTTGTCAATCCAGAGCTCGCGCCGAACGGTCATGTCCAGGTCATAGGAGGACGCGGCAACCGACGCTGGCGTGCGTTCTGGTGGGACGCAGACGGGAAGCATTCAAGAGTGCTTGGCAGAGCGTGGGTACAGAATTCAGGCCGGCGGACGGCACGGGGCGCCACGATCTGGCATTCGGCGGACGGATCAAAGCCAGATTCCTCGTACCTCACGCCGAAGGAGGCAGAGGCGGAGTTGCGCCGGCTGCTTGAGCACGATGCGGCCAAATCCCCCACACCACGCACACCTCAAGGGGAACTCGTGACGTTCGCCGACGCCGCCGAGGCATGGTTTCTTCATGGCGAGCGCAAGCGCAACCTGAAGCGCTCCACGCTGCGCGACTACAGACAGGCGCTCGACACCTACTTGCTCCCAGCGCCCGAGGATTCCGAGTCGAGTAAGACGCCATACGGGCGAACACCCTTTGCACTTACACCACTGCGCGACTTGGACTCAAAGCAACTCAAGGCGTGGTACGAAGATCTGCCCTACGGGCGCACGACGGAGAAGCTGTTGATGATCGTACGAGCAATTATCACCCACGCTCGCGGGCGGGGCTGGATCGAGACGGACCCGTGTTCCAGTCTCGAGCGCCAGCAGGTGCGCTATAGCGGCGACTACGACTTCTACAGCCGCGAGGAGATCGACGCACTCGTGCGTGCGACGGCGAGCGAGCAGGACGCAGCTGTATACCTGACGGCGGCCATGACGGGCCTACGCCGCGGCGAGCTAGTCGCATTGCGCTGGCGCGATATCGACTTTCCTGGCCAGGCGATCCGCGTGCGTGCAAACTATTCCCACGGCGAACTTGTGACTCCAAAGAGCGGCAAGGTCAGGAGTGTTCCGATGGTTCCCGAGGTCGCCCAAGCGCTTGCCCGGCTCAGCCACCGCGAACTCTTTATGGGCGATGAAGACCCAGTGTTCGTCGGGCAAGTCGGCCAGCACATGGATGCGAGCGCTCTGCGGCGCCGATATGCAAACGCTGCCAAAAGCGCTGAGCTGCGCCCACTGCCGTTCCACTCACTGCGCCACTACTTCGGCTCGATGGCGGTCAACCGCGCCACGCTCGTGCAGGTTCAATCGTGGATGGGCCATGCACATATCCAGACGACCGCTCGCTACCTACATGCCAAGAGCCAAGCGGACGACGCCGCGTTGCTTGCCCGCGCATTCGCACCGTCAACGACGGACGCGCTAGGGGTTACGAACTCCATCGTGAGTGACTGAGGCTCGTCCCTACCGCCCGACGCCAGCCTGTCGCGCCTCTCAGAGCAGCCCGAGCAGTTCGCAAGCATGGCGGGGACTGATCGCCTTCGGCTCTAGCCCAACATGGTCGAGCAGGTCACGGTCGCCGCTGACGATCGCCTCGGCATCAGCCTCGCGTGCCAGGGCAATGAGGTAGTCGTCGTCGGGGTCGCGCAGGAGGGCTTCCACATGGACCGGGTCGTCGACGACCGTACCCGCTTCGGCAATGCCGGCAACAATGTCATCGACGCCGCTCTCTCCAACGCGCTCCAGGAAGTACGGCTTCCGGAGAGTATCGGCGACCTCGCCCAGCAACTCTGGGCAGAGGATCAACTCGAACCGCGCCCCAGCCAAGTCGCGATAGAGCAAGCAGGGCGGACTCTCGCTATGTGGATTGACGCTCCCCGACACCAATGTGTTGGCGTCGATAACGAGTCGCCTCAACCCGACGCTCGCCGCTTGGCAGCTCGCTCGCTCCGGACCTCGTGCACAGCGTTCAACGCTTCGCGCTCGATCTCATCGGACGGCACACCTCGGAAGCTTTCACTCGCCCGGTCGCTCGCCTCGCGTCCGAGCTGAATGCGCGCGACGCTCTCCAGCAACTCGCGGTCGCTCTTTGCCGGGCGCCGCCGACGCAGCCGCTCAAGCAACCCAGAGTCGATCTCGACGGTTGTTGTCGCTGAGGCAGCCATAGTCGAATGATACCGCCCCAACGAGGCATCAGAGACTTCCAACCACGCTCCAAATCGCTCCCCTAGGTGCTGCTGCTCCGTCCCGCATCGACGGTCGGGGACCATCGTCGACGCTGACATCACGAATACGCCGGCACAAGACCTGACACCCCAACCACAACCATCACGCCATCCCGGACGATGGCAGGCAACACCAACCCCGTCACATCTCTCAACAAGGACTCATCTCGTCGGGGTTTGACCGTCGTGGACCATCCCGACAACCCCCCAACCACCACAAGCACACGCGGTCCGCGACGGTCAAACCCCGACCCAGCCCGAAGGGCTGGCGGGGTCATCCGCTCCAGCGGATTCCAAATCCGGGACGAAGTCCCGGCACGAATCCACACAAAGCCAACGTCATCCGAGGGCAACTGCACCATCGAGAACACAGTGAGCAGCCATTAGATCGGCACGCACCTCACGCCACCACCAGCAGGACTACCTATCCAGACGTGGTCGGCGTGGCGTCGTCCCTTGAGGTTGCTGCCACGGCCAACCAGGACGCTCACCAGGACCCAGGGAACACGCCTGGGGAACATCTTCCGCCGCCCCGTTTGGCCCATCCGCACAATCTGGCTTATATACAGGCGATTCTCCAGTGGAGCCAGCCGGGATCGAACCGGCGACCTCCTGCTTGCAAAGCAGGCGCTCTCCCAGCTGAGCTATGGCCCCGTGCCCCCGAGTGTAGGGCAACCACTCATGCTCAGGCTGCCCGAGTCTAGCCCTGAACCCAAGGTCATACCGCGCTACTCGTTGAAGTCGAAGTCGCGCGGCGGGCGCTGCTCGAACCAGAGGCGCTCCTGCTCCGGAGTATCGCGCAGAAAGTCCGGGGTCTCCTCGAGCACGTCCTCGACCGACCCGGCTTGGTCAGCCACATGGCCGTCATCCTCTCCCTGCGCGTCATCGAACTCGGCATGTCCAGAAGACTCCTCTACCTCGTCTACTGGAACCTCCCATTCGAGCGACTCATCGCTGATGGTACGGGCACTAGCCGGGCGCGCCACAGGCCTAGCACCAGCATCTTGCTGCACCGGGTGCGGCTGGCCGAAATCGCCTCCGGACGCAAGCTCGGCCTCCATGTTGATCTCGACGGTCTCCTGGCCGACAGACCCAGAATCGACTGAATCGGCTGTCGCCTCTGCATTGGGCGCTGGGAGAGCCTCGTCGTTGTGGGTCGCGCCGGACCCATCATCGGCCTCATCTCCGTACGCAGCCTCGCTGCGGCGAGGCACCGGTCCCAGAGCATCCTGCTCCTCCCGAGCCACTACACCCGGGTCGGCTCCCCGGAGACGCTTGAGCTCCAGGTGCTCGCGTATGGCGTCATCGAGCAATCCCATTGCGCCAGCAAACCATACTGCGCGCGCCCGCGCGCTTCTTCAGATGACTATTACCGTGCTCGGTTCGCTCCATATGTAGCACCAGCCGAGTGCCTCCAGCGAGCTTGAGGGCCGTTCGTCTGCGTCACGCTCTGCCCACTACACTTCTCAGATCGTCGCTCGCGTTCCTGCGTGGGCATGCGGGGCTATAGCTCAGTTGGGAGAGCGCCTGGATCGCACCCAGGAGGTCGCCGGTTCGAGTCCGGCTAGCTCCATTTCACCGGAGATTTTGCGTCGCGTGTAAACCGCCTTCGGCATAAAGGCGAGCGAGCCCGAGCGTCCCTGAGTCTTCGTCCCGCCTGGAGCCAGGCGGTTGTTCGGGCTATTTATTTGGAGCTCTCAGGGTCTGACCCGGGCACGCGGGCGAACACGCTGCTGTAGCTCGACGTAGAGGTCGACATCTTGGCGCTCCTCCTCCTCTAGTGCGACTGCAAGGGCGTAACGCTGATCTCCGCTTGAGGCCCAGGGTCGACTGCGATGCGTGACGGCGAGATAGTAGGTATCTCCATCATCCCCATTAAACAGCGTACGGTGTGCTTCACGGACGATAAGCGTGCTGTTGGCAGTGGTGTTCGTACCTGGCTGCAACCCCAGTCGTCGGCGGTCGCTCGGGAGTCTTAGCGGCTCATCCGGGTCCTGCTGCTGGTACCAGCCCTGTACATCCTCAAGGCTGCTCGCTCGCAGCAGATCGAAGCCCATCTCGCCGGCCAGGTACTCGCGCCGAGTGCGCCGGACAGGGGGATCGAAGGCCAACGCAACCCTGATAGACCGGGCAGCGCGGCCCGTCCGAAAGGCCGCTGGAATCGGAAGCGGATGGATGGCGACCGTGTCGGCGGCAAGTGCGAACTCACCCATCAGAACCACGCGACTCGCCGAACTGGCCACAGCGCGGTCGGTGCGCGGAAGACCATGTCCGGCAACCCGGCACACGTCAGCCTCGAAAGCCTGCGACACGGGCTCAGGCACAGAAGCCGAGAGTCCAACTAGGGCACGCACAAGACTGGCGGTGGCAGCGGGGTAGGCGCCCAGGACATCTGCTGCGACTCGCGCAACCCGAGGTGCTGCATAGCTTGTACCGGCGCCGGCGCCGAACAGGCGACCACTGCCAGTCACCATCAACGAGATGACCCCGGCGCCTGACTCGGGGACAGCAATCTCGCCAGTCGGGCGGACGACCCAGTTGCCACCGTAGTGGACGAAGTCCGGCTTTACGCCCTTGTATGCACCTGGCCCCGACCGGGAGAAAGGCGAGAGCCCGTCGACGGGAGCAATAGCCGTATGGCCAAGTGGAGTCTTGCCTGCCAGAGTGGCTGGGCCGTCGCTGCGAGCGATGCTTCCTACCGTCATCGCCAGCGCCGCCGTCCCAGGCTCGCTGACGCGTGCCATTTCATGCAGAACATAGCCAGGGTAGTCCACCAGCGCGTGATGGCCGCTATTCATCGTGGCAGTAGCCATCGTGGCACCATGATTGCCCGTTGGCACGATCACGACGAGGTCGCGCTCGCGGATGAGGTCGTCGAGCCGCTCAGTCAACAAAGACACGCGCGGTCCCGAGTAGGGGTCAATCTCAGTGACGCACAACACAAACACTCGAACGCCGTACTGGTCGTTTAGTGTCACGATGGCCTGCTCGATAGTCAAATGCTCGGGCTGCTCTGGCGGAAAGCGATACCGCAGCGGCTGGCCCGGCCAAGGCTCAATGACTCGTCCCTGGATGAGGGTCCCTCCCGCGGCGAACGGTGTACCTTCGCGGAGCGGCTGTTCGAAGTCGCCATAGGCCGCCAGCCCGGCGACCATTGTTCCGTGCTCGCCTGGCTGCTCCCACGCGTGCCCTTCAGGAAATGAATGCGTGGCGCTCACCAGATCGCGGAGCAAGGGGTGGCCTATGGCAATCGCGTCATCCAGAACTCCGATCGGCGCTCCGTTGCGACGCTCAACTGAGATGTCGTTCTCGCGTAGATCGCGCCACTCTGCGGGATCGACATATGGCAATGCAGGCAGGCGAATGGCCTCCACAACCGGGATCGTCGCTATGCGACGCGCGCCCGCCCCATCCAGGAGAGCACGCACGATAGTTGATCGCGGACGACGATCGGACGCTGTGATGGTGCCGCCGATCGACTCTATTGCGGTCGCTACCTGGCCTATACGGTGGCCTGCCTCCTCTGCACTTGATGAGGCCCAAATGATGATGTCAACCGGCCCTGGCTCCGAGTCAAGGATCTCGGCTATCTCAGTAGCCAAGCGGTCTTCAGGTCCATAGGGCTCGATTGCTTCGAGCGTGCCGAAGAACGACGACAGAGGCGCGGACGCGCCAACTTCGTCCGCGCTTTGGGCATAGCGTGCTAGCTCGTTGCTCGCTGTAGGCGCAGCCTCGCCGGAGCTGAGAACGACGTAATCCCATTCCTCGCCCTCGGCAAGCAACTCAAGGCCACGGCGTTGCCACTCATCCACTGATACTCGCCCCGAGGTTCGGACGCGGAAGACCAATGCAGGGTCGACGCCCTCGAGGATTTCGATTTCCCGTGCTCGCTGGATCGAACTCGCGAACTCCTGCACGAGCGTTTCCCCGTGTCGCCGAGGGTTACGGGCAGGCGTGGGAGGCCCCCGGCGTGTTCGGCGCGTCGGCAGCGGTACCGGCTCGGGCAGCGGCAGATGGTCAGGCACTTAGATAGCTACCAGGGTCGTCGGCGCACACCCTCGATTGCCGCAGTCAGATCACGAGCACAGATCTCGTGACGGTCGTCTAGGAGTGCACGCCGAGCTGCGTCCCAGGCTGCCTGCTCTGCTGCGGCGTGAGGGAGCCCCTTCAGCTTGGATGCGGCGTTGTCCACATCGAGCCCCTTATGTGGCAGTGTCGCCAGGCGTCGGCGCAAGACGGCACGAAGCTGGTGCACGGTGGGCTTGGGCAACTCGAAGACTGCGTCGAAGCGCCGCCATACGGCAGTGTCAAGAGCGCCCTCGTGGTTGGTCGCGGCAATAAGCAGGCTTGGGCCTCGGTAAGCGTCGAGCATCTGCAAAACAGCGTTCACCATGCGCTTGATCTCACCATGCTCGGTCGGGTCGTCGCGCGACCGCCCAAGAGCATCGAACTCATCAAAGAACAGGACCCAACGGCCCCCAGACGCGAATTCGAAGATACGACGCAGGTTGGCGGCTGTCTCTCCTAGGTAGGATGAGACGACGGCGTCCAGGCGAACAACGGCCAATGGGGCCATGAGTTCCGCCGCAACCGCCTCGGCTACCGACGTCTTGCCGCACCCCGGCGGCCCATGAAGGAGAACTCGCTGCCGACGAGGGATTCCGGCGCTATCGAGTTCGTCCCAGCGGCTCACCTCCTTGCAGAGATGGCGCAGAGCGTCCTCAAGCGCGTGGGGAACGACGAGGTCGTCAAAATTCCGCGATGCCTCCTGAACATCGGCTAGTGGCCAGCCTCCATCGCGGTCACTGGGAGGCTCTGGCATTGCCAAGGCGAGCGAACCCACCGAAGTTGCCTTAGCCCCGAGGATCCTGCGCAGGTCGCGCGCTAGCGCTAGGTGCTGCTTGGCTTCCTCGTCCTGAATGATTGATTGGGCGGCACGCCGGAAGGCTAGCTCGTCGCTCTCGTTGAAGGCGCGGAAGAGCTGCTTTAGTTCACGTCCAGCCATGACCGACCAGGTTATCTGGAGCGTCGGGCCTCTTGCTGTTCGAACCCGCTTCGCCCAATGTCAGTCAGCGGCAGTCCATAAGGGCGCGCCGCAAAGCCTCCACCCGCGCTCGACGGTTTAGTCTTCGCCCGCCAGCGTCCATTTCACCGGACATTCTGGCTCTTGTGTGAACTCCAGCCGCGGATGCATTGAAGCTTTCAGGCTGGGGACGCACTGTTGGTGTTGCACCGCGGTGCTACTATGGATTCCGTGCCGACACGATTTGCCCGCATACCCGTCACGAAGGATCGAGCGCTGGCAGAGGCGCTGGACCGAGTGGTGTCCCTCGTCGAGCCTGAGCAACCGACTGCTTCGCTGGTACACGACCTTGCCATCCGCGGCGCCGAGGCAATGCTCGCCGAGCGCCAACAGGACGCGGAGCGCATTGAGCGCCTGATCGAGCGCTCGACATCGACAGATCCTGGGTTCGATGTCGACGTAGCACAGCGCATTGACGAGCTTGCCTGGGGCAAATAACAATGAAGGATGCGGCCCCGTTTGGGGGTCGAGTACTGATTGCTGATACCTCCGCTTGGGCTCGTGCGTCACACCCACTCGTCCGGGATTTATGGGTCGCAGCGCTACGCGGTAGGCAGATAGCAACCTGCTCAATCGTGACACTCGAGCTGCTGTACTCAGCACGGGATGCTCGGGAGTTCACACTCGTTGAGGCGGATCAAGCTCTTCTACGCGATGTGCCAGTCTCAGCCTCAGCGCAACGAGCCGCGATTGGAGCGCTGCGAGTTCTGACCTCTGATGGACCTGGGCAACATCGAGTTCCCCTCGCAGACGCATTGATCGCAGCCGCGGCACAAGACGCCGGCCTCGACGTATTGCACTACGACCGCCACTACGACCGCCTTGCACGGGCGCTTCACTTCACGAGCGTCTGGGTCGCACCCCCCGGCGCTCTCGAGCAACAGACACCTGGCTAACTCACCTACGCTGCATCTCATGCCTACCTACGCAGAGTCGAAGCTTGCGCCTGAGCATTACGGATTTCCGATCTTCTACGAACTCCTTCCGCTGGATGCAGCCCTAGCCGAAGAGGCATCTGCGATCAAGTCCGACCGCGACGCCTTTGGCGAGGAATTTGACGCCTATCGAATTTCTCAACTCGACATGGTCCGCTCGGTATACGCGGCTGGATCGGCAGCAGGCACTGCATATTCTGTGCGTGCCCCTAACGGAGAGTGGAGTAGCGCAATCGCCTTGGCGGACCTAGCGCCGCTCAGCCCCGAGCAGTTCCAGGCCGCGCGTACGAGCGGCTGGCTCACCCAGAACCATTGAGATCGACAACCCCAACAAGGGCTCGCCGCAGAATCTCTACCCGCGCTCGACGGTTTAGTCTTCGCCCGCCAGCGTCCATTTCGCCGGACACAAGCGTTCTTGTGCGAACCTATGCCTAACCATTGTGCGCGGCAACGGCAGATCTCGTCAGTTTGGTGGCCGGACACCACGATCTGGAGTCTTGCTGCCAGAAGGAGATGCAGTACTCCCGAGCAGGAGTTCTATGCACTGAGACTCCCACAGATCGACGGTGTCCTGTAGACCCCGCATGTCTGCCTTCTCTATGACTTCAAGGCCGCTCTTACCTACGACTCCCATTTGGACGCGGCCACCGATGCCCTCCACGCCGGTTTCGATTGTGTCGCGCAGCATCTTGAGAGCGACAATCTTGGCTTGCTCAAGGGACAACGCACCCGGATCGACGTAGCGCATCGCACCCACGGCAAAGCTAGCGCGCTCGACCCCAAGAAAGGCGCCTCCAAACTCCCGGTCGCTAACCCATACGCCGGCTCCACCGCTGAGGAGGCGAAGGGCTACGGGCTTATTCTCTGGCCGGGACCACCAAGCGATGAGGAATTCGACGTTGTCACTTCGCCCTTCGACGCTAGGGTCCTTGCGCACGTCAGCGAGGATCGCATGAAGTCGATTCTTGATGTCGAGGCGATCTGCGTCGGGGGATATGTTCCGGGCGCGCTCGAATCGTAGAGCGAAGCCTTGTGCCACGTCCTGCGCACCGGCCCAAGCAAGCAAGAATCCTGGGCGCGGCTCATATACCTTTCGTGTGGAGCGAGCGAGGCGTCTACCTCGGTCACCACGGGTCTCCTGGCTATCGGAGCCAAGGATTACTCCATCCCGACAACGGACTGCGGCAATAAGCGTCATCTGACAGTCGGTCCCGTCAGATCACTTTCTTGGATCACGGGGACTAAGTCATCTGCGATCAAGGACTTGCGGGCGAGGTCCGCTGGTTAGGCGGATCTACGGAAGATAGAGTTCACGGCAAATTCGGGATAGTCGGCGTAGACGTGCTCCAACAGTTCGTTGAACCCCATCCTCGATACGTCCTTCTTGATCTCGAACAGTTCACGGGCGGCCTCCAGCAGTTTCTCATCCTCAGCCTGTTTCAGGAGTCTTTGTCCTTCGCGGAATGTGACTCTGCTCGGCTTGTATCGCGACCATTGCTTCCCAGGTACCGATACGCGTTCAAGCAATCCTTCATCCACGAGGCGATCGAGATCTCTGTAGATACTTGCGCTCATAGGCCCGTAGTCATAGGGCTTGAACACATACTTCGACCGCTCTGGCGCACGTGCGCGCTTGGCGAACAAGAACAAGCCCTTCTGGAAACGGATCGGGTCGAGCCCATCTGGCGCGCCCTCGTATGCAGCGAACAACAACAGCCAGTCACGTCGCTTCATGACGCGCCCCCCAATGCGGATTCGCAGGCGAAGCCCTCGGGATGCAAGTGCCCACGCATAGTGGTGGAAGCCTCGCGCTCGTACCGGACGGATATCCAAGAACATGCGAACACATGTTCGCATGTTCTTCGGCTGTCCAGGCTAAAACGCCGTTCAGCATCGAACCTGCTTCTTGGAATCACCAAGCGAAGGTATCGCACGGGCACGCATACCGAGCCCTCGGCATCGCGGCAACCCGCCTTTGATCGGATGCGCTAAGCAGCCGCTCTACAGAGTTCCGGCAAGCGCCCGCCGCAAAGCCTCCACCCGCGCTCGACGGTTTAGTCTTCGTCCGCCAGCGTCCACTAAGTCGGTCGCGACTACGCCGCCGCGCTGTGCGGAGCGCTGGGAGCTGGCAGGGCTTCTAGGAGGGTCCTGGGCAACCTGGTACTGGCGTCCCAAACCTCGATTGCCACTAGCGTGTGGGTGGTGCGATCATAGTCCCGTAGTCCGCCGGGGACACGCTCGCTGACGACATCGCCGGACTCGCCGGTGGGGAGCCAGGCAATGTCCGCATCACGATCATAGTAGGCGTACATGACTCTTCCAGATTACCGTGCTCGATCCACTAAAGCGAGTCCACACGCCAGGCAGACACGACACGAGCTGTTGTCTCGTCGTCACCTGCAGGGTGATCGTTGTCAAGGCCGAGTGAGTATTGACCCTGTGGTGCCGGCTGAGAATTGACCCTGTGCGGCGGTTGCTCGTGGAGCCGAGCCGTAGGCGAGGTGGAGCGCGAGTAGCCGCCGGCGCGAGTTCGAGTGGGGGTCAGTCGGTGGATGTGGTGGCTGGTGGGGCTGCGAGGTTGTGGTGCTTGAGGCGGTAGCTGTCGCCCTTGAGGGAGAGGATCTCGGCGTGGTGGATGAGCCGGTCGATCATCGCGGCGGCGGTGGCGTCGTCGCCGAAGATCTCGCCCCAGGCGCTGAAGGGCTTGTTGCTGGTGACGATCAGGCTCGCGCGCTCGTAGCGGCGGGAGACCAGCATGAACATCAGGTTTGCTGCTTGCGGGTCAAACGGGATGTAGCCCACCTCGTCGCAGACCAAGAGCGGATAGCGCTCGAGGCGGCGTAGCTCGTCCTCGAGGCGGCCTTGGCGTTGTGCGTCAGCGAGGAGGGCGACCCACTCGGTAGCGGTGCGGAACAGGACGCGCTGCCCGGAGAGGCATGCACGGATCGCGAGCGCGATCGCCAAATGGGTCTTGCCGGTGCCGGGTGGGCCGAGGAGTATCGCGTTCTCCTTGCCGTGCAAGAAGTCGAGCTGCCCGAGATGCTCGATCACCTGCTTCTTGATGCTGCGCTGGAAGGTGAAGTCGAACTCCTCGAGCGTCTTTCGGGCAGGGAACCGTGCAGCTTTGATCCGCAGCTCGCCGCCGGAGGCGTCCCTCGAGGCGATCTCGGTGGACAGCAGCGCTTCGGTGAACCGCTCATAGCTCCATTCCTCTGAACGCGCGCGCTCGCAGAGCTTCGGCATTGCGCGGGCGGCCGCTGGAGCCTTCATCGCCCGGAACAGATGCGTGAGCTCGGCCGTAGCGCTCACGCGATCAGCCGGTCATAGACGGCCAGGGGACGCTGCTCGACGAGTACCTCACCATCGCTGTCGTGGCTGTCCTCTCCGTGACGCTCCCTGAGCGCCCGCGCGTGCTCAAGCGCGGTGATCGTGCGGTTCTTGGCGAAGCTGCGCTCGTGCAGGCAAGCCAGCTCCCCGGTGTCGAGAGCCACCGCCGTGACCTGCCGCTGTGAGACCCGGATTTCCACCCTCCCTCCCACGAGGCCGGGGTCCAGCGAGTAGTCGTTGGTATCGACGCGAACGTGCGGATCGGGTGGCACACGTGTCACCCACCGGCGGTCGAAGTCTGGCTCTTGCCCGGGCAGCTCACGCATCGCCTGGCGCTCCTCGGCGAGCCGGTCGATCGGGCGCGCACGCAGCGTCTTGTGCGTGCGGGCATTGGCCTTCTCGAACCACGCGTCGAGCTGCAGCTGGAAGTCGAGGTGGTTGGCGAAGTGTCGGCCGGGCTCGAAGTTGCTCTCCATATACCCCTGTAGCCGCTCGACCGCGCCCTTCGCGCCTGCGGGTCCGCCGGCTGGCAGAAATACCAGTCCACCTTCAGCTGGCCACAGAACCCCGCATAAGCATCGGTAGGGCGTCCGCGGCCGGCGTGGATGCACCCCTCGCGGTCCCAGACCATCACCCGTGGCAGCGCACCGACCTGCCACAAGCAGCGGCCCATGCCCCACAACACGTCCGGTGCTTCCTTGCTGAAGATCAGAGCGCCGGCGCCGGCGCGCGAATAGCCAAGACAGCAAACTACGACCCACGCCCCCCTGGCTTGGCCGTGACCGACGGGGACGGGATTGGAGGTCTCCCACAGATCCCACTGGCAGATCTCTCCTGGCCGATAAACCGTCCGCTGATGCGCGTGCGGGTGCACTTGAACAACGGGCGCGTCTCCCGCAAATAGCCATCGACGATCGACTTACCACCATCGAAGCCGAGCGGCTCGATCAGCTCGCGAATCCTCACACCCGCCAGCGCTGGGTCGCCGCGCAGCAGCTCGTGGATCTCCTCCTTGAACGGGTCGAGCTTCGACGGCCGCTCAGGACAACGAAACCCCGGTGGCGACTCTGAGCGCAACGCTGAGCGGATCGTGTTGCGCGCCAAACCCGTGCGACGCATCAACTCCTTGATCGAGACACCGCGAACGAAGTGCTCCCTGCGCAGCTCAGCCCACTGCTCCACGTCCAGCACGTTCCTTCTCCCGGTCTCGACAACACGATCAAGCCAGGCTCACCAACACCCCGGACGCCTCCGCCACCACCCAAGGGGGTCAAAACTCAACCGGCGAAGAAGAGTCAGTCTCCCACCGGCGCCAACAATCGTAGATAGCTTCAAATCGGACTCCGTATGCAGTGATGCCTTCCATAAGCCAATCTGCCTGTCCGTCATTGATCTGGCTTCCTCCGTGTCCGTCGCGAATAGCGTTCTCGACATCCGACTGACTCAAGCACCGCTCGTCAAGTCGGAGTAGGGCAGGAAGTGGGCCTGCATTCGTCGCGTGCCGTACCTGGCTAGCCGTGCCCGGCGGGATCAACAACGACCGCGTGAGAAAATCGTCGAGATGGTCTTTTGCCAACAAGCGACTCGATCGCTCCTCGGCACTGACGGTTCAAGCAACCCGTCGATATGGTCCGTGCGCAGCGAGCTGCGATTCCTTGAGTGGGCGATCGACCATCTGGCACTGGGGACGCATTGCACCTTGATAGTTCCCGACGGAATCCTCTTCCGCAAGGATCGGATCTACCGACATGTCCGTGAACGGCTGCTCACCGAGTGCATCGTGCGTGCCGTGGTCCGGCTCCCGATCGGCATCTTCTCAGATGCAAAGGGGATACGGGTAAGCCTCCTCATCTTCGAGGGGGGCACAACTCGGCAAGGTGTCATCCGCTACTACGAAGTGCCGTCCCTCACAAGGGAGCAAGTGACGAGACGCACGCTTCCTGCGTATGTGCTCGACGGTGCGATCGCCTGGGTGCTGGAAGGGGAGCGGGATCGCTTTTCGTGGGAGGTAGATCTTCAAGCTGTACGGCAAGGGGAGTGGGGTCTCGACTTGAGACTACCCGGCGCATACGCTGTCAGCGACTGCGCGGAGTCCTCCGGCCAGCTACAGCTTTTCGCGTCCACGCCTAACGCCGACTATGACGCGGTCGCGCCTCTTGGACCCTGGATAGAAGAGCGCGGTGCACGTACCAAGCACGCGGTTTCCGAGAGCCTCTTGGGGGTCTCAAAGCACGGTATTACGGCCTTTAAGGGTAAGCCGAGCGCCAGCACCAACCGATATCGCCGCGTAGAGGTTGGAGACTTTGTCTATAACCCGATGAGGGCTGAGCTTGGTTCCATAGGCCTGTGTCGTGACGCCAGGGAAGACGGATGGGTCAGCCCCGAGTATGTCGTCTTTAGGTTGACCGCTGATGCGCCGTTCGATGCCCCGCATCTGCTGCGCTTCCTCAAGAGTAACGTCGGCAAACTCGAAGTCAGTCGGCTTAGCCGCGGCTCGGTACGCCGCAGACTCCGCTACGAGGATCTTTGCCAGATCACCGTCCCTTATACCGATCGAATGCACGACGACCCGTTTCTGGAGGGCAAGTAGAGTCTTGGTATGCAGACTGACAGGCAGGCGCTAGGCCAGCGCGGGGAGGATGCTGTTTGCAGACAAGCGATATGCCCCCGATGCAATCGCGCCCGACACTTCAAGCGACTTCCGGCCAACTTTGAGTGCGCAGATGTAATTTGCAAGTTCTGCGGATTCCTGGCCCAGGTCAAGACGACTCGGCTGAGAGACGGCAGTGACGAACTGCCGGATCGGATCATGGGCGCAGCTTGGAGGCCACAGCACGATCGTATTCTTGCGGGCATCTACCACGGTTTGTATCTAGTCGGTTTCCGACAGGACGGAAAAAGGCTCGTGCGAATTGACTTTGTCCCCCCACACGTTCTTGCGGCGACGCCAAGGGTCTTCGAGCCGAGAAAGCCGTTGAGTTCAACCGCAAAGCGCGCTGGATGGGCGGGGTACACCCTTCTCGTCTCAGAGATCCCCAAGGTCGGCATCCGCCGGATCTATCCTGCCCCTTAGCCTGATTGTCGGGCCGTACTCAGAGCGCCATCAAGGCCAATACCCGCTCGGACGGGTCCAGATACAGCCCCACGATGTTGCGCACCTTCTCCACGACAACGGGCCGCGCCCGCCCCAGTCGAGAGTCGATCATGCACAATGCCTCGATCTGAGGAACCTCATGACCAACGTCCGTAAACTTCGCGGCGTAAGTCGGGCTGACGACGACGTCGACCTCCAGCCCCGACACAGCCACCAGCGGGAGCGCATGGTGCAGGTAGGTGCCAAGCCCTCCCCATGTGTAGGGCGCGTACTCAGGGGTGAGGACGAGCAGTGACCTGTCGCAAGACGCCGATGGGGCAGAGCCGAAAGCCATTTTTCTCTTCGTGACTGGTCAACAGCTTGGCCTGTACAGCGGGATAGTGGCGGCGCGCCAGCTCGACCAAGTGGTGGTCGGTGAAACTACGCTCGTCCGGCGTGCGAAACCCGTGATTCAGCTGGTATTCCATGTGCTTCCAGGTTTCCTTTGCCAGCTCTTGCAGCGAGGCTCAAATCGACATAGCAGCTAATGATCTCAGTCAGTGGTACGGAACTTCTGTAACGGATGAGGATGACCTCAGTGGCTGCAGTCGCTATCGGTCGGGCTCGCGGACAACTAGCAGCGCTCCGGCGCCTGTTGGCGCCAGTGCCTCGCTGACGAGCTCCTCGGCCCGGACCAGCTCGCGGAACTCGCGAACCTCATCCGCGTGTGAAATCGCGTTATCGACGACCAACAAACCGGCCGGCTTGAGCGCGCGCACTAGATCGGGCCAATAGCTGGTGTAGGCCGGACGTTCAGCGTCCAAGAAGATTATGTCCCATGTCGCGTCAGCCGAATCACGCAGCGTCACCGCGGCATCCTGAACCCGCAGCTCGACCAGGTCGCGCAACCCGGCACGATCGAGGTTCCTCGCCGCCTCAGCGCTTCGCCTCGGATCGATGTCTGTGCTCACGAGACGCCCATCGGTGGCGCGCACGGCATCGGCCAGCCACAGCGTCGAGTAACCATTTGAGGTGCCGAGCTCCAGCACCGCACGCGGACGGATAGCGCGTATGAGCACAGCCAGTAGTTGCGCCGTGGCCGGCTCGACGTTGCGCAAACGCTCCAAACGGTTGGCCTTGCCCGCATCATGCTCAACGCCGTGGCGATGCACCTCATCGAGCAGAGCGATCAGTTCATCGTCCATCGAAACCCCCTTTGCGGCCTGCATGCTGAGTGAGGCGGTCGTGGGTGGGAGCCCTCATAGCGCTCCTTCATAGCGCTGTCACAAGCCCAAGCGCAAAACCGTCATGGCCCTTGGCGCCAACCGTCTGAATCGCGGTCGCGCTCACACGAGGCTCCGCGGCAAGCATCTCGTAGAAGCCCCGCACCCCGGCTGCTATCCCGCCATCCTCCGCGCTCGAGCCGCCATCCTCCGCGCTCGAGCCGTCAGAGTCGAGGATTGCACCACCGCGCACGACGTTGTCGCCGATGATCAACGTGCCCACTCGCGAGAGCTTCAGCGACCACTCCAGATAGCCCGGATAGTTCTGCTTGTCGGCATCGATGAAGATTAGGTCGAAGGGGGCCGCCCTTTCGCTGTGCATCTCAGACAGCGTCTCGAGCGCCGGGCCCACCCGCACTTGCACCATTTTCGCCAAGCCGGCATTGGCTATGTTCGTGAGCGCGACCTCGGCGTAGCGGGGCTCACGCTCGAGCGTGACCAGACGTCCCCCCTCCGGTAGCGAGCGGGCGAGCCAGATCGTGCTGTAGCCGCCTAGAGTTCCCAGCTCGAGGATGCTCTGAGCGTGGTGTATGCGCGCGAGCAGTTCCAGCAGCTTGCCCTGGTTTGGCGTGATCGCGATCGGCGGCAGGCCGGCAGCCTCGCTGGCGGCGACCGCGGCGTCGAGCGACGGGTCCGACGCGAGCAGGTGCTCGACGATGTAGTCATCGACGGCGCTCCAAAGAGACTGGCTCATCGTCAAGCAGGATAAGCAAGTACCGGAATCTCCGGGTTGACATCCTCTAGAGTTCATGTTACCGTCGGTAAAGTGAATTTGTAGTAGGGGTTAGCCAAAATACGGGTCACGCTCGGCCGGCGGCGGCGCGCGCCGGTCGATGCCAGGAGGTGGGGTAAGAAGATGACACGCAAAGCCGGGCTCCTTCTTGGAGGCCTCCTCATCTGTGCGTGCCTGTTGGTCGTCACGGCTGCTTGGGCCACCAACACATTGACGGTCACCGAGGCCTTCACTCCCGACAAGCTCGGAGCGCCTACGAATCTGTCGATCACGGCGCAGTTCGCCTCCACCACCGGCGGGCCGCCCTCGCCGATCGCCAAGCTAACCCTGTATGCGCCCGCCGGGTTGGGAGTCGACGCGAACGGTGCCGGTACCTGCAGCGAAACGACGCTGCGCCTACATGGGCCCCAAGGCTGTCCGGCCACCTCGCGCGTCGGCTTCGGCGGCGGCGTCGGTCTCATCGAATTCCCCAAACAGACGATCCGCGAGCGCTTCACGATCGACTTCTTCTTTGCTCCGCGTGAACATGGGCATCTGGCCCTGCTTGCCTATGCCAGTGCCGTCGCACCGGTGGCCGTGGAAATCACCGTGATCGCTAAGGAAGTCCCTGCGCCTAAGCCCTACGGGCTCGGCTTTAGCGTCGAAATACCGCCCATAACGACGATCCCGGGGGCGACGCTCGCCTCGGTGGAAAGCGCTTTTGCGACATTTGGCTCGCCCAACGTCGCCTACTACAAGACCGTCCACGGCAAACGCGTCCTTGTGCACCTGAAGGGCATGGTCGTACCGAAGACGTGTCCGCGCGGAGGCTTTCCCACCGAGGGCATCATCGACTTCGCCGACGGCAGCACGCTTACCGTCGACCCCACAATCCCATGTCCGCGCTAGTCCGCAAGAGTCTCTTTGTCGCGCTGTTGGCGCTCGTCACATGGGTCGCCCCAGCTTCGGCGACCCAATCGAGCACGACTGCCACGATCACACCCACACTCTCACCCGATCGGCTTGGCGCTGAGGGTGCGTTGCAGCTGACGATCCGCTACTCAAGCCAAGAATCGGCTGTGCCGCTGCCGGTCAGTAGCTCGGTGTTGCGCTTTCCCGCTGGGCTGGGTGTGGAAATACCCCATCTGCGTAGCTGCTCACCCACACGCCTGCGCACACAAGGGCCCAAAGCCTGCCCGGTGCAATCGCTGCTCGGGCACGGTCGCGCTATAGCCGAGGCGCAGGCCGGGTCGCAGATCGTCAGCGAGGGCATCAACCTCACGCTGTTCGTCGGGCCCTTTCACAATTTGCAACCCACTTTCGAGATTCTTGGTCGGGGCTACACGCCATTCGACGAGACCGTCGTGCTGACCGGCACCGTGCGTCCCGACAATCCTCCTTATGGGGAAGACCTGGTGCTCTCGATTCCCCCGATTCCGACCCTACCGCTCGAGCCCGATGCCTCAATCGTCAGTATGTCGCTGACGGTCGGCACCGCCAAACCTCGACATCCGATCACCGTCAACACGATCGTCGTCCCTCCCAACTGTCCCGCGGGGGGCTTTCCCTTCGCCGCCGAATTCACCTTCGCGGACGGCTCCACCAGCAGCGCGCTTGCCGGCGCTGCCTGTCCATGATTAGCAACGAGAGAAAGCAGGTAATCGAGATGTCTCAACAAAATCCCCTATCGCGGAGCCTGCGACGGAAGTCAGTATCGGCGCTCGCACATGACCGGCCATCACAGAGGGCAGGGCAGACACTTGCACTTGCACTTGCGGCGACACGTAGGAGCTCGACACGGAGCATACGACTACTCACCTCCGCGGCAGCCTGCACCGGCGTATTCGCGCTGCTCGCCGCACCGACCTCGCTCGCCGCAAAAACGTTTTCACTCAACGAGAACGGCAACCTTCGCTTGACCAGCAAGCAGGGCTTCACCCTCAATGAGCAGGGGCCCGCTTCCGGCACCGTCGGCGGCACGCTCTACGTGCACCTGAAGATCGTCTCCAGCACGCGTGTCACCGCCGAAATCAGCCTCTATCCGCACGGCGGCTCGATCACATGCTCTGGCAGCGCCGGCTACAAACGCGAGGGTTCGATCGCCAACTTCTCAGGCGCTCTGTCAATCGATCGCGGCACCGGTAGCTATGCCAAAGCCCACGGGTCTGGACTCACCTTTAGCGGCACGATCCAACGCTCCAACGACGCGATCGCCGTGCACGTCGGCGGCACGGCCTCCGACTAGAACCGACACCAAGAGGAGGCGATCGTAATGCTCGAGCTTCGCGATCTGGTCAAGCACTATCCATCCGTCGGCGGTGAGACCGTGCGCGCCGTGGACGGCGTCTCTCTCAAGGTCGAGGGCGGCGAGATGGTCGCCCTATACGGGCCCAGCGGATCCGGCAAGACGACACTGTTGTTGATGGTTGCCACATTGCTGGCACCGACGGGCGGTTCCGTGTTGATCGGTGGACGCGACATCTCATCGTTGTCCGAGCGCGAGGCGTCCAACTTCAGGCTCTCAGAACTCGGCTTCATCCGCCAGAACTTCGACCTCTTGCCGGGCGTCAGTGCGATCGACAACACCGTGCTGAAGCTGTTGAAGGCAATGCGCTGGCGCGATGCGCAACGCCAGGTCACACCCCTGCTCGAGCGCCTTGGCATGGGCGAGCGGTTGCACCATCGCGCTGAGACGCTCTCGATGGGCGAGCGCCAGCGCGTGATGATTGCTCGCGCGCTCTCCACCGAACCGAGCATGCTGCTCGCCGATGAGCCCACTGGCAGCCTCGACACGCAGCGCGGACGCGAAGTGCTCGAATTGCTGCGCAGCCTGTGTCGCGAACGCGGCGTGGCCGTGGTGCTCGTAAGCCACGACCCGATGGCCGCCGAATATGCCGACCGCGTACTGGCACTGCGCGACGGGCAGCTGTCCGCCTACCAGCACGAGCAAGGCCGGCAAGCCGCCGCTTCACTGGTCGCAAATAGGGGGTAGGAGTGAAGCTGTCAAACGCGCTACGCCTCTACTGGGTGCGTCTGCGCGCGCGCTTTCTGCAGGAGTGCTTTGCCGTGCTCGGCATCGCCGCCGGCGTCGCCCTGCTGTTCGCCTCACAAGTGTCAAGTTCGTCACTACAAGGCTCAGTCGCCCAGCTGTCGCGTGCGGTCGTAGGCAAAGCGAATCTGCAACTCGTGGCGCGCGACTCGCACGGCTTTCCCGAAAGCATGCTTACAAAGGTGCGCAATATCCCCGGCGTGCGGGTTGCGGCGCCTGTATTGGAAGCAAATGCAAATGCTGTTGGGCCCCACGGCCGCGAGTCAATCGAGCTCGTAGGAGCGGATTCCGCTCTGTCTGCTCTCCGAGGCACCCTGCTCGCTCACGCCAACCTCTCGCCGTTCGGGAACATCGGCGCGGTTGCGCTACCGGCTCCGTTGGCGAAGGCCATCGGTGTCACCAAATTCGGTCAGGAAGTTAACTTGCAGATCGGCGGGCGGGCAGTTAACGCACCGTTGTATGAACAGCTATACGAACGCCAGATCGGCGGACTCATCGCCACACCGCTCGCGATTGCGCCATTGTCCTATGCTCAGGAAATAGCGGGCATGGACGGCCGTGTGAGCCGCATCCTCGTGCAGAGCGCCGGCGGCGCTCAGAGCAAGGTGCGCGCCGCGCTGACGGTGCTCGCCAGCGGCCACCTGAACGTCGAGAGTACTAGCTACGACGGGACACTGTTCGCCAAGGCGGCTACCGCCAGCAACCAGTCCACAGCTTTGTTCTCGGTCATCAGCGCGCTCGTCGGCTTCCTCTTTGCGTTCAACGCGATGTTGCTGACTGTGCCGCAGCGACGGCGACTGGTCGCCGACCTGCGCCGCGACGGTTACACGCCGCTAACGGTGATCGCCGTGTTGTTGCTCGACGCGCTCGCGCTCGGGACGATCGGCTGCGCGCTTGGGCTGGCGTTGGGCGAGGAGCTCTCGATTCACCTGTTTCACTCGAATCCGGCCTTCCTCTCCTTGGCGTTTGCCGTCGGCTCACAACGCATCGTCAGTTGGCAGAGCGTCGCGATCGCGACAGGCGGCGGGATGCTGGCCGCGACCGTGGCGGTACTGAGCCCGCTGCGCGACATCCTCTCGCGCGACCCATTGGCAGCGATCAGCCCGCGCGAAGGCAGCGGGACCCGCACCGGGCGGCGCAGGGCACTTGCAGGCCTTGCCTGTCTCGCCGTCGCCACGACATTGCTGCTGGCCAAGCCCGACGCCGCCATTCCCGGCATGGTGCTGCTGGTTGGCGCGCTGCTGTTGGAGCTGCCGATCGTGCTCAGCGCGACGCTCGTGGCCGTCAAGCGGATCGGCTCCTTGTTCGTGAGCCCGATCCCGCACGTCGCCACGATGGAGCTTGGGGCCGCTCGCGCTCGCGCCGTGGCGATTGCCGCGACAGGAGCCGTCGCCGTGTTCGGCAGCGTCGCGATCCAAGGCGCGCACGGTGATCTACTGAGAGGGCTTGAAGGCGCTGCGCGCGACACGAATGCCGCCACCGACATTTGGGTATCGCCCGCTGGGTCCTACAACCTGCTGCACACGACACCCTTCACTCCAACTGCGGCCGTCCGACTTGCGCGGCTGCCTGGGGTGCGAGCGGTACAGCTGTATCGCGGCGGCCTGCTCAACTACGGCTACCGTCGCGTACTCGTCGACGCGCCGCCGCACCAAGCTACACCGCTGATCCCGGCCGGCCAGATTCTGCAGGGCAATGTGCGCCTGGCCGAAGAACGGGTACGCGCGGGGGGCTGGGCGGTCGTCTCCCAAGGGCTTGCGGAAGAACAGCACCTGCACATCGGCCAGGTCTTCACTCCGCCGACACCCGACCCGGTGCGCCTGCGCGTGGCCGCACTGTCCACCAACCTCGGCTGGGCACCCGGGGCGATGCTCCTGGGCGCAGCCGATTACGCGCGCGCGTGGGGCAACCAGGACGCAAGCGCTTACGGCGTGGTGCTGAATCCCGGTGTCTCACCGACACTCACAGCCCAGGAGATAACGCACACCCTGGGGCCTGGTAGCGGACTTACGGTGCAGACCGCCGAAGCGCACGCGGCCGAGCAGGTAGCGCTCGGCCGCGAAGCGCTCGAACGGCTAACGCAGATCGCCACGCTGATCCCACTCGTTGCCGTGCTCGCGATGGCGGCGGCGATGGGCGCGATGGTGTGGCAACGCCGCCCGCGCCTGGCCAAGCTCAAGCTGGAGGGGCTGCCACGCGTGGAACTGTGGGGCACGATCCTGCTGGAGAGCCTGCTGCTGCTCGGAGCCGGCTGCCTTACAGGGGCCGTCTTTGGCCTATACGGCCAGCAACTGGCCGACCGTGCGCTTGCACACGTGATCAACTTCCCGGTCGTCTACTCCGTTACGGCTCTACCCGCGCTGCAGAGTCTGGCGCTGGTGATCGCCACCGCACTTGCGATCATCGCGATCCCAGGCTATATCGCCGCATCGGTGCCGCCGGCGCTCGCGCTCCAAGACTGAAACGGCCATGGCCAAGGAAAGCAAGCGCGAGCGCGAGCAGACCGGACGCTCCAAGACACAAAGGCAGACGGGCAGGAGTAAGCAGGTCGAGCGTGCAGAACGGGAGCAGCCATCCAAGGGCGATCGGGTCGAGCATGCCACGCAGGAGTCGCCACGTAAGGGCAATCGGGTCGAGCATGCCACGCAGGAGTCGCCACGTAAGGGCAATCGGGTCGAGCATGCCACGCAGGAGTCGCCACGTAAGGGCAATCGGGTCGAGCATGCCACACAGGAGTCGCCACGTAAGGGCAATCGGGTCGAGCATGCAACACAGGAGCCAACGCGCGAGTACAAGCAAGTCGAGCGCGCCAAGGCGCAGGAGCGCACGCGCGAAGCGTTGATCGAGGCGGCAACCGACGAGTTCTTCGAGGGCAATTGGCTGAAGAGCACACTCGACTCGCTCTCTCACAAAGCGGGCGTCACCAGGCAGACATTGCTGCGCCATTTCGGCTCTAAGGATGGTCTGTTGATGCAGTCGCTGATGCGCGGCGCCGCACAGGTACGCGACCAACGCTGGAGCACACCGACAGTCGACATCTCAGGCGCCGTCGACAACGTGATCGAGCACTACGAAGAGTGGGGCGAGCGCTCGGTCCGCATCGGCGCCTGGCAGCGCGGCCCGACGGTGCTCGCCCTATTCGCAAACGCTGCACGCCAGATGCACTACGACTGGGTCGAGCACGCATTCGCCGCGTGGTTGGACCGATTCGACGATGAGACTCGGGCAGAGCGCCAGGCGATTTTGGTCGTGCTGTGCGATGTACAGACCTGGTGGATTCTCTCCAACGACCTCGGCCTGCCACGACGCAAGGTCCATGCGGTCCTGACCGACCAGATCGAACGCGCACTGGAGGAGAAGTGATGAAGGTTCTGGCCTACACCTCCCCCGCCCGCGGTCACCTTTACCCGGTCGTCCCGATCATGGCCGAGCTCGGGCGGCGCGGCCACAGCGCGACGCTGTACTCACTCGCCGGCGAGCTCGGACAGCTGTCGCCGCTGGGCATCGATGGCTTCGCGATCGACCCCGCGATCGAACGCATAGAGATCGAGGATTACCGAGAGCGCTCGCAGCTCGGCGCAATCCGTTCGGTCTTTAAAGCATTCTTGAAGCGCTCGGCGAGCGAGGGGCCCGACCTTGAACAGGCGATTGCAAAGCACGCCCCGGACGTGCTGCTGATCGACATCAACTGTTGGGGCGCCGCGACGGTGGCCGAGGCAAGCGGGCGTCCGTGGGCCATGTATTCGCCCTACCTACTGCCCTTGCCATCCAAAGACGCTCCAGCCTATGGCCCTGGGCTGCGTCCGCTGGGCGGACCGCTTGGGGCCCTACGCGACACGATCGTCAATCGCGTCAGCGAGCGCATCTCCTTTCGAAGCACGATGCCGCAGATCAACGCGCTGCGCTCCGAGCACAGTCTGGGCGTGCTCGCGCGCTTCGACGACCTGCTGGCAGCCCCAAACCTGCTGCTGTCGTTGACCGCCGAGGGCTTTGAGTATCCGCGCGGCGACTGGCCGGCGAACGTGAAGCTGGTCGGCCCGATGAATTGGAGTCCGTCATTCGACGGACGCTTACACGATGAGCCCGTTCACCGAGCAGCACTTGACCAGGGCTCTGCTCCCGGGCCACGATTCCCCAGGCCCCTGCCTCCCGGACCACGATTCCCCAAGGTGGTGCCTCCCGGGCCACGATTCCCCGAGTCACAGCCTCCCGAGCCGACCTATCCCCAACGCCTCCTTGACGCCCCTCCGTGGCTGGACGAGCTGGCCGATCCCCTGGTGCTGGTCACCTGCTCGAGCGAGCGCCAACGCGACAAGCGCCTGCTACACGTTGCGCTCGAAGCATTGCCAAAGTCCGGTATGTCGGTGCTCGGCACTACAGCTGCGCACGACCCCGCCGACTTCGCCAGCGCACCCGGCAGCAAGATCGTGCGCTTTATCTCCCACGATGCCGTCCTGCAGCGCGTCGCCTGCGTGGTCTGCCACGGCGGCCTTGGCGTAACACAAAAGGCGCTTGCGGCCGAAGTCCCGGTCGTGGTTGTGCCCTTTGGACGCGATCAAGCCGAGACGGCGAGGCGGGTCGAGTTCGCAAAGGCCGGCGTGCGCCTCTCGCCACGCCGCCTCACCCCCAAGCGGCTGCTCGACGCCGTGCACAGCGCGACGGAGTGCCGCGAGGGCGCGCAACGTGCGAGTCGCGCCTACACTGCGGCCGGTGGAGCAAGCGCCGCGGCAGACGCGATCGAGGCGATCACCAAGAGGCCATCGCGGTAGGGGTGCGCCCGACGGGCTTGCTCGCGACAGAGAGCCTGGCAGGCATACGCGTGGAGGAGCGCCTCACAAGCTTGCTCGCGACAGAGGTGGCGACAGAGGTGCACGCATTAGGAAAGCACGGCTGGGCCTACGCCCTCAGGCGCCCTGAGAGATGCTCGGCGTCGTTCACGTAGCGCCGGGCACGTTCTTTGCGGTCATCGCTGCTTCGGCGCTGGCAGCCACAATCGCGACTGTCGCAGGCGGTCGTGGCTTGGTCGTACCGGTTGTCGTGATCGAGCTGCTGCTCGGGATCGTGCTCGGTCCATACGTGCTCGGCCTGCACGTGAACCAGTTCATCCAGTTTTTCGCGGACCTCGGCCTCGGCCTGCTGTTCTTCTTCGCCGGCTATGAGATCGACATGCGGCGGATCATGGGTCTGCCGTTGCGCCTCGGCGTGATCGGCTGGTTGCTGTCGCTCGCGCTCGCCTACACGATCGGCGGCGTGCTGGCCGCCTCGGGGATCGTGCTCTCACTCCTCTACACGGGCTCGGCTCTCTCGACCACCGCGATCGGCACGCTGATCCCGATCCTCTCCGACGCCGGCGAGATGCGCACGAGCTTTGGCACCTACCTGCTGGGCGCCGGCGCCGTGGGCGAGTTCGGCCCGATCCTGTTGCTGACGCTGATCCTCTCCACGCAGAGCACCGCGCACAACGCGGTCATCCTGGTGGCGTTCGTGGCCCTGGCGGTCGCGGTCGCGATCTTCGCGGTGCGCTCCTCCGAGCGCACGCTGCCGCTGTTCGAGCAGACGATCGAGGCCAGCTCGCAGCTGGTCGTGCGCTGGATTCTCGTGCTCGTGTTCGCGCTCGCGCTGCTTGCCTTCGAACTGGGCCTCGACCTGCTGCTGGGCGGCTTTGCTGCCGGGGTCATCACCCGTCAGGTGCTCAAGACGCGCGAGCTGCCGGCGTTTGACTCAAAGCTGACGGCGGTCGCGTTCGGCGTGTTCGTGCCGTTCTTCTTCGTCGTCAGCGGCATGGGCATCGACATCGACGCCTTGTTCTCAAGCGTCTCGAGCGTTCTGAAGATGCTGCTGTTCTTCGTGCTGTTCCTGCTCGTGCGCGGCACGCCGGCACTGGTCCTCTACCGCAAAGTGCTCGACGCACGGGCACGCCTGGCGCTCGCGCTGATGTGCTCGACGCAGTTGCCACTGGTACTGGCGATCACCACTCTGGCCACCTCCAGCGGTCACATGCGCTCCTCGACCGCCGCCGCTCTGGTCGGAGCCGCGGTGCTCTCGACGCTCGTCTTCCCATTCGTCGCCCTGCGACTCCGTGGCGACCTGGACGAAGAGACGGAGCCTCCGCTAACGGCCGTCCCGCCCGGCGATCCCGCCCCCGCATGAGGCGTCGAGAAACCACGCTTGACACACCCGCCCCAAGCGGCGAGGATTCACACGTTGTCACCGCAAGCCAGGAGCATTGAACCGTGACCGGCGTGCTGTACGGACTGGCGAAATTTTGTGTGCGCCATCGCTTGGTGACGATCGCGGTATGGCTGCTGGTGACGATCGCGCTCGTCGCCGTCTCACACAGATTGGGTGAAAACACCAACGACAACCTGTCGCTGCCGGGAACCGACAGTCAGCACGCCACCGACACGCTCAGCCACTCGTTCCCCGATCAGGCCAACGGCACCAGCCCGATCGTGCTGCACGCCGCAAAAGGCAAGCTGACCGAATCCAAATACGCGAACGCCGTCAATGAAGCAGCGGCGGACGTGGCAAAGGCCCCGCACGTCGCATCGGTGGTCAACCCGCTCACGCCTCAGGGCGCGAGCGCCTTGAGCAAGGACAAGTCGACCGGCTACCTGTCGGTGACACTGGCGATCTCACCTGGCGAGGTGTCCGTCTCCGAAGCGCAGACGATCATCGACGCGGCCAACCCGGCCAAGGCGGCTGGGTTGGAGGTGGAGACCGGCGGCCAGCTGGGCCAGAAGGTCTCCAAAACCTCGACCGAGTCCAGCGAGCTGATCGGGATCGTCGCGGCGATGGTGATCCTCACGTTCACCTTCGGCACGGTCGTATCGATGCTGTTGCCGATCCTCAACGCCGTACTCGCGCTGCTCTCGACTCTCGCGATCATCCGCCTGCTTGGGCACGTGATCAGCGTGCCCACCGTGGCCCCCACGCTCGCGACGATGATCGGGCTGGGCGTAGGCATCGATTACGCGCTGTTCATCGTGACGCGCCACTTGCGCGGACTGAACGAAGGGCACGACGTCCACGAGTCGATCGCGCGTGCCGCGGCGACCTCCGGCGGGGCCGTGTTCTTCGCAGGCTGCACCGTGACGATCGCGCTCGTGTCGCTGGCGGTAGCCAAAATTCCGCTGGTAACGACGATGGGCCTGATGGCTGGCATCGCGGTGGTGGTAGCCGTGCTGGCCGCGCTCACGCTGATGCCGGCACTGGTCGCAACGGCCGGCCCGCACATCAACTCGCTGCGCGTGCGCACGCCACCCTCGGACGCTCAAGCCAAGCAGGGCGCCTGGGCCAAGTGGGCCGCCAACATCGCCAAGCACCCGGCGCTCGCCGGCCTAGCGGCGCTGGCGATCCTGCTGCCGTTGACGATCCCGCTGCTGTCGCTGAGCCTCGGGCAAGAAGACGTGGCCGCGCTTTCCCCCTCGACCACCGCGCGGCGCGCATATGACCTGATCTCGGCGAACTTCGGACCGGGAGTCAATGGGCCGCTGATCGTGGCCGTCACGCTGGGCACGCCCGCGCAAGCCCCTCCCTCGTCGGAATCGCAAAGTCATTCGGGCTCCACTGCCAACGGGTCAACCGGCTCTGGCTCCTCCTCTGCCACATCGAGCGACCCGCGCGCCGCGGACCCACGCCTGGCGACACTGCAGAAGGACGTCTCCTCCACCAAGGGTGTTGCCGCGATCACCCCTATCCAGATCGACAAGGCGGGTACCGCCGCCTATTTCAACGCGATCGCGACAACGGGGCCGGCCGAAAAACCGACCCAGGAACTGGTCGAACACTTGCGCTCAAATGTCATTCCAAGCGCTGAAAAAGGCACGAACATGCACGCCGACATCGGCGGCAGCACGGCCGGCAACATCGACCTGGCGACGCAGATATCGAACAAGCTGCCGCTGCAGATCCTGGTAGTGATCGCGCTCAGCTTCGTGCTGCTGATCCTCGCTTTCCGCACTGTGATAATCCCGCCGCAGGCAGCGCTGATGAACCTGCTCTCGATCGGCGCCTCCTACGGCGTGCTGACGGCCGTCTTCCAGTACGGCTGGTTCAGCAGCCTGATCGGTCTCAGCGGACCGGTGCCGATCGTCTCCTACGTGCCGCTGTTCATGTTCGCCATCCTGTTCGGCCTGTCGATGGACTACGAGGTGTTCCTCGTCAGCCAGATCGAGGAGCACGTGCACGCCGGCGAGGACAACCGCGGCTCGGTCGTCTCCGGCCTGGTCACGAGCGCGCGCGTGATCACGGCCGCGGCGATGATCATGGTGTTCGTGTTCGGTAGCTTCGTGCTCAACGGCTCCCCGACGATCAAGCAGTTCGGCGTCGGCCTGGCCGTCGCCGTGATCCTCGACTCGACGATCGTGCGCTGTCTGCTGGTGCCAGCCTTGATGATCCTGATGGGCAGGTACAACTGGTACATGCCGGCGTGGCTGGACCGCGTCACCCCGCACCTGAACATCGAGGGCGCCGAGTTCTTCCAGAAGCGCGACGCGCCGCCAGAGCCCCAACCGGAGGCATTGACAGGCACCTGAGCGTGACTTCCTCGCAAGGTGGTCTTCCTGTCGCGGCCTTTGAAGCGTCCTCAGACGGATCAGGCGAGATCCGCTCCTGGGGGCAGACGCAGCGTCAAGCCGCTGAGCCCAAATAGACACCGCCAGAACAGCACCCGCCGACAGAACTGGCCGCCTAGCCAATTTTTGCTCGTCGCGCTACGCTCAAGGCCCCCACACAAGTCCCAGCAGACGACAGGAACGGAGCCCCACCGTGAACAGCATCCTGGAGAACCGTCGCATCATGCAGCAGCTCCCCCCCGGGCCCAAAGTGCCGGCCAGCGTGCAGATGGCAGGCTCGTGGCTGCGCCCAACAAGCGTCGTGATCCGCGCCCGCGAGCGCTACGGCAAGCGCTTCTCCGTGCGGCTGCTCGGCCAGCTGCCGTTCGTCGTGCTCTCAGACCCCGATGAGATCAAGGAAGTCTTCCAAGCGCCCCCGGAGGTGCTGCACCCGGGCGAGGGCGCGCGCATCCTCGAGCCGATCGTCGGACCGAACTCGGTGATCCTGCTCGACGAGAAGCCGCATCTGAGCCAGCGCAAGCTGATGCTGCCCGCTTTCCACGGCGATGCGATGCAGGCCTTGGCCGAGCTGATGAGCGAGTTGACCGAGCGCGAGATCGCCACTTGGCCGCAAGACGAGCCAGTCGCGCTGCACCCGCGCCTGCAACAGCTGACGCTCGAGATCGTGCTGCGCGCCGTCTTCGGCCTGGAGCAGGGCGCCCAGCTCGACCGCTTGCGCGACTTGCTGACACAGCTGCTGGAGTTTGCCGAGAACCCGATCTCGCTGTTGCCGTTCGCGCAGCGCGCCCTTGCCGGTCGCGGCCCGATGGGCCGCCTGGAACGGCTCGGTGAGGAGACCGACCGGCTGATCTTCGAGCTGATCGACGAGCGTCGTCGCGAAGACGCCCACGGCCCAGACGTGCTCACGATGCTGCTAGGTGCCAAGCACGAGGACGGCTCGCCGATGAGCCCGGCAGAGCTGCGCGACGAGCTGGTGACGGCGCTGGTCGCCGGCCACGAGACGACCGCGTCGCAGCTGGCATGGGGCTTTGAGCTGCTGGCACGTAGCCCGAGAGTGGCGACACGTCTGGCGAGCGAGCTCGACGACGATCCGGACAGCCCATACCTGACCGCCACCATCCACGAGATCATGCGTATGCGCCCGGTGTTGATGAACGCCGAGCCGCGCCTGGTCAAGCAACCGGTGGAGATCGGCGGCGTGAGCTATCCGCCGGGCGTCGTTTTGATCGCAAGCGCCTACCTCGTCCACCACGACCCCGACATCTACCCGCATCCGAATGCATTCCGCCCCGAGCGCTTCCTGGAGAGCGAGGGCGGCAAGGCCCCGGGCACCTACACATGGCTGCCGTTCGGCGGCGGCCGGCGCCGTTGTCTGGGCGCGAGCTTCGCGATGCTGGAGATGAAGATCGTGCTGCGGCAGGTGCTCGCGCGCAGCCTCGTGCTGCCGGTAGGCGATCGCCAGGAGAGCGCACGCCGGCGATCGATCACGATCAGCCCGTCGCGCGGTTGCGAAGTCGTACTGCGCGAGCGGCCGACTGTGGGCTCAGATGCAGAGCCTGCTGGCGCTGCCCAAGAGAAGGCCCCTGCGCTCGCCCTGGCTTGACAGAAGGACCCATACTCGTTTGACCGCGCGCCCGCCCGGGTATCACCGCTAGATCGGTCCGGGCGGGGCGCAAGGGAATGCTTGCCCGGCAAAGCCATTTGCCGCAGGGAGGCAGAGATGTTCGATCGGCTTCGGTTTGATGTCCGCTCGCACGCGTGTTTCGTGGTGCTCGCAGCAATCATCACGACGATGTGGATAGCCTCGGCCGCCGGCGCGTTCCCAGGGCAGCGCGACCATTCGAGATACGCACACTCGAAACATGGCGGACCGCAGACCGGCCATCAGGCGCCCGGCCACGGCGGTTCTCCCTATGGTCAGAAACAGCCAGAGCACGGCGGTCCTCCCCATGGCCAGAAACAGCCGGGGCACGGTGGCCTTCCTCCCGGCCAGAAAGGGCCAGGGCACGGCTTCCCACAGGCCAGCTATCTGGCGCTGGGCGACTCGCTTGCCTTCGGCTACTCGCAGGCCAAGTTCGAAAAACTTTTGCCGAACGAGAACCCGGCCGAATACAACACGGGCTATGTGGACGACTTCGCCCGCCTCCTGAAGTTCGGCAACCCCAGACTTCAGGTCATCAACGACGGCTGCCCAGGCGAGACGACCGAATCCTTTATCAAGGGCCCGTGCGAATACCAGTTGGCCTTCCCGCTGCACCACCCTTATGTCGGCGGGCCGACGTCCTCACAACTCTCCGATGCGCTGGCCTACCTACAGGCCAAACCCAACACAAACCCGATCACGCTCGACATCGGCGCCAACGACGCGCTCGGCGTGATCGAGCGCACGTGTGAAAAGAAAGTGGAATGCGTAATTAAAGAAGCCCCAGCCCTGTTCGCGCATATAGCAGCGAACCTGGGCCTAATCCTCACCGACCTGCGAGGAGCGGACCCGCACGCCACGATCGTCGTGCTCGGCTTGTACAACCCGTTCGGCGAAAAACTGCCCGGCGGCAATGCGTTGACGGCTCAGCTCAACGAAGTCATGGACAAAGTCGCCGAAGCGGTGGGCGCCCGCTTTGCGGACCCGCTGCCGGTGTTCAACCCGCCGGGCAAGCTGGAAGAACCGACGATCTGCCTGTTGACGAACATGTGCAATACGCCGGAAGACATACACCCGACGGACTTGGGTTATGGGGTACTGGCGGGATTGATTGCCAAGCAGTACTTCTTTTAGGGTTATTTAGCGCCGAGTCGGCCGTTTATCGCGGCGGGCTCGGTGCACCGCTCAAAATTGGGGCTGGGCCGAGAAGGTTGGCCGTTCTACTGTCGAGTAACTCACGGCGGTAGACCTGGCGGCGGCGACCCCTGGTGCCTGACCCGCTCGCGCACATCCGCGTAGCGAGTCACCTCGTAGACGATCAGCAAGCTCAACACCACAGCTAGGATCGCCAGCGTCACAAGCGATGAAGTTTTCAGCGCCAGCGTGATCGGCACGAACGCCAGCAGCACAAGCGCGCACACCAGCCGGCGACCGCTAAGTGAGTGGACATTGCGCAGGCGAAAAGCGACGTGCGCGAGCAGATATGTGGCGCCGCCACCGAGCAGCGCAACCGTGGGCATGAGCTTCAACGGATCATCGCCGTCGTGCTCGATCGTTACCTTGAAGCCGACCGCGAGCAAGGCAATGCCGGCGACCATCGGGAAGTGCAAGTAGGAATAGGAGTCGCGCGCAAGCTCGTTGCGCTCGCGTCCTTCCTTGGCGTTCGACAGTCGCCGCTCGGCGACAAGCGAGGTGACGTCGAAGTACGCCCACCACAGCGTGGCGGCAACGATCACACCGAGCACAGCGGCGATCACAACGTTGGCGTCGATCGTCGTGCGCGCCCCCACCCCGAGCGCAACGATCGACTCGCCCAACGCGATCAACACGATCAGGCCATGTCGCTCGGCGAAATGCCCGGGCACGAGCTTCCAACCGTCGGCGCCGAACAGGAATGGACCGCCGCCATCGAGCACCAGCGCAAGCCCCCACAGCCCGAGTTGCAGCGCACCGCCGGTGGCCGCTGCGACGAACAACAGTCCGGCTCCGATCGCTGTGCTGTAGGCGAGACCGGCAACGGAATGCCGCAGCGCCGGATCCTCGCGGCTTGCGATCGTGAACAGCGCGATGTGGGCGCCACGGACGACCGCGTAAGCGCAGGCGAACAGCAGCGCCTCGCTGCCAAACGCACCAGGCACACACAGCGCCGCGACAAGCATGGCCGCCATCGCGGTGAAGATCACCAGCCGCACGCTGCCCTCCTCAGGGTCGACGACGCTCGTCAACCACGCGTAGCCAGTCCAGGCCCACCAGAGCATGCCGAGCGCAAACACCCCTTTGAGCAGCCCGATCCAGGTGGGCGTGCGCGCCATCAGCGTCGTGCACTGCGTCAGCGCAAGCACGAACACAAGGTCGAAGAACAGCTCCAGCGGAGTGACGCGCTCGCCTTCGCGCATGACGGCCGTCAGCCGGGGACTGCGCTCCTCAGAGGCGATGCTCACCTGTCCATCTTCGCAAGCCACGCGAGAATCGTCCTAGGCTGAGACGATGGACCTCATCGGCAAGACGGCACTTGTCACCGGCGCCAACCGCGGAATCGGCCGTGCGCTCGTCGAGCGACTTGCCCAGTTGCCGTTGCGTTCGGTGCTGGCGGGAGTACGCGACGTCGAGAGCTTCGAGGCCGTGAACCTACCGCCCGGCGGCGCACAAGAAGTGCGCGCCGTGCTTATCAATCTCTCATCGCAAAAGAGCATCGAGCAGTGCTGCGCGGATCTGGGCGCGGAGCTCAGCCAGATTGACGTGCTCGTCAACAACGCCGGACTGATGACCGGTGGGCTGCTCGAGGAGCAGGACATCGACGAGGTGTATGCGATGTTCCAGGTCAACCTGGTGGGGGTTACGCACCTGACGCAGCGGGTACTTCCCGGGATGCTCGCGCGGCGGCAAGGGACAATTGCCAACAATGCGTCGATCAGCGGCTATGCCCACTTCCCGGCGGCGAGCACCTATGCCGCCTCAAAGTCCGGCATCGTCGGCTTCACCGAATCGCTGCGGCGCGAGCTGCGCGGTACCGGCGTGCACGCCATGCACCTGATCACACCAGGCGTCGCTACTGACATGCTGAGCGCCACCGACGAGGTGTACGGACGTCACATGGACACCTCTGGCTGGGACCGCGTCCCGCCCGAGGAGTGGGCGGCCAAGGTGGTGAGCGCGATCGAGGCCGACAAGCGTGTGCTCGGCCCTGGCGGACGCTCGGGTTTGGCAATGCTCGCGGCGCAAGGACCAACGTTCGTGCTCGACGCGGTGACCGCCCGCTTGTTCAGCCGGCGACCACGTTAGCCAAACCTGACCCAGAGCGCCTCGGCGAAAGAGGCGATCGGCGTGGCTGGATACCGCGGCCACTCAGGCAGTGCTACTGAGCGCAGGCGTGGCCGCCAACTGCCCGGTTCGCGCGGGGCGCCAGCCCGGCTTGGCCAGCAGCACCTGCACGTCGCCGATGCGCCGCTCGGCAAAGCCCGCCTCGCAGTAGGACAGGTAGAGCCGCCAGATGCGCTGGAAACGCTCGTCGTAGCCCAGCTCGGCGAGCCTGCCCAAGTTGGCCTCGAAGTTGGCGCGCCAGTGGCGCAGCGTCTGCACGTAGTGGAAAGTGATGTCCTGCAACCCCGCCACGCGCATGTCCGTGCGCTGCTTGACGGCGCGCTCGATCACGCGCATTGATGGCAGACAGCCGTTCGGGAAGATGTAGGTGTTCATGAAGCTGCGCGAGGCCTTCTCAACCTCGTAGGCGCGATCGTCGATCGTGATCGCCTGCAGCAGCATCGCGCCGTCAGGCGCAAGCAACCGCGAGCAGCAGTCGAAGAACGTGCCGAAGTGCCGCCAGCCGACAGCCTCGATCATCTCGATCGAGACGAGCTTGTCGTAGCGTCCGCGCAGGTCGCGGTAATCCTCGAGCAGCACCTCGACACGGTCCTGCAGACCTGCATCGTCAATCTGCGCAACCGCATGCCGATACTGCTCGCGCGAGATCGTGGTCGTCGTCACGCGGCAACCGCGCGTGCGAGCCGCATACAGGGCAAACGCACCCCAACCGCTGCCGATCTCGAGCACATGATCATCGGGCTGCAGGTCGAGCTTCTCGCAGACACACTCGAGCTTGGCAAGCGCCGCCTCGTGCAAGCTCATTCCCGGCCGCTCAAACAGGGCACAGGAGTACGTCATGCTCGGGTCGAGCAACAGCTGGAACAGCTCGTTGCCGAGGTCGTAGTGGGCGGCGATGTCACGACGGCGACGACTGCGCGTATTGGCGTTCAGCAGCGTACGTACGCGTTGCGCTGGAGCCAGCAGCGGCGCGAACACAGCGTGCAAACCGTCGAGCGCGTCGGCGTTGCGCGCGGCAACACGCACGACGGCGGTCGGGTCAGACGAGTCCCACAGCTCCTGGGCATACGCCTCGGCGAGCCCGTTGCTGCCGCGCAACAGCTTGCGCCAAGCACGCGGCGAGCGCACGTAAACGGTCGCGTGCGGCGCGCCGCTACCGAACGTCGCCTGTGCACGGCCGTCCTCGAGCACGGTGAGGCTGCCCGAATGGATGCGCTTCAACAGCGCGTGCGCGATCGTGCGTGCGATTCGCGTTGTCATGTCGCCTTCTGAGAAGGAGATATGAGGTGCCTTGTCATGTAAGACCTCCCGAAAGCGAGGATGTAAGCCTCCATGTCACGCCAGGCCCTCCTTGGGATGGGGATGCACTGGTACTCCCTTCAGCTTCAGGCGCAGAGCCTGGGCGTAGATCAGCGCGAGCATCCGCAGCGCGCTCGCCGGATAGCGCGCGCTCATGCGCGTAAGCGTCGCGTTCGTCAGCTCGCGTCGATGCAGCGAGAGCGTGGCATCAAACGCCAGATCTCCTTTGCGAGAACTCGCAATGTGCACCGACAACGTCTCGCTCGGCAGGCTCACACGCCACTCGTAGTGCTGGTCCATGCCCATGAACGGCGAGACGTGCAAAGCCTTGATCGAATTGCCGGCGAGCACCGCGCCGGCGGTTTGGGCGGATGAGCAGCCCTCGCTGCCGCGGGCGAGCACGTAGGCATGGCGCTCACCCCATGGGGTGTTGGTGACCTCAGCAACCACCGCGTCCACCCGCTCAGCTGCCTCATTCATGCAGTAGTAGAAGCTGACGGGGTTGAAACAGTGCCCGAAGGTGCTCAGGTTCGTGAGCACGCGGACCGGCCCGGACGGCCGCACCCCGGACTGATCGGCCACGACGTCGCGCACCGCATCGGTCAGCGGCAGGCGCTCATCTCCCAGGTAGTGACGGCGACGGAAGCGCGCAGGACCGGGGCGGGACGCGAGCAGCCGACCGCCGAGCAGCGTGGGCAGCTCGTCGAGGTCGATGTAGGCCAGCGCGAGCTGATAGCGGAACTCGTGCTCGCGCACGTCGAAGCGGCGATGACGGACGCTGCCGTAATAGATAGCGCTGACTGTGGGGGCAGCGCCAGCGCCGGGCACACGCGGGACGCGCGCCGCCTCCGCGTTTAGACATTTTGCGTGGTCACTATCCACAGAAGATGTGTACATCGCTTACAGACCTACCCCGAAATGCTCGCCCACAGCAAGCGCGCTGCGCACGCCGTCCTCATGAAAGCCCCAGCCCCAGTAGGCGCCGCAGTAGTGCGTGCGATTACGCCCACTGATCTCCGCGCGGCGAGTCTGCGCCCGCACACCCCCCGCGGTATAGACCGGGTGGGCATAGGGAATCGTGCGGATCACATGCTGGGAATCGATCGCTGCTGTCCGGTTGAGCGTCACGCACAGCTCACGGTCGGCTTTCAGCGACTGCAGGCGATTCATGTGGTAGGTGACGGTGGCGCGCTCGGTTGGAACGTCCAGCAAGTGGTAATTCCAGCTCGCCCATGCGCGACGACGCCGGGGCAGCAGGCGTGTATCGGTATGGAGCACCGCCTCGTTGGCCTGGTAGGGCATGGCACCAAGGATTTCGCGCTCGCGCGGGCCGGCATCGGCGAGCATCGCGAGCGCCTGATCTGAGTGGGTCGCGATCACGACCTCGTCGAAACGCTCTGCCTCGCCAGCGTAAGGCTTAACTATGACCGCGTCGTCTCGGCGTTCGATCGCTTGCACCGCCGCGCCCAGCCGTAGGCGGTGGCGCCAGGGTCGAATGAGCGCGCGTACGTAGCTCTCAGAGCCACCGGTGACCGTACGCCAACGGGGGCGGCCCGTCAGCCCGAGCATCCCGTGATTGTCGAAGAACTCGGCTAGGAAGCGAGCCGGGAAGCTGCCCATCTGGCGCGGGTCCGCCGACCAGACAGCCGACACCTGCGGGACGATCAGGCGCCGCACGAAGGCTTCAGAAAAACGCTGCTCGACCAGCCATTGCCCCAGCGTGACATCCCCGCCAGAGCCGCTCAACAGCTCACGAGCGGTGCGGTTGAAACGGACCAGGTCGGCGATCATGCGATGAAACCACGGCGTCAGCAGATGCGTGCGCTTTGCGAACAAGCCGTTGGGCGAGGCGCTGTTGTACTCGAAGTCACCGCGACCGTCACTCACGCCGAAGCTCATATCGGAGGGCTGCCAGCTGACGCCCAACTGGCGTAGTAGACGCTCGAAGTTGGGGTAGTTGCGGTCGTTGAAAACCATGAAGCCGGTGTCCACGCAGTGAGTCTGCTCGGGCGTCTCGACGCGGATCGTGTTGGCGTGCCCGCCCGCGCGCTCGCCGGCCTCGAACACGACGATCTCGTGTCGCGGATAGAGCAGATGCGCCGCGACCATGCCCGAGACCCCGGCGCCGACGATCGCGATCCTCATCTTTGGCAATCCTGGTTGCCCATCTGGTTGCCCATACTGGGCATTCGCAACTCGCCCGCGCTTGGATCAGGCCAGGACGTGGCTGAGAACCCGTCAGCAAACTCCTGGACCCCTCGCGAGGGACCAGCGGGAGTGGATCTGGCAGGTTTCGGATAGACGCTTGGTGTCAGAGCGCGGCCCATAAGCCCTGCAGGCCATACCCCCTTTAGCTGACCATAAAATTACGCGCCAAAATTTTATGGACGCGTTTTTTAAGTCGTTTCTGGACCACGTCTTTCAACAAAAACCTTCTCAACGCCGTCGAGCAGCTCCCAGTTGCCGCGCAAGGCGGCGCTCGCGTGCTGGACCATGCGCTCTGCCTGGGCACACGCCTCGGTCTCATCCTCGCTCATCAGCTCGACAATCAGCTCCCGCGCCTGGCGAGCGTGCTCGGCATCGAGCGTGGCATGCAACTCGAAGTACTCGACCGCCGGACCTTCAGGGCTGTAGCCGTATCGCTCGACGAGCCCTTCGAGCTTGGTCTTGGCGATCGCCGGCTGGCTCGCCTCGATCGCGTAGAGCACGGCAAGATGCTCCAGGGCGTCGTCGCCGGCGGTCCACGCCCGGGTGCAATCCTGCGTCTCGCTCAGTGGGCTACGCTCGATTGCGGTCTCCGCGATGACCTCGGTCGTCTCCTCGGTCGTCTCCTCGAAGGTCCACCCGTCCTCGCAGAGCACCTCGCCGGAGTGGACCGTCTTCACGACGGTGAGCGTCGCGGCGGCGAACGTATCCCACAATGCGACATGGCTGTGCTCCTCGGCCGCGTGGCGCTTGAGACCAGCGCGACGATCCGGAGCGACCTTGCCGGCGACGTTGTCTGAGGCCTGTGCCAGTGCGACGACGGCATGGCGGTACTCGCCGGCATAGAAGGCCAGCTCCTCGGCGCTCAGCTCGCCGGCGCTCCAGCGCCGGTAGAACGGGTGCTCGAGCACATCGCATTCACGCCTGGCTTGGTCGATCCTGGCAATCACATCCATCCCGCGGCTCCTTCTGGTTCGTTTGGGCTGGGAGCACCCAGAGGCCGAGTAGGCAGGCACTCCCGATGCAGCTAAGTATGGCGGGCGCGTCGGGCGATATCGCCGTCGCCTATTGAACGGTGAGCTTGCCTTCCATGCCTGCCTGTCGATGTCCCGGAACCGAGCAGTAGAAGACATAGGTACCAGGCTTCAAATTGAGCGTGAGGTTACGCGCCCCACCCTGGAACGTGGGAGTCGCCGCAAGCACTTTGGCCCCTTGGACGATCGTCATGTTGTGCATCAGCGGAGACATGTTCTTGAAGTCGATCGTGACCTTGCCGGCCCTGGCCGAGAGGTTCTTGGTGGTGTAGCGCAGCTGGCCTTCGGGGTCGGCTTCCTCGGTAAGCGAAGAAGTGCCCGAGCCGGACGCGGCTTCGCGGCCCGTCTGGGTGACCGGCGCGATCGTCGCCTTGGCGCTCGAGCCGCCCGAGGTGACAACCGCCATCGAGACGGTGGCCAGCACGAGCACGGCCGATATCGCCATCACGGCTCGCTGAGCACCCAGCGAACTCGGGAAGTTCGGGTTGCGCCGCCCCAAGACAACCGAGACGAACAGCGCCCATGCAACAAGCACGCCGCCCGCAATGTAGTACGGCAGCTTGTTCTTCTCGGCTGCAAGCACAGGCCCGAAGTGTGCTATCGCTGCAAACATCCCGCCTGCGAGCCTAACCGATCCTCCGGTGGGTATGCTCCCTCGCCGATGACCGACGCGGTGCGTACCCCGGACGAGCTGTTGGAAGGTCTCCCTGACTTTCCCTTCCCAGCGCACTACCGCGAGCACGACGGTCTGCGCCTCGCCCATGTGGACGAGGGCGAAGGCGATCCCGTGCTGTTCATGCACGGCGAGCCAACCTGGTCGTTTCTGTGGCGCAAGGTGCTCGCGCCAGTCAGGGACGCAGGCTTCAGGTGTATCGCACCGGACCTGCCCGGTTTTGGGCGCTCGGACAAGCCGATCGACATCGACTGGTACTCCTACGACCGCCACGTCGCGGCAGTCGCTCCCCTGCTCGAGGAACTGGACGTGCGCAAAGCGACAATCGTCGTACACGACTGGGGCGGCCCGATCGGACTGCGCCTCGCCGTCGAGCATCCCGAGCGCTTCGAGCGGCTGGTGATCCTCGACACCGGACTGTTCACCGGCCACCAGAAGATGACCGACGCGTGGACGGCATTCAAGGACTTCGTGGAGCGCACCGAGGACCTGCCGGTCGGGATGCTCGTGCGCGGCGCGTGCAAGAACGATCCGGGCGACGAGGTGATCGCCGCCTATGAAGCGCCGTATCCGAGCGTCGCCTCGAAGGCCGGCGCGCGGGCCTTCCCGCTAATGATCCCGCGCGAGCCCGACGCTCCCGGCGCCGAGGCAGGGCAGCGCGTGCTCGATGCGCTCAAGGACGATAAGCGTCCAACGCTAATGCTGTGGGCCGACTCCGACCCGGTGCTGCCGCTCGCCACCGGCGAGCGCTTTGCCGCGGCGATCGGCCGCGAGACACCGCGCGTGATCGAGGACGCCTCGCATTTCCTGCAGGAGGACGCAGGACCGGAGATCGGCCGCCAGATCGTCGAGTGGCTAACAGCTGGGTGATCGCATAAATGGCATGCCCCCGCGCGCAGGGGGCATCGTCTCTTTCTCAGAACCTGGCTCAAAAAGATCGACGAGCCTCTTTTGAAACCGGTTCTTAGCCCGTCCTGACTGAACAGGCCCAGCCCCAGCTGACTCGAACAGGCCCAGGCCCAGCTGACTCGAACAGGCCCAGGCCCAGCTGACTGAACAGGCCCAGCCCCAGCTGACTCGAACAGGCCCAGGCCCAGCCTCCCTGCCTCAACTGCCCCCGTCCGTAAGCTCGGGAGTCCGCGGCACGGGCGCCAAGGCCGGCTCGGACTTCGAAGCGCGCAGTTCATAGCCGCGACGTGCGCTCGCGTCGGCACCGGCCAGCACCTGGTCCGCCTTCAGCGCTCGTGCCATCCCCTCCGAGAGCCGTCGCGGCAGCAGCACCCCGAGTGTGCTCGTGCGCTTGGCCGACTTCGGCACCCACACTTCCACGCGGCCTGTCTGCAGGGCCTCGACGATCGCGTCGGCCACTTCGGTCGGCTGCAGCACCTTCATCCCGCGCGCCTCGCCGAGGCCGCCACCCAGTTCCGTGTTGACGACGAACGGCATCACGTAACTCATGTCGACATTGGCTTTCATCAAGCGCAGCTCGCCGCGCACCGCCTCGCTGAGCCCCACGACCGCGTGCTTGGTCGCCGAGTAGGTAGCGCCGCCTGGCGCCCCGAACTTGCCGGCCTGGGAGGAGATGTTGACGATGTGGCCGCGGTCGCGCGGGACCATTCGCTCCATGGCGAGCTTCGTCCCCAGGATCACCCCGTGCAGGTTGATGTCGATCATCCGTTGTGCGGTGAGGTCGTCCTCGTCGATGAAGCGCCCGATCGGCATGATCCCGGCGTTGTTGACGAGCACGTCGACCGGACCCAGTTGCTCTTCGGCCTTGTCCAGGAACGCGGTAAACGAGGCGCGATCGGTTACGTCAAGCGCCAGCGCCACGGTGCTTGGTCCGAGCTCTTTCGCGGTCTGCTGGGCAGTGGCAAGGTCGACGTCGCCGATCGCCACCTTCATTCCCTGGCGCAGGAGCGCTTGTGCGGTTGCCTTGCCGATCCCGCGCGCGGCGCCGGTGATCGCCGCGGTCTGCCCGGCGAGGATGCGGGGCTGCTTGGGCATGCTGTCTCCTCCTGAAATTGGTTGCGTAGCCAAAGCTAGCGCGCGAGAGCAAACACCGCATCTTCCAGGGCGCTACGGGGTTCTACGTGCAGACCATCCCATCAGGCCTGTGGATGGTCCCCGGAGGGGGGCCGGACCCGGACGATCCACGGCTTCGTCCGGGTCCGCGTATCGGACGTCACGCGGGCTGGGGGGCCCGCGAGACGCCCTTCGATCCTCCCTTGACCGTGCCGCCTCAGGACAGGTCGTAGGCATAGCCCACGACCTGTCCTGGTCGTGGGCATACCCCAACCACCCGTGCACGCAAAGGGGGTGTATTTCTGAACATACGTATCGTGGAATCGGAACAGACCGAGCGCGGGCGGTGCACACTCCGCCGCGCTAGGCTTCAACGGTGGCGTCGTTCCTCTTCCATCACCAGCGCATCGCCTACACAGAGTTCGGTGGGGGCCCGGCGGAGCTGAAGAGCGATGGCACCCGCGGCAAGACGCCGCAACGGGCCAAGGCCGCCAAGCGTCCGGTGATCCTCGTGCACGGTTTGCTGCTCTCCCAGAAGATGCACCGACCGCTTGCCGAAGATCTGGCGGCGCGCGGCAACCGTGTGATCACGGTCGACCTGCTCGGCCACGGCGAATCCGATCGTCCCCGGGACATGTGGCGCTATTCGATGCACTCCTTTGCCGAGCAGCTCGTTGCCTTGATGGACCATCTGGAGATCGGGGAGGCGGTCGTGATGGGCACCTCGCTCGGCGCTAACGCAGCACTTCAAGTCGCCGCAAACGCGCCCGAGAGACTGCGCGGGATGGTCATCGAGATGCCCGTGCTCGACAATGGCCTGCTCTCCAGCGCCTTGACCTTCACTCCGATCCTGGTGGCGCTCACTTTCGGCGAGCCGCTGATGAAGCTCGTCGCCCGCGGCACTCGCGCGGTGCCGCGACGGCTACTGCCCTACTACGGCAACGTCGTACTCGACCTGGTGCGCCAGGATCCCGGCCCAGGCGGCGCGCTACTGCAGGGCCTCTTCTTCGGGCGCATCGCACCGCATCGAAACGAACGGCGCACTTTCGAGACACCCACGCTCGTGCTTGGACACCGGCGCGACCCCGTTCATCCCTTCTCAGACGCCGGCATGCTGGCCGCGGAGTTGCCCGATGCTCGCCTGATCGAAGCCGACTCGCTGGTCGAGCTGCGTTTGCGGCCAGAAAGGCTTACAGACGAGATCGCCGGCTTCCTCGACGAGGTGTGGGCGACAAAGCCGCGCCGCGCCAAGTCGACGCGCACCACCCGAGCAAAACGCATCTCCTCGCCCTGATGACCAGCCCCTCCACGACCCGGGGCAGACCACGAACAAACAGCCACACTTAACCCTGACGAGCCCCCTGACGGTCGGAGGGCAAGCCAGACAAGGACGCACCGACCGCCGTGTGCGACAGCACACCAGGGAGGGAGGACGCCGTGTGCGACAGCACACCAGGGAGGGAGGACGCCGTGTGCGACAGCACACCAGGGAGGGAGGACGCCGTGTGCGACAGCACACCAGGGAGGGAGGACGCCGTATGGCGCCGCCCTCCGACCGTCAGGGGAAGAGTTCGAATTCGTTGATGGCGACGCTGCCCGGGTTCGCTGCCGTCGACGAAGCTGGGGCCTTGGCCAGCCACAGCAGGATGTAGCGGTAGCCCTTGCCTTTGGTCTTCAACTTGAGCGTGGTGCTTTTCTTCTTCAAGACTTTTAGCCCGACGATGCGAGCCCAGGCCGGGTCAGAGATCGACGTTGGCGGCGCACTGCCGTTCGTCCCATAGACTTCCACGGTGATTCCCGTGGTCGTCGTCTTGACGACAGCGCTTCCCAGCTTCTGCGGATTCTTCAGGTCAAGCAGCAGTCCCTCCGCCATCTTGGGGGCTTTTTCGGGCTGTACCTGAGCCGTCCAAGCCGTGCTTTCTTCGTTGTCGATCGCAAGACCCGGGTCGCCGAACAACGACGCTGGATAGTTGTAGGGGTTGTAGACGCTGGCCGCGTTCGTGTCGAGCAGAATCGGGCTCGGCGCTTCGGATTCGGCACTTGTGTTCGTTTCAGAGCCGCTTGTTTCTTTGCTTTCGCTCGTGCTTTTCGTCGGTTCGCTTGTGCTTTTGGTAGGGGTGCTACTGGTGGTTTTGGTGGTTTTCGTTTCGGGCGGGAACAGCGCATTGTTGGCTTCGGAGTCTGCGCCGCCCGTCGATTTGGGCGTAGGCGTTTGCAGTGGGATCTTCGGCGGGGTGGCTTTGACCGTCGTGGGCGTCCCCGGAACTGGGGCGGTCCCCGGAACTGGGGCGGTCCCCGGAGTTGGGGTGGTGCTCAGAGTGGCGGGAGTGCTTGTGGCGGGCACACCCGCTGCCGAAGTTTTTATCACCAGTGCCACGGCCGAGGACTTCGGTTTGGTCTTGTTCAGCGCGGCGTACGCAGCCACCGCCGCACCGCAAACGAGCACCGCGGTCGAGCCGAGGATCGCGATGCCCGTGCGCCAGCCGGGGCCACCGCCGAGAAGACGCGGCTTGGCAGTGCCGCACTGCAGGCACCAGTCCTGCCCCTCCTGCATCGGCAATCCGCATTTCGAGCACGCGTAAGGTACGGGCACCGGGTCCGGCTGGGACCCATTTGGGTCGAGACCATTGGACTTCGCCGACTGCTCGGACGAGCCCTCAGACCCTGGCTTCGTAAGCAAGGAACTCACTATCGACCATTCTTACAGCTCGGAGCCGATCGACCCGCCGGCAGGATCTGTTTGTCGGTTTGCTCCATCCGCTCGTCCAGCTCCAGCTGCCAGTAATAGCGCGTGAAGGTGACGTTGCGGCGATACTCGCCCACGTGCGGGGGGACATGCTCGCCGGCGGCCATACGCACGATCAGCTCGGGATAGGAGCGACCGGGCAAAGCCGCCAGCGCCGGCGCGGGGAAAGCTCCACCGAAGCGGGTGTTGACGTCGGTGATGCGCACGCCCAGCTCGGGGTCGCGGAACACCTGGATCGTGGCCGGGCCGCGCACCGCAAATGCCTCCATCGCGGTGCGTCCCAACTCGACCAGCTCGGGATCGTCGATCACGGTGCCCTTGATCGACTCGCCGCCGCGCGACTCGATCATCGTGCGCGGAATCGCGTTTAGGCAACGGCCGTCGAGATCGCCGAGACAGTCGATCGAGAGCTCCGGGCCTCTCATTGCGCGTTGCACCATCGTCGGCTCGGTCACGTAGTCGACGAAGAAGCGCGCCTGCGCCGGATCGTGGGCGAGGTGGATCGAGCGCGCGCCGGAGCCCTGGCGTGGCTTGACCATCACCGGGTAGTCGAGCGCGTCCAGATCGGCGTCGGGCAGCACCGTCGACGGGGAGGGCAGGCCGAGGCGCTCCAACAGGAGGTGCGTCTCGTACTTGTCGTAGGTGGCGCGCGCGACTTGTGAGGAGGGCACGAGCGCCGGCAGGCGGCCCTGCTCGCGCGCCAGCGCCAGCGTCTCGATGTCGAGGTCCGTCAGCGGCAACACGGCGCCGACACCGTGCTCGGCGCACAGGCACTCGAGCTCTGGGACATATGCCGGGTCGACGATCGGCGGCGGGCTGGCGCGCAGCTGCGCGGCGTAGCGTGCCGGCGCGAGCGGGTTGGGGTCCACCGCCACGACCGTCGTCAAAGCGGCAAAGCACGAGACGATGTCGTAGCGCTTGCCGACGCCGGTGAGCATGATGCTCGGTGGGGGGGACGTGGTAGAGGCCCTCTGTGCGAGAGGGGCACCTACGGCGGAGCTCCGTAAGGAGCGCAGCTCATCCATCCTCTCCAGCCTCCCATCCACCTGTTTGACCCTTGTAGAGACCCGAGCCGCCGAGCACGATCATTACGGTGCGCCACAGGATACGTGCGTCGAGCGCGAGCGAGCGGTGCTCGATGTAGTAGAGGTCGAGCTCGATGCGCTCGCTCCAAGGCAGCGAAGCGCGTCCGTTGACCTGGGCCCAGCCGGTGATGCCCGGCCTGATCGCAAGGCGGCCGCGCTGACGCTCGCTGTACTGAGCCACCTGCACGGGGATCGTGGGACGTGGCCCGATAAAGGACAGCTCGCCTCGCACAACACCCAGCAAGTTTGGAAGCTCATCCAGCGAGGTCCGGCGCAAAAAAGCTCCCACTCGCGTGACACGCGGGTCGTTCTCGTTGATCGCCAAGCCCGCGCCCACGTGCTCGGCGCCGTCGACCATCGTGCGCAGCTTGAGCAGGTCGAACTCCCCGCCGTCCTTGCCGACGCGACGCTGGCGATAGATCGGGTGACCGCGCGACTCCAGCCTGATGGCGAACATCGCCACGGCGATCGCGGGCGCGGCCACGATCAGCGCGAGCGTGCCGAGGACGATATCGACCGCGCGTCTGATCATCTGGTCCCCTCGGCCGCTTCCCACGAAGGGGCAGTGCCGTGACGTAGCCAGTCCCACAGACCCGCGGCAGCGGCGAGCGTCGTGAGGAAGTAGTAGCGCGCGATCAAGAGGGGGCGCACGCGTATCAAACCGCCAATCCCGGCTGAGGCGCCAAGGACGACCTGGAGGATGAGGGCGATCTCATAGATGCCCCTGGTCCCGCCCGCCACTAGCGCAATGTTGGCGAGGAAGGCAAAGGCGTGCAAAAAAGGGGTCAGGTAGCGCAAAAGGCGGTGGGAGAAGATCATCCCGGCGTAGCCGAAGCTGTAGCCGCGCGGGGAGAGCATGCCACCGCGCAGGACGATTGGCCACGTGTGGCTCATCATGCGCCGCTTACGCCGCCACTCGCCCTCGATCGAGGGGACCATCTTCTCGACGGCGCGTGCGCTTGGCACATATACGGCACGCCACCCGCGCTTGACCATGTTGAAAGGGAAAGAAAGGTCGTGGCCCATGATCGGATCGACCACGATGTAGGACCCGCGCCGGGTGGCGTAGATGGCACCGTTACCGGCGGTGATCGACGACAGCCGCGACTCGCGCGCGCGCAGCGCCATCTCGTAGCGCCAGTACACACCCTCCTGGTTGGTGGCGTGCTTGTCTTCCGTTATGAGGGGCCTGCGCCCCGCGACGGGGGGGGCGCCCTGCAAGCCCTGCACGAAGCGGACCTGTCCGCAGGCATAGCCGACCTGTGGATCGGCGAACGCGCTCACGAGCTCGCGCAGCGCGTCAGGCTCCCACAGCGCGTTGGCGTCGGAGAAGGCAACGAGCTCCCCGCTCGCTCGTTGCACCGCCGTGTCTTGAGCGACGATCTTGCCACCGCGCGGGAGCTCCAGCACGAGATCGGCGCCCGCGTCGCTTGCCCGCTTGGCGGTCGCGTCCGTGCAGCCGTCGCAAACCACGATCACTTGGAGCAGCTCGCGCGGATAGTCGAGTGCGAACGCGTTGGCGAGCTTTGCCGCGATCACCGCCTGCTCGTCATGCGCGGCGACGATCAGCGACACGCTTTGATTTGGAGGATTGGTTCGTGCCTCGTCTCCCACCGCGGCCTTTGGCGCTGGCGCGAGCATGCGGGCCAGTGCAACCACGGCAAGGGCGTACCCCACCTGAGTCCAGGCGATCAGCACAGCCGAAGCCCAGAACACGATCTCTAGTGCGGTGCGCATGGGCGCATTCTGTCCGAGCGCCGAGGCTAGCGCCGCTCCCCTCCTCCGAGGAGCTGCTTGTAGAGCTCGACGTGCGCCGCCGCGATCGCCTGCCACGAGTAACGCCCATCGGCGGCTGCCCTGGCCCTCACGCACATTTCGGTCAGGGCGCCCCTATCGGCCAGCATTTCTCTCAGTGCGCGTCCGAGAGCGCGCGGGTCTCCGGCCTTCACGATCTTCGCGGCGCCCGTACTTGCCATCTCGGGGAAGCCGCCCACGTCGCTGAGCAGCAGCGGCTTGCCGAACGCGAGCGCCGTGAACAGGACGCCCGACTGGTCGGCCTGCAGGTAGGGCAACACGACCAGATCTGCTCGTTCGAAATAGGCGGGCAGCTCCTCGTCGGTCACGAAATGCGGGTCGAAGCTGACGTTCGCCGGCGCGGCTGCCCGCAGCTTTGAGATGTCCATGCGCGGCATGCCCGCGATCAAGAGCTCGGCGTCCTCGATCGGAGCTTCGTCGTCTGCCCCGCGCCATGCGTCCAGCAGCACATCGATGCCCTTATAGGGGCGCATCAGGCCGAACATAAGAATGACGGGACGCTTGAGCTCTGTTTGGGCGCTTTCAAAAAAGGGGGGCCCCCCGCGCGCGCGGGGGGCATCGCCCTTTTTGGATATCCCTACCTCCGTCCCGATCGTACCCGACGCCGTCCGCGCCTCCTCAGATACAGCCGCAGCAAGGTGCGTAAAGACACCGTGTGGAATCACATGTATGCGCTCGCCATCGGCGCCCAGCTCGTCGACCAGACGGGCGCGACCGTGCTCTGAGTGCACAACTATCGCGTCGAAGCGGTCATACAAACGCTTCTGCGCGGACAGCTGACCGGGCCGCGGCTCGCGCGGGAGTACGTCGTGGGCGGTCAACACGAGCGGACGACGACGCCCATCCCCGGCACGTCTCGACGGCAGCAGGTAGCCGTCGAGATGCTGCACCGCCAGCCACTGGAAGTGCACGACATCGGCCGACCGAGCGGCGCGGCGGTAGCGCAGCATGTCGGGCACGTGCTGGGCAAGCTTGCTCGCCATTCGCAAACGTCCTCCAGGGCTGCCTAGCGCCGCACGGTAGAAGAACTCGTGACGGACGTATCCGTCGGCTTGTGCGACGGGGCCGTACGGGAAGTGGCTGGTGAACAACTCCACCTCTGTGGTTGCTCTCGACAGCGCATCGCAGAGCGCATGGTCGTAGGGTGGTGTGTAGGAGGAGGGGTCAACGACGTGAACGCGCACTGGGGAAGGACAATACGGAGGGCGCCGCGCGACCGTGTGGCGCTGCTTGCCACGTTCGTCTATGCGGCAGTCGGCTACTGGACGAGCGTATTCCCACGCGTCTGCTTTTACATCGCCCGCTGGCGGCGCCGCGCGCGGCGAATACCCGATCCCGTGCTACGGCAGTTAGTCCTCGACGCACTCGACAAGCGCGGCAACATCGAGGGCGCGGCGGCCTTCGCCGCGTTTGTGCCACTGGCGCACCGAACCAACGTAACGAAGGCGACGAGCGCCTTCCAAGCCGCTTACAACCTGCTCGACATGCTCGGCGAGCAGCCGAGTCCCGATCCGGTGCTCGACGGACGGAGGCTGCACGAAGCACTGGTCTATGCCGTCACGCCAAGAGGGACCACAGCGCCGCCCGGCAGCGAAGTGGGCTCTCTCGACACAGACCTCTCCGGCACCAATCCCACAGACCCCTCCGGCACCGATCGCACAAGGCGCTCCGGCACCGGCCCCACAGACTCCTCCGGCACCGATCCGCGTGCGACGGAGGGGGCTCGCGCGCTCGACTGGTATGAGCATCACCCCCAACGCCACGACGGCGGTTACCTGGACACGCTGATAGAGGAATGTCGCGACGCGTTTGCCGCGCTCCCCGCCCACCTACCGGCGGCACCCTCGGCGCAGGCCGCGGCGGCGCGCATCGTCGCCTTTCAGAGCCTGAACCTCAGCAAGTCCCAAGGCGAGCACACCGGCCTGGAGCAGTGGGCACGCGCGGCCACGCCACCGGGGACGGGCTTGCAATGGTGGGAGACCGCGGCCGCGGCCGGCTCCTCGCTTGGCGTGCACGTCCTGATCGCGGCCGCCGCCGGGCCGCGACTCGACGCCGGCGAAGTCAGCGCATTGGCCCAAGCCTACTTTCCCTGGATCGGCGGTTTGCACTCGCTGCTCGACAACCTGATCGACAAACACGAGGACGAGGCGGCCGGCCACCGCAGCCTGATCGAGTACTACGGACCTGAGCAGGCCGCACAGCGAATGAGGTGGATCGCCGAGCAGGCCCTGGAGAAGGCCGGCGAGCTGCCGCACAGTCGCCGCCACGTCGTGATCTTGGCCGCCATGATCGGCAACTATCTGGCCACGCCCGAAGCGCACAGTGCCGAGCTGAAACCGATCGGCGACAGCGTGCTCGCCACGGTAAACGCCCTTCGGCGCCCGACGATGCTCGTGTTCGAGCTGCGCCGTATGCCTGCGCAAATACGCGCGAGGCTTGGGCGCCGGGCGGAGGAGGCGCAAAGGCAGGCAACGCCCAACGTGGACATTTTCAGATAGGGTTTCTCCACGGGTCAAGCAGGAAGGGGTCGGTAGCATGGGCAGCTGCCGACCGGTCGTCACAAGGGAGAGGGACACGCATGCTGGAGCTGCGAGATCTCGTCAAGCACTACCACACAGCCGGGGAGGAGACAGTGCGCGCCGTGGACGGCGTGTCGCTGTCGGTATCCACGGGCGAGATGGTCGCTCTCTATGGACCGAGTGGCTCGGGCAAGACGACGCTGTTGCTGATGGTGGCGGCGCTGCTGACGCCGACGAGCGGCAAAGTGTTGGTCAACGGCCGCGACATCTCCTCGCTCTCAGAGCGCGAGGCATCTCATTTCCGTCTTCAGGAAATGGGCTTCGTGCGCCAGAACTTCGATCTGCTCCCGGGCGTGACGGCGATCGACAACACGGTGTTGAAGCTGCTCAAGAACACGCCGTGGAAGGAGGCCCACAAAAGCGTGCAGCCCCTGCTCGAGCGTCTGGGACTGGGCGGGCGGCTCACGCACCGCTCGGAGACCCTCTCGATGGGCGAGCGTCAGCGCGTGATGATCGCGAGGGCGCTGTCCACCGAACCCAAGTTGCTGCTCGCCGACGAGCCGACCGGCAGCCTCGACACACAGCGCGGCCGCGAGGTGCTCGAACTGCTCACTGAGCTCTGTCGCGAACGCGGCGTTGCGATCGTACTCGTCAGCCACGATCCACAGGCTGCCGCCTACGCCGACCGCGTGCTGGCGCTGCGCGACGGCAAGCTGGTCGACTACGACCCCGACCAGGGTCTTGCACCCACCAGCGCCGCGCACGGCGTACCCGGCGACAGCGCGGCGTGAGCGTAACGATCTCAGGGGGGACGCGATGAGATTCGCGAACGTGCTTCACCTATATCGCGTGCGTCTGCGAGCACGTGCCCTTCAGGAGTGCTTTGCGCTGATTGGTATCGCCGCGGGCGTCGGCTTGCTGTTCGCCTCGCAGATCGCGAGCTCCAGCTTGTCGAGCTCCGTCGGGCAGCTCAACAGCGGCATCGTCGGCGCCGCAAAGCTGCAGGTGACGGCGCGAGGCGCACAGGGCCTGCCGGAAAAGCTCGTCGGCGAAGCTCGGCATCTACCGGGGGTGAAGGTCGCGGCGCCGCTGTTGGAAGTGAGCGCCAACGCGGTTGGGCCGAAGGGCAGCGAAGCGGTAGAGCTGGTCGGGGCCGACAGCACGCTCGCCGAGCTGAGGGGGGCGCTTGTGAGCAAAGTGGCGCTCACCCCCTTCGCGGGTGTGGAAGCGGTCGTGCTGCCGCTACCCGTGGCAAACGCGGTGGGAGCAAAGAAATTCGGCGACATCGTCAAGTTCCAGACGCTCGGGCACACAAGCGAAGCTGCGCTCTACTCCAAGCTCAGCGAAAAGCAGATCGGAGCGCTGATCTCCAGTCCGATCGCCATCAGCACCCTCGAATATGTGCAGAAAGCGAGCGGCCTGAACGGTCGCGTGAGCCGCATCCTGGTCGAGCCCAAGCCCGGGCAGACCGCTACCGTGCAGGCGGGCTTGGAGCGCATCGCCGGCGGGAGCTATGGAGTCGAGTCGGCGAGCTACGACGAACAGCTATTTGCCAAGGCGGCGGCGGCGACCAACCAGTCCACGCAGCTGTTCGCGGTGATCAGCGCGCTCGTGGGCTTCCTGTTCGCGTTCAACGCGATGCTGCTCACCGTTCCTCAGCGCCGGCGCCTGATCGCCGACCTGCGCCGCGACGGGTACACGCCCACCGCGGTGATCGGGGTGCTCATGTTCGATGCGATAGTGCTCGGCACGATCGCCTGCGCGATCGGGCTCGTCCTGGGCAACGAGCTCTCGATCCACCTGTTCCACTCAAACCCCGGCTATCTCTCCTCGGCGTTTGCCGTCGGCTCCGAGCGGGTGGTGAACTTGCAGAGCATTGTCATCTCCGTCGTCGGCGGCATGGGCGCGGCCAGCGTGGCTGTGCTGAGCCCGTTCAAGGACATCGTCTCGCGCAACCCACTCGCCGCGATCGAAACCAAGGAGGGAGGCGGCGGAAGCACATCCCGACTTGTGACGCTCGGCGGGCTCGTGTGCTTGGCGGCAACGCTCGTGATTCTGCTGGCGGCCCCCCAGGCGGCCATCGTGGGAATGGTCACGCTGATCGGCGCGCTGCTGGCATTGCTTGCGCTGCCGCTCACCTGGATGCTCGCGTTCGTGCGCCGGATAGCGCCGACGATCGTCAGCGCGGTACCGCACATAGCCGTTATGGAGCTGCGCGCTGGGCGCTCGCGAGCGATCGCGATCGCCGCCACGGGCGCGATCGCCGTGTTCGGCAGCGTCTCCATCCAGGGCGCCCACAGCGACCTGCTGAACGGGCTGTACAACGCGGCGAGCGACGTAAACGCGTCCACCGACGTGTGGGTATCGGCTGCCGGTAGCTCGAACCTGCTGATGACCTCGCCGTTTAGGCCGACCCAAGTGGCCACCCTGAAAGCGCTGCCCGGGGTGCGCGCCGTGCGTATATACAGAGGCGGCCTACTCGATTACAACGACCGGCGCATCTGGGTGATAGCTCCACCGAGCGAAGCCTCGCCGCTGGTCCCCCCCACTCAGCTCGTTGAAGGCAACGTGGCTCAGGCCGACGCGCATCTGCGCGAAGGTGGTTGGGCTGTCGTCTCGCTGGCGCTCGCCGAAGAACACAAACTGAAAATCGGCCAGGTGTTCACGCTGCCAACTCCCATCCCGAGCCCATTCCGCGTGGCGGCGATCAGCACCAACATCGGCTGGGCGCCGGGCGCGATCGTGATGAGCTCAGATGACTATGCCAAGGCCTGGGGGAGCACCGATGCAAGCGCCTACAACGTGCTGATGAAGCCCGGCGTCTCACCCGAGCAGGGCGTGCACGAAATCAGAGCGGCGCTGGGGAGCGGAACGGCATTGGCGGCGCAGACCGCCGAACAACACGCCAATACACTGCGCTCGATCACGCGCCAAGGCCTTGAACGGCTCTCGCAGATCGCGACCCTGATCCTGGTGGCGGCGGTGATGGCAATGGCGGCGGCGATGGGCGCGATGATCTGGCAGCGACGTCCACGCCTGGCCAAGCTCAAGCTCGAGGGCTTTCCCCACCGTGAACTTTGGTACACGATCGTGCTCGAGAGCCTAATGCTGCTCGGCGTCGGCTGCTTCAGCGGCGCTGTCTTCGGGCTCTTTGGCCAGCAGCTGCTCGACCGCGCCTTGAACATCGTCATCAACTACCCGGTGGTCAGCTCCGTCGGGGTGGTGGTGGCGCTGTCGAGCCTCGCGCTTGTCACCGCCTCAGCCGTTCTGATGGTGGCGATCCCCGGCTGGTTCGCCGCCAAGGTGCAGGCCAGCCTCGCACTCCAAGACTAGGGCCACTCAAGACGGGTACAGGCCAGCCTCGCACTCCAAGGCCAGGGCCACTCAAGACAGGTTCAGGGCAGCCTGCACTCCAAGACCAGGGTCCGGCCACCAAGACAAAAGCTAGGCAGCTAGTAGCGAGTCTGCCCCAACAGGCTCTGCGAGCCGTCGGGGCAGACTCGAACCTATTTCTTGTGGCGGATCGGCGGTGGGCAAGGCACGTTGTGCGTTGCCACCACCTGGCTGCCATCTAGGAACGTGAACTGCGCGGAGAATGGGAAGCCACCCTTTGGGCACTTCGTCGGAAGCGAGATGCCCTGCGGTTTGTAGCCAACTAGTTTTCCGTGGACGTGCTTGTAATAGGTCAGGTGTTCGGGGCCGATCGTCGATTTGACGTTGATGATCGACACCGGCGGTCCGTTCGTCACGCTTTTTATTTCCGGGATCGTAGTAGCGAGGTCGCCGCCAAACGCGCCTTCCCCTGGCAGCAGTTCGCCGTCGAAGACGATCTGCGCATACACCGGTGCAAGGCCGTTGGCGTAGAACAAGACCACGATGTTGCCTTCGTGCGGTGGCCCCATCAAGGCATTGATTTCGGGGATCTCACGACCTGCGCCCTCCCCGAACGGGACTTCGACAAACGCACTGCCATAACCCAGCCGAGAGTTGGGCGGACAGCCGGCCAGACCTTTGGCCACGAGATCTTCAGGGTTGCAAATCGACAGACCCAGCGTGGTCGTGACGTAGTTCATGCCCTTTGGCATACGCAGGCTTACATGTGTCAGCGGCGAGGGCAAGCCTCCGGTAGTGCTGCCGATCGTGAAGCCGAACCCGATCGTGGTCGATGCGCCCAATCTGTCGGGCGTGAACGACGTCTGCAGGGCGACCGTCTCAGCTGCCTGCGCCGATGCGGATATCCCGCACAGCACAAGCAGGCAGATGAGAGCAAGCGGCCCAAGCACAAGAGCGCGAGCCCTGTGTATCCGTGCTCTGGACAAGGTGCCTCCGCTCGCTAGTACGACATGGGTCCGCTCACGTGCACCGTGACGGCGTCGTTTGAGCGCTGGATAGTGCCGCTGAAGCTGAGAGCCGAGGCTTTCGCTTTCGAGTAGGTGCCACTGCCTTTGGTGATTGTCATCGTGCCCGAGAACGACGCGGTCGAGCCGGTCACGCGATAGCTGGCTTTGGCGGCGCCACCGATCGAGCCGCCTTTAGGATAGACCTGAACCTGGGCGGTGACGCTACGGGTCGAGGTGACGTCGAGTTGCAGGTAGAGCTTGCCCCCGAGCGAGCCTTTGGCAGTGCCGCTCTCTTTGAGCACGAGCCCGTGTTTGTTTTCCAGATGCAGGCTGGCACTGTCGTTCAAGTTGAGCGTGCGCGCAGCTGTAGCGTGCGGTCCCGCGGCGCCGGCGCCGGCCGTGCCAAAGGCCGCGGCTGTCGCGACAGCGCCGAGCGCGAGCGCGGCAGTTGAGATACGTGCTCGCGCAGACTTGCGCTTGCGCGAAGAATGATTCCCCATCGTTCCCTCCATATGGCTGTTGATGTCGCGTCCCATTAGAACAGACCCCTCTCCTCGTACGACCCCCCCAACCCAAAAGCCTAGTCCACATAGCGGAAAGGCGTGGTGGCTGGACAATTCTAGTGCATATAGGCCTACGAAGTTCAACCGCTCAAGCTACAGGAAGTTGTGCATTTCCAACGCCAACATCGGCCTACCCCGCAAGGGATGTGCCCTAAGGTCACCCCGTGAGCCAGATCGAGTTGAGCTACTGCATCGTCAACACATCCCAGCGCGAGTTGATGCTGCGGGGCCTGGATGCGCTCGCGAGCGAGCGCAAGCTGCTGCCGTTCGCAAGCGAAGTGCTGGTCCTCGACAACGGCTCGCGCGACGGCTCGGCACAGGCCGCGCGCGAGCATGCCGCGGTGGACGAGGTGATCGCACTCGAGCAGAGACAGGGCAAGGCAATCAACGACTCCGAATTGTTGCGTCGCGCACGGGGGCGCTATGCCTTGTTGCTCAACGAGGACTCCGAGCTACAGCCGGGCGCGACGCTTGCGCTGCACGAGGCGCTCGAGCAGCACCCGGACGCGGCCTGCGCGGGCGCCAAGCTGTTGCGTCCTCGTACGGTCGGCACCGCGGCAAGCGGACACACCGTCCAGGACATTGAGCCCAAGGCAACAGACGGACACACGGCTCAGGACATTGAGCCCAGCGCTCAGACGACTGGGCTCGAACAAGCCTGCGCGTGGCGCTTTCCCACACCGCTGACCGCACTCGCCGGCGCCTTTTTCTTGCAGCGCATCTACACCGTGCAGAGCAAGGGTGGCCGCACACGAGAGGTGGACTGGTGCCAGTCCTCGGCGCTGCTTGTGCGCCGCGAGGCGGCCGTCCAAGTCGACTATCTCGACCCGGACTTCTTCGTCTATTCCGACGAGGTCGACTTCGCCCGGCGCCTGCGCGACGCCGGCTGGCGCAGTCTGTATGTGCCAAGTGCGGTGGCGATCCACCACGAGCAGCTATCGACCGGCGCGGTGCCTGAGCGACGCATCGTCGAACTTGCGCGCAACCGTGACCTGTACATGCGCAAGCACCACACGCCGGCAGCCGCGCGCACGGTGCGCTGGCTGACGGCTCTCTCTTATGCGGAGCGGGCACTCGCAGCGCTATGGCTGCCCGGTCACTCGGCCAAGCGCTATTGGCGCCATGTGACGGCAACGTTGTTCCCCGCGCGGGGAGAGGGCCTGCGTGAGGCCGCGGACGCCTACAACCGTTCCTCACAATAAAAATAATTCGGGGAAGACAGCGCCGCATGCGGCGCTGTCCCGGGGCGCACATGTGCGCCCCGGCCGGTCGGCGCATGCGCCGACCGGGTCACAGAGGTAGAGAGCGGTGCATGCACGAACCCGATCATCAAATCAAGCAGCCAGCTCTTCAAGCAGCACGCTCACCACGTGCTCGTCCAGTTGCGTGCCGCTCACGCGCAACAGCTCCTCGCGCGCCTGCGCACCGGTGCGCGCCACGCGGTAGGGACGGTCGGTGACGATCGCGTCATAGGTGTCGCAAACCGAGATGATCCTGGCCGCCAGTGGTATCCGCTCGCCCGCGAGACCGTCGGGGTAGCCCTTACCGTCGATGCGCTCATGGCTGGAGCGCACCGCGGGAGCCAGGTGCGAGAAGGTGTCGATGCGCTCGACCAGCTCCGCGCCAACGACCGTGTGGCTACGCATCACAACCCACTCGTCCTCGGTCAGGGGCCCTTCCTTGCAAAGGATCTCACTCGGCACCGCGATCTTGCCCACGTCGTGCAGCATCGCCGCGTAGTGGACCTCGCGCGCCTCTTTGGCGCTGAGCCCCATACGCAAAGCCACGCGTTCGGCCAAGGTCGCGACGTCACTGCCGTGGCAGGCGGTGTAATCGTCCTTGGCCTCGACGGTGCTCGTCACGACTGCAAGCGTGTTCGTGAAGGCCCGCTCGATGTCAGAGATCAGCGCGGCCCTGTGCACCGCGGAGCCAAGGCTTGCCGCGATCGCCTCCACCAACACCGCCTCGGCCTCGCCGAGCGCTTCGGCCTCGACGGACTCGATGTTGAGCACCCCCCAGACGGCCCCGTCGACGACGATCGCCACGCTCAGCTCAGAGCGCGGATCGGTCTCGGGGTCGCGCGCAATGTAGTCGGGATCCTTGCGAGTGTCGCCTACGAGCGCCGTCAAGCCCGAGCGAGCCACCCGTCCATTGACACCCTCGTTCATGGACTGCTCCACAATCAGAAACTCCGTCATCACCTCGGCCAGCGGCCCACGACCGGCCATCAGTCGCAGGACTCCGTCCTCGTCGAGTCGTTGCACGGCCGCCAAGTAGAAGGCGAACGTCTCGTGCAGCTCGTCCACGACCAGCCGCACCATCTCGTCGATGTCTCGGGTGGCGGCCAGCCGCGCCGTCAGCCGTGCTGCCGAGCGCAACTGAGAGCGCAGGTAGGCGAGCTCACCCGCCGCCGCGATGCTCTGTACGCGCTCGTCGGCACGGTAGCGACGCAGCGCCTCGGCCCTACGTGCAAGCTCATGCCTACCCGCGGGCCGGGGTGGATTTACAGTGAGCTCACGCACGCGGGCGTAATCGACTAAAAGACCGCCTAGCTTGAGCTCTCGCGTGGAATCGACGCTCCGGAACTCTTCAATCCTCGGCCTCCCTCTGGGTCACACCAGAGAGAGGATCCGCCGAAAATCAAATGTCTCTGAGCGGATCCTCCGCGTATGCCTCGACATCTCCGTGCCCGCGCCGGAAGGCCGCCACTCGCCCACGCCCGTCGAGCACGAGTGTGCGTGCCTGCTCGCGCTCGTTGGGCGCAAAGAAGCGCGTCAGCAGTAGCAGCACCGGGATCAGCAACAGCCACAGTACCCGCAATACAAGTCCCAAAAAGCCGGCTGTCGGCAACAGCAACTCGCCTGAAACAGCCACACCCGCGAGGATCGCTGTCAGCCGGCCCAGGCGACGCCAATCGAAATTCACGGCAAACACATTGCGAGTGAGCAGGTGCATGATCGCCACCATCGCGACGTAGGCGCCGCAAAGCGCAATCCCCGCGCCGGCAAGACCGAGACCAAGACCGGAGCTCGGCACGAGTACAAGCAAAAGCACCACGTTGACCGCGAGCCCGGCGGCCGCGGCGGGAATATTGCGCTGCATCATGCGCGCCCTACCGGTGATCACGATCATCACCTGGTAGAGCCCGTACAACGTCCAGCCTAGTGCCAGCCATGGCAGCGCAGTGTGTGCCCCGAAGTATTCGGGGTGCGCGAGCAACCGCACAAGCCAGCGACCAAGCAACGCCACGGCGGCGACAACCACGCCTGTTGCCAACACGAAGTAAGTGGTCACAAGCGAGTACAGCTTCGAGGCCTCCATGTCGCTGTCGATCGAGTACGCAAGCGGCGGCCACGCATACTGGAAGCCGCGCACGAACACGAACACGACCGTCGCCAGCTGCACCGCGATCGCGTATTCGCCGGCGGCCCCATGGCTAACAACGCGGAACAGGTACAGGCGATCTATAACCTGCAGCGCGTAGACGCTCGCGTCAGCAGGCACTGTTGGCAGACCAAAGCCGAGCATCGCACGCAGGTCGGCTACATGCACGCGCAGCGAAAAGCGCTTGCGCAAGACCCACCAAAGGCCGAGTACGACGAGCGCGCTCGCGCCGAAATTTCCGAGCAGCAGCCCACGCGCACCCTGACCGGCGAACACGACCAGCGCAATCGTGAACGCAACCGTCATCGCCACGTTGGCTCCGGAAGCGAACATGTAAGCGCGCGCACGCTCGTCCACGCGCAGCTGCGCATAGGCCATCTCGATGTTGGTGAAGGCCCACAACCCGAGGATCGCGCAGTCCATCAACAGCGGGTCGTCAAAGCCGAGCACGAGCTTCGATAGCGGCCCCGCGAGAACTACGCAGATCAGTGACACGACCGTCGTAGTCCAGGCGACCGTCGCGGTCGCCGTACGCGCAATGCGTGTGCGGCGCTGCTCATCGGTGTCGGTGAAGTAAAAGCGCACAAACGCCTCGCCCACTCCAAGGCGCAGCACAATGCTCGCCAGGATCACCGTCGTCAGCAGAAGGTTGTATGCGCCGTAGGCTTTTGTCGACGCGTGCCCCGTATAGAGCGGCAGCGTGATCACGGCAATGCCCTTGGCCACGATTTCCGCGGCTTGGTAGGCCGCGCCCGTCGTCACCAGCCGCTTCAGATAGCCAAACACCAGCAAGAACCTAACGGCCGCGTCGACGTACGACCTTTCCGGCCCCGCCTTTCACCGTCGCGAGGAGCAGCGACTCCCGGCCGGCCGCACCGGCGCCTCACCCCTGCGAGGTAGCCGTAGGCGCAGTGTGAGCTTCGCCGCGGCGAGCACCGTCGTCGCTGCTGAAGATCCCATTACGCGCTACCGCAAACGCCACCCCGAGTCCGAGCAGCGTCCAAGTCAACGGATCCTCCAGGAAGTCGGCATACACCCACGTGTGCAACAAGAGCGCGGCGAAACAGGCAGCGATAGCGATTCGTGGAGGCGAGCGACCCGCGCCACGAAACAGCGTCTCAAGCGCTGTGAGAATCAACGCCACATATAGCGCCAAGCCGACAACCCCTTGCTCGGCGGCGATCGTCACCGGGATCGTGTGCGAGGCCGAGACGGCATTTGCGGCCGTGCCGCCTTCGTGACGGCGATACTCGGTTTCAAACGAACCCGAGCCGTACCCGCTGAGCGGCCGATCGGCGAACATTTCCAGACCGCCCGCGATCAGTTTCGCGCGGCCGCTTGTCGCATTGTTGGCCGAGCCGCTCGACCCCTTCAAGCCGAAGTGCAAACTCGACGGCGCCACCAGCACGAACACCGCCGCGATCGCGGCCAGCGCGACCGACACGTATACGGTGCCGCGCACGTCCCAGCGCCACGCGGCCAGGATCGCCAAGCCCAGAAGCAGCGCGGCGATACTCGACTGGGAGAAGCTGGTCACGAGCCCAGCAAGCAGCCAAGCCAGGATCGCCGCGCCCCACAGCTGCGTGCGCTTTTCGCGACTCCAAAGCACGACGGTAGTCACGGCGATCATCACGAGCGCCAGGAAGCGACCGTAAATACTGGGGTCGAAGAACAGCGAGTTGACCCTGAAATAGTTGTCGTACTCGTTCGCGGCCACCACTTTCGGGTTCAGGAACAGGGCTTTGCGGTAGTACTCGATGAAGCCGACACCGGCGAAAAGGACAGCAAGCCCTACCGCCGCGGCCAGGCAGGCGAGCAACAGTCCCCGCGTCCACGGCGCCTCGCGCAACAGTACGTAGAGCAGCCCAAACGGAATGTAGAAGAACAGAAGGTTCTCAGTGCCCTTGCCGGGGTCCGAGGAGTAGGCAATCTGCAGCGTATAAAGACCGACAGAGGCAAGCAGCAGCCAGTCGAGCAGCATTGGGGGCTGTCCGGAGTTGTAGCCGCCGGGCCGACCAAGGATGCGAGGTAGCAAATGCGCGAGCACGCCGGACACCACGACCGCGTACAGCGGCAGCAGCAGATTCACCGTGCGTCCATCGGCCGCGATCGGCAGCCTAAAGGGCAGTGCCACGACGGCCAGCAGCGCAAACGCGCGCGGCTCCCTGCGCATCACGACGACGAGGCAGGCGATGACCGTGAGCGCGCCCAGAGCCACCGCCGCCAACACCGGCGCACTCGGCAGGGTCGTGGCTGTCACGGCCCGACCAGCTTGAACGTACGTGGCAGCGGAATCGAGCGGTCTTCCTTGCGCAGGCTCAGCCGAACCGTGTATTCGCCCGGAGGGGCGACGCGTCCGCGATTTACGGGCAGCAATGTCGTGTATCCGTCGGCTCGCCGCAGGACCCCATAGCCGCTCGCCGTGCCGCCGTGTCCGTTCCACCGCAACGAGACGGTTTTGTAGCGTCTGACCGGCAGATCGCGCACGAGCGTCGCCACGACTTCTTCGGAGGCGCCTTCGATCGTTACCGTCACGGCGTCGGCCTTGGAGAGCTTGAACGCGATGCGCTCTTCCTTCGATTGCCCGCCGGAGGCAGGAGCGATCACGCGGGTGAGCTCGTAGGACGCCACCAGCGGCGGCGTGTGCTTGAGGCGTTGCGTCACGAGCAGCGCGGCGAAGCAGGCGATCACGAGCAGCGCGAAGACGACCCGCGCCAGACGCTCGCCGTTCAAGCCTCGCCGTCCCGGGCGAAGCGCTCGACCGTGTCAGAGCGCAATCCCAAACGCAGCGTCTCCAGCGAAAGCACATCCTCAGGTGCGATGTTGCCGAGGTTGCACTCGCTGCCGAAACGGTGCAACAGCCACACTTGTTGTTCGCGTTGCGGGGCCTCGAAGATCAACCTATCGGGGTCGATTGCGTGCACGATCTCGTCGATCAGCCCGGTGCGCACCTCGCCGTCGGCACGATAGATACCGGCGGTACCAGACTCGCGCGCCTCGGCGATCACCTTCCAAGCACCGGCTTCCAGGTCGCGTTCGATCTCCTCCACCCAAACGTAGGGAGCCATGATGAAGTCGGCGTCCTTGCTGCCGACCTCCGAGAGCACCGTGAATTCCTTTGCAAGCGTGCGAATCAGATGGGTCTTGACCTCGGGCTCAAGCGAAATCGTCCCGTCGGAGATCTCGACGTGGTGCAGGCCCAGCTCGTGCAGCCAGGCGATCAGCCCCTCGACGCGCCCTTGCTTGATCGCGACCTCGGTGAGCGTGCCGCCGAGCACCACGGGTATCCCGTGCGCCGCGTAGCGTTCGAGCTTGGGCTTCAAGTTAGCGGTCACGAGCGCCGTGCCCCAGCCGAGCTTGACGATGTCCACACTGTCGCCAACCGTCTCGATCAGGCCGTCGACCTCGACCACCGACAAGCCGCGATCGATCACATGCGTGATGCCGCGCTCGCGCGGCTTGGGTGAGCGCGCCGGCACATCCAGGAAACCGGCTATCGCACGATCTGGCTGCACTTGCGGGGTGTTCACCGGCCGTTGCCGGCAGTACCTTCCGCGGCACCTCCGGCGCTGGTGCCTTCGCCGGAGGCTCCGGTACCCGAGCCCGCCCCACCGGCTCCGGTCCCGACTTCGCCACGTGTGCCGGCGGACGGTTCACCGGTGCTCTGGGCGCCGCCACCACCGAGCTGCGCGGCCTGATCGGCGCCGGCAACCACGACCACCGTCGCATGACTGACCAGCGACGCCGTGCTCCCTTCGATCGGCTGTACACGGGTCACGTCAAGCGCTTTTGCCACAGCCCGCCCATCGGCGCGATGGCCCGTCGTGTACTGGACCACGGTCGTGGCATGCGTCCCGGGCGGCACCGCCGAGGAGGCTTCCGCGCGCTTATACCCGCTCTGCTGCAGGTCGTCCGCCAGATGGTGGGCCAGACCGTTAGTGCTCGTCCCGTTCAGAACCGCGACGTTGAGCTCACTCGGATTGGAAGCAGGCGGGGGCTTTGTCGTGTGCGCAACCGTGGAAGGCGTGGAGGACTGGGTGGCCGTCGGGCTTGGTTTGCTCCCGCTTTTCAGCGCCGACACCGCCAACACGATTACCGCAACACCAAGGACCACGCCACCCAAGATCAGCAAGGTCGTGCGGCCCGAGGAGCGTTCCCGCTTGAAGTACTTCGGGCCCGAGCCGGCCGGTACTCCAGGCATCCGCGCGGCGCCGGCGCCTGAGACGCTCCCACCGCGCGCCTGGCCCCCCACGGGGGCTCGGGCAGAGGCCGGCTTGCGTGCGCCCGACTCCGCCCCCTTGGTTCCTGGCGGAGCGGGTTGGTTCACAACCGCGCGGGAAGCCACCGACCGCGCCGCTTGCACAGGCACCGGCGGGCGTGACGCCGCGGGTTGAGGGGCCTGGAGGGACGCGGCGCCCGCAGCGACGGCCGGTACTGCAGCGGCCGCACCCGCCACAGTCGACGCCGGCACGCCTGGCGGCATCGGTGCGGAGGGAGACGGAGGCAAGGGTGAGCGCGGAACGGGAACGGCAGCACGTGCGGCCGCCGTCGCGGGAGTCGCCGCGGGAGCCGTCGCGGGAGCCGCCGCGAACTGCTCCTCGCCATCCGACGACGCGGCAGCGAGCCCCTCCTGATCGGCTTCGGCTGCTGGGACCGTCTCGGGAGACCCCGCACCGTTTGCGACGGCCTGCCCGACGCCGGGCATCGGCGCACCCGGCGAGGAGGAAGCAGCCGCAGACGTGGCGGGTTGCAAGGGACCGGGTTGGGCGGTGCCGGCCGGCGCCCCATCCGCTTGGCCAACGCTTGGTTGGCCAGAGTCGTCACCGACAGAACCGGCTTGAGCGGGACCTGTAGCGGCTGGATTGGCCGGGCCGGCTGCAGCGACCCCAGCAGACCCAACGGCTCCAGCAGATCCAACGACCCCAGCAGACCCAACGGCTCCAGCAGACCCAGCGACCCCGCCGACCCCGCCGACCCCGCCGACCCCCGGATTAGCCGCGTCTGGCCCGGGCTGAGCGCCGATCTTTCCCGCCGCCACCGTGGCGTTTACAGCCGTGGACACCGGCGCGCTGACCAGCGGCGTCTTGCGCGGCACCACCCGTGCTCCAGCGACCGCGCCAGCAGCCGGCGCTCCCGCACGCTGTATGCGGGCGGCGGCCTCGGTGCTAACGCGCTGCTCCATCTCGGCAGCACGCTCGGGGGCGCGTCCGGCCCACTCTCGCAAGCGCTTGATCTCGCGCGCCTGGGCGAAAGCCAGCAGCGACAACAGCGCGATCCCGAGCAAAGCGGCGAAGCCGGCGATCGCCCCCACCTTGGTAAAGGTGCTCGTCAGTGAGAGCGCAAGCGGCAGCATGTTCACCGCGTGCACACTCTCTGGGCCCACGACATAACAGATGGTGGCGTGAAACTCATGGCTCCCGGGAGTCTATGAGGGACTCAGGCGCCTGAGCGCCGCGTCGCGAGCTCGGCGGAGCGTCTTGGGCACCATGTCCGGAGCCAAGCGGAGCGTCTTGGGCGCCGTGTCCGGAGCCAAGCGGAGCGTCTTGGGCGCCGTGTCCCGAGCCAAGCGGAGCGTCCTGGACGCTATGTCCGGAGCCAAGCGGAGCGTCTTGGGCGCCGTGTCCCGAGCCCAGCGGAGCGTCCTGGACGCTATGTCCGGAGCCAAGCGGAGCGTCTTGGGCGCCGTGTCCCGAGCCCAGCGGAGCGTCCTGGACGCTATGTCCCGAGCCAAGCGCCCCGCCCTGGGCGCCATGTCCGGATACGTCGGAGAGCTCCGCGCGCACGGTCGACAGCTCCGCCACCTTCGCGGCAAGGCGGGCGGCGTCGCCCTCGAACACCAGCAGTCTTATCTCGTCGAACATCGCTTCCACCGTCTCAGGCGAGAGCGGCTCGCGCCCGGCGAGCATGATCTTCTCGGCCCTGGTGGGGCGCGGCTGCTCGTAGCGGTTGAACAGCTCCTCGTGCAGCTTCTCGCCGGCGCGCCGCCCCACGATCTCGACGGCCACGTCGCGATCGGGGTCCAGGCCGGAGAGCTCGATCATCGCGCGCGCCAGATCCACGATCCTCACGGGATCGCCCATGTCCAGCACGAATACATCCGCGCCGCGGTCGCCGTCGGATACAAGCGAGCCCGAGCGGATGATCAGTTGCACCGCCTCGGGAATCGTCATGAAGTAGCGGGTCATACGCTCGTCGGTGACGGTGACCGGCCCACCGCGCTCGATCTGACGGCGGAAGATCGGCACGACGCTGCCGGAGGAGCCGAGCACGTTGCCAAAGCGCACGGCCGCGTAGCGAGTGCCGGCAAAGCGGGCAGTGGCGGCCTCCAGCGCGAACTCCGCCAGTGCCTTAGAGGCGCCCATCACCGTCGCCGGCGCGACAGCCTTGTCGGTGGACACGAGCACGAAGCGACCTACTCCCATCTCCCCTGCGACATGCGCCACCACACGCGTGGCTATCGCGTTGTTGCGTACTGCCTCGACCGGGTTGGACTCCATCAGCCCCACGTGCTTGTAGGCAGCGGCATGGAACACGACTGTGGGCCGGTGCTCGGCGAATATCTCGCGCATGCGCTCGTCCTCCTTGCAGTCGGCCAGCACCGCGGCCAGTACCGAGGACTGCACGTGACGCTCATCCTGCAGCTCACGCTGGATCTGGAAGAGATTGTCCTCGGCATGGTCGAGCAGCACAATCCGCCGCGGCCCGACGCGCGCGATCTGGCGGCACAGCTCCGAGCCGATCGAGCCGCCGGCGCCGGTCACAAGCACGGTCTCACCGGCCAGGTAGGCACCGACGCGATCGAGCTCCATCAAGACCGGCTCGCGGCCGAGCACGTCCTCGACGCGCACCTCGCGCATCTGGCGCGAGATCCCAGTGGGCGAGGTTTGATCTTGCAGGAGCTCGAAGACGGTCGGCAACGTGCGCACAGCGATCGAGCGCTTACGACATTCGCGCACCACGCGCGCACGCGTCGAGCCGGGAGCGGAGGGAATCGCGATGATGACTTCGTCGGGCTCGGACTCCTCGAGGATGCGTGGCAAATCGCCCTCGGTATCGCCGCGCACGCGCACGCCGTCGATACGCAGCCCATGCTTGCGTGCGTCGTCGTCGAGGAAGCCGACGGGCTGCAACCCGAGCTCGCGATTGCGCAGAATCTCGCGCAACACAAGCCGCCCACCGTCGCCCGCACCGACGATCAAGACGTTGCGCTCGCTACGCCCCCCGGCACGAAAGGCCCCTAGGGGCCGTCGCTCGTACAGGCTGCGCGCGATCACACGCACCCCGATCAGGAGCAGCAGCGAGAGCAGGAAGAAGAGGACGATCACGCCGTCCGGCAACTCGACGGCGGTGGTACCGCTGGTCGAGCTGGACCGATCGGCGGTGGTGGCGCCGTGGGCGATCAGGTGGGGGATCTGGACAGGACGCACGACGGCTACTGCCACCACGGTGAGCAACACGATCGCGAGCACCGCGCGCGCCACGGCCTCGTAGTCGCGTTGGCCCGAGTATCGCCAGCGGCGCTGGTAGACCCGCGAGAGCAACAGCACTACGAGGCTGCCGGCAAGCACCCACCAGACGGTCCGTTCGAACAGCTTCTCGTAGCGACCTTGCGGCCCATTGTCGAAGCGCAACTCCCAGGCCAGCCAGTAGGCGAGCGCGACAAGCGCGCCGTCGAGCGCGAGCCTCGGTAGCGAGTGCCGGGTCAGGGACAGGGCCGGCGCACTGATCCGTCGGCGCATTAGCCTTGATTCTAGGGCGTCTCAGGGCGTAGGGCGTATCTTGGTAGAGATGTGCGGCTGATGTGGTCGAGTTTCGAGCGAGGCAAGGATCTAAATGCCCGCCCACCCGAAGGCTTGGCGGCGCCAAGCCGAGCCCGAGGACGCAGCATCGCGAAGGCAATCGGCCGCAGCAGACGTGCAGATCTACCGAGATACGCCCGTTAGTGGGGCAAGCAGCAAGTCGACCAGTCGTCGTGGGTCGCGCCTTGTGCGCGACGGACGCTCTGTCGGGTCTCGCTTGGCCAGGTCGAGCTGCTCCGCGCCACCCAGCTTGCGCAGGCGCCCTTCGCCGATCAAACGCTCGTCGACCGCCCCCAGGCGCCCCTCGAAGGTGGTGTAGACCGGCGTGCCGAGTGCCACAGCCTCGCGGTTCATCGTGCCCCCGGCCGAGATCACCAGGTCGGCAAAGGCGATCAAAGACTGGGCGTCGATCGCCTGCTCGGGCACCGTGAAGCCCTCGATAGCGCGCAACTGGGCCCGTTGCTCCGCCGTCCTGGGCAGCACGACAGACTGCACCCCTTGCTCATTGGCAGCGTCGCGCAGACGCGCGAGCACGTCGGCAAACAGATCGTTCTCGAAACGGTGATAGAGCGACACCTCCGGAGGAGTCCTGACAACCACAAGCGGCCTCTCGCGGTCGATCGCAAGCTCGGCTATGACCGCCTCGTCCAGCTCGAAGTCGGCGAGGTAGTACTCCTCCTTGAGCCCAACGTAGGCGTGAATCTTGTCCTTCGCGCCGTAGCGATACAAGCGCTCGGGCGGGATCGCGTCGGGCACGACAACGGCCTGTGCAAGGCGACAGTTGACGTGGTGCTGGACCGCCGCCCACTCGTAGTCGAACGTCGTCGAGCAGGGAATCCGCAGCAGTCGAGCCGCAACGCTGATGTCGTTGGAGCCGTGACCGATGGCGATGTCGAAGCGCCAAGCATCGTGGCGGGCGGCGGGCGGCGGACGAACGCCGTTTGGACCGGCCGGTGACGGTGCTCCGACCAGGCGGTTTGCGGACTGCCCTCGCGCCCAGCGCACTAGCGCCGTCGAGCGACTGGCAAGCCCCACCGCCTTGTCGGCCAGGCGTTCGCCGCGATGGCGGCCGATTGCGGTGTGCTCGATTTCGAAGCGGTCGAGCAGCTGCAGCGTCTGGGCGAAGTCACGCGCGGTCACGCGCACCTCATGCCCATCGGCACGCAACAGCTCGATCACGGGCCGCATGACGAGCACGTGTGGGCTGTTGGTCAGGTCGATCCAGACACGCATCGCTGGGGCACGCTAGCGCCCGCGGGGGCGTGGAGGCGCCCCTGCCGTGTCGGCGGGGGCGTGAAGACGGCCCCTGGGTGTCTGCTCGGGCAACGCCGTACGGCAATCGATGCGCAAACGACAGGTATCGTTGCGGTACATGCTGCACGTACTCGTCCTCGCCTCGATCTCAGAATCGCTAGTCAACTCGATCGCACACTTCGTGCGCGACGCCGGGTTGCCGGGGATCTTCGCGCTGATGGCGATCTCAAGCGCCTGCATCCCGATCCCCTCCGAGGTGGTGATGTTGTTTGCCGGCTTTGCGGTCGCGGACCCAACACAAAGCGCGGCGCACCACCACATGACGATGACCGGAGTCGTGTTGGCGGGCTTGCTCGGCACGATGGTCGGCTCGTGGATCGCCTATGGCATCGGGCGCGGCGGTCGTCTGGAGCTGTTTGAACGCCATGGCGCCAGGGTGCACATGGGACCCGCTCAGATACAGCGTGCCGACCGTTTCTTCCAGCGCTACGGCGAGCAGACAGTGCTGTTCGGACGCATGATCCCGCTGGTGCGCGCCTTCGTGTCGCTGCCCGCGGGCGTCTCGCGCATGCCGCTGGGGCGCTTTACCGTGTTCTCACTGATCGGCACGGTCCCTTGGGTGCTGGCGCTGGCGTTCGCCGGACATGCGCTCGGCAGCGACTGGACAACCGTGCGCAAAGGCTTTGAGTACGTCGACTACGCGATTGTCTTGCTGATCGTCGTTGGGATCGTCTACGCGATCGTGCGCCGTCGCTCACGCCCGCCGGCCACAATGGCCGAGGAGAGCGAGCCCGCGGCCGACGTCAGTTGAGGCGCGGCGGGATGCCGGGCTCCATGCGTGAGCTGCCTTTGCGTCACGCGGCGATCCTCGGCCTGCTGCACGGCCCAACCGAGCTGCTGCCGGTCTCCTCCTCAGCGCACACCACGCTCGTCCCGTGGCTGGCCGGCTGGCCTTATGAGCAGCTCGACCCAAGGCTGCGCAAGTCCTTCGAGGTGGCGCTGCACGCGGGCACGGCTGTCGCGCTGCTGCTGCGTCCCCCATCGGGGAGCCGTCCGCGCGAACGCGACACGGCGACTACGACCAACTCTGAGCGTTCGACGCGCAAGCGCTCTGGCACAGGGCTCGGCTTCCTCGTCGCGGCGTTGGCGCCGCCTGCGCTGGCCGGCTATGCGCTGGGGGATCAGATCGAGCAACGTTTGGGCACCCCGACCAAGATCGCCTACGGCCTACTGGTCGGATCGGCCGCGATGGGGGGCGCTGAGGTCTACAAAAAGTGGCATGCCCTGCGCGCGCGCGGGGGGCATCGCCATTTTGAGAGCAACAACCTCTCAGCACAACGGACCGCAACAGGCCACAACGAGCACGCCGCAACGCCCCCCATCGAGCAAACAGCCGTAACGGACCCCCCCGAGCAAACATCGGCAACGGACCCCCTCGAAACAACAGCAAGCACACGGCCAGTTGCAAGCGCCAACGCGCGCGACGGCCTGGCGCTAGGCCTGGCCCAAGCGCTGGCACTGATCCCGGGCGTGTCGCGCAGCGGCGCCACGCTGGCAGCGGCCAGAGCGCGGGGCTTCTCGCGCCAGGATGCGGACCAGCTCTCCTGGACCGTGGGCCTGCCGGTGATCGCCGGCGCCACCCTGCTGCAGGGGACGCGCCTGGCATACCAGCAGGCACGAGCAGACAGGCCGCGTGCGACAGTGATGGCGCTGGCCGTGGGCGCGGCGAGCGCATTCCTGTCCACGCTCGCAAGCTTGAAAGCACTCAATCGGCGTCGACGCGCGCAACTGCTACCGGCCTGTATCGCCTACAGAGGTGCGCTTGCGGCTTATGTGATCCGGTACATGCGCGATAACACCTCTTAGCACGCCCTTCAATCCCAAAAAAACTGACAGCCGGCACTTTCCAGGGCGAGCGTTGGCATACTCAGGCATTCGAGGCTCAACTGTGAACAGCGCCATCCTTGGCATCACACTCGGCGGTCGCTACCGCCTCGACGAGCAGATCGGGCACGGCGGTATGAGCACCGTCTACCGCGCGTTCGACACCGTGCTCGAACGCGAGGTGGCGATCAAGCTGATGCACCGCGAGATCGCCTCAGACTCGGGTCAGCTGGAGCGCTTTCGGCGCGAGGCGCGCGCCGTGGCACAGCTCAACCACCCGCACATCGTGACCGTGATCGACGCCGGCGAGTGGGATGCCGGCGAGGGCTCGAATGCCCCGGAGGGCGAGTCAAGCGCGACTCCGTACATCGTGCTCGAGCACGTCGCCGGCGAGACGCTCAAGGATCTGATCCGTCGCGACGCACCGCTGGACGTCCCTACGGCGCTCGCCTACGGGATCGAGATAGCCCGCGCGCTCGGCGCCGCACATCTGCGGGAGATCGTCCACCGCGACGTCAAGCCGCAGAACGTGCTGCTCGGCGGAGAGGGCGGTGCCAAGATCACCGACTTTGGCATCGCGCGCACGCTGACCGAGGAAGGGCTAACGATGGACGGCCGCGTGCTCGGCACCACCGACTACGTCTCCCCAGAGCAGGCGCTGGGGCAGCCGGTGACCGGTCAGTCAGACGTCTACTCGCTCGGCGTGGTCCTGTACGAGATGCTGACCGGCTCAGTCCCATACAAAGGCTCCTCGCCGGTGGCGGTAGCGATGATGCACGTGCGCGAGGAGGTCCCAGACGTGCAGCTGGCGCGGCCCGAGGTCTCGGCGGCAACCGCGGCTGTAGTCGAACGCGCCGCCGCCAAGGATCTCAAACGGCGCTATCCAGACGTAGCAGCGATGATCGCCGACATGGAGGAGGCTTTGGCGATCGAGACCGCTCGCTCCGGCCAGACGACGGGCGAGGTCACCGCGGTCCTGCGCACCCTGCACTCGCCGGCCAGACGCCTGCTGCCGTGGCGCCTGCGTCATCCGGCCCGCTGGGCTATCTCACTGGCACTGCTCGCGGCGATCGTCGCGCTGGTGCTCGTCGCGCTGGCGGGCCACACGCACAGCGGCACGGGAGTGGCGCCGGACGTGCACTCCAGCGCCGGCGTCACCCCAGTCGTGCTCAAACAGGAAGCGGCCAGTTCGTACAACCCGTTCGGCACCGGGCCAGAACACGCCGAAGACGTGGCCAGCGTCGTCGACGGCGACCTCACCACGTCGTGGAGCACTGAGCACTACATCGATGGCAATTTGGGCAAGCCGGGTTTGGGCGTCTCGCTCGATGCGAGCCCGGGCGTGGCCGCACGGGCGCTCGAGATCCAAACGCCCGCCCCGGGTTTCAGCGCCGGCGTATACGGCGCAACCCGCCTGCCCGCCTCCACCCCAGCCAGTAGCAGCGAGAGCCTCACCGCGCTCGGCTGGAGGCAACTAGCGTCAGCACGCAAGATCAACGCACGCACGACGATCGCGATCAACCCAGCGCGCTCGGTCTATCGCTACTACCTAGTCTGGATCGTCGCTTTGCCGGCGAGCAGCGAAACCGCGCAGATCTCGGAGATCACTTTGTTCAAGTGATGGTTCGCTAAGAGCAGACGGTAACCTCCTAGCGTGCTCACACGACTAGAGGTACAAGGTTTCAAGAACCTACGCCAAGTTTCAGTCGACTTCGGTCCATTCACCTGCATCGCAGGACCCAATGGCGTTGGCAAGTCCAATGTCTTCGATGCCATCCAATTCTTGGCCGAGCTAGCAGACCGGCCCCTGATGGAGGCCGCCGAGGCGGTACGTGGAACACGCAGCGAAATGTCCGCTGATCCACGAGACCTCTTCTGGGAGCCGAAGGACAAGGGAGGTCAGCGGATGTCATTCGCCGCGGAGATGATCGTGCCCGACGAGGTAGAGGACGACTTTGGGCAACGCGCCGATGCCACAACAACGTTCCTTCGGTATGAGCTCGAGATCGGCTACGAGAAGCCCTCTGGATTGGAGCGTCGCGGTCGCCTTGTGTTGTTGAGAGAGAGCCTTGAGCACATCACTCAGAGCGACGCGCCGCGACACATGCGCTTCCCTCACTCGGCCTCCCAGTTCAGGCGCAAGATTGTTACGGGTCGACGAGGCGGAGTTGCTTACATATCAACCAGCGCCACCAACAAGGACGCCGACATAATCGTGCACCAGGATGGCGGCAGCCGTGGACGGCCCCGTCATGCCTCCGCAACACGCGCGGCGTCTACCGTTGTGAGGACCATATCTGTGCGCGACGACCCGACGATTCTTGCCGCGCGGCGAGAGATGCAGAGTTGGCGGCGACTAGGCCTTGAGCCAAGTGCTCTACGTACCGAGGATCGTTACAGCGACATACGCGTAATGTCCCCTGACGGTCGACATCTGCCGGCTACTCTCTTTCGCATCGCAACCTCCAGCGGACAAAACGGCGCCGCGCGCGATGTCTACGCACGTGTTGCCAGCCGTCTCCGCCATCTGTCAGGCCTTGATATTGACAAGGTTATAGTCGACACAGACGACACTCGCGAGCTACTAACCCTCCGTCTCGCCGAGCGTTCGGGTCGTGAGTTCCCAGCAAGATCTCTCTCGGAGGGAACCCTGCGATTTCTCGCTCTGTGCATCCTTCACGAGGACACTTCGATCGGTGGCCTGATTTGCATCGAGGAGCCCGAGAATGGGATTAACCCTGCCAACATCGAAGCAATGGTGAATCTCGTTCGAGACCTTGCGGTCGACTCTTCTGACGAGCCGGGCCCAGATAATCCACTACGCCAGGTTATGGTGAACACACATTCACCCGCCGTAGTACAACTGATCGGCGAGGACGATCTGTTGACGGCGTCGACTGAGATCCTATTCAGTGAGGGCGTCGAGCGCCATGCCCTGAAGCTCCGCCCGGTCATCGGTTCGTGGCGGTCGAAGATCGAGGGCGCAGAGCCTGTTGGGAAGGCAGATCTGATCCCCTATCTTACGAATCCAGTCGGATCTCGACTCTCTCTCGCCAGTTGATCTCCGCACGCGCCCTGTTTCTCGCCGACGGCACGTCCGGACGAGCCTCTCGGCCGTCACGTCGCTGCCCTTGCCCGCAACCGTGACGTCGATCTCGATGTAGTCGTGCCCGACCTTCGGAGATTGCCCAAACCGCCCAGGAGGCGGATCGTGGACAGGCTGACCTGTGTACTCGAATTCGACAGCGACTTCGACGTCGTCATCGTTCACCGCGACGCTGAGAGTCAGGCTATCGCCAACCGGATCGCAGAAATCCAAGGTGGCGTGACCAGTGCCGGTGTGTCCTGGCCCGTGATCCCCGTCGTCCCAATCCGGATGACTGAGGCCTGGCTTCTGCTCGACGAGCAGGAGATTCGTGAGGTTGCCGGTCGTCCATCGGGGTCCCAGCCGTTGGGTCTTCCTGCTCGGGCAGGGATCGAGACGCTTGTAGACCCAAAGGCCACCTTGGGGGAGGCACTCGACCGAGCGTGCGGGTTTTCGGGGCGAAGGTTGGCAAAGTTCAAACGAGATTTCTCTGAGCATCGCAGACAACTGTTGGATCGGCTTGACCGCAGCGGTCCGATCAAGGGATTGACAGCCTGGAATCGTCTTGAGGCGGACGTGGAACAGGCGATGTCTCTCTTGCTTTCACGCCCCGAGTAGCCATTACCCGGGGGATCGTTGTGTTCGCGTTACCCGTTGGCGGGCGGCGTGCCCGCAGCAGGCGCCGGCGCGGCGGGAGTCGTCGGAGTAGTGGTAGTGGTGGTTGTAGAGGTCGAGGTGGTCTGCTGAGCGAGCACGCCGACGGCAATCGTCACTTCGCCGCCCTTGGACAACTTGTGGCCGGCGGCCGGGCTCTGCTGCACGACTGTCCCCACCTTGCTCGGTTCGGTGACGGTGCGCTGCACGGTATGCGAAGTGAGGTCGGCGGCGGTCAACGTCGCCACCGCCTGGGCTTCGCTTTGGCCGACGAGCGAGGGCACTGTCGCCTGCTTGAGCGCTTGCGCCACCACGATCGTCACCTGTCCTCCGACCCGCAACGACACCCCCGCCGCCGGGGACTGCGAGATGACGGTGCCAGGCGTTGGTTCGGCCACTTCACGCTTGACCACCGTCTCTTTCAGCCCCACGGCCGCGAGCGCCGCGGTCGCCGCCGCCTGCGATTCGCCCGTCACTTCAGGCACATTGGCTTCCGGGGGGCCGGAGGACACGTATACCGTGACGGGGCTGCCGTGTTGAACCTCGATGCCGGCGGCCGGGTTGGTGGAGATCACCAGGCCCTCCTCGACGCTGCCGCTCGACTGGTTCTGGACGGTCGGCCGGAAGCCCTTCTTGCGCAGGATCTTTAGCGCTTCGTCGCTCGTCTTGTGGATGACGTCGGGCAGTCCGAGAGTTTCCGGCCCGGAGGACACGTAAACACTCACGCGCGAGCCCTTCGCGACGAGCGTCCCGTGAGGAGGCGTGGTGCCCACCACGAGGCCGTTCGCGACATCCGCGTTGGAGGTCAACGAGACCACCGGTGCCAGGCCGACTCGTTGCAACGACGTCACCGCCGCCGGCTGCGTCTCGCCGGTGACTTCCGGGACGCTCACGCGGCCCGTCTTTGATCCAGGCAAGAGCAGCAATAGCAGCACCGCCGCAACGATCGCAAGCGCCGCGACGCCGCCGGCGATCCACCACGCACGCTTGCGTTTGCGCGCGTCGTCCTCGGGCGAGTGCGTCTCCTCGGGCGGTAGCGGCGGCACGACCAAGGCGGCGGCTGCCGCCTGCGTGGGTGGGACACCGTTGAAGGCGGGAGCCGGAGCCGGAGAGATGCCCTCGCGCGCTTGCTGAAGCGCGGCGATGAACTCGTCCGCAGTGGCAAAGCGTGCCAAGGGGTCCTTGGCCAGCGCGCGCATCACGACCGCGTCGAGTGCCGGCGTCACTTCGGGGTTGCGCTGACTCGGTGGGGTTGGCTCCGCCGAGACCTGCTTGAGCGCGATCGTCACGGCCGACTCGCCCTCGAAGGGCACGCTGCCGGTCAGCAGCTCGTAGAGAACGACGCCGACCGCGTACAGGTCGGAGGTCTCGCTGACCGCGTGCCCCTGGGCCTGCTCGGGCGAGAGGTACTGCGCCGTCCCCATGATCGAGCCGGTCAGCGTCATGTCCGAGGCCCCGGCGCGCGCGATCCCGAAGTCGGTGACCTTCGCGCGCCCCTCCTCGTCGAGGATCACGTTGTGGGGCTTGATGTCGCGATGGATGATCCCGCGGCGGTGGGCAAAACGGACGGCAAGCAGGATCTGCACGACGATGTCGGTCGCGTCTGAGGGCGAAAGCGGCCCGTGCTCTCTTACCACCGCCTTCAACGAGCGCCCGGGCAGATACTCCATAGCGATGTAGTAGGTGCCGTCCCACTCCCCTCGGTCGAACACGGCGACAACATTGGGATGCGAGAGGCCGGCGGCGCTTGAGGCCTCGCGACGGAAGCGCTCGACGAACTCCTGGTCCTCGGCAAAACGATGGTGCAGCAGCTTCAACGCCACCTGCCGGCCGAGTAGCGTGTCGTGGGCGAGGTACACGTCGGCCATGCCGCCAGAGCCAAGCCGTGCGGAGACGCGATAGCGCCCGTCGATGACCGTGCCTGCCTCGATCGCGCTCATTTCGCACGGTCCCTTCGGATCGATCCATCGCCGGTTTCAAACATGAAGCAACGCTTCCATCACTTGCTTAGCGACCGGCGCGGCGAACGTGGCCCCTTGGCCCGGCACGCCCTTAAGCGTCACCGCGACCGCGACCGTCGGATTCTGAGCAGGCGCGAACGCGATGAACCAAACGTTGTTGATCGCCGTGCCGATCTGGGTTTCGGCGGTACCCGTCTTGCCGGCAACCCGCACGCCGGGAATCTGGGCGCTGGTGCCGGTCGCGCCCGGACTGTAGACGACCGCTTCCATCATGCCAGTAACGGACGCGGCGGTCGAGCGCTTCATCACCACCGACTGCACTTTGGGAGCGATGCGTTGCAGCACGTGTCCGTCCGGTTCGACGATCGAGGAGGTCAAGTGCGGGACCATCAGCTTGCCGCGGTTGGCGACGGCCGCAGCGACCTCGGCCATCTGCAGCGGTGTCACCTCGAGCTTGTCCTGACCGATGCCCATGCGACCCACATCGACATACGTGCTGGTCGGCGCGATCAAGCTTCCGTTTAGGTACTCGCCGCTGGCAGACATCTCCTTCGCCGGATAGTCGAGTTGTGGCTTGCGGTCGAAACCGAAGCGGCGCATGTAGCGCGCCATCGTGGCCTTGCCGAGTCGCTCCGCGACCTGCGCGTAGACCGTGTTCACCGAATGGGCGAGCGCTTCGGTAAGCGTGATTTCACCGAAGCTCTCATTGTTGTCGTTTTTCAGCGGAAAGCCTGAGACGAGCAGTTCGTTGTGTCCGCTCAAAGTCGATTCTGGAGTGAACTGCCCCGTGTCGATCGCGGCGGTGGCCGTCACGACCTTGAAAGTCGAACCAGGCGCGTAGCCGTATTGGACGGCACGGTTGATCAGCGGGGCTCCGGGCTCGCGGGCGATCCGGGCATAGGAGCGTCGCGAGGCCGCGAGGTTGGCGTTGTAGCTCGGCGTGGAGGCCATCACCTCGACCGCCCCCGTGCGCGGGTCGAGCGCGACGACGGCGCCTTCGTGTTCGCCGAGCGCGGCGATCGCCGTCTGCTGTGCGGCCGGCTGCAGCGTCGTGACGACCGTGTTGCCCTGCGGCTTGCGGCCTTGCAGCTGGTCGAGGATGCTGCGCACGCTGCCACCGGTTTCGCCGTCGAGCACAGCGTTGCGATATAGCTCCAAACCTACCTGCCCGCGTTCGACGAACGAGTAGCCGACCGGCGCGGTGAACTCACTCCCGCGCGGATAGCTGCGTGAGTAGGTGCCTTCGCCGCCGCGCACGCTGTGAGCCAGCACGGCGCCGTTCGCGGCGAGGATCGGGCCGCGGTCGATCCGCTCCTGCTGGAGCAGACCGCGCACATTCAGTTCGCTCGTGCGCAACGAGGAGGCTTCAAAGACCGCCCAGCGCGAGGTAAAGGCGATCAGCACCGCGAACAGCACCACGACTAGGCCATACAGGCGGACGATGGGCCGGTTCACGCGCGAGTACCTCCGTCTCCGTCCGAGCCTGTCCATACGACCGAGGCTGTCCATACGTCCGAGCCTGTCCATCCATCCGAGCCTGTCCCAGGGCAGGCGGCGGAATCGGCGACTGTCGGGGCACCTAGCCGGCTCATCCTCCGCTCAGCTCCCCAAGCTCGAGCTCACGCATCAGTTCGGCGGCGTCGCCTTCGGAGCGCAGCGAATGGTCGAGCAACACCTGGCGACGGGCAGGCACGAGCGTCGCGGCACTCACGCCCGAAACATAGTCGCTCGTGTACAGCTTGATTTTGCCCGGGAGTTCGTAGGGCAGCCCGTTGTACATCGTCACCAGCCCGCGCTGGTTGGTACCGATGAAGTAGACGGACTGCAACGCCAGGTACGCCGCTGCCGCCAGCAGGCCCACGACGGTCGACAGCACGACGAGCATACGCACGCGACGAAGGCGTCTGCGCAGCCTTGCGCTTTTTGTGGGTTGCGGGGTCTGCTGTGGCCGGCGCGGGTGACGCGGGGTCGCCGGCGGCTGTTTGCCGTTGAGACTCAGCGACCGCTCGGCGTACTCGTCCTCGCGCACGGCCACATCCGTGTCGGCTTGTGGAGTTGGGATAGAAGTTCGTTCTTGCGACGTCGAGGAGGCCGGTGGCACGGCCGCGACAGCAGCGATCGTGGTGTGTACGTCGCCAAGAGGCTGGTCCTCGCCAAACACCTCCTCCAAGCGCAGCAACACAACGGTGATGTTGTCCTTGCCGCCGGCACCGTTGGCGGCCGCGATCAGCGCCTCGCCGGCCTCCGCCAAACGCTCGTGCGATGCGAGCAGACGCAGCAACTCCGCCTCCCCCACCATCGTCGTCAGACCGTCGCTACAGAGCAGATAGACATCGCCGGGACGACCGCGGAAGGAGCGCACGTCCACCTCGACGCTCGCCTCCGGCCCGAGCGCCCGCGTGATCACCGAGCGTTGCGGATGCTCCTCGGCTTCCTCAGGAGTCAGCTTGCCTTGGCGGATCAGCTCGTCCACGAGCGAGTGGTCGTCCGTGAGGCGTAGCAGCTCACCGTCGCGCATGCAGTACGCGCGCGAGTCGCCGACGTGGGCGATCGCGACGGCCTGCTCGCCGACGTACGCGGCCGTGATCGTGGTGCCCATGCCCGCGTGCTCGGCGTTGCTGTGCGAGAGCTCGTTGATGCGGGAGTTGGCCTGCTCGACCTGAGCTACGAGGCTGCGCTCGGGATCCTCCCCATCCTGTAGGCCCGCGCGAAAGGTATCGACCGCGACGCTCGAGGCGACCTCGCCCGCCTGCGCACCGCCCATCCCGTCGGCGACGACAAACAGCGGCGAGCGCACGAGCAGCGAATCCTCGTTGGCGCGGCGTTGCAAGCCGGTGTCTGTGCCAGACCAGTGTTCGGCCACACGCAGCATTAGTGGGCCACCGTCAGTCGACCTCGAAGACGAATTCGGAGTCGCCGATGCGCACGCGATCGCCAGGGTGCAGTGGACGTGGGCCGTCGAGCAGCTCCTCGTTGAGGTAAGTGCCGTTTGTCGAGCCGAGATCCTCGATCGCCAGGATCTTTCCCTGCTCGTATACGCGCGCATGGCGCGAGGAGGCGAACGGATCGCTCAAGCGTATCTCGGCGGTGTCGCCACGGCCGAAGACGACGTCGCCGCCAAGGTCATAGATCATCCCCGGCTCGTGACCCGGGGCGCGCTCGACGACCAGGCGCGGTTCGCGCCCGAGCAGATCTGCCGGGCCTAGCGTCGAGGCCGAGTGCAGACCGGTCGCGTCGGCGGGCACGGTCCCTGCCTGCGCGGCGCCTCGGTCCAGAGTTGAGACCTGCGCTCCATTGCCGCGCAGGTCGCGCAGAGCGCTGCGAGCCACCCACAGAAGGAACAGGTACATGACGGCCAGGAAGCCAAACTTCAGCAGCACCGACACGGGCGCGAGATTGTTCATGGGGCGATCTCGAAAAGCATCTCAGTCGAGCCGATCTCGATGCGGTCCCCTGTGCACAGCTCTTGCGGGCCGTGCACCGTGTTGCCGTTGATACGCACCCCGTTGGTGGAACCAAGGTCCTCGACCACCCAACCCTGGCCGCCGGGACGAAGCTCGGCATGGCGGCGCGAGATGCTCGAATCCTCGAGCACTATGTCGCAGTCGCGGCTGCGCCCGATCGTCGCCCCGCGGGGAGCGACGAGTAGGCGTTTGCCCGAGACCAGCAACAGCGCCTTGGGCCGCCGGCGGGCACTGGTCTGCTCGACGGCGTCGCGCGTGCGCCGGGAGTTGCTGAAGATCATCGTGTTGCCGACCTCCTCGGGCTCCGTGTAGGCAGGCGCCGGTGCGGCAGCGGGAGAGCGAGCCCCGACAGCCGAGCCGGCGGGCCCCAGCGAGCCGGCGGGCCCCAGCGACGCACCCGCGCCGGCGGCGGATGCAACCGATGCGCGGCGGGCAGCAGGCGGCGGCGGAGATGGCTCCTCGCTCTCCGCCAGCTCCCCTTCGAGCCGCGCCAGCCGCGCTTCGATGCCAAATTCGCCGAGCTGCAGGTTCTCGTCGGTGTGAAACACGATCTGCGGCCGCGACGCCAGCGCCAGGTCCTCGCCGCGCGCGTGCTCGAGTAGATAGGCGCACAGTTCGTCGATCACCTCTTGCTCGACGCCCTCGTAGCGTGCGCGATCGCGTGGCGAGAGCCAAACCGAATACTCATTGGGGGCATACACACGCGAGACGGAGATCGTCTTGTTCTCGTCCATCTCGCGCGCCAGCTTGTGCGCGAGCTCCATCGGACGGACCTCGGCTTTGAAGACGCGCCCGAACGTGCCTTCGACGAGGCCGGCGATCATGTTCTCCAGTGTCCTCAGCGGGTTCATCTCAGGGGGCACCTCGAAAAGAGCACCTCAGCTTGGCCGCGACAAGCGCCCGGCGCATCCAGAGGTGCACGCATTCCGACACCCACTCTAAGGGCCGCGTGCGATGGTAGTGCGCGCACGTGGCCTATGAAGGTCTTTGAAGATGAGACGTGCGTCTGCCGCGTCCGTGTGGGCAGACCATCTTGAAGACCTTCTAGACAGGCCCACGCAACGCGCGCGCGCAGATCGCCAGCGCACAGCCGAGCACCGCTCCGAGTAGCGCGCCGCGCGGACTTGGTTGGCTTGCGTGCGCCGGCAGCGCCCGTTCGAGCAGCGGTACCGCCGCAAGCAAGGCAATCGTCCATGCGATCGCCGCACCCACGTCCAGAGCGGCGCTACGCCCGCGTACAAGCCACGGCAGGATCGCACTCGCAAGCGCCCACACCGCAGCGCCAAGCAGTAGCTCGACTGTGAACGTCGGCGCGATCACGTGCGTGGCGGCAGCGTCGATCGAGCCCTCCCATGCCGCCCTTGGCGGCAGCCCCGCCGGCGGTCCGAGCCACAGCCTGCGCCTCAGCAGCGACTCCCCGAGCGCCAGCCACCAGAAGCCAAGCGCGGCTAGCCCAGCGCGCGCAAGCCAGCTCGAGCGCTGGCCGGCCAGCGCCGGAAAAGCACCCGCCAGACCGACTAGCCCGAGTGCCGGCGCCAGCCCCGCAGCCAGCCAGCCGGGACCAGAGCGACGTGGCAGCGCCAACAGTGGGGCACCGGCGGCGAGCACCAGCAACGATACCCCGGGTAGGCCGGCGAAGGCCTGCCAGGCGGCGAGCGCTAGTAGACAGCCGAGCCACAGCAGTCTTGGCAGTGCGACCGTACGGCTCCTACGCGCACGGTCCGCTTGTTCGTCGAGCTCGTCATCTAGATCGTGGAGATTGCCGTTGTGAGCGGCACGGCGGCGGTAGTCGACAGCGTCCGTCAGTGCAGCTGCCGGCCAGGTTCGATCCGGTTTGACAGGGGCCTGAAAAGCGGTGCGCTCTTGGGCATCCTCCCGCGGTGCCGTTGGATCGGACCGGCGACGTGAGCCCCGACGAGCAAAGAGTCGCGGCCTGAGTCCCCGCTCCAGAGTGGCGTCGAGCACGTCGTGCAGATCGACGAGCGTGCCGCGCCGCTCTGGCCGCGCGAGCAGAGCCCTGTCGAGAGCGCGGGTGAGCTCGCGCGGGAGGTCGCGGCGGCGACACTCCAGTGGCTCCACCGGAGCGCCGATGCGCCTTGCGGTGGCGGCAGGCGTGCGACCGCGCACGGGGTTGACGCCACTCAAGGCCTCGTACAAAACGAGCGCCAGCGAGTACAGGTCGACCGCGGGCCCGGCCTCGTGGCCCTCGCTCTGCTCGGGGGCCATGTAGGCAAGGGTGCCGAGCACATCTCCGGTGCGCGTCAACGCGTCGTCTCCGGTCAGCCTGGCTCCGCCGAAGTCCGCGAGCTTTGCCGGCGGCGGGGTGGCGCCGCGGGTCGGCGTGTGCTCGGCGGCGTCGCTTGGCACGAGCACGTTTTGGGGCTTGACGTCGCGGTGGATGACACCGCGCGCGTGCGCGTGCTCCAGTGCGCTCAACAACGCCACGCCGATCTCGAGCACCTCCTCGTCCGCGAGCTGATCCTCGGAGATCAGCTCAGCCAGCGTCGCGCCGTCGATCAGCTCCGAGATCAGGTAAAAGGCATCCTCGTCCGAGCTGGCCTCGTACAGCGCCACGATCGCCGGGTGCGCGAGTCTCGCCGTGGCGTGCGCCTCGCGCGTCGCCCGCTCGCGATCCTCCTCGGAGGGCAGCGGAATGCGCTTGACGGCGACGGCGCGATCGAGCTGTTCGTCGTGCGCTCGCCACACGGTGCCGAAGCCTCCGGCACCGAGGCGCTCCCGCAACAGATAGCGCCCGAGCAGCAGCTCGCCCCGACGGTCCTGCCCGCCCCCCTTTATGGAGGGTCCCCGATAGGGGGTCGAGCGCTCGTCGGCGATGCGGATCTCGCCATGAACAAGGGTTTTGGAGGAGTCCACCGCCTCCGCGTTCGCCGCGCACAGCCCCTTCCCTGCCGCAAAATTGTGCGGTCCGGCACTGACTGAGAAGTTGCAGCAAACATTCCGGCTGACGGTGGGGTCATACTGATGTGCTTCACAAGCCCCTGCAAGGAGCGCTCTTTTGTCGTTCTTCGACGACGAGGACGAGGAGCCGCCGACCACAGTCCGGCCGGCGCGCACTCAACAACAGTCGCGACCACAGCCGCGCCGTCCCCAACAGGGCGGTGGAGGAACGGGCGCTGGGGGGAGCGGCGCGTCCTCGATCGACCACCACGCGATGATGGTGCGGCGGCGCATCGCGGCCGGCGTCGGTGTGGTGCTGCTGATCGCGATCGTGCTGCTTGTCAACGGCTGTTTGAAGCGTGGCAAACAGCAGGCCCTCGAAAGCTACAACCAGAACGTCAACCAGATCGCCGCGGAGTCCGAATCCCAGGTTGCGAAGCCCCTGTTCTCGACGCTCTCCTCCGCGAGCGGTAAGCAGGCGCTCGACGTGGAGACGCAGGTCGACCAGCTGCGCCGCCAGTCCGAAGAAATCGCCGAACACGCCAAGGGTCTGAGCGTGCCGAGCGAGCTGACATCGGCGCAACGCAACCTGCTGCTCGCGCTCAACCTGCGCGTAGAAGGACTCACCAAGATCGCGGGGCGCGTGGGCGAAGCGCTTGGCGGCAAAGCCCGGCAGGCAAGCACTTACATCGCGGGGGCGATGGAGACATTCCTCGCCTCGGACATCCTCTATTCCCAGCGAGTAGTCCCGCTGATACAACAGACGCTCGCCTCAGGCGGGGTCAGCGGGCAAGCCACCGCACCGAGCCGCTTCTTGCCGAACCTCGGCTGGCTGACGCCGTCCACGGTGCAAGCGAAGCTCACCGGGCAGGGGACGAGCAGCTCCGGGGCGGTGGCGCCCGGCACACACGGTTCCGCGCTCAAGGGCGTGAGCGTCGGCACCAACACGCTCGAACCCTCGCCGACTATCAACCACGTCAGCGGCGGCGCCAACCCAACCTTCACCGCGATGGTCGAAGACTCCGGGTCCAACCCAGAGACCGACATCAAGGTAGACGTGTCGGTCACCACCGAAGGCAAAACGCTCACCGCATCGCACACGATCGAAAAGACCGAACCGGGCCAGACATACAACGCCAACGTCACGGTGAAGGGGGTCACGCTCGAAGCCGCCTCGCGCGTCACCCTCAACGTCACGCCGGTTCCCGGCGAGACCGACATCGAAAACAACAAAGCCAGCTTCATCGTGATCTTTGGGAAATAGGTCTAGCCCAGCCGAGAGATGCCCTAACTTGTTTGCGGTGAGCGCCGCATCGCTGAACAACACGCAGGGCATCGTCGCGCTCGCCGCGCTCGCGGTGGCCGTGATCGCTCTGATCGTGTGCGTCGTGTTGATGAGCCGGATGCGCAGCCTGCGCACGGCGCAGAAGCTGGTGCTCGGCGATGGCGCACAGCAAGATGTGATCGCCCACAGCGCTGCTCTGCAGGAGGCGTTTCAAGCGCTGCAGGAATACGTGGGCGATGTGGCCCAACACTTGGACAAGCGTCTCGATAACGTCGAGCTCTCGTTTACCGGAGCGATCTCTCATCAGGCATTGGTGCGCTACGACGCCTACAACGAGCTTTCCGGGAAGCAGTCTGTTTCGATCGCGCTGCTCGACGGCACGCAGTCCGGCGTCGTGTTGACTTGCATCCATCACCGCGACCAAGCGCGTGTATATGCCAAGCAGGTGCGCGACGGTCAAGGCGAACTGGAGCTCTCCCCAGAGGAGGCCGAGGCCGTACGAATCGCGCTTAGCGAAGGCCCGGCCTCGCGCGCTGTGAGCTCTGCGCACACAGCGGAGATAACGGACACCGTAGATGCCACCGGCTCCTAGCGCGGCGCCGAGCGCCGGCTACCTGGGACCGGAAGGGACGTTCAGCGAGGAGGCGCTACTCGGCAGTGCCGCTACCGGCGCTGTGACGCCGGTAGCGCTCGAGACGATCCGCGATGCGGTGATGGCTGTGCAGGAGCGAACCGTCGCATGGTCGCTCGTGCCGATCGAGAACTCGATCGAGGGATCGGTGACGGTCACGCTCGACACGCTGGCGGGCGAGGCAAGCGAGACCGCGATCGTCGGCGAGGTCGTCCTGCCGGTGCGCCACTACCTGATCGCGGCAAGTCAACTAGAGCTCGGGAAAATCGAGACGGTTGTCTCCCACCCCCACGTCCCGGGTCAGTGCACTCGCTTTCTACACGGGCCGCTCGCAAGCGCGCGTGTCCTTGCGGCCAGCTCGACGGCCGAGGCGGTGCGCTTGGTGAGCGAGCGTAAGGACGACTCGTTGGCCGCGATCGGTACCAGACTGGCATCCGAGTTGTACGAGTGCGTGGTGATAGCCGAGGGAATCCAGGATCGCGAGGACAACGAGACGCGCTTCGTTTGGCTCGCGAGGACCGACTCTGGCTCGGGGGCTCCGCGGCTACGCGCACAGACAGGCAAGGGGCACAAGACTTCACTCGTCTTCTGGGGCGCCGGCGCCGACCACGCAGGCTGGCTGGTGATGTGCTTGAACGAGTTCGCTAGGCGCGAGATCAACCTGACGAAGATCGAGTCGCGGCCGATGCGCGAGCAGCTCGGGCACTACATGTTCTTCGTCGATCTTGAGGGATCGCTGCGGGACGAGGTCGTCTCCCTTGCAATGACAGGCTTGCGCGCCATGTGCGAACAGGTGCGGGTATTGGGCTCATATCCGGCGGCTTGATTTGCCAGATGTTCTGCCCAACCTCAGCCGTAACGCGAGTAGTCCTCAGAGTTCGCGCGCGACAGCCGTCAGAGCTCGGGCGCGACAGGAGTAAAGCCAGATAGGCGGCGGCCCGACGGACGGACCGCTACACTCCGGCGCTGAAGATGGAAAGCACGGCGCCCACAGAGCCAGTGGGGTCCGTGTCGCCCGCAGAGCACCAGCGGCACGGACCGAGCTCATCGTCGAATACGGCGATGGGTGGCCGGGTGCTCGTCCTCAACGCGACTTTCGAGCCGATCAACGTCTGCTCGGTGCGTCGCGCGGTGGTCCTGCTCTTGAAGGAGAAGGCCGAGCTGATCGAGCGCGGTCTATGGGCGCTGCACTCCGAGAACTCGACGCTGGCTCGCCCCGTCGTGATCCGACTTGTCAGCTATGTGCATGTGCCGCGCGACACCCACCGCCGCAAGATCACGCGCCGCGCCGTCTTCGCACGCGACGGTTGGACCTGCCAGTACTGCGGGTCACGCTCCAACCTGACGGTCGACCATGTAATCCCACGCTCAAAGGGCGGAAGTTCGAGTTGGGAGAACATCGTGGCCTCGTGCGCGCCGTGCAACCGGCGCAAGGGCGACATGCTTCCCCGCCAAGCTGGAATGCACCCACGGCACAAGCCACGCACACCGCGTGCGGAGATCTTTATTCACGTCGCCAGTCCTACGATTCCCGCGGCCTGGCGACAGTATCTACCGGCCGCCGCCTGAGAGCGCAAGCAGTTCTTCGCCGACGCCGCGGGACGACGCTGCCGCTGCTGCTGCTCGACGGCGCTCGAGAGCTGACTGGCGAGGGACCCGAAACATAAAGGGATACAGATGGATGTATGCTTTTTGGAAAATACTAAGGTGACTACAATAAGTAGTCACTAATGTAGTCCTACAAAAATAGATACCCCCTCTACCCCACACCGCCCCACTCGCCGATCGGCGGCCCACGCTCAGGGCGTCGCCTTAAACGCGGAGGGCGCCCTCGACTCAGGCGCCCTCCGCTTGCGACTGTGCTGGACACGATCACGCAGGTTTCCGCGTTGCCAAGCGCGCCACTGAGGCGCAACGAGCGCTGCGAGCCGGAGGGACAAGTCCGGCGACCTATGCGATGGTGGCCCGGGTTGGAATCCGCTAGGCGGGTCCAGCCGAGTGCTTCGGCCTAACGGCCGGCCACCTCCAGAGTCCCGCAAATACTGTCAGCCAACGTAGGACCACCTCCTTTCTCTGGTCCTTGAAATGTAGCGGACCGAGATGACGAAGTGGTGCAATTGATCAGAGGCCAACGGCTTCCCGGTCTCATCGAGAGTCCGTCCCAAATACCTATGCGCCAAACTGGGCGCATTATGCGCCAGAATCGGTGTATACTTAGTTTGGCTATGAGCCGGCAGCGCAGCAGCGATCTCTTCCCTACCGACCAGCCGATCCCGGCCAGCCAGATGATCGGCCGGGCCGTGGACGTTCGCGAGATCGGCTCGACGCTCGCCGGCGGTGCGAGCGTGGTGGTCGCCGGCGCGCGTCGCACCGGCAAGACGAGCGTGTGCGACGCGGCTCTCGATCGGCTTGCCAAGCGTGGCCTCTACACGGTGGCCGTCGACCTGTTTCGCATTGCGACGCCGGCCGAGTTCGCAGAGACGCTGGTGGCCGCCACAATCTCCAACCGCTCGGGGTTGCGACGGATCCTGCATCAAACGCGCAGGGCTGGACGGTTCGTCGCCGACGCACTTCAGACATCGACGGTGGTCAAGTCCAAGGTACAGCTTGGCGATGAGCTGGAAATAGCCTTTCAGCCAGGGCTGGCCGCGCGCGACCCCGATCGCTACCTCGATTACGCGCTAGCGCTCCCAGGAAGGATCGCACTGGCGGATGGCAAGCAGGTGGTGGTCTTCTTCGATGAGTTTCAGGAGATATCGAGTTCCGGGCAGCCATACGGCGATCCTGACCGCCTGACCAAGCGGATGCGCGCGATATTCCAGCGCAGCACTGACGTCAGCTTTCTGTTCGCTGGAAGCATGGAGCACCTGATGCGCGACCTGTTCACTCCGAGTCAACGCGCCCTCCACCAGTTCGGCGGCTTTCACGATCTGCGTCCGATCGACCACTTGGCGTGGACCGAGGGGCTAACCGAGCGTTTTGAGGCCGATAGCTGCGAAGTGGAGAGCTCCGCGCTCGAGCGAATCGTGGACTACGGCGAGTTGCATCCACGCACGACCATGCTGATCGCACAAAAGGCCCACCTCGCAACGGTCGAACTCGACACGCGTCAGGTAGACGTGTCGATCGCCGAGCAGGGGATGCTCGGCGCGCTCAGGGCCGACCGGATCAGCCACGAGCAGACCGTCGAGCGGATCCGCGGTATGCACAAACTTGGCCTGGTGGTGGCTGAGCGGATCGCCCGCGGGCAGCCGGTCTATCCGCAGCTCTCGCGCGGCGGCGTCCGGCGCGCGTTGGAGGCGTTGCGAGACGCCGCCATCGTCGAGAGTGCCGGCCGCGGCGACTGGCGCTTCACCAACCCGCTTCTACGTCGCTACCTAGCGGACATGGGCTCGATTTGAGCTTGCCACGGGATCGGGCGATAATCTGCGTGCGCCAGAATTGGCGCACGATGCGCCGAGATCGACGCGTCATGCGCCGGAGAAGGCTGACCCGGTAGCGATGACCGACCCGGCCTGACTTACTCGTCGCCTGCGACTCCGCCCGTATCCAAGTCTGACTCGACAGCCTCCGAGCCCGGGGCATCGCCCATCGCCATACCCTCCTGCACCCCCTGGGACTCATCGGTCTCGCCACCTTCGACGACCAGCGCTACGGCACTAACGACGTCGTCGTCCTTGAGGTTCATGACGCGCACGCCGGTCGCCGAGCGTCCTTGGCGGGAGATGCCACCGGCGGCCGTGCGCTGGACCATGCCGCCAACGCTGATGAAAACCAACTCCTGGTGCTCGCGCACGACGAGCGCTCCGCCGAGGGCGCCCTTCTGCTCGGTGAGACCGATCGTCTTCACGCCCTTGGCGCCGCGGTTGGTCTTGCGGTACTGGTCTATTTGCGTGCGCTTGCCATAGCCGTTCTCGGTCACGACAAGCAGGTCCATGTCGTCGCGGGCGACGTCCATCGCGATCACCTTGCCATTCTTGCCGACGTCCATGCCGCGCACGCCGGTGGTGTCGCGGCCCATCGAGCGCACCGCGGACTCGGCGAAGCGCACCGTCAGGCCGGCCCTTGAGACCATGATGACCTCGTCCTCGGGATCGACCGCACGCACGGCAAGCAGCTCGTCCTCGTCGCGGATGTTGATCGCGATGATGCCGTCGGCCTTGATCGGTGTGTTGTAGGCCTGAAACTCGGTCTTCTTGACGGTGCCGTCACGCGTGGCGAACACGAGGTACTTGGTCTCGGTGAAGTCGCGTGTGGAGAGCACGGCTTGGATGCGCTCGTCTTCGCGCAGGGGTAGGACGTTGACGAGTGCGCGACCCTTGGCCGTGCGCGAAGCCTCGGGCAACTCGTAGACCTTCGAGCGGTAGACCTTGCCGCGGTTTGAGAAGAACAGCAGATAGTCGTGTGAGGAACAGACGAACAGGTGCTCGATGAAATCGCCGTCCTTCATGTCCATGCCGGTCACCCCCCGCCCGCCGCGCTGCTGCTGACGATAGGTGTCGAGCGGCAGGGACTTGATGTAGCCGGTGTTGGTGATCGTGATGACCATCTGTTGGTCGGCGATCAGATCCTCGATGTCGATCTCGTCTTCGGAGTGGGTTATGTCGGTGCGCCGCTCGTCGCCGAAGCGCTCTGAGATCTCGGTGAGCTCTTCCTTGATCACCCCCATCACGCGTGTCTCATCGCCGAGGATCGCGCGCAGCTCGGCGATACGCTCGCTGACGTCGGCGTGCTCCTGCTTGATCGAATCGGCCTCGAGCGCCGTCAGCTGCGAGAGACGTAGGTCGAGGATCGCCGTCGCCTGGATCGGGCTCAGCTCGAAGCGCTCGATCAACTGTTCGCGTGCGGCTTCGCGGTCGCGCGACGCACGGATCAGTTCGATGATCGCGTCGAGATTCTCAAGCGCGATCAAAAGCCCCTGCAGGATGTGCGCGCGAGCCTCCTTCTCGGAGAGCTCGTGCTTGGTGCGGCGCACGATCACTTCGCGCTGATGGGCCACGTAGTTGTGGATGACGGCGCGCAGGTTCAAGGTGCGCGGCACGTTGTCCACGAGCGCCACCATGTTCACGCCAAAGGTGGTCTGCATCGAGGTGTGCTTGTAGAGCTTGTTGAGCACCACCTTGGGGATCGCGTCGCGCTTGAGCTCGATCACCAGGCGCATGCCGCGCTTGTCGGTCTCGTCGCGCAGATCCGAGATCTCAGGTATGCGCTTTTCGTTGACCAGTTCCGCGATCTTGGTGATGAGGTTGCCTTCGCCGGCCTTCTTGACCATGAAGGGCAACTCGGTGACGACGATCGCCTCCTTGCCTTGGCGCAGCGGCTCGATGTGGGCCTTGGCCTGAACCCGCACGCGGCCACGGCCGGTCTCGTAGGCGTCGCGGATGCCCTGGTGGCCGAGGATGATCCCGCCGGTGGGAAAGTCGGGACCTTTGATGTGTTGCATTAGGCCGTCGAGGTCGATTTCGGGGTCCTCGATGTAGGCAATCGTGGCGCCGATCACCTCGCGTAGGTTGTGCGGCGGGATGTTGGTGGCCATGCCCACGGCAATCCCCGAGGAGCCGTTGACGAGCAGGTTGGGGAAGCGCGCGGGCAGTACCATCGGTTCCTGACGCGAGCCGTCGTAGTTGACCGTGAAGTCGACCGTGTCCATGTCCAGATCGCGCAGCATCTCCGTGGCGATGCGGGCCAAGCGCGCCTCGGTGTAGCGCATGGCGGCAGCCGGATCGTCGTCAATCGAGCCGAAGTTGCCCTGGCCGTCGACGAGCTCGTAGCGCATCGAGAACTCCTGGGCCATACGTACGAGCGCGTCGTAGATCGCCGAGTCGCCGTGCGGGTGATAGTTGCCCATCACCTCGCCGACGATCTTCGCGCACTTGGCGTAGGAGCGAGTGGGCCCGAGGCCGAGTTCGTTCATCGCGTAGAGCACGCGGCGGTGTACGGGCTTCAGGCCGTCGCGCACGTCGGGCAGCGCGCGTCCGACGATCACCGACATCGCGTAGTCGAGGTAGGCGGTGCGCATCTCCTCCTCGAGCGCACGCGGCTCGACGTTGCCACCGCCGATCAAATCAACGCTTGCCATTCTGGGTCCTCATGATCTGCGCATCTCTGCGTCCTCGCTCGCTCGCGTGCAGAGCACGCCGCGCGCAGCCTGCCTGTGCCCCGAAGGGGTACGTCCTTGATCTGCTTGATCCTGAGGACCCAGAAAGCTCCTGATAATCCAAATCCACCCTCCTCATTTCAGACATCTAGGTTGGCAACTGCTCTCGCGTTGTCCTCGATGAAGGCCCTGCGCGGCTCGACCTGATCGCCCATCAGCATCGAGAAGATGCGATCGGCTGCCGCTGCGTCCTCCAGCGTGACCTGCGCCAGCGTGCGTGACTGAGGCGCCATCGTCGTTTCGCCGAGCTGCTCGGCGTTCATCTCGCCGAGACCCTTAAAGCGCTGCAGCTTGATGCCCTTCTGCGCGACCGTCATTACAGCCGTGCGCAGTGCCTCAAACGATGGCGCGCTCTCTTGGGCCTCGCCGAGACGCACCTCGAAAGCGGGCGTGCCGGCAAGCTCGATCAGCTGCTTGTGCACGGAGGCAAGCTGGCGGTACTCCTGCGAGTCGAACAAGCTGCGCTTGATGCGGTGGGTGCGGGCAAAGCCGGTGCGAGTCTCCGTAGCCTTCACGCGTAGCTCGAGCGGGTCCTGGTCGACCAGCTCGGTGGCATGTGTCTCGCCTTCGAGCCCTGCGCGAGACAGCAGCTCGATCGCGCTCTCCGCGCTCATGACCTGCTCGCCCAGCAGCGATGACTCCTCCAGGAACTGCACCATCTCGTGCCCGTGCACGGCGCGCAGCGTCGATGACCAGCCTTCGTATTGCGCAAGCAGGCGCACGAAGCGCTGCCAGCGCGTGTCGGTCAGCTTGAACTGGGTGCCGTGACGGTCGAAGACGTTCAGCTTCTCCCACTTGTCAGAGAGCAGGATGTCCTCCAGCTCGGAGTCCTTCTCGATGTAGCGCTCGCGCGAACCTTGCTTGAGCTTGTACAGCGGCGGCTTGGCGATGTACACGTAGCCGGCTTCGATCAACTCCTGCATCTCGCGGAACAGCAGCGTCAGCGCGAGTGTACGGATGTGCGCCCCGTCGACATCGGCGTCGGTCATCAATATGACCTTGTGGTAGCGCGCATTCTCGATGTTGAACTCATCGCGCACGCCGGTGCCGATCGCCGTGATCAACGCCTGGATCTCGGTGTTTGCCAGCACCTTGTCGATGCGCGACTTCTCGACGTTGAGGATCTTGCCACGCAGCGGCAGCACGGCCTGCGTGTTGCGGTCGCGCCCCTGCTTGGCTGAACCGCCGGCGGAGTCGCCCTCGACCACGAACAACTCGGCAAGGCTCGGGTCCTTGACAGAGCAGTCGGCAAGCTTGCCAGGCAGCGTCGAGTTCTCCAGGGCCGACTTGCGCCGAGTCAGATCGCGAGCCTTGCGTGCGGCGTCGCGCGCACGCTGGGCTTGCACAGCCTTCATGATCACGGCGCGAGCCTCGCTGGGATTCTCCTCGAGAAACTCGGCCAGGCCGGAGTTGACGATCGACTCGACGAAGCCGGCCATGCCGGGATTGCCGAGCTTGGTCTTTGTCTGGCCCTCGAACTGTGGATCGCGCAGCTTGACCGAGATGACGGCCGTCAGACCCTCGCGCACGTCCTCGCCGGAGAGGTTGTCCTCCTTCTCCTTGAGCAGGCCGTGGTCACGGGCGTACTTGTTGAGCGTGCGCGTCAGGGCGGAGCGGAAGCCCGACATGTGCGAGCCACCCTCGCGCGTGTTGATGTTGTTGGCGAACGAGTGGATCGACTCCTGGTAGGAGGAGTTCCACTGCATCGCGACCTCAACCGCCCCCTCCTCGCTCTCCCCCGCGAAGAACACCACCTTGCGGTGCACTGTGTCCTTGTTTTCGTTGAGGTAGGCAACGAAATCCTCGATGCCGCCCTCGTACTGGAACTCTGCTGAGTGACCCTCGGCGCGCTCGTCGACGATCGAGATCCTCAGGCCCCTCGTGAGGAAGGCCGTCTCGCGCAGACGCTCCTCGAGCGTGTGGAAGTCGAAGTCGAGCGACTCGAAGATGTCGGCGTCGGGTAGAAAGGTGACGGTCGTGCCCGTGGGCGCGCCGGCGGCGAGCTTCTCGCCGCGCTGCAGCTCCTGCTGCGGAGCGCCGCGCGCGTACTCCTGCGAGAAGACGTAGCCGTCGCGATTGACCTGAACGCGCAGGTGTTCGGACAGAGCGTTGACGACCGAGACGCCGACGCCGTGCAGGCCGCCGGAGACCTTGTAGCCACCGCCGTCGCCGAACTTGCCGCCGGAGTGCAGAACCGTCAATACGACCTCGACGGCCGGGCGCCCCTCCTTCTCGTGCATCGCGACCGGGATACCGCGGCCGTTGTCGACGACAGTGACCGAGTTATCGGGATGAATCGTGACCGACACCTCTGTGCAGAAACCGGCGAGCGCCTCGTCTACGGAGTTGTCCACAACCTCGTACACAAGGTGGTGCAAACCCATGATCCCCGTAGAGCCAATGTACATACCGGGGCGCTTGCGAACAGCCTCCAGGCCCTCGAGGACGGTTATGTCCTGTGCGTCATAGCTGGCGTTGCCGGCCATCGAGGGGTCGTTGGCGCCCCCCTTTGCGGCAGGCTGCGTTTGCGAGCTTGATGTGTCGGTCGCCAAATGGTCCTCCGATGACGCGAGAACGCCCCGGTCGCCGAGCGTCTAATACCTCGGTCCGGGGCGCGGGGTGTGTTTGTCTAACGATAGCACAGCGACCCCTTGGAACCGGCCTAGGTGTACGCAAGAATTACCTGCAAACAAGCCAAAATAACGGCCTATTTGGAGCCGCGAAAAAGCCCTGGAGTGTTGTTAGGGAGGACCCTGGCGCCAGGCCGAAGGCGTGAGATTGCTCAGCCTGTGCGACAGCGCAGCTTATGGATGGTCTCGCCACCCACAGCAACGTTTAGACGCTCGACGAGCTCAGGCCCCATCAGCTCAAGCTCGGCTGCCCAAACCGAGTCGGCGCACACGACCGTCAGCACCCCGTCGTGCTCGGAGGTTGGAGTCCCCGCCCCGGCGATCCGAGCTCCAAGCACCTGTTCCCAGACCTGCTGTACCCGCGCCAGCGTGGTTGCGGGGGCAAGCGCCGCCGTCAGCCCCTCAAGCGCAAACGACAAAGGGCGGGGGGCAAGCCGGCTCACGCGGCGAGCGCCTCTCCCAAAATGGCCCCAGGCGAGATCCGCAAGCGCATAACGCCACCGTCCCCAGAACCAGGGACATGCGCGAGATCCGTAGTCGCGATCACGCTCTGCCCGGCGCTTTGTAGCTCAGCGGAAAGTAGTTCGCGGCGGGTCACATCGAGCTCGCTCATCACGTCGTCCAACAACATCAACGGCACATGCGTGCGTTCGCGTGCGAGGACGAAGCGCTCAGCCAGCAACAACGCGAGCAAAGCCAACCGTTGCTCTCCCTGCGAGCCAAACGAACGCAGTTCGCGCCCATCGCGCGAGATCTCAAGCTCGTCGCGATGCGGTCCGTAAGTGGAGAAGCCGCGATTCAGGTCCGTGGGGAGTTGTTCGGTCAACCGCGCGAGGAACCCCTCAACATCGGAGACCTTTGACCGGGGCCGATACTCCAGACGGGCCTCCCCACTGAGACCAAGTTGTCGCGCCCGTTGCGCGAAGGGCTCGGCAAGCAGCTCCACGAGCGCGGCACGGTCGCTGCTCAGCGCAAGCGCATGCCGGGCAAGTTCGGCATCCCAGCTCGGCAACGTGGAGCGCGATGCACGGCCGGCACGAATCCCGGCTATCAGCGCATTACGTTGCGCCAATGCTCGCGAATAGTCGCGGCGAGTCTGGACGCGAGCCGGCCACAACGCGGTCACAAGCCGATCCAGGTGGGCTCGACGCAATGTCGGCGGACCCTTGAGCAACTCCAAACGGTCGGGGGAGAAGACGCTAACGAGCGGCCGCTCCTGAACGTCGGCGAGACGCTCAACCGGAGCGCCGTCGGCGGTCATGTGCTTCGGAGAACCAGGCTGAAACCCGACGGCCAACTCGTGGCGGCGGCCGCGATCTGAAAGCTGGACGACCACACGTGCGGCCGGCGCCCCGAAGCGCACCAACTCTCGCTCATTGCGCGTGCGCTGTGAATAGCCGGTACAACCGAAGTAAAGAGCCTCGAGCAGGTTGGACTTGCCCGCTCCGTTGGGGCCGTGGGCAACTGTCAGACCTGGACCTAGCCGCGCCTGGGCACGCGCGTAGGTGCGGAAGTCGCGGAGATGCAGCTCGAGAACCAGCACCTCACATCATTCATCCAATATGCCGGCTCTGGCCAAGCAGATCAAGGACCCACCAACCGCGATGTGCTGAGCACACAAGGATGGAGGACGCAGAGTTGCCCCGGCCAGAGCTCATGTATTCAGGCGAATCGGCATGATGAGATAGACAAACTCCCCGCCGTCCGGCGACTCGATCAAGCCGGGACGCAGCGGACTGATGAGCTTGAGCACGAGCTCCTCGGACTCCACACTCTCAAGACCATCGCGCAGGAACTCGGGGTTGAAGCCGATCTCAAACGGCTCGCCCGAGAAGGGGATCGGCAGCATCTCGCTTGCCTCGCCGACATCCGGGGTCTGGGCGGAAACCGTCAGCTCACCCTCGCTAAAGCTGAGTCGCAAGGGCGCGTTCTTTTGCGCCAGCAGGCTGATACGTCGAACGACGTCGGCAATCTCGGCGCTTGAGAGACGCAGTTCGTGGTCGACCGACTCGGGCAGGAGCTGACGATAATTGGGGAACTGACCATCGATCAGTCTGGAGGAGAGGACAACCTCGCCGAGCTCGAAGACAACCTGATTCTGCCCCAAGCTGATCGTCAGCTCGGACTCCTCCATCGACTGCGCTATACGGGCCAGCTCCTGAAGAGCACGGGCCGGCACGTTCGCCTCGATCGTCCCCTGCAGAGCAGCGTCAAGCGTGGCGTGCTTGACGCTGAGTCGATAGGAATCGGTGGCAACCATCGTCAGCTCCTGCCCGCCCGCGGAGATCAATACGCCGGTGAGCACAGGCCGCGTCTCGTCTTTGGAGGCCGAACGAGAAACCTGCGTGGCGGTATCCACAAACGCTTGGGCGGGAAGCGTCATGCGCCCGGCTGGGTCTGAGCTTGGGAGGGTGGGGAAATCCTCGGAGCGCAGCGTGCGCAGATGGAACTTGGCCGAGCCAGAGATCAGCTCAACGTCCTGCTCCTGAGCACGTAGCTCCAGCGTGACCGTCTCCTGCGGAAGCGAGCGGATAACTTCAAGAAGTAGTCGCGCAGGCAGTACAGCCGAGCCCGGGCTAAGAATCTCGCCACCAAGAGGCACGCGTAGACCAACCTCCATGTCTGTCGCGAGCAACACGGGAGTTTCTCCGTCGGCGGAGATCATGACGCCGGAGAGAGCTTGAATAGAAGCGCGAGAAGAAGCGACACGCGTCGCTGTCTGCAACTGGATCAACAGCTCAGGAGTCGAGAGAGAAAGCTTCACTTATGCACCTGAATAGGTTTATAGGGTTAGTAGGGGCTGTTGAGAAGTGTGGTTTGGCGGTATCGGGGAGGATCTGAGCCGAGGGTCTGTGAGCACAGCGTTGAAAAGTGTCTCAAGTCCGTCGGTCAACTGGCTGCGAGCTCAATCTTGTGCGCAACTCTTCCACAGCGGCGCGAGAAGAAACGTTCTCGGAGATTCGCTCCGAAGTTCGCTTGCAGGCGTGTAGAACTGTCGTGTGGTCACGTCCGCCGAATTCACGTCCAATGCTCGGCAAGGACTCCTGTGTGAGCTCGCGGGCCAAGTACATGGCCACCTGTCTTGGCCAGGCAAGCCGCGCTGTACGACCGGCTGAGACGAGCTCCTCGGAGGAGATACCGAACTGTTCGCATGCCGCAGCCTTGATCTCAGCGATCGAGCGTTGAGGTGGGGCCATCTTGGGGTAGAGACCGTCGAGCACCTCTGTGGCTAGCTCGGCGCTCAACGGACGGCCCGTGAGCGAGCCGAAGGCAACCACACGGATGAGTGCTCCCTCAAGCGCGCGAACGTTGACCGTTATGCGCTTGGCGATCGCTTCGAGCGCAAGCTCATCGAGTGGTTCCAGACCATCATGCTGCGCGCGCTTTCGCAGAATAGCCATACGGGTTGAGAGCTCTGGAGAGCGGATGTCCGCGACGAGTCCGGATTGGAAGCGCTCGCGCAGCCTATCTTCGAGTGCCTGTAGGTCGCTTGGTGGGCGATCGGAGGTCAGAACGATCTGGCTACCGGCGTCGTACAGGGCGTTGAAGGTGTGGAAGAACTCTTCCTCGGTGCGGGTCTTGCGCTCCAGGAACTGGACGTCGTCGACCAGAAGTACGTCGACATGGCGAAAACCCGCCTTGAAGTTGTCGAGTTGGCTGCAGCCAAGGGCTCTGATGAAGTCATTTGTAAAGGACTCCCCAGTGCTACAGCGGACATTCAAGCCGGGGCTGTAGGTGGCGATGAACGTGGCGATCGATTGCAACAGGTGGGTCTTGCCCACGCCCGGAGGACCACAGACGAACAGCGGGTTGTAAGCCTGACCGGGAAGCTCGCCTACGGTCAGCGCCGCGGCGTGGGCCAACCGATTGCAGTCGCCGATGACGAACTGGTCGAAGGTCAGCTTGGGATTGCCCCAGGATGCTTGGGTGAGCTCTGGCGGCGTCGACGCGGTCGATTGACTCTCCTGGGCAACCTGGGTCGTGACCGGTTGTCTTTTCCGACTCTTCCCACTACGCGTGTGTGCCGTCGCTTCCAGGATGTCCAACGTCACGCCGGGCCCGATAACGGCAGCGGCAGCGGTCTGTAGTACGCGTCCAAAACGCTCTCTAACCCAGGCGTAGGTCTGGGGCGGAGCCTCGATCGTGAGGTGCTCGCCGTCGAGCTGTATTGCCCGCAGGGGCGCCAACCAGATGCGGTAGATGGGCTCGTCGATAGAGGCTGAGAGTTCAGCGGCTACTTGCGACCAGATGTGCTCGAGCTCGGTGCTCACGGCAGGGTAAACCTGCTCCTTTGGGAGGAGAAAGCGGGCGGAAGTCATTCGTGTGGGGCCCGCGAAGGGCCCGGTGGACCGAATATATCCGAGCCCAGGCGCCCGCGCTCACGCAAAGATCGCGGTCACCGCAAATGGCGAGAAATTCCGCGATTTGGCTGACCGGAGAAACTTTGGTCGGTGGCAGGCCGGCTGACCTTTATACTTCAGCGCCCGGCGGAAGCCGGTCTGCCGCAGCCGACGCCACGCTCGGTTTGCGGTGGGAATACGAGCGCGGCCGGAGACAATCGATCATGAAGCGCACTTATCAGCCAAAGAAACGCAAGCGAGCTCGTGCCCACGGGTTCCGTGCCCGGATGCGAACGCGCGCAGGCAGGCTCACGCTCAAGCGGCGGCGCGGCAAGGGGCGCAAGCGCCTCTCTACCTAGTGGGTTCGCAGCGATGACGGCGCGATCCCCGAGCCGCGGGAAACGGTTGTCGCGCAGCGCGGAGTTCGAGCGCGTCTACCGCCAGGGCCGCTCGGTGGCAAACCGCCATCTGGTCCTCTATTCGTTCCCAAACGAGTCGGTGGATCGCCCGCGGCTTGGGTTGTCGGTTTCGCGCAAGGTCGGGGGCGCGGTGGAGCGCAACCGCGTTAAGCGCTTGTTGCGCGAGGCCTTTGCCGGAGTCGAGGATCAACTCGAGGGAGGCAATGATGTTGTCGTAGTGGCGAGGCCTGAGGCTCGCGAGCTTGTCGAGCGCGAGGGGTTGGAGGGGATCGACGGCGCGCTTGAGGAGCTGATTGGACGAGCAGGTTTGCGCAAGGCCGGAGCGGTTGCTCGTGAGAATTGAGCGCGCGGCACAGTCGGTTCTACTGGCTCCGGTGGTCTTCTACCAGCGCTTGATCTCGCCGGCGCTGCCAAGGCGCTGCAAGTACGAGCCGACCTGCTCTCGCTATGCGGTACAGGTGGTCCGGGAGTACGGCATACTGAGGGGCCTCGTGCTCGCGACGTGGCGCTTGCTTAGGTGCAATCCGTGGAGCGACGGTGGCTATGACCCCGTCTCGGCTCAGGGATTGTTCAGGCTCGATCGCCGCGTCGAGTAGCGTCAGGAACCTTGCCCATGTTCATCCTTGCCAACATCATCGAGGAAGCGTTCTCGCCGCTGATCAGCGTCTTCCAGTCGATCCTGGTCTTCATCCACACCAACATCACGACCACGAGTTGGGGTTTGGCGATCGTGGGGTTGACGGTGTTGATACGAGCGGTCTTGGTTCCGCTAACGCTCAAGCAGTTCCGCTCGATGCAGGAACTGCAGCGTCTGGCTCCAGAGTTGAAGGCTCTGCAGGAGAAGTACAAAGACGACAAGCAGCGCCAGCAGCAGGAGATCATGGGCTTCTACAAGGAGCACAAAGTCAATCCGTTTGCCTCGTGTCTGCCGCTGCTGCTGCAGCTCCCGGTGTTTATCTCGCTGTTCTACATGCTGCGAACAGATCTCAAGAAGAACATCTGTGGACCGGCCTTGGTCAGCCACTACAACTCGCTGCACCACACCGCCATCTCGACGTTTTCCGGGCTGCCAACCAAATACGTCGAACAAACCGGCTGCCAGAGTGTGGACCCCGGCTCGGCCAAATTCTTGTTCATACCGGATATCACCTCCAAGGCGACCGGTGTGGCCCTGATCGTGCTGCTGGTGCTCTATGTGGCCTCTCAGCTTGTCTCGACGATGACGATGTCGGCGACGGCCGACCCGACACAGCGGCGCCTGATGATGGCCTTGCCGCTGTTCTTCGTGATCATCCTCTACAAGTACCCTGCCGGCCTGCTGGTGTACTGGATAACGACCAACCTGTGGACGGTTGGCCAGGGCTACTACGTTCGCCGCAGCTTTGGCCCGCCACCGGTGTCTGTCGCCAAGGGAGTCAGCCCGCCGGGCACCAGCAAGGCACTGTCGAACGGCAAGCCTGAGGACCCGCGCGGGCCAAAGGCTGAGCCCGCATTGGCGGGCGCCGGCGTCGGCAGTGCGCCCCCTCCGCCGCCACGCAAGAAGAAGAAGCGCTCGGGCAGGCGACGATGAGCCAGGCAGAAGAGCTTCGCGAGGAGGAGCAGGAGGACCCCGTTGTCGTTCTCCGGGAGCTGCTCGAGGAGATCGTGGACAGCCTTGGCCTCGACGCGGATGTACAGGTCGAGCAGGCCGATGGGGTTTTGCTGGGTAGTGTCGACGGGGATGACCTAGGCCTGTTCATCGGGCGCCGCGGCCAGACGATCGACGCGGTTCAGCACCTGGCGCAACGGATCGTTTTCCATGGAGGCGCGCCAGGGGCGCGAGTAGCGATCGACGCCGATGGCTATCGGGAGCGCCGCGAGGAGACGCTGCACGCACTTGCCGCGGATGCGGCGGAGGAGTCGCTGCGCAGCGGGGAAGCGATCGAGCTGGACCCGATGCCGGCTTCTGAGCGACGGATCGTGCACGAGTACTTGCGCGAACGAGGCGGTGTGCAGACGCACAGCGAGGGCGACGAGCCTGAGCGGTATTTGGTCGTGGAGCCGGAGGAAGGCTGAATCCGTCTGGCGTTGGCAATAGCCAAAGCGCGAGGTCCGGCGCGGGGTCGGCATGGAGCGTTTCACGTTTTTCTCCCCCGTGAAACAATGAGGGCATGGACGACTCCCTGGAGCATGAGATTACGGATGTGGAGAGGGGGCTCGTTGCGGGCCTGCTCATCGGCGAGGGCCACTTCGGCGGGGACGGCAAGCAGCCACAGATCACCCTTAAGATGCACATCAGGCACGAGGCGATCTTTCTTTGGCTGCAAAATCTTTTCCCTCGTGCTCGCCTATATGGCCCCTACCATCACGACGGACGCTCCTACTTCCAATGGATGGCCCGCGGGGCCGCGTTGACAGAAGATGTGCTGCCGGTCGTTGAGAGCGTGTTGACCGACGAGATTGATACCCATGTGAGCGCTCGCATCCGTGACATGAGGGCCGGTTACTCCGAGTACTTCGCCCGATACGAAGGGCCGATGGACGGCCGGGTTCGGGAGCTCACCCGCCGGCATGGACTGGCTCCCCGTGCCCGTGCTCAATTGAGCACGATCCTGAAGACGCTTGCTGTGGATGACCGTGCGCCGACGACTGTGCGCAGCCCCGAGAAGGCGATCGACGCACACCTAGCCGACTCGCTGGTGGCGCTCGAGGTCGATCTCGTCGGATCCGCCAAGCGTCTAGCCGACATCGGCAGTGGAGCCGGCTTCCCGGGACTGGCGCTGGCGGTGGCGTTGCCACTCAGCGAGGTCTGGCTCGTCGAGAGTCAAACCAAGAAGTGTCGCTTCTTGCGAGGAATGATCGCGGCAGCGGGGATCGACAACGCGTTCGTGGTCGAGGGCAGAGCCGAGGAGTGGCCGGATGGTCTCAGCGCCCACGAAGCGCTGCTGGCGCGCGCTCTCGCGCCCGCCCCTGTTGTGCTGGAGTACGCGGCGCCATTGCTCACCCTCGGAGGTGTCCTCGTTGATTGGCGTGGACGCAGGGATACGGAGAATGAGGAGGCTGCGCTCGCGGCAGCCGGCCAATTGGGGTTGCAACGTCTGGAAATACTCAATGTGAACCCTTTCGAGGGGGCCCGCGATCGTCACCTGCACGTCTACTTGAAGGTGCGGGAGACGCCGGATAGGTTCCCTCGTCGCGCCGGAATGGCCCGCAAGCGGCCACTGGCTGGGTGAGGTTGATGTTGAGGGATCGTGTCGGTTCGGCCACCCGACACCTGCTCCGACCGTGAACAGCGCTAGCGTGCCTGCGACGATGGGCAAGGTGTACGCGATCGCGAATCAGAAGGGGGGCGTGGGGAAGACAACCACGGCCATCAACGTCGCCGCGTGCATAGCCGAGGCCGGCTACGTGACTCTGCTGATCGACGTAGACCCCCAAGCAAATGCTACGGTCGGCCTCGGTGTGTCACGGGCGCAGGCTCCGGGCCTCTATGAGGTGATAACGGAACAGAATACGGCGACCGAAGCGCTCGTCGATAGTTCGATCGAATCTCTGAGGCTGCTTCCGGCGGGTCCTGGGCTGGCGGGCGCAAACGTTGAGCTTCCGCGCCTGGATGACTTCGAGCAGCGACTGAAGGAGGCGATCGCTCCTTTGAAGGAGCAGTTCGAGTACATCGTGCTCGATTGCCCGCCTTCGCTAGGTCCGCTGACCGTGAGTGCGCTGGTAGCTGCCGACCGGGTGATCGTTCCCGTTCAGACCGAGTATTTCGCCTTGGAGGGACTCGCGGGCCTGCTGGAGACGTTGGCGCTCGTGCAACGCCAGCTCAACCCCAGGCTGACCGTCGCCGGGATGCTACTGACGATGCACGACAATCGCACCCGTCTTGGGCGAGACGTGGAGCGTGAGGTGCGCGAGCACTTCGCGGATCTAGTCTTCAATACAGTGATACCGCGCAACGTGAGGGTCGGGGAGGCCCCAAGCTATGGACTTCCCGTGACTCACCACGACCCGCACAGCGCCGGAGCCGAGGCGTACTTCGAGTTGGCCAAGGAGGTAGCTGCTCGTGGCTAGGCCCAAGCCGGGTATGGGCCGCGGCCTGGAGGCGATCCTGTCCGTCTCAAGCGAGGCACGGACCGAGGGGGAGCTGCGCGATCTTCCGGTCGAGCTGATCGCTCCGAATCCGCGGCAGCCGCGCAAGTACTTCGATGAAGATTCGCTAAACGCGCTGGCGGGCTCGCTGTCGGAGCGCGGTGTGCTGCAGCCCGTGCTCGTGAGGCCCAAGCCTGGAGGCTCCTACGAGCTCGTCGCTGGCGAGCGTCGCTGGCGCGCAGCCCAAATCGCGGGATTGACAGAGATCCCCGCGCTTGTACGCGCTCGCGACGACGCTGTCACGCTCGAGCTAGCGCTGATCGAGAACATGTCGCGCGAGGATCTGAATCCGATCGAGGAGGCGCGAGCTTGCGCAGCATTGGTCGAGGAGCTGGGGCTGACGCGCGAGGAGGTAGGGCGCCGTGTGGGTCGCAGCCGTGTGGCGGTGTCGAACCTGTTGCGCTTGCTGGACTTGCCGGACGAGACGATCGAGTTGCTCGAGCAGGAGAAGCTCAGTGAGGGCCACGGCAGGGCACTGCTGCTGGCCGAGGATCACACTACGCGGCGTCGTCTCGCTCGCGATGCAGTCCGTGAGGGATGGTCTGTACGTACGGTCGAAGCGCATGCGCGGGAGGCCAACCAGACTGGTGGAACTGCTACGAGCAAGCGTGTTACGCGCACGAATAAGCCCAGCGTTCACCCCGATCAGCAGGAGGCCGCGGCCACAATCGCCGCGGCGCTCGAAGCGGCGCTCGGCGCCGAGGTCAAGGTGCGCCCAGAGAAGGGCGGCTATCGGGCCGAGCTTCTGTTTGCGGGTCCGGAAGAGGCGCTGGCGTTGGTTGAAGGGCTAGGGAGTGGTCGCGCTAACCCAAAGGTGTGACGCTAGGTAGGGCGCCTCGGGAGGCGGGTATGGCGGTGCGCGACTTACACCATGCGCGCAGTGTGGACGGACGCTAGAATCGGCGCTCGCGGGCGATTAGCTCAGTTGGTTAGAGCGCTTCTCTGATAAGGAAGAGGTCCCTGGTTCGAATCCAGGATCGCCCATCGAAGGAATCGGCTGGAAAGCGGCATGGATGCTAGGGATTTGCGCCCTGGCCAGTTGATTTCTCTGGATGCCGCCTTGCTCAGATATGCCTGGTTCTGCTACCGCCGGTAGCAAACTGTTAGCACGAAAGGCGGGTCGCCTACCGGCCCGGAGGGCCGAGGAAGGCTTCGATGGCGGGCCAAGCAGCACTGTGGGCCAGAGGTCCGAGGCGAAGTGTCCAGTCGTCGCCAATTGATCGCCGTCGAACTCGGCGAGCACACTCTCAAGCGGCACTGGCTCGATGCCCCGCTCCCGGTCAGCGTGGGCCTCAGCGACCGCGCGACGCTCCTCCTCGGTCTCTGGCTCGTCGTCAAAGGAGGGCAGCCCGAAGCGCCGCCAGCACCGGGTTTCTTGGCACGGGTCAGCAGGACCACGGCAGCTCCATGCTCTCGTCGGGCAGCTCATCCACAAGGCGATGCAGATCGGCTCGTGTCATGGCCTCAGGTTACGGTAGCGTCGTGTCCATGAATATGGCGGAGATCGTCGATCATGCCGGGCGCCTACTGGCGGACGCGGTGCCGCCCGAGTCGAAGGTGATCCTCTTCGGATCGCGCGGCCGTGGCGACGCTGATGCGGACAGCGACTTCGACTTTCTCGTGATCGAGCCGTCGGTCGTAAGCAAGGCGACGGAGATGGTGCGGCTCCTCGCGGTGCTCGATCCGCTGAGGGTCGCCGCGGATGTCGTAGTCGTCCCCCGCGAGTACGCCGAGGCATGGGGCGATGTGCCAGGGACCTTGATCCACGACGCGCTGGCAGAGGGACGTGTCCTCGCAGAAACCTGATCTGGGCGACCTCGCCGCTCGGCTCGCGCGCAAGGCCGAGAGCGATGAGATCGTCCTCCAGAAGCTCGGCGACGATCCCGACGTGCCTGACGATCTCATCGGTTTCCACGCGCAGCAGGCGTTGGAGAAGCTGATGAAGGCCGCCCTGGCGCACGCCGGTGTCGCGCCGCCCCGCATACACCACCTCGGCAAGCTGCTCTCTCTGCTTGCAGACGCCGGTTTGGCTCCGCCCGTTTCGATGGACGAGGCGCGCGTCATGATCCCGTGGGCGGTGGAGTTCCACTACGACGACGTGCTCGATGAACGACTTGATCGCCCGGCATCCCGTGAGGCGGTCATGAAGATGCGCGCGTGGGTTGACGATCTACTCGCCGAACCCAAGCCGTGAGTTGAACGCAACTCTGCCGGGGCTCTGGTAGCAAATTGGTAGCACGCCGCGGGCCGCTCCAAACCACATCTGGCTTCAACGAGCCAGATTGCCCGGCCAAAGGCAATCCTGATAAGGAAGAGGTCCCTGGTTCGAATCCAGGATCGCCCATTGGTGGATCCTTGTGGTAGACCCAATTCAAGCGGCGCGGCGTCCCGTGAGTGATCTCACTCCTCTAAACATCGCAATGACAAGGCTTAACTCATCACATGGTAGTGATGAGTGTCGCCCAAATGCGTTGGCGTGCCACGAGACGGCTCCTCCGTGGTCCGTGAGGTGCGGCAACTTCGGCCTATGACTACCGCCGAGATCATCGAGCGCGCGGGACCGGCCGGCCGTCCCTGACGACGTTATCGGCTTCCACACATTATATGTTGATGTCAACATAATCCGGGAGTTCGCATAACATACACAGCAGGCCGTCGAGCCGATACGGGCCACAAGGTGAAAGCTTGTTTCTGGTAGGTTCCGACTCGATGGTCGCGGTCATCGAGGTTCCTCTGAGCGCGCTTTGCGGCGCTGTCATCCCATGAGGGGAGGCGGCTGATGGCCTCGATGGACTGGGGTATTCAAAGCGCGAGCGCGCCGGCGACCTACCAGGAGTTTCTCGGGCCGGCGATGTTCGCGCCGTTCGCAAAGCGGCTCGTCGAGCATGGATATGTGCGGCCGGGTTCGCGTGTGCTGGACGTCGCCTGCGGCACCGGCGTCGTCTCACGTGCGGCCGCGATTCTTGCGGGTACGGGCGGATCGGTGGCGGGTGTGGATCTCGGAGAGCCGATGCTCGCGATCGCGCGCTCACATCCGGCCGAGGAGAACGCCGCGCCGATCGACTACGCCCAGGCGGACGCCGCGGCGCTGCCCTTCGACGCCGACGATTTCGACGTCGCTCTATGTCAGCAGGGCTTGCAGTTCTTCCCTGAGCGCGCGGCAGCGCTCGCCGAGATTCGACGCGTACTGAAGCCCGGCGGACGCGTCGCGGTTGCGACCTGGAAGGACATCAAGCCGCCATTCAGCGAGATCGCCGACGCGCTCGAGCGGCACGTCAGTACCGAGGCTGCACAGATGATGTACTCACCAAACGCACTCGGCGACGGCGCCACCCTGGCCCAACTGATGTCCGACGCGGGCTTCCGCGAGGTTGCGGTCATCGACGAAACGATCGAGTGCACGTGGGCATCGCACCCTGAGTTCGCCCGCCTCTATATCGCCGCCAGCCCAATCGCGTCGGTGTTCGCCGCCGCGTCTTCTCACTCCCAGCAGGCCGTCTCCGATGAGGTCGCCGAGCGACTTGCGCCGTACGCTACCGCTGAGGGCTCGCTGCGAATGCCGATGACCTCAAACGTCGCCGTCGGCACAGCCTGACCCAGGGCACCCGAACTCGTCGGCGCGCTCTCAGTGGCGTCTGAGGATACGATGCCACCCGTGCCTGGGTTGGAGGAGGTTTGCGTAGTCCAGATTGATCTTGCACCGGAGGCGCAGGAGGTAGGTGCAACTCCGCTCGGTCATCGCCGTGTCCTAGAGATCGTTGGTGGCACTGTGCTTGGAGAGCGGCTGTCCGGCCGCGTCCTGTCGGGCGGTGCCGACTGGATTTTGTTCGATGCGAACGGTTGGGGCCGGTTGGATGTGCGTATGCAGTGGCGTATGGACGAGGGGCCCGTGATCTATGCCAGTGCCCGCGGTGTAGTGGAGTTCAATGAGCGTGTGCTCGCGGCTCTTGCGGCCGGGGAAGGCACGGCGTTTGAGGATCAGTATTACCGGACGCTGATGAGAATGGAGGCCGGCGATCCTCGCTATGAGTGGGTCAACCGCGCCGTGTTCATTACCGAAGGTCGCGTCTCTCCGGGAGGTACTGGCAGAGGCATCGAGGCGCGCACGTTCATCGTTACCTAGCCGCGGACGCCATGCGGCGTTCCGTCGACGACTACCAGCACGCATTCAGCCGCGAGCAATGGGAAGATTGGCTGGGATGCGTGACCTGTCGCTGATCGACGTTAAGCAGCTGATTGACCTTGGCGAAGGACAGCATCTGGAGCTCAAGACCGGTGTTCCCGACGTCGACGCAACAGCACGGTCAATAGCTGGATTGGCAAACAGCGGCGGGGGACAACTTGTTCTCGGGGTCGATCCGAGCACCCGGCAGCCGCTCGGACTAGCCGATCCCACCGCTGCTGGACAAATGCTCGAAAACGCAGCGGAGCTCGTCACGCCCCGAGTAGAGCTTCAAATGCTACATACGGATGCTTCCGGGCACCCGGTCATCCTCGCCGACATCGGAAGTGCTACGCGCCCGGTGGCTGATCCCGACGGTGCATTCGTGCGAAGAGGCCCCACCGGGGACACGGTCCCGTTGAACGCGTCTGAGCTAGCGAGACTGCCTGCGGATACTGGCAATGCGGGTGAAATATTGAAGCTGCTCGAGCAGGCGAATAGCGCGGCAGTGCACCTTCAAGGGACCCTAGACCAAGAGCGCGAGGCGGCAGCAGCCGAGCGCAAGGCGGCGGCAGCCGAGCGCGAAGCAGCGAAGAAAGGTCGGTCATTGAAGATGCGTTTCTTCGAATGGTCCATTGCCGGCGTTATTGGCGCAATAATCGGCTTGATCGCAACGGCCCTTGTCGGTTAGCCCGTCACCCGGTCTGGCGCTGCCCCAAGGATGCACAAAGCCGTGGTCGCGCTTTGGTTGGTCGCTCCCTTCCACGAAGAGCAGAAGCCGGTTCCAGCCTTAAGGGCGCTGGTTCGAATCCAGGATCGCCCTATTACGGATCGCTAGCGCGGGGCTCTACCCCTCATCGCGGCAGCCGTTTCAGGCCTCGCGCGCAATAACCCGGTCGACCTCGACCATCCCGCCCGAATGATCGTCCGGGTAGACGACGATCACGCTGGGCGAGCCGCCGAACCAGGCGCTCATCTCGCCCTCGCCGACGTACTCGGCGGCGCGTTGGGAGCCGTCGCTTTGGATGACCCACACGGGCTGACCCTTGTGGAACAGGCTGTCGCCGATGTCGGTCATCCCGGATAACGATACTCGCGCGCGCAAGGGGCTATAGCGACTGTCCCGGGGCCGCCGTCCATTGGGACGTAACGTCCAAAGCGCAGCGAGCGCGGTGCTTGCCTGAGCCTGAGAGCCCGACAGGAGCTAGAGAAGGCGGCGAGCTGCCGCTGGGAAGGCGGTCAGGCAAGCCTCCCCAGCACCAGCGCCACCGCAAGCAGCACCAGCCCAGCGGCACAGGCCATCAACGCCCCCTCCATCGGTGCCGCGACCCGCGCGGCATCCAGCTCGATCGTGCGGCCGCTGCTCAATTGCTGCTCCCCCTGCAGCGACACGGTTCGCCGGCGCAGCTCGCGCACCGGTGTGCTCAGGCGTCGCTGCGCCGCGCTCAGCATCAGGCATGCCGCGGCGACGAGCACGCCGTCGACACGCACTTCGCCGGCCTGCGCCCAGAAGGCCGTGAACGCGGGGAACGCGCCCCACGCCAGCGCGAACCACAGGTCTGAGTGCATGCGTCCGCCAAGTAGCTCCAGGTTGTAAGCGAGCACCAGCAGCACACCCACGACAACAAACACCAACAGCCAATAGGAGATCGACACGGCACCCACAACACCGATCGCGATCGCCCCCGCCAAAGAGATGACCGTGAGCGCGATCAGCACACGATCGGAGATGCTCGTCTGCAGCGGGCGTCCGTGCAGCTCGTCCAGCGCGTGTGCGGCCACGCCGACGGCAAGCAGGAAAGCGAGCAGCGTCCACAGCAGGCGATGGCCGTCCAGATGCGGCGCTACGGCTGCGCCTATCGCCACGTAGCTCAGGTGCCAAGCCGTGTAGGGCAGATGCAGCAGCGTCAGCAGATCGCGCCAGCGCCCTGGGCGCAGTGCGTAGAACGCAGGTCGCTCAAGCCGGCTCGGCGTCGCCACGAGCATTTGTCTTTCCAGAGATCGCCGCCACGTGACCGCCGTCGTTGGTGGCTCTCACAACGGCGTCACTACCTGCGACGGCGCTTCCTGTGGCAGGCTCGCGCTCTTGCTTCGTGCCCCACATCACCACGCCGCCACCGAGGCTCATACGGCGCACGTGCACGTCCATGATTCCCGCTTGCTTCCATAGCTCCACCACGCGTGCCACCGAATAGCGTTCATAGAAGGACGGGATGCTCTCGGATAGGAAATTGCCTGTGTGCGCCCACTCGCGCGATACCGCTCGACCTAGCACCGGTAGTCCCACGTGCGTGTAGAAGCTCCACAGTCCTCGCCACAGAGCTCGCGGTGGCACGGCGAACTCGAGTGAGGCGATTCGCCCACCGGCCTTGACCACGCGCGCAAGCTCAGCCATCGTGGCCGGCGGATCCTCCACGTAGCGCAGCAGGTAAGTGAAGGTCAGGTGGTCGAATTGCTCGTCTGCGAACGGCAGTTGCTCGGCCTCGCCGCGCACCAGCGACACTCGCTCGGCCAGCCTGCGGTTCGCATCCAACCTTCTCTGTGCGCCGCCCAGCATCTGCGGGCTCTGGTCGAGTCCTACCACCTCACAGCCGTATCGTCGAACTAGCTCCTCTGCCACGAGTCCAGTGCCCGTAGCTACGTCGAGTACGCGATCGCTGCTCTGGGCCCGCACGGCGTCGACCATCGCGCGACGCCAACGCGGGTCTTGGCCAAAGCTCAAGACTGCAGCTACGCGGTCGTAGTGGCGCGGAAGCGGCGCGAACAGTTTCAGCGCCTCGGGTTTGACCGTGCCCTGCGCGGGCGCGCTACCGGCCGGGGTTCGAGTCATGTTCGAAGTGCGGGTCACAGGCGTCCTTTCTGCGCTTGTCATAGGCGTCTCCTTCCGCCATTCCCACCAGCATGCTCCCTTGAATGTCCGCCCGCAAGCCTCGCAAGTGCGCCCCCATTCCACGGGCCAGCCATATCGGCTCGACGGCTGCGCGCGAAGTGCCCGCTCCGAGCCTTATTGCAATCGGCGCTGCAGTCCTGTCCGCTCGGGCTAAGGCAAGTAGGCGAGCTTGCCGATGACTGGTCCGTGGCAACCGTTTCTCGCATGCATCGATTGGGGCTCCGGGCCTTGTTGGCCGTGGTGGTCTCACTGACGGTAGGGTTCCTATTCGCGGACGCACCCGCGGGGGCTTTTGTGAGTACTGTCGGGTCGACAAAGGTTGGCTTGCAGCCGCGCAGCTTGCTGCTTCTCGACGGCAGCCTACGGGCCGATCCCATTTTCGAACTGGAAGCGATGAAGCCCGAGCCGGAAAAGTTCGGTAACGAAAGCGGAAGCGCGATAGTCGGCGCGAGCAAGACCTATGCGATCTACTGGGATCCCATAAAGGACTACTACCATGGCGACTGGCAGCATGTGATCGATGGGTTCTTCCAAAGTATGGGCGCTGCCAGTGGCTCACTTTCTAGCGTTTTCGCCGTCGACTCCCAGTACACCGACGCCGCCAACCAGCACGCTCTCTATAAGTCCACTTTCCAAGGTGCCTATACCGACACCGACGAGTATCCTTCGTCGGGCTGCACGGATCCAGAACCGCCAGAAGCCGAAGATCTGATTGGACCCGAAGTAAAAGGCAAACACACTTCCGTTTGTCTCACGGACAGTCAGATTCAAGCAGAGCTCACCGCTTTTATCGCCCAGCACAGTTTGCCAAAGGGTATGGGCACGATTTTCTACCTGCTTACGCCTCCTGCTGTAACGGTGTGCCTCGATAGTGGCCCCTCAGCCTCGCACTGCTCGGATTACAAACAAGCTACTTACATAGTGGGTGAAACGGCCGAAGAAAAGGAACACAAGGAAGAAGAAGAAAAGGCCGCCTATGAAAAGAGCTTCTGCAGCTATCACTCAGACATGGATGCCGGCAATTCGAGCGGCGGCGAAAACACGATTCTCTACGGAGTGATTCCCTGGACGGCGGGGGGCCTTGGCGACGGCGGTCTGGTTGGTGTCAAGGACAAAGAATCGGCATTTGACTGCCAGGACGGTAGCTACGATCCCAGTAGCAAACCGATCGAGAAGCAAGAGAAGACAAAACTAAAGGGCTCCAAGGAAATACAGGAAGACAAAGAAAAGTCCCCCGAAGAACAGGCCAAGATTATCGAAGCGGAACGCCTAGAAGGCCCGCATCAGCAAGAGCCTAACCAGGTGAAATGTGCGAGCCCGGACGGCTGGTGTGACACGGGTCTGGCCGACCTGATCGTCAACCAGATCGCTGTTGAGCAACAAAATATCGTCACTGACCCACTATTGGACGGCTGGCAGGATCCACATGGCTATGAGGCAACCGATGAGTGCCGGGACTTCTTTGCGCCGGTCGTTGGTGGGAACGTCGGCGCCCAGGAAGGATCGTTTGCTGGAACGCTCTTCAACCAGGTTCTAGAGGGCAGTGATTACTATCTCAACGATGCCTTCAATCTAGCCGCGCTAAAGCTGCCCTATCCGGGAGTGCCCTGCATCCCCGGTGTCTCGCTGGTGCCTCAGTTCACCGCACCGAACCCGGTGAACGTCAACGAAATCGTCGGCTTTGACGGTATGGAGTCAGACATTTCGCTAAACGCGGGCGTCGATTTCAATGCCGGTGGCGTGGAACAGCCAAACTACGCCACCTACACTTGGAACTTCGGTGACGGCTCGGTCCCCGTCAGCGGCTATGCGCCCGGCGCTTCATCGGCAAATTCACCCGACGTCTCCAACTGTGGCTCTCCTACCGAATGGCAACCCCCATGTGCGGCGAGTGTCTACCATTCATACCAGTACGGTGGAACCTATGAAGTGAGTCTCACTGTTACTGACGTTGGCGATAACTCTGCGACTATCAAGGAGCCGATAACTGTCGTTGGTCCGTCGCCGTCGCCCGAACCTACACCCGCGCCGGCGCCGGCGCCGGCACCTACGCCTTCAACCACGCCGCCCGGCGGCACGGGCAGCTCTGGGTCCTCGGGCGGCTCAGGTGGAGCTGCCACGTCGACGCCGCCTCCGGTGCTCGGTGCCTCAGTCACCTCCAAGTCTCTGAAAAAAGCGCTCAGCAGTGGCCTCCCCGTGCGCTATTCGACCAACGAGCAGGTGGCCGGCAACATCGAGGTTTTGCTTGAAAACAGCACAGCCAAGCGCCTGGGTATCAAGGGTGCGACGGCTACAGGCCTGCCCGCCGGCACGCCGAAGTCGATCGTCGTCGGCACGGCCGTGCTCGTGACGACAAAGGCCGGACAGGGCACGATCCGCGTCAAGTTCACCTCGCGCGCCGCCGCTCGCCTCAAGCACGTTCACAAACTGAAGGTCACATTGCGCCTGTTCGCGCGCAACGCTTCGCGTCAGAGCCCGCAGACGACGACGATGCTTAGCACCGTCGTGCTCAACCCCTGAGGGCGCTACAGACCCGGCGGGTGACGCACGGCATAGCCTTCGAGCGAAGGCTGCGCCACAAGCCAGCGTGAAGCGTATGGCCCACTGCGACCGGCCGTGTCGAACCAGACGCCGTCCACGTCCATAAACGTGTGACCGGCGTTGGCGTAGATCGTGATCCAACGTCCCGGCCCAGGTTCGCCCCAAGTGGCGAGGTCGCCCGAGACCAGCGGTGCGCTCAACAGCCCGCCGGCTGCAAGCGCATAGCTGACTGAGCCCGAGCAGTCGTAGCCGTTGGCGACGAACGACGCATGGCCACCCCCCCAGATGTAGGGGAAGTCGGCGATCGCGTTGCCGCCGGCGACCACACGCTGCACGGCTTCGGGCACGCTTGTGGGGATCGGGATCGTGCCGTTTCCGCCGACCGAGAAGCCGCCGGCGACGGGCGTGAGCACACGTCGCCGGGCCGCCTGTTCCTGGGCCTTCGCCTTTTCCTCTTCCCCGAGCTCCTTACGGATTTCAGAGTCTGAGGCTGCCCCCGGAGCGATCGCGGCTTCAGCGGCGACGTTTGGCGTGCTCGCACGAGCGTGGTGCACCGAAGCCGGCAGCGGGAAGCTCTTGGATTCTTCGGGATCGCGCACCTCGGCAACGGCCACGCCCTTGGCCGCGCCGGCGCTTGCACCCACCGGCGAGCCCCCGCCGGTGGCGCTTGGGATCCCGCTCGACTTGGTGTGGGCGCCTGTCGTGGAGTGCGTGCCGCCCGCGCCGGTGCTCGTGTTGGCGACGCCTGGCTTGGTTGTGTGGCCATTCTGGCCTGAGGAGTCGAGCTTTTCTACGCTGCTGCTTTTGCTGCCTGCGCTTGTTCTGCCCACGTTGTCACCGGTCTGCGCGACCCCTGCCTTGACGGCTCCGGCGGATGTCGAATGGTCGCCGCCGATGAGCAGCAAAGCCGCGGCGACGGCGACCGCGGCGACGGCGAGCCCGCCCACGAGCAAACGCCACGAAAGCGGCAAGCCCCCTCGCGAGTCACGCTGGACTGTGGTGTCGGACCCGATACTCACCTCGACACAGGCTAGCGTCGCTTGGGGCAACAGCAGCCCGGTCGCCTCAACCTGGCTCAAAAACGCTCATGCCCCCCGCGCGCGTGGGGGGCATCCACGCATTTCAAGGACCTCCAACCGCTGCGCTTCAAAGATCCCCGCCCCAAACAAGCCCCTCCGACTAACAGGTCTTCTCCGATCAAACCAAGCTTCTCCGACCAAACAGGCCCTCTCCGACCAAACAGGCCCCCTCCGACCAAAAGGCCCCCTCCGTGGCCCCCTTCGGTACCCTGATCGGATGCCCGTACAGGAAACCGTCGTGGACGTTCGTCCCGGCGGCGCTGACCATCGCGCCGAAGGGCGGGCGCACATGCGGCTACTGCATGGCATGCGTCGGCCCGCCAATTGGCTGCAACTGGTTCGCTTCGGGCTCGTCGGCGGCGTCGGCTTCGTGCTCAACCTCGCTGTCTACACGCTGTGCGTGCACGTCCTGCACGTCGCCTATCAGCCGGCATACGTGCTCGCTTGGCTGGTCGGCGTAACGAACAACTTCGTGCTCAATCGCCACTGGACGTTCGACGCCTCGGCCGGCAGGGCCCACTTCCAGGCCGTGCGTTTTTTCGTGGTGAGCTTGATCGCCGCTCTCTTCGGATTCCTGCTGCTCACGCTGCTCGTCGAGGTGGGTGGACTCGCCAAGGTGCCGGCCGAGGCGATCGCCGTGGCGGGCTCGATGCCGCTGAACTTCCTCGGCAACAAGCTCTGGAGCTTCCGGATGCGCCACTGACCGAGTCTCGTGCGCTGTCCGGGCTGGCCGGGGCGCGAGGTTGGGTACCTATACTCTGGATTTCCCCCGCTGGAGGAACGTCGTGCAGGAGATGGTCATCTATGGCGTGAGCTTCGACATGGTCGGCAAGCAGCCGATTGTGTTGCTGAAGACGGTGGACGGCAACAAGTTTCTACCGATCTGGATCGGGCACCCCGAGGCCGCCTCGATCCTGATGAAGCTGCAAGGGGCCAACACGCCGCGGCCGATGACCCACGACCTGCTCTGCGAGCTGCTCGGCGAGCTCGATGCAAAGTGCACTCAGGTGGCCGTCACCGAGCTGCGCGAGAACACTTTCTTCGCCTCGATCACGCTGAACGTTGGTGGGCGGGAGCTTGAGATCGACTCGCGTCCGAGCGATGCGATCGCGATCGCTGTGCGCGCGGGCGCGCCGATATTCGCGGCCGAGGAGGTGATCGCCGAGTCGGCGATCGAGTTCGAGCACAACATCGAGGAGTCCGAGGACGTGGTCGAGCGCTTCAAGGAGTTCCTCGACGAGGTAACACCAGAGGACTTCGCCGCAGGGGACTCCTAGACGTCCGCTGCACGGCGCGATACTGCGTCCTCGCCGCTTATATGTGCTGGCCGATCGGAGATCCCATCGATCTCCGATCGGTACATGCGCGGCTTGCGTCCTTGTCTCGCTTGTCAAGCGTTCGTCTAGACGCTAATTGGTATGACGCTCCGCGTCGCGCTGCTCGCGTCGCGGTAGCTCGACGACCTTGGCCATCCCTGCGTCGGCTTGCCGCGCAGGCCGCTCAGCTCTCGCCGGCTCCGCCCCGGTGAGCGTGCCGAACAGGCCCACCTGCTCACGCAGAACCTTGCCGATGCGCCTGATCCCCTCGCGGATGTCCTCCTCGGGCACGCCCGCGAAGTTCAGCCGCATCGAGGAGGCACCACGCCCGTCCAGGTAAGCGGCGCGGCCCGGGACGAAGGCGACGGCCTCGCTCTCAAGTGCCCGCGCGAGTAGGTCGGTCGTGTCGATGTACTCCGGCAGCGTCGCCCAGATGAACAGCCCGCCCTGCGGCTTGGTCCAGCTGGCGGCTGGGCCGAAGTGTTCGGCCAGCGCATCAAGCATCGCGTCACGGCGCGTGCGATACAGGTCCTTTAGCGAATCAAGGTAGGCCAGCCACAGTGGCTCGTCCTCCTCGCGAGCGGCGCTGAGCGCCCCACCTCCGCGCCGCGCACCGCCGCGCGTGCTCTCTTCGAAGTAGGCCGCCACGAACAGCTGCGTGACCGGCGAGGAGCACAGGTCGGCGCCCTGCTTGCACAGGTTCAGCTTTTCGAGCACAGGCCGCGGCGCGACCGCCCAGCCCAAGCGCACACCGGGCGAGAGGATCTTCGAGAAGGTCCCGAGGTAGACGACGAAGTCGGAGGCGCCGCCGCGTTTGGCCGCTGCCGCGTCGAGTGAGTGCAGCGTGGGCAGCGGATCGCCCTCGTAGCGCAGCAAACCATATGGGTTGTCCTCGAGCACGAGGATCTCGCGCTCGCGCGCCACCTCCACCAGCCGTCGCCGACGCGCCAGCGACATCGTCACGCCGCCCGGGTTCTGGAAGTTGGGGATCGTGTAGATGAACTTCGGGCTGCGCCCTTCTTGCTCAAGCCGATCGAGCGTGGCCTCCAGCTCGTCGATCGGCATGCCGTCGGAGTCCATCTCGATCTGCACGACATTCGCCTGGTAGGCGTCGAACGTTGGGACGGCGCCCGGATATGTGGGCGCCTCCGCCACGATCGTGTCGCCCGGGTCGATGAAGGCCTTGCACATCAGGTCGATCACCTGCTGTCCGCCGGTCGTGACCAGCACCTCGTCGGGATCCACCGCCGTGCCTTCCTCGGCCATCACCTGCACAATGCACTGCACGGTGCAGGCCATTCCCTCTGTCGGCCCGTACTGCAGCGCGCGTGCGGTCGACTCGGCGGCGACCTTCGACATCAGCTTCGCGTACAGCTCGGGAGGAAAGGTCTTTGTCTCGGGCAGGCCGCCCGCGAGCGAGATCACCTCCGGGCGTTCGGTCAGCGACATCATGTCGCGCATCGCCGAGGAGCGCATGCCGTGCGTGCGCTCGGCGAACAGGCCTTCGTAGCGCGCAAGTTCATGGGCCGTCGCCCTGACGGGCACAGGCGCACGCGCGTCTGCCTTCGCTTGCCCCGGGGGTATCCGCCCTTTGGTGTCTTTTTGGGTGTCCGCCGCGATGGGAAGCCGGTCCTCCCTCATGGGGAGATCCCCACCGCCGGAGGGGTCGTCTATCGTCATGACCCGTCTCAAGGTAGCGCACCACTCGAACGACTTCATCTCCTGCAACCACGCCTGTATGACGCCGCCCGTCGGGGCGGGCGGCGGGCAGTTAGGTTTTAAGGCAATGAACGGACTCGTCTTCTACATCGGCCTCGGCCTCGGCTTCGCCGCCGCCTGCGGCCTGCGGCCTTTCTTGCCGCTGCTGCTTGCCGGGGCGCTTGCCGGCTCGGGTGCGCTCGGCGTTAGCTTCAGCACCGGCGCCTTCAGCTTCCTGGAAGCGGACTGGTGGCTGCTCGCGGTCGCCGTCGTGTTCGCGCTCTCCTACGCGCTGCAGATGTTGCTCGGCCTTGCGCCCACGATCGATCCGAGCGACCGTTCCGCCCGCCCGGACCCGCTGGCGGCCTCGCTCGCCGGTTTGAGCGTCGGCGCGGGGGCGCTGTTGTTCGCTGGCACCCTCGCCGCGCACGGCGACGCCTCCTGGCCCGGGCTGCTCGGCGGTTTCCTCGCTGCTGGGCTGGCGCAGCGGGCCGCGGGGCCGGTCATCTCGCGCGCGCGCAAGCGTTTGCCCGACCGCGGCGCGCGCGAAGCGTTGACGCTGTATCTCGACTCCGCCTCGCTGCTGGTAGCCGTGCTCGTAGCGCTACTGCACCCGCTCGGGTATGTGGCGATCGCACTGCTCGCCTGGTTTGTTTGGCGGCTGCGAGCACGCTCGGACGAGAAGTACGCGGGTCTGCGGATCCTGCGTCGTTAGTGGTTATTGCCGATGGGGCTCAGCGACTCGGGCGTGGTGAAATTGGGCGCCACTGGGAGCCGACGCGCGCAGGAATCTAAAGGAGGGGAGGTATGTTCTCTTTTTTGAAAAATACTTTCGTATATATAAAACGTAGATACAATTGTGAATATCAAAAAATATATATAGACACCCGCTCCTTTATGTTCCCCACCCGGTCGGGCTTAGGACGTCCAGTCGGATGACCCACCCAAAGCTCGTGCTGTGCGTGATCGACGCGATGGCACCCGCGATGCTCGAGCGCGCGGTGGCTGCCGGCGAGGCACCGACGCTTGCGGCGCTGATGGAGCGCGGGCTCTATGTCCCTGACTGCGTCGCTGCCTTTCCCTCGGTGACGCCGGTGTGCGCCGCCTCGATCGTCACAGGTGTCTGGCAGGACCGCCACCACATCCCCGGCATGTGCTGGTATGACCGCGCCGAGCGGCGCTATGTCGAGTATGGCTCCAGCTTCCGGGCCTCCCAGCGCGTCGGTCTCACACGCCAGCTGACCGACACCGTCTACAACATGAACGCCGCGCACCTGTCTCAAGAGACCCCCACCGTGTTCGAGACGCTCGACGACGCGGACGTTCGCACCGCCGGCACCACCTACCTGATGTATCGCGGTCGCCACCGCCACGAGCCCCAGCGCGACAGCCCGCTTACGCGCATCGCCTCCGCCCTGATGCGCCACTCGGTCATGGGTCCGCGCGAGCTGTTCTATGCGGACATCTTCGCTAGCCGCCGTACCGGCTGTCGCTCCAACCTCGGCATGCCCGGCGTGCGCGACCGTCACTCCGGCTGCGTCGGCGCCTACATGGTCGAGCACGACCTGTTCGATTTCCTCTTGCTGTCCTTGCCCGACAACGACTGGCACTCGCACCGCGCCGGGCCCGACGGTCAGGTGCGCTCGATTGCGCTCGCCGACGTTCAGCTCGCGCGCGTGATGGATGCCGCCGGCGGCATCGATTCGTTTCTCGAAGAGCACGCCGTGATCGTGATGGCCGACCATTCGCAGGCCGCCGTGACGGGCTCGATCGCGCTGGCCGACGAGCTGTCACAGCTGGACGTGCTGACTCCCGGCACACGCGGCGAGCGCGGGGGTGACCGCGGCGAGCGTGGGAGTGGCCGGGGTGAGCGTGGGGGTAGCCGGGGTGAGCGCGCGAGCTCCTCCGGTGAGCAGGGCGCGTCTGGAATCGCCGTCTGCCCTTCCCAGCGTGCGGCGATGGTCTATGTGCTCGACAGTGAGCGCCCGGAGCGTCTGCGCTCGGACGTCGTGCGCGCCGCGCTCGGGATCGACGGCGTCGAGCTGGCGATGTGGCTGGAGCGCGATCCTCACGGCGCGCCAGTCGAGGCCGTGATCGCACGCCCTGGAGTGGGAGAGTTGCGCTTCTGCCCTGGGGGTGATGATTTGGATTTGGATGGGCGTGCGTGGTCGCTCGAAGGCAGCCTCGCGGTACTCGATGCCAAGCGTCGTGACGGGCGGCTGACCTGCCCTGAGCATCCGGACGCGTTTGACCGGGTCTGGTCGGCCTTGACCTGCCCGACCTCGGGTGACGTGCTGCTCTCGGCGGCGCCCGGATGCGAGTTCTCCGATCTCGGTGGCCAGGCGCACGTGGGCGGCGGCTCGCACGGTTCGCTACGCGGCGAAGACTCGCTCGGGGCCTTGATCCTGTGCGGCGTCGAGATTCCCCAGGCGCCGCGTCAGTGGAGTATCCGCGATGTCGCCCCGCTCGTGCGGGGTCATTTCGGCGTCGAGCCGACCTGAAACGACCCCGAGCCGATCTGAACGGCGCCACGCCGGCTGGATGCCCTAGCACCGGGCGGGGCTGCCTGGAGTCGCCGCCGCGGGACGCCGGTACCCTCGCACGATGGTCTCTGCGCGCACGCTGGCTATCGGCATCGCGGTATGGGCGCTCGGAGGGGCCCCGGCACTCGCGGCGCAGCCGCGCAGCGCGAGCTTGACCGGAGCGTCCTCGCGGTTGGGGGTCCCGGCTTTCTCCTCGGGCGGGCACGCCCAAAAATCCTCATCCTCAAGCACCACGACCACCAGCGCCGAACCGGAAGCTCCCGTGCCCGTCGCCGCCTCGGACACGCCCCCGCCAGGCCGCTACAGCTCGCCCAACCGGATATTGCGGATCGCCGAGCGCCTGCCGAAGATGCGCGCCGTCCGTGCCGAATATCCCGGCTCTTTCGGCGACGTCTATTTGAAGGGACCCAGTCGCTGGCAGGTCAGCTACTTCTCAAAGCAGGGCAAGGAGATCGGCCTGGTAATCCTCGCCGACTACCGCGGTCACGTGCTCGAACAGTGGACTGGTTTTCAGATCGCCTGGACGATGGCGCGCGGCTATCCGGGCGCTTTTGGCAGGCACGTGAACGCGCTCTACATCTGGATTCCGATGTGCTTCTTGTTCTTCGTGCCGTTCTTTGACTGGCGCAAACCCTGGCGCCTGCTGCACCTCGACCTGCTCGTGCTGCTGTCCTTCTCGGTGTCGCTGGCGTTCTTCGATCACGCGCACATTTATGCCTCGACGCCGCTGGTCTATCCGCCGCTCATCTACTTGCTCGTGCGCATGCTGGCGCTGGCGCGCGTGGGACGGCGGTGGGACGGTGGGACGGCGGCGGGCGATGGCGGGCCCGCCGGGCCCGGAGCGAGCGGCGCGGCGCTGTCGCGCGCCGGGGGTCGCCCCGCCCCACCCGCGCCACGCCTGCTGATCTCGCCTGCATGGCTTGCCATCGGCGTCGTCTTCCTGCTCGGCTTTCGCGTCGCGCTGAACGTCACCGACTCCAACGTGATCGACGTCGGCTATGCGGGAGTGATCGGCGCCGAGCGGATCGCCCACGAGGAGTCCCTGTACGGCGGCTACCCCTCCGACAACGAACACGGCGACACCTACGGGCCGGCCAACTACGAGGCCTATGTGCCCTTCCAGCAGATCTTCGGCTGGAGCGGCACTTGGGACGACCTGCCGGCCGCGCACGCGGCGGCGATCTTCTTCGATCTGCTTGCGGTCGGCCTGCTGTTCCTGCTCGGCCGTCGCGTCCGCGGCCCGGGCCTGGGGATCCTGCTCGCCTACGCCTGGGTCTCCTACCCCTTCACGCTGTATGCGCTGGAGAGCAATTCAAACGATTCACTCGTGGCGGCACTGATCCTCGCTGCGCTGCTGGCCTGCCCGCGGCGATGGGGCCAAGCCGCGACGTCCAGCGCGCGCGGCATGTTTACCGCGCTGGCGGGCCTCACCAAGTTCGCCCCTCTGGCGCTGGCCCCCCTGTTGTGGACTCACGGGCTGGGAGGCCTCTCGCTACGGCGCCGCGCAGGCGCGCTGACCCTGTTCGCGTTCGCGTTTGTGCTGACGGTTGCCGTCGTCTCGATCCCGGCTTTTACCCACGACTCGCTGCACACGATCTACGAGCGCACGCTCGCCTACCAATCGGACCGCGAATCGCCCTTCTCGATCTGGGGCCTATACGGCAGCTCGCCTACCGGTGGTCACTACCTACGCTGGCTGAGCAGCGTTCGCGACGTCGTGGTCGGCGCCGGGATCGCGCTGGCGCTGGCGCTTGCCGTACTGCCGCGCCGCGAGGATCTGGTCGGTCTGGCGGCGTGCGCGGCGGCGATCCTGATCGCTGTGCAGCTCGGCATCGACCACTGGTTCTACCTGTACATCCCGTGGTTCTTCGGCCTGACGATGCTGGCGCTGCTGGGTCAGATCAACTGGGACGGCTCGTCGCTTGAGCCTGGACTGGGGCGGGTGGACGCGGCATCAGAATCTGCTCGATCGAGTCCGCTCGCAGTGCCCGCGAGCAGCGTATGAAGACGCCCATCAGCCAGGGATCCTCCTTGGAGGTCTCAAAGCGCACGGGCATCTGCGTTACAAGCGACTCGACGGCCTGCTCGCGCTTGACCCCGATCACGCCGCCGCGCGGACCGGTCATGCCCACGTCGGTGATGTAGGCGGTGCCTTTCGGCAGTACGCGTGCGTCGGCCGTGGGGACGTGCGTGTGTGTGCCGACGACGGCGGTCACGCGCCCGTCCAGCAGCCAGCCCAGCGCGACCTTCTCGCTCGTGGCCTCGGCGTGCATGTCCACGAGGATGCGATCGACGCTGCCAAGCTCGCGCAGAGCGGGCTCGATCTCGGTGAAGGCCGAGCGTCCGGCCTTCAGGAAGAGGTTGCCGCTGAGGTTGACGACACCGAGACGCACTCCGCCTTTCTCCACCACGCAAACGCCGCGCCCTGGCTGCCCGCGCAGGTAGTTGAACGGCCGCACGATCCGCTCCTTGGTGTCCAGGTAGGAGTAGATCTCGCGCCGGTGGTAGGCGTGGTTGCCAAGCGTGATCGCGTCGATGCCGTTGCGAAACAGCTCCTCGGCTGCCTTGGGCGTGATGCCAAGGCCGCCGGCGACGTTCTCGCCGTTGACAACGACGAACGTAGGCGCATAACGCTCGCGCAGGATCGGCAGGCACTCAAGCAGCGTGTGGCGCCCGATGCTGCCGACGAGATCGCCGACGAACAGGATGCTGACGTCGGTGGGCTGCGGCGACTCGGACGCGCTGCTCGTGTCGGCCTGCTCCACTCCCTGCGTCGCCTCAGGCTCAGCCATACTGCACCCATCGTTGGAGGGTCGATGACAGCTCTGAAAGAGATCCGCTTCCTTGTTGAGGCGGGGCGCTCGTGAGCGAGCAAACCGGTTCCCCGGGGGAGGCCCAGCCGCCCACGCAGGCCGAGCGCGTGCTTGTCGAGGACGGCGAGGAGACACTGCCGCCGGAGCCGCCTGCCGCCGAGCCCCCCCGCGTGCTCGTGCCACGCTGGGTGCAGCTCGTGATGCTGCCGATCTCGCTGCTGGCGCTGTGGGCGCTCGCGCGCGCGGCGGGCAAGGTGCTGGTCGTATTTGTCATCGCCGGCTTGATCGCGCTCATTCTGAACCCACTTGTCGCTTTCTTGCAGCAGCGCACGCGCATGCCGCGTGGGCTGGCGGTGCTGGCCGTATACCTAGCATTCTTCCTGACGCTCGCCGGTGTTGGCTTCCTGCTTGCCAACCCGATCTCACATCAGGTCATCACCTTCACGAACAATCTCCCGCATATTGTCAACGAAGCCAACCAGCAGATCGAAAGCCTGCAACACACTCTGAACAAAGACGGCATCCACGCCAAACTCGTAGGCCAGGGCAAGACGGCTCTGCAGACGTTGCAGGACCAGCTCTCCAAGAGCGCGGGCAAACTCGCGACGTTCGGCACCGGCCTGCTCACCGAAGTCGCCAAAGCGCTCGTCGACCTGGTGCTCGTGTTCGTGCTGTCGGTCTACATGCTCGTCTACGGGCAGTCGATCGGCAGGGTCGTGCGCAAGGCGATGCCCCCGGGCGACGGCTCGCAGGCCGACGATTTCCCCAACCTGGCTCAGCACGCCGTCTCGCGCTACGTCGGCGGGCAGCTGCTGTTCAGCGTGATCATGGGCACCTCGACAGGTCTCGCGCTCTACCTGTTCGGCGTGCTCGGAATCTTTCCCGCCGGCCGCAACTATGCGCTCGCGTTCGGCGTCTTCTACGGCGTGATGGAGCTCGTCCCCTACATCGGCCCGATCCTCGGTGCGATTCCGCCGATCGTCTTGGCGCTGTTCACAGACCCTGTCAGTGCGCTTTGGGTAGGCCTTTTGTTCGTCGGTCTGCAGCAGCTCGAGGGCCACGTCGTGGCGCCGCAGATCTTCAGCCACACGCTGCGCATCAACCCGCTGCTCGTGATCTTCGCGCTGCTCTTGGGCTTGCAGCTGTACGGGATCATCGGTGCGCTTGTGGCCTTGCCGATCCTCTCGGTGCTGCGCGAGACCGCGCTCTACCTGCATCGCCATCTGGCTTTCGAACAGTGGGAGCGCACTCCCAACAAGTTGTTGTGAGCGAGGTTCTGCGCGTCGCGGGTCTCGGCAAGCGCTACGGCTCGCGCGCGGCTCTGCACGAGGTCAGCTTCGCCGTCCAGGCGGGCGAGATGCTGGCCGTTGTGGGGCCTAACGGGGCCGGCAAGACGACGCTGCTGTCGATCCTTGCCGGTGTGCAAACACCGAGTGCGGGTACCGTCAGCAACGGTACGGCCGAGATCGGTTGGGTGCCGCAACAGCCTGCCGTCTACTCGAAGCTGTCGGTGGTCGAGAACCTACGCTTGTTCGCACGCTTGGAGAAAGTGGCCGACCCCGAGGCGGCGGTGGCGCGGATGCTTGAGCAGACGGGCCTGAGCGAGCGTGCCGAGGAGCGCATCGACCGGCTCTCCGGCGGCAACCAGCAGCGCGTCAACGTGGCGCTCGGCCTGCTTGCCGATCCCCCCGTGATCCTGCTGGACGAGCCCTCCACGGCGCTCGACCCCGCTCAGCGTGAGCGCTTGTGGATGCTCGTCAGCGAACTGGCCGCGGGCGGCACCGGCATTGTGTTCTCGACGCACATCGTCGCCGAGGCCGAGCGCTACGCGGCGCGTGTGCTCGTGCTGGACGAGGGTCGGTTGCTGTTCGACGGCCCGCCAGGGGAGCTGACCCGCGATGGTGGCGGCGGCGATTTCGAGCGGGCCTTCGTCTCGTTCCTGGCCAAGCGGAGCGGGCACGCCCAATGAGGTGGCTGCTCGCCAAGGACCTGCTGATCCTGCGCCGCTCGCGCCTGCTGGTGGCGCTGCTGGTCTTCTATCCAGTGGCGATTGCGCTGTTGATCGGCTTCGCGATCTCGGCAAGTCCCGCCAAGCCGCGGGTAGCCATCGTCGACGAAACCCCGCCCGGCGAGACGATCGCGCTTGGCGGCACTCGCGTCGGCCTGGACGAATACACAAAGCAGCTGTTCAGCCAGGTTGACGTCGTGCACGTCCCGACACGCGCGGCCGCCGCGAGCAAGGTCGCCTCCGGCGACGTGCTGGCGGCGATCGCGATCCCCTCGGACATCGTCGCCAAGATCTCCTCTGGAGTCAGCCAGGCCCAGATCGAAGTGATCTACAACGGCAATGCGGTCGAGCAGTCGTTCGTGCACTCTACGATCGACGCCACCCTGGCACGGGCGAACTTGGCTCTCTCAGAACAGATCAAGAGCGTCGCCGTGCACGACCTCAACCTGCTGCTCGCCGGTGGGCACATCGGGCCCCTGGGCGACCAGGAACTCATCGGTCTGCGCCAGCTGCCGGGCACGCTCAAGGGGATCGCAAGTCGCCAGCCTCCGGGCAAGGACCGCGACACTTTGACGCGCATCGCCGGCTTTGCAAGCCTTGCGGCCAACAATCTCGGCATCGCCGCCGACGTGCTCACGACCGTCAGTCAGCCGATCGCTGTGCACAGCCGACTGCTGCAAGGCAAACGCACGCCACTCGACACCTACGCCGTGGTGGTGGCGGTGAGCATTTCGTTGATGTTTCTGTGCGTGCTGCTGGCTGCCGGCGGGGTGGCTCTGGAGCGCGAAGAGCACACGATTGCCCGGCTCGTTCGCGGGTTGGTCTCGCGCGAGGGGCTGCTGGCCGAGAAGGCGATGCTTGCGGCTGTCTGCGCCTTCGTGGTGGCGCTGGCGATGCTGCTGGGAGTCAGCGCTTTCGTCTCGCTCGATGTATCCCGCATCGGCCTGTGGGTGGCGGCGCTTGCATTTGGCGCGCTCGGCTTCGGTGCGCTGGGCGTGGCGATCGGAGCCTTGGCACGCGAGGTGCGCGCCGCCTCGCTGCTGGCCTTCCTGCTGTCGCTGCCGCTCGTCTTCCTCGCGCTCGTGCCAAGCGGATCGGTCGCCACGGGCCTCTACGACGTGATCCGGGCCGTCTCGTTTGTCTTCCCATACAAGGCGGCGTTGCAAGCGCTGGACGCCGCGGTCAACGGCGCGTCACCGTCACTCGGCATCTCGATCGTGCACCTAGTTGGCCTCACGTTCCTGTTCGGAGTACTGGCCCGCCTGGGCTTGCGTCGGGCCGAATAGCGCTGTTTGCCTGTCGCGACAGCCAGATTTGGCCGCTGGGGACGGGTATCCTCGAACGCGATGGCTTTTCCCACCACGCGCATGCGCAGGCTGCGCGCCTCACCGGCTCTACGTGGACTGGTGCGCGAGACGGAGTTGCGCGCCGACCGCCTGGTGCTGCCGCTGTTCGTGTCCGAGACCGCCACCACGCGCGAGCCGATCGACGCGATGCCAGGCGTCGAGCGTCTGCCGCTCGACGATCTGCTCACGGAGGCACGCGAGGCTGCCGCTCTTGGACTGGGAGCGGTGCTGCTGTTCGGCATTCCCGCCGAGAAGGACCCTGAAGGCTCGGGCGCGTGGGACGAGCAAGGGGCCGTGCAGCTGGCGGTCGCCGCGATCAAGCGCGAGCTGCCAGAGTTGCTTGTGATTACCGACGTTTGCTTGTGCGAGTACACGACGCACGGTCACTGCGGGGTTTTGGGCGAGCGAGGTGAGGTCGAGAACGATGCGACGGTGGAGCGAATCGCGCGAACCGCACTAAGTCATGCTCGTGCCGGTGCTGACATCGTGGCCCCGTCGGACATGATGGACGGGCGTGTCGGCGCGATTCGCGCGGAGCTCGATGCCGAGGGCTTTGACGAGACGCCGATCCTCGCCTACTCGGCCAAGTTCGCCTCGGCCTTCTACGGCCCGTTTCGCGATGCCGCCGGCTCGACCCCCGCTTTCGGGGATCGCCGCGGCTATCAGATGGATCCGGCCAACGGGCGCGAAGCCGTGCGCGAGGCGTTGTTGGACGCCGCGGAGGGCGCCGACATGCTGATGGTCAAGCCTGCTTTGGCTTATGGCGACCTGATCCGGGCTGTCAAGCAGGCGACCGCTTTGCCGGTCGCGGCGTATAACGTGAGTGGCGAGTATGCGATGGTCAAGGCTGGCGCGGCGGCGGGATACATCGACGAGCGTGCCACTGTCTGTGAGATCTTGACGTCGCTGCATCGCGCGGGTGCTGACATAGTGATCTCCTACCACGCCAAGGACGCCGCCCGCTGGCTGTCCGAGAGCAGCTAGCCGACAACGACCAGATGCCACCACAAGAGACAGCGACAGCAGAGAACGGCGACTCGCCGGCGCATGTCGACGGCATCGTGGACGCCGCCACGGGGCGGGCGGGACTCAAGACGCGCAGCCGCAAGTACGGCGCGGCGATTCCGTTGGACGAGCTCGACAAGCGCCTGCTCAACCTGATGCAGGGCAGCTTCCCGATCGAGCCGCGGCCATACCTGCGCGTGGCCGAGCTGGCGGGCGTGCAAGAGGCCGAGGCGATGGGGCGTGTGCAGCACCTGCTCGACGAACGCATCGTCCGCCAGGTGACGCCGATCTTCGACACGCGTGCGCTCGGTTACTCCTCGATGCTGGTCGCGGCAAAGGTCGATCCGGAGAACCCGCAGCGCGCCGCACAGGCGATCAACGCCCACCCCGGCGTGTCCCACAACTACTTGCGCAACCACGAATTCAACCTGTGGTTCACGATCGCCACCGAGCCCGACTCGCCGCTGGGCCTCGAGGGAACGCTGCAAGCGCTGGCAGCCGAGGCCGGCGCCGAGTCCGTGCGTCAGCTGCCCACGCTGAAGCTGTTCAAGATCAGGATGGATCTGGAGATGGAGGGCGACACCGAGGCGCTTGCCAAGGCGGCCGTCGCCACCGAGCCGATCGAGCTCGAGCCCCAGCCCTACGATGAGAAAGACATCGCGATCGTCAAGGCGCTGCAAGGCGACATGCCGGTGATCCCAGAACCGTACGCGCCGGCCGCGGCGCGGCTGGGACAGGATCAAGGGGCCTTTCTCGATCGCCTGGCAGGCATGCAAGAGCGCGGACTGTTGCGCCGCGTCGCGGCGATCCTCTACCACCGTCGCGCCGGCTTCTCCGCAAACGGGATGGGCGTGTGGAAGGTGCCTGAGGAGCGCATCCACGACGTCGGCCGCCAGATGGCGGCTGTACGCGGCATCTCTCACTGCTACCAACGGCCCACCTACAAAGACTGGCCCTACTCGGTCTTCACGATGGCCCACGGCCGCTCAAAGGAGGAGTGCGACGCCGTGCTCGACGCGATTGCGGAGATGACCGGCATCGAGGAGCGAGCCACGCTCTACTCCTCGACCGAGTACAAGAAGATCCGCCTGCTCTACTTCACCGACGAGTTCAAGGCCTGGGAACGCGAGCACGCCGGGGTCTAGTGACCCGACTCGGGACACTAGGCGACCGCCGGGCACGTCGAACAGATGACCGTCGTCCCGATCCAGTGTGCGCTTCACTGACTCCATGCCGGCCTCTCTGACAGACACCCGCTCGGGCGAGCTCTACCGCCGCGCGCTGCAGCTGCTTCCAGGAGGAGTGAACTCTCCTGTGCGAGCGATGCAGGCAATCGGGCGCGACCCGATCTTCATCGAGCGCGCCGCGGGCGCCGAGCTCTTCGACGTGGACGGCAACCGTTACGTCGACTATGTCTGCTCGTGGGGACCGATGATTCACGGTCACACCCACCCCGCGGTACTGGAAGCCGTAAAGGACGCTGCGGGGCGCGGCACGAGCTTCGGGGCGCCGACCGCCGGTGAGGTCGATCTGGCTGAGGAGATCGCGCGCCGGATGGAGTCCGTGGACATGCTGCGCATGACCTCCTCGGGCACCGAGGCCACGATGACGGCTCTACGGCTTGCCCGTGCTGCCACCGGGCGCGAGCGGATCGTCAAGTTTGCTGGTGCCTATCACGGTCACGTGGACGGCCTGCTGGCTCAAGCGGGCTCGGGCTTGGCCACGCAAGCGTTGCCATCCAGCCCCGGAGTGCCGGCCGCGGCGGCGGCAGCCACCACGGTCGTGCCTTGGAACGACCCCGAGGCGCTGATTGCCGCTACCGGCAGTGGCGATCGGGTAGCGGCAATCATCGCCGAGCCGCTGCCGGCGAACATGGGTCTTGTGCCCGCGCACGAAGGCTTCCTGGAATTGCTGCGCGAGCGCGCCGATGCCTGTGGCGCTCTGCTGATCCTCGACGAGACGATCAGCGGCTTCCGCGTGGCGCGCGGGGGCGTGCAGGAACTGAGCGGCGTGGAGGCTGACCTGACGATCATGGGCAAGATCGTCGGTGGCGGCCTGCCCGCCGGCGCCGTGGGCGGCCGCGCCGATCTGATGCGCATGCTCGCTCCGGCAGGCGAGGTCTACCAGGCTGGGACGCTCTCGGGCAACCCACTGGCGGTAGCCGCCGGTCTGGCGACGCTGGAGTTGCTCGACGACGCGGCCTACCTGCGCTTGGCCTCGTTCACCGAGCAGCTGGCCGAGGGCCTGCGGCTGGCGGCAAGCGCGGCGGGGGTCGGGTCTGGGCCAGAATCGGGGGCAGCGGGGCCCGGCGCTGGGCCGGGTGGCACGGTTGCCGCCGGCCCTCAGGGTGGCAAGCCCAGCAGCAGCGGATACCCAGTCCAGATCGTCAGCGCGCCTGGCCTGCTGACGGTGTTCTTCAGCGACACCCCTGTCAACGACATGGCGGCAGCTGAAGCATGCGACCGCGACGCCTACGCTCGCTGGTGTCGTGCGCTGCTCTCGCGGGGCGTATATGCCCCAGCTTCGCAATTCGAGGCATGGTTCCCATCGCTTGCCCACACACAGGAGCAACTAGAGCTAACCCTCGCTGCGGCCGCGGCCGCGTTCGCGGAGATCGCATGAGCATTACTCAGACAACAGAGCTCAACCGATGAGCGCCGACCCCACGCGCGGCGCTGTGGAGAACGGCATCGCTGAGGATGCCGAGCCGGCGCTCGAGCGCCTGCGCGGTCTGCTGCTCGAAGAGGGCGGCTTGATAAGCAGCCTCGTCCTCGCCGAGGATCTCGTAGGTCCGCCGGCCCACGGGCCGGCCCAGGTGGCGGCCGCCGGACCCCGTGCGGAAGGCGCTAGCGCGGAATACGAGCTGCTCGTAGAGACGATCTACGAGGGCTACTTGCTGCACTACGACTACCCACGTGTGATGCGCGCACACGAAGCCGACCTCGGCCTGCTCGCGGGCGACCGGTTGTATGCCCTGGGCCTCGCGCGTCTGGTGCGTCTAGGCGACATCGAGGGCGTCGCCGAGCTTGCCGACGTGATCGCGCTGTGCGCTCTGGCCCATGGTGGCGGGCAACCCGAACTTGCGGCGGGGATCTGGATGGCCGGCGCGCGTGCTGTGGGCTGGGGTGCCGGTCCCGAGCACGAGCGGGCCAAGGCCCTGGTGCGGGCGGGCTCGCCCGAGGCGCTGGAGGCGCTGCGCAAAATCGACGCTTAGGATGGGCTGTCGCTGAGGCGCTCGAAGCCCGCGGAGCCGACGAGGAAGATGTCACGAGCCTTGTCGCCAACGTAGAGGTGGACGACCTGGACGCGCTCAAGCGCCGCATCGCCGAACTGCTGATCGAATGCAAGTCCCGGTTGAGGCCGTCGAGGGTTCTGGGCCACACACCATAATTCTATATGTCGGGCTTCCTATGGTATCTTGACCTTTCCGACTACCGGATAGATTCATTGTATGCTGGCCAACCCAGGTCCGGGGGGCAAGTGGTCAGCGGTACCGAACCCAAGGGGGAGTTAAGGCTACTCCTACGGTTCTGGTCAGATGCATCCGTTTGTAGCAGACACGGAACTTAACGGCAGCAAATACTATGAATACAAATGGCCGACAGCCGTCTCACTCAACCAACTCCATAATTACTGGCTTTCGGATAACGGCGAAAACGGCACTTGGTGCGCATTCTGGTTCGAGAGCAACTACAGTGAAACCTTTGGACCGGCAGCATGTACTTCGGAGCCGGCGTAGGTGTTTGCGGCTAACGGACAGCCGATCGCGAACTACCAAACAGAAAGCGATGAAAACCAATGTTGAAAAATAGACGTGTACAGGTGGTGCTCCTCGCAAGTGCCGTAGTCGCTCTAGCTGGTGGCCTAGTGCTAACGATCGGTGCTTCCGCCAACCCAAGCCAGCCCTTGTCGCAGACGACGCAGAATCCGGTGGAAAGCTACGTCGCACCGACAGGACCCGAACTCTCGCTCGACCAAATTCAGCAGATTGCCGTGACTTGGGCCGTCCGCAGCGGGGAACCGAGCCCGAGTGATATTAGTGTCGCTCACGGCACGTTTGGGGCGGCCCAGGCTGTTATGGATCCGCAGCCGCTTTTCCCTCAGAACAGAAGTAATACCCCATCGATGCCGGGACTGGAAGCCTGGTTGAACAGTACCGTTTACCTCGTGAGTATGCACGGCAACTTCACGTCTAATGGACCTCACCCACATGGCCATTCAGAGCCCACCGGAACTGTGATGGCGTTGATACTCGACGCGCACACAGGAATCCGCGACGCTCGGTATATCGGGGAAGCCGCACCTAATTTGGCCCAACTGGGGCCAGTCACACAACTAACACCCGCACCGACCGCTGGCGAACAGACTGCTCAAACAGCCGGCAAGCGAAGCGAATCCGCGATCAAGGGGATACTCTATGTCAGTAGAGGAGGACATTCGCATGTGGCGAGCGGCTACCCGGTGTACGTGACAAGGAAGGACGGTCCACCGCTCCACCTCATCGCCCGAACCCACACAAAAAAGAACGGGACGTTTGTGATCCCGATCCATGCCGGCAGCTACCAGATAGAGGGCAGTCGCCCGACGGGATATGTGTGTGCCAAGGTAGGTGTGCGTGTTCAACCCCACCGCCACACATACGTAAAGCTCGACTGCGCGGAAGAAGAAGTAGAAAATTGGGGGTAGAGAGTCGTTAGAAACGCAGAGCGCTGTCGTTTGGAGGCGTTCTGCGGTTTACCCATGTAGTGGCTCGCACAGATGCACGTAACCATGTGCTGATGGCGACGGCGCAAACGTGTGCCCCGAGGCTGACGCCGAGCGGCCGCTTGAATGTCTACGCAGCTTGCTGCTTGCGGAGGGGTCCTTGAGCAGCCCTTGTTGTCGCTGGGAGCTGCCTGATCCGCGATCGCGTGGGCCGGCACCGGCCCACGGCGGGTGCGCCCGAACTGCGGCCGCGATCTGGATGGCTGGCGCGCGCGGTGGGCTGGGCGCGATCCCCGAGCACGAGCGCGCCAAGGCCTAGGTGCGGGACGGCTCGCCGGAAGCTCTGGAGGCGTGCGCGCTCTCGCCGAAGATCGCCCTTGAGGCGCCCGGCAGCGCGCTCACTCGATATTGTTTTGGCCGTGTCCGACAAGCACAGCCAGCATAAGTCCCGCTACACGACCGATCGGCAGATCCCTGGAGCGTTCGACGGTGAGACCGTCACGCGCAGGCGCTTCATGACGATCGGCTCCCAAGCCGCCGGTGGGGTGGCTGCCGCGTCCTTCCTGCTCCCGGCACTCGGCTTCGCGATCGGCCCAATTTTCAAAGAAGCCCCGCACACCTGGGAGACGGTCGGGCCGACCGACATGTTCCCCGACGACAACTACATCCCCACGGTGATCACGCTCACGCCGGGGATCGGCGAGGCGGGCAAGGCCACCGTATATGTGCGCAAGCGCAACCCGCTGATCGACACGGACAAGGCCGACAGGGACACCCAATTCATCGCGATCACCTCACGCTGTGCCCACCTCGGCTGCCCTGTGCGCTGGGTCGACGCCGCCGAGCGCTTCATCTGCCCCTGCCACGGCGGCGTCTATGACCTGCTCGGCCGGCGTGTGGGCGGACCGCCGGTGCGCCCGCTCGATCGCTTCTACACGCGTGTCGTGAACGGCTACGTGCAGATCGGATCGCGCTACAGCGTCAACAGCGAGCTCGAGCGCTTCTCGCCGCGCGATCCGGCCGAGCCGCTCGACGGGATCGGTCAGTACATGTACCCCTCGCGCCCGTCGGAGCGGAGGTAGCCGCCGATGCCCAAGCTGCCACCGCCGCCGATACCCTCGGCCCTGAAGGCTCCGCCGCCGCGCCCGGGCGATCCGGGCAGCAAGCTGGGTCCCGCCGATCACGCCAAGGAGGCTGGGGCGGGCGTCGTCGATTGGGTCGACGAGCGCACCTCGATCAGCGGTGGCGCGCGCTGGATGATGTTCCGCAAGGTGCCCAAGGGCACCAACTGGTTCTACACGCTCGGCTCAGCCACGATGTTCGCCTTCCTCAACCAGGCCGTCACAGGTGTCTTTCTGGCGATGTTCTATCGCCCTGACCCCGCCGGTGGCGCCTACGAATCGATCCGCCACGTCACCAACGAAGTCTTTCTCGGCCAGTTCGTGCGCGGCATGCACAAGTGGGGCTCGAGCGTGATGGTGATCCTCGTCTTCTTGCACATGGCGCGCACGTTCTTCTTCGGCGCCTACAAGTATCCGCGTGAGCTCAACTGGGTGATCGGCGTGGTGCTGCTGATTCTCACGATGTTGATGTCGTTCAGCGGCTACCTGCTGCCGTTCGACCAGCGCGCTTACTGGGCCACGATCGTGGGCGTCAACATCAACGGTACCGGACCGCTGATCGGCCCGTATCTGAGCGATTTCCTGCGCGGCGGCGGGGAATTCGGGGCCACAACCTTGTCGCGCTTCTATGCGATCCACATGCTGCTCGTGCCCGGCCTGCTGGCCGCCCTGATCGGTGCGCATCTGTACCTGGTGGCCAAGCTCGGCACGACCGCGCCGCCGTGGATCAAAGCCGAGAAGAACCCCGAGCTGCGCGAGTCCGACGCATGAGCGCCACTGAGCGGGTCTGGCTACCGCGCTCCACGCGAGGCGGTGTGCGGCCATGAACAAGCGTGAGAAGGAGGAGTACCTCCGCGAGTACGCGATCCTGAAGAGCCAGGGCAAGCCGTTCTTCCCCTACGCGGTCATGAAGGATTCGCTGATGGCCTGCGTGGTGATGGCGGTGATCATCGGTATGTCGCTGCTGTTCGGCGCCGAGCTCGGTTCCAAGGCCAACCCAACGACTACAACCTACGTGCCGCGTCCGGAGTGGTACTTCTTCTTCCTGTTCGAGGTCCTGCGCGTGATCAAGCCGACGAGCCTTGTGCCGCTGGCGACGATCGGCGTGCCGACGATCGGCATGATCCTGCTGTTCCTGCTGCCGTTCTACGATCGCGGTCCGGAGCGCCGCCCGGAGCGCCGGCCGGTCGCCACTTTCACCGGCATCTTCGTGATTGGTGCGATGGCGCTGCTCACCTACCAAGGCGCTAACGCGGGTTCGCCGACCGCGATCGAAATGCCCACGCCGGCTTCGATTAAGCAGGCCGGCGGGCACACGCTGGCCGAATACGAAGCGGGCAAGGAGGTGGTCGCCCAATCCGGCTGCCTTGCCTGTCACAAAATCGGCGACAACGGCAACTCCGGTCCCGGGCCCGACCTGACCCACATCGGCTCGCGCCTGCCAGCGTTCGGGATCGCCCGCACGCTGGTCAACCCCACAGCTCCGATGCCGTCGTTCAAGAACCTGCCGCCGAAGAAGTTCGACGCGGCGATCTTCTTCCTCTCGCAGCTGAAATAGCCGCTCTCATGCCCGCTCCGCTTGGCGCTGACGCGACCGCCGGACGGTTGGAGGCGGGACAGGTGCGGGCCATGTTCGACCGCGTGTCGGCCGTCTATGACCCGCTGAACACGCTGATGACGGCGGGCCTGCATCACCGTTGGCGCACGCGTGCGGTCGATCTCGCAGGTGTGCATCCAGGTAGTCGCGTGCTCGACGTCGCCACCGGCACCGGCGACCTTGCGATCGAGCTCGCCCGGCGTGTCAGCCCGGGCGGCGAGGTGGTCGGCAGCGACTTCTCGGAAGGGATGCTGAGCCGCGCGCGCGTCAAGGGGGCTCGCGTGGCAGGCTTGAGCTTCGAGTGGGGCGATGCGCTGCGGCTTCCCTACGACGAGGACTCCTTCGACGCCGCGACAGTCGGCTTCGGCGCTCGCAACTTCTCCGATCTGCAGAGCGGTCTCGCCGAGATGGCGCGGGTCGTGCGGCCCGGCGGCCGTATCGTGGTGCTCGACTTCACCACGCCGACCCGCCCGCCTCTGTCGCTGTTCTACCGAGTGTGGTTTGACCGCGTCGTGCCGTTGCTCGGCCGAGCGACAGCGCCGCTGGCCGCGCTGTCGCCCAAATCCGAGGATGCCGCCAAGTCGACCATCGCCGAGGCATACACGTACCTCCCCAATTCGGTCAAGCGCTTCGGCACACCCCGCGATCTGGCAGCCACGATGGAGCGCGCGGGGATGCTCGACATCCATTATCTGATCACGGCAGGCGGCATCGTGACCATCCACGCCGCTACCGTCCCCGGGGATGGGAGGACATGAGAACGGCCGTCGAGCCCGTCGATGAGATCATGCGCCGCGGTGGATCCGAGCTGCGGGAGCGCATGGCTCGCACCGAGGCTTATCTGGAGCACGTCACAGCCGAGTCGGGCATGCCGCTTGCCTCGCATGCGACAGCCACGATCCTCGCCGGCGGCAAGCGCCTGCGGCCGTTGCTTGTGATGCTCGCCGCGGAATCCGCCGCCGGCCCGATCGAGGGACCGGAGGGCGAGCAGATTCTGATGCGCGCGGCCGTCGCCGTCGAGCTCGTACATTCGGCCACACTCGTACACGACGACCTGATCGACGCCGCCGAGCTGCGCCGCGGGCGGCCGACGGTTGCCGCGGTCGCGGGGCGCAAGGCGGCGATTGCCACGGGCGATCTACTTTTCTCGCGGGCGTTTGCCGAGCTGGCTCGCAATCGCGACCCCGAGCAGCTGCGTGCCCTCTCCGACGCGAGCTCGGCACTAGCCGCCGGCGAGCTGCTCCAGCGCGAGGATGCTTACCTCGCGGATGTTCCCGTCGAGCGATATCTGGAGCGCTGTCGCCTAAAGACGGCGGCGCTGTTCGAGGCAGCCTGTCGCCTTGGAGCGCTGGTGGCGGTAGACGGATCGGCTGAGCTTGCGGCGGCTTTGGGCCGCTTTGCGGAGCGGATCGGGCTTGCCTTCCAGCTTCTGGATGACGTGCTGGACGTCTCCGGGCCGGCGGAGCGAACGGGTAAGGCGCGCGGTACGGACCTGCTCGACGGCACCGTCACGCTGCCGCTGATCCTGGCGCGCCAACGCGACGAGCAAATAGCCTCGCTGGATCTAGCCACGCTTGCCGGCCCAGTGGAGGCTGAGAGGCTGTGCGAGCGGATCGCGGCGACCGGGGCGCTTGAGACGGCGCGCTCGCGTGCTCTTTCGATTGTGGCCGAGGCCAAGGCAATGCTGCCGTCCGCGTCATCCCACCGCTACGACCTGCTTGAGTTGGTGGCAGACGCGGTCGTCGAGCGCTACTGCTGAGAAAAGTCGCTCGGGCCGATCAGATCGAGCTGCAGAGCGCGCGAGAAGATCTCGATCTCCTCGACCATGTTCGCGTGCGTAAGCCGCTTGAGGTCGCTGAGTAGGGCGCCCGTCGCCCTGTCGAGCTCCTCGTCGAGGCGTTCGACCAGCGCCTGACCGAATACGCCGTCGCGCAGCAGATCGCAATCGGGACAGCGCATCAAGATATGCCAGCGGCCGGGGGACTCCTCGCCCCATTCGAGCGGGCTCACAAGGGTGCCGTCGCAGCTCGGGCAAACGTGAAGTGCCTCGCCGGGAGCGTTCGTGGGGGAGCCGGCGCTCCAGGGCTCACGTGCCACCGGAGTATCGCTGTCAGCCCGCGGCAACGGCGGCGTCTGCAGGGCTCCATCGTCGCGCTCGCGGTTGCTCTCGAGGTAGACGACCTCGATTTGCCGCCCCCCGGGGAGCTGTACGCGATGGTGTGTGCGGTGGTCGTTGTCGTCGTGCATTTTCTCTCTGCCGCTCTCATCGGCCCCTGAGCAGCGGGCCTTTAGAGGGCTTGCGGAGATATTCCGCGGATCGCTGGCGGTTATGCGCGATACCCGAATCCGGTGATAGCGTCAGTTAGGTATGGCAACAGCGATCCGCACGGTTGGCCACGAAGAGCGGCTCAGCATCGTCGATCACCTCGAAGAGCTGCGAACCCGTTTGATCGTGAGCGGGGTCGCGTTCGCGATCGTGTTCGGTCTGTGCTTTTGGCAGAACCATGCGTTGCTCAAATTCATCAATCGGCCGCTTCACAAGCAGACCGAGCAGCAGGTCCTGCGCGGGGAAGGGCCGGCGGGAGCGACCTGGCTGGCCCAGAAGGCGGTGCTCGAAGTCGCCAAAGACACGCAAAAGGCGTTGGGCGCCCTCAGTGCGCCGGCGAGCGGGCTGCCGGCCGCGACCAGGGGGCAGCTGGCCAGCACGATCGGCAAGCTGGAAGCGGATGTCGCGAGGATCCCGCGAAGCCCGAGCGGGATCGACCCGACGACGCTGGGACCGGGCGAGCCGCTCACCGCCACATTGACCGTCACCCTCTACTTCTCGCTCGTGATCGCACTGCCGCTGATCCTGTTCGAGCTATACGGCTTCCTGATGCCCGCGTTCAGCCCGCGGGAGCGACGCGTGGTGATGCCGCTACTTGTCTCTGTCCCGTTTCTGTTCGCGATCGGGGCAGCATTCGGCTATCTCGTCGTACTCCCCACGGCGGTGCATTTCCTTCAGAACTTCAACGCCAGCCAGTTCAACGTGATGGTGCAGGCCAACCAGTACTACAAGTTCGCCGCGACAATACTGCTGGCGATGGGCCTCGCCTTTCAGGCGCCGGTCGTCATCGTCGGCGCCGTGCGGGCCGGCCTGGTCACCCCAGCCCAGCTGCGCCGCCATCGCCGCTACGCGCTGCTGCTGTGTGCCGCGGTCGCCGCATTCCTGCCAGGCGACGCCTTTACGCTCGTGCTCGAGACGGTTCCGCTGTATTTGCTCTACGAGGCGAGTATCCTGATTGCGTCGGTTGTCGCGCACCGGGAGACGGCGCGGGCGGCGGCAGCAGGGGCAGGAGACCCAGCAAAGACCAGTGCCCAAGAGATGATTGACCACATAGACCCAGACCTGTCTAAATGATGCCGTTCGAGCCCATAGCCGAGAGGCGTCCAACGATGCCGTTCGAGCTCATCGCCGAGAGACGTCCAACCGATGCTTTTTGATCTGAGAGCACGCGGCCGTCGCCGCACCGTACAGGTTGTCTACGTCAGTCTGGCGCTGCTGTTCCTGGTTGGCTTCGTCGGATTCGGCGTCGGTGTCGGCGGTGGCGGCGGTAGCCCCGTGGAAGCTATCTTCGGAGGCAAAGAAGGGTCTGGCAGCTCCAGCTACGCCAAACAGGTCTCCGAAGCCGAAAAGCGCACGAAGACTCATCCCAACGAAGCGTATGCCTGGGCGAAGCTCGCCGAAGCCCTCTTCCACAACGCCAACGGCAGCGAATTCTACGACGAACAAAAGCAGCAGTTCACGACCAAGGGCAAGGAACAGTTGACGAAGGTGGTCAACGTATGGAACCACTACGTGGCGCTCAAACCGGCCAACCCACCGCTCACGATCGCCAACGACATGGTGAGGGTGTTCGGCGAAGAAGGCCTCAACCAGCCGGCCGAAGCGGTTGTCGCTCTACAGCTCGTGATCCCCACCAAGCCGTCGAGCGTGGGGTTGTACGGCGATCTTGCCAAGTACGCCTATCAAGCGAAAAACGTGAGCGTCGGCGATCTGGCCGCGCGGAAGACCATCAGCCTGACCCCAGCCGCGCAGCGCAAGCAGGTGGAAGCCGAGCTCCAACAGCTCAAGAGCAACCCAACCGGCAACCCCGCCAACGAACAGTTCACGGGGACGACCAACGGGAAGGTCTACACCGTCAAAGTGGGCGCCGGAGGCGCCGGCACGGTCTTGAAAACGAGCCCTGCGCCTACCACGACGAAGGCGCCCACGACAACGAAGAAATAGCGAGTCGAGGGCGAGTGTGTCCACCGAGCGGGAGACGCCGCCTTATACGGCGCGCCTGCTGATCGACTGCGCTGATCGGCCCGGGATCGTGGCTGCCGTCTCAGGCTTTCTGTTCGAGCAGGGGGCCAACATCGTCTCCTCCCACCAGTACTCCTCCGATCCGACCGGGGGACGTTTCTATTTGCGCACAGAGTTCTTCCTCGATGGCCTGGCCGAGGACCGCGGGCACTTCCGAGCGAGCTTCGATGCCGAGGTGGCCGAGCGCTTCGCGATGGAGTGGAAGATCCGCTATTGGGGCGAGCGCCAGCGGGTGGCGGTACTCGTCTCGCGCTATGACCACTGCCTGATGGACCTACTCTGGCGTCAGCGTCGCGGCGAGCTCGACGCGGACATCGCCATGGTCATCTCAAACCACCCGGATCTGGCCGCCGAGACGAAGGGCGCCGGCGTTCCCTTCCATCACGTGCCGGTCGCCAAGGACGCCAAGGACCAGGCCGAGGAGCGGATGCTCGAGCTACTCCGCGGCGAGGTCGATCTGCTCGTGCTTGCCCGCTACATGCAGATCCTCAGCGGCGATTTCCTCGATCGCCTGGGCGTGCCGGCGATAAACATCCATCACTCGTTCCTGCCCGCCTTCGCCGGTGCCAATCCCTACCGTCGCGCCCGGGAACATGGCGTCAAGCTGATCGGCGCGACCGCCCACTACGTGACGGCGGAGCTCGACGGCGGCCCCATCATCGAGCAGGACGTGGCGCGCGTGGACCATCGTCAAAGCGTCGGCGGTCTGGAGCGGATCGGCCGCGACATCGAGCGGCTGGTGCTCTCGCGCGCCGTCTCGCTGCACCTCGAAGATCGCGTGATCGCCGACGGCGGTCGCACGATCGTCTTTTGAGGCTCAACGGCGCCGTCCTTCGGACTCGGCGACGCTCGGCTAGAATCCTGCCCACACCGGCCCATCGGGGTCGGCGCCCCGCGCGGGCCGTTAGCTCAATTGGCAGAGCAGGGGCCTCTTAAGCCCAAGGTTGTTGGTTCGATTCCAACACGGCCCATTCGCACAAATTGCCTGGAAATCGGCTGGTTTTGTCACGGCTTGAGCGGTCCGCGAATGAGGTCGTTTCGACCGTGGGTACCACATGTGGGTACCAAACGGTGCCGTAAAATGCATCTCCAGGCACCAATTCGAGCCGGTCCGGCCTGGCGCATATAACAGTTCTGTTATGCTTGCATGGTGCGTGCACGCGACATCATCGTGGTTGCCCGCCGCCGCGCGGGCCGCACCCAACAGGAGCTTGGGGGACTCTTGGGCACCTCGCAGGTGACCGTCGCGCGGTGGGAGAGCGGCGCGACCGAGCCCAAGTTCGAGACGGTGCAGGAGGTGGTGGCGGCATGCGAGCTCGATCTGACGCTCGGGCTCGCCACGGCGGACGAGGGCTCGTGGACGGCTCTGATCCACGAGCAGCTTGCGCGCGAGCCGGCTGAGCGGGTCAGACACCTGAGCCGCGACCGCTTCGATCGCGTCGCGGCGCTTGAGCTTGTCGCGGCGGTTGGCCTGCGGGCGGTAGTGGTGGGGGAGGTCGCCGGGGCGCTGCACGGCTGGCCGTTGATCCTCAGCGATGAGGGCACGCTTGATCTCGTGGTGCACCCCGAGGATCGAGCACTGGCTACGGAGACGGTCCTAGCCGCGTCGGCGGCACCCGATCGCGTTCGTCTGCTTGACGCGCCCCCCGGCACCTATGGCTTTGCCGACCTCGCACGCGCCGCGATCGAGGTCACGGTCGGCGGGAGCGCAGTGGAGGTGGCGGGGCTCGTTGATCTGCTGCGCATCGCGCTAACCGATTCCGCGCCGTACAGCCAGCGGTTCGCGCTTGCCCTCGATGCGACGCTACAGCTCACGGCGCGCGGCCTGAATCCCACGGTGGACGAGCCCCCGAGCCTGCCCGAGCGCCGCGCTCGCGCTGATGAATGGCTGGCCAAGCAGACCCACTAGATCGCGGGCGCGAGACGCTGCTCCGCGCACTGCGCGAGGGGGACGTGCGGTTCGTGGTCATCGGCGGCGCGGCGCTCCAGAGTCACGGACAACGCTACGAGACCGAGGACATCGACGTTACGCCCGACCGGGCGAAGCAGAACCTCGCGCGGCTTGCCGGCGTCCTCAACCGCATGGAATGCAGTCTGGAGGTCGATCCGGCGCATCCCGAGAAGGCGGTGTCGCTCCCGCCGGACTACTTCACCGCGAGCGTGCTCGCACAGGCCACCGTGTGGAACCTGCGCACCGCTCATGGCAAGCTCGACCTGACGCTCGCTCCCAGTGGCTTCCCGGAGGGCTATACGCAGTTGATCACTGACGCCGAGCAGCGCCTCGAGTAGGAACGCCGCAGTGAATACCTGCGCCTGCTCGGCCGCAGGGCGAGCGTGCAGATCGCGGCTCGTGGTGGCAAGGGTGCTGTGCCCCATCGCCTTCTGAATCGTCACAACATTGACGCCCCGCATCGCGAGCAGCGAGCCGAACGTGTGGCGTAGGTCGTGGAAGCGCAGCGGCCGGACCCCGGCAGCGGTTTGCGCGCGGCGGTAGCGGCGGCGTAGCGCCGAATCATCGAGCGGCCGACCGAACATGTTGCAGAACACAAGGTCGCCTGGGGTCGTGAAGTGCTCGCGGCGGCTCATTCGATCCAGCGCGCCCGCCGGCTGGTCAGCGAGTGGCACACGCCGCACGTGCCCTGACTTCGTGGACGACTCCACGCCTGCGCTCATGGCGCGAGCGATAGTCAACGCGGATCCAGCGAAGTCAACGTCGCGCCAGCGCAGTGCCAACAACTCTCCCTGCCTCAATCCCGCGTAGGCCGCGACGCGGACAATCTCCGCGTCCTGCCGATCCTCGGAGTGCAGCGCCTCCCGCTCCTGGTAGCCGACGCCCAGCGCCGGTCGGTCCCGATGGCGACCGTCTTCGAGCGCGCGGGCTATCGCCTCGATTTCCTCCGGCGAGTAGAACACGAGCGCGCCGGGGTGGGGCTCTCGGCGCTTGTCTGCGCCCTTCGCCGGATTGGCTGGCAGGCCGTACGTCGATGCCTTGCATCCATAGCCAAACACCGCAGCGATCACGTTTCGGTGCTTGTTCACCGTGCGGGGTGAGGCGCCCGTCTCGCTGATCGTTGTCAACACGTCCTCGATCTCGCGCGTAGTGATCTTCGAGGCAGGTCGATCGCCGAGCGCGGCCATTACGTGCCCGAGCGTGAACCCACGGCCGCGTTTGTACGGGGTGCCCGGCTCGGCGAGCACCGAGCGATGACTGACCAGCGTGGACGGCTTCGCGCCGCGCACATCCTCCAGCCATCGCAGGTAGGCGTGGGCGATCTCGCGGAAGGTTGCGCCCTGGGTGCGGCGCTCACGCTCGACGCGCTCGAGGTCTGTCGCCTCGGCTACGTACTCGGCCACCGGCTGCGCGGCAGCCACGTGGGCGGTGCGTTCGTCGTATGCGCCCTCGGCGACGCGCCCACGATGCCGCCGCCAGCCGTCTCCGGCAGGGTCGCGCTCAAGCCATGCGGGACCGATGCGCCGCTTGATCTGGCGACCGCCGTATCGGAACTTGGCTTCGTAGAACGGCTGGCCTCGATATTCGCGGACGATGATGCTCGCCGTTGGATTCGATGCTGACATCGAACCGTCTCCGGTGTTCTGCCCCGAGCAATCATGGGTTCCGCCCGCGGGTTTCTAGTTGCAGTTGGTGGTCAGCGTAGCACGTGGGTACCATATGGGTACCAGCTGGCCGTGGGTACCGCTTTGGGTACCAAACCAATCGAATCACGTATCCCAGAGCCATGTTCGCTCGGCGCATTCGCGCTATTCTATGCGGCTCGGGCCGTATCCAGGGGCCTCTTAAGCCCAAGGTTGTTGGTTCGATTCCAACACGGCCCACTGAACTGGTCGGCGCGCGGAGGGTGGGCGCGTCGAGGCGATAGGTAGGCAGGATTTCAGCGCGGCCGCTGACGCGCGGGTCGGCGATGAGGATGCGCAGGGGCGCTTCGCCGTCGCTAGAGGGTTGACATCTTCACGGGGCTCGTGTATAACTCCCCATGTCTGTAGCCCTACATTGGGCGCCAAACGAACATAGGTCGGGTTTGGGTTGGCCCTGGTGGCCGCCGTTGAATATTTGACAGGGACCTTGGGAGAGGGACCGGGTCTCAACCGAGAGGGAGTTGTCTTTCGCGTGATTTCTTTGGGGAGTAGCTCTACTGTCGGTGGGCGGACGTGGGGGGAGGCAGAATGAAGGTGACACAGCTTGGTCTGTTCGATGTTCGTCGCGTGTCTTTGTTTGTGTTGGCGAGCTTGTGTGTGTCGGTCTGTGGGTTGGCGATGGTGGGGGTGCCTGCGGGGGCGGCGATTTTGCATAAGCCGCTTTTTCAGATTAGTGAAGTGCCGGTGGGTGCGGGGGCGCCGATAGCCGGACCGCTGGTGGAAGTTAACGCGATGACGGTTGATTCAGGGAAGTTGTATCTTGCGGAAGGCCTCCCGTCGGGGGTCGGTTCGGCACCGCGTCGAACGGACATATTTGACGGGGCGTCCGGGGCGTTTATTGAACAGTTGCCGCAATCAGAACTTGATCAGGGCGTTGGGATTGGGCATGCGTTTGGCACTACGCAAGCTTATGTCGCGGGAGGGAATACGGTTGATGTATTTGTTTTCGAAGGTGCGCAGTGGAAGCAGCTTGGGGCTTGGAATGGTGAAGGCACGCCCAGCACAAGACTCGGTGTTGGTGGGCTTGCCGTTGACGGCTCGTCTCGTGTGGGTGACTGGGCGGCGGGTGACGTGTATGTAGCGGATCCTAGGGATGGCGCCGTGGATGTGTTCGAACCGGAAGTTGGGGTCGACGGGAAATATGTCGAAAAATATGTGGCGCAGCTGACTGGGTTCACAGACCCGGTGAGTGTCGCTGTAGATGATTCGACGGGCGATGTCCTTGTCGTGGATAGGACGTCCAGCGGTCAGGTTGTGGATGTATTTGAACCGGAACCGCTGATGAAGGGTGTGTACAAGCCGCTGTTTACGATAGCGGGTCCCCGGGAAGACGCCCCGTTCTCTCCCTCAGCCGGACTAGGTGTGGCTGTTGACGGTGGCAATGGCGATATCTATATCTCTTACACTCCACCAAGTAGTCCGGCACAGGCTGTTTATGAGTTCAGTCCGACGGGTGTTTATGAGGGTTCGCTCACGGGGTGGAATGGTCAGGGCGGCAAGGTAAAAGGTGCTTTTAAGGCCCCGGTTTCGGTTGCGGTCGATCCAAAAACACATTACGTATATGTCGGCGACTATCAAGACACAGTGCCACTTTATGGCACTGTGGATGTGTTTGGGCCGGCGCTTGTGATTCCGGATGTTTCGACGGGTGCGGCGACTGGTTTGACTGCTTCGAGTGTGGTGTTGGGTGGGAGTGTTGTCCCGGATCCGGAAAACGCGGGTACGGGTCCTGTGTCGTGCGAGTTTGAATGGGGTACTTCGAAGGCGTTTGGGCACGTCACGCAATGTCCTGGTTCGCCGGGTGAAGGGTCTGTGCCTGTGCCTGTGTCCGCAGAATTGAATGATTTGGAACCGGATACGACGTATTTTTATCGGTTGGTCGCGTCGAATGGGAATGGTACGAACGGCGGCGAAGAATTTGAAGATGGACAGTTTACGACGCTTGGTCCTAAATTGGATGGTGAGTTTGTCTCTGAAGTGTCGTCTTCGAGTGTTTCGTTTGGCGCGTCGATCGATCCGCATGGGACACCGACGAGCTACTATTTCCAGTACGGGAGCAGCGATTGTGCTGTGAGCCCGTCTGCTTGCACGGATGTGCCGGTGGCGCCTGCGGGTATTGGTTCGGGTGAAGGCGATGTGTCGGTGAGTAAGCATGTGCAGGGCCTGTTGGTGGGTCAGGCGTATCATTATCGTGTTGTCGCGTTCAGCGAAGTCGATCCTGTTGCGCATCCTGGTGCGATCGAAGAATTCGCGGGTCCCGATCGTGTGTTTAGGACGCAGGGTGTTGGTGGGTCGTTGCAGTTGCCCGATGGGCGCGAGTGGGAACAGGTCACACCGCCTGACAAGCATGGCGCGATCATTTTGTCGCTGCACGCCAGAGGTGTTACGCAGGCATCTATGGATGGCGGCGCGTTTACGTTCCTAACGAACAGTCCGACCGAAGAACACGCTCAGGGTTATGAAGGGAAGGTGCAGGTGTTCGCGACGCGTGGTGCGAGCGGTTGGGTCTCGCGGGATATCGCGACACCACACAATTCTCCAGTCGGTATACACATCGATCTTGAAGCGGAATACCCGTTGTTCTCTGAAGATTTGTCGCTGAGCTTGGTGGAGCCGTCAGGAGCTTTCACTGCGTTGAACGGTGAGGTGTTCCCGCAGGCGAGCGAACGTACTGTCTATTTGCGCCACGACGCGACGTGCGTGAGTGAACCGAGCACGTGTTATCTGCCGCTCATGACAGGTGCGCCGGGTTATGCGAATGTGCCGGAAGGCACCACACTCGATCCCGAACCAACCAATCCCCTCGCCCGCACGTTCCTGATCAGGGGTGCTACCCCGGACCTGGCTCACGTGGTCCTCCAGTCACAGATTGCGTTGACGAAGACACCTCCGTTGGGAAACGGTGACGACGCTCTTTATGAGTGGTCGGCTGGTGGCGCTGTGGACGGTAGTTTGCAACCGGTGAGTGTGCTGCCCGGGGAAAGCGTGCCCGTTGCCGGCAGTGTTACGTTTGGTGTGGTGTATGTAAATACGGATGCGAGGCATGCTATTTCCGATAATGGTTCGCGCGTCTTCTGGAGTGACCACGAGGATGGTGGACACCTCTACATGCGTGATACCGCGAAGGGTGAAACTGTCCAGATCGATGCGGGGCAGCCGGGCGCTTCTGGTGAAGGTGGGGCTTTCCCGTTGTTTCAGTCGGCGAGCACGGATGGTTCGCGCGTGTTCTTTACCGATACCCAACGTCTGTCTGTCGCGTCGGGTTTGGAAGGGCAGGACCTGTATGAGTGTGAAATCCTAGAAGGAGTCGGCGGCAAACTTGAATGTAAGTTGAGGGATCTCACGCCCGAAGGGACGCATGGGGCGGCAAATATGGAACCTACCGTGCCCGCTGTGAGTAACGATGGCTCATACGTTTATTTCGTAGCGAGGGGAGTCTTGTCAACCGAAGAAAACACGAATAAGGAAAAAGCCAGTACGGACGGATACAATCTGTATGTCGAGCATTACAAGGGCGCGACAGGCACTGGTGAATGGGAACCCGTGCGATTCATCGCGTCGCTATCCTCGGCAGACGGGAAGGATTGGAATACCGTTCAGGAACTTACTTCACGTGTATCGCCGGATGGCAGGTTTTTCGCGTTCATGTCTGAGCAGCCGTTGACGGGATATGACAATCGGGACGCGGTCAGCGGGATACCCGACGAGGAGGTTTACCTGTATGACTCTCACACCGGTCGGTTGGCGTGTGCATCGTGCGACCCCACCGGTGCACGCCCTGTCGGTGTGGAACAGACATCCTTGATAAATGGTGGTAGGAATGCCGTGGATAGTCTCCTGCTGGATGGTCAGTGGTATGCAGCAAATGTCCCCGGCCCGATAGAGCTAAAAGCGTACGAATCGTTGCATCAGTCGCGTTATTTGTCTGATAATGGTCGGTTGTTCTTCAATAGCAGTGACGCGCTCGTGCCACAGGACGTCAACGGTAACGAGGATGTGTACGAGTTCGACCCGTTGGGGGTAGGTAGCTGCAAGCAAGAAACCGACCTTACCTTCAGTAAGAGCTCTGGTGGCTGTGTGGGCTTGATCTCCTCGGGCACCGCGGCGGAAGAATCCGGTTTCCTTGACGCGAGTGCGACAGGGGGCAGAGACGCCGAAGGCAACGAAGGCGGCGGCGATGTGTTCTTCCTGACCGGCGAAAAACTCGTGTCATCCGATAACGACAACGCGTACGACGTGTACGACGCGCATGAATGCTCGTCATCCTCAGCGTGTATCGCGCCGCCTCCAGTCGGTGCGCCCGCGTGCGGGACGGCCGAGGCCTGCAGGGCCGCGCCGGCCCCGCAACCCGCGATCTTCGGCGACCCCTCAAGCGCCACATTCGCAGGCATCGGAAACCTCACAAGCCCACCGGGCACAGGCAAACCTGTCACGAAAAGCAAGGCGCTGACACGGGCACAAAAGCTGACACGAGCACTGACCACATGCCGTAAACGTGACAAGGCACACAGCGCGAAACGGGCAGTGTGTGAACGATCGGCCAGAAAACAGTTTGGGACGGGCAAAGCCCGCAAGAGCGTCGCGAGGAATAGGAGTGGGAAGTGATCTCCATGGGTTTGAGGCCGAGCAGCGTCAGGAGTGCTGTTGGTGTCCTGTGCGTTTGTGTGGCGGTGCTTGTGTTTGCTCCCGCGGCGTTCGCGGGGCCTTCTGGCATGCCGTGGTGGGGGTTGACGTCTGGTGCGCGCCCAACGGATTTGCATTCGGGGTTGGCTGTGAACGAGGTGCGTACTTTGACGGTTAGCGCTACGAAGGGCGAATATTTTGTGGCCGAACCGGGTGCCCGCTTTCAGGAAGAATTGCTTGAAGTATTCGAAGGCAAACGTGAACCCAGCGAATTGCGAGACGCGATTTTGCCTTATAACGCGTCGGCTGCCACTGTGCAGGCGGCGTTGGAAACGGGTGTTTATGGGCCTGGTAATGTTGAAGTGACGGGCGGTCCCGGCGATGAAGCGGGCGACAAACCGTATGTCATTACGTTTAAGGGAGAACTAGCTGGTGGGGCGGTGGGTCTTACCGCGGAAAGCGGGTTCATAGCCAGTTTTCTCGGCGCCGCAGAACCGCTGGGTGGCGGTCAGCCGACGACGGTGACGGTGGCGGAGCGGACGCCTGCGCAAGCGGATGGGAAGCTGGTTGTGACCGCGGAGAATCTGGGTAATGCCAATATGGAAGGTTCGACTAGCCCGATTGTGATTACCGATAAGTTGCCCGAACACTTGCGTGCGGTATCGGCGTTCGGGGTTCTGACCAGTGAAGGGCAGGGTAGCGCGCATCCTACAGTGTGCTCGATCGCGAAAGGTGTGGCGACGTGTCGCCTTGGGGAAGCGCTGCGTCCCTATTCGCAGATCGAAATGGAGATCTCGGTGGTTGTGGAGCCGGGGGCGGTGAGTGGCGAAGAGAACGAAGTGCAGGCCTCGGGCGGTGGCGCCGCCACGAAGGCGTTGCGGCGTCCGGTGCGGATCGGCGGGGAAACACCGTTTGGGATCGAAGAATACGAGCTGTTGCCCGAAAACGAAGACGGCTCGCTCGATACGCGTGCGGGATCGCACCCGTTCCAGTTGACGACCGTGGTTGACTTCAACCAGACCGCGCAGGAAGAAGGGGATCCGGCGAGCGGCTTGCAAAAGGACGTGCGGGCGCAGTGGCCTGCGGGTCTTGTGGGCAACCCAACAGCGATCGCGCAATGCACGGCCGAACAGTTTGACCATTTGCCTCTCCCAGAATGCTCACCGCAGACAGTCATCGGCGCCACAGTGACCACCACGAATGTGCCATCGGGCGGCGGACTACAGACCTACGTGGAACCATTGTACAATTTGGTACCCAATAGGGGTGAGCCGGTGCGCGCTGGATGGAGCCTTGCTGGCGTGCGGATTTATGTCGATACCTCTGTGCGTACCGGCGGGGACTACGGGGTCACGGTCAGTGTCAATAACATCACGCAGTTCTCGGGCACGGTCGCGAGTAAGATCACGGTGTGGGGTGTGCCGGGCGACCCCGCACACGACGGGCAACGCGGTGTGTCGTGCGATCTTGGCGAAGCGTCCTGCGTTCATCTCGATGAGCAGAGTCCGCCGCCGTTTTTGTCGTTGCCGACGTCGTGTACCGGGGCGCTTACTTCAAGTGTGAGCGAGGATTCCTGGGAGCAGCAGGGCGTGTTCACGGATTCAGTCGGTCCGTTTGAACCGATGGCGGCGCTTGATGGTTGCAACCACCCCCCGTTCGAACCGTCGATCGGTGTCGCGCCGGACGTGAGCGACGGGAGCACGCCTACAGGCTTGACTGTCGACGTGCATCTTCCTCAAGAATCGGTGCTCCACGCAAAAAGTGTGGCGGAGTCGACGCTGAAGGAAACGACGGTGGCGCTGCCTGTCGGTGTCACGTTGAACCCCGGTGGCGCTGACGGTCTCGAAGCGTGTAGTGAGGCGCAGATAGGGTTCACGGGCATCCAGGCGGAAACGGGTCTTGACCTGTTCACCGAAAAGCTACCGGAACCGCTTGAACCGGGACATAATTTCTGTCCCGACGCGTCGAAGATCGGGACGGTGAAGATCAAGACGCCGCTGCTACCCAACGCGCTTGAAGGAGCGGTGTATCTGGCCCAACAGAACGCCAATCCGTTCGGTTCGCTGATCGCGATGTACATCGTGGCCTACGATCCGGTATCGGGGTCGCTTGTGAAGCTTCCGGGGCAGGTCGTGACAGACCCCGTGACCGGTCAGATCGTCTCGACGTTCGACCATACCCCACAGTTGCCGTTTGAAGATCTGGAACTGCATTTCTTTGGTGGCGAGCGCGCGCCGCTGTCCACACCTTCGGCGTGTGGGGCTTACACCACAAGCGCGGTGTTTACGCCGTGGACCGGGGAAGCACCGGTGCGGACGTCCTCGACGTTTGACATCGCCAGCGGTCCCAGCGGGAGCCCGTGCAGCAGTCCGTTGCCGTTCGATCCATCGTTGACAGCGGGTACCACGAACATTCAGGCGGGGGCGTTCAGCCCATTCACGATGACGATGAGCCGCGAAGACGGCAACCAGAACCTGCAGGCGATCAGGTTGCGGATGCCGCCGGGACTGCTGGGAACGCTCTCGGGCGTGAAGCTGTGCGAAGAACCGCAGGCAAACCAGGGGACGTGCGGTCCTGAAAGCCTGATCGGCGAAACGACAGTCAGCGTCGGCCTCGGCGGTAACCCCTATGCGGTGAAGGGTGGCCGGGTGTACATCACGGGTCCTTATGACGGTGCGCCGTTTGGCCTATCGATCGTAAACCCCGCGAAGGCCGGCCCGTTCGATCTCGGCGAAGGAGCATGCGACTGTGTGCTCGTCAGAGCAAAGATCGAAGTGGACCCTGTCACGTCGGTGCTTACGATCACAAGCGATAACAGCGGTCCGCACAAGATCCCGCAGATACTCGACGGTATTCCGTTGCAGATCAAGCACGTGAACGTGACGATCGACAGGCCGGGATTCACATTCAACCCGACCGACTGCGCAGCGATGGCCATCACGGGAAGCCTGTCCAGCACAGAAGGCTCCAGTTCGGCGCTGTCGGTGCCATTCCAGGCAACCAACTGTGCGACACTCGCGTTCAAACCGCAGTTCAAAGTGTCCACGAGTGGGAAGACCTCTAGGGCTGACGGTACGAGCTTGAGCGTGAAGCTTGCTTATCCGAAAGCCGCGTGGGGTACGCAGGCGAACATCAAGTCAGTCAAGGTGGACCTGCCAAAACAGCTGCCCTCGCGCCTGACGACGCTGCAGAAGGCGTGCCCCGTGGCGACCTTCGAAGTCAACCCCGCGAGCTGTCAGGCAGCATCGCGAGTGGGGACCGCCACCGCCACGACCCCGATCATCCCGGTGGCGCTCTCGGGACCGGCATACTTCGTCTCCCACGGCGGCGCGAAGTTCCCGGAACTGATCATCGTGCTATCGGGCTACGGCGTCACAGTCGATCTGCACGGCGAAACGTTCATCAGTCACGCCGGTATCACCAGCAGCACCTTCCACGAAGTCCCAGACGTCCCGATCGGCACGTTCGCGCTGACACTGCCCGCGGGAACAAACAGCGCACTCGCGGCCAACGGAAACCTCTGCACCAGCAAGCTGAAGATGCCGACCGCGTTCACAGCACAAAACGGACTGACCATCAAGCAGAGCACACCAATAACCGTCACCGGCTGCCCAAAACACAAGACCAAGAACACCAAAGGAAAGAAAAACAAACAAACGCACAAAGCAAACCAACATCGCAAATCAAACCGTTGACTTGACCTGACCTCGAGAGGAGGTGAGAGCGATGAAGGTGACACAGGTAGCTTTGCGAGTTGGTGTGTTTGGTGTTCGTCGCGCATTTTTGTTTGTGTTGGTATGGTTGTGCGTGTCGGTCTGTGGACTGGCGATGGTGGGGGTGCCTGCGGGGGCGGCGATTTTGCATAAGCCGCTCTTTCAGATTAATGAAGTACCAACAGGAGCACCGCTAGCCGGACCGCTACAGAGTATCAGCGCGATGACGGTCGACTCCGGAAAGCTATATCTCGCGGAAGACGACTCACCCCCGCTTGGTGGTGCTCCAATATCCCGGACCGATGTGTTTGACGGGTCCTCTGGAGTGTTTGTCGAACAGCTGCCCCAGCCACTTCCACCCCTCAAAGAACTTTATGCAGGTGTTGGGGTTGGTCATGCATTTGGTACTACGCAAGCTTATGTTGCTGGGGGAGAACTCGAGGGTGGGGTGGGTGTGTTTGTTTTGGAAGGCGCGCAGTGGAAGCAGCTTGGGGCTTGGAATGGGGAAAGCACCCCCAGCACAAGACTCGGCGGGGAGGCCGGCTCCGGTAAGCTTGCCGTCGACGGCTCGTCTCGTGTGGGCGACTGGGCAGCGGGTGACGTGTACGTAGCAGATGCTGAAGATGGCGTTGTGGATGTGTTCGAACCGGAAGTCGCGGTCGACGGGAAATATGTCGAAAAATATGTGACACAACTGACTGGATTCACGGCACCGGGGAAAGTCACTGTGGATGATTCGACGGGCGATGTTCTCGTGGTCGATAGTACGTCCAGCGGTCAGGTTGTGGATGTATTTGAACCGGAACCCCTGATGAAAGGTGTCTACAAGCAGCTGTTTACGCTATCGAGTACGCCGGAAGGCGCTCCGTTTTCCCCCAATGTCGAGCTAGGTGTGGCTGTTGACGGTGGCAATGGCGATATCTATATCTCCTCCCAGGGCGCAAAGGCCGTTTATGAGTTCAGTCCGACAGGTGTTTATGAGGGTTCGCTTACGGGGTGGGATGGTCAGGGCGGCAAGGTAAAAGGTGCCTTTAATGGGCCGGTTTCGGTTGCGGTCGATGCGAAAACGCATGATGTATATGTCGGCGACTTTCAAGCACTTCAACCTGCTTATGGCGTTGTGGATGTGTTTGGGCCGGGCTTGGTGATTCCGGATGTGTCGACGGGTGCGGTGACTGGTTTGTCTGCTTCGAGTGTGGTGTTGGGTGGGAGTGTTATCCCGGATCCGGAAAACGCTGGTACGGGTACTGTGACGTGCGAGTTTGAATGGGGTACCTCGAAGGCATTTGGGCATGTCACGCCATGTCCTGGTTCCCCGGGCGAAGGGCCTGTGCCTGTGCCTGTGTCCGCGGTATTGGATGGTTTGGAACCGGATACGACGTATTTTTATCGGTTGGTCGCGTCGAATGGGAATGGTGCAAACGGCGGTGAAGAATTTGAAGATGGACAGTTCACGACGCTTGGTCCTAAGCTGGATGGCGAGTTTGTCTCTGAAGTATCGTCTTCGAGTGTCTCGTTTGGCGCGTCGATCGATCCGCATGGGACACCGACGAGCTACTATTTCCAGTACGGGAGCAGCGATTGTGCTGTGAGCCCGTCTGCTTGCACGAATGTGCCCGTCACGCCCACAGGTATCGGTTCGGGCGAAGGCGATGTGCTGGTGAGTAGGCATGTGCAGGGGCTGTCGGTAGGCCAGACATATCATTATCGGGTTGTCGCATTCAACGAAGTGGACCCTGTCGCGCATCCTGGTGCGATCGAAGAATTCGCGGGTCCCGATCGGGTGTTTAGGACGCAGAGCGTTGGTGGGTCGTTGCAGTTGCCCGACGGGCGCGAGTGGGAACAGGTCACACCGTCTGACAAGCACGGCGCGATCGCTTTTTCACTGAACGCCAGAGGTGTTACGCAGGCGTCTATCGGTGGCGGTGCGTTTACGTACCTGACGAACAGTCCGACCGAAGAACACGCTCAGGGTTATGAAGGGAAGGTGCAGGTGTTCGCGACGCGCGGTGCGAGCGGTTGGGTCTCGCGGGATATCGCGACACCACACAATTCTCCAGTCGGTATACACATCGATCTTGAAGCGGAATACCCGTTGTTCTCTGAAGATTTGTCGCTGAGCTTGGTGGAACCGCCGGGAGTCTTCACCCCACTGACCGGTGAGGTGTTCCCGCAGGCGAGCGAACGTACTGTCTATCTGCGCCACGACGCGACCTGCGTGAGCGAACCGAGCACGTGTTATCTGCCGCTCATGACAGGTGCGCCAGGGTATGCGAATGTGCCGGAAGGCACCACACTCGATCCCGAACCAACCAATCCCGCCGGTAGCCCGTTCCTGATAAAGGGCGCTACTCCCGATCTGGCTCACGTGGTCCTCCAGTCACAGATTGCGTTGACAAAGACACGTCCGCTTGGGAACGGCGGCGACGCTCTTTATGAGTGGTCGGCGGGCGGCGCTGTGGACGGTAGTTTGCAACCGGTGAGCGTGCTGCCTGGGGAAAGCGAACCTGCTCCTGGCCCCGTCAAATTTGGTGTGCAATCCGAGGGGGTGGATTCGAGGCATGCTATTTCCGACGATGGGTCGCGCGTCTTCTGGACCTGGGAGGACGGTCACCATCTCTACATGCGTGATACGGCGAAGGGTGAAACTATCCAGATCGATGCGGTGCAGCCGGGTGCTTCCGGTGAAGGTCGAGTTAACCCGTTGTTTCAGTCGGCGAGCGTGGACGGTTCGCGCGTGTTCTTTACCGATAGCCAACGGCTGTCTGTCTCCTCGGGTCTGGCGGGGGAAGACCTGTATGAGTGTGAAATCCTGGAAGGAGCCGCCGGCAAACTTGAATGTAAGTTGAGGGATCTCGCGCCCGAAGGGACGTTGGGGTCGGCGAATGTGGAACATGTTGTGCCCGGTGTGAGCGACGATGGCTCATATCTTTATTTCGTAGCGCGAGGAGCCCTGTCAACCGAAGAAAACGCGAATAAAGAAAAGGTTTCCGCAGGCGGTTACAACCTGTATACCGAGCATTACAAAGGCGCGACAGGCACCGGTGAATGGGAACCCGTGCGATTCATCGCATCGCTATCCTCCGCCGACGGGCAGGATTGGAGCATAAATAACGGGGAAACAAATGCGTACCTTAATAGTATTACTGCGCGTGTATCGCCGGATGGCAGGTTTTTCGCGTTTATGTCTGAGCAGCCGTTGACGGGGTACGATAATCGGGACGCGGTCAGCGGGGTGCCTGACCAGGAGGTTTATTTGTACGATTTTCGTACTGATCGGTTGGTGTGTGCGTCGTGCGACCCCACGGGCGCACGCCCGGTCGGTGTGGAGCAGATATCCACGACGGGTCATGTGGTGGATAGCGTCTTGCCGGACGGTCAGTGGTATGCGGCTAATGTTCCCGGCTGGACAGGTCTGGATGAGGTCGATGCGTTGCATCAGTCGCGTTATTTGTCTGATAATGGTCGGTTGTTCTTCAACAGCAGCGATGCGCTCGTGCCACAGGATGTCAACGGTAACGAGGATGTGTATGAGTATGACCCGTTGGGGGTTGGTAGCTGCAAGCAAGAAACCGACCCGACTTTCAGTAAGAGTTCTGGTGGTTGTGTCGGCTTGATTTCTTCGGGTACGGCGGCGGAAGAATCGGGTTTTCTCGATGCGAGCGCGGCGGGGGGCAGGGACGCGGAAGGCAACGAAGGCGGCGGCGATGTGTTTTTCTTGACCGGCGAAAAATTGGTGTCTTCCGATAACGACGACGCGTACGACGTGTATGACGCGCATGAATGTTCGTCTTCTTCGCCGTGTATCGTGCCGCCTCCAGTCGGTGCGCCCGCGTGCGGGACGGCCGAGGCGTGCAGGGCCGCACCGGCTCCGCAACCGGCGATTTTCGGCGATCCGTCGAGCGCGACATTCGCGGGCATCGGAAACCTAACGAGCCCGCCGGGTACGGGCGGGATGGTCACGAAAAGCAAGGCGTTGACACGCACGCAAAAGTTGGCACGTGCGTTGAATGCGTGTCGTAGACGCGATAGGGCTCACAGTGTGAGGCGGGCTGTGTGTGAACGGTCGGCCAGAAAAGAGTTTGGGACGGGCAAAGCCCGCAAGAGCGTCGCGAGGAATAGGGGTGGGAAGTGATCTCCATGGGTTTGAGGCCGAGCAGCTTCGGGAGTGCTGTTGGTGTCCTGTGTGTTTGTGTGGCGGTGCTTGTGTTTGCTCCCGCGGCGTTCGCGGGGCCTTCTGGCATGCCGTGGTGGGGGTTGACGTCTGGTGCGCGCCCAACGGATTTGCATTCGGGGTTGGCTGTGAACGAGGTGCGTACTTTGACGGTTAGCGCTACGAAGGGCGAATATTTTGTGGCCGAACCGGGTGCCCGCTTTCAGGAAGAATTGCTTGAAGTATTCGAAGGCAAACGTGAACCCAGCGAATTGCGGGACGCGATTTTGCCTTATAACGCGTCGGCTGCCACTGTGCAGGCGGCGTTGGAAACGGGTGTTTATGGGCCTGGTAATGTTGAAGTGACGGGCGGTCCCGGCGATGAAGCGGGCGACAAACCGTATGTCATTACGTTCAAGGGGGAACTAGCTGGTGGGGCGGTGGGTCTTACCGCGGAAAGCGGGTTCATAGCCAGTTTTCTCGGCGCCGCGGAACCGCTGGGTGGCGGTGGGCCGACGACGGTGACGGTGGCGGAGCGGACGCCTGCGCATGCGGATGGGAAGCTGGTTGTGACCGCGGAGAATCTGGGTAATGCCAATATGGAAGGTTCGACTAGCCCGATTGTGATTACCGATAAGTTGCCCGAACATTTGCGTGCGGTATCGGCGTTCGGGGTTCTGACCAGTGAAGGGCAGGGTAGCGCGCATCCTACAGTGTGCTCGATCGCGAAAGGTGTGGCGACGTGTCGCCTTGGGGAAGCGCTGCGTCCCTATTCGCAGATCGAAATGGAGATCTCGGTGGTTGTGGAGCCGGGGGCGGTGAGTGGCGAAGAGAACGAAGTGCAGGCCTCGGGCGGTGGCGCCGCCACGAAGGCGTTGCGGCGTCCGGTGCGGATCGGCGGGGAACCGCCGTTTGGGATCGAAGAATACGAGCTGTTGCCCGAAAACGAAGACGGCTCGCTCGATACGCGTGCGGGATCGCACCCGTTCCAGTTGACGACCGTGGTTGACTTCAACCAGACCGCGCAGGAAGAAGGGGATCCGGCGAGCGGCTTGCAAAAGGATGTGCGGGCGCAGTGGCCTGCGGGTCTTGTGGGCAACCCAACAGCGATCGCGCAATGCACGGCCGAACAGTTTGACCATTTGCCTCTCCCAGAATGCTCGCCGCAGACAGTCATCGGCGCCACAGTGACCACCACGAATGTGCCATCGGGCGGCGGACTACAGACCTACGTGGAACCATTGTACAATTTGGTACCCAATAGGGGTGAGCCGGTGCGCGCTGGATGGAGCCTTGCTGGCGTGCGGATTTATGTCGATACCTCTGTGCGTACCGGCGGGGACTATGGTGTTACGGTCAGTGTCAATAACATCACGCAGTTCTCGGGCACGGTCGCGAGCAAGATCACGGTGTGGGGTGTGCCGGGCGACCCCGCACACGACGGGCAACGCGGTGTGTCGTGCGATCTTGGCGAAGCGTCCTGCGTTCATCTCGATGAGCAGAGTCCGCCGCCGTTTTTGTCGTTGCCGACGTCGTGTACCGGGGCGCTTACTTCAAGTGTGAGCGAGGATTCCTGGGAGCAGCAGGGCGTGTTCACGGATTCAGTCGGTCCGTTTGAACCGATGGCGGCGCTTGATGGTTGCAACCACCCCCCGTTCGAACCGTCGATCGGTGTCGCGCCGGACGTGAGCGACGGGAGCACGCCTACAGGCTTGACTGTCGACGTGCATCTTCCTCAAGAATCGGTGCTCCACGCAAAAAGTGTGGCGGAGTCGACGCTGAAGGAAACGACGGTGGCGCTGCCTGTCGGTGTCACGTTGAACCCCGGTGGCGCTGACGGTCTCGAAGCGTGTAGTGAGGCGCAGATAGGGTTCACGGGCATCCAGGCGGAAACGGGTCTTGACCTGTTCACCGAAAAGCTACCGGAACCGCTTGAACCGGGACATAATTTCTGTCCCGACGCGTCGAAGATCGGGACGGTGAAGATCAAGACGCCGCTGCTACCCAACGCGCTTGAAGGAGCGGTGTATCTGGCCCAACAGAACGCCAATCCGTTCGGTTCGCTGATCGCGATGTACATCGTGGCCTACGATCCGGTATCGGGGTCGCTTGTGAAGCTTCCGGGGCAGGTCGTGACAGACCCCGTGACCGGTCAGATCGTCTCGACGTTCGACCATACCCCACAGTTGCCGTTTGAAGATCTGGAACTGCATTTCTTTGGTGGCGAGCGCGCGCCGCTGTCCACACCTTCGGCGTGTGGGGCTTACACCACAAGCGCGGTGTTTACGCCGTGGACCGGGGAAGCACCGGTGCGGACGTCCTCGACGTTTGACATCGCCAGCGGTCCCAGCGGGAGCCCGTGCAGCAGTCCGTTGCCGTTCGACCCGTCGTTGACAGCGGGTACCACGAACATTCAGGCGGGGGCGTTCAGCCCATTCACGATGACGATGAGCCGCGAAGACGGCAACCAGAACCTGCAGGCGATCAGGTTGCGGATGCCGCCGGGACTGCTGGGAACGCTCTCGGGCGTGAAGCTGTGCGAAGAACCGCAGGCAAACCAGGGGACGTGCGGTCCTGAAAGCCTGATCGGCGAAACGACAGTCAGCGTCGGCCTCGGCGGTAACCCCTATGCGGTGAAGGGTGGCCGGGTGTACATCACGGGTCCTTATGACGGTGCGCCGTTTGGCCTATCGATCGTAAACCCCGCGAAGGCCGGCCCGTTCGATCTCGGCGAAGGAGCATGCGACTGTGTGCTCGTGAGGGCAAAGATCGAAGTGGACCCTGTCACGTCGGTGCTTACGATCACAAGCGATAACAGCGGTCCGCACAAGATCCCGCAGATACTCGACGGTATTCCGTTGCAGATCAAGCACGTGAACGTGACGATCGACAGGCCGGGATTCACATTCAACCCGACCGACTGCGCAGCGATGGCCATCACGGGAAGCCTGTCCAGCACAGAAGGCTCCAGTTCGGCGCTGTCGGTGCCATTCCAGGCAACCAACTGTGCGACACTCGCGTTCAAACCGCAGTTCAAAGTGTCCACGAGTGGGAAGACCTCTAGGGCTGACGGTACGAGCTTGAGCGTGAAGCTTGCTTATCCGAAAGCCGCGTGGGGTACGCAGGCGAACATCAAGTCAGTCAAGGTGGACCTGCCAAAACAGCTGCCCTCGCGCCTGACGACGCTGCAGAAGGCGTGCCCCGTGGCGACCTTCGAAGTCAACCCCGCGAGCTGTCAGGCAGCATCGCGAGTGGGGACCGCCACCGCCACGACCCCGATCATCCCGGTGGCGCTCTCGGGACCGGCATACTTCGTCTCCCACGGCGGCGCGAAGTTCCCGGAACTGATCATCGTGCTATCGGGCTACGGCGTCACAGTCGATCTGCACGGCGAAACGTTCATCAGTCACGCCGGTATCACCAGCAGCACCTTCCACGAAGTCCCAGACGTCCCGATCGGCACGTTCGCGCTGACACTGCCCGCGGGAACAAACAGCGCACTCGCGGCCAACGGAAACCTCTGCACCAGCAAGCTGAAGATGCCGACCGCGTTCACAGCACAAAACGGACTGACCATCAAGCAGAGCACACCAATAACCGTCACCGGCTGCCCAAAACACAAGACCAAGAACACCAAAGGAAAGAAAAACAAACAAACGCACAAAGCAAACCAACATCGCAAATCAAACCGTTGACTGACACCGAGAGGAGTGAAAACAAATGAAAATAACACACATAACCCCCCGAATCGATCTGTCTAACGCCCCAAACACACTCCTCTATATGCTGGTGTCGCTGTGCACAACCATCTGTGCGCTAGCAATAATAGAAGCGCCCGCAAACGCAGCCGTCCTGCACAATCCACTCTTTCAAATCAGCGAAGTACCAACAGGGGCGCCGGTAGCCGGGCCGCTATTGACACCCAGCGCGATGACGGTCGACTCCGGAAAGCTATATCTCACGGACAACGATGAGCCTTACGGGAGTCGAACTGACGTGTTCGACGGGTCGTCTGGAACGTTTGTCGAACAGTTGCCCCGGGCACTTCCGCCCCTCGAACGGACTGAATATGGTGTTGGGGTTGGTCATGCGTTTGGTACTACGCAAGTATATGCCGAGGGGGACTATCCCTCTGGGGGTAGTGCTGTGGGTGTGTTTGTTTTGGAAGGCGCGCAGTGGAAGCAGCTTGGGGCTTGGAATGGGGAAAGCACCCCCAGCACAAGACTCGGTAGGCCCGGTGAGGTTGCTGTTGACGGTTCGTCTCGTGTGGGTGACTGGGCGGCGGGTGACGTGTACGTAACGGATGCTGAAGATGGTGTTGTGGATGTGTTCGAACCGGAAGTTGCGGTCGACGGGAAATATGTCGAAAAATATGTGACACAACTGACTGGATTCACAAACCCGGGCAGAATCACTGTGGACGATTCGACGGGCGATGTTCTTGTCGTTGATAGGACGTCCAGCGGTCAGGTTGTGGATGTACTTGAACCGGAACCGTTGATGAAGGGTATCTACAAGCCGTTGTTTACGATATCGGGTCCCCAGGAAGACGCTCCATTTTCCCCTTCTTCCCAGCTAGGTGTGGCTGTTGACGGTGGCAATGGAGATATCTATATCTCCTCCCAGGGCGCAAAGGCCGTTTATGAGTTCAGTCCGACGGGTGTTTATGAGGGTTCGCTCACGCGATGGAACGGACAGGGCGGCAAGATAAAAGGCGCATTTAATGGGCCGTTTGCGGTTGCGGTCGATCCGAAAACGCATGATGTGTATGTCGGCGACTACCAAGATATCGAGCCAATTTATGGCGTTGTGGATGTGTTTGGGCCGGGCTTGGTGATTCCGGATGTTTCGACGGGTGCGGCGACTGGTTTGTCTGCTTCGAGTGTGGTGTTGGGTGGGAGTGTTATCCCGGATCCGGAAAACGCGGGTACGGGTACTGTGACGTGCGAGTTTGAATGGGGTACTTCGAAGGCGTTTGGTCATGTCACGCCATGTTCTGGTTCCCCGGGCGAAGGGTCTGTGCCGGTGCCTGTGTCTGCGGTATTGGATGGTTTGGAACCGGATACGACGTATTTTTATCGATTGGTCGCGTCGAATGGGAATGGTACGAATGGCGGCGAAGAATTTGAAGATGGACAGTTCACGACGCTTGGCCCTAAATTGGATGGCGAGTTTGTCTCTGAAGTGTCGTCTTCGAGTGTTTCGTTTGGCGCGTCGATCGATCCGCATGGGACACCGACGAGCTACTATTTCCAGTACGGGAGCAGCGATTGTGCTGTGAGCCCGTCTGCTTGCACGAATGTGCCTGTCTTGCCCACGGGTATTGGTTCGGGTGAGGGCGATGTATTGGTGAGTAGGCATGTGCAGGGCCTGTTGGTAGGTCGGGAATACCACTATCGGGTTGTGGCGTTCAACGAAGTTGATCCTGTCGCGCATCCTGGTGCGATCGAAGAATTCGCGGGTCCCGATCGGGTGTTTAGGACGCAAGGTGTTGGTGGGTCGTTGCAGTTGCCCGATGGGCGCGAGTGGGAACAAGTCACACCGCCCGACAAGCACGGTGCGATCATTTTTTCGCTGAACGCCAGAGGTGTTACGCAGGCATCTATGGATGGCGGCGCGTTTACGTTCCTAACGAACAGTCCGACCGAAGAACACGCTCAGGGTTATGAAGGGAAGGTACAGGTGTTCGCGACGCGTGGTGCGAGCGGTTGGGTCTCGCGGGATATCGCGACACCACACAATTCTCCGACGGGTATACATTTCCCTCGTGAAGAGGAATACGCGTTGTTCTCTGAAGATTTGTCGTTGAGCTTGGTGGAACCACCAGGAGATTTCACTGTGCTGAGCGGTGAGGTGTTCCCGCAGGCCAGCGAACGGACTGTCTATTTGCGTCACGACGCGACGTGCGTGAGTGAACCGAGCACGTGTTATCTGCCGCTCATGACAGGTGCGCCGGGGTATGCGAATGTGCCGGAAGGCACCACACTCGATCCCGAACCAACCAATCACGTGGGTCGCCCGTTCCAGATCGAAGGTGCTACCCCCGATCTGGCTCATGTGGTCCTCCAGTCACAGATTGCGTTGACAAAGACACGTCCGTTTGGGAACGGTGAAAACGCTCTTTATGAGTGGTCGGCGGGTGGCGCTGTGGACGGTAGTTTGCAACCAGTGAGTGTGCTGCCTGGGGAAAGCGTGCCTGTTGCCGGCAATGTTAAATTTGGAGTGGTGGCTGTGGGTACGGATTCGAGGCACGCTATTTCCGATGATGGGTCACGCGTCTTCTGGACCCTGAACGAGGGACGGGGGATGAAGCATCTCTACATGCGCGATACGGCTAAGGGTGAAACTGTCCAGATCGATGTGGTGCAGCCGGGCGCTTCCGGGGAAGGTCTAGCTGACCCGTGGTTTCAGTCGGCGAGCACGGATGGTTCGAGCGTGTTCTTTACCGATACCCAACGTCTGTCTGGCGCGTCTGGTTCGGAAGGATCGGACCTGTATGAGTGTGAAATCCTCGAAGGAGCCGCCGGCAAACTTGAATGTAAGTTGAGGGATCTCACGCCCGAAGGGACGCATGGGGCGGCAAATATGGAACCTACCGTGCCTGCTGTGAGTAACGATGGCTCATACGTTTATTTCGTAACTAGGGGAGTGTTGTCAACCGAAGAAAACATGAATAAGGAAAAAGCCGGTACGGGCGGATACAACCTGTATGTCGGGCATTACAAGGGCGCGACAGGCACTGGTGAATGGGAACCCGTGCGATTCATAGCGTCGCTATCCTCGGCAGACGGGAAGGATTGGAACGTAGCTAACCCCGGAGCTATTGTGCAAATTAACGAACTTACTTCGCGTGTGTCGCCGGATGGCAGGTTTTTCGCGTTTATGTCTGAGCAGCCGTTGACGGGGTATGACAATCGGGATGCGGTCAGCGGCATGCCCGACGAGGAGGTCTACCTGTACGATTTTCGTACCGGTGGGTTGGTGTGTGCGTCGTGTGACCCCACGGGTGCACGTCCGGTCGGGGTGGAACAAACGCCCGCGATAAGTGGTGGTAGTAATGTCGTGGATAGTCTCCTGCGGGACGGTCAGTGGTACGCGGCTAATATCCCCGGCCCGACAGAGCTGAATGCGTTCGAAGCGCTGCATCAGTCGCGTTATCTGTCTGATAATGGTCGGTTGTTCTTCAACAGCAGTGATGCGCTCGTGCCGCAGGATGTCAACGGTAACGAGGATGTGTATGAGTTCGATCCGTTGGGGGTAGGTGGCTGCAAGCAAGAAACCGATTTGACTTTCAGTAAGAGCTCTGGTGGTTGTGTGGGCTTGATCTCCTCGGGCACGGCGGCGGAAGAATCGGGTTTCCTTGACGCGAGCGCGACAGGAGGCAGAGACGCCGAAGGCAACGAAGGCGGCGGCGATGTGTTTTTCTTGACCGGCGAAAAATTGGTGTCTTCCGATAACGACAATGCGTACGATGTGTATGACGCGCATGAATGCTCGTCATCCTCAGCGTGTATCGCGCCGCCCCCAGTCGGTGCGCCTGCGTGCACGACGGCCGAGGCGTGCAGGGCCGCACCGGCCCCGCAACCCGCGATCTTCGGCGACCCGGCAAGCGCGACATTCGCAGGCATCGGAAACCTAACGAGCCCGCCGGGCACAGGTAAAACCGTCACAAAAAGCAAGGCGCCGACACGGACACAAAAGCTGACACGAGCACTAAACACCTGCCGTAAACACAACAAGGCACACAGCCATAAGCGGGCCGGGTGTGAACGATCAGCCAGAAAAGAGTTCGGGACGGGCAAAGCCCGCAAGAGCGTCACGAGGAAGGGATCGTCTCAGCCGGGCGGATGACCGGGATGCTGCGCACGAGGATCCTCGATGCGATGGTGTCAGTGGTCTACGAGCAGGGATTCGCCGACGCCTCGGTGACGGCGGTGTGCAAGCGAGCGAAAGTCTCGCGCCAGGCGTTCTACGAGGTATTCGACGGTCGCGAGGAGTGCTTCCTGGCGGTGCTCCAAGAGGGATATGAGAAGACAGCGCTGCTGATAGCGAGTGCGTTTGAGCAAGCGCAATGCTGGCGCGAGGGGGTACGCGGGGCGCTCAGCGAGCTGCTGCTGCTGTTTGACTCAAAGCCGCGGCTGGCGCGAGTGTGGCTGGTCGAGTCGCTGGCCGTCGGCTCGTGGGCGCTTGAGCGTCGTGAGCGCAACGTCGAGGCGTTGAGGCGGTCGATCGTCGAGCGCTGGCCGACCCTCGAGGATGGCTCTCCGTCGCACCCACTGGCGGCGGTCGGCGTGATGGCCTCGGTGCTGGGTGTGATCCAAAGGCACCTGCTCGCCGCCTCGCCGGAGCCGCTGATCACGCTGCTCGGCCCGTTGATGGGTATCGTGACCGCGCCCTATCTAGACGAGCGCGCCGTGGCCGGCGAGATCGCGCGCGGGGAAGCGCTCGCGCGGGAAATGGTCGCGGAGCGCTACACCGGCCGCCTGCCCGCGACCGCCGTCGTGGTCGAGCTGCCCGAGGTGCTGCAAAACCCGAGGGCGCGTCGTGCGCGCGAGTGCGTGCTGTATCTAGCCGAGCACCCGGGCTCGAGCAACCGGCAGGTCGGCAGCGCGATCGGCGTCAGGGGACACGCCCAGATCTCCACACTGCTCGCGCGCTTGGCAAAGATGGGCCTGCTGCACAAGCGGGCAGCGAGCCCCGGTCACTCCAACGAATGGTCGCTCACGGCATATGGGCAACAGGTCTTAGAGGCGCTTGAGCGGACGCACGTATGAGTCACACCTGGCTGACACCGGGAAAGAGTTAAATGACATCTTGATAGCTCTGCATGGGGTCCATAATATCGTGGGATCGTAATAGGTATGTGGTGGGCGGCGAGTGGCGTACGCGCGCATTGCCGTCCATATCCGTTGCGGTGTCTAGATAATATTGTGCTGTTATACCCAAAGGATGCACATGAGATATCGACTCATCACGATGTTGACGCTGACCGCGGTCCTAGCAGTCGGCGCGTTTGGAGTTGCGAGCGCTTCGGCGACGGAACCGGATTTTGTTCCCGCCTCCGGGAAATTTCCAGTTAAGTTTACCCTGTCGGGTGGAGGGGGACTGTGGAGGACTGCACACGCGGCGATAGAATGCGAAAGCTTCAGTGGCGAAGGTGAAATTACGGGGGAAAAGGCCGTTCGTAAAGTCGTCTTCGTTCGTCATAAATGCTTTGTTACTGTCGCCGGCATCAAAGTTGAGTGCAGTAATAACAGTGAACAAACGCTCATCACCAGTGAACTTCTGAAGGGCGAACCGGGATACATCACCCCGGGTGTAAAAGGCCTCGAAGCTGTGGGCTTGAAGCTCGAAGGAGAAACGGGATCCGTCTTCGCGAAATTCTCATGTAAACGTGGCGGGGTCGAAGAGAAATGGACGATCAGCAGCCCACTGGTAGGTATTGCCACGCCGATTAACACGCTTAATAATAAATTTAAACTTATATACCAAACGACAGGAGCTGTTGAGACGCCAAACACGTTTGAAGGCGCCACAAAACAGCAGCTAAGCTCCAGCCTAAACGGTGAACCGTTTGAATTGTTCGGTGTCGAACAAGAACCGACCCTGACGACGGCGGAAAATGTAACGCTCAAAGGCTAGCCGGCAACGGACCCCGTCCCGGGGCAGGTAGGGATAGCGGCGCGGTGGGGCTGCGATGCAAGTCGCGGTCCCACCGCCGTCGCGCATACGTGGCGACGGCGACGTCGAGCTCGCGAAAGACGAGATATCGGCCCTGAGGCGCCCGTGAGCGCGCTCGCCGCCAGTCAAGGTGCCCCTAGGTGGTGGCGGCGGCGCTCGTGCCCGGTCCGATCAACGAAGCGCGGCCCGCGTCCGTCCACACGATCTGATCGCGACCCGGCCCCACGCCGATCAATGTGACCGGCGCTCCGGTGTGCTCCTCGATGAACCGCAGATACTCGCGAGCCCCCTCGGGCAGATCGGAAAGCGTGCGGCACTCGCCAAGGTCCTCCTTCCAGCCGCCCAGCTCGGTGAGCTCGGCTGTCGTGTGGTGCAGGACCGTCTGGTGGTAGGGGAAGTCGTCGAACTCCGCTCCCTCCGCGCCGCGGTAGCTGGTGCACACCTGGATGCGGTCAAGCCCCGAGAGCACGTCGAGCTTTGTCAGCACCAGCGCCGTCAGCGTGTTCAAGCGCGAGGCGTAGCGGAGCGCCACGAGGTCGAGCCAGCCGGTGCGCCTGGGACGGCCGGTCGTGGTGCCGAACTCGCCCCCACGCTTGCGGATCGTCTCGCCCATCTCGTCGTGCAGCTCGCTCGGGAACGGTCCGGCACCGACACGCGTCGTGTACGCCTTCGAGACGCCCCAGACCTCGTCGATGTCCTTGGGCCCAACCCCCGTTCCCACGCACGCGGCGCCGGACAGCGGGTTGGAGGAGGTGACGAATGGGTAAGTGCCGTGATCGATGTCGAGCATCGCCCCCTGCGCGCCCTCGAAGATGACCTTCTTATCTTCGTCGAGCAGCTCCCACATCAGCCGTGAGGTGTCGGCGATGTGCTGCTCCAAACGGTGTCCGTAGGTCAGGTACTCCTCGGTCATCGTGTGCAGGTCGAGCGTCGGATCCTTCTCGAAGGGACGCAGCGACAGGCGCTTAGGCTCCATCGCGGCGACGATCTTCTTCTTGAGGATCTTCTCGTCGAGCAGGTCCTGCACGCGGATGCCAAGCCGTGCCGCCTTGTCGGCGTAGCAGGGCCCGATGCCGCGCCGCGTCGTGCCGATCTGGAGGCTGCCGAGTTTTGCCTCGCCGGCCGAGTCGAGCAGCAGGTGGTAGGGCATGATCAGGTGCGCGTTGGCTGAGATGCGCAGCCCGCTCACGTCCACGCGTCGTGCCCGCAGCGCGTCGAGCTCCTCGATCAGCACCTTCGGGTCGATCACGACGCCGTTGCCGATCACGCAGCGCTTACCCGGGTAGAGGATGCCCGAGGGGATCAGGTGCAGCTTCCACTCCTCAGCCCCCCGCACGATCGTGTGCCCGGCGTTGTTGCCGCCTTGGAAGCGCACGACGGCGTCGCCGTTCTCGGCAAGCAGATCGGTGATCTTGCCCTTGCCCTCGTCGCCCCACTGGGCGCCCACTATGACTATCCCTGGCATCGCGTCATGGATTCTAGGGACCAGCCCCGCGGTTCTCGCGGCGGCTCCCCATGGAGCGCATGGCGGCGCACGGAGGCGGCTCAGGCCGGCCGTGCCATCACGGGCAGCTCTCGGCGACGGTCCTCGCCGTAGAGGGGCAGCGGGTCGCCGCACATCTCGATCAGACGAGACACGGTCCGCGAGCCGATCTGCTCATTCAGGGCATGAGCTTGGAGGTTGGTGGTCACGACGATCGAGCGCTGCTCCTCATAGCGCGTGTTGACGATCGAGTAGAGCTGCTCGAGCGCCCAGTCGGTTCGGTTCTCGGCGCCGACGTCGTCCACGTGCAGAAGATCGACCGTGGCGAGCCGGTCGAGGAAGCCGACGACGCCCTCGTCGTGCTCGATCGCCTCACGGATCAGATTCAGCAGTCGTGGAAGCGAGTAGATGGCCACAGTGCGCCCCGCGTCGAGCGCCGCCTTGGAGATGAGCATTGCCAGCATCGTCTTGCCGGTGCCGGTGTCTCCCTCGATCCACACTCCCCGGCCCGCGTCGATGTTCTCGCCGATGCGCGTGGCGAAGCGGCGCACAACGCGGATCTGCTCGGGAAAGGCCACCAAGTCTGTGCCGGTGAGCTGCTCGAAGGAGATCTCCCTGTAGCGACTGGGGATGCGCGCCTCCAAGCGGCGAGCGCGCCGCTTGGCGATTTGTCCGGCACGGCAGCGACAGTCCGATGCGGTGTTGGTGGCCTCCTCGACCATGAAGCCGCTACCGTCGCACAGCCCCAGCGGACAGGCGCCCGGATCGCGTGAGGAGCCCAGGCTGAGTACCTCCCCGCTCATGCCCCGTAGCGGCTCTCGCCCGCGTAGTTCATGAACTTCGGATACTCCTTCTGGAAGGTGAGCGTCACCTTGCCGACCGCCCCGTTGCGGTGCTTGGCGATGATCAGGTCGGCCTCGCCCATCCGCTCGGAGTCCTCGTTGTAGTACTCATCGCGGTAGATGAACATGACCAGATCGGAATCTTGCTCGAGGTTGCCCGACTCGCGCAAGTCCGAGAGCTGGGGCCGCTTGTCCGGACGCGTCTCAACCGCGCGGCTCAGCTGCGAGAGCGCGATCACAGGCACGCCAAGCTCGCGTGCCAAGATCTTCAGCCCGCGGCTGAGCTCGCCGACGGCGGTCACGCGCGAGTCATAGCGGCTGTCGGTGCGCATCAGCTGCAGGTAGTCGATGACGATCAGACCGAGGCCGTTCTCGCACTGCGAGTGCAAGCGGCGCGCCTTGGCCCTGATCTCGAGCATGCCCACGTCGCTTGAATCGTCCACCCACAAAGGAGCGTCAGCCAGGCGCTGGGAGGCCTTGAGGATCTTCGGCCAGCGCTCTTCCTTGACGCGCCCCTTGCGCAGCTCCTCCCCCTTGATGCGCGCCTGGGAGGCGACAAAGCGCTGGGCGAGCTCCGCCTCCGCCATCTCCAGGCTGAACAGCGCCACGGGCCGGCCGTGTTCCACGGCAGCGTTCTCGGCGATGTTGCAGACCAGCGCGCTCTTGCCCATCGCGGGACGCGCGGCGATGATGATCAGGTTGCCCGGCTGAAAGCCGCCTGTGATCTCGTCGAGATCCTTGAAGCCGGAGGGGGCGCCGGTCAGCGAGGTGCCCTCGATCGAGAGGCGGTGCAGCTTGTCGAGCTCCTCGTGCAGCACCTCCTCGATCGAGCGAAAGTCCTGGCGGCGATCGTCGCGCGCGACCTCGAGCATCGTCTTCTCAGCCTGCTCCACAAGCTCACGCGGAGAGTCCGTGCGCTCGAGCACGCTCGACTGGATGTCATAGGAGGCGGACAGCAGGCGTCGCAGCAGCGCGTTCTCGCGCACGATCTGCGCATAACGCCGGGCATGCCCCGCGGCCGGGACGACCCCGGTCAGCTCGTCCACCGCCGCCGGCCCGCCGACTTGCTCGAGCTTGGCGCTCTGGCGCAGGCGGTCGGTGACCGTCAGCACGTCCACGGGCTCGGACTCGTTGTACAGAGCCAGCATCGCGTCGTAGATGTGGCCGTGGCGGTCGCGGTAGAAGTCCTCGGAGCGCAGCCCCTCTTCGATCACAAGCGCATACAGCGAGCGGTCGGACAGCAGGATCGCGCCGAGCACCGATTGCTCGGCGTCGAGGTTGTGCGGCGGGGCGATCGCACCCGTGGGCATGCTTGAGCCGTTGGCTTGAGAGACCGCGTTCATCGCTTTGGCGAGTCTACGTCGCGCGAGTTCACGGCTCGCGCGAGGAACCCGCAATTGAGAGAGAAATCATTGACGCGGCGGACCACGAACATATGTTCCCAGGCAGGTCAGACCGCAAGGTTGGGAGGTGCCGGCTGTGCGTCTGGCTACTTCTGCGCGACGACCATGGTCTTCACGGTAGCCGTCACGCCCTCGACGACCTCCACCACGACCATGTAGGTGCCGACGTTCTTGATCGGCTCAGGTAGGTGCACGTTGTTCTTATCCGTGCGTAGCCCGCGCGCGTCGCGGATCGCGGCGGCGATGTCTTGAGCGGTGACCGAGCCGAACAGCCGTCCGTCCGCTCCGGCCTGCTGGGCGATCGTGATCACGGTCTTGTTCAGCAGAGCGGCGTTGTCATTGGCTTTCTCCACGTACTCGCGCGCCGCCCGCTCGGCGGCTTGCTGGCGCTGGCGGATCACTTCGATGGCGCCTTTGGTGGCCGGCTGTGCGAGCTTGCGTGGAATCAGAAAGTTGCGCAGATAGCCCTTGGAGACATCGACCACGGCACCTTGCTCGCCGAGCGTGTCGACGTCCTTGAGGAGTATGGCTTCGGGCATCTCTAGCGTTCGCGATCTCGATCGCCGCGTTCGCGGCGCGGGTGGTCGTCGCGGCCACCCTCGTTGACGTAAGGCAGCAGGGCAAGCTCGCGCGCACGCTTGACCGCGCGGGCGATTTGTCCCTGGTGGCGGCGGCACGCGCCGGTGATCCTGCGCGAGCGGATCTTGCCCTTCTCGGAGATGAACTTACGCAGCGAGGAGACGTCCTTGTAGTCGACCTGCTCGACCTTGTCGCGGCAGTGCTGGCATGGCTTGCGCCTTCCGCTACCGGACCCACCCTTCTTGTCTCGTCGCCGGACTGGCTTGCCGCGACCGCGCTTTGCCACTTGAAGATCCTTGCTTTTGAACTAGAACGGAATGTCGTCGTCGCCTGTGGCGCCGGAGACCGGTGCGGGCTGGAAGTCGCCGTTGTCGACCGGCACGTCGCTGCCCTGAGCTGCCCCGCCGCCCGCATACCCTCCTCCTGCGGATGAGTCTTCGCGCGAGCCGAGGAACTGCACCGAGTCGGCAATGATATCGACTGCGCTGCGTTTCGTGCCGTCCTGTGCATCCCACTCGTGCCACTCCAGGCGCCCGTCGATCGCGACAGGCCGTCCCTTGGCCAAGTAACGGGCGGCATTCTCGCCCTGCGCGCCCCATACGGTGACGTTGAAATAGTTGGGCTTATCGACCCACTCGCCGCTGCCCCCGTCCTTGCGGCGCGTGTTGCAAGCGATCCGCAGCTTGCAAACGGAAGAGCCGCTGGGGAGCGAGCGCAGCTCGGGATCGGCGGTCAGATTGCCGGTCATCACGACCCGGTTGATGTTTGTGGCGGCCACGGCTTTGTTCCTCTCGTCTCGGTGTAGGCGGCGAACGCTAGCGCGACTGCTCGCGCGAGGAGGTGCCGAAGACCTCGTCCCAGTAGGGAGCGCTAATGCCGAAGCCCTTTGTGTCGTCCTGGAAGTGGTGGCGCATGTGGCGCTCACGCAACGTTCTGCCGATGCGCGAGTGCGGCCGGAAGTGATGGACGTAGTAATGAAGCATGTCGTAGACGAGGTACCCCGCGAAGAAACCGGCCCCGATGCCGGGCGCATAGTGTTTTCCGAAGGCCAGATAGAGCACGCCGAACACCAGCGCCCCGAGCGGGATGCTCACCGCAGGTGGCATGACCAGGCGCAAGGGATCGTTGGGGTGCTCGTGGTGGATGCCGTGGATGATCCAGTGCATTCGTGCTCCGACCCCATGGTCCGGCTCGAAGTGGAACACGATCCGGTGCAGCCAATACTCGAACAGCGTCCACAGCGCGTAGCCGGCCACGAACAGCCCCAGCGCAGCGAGCGCGCCGACGAATGAGAGGCTCCAAGCCTCCAGGGCCAAGATCGCCGGCACGAAGATCAGGATCGGCACGACGGGATGCACGCGCGAGAGCGCGTCGAGCAGCCGCGAGTCGAACATCGGCGGCGAAGCACGCAGGATGTCGGTCCTGCGCACCGCCGGACCGTCGCTCAGTGGTCGCTCGCTCATGGGAGCGAGTGTATTACGCGACCGCCTGCTCCTCGGGCGGGACGTGCTCAGGCTCCTCGCGCACCGGCGGCGCGGCGCCGGGAGACATATCCGGTGCAGCGGGCGTCCCCGGCTTGAGCTTGTTGATGCGAAAGCGGATCACCCCATCGGCGATGGGCAGTGTGCGGTCCAGCTCGGCGATCAGCTCAATATCGGTCGCGTGGAACTGCAACAGGTGGTACTCGGCGGTGGCCTTGTGGTCGATCGGATAGGCGAGCGCGCGCTCGCCCCACTCGTCGTGGTTTACAAGCTCCCCCTTGGCCTCGATCGCCGCCCTCGCGTCGGCCACGATCTTGGCGCGCACGGTCTCCTCCGCTTGCGGGTCGAGCAGCAACACGAGATCGTATGTCGGGGCGGAAAGGCTCATGGAAGGGCGCTTGCGGCGCGGCGGCGGATCATAACAGGGCTCCGCGGCTCGGCCTCAGCCTGCCCCGGCGGCGGCCCGCTTGGCCTTGATGTCGGCCAGCTGCTCGTCGATCCAATCGCCGGGATCGCGCGAGGTCACGATCTCCACCAGGCCGCGGGCGCGGCGCGAGCGCTCCTGTGGCGGCATGTCGAGTGCCGCGTGGATCGAGTCCGCCAGCTCCTGGATGTCGAAGGGGTTGACCGACAGCGCGTACTCGCCAAGCTCCTCGTGCGCGCCGGTGTTCTCGGAGAGGATCGAGACGCCGGCACGTTCGTTGACGATCGGCCCCTCCTTAGCCACGAGGTTCATGCCGTCGAACATCGCGTTGACGAGCAGCACGTCGTAGTGCTTGTAGGCGGCCATCGCCTCCTCGAGGTCGTCGCGCAGCTTCAGCTGGATCGGCATCCAGTCGGGCGTGCCGTGGCGGTGGTTGACGACCGCCACGAGCGCCTCGATCCGTTCCAGATACTCGGCGTACTCGGGTACATCCGTACGAGACGGCATCAGCTGCGCGACGAATGTAATCCGCTCGCGAAACTCGGGATGCTGGTCGAGGAACAGGTCGAACGCGGAGAAGCCGCGCAGCACGTTCTTGGACAGGTCGGCCCGGTCGACGCGCAAGATCAGAAAGTCGCGGCGGCGGCGCAGCAGCTCACGCTCGAACTCCTCTACCCGCTCGCTGCGCGCGACCTGTAGTGCCGCGCGGTGGTCGATCGGCAACGGATAGGCCCTGACCCAAACCTCGCGCCCCTGCCAGCGCACCAGCCCCAGCTCGAAGTCCACGTCAAGGTCCATCAGGTCGCGGCAGCACTGCAGAAAGTTGCGTCGGTAGGAGCGAGTGTGAAAGCCGATGATGTCGTTCGCCAGCAGCCCGGCAAAGATCTCCTGCCTGATACGCGAGGGCAGCACGCGCCACGAGTCCGACTGCGTCCAGGGAATGTGCACGAAGTGGTGCAGGAACACGTCGGGTCGGGCGCGGCGGACGAGCTCCGGCAGCGTGTACAGGTGGTAGTCGTGCACCATCACGACCGGCTCTAGCTCATCCTCGATCTCCTCTACCACCGCCCGCGCAAGATCCTCGTTGACCGCGTTGTAGCCGAACTCGAAAGCCTCGATCTCCTCGCGCCGAATGTCGGGAGCGTTGGACAGATCCCACAGGTAGTGCTGGATGAACCACAGCATCGGGTTGGCGAACACGTTGTAGAAGCGGTCGTAAGCCTCGGGGCTGCTTACCACCAGGCGCACCTGGTAGTCCCCGCCGGCCGGGCTTTTCACGGGGAACGGCCGCGCCCCGTGCTCGTGGGAGACCTGCGCGTCGTGCTCGTTCATCGCCGAGGCGATCCAAACGGCGTCGCGGTGCGAGGCCAGCCCCGACAGCGCCGTCACCAGCCCGCCGGTGCCGCGCTGCACTTCCCCGCCGGGACCGAAGGTGACCGGCCCCCGGTTGCTCACCAGCACCAGCGGCGAGCGCTGTGCCGGCTCGACTGTCATGACAGTCGCCGCCCCTGGGAATGCGAACGCTTCATGACTCGCCCAGCTCCGTGAAGATGCGCAGATAGTCGCGCAGGTAGCGTGGTGTGAGGAAGTGTCCGCGCACGTGCTCCTTGCCGCGGCGTCCCAGTGCCTTGCCGAGCCCCGGGTCGCTCAATAGTTCGAGCGAGCGCTGCGCGCACTGCTCGATGGTCTCCACGAGAAACCCAGTCACCTCGTCTTCGACCTGCAGGGGAATACCGCCGACGTTGCCGCCGATGAATGGTCGCGCCTTCCAGATCGCCTCGGACACGGTCAACCCGAACCCCTCGCGAATCGACTTCTGCACGACCACATCCGCATGGGACTGGAACGCGTTGACCTCGATCGCCCCGACGTTGTTGAAGTTGTTGAGGATGTGCACGTCGGGATCGCCGTCGGCGTGGGCGATCGTGGCGTTGAAGAAGTCCCAGCCCTCGGGATCGTCGCTGGCCATCGAGCCGACGAGCGCCAGCTGCACGTCGGGAAGCTGCTGCTTGACGAGCCGGTAGGCGTCGATCACGCCCAGCGGATCCTTCCAGGGATCGAAGCGCGAGACCTGGCAGATCAGCGGTCTATCGACGTCGATCCCGAACTGCTCGCACACGTAGGAGGCGTCTTCGGGCGACAGCGCCATGTTCTTGGGCATCAGCGGGTCGATCGCCGGCGGCACGATGTTCACGTTCCCGCCCATGCCGGTGGGCACGTAGTCGGCCATGTGAAACAGCGACTGCGGGTACTCGGCGATGTAGGGCAGCAGCCGCTCGATCGTCGCTGGATTGGGAGTCGACAGGTCGATGTGACAGCGCCACACCCAGCCCTTGGCCTTCTCGGGCACCAGCCGGTAGAGGCCGGCGGGTTGCGGGTCGTGCACGAGACACACGTCCCAGCCCTCTGAGAGCTCGCGCGCGTTCATCTCGTTGTACTGCTCCCAGGTACCCCACTGCTCCTCGTCGAGATCCTGCGGATTGCCTTGCAGGGCGTTGTGCATCAGCTTGGTCGCGTTGAAGAACTCCTCGCGCCCGTAGATCACCTGCCACTCGCAGTCAAGCCCCACGTCGCGCATCAGCGGCACGAGCGTGTACAGGATCTCCGAGACCCCACCGCCAAAGGCCGTGGCCGACACGTGCACCACGCGCTTGCCCTCCAGTGGCTCGGCCAGCTCGCGAATTTCCTCGATCAACTCGCGACCGCAAATGTGGGTGTAGTCGGCAAGCGACTTGTGTCCTGTGGCGACGGGTTGGAGCACAGCGGACCGCACGATACCTCGCGCGACGGCACGCCTGTGCCCTCAGCGGGGTAAAAGGCCCGGCATGGGGTCTATGGTTGGCCCGATGTTCGACGGCCGCATCTACCGCGCGGCATTCGTGCCGTTCATGTTCGTGCTCGCGATCGTGGGCTTCTCGCTGTTCGGACAGGCCACGCCGCTCGACTCCACGCTCGCGCCCGACGCGTTCAACGGCCCGCGTGCCTTCGCCGGGTTGCAGATGCTCGTCAAGCGCTTTCCCGACCGTCGCCCGGGCAGCGCCGGCGATGACGAACTGGCCGCCCATATCGCAACGCAGCTGCGGGGACTGGGAAACGGCTTCCAGGTCAGCACCCGCCGGATCCAAGCGGCGACGATCGAGGGTACGCGTACGCTCACGACGGTCATCGCCGAGCGCCCCGGCTCCACGGCCTTAAGCCCGATCGCGATCATTGCTCATCGCGACGCCCCCGAGTCGGGCTCGGCGGCCCAGCTTTCGGGCACCGCGGCTCTGCTCGAGCTGGCGCGCGTCTTCTCCGAGAGCGAGACGCGGCGCACAATCGTGCTCGTCTCCACAAGCGGCGGCAGCGGCGGCTACGCGGGCGCGGCCGACTTCGCCAAGCACGACAGCCAGTCGCCGGATGCGGTGATCGTGCTCGGCGACCTTGCCGGTAGCGTCGTGCACAAGCCGTTCGTGCTGCCCTTCTCAAGCAAGCCGCGGATCGCGCCCGAAGCTTTGCAACGCACGCTCGACGGAGCGATCTCCCAAGATGTCGGCACAGACCCCGGCGTGCCAGGTCTCGCGAGCCAGCTGGCGCATCTCGCGCTGCCGCTCAGCACCGGCGAAGAGGCCCCGCTGAACTCTGCCGGAACCCCGGCCGTGCTCGTCCAGGTCAGCGGCGAACGCGGACCCACCGCTACAGAGAGGGTGAGCGCAAACCGTCTGCAGAACTTCGGCAAGGCGGTGCTCAGCTCGATCTACGCGCTCGACGAAGCCCCAAACATCGCCCCAAGCTTCGCCGCGCACGTGTCGCTGGGCCGCAAGCTGCTTCCCGGGTGGGCCGTCAGACTGCTCGCGCTCGCACTGTTGCTGCCGCCGCTACTGGTCGCGGTCGACGCGCTGGCGCGCCTACGCCGCCGGCGCGAGCCCGTGCGGCGTTGGTTGTTGTGGACGCTCAGCGGCGCGCTCCCATTCCTGGCAAGCGCGCTGTTTGCGATCCTGCTCGGCGCGCTTGGCATCGTCGTGGCTCCGGCCGGCCAACTGTCCGCCGATGCCCTCTCCGCCGACGGCTCGGTCGTCGAGGCAACGCTTGCCACCGCGTTCGTGCTCGGGCTTGCGCTGTTGGCCTGGCCGGCGCTCGCGCGACGCTTGGCGCTGCCTTTGCGCCCAAGTGCCGACGGAGCGGCGCTTGCGGTGCTACTAGTGCTGCTCGCCGTCGCCTCGCTCGCCTGGATCTTCAATCCGTTTGCCTGTCTGCTGCTGGTACCCGCACTGCACTTGTGGCTGGTGGCGCTCGGCCCAGGGCGCCGGCCGGACCCATGGGCCCGAGCGTCGGCCTACGGCGCGATCGCGCTCGGCGCGCTGCCGCTGTTGTTGCCGGCAATCGCCTATGCGCGCGAGCTTGGCCTCGGTGTCGGCGGCCTCGCTGAGAGCGCCGTACTTGCGCTTGCCGGCGGCCGGCTTGGGCTGTTCGGCGTGCTTTTGTGGAGCGCCGCGCTTGGTTGCCTGTTTACGGCTTTGCTGCTCGCTCCGGCCATCGAGACAATCGCGGCGCCTGGCGCAGAGGCTTGGCCTGAGCTCGCCACGCGCGGTCCGGCGTCCTACGCTGGCCCTGGGTCGTTGGGCGGCACCGAGTCCGCACTACGCCGCTGAAAGCTATGACGACTCCACCGCCGAGATTCGCTCCACCCCACCGCCGTAGTCGACCGGCCATGGTGCTCGCATCCCTACTGATCGCACTTGGCCTGCTGGTGCTTGCCGATGCCGTCGTCACGCTCGCCTGGCAGGAGCCGGTCTCAGCGCTGCTCGCCCAGCTCAAACAGGAAAGCCTCGGCAGCGATCTGCACGCGCTCGACAGCGCGCCTCCGTCGCAGGCGGCCAAGTTCGAGCTGGCGCGCCTACACGCACAGCGCCGGCGGATCGAGTACCTGGCCGGCGAGCTTCAGCTGCACGCCAAGGACGGCTCGGCCGTCGGGCGCATCGAGATCCCCACGATCGGCGCCAGCTTCGTCGTAGTCAACGGCACCGGCAGCTCTGAGCTGGAGAGCGGTCCGGGCATCTATTCCGAAACTGCTTTCCCGGGAGTGCCGGGAACGACCGCGATCGCCGGTCACCGCACGACATGGCTGGCCCCCTTCCGCCACATCGACGCTTTGCGTCCCGGACAGCCGATCGTGCTGGAGATGCCCTATGCACGCTTCACTTACCGCGTGATCGGTTCGCGAGTGGTGCTGCCGACCGACGTCTCGGTGCTTGACTCGGTCGGCTACTCGCGGCTCGTGCTGTCGGCCTGCACCCCACTGTTCAGCGCTTCGCACCGACTGATCGTCTTTGCCCGCCTCAGCTCGACACTGCCGCTCGGTGCGGCGCGCATCCCCTTCGACAGCGGCCGTGCCGGACGGGCGCTTGGCCCCGAACCGGTGCTACCAACGGTGCTCAAACCCCGTAAGCGTCTGCTTGCCCCCTTCGTGTCGTAGCACCGCCCCGGGGTAGCCCTCGCTGACGTGTCCAATCCACGTGAGCTTTGTGCCGGTTTGCTCACAGGCCGCCCTCACGCGCTCGGCACGCTTGCGCGGCACGCAAACGCACAGCTCGTAGTCTTCGCCCGCTGTCGCCGCGGCCTGCCAGGCGGGAATGCCCAGCGCCGTGGCGGTGCGCTCGGTCTGCTCGTCGATCGGCAACTTGTCGAGTTCGAGCTTGAGAACAACGCCGCTGGCCTGTGCGAGGTGCTCGGCATCGGTTGCCAGCCCGTCTGAGAGGTCGATCATCGCGTGCGTCCCGGCGGGCGCGACGGCTCGTCCCTCGCGCAGGCGCGGCATCGGCCGCTTAGCTCTGGTGCCGAGTGTGCCGGTGACGCCGACAAGGTCGCCGGCCCGTGCGCCGTCGCGGCCGATCAGCTTCTGGTCGCGCTCGGCCCAGCCCACGATCGTCACGCTCGCGAACAGCATGGGAGCGCGGACGACATCGCCACCGGCGATCGTTGTGTCCGTCAGCTCGGCGAGCTCCTCGGCGCCGAGCATCAGCTCGAGCGCCTGGGCCTCGCTGACGTGCGCGGGAATCCCCAGCGCGACGTAGGCCTCGCCGGTCTGTGCCCCCATCGCCGCGATGTCAGACAGCGCCCCGGCCAGCGCCTTCCAGCCGATGTCCGCGAAGCTTAACTCGGGGTCGTCGAGGCTGAAGTGCGTGCCCTCGACGACGGTATCCACGGTCGTCACACAAAGCTTGAGCGCTTTGACGACGGTCGCGTCGTCGCCGATCCCGCGCACGACCCGCCCTCCGCGCACTTTCACGGCGGCGGTAATCGATTGGATCAGAGAAAGCTCAGCGATGCCTGTAGACGATGCGCGCGCGGTCGAGGTCATAGGGAGAGAGCTCGCAGCGGACGCGGTCTCCCGGCAGGATGCGGATGCGGAAGCGTCGCATCTTGCCTGCCACGTGTCCGAGCACCACGTGATCGTTGTCGAGCTTGACGCGGAACATCGCGTTCGGAAGCGCCTCGATCACCTCGCCCTCGAATTCGACCTTGTCTTCCTTTGCCACGAGTCCTCGGTCCTGTCCGGGTCGATCCAGCGTTCTAGTCGCCGACCCTGTGTTGAAGTTTGCACCGTCAAACTACCAGCGTCGGCGCGTGGGAGCCGCGCCAACGGGTGCGCGGTGGCCGCTTTGCCGGTCTTGCGGAGTCCGCGGTCAAGCCGATATCAGTGGGCTGCCGGTTCGGCGCCACCGGTCCCGCCGACGGGCGGCGATGTTGTTTTTGGCGCCGGCGTTGGGGTCGGTTGTGTCGGTTCGCGCACCTGCGGAGTGGGCGCGGGCTCAGGGCTTTCGACGTGTTTGCCTTCGCCGTTACCGGTGCCGACCGGCGCTTCGGGCGTGGCTGTGCCGTGTTCGCCCGGCGTGCTTTTGCCGGTCCGGCTTTCGGTCTGAGTTTTGCTCTTGTGAGTGCTGCCTTTTTCCGCCGTGCCGCCTTCGGGCGATTCGCCGGTCGAGACGCGGCCGGTCGTCGCGAACTTGCCGAAGAAAGGCTCGTAGGAGATCGGTTCGGTGGCCGCGGGGAATTCCGTGCAAGGTTGCCCTTCGGTGACCGCGGCCATGTAGGCGTGCCAGATTTCCGCGGCCAGATAGCCGCCTTGCTGGGCCTCGCCGTGGACGTCGGTCATCGGGATCGCTTTTTTGGGGTAGCCCATCCAAACCGAGGTCGAGTAGTTGGGCATGTACCCATCCAGCCAGGCGTCGGTGAATTCGCTCGTGGTGCCGGTCTTGGCGGCCGTGGGACAGTCGATCGCCGACCGCGTCGCCGTGCCCTCGAGCACGTTCTCGTGCAGGATCGTCGTCTCCTCCGAGGTCACTCCGTTTGAGAGCACCTTCACGCGGTGCGGCTTGCCCCAGCTGTCGTCGACGTGCCCATCGGGAAACACGACCTTCGTGATCGCGATCGGCGTGTTGCGGTAGCCGCCGTCGGCGAGCGTCGCGTACACGTTGGCCATTTCCAGGGGACTGACGCCGTACTTCAATCCGCCGAGCGCCTCTGAGGGAATGCTTTCCAGGTGCTCTTTTACACCCATCTTGTAAGCCATCTGCGTGATCGTTTCCTCGCCGAGATCGGCTGCCAGTTGGGCATAGACCGTGTTGTCCGAGGCGATGGTCGCCTGCACCAGGTCGATCGACTTGTTAAGCGAGGTGTTCTCGAACGTTTTGACTCTGTATTCGGGGTACCCGGGCAGCCACCCAGGTTCGAGCGTGTGTGAGAGGTAATAGGTCGAGTTGGGGTCCACGCCGCGCGAAAGCGCGTCGGCGAGGTCGATCGCCTTGAACGTCGAGCCGGCTTGGCGGCGGCCCTGGGAGGCCAGGTTGTATTGCGACTGGTCGTAGCTCTGAGACTCCGCCATAGCCTCGATATCGCCGTTGCGCGGATCGATCGTGACGATCGCCGAGGCCGGATCGCCTTCCTCGTTGAGTATCTGTTTGATCGCTTCGCGTGCCTCGCTCTGCATCCTCAGGTCGATCGTCGTGTAGACCTTCAGGCCGCCCTGCTCGACGGTGTTCAAGCCGTAGTGTTTGATCAGCTGTTCGCGCACGTATTCGAAGAAGAAGTCTTCCTGGCGGCGTGAGTAGTAGTCGCCGTGTTTTACTTCGAGCGCCGCCGCTTGGGCTACCGCTGCCTGGGCATGGTCGATGTAGTGCAGTTCCGCCATCTTGCCAAGCACCTCGTTGCGCCGTTGACGTGCTGCTTGCGGGTAGAGGAAGGGGTTGTACTCCGAGGGCGCCTGCGGCAGGCCGGCCAGTAGCGCCTGCTGCTGCAGGTCGAGCTGGTAGGGACTCTTGTCGAAGAAGATCCTCGCGGCGGCCTCGACCCCCAGCGCCGTTCGCCCTTCGACAGTGCCGTAGGTGACGCTGTTGAGGTAGTCGGTCAGGATCGACTGCTTGCTGTGATGTTTGTTGTATTCGATCGCCAGCTTGGCCTCGTCGACCTTCTGCTTGAAGGTATGCGTATCGCTGCCGAGGTACAGGTTGCGCATCAGCTGCATCGTGATCGTCGAGGCTCCTTGCAGCGTTTCGCCGTGCAGCACGTCCTTGACGGCCGAGCGGAAGATGCCGGTCACGTCGACCCCGTTGTTCTTATAGAAGCGCTGGTCCTCGATCGCCACGGTCGCCTGGCGCAGCAGGCGCGGCATCTGCGCGGTGGTGATCGGCGTGCGCAACACGTCGGACTGGATCGCCCCGAGGCGCGTGCCGTTGGCGGCGTAGACCTGGGAGGTGGCCCCGGCGAGCACGGGTTTGAGCAAGTCGAGGCCGGGCGCCGACTGGGCCACCGAGAGGACATATCCGACCGCGGCGATCACGCCGATCAGGACCGCGCCGACCAGGCCTGCGAGGCCGATGAACACGAAGCGCGACGGCCCTGAGCGGTTGCGCCGCCGGCGGCGCTGTCTTGCTTGTCGTGACATCTCTGGTGCGGGGTGGTGCGGGGCTGGGTGGCGGCAGCATGGGCGGGCCTTAATCTGACTGTACCGTCTCGCGGTGTGATCTCCTGCATGTAGCGTGGGCGATGACAGCCCTGACGCCACCCTTTTAGATGAGCTTCGAGACCGCCGAGCCCGCCATCGCAGAGCAGCTAAGCGAGCACGCCTTTCAGGGCGGCGCTTCTGTGCGCGAGCGCCTCGGCGCCGCGCGAACAGCCGCCCTACGCGACGTTTGGTTTGCTTGCTGGAGCTCGCGCCTGCTCGTTTGGATCGCCGGCTCCGGCGCGGTCGCTGTGCTCGGCTTCGGCCCGGTGCGCCAGGCCTTCGACCCGCCGGGCGTCACGCGCGGCTTCGGCCGGCTGGGCGACGTGCTCGCGGCCCCAGTCGCCCGTTGGGACGCGGCCTGGTATCTGGCGATCGCCCATTACGGCTATCGCCCGGAGTTCGGTGCGTTCACAGCACCGCGCGACGCTTTCTTCCCGCTCTACCCGCTCGGGCTGCGCGCTCTCTCGGATGTGGGCTTGGCGCCCGTGATCGCCGGTGTGGCCTTCTCGATTGGCGCTTTCGTGGCCGCTCTTTACGGGCTGCACCGTCTCACGACGCTTGAAGTCGCCAGGCTGCGTCGCGGCTCGCGTATGCCGGGGCTTGGTGTCACTGACAAAACCGGCGATGCCCCGCGCGCGCGCGGGGGGCCGTTGGATTCCTTGAGTCTCGCCGGTCGTGGCCCCGGCAGCGCTCGGCTCGCGAAGCTCGACAGCCGCGAGGTCGCTCGCCTTGCCGTGCTGCTGACTGCGTTCGCGCCGATGGCCTTCTATTTCTCGGCGATCTACAGCGAGTCGCTGTACCTGGCGCTGTCGGTAGGCCTGTTCCTGTGCGCACGGCGCGGGCGTTGGGGCACCGCGGCGCTGCTCGGCGCGCTGGCCTCTGCTACTCGCAGTACTGGCGTGATGCTGATCCTGCCTTTGCTTTTGCTTTACCTGTACGGCCCACGCGAGGACCGCGAGCCTGAACGGGCGAGGACGCGACTGCGCCCGCGCTACCGGTTGCGCCGCGATGCGCTTTGGCTTGCGTTGGTGCCGCTTGGGCTGGGGCTGTACGTGGCCCATCTGGCGCTCGCCGGCGGCGATCCGCTCGCCCCGTTTCACGCCGAGGCCGTTTGGAAGCGGCACTTCGCCGGGCCCTACGGCGGCGTCTGGGACGGTGCCAAGGGCGCCTTTGCCGGCTTGCGCCAGCTACTGTCCTTCCAGCGCGGGCACAACTATTTCCCGGTGGCGGGCGGCAGTCCCTTCATCGACGCCGGCCACAACGTGCTGCTGTTTGCCTTCCTGCTTTTGGCGATACCGATGCTTGTCGGGGTTCTGCGCCTACTGCCGCTTGCCTATGGGGTGTACGTGTTGGCAGCGCTTGCGCTGCCCCTGTCCTACCCCGTCGCGCCGCAACCGCTGATGTCGCTGCCCCGCTTTTTGTTGGTGCTGTTCCCGCTGAACATGTGGATTGCCGTGACACTGGCCGCGCGCCCGCGCGCGCTCGCGCGCTCCGTCCTCGTTCTCTCCGGCTTGGCGATGGCGTTCTTCGTCGGGGAGTTCTCGACCTGGCACTGGGTGGCGTGATGGATATGGATGAGGAATTGTTCGACTCGTCGCGAGAACACGCGCAGTCGGGGCGTGGCCCCTTCTTGCCGGGACCAGGACCGGTGCCCGCCCCGCCCGTGGGAGAGCCCGATGGGCTGTTGCCGGCCGGCGGTGTGTCGCGTCTCGGTCCCGCGCCCAACGACTGGCCCGTTTGGAGCGGCTTCGTGGTGCTGTTCGCGGCGCTTTTGATTGCGGCGTTTGGCGGTTTGATCGTGGACATACCGGTGCTTCTGCTGGGGGTGAAAATCTCATCCGAACATACGCCGCCGGGGCTCGAGTTCGCCGATACTGTCGTGCAGGACGTCGCGTTCGTGTTGACCGCCGTGCTGTTCGCGCAGATCGGCGGGCGCAAGGTGCGTTCTTGGCAGTTCGGTTACCGCTCCACTAATGCTCGGCGCGCTGCCTGGCTTACCGTGCTCACGATCGCCGTCTTCCTGGTCTTTAGCGTCGTTTGGGAGGCGGCTTTGAACGTGACCGAAAAGGACACGAAGCTGTTGGAAGCGCTTGGCACCAATGAAACCGCGGTGCTGCTTGTGCTGAGCGCGCTGCTCACCACTGTGATCGCGCCGATCTGCGAGGAGACCCTGTTTCGCGGATATATATTCGGGGCGCTCTCCAAATGGAGAGGCTGGCTGCCGGCGGCCGTCATGACCGGGATTCTCTTCGGCGGGGTGCACTTTGGCTCGGCGCCCGTCGAGGATCTTGTGCCGCTTGGCGTGCTCGGCTTTGCTCTGTGCCTGTTGTATCGGCGTACCGGCTCGCTGTATCCGTGCATCGCTCTGCATTCCCTGAACAACTCGTTCGCGTTTGGCGTGCTGGAGGGTTGGGGTTGGTGGATTCCCCTGTTGATGGTTGGCGCGCTGGCGGCGATCTGGACGATTGCGCTTTTGTTCCGCCGGATCGGCGTTATCTCGGGCGATCCATCCGAGGCTGCCGTCGTGCCGGGCGCGTACGATCAGCGGTAATGAGGCTCCACCAAACCCGATTGTTCGGCGCACTTGGCGTTGTCGTTCTGTGCGCAGCTTGTCTGTCGCTGGCGATCCCCGGTTTGGCCGTTGCCGCGGGCAAACGACACACGCGCTCTCATCGCCTGCCGCCGCCAGCTCCGCACACTGTGGGCTACCGCGTGATCCACATGCGCGGCAGTTTGCGTCTAGGCGCTCATGGGGCCGCCGTGCGATTGCTCCAGGACGAGCTCGCCCGCCGGCGCTACGAGGTGCCGATCAACGGCGTCTACGACGAAGCCACCGGGCGCGCGGTGCTGGCATTTCGCAAGATCGTCGGCCTGCAGCGCGTCGAAACCGCTAATGCCGGTGTCTTCCAACGTTTGCGTAACGGAGCCGGCTATTACAGCGTGCGCTTTCGGCGCGACGGCAGCCACGTCGAGGCGAATTTGACCAAGCAGGTGCTTGTCGAGGTGCAACACGGACGTGTGCGGCGCATCTACACGATGAGCTCCGGCAAGCCCTCGACGCCCACCGTGCTCGGACATTTCCAGGTGTACATGAAGACTCCAGGAACCAACTCCGAGGGAATGGTCGACTCCAACTACTTCATCCGCGGCTACGCGATCCATGGGTATGCAGAAGTGCCTGTCTACGCCGCCAGCCATGGTTGCCTGCGCATCCCGATCCCCGATGCGCCCGAAGTGTATGCCTGGGTGCAGGTCGGCTATTGGGTGGATGTGTACACCGAAGGCGGCGTTTTTTAGCCCTAGACGTATGGACGCTGCGCATACCTGCGTCCTCGCTCGCTTATGTGCGAAATGTGCGAAGCACACTGCGCTCGCTGCGTCCTTGGTCTGCTTGGTCCATACGTCTAGGGACCTGCCTGTTTAGAGTCGGCCCGGCAGCAGGCGCGCCAGGAAGCTGAGGGCGAAGCCGTAGACGAGTAGCACCAGCAGGGTGTCGACGATTTGGATCGTCCACTGGCTGTGCGAGCCGGAAGTTATGCCCGAGAAGGGGGAGGCGAGCGTCGAGAAGGCTTTGTCTATCGCTTCGTGCAGGCCGCTCTTGTGTCCGGCTTTCGATTCGGTCGTCGGTTGGCGACTAGAGCCTTCCGCCGCGTTCACCTCGGCCTGCTGGCGGCTTGATCCGTTGCCGACCTGTTCGACGGCGAACGTGACGAACGACGCGAGCGCGATCAGGCAGATGACGATCGAGATCAGCCGCAACAGTCTGGCGAGCAATGGCAGCAGCACAGCCGCAGGTTAGCCCCAGTCCTGGACGCGCTTTGTGTAGTGGACGGATGTTATGGCGCCAGACCGTCTAGATTTGCCGGCAGTGTCCAGTTCTGCACCAGCCGCAGGCGCGCTCGACAGCGCTCGCGTCGAGCTGATCGCGCAACTGCGAGCGCATGCGCTCGCGATCGGCGAGGTCACGCTCACGAGCGGGGCCGTTGCCTCCTATTACGTGGACGCCAAGCGCGCGATCCTGAGACCCGAGGGCTTCCAAGCGCTTTCTGTTTTGCTGGCCGCGCGCGCTGAGGAATGGCAGGCGACCGCCGTCGGTGGCATGACGATGGGCGCTGACGCCGTTGTCTGTGCGGCGCTTGCCGGCGGGGCGCAGGCCAAGGGCTTCTTCGTGCGCAAGGACGCCAAGACGCACGGTTTGCAACGCCGCATCGAGGGGCCCTTGCTCGTTGCCGAGGATCGCTGCCTGGTGGTCGAGGACGTTGTGACCACCGGCGGCTCAACGCTCGCCGCGATCGCCGCCCTGCAGGAGGCCGGGCACACGATCTGCGGAGTGGTCTCGGTGCTAGACCGGCTCGCGGGCGGAGGCCCAGCGATCGAGGCGGCCGCCGCAGCCCCTTACGTAGCGCTCACCACGATCGATGACGTCTATCCGGAGCGCGAGCAGCGCTAGAGCGCGTGTCGCGCGCGGTCGTGTCGCGGCTGTTCCCGGTCGGCCCCACGCCGGTAGCCTTGTCTGTGAGCCCTCGTAGTCCAATGGATAAGACGACCGCCTCCTAAGCGGTAGATCCAGGTTCGACTCCTGGCGGGGGCATGGGGGTGGATCCTTTGTGTGCATGCGGCCTTCGGGGCATCGGGCGATAGGGCCGCGTCCGCGGCGCAGAGGTCTTGCGGGCGGCTACCGCCTTTTCCCCGCCTAAACGCGGCGTTTTAGCTACAACTTCAGCGGATCCTCGTCGGCGTCGAGGTTCTCGCCCGCCAGACCAGGTCCGCCAGGACATGCGCGAGCGCGAGGCGCCGGATGGCGGCACCAGCGGCACGGCACTCAGAATCGTGTCTAAGCTTGCTGAGACCGTGCTTTCTGGGCCATTTCGCGTCGGCGTCCGGTCGGGGGTTTAGGTCCGGGCCGGCGGTTGGCTGACGCTTAGCCTGCCTGTCGGCCAAGTTCCGCTAGGGCACGAGCATTACGCAGGCCATGACTGCAAGCCTCGACCGCTGTAGTGATGGCGGACAAATCATATTCGAGGTAACCGTCTTCCCAGTCAAACCAAACCTCCGAGCCTTGCTCCGTAACACGGAGCTGCGGGCGCAAGCCAGGTCTCCACTCATCGTCCGCGTCCCATTCGTAGTCCCGCCACGCGGCCCGCCACGCATCCGTTAGCTGGCCTTCAAGCCCGTAGACGATCTGAATACGACCCGAGAAGTCCATGTGTCCCCCGTCCGTGTTTGACTGGATCACGAGCGCGAGATTCTAATCGATGGGCACATTCAACGACAGGCGCTAGACAGGGCCATGACCGGCGTAACGGCCACCGTTCTCTTCCCGCAAATCGCGGATCTAGCTTGACGAGGAGCAAACTTTACGGACGGTTATTTGGATCGGGTCGCGCTCGACGAGTGCGCGCAGGTGTTGCTTGGCCGTGGGGTCTCGCCTGGGTCGGTGCCCGAGCTGATCCAATCACGTTCCCCGGGATCGACCCTGAGCGCGATGAGGAACGAGATTAGGCGTCTTGATTTATGTCCTCGCTCGCGACGCGGGCTCTGATACCGGCCGCGTGGAGGCAGTCGCGTACCTGCACGTAGGTCTCGGGCGCGTCGGGCGCGTGCCACTGGCAGGGGCGGCTGACGATGAGTGTCAGGTCGAGGTCGGCTGCTCCAGGCAGTCCTTGCGGTAGATGTGTGCCCCCGACCGGGTAGAGCTTTGCTCGCCTGATAACGCGGCAGGCCCGAACGAAGTCGGCGCTTCGGATGACCGTGTTTAGGTCCCCTGGCGTGTTGTCTGCCTCGTATGAGCAGAGCCGCGTTATCAGGAGCGCATCCCATTGGCGCCGGCGCCAGAGAAGCGCAGCGCACTTTCCGGCGCTGAGCGTCACGATCGCGGCGAGCGCAACGCGGACGGGATCGTGAAGGCCGTCCACCAGGTATGCGCCTACGACGAACCCGCCGACGGCAAGAGCTGGGGCTGAGATAAGCAGCACGCCGCCGACTACCGCCCGCCAGAGACAGCGCCGACCATCGTATTCCAAGAGACGTTCGTGGCGGTGCGGTAGCGATAGGGTTCGACCCGCGATCCGGGCCAAACGGCCGTTTCGGTTGTTTGCAGCGGTACCAACACCGGGGAAACGCTAATGCCCCGAGGGCGGGCATGCAAAGCGCCCGCCTTCTCGGCGAGCAGTTACAGCCGCTCGCGTACAAGGTCCGCGATGACAACGACAATGATGCTCGTGAGTGATTCTTCCCCCGAGCTTGGCTGGACCCAGCCATCGAATGAGTCGGTGGCGATCGCCAGCTGTGAGTTGATCGAATTGGTTGCATCGCATCTACCGCAGCGGTTCTATCCGAGCGAGCACCCGTGGCGAATGTTCGGTGCTGCGGTCGTACTGAGGATGGCCGACACGGTGGAAAGCATGACGGTGCTGATGACTGCCGGCCTCCCGATAGACGGTCTGATTCTGCTGCGCACCCTTTATGAGCAGGTGATCCGATACCTGTGGGTGTCGATCGACCCCGACGTGCATATGGACGCCTGGGGCTCCAACGCACGATGGCAGCTCCGAAAGCTCCACGATGATGCCCTCAAGTTCGACCAGGAAGTGATGGACGAGGATGAACTAACGGCGGCGAAGGACGCGAAGCCATTGCCGGGGCTTGTCGACTTGGCGCTGGCGGTGGACAAGCACTGGGGAGGCAAAATGGTCGGCTTTCGATCGCCGGCCAATGGCAGACAGGGCATATTGACGATGCGTGGTCTGTACACGATGGTCTACCGGACGGGAAGCAGCGCCGCGCATGTGCAACCGGACTCACTGGAGCCCTACGCCGAACTGCACGAATCCCCGAGAGTGATTCGTCGGCCACTCGACGAGCCGTCGATTTGGTGGCCTCTCGCGGTGGCCCTCTATGCGCACGCGCTGATCGTCTGCCATGACCAGCTCAATTGGCCGGACCCAGATCGCGTTCGCGCGATCAACAACGCGATGTACAAGCAGTCGTAGCGTTGCCGACGCGGCGCGTAGAGTCATCGCGTGGCTCAGTTCCCCTCGCTGAAGGCAAAGAAGCTCGTCCGAGTGCTGGAAGCGCAGCCGCTCGGCTACCGAGTGGTCCGTCAGAAAGGCTCGCATCGCAAGCTGGAAGCGCCGAACCATCCACCGATCACGTTCGCCTTCCACGACAACCAGACGATCCGTCCAGGGACCGTGAAGGACATCTTCTGCAATCAGGTCGGCCTTGCCGAGCGAGACGCGCTGGCGCTACTCTGATGCTATGACTGTCCGCGTGCTCTACCGACAAGATCAGGACACCTGGGTGGCTTCATCGCCCGACGTGCCGCGCTGGACCGTGGTGGCAGACACCTACGCGGAGGCGCACCAGCTCGCCGAGGAGGGCGTGCGCTTCGCGCTTGAGCGCGACGACCTGACGGTCGAACACTACGTCCCCGCTGGCGTCGCCGTCGCCGCGTAGCAGGCGCCGAGCGTCGACATTCGGCCAAGTAGACCTATCTGCCAGTGGACCGCTTTCCACTGTCAGGATCCGTCGCGCTCCACGAGCGCGCGCAGGCGCTGCTTGGCGGTGGGGTCTCGTCGCATGCCGTGGCGGTAGATGCGCAGCGTGAAGGCCGGGTCGGCGTGGCCGAGCTGATCCATCACGCTGCCCGGATCGACGCCCAGCGCGACGAGGATCGATGCATACGTGTGGCGGAGCTTGTGCGGCGTCAGCCCCTCGGGTAGCGGCGCTTCGTGGGCCTTGGCCATGATCTTGTCGGCGCCGGTGATCGCCTTGTCGAGCACGCGCCGGCGGATGTTGCTCTCGGCGATCTTCGTGCCAACGGCGCTCGGGAACACGTAGTCGTCAGGCGAGCTGTACGGGCTTATGTGACGGTGCCTGGCCAGCTCGCGGCGAAGTACGGGCAAGATGTCGACTTCTCGTACGCCGGCGTCTGTCTTGGCTTCGCGTATGAGGAGTCTTTTGCCCGGAAGGTCGATGTCTCGCCAGCGCAGGTCGGTCAGCTCGCCAATGCGAAGCCCCGCGAAAAGGAACGTTGCGAGCAGCGCGCGACGGTACTCGAGCCCGCCTTTCTGATCGCGTCCGCCTTTGAGCTTGGCTCGGGCGTCGAGCGCGCTTGTAGCGTCCAGCAACGCTTCGATCTGCTCGGCGCTGTCGAGCCACACTGGAGCGGGGCGGGCTACCTTCAAGCGCCGCCGGCGGCCCTTCGCCGGGTTGCGGTCGATCGGCCACAGTAGGTGGGGCAGGCGCTCTATATGTGCGTCATTTGTAGGGCTGGGGACGCTTGCCCGTAGTCACAGGCCGGGCGTTAGGGCACTTTAGGCGCCGAGCACAACGAATGCCGCCCAGTTCTCGGGGTGAGCAAATGGCTTCCTAGAGGTGCCGCTATCGGTTGTGCTTGGCTTCGCCCGCTGGCTGCGTCGTCCTAGCGTCTGCAGCCGTGGGTGGTTCGCGATCCACCTCAGGCTCCTCTATGTCTCGAAGCCAACGTTGCGCTGACACCAGCGCCTGCGCCGGTGTCTGTCCGGCGTGCAGCAGTTCGTAAACGCGTGTCATTAGCATGGCCGTCGGGAGATCCCGTATCGACCAGAGCGTGGCGATCACGCAAGCGACTCCGGCTGCGAGCAGAGCAGATCCGAGGGAGAAGGCCTCCTCGGCACCGTGTCCGACACCCGTAACGGCGGTCTGACAGGCAGAAGCGACGGCTAGACGAGCATGCAGTGGGCCGAGCCGTGCGACCTGAGGACCGGTTAGGTTACCGTCGGCGAGGACAAAGCCGTTTCGCGTCGCGTCTGTGAGTCCACCGAATCCGTGGCACGCGAGGTGTAGCGTGGACGCTTCCGTCGCATTGTTTTTCAGCCACCCCCGCGTTGCCCTTGCTGCATGCCGTACTCGTTGGTCGTCGAAGTGAGTCGCGATCCCCGCTACCTCGGCGCGGCTGAACTCGAGATCTTCTGTGGGGTCTGCCACGGCAATCAGCCGCTCGAACATGTCGGGTGCCGCAGCGGCCCTGCGACGTGCAGTGGCGTGCGTACTTGCCGAGGGTGTGGTGGAGACTGTGTACCGGTCAAGCAGGCACTGGCCGCCATATGGTGCGGCGACGATAGGGATGGTGGCTAGCGCGCCGCAGGGGATGAGCAGCGGTTCCCGATCGCCCTCGGCAAGCAGCAGCGCGTCGACGTGGGTGCATACGTGTTCTCCTATCCATGGCAGCACCCGGTCGAGTGCGTCGCCGATGTCCGGCAGCGCTTGTCCGAGATCCATATCGGCGGGGTTGCCGGCGGCGGCGAGCGCGTAGGAGATGGCCGTCCCAGGTGTGGCGACTGCTGGGTCAGTCACTCCAAACAGGACCATCCTGAGGACTTCCCCGCTAGTCACCTCCAGGGCCCGCGCCTGGATGTCTCCTTGGTCGTTTACATGCAGGATGCTGGTTCCATACGGCGTCGGGTTTATGTAGATGACCGGACTTTGCTCGCGGGCGGCGCCGCTGACGGTTTCGAGGTCGGGACCAGCTGCGAACCGCTCGAACCCGGGGACTCCTCGGATCTGGGCGAGCGCCTCGTTGAGTTCCCGCCCGGCTCTGTCCGGGTCCGTGTCGTCGGCGGCCATGGCCTGCAGCGCGTCCCGCCAGGTAGCGACGGCCTGCGGGTAGATCTGTTCGAGTTGCTCGAGCTTCGGGTCCTCCAGTTGTAGCTGCCGTCTCAGCTCGCGCGTGCGACCCTCCTCAAGAGCCAGCACGGCCTCCTCGGTCGCTCCAGTCATTGTGTACGCGTGAGCGGCCCACCGCCACAGCCGGCCAGAGGTGTCAGCCTGTCGTGCCCGCTCACCGGCATCCCCGGGACGCTCGACCAGCACGCGTGCTGCCGCGAGCGCTTCGCGGTATCGGCTGGTGGCGTCCTCCCACTCGCCAGCTTCGCTGTGCATCGTCGCGAGTTCCCAGGCTGCAAAGTGAAAATCTTGGAGGTCACCGTTTTGCAGTAGTTGAATAGCCTGCGCGAAGGCGTGTCCCGCGCCGCCAGTTTCGCCCGTATCCCGTAGCAACTGGGCGAGCGTACGCGCAGCTCGACCCCTGGCCACCCGAGTGCCGTGCAGATCGCCGACCACAAGTCGGGCGAGACTGATGAGCGCACTGACCTCCTGCGCCCGACCAGGCGAGCCCTGGTCGTGTTCGTCCTCTCGCCGCAACTCGTCATATCTAAGTCGCAGCACGTTCACTCGTGTGTGGGCGACGAGCAGCCCAGGCAACGCCTCGGTGCGGTCGAGCACCGCTTGGTAGATAGTGCGCGCATCCTCAAGGTTGGCCTGGTCGGCGTTAGCGAGCCGCTCGACGATCGCGCCGAGGTTGATAACTGTGTATGCCCAGTTCTCAATGTTCCGCTCCGGGGACCGATATTGAAGAGCTGCTTCGCAGAGGGCCCTTGCCTCATGCAGCACCCCGGTTTCGCTGGCTCGGGCGGCGCGCATAAGCGCAAGCGCGAGGTTGGTTCGTAGCATCGCGACGAGCTCAGGTCGCTCGTCCTCCAAAATCTGGTCAAGAGCTTCGCGGAGGAACTTCTCAGCAATGCGCGCATTGGCGCGCTCATTGCCATCGACCTGCTCGCCTATCGCGACAGCGACGTTTAGCATCCTGCCGGGTCGCTCATCGTCGTCCTCGGGGGTTAGCGCCAGGACGGCCTGGTAATCGGCGACCGCTGCCACGAGATGCTCGTCGCGGCGACCGCTCCCGGTGTTGCAGTGTCCGTGGGCCCGCGCTTCCAAGGCGACGATCCTGAAGTTATTGTCGGCCCACGCTTCATCGGCGTGCTGGAGCGCTCCAGTTGCGGTCTCGATCAGCAGGTCTGGGTCGCCGCGAGCGTCATCTATTCGTGCGATCCAAGTCTCAGCTCTACCGACCAGATTCTCGGCCATTTTGGCGACCCGCTTACGGTTAGCGTGCCAAGCTACCTGTGGATCGTCTTTCGCTTCGTGAAGCATCAGCCGTCCTAGTTCGATGTGCTCATCCTGGCCCTGCGCATACTGGTCGTCGAGGAGTTGCAGAGTGTCTCGCGCAAGCAGATCTGGGTATGTGCTCAGCAGATCCTGGAAATCTTCGGGATTGCTAGTGGTGAGCGCACTGCCGATCAGTGCCATGCGTTGTTCGGCTGTGGCCATCGCGGCAAACGATCCGAGCAGCTCCACGTACTCAGTAGCTGCCTCTTCATATTCGCGTTCGACATCTGACGCGACGGACGGACCAGTACGGAGATCATCCTGCGGCGACCGGACCATGGCAATCGAAGCGGCGTCATAGGACGCCACTGCAATCCGCCAGGGCTCCGCCTCCGTCACGGCCGGAGCCTCGCGTATCCAAACCGACTCTCCACCCCCAGTGTTCAAGGTCCCGGGCAACAGAAGGCCAATTGGCGCTCGCGGGTCGCGCAGCAACACGAGCATATGTTCCTGCCGCGGATCCTCCTTTCCACAATGCTCGCATCGAACGAGCCGACGCTCCGGATCGGTAACGAACGGGATGAGGTCTCGACGCACCTGTGCGTCGATAACCACCCATAGGTCCACGACGGACTCGTGTCCCTGCGAGCACCGGTGAGCACAACGAACGATCCTTGAGGCGTCGGCGAAATTCACACCTCTCACGATAACGGCGTAAGGGGGTGCCCATTTTATCCAGGACGCGAAGTCGCCCTCAACGATATCGCGTTGCACAGGGCCAAGACCGAAGTCCTGAGTCGTTCAATTATCTTGAGCCGCTGTCGCGAGATCCGATCGACCATCGTCATGTGCGCGGTCGACAAGTTCCCGCCACCACGCACTTGCGCCGGGGTAGGTGCTCTCGACGAGTTCCTCCCAACTGCCGTGTTCATGGATGTACCGCACGGTGAGACGGGGCAGGTCGGCAACTGGGACGGTGGTTTGAGAGGTAACAAAGGGAGCGAACTTGCCGGTGCGCAATTGCGCTTCAACATCTGCAGTGACGTTGGCGAGAACGAGTGATGCCGCGGCAGCGTTCGCTCCAAGCTCAGTGGGCTTGAGGCGATAGTACATATTGCCTAGGGGACCGTCCTTGACTTTCGCGACGTCGCCGGCGATGCAATCGAGGTTGTAGAGCTGTCGAGCATTGGAGCCCGAATATTGGATTGCGTGCTCGATCTCGTGGCGAATTAGCCCCAAGGCGATCACGGCGCCAAGCGGAGTGTCATAGCCGGAGTGGCAGCGCAGTCCAATCCTATGCTTGTGTAGGTTGTTGCGGTCGTTTGCCTCGTGCATGGCCTCTTCGTTGAACATGTGCGTCAGCGAGTAATCGGAAAGGTCGACGCCCGGTTGCAGATGTACGGATGGTGGGGAATCAGTGAGGGGATTCCCGACACAAGGAAGCAAGTGGAGGTCGTCCTCCACAACTTCGGCGTGCTCAGCCGCCTGTTGCCACAGACCCTTAATGGATGCCGGTATGGATTCGGACACGGACACGGCATCATTATCGGACAAACTCGCCGCACCAGATCCCTTGCCCCTCCTATCGAGGATGCCCAGATGGCGATTGCGCTGTGCCCGTGACCAGAGGTCCTTACCCAGACCAGGCATCGGGCCCCAGTAATGTGTTTGAGCACGTAGTCGCATAGCTCAGTCACATGGGCGTCAATCTGGCTCCTTGTCCCAGGCTTCGTGCGCACACAAGCGTTGCTAGGACCAGTCGATTAGCCGCATGCGCGGCGCTAGCTGCGCAGCTACGTTCGCCTCGTCGAGTCCCAGGTCGAGGAGCACGTTGGTTGCGAGCACGATGTAGAGCTGGCCAATTAGGCGTGAGAGCTCATTGCCTTCACAAACGTGCGGCCCGCGCTCGCCCCAGTGAGTCAGCCAGTTGCGCGTGTCGGCTACCTCGCTTGTCACGCAAGCTACATCCAGGCCCCACCCCGCCAACACAGTGGCAGCGCGCCGGGCCAGCCACCGGATACGCGCTCGCTGCGACTGGCTGTTCGCGTACGCAAGCGCGTAACGAAACGCCTCGCGATGTTGGTCATCATCGAGCGCCGCAAGCATGGCCTGTACTGAGGCTTCGGCGTCCGCATCCGACAGTGGCGGTTCGTCGTGGAGGGTGCGATGGTAGCCCTCGGCAAAAGAGCTGAGGTTTAGGAGTCGCGCCTCTGGTGTCAACCCTGAGGCGACCATCGTGGCGAAGAACAGTCGCCACACTGGCCCAAGCTTCTCCCGTAGTTCGAACCAGTTGCGGATCAGTTCGTTGATGTCGGGAACTGTGGCTGGATTCAGGAGCAGCGGTGGGCCAGAAGTACGTGCATCCCACGGATCGCTCTCCGGCCGGCGAATTACCTTGTACTCGTGGGTCCTTCCCTCCGACTCTGGCTTCCTGAGCAACATAAGGCCGGTCACGTACGCTGGGCGAGTCCGAGCGAAGATTACGAGATCACGTAGAGGCTCCACCAACGCATCGACCGCTGGCAGGGGCAATGCCTCGCTGAAATTCATCTGAGCGTGAGCACCGACAGTGATGCGCGTTTCATCCCGGCTCCACCGAGTCTGTGTTCCCGCGGCGATAAGCTGGAGTGACCCCCACGGCATCTCGATGACTAGCTGATCGTGGCACTCTCGATCGGCTGTGACGGCCAACAGTGACTCTCCGAATCCTCCTCCGCGGAGCAGCTCACGCAAGCCATACACAGAGACATGCGCCATCTGTCCTGTGACCCCCTGAAGGTCGGTTATGTGGCCGCCGCGGATCAGCGTCTCGAACATGAGATCCGCGGTACCCGCATTGCTCGGCGTGATCGGGCGTGGAGTCATCAACTCGCCATCGAACAACGACAACGGCCAACCGTCGAGCGATTCGCCATGCAGCGTGTCCAGACTGAACGAGTCCAACGGGGTTGCCGACAGCGGCGACTCGAACAGATGCACCGCTATCCCTCGGTCCGGCGCATACTCGATCCACCCAGTGGTCTTCGCACCAGATCCCGGCAGCCAAAAGCGTCCCTCCTGACGCCAGCTTTGCTCTAGATCCGACACACGGTGAGAATAACCGCGCGCTACGGTCCCCGCTGGTACCTCCCTGTGTCCGGCGGACTCTCTGCCGTTTCGCCCGGTGGAGCGCAGGATCTAAATTGCTAGCGTCGCCGCGCTGGCGAACTGCGCCGCTCGATGACCGCCTAAGACGTCGTCGTCGTGACGATTAGGCCGTTTGCGGCGGGGCCGGCGACGAGCGGCCATCTGCGGACCTTTGATCTTTATCCTCGGTGCCGCCGAGGAGAGCCACGAAGGCCTGAACCGTGTCAGGGAGCGATAGTCCTGCGGCCGCGGACATCGTGTGCAGTTCGGCTGCGATTCGCGGAGACTCAGTCGCCGGCAAATCCGCCAACTGGAGAAACGAGTCGAAATCGCTGGCCAACTGGACGATGTCGGAAGCGTGCAAAGTTGAAAGCTTGCCCAGCTCTGGTGCGATCGCTTCGATTTCGCTGATTGAGCGGTGCTGAGTGAGTATCCGGATCACTTCTGCGCGCGAAACCGGGTTCACGGCGCTCAGCTCGTTGAGCCCGTTCAGGCGGTCGAGAAGCTCGCCTATCTCCTCTTGTGTGTGACCTGTACTCGTCGCGGCTGAAGAAAGTGCGGTCTGGACGCTGTCCGCCAGGGCGATCGACCGAATGAAGATGTTGCTGCCGCTGGCGCCTGGTAGCCAGTCCTGCACCCCTGGCCTCTCCTCTAATATGCGTGGCTTCCGCCACGGGCGCTCGGCGGCCGCGCGGTTGAAATCTCGCATCGTCTGTCGGACGTCCTTCTCCGATGTTGCGGCGGCCAACGCCCACCGGAACTCAGGCTCAAACAACTGAATCCGAGAAAGACTGGCGTGGCACGAGCGAATCAAGGCCCTCCTCGAGAACTTGAGAAGCGAAGGGCGATCGTGCATCTGATCTTTAAGCATCGAGAGGGCTGCCTGCCACGCGATCACCATCCGAACGAGATAGAAGTACGGAATGAAAGCGACAGTGAGTACTAGCGGAAGTAGGAATTCTCGTGCCCGATCGGTACTGGCGAGCTGCTCTACGTGCTGCACGACATAAACAATGGTCGGCGTGAGCGTTCCCACGAACAAGACAACGCAAAAGACCTTGAGCGGCACTCGTGTAATCGCGAACTCTGGCCGGCGGTCCGCGAGGCTCGCCAACGTCACGAGAATGACGACACCTGGCACGAGAATCAGTTCGACTGGCAGCGGGAAGGTATAGGCGTTTGAGACGAACTCGACGAGCGCAGTCAAAGCGACAGCCCTCGTCGCCAGCCGTCGCAGCTCGCCAACGTCGCCCATACTGAACGTGCCGACGAACCATGCCACTGTCGCCGGGATCATCGACATCCGCCGGTATCCGAATCCGGGCAAGGCATGTTGTCATCGCCACTGTGAGTAGCGTGGTCGCTGTGAGCAGGATAGTGATGAAGGGCTTAGCCGCGATCTTTGCGCCATCTATGACGATCACGCGTACGCTTGGGATCGCAAGTGCGATCCCAAGCGCCAAGACTCCCCACACGAGCGTCGCAGTCTCGCGCGTGTTCAAGTCAGGAACTGTCCACATCACACCGAGAAAGATCGAGCTGCCTCCGGCGGAATAGAGATGGCGCCAACAAGATTTGACTGCGCTTGCGACCGAAGTTATCGAGATGACGGTCGCAGACGAGCCGCACTAGCTCCGGCCAAAGAGGAGTTCGAAGCTGGACAGGCCGTTGGTAGTCAGCGTTTTCTCTGCCTCGTATTGTTCTAGCGTGCCGCCGGTTTGGTTGTTCAGGGCTCCATCGTGCGGGGCGTAGACCTTCTGGCGAAGCTCTAGCCACTCTTTGCTTGACATCGGGAGGTCGAATATTTGGCCTTCACCTACCGCGCGACTCGACGCTCCTCGCGCAAGGGTGGCAAGCTCAGGGTTCGACTGGCCAGGTTGCTTCGCAATCTCCGAGCAGAGGCGCGTCGCGAGAGTGGCGAACCATATTCGCGCAACATCCTCGGTCTTGATCCGGCGTAGTAGACGCCAGTCGCCGAGTGCCCACCATCGCGGGACTACAGCAGAGCCGAGCGGGTCAATCGCCCAACACAACAGAGGCGGCATCCGAGTCCTCTCAAAGTCTTCGCGCTGGTAGGCGGCAAGCCGGCTGAGCTGCTCTGCGGTCACAGGCCGACCACGCGCGGTGAGGATGACGCGGACAGCCGACGTCGAGACCGGGCACTGAATGCCTTCGAGTAGGTCGGCGACTGCCGTAGAAAGTGAGTCTGGGCGCCGTGCGCGCCGCTTTGGAAGTTCGCTTTGGGCGTTCATACTTGACTATCATAACGGATAGCTTCACGGATAGGTTAGAGGATAGGACATTACTGGTGTGGGGCATGACCGGAATCCTCCGCTGGCGGATACGGCGTCCTATCGGTAGGGAGAGCCGTAGGCACAGATCAGGTTGTTCGCTCGTGTCTTTTCTCTTACGGGGCTGCGTGGAACTGACAGACGTTCAAATCTCGCGAGATTGCTGTCCCCAGGCGGCCACGAGTGCACTGATCGCCCGCGAATCTGTCTATCCGCAGGCAAGAAGGGCCTGTATACCTTGAGCTTCCCAGGCCAGATCTCTCTGGCCTTGCTCTTTGCCGATCAACGCGCGGACCTATTTAGGCGGTGGACCTCCAACCCCCGCCTAAACCCAGCCCAATTGTGCCGTATCGCCGGGCACAACCACGCTGAGACGACGGCCGAAACCGTTGTTGTGCCTAGCGATACGCCTAATCCGACGGCGCCGTCTTTCGTCCTCCTAAGCGGTAGATCCAGGTTCGACTCCTGGCGGGGGCATGGGGATGGATCGTTTGTGTTGGTGCAGGGTTTGGCGTTTGGTCGTGTGGGCGAAGATGTCGGTCAAAGCCCTGTGGGGCGCTCCAGCGCCCGTTGGTGCCCAATCAGCCGGGTCCAAAGTGGGATTGGGAGTTGCCGGGCTGACGCAGGAGGAGCTGTCGGAGCGTGTGGGCATTGGCGTGGCCTACCTGTCGCGCCTCGAAAACGGCCACCGTGGTGCCCGCTGGCATACGGTCATGCGACTACTGCGCGCACTCAACGCGACGCTCGCCGATCTCGGAGACGCGATCGACAAGCAGAGTTCAGAGGGCTGACTATCGGTCACGAGCGCGCCCTAGTCGTGTCGAGGGCGGGCCGCACGGGAAGCAGCCGGACTCGGTGGTCTCCCCGTCGCCTCGGGCCAACGGAATCGCATGTCGATCTGCGGCGTACCCCAGCCGGTTATAGCCTTGCGTCCTACCGGTCCGCGCCCGACAGCAGGGTCCGCTTGTCCCGTGAGCAGCACCGGCGAGCGGATAGTGCTGCTCACGGGACCTCACTGCCAGCCCCATATGGTCCGGGGTCTGCTTCGCCTCGTGTCTAAAGCCTTTCCTCGATCCACAGCAACTCGCACTCGGCGGGAAAATCTGCTCGCGGCCGGAGGTAGATACGGAGCAGGGGGATCCCGCGTGAAGTAACGGCTACCCAGAGATTTCGGCTACCAACCCGCTGTGCGACGGTCGTGGGATCACGACGCAGTGCCCACAGCACACCTTCCAAGCGATAGTCGATCTGACGGTCAGTAAGACTGGCTGCCAGCTTGAGTTCGGTCTTTGATTCTTCGAACTCCCGTGTCTCGATAAAGCCTTCGCACCGAAGTTCGCTAGTTCCAGCCATGCAAGGACGCTAGTTCCTCGCCCCGACGGACATCTGCGGCATTGACACCACCTGCGCCGAGGAACACCGTCTGGTAGGGGATAACTTCCTTTAGTTTTGCTAGACGCCATCCAACTTCATGGTGCGAGAGTTCGCTGAGGTAGGTCGCGCTCTCATGTCCGTACCGGTGGATTGATCCCTCAATCACCGCCAACTCATCCTCGCTGAATAGGCTCATGTCCGGATCACCCAAGGCTGTCACGTGTTTGAGTTTCTTGCCGAAGTAGTCGACGGTCTCGGTAGCAATACGTTCACTGGCCTCAAGGTCTCGCTGAGCCATTAGTAGCTCACGTGGTAGATGTCCGTGCTTCCACTTCTCATACGTCGCGCCGGTGATCGACCTGCCGAATCGCTCATAGGCGCCGAAGTCGCTCCACATCAGCAACTTGGCCAGCTTTACACGGCCGAGCGCCGCCTCCGGGCCGAGCCGCTTGGCGATGTAGACAATCAGCTCACTGAACTTTGTGCTGTCGAACTCGCCCATTGCATTTGCCTCCGGACCTATAGCCTAGTACATTCCTATTGTATGCGTCTTGCATGCAATCAGCATCCTAGAAGCTAGTCCGGATGGCAACCAAGACATACACGACGGTCCGACTCGACATCCCTGCGAGGGAGAGCGCGGACCGCTTGCTTGCAGCGCTTCGTAGCCAAAGCGGGCTCAGGACATCGCGTGATGAGATCGTTAGGGCGCTCGTCTGGGGCGTCACTCCGCCTCAGGCTGCAGGCATGTTGTCTGCATACATAAAGCATGCTGAGAGCACATCCGGGGAGCGCGAAGGCTAGCCCTCCGCTTCTTCGTCGCATTAGGTCGATCGCGCTGTAGGTTGCCATGTGATGCAGGCTACTCGTCGATTGCGACGGTTTTTTCGGTTTGGGCACTGGCGTTTGATTCAGTGCCCAAACATAGCCAAATCGCCCCCAATCCCGCTGAAGAGGCGAGCGCACCGGACCGTAGGATCGCCAGCAATCGCCTGTAGATCCGGCCTTTCTGCGCTCTGTCTTCGCCAGCCTCCTAAGCGGTAGATCCAGGTTCGACGCCTGGCGGGGGCATTCTGCTGTCCACCCTCGACGTGAGGGATCTCGCGGCTGAACTCGACATTTTTACTCTAGAAGCGCCGAGAGTGCTCGACGTCGTCCGAAACGATGAAGTGGGTCAGCACAATTCCCTCTGCTGACGGTCCGAGTTCAACCATCTTCCACCTCTACTGGTTGGGACTCATACCTCGCTTATGGACGGGGTCTATTGCCGATACCGCGATGATCGGGATTCTCTCCACGGTACAGCTATAGGCAACCACGCTTGATCCGATGGCCCCGTCCTCTACCTTTTACGATAACCGCCCTCGGTTTGACCTGATGATTCCGCCTTGAGAGAGCAGGAGTAAGCTCGCACTGGCAGCTCCTTACGTCAGATTCGAGCAGTCGAGGCGGCTGGGCAGGTCTCGGCGAAGGAACTCATCGAACAGCGGCACCGTAAATGCTGTGTCGCCGTGCGCCGGGCTGTAGACCATGCCCTTTTGGATCAGTACTGAGCGTCTTGGAGCGACGCTCTCGACCTTGACCCCCAGCTTGGTAGCAATGTCGCCGGAGCGGTGGGGTCCAGGTCCGAGCTCGGCCATTGCTTGTAGGTATTGCTTCTCTGCGGGGGTGAGGCGGTCCATGCGAACCAGGAAGAAGTTGTTGTCCAGTTGATGCTGCACGTCTGGTGCGGCCAGGCGCACGTCTTCGAGCGTAATCGGAGATCGGGGAGCTGCATTCCAGACGTGGTATCCCCACTCCTGTAGGAAATAGGGGTAGCCGTGAGTTATGTGCACAAGTTCATCGAGGGCTTCGTCGGTGAAGGTGACATCTTGTTCGGCGGCAGGCTGCGACAGGACTGTGCGGGCGTCGTCTGCCTCGAGTGAGCCGATTCGGGGGAAGTCGAACAGTCGCTCGGCGTACGACTTGGCAGTTCCAGCGAGACCGGGTAGCTGTGGCAGTCCGGCCCCCACCAAGATCACGGGCAAACTGAGCTGCACGGTGCGGTGGATTGCGCTGATGATCGCCGCCAACTCAGTCGCGTCGAGATATTGCACCTCATCGATCGCGATTAGGACTCCGCTGTTGCGATCGTGCGCGGCCTCTCCGAGTGCCGTCAGGAGGTCGGACATGTCCTCGGAGAGCACGCCGGAGTCGGCGCTGCCGGCGACTGCGTCGACATCCAGCGAGACGGAGGTACCGTCGGGCAGCGTATAGGTAAAGGACTTCAAGATCCCGAGGGCGCGCTTGACGGCCCGGGAGACGGGTCCCTGATCGAGTTCGAGTAGAACCGACCGCAGGCGGGTGACCAGTAGGCGCTTGAAATCGCCCGACTCCGATGCCTCGATAAAGGCGATACGCAAGCTTCGATCGCGCGCGATCTCCTGAAAACGGTTGAGCAGAACGGTCTTGCCTACCCCGCGCAGACCGATCGGCATGAGGCTCTTGCCGGGGCGGCCAGTCAGCGCGCGGCGTAGCGCTATGTCGTATTTTTCGACCAGCTCGTCGCGGCCTACCAATGCTGGCGGAGGAGTGCCGGCACCGGGGCGAAAAGGGTTGTCGAAAGCATCCATTTGGACAGACCTTACCAAGACTTATCGATCTTACCGGGAAAATCAAAAGATCTACCTATCTTGCCCATGCCGGTGCCCAACCAAGGACCCCGCACCGGATCTGTACTTGGCTACATGCCTCGTCCACGCGTTGTAGGCTCGCGTCGTGAGGGCTTTTGGCTTGGAGGTTCCCATCATGCAGGCGCCCGTCGCCGGCGCCGCCACGACTCGACTCGCTAGCGAGGTGTCGCAGACGGGAGGCCTCGGCTCGCTGGGCGCGTCGTGGACCGAGCCGGGGGTCTTGCGTGAGCAGATCCGATCGATCGGGCGGATGACGGATCGCCCGTTTTGCGTGAATCTTGTGCTCGATTTTGAGCAGGACGAGCGGCTTGAGCTGGTTGTTGAGGAGCGTGTGCCGATCGTGTCGTTCTCCTTCGGGCTTCGTCCGCAGTTGGTCGCACGTGCGCGGGCTGGAGGGGCGCGAGTGTTGGTACAGGTTGGCTCGGGGGACGCGGCGCGAGCGGCGGCCGATGCGGGCGCCGACGCGCTGATCGTGCAGGGTGTCGAGGCTGGCGGTCATGTACAAAGCGTCGTGGGTCTGCTACCGCTGCTGGCCGAGGTGCGAAGGGCCGTGTCGCTGCCAGTGTTTGCGGCGGGTGGGGTCGGCGATCCGGCATCGGCGCGTGCCGTGCTCGCTGCTGGCGCCGTGGCTGTCGTCATGGGTACCCGATTTGTGGCCAGCGACGAGTCCGATGCTCATCCGCGGTATAAGGCGCGCTTGGTGGGAGCCGAAGCTCGCGATACGGCGCTGACCGAACTGTTCGATGTGGGCTGGCCGGCGTCGCCGCATCGTGTGCTCCGCAACAGCGCCTATGAGCGCTGGGAGGCGGCGGGCAGCCCTTTGTCAGGCGAGCGCCCAGGGGAGGGTGAGGAGGTTGCCGGCGGTATACCGCGTTACGCGGCCAACCTGCCGCTCGCGGGCATGGAGGGCGACGTCGAGGCGATGGCGATGTACGCCGGCCAAAGCGTGGGTGCGATTACCGAAGTGGAGCCGGCGGCAGCGATCGTCGAGCGCTTCGCCGCCGCGCTGCGCAAGGGATAGCCCCTCTCCGCGGTCGCTACCGTCCGGTGTCCCAAGCGGACCTGTCTCATCGTTGCGCTTGGTCGGACGAAGATCTCGTTCAGCGTCCTTGACTACATACCGGCCGGTCGGTATAGTGGTGGAGATGCCAGCCAAGCTCGATCATCGACAGGCCGAGGTCAAGGCGAAGTCAGCTCAGCTGGGCAGCTCGCGCGAGCAACTCCTCGCTGCGGCCTCCAGGGTGTTCGCGCGCAGCGGCTACCACGGCGCCTCGATGAGCGAGATCGCCGCCGAGGCCGGATTCTCCAAGGGCGCGCTCTACTGGAGCTTCGCTAGCAAGGACGAGCTGTTCTTCGCGCTGCTGGACGAGCTCGACGAGCAGCTGCGCGCGCTGATCACCGCCGCGGCGTCAGCGCCCGTGGACCGTGACATCAGCGGCGATCTGAGCCGCGACATCTCCGCCGTGCTCGAGCACGGACACGATGTCGTGCTGCTCTTTCACGAGTACTCCGCGCTCGCCGTGCGCGACCCCAAGGTGGCCGCACGCTACGCCGAGCGCAACGCGCGCCTGCGCGCGGAGCTGGCCGCGTCGATGCGCGCACGACACAAGGCGATCGGCGTTCCGATGGAGATCCCCGCAGAGCAGCTTGCGACCGCGGTGATCGCGCTCGTCGACGGACTTTCGATTCAGCAGCTCACCGACCCAGATGCGGTGCCCGAGGACCTCTTCGGGCAGATCCTCTCTCTCATCGACGACGGCATGACCCTCCGAGCCAAGGAGCCCACATGAACAGCGAAGCGGCCACAGTCACAGCCCCATCCACACCCACCACTGACACGCCGGTAGCGGTCCGCCGTCAATCGCGCTGGCGCGACGTCTCGCAGCGCGAACCGCAGCCTCCTCCCGCTGACATCTCCCAAGCCCCACCCGGTCCCCGCGTCCCTCGCCACCTCCTTGGCTCATACTGGCTGCTGGCCGAACAAGACCTGCTCGCGCGCTGCCGGCGCCGCTACGGCGACATCTTCTCGCTGCGGATCTGGCCCGTAGGCTTCCTGGTCGTGATCGCCGACCCTGCTGAGATCAAGCGTGTGTTCACGAGCGACCCCGACCAGCTGCGTGCCGGCGAGGGCAACGGCGTGATGCAGCCCGTGGCGGGGCCCGAGTCGGTTTTGCTGCTCGACGGCAAGCGCCACCTGAACCGGCGCAAACTGATGCTGCCGCCGTTTCATGGCGAGCGCATGGGCGTCTATGCGGACCTGATCGGCGAGATCGCCGACGAGGAGATCGCAAGCTGGCCGGTGGGGGAGCCGTTCTCGGCTCACGCCTCGATGCAACGGATCACATTGCGCGTGATCCTGCGCGCGGTGCTCGGAATCGAAGACGCCGCACGTGCCGCGGAGCTGGAGCGGCTGCTGCCGAAGCTCCTGAACTCCCCCGCCCTGCTGTGGCCGTTTTTGCAACGCGACATGGGGGCCCGCAGCCCCTGGCGGCGCTTCGTGGCGCTGCGGGAGCGCGTTGACGAGATCCTCTTTGACGAGATCGCCCGCAAGCGCTCGGACCCCAACCTCGCCGAGCACGAGGACATCCTCTCGATGCTGCTCGGGGCGCGCGACGAGCATGGGGAGGCGATGACCGACGAGGAGCTGCGCGACCAGCTCGTCACGCTGCTGCTCGCCGGCCACGAGACGACGGCTACGGGGTTGGCGTGGATCTTTGAGCGCGTGCTGCGCACGCCCGAGGTTCACGCGCGCCTGCGCACCGCGGTCGCCGAGGACGACGATCGGTATCTGGACTGTCTGATCAAGGAGGGACTGCGCCTGCGCCCCGTCGTCCCGCTGGTAGCCCGCCAGGTCAACGCGCCGTTTCCTGTCGGCTCCCACACCGTCCCGGCCGGCACGCTCCTGACGTGCTCGATGATCCTCACGCACAGCCGGCCCGACCTCTACCCCGAACCGGAGGCCTTCCGACCGGAGCGTTTCATGGAAGACGCGCCGGACACCTACACCTGGCTGCCCTTCGGCGGTGGCACGCGCCGCTGCATCGGCGCGGCCTTCGCGACACTCGAGATGAAGGTCATCCTGCGCCACGTCTTCGCCCAGTGTGAGCTGGAGGCGCCCGACGTGAAACCAGAGCGCCCGCGCCGGCGCTTTGTCACCTATCCGCCAAACCGCGGAGCGCAGGTTCTGCTGAGGAGCAGACACGGAGCCTGACACGACATGGCAACCCGGAAGGCCGCCTCGGCACACCTCGAGAACGATCGCCTGAGCGAAGCGCGCCAAACGCGCGGGGGCAGATAGCGTCGTGAGGCGGATTCCGAGCAGCCTCGCCGGATACCGCTGCGACTACGAGGACTCCTTCGAAGCGTCCGTCGCCGCGGCGAACGAGCGCACCCCCGAGCAGTGGGCGCGCGCCGTGTTCGAGGATGCGCCACTGCCCGTGCGCTGGTTTCTCCTGCTCGGTTTCCGCTACGGACTCAACCTACGCTTGGCCCGCCGGACATCGCCCAAGCACGTCTTCGGCTGGGCGATCGTCGACCGGAAGCCCGACTCGCTCACGATCGAGTCACGCTCCTGGTACCTCACCTCGCGCCTGATCTTCCAGACCGAACCGGCACGCGTCACGCTGTCCACACACGTGCGCTACGACAAGCCGATCGCCAAAATCCTCTGGCCACCCGTATCGAGTCTGCACCGCCAGATCCTCCCCCGCCTTCTGCGACACGCGGCCGCACACACCCCGGTAACACAACGACCCTCCGGCCAACCGACCCAACAGCCGCAATAAGCGAACAACACTTGCATGACGTTATAAAGACTTATAACGATATCGGTTATAAACTGCTATAAGTCGATAGAACGATGGACCCGATCGGGAATCCTTACACGCCGAACGCCGGCTCTCGCCCTCATGAGCTTGCCGGTCGCGCCGGTGAGCTGGAGCAGTTCCGAGTCCTCGTGGGTCGTCTCAAGCGAGGCGCTACTGAGCAGAGCATGATTATCCGTGGCTTGCGCGGTGTGGGTAAGACGGTCCTCCTCAACGCCTTCGAGGATCGGGCCGAGTCTGAGGGCTTCTTGACCTATTACCACGAGCTCACCCCTGACAGCAGTTTGATCGGCGAGATCGCTCGCGATGTTGAGAGCGCTCTGGCGCGCCTGAAGCTCAGTGCGCGCGCCTCCAAGGCGGTGCGTGGAGCGCTGGAGCATCTCGGCACGATCAACTTGACCGGTCCGGATGGCTTTGGTTTGGAGGTAGATCTGCGAAGGGCCGACGAGGGGGTGATCGCCGGTGATCTCTCTGAGCTTTTCCTGCAGCTTGGAGGGGCTGCCGCCAGCAAGGGCTCGGGGGTTGTCTTCCTTCTGGACGAGGTTCAGTTCGCCGGCGAGATCGAGTTTCGGTCGTTGATCGGCGCGCTGCACCGCGCGACGCAGAAGAACGTGCCGATCACCCTCGCGGCCGCCGGTCTACCTCAGATCCCGCGGTTGACCGGTGAGGCACGCTCATACGCCGAGCGTCTGTTCACGTTCCCGGCGATCGCCAGCCTCTCAGAGGGGGATGCGCGAGCGGCCTTCGTCGAGCCGGCTCGCCATCAGCAGGTCGATTACGAGGAGGGTGCCGTGGCTCTCGCCCTCGCCTGGACACGTGGCTATCCCTTTTACATTCAGCAACTGGGCAAGCATGCTTGGAATCTGGCCAAAGCCGCGCCGATCGCAACGCAGGATGTGGAGGCGGCCATTCCGGTCGCGCAGAAGGCCCTCGACACGAGCATTTACGAGGTCCGTATTCAGCGCGCCACCCGAGAGGAGCGTCGCTACATGCGAGCGATGGCCGAGCTCGGCGAAGGGCCCTATCGGTCCGGACAGGTCGCCGCGAAGCTGGGGCGCAAGACCACGGAGGTTTCGATGACTCGTCAACATCTGATCGACAAGGGACTGACTTACGCCACCGAGGACTACGGTCACGTCGATTTCACGGTGCCGCGCTTCGACGAATTCATGCGCCGACACATGCCATACCGGAAGCCGAGCTCAAGCCAACGCAACCGTACGTCTTGAATGTGGCACACGTATTCACGGCACCCCAAAGTTCGCAAGAGTTGCGGCCACGGTCGCAAGGAGCTCGCCGTGATTCCCCGGCCTACGGGGCCAAACGGCCTATCTACGGCATGCTTCCCAAGCTTGAGGTCGCGGGTTCGAGGCCTGTCCGTCGCTTCCTCTTGGCGAGCCAATTTTGGCTCTATGTAAAGGGAAGTGAGCGATTCACGTCCGACTCCTCGGAACTGCTTTACGATCTTTGCTCGGGAGTCTTATTACGGGGGCCGTGGTGTCGGAATCGGTTGAGCTTGCGACGATCCTGCTGACCGATCTGGTCGGCTCGACTCGGCTGGCGACTTCTGTGGGCCCGGGGCGGGCGGATGAGCTGCGCGAGGAGCACTTCGGGTTGCTGCGCCAGGCGATCGCCTCAACCGGCGGGCAGGAGGTCAAGAACCTGGGCGACGGCCTGATGGTGGCGTTCGGTTCGGCCTCTGGCGCGGTGAGCTGTGCGGTGGCGATGCAGCAGTTGTTCGAGCGCCGCTACGGTCAGGCCGAGCAGGGACTGCATGTGCGGATCGGGGTGGGCGCCGGCGAGTCGACCGTCAAGGACGGGGATTACTTCGGGATGCCCACAGTCGAGGCAGCGCGGTTGTGCGCGCAGGCCCCTGCCGATGGGATTCTGATCTCGACACTCGTCAAGACGCTCGCGGGGCGCTGCGAGGGCATCGAGTTCCGGTCGGCTGGCATGTTGGAGTTGAAGGGCCTCCCCGAGCCGGTGGAGGCGTTCTCGGTTTCCTGGGCTCCGCTCGGCGAGGAGGCTTCCGTGGCTGGGGCCTGGCCCCTGCCCGCGGTGCTGCGCTCGGTTCCCCCGGTCTCTTACGTAGGTCGCGTCGAGGAGCGCGCCGCGATCGAGGAGGCGAAGGTCCTCGCCCGCGACGGGGCACGCCAGGTGGTGCTGCTCTCCGGCGAGCCGGGGATCGGCAAGACGAGGCTTTCAAGCTACGGTGCCCACCGCGCCCACGCCGAGGGCTTCGCCGTCTGCTGGGGCGCTTGCTCCGAAGAGCTGGCGGTGCCGTATGAGCCGTGGATCGAGGTCTGCTCGCAGCTTGTCGAGCACGCGCCGGAAGGGGTGCTGAACCGCCTCGTAGAGCGGCACAGGGGCGAGCTCGGCCGACTGGCGCGAAACCTGGAGCGGCGCGTGGAGGACCTGCCATCGCCGCAGACCTCTGACCCCGAGACCGAGCGTTACCTGCTGTTTTCGGCCGTCTCTGGACTGCTGGAGGAGGTCTCTCAGGCCGTCCCTCTGTGCGTGGTGCTCGATGACCTGCATTGGGCGGACGGGCAGTCGGTGGCACTGCTCAAGCACGTCGTGCGAACCGTCGAGCAGGGCGCGCTTCTCCTGATCGCCACCTACCGCGACTCAGACCTCGGCAAGGATCACCCGCTGAGCGCGGTGCTCGCCGACCTGCGGTCCATCGAGGGCGTCCTGCGCCTCGCGCTGCACGGCCTCGGTGCCGACGAGGTGGCCCAGATGATGACCGTCGTGGCCGGGTACGAGCTCGACGAGGACATCCTTCAGCTGGCAGGACAGATCGCCGCCGAGACCGGTGGCAATCCATTCTTCGTGGGAGAGATCCTGCGAGGCCTTTGGGAGTCCGGGGCGCTGACCTTCGACGAGGCCAGTGGGCGCTGGAACATCGACAGCTCCGCGGCGATAGCGCTGCCCGAGAGCGTGCGCGAGGTGATCGAGCGGCGCGTCGAGCGCCTGGGCAATGAGGCCCTTGAGGTCCTGACCCAGGCGGCGGTGATCGGGCGCGTCTTTGATCTCGAGCTGCTCGAGTCGATGCTCGAGATCGGGGAAAGCCGGCTGCTGGACCATCTCGAGGCAGCCGTCGCCGCCTCGCTGCTGGACGAGTCCCCTGAGCGGGTCGGGCGGTTTCGCTTCGCCCATGCGCTCATTAACCAGACGCTGTATGAGGGCCTCGGCGCCACCCGCCGTGCGCGCATGCACGGGCGGGTTGCCCAAGCACTCGAGGATCTCTACGGCGAGGACCCGGGCGAGCACTTGAGCGAGCTCGCGCTTCACTGGCGGCTCGCCGCGGTCTCGGTCGACAGGGCCAAGGCGGCTGACTACGCCCTCAGGGCCGGTCAGCGCGCGCTTGAGAGCCTCGCGCCGGCCGAGGCCGTGAAACTGTTCGCCGACGCCGTCGAGCTGACGGGCGACCTCGACAGCGCCGAGCGTGCTCAGGCGCTGATCGGGCTGGGGGAGGCGCAGCTCCAGAGCGGGGAGGCCGCCTACCGTGAGACGCTGCTCGAGGCCTCGCGGATCGCCTCGGCCCTGGCGGACGCCGAGCTCGCCGCGAGAGTGGCGCTGGCGAACAACCGCGGACTCGCAAGCACGTTCGGTGAGGTTGACGCAGAGCGGCTCGCGGCGATCGAGCGGGCGATCGAGCTCGACGACCCGCCGAATCGTGCGCGCCGCGCGCGACTGGTCGCGCTCAAGGCGCTGGAACTCCAATGGGACGCGGACTTCGGGATGCGTCGCGCCCTCGCCGAGGAGGCGATCTCGCTGGCTCGTGCCACGGAGGGGACGAGAACGCTTGCCGAGGTCCTCCGCAACGTATTTGAAACGATCCGAGCACCGGATACGCTCGCCTGGCGAAGCGATCTTGTCGAGGAGCTCGTTGGCTGCGCCGCCGAGGTGGGCGATCCTGCGCTTGGTGTTTCGGCCCACCTGTTCGACCTTTACACCTCCGTCGAGCGGGGGGACCTCGAGCGCGCGAAGCTCGCTCTGGAGCGGTTGCAGCTACTCGCACACGAGCTCGACCAGCCCACATGGACGTGGATCGCCACGTACACCACGGCCAGTTGGGAGCTCATGCGCGGCGATCTGGTCGAGGGCGAGCGCCTATTCGAGAGCGCGTTTCAGATCGGGCAGGAGGCGGGACAACCCGACGCCGTCCTCGTCTACGCCGCCGCGCTGCAGCAAACACGTATCTATCAAGGCCGCGCGCAGGAGATCGTCGAGATGATGGAGCAGAGCGTGAGCGCCTACCCGGCGATCGCGGCTTGGCGAGCCGCACTGGCAGCGACCCTGTGCTATCTGGATCGAGGAGTCGAGGCCGCGAAGATCCTCGAGCAGGCTGCGAGAGACCGCTTCGAGCATATAGCGCCGAACTCGGCCACCTCGACCGCGCTGGCGCTGTATGCCGAGGCCGCCGTGCTGACCGACAGCTCAGGCCCCGCCTCGATCCTGTATGAGCTGATCGAGCCGTGGGCCGACCAGGTCGTCTGGAACGGCGTCATCGGATACGGACACGCCCGCATGTGGCTCGGCCTGCTCGCCGCCTGCATGGGAGACCACGAGCAGGCCGATCGGCACTTGGCGTTCGCTTGTGATTACCAGGAGACCAACGGCTTGCTTCTGTGGGCAGCCCGCGCCCATTTGGGCTGGGCGGAGGCGCTCGTCGGGCGAGGCGGCGATGCTGCGCGAGCACGCGATCACGCCGCCCGCGCGCTCGAGCTGTCAAAGCAGCACGGCTACGGCCTTTTTGAGGAACGCGCAGCCGCCTTCGTCGAGCCGCAGTCAACCGCCTAGATATGGCCGGGCGATGCCGCGCTGTGCTGTCGCCAGGCTGATGCTTACATGGCATAGCGAGCGCGCAGCGAGCAGAGCGGGTCGCTGTCGCTATGGACTAACCATCCGTGTCGTCGGTGCTGTCGCCAGGCTTTTGCTCGTGTCATATCTTCGCCCAGTTCGAATCATCCTGTTGCTCCCCTGGTCCCGACGACGCGCCTAGGGGGACACTCGGTCCCTGCGCCGTGCTCAGCTCGGAGGCAGCGAAGCTCCAGTTAAAGGGGTTGCCCGCGCACGATTGGAGCGCGTCCTCGTTGACATTAAAAGTCAAGGATACACCTAGGACGTCTGGCACGGCAAGGGATGTCCCCTCAGTTACTGGTCCAAAGTATGACACCCCGCAATGCCACGCATCGCCCTCGTTAAAGTTGAGAGGAAGCACGCCGTGGTGGATTGAATGTAACGCCCCTCGTAAAGTGTGATTTCACTGCACACATTCACTTCGCCGGGGGCCGGGTACTTGATCTCCAACTCCACTATCTCAGGGGCAGATCAAGGCGTCATAGTAAGCGCGGGAGGTTGCCTGGGCCGAGAAGCCGGCCTCCTCGAGCGTGCGGGCCGCGAGCAACTCCGTGTCGCTGCGTGCGATTAGCGCTTCGCCGCGATCCTTACTCACGCTACAGAGAGGCCCTCGGCACGTACCCGTTCGATCAGGGGCACGCGATGATCCTGGTACTCGCTCACTGAGATGGGGATCTCTGAGAGGACGACGTCGTTGGAGAGCGAGTGGCGCCACAGGACGTCGCTCATGCGTGCGAGCTCGCGCTGGCGAGAGGGAACCTCGTCGAGTACGACCAGCAGGTCGATATCAGAGTCGGGCTGTGCGTCTCCCCGCGCGGATGAGCCGTAGAGCACCACGTCCCTGAGACGAACCCCATAGAGGTCCTGCAACTCCAGCGCAACTTCATGCGCAATCTTCGGTCGGTCGATCAGGGCGGCACGCACAGAACCGATTCTACCCCGGCCTGTCGGCGTCTCAGGTAGCCCGGGTGGCGCGCCCGCTGTCCGGCGGTTTAGGCAACAGCCTCAAATCTCTGCCTAAACCCAGCCGAATCCGTCCGTATCGGCGGGTATCGCGCGCGACCGAGAACAGCCGAAAACGTTGCCGAACCTAGTGATTACGAGCGATCCGGCGACGTTGCGGGTCGGCCTCCTAATCGACGCTGGTAACGTGAGGTAGTGTGCTGACGGCCTTCACGGCAGTGGGTCAATGCTAGCAAGCGGTGCGCGATGTTGGGCAAGCTCCCAGTCGGCTCGAAGCTCGGCTTTGTGCAGCCTTACCCACTCGCGAATGAGGAGCAGGGCGCGGATCGGCAGGTATCCGCCAGAGGCTCAACAGTTTCGATAACGATCTGTGCCTCGTACTCGCCATAGCGCGCGTGGAAGTGCCGCGGCGCGCGATCGCTGTGGTACATCGTCACCACGATCCCGTAGAACGTGCTTTACACCGCGAGTGAAACCTGATCGCGCCCGCTGGTCTTGGCGGCGTACAGCGCCTGGTCGACACGCACCATCAGCTCTTCGGCGGATTCCCCAGGCTCCTGCACGACTATGCCGGCAGAGCAAGTCTGGGCGTAGCGCACCCGTCTGCGCAGGCGATCGACGACCGTGAGGGCGTCGTCGGTGGCGCAGTGCGGCAGCAGCAGTGCGAACTCCTCGCCGCCGATGCGAGCCAGGAAGTCGCCGCTGCGCAGCTCCTCGCGCCAGGCCACCGCGGTCTCCTTGAGCAGGCGGTCGCCGGCCGGATGCCCGCGCGAGTCGTTGAAATCCTTGAAGTGGTCGAGGTCGAACATCGCCAAGACGAATGGCTCGCCCTCGAGTAGCACATGGTCGAGGTTGGTCTCCCAGGCGCGACGATTGGGCAGCCCCGTGAGCGAGTCGGTGCTGGCCATGTCCGTCAGCTGCGAGAGCAGGTCGGCGCGCTTGATCGCCGTGGCGACCTCGTGCGCCAGCAGCGTGATCAAAGTGGCACGGGTGCCGCCGGCACGGACCTTCTGAGACCAGCCGACAACGAGCACGCCGACAGGCTCCTTACCGCTGAACACAGGCTCGAACAGCATCGAAGCGGGGCGTCCGAGCGTTTCCCACATGACGCGGTCAAAGTTGCAGGGCTCGGCGCCCTCGCTCCACAGGAACGAGCGCCGCGAGACGAAGGCCTGGCCGGTCGCCGAACCTTTCCCCGGGGCGATCTCTAAAGCAGGCAGCTCGATACCCGCCATCGCGGTTGTGCGCAAGGCCCCGGATTTGCCGGTGGGCTCGTACAGGAGAGCAAAGCTGGCCTTGCCGATCGAACGCGCGGCCTCACACACCTCTGCTCGTGCGTGCGGGCTGTTGGACATTCCGCGCATCACAGCCGCGACTTGCTCGAGCGCCTGCTCGCGATGCTCGGCCTCGTTGGCCTGGTAGCGCACTTCGGCGACCAGCCACTGGGTGGTGAAGCCGATGATTGCGCCGACTGCCAGGAACAGCACCGCGGCCCGGTATTGGCTCGCGGGGTATGCCGCTCCGCCGATGAGGAGGAGTGGTGCGAGGAAGAAGATGGCCATCGCCACGGTGACGACGCACAGTTGGGGCCGGTCGCCGTATAGGGCCGTCCAGAACACGGGAAGCAAGGCCACGACCGCAATCCCCGAGCTTGCGCCGCCGGCAGAGCTGCGCAGGCAGGCTACGGCCGCGAGGAAGATCAGCGACGGTGGAATCTCTCTCGCTTTGGCAAGCGCGCCGCGCACCGGTATCAGCCGCACCAGGCCGGCAAGCACGCCCAACGCGATGGCGCCTAGATACTCGACCCAATCTACCTTTGTCGCAATTGGTGCGACGATCGCCGCCAGCCCAGCCGCGGCGGCGAACGGGGCAAGGTTCAGCCTCGTGCGCTCGACCTCCACGGTGTTTTCGCCCAGCTCTCGTTGATCGCGCATATGAGAGTTATTCGGCAAATTTTCGACGCCGCTTGATGCTGCCACCGATCTTGTCTCGCGCCTGTCGTGTTCTTGAATCGTAGGGATTCCGACTAGCGCTAAAACCACCATTGATCCGTGCCGATGAGAAGAACCTGCCGCGCCGCTTGGCGCCTGAGACGATGCCTTCTATTCCAACCAAGAGATCGCTCCGCTCGTTGACCACGCTCCTCGGGCGTTATCTGAGGCAGGTTTTGAGACCAGCGCTCTTGAGACGGCCGCTCCTGAGGCCAGCGCTTCTAAGACAGGTGATCCTGAAGCCAATGCTCCTATTGTCGGCGTCCCTGCGATGGGCGCCCCTACGACGGACGCCCCTACGACGGACGCCCCTACTGCCAACGGTCCTGCTGCCGGCTGCCCTGGCGGCGATGGCGCTCGCTCCGCCCGCGACGGCGATCATCGGCGGCGTGAGCGCTCAGACCGGGACGTTCCCTTCGCTCGCCTACGTCGTCGACTTCCAGGGACAGCTCGCCTACCAGTGCACCGGTACGGTCATCGCCCCCAGCCTGATCCTGACAGCGGCCCACTGTGCCGAGAACATGCAAACCGGAGCCCCCTTCGGCCCGTCTGGCTTTCGCGTGGTAACCGGCGCCGTCGATCCGCTGCAGCCGGGGGACCTCGTCTCGAGGGTACTGGGCGTGATCGTCTACCCCGGGCTGGAGCGTAAGGTCGACAAGGGCGACGTCGCACTGCTGGTCCTCTCCACGCCGACCAGCGCGCCGCCGATCGCGTTGGCCAGTCCTCAGCAGGCCAAGCGACTGGCCGCGGGCGCTGCCGCCACAATCGTGGGCTGGGGTAAGACGGCCTTCGAACAGGCAACCTTGACCGAACAGCTGCAGTCGGCCTCCACGGTTGTGCAGGCACACAAATGGTGCAGGAGAAACGCCCCGCCCTTCTTCGCACGCAGTGAGCTCTGCACGATCACGCCGCCTAGCTATGCCACCGGCGTGTGCCAAGGAGACAGCGGCGGCCCGCTGCTCGCCTCCGGCCCGAGCGGTGAGGCGATCGAGGTGGGCGTTGCCGACCACGTGTATGGGCGCTGCTCGACCCGTCACCCATCGGTGTTCGCGAGCGTCGGCTCGATCTACCCATGGGTGCAAACCTGGATCGCGGCCTACAAGCGCCCGACCGCACCGCCGGCTCCCCCAACGACCTTGCCCACGGGCCCCGCGCCTCAGCCCGCACCATCTTGATTGCCTGCGTCTGAGCGCTGTGCGCGCAAGCCGACGGAAGGCGAGTATGCCAGCGGGATGGCGAGCAAGCCAGCGTGGATCCACAGTCCGCGGGCTTGCCGCATACGCGCCTGAACAGTAGGCACACTGCAGGTGTGAGCCGAGCAGCGGTCCCTTCCTTCCAAGCCCAAGAGTCGTCGCGTTCACGACGCCGATTGGTGCTCGCGATCTGCTGCATGAGCCTTTTGATCGTGGGCTTGGACAACACGATCGTCAACGTCGCGCTGCCGTCGATCGGACGCGAACTGCACGCCTCGGTCTCAGAGTTGCAATGGACCGTGGACTCCTACACCTTGGTACTGGCCAGTCTGCTGATGCTCGGCGGTTCGATGGGCGATCGGCTGGGGCGCCGGCGCGTGTTCCAAACAGGGCTGGCGTTGTTCACCTTGGGCTCACTGCTGTGCAGCGCCGCGCCAAGCCTCGGTTGGCTGATCGCTTTTCGCATGCTGCAGGCGGTCGGCGGCTCGATGCTCAACCCGGTCGCGATGTCGATCATCCGCAACGTCTTCACCGACGCGCGCGAGCGCGCACAGGCGATCGGCATGTGGGGCGCCACGATCGGCATCAGCCTGGCGCTGGGCCCGGTGCTGGGAGGCGCGCTCGTCGACGGCGTCGACTGGCGCGCGATCTTCTGGATCAACATCCCAGTCGGTCTGGTAGCGCTGGGACTGACGATGCGCTTCGTCCCGGAGTCGCGCGCGCCGAAGCCGCGACGCCTCGATCCCATCGGCCAGCTGTTGGTGGTCGTGCTGTTGGCCTCGCTCACGTACGGGATCATCGAGGCCCCTTCGGCAGGCTGGTTGTCGGGGCAGACGATTGGATTGTTCGTGCTGGCTACGGCTACGCTGGCAGCGCTTGTGCCTTACGAGGCTCGACGCTCGGAACCGTTGATAGAGCCCCGCTTTTTCCGCAGCCTCCCCTTCTCCGGCGCGAGCGCGATCGCTGTCCTTGCGTTTTCCGCGCTGGGGGCGTTCCTGTTCATAAACACGCTGTATTTGCAGGAGGTCCGTGTCCCCCACCTCTCAGCCTTCGCGGCCGGCCTGTGCACGCTGCCGATCGCGGCGATGACGCTCTTCTTCGCACCGCTGTCCGGGCGCATAGTCGGCCGCCGTGGCCCACGCTTGGCGCTGCTGGTCGGAGGGCTTGGCATCGGGCTGGGCGGCCTGTTGCTGATCGACATCTCCTCCACGACTCAGATTGCCGCGCTGTTGCCGGCCTATTTCCTGTTCGGGATCGGCTTCGGCATGGTCAACCCCCCGATCACAAACACGGCGGTGCTGGGCATGCCGGAGGCACAGGCCGGCGTGGCGGCCGCCGTGGCCTCGACCTCGCGTCAGGTGGGCCAGACGTTGGGCGTGGCGGTCGCCGGAGCGATCGCGGCCGCGGGTGCGGCCAGCGTCGGACCGGACTTCGTCGCATCCAGCCACGTGGTGTGGTGGTTGGTCGTCGCTTGCGGTGTCGCGATCGTGGGACTCGGCCTGTTCAGCACGACCAGTCGCGCGAACGCAAGCGCCAGGCGGGCGTTGGCCGGTCCACGCCCAGCCGAGGCCGGCGCCGGGTCGTAGGAGCGCAAGCGCCGCTAGATTTGCGTCCAGGGCTGGCTCACAGAGCGCCGACGCCTGCCTGCCGGCTCGTAGTACGCTAACGCTGGCCTGCTGAGCGCCAGCTCAGGCCGCGTCCGACGAAGGCTCGTTCGGGCCGGCAGTGTCTTTGTCCGGAGTATCGTCATCCTGCGTGTCCCCGTCGGCGTCGGTGTCGGCATCGTCATACAGCGACTCGCAAGCAAGCTCCTGCCCTTTGCCGCCCCACAGCTTGATCTCGAGCAGGTCATACAGATAATCGTCGGGCGCGATCAGGGTGAAGCGCTGCTCGATTAGCTGGCATTGGTCGACCGTCGTGCGCCCAAGCTCGGCGGTCACGACTCGCCCCGCGCCGACGAGCGGTCGCCCCCACACGAGCGTCATCGCGGCAAGCGCCCCGTTCTGCCCGTGCCAGGAGCCGATCACCTCGTCGCACACATCCAACTTCCAGCTGGGGTTGCGCTCGGCCGTCTCCTCGGTGAAGTCGCCGCGCGCTGTCAGCTCCATCGGCTCCTCGTCGTTCAGCCCGCTGAGAAAGCGCACGTAGCCGAACAGCTCATACCCGTTAGTCGTGATCGAGGTGGCGGGCACGTAGCGGCGCCCGTGCCAACCTCGGTCGGGGTACCAGGCGATCTCGCCAGGCTCGCCAAGGTCCTCCCCGTCCGTATCGAGCGCCGCCCAACAGGCGAGCAGCTCGCCTTCCAGGCGCTCGGCCCAGCGCCCGTAGGGCAGACCTTCCTGGGGCGGCTCGGCGACGAGACAGGGAACGAGACGATCGAGTGGCGGCACATAGGCAGCCTATATGCCGAGCGGGCTCCAGTTTCCCATCGGGTCGTCCGAGCTCGTGGCCGCCGGAGCCCACGCCAGCCGCCCCGAGCTTTACGAGCCGCCGGATCGTCGCCCAGCGGCTTGCTATGCCTCGCGCAACACGGCTGCCGCGTGCTCGGGCGCGACGATGTTCAGGTTCACCCCAGTCGAGAGCTCCAGTCCGGCGAGGTGCGTCAGGCGCGGCGCGATGTCGATGCGCCAGCAGAAGTGCTCGGCTCCGCGCGGAGCGGTGCGCACCCACATGTTCAGCGGCGGCGAGGAGCCGAAATGGCGGGCCAGCCGGGTGAGCCCGTCGTGCAAGAGCGCTGAGCCGAGCGCCCCGTCGTCCTCGAAGCGCGCGCGCGGCACGCGCGGCGCCAACATCAGCTGGAATGGCAGTCGCGAGCCGTAGGGCGCCATCAGTACGCTCTCCTCGTCGATCGCGACGATCCGCTCGCCACGACGCACCTCTTCGGCAACAAGATCCTCGAGCAGCCCGCGTCCCATCGTGCGGTTGGCATAGGCACCGCAACGCTCGCGCTCGCGTGCCACCTCCCCCGGCACGAAGTCGAGCGCGTACAACTGCGAATGGGTGTGCTCCAGAGATGCCCCGGCCTCGCGACGCTCGTTGACGATCAGCTGCACGTAGGCAGCGTCGGAGTGCGCTGCCATGCGCAGCCGCCACACCTCCATCGCGTCGGCCAGTCGCGAGGCGGGCAGCTCGGCCAGCGAGACGACGGACTCGGGCGCGTTGACGATCACCTCGTGCGCGCCGCTCGCGGCCGTCGCATAGAACAGGTCCGGCTGAGCGTCGGGTGGCGGGGTGGGACTATCGCCATCGAGGGCGGGGTAGAGATTCGGAACCACCCTCACGCTCCAACCGGCGCTGTCAGCAGTCGAGCCGCTGAGCCCATCGCCATCGCCGCCACTCAAACTGCCGGCGGCCCGCAGCGAGTACAGCTCAGGAGGAGTGAGATCCTCGCGCCCGGCCGCGAAGGGATCCTTCTCGACGTCGATCGGCGCGGGCGCGGCGCAGCGCGGCTCGCCGCCGGGTCGCTCCGATCGCTCGCCGGCGACGATCACCTTGTGCCCGCTGAGCGGGTCCACCCTGATCTCAGGCATGCAACGTGTGCCTTTGGTCCCTACCCATGCTTATCGCCCGTCCAACGCATAGCGCTGGACGTCTCTCTTGAGCTTCGCCGCACTCGGGTACTGCCCCTCGCGGATGTAGCCCCGGCCGTGGGCGGGTATGAAGACAGTCACGGGCCTGAAGGTCGAATCGGTCAGTTGCAGGCCGAGCGAACCGCTCTTGTCGTAGTAGCTGGGATAGCTCACGGGAAAGGACTTTAGGAAGGAGCGAGCGTCGGCGCGGTGGGGATCTTCGGAGTCGATGCCGATGAAGGCCACGCGCGCTCCGTATTCGGCGCTTACGCGCTGGAAAGCAGCGGACTCTTCCTGGCAGGGCACACACCAAGAGGCCCACTTGTTGATGACGACGGGATATTCCTTGAGCGAAGCAAGGCGCGCGTGTAGCGCCGGCGAGCCGCCTTCGAGCAGCATGCCGGCTTGGGCGTGCAGCGCGGCCAGCGGCCCCGGCGAGCCGGCGAGCAGGGCGCTGGTCTGAGCAGCGGTCAGGGGCATGGCGGTGTCTCCGCCGGAACTGTGTGGGAGCTGGGCCACGCCGATCGCGATCAGCACGATCAGGCCCAGAACGGTGAGTCCCGGAAGTGCGCGGCGGGGGGTCATGCGCCCCGATTCAGGCGATTCGCGGTCGCGGAGATTGGGAAGTGGAATTGGGTGCGTTCATCCATCTCGGATAAGACTGCCAGATGGGGCCGGGATTCAGGCTGTCCGGTCAGCACCTTCAAATCCCCCGGCCTGTGCTGTATCCTGAGCGAAGCGGAGGGATGGGAGTCCAAGCGACACCTATCCCTCTGTGAGCCTCACCGGCGCGAGCGCCGGTTTTTCATGAGCGAAGCGGACGAGCGTCCGCACCCGCTCCATCTCGAAGCCCCAGAGCCTCCATGGCCGAGTCCCCAGCAGTGGCCCAAGCGGCCGCGTCCATTCCGAGTCCCGCCGAAATCAAGCGAGCGGAGAAGCTCGTGCGCGAGCGTTTCCTGCACGAGGGCGAGGACGCGGCGGTGGCCTTGGCACCGGGTTCGCCCAGGCGCCGCGCTCTGGACATGGCGCTGGCAGAGTTGAAGGAAGGGGCAAAGCACCCATCGACCGCATGGCGACGTGAATTCTCGCTGCTCTTGGGCCTGGAACGTGTCCTCTCCGAGGAGGAGCCGAAGCTGGTCGACGGCACCGTGCTCTCGGCCCACCAGGTCGATGCCCTCTCGGGCACGCTAACGGCTTTGTTGGCCGAGGCGCAACGCTCGGGCGCGAACGGCAACGGTCGCGCCGCCGCCGCGGCCTCGCCGGAGCTGCTCGCCTCGGCAGCGATTCTTGGGCCAGACGACGCCAAGCAGGAACAGGCGGAGGGCGGCCAGGGTGCCCGCGACGGGGATCCCCTTCCTGCGCGCGCCGAGGCCACGGACGACGCCGACGATGACGGCGACGAGGACCTGGACGACGAGGACGACGACGACGAGGATCTCGGACCGGTCGAGCGAGCTGCCCCCGAGGCACCTGAGGAGGACGACGACTTCGACGACCCCCCATGGCGGGGAGCGGGCGAGCTGGACGATGCCGAGCCTGAGCCCGAGGAGGACGTCGAGGAGGAGTCTGAGGAGGAGCCCCAAGACTGGGTAGACGAGGACGAGGAGGACGTATCGGACCAGCCCGAGGACCCGAACGCGGCCAAGCGCTTCTGGTTTGAGCATGCCACGGGAGCCGGCAAGACGGTGGCCGCCCTCGGCTTCGTCGAGGCCTCGCAGACCGGCGGTGTCTTGATCCTCACGCACCGCCGCAACTTGGTCGACCAGTTCCACGGCGAGCTGCGCGACCGCGGCTATCAAAAGCGCATCTCGCGCCCTCTGTACACGGGCGAGGACTCGCCCAAGGGCCCGGTCACGGTCGAGACTTACCAATGGTTCGTACGCAACGCCGGCAGGATCTCAAGCGCCTACACCATCGTGATCTGCGACGAGGCCCACACGGCTTTGGGCGAGAAGACCAGCGGCGCGATCCGCGCGTGGACAGGCCCGATCTTCATCGGCATGACGGCCACGGGCGCATTGATCGCGCGCCACGTAACCGACCTGTTCCCGACGCAGACTTCGCGCTTTGACCTAGCCCAAGCAGCAAGGCGAGGAGTGATCGCGCCGCTGCGCTGTGTGCGCATATCCCCAGGCGTGGGTGTGCGCACGATCGCCAACGTGCCGTTGCGCCGAGGCGAGGTAGACACCGAGTTCGACCAGGAGGAGCTGGCCGAGCTGCTCGATCAGCAACCGTTCAACATGGCGGCAGCCAATCTCTACAAGACGCGCTTCAACGGCGTCCCGGGCGTCGTCTATGCGGCCGGCGTCAAACACGCGTACAACCTCGCGGAAGCGTTCCGCGCCGAAGGCATCAAGGCGATGGGAGTCTCCGGCGAGACCCCGAAGCGCGAGCTGGCAGAGGTGCTGGCCCGCTATGAGCGCGGCGACATCGACGTGCTGATCAACGCCCAGCTCCTGGCCGAGGGCTGGAACAGCCCGCGCGCAACCGTCTGCGTGCACCTCGCGCCGACGGCCTCAAAGCGCATCTACCAGCAGCGGGTGGGACGAGTCACGCGCCGCCACCCAGGCAAGGAGGCGGGTCTCGTAGTCGATTTCGTGCATCCGGCTACCAAGAACGACGACCCGGTCGTGACGCTGCACTCGCTGCTCGACCGCGACGTCTATCGAGGCGGAGCGATCGTCGTCGGCCCGGTCCGCCGTGGGCGTGGCCGGCGCATGCGCGTCGAGCGCCGCGTGCTGCCCGTCTGCGCCGAGGAGGAGCGCCGCTTCGAGGTCTTCGAGCGCGAGCTGTGGCGTATAGCGGTAGAGCACCTGGACTACGGCGAGCAACATGTGTGGGCGGCTTTGGCGGGTGCGCGAGTGACGCCAAACGGCTGGCGCCGTGCGCGCGCGATGCTGCACTTCGACCGCACGGGAGAGCTAAAGGCCCGCTTCTTGATCACGGCGGTGCAGCGCAACAAGAGCCCGCAACTGCGTTTGAAGGCGCTGTCGGAGATCGCCGCGCTACGCGACCCAGACGCGTTTGACACCGCAATCGACATAGCGGGCAGTTGGCCGCGTGACGAGCGTCGCGAGGCGGCCAAGATCATGCTGCGCGCGCTGGTGGAGCGGCGAATCGGCCGCCGCGACCAGGCAAACGCCTGGATCTGGCGCCTGGCCGAGTACACGCGCGACGTGCACGAGGAGTACGCGGTGCAGCGCTGGCCGGAGACCAAGCGCCTGCTGGGCCTGCTGGTCAACTCGGCCGGAGGCGCTCACGCCCGCAACGCCCGCCGGCTGGTGCACGCGGCACGCAAGCAGGACCGCCGCTTGGCCGCGGCATTGCTGGCGGCGGCGCTGGCACACACCCCGGAGGCCGAGGAGGTCTTGCGCGGGGCGCGCACGCGCATGGCCCGCAAGCCCCCAGCGCTGGCAAGAGAGCTGCTGCGCAACTTCCCAAAGCGCCGGCCTCGCGGTCAGCGCCGCCGCCGCAAGGGCCAGGCCCAACGCCCCAACGGAACTGCTCAGGCTCAGGTTGCGAAGATAGGGCAGAACGCTCAGCCCACACAGGCCGCGCAGGCCGAGCAGGCGACTCGAGACGGCCAGGTCGCGACGCCGACTCAAGAGGGTCAGTCGGCTACGTCGACTCCAGAGGTCCAGTCCGCACAGGACGCTAAGCCGGAGAAGGCAACTCGCACTCGCAAGCCGGCGAGATCGACGCGTTCGCGCAGTCGCTCCACGCGCAATGCCAACAACGGCAAGCCCCCCCGTTCCGGGGCGAGCAAGGCGGAAGACGCGCCCTCGGACGCGGTGCTCGCGGAGGCACTCTCCAACGAGAAGACGCCGCAGCAGGGCATGGACGGTGAGCTCAGCGCCGGCTCAGGCAAGAAGTTGCAGGAGAACGTCGAAGAAGCGCTGCAGCGGGCAGATCAGCCGACCGACCCCAAGTGAACCTCGCCGGCGCTGAGCGCCGTCGTAGTCCCGTCCTCGCGGCGCACCAGCAGCGCCCCTTTGGCGTCGATCCCCTCCGCGCGCCCGTGCTCGTCCCAATTTGGGCCGCGCTCGCCACTATTCCGCCCCCGCACGCCCGTATTCGGGCCGTGCGCGGTCTGACTTTGGGCTTCATGCCCGCCCCAGGCGACGTCGCGGCCGTATAGCGCGTCGCGCTCACGCCACGCGTCGAGTGTGGCGTCGATCGGTTCGGTAAGGCGCGCGGCGAGGGCTTCGAGCAATCGCTCGAATATCGGCTCTATCGCGCCGGCTCCCAGTTCAAGGCTTGCCGCGCGTCCATGCAGCTCCACCGGCAGCTGCTCGACCCGGACGGCCACATTCAGCCCAATTCCGAGCACGGCCCAGCCTTCTTGGGGGCGGCCCTCTACGAGGATGCCGGCCAGCTTGGCGAGTACGGGCTGGTTAGTCTCATCCGCCTGCTCTAGCCCCGGCGCCCGATCTCTTGGGTGGGCACGTCTTCTTGTGCCGCCACGTTCGACGACAACATCGTTAGGCCACTTCACGCGTGCCGCGTCGCCGACGACGTCACAGACGGCCACGCCCGCGATCAACGACAGCAACGGGTTTGGGTCTCGCAGCACGAACGAGCACAGCAGCGCACTGCGTGGCGGTGCCAGCCAAGAGCGTCCCTGTCGCCCGCGTCCGGCGCTCTGCTCATCGGCTGTGACCGTCGTGCCGTGCGGCGCACCGGCGATCGCCAGTCGGCGTGCACGCTTGTTGGTGGAGTCGGTGCAGCGCAGGTGTATGCGCGGATGACCGAACGTCGGCGATGCGTCGCGATTCGCCACGCCTCTAGCGTCCCTGTGTGCGGGGGAGTGTATGTATTTTTCAGAAAATACCATTGTGGCTACGATTTGTAGTTACATAAGTAATTTCGAAAAAGATAATATGTGCCCTCCATCTTTAGGTTCGCCGAAGAGGCACGAGCGGTCCCACTACCGCGTCGCTGAGGATCGACAGTCGGCAACGAGCGCCTCGATCAATCCGTCGACGTCATGACGCGCGGCCTCGACGTGCGGCTCCAGGCCATGCTCGCGCAGCGTGGCGCTCGTGACGGGCCCGATCGAGACGATGCGTGTCGTGGGCAAAAGGGGTGCCCCGGCGGGGGCCGGTTCGTCGTTGTGGGGTTGGGTGTGGATGTCCGAAAAAGGTCGATGCCCCCCGCGCGCGCGCGGGGCATCGAGGAAATAGCGAACACTTGAGGAGGAGGTGAAGGTGATGTAGTCGGCTGTCTGCGCTTGCCGCAGCGCTCGCTCGGACAGCGGCTCGGCGACGGTCTCGTACAGCTCCAGTACGTCGACCTGGGCCCCGCGCGCCCGCAGTGCGTCGGGCAACACCTCGCGTCCCCCGCTGGCGGTGGCCAGGAGCGCATGCTTCGCCTCAAATTCGCCAAGAGCTTCTACAAGTGACTCGGCGACGAAGCGCTCCGGTACCACGTCGGCCGCGATCCCGTGCTCGGCGAGCGCCCGCACAGTCCCGGGTCCGATCGCCGCGACGCGGGCGCCGGCGAGCGAGCGAGCATCGCGACCGCCGTCAGCCAGTCGCTCGAATAGGCGCTCGACGCCGTTGGCGCTCGTCAGGCAGATGAGGTCGTACGGTGTCGGGTCCAAAGCAGGCCCGTCGAGTGCGCGTGTACGGATCGTCGGTGCCTCGATCACGCTCGCGCCGAGCGCGGTCAGGCGTTGTGCCAGCCCGCTGGCCTGGGCGCGAGCGCGAGTCACCGCCACGGTGCGACCGGCCAGCGGCCGCGCCGGCAGCCACCGCAGGTCCTCGGCAAGCCCGGCGACGGCACCGACAATCGCGATCGCCGGTGCCTTTACCTGCTCGCGCTCGGCTACCTCGACGATCGTGGCGAGCGTGCCGCTGACGGTGCGCTGGTCGGGCAGTGTGCCGCGTTCCACGAGCGCCACGGCCTGGGAGGACGCCCGCCCGGCGGCGATCAGCCGCTCGGCGATGTGCGGCAGCTGACGCACGCCCATGTAGAAGACGAGCGTCCCGGGGAAGGCAGCCAGGGCCGTCCAGTCCAGTTCCTGTTCAAGCTTGTCGGGGTCCTCATGCCCGGTAACGAGCGCCACGCCTGTCGAAAGGCCGCGATGCGTCACCGGGATGCCCGCATACGCCGCGGCGGCGACTCCCGCTGTCACGCCCGGGACAACGCTGAACTCGATCCCCGCCGCACGCAGCGCGAGAGCCTCCTCGCCGCCACGCCCGAACACAAAGGGATCGCCGCCCTTCAGTCGCACCACCTCTGCTCCGGCGAGCGCCCGCTCGACCATCAGCGTCTGCGTCTGCTCTTGGGGCACCGATTCGCCCCCACCTTCCTTGCCGACGAACAGCAGCTCCGCGTCAGCGCGCGCCCCCTCCAGCGCCTGCATTGGGATCAGGCGGTCGTAGAGGATCGTGTCGGCGCGCGCGATCAGCTCCAGCGCTCGCGCGGTCAGCAGGCCCGGGTCGCCGGGTCCTGCTCCAACGAGGTGCACACGACCCGGCTGTAGTTGCTCGGGCGCTGCGTCTGGTCCGCCCTCGCCAGCGCCGGGTGGCCGGTCCTCGGCCGCATTGGATGACGCGCCCTCAGCCGCGCTCAATGGCCAGCTCCTCGGCGCGGGCCAGCAGCTCACGGGCGCCAACCGCCTGCAGCCGCTCGGCCATGCGCACGCCCAGCTCCTCGGGGTCGTAGAAGCCACCGAGTAGCTCGTCGGCGATCCACTCCGAGCCGTCGGGTAGCCCGACCCATGCGTGCATGTGCAGGCAGCCACAGCCCGCCGCCGCGGCGTGCGCGCCGAGGGGGGTATTGCAGCTGGCCCCAAGCGCGTGGGCGAGCGCCCGCTCGGCCAATAGACATGCGGAGGCGTCCTTGTCGAGGATCGGCGCTACAGCGTCGACCACGGCCGCGTCCCCGGCACGCGCTTGCAGCCCGAGCGCGCCCTGCCCGGGGGCGGGCACGAAGTGCGCAGCGTCGAGCGTGCAGCCGATATCGCGCTCGCGGCCCAGCCTCTGTAGGCCGGCCTTCGCAAGCACGATTGCGTGTAGCGAGGCGTCGCTGCCCCCGCTGCCGTCGCCGCTCGCGGCGACCGCGCCGGCGAGCTTGCGTAGGCGCGTATCGACGTTGCCGCGCAGGCTCACCACTTCCAGGTCCGCTCGGGCGGCGCGTAGCTGGGCGGCTCTGCGCACGCTACTCGTTCCCACGCACGCCCCTTCGGGCAGCTGATCGATCGATCGAGCGCCGATCAGCGCGTCCTCGGCTGCAGCTCGGTTCGGGGAGCCAAGCAACCGAAGGCCATCGTGCAGGTCGACCGGTATGTCCTTGGCGGAATGAACTGCCAGGTCGATCTCTTTTGCCAGCAGCGCATGCTCGAGCTCGGCCACCCAGCGCGACTTGTCGTCGCGAGGGGACCGCTTGCGCAGCTGATGCTCGCCCCTCAGCGGTTCGTGCATGATGTCGCCGCGCGTGCGCATCACGACGATCTCGGCTTCGCCCAGCCACCCTGCGACCAGCCGCGCTTGGGCAAGCGCGAGCGCGCTGCCGCGTGTTCCGATGCGCATCGGAGCGACCGCGCCTCCTAAGAGCCGCTCTTGCGGGCGCTTTGGATTGAGCGCACCTCGGCGAGAGTCTCGTCGGCTTGCTCTGCCTGAGCGTCTGTCGGTTCGGCCGCGCGTGTCTCACGTGCCTCGTGTGCCGGCTCGTCGTCGAGCCCGAACAGCTCGCGCACAAGCTGCAGCATGGCGTGCCCGCTCGCGCGCTTGTTGGTCGCCGCGGAGGCCCCACCGTGGGCAGTGCCCTCTTGGGGAGCGCTATCAAAGGCGCCCTCGGCGGAAATGCTGCGCAAGCGGATCGTCGGCTCGTGCAAGAGGCGCCCGAGGACCGCGCGTGCGACCGCCTCCACGCGCATCAGGTCACGCTCTGAGGCCGACTCCCAACGGCCGTCGTTCTCGGACAGGATCTGCTCGACGATACGGTTGCCGTGCTCGCGCAGCGCGCTCACGGTCGGCAGCGTCTCGGCCTGGCCGAGCCAGCGCGCGAAGCGGTGGATCTCCTCTTCGACGATCTCCTCGGCTTGCGGGACGATCTCGCGGCGCGCGCCGAGATTGCGCTGTACCACGGCCTGCAGATCGTCGATGTCGTACAACGTCACCCCGTCGATGTCGCCGCAGCGCGAGTCGATGTCGCGTGGCACGGCGATGTCGATTAGGAGTAGGGGTTCCCGCCCACCCCGGCCGCCCCGGCCGCTGCGTTGGGCCATCACCAGCGCCAGCTCCTCGCTGCCGACGATCGGGTGTGGGGAGGAGGTCGAGGAGACGACGATGTCGGCCTCCAGCAGCTGTTCTGGGAGTTTGTCGAGCCCGACGACCGAGCCGCCGAAGCGCTGCGCGAGGCTGAGCGCGCGGTCGGCGTGACGGTTGGCGACGAAGATCGTGCCGACGCCCTGATGTGCAAGCGCTTGCGCGCACAGCTCGCTCGTCTCGCCCGCGCCGAGCAGCATCACGCGCCGCTCGGCCAGGTCGCCGAGCACGTCTTGAGCGAGGTCTACCGCGACCGAGGGCACGGACACGCGCGAGGAGCCGATGCCGGTCTCCGAGCGCACGCGCTTGCCCGTCGTCAGCGCCGCGGCGAACAGGCGGTTGGACAGTGGGCCGGTCGTGCCGGCTGTCATCGCGGCCTCATAGGCGCGCTTGACCTGACCCTGGATCTCGGCCTCGCCGAGGATCATCGACTCCAGGCCCGCGGTCACGCGGTACAGCTGACGGGCAGCCTCGCAATTGCGTGGCGAGTAGATCTCCTGCGCGAGCTCCGTGGGCCGGATGCTCGCACGGCGCGCCAACAGGCCGAGCACGTCGGTCTCGGCTTGTACGGGATCGCCGACGACCAGGTAGATCTCGGTGCGGTTGCAGGTCGAGATGACGACGGCCTCGTGCACCTCGGGACTCTCGGCGATCTGTTGGGCGAACTCGGCCGCCGCCCCCTCGGTGAAGGCCAACCGCTCCCGCAGTGCAACGGGCGCGGTCTTGTGGGAGATGCCGAGCGCCAGTAGTTCGCCGGTGCCCTTCAAAGTGCTCATACCGTCTCGCGCTCCTGGCCTCTGTCAGGGCGTTCAGGCTTGGGATTGGGTTCGCCCAAAACGGCGATGCCCCGCGCGCGCACAGGGGGCATCGCGTCTTTTTCAGCCTCCCCACGCAACGCCTCGACCTTGCGTTCCACCCTCCCCAGGCGTACCGCCATGATCGCCACGTAGATCAACACGATCGCGAAGAACACGATGTAGGCGGCGGCCACGTAGCCGTCGTTCGAGTGTTCGGGAAGGGTCGTGGCGAAGGAGATCACGATTGGTAGCCGAGGATTCGCGAGCTGGCTTTGAGCAGGATGCGGGTGCGCTTGGCGGCCAGCTCATAGGAGCACAGCGTCGCGAACAGCAGCGCGATTGCCCCGATAGAGACGAGGAACGTGAGTGCCATCGGCGCGGGCAGGTTGGAGGAGCTGCCGAGCACGCGCGGATGCAAGTAGGAGGCCGAAAGACGCACGGCAAGGAAGTTCATCGGCACGAACGCGCCCGCGGTGATAGCGAACACCGAGGCGTAGCGTGCTTGGCGCTCGGGATCTTCGATAGCGAAGCGCAGCGGCTGGTAGGTGGCGTACAGCAGCATGATGATCAAAAACGATACGAGCGTGGGCTCGCTCCAGACCCACCAGTGGCCCCAAGAGCCGCGTGCCCAGATCGAGCCGGTGATCAGCACCGCCACGCCGAAGATCAGGCTCATGTGGATAGCCACATAGGAGCGCAAGTCCCAGCGTTGATCGCGAGTACGCAGATGTGCGATCGCGCACAGGCCGCCGATCGCGAAACCGCACAGCGTCACGATCGCAAGCGGCACGTGCAGGTAGAAGATCTTCTGCAGGAAGCCTTCTTCGGCTTCGATCGGTGCGTAGAAGAAGATCAAACTGAGCGACACGCAAAACGCGACGATCGTGGCTATGGAAAGGGCGCGAAGTGAAGGGCGGCGCATAGTGAGCGTGCTTAGTCCTCCAGGAGGAAGTCGAACACGGCGTAGGCGATGAGGCCGAACACAAGATCATAGAGCCCGAGCGTGCCAAGCCACCTGATTGGGATCCCACCCGCCCCGCCAGGATGCACGGTCTCCAGTAGCGGGGCCGTTGCGCGAGCGCAGCCGATCACGATCGGCACCAGCAAGGGCAGCGCCAGCAGCGGTCCGAGCAGGTCGCGGGCACGCGTGCGCACCGCCAGCGCGGCTACAAGCGTGCCGATCGCGGCGACGCCGATGTCGCCGAGCGCGAGCGGCGCGAGCAGGCCGGGCAGCGCCTGGCCCAAGGGGGGGCCGAGCAATAGCAGCCCGAACGCCGGTACCGCGATCAGCTCGAGCACGAGCAGGTAGGCGAGCAGCGCGGTCGCCTTGGCGATCAGCAGCGCGGTGCGGTCCACAGGCGCCAGTAGGAAGCCGTCGAAGCCGCCTTGATCGGCGTCGGCGACGAATAGGCGATTGACACCCAGCATCGCGGCGAACAGCAGGGTCACCCAGAGGATGCCGGCTGCCTCCTGGCCGCTGACGGTGTCCTGGTTCAAGGCGAAGTGGAAAACCACGAACGTGGTCACCGCGAAAAGGGACATGCCTGGGATCGACTCGAGCGTGCGCAGCTCGACCAGCAGCTCCTTGTGCAGGAGGGCGCCAACGGTGCGCCTCATCTGTAGAGCTCCGCTATCTCTTCCGGTCCGACGTCTTTGGCCGGCTTGAGCAGGATGGTGCGGCCGGCTCGCAGACCCAGCACCAGGTCGGCTTCGGCCAGCCCTCCGCTTGGATCGTGGCTGGAGAGGACTCGCGTGCACCCCGACTCTGCGCCGACCAAGGGCATCACGAGCTCGATTGCCGCTGGGTCGAGATTGGCGTAGGGCTCGTCGAGCAACAGCAACTCTGGTCGGTGCAACGTCGCACGCGCTACGGCAATCCGCTGGACCATCCCCCGAGAGAGCGTTCTAACCGGCTCGTCGGCTCTGCTCGTCATCGAGACCGCGGCAAGCTGTTCCTCGATGCGTTCGTTATCGACGGCGTGTAGGCGCGCGTAGTAGCGCAGATTCTCGCGGGGGGTCAACTCTCGGTAGAGCAATGGCTCATGGCCGAGCAGGCCGATGCGTCCGCGCACTTGCCATGCGTCGTCGGGCAATTGCGTGTCTAGCACCGTGACTTTGCCTGAATGTGGGCGTAGCAATGTTGCAAGCACCCTCAACAGGGTCGTCTTGCCGGCCCCATTTGGTCCAAATACGACAACTGTCTGTGCTTTCGGCAAGGACAGCGAGACGTCGCTCAACGCTTCGCGTTCGCCGTAGCGACGGACGAGCCGCTCTAGCTCGATCACACTTGTGAGGTCTGAAGTTCGTGCCTGGTTTGGGCTTGCGCGATCAGCTCGCGCACGTCTTGCTCACGCCCCTCACGCAGCAATGCCACCGGGTCGGGGTCGCCGTTCACGATCCCCTCGAAGAACTGCTTGCGGTCCTGGTAGGTAGGCAACGTGCCCTTTGCCCAACCGCGCACCTCGTTGAGCAGGACCGCCAGTTGCGCGTAGGGCTCGCCGAACTGCTCTGAGATCTCACGCTTGATGCGCTTGGCCAACGCCGGCGAGGCCCCGGCTGTGGAGATCGCGATCGCAAGCGGGCCGGTGCGCACGATCGCGGGCAGGATGAAGTTGCATAGCGGCGGTACGTCAACGACGTTGACAAGCATTGCTCGCCGCTCCGCGTCGTCGTATACGGCGATGTTCACGTCCGTGTCGTTGGTGGCGGCGATCGCCATGAACACGCCCTCCAGATCCTGTGCTCCGGCGTATGCGCGTCGCTCCCAGCGGATCGACCCCTCATCCGAGTATTGGGCCAGAGCCGGCTCGGCCTCAGGGGCGATCAGCGTGACCTCGCCGTCGCACGCCAGCAGCCCCTCGACCTTCTCCAAGCCGATCTCGCCGCCGCCGACGACCAAGCTGCGGCGTCCTTTCAGCTTCAGGCAGGCAATGTAGAAGGGCGTCGAGAGCATGTCCGCGACACAGCTCTGGTCGCAGATCCCCCTGCGCAGTTGGCAGACGCACTCCTTGCCTGCATAGGCCTGGGCCGGCATAGCTACAGGTTACGACCTACGCGCCAACGCACGGAGTCCTACTCGTGCAAGCGCCAAGCCACCCTGACGCCAGGCCTGCTCGCGGTCGGACTCGCGCGTGGAGCGCAGCTGGGCAGCGGCACGGGCTGCGCCGGCCGACAGCTCGTCATACGGGCCCCACCACAGTCCCCGCACGCCCGAGGGATCCCACGTGATCAGCTTCTCCTGCGCGCACGCGCGCAGGCCCGCCTCGCCGAGCGTGCGTCCCAGGCCGCTGCCGGCGGCGGCTCCCCAAGGTCCCCGCGAGACTGCTGGGCTCGGCAGGTGATCGTTGAGCCAAACCATGCCAGCGTCGAGCTCGCGCGCGATGCGCATGCCGCGGTAGCGGTCGGCCGTCCACACGGACGCGCCGAGACCGTAGGGCGTGTCGTTTGCCATTGCGATCGCCTCCGAGACCGAGCCGACGGCCATCACGGCCAGCACGGGTCCGCCGATCGGCTCGCGCATAAGGCGCATCTCGTGTGTGACGTTGGTCAGCACCGCGGGCGCGTAAAAAGCACCGACGCTCTGTGACTCTCCCACTGCGCTCGTGCCAACGTCTCGGCCGTTGCCGGCCTCGCCTCCGCCGCGCTCCGGCGCGCGCGCGGATGGGTGACGCACGAGGTCCTCAGGTGAGACCGGCCCACCGCAATGCAGCGTCGCGCCCTGTGTGACGGCCTCCTCGACCAGCTCGCGCACATGACCCAAGCGCCGCTCTGACGCGAGCGGCCCGATCTGTACGCGCGAGTCGCTTGGGTCGCCGACGGTCATTGCTTGCGCCCCGGCGACAAGCCGAGCAACGAGCCGTTCGGTGACCTCCGGGGCGGCGTAGATGCGCTCGACCGCGCCACGTGCCTGGCCCGCGCCGGCGCATCCCGCCCACAGGGCTCCGGCCGCCGCACGCGCGACGTGGGCGTCGGCGAGCACCAGCATCGCGTCCTTGCCGCCCAGCTCGACCGTCACCTCCTTCTCTTGGGAGACGCACTCGCGCGCCACCGCGCGACCCGTCGCCGGCGAGCCGGTGAACAACAGCTTGTCCACGGGCGCCCGCGCCAGCTCCAATCCGACCTCGGCGCCGCCGTGGACGACGCGTACCAGCCCCTCGGGCAAGCCCGCGCGCGCGAGCACGCGTGCGATCCGCTCGGCCGCTATCGACGCACGCGGCGCCGGCTTGAAGACGACGCCGTTGCCGGCCAGCAGCGCGCCGGCGATCTGGCCGAGCGGCTGTGCGAATGGGGCGCTGCCGGCGCCGATCACGCCGACGACGCCGTAGGGCTCGTACGCGATACGGGCGCGCTTGGTCAGCGACAGCGAGCGGTGCACGCCGACGCGGCGGCCGCCGAGCACGCGCGCTCCGTCGTGCGCGACCCACTTCAGCGCGTCGATCGCGACCAGTAGCTCAAGCGTCGTCACCTCTGTGCGTGGGCGCGCCTGCTCGGCGGCGATTGTCTCGCATAGATCGTCGAGCTCGTCCACGATCGCCTGGGCCATGCCGCGCATGTAGCGCGCCCGGTCCTCCAGGCGCAGGAGCGCCCACAGCGGCTGAACCTTGGCGACCTGGGCGACCACCTCGGAAACATCTGGTTCTATGGCGTCCAGGCTCATTTGGATACTTCAAGTTTCACAAGAGGTTGCCGACAAGGGTTGTCGAACCATGTACTTCGTGACACACATTACGAGACTCAACGGTTTGCGAGGAAGGGGCGCAGCATCATGATGGGGGGCCAGCACTGGATGGGGGGCACAACAAGTACCCCATGAATGGGCACAAGCAGGCGTATCGATGGTCTCGGACGTTGATTGGGGCGTCGCTGGCGCTTGTCCTGGCGGTGGGCATGAGCGCCTGTGGCAGCTCATCCACGTCTTCGAGCAAAGGCCCGATCAGCGTGCTGATGGGCACCGCTCCCGACTCGCTCGACCCCGGGCTGGGTGCGACCACGCAGTCCTATGAGGCCACGTGGATCGCATACACGGGGCTTGTCACGTATGCGCATGCGTCAGGCGAAGCCGGCGCCAAGCTGATCCCCGGCGTAGCGCAGAGCCTGCCGACCGTCACGGGCGGCGGCAAGACGTACACCTTCATGCTGCGCAAAGGCCTCGTCTATTCAAACGGTGCGCCGGTCAAGGCCTCGGACTTCGCCTACGCAATCGAGCGTGCGATCAAGCTCGGCTGGGGTAGCGAGAGCTTCTTCACGGAAAACATCGTCGGCGCCGAAGATTTCCAGAAGGGCAAAGCCTCCTCGATCTCCGGCATTCAGACCGACGACACCACAGGCAGGATCACGGTCCAGCTGGTTGCCCCCTATGGCCCGTTCCTGAACGTGCTCGCCTTCCCGGCAGCCGGCCTGGTGCCGAGTGGCACGCCGCTGAAAAGCCTGGGCAGCGATCCGCCGCCAGGCGTCGGGCCGTACGAGATCGAGAACGTCGTGCCGAACAAGTCGTTTGCGATGGCGCTCAACCCCAACTGGTCCAAGGATGCGATCCCTGGCATTCCCGCTGGGCATGAGAACGTCGACGTGAGCATCGTCTCCAACAATCAGAGCCAGGCCGAGCAGGTGCTGAACAACAGCGCGGACGTGTTTGACTACAACGACACCATTCCCCCGACGCTGATCTCGCAGGTCGAAAGCCAGGCCGCTGCTCGCTTCGCCAAGGAGCCGACCGTGGCGGGCCTGTACTTCTTTCTGAACACCAAAGAAGCGCCGTTCAACAATGCGCGTGCGCGCCAGGCAGTCAACTATGGGCTCAACCGCCAGGCGTTGCAGCGGCTGGATAGCGGCATGCTCCAGCCCGCCTGCTTCTTCCTGCCGGTCGGCATGCCCGGCCACCCTACGAACGCCCCCTGCCCCTACGGCGAACCGAACGCCCAGCCGAACCTGGCGAAGGCAAAGGTTCTGGTGCGTCAGGCGGGCCTTGAGGGGGCGCCGGTGACGGTTTGGGGCGGCTCGCGCGCTCCGCACAAGGAATTCATCGACTACTACACGAGCATGCTCAACGAAATCGGCTTCAAAGCCACCGAGAAGATCGTCGCCGACGCGCAGTACTACGCGACCGTCGGCAACCTCTCGAATAAAGCGCAGACGGGCTTCCTCTCCTACAGCCAGGACTTCCCCAACCCGCTCGATTTCTACCAGCTGCTCGACGCCAAATCGATCCTGCCGACCGAAAACCACAACCTCAGCCAGGTCAACGACCCGCACATCCAAAGCGAACTGGCTTCGCTTGGGCCGATCCCTTCCTCGCAGCTAGCCCCGGTAGTGCCGCGTTGGCAGGCGCTTGACGAGTACACCGCCAAGCAGGCGTACCTGGCTGTGTCAGGCTATGAAGAGGCGCCTAAGTTCTTCTCCGATCGGATCAACTTCGGTGCGGCGGTCTTCCATCCGGTGTACGGGAACGACTGGTCTTCGCTCGAACTGAAATAAACGCTTCTTTCGAGGTGGGCCATCGGGCGGCCCTTCAGGGAGTTCGTGGAGGGCGGGGTGTACAGCTCGTTTGGCTGATCTCGCGAACACCCCCCTTTGCGAACACCCCCCTTTGCGAACACCCCCTTCGTCCCCCCTGCGAACACCACCTTTTGCGGGATCCCACATAAGGGGTATCGAGACACACAGGTCATTTGAAGGGTCTTAAGCGCGCCGCGGCTAAAGTCGCGCATCCCGGGGTGGCGATGAGTAGGTATGAGGACCCTCCTGCGCAATCGCGTGGCGCTTGCGTTCGGGGCGCTGTTCGTTGCGATCGTCTTTGCCTGCCTGCTTGCGCCCGTGTACGCGAAAGACGTCGCGCACACCGGCCCCAACGACAACCACATCACCGAGACGGTCAGCGTCGGCGGTAAGCAGGTCGATGTCGTCTCGCCCACCGGGGTGCCGATCGGACCGACCTGGAAAGGGCGCTTCTTCCTCGGTGCCGACTCCAACGGCCGCGATGTGGCCGTACGGCTGCTCTACGGCGGGCGCAACTCGCTTGAGATCGCCGGCATCGCGACGCTGATCACGATGCTGCTTGCTGTCGTGCTGGGCACGCTTGCCGGCTACATGCGCGGGCTCTTCGACGGGGTCCTCTCGCGTCTGTTCGACCTCGTCTGGGCCTACCCGGCCGTGCTGCTTGGTGTGGCGCTTGGTGTGGCGCTGGCCGTCGGCGGCATCGACCTAGGCCTGTTCACCTTGCACAGCGGCTCGCTGCTGCTGCCGGCGTTTGTGATCGGGATTGTCTTCTTCCCCTATGTGGCAAAGCCTTTGCGCGCACAGGCGCTGTCTTTGCGCGAGCGTGAGTTCGTCGACGCCGCGCGTGTGCAAGGCGTCGGACCGACGCGCATCATGCTCGACGAGATCCTGCCCAACTTGACGTCCAGCATCGTCGTGTTCGTGCCGTTGATCGTCGCCAACGCGATTCTCTTGGAGGCAGGTCTCTCCTATCTCGGCGCAGGCGTTCAGGACCCCAACCCCTCGTGGGGCACGATGCTTGCCGACGGCATTCGCCTGATCCCGGGTGCTATCCATTTGGTGCTGGTGCCGGGGATCATGCTCGTCTTGACGGTGCTCTCAGTGAATGTCTTCGCCGACGGCGTGCGCGACGCGCTCGACCCGAAGGCGACCGTGCGGGGACGGCTGTGATGGAGGCCTCCTCCGCACCAATCTCAAGCCTGAGCGGCGGCGCCCCGCGCGTCTCGACCGCGGTGGCTCGTCACGCCTGGCTGGCTCGCTTCATCGTGCGCCGCCTGGCCTCGCTGGTCGCGGTGCTGTTCGCGATCACCGTCCTCACCTTCCTCATCTTCCAGGCGATCCCCGACGGCGACCCGGCGCTGCGCATGGCCGGGCGCCTGGCAAGCCCCCAGCAAGTGCAGGCCGTGCGCGTGCAGTGGGGCTTTAACAAGCCGATCTATGTGCAGTACCTGAAGACCATGGAAAAGGTGCTCGATGGCAGCGTTATCTCCTACACCCAGCAGGTCAACGTCGAGCAGGAAATCGTTCGCGACCTGCCGCCGACGATCTCGCTGGCGCTCGGCGCGGGCGTCCTCTGGCTGGTCTTCGGCGTCCTTTTCGGTCTGCTCAGCGCGGTCTACGCGGGACGCTTCATCGACCGGTTGCTCAGCGTCGTCGCCCTCACCGGCATCTCGATGCCGGTGTTCTTCCTCGGCGCGATCATGCTCTACTGGCTCGGCTACAAGTGGGGTCTGCTGCCGCTCGGCGGCTATGTGGCCCTGACGGTCGATCCCTGGGGCTGGTTCACGCACATGCTGATGCCCTGGGTGGCCTTGTCGGTCGTCTCGGTCGGGGTCTACTCGCGCGTGCTGCGGGCGAACGTGCTCGACGCGATGCGCGAGGACTACGTGCGCACGGCGCGCGCCAAGGGGCTCTCCGAGTGGCGCGTGCTGGTCCGCCACGTGCTGCGCAACTCGCTGATGGGAATCGTCACGCTGTGGGGGCTCGACTTCGCTTGGGTGATCGGCGGCGGCGCGATCCTCGTTGAGTCGGTCTTCAACCTCGGCGGCGTCGGCCAGTACGCGGCGCAGTCGATCGGGCGTCTGGACGTGCCGCCGGTGATGGTGATCACGATGCTTGTTGCTTGCGCGGTGGTAGTACTCAGCGCGATCGTGGACATCGTCTACGCGGTGCTCGACCCGCGGGTGAGATTGTGATGAATTTTTGGCGTTCCCTGTCTGGGTCCGAGCCTGTCTCGAACATCCCACGGTCCGCGTTCAACTGTTGTGCGTGCCCTGTCTTGAACCTCTCTCGCACCACGATCGACGCGGATGCGAGGCTGTCATGACCGTCAGCAGTGGCGATCTCGGACGCCCGGAGGCGCATCGACTGGTGCACGAGCCGGCCGCTCGTGGCGGAGCCGTGGCGATCGGCGACGGCCGTTCCCTGCTCGACGTTCACGACCTAAGCGTGTCCTTCGCCACCCGCGATGGGAGCGTCCAGGCCGTGGACGGCGTGTCCTTCCAACTCGGCGGCGGCGAAGTGTTGGCGATCGTCGGTGAGTCGGGCTCGGGCAAGTCGGTGTGCGCGATGAGCCTGCTTGGGCTGACGCGCGGGCCGAACGCGACGATCTCCGGTAGCGCGATGTTCGCAGGGCGCGACCTGATCGGCGCGAGCGAGGCCGAGCTGCGGCGCATCAGAGGGGCGCAGCTGGCGATGGTCTTCCAGGACCCGCAGTCCTCCCTGAATCCCGTTTACCGCGTCGGCGATCAGATCGTCGAGCAGATCAGGGCGCACGAACCATTTGTCTCGCACGCTCAAGGCCTGGCGCGGGCCGTCGCGCTGATGGAGCGGGTCGGCATTCCGCGGGCAGCCGAGCGCGTGCGCGCCTATCCCCACGAGCTCTCCGGTGGCATGCGCCAGCGCGTGATGATCGCAATGGGCCTGTCGCTTGGCGCGAAGGTGTTGCTCGCCGACGAGCCGACGACCGCGCTCGACGTGACTGTGCAGGCGCAGATCCTCGAGCGGCTCAAGCAGCTGCGCGACGCGGAGGATCTGAGCATCGTGCTTGTCACGCACGACTTCGGTGTCGTGGCCGATATCGCCGATCGCATTGCCGTGATGCAGGCGGGCAAGATCGTCGAGCAAGGGGCTGCCCGCGAGATCCTGCACGAGCCAAAGCATCCCTACACGCAGGGGCTGCTTGGGGCGTTGCAACCTTCAAAAAAGGGCGATGCCCCGCGCGCGCGCGGGGGGGCTTTGCTTTTGGACCGTCAAACAGTCCCCTTTCCCCACGTAGAAGACCCCCTTTTCCACGTAGACGGGGCACGGGGTGTCGAGGTCGGGCCTTCCAAAATGGCCGATGCCCCCCGCGCGCACGGGGGGGCAGCACTTTTGGAGATAGACAACCTGCGCGTCAACTACGCCGGGCGTAGCCGCCGTGACGTGTCGATCGACGCGCTCGACGGCGTGTCGTTGAGGCTCGCGGCCGGCGAGACGTTGGCGATCGTCGGCGAGTCTGGCTCTGGCAAGACGACGCTGCTGCGCTGCATCGCGCGCTTGATCGAGCCGACGGATGGCGCGATCCGCCTCCAGGGCCATGACTTGGCGGGCGCGTCGCGTCGCAAGCTTGCCTCGCTGCGCCGGCAGCTGGGGGTGGTCTTCCAGGACCCGCAGGCGTCGCTGAACCCCCGCAGGCGCGTCGGCGCCACGCTCGAGCGGGCGCTGCGCGCTCGCGGCCTGGGCAAGGCCGAGGCGCAATGCGAGGTGGAGCCGTCGCTGCAGCGCGTCGGCCTGAAGCCTGCTTACGCGATGCGCTACCCGCATGAGCTCTCTGGTGGCGAGCGTCAGCGCGTTGGCATTGCACGCGCGCTGGCCGGCGAGCCAAGGCTGGTGCTGCTCGACGAGCCGGTGTCCTCGCTCGACGCTTCGATCCGCCGCGGCGTCATCGACTTGCTTGGCGAACTACAGCAGCAACTCGGCTGTGCCTACGTGCTCGTCTCGCACGACTTCGCGACCGTCGAAGCTCTGGCCGATCGGGTCGCCGTGATGCACATTGGCAAGATCGTCGAGTCTGGAGCGGCCGAGCAAGTTCTTTTGGAGCCCAAGCATCCGTACACGCAGGAATTGATCGCCGCCTGCCCGAAGCTCCCGAGCCTGGTCTCGTCCTCTACTCCTGAGGAGACACGAGTCCCGACGGGTTCCCGGGGAGGCAGTGCGCTCCGTGGGGGTTGCGTGGGACCGACCGATCGGGACGACGGGTCCACTCCCTGACTGGACCTGCTTGCCCGGTGGCGTAGCATCGGGCGCGTGCACGACGCCGCGCAGCTCCTTCAGAGCCTGATCCGCTTTGACACGGTCAATCCGCCCGGCAACGAGCGTGCGGCGATCGAGCATCTAGAGCGGATCCTCACCGACGTCGGCTTCCAGTGCGAGCTGCTTGCCGCTGTGCCGGAGCGCCCGAACCTCGTTGCGCGTTTGAGCGCCGATTCGACCGAGTCCAAGCGAGACGGACCCACCCTCTGCTATCTCGGCCACGTCGACACAGTGCTCGCGGATGCGAGCGAATGGTCGCACGACCCCTGGTCGGGCGAGATCGCCGAAGGCTGTCTGTGGGGGCGCGGCTCGCTCGACATGAAGTCGCAGGTCGCGGCTGAGGTGGCCGCTGCCGCCGGTCTGGCGCGCGAAGGCTGGCGGCCTGAGCGCGGCGAGCTGCTGATCGTCGCCGTCGTGGACGAGGAGACCGGCGGTGAGCTGGGCGCCAAGTGGCTCACTGAGACCCACCCGGAGAGGGTTCGCTGCGACATGCTGCTCAACGAGGGCGGCGGGCCTCACTTCGAGCTGGACGGGCAGCGCTACTACGGCGTGTGCTGCGCGGAGAAGGGGGTGTTTCGCTTCACTGTCACCACAGATGGGATCGCTGGGCATGCGTCGATGCCAAAGCTGGGCGACAACGCACTGTTGAAGCTGGCGCCGGTGTTGGAGCGGTTCGCTGCGCGCCAGCCCGCGCTCGCGCCGACGGCCGAGCCGCTTGCCTTCCTGCGCGGCGTGGGCGAGGATGAGTCCGATCCCGCCGCGGCGCTCGCGCGCCTGGAGCAGATTGACGCGCGTCTGCTGCAACTGCTGGAGCCGATGTTCGGCGTCAGCTTCGCGCCGACGAAGGTCTCGGCGTCGGAGAAGATCAACGTGATTCCCTCCAAAGCCGAGCTGCGCGTGGACTGTCGCGTACCGCCTGGTCTCGGTGAAGCGGAGACCAAGCAGGCGATTGAGGCGGTGCTCGGCGGGATCGAGGGGTTGGCACTGGAGTTCGGCGACGCGAACGGTGGCGCGACGGCTGGTCAGTCGGCGCGCGTGGGCATGGAACCTAGTCAGGCGGTGAGCGGTAGCGCGGCGGGGGGCCCGGCGGGTGCCCCGGCGCGTCCCCCGGCGCGTCCTCTTGCGGGGGCGGGCGCGCACGGGGCGTTGCGTATCGACTTCACCGAGCGCGTCACTGGCAACCGCTCGCCGATCGCCTCGCCACTGATGGACGCGCTCGACGCCTGGGTCTCGGCACACGACCCCGGCGCCAAGACGGTGCCGACGATCCTGCCCGGCTTCACCGACTCGCGCCACTTCCGTGCTGCTTTCCCTGAGTGCGTTGCCTATGGCTTCTTCCCGCAGCGCCACCAGTCGCTGCTGGAGACCCAGGCGCTCATGCATGCTCCCGACGAGCGCATCGACGTGCGTGATTTGGAATGGGCCACGGATTTTTACCGAGACCTCGCGCTAGGACTGCTCGGCTAGATGCGTTGATTGAGCAGAGGTGCCCCCAGCGGGTATGCGAGCGAGCCACGGAAGGTGAGATGCAGGTAGGGATGACGATGGTTAGGGCGTGTCAGGTTAGACCGTGTCGGCCGCGGCGGATTTCCTTCGCGATGCTGCGCGATCGGCGGGTGGGTGTGTAAATCGTGACGGCTCTCGCAACCTCGCTTGTGACAGACATCCAGAACTGGTCCTACCAGTGGTCAAGCGTCGTGATGATTCTGTTCTTCGCGGCGCTGATCTACCTGATGTGGCGCACCTTGAAAGTGATGCCGCGCGTCAAGCCGCAGCAGATCAAGCCGTCCTCCAACCAGTCGGTCGCATGGAAGGACATCGCCGGGGCCGACGAGGCCAAGGCCGAGCTGCAGGAGATAGTGGAGTTCCTGCGCGACCCCAAGCAGTTCGAGAAGCTTGGCGCGAAGGTGCCCAAGGGCATCCTCTTGCACGGCCCACCAGGCACGGGCAAGACACTCTTGGCCAAGGCGGTCGCGCACGAGTCCGGCGCACAGTTCTTCGCACAGTCGGCGGCGGCGTTCGTGGAGATGTTCGCCGGTCTCGGCGCGGCGCGCATCAGGCGCCTGTTCGCGATCGCGCGAAAGCAGGAGCCGGCGATCATCTTCATCGACGAGCTCGACGCCGTCGGCGGGCGGCGCGGCGCGGACTTCTCCGGCGAGAAGGATCAGACGCTCAACCAGCTGCTCGTCGAGATGGACGGCTTTGCCACGAGCGGACGCCTGGTCGTGATCGCGGCCTCCAACCTGCTCGACAAGCTCGACCCGGCGCTGCTACGGCCTGGACGCTTCGACCGCCAGATCTTCGTCACCCCTCCCGACGTAAAGGGCCGCAAGGGGGTGCTCGGGGTGCACACACGCGACAAGCCGCTGGGGGATGTGGACCTTGGGCTCGTCGCGCAGCAGACCAGTGGGCTGACCGGCGCCGACCTGGCCAACATCTGCAACGAGGCGGCGATCTTCGCCGCACGCCGCGGCGGCAAGAACATCACCGGCGGGGACTTCGACCAAGCCTTGGAGCGGGTGATCGCGGGGGTGCAATCGCACCGTGTTCTCAACGCCCACGAGAAGCGCGTCGTCGCCTTTCACGAGGCCGGTCACGCCCTCTGCGGCGAGCTGTTGCCGTCGGTCGATCGCGTGCACCGCATATCGATCGTGCCGCGTGGGCGCGCACTCGGCTACACGCTCAACCTGCCGGCCGAGGATCGCTACCTGAAGACACGCGAGGAGCTGCTCGACTACATGACCGTCCTGTTGGGCGGGCGCGTGGCCGAGCAGGTCGTGTTCGGCTCGATCACCACGGGTGCCTCCGACGACCTCAAGCGCGTGGCGGACATCGCGCACTCGATGGTGCACGACTACGCGATGGGCAGTGCCGGCGTTGGCCGCACACCTGACGGCGACGTACGCCTCTCAGAGACCACGCTGCGCCTGCGCGACGAGGAGCGCCGCGAGCTGGTCGACGAGGCGCGCCGCGCCGCGCGCCGGCTGATCGTCAGTCATCGCGCCCAACTCGACGCGCTCGCGGCGGAGCTGCTGAGCAACGAGGTGCTCGACCGCGACGCGATCGACCGTGTGATGCTGGGCGTGCCGCGGTTGGAACGAAAGCCGGGTATGGGACTACGCGTCGCGGCCGCTGTGCCCAAGGACTCGTAAACTCCACTGGGTGTTCAACCGGATCGACCACATCGGCGTTGCCGTCGAGGACATCGAGGACTCGCTGGTGCTCTATCGCGACGCCTTCGGAATGCAGGTGGCCCACCGCGAGATCGTCGAGGAGCAGGGCGTCGAGGCGGTCCTGCTCGATGTCGGCGAGAACCACGTGGAGCTGCTTGCGCCACTGGGCCCTGACACCCCGGTTGGCAAGTTTCTCGCCAAGCGGGGGCCGGGCCTGCACCATGTGGCCTATCAGGTGTCCGATATCGAGGCGACCCTCGCGGCGCTGCAAGCCGCGGGCCAACCCCTGATCGACAAGGCCCCGCGTGTCGGCATCCGGGGTGCGCTGGTGGCGTTCCTCGAGCCAAAGGGCACCGCCAGAGTGCTCACCGAGCTAGTTCAACCCGTGGAGGATCACTGATGGCCCATCAGCACAGACGCGTAAGTGTCGGATTCCAAGGCGGCCAGGTGCTCTCGCTGCGCGTCACCGACGAGCAGCTCGAGTCGCTCTACAAGGCGCTCGGCGATGGGGGCTGGCACGAGTTTCACACCGAGGAAGGGCCGGTGCGGCTGTACCTTGGACAGGTCGTTTACGTTCGGGTCGAGGACAGCGACCAGCGCGTGGGTTTCGGGACTTGAGGTCCGCTGTGTTGTGTTATGCACTTTTTGAAAACTACCATCATGGCTACGTTTGTAGCTACGATGGTAGTTAACAGAAATTAGATGTCACAGCTCCCGGGCCGCTTGGACGACTTGGACGAGTCGCTGCTTCGGATCGCGCGGACCTACGGGCACACGCCCGCGGCTGAGCGCAAAGTGGCGCGCTTCTCGTTGCTCGGCGAGCACGCGGCGGTTTGGCTCGTGTTGGGGACGGCTGAGTCGCTGCGCTCGCGCGGGGAGCGGCGCTCGAGGTGGGCGCGCGCGACCGGTGCTGTCGCCGGGACATATGCGGCCAACACGGCCCTGAAGCTGGTTGTGCGTCGGGTACGGCCCGAATTGTCGGACCTGCCGCCGCTGACGAGCACGCCTACGCGCTTCAGCTTCCCGAGTGCCCACTCCTCGACCTCGTTCGCGGGGGCGCTTGCCTACAGTCGCGCGGGTTTCCCGGGGGCGCCTCTGTACGCGCTTGCCGTAGGTCTGGCACTCTCGCGCCTGTATCTGGGGGTCCACTATCCGTCCGACGTGCTCGCAGGTGCCCTACTCGGCTTGGCGGTCGCGGAGATATGTACTCGGCGCCCGGGCGCTTGGGACGGAACGATGGCCCCCGGAGGGACGGGGGTTTCGGCTGTGCCTGTTTCGGAGGGGACGATGGCCTCGGGAGGGATGGGGGTTTCGGCTGTGCCTGTTTCGGAGGGGACGATGGCCTCGGGAGGGATGGGGGTTTCGGCTGTGCCTGTTTCGGAGGGGACGATGGCCTCGGGAGGGATGGGGGTTTCGGCTGTGCCTGTTTCGGAGGGGACGATGGCCTTGGGAGGGACGGGGGTTTCGGCTGTGCCTGTTTCGGAGGGGACGGGCGCGGCGAACGGGGTTGCCGCGCCATGAGCACACGCATCGGCATCGTCGGACTGCCGAACGCAGGCAAGTCTTCGCTGTTCAATGCGCTCACGAAGGCGGGCGTCGAGGCCGCCAACTATCCCTTCACGACGATCGAGCCGAACGTGGCAGTTGTGCCTGTGCTCGACGAGCGTCTTGTCGAGGTCTCGCAGACCGTGCGTGCCTCGGACATTGTCTGGGACACGATCGACTTCCACGACATCGCCGGCCTGGTCGCCGGCGCGCACAAAGGCGAGGGGCTCGGCAACCGTTTCCTGGCCAACATCCGTGAGACCGACGCGATCGTGCACGTGGTGCGCGCCCACAGCGACGAGAACGTGATCCACCCGGAGGGCCGCGTAGATCCGGCGGCAGACATCGAGACGATCGAGACCGAGCTGGTGCTGGCCGACTTGGAGCAAGCAGAACGTCGCGTCGAGCGTGTCGCCAAGCAGTCCAAGGGCGGGGACCGCGTCGCGATTGCCGAGGAGGCGTGGCTGCGCGAGGTGATCGGCGAGTTGCAGGCCGGTCGGCCCGCGCGCTCGGTGGCGCCGCCCGAGGACGCCCCGCATGCGCTGCGCGACCTGGGCGCGCTGACGGCCAAGCCGGTGCTGTTTGTCGTCAATGTCGACGAGGGCTCAGAGGATGTGCCGGCGGCGGTGGCCGAGCACGCGCACGCGCAGGGGTCCGGCGTGGTGGCCGTCAGCTCGCGGATCGAGTCCGAGCTGGCCGAGCTGGAGGAGGAGGAAGCGGCGCTGATGCGAGAAGAAATATTTTCCCACCCACCGGGCGAATCGAGCCTGCAACGGGTTGTGCGCGGCGCCTTCTCGCTGTTGCACCTAATCGCGTTCTTCACTGCGGGCGAGGCCAAGCCGGCGCAGTCCTGGCACCTGCGCGACGGGCTCAGCGCATGGCACGCTGCGGGGCAGATTCACACTGACATCCAGAAGGGCTTTGTCAGAGCTGAGGTGGTCGGTTGGCGTGAGCTGGTGGACGCGGGTGGTTACGCGGGCGCACGCGATCGAGGCACCCTACGTCTGGAGGGTCGCGACTACGCGATGCAGGACGGAGACGTCATCACGGTGAAGTTCACGCCGTAGGTGAGTGCTGCCAGCGTTCGGTGTAGGTCACACGGACCGCTTGGCCGGCGGATTCGCCGTCGTGGGGCTATGTCGTGGCGACTGCCAGCTCGTCGAGTCGCTTGGCCAGGCGCTCCATGCCGATCTCGCGTGCCATTGTGGCGCCACCAGCGAAGTCGGTTGGTTTGTCCGGCGGCCGTTGCACGTCGATCTCCACGAGCGTCGCGATGCGCTTGAACGTGCGCAGCAGCTCAGCGTTCTCGTGCAGGCTTTGCGCGACGCGCGGACGCAGCTCGCCGATGCCGCCATCTTCACACTGTCGCTCGGCCTGCTCCAGCAGGGTCTCCAGGTTGCCGTGTATGCGCAATAGCTCAGCCGCCGTCTTCGCCCCGATCCCGGGCGCCCCGGGCAACCCGTCGGAGGGATCTCCGCGCAGGGCAATGAAATCGGGCACCTGTCCTGGCGCGATGCCGTAGCGATCGTGGACCTGGCTCGGTCCCAAGACAGAGCACGCCCCTCCCTTTCCCAAATCCAAAACAGCCACGTTGTCCTCGACGCACTGATAGAGGTCGCGGTCCGCGGTCAACAACAGAGCACGCCCTCCGGCTTGCGCCTCGACCCGCGCGAACGAGCCCATCGCGTCGTCGGCCTCCAGCTCCTCGGCGTCGGCGATCCTCCAGCCAAAGCTCGCCAGCAATTCGGGTGCGCGCGCCCACTGCTCACGAAGCTCCGCCGGCATCGCGTCGCGGTGCGCGTGATAGGGGCGATAGGCCTCGACGCGATAGCGAGCCTCCTCGGCGCCGAAGCAGGCGACCACTGCACGCGGGGGTTGTGCTTCGCCGGCGGCGAGCAGCGCGTTGACGGTGCCAAGCAGCGCGTTCACCGGCTTGCCGTCTACGCCCTCGATCGATTTGGGCAAAGAGAAGAAGGCTCGGTAGAGCAGCCAGGGAACGTCGGCGATCAGTAGCGGCGCATCCATCGCGCCTCAGGCTACTCGGCCGGCACGCCGCCTTGGCCGTCCACGCGTGCCGGCTTGCCAGAAGGTGTGTCGGCTGTCGCCCCCGTGCCGCCCGTGCCGCCCGTGCCGCCGACGTCAGCCGGCTGGGCAGTCGGAGTCGGAGCAGGACTCTGTCCGCTCGCGTCCGGCTCGGCATGTACACCCTTCGTGTTCTTCACGCTGAAGTAGGCCCAAGTCGAATAAAGCCCGAGGCGCCCCTCTAGTTCTGTCCCGCTGACCAGTGTGCGCCCTTTCGAGCCGAGCACGTAGGCCGAGACGATCCGCGGGGACACGCCGCGCTTCAAAACCTCGATGCCGGTGAACCCCCCTTTGACGAGCCCGCTCAAACGAGACGCCGCCGCGGCAAAGCTCAATGTCTGCGTCCAGTGGCGCAGCGGCCCGGCTTCGTAGGGATCGGCCACGCTCACGAGCCAGGGCTCTGGTTCAGCCCCGGGAAAGGCGTTCTGCACGCTCTCGGTCTGCCCGCCGGACCCGGCGAAGAAATAGGTGATCGCCGGCTTCCCGGCATAGGTGACGATCTGCCCGGCGGTAGCGGCGACGGCCGAGTTGGTGCGAGACGTTTCCGCGGCCTTTCCGAGGTACACCTGCGAGCGGTCGTCTGAGTACACGTCGAACTTCGAGCCGCCCGCGTCAGAGGCGATCGCATAGGTGCGGCTGGCGACGGCCTGTGCCTCCAGCGCCGCCAACGGCCAGCTGGCCGACATCTCCGCCGAGACGACCCCGCGCACGTAGGTTTCAAGCGGAAGCTTCTTGACCTTCGAGCCGACCAACACCTTGACGATCATGTTCGCCGGCGCGTTCCCGAGTGCGGTCCCGCTGTAGTAATGAGCCAAGATCGCGCTATAGCTCCAGCCGTGTTCGGCAAAGCCGAGCGCCCCGTCCTGGCTCATCCCCACGCCGTGACCGTCACCCGCGCCGTCGATCACCAGCGTCCCCGCGTTGGCGGAGGCGGCGAACGACCCGGCCGAGGAGGCACACAACAAGGCGCACAACATGAGACACGCGATCGCGATCGGGTGAGAGCGTCGGATGGCACACTGCACCTAGGTCGAATCGGACGATTTTTCATCGAGCATGAATCCCGCAAGCGAGAGGAACCTCACATGATGGCCGAGCAGGCGGTACTTGACCGGGTCCGCAAGGATCTATATATAGGCGGCAGGTGGCGCCCCGCCAGTGGGGGAAAAACGCTCAGCGTGGAGGATCCGTCGACGGGCAGCCCGCTCGCCGAGGTGGCCGATGCGACTCCCGAGGATGCCCTCGCCGCGCTGGCGGCCGCCGCCGACGCGCAGCCCGCGTGGGCCGCCACCGCCCCGCGTGAGCGTGGCGAGATCCTGCGCCGCGCCTATGAGCTGCTGCTGGCTCGCGTGGACGAGCTCGCGCTGGTGATGACGCTTGAGATGGGCAAGGCGCTTGCCGAATCCAAGGCCGAGATCAACTACGCCGCGGAGTTCTTGCGCTGGTTCTCCGAGGAGGCGGTGCGCATCCACGGCCGCTACATGACCAACACGACGGGCCAAGGACGCATCCTCACGATGCGCCGGCCGGTCGGCCCGTGCGTGTTCGTGACGCCTTGGAACTTCCCGACGGCGATGGGCGCGCGCAAGATCGCCCCGGCGATTGCGGCGGCCTGCACGATGGTCGTCAAGCCGGCGCAACAGACACCTTTGTCGATGCTCGCGCTGGCGGCCGTGCTGGCTGAGGCGGGCCTGCCCGACGGCGTGCTCAACGTGATTACCACACACCACTCGGGCGCCACGATCGAGCCGCTGTTGAAGGACCCGCGCACGCGCAAGCTGTCCTTCACGGGTTCCACCGAGGTGGGCCGCCGGCTGATCGCCCAGTCGGCCGAGCAGGTCCTGCGCGTCTCGATGGAGCTGGGCGGAAACGCTCCGTTCGTGGTCTTCGAGGACGCCGACCTCGACGCCGCGGTCGAGGGCGCCATGATCGCGAAGCTGCGCAACGTCGGCGAGGCGTGCACGGCGGCCAACCGCTTCCACGTGCACGAGTCGCTGTCTGGGGAGTTCGCCAAGCGGATGGCGGAGCGCATGACAAAGCTGAAGCTGGGGCGCGGCACTGAGCCGGATGTGGACATCGGCCCGCTGATCGACGATCGCCAGCGCCGAATTGTCGAGGAGCTTGTGCAGGACGCCGTACAAAAGGGCGCCCGGTTGCTGTGCGGCGGCGAGTCGTCGTCTGGTCCCGGCTACTTCTTCGCGCCGTCGGTGCTCGGCGAGGTACCTTCTGACGCGCGCATCCTGCGCGAGGAGGTGTTCGGCCCCGTCGCTCCCGTGAGCGCGTTCTCCACCGAGGAGCAGGCGATCAAGGCCGCCAATGCCACCGAGTACGGTCTCGTGGCCTACATCTACACACGCGATCTGGCTCGCACGCTGCGGGTCTCGGAGGCGATCGAGGCCGGCATGGTGGGCGTCAACCAGGGGATCGTGTCTAATCCAGCGGCCCCCTTCGGGGGCGTGAAGCAGTCGGGCTTCGGCCGCGAGGGCGGCTTCGAGGGCATCGGTGAGTATTTGGAGACGAAGTACGTAGCGCTCAACGTCTAAAAATCTGTTCTGGGCGCACGGATTCAAAGCGGAAAAATTGCGGGATTCGCATGGCTCGTTTGGGGGTAGCTCAAGCGGGCTAGCCAAACAGCCGAATAGATGGATAGCGAAGAAACGGAGTGCTTTTCGTGCGTGGAGTCACAAAGGTTGGCTTGCAGCGATCCGTCCCACGCGGGGGCGCGTTGGCGCACGGCCTCACAACCGAAGAGTCTCCGGCCTCCAGCGGCGTCGAGGCAGCGTCCCAGTCGCACACCTTGCGGGCGCTGCTCGGTGACTCCACCGAGGAGCAGACGCGCCGCGAGGTGCTCGTCGCCCGCGCGACGAGCACCGAGGCAGTACGCCGACGTCAGCGCCCGCCGCGCTTCAGGGCGCCGCTGGCGCTGCTGCTGGCCGCCGCGGCGATCGTCGCGCTGATCGTGGGTGGCCGAGCACTAACCGTGCTCGGCGCGTTCGTGCTCGCGCTGCTTGCCGGCGTCTGTGGCTGGTTGCTGGGCGACGACCGCCGTAAAGCGCTGCGCCTGGAGATCGACGAGCGTAACGACGATCTACGCCGCGCCCTCTCGGAGCTCGAGATCGCCCAGGCCGAGACTGTCCGGCGCCTGTCGATGGCCGTCGAGTTTCGCGACGAGGACACCGGCGCGCACATCGAGCGCATCGGGCGCTTCTCGACGCTGCTTGCCGAAGCGATCGGGATGAACCCGGACTTCTGTAGGCGGATCGGCTACGCAGCGCCGCTGCACGACGTCGGCAAGGTCGCGATCCCCGATGCAATCCTTTTGAAGCCTGGCCAGCTCACTTCCGAGGAGCGCGCGATCGTCGAGACGCACGCCGAGGAGGGCCACCGTCTGTTGCGTGGCTCTTCCTCCTCGATTCTCGACATGGGCGCGACGATTGCGCTGTCACACCACGAGCGCTGGGACGGCGGCGGCTATCCGCGAGGGATTACAGCCGAGAACATCCCGATCGAGGGCCGTATCGTGGCGATCGCCGACGTCTTTGACGCGCTCACCTCCCACCGCATCTACCGCAAGGCTTTCTCGGTCGAGAAGGCGGTCGAGATGATGCTCGACCAGGCCGACCGGCACTTCGACCCGGTGCTGCTGCACAAGTTCATGGAGGTGCTCGACAGCTCCGGTGTCGACGCGCGCACGCGTTCGCGCTCAGACCCGAGCACGCTGCTTGCTGCCGCCCTAGAGATCTATACCGACTCGATGCGCCTCGGCGACGCCGAGCTGGCCGAGGAGGCAATCGCGCAGGCAATCGAGGACGGCATCGACCCCGCTGTCCTCAAGGACGAGGTCGTGGAGCCGGCCATGCACCAAATCGAGCGCTTGCGCAAGGCGGGCGAGATCGACCTCGACACCGAGCACCGCGCCGACGCGATCACTCGCCGTGTGATGGCGACGATGAATCGCTACATGCTGGCTCGGGGATAGAGCTCCCTCAGCGGCCGTTCGTCTTGAAGTCCCGAATCGGCGGCGGAGTAAGTCGTCGCGGTCTGGCGAGGCACCGCCTGGAGGGGGGTGTCGGTGCTCTCCAAAAACGCGATGCCCCCCGCGCGCGCGGGGGGCATCGGCACTTTTTAGGCCGCCCGCACCGAATACCTTCCGCATTCGTAGATAGGGTTCCGCTCAATGCCAAACCACGTAATCGTCACCGGCGGCGCCGGCTTCATCGGCTCGCACCTCACCGACGCGCTACTAGCCGCCGGCAGCGAGGTGACGGTGGTCGACGACCTCTCCTCCGGCAGTGCCGGCAAGGTGCCGGCGGGAGCGACGCTGCGCGAGCTCGACATCGTCGATCGCGCCGCGCTGGAGTGCGTCTTCGACGAGGTGCGCCCCAGCGCCGTCTATCACCTGGCCGCGCAGGCGTCGGTCACGGCGTCGGTCGCCGATCCTGCCCGAGACTGTTCGGTCAACGTGCTCGGCACGCTCAACGTCGTGGACGCCGCCACCAAGCTCGGTGCGCCGTTGTCGTTCACTTCGACCGGCGGGGCGCTGTATGGCGACGAGGCGCCGCTGCCGACGCCAGAGGGACGCATACCCGCGCCTCTTGCTCCCTACGGCGCCTCCAAGTGGGCCGCGGAGGCTTACGTCAACACTTGGTCGATGTCCGCTGGCGTGCCGCACGCGGTCTGTCGCCTCGGCAATGTCTACGGCCCTCGCCAGAGCCCACACGGGGAGGCCGGAGTGGTTGCGATCTTCTCCGAGCACCTGCACACGGGCAAGACGCCGAAGATGTTCGGTCATGGCACGCCGACGCGCGACTATGTGCACGTCGCCGACGTGGTGGCCGCCTTGATCGCCGCCAACGGCAAGCGCGGTACGTTCAACGTCGCCACCGGCGTGGAGACCGACGTGCTGACGTTGTGGAAGGTGCTCAAGGCAGCCGCCGGCTCGGACGTCGAGCCAGAGCTCGCCGACCTGCGTCCCGGTGAGCTCAAGCGCAGCTGTCTGGACACGAGTCACACCGCGAGTGTGCTGGGCTGGCGTGCCCAGGTGCCGGTCGAGCAGGGTCTGCGCGACACATACGACGCGCTCGTGGAGGAATTCGAGCGCGGCCCGCTATGACCAAGGAGACCAGGTTCGAGCTGAGAGCGCGAGCTGCGACCCCGGCTTGGCTTACTCGAAGTTAGATAGGGCGCGGGGAGCACAAAAGCTTATTCTGATAGTTTGACAAGAGTCGACCTTTTGGCATATGCTCTCCGATGCTATGGTCCCCACGCAGCCGGATAGTCGCCGGGTATCTGGATAAGGATCGCCGGCCCAATGTTTGCTTCGCATCGACGTGTGAGCGATGGCCGACCTGGCTCATGACCCACTTGATATCGAAGTCGTTGGAGGCTGAGCTTGGGCTACTGCTCTCCATAGCCTCTTGTCGGGCACATCGCTGGCTTTCCATCCAACGGATATCGAGCCCCTACCAGACCCCAAACCGTGCGGCTCGCGTACGGATCGGGTGATGGCGAGACCCGGACTTGAACCGGGGACACTTCGATTTTCAGTCGAATGCTCTACCAGCTGAGCTATCTCGCCGAGGGCCTTGAATGGTATCGGGTGCCCGCTCTCGCGAGGGCTCCCGCCTGGTTCAGTGGACCAGCGCGGGAAGCTTAAAATCGCTAAGGCTCAGGCCGAGACCAGCTCGCAAGCGACTGGGAAATATGCGGAGGAGGATACGCCACGACTGCGTGTATCGGGCAGCTGACCTGCCCGCAAAGAGCCGACGTTCCACAGATCGGCTACGGAATGTGCTAGCCGAGGCCCACGAGCTTGCTCGTACCACGCGAGCCGCGTAGCCGAATGTAGCTGCTATGATCGATCTATGACGCTACAACCGCAGACGTATGAGGTCGGAGTACGTGACCTTCACGATCGCCTGAGCGAGCACCTACAGCAAGTTCACGGTGGCGCAGAGGTCGTGGTGACACGCCGCGGCCAGCCGATCGCCCGGTTGTCTGCCGTCGGTGCTGTCGATCCGCTCGATGATTTGGTCAGGCGCGGCCTTGTGACGCCGCCGACCGGGCCTCGTACCGAGCGCCCCGCAAAGGTCAAGGCCAGCGGGTCGGTGTCAGAGCTAGTCGCAGAGCAACGCCGCTGATCCTCTACTTCGACACTTCGGCGCTCGTCAAGCTGATCGTTGCCGAGGAAGGGTCCGACGTTGCTGACGAACTGTGGACGAGCTCGAACCCCGCCGCGTCGAGCATCCTCTCCTACCCCGAGGGCCGCGCGGCTCTTGGAGCGGCACGGCGTGCGGGACGCCTCACCCCGCCAGCACACAAACGCGCGCTCGCCGAGTTCGGGTCGATCCAGGGCAAGCTCTCCCGGATAGCCGTGGACGCACAACTCGCACGCGACGCCGGGGGACTCGCCGAACGGTTCGCGCTGCGAGGCTACGACGCCGTTCATCTGGCGAGCGCCCTGTCGCTCGGCGGCCCGATCACGCTCGTTACTTGGGACGCCGATCTCAGAAACGCAGCCGCGCAAACCGGCTGCGCGCTCGCACCACCAAAGCGCTGAACGCCCCTTTGCCCTAGCGTTGCGCTTGCGAGGGTCTTCGGCTACGTGGCGCGGCACAACATCATCGGATTCGCTCCGCTGTAGGCATCGCGTTGCGGGGCGGGGGTGTGTACGTTTCGGGCATGAGCGACGGGACGCTCGCACGGAGCTACGGCAAGGTCTTCAACGAAGTTGCGATCGAGTACGACCGCAACCGGCCGGCCTACCCCGATGCGCTCGTCGACCAAGCATGCGAGCTGGCAGGTATCAAGGGGGGCGATCGGGTGCTTGAGATCGGGTGCGGGACCGGGCAGCTGACGCGCAGCCTGCTCGCGCGAGGGCTGCGCGTGACGGCACTCGAGCCCGGAGACCAACTGATCGGAGTCGCCGAGGAGAACCTGAAAGATGCGGGCGATGTGGAGTTCGTCCACGCGCGGCTCGAGGACATGCCGCTGCCCCATGAGAGCTACAAGGCCGTGTTCTCGGCGTCCGCAGTCCACTGGGTTGACCCTGATCTGAGCTGGCGAAAGATCGCCGACGCGCTTGCTCCCAAAGGGACGCTTGCCCTGATCCAGTACTTCGGGCTCAAGGAGCAGCGCAGCCTCGACGATCAGGCGGCTCTACTGTCGGCCCTGTGCAGGCACGCGCCGGAGATCGCCGCGACCTGGCCCACCTACCGTGACCTCGATTGCACGATTGCGGGCGTGCGGGAGCGCCGTGGGAACATCGCGAACGTCTGGGCCTGGCTGGGGAGCTACGAGATAGGACGTGACTACGCGGCCGAGCTCTTCGAGGATCTACAGCTCGCAACCGTGGCCACCCTGATCGAGCACACCGCCGGTGAGCTGGGCGGGCTGCTCGGCACGATGTCATTCTGGGCACGACTCTCAACTGAGCAGCGTGACGCCCTCGTGAGGGAGAGTCACGCTCTCCAGGAGCGCCTGGGGCGGCCAATCCGGGCGAGCACACTTGCCGTGCTTGTCACGGCGCGACGGACGGGACCGTCTCCCGATAGTCATTGACAAGACGAGCCTCGCGTGATAAGAATGGACATGTACTTTTGTCCTTTGCTTGGCGAGGGAGTAAATAACTAGTTGAGCGTGGCGCTCGGGGTTGGCCCCAGCCGGCTCCGGGCGCTTGAATGGTTTGACTTTGGCCGGGGGAGGCGGGGTCGCACGTGGTGAGAGAGTGAGCTGGTGCCTTGGCTACGCCACAAAGCATGGTCTCGCAAGCTTCGCTTGCAGCGCACTCGCCGGGCTCACGACGCGAGCGGTTGGAGCGAGAGCGTCTATTTGCGGCGACAATTGAGGAGACGCGCGAACATGGATATGGACACTCAAGCATTGCGGAAGTGGCGGCTCGCGCCGGGCTTTCGGCCGCCTGTTTCGAGCAACACTTTCCCGGTGTGGAAGAGTGCCTGCTGCAGGCGCTGCACGCGCTCGCGCTGCAGGCCCACGCGCATGTCCTCGTCGCCTACTACGCCCCGCGCGATGAGCCGCTCGTGGAGGAGGAGCCCGCGGCGGCGCGGCCGCTGCTCGAACGCGTGCTTGCCTGCCTGGCACCGATCGCCGCGGCCACGAGCGGATCGCGCGCGGACCCGATCGCTGTGGCGACGGGCAAGCCGCTCGGGGGGGTATAAGTCAGTGTTCTTACAGGTGGCATCTTGGTATGCTCGCAGGACTGAAATCAACCCCCCTTCCGCAACCCAATCTGCGAACTCGGGTCCGATGAATGCCAGCTAGAAAGCCAAACAGCGGCGCGCGGCCCGCGATCCCCGGCAAGCTTGCTCCGGGCATGCGGCTGCCGCGCGAGCTGGTCGCCGAGAGTCAGCGTGCGCGCCTTGGCATCGCGCTTGTCGAGCTGGTCGACGCGCAAGGATTTGCCGATACGAGTCTGGCCGATCTGACCGCGCGGGCTCACGTCGCGCGGGCGGCGTTCTACGAACACTTCGGCAGTATGGAGGGCTGTTTCACGGCCGCCTACGACGACCATCTATCGCGCGGCGCCGGCCAGCTGGTCTCTGCCTACAACGCTCCAGGGATGGAGGGCGACGAGCGCGCGCACGCCGCCCTGAGCGCGCTCGCCGCTTTCGCCCAGGTCTGGCCGGCGGCGGCGCGCGTGTGCCTTGGCGACGTGCTGACGGTCGCCCACGGCACGGTCGAGGCGCGCGAGCAGCTAGGCGAAGGCGCGCAGGCGCTGCTCGACTCGGCGCTCGGCACAGATGGCGTGCACACGAATCGCGCGCCCGTGTTGATCACGGCCACGATCGGCGCGATCCGCCGCGCGCTGTACATACATCTACGCGAGCGGCCCGCGCGCGAGCTGCTGGCGCTTGCCGAGCAGCTGTTCGACTGGGTTCGCGTCTACGGCAACGAGCCGCCCGCAGGCGCCGGTGAGGGTGGGAGCAGCCAGGACGTCGCCGACGTTTGGGGTGGCATGGGTATCGGCGCTGCCGGCGTCCCCGATGGCGCTGGGAGTTTGAGCGGCGATGTGGGCACGAACGGCCTTCCCCTCGACGAGGGCCCGAAGGAGCGGATCTTGGCTGCCGTGCTGAGGTTGGCGGCGAACGGCGAGGGCGAGTCGATCAGCCTGGCTGACATCGCCGCCGGCGCCGGTGTCTCGTTCGGCACCTTCTATAAGCACTTCCGTACGAGCCAGGAGGCTCTGCTGGCAGCATGCGAAGCGGTGCACGAGCGGCTAATCGAGCAGGCCCGCGCGGCGTACGCGGGTACGTTGGGGGGAGCCGCAGGCGGTGGCATGTCTGCCACCGCGCTGGACGGACCCGCCGGCGATGACGTGTTCGATGTCGTGTCGGAACGGGCCGCGGGCAATGACGACGCGTCGATGAGCAAGCCCGGCGAGCCTGCCATGTTTGGCGTCGCGCCGGGCCGTGTCGCGGACAACGAGGAGGCAGCGACGACCGCGCCCGTCTGGGCCGTGGGCATCGCCCGGGCGCTCGGCGCCTACCTCGCCGCTGTAGCCGCCGAGCCCGCGACTACGCGCACGATGGTGCTCGGCTCACTCAGCCTCGGGCGCCCGGGTCTGGACTTCCTCGACCGCCGCGCCCAGGCGCTGAAGCAACTCTTGGGCCCGGGCCTGCGCGCGCACCCCGACCTGCCGCCCGCCACCGCCGACATGCTCGCTGGCGCGATCCTCGAGGTCGTTCACGACCATGCGCTGCGCGGCCAGCTTGAGCACCTGTCCGAGCTACACGAGCAGCTGACCTACATCGTGCTCGCCCCGCTGCTTGCCGCGCACGAAGGGCACGCGCGCGCCGAGCACGTACTCGAGACGCCGCACGCGAGTACCGCGCTGGCCACCAAGCGCGCCCGCGCCCGCCACTGAGCGCCCGCCCGATCGTCTCAAGCGCGCTCCTGTGCCCGCCGCTGGGTGCGCAATCCAAAGCAGCGGCAGAGGTAATCACTCGCGGCGCGTTATTACAAGTCCAGACAAGAATATAAGAACCTGTTTTTATGTTACCCTGGTTAGGTCTGAAGTGGTCTAGCTAGGAGGTGAGACGATGCTCCAGGCAGCAGATCCGCCGCCGGACAAGGCGTCTGACGGTGCGAAGGACGAGGCGCCTGACGGCGCGAAGGACGAGGCGCCTGGCGGCGCGGACCGACCGGAGCGCGCTTGTGCTGTGGATGAAACGGAGGCTGCATGGAGCGAGCATGAGCACCTGGCCGTCTTCGACGAGCTGGTTGCCGAGATCGCCGCGCGCGCCGAGCCGGCCTACCGCCATGCCGACGGCTGGCTGGAGCGAACGCGCGCGGGGCTCACGGAGCTGTTGCGCTTCTGCGACGAGCAGCCCGACACCGCGCGCGAGCTGGTAATCGACTCGATCGGCTGGGGGCCCGAGGTCCTGCACCGCCGCTGCGAGCTGCTGGACGCCCTCGCCGCCGCGCTCGACCAGGGGCACGTGGAAAGTGAGCTGCTCGGGCTCGCCACGCCAGGCGCCGGCTCGGCCGGACAGGCAGCCAAGCCGGAGACCGCCGAGAACCTGGTCGGGGCCTGTATCTCGCTCGTGCACACGCGCCTGCTGTGCTCCGGGGGCGCCCCTGTCATGGAGTTGGCTCCCACGCTGATGAGCATGATCGTGCACCCCTATCTCGGGCCAAGGGCAGCTAGGCGCGAGCTGGAGCGGTCGCTCGTCGTCGGCGTCGAGAGGCACGCGGCGAAGGCCTCCGCGAATGACTCCGCGAGGCCGGTCGCGGCGGTCCGCGAAAGAAGCTATTGACAAAAGCATAAGAATCTGTTCTTATACACCTTGAGTTCAGGTGTGCGGTCAGGCATGAAGCCGCGTAACGGGGAAGTCGCAAACGCAGGTCGCAGGTCGCAGGTCCAAGTCTCAGGTCAAGGGGAGGGGAGGAGTACGGGATGAGCAGCGTTGTTGGCAGTCGTCGCGCCTATGGTCCGGGCCTCGCCACGGCAGGCAATAGTCCTCGTCTAGTTGGTGTAGGGCGCTCGCAAAGCGCCGCACGCACGCAACGCCAACCACGTCGCGGCTCCAACCCTTCGGCGGTACGGCCAAGCAACCTCGCCCTCGCGAGTGACACATCCATCGCAAGGCCGGCTGCTCCGCTCGTTCCGGTCCACGGACTACCTGCAGAGATCCAACGCAACCGCATTCTCGCAGGCGCGATCCGCTCCTTGGGGCAACTCGGCTACGCAGATACCTCGGTAGCCCAAATCACAAGCCGCGCGCGTGTCTCGCGCCGCACTTTCTACGAACTGTTCGCGACGCGCGAGGAGTGTCTGCTGGCCGTGTTCGGGGACGTCGTCGCGTCGATCGAACGCGATCTGCTCGGCGCCGAACTCGAGGCTCTGCCGTGGCGTGAGCGGGTGCGCCTCGGCTTGTGGACGATCCTTTCCTTCCTCGATCGCGAGCCGGCTCTGGCACGCGTCTGCATCGTGCACTCGCTGCAAGGCGACGCCAAGTTGCTAGCCGAGCGCGAGGCGCTGTTGACGCGGCTCGCGGGAATACTTGACGAGGGCCGCCGTGAGGGCGCCAAGGCCGGGCAGGCGACGCCGCTCCTTGCCGAGGGCCTTGTCGGCGCCGTGCTCACGATCCTCTACACACGTGTTCTGCGCGGCGAGAGCGGCTCGCTGACAGAGCTGCTTGGCGAGCTGATGGGCATGATCGTACTGCCGTACCTCGGCTCCGCCGCCGCCCGGCGAGAGCAGACGCGGCCCGCCCCCGCGCTTTCGCCCGAGCGCGACGGGCGCCGCGCCGAGGAGACGCGCATCGACGCCGACCCGTTCGCGGGCATCACGATGCGCCTCACCTATCGCACGATAGTGGTGCTCGAATGCGTGGCCGCCCGACCCGGAGCCAGCAACCGTCAGGTAGGCGCGCTCGCCGGCGTGCCCGACCAGGGCCAGATTTCAAAGCTGCTCGCGCGCTTGGAGCGCCTCGGCCTGCTCGTCAACACGGGCAAGACCCGTCCCAAGGGCGAGGCAAACGCCTGGGAGCTGACCCAGCAGGGAGCACGGGTAACGCAAACGATCGGTCTCGAGACGGGAGCCGGCCAGTGAACTTGGGAGTTGCGCGGTATCGGCGGTGCATGGTTGGCGACGATTTGACCGAGGGGGTTAATGGTATGGGGTCCGAGAGGAAGCGGTTGGGCATGGGTGTTTCAGGCAGGTCTACCGGTCTGCTGGTCTTGGTCTTCCTGCCTGTTTTGTTGTGTGTTGCCTTGGTCGTGCCGTGTCTTGCTGTTGGCCAGGTGACGCACGATTATCTCTCGGATATCGCAGAAGTCCCGGCGAGCTCGGGTGCGACCTTCACCGGTCCGCTGCACGGCCCATCGTCGATGACCATCGACGAAGGCGATCTGTGGCTGATCGATCATACGGGTGGGAATACGTCTCACAATGCTGTGGATGAGTTCGACGCTTCGACCGGCGTATTCGTAAAGCAGCTGCCTCAGGTCGCGAATTCAGCGAGCCTCAATAACATCGCGCTCGGACACTCAACTGGCGAAACCGAGGTTTACGCCGCAACGAGTGAAAGCATTGATGTTTTCAACGCCTCCGGGACACTGCAGGAAACTTGGACTGGAGCGGACACACCGCAAGGCTCGTTCAGCGGAAACGACATTCCGCAGCTAGGTTTCGAAGCGAGGGCCGATGCCGTCGCGGTGGACAATTCTAAAGACCTCAACGACTGGGCGGCCGGCGACGTCTATGTCACGAGCCAAACTAATTACACAGGAAAAAGCCTTGAACACGATGTAGTCAACGTTTTTCGGCCTGAAGCCGGTGGTAAGGAGAAATACGTAACGCAGTTGACCGGCACTTCGCCTGCCGAACCGTTCGGCACGCCTGGCCGGGTCGTCGTGAATGAATCCGACGGCGAAGTACTCGTCACTCAGGCGACGAACGAAACCACAGTCGTGGACAGGTTTGAACCTGCCGCGGGAATGCCCGGGGTTTACACGTTTCTCGGCACTCTCGGGGGCCCTCCGCCAAGCGGTGCGTTTGGAAACGGCGTTAGCTATCTAGCCATCGACAGTAGTACTGGCGAGATATACGTCGATAGCGGCGAAATCTACCAGTTCAATGCGGCTGGAACATATCTCGGAAAGTTCAATATTGCGGGTACTCCCAACGGCGGCAGTCCGCAAGCCATGGCAATCGATCCGAAAACGCATCACGTGTTCATCGGTACTTCTCACACTACGGTACGGTCGGATGTCATTGACGTATTTGGCGAAGATGTAACAGTTCCCGATGTCACGACCGGAGCCGTCTCCAACTTGAAGGCGCTGAGCGCAACGGTCGAAGGCACGGTCAACCCGGACAAGGCTGGGGCTGGGATCTGTCGGTTTGAATGGGGCACGACGCCCGAGTTCGGCCACGTCACAGAATGCTCAGAACCGGTCGCTGAAGGCGAAAACCCTGTGGCCGTGCACGCGTCGCTGAGCGAACTCGAACCCGACACCACCTATTATTACCGCCTCGGTGCGAGCAATCATTACGGCACCAATCTTGGCGAACCGGCGCAGGATCAGCAGTTCACGACGCCCGGCCCCGGTCTGCGTGAGGTGGATGTCTCTGATATCACGGCCGAATCGGCGACGCTGAACGCTACGATCAACCCGCACGCCACGCCCACTACCTACTACTTTCAATACGGCACGAGCAACAGTTATGGGGCGGATGTTCCTGTTCTGAGCGAATTCGCCGAGCATGGTGGGATCGTCGGCTCGGGCGAAGGCGCCGTTGAAGTCAGCCAGCATCTGCAGGGACTGCAAGCGAACATCGTCTACCACTTCCGTGTGATCGCTGTCAGCGACATCGAAGGGCAAATCGAAAGCTTTGCAAGCCCCGATCAGACATTCACGACACAACACAGCCAAGCTTCCACCGCCTTGCCGGATGGGCGCCAATGGGAGCTGGTAACTCCGGCGGAGAAGAACGGCGCGCTGTTTCAAAGACTTGGAAAAGAATATCCGGCCCTGCTCCAGGGGTCGGTGAACGGTAACGCGATTGCGGATGTGGCGTATTCGCCAAGCGAAGCCGAACCGCAGGGCTTTAGCAACGAAGTGTCGGTGCTCTCCACGCGCGGCGCGAACGGGTGGTCATCGCAGGTGATTGCGCCTCCACATACTGAAAGCACCGGGGTTTCAATCGGCAAAGGTCAGGAGTATAAGTTCTTCTCAGAAGACCTCTCTCTCGGAGTCGTTCAACCCTTTGGTCCCTACACACCCCTGTCGCCGGCGGCCACCGAATCGACGGCTTATCTCCGTACCGACTATTCCAACGGCGATGTCAGTGATCATTGCGAAAGCTCTTACCAGAGCTCGAGCTCATGTTTCCTGCCGCTCGTGACCGCCGCCAACACTCCGCCCGGCACAGCCTTCGGCGAAGTGGGCAGCAACGGTCTATGCGAAAAATTCGAATGTGGGCCAGATGTCGCAGGCATCAGTCCAGACGCAAGTCATATCGTTCTCGAATCCCCGGTGCAGCTGACAAAGACTCCTGACATGCACACGGGTCTTTACGAGTGGGCTGCAGGGCAGCTCCAGCTCGTCAGCGTCCTTCCCCCGGGAGAAGAAGCACCTGGCGGTGGCGCTGCCGCGATAGGCCCAAACCTCGGCCTGTTCTCCGGGGGGGAGGGCGTAAATACGCGTCATGCGATCTCCAACGATGGATCGCGTATCATCTGGGAAGCGGATGAACCTCGTCACCTGTATCTGCGGGACACAGCGAAAAGGGAAACCATTCGGCTCGACACACCGCAAGGTACGCCGCCGAAACCTATCGCCCGCAACCCGAGTTTCTTGACGGCCAGCAGTGACGGGTCGAGGATCTTCTTCCTCGACGCGGGGCTCACCGAACAGGAATCTGAAGTAGCCGTGAATAATAGTGATGAAGGGGCAGATCTTTACGAATACGATCTCAACGCGCCGGCCGGTAGCCGACTTACCGATCTCAGTGTAGACACGCGGAGCGGCGAAAGCGCCGGTGTGCAGAACGTGCTTGGCTCAAGTGAAGATGGCTCCTATGTTTATTTCATGGCTACTGGGGCGCTCACCGCTGGGGCTATCCCCGCAAACAACATTTATCTGCGCCACGATGGGGCTACTACGCTGATAGCCCGGCTTTCAGGCGCAGATGCCTCCGACTGGGGTAGGGTCTCGGATATGACGGCTCGCGTCTCGCCGAACGGCAAGTGGCTTGCGTTTGACTCGATCGAAGGCTTGACTGGTTATGACACGCGCGATGTTGCTAGCGGTGGGCAGGACAACGAGGTTTACCTCTATGACGCGAGCACTAACCACTTGGTGTGTGCCTCGTGTAATCCGAGTGGCGCTCGGCCGACTGGGGGCTCTGAAGTTGTGTCCTGGGAGTTGCGGCTAGTCGGCACGACCTCGCATCAGCCGCGTTATCTGTCTAACAGTGGTCGCTTGTTTTTCGAGAGCAGGGATGCGCTTGTGCCTCAAGATGTGAACGGCACTCAGGATGTCTATGAGTATGAGCCTGAGAGCGTGGGGGATTGTACTTTGAGCAACGAGACATTCAGCGAACACTCAGCCGGTTGTGTCGGTCTGATTTCCTCCGCGACTTCGCCCGAAGAATCCTTTTTCCTGGATGCCAGTGAAACCGGTGGGGATGTTTTCTTTCTCACGACCGCGAAACTCCTGCCACAGGATTTCGACCAGGCCCCCGATGTTTATGACGCGCACGAATGCACTGCGGAAGTGCCGTGTTTCGTGCCGCCGCCGGTGGCGCCGCGGCCGTGCGTGACGGGCGATGGGTGTAAGCCCTCGCCGACGCCGCAGCCGTTGATCTTTGGTGCGCCGCCGAGCGCAACGTTCAGTGGGACAGGCGATGTTGTCTCGTCGAGTTCGACGCAGCGTGCGTTGCCGAAGGCGCTGACGCGGGCGCAGAGACTCGCGCGAGCCCTCGGCGTCTGTAGGAAGAAGCAGGGCCGCAAACGGCGCGCCGCGTGCGAACGAACGGCCAAGCGCAAGTATGGGGCCGGGAAGTCTGCAAGGGCCAACGCGAAGAAGAAGGGCAAGGGGTGATCGTTGTGCGTTTGATCAAGCGAGGCATTCTCGTCGTGGCCATCGTCGGTTTGCTCGTAGGGGCGACAGGCGCGGCTTCCGCGTACGCGAACTCGCCGTGGTGGCATTTGACGTCGGGCGCTGAGCCTAGTGATCTGCATAGCGGTGTGGGAAAGAGTGAGGTTCAGAAGCTCACGGTGAGCGCTACCGGCGGCTCGTATCTGCTGATCGACCCGACCCCTTTCAAATTCGCGTTTGTCCCATACAACTTGTCGGCTGCCGAACTTCAAACAACTCTGGAAGGTATCTACGGGGCTGGGACTGTGAACGTGAGCGGCGGGCCTGGCGATGAAAACGGCACCCTGCCGTATACCCTGACATTCACTGGCGGGCTAGCCGACCAGTACGTCGCGCCGTTGGAGGCGCTCAACGGCACCCTTGCAGGTGGAGTCTCGTTGACCGAAGTCACAAAGGGCAGCCCTGATGGCAAGATCATTGTTACCGTGGCTGACCTTGGAGACGCGAACGTTGAAGCCGGCGGCAATCCGGTGACCATTGTCGATAAACTACCCAGCGGGCTGCGGGCTGTCGGTATCGAAGGTGAATCTGGAGAACACGCTTTTGGTACGAATCCGGGTCCTGTGGAATGCGATCTGAAATCGTTGAGCTGCACCTTCGCGGGGAACTTGCCGGCTTACGATTCGATCAGGATAGAAATCTCGGTTGTGGTGGAACCAAACGCCCAGTCCGGCGAACTCAACGAAGCGGGCGTATCGGGGGGTGGCGCTTCCAGCATGACGATCAAACGACCGGTCACGCTCGGCAACTTGACACCGTTTGGCGTGCAGGCCTATGAACTGACGCCCGAAGAAGAAGGTGGCGGTCCCGCTACGCAGGCCGGCTCTCATCCGTTTCAGCTGACCACGACGTTGATGTTGAACCAAACATCCACGGGAGAGCCTGTCGCGCTGACCAAGGATCTGCACTTCAAGCTGCCGCCGGGTTTGATCGGTAACCCGGACCCGTTTGAAAAGTGCACGCTGTCGCAGTTCTACAAGATCACCGCCGCCACGGTCCAAAAAGGCAACGAATGCCCGGAGGGCTCGGTCCTCGGCGTCGCACGGATCACCTACGTTCTCGCCTCCGGCTCACCCGGCAAACAACCCCTCGTCATCACTCAGGCGTCGCCGCTGTTCAACCTGGAACCCGCGACTGGAGAACCGGCGCGCTTTGGCTTCGAGCTCCCGGGGACTCCGGTGGTGCTCGACACGTCGGTGCGTACGGGTGGCGACTACGGGGTCACGGTGGATGTGCCCCACATAACCCAGACCGCTTCGTTTATCGCGAACGAAGTGACTTTCTGGGGTGTGCCGGGCGATCCGCGTCACGATCCCGCGCGTGGGTTCGGCTGTTTGGTCGGGTCGAAAAACGTCGGCTACCCGCCGTGCCCTGCGTTGGGACAGAGCAACCCTCCGCCGTTCCTGCAGATGCCGACCTCTTGCACCGGTCCGTTGCAGACGACGGTGGAAGCCGAGTCTTGGCTGCAGGCGGGTGAATTCCAGTCCTTCGGCACGGCTGAACCCCTGCCGGCGATGGATGGTTGTAACCGTCTGCAGTTTCACCCGACGATCAGCGTTGCGCCCGACGGCGAAGCGGCAAGCACGCCGACGGGGCTGAAAGTGGCGATACATGTGCCCCAGGATGTGAGCCTTGACGCTGGCGGTCTTGCCGAGGCGCAGGTGAAGAACACGACCGTGACGCTGCCCGAAGGCGTAGCGATAAACCCAGCTGGCGCGGACGGGCTGGAAGCATGCAACGAAGAACAGATCGCGTTGAAAGTCGATGCTGACGCGAAGTGTCCTGAAGCGTCAAAGATCGGTTTGGTGAAAATCGAGACGCCGTTGTTGCCTAATGAACTGGAAGGCGCCGCGTATCTTGCCGAGCAGAACGCGAACCCGTTCGGGAGTCTTGTCGCGATCTACATTATTGCGGAAGACCCCGTTTCGGGCACGCTGGTAAAGCTTGCGGGCGAAGTGGTGTTGAACCCCGTGACAGGACAGTTGGTATCAACGTTCAAGAACACCCCACAACTACCGTTTGAAACGTTCGAACTGCACTTCTTCGGTGGAGCCCGCGCACCGCTGGCAACACCGTCAAAGTGCGGGGCATACACCACGACAGCGTCGATCGAACCATGGACCGAAACAGGCGAAGTGTCCTCCAACAGCACGTTTGACATCGCGTCTGCTCCCAACGGTGCACCGTGTACCAATCCGTTGCCTTTCAACCCCTCATTTACGGGCGGCGCAACGAACATCAACGCGAGCGCGTTCTCCCCGCTCACGCTGACGATGACCCGCAAAGACGGCGAACAGAACCTATCGTCCGTCGAAGCGCATCTGCCACCAGGGTTGTCAGGAATCCTCTCAAACGTCGAACTATGCCGCGAACCACAAGCCAACCTCGGCGAGTGCGGGCCGAACAGCCAGATCGGCGAAGCGACAGTCTCCGTCGGAGTCGGCGGCGATCCGTTCACTGTCAGCGGCGGCAAATTCTATCTCACCGGCCCGTACAACGGGAGCGATGGGTGCACCGTCGGTAGTCCTGGTTGTGCCCCGTTTGGAATTACCTTCGAGGTGCCCGCGAAGGCCGGACCGTTCGATCTGAAGCGCAACACGGCGAATCCCGCCGCCGAGGATCCATGCGATTGCGTGATCGTCAGAGGCAAGATCGAAGTCGACCCAATCACGGCTGCGGTCACGATCGTGACCGACCCCCCGGGCTCACCGTACGCGATCCCGACCAGTATCGAAGGTATCCCCCTGGAAATCCAACACGTCAACGCGGTCACGACTCGCAGCGACTTCCAATTCAACCCAACCAACTGCAACAAGATGGAATTGACCGGGACGATCCACTCCAGCGAAAACGCAACCCGTAATGTCAGCGCGCCTTTCCAGGTCACCAACTGTGCGGTCCTCGCGTTCAAACCTGGATTCACAGTCTCAACCAGCGGGAAAACGTCTCGGAAGAAGGGGGCCAGCCTGCACGTGAAGCTCACCTATCCCAAAGCACCGTTCGGGAGTCAGGCGAACATCAAATCGGTGAAGGTAGACCTGCCCAAGCAGCTGCCCTCGCGACTAACCACGCTGCAGAAGGCGTGTACGGCGGCGCAGTTCGAATCCAATCCGGGGGGCTGTCCAGCAGACTCGATCGTGGGGCACGCGACTGCGATCACGCCGCTGGTCCCGGTGGCGCTTACGGGCCCGGCGTATTTCGTGAGCTACGGCGGCGCGAAGTTCCCCGAACTCGTGATCGTGCTCCAGGGCTACGGCGTCACCCTCGACCTGCACGGCGAAACGTTCATCAACAAAGCCGGCATCACCAGCAGCACATTCAAGACGATCCCCGACGCCCCAGTGGGCAGCTTCGAACTGACGCTACCCGAGGGCGAATTCTCCGCCCTGGCAGCGAACGGGAACCTCTGCAAGAGCAAACTAACGATGCCAACCCTGTTCACCGCACAGAATGGCGCCGTCATCAAACAATCCACACCGATCGGCGTCACCGGGTGCGCGAAGGCCAAGACGAAGAAGAAGGGGGCCGCGCACAAGCCCAAGCGCGGGCGCGGCAAGGGCAAGAAATAGTTACAAATACACCGTCACAGGATTCATGGCTTCAGAATGGGGATAGACCGTGAGCAGTGGATAACGGATGGCTGGGGCCCTGCGCCACTGTTTCACCATCGCAACGGGTCGACCACCTGTCATCCGGTTGTTCCTATGTAGGGGAATTGGACTGGCGTTCGCTCAGGTCTCCGCCACCGCCACTCCCGCCGCCTGCGCCCCCGCGAACGGGGTGATCGCCAGGTACATCAAATATCGATAAGAGCGTAAGAATAGGTTCTTATATACCTTCAGTTCAGGTTTCTTTCTGCGCTCAGAGACCAGCTCTGCTGGGAAGGGTCATGGAAAAGCAAAAAAGTCGGCGAGCCGAGCACGGTTGCCGGGGAGGAACGGGTAGATGACGATTCGCAAACGCACTTCGATGACCCTGGTCTCGCTCTGCGCGCTGCTTGGCGCCCTGGCACTCGCGTCCGCGCCGGCTCGGGCCGCCGCAACCCACGAATACCTGCCGTCCTCGAGCATCAGCGAACTGCCGCTGGAAGGGCCGCTCAAAGAACCCCTCGCGCCACCTCAGCAGCTGAGTTTTCCGGAGTCCGTAACAGTCGATGCCGGAAGCCTGTGGGTAGCGGAATCTATCTCCGGGACGACTCAGGGAAGAGTCGACAGGTTCGACGACGCCAGCGGCGCCTTCATGCAGCAGTTGCCCGAACCTCCGCCTTCGGCAGAACTCGAACTCAGGCACGGCGTTGCCCTCGACCACGTGGGCGGCGAAACGCTGGTTTACATCGGGGGTATAAAGACCGGCACGCGCGAAGGTGTGGTGGCCGTGTTCAACGCCCTCACCGGAAGCGTGTCGTCGATCTGGGATGGCGCCGACGTGATCGGCGCCCCCGGCTTCGGGCCCACCGGAGTGGTGGATGTCGCGGCCGACGATTCACAGGATCCGAGCGACTGGGCGGCCGGCCGCGTGTACGTGGCGTCCAATCCTCAAAAAATGGTCGACGTGTTCGAAGCGAAGCCAGGTGGTGGCGAGAAATACATAGAGCAGCTGACTGGCACGCCTGGCGGGCCGTTTGGCATCCCGTACAAGGTGACTGTCGACCAGGCCAACGGGGACGTCCTTGTCCTCGACGGAAGGAGCGGCTTGGAAGAGGTCATCGACGTGTTCGAACCAAACCCCCTAAAGATCGGCGAATACGTGTTTGTTAGGTCGATCACAGGGCCGCCCGGGAGGGCTTTTGAAAGTGTACAAGATGTCGCAGTCGACGGCGGCGCGGGGTATGTCTACGTTGCAGAAAAGGCCTCCAATACGGTCGATCAGTTCACGCTCGCCGATCACTACGAAGGAACGATCTCGGGAACGCCATCCTCCGGCTTTCACGAACCACTCGCTGTCGCTGTCGATCAGAGCACGGGTGACGTCTTCGTGGCGGATTCCAATCCTCCAGACAGCACGATCGACGCGTTCGAGCCGAGCATCGTGATCCCCGACGTCGAAACCGGTTCGGCATCGGGAGTCACCGCGAGGGGCGCGATGCTCGAAGGCGCGGTGGATCCGGACGGGGTCGGTCCGGCGACATGTTCCTTCCTGTGGGGTGTGAGCGAAGCCGGTCTGACAAACAGTCAGGCGTGTTCGCCTGAAGAAGTCGCCAATGGGTCGAATCCTACGCCTGTTCACGCCACGCTGGGTGAACTTGAACCCGGCACGACCTATTACTACCGACTGCGGGCGACAAACAAAAACGGTACGAACACGAACTTTGGCTCCAAACCCGGGTCGTTCACAACACTGGGTCCAAGCCTGAGCGGAGAATCCGTTTCCGCCGTGGGGAACACCGGTGCGACATTCGAAGCGACCCTCGACCCGAATGGCGGCTCTACTTCCTACTACTTTCAGTACGGCACGACTGCCGGCTACGGATCAGACCTCCCCCTTGCGGCGGAAGGCGGGCAGGAGGGGATCGCGATCGGCTCGGGTCATAACCCCGTGGAAGTACGCCAGCGCGCAAAAGGCCTGTCGCCCGAAACGGCCTACCATTATCGTGTCGTCGCGGTCAGCGAAATCGGCGGGCGGCGGGAAGAATTCTTTGGGCACGATCACACATTCACAACCCAGGGCGGCGGCGGTGCGCTGTCGCTGCCCGACGGGCGGGAGTGGGAACTCGTCTCGCCGCCCGACAAGTTCGGCGCAGTCATCTTTCCGATCGGCGAAGCTGGACTGATACAGGCATCCGACGCCGGGGATGCGTTCGTCTTCCTGGCGTCGCTGCCGACCGAACTGGGCGCTCAGGGTTACACCCACAACGAGCAGGTGTTCGCGACGCGGGGGCAGGGTGGCTGGTCCTCCCGGGACATCAATCCGCCTCGCGGCAGTGAACCGGACGGCTTCGCCACAGGTGCTGGATTCGAGTATCGCTCCTTCTCCGAAGACCTCTCGCAAGGCCTGGTGCACCCCTTTGCTCCTTCTACCGAAGGACTTTCGCCGGAAGCGACCGAACCGACAACTTATCTGCGCTCGCTTTATCTTAACGGCGATCCGAGCGAACGTTGCTCTAAATTGTGCTACACGCCGCTGGTCAGCGCCGGCAATGTCCTCGAAGGCGCCGAATTCGGCGGCGGGCCAGCGGGTGAACACTGTATAGAAATCTTTTGCGGCCCCGAATTCGCTGCTGCAACACCAGATCTCAGTCACGTCGTGCTCTACTCCGTTGTGCCTCTCACCGAAGGGGCGTCTCCTTATGGTTTGTATGTGTGGGGCGGTGGCAAATTGACCTTCATCGGAGGGACCCTCGTCGGAGGGTTCGAAAAAGAAGCGAAAGCGGTTCACGCGATCTCAAACGATGGCACCCGGATCGTTTTCAGCGGTTCGGCGGAAGGCGATGAAGGGCTTCTCCTGCGTGACACCGCCCGCAGCGAAACGGTCCAACTCAATGCCGTTCAAGGTGGCTCGGGGAGCGGGCCGCCACAGGCCGAAATACAGTTCCAGGCGGCTTCGATCGATGACTCGAAGATTTACTTTACAGATGAACAGCAGTTGACAGTGAACTCCGGCGCCGCGAGGGGCCGGCCGGATCTCTACGAGTGCGAAATGGTCGAAGCGAGCGGCGGCAAGCTGGTATGCCGTCTAAACGATCTGACGCCACAGGGCACGGGCGGGCTGGGAAGACTCGGCAGCGGCGGCCCGCCAGAAATAATCGACGGCGGTGTCCTCGGTGTCAGCGAAGACGGCGGCTACCTGTATTTTGCCACGCAGGGTGTGCTCACCGGTACGGAAAAGGACGCCTCGGGAGAAGAAGCGCAGGCCGGTCAGCCCAATCTCTATGTACGCCACGACGGCACGACCAGGCTGATCGCGGTGCTCGCCGGCGACGACTCAAAAGACTGGCATACGCAGAGCCTCAACTTGATGACCTCGCGTGTGTCTGGCAACGGCGAATGGCTGGCCTTTATGTCAGATCGCTCGTTGACAGGCTATGACAACCGGGACGTGAGCAGCGGGGCACCGGACGAGGAGGTCTACCTGTACAACGCTGGGGAAGGTCGGCTTGTGTGCGCGTCGTGCGATCCGACGGGCGCGAGACCCTCGGGTGTGCCGTATAAGCAGATCAGCGACGAACTCGTGGGCGGCGATCGTGTCTGGAGCGACGGTCAGTGGATCGCAGCGAACGTGCCGGGTTGGACTCCGTATGTACTCGATCATGCTCGCTACCAGTCGCGCTATCTCTCCAATAGCGGCAGATTGTTCTTCAACAGCAGCGACGCGCTGGTCCCGCAAGACATCAACCACAACGAGGACGTGTACGAGTATGAGCCCGGCGGCGTCGGCGGTGCCGCCGGGTGCACACCCTCCAGCGCGACGTTCAGCGGCAGTACGGGCGGATGCGTGGCGTTGATCTCATCGGGAACGTCCTCTCGGGAATCGGCGTTTCTCGACGCCAGCGAAACGGGTGACGACGTGTTTTTCCTGGCTGTGGAAAAACTCGTTCCAGGGGACACCGACACCGCGTATGACGTATACGACGCGCACGTCTGCTCGGAGGACCTACCGTGCGCTAGCGAACCGGCCTCTTCGCCGGCGTGCGTCACGGTGGAAACTTGCCGGGCGCCGTCGTCGCCGCAACCGCCGATCTTCGGCGCCCCGGCGAGCGCGACCTTCTCGGGGACGGGGAATCTGATCCCTGCAGGGAGCACACCGGCGGTGAAGCCAAAGGTAAAGAAGCCGACGCTTGGGCAGAAGCTCGCACAAGCTCTAAAGGCGTGCAAAAAAGATAAAGGGCTAAGACGACGGGCGGTGTGCCAACGCCGGGCGCGCGAACGATACGGGCGTGTAAAGCCGTCAAGTGCAAGAGTCAAGAAGGGTAAAGGGTGATCGGTGTGCGCTTGTTTGGAGGGAGTGTTCTGGGTATGGGCTTGGTCGGGCTACTGCTGGCCGTGGCGGGAATCGGCGCGGTCCCGGCGCAAGCCGATTCTCCGTGGTGGGGGCTGACATCTGGCGCGAGGCCCTCGCACCTGCAGCAGGGTGGTGAGAACCAGATCGTCGTAGCCGCCCAAAATCGCGGCGATGTGGACGCCAACGGCAAAGTCTCCCCGGTGAGGATCGTGGACAGGCTGCCGGCCAACGTGAAAGCCCTCTCCGTCGCGGGCGTCGCGGGCGAAGAAGTGCCATACGGGGATAATCGTGGGCCGGTGGATTGTGCACTGGTCGCACCGCAGGGGGGTGAATCCCAGGAAATAGAATGCACGTTCGACGGTGTGCTGCCGGCGTATGAAGAGATCGAAATACGGATCGCGGTAGAAATCGAACCGGCGGCGGCCACCGGCGAAGAAAACGAAGTGAGTGTATTCGGGGGTGGGGGGGCGCCGGCGACTCTTCGCCGAGCGATTCAGGTTGGTGAAACGACGTCTTTTGGGATCGAAAACTATGAATTGCTGCCCGAAGAAATAGGCGGCGAACCCGCGACACAGGCTGGGTCTCACCCCTTCCAACTGACTACAGTACTGCAGCTCGACCAGACATTCTTCGCACAGCCACCAGAATTGCCGAAGGACCTGCACTTCGATCTGCCGCCTGGGTTGATTGGCAATCCGACCCCATTCGCACAATGCAGCGACGCGCAGTTCGGCCACCAACTACAAGGGGGAGTTGGATCCAACGAATGCGGCGCGCAAACAGCGATCGGGGTTGCGCTTATCACTTACGACCTGGGGAAAGAAAAAGGGAATGGGCTGAACACGATGAGGGTGCCGTTGTTTAACCTCACTCCGCGGGTTGGAGAGCCGGCACGGTTCGGCTTCGAGGTCGGTGGGGCACAGGTGACCCTGGACGCGTCGCTGCGTACCGGTGGCGATTATGGTGTGACGGTGTCTGTGAACAACATCACGCAGCTCGCCGGTTTCCTGGTGAGCAAGGTAACTTTCTGGGGAGTGCCGGGCGATTCGCGCCATAACGCGCAGCGCGGCTGGGCCTGCATCGGCGGCAGCGCAGAATGTGTCAATCGCGACGAACGCGAACCGGCGCCGCTGTTGATCTTGCCAACGTCGTGCGAAGGGTCCCTGGCGACGAGTGTGCGAGGAGATTCCTGGCAGAACCCGGGAGCATTCACCAAACCGGTGTTTTCGAGTACGCCATTGCCAGGCATGGAAGGTTGCAATCATCTCCCGTTCAGCGCGTCAATAAGCGTCGCGCCCGATAGCCAGGCGGGAAGCACCGCTACAGGCCTGACAGTCGGGATTCACATTCCACAGCAAGCGAGCTTGAACGCGGAAGGCTTGGCACAAGCCGACGTGAAGGACACTACCGTCACGCTACCCGCTGGTGTGGCTGTGAACCCGGCCGCGGGGGATGGGTTGCTGTCCTGTTCTGAAGCGCAGATCGCACTCTCGGCGGATGTCGTCCCGGTGTGTCCGGATGCTTCGAAGGTGGCGACTGTCGAAATCAGGTCACCGTTGCTGCCAAACCCGCTTGACGGCGCTGTGTATTTGGCTGCACAGAACGCGAACCCGTTCGGTTCGTTGGTTGCGTTGTATTTGGTTGCGCAGGATCCTGTGTCGGGTACGCTCGTGAAGCTTGCGGGTGAAGTCAAATTGGATCCTCTGACGGGTCAGTTGGTCTCGACGTTCCTGAACTCGCCGCAGTTGCCGTTCGAAGACTTGTCGTTGCATTTCTTTGGTGGGGATAGGGCGCCGTTGGGTACCCCCGCTACGTGTGGGGCTTATGAAACTAAGGCCTCGATTGCGCCGTGGTCTGGGAACGCTCCCGCTGAACCGTCTTCGACGTTCGATATTACGACGGGTCCGAACGGGGCCCCGTGCCAGAGCCCATTGCCTTTCAACCCGTCGTTGACGGCGGGAACGACGAGCATACAGGCGGGTGGGTTCTCCCCTTTCACGATGACCGTCAGCCGTGAAGATGGCCAGCAGAACATCGAGCAGATCTTGCTGCACATGCCCCCGGGACTCTCGGGCTTGTTGAGTGGTGTGGAATTGTGTCCTGAAGTCCAAGCGAACGCCGGATCGTGCGGTCTCAACAGTCTGATCGGGGAAACGACCGTCAGCGTGGGTCTCGGTGGGGACCCGTACAGCGTTCGTGGCGGCAAGGTGTATATCACCGGTCCTTATGAGGGCGCTCCCTTTGGTATCGCTGTCGTGGTGCGCGCCAAGGCCGGACCGTACGATTTCGGGACGGTCGTGGTCAGGGGCAGGATTGAAGTTGATCCGACCACGTCTGCTTTGACGGTTACGACGAACAGCCCATCCCAGGGTTATGCGATCCCGCGCATCCTTGATGGGATCCCGCTTGAGATCAAGCACGTGAACTTCGTGACGACGAGACCGGGTTTCACGTTCGATCCAACCAACTGCGATCCGATGGCTGTGACGGGGAGCGTCTCCAGCTTTGAAGGGGCGAGCTCCGCCGTGTCCGTCCCGTTCCAGGTCACGAACTGTGCTGTACTGGGCTTCAAACCACAGCTCAGCGTCTCAACATCCGGGAAGAACAGCAGGGCGAACGGCGCGAGCTTGCACGTCAAGCTCGTCTATCCGAAAGCGGCGTTCGGATCTCAGGCGAACATCGGGCAGGTCAAGGTGGACCTCCCGAAACGGCTCCCGTCCCGGTTGACGACGCTTCAGAAGGCTTGTCCTGACAGCACGTTCAACACGAACCCCGCTGCGTGTTCTGCCGCGTCGAGGATCGGTACGGCTAAGGCGACAACACCGCTCATCCCGGTACCGCTGGAAGGCCCAGTGTACTTCGTGAGTCATGGTGGCGCGAAGTTCCCCGAATTGATCGTCGTCCTCTCGGGTTATGGGGTCACGGTCGATCTGCATTCGGAAACGTTCATCAACGGAGCAGGGATCACCAGCAGCACGTTTCGCACGATCCCAGACGTGCCCGTCGGGACTTTCGAACTGACGCTCCCGCAGGGACCGTTCTCCGCGCTCGCAGCTAACGGGAACCTCTGCAGCGTGAAGGGTGGACTGCGCATGCCGACCGCATTCACCGCGCAGAACGGGCTCGTCGTTCACCATTCCACCCCGATCAGCGTCACCGGCTGTCCCAAGCATTCACCAAATAAAACCAAGAAGGCCCGTAAGACAGGCGACGCAAAGAGAACCCATGCGGGCAAAGCGTAGGAGGGGGGCGTAGGGATAGATCAGGGACTTGTGCGTGGGTGCGCCACGCACACCGGCCAGCCGGCAGTACTACACGACCAAAACCTGGGAGGAAACAGATGCTCACTAGTATGCGAAAGCGATTTGCCTTTACCTACACGAACATGGTGTTGACGCTGGCGCTGGTGTTCGCGATGAGCGGCGGCGCGTATGCCGCCAGCAAATACGTGATCACCTCGACAAAACAGATCAACCCCAAGGTGCTCAAAGCCCTCCAAGGCAAAGCGGGAGCGGTCGGCCCAGTGGGCACTGCCGGTCCAGCGGGTCCAGCCGGTCCAGCTGGACCCGCGGGAACGCCTGGAGCGAAAGGCGAAACGGGGTCTGTGGGGCCAGCAGGGTCAACTGGGCCAGCAGGGCCAGCCGGACCGACAGGGTCAAAAGGAGCGGCGGGCGCGACGGGGGCGACAGGACCGGAAGGCTCGCCATGGGTCGCAGGTGGGACGCTCCCCAGCAAACAGACAGAGAAGGGCGTATGGACAATAGTCGCCACACCGGCTACCGTCGAATTTTTCAGTGTCCAATATCACGAGACGAGCGTACCGATATCGTTCACGATCCCACTTGGCGAAGCCCCCGCGGTGCACGTTATTGCAGAAGGGCAAACGGGGGCGGGCGGCGGAACCTGTCCAGTCACAAGCAGTGCGCAGGCTCCGGCAGCGGAACCCGGCAATCTGTGTATTTTCGTCCGTGGGCAGAATAGCAATATAGAAGGGTACACTCCGCAGGATCCGACAACAGGTCTGGAAGGAGCATCGGCAGAGGGCGATTCGCTCACCGTGTTTGGCAAGACAGGTGAAGCGATCATTGCCGAAGGCACCTGGGCGGTGACGGCCAAATAAATCACGACTGGGCGTGGGCGCTGTCTGCGACCGTCCGGAGAGACCCCGCTAGCCCCGAGCTAGCGGGGTAACGGGCCTCGCCGTAAATGACATCAATAGGCGTAGAGTGAGGTGGCGCGAGCGGTCTACTGGAGGAACTCGATCCGATCGAGATCGAGGACGTAGAGATCGATCATAGGCTCTCAGAGTTCGAGCAGGAAGCGAAGTGCGCGGACGATCTGGAACATGATTTGCTCTTCTACGTCTCCGAGCTGTGCGATCAGGCGCTGCTCGGAGATGGACTTGACGTCCTCGCACTTCGCGTAGCTCAGCTCGTCGAGCCCCGAGCGGCTCTTGTCGATCTCGATGTGAGATGGCAGGCCACGATGCGTGGTCGTGAGCGGCACCACGATCGTCACACCGGAGCGGCTGTCGTTGAGCGGATCCGCCGAGACGACTACCGCGGGTCGCCTGCCCGACTGCTCATGGCCAACCGGCTCTCCGAAATCGACCAGCCACACCTCGCCCCTGTGAGGGTTCACGAGCTGTCGTTCAGCGCTGCACTCTCGACGCTGCGCTCGCCCTCGATCTCCTGCCATGCGCTTGTGTCGCCGCGCAGCACTTCGTAGCGTGTGGAGAGCTTGTCGAAGAACACACGTCGCTCGAGCGCGTCGGCGGCCTCGTCGACCAACTGACTCATGGGACGACCGGTCTCCTGTGCCAGTTTGGCGAAGCGATCGCGGGTCGGCTCGCTGACTCTGATTGTCGTGCTCATGTGTCTAGTCTACCGTTTAGGCGCTTGATTCGTCTACAGATTGTGATCGGCGTGGGGTAGAGCTTCAGGTCTCCGCCACCGCCACCCCCGCCGCCTGCGCCCCCGCGAACGGCGTGATCGCTATGTACATCAGGTAGTCGGTCAGCTCCGGTAGCTGCTCGCCGCGGCCCGCGAGGATGTACTCGTGCAGCAGCTCGAAGATGCCGCCGACCGAGGCCTCGCGCATCACGGGCGCCGGCATGTTCGGGTAAGTGTCCTCGGGGCCTATGTCCAGCAGCTCGATATAGGACAAATTGGCCTCGTTCACCCGTCCCGTCAGGTGCGGATAGGCGATCAGGATGTCCACGCACGCCAAGCGTGCGATCGAGGGCTCTGAGGCCAGGAACTCGACCAGGGCGGTGAGCCCCCGACGCACGTTCTCGGCCCAGCTCAGGCGCAGGTCGAGCGAGCGGTTGACGGCGGCCATCGCCTTGGCATGGCCCATCTCGAACGTGGCGAGGAACGCCTCCTCCTTGTTTTCGAAGTGCTGGTAGAAAGTCTGCAGCGAGATGGCGGCTTCGGAGACGATCTCCTCGAGACTCAGCGCCGCGTAGCCCTTGCTTGCCGTCAGGTTCGCCACGGCGTCGAAGATTCGTTCGCGCTGGTTGTGGGCGACGTAGCCCTTGGGCAGGCTGTGCTCTCCGCGCGGTAGGCCCCTGGGCGCCCAGCGCGGCGAGGGCGCCAGGCTGCCGGGCGCGCGTCCCGCTTGCAGATGCACTCCAGGCCGCGGGCGCGGCTGCTCCGGAATCTCGGGCGGCGTCGGATAGAAGGCGAGGATCCAGGCGACGACTTCGGGCGTCAGCTTCTGCAATTCGATCTTCAGCGAGCGGCTGGAGCGCTCGCGGCGCACGCGCGAGTAGAGGATCGTGCGCAGCGCTCCGACGATTGCACGCGCCACCGGCCGCGGTACCGAGCCCTCGCCTGGGGCCTGCTCGAACACGGCTACGAAAAAGGAGGTCAGAAGCCCCGCGTCGCGCGCCCAGCGCTCGATCCCGACCGGGCCGGCCGCACCCATCTCCACCGATATCAAGCGCGCCGCATCGGGGCGGTCGCTGGAGGCTTCGAACAGGCCACGCACGATCGCATCGATCTGCTGCGTCCATTCGTCCTCGGGGTCATACGCCTCGACGATCCGCGCCGTCAACCGCTCGATCAGCGCGTCGTACGTCGCCAGCAGACACTCCTCCTTGTTCTCGAAGTGTTCGTAGAAGCTGCGCCGCGAGACGCCGGCGCCGGCGACCAGGTCGGAGATCGTGGTCGCCACGAAACCGCGCTCGTTGACCGCATGGATCGTGGCCTCGTACAGGCGCTCGCGCTGGTCGGCTGCGACCTGCTCCGGCGGCAGTGCCTGCGGGCCGCGCGGCAGACCCCGGCCGTTTCGCTCACCTGCCCCGCCGCGCCCGCGTGCCGGGCCCCGCTTGTCCCGGGGCTCGCCTCCTCCACCCCCCGCCCGACCACGAAGCCCGCGGGGCCCGCGGGGCTCGTTTTGTTCATGAGGCTTGGGCGCCATCCCTACAGCTTAGCTCTTGACAAGCTGCGTAAAGGATGATTTATTTGTTTGCACGCGGAGAGGCCACTAATTCATAGCGGGGCTACCGACGGAGGCGACATCATGGTCTTGGATCCATTGCAAACAAAAGTTCCAGCATGTGGGCAAGGCCAAATCGGCGATTCGGGGGATGGCATGAGGGAACGTTTTAGCGGGGACACTTCGGACGGCCCTTCTGTAGGCGCTGTACTATTTGTTATGCGCAACGGTAAACGGGGTGCGCATCGGTTGGACAACTTGGCCAACGGCCGAGTCGACACGGAGGTTGGATCGATATGAGAGGACAAGCCTGCGAGCGCAAGCTGCTGGTCCGCGCGCTGCATCCGCGTTGGCCATATCGGCGCTCACACTGTCGCCACGACCTGCACTGGCTGGTGCGTGTGCGTCCCCACCACTTCCAGTGCTCGCACGGACGGCGCCATTCGGTGGCCGGGTTCCCGCCACGCACCCGGCGTCCTTACGTGAGCTGATCCGCGCGCCGGGCGCAAGGACGCCGCCGAGCGCGCAGTGTGGCGCTAGGATCGCAAGCGATGGCGGTAGCTTCCGAGTCCAGCGCTATGCGTATGCCGGTGCTCCCCGACGGCGAAGGCGATGTGCGCGCTCTGTCGATCGACACGATTCGCGGACTGGCGATGGACGCGGTGCAGAAGGCCAATGCCGGTCACCCCGGCACGGCGATGGCGCTGGCGCCGCTTGCATACACGCTCTACAAGCACGTGATGCGTCTGAATCCGGCCGACACCGCCTGGCGCGACCGCGACCGTTTCGTGCTCTCCGCCGGGCACGCTTGCGTGCTGCAGTACTCGCTTGCGCACCTGTGCGGCTTCGATTTGTCGATCGAGGACCTGCAGAGCTTCCGCCAGTGGGGGTCGCGTACGCCGGGGCACCCCGAGCGCGGGCACGTGCCCGGGGTCGAGATCACGACCGGGCCGCTCGGCCAGGGGGTTGCCAACGCGGTCGGCATGGCGATGGCCGAGCGCTTCCTGGGCGAGCACTTCAACAGGCCCGGCTACGAGCTCCTCGACCACCACACCTACGCGATTTGCTCCGACGGGGACATGATGGAGGGGGTCTCCCAGGAAGCTGCTTCGATCGCCGGGCACTTCGGGCTGGGCAAGCTGATCGTTTGCTACGACGACAACCGCATAACGATCGACGGCACGACCTCGATCTCCTTCGACACCGAGAACCACGCCGGGCGCATGCACGCCGACGGCTGGCACGTTCAGCGCGTCGCCGACTCCGAGGACGTCGCGGCGCTGTATCGCGCGCTACAGATCGCGCGCGCGGAAACGGAGCGGCCCTCGTTCATCCAGATTCGCTCGCACATCGCCTACCCGGCGCCGAACGCGATCGACACCGCCAAAGCCCACGGCGCGCCGCTGGGGGAAGACGAGGTGCGCGCGACCAAGATTGCGATGGGCTTCGACCCCGAGCTGAAGTTCCACGTGGACGCGCGCGTGTACGAGCACATGAGCCTGCGCGAGTCCGGGAAGGGTTTTCAGGAGGAATGGGAGGGGCGTGCCAGGGCCTGGTCCGAGCGCTACCCCCAACTCATCGAGGAGTGGGAGCGGGCGTGGTCGGGTCGTCTGCGCGATGGCTGGCAGGACGCCCTGCCGAGCTTCAAGGCAGGGGAGGAAATTGCGACGCGCTCGGCCGGGCAAAAGACGATGTCCACGATCAGCGCGTACGGGCCCACCATGGCTGGGGGCGCGGCCGATCTGGTCGAGTCGACCAAGACCACGTTCGAGGGCGCCGGCGAGTTCTCGCGTGTACACGTGGGGCGCAACATTCCCTTTGGCATTCGCGAGCACGCGATGGGCGCGATCGTCAACGGGCTGGGCGCGCACGGCGGCATGGTCAAGCCCTACGGCTCCACCTTCCTTGTCTTCTCCGACTACATGCGCGCGAGCGTGCGCCTGTCTGCCCTGATGGAACTGCCGGTGCTGTGGGTGTGGACGCACGACTCCGTCGGCCTCGGCGAGGACGGCCCCACACACCAGCCGGTCGAGCACTACGCCGCGCTGCGCGCGATCCCGCACCTGTGGGTGATGCGTCCCGCCGACGCGAACGAGACCGCGCAAGCTTGGAAGGTCGCGCTGGAGCGCGAGGACGGGCCCGTGGCGCTGCTGCTCTCGCGCCAGAACCTGCCGGTGCTGGATCGCGAGGAGGTTGGTGCCGCCGAGGGCTTGGCGCGGGGTGCGTATGTGCTCTGGGAGTCGGGTGCGGGCTCCGCGGCGGGCGGGTCCGTCGCGGCGGCTGGTAATCCTGGCGGGTCCGGCGCCGCGGCTGGCAACCCTGGCGGGTCCGACGCGGCGGCTGGTAATCCTGGCGGGTCCGGCGCCGCGGCTGGTAATCCTGGTGGGTCCGACGCGGCGGCTGGCAACCCTGGCGGGTCGGCTGGCGACGGTGGTTCATCGGGCGGCGCTGGGCACGGCGCCGGTGAGTCAGCGGTCAGCGGCGGTTTGAGAGCTGGGGACGGCGCCGGTGCCTCCGCGCACGGCGCTGGCTCGGGTGCGAGCGGTCCCTCCCCCCTTCAGCTCATCCTGATCGCGACCGGCTCGGAGGTTGCACCGACGCTCGAGGCGGCACGCGAGCTGGCGCGCGAGGGCACGCACGTACGAGTCGTCTCGATGCCGTGCATGGAGCTATTCGAAGCCCAATCGGACGAGTACCGCGACAGCGTGATCCCTCGCTCCGCGCTGCGCATGGCCGTCGAGGCCGGCGCCAGTATGAGCTGGTGGAAGTGGGTCGGCGACTCCGGCGATGTGATTGGGATCGACCGTTTCGGCGCTTCTGCTCCGGGTACGACGGTGCTCGAGAAGTTTGGCTTCACGGCCGGTTCGATTGCTGAGAAGGCTCGCGCACTGTTGGCGCGCTGAGACACGATTGCCGTTTCGGTCACTCTCTTTGCACCCGCGACGACCAGCTGGTCCATGAACGCCCCGAACGCCCCGCTCATTCTGAAAGACGTTTTTAGTGCTGGAACGAATAGCTATCCAAATAAACTGATCCAGACACGCCTTTAGGAGGCCGAGATGCCCACTCCCTCACCACTGCAGAGCCTCTCCGCGCTTGGTCAGAGCGTGTGGATCGATTTCCTCAGTCGCGACGCGATCCGCGGCGGACATCTGAAGCAGCTGATCGACGAGGACGCCGTCGTCGGCGCGACCTCGAACCCGACGATTTTTCAGAAGGCGATGGGCTCGGGCAACGCCTATGACGAGCAATTGCAAGAGCTGGGTACGAACGACGTCGACGAGGCGTTCTGGGCGCTGGCCGAGCAGGACATCCGCGAGGCCTGCGACCTGTTTCGCCCGATCTGGGAGGAGGGCCTCGGCCGCGACGGTTACGTCTCGCTGGAGGTAGATCCGCGCTTGGCCTATGACTCACTGGGCACTTTCAACGAGGCGATCCGTCTGCACAAGGACGTCGACCGCCCCAACCTGCTCGTCAAGATCCCTGCCACCAAGCCCGGCTTGGCCGCGATCGAGGACGTGATCGCCAAGGGTCACTCAGTCAACATCACGCTGATCTTCTCGTTGAAACGCTACGCGGAGGTGGCCGAGTCCTACATCCGCGGCCTGGAGCGACTGGTGGCCGAGGGCGGCGATCCGAGCAAGGTGGCGTCGGTAGCGAGCTTCTTCGTCTCGCGCATCGACACCGAGGGCGATCGTCTGCTGGATGAGTTGAGTGCCGCCCACCCGGGCGGCGACGGTGCCGCGCGCGCATCCTCCGCCCATGACGGGCTCAAGGGTCGCCTCGCCGTCGCCAACGCCAAGCTCGCCTATCGCCATTACCAACAGACTTTCCAAGGACAGCGTTGGGAGTACCTGGCCGGCAAGGGCGCAACACCGCAGCGCGTGCTGTGGGCCTCGACCTCGACCAAGAACCCGGCTTACCCGGACACGCTCTACATCGACGAGCTGATCGGCCCCGACACGGTCAACACGATGCCCGAGGAGACGGTCCTGGCTTTCCAGGACCACGGCACGCCGCGCGCCACGTTGAACGAGGGTCTCGCCGAGGCGGAAGCGCTGCTGGGCGAGCTGGCCAAGGCAGGCGTCGACTACGACGAGCTGACCGAGACAGTCGAGCGCGAGGGCGTGGAGAAGTTCGAAGCCTCGTTTACAGAGTTGCTCGACTCGCTGAAGGCGAAGCTGGGCACGCTCGCGCCGGCCTGAGCGAGCCGCTGACCGGTCAGGCGCCCCCGTGGCTCGTGCGCAGAGTGGTCACGCGCATCGGGCGTTCATGAGAACCTAGATTGCATGAAAGCACCACGCAACAGCCTCAAGGCACGTATCCGATGCGGGCTTCGGGCGGGCAGGGGTAGACAGATGACACCTGTGCGGGAACCTGAAGGCAACGTTCCTGAGCGGGGGTCCGGAGTGGGCCGGGCAGATCGCATGGTGCCTGTGCAGCATCCTCAAGGCAACGTCCCTGAGCCCGGCTCCGAGCGTGGGGCGTGGGCGGTGGCACTTGTCCTGGCTCTACTGGGTGTCGCCGTGTTCGTGCTCGCCCTGAGCGGCGTCTTGGGTGGCTCCTCCGCCGCCGCACCGCCGCCGGTGGTCGCGGTCGCGCCGACGCCTGTGCCGGGTGCCGCTGACGCTTCGGGCTTGCGTGGTGTGTCTTCCGAAACGGCCGATGCCCCCCGCGCGCGCGTGGGGCATGGCGCTCACGCGATCGTCGGCGACCCCTCCCCGACGCAGGCTCATCGCGATCTCGCGCTGTACGAAGACCAGACCAGCACGCACATCTCCGAGCGCTGGATGCAGGGCTTCTACCCGATCTACGCCACGGCCCAGAAGACGTTCGGCCTCAACTGGCTGCTGCTTGCCTCGATTCACAGGCAGGAGTCGGCCTTCTCGACCGCGCCGGGGATCTACAGCGGCCTCAACTTCGCCGGCTGCTGTGGCGGCCCGATGCAGTTCAACGTCAAGAATGGGGGCCCGCCCGGGGAATCCGATTCGACGTGGGCGCTGGTCAGCGACTCCTACCGCTACGGCCAACGCCCCGCCTCCTACGACCACATGACCGCAAAGCACCCGTCGATATACGACGACTTCGACGCGATCATGGCGGCCGCGCACCTGCTCTCGGCCGACGGGGCCGGCGAGGAACTAAACGGTGCTGCTTGGGACGCGGCCTACGACTACTACGGCCACGACCTCACGGGCGTCACCTATGCCGACCAGGTGCTGGCCCGCTCGATCGGCTGGTCACAGCACGGCTTCTGCATCAACTGCGGCCTGGAAACCGCGATGGTGCAAGCGGTGAACCGCGCCTACGGCGCTCCGGTTGCTGCCGCGTTGGAAGCCGAAGTTGCCACCGTGGCGCGCGCCAAACCTCCCAAGCGCCAGCACCGCAAACGCTGAATCCCTTTGATGGACAGTTGCCGGAGCCGGAGCCGGAGCCGGAGCCGGAGCCGGAGAGCGGGTGGAGCTGAGGAGTGTTATGTACTCTTTTTGCACAATTCACCATAGTGACTACTAAGTAGCTACCATAGTGAATTGGGCAAAAGTATATTGCTACCCGCGCTCGCTACCGACTGCGAATCCGGCAATCCGTCAAGCGGCCTCGGCTTGTGCGATCAGCTCGCCCGCGACCCTGTCGGTAGCCGCGCCGGTGCCGCCGACTAGGCGCCGCGAAAGCTGCGCGCGGCGGAAGTACAGCGGTGCGTCGTGCTCCCAGGTGGCGCCGATACCGCCGTGCACGGAGATCATCGTACGCGCGCCTTGGTCGAGCGCGCGACCGGCGACCGAGCGTGCCGCGCTTGCCGCCAGCGGGAACTCGGCCGGCGCGCCCTGGCGCGACCAGCCGGCGTAGTAAAGCAGCGAGCGTCCGTTCTCCAGCTGGCGCAGCACCTCGGTCAGGGAGTGCTTGACCGCTTGGTAGGAGCCGATCGCACGTCCGAACGTGTGGCGCTCCTTGGCGTAGGCGACGGACATCTCAAGCGCTGTCTCGACGCTGCCAAGCGACTCGGCGGCGATCAAGGACTGCGTCAGATGCCAAGCCCCGGCAAGCGCCTCCTCCGGTGCATCGAGCAGCGTGGCCTGCGCGCCTGAGAGCGTCACATGACCCAGCGAGCGGGTCGCGTCGTAGCGGTGCACCTCCTCGACGGACACGCCGTTTGCGGAGCTCTCGATCGCGACGCCGACAGGCTTGCCGGCTTGCGCCCCGTCATCGGGTGTGCCCCCTTGTGAGGTGCCGTCGAGCAGCGCCACGCCGACCAGTAGGTCGGCTCCGGGCGCGTCCGGCACGAAGGCGAGTGTTCCGCTGACAAGCACCCCGCCTTTGCCGTCGTCCTTGGCCTGCGGAGCCGAGGGGCGCGCGCTCCCGTGCGCGGGATCGACACACCACCCGTCCACCAGATCGTTGGGCGGCATCGCCGGTAGGTAGGCCGCGCGTCGCTCGCCGGTTGCCAGCGGCTCCAGCAGACCCGCGGCCGCCGGAGCGGCACCCAGGATCGCCGTAGCCGGCAGGTGCCCGAGCAGCGCCACAGGTGCCAGCACGCGCCCACACTCGCCGAGCACGAGCATCGCGTCGAATGCATCCAGTCCGGCGCCTCCATGCGCCTCGTCGATCAAGAGGCCGGGCCAGCCGGCCTCGCGGGCGGTGGGCCACATGTCCGACAACGCACTGTCGTCGCCGTCCAACGCCGCGCGCGCTGCCTCGAGCGTCTTGAAGCGCGAGAGCGCCCCGCGGGCCGCCTCGCGCAGGAATACCTGCTCGTCTGAGAGTGCGAGGTTCATGCCGCAGCCTCCGTGTTCGTGCCCGCATGCCGTGGGCGCGCGGTGCGGGGTGGGTTGGATGCGATCATGCTGCCGCCTGTGTGTCCGTACCCGAATGCGGGGGGCGCCGGCTGGGACGGGCTCGATGCGCTCATGCCGCCACCTGTGTGTCCGTACGCGAATGGGGGGGCGCCGGCTGGGACGGGCTCGATGCGATCATGCGGCGGCCCCTTCCTTGGAGCGAAGCTCCGAGAATGGGATTCCCTTGTCCAAGCGTGGCTCCGGGGGCAGCCCGAGCACGCGCTCGCCGATCGTGTTGCGCAGGATCTCTTCGGTGCCGCCGGCCGACTTCAGCCCGGGCAGGAAGGAGATCATGTAGGCCCACTCGCTGTCCTCGTCGAGCGCGTCGGGACCGAGCACGTCGGCGATCAGATCACCCGCTTTGATCGCGCCGTTGACGATCGTCACCTTCGCTAGACCGGCCTCCGGTCCAGGGATCTGCCCTTTCTGCAGCGCCGTCAAAGTGCGGTAGCCGGTGAAGCGCACCGCCAGCAGTTCGCTGACGATCTCGCCCAGCTCCTTGCGCACCTCCGGATCGCGGCGCCCGTGCTCGTCAGAGGCGATCGCCTTGGTGAAGCGCAGCGAGTTGAAGCCGAGCCCCTCGCCGCCGAGGCCGATCGTGACGCGCTCGAACATCAGCGTCGTCAGCGCCGTGCCCCAGCCGTTGCCGACACCGCCGACGACCGCGTCTGCGTCGAGCTGAACGTCGTCGAGGAACACCTCGTTGAACTCCGCCTCGCCCGAGATCTGGCGCAGCCCTCTGACGGTGACGCCGGGAGCGTCCATCGGCAGGATGAACATCGTCAGCCCCTTGTGCTTGTGCTGCTCGGGGTCGGTACGAGCGAGTAGCAGCCCGTAGGAGGAGAACTGCGCGTTGGTCGTCCACACCTTCTGCCCGGTCAAGCGCCAGCTGCCGTCGTCCTGCTGGCGCGCGCGGGTCTGCACGGCCGCCAGGTCTGAGCCGGCGGCCGGCTCAGAGAACAGCTGGCACCAGACCTCGTCTCCGTGCAGCATCGGGCCGAGGTAGCGCCCCTTCTGCTCCTCGGCGCCGTGTGCGATCAGCGTGGGCCCGAGCATGCCGACGCCGATCGCGTCGAGGATGCCCGGCACGCCGGCCCTGGCGATCTCCTGGTTGCAGACCACCTGCTCGATCGGACCGAGCCCTTGTCCGCCGTACTCCTTGGGCCAAGTAACTCCGGCAAGCCCAGCCTCGGCCAGCTTGCCCTGCCACGCGCGCCTGGCGGAGACGATCTCTGCCTCGTCTGTTAGCGCGTCGGGTCCTGTGAGGACCGGCGCCTCTCCCTTGTGCTCCTCAAGCCAGGCGCGAACCCTGGTGCGGTGCGCTGCCTGCTCGGGCGTGTCGTCAAGATCCACGTTACTCTCCCTTTGGCTGACTGGCCAGTCAATTTTAGGCTCCTAAGGCTACTCCTATGGCGTTCGGGGGGTGAGCATGAGCGGCTTCGGGTGTTGGATGCTACGTATCTCTAATCCCCATTTATAACCTGAAAGTTATAAACGCCATTTACAATTCCATTTATAACTTCCAGGTTATAATCCGGTTTCCGCATTTCCGAGGCTGTAACCCCTCCTCCGAAAGGCGCACTAAGCAGCAGGCCTTAGCCAAGCCGGGTTGGTTTTACTGCCTGCGGCTCACCGGCTCAACCGGCTCACCGGCTCAGCGACCCGGCGGCACCATCGGCGAGGCGATCAGGCGCTGGTGGTAGACGTCGGCGAAGCCCGCGTTGAGCAGGTACTCGGCCTGCCGGCCCATGTCGGGCGAGTGAAGCAACACCACGCCGAGCCTGACCCCGTCGCGCTCGGCGGTTGCCACCAGGCAGTCGCCCGCGAGTTCGGTGTAGCCGGTCTTCATGCCGGTGGTTCCCGGGTAGTCGTAGACGAGCAGGGGGTTGTTGTTGTACAGGTACAGCTTGCCGCCCTTGATCGGAAAGGGAAGTACCGCTTCCGCGGTGCGCACGATGTGTGCGATTCGCGGCTGTTGCAAGTCCAGGTAGGCAAGCTCCGCAAGGTCGGCGGCACAGGTGTAGTTGCTCGCGTTGACGTAGCCCGATGGGGAGCTGTAGTGCGTGCAGCCCAACCCGAGTCGCGCCGCTTCGACGTTCATGCTCGCGACGAACGCGCTGACGCTGCCAGACACGTGCTGGGCGAGCGCCGTCGCGGCGTCGTTGCCTGAAGGTAGGAGCAGCCCGTAGAGCAGCGTCTCCGCCGGCACATGCTTGCCGAGCGGCAACACACCGACCTTCGAGCCGGCTGCCTCGACGGCCTCCTTGGTGACCAATACCGGGGTGTCGGGAGTTGTGGAGTGGACCACGCGCAGGGCGGTCATCAGCTTCGTAAGGCTGGCCATGTGCAGCCGCTGCAGCGGATTCAGCTGCCACAACACGCGACCGTTACTCAAATCGAATAGGAGGCCTGCGCGCGGCTGGTTGCGGAAGCTGGCTTGCACGGGATCGTTTGTGCCACTTAGGTCCAGTGCAAGCGGGGCTTTCCCGAGCGCCAGCCCCGCGGGGGAGCGGGTTGGGGTCGCCGGCGAGCTGCCTCGCGAGTGTGCCGCCGACCCGTTTGACCCGGTATGCCCGCCGTGCGCAGCCGAGCTGTGCGCCGTGCCCGAGCGCGCAAGCCCCAAAGAGACGGCCGCAGCGCCGGCGGCAAGCATCAGCACGCAAACGGCCAGCGCGCGTATGCGTATGCGCCGACGCCTGGCAAGCGCACGCGCCCGCCGCGAGCGCCCACTCTGAGGCAGAAACGGTGAGCTGGTCATGGGCGCCCGCTTTGCGTCGGGAATGGTGTGCTGGTCATGACCCCGCGCTTTGCGTCGGGAATGGTGTGCTGGTCATGACCCCGCGCTTTGCGTCGGGAATGGTGTGCTGGTCATGACCCCGCGCTTTGCGTCGGGAATGGTGTGCTGGTCATGACCCCGCGCTTTGCGGCAACGGCGAACTGGTCATGGGCGCCTTCTCATCTCCTTGGAGGATTGCGCAAGGCCCCGACGATGCCAACCGTCAAGATCACGAGCACGATCACGGAGGGCACCCCCAAGAGCACCCCTTCCGCCGTGAAACCGTACTGGGCGAGGCTACCGATCGCCAGGGAGGCGAAGCCGAGGATGAAGGCGAGCGATATGGCGAGCACGGCGACGCGGGTCATCGTGGTCTGCTCATGCAAGGCCTACCAGATCGAAGCACACCTGTAGCGCAAGCCAAACGTCGCGGCGATCGGGAAGCGCCCGCGGGGAATGTTGTCCTTGACGGGGATCATGCGAGGGGCCGGTCCCCCCGCGCGCGCTGGGGGCGAGCATTTGCGCAGACTACCCGCCCGTCCCGGCGGTGAGGGCCGGCAGGTCTGTGGGGAACTTCGAAAATCGAGTGTCCCCCTGCGCGTGCGGAGGAAGGCGTTTTCGCTAGCTATCCGCTCGCGGCGAGCGGCCCCATGCCCGGCCGCGGCTGGGGCACGTGCTGGTCTGCGTGGTATGAGGAGCGCACGAGCGGGCCGGCGGCGACATGGTCGAAACCGAGGGCGTAGGCGGCCTCCTCGAGGGCTGTGAACTCGTCCGGGTGCCAGTAGCGCACGATCGGCAGGTGGCGTTCGGAGGGGCGCAGATACTGCCCGACGGTGAGCACCTGGACGTCGTGTTCCCGCAGCACCTCGAACGTCGCGACCATCTCTTCGTGGGTCTCGCCCAGGCCCACCATCAAGCCCGACTTGGTGACCACCTCGCCTTCACCCATTTCCGCGGCGCTGCGCAACACACGACAGGAGCGCAGGAATTCCGAGCCGCGCCGGGCGATCGGGTACAAGCGCGGGACGACCTCGACATTGTGGTTAAACACGTCCGGGCGCTCGGCGATCACCTTGGCCAGCGGCATCTCCTGGCCTTGGAAGTCGGGTGTGAGCACCTCGATCTGGCAGCCCGGTGCCTGCTTGCGGACCTGGCGAATGACGCCGACAAAAGCGGAAGCACCCTTGTCGGGTAGATCGTCACGGTCGACCGAGGTGACGACGGCATGGCGCAGACCCATGCGCGCGATCGAGCGCGCGACGCGCGCGGGCTCCAGGGGATCGTTCCAAGTCGGCTTGCCCGTCTTGACATTGCAGAAGCCGCAACGGCGCGTGCAGGTGTCGCCAAGGATCATGAAGGTGGCAGTGCCTCGCTCCCAGCACTCGCCGACGTTTGGGCAGGCGGCCTCCTGGCAGACGGTGTGTAGGTTCTCCTCTTTGATCAGGGCCGATAGTTCGCGATAGCGCGTGCCGCCGGCGGCGGGCACTTTGAACCAGGGCGGCTTGCGCTCGCGCAGGGGGCGCACGTCGGATCCGAGCACTCGCAGCACGTCCATACCGCCTGGGTTTGCGCGGGAGCGCGTCACATGCTTGCGCTCGTTCGTGAGGCTTGAGGGGCTGCTACTTAGTGGGCTGCTGCGTGACGGGCTACTCATGCGCTCACACAAGCGTAGGACCCGCGGAGGCGAAGGCGCCGATGCTCTCATGCGAGGCGACAAGCAAGGGCCGAGCGTGGGCCCTGCAAAAGCATTGTGCGAGAACCTCTGAAAACGTGTCTAGTCCGCCGTCTGGCTCGTGGCCGAGCTCCAGTGTCATCGAGGTCATCGTCACGTCCGGCAGGCCACAGGGCACGATCCAGGTGAAAGGGGTGAGGTCGTTGGCGACGTTCACGGCAAAGCCATGCGTGGACACGCCGCGCGAGACGTGCACGCCGATCGAGGCGATCTTACGATCCGCCACCCACACGCCGGTGTAGTCGATGCCCTCAGCGCAGCGTGAACGCGCCTCGATGCCGTATTCGGCAAGTGCCGCGACGATCGCTGCCTCCATCTTGCGCAGATGCGCGCCGACGTCGCTGACGCGCATGATCGGGTAGCCGACGATCTGGCCGGGGCCGTGGTATGTGACCTTGCCGCCGCGGTCGGTGGGCACGATCTCGATGCCGTGGGCGCGGTAGAAGTCCTCGCCGAGGGACAGCTCGTTATCCGCGGCGCGGCGGCCGCGTGTGTAGACGGGCGGGTGCTCGAGTAGGAGCAAGGTGTCGGGCTGCTCGTCGGCCTGGCGCCCGGCTTGGCTCTCGGCCTGGATGGCTAGCGCGTCGCGGTAGGGGATCGTGCCCAGGTGGCGGACGCGTATATACGCGGTGGGTCGACGATCTCGATTCATGTACCGCCTCTCGTGGTAGCACACTTTCCACGCTGGGATGAGCTCCACGCCAGGATGAGCTCAGTTGCTTGAGTCGTCTGTATCGCCTCCGGCCTCGGTTGCCGGGCCACAGCTACGTGTGTAGCCACTCTTTGGTGGGCGTCCAGGCCGACTCTCGCCGGCCACTCGTCCAGTTGGTAAGATTGCGGTACGCCAAGATGAGCGTGGTTCTATGACTCGTCAGTGCCACCTCCGGGGCCCGGTTTTTGCCGGGGCCCCTTTTTTATAGGCTGCTCCGGCGGGCATCGAGGCCGACTCCCGCCAGAGCTGGAACGGCTCCTACGTCAGGCTGCGGATGACCACAATCATGAGCGTCATCGCCAAGATAAGCGCAATAATCTGACTCATCCTCACCACCTCCTTTCCCGGGCCGTTCGGCCTCGGACCAGCGTCATCGGGGGAGGTGGCAACTCGTGCCAACGAGCCTACTCACGTCTCCGGTAGATACTTTTCGCAGCGGCCAGAAAACGCTACAAAGTGAGCGCGGCAGGCTCTTCCAGCAGATCACGGATGCGCGCCAGGAACAGTGCCGCATCGGTCCCATAAAGAATGCGGTGATCGCATGCGATTGTGATACTCATCGTTTGGCGCGCGACGAGCTTCTTCTTACGGAGGACCGCTCGTGGGGCGACCGCGCCAACCGCCAAGATCGCCGCCTGTGGCGGGTTGATAATCGCGGTAAAGCTGCGAATGTCGTACATCCCAAGATTGGACACGGTGAACGTGCCGCCACTCAGCTCTGGTGGAGTGACAGACCCGTCGCGCACCCGCTGCGCCAAGGCGCGCGTCTCTCTTGCGATCTCGCCGAGCGCCTTCGTGTCGGCGTCGAACACGGTCGGGACGACGAGCGCACCGCCCGTCGGGTCCTCCGCGCCGACCGCGACTGCCACACCGACGTTGACACGCGCGTGCAGCTCGAAGCGACCATCGCGATAGCTGCCGTTGGCGCGCGGGTGGTCGCGCAAAGCGAGGGCACAAGCCTTGACGATCATGTCGTTGTAGGTGGGAGCCACGGCCCTGTCGTGCCCATTGCCGGCGAGCGCCGCCTTGTCTCGCCCGTCGCCGCGCGACAGTCGCTTCAACTCGGCGCGCAAATCCACGCAGCGCTCCATGTCGATGTCCGCCGTTAGCGTGAAGTCGGGGATCGTCGCCTTGGACTCGGCCATGCGCCTGGCGATCGTGCGCTGCGTGCGCGATAGCTCCACGACGGTCGTCTCGCCCTTGGCGCCGGCAATGTCCTCGCTGGGCCGACGCTCGGCGTCCGATGGAGTGGACAGTGACGGCGCGGTAGAGGTCGGCTCTACCGCCTGCGTTGTAGCGGGGGCTGTATTGAAACCAGTACCCGCGACCGACGTGGGTGGCCGGTCGCTGACACTCGAAGTAGCGGGGGCGGGTTTAGAACCCGCGACCTCGACATCCGCCTTGACGATGCGTCCGCCCGGCCCACTGCCGACCAAGGCCCCGAGGTTTACCCCCCTCTCTCGCGCAATCCGTCGGGCGAGCGGAGATGCTTTGACGCGCTCGCCATTCCGGGTAGGCCCTGGCGGCTCGGCGTGCGTTGGTGCCTGCTGGGGCTTCTCGGCCGCCGAAGGCTGCGCGGCGGTATCTGGGGTGGCGGGACTATCGGGGGCCGTGGGAGTCTCTGAGGTTGTGGGTGTCTCCGGGATCGCGGGTGTCTCCGGGGCTGTGGGTGTCTCCGGGATCGTGGGTGTCTCCGGGATCGTGGGAGCCTCTGAGGCTGTAGGAGCCTCTGTGGTCGTGGAAGCCTCCGGGGCGGTGGGGGCATCCCGGGCTGCTTGGGCGCCATTGGGTGAGGCGTCGTCGTCGGCCTCGCCCACCCGCGCGATCGGCTCTCCTACGGCCAGCGTGTCGCCCTCGCGTGCGATGGTTTGCAGAGTTCCATCGCTGTCCGACTCGTAGGTCATGGCGGCCTTGTCAGTCTCGATCTCGACCAGCTCTTCGCCGCGCTGGACGTGCTCGCCGTCGTGCTTGAGCCAGCGCAAGATTGTGCCCTCCTCCATAGTGTCCGACAAGCGCGGCATCACGATCTCGCTCATCGCGATGCCTGCCTGATCTCGCTCTCAAGGCCGGTCTCCTGCATCGCTTCCTGGACTGCGCCGGGTGCGTTTGTTTCTCCCTCTCGCTGTCCATCGCCCGCTGCGGGCCGGCTCGCAGGCGCTTGAGTGGGGCCGTGTCTGGTCGCTTGTGTGGGGTCGTGCCCGATCGCTTGTGTGGGGTCGTGCCCGAGCACGCTGAGCGCGGCGCGCACGATCTGCGGCTCGTGCGGGAACGCGCTTTGCTCCAGCGGCTTGGAGTAGGGCATCGGCACGTCCGCTCCGCTCACACGCATCACGGGTGCGTCGAGGTTGTCGAAGGCCTGTTCTGAGATCAGCGCCGCGAGGTTGGCGCCGACGCCGCCGTGTGGCCAGCCCTCCTCGACGATGACACAGCGGTTGGTCTTGGCCACCGACTCCAGGATCGTGTCGAGATCGAGCGGGCGTAGCGTGCGTGGATCGATCACTTCGGCCTTGATGCCGTGCTCGGCCGCCAGCATCTCGGCCGCTCGCTCGGCCGTGAGCGCCATGCGCGAAACGCCCACGATCGTGACGTCTGTACCCGGGCGCACGATGCGGGCGCGACCGAAGGCAAGCGGCTGCTCATCCTCCTCATCCACCTCGCCGCGTACGCCGTACAGCGACTCGTGCTCGATGAAGATCACCGGGTTATCGTCGCGGATCGCGGTCTTTAGGAGGCCGCGTGCGTCGGCGGCCGTCGAGGGGACGGCGACAAGCAGACCTGGTACTTGCAGGAACATGGCCTCGAAGCTATGCGAGTGGGTCGGCCCCAGCTGATGACCGGCGCCCTGTGGCATCCGTACCACGAGTGGCACGCGTACCTGACCGCCGAACATGTAGTGGATGTGGGCCGCGTGGTTGACGATCTGATCGAACGCGAGCAAGGCGAAGTTGACCGTCATCAGCTCTACGACGGGGCGCAGCCCGACCATCGCAGCCCCGACACCCATACCAACGATCGTGTTCTCGGAGATGGGGGTGTCGCGCACACGCCGCTCGCCGAACTCCTCCAGCAGGCCGGAGGTGACCTTGAAGGCACCGCCGAACACACCGATGTCCTCGCCGAGCAGGAGGACGTTCTCATCGCGCAGCATCTCCTCGCGCAGTGCCAGTTTCAAGGCGTCGCGATAGCGCATCTCGGTCATCGGCAATCCCTGAGGTACGCGGGCGCATGGTACGGCGCAGGGGTCTTTGGAACGTGTCTCAAAGTCTGCGCCACCCGTGCGGGGAGGCGTCGGGCTCGCGTGCGGGGTGCGTACTTCACAGGACCACCTGCGGCGACCAGTGATAGTGGCCGTGGGCCTGCCCGTCGAGCACGTATACGTCCTCGTAGAGCATGCTCGGGTCGGGAAACGGGGAGCGCTCGGCGAACTCCACCGCTGCGTCCACCCGACGCATGGCATCGCGGTCGATTTGCTCGCGCTGTTCTGTCGTGAGCGCCCCTTCGCGCTCCAGCAGCTCGCTGAATGCGGGGATCGGGTCGCGCTTGCGCCACTGAGCGACCTCCTCCTTGCTGCGATAGTCCTCGGGGTCTGCCATCGAATGGCCCCGGAAGCGGTAGGTAACGGCCTCGACGAGTAGCGGCCTGCGCTCCGTGCGCACACGCTCGAGCGCCTCGGAGACGACGCGGTGGGTGTCGAGGATGTCCATGCCGTCGCAGCGCATGCCTGGAACGCCCAACGACTCGCCCTTGCGCTGCAGGTCGGTGACGGCCGAGTGGCGGCTGAGCGACGTGCCCATGCCGAACTGGTTGTTGACGACCATGAACACGATCGGCAGACGCCACAGCGCCGCGAGATTCAGGGTCTCGCCGAAGGTGCCCTGGTTGGAAGCCCCGTCGCCGAATGTGCACAGGGTCACCTCGTCAGAGCCTTGCTGATCGCAGGCGAACGCGATACCGGCGGCGATCGGCAGGTTGCCACCGACGATCCCGTAGCCGCCCATGAAGCGGCGCTGTGCGTCGAACATGTGCATCGAGCCGCCGTGTCCTTTGCTGCAGCCGTCGCGCTTGCCGAATAGCTCGGCCATCACCTGCTCGGGCGGAGTGCCACGGGCGAGTGCGTCGCCATGGGAGCGGTACGTCGAGACCAGGTAGTCACTGTCGCGCAGCGCCCGCGCGCTACCGACGATCGTTGCCTCCTCGCCGATCGACAGGTGCAGGAAGCCACCGATCTTCGCGCGCGCGTACATCTCGCCTGCCCGCTCCTCGAAGCGACGGATCAGCACCATCGCGGCGAGCCACTCGCTTGCCTGCGCCCCAGAGGGTGTGCCCTTCGGGGTGCGCGCCACCTCGGGCTCCGGCGGGTTGGCACCAAGGGGATTCGAAGCCCATCCGTTGGGACGGCCCAGTGTCATGTCCTCACGTCCATTTGCCGGACGCCTGGCTTGCGGAAGCGCATACAAGCCGGTCCTGGGCAGGTCCGGCGGGCGAGGATCTTCTCATCACGCTTCCACGGTACTCCAGCGCGCGAGGAAGTCCTCGCGATCCATGCGGCCCAGGTCCTCGCGTACTTCACGAGCGCGGCGCGAAGCCGTGTGGGGAGGACAGTCCCAGAAGAAGACGACCTCACCGCCGTCGATCTCGACCACCTCGATGTGGTCGATACGGTCTAGGCTGGCAAGGAACGCCGGCGCGAGGCCACCGCGGCGCACGATCAGGCGGAAGTAGCGGCCGGCTCTCACGGCGCGATCTCCGCAATCGCGGCTCGTGCGTAGGTGGCTGCCTCCTCGAGCGAGCGCTCGCCGTGGAAAACGCGCTCTCCAACTCGCATCGCTGGGACGTCGCTGAGGCCGAGTGCGGCGGCCGCGGTGGTGGCGACAGACAGCTGCTCTGCGACCGAACGCAGCTCGGCTCCCTTCAGCACGGCGGACGGATGCATCTCGCAGGCCGCCGCCGCGATCAGCACATTGTCCGCGTTGTCGAGCGATCGTCCTCCTGCATATGCCTGGCGGAACGCGGCCTGTGCAAAGGCGACGATGCGGCCGATCGACTTGGCGTAGGTGGCGGCGCGCATCGCGAAGTCGCTGTCGAATGGGAACGGCTTCGGCCAGCACAACTGCTGCAGGCCAAGCTCGCTCGCGCGGCGCTCCACCTCCAAGCGGAAGATGTCCTGCTCGTCGCGACAGCGAAACGCCGCAAACGACTCTGCTTCTGGGAGTTCGCGCGCGAGCACCGGCTGCCACTCGGTTGGGACGGGCATCTTGTGTAGGACGCGCTCCGCGGTCAGATAGGCAAGCGGCGAGGCGAGGTCGAAATAGAAGACGGCGTCCGGTTCGGACATCAATTCGAGACTAGAGGCTCGGTGTGGGTTCGGCATCCATCGTGGAGGGATGTCAAAGGGCGAAGGTAAAGGAGGACGGGGTTATGTATCTTTTTTGGAAAATACCATTATAGATACATGTGGATATACAGTCGTAAAGTTCAAAAATAACTACACCTCACCTCCTGGCGGCTTCATCTCTCTCTCTCTCTCTCTCTCTCTCCAGCGGCTCCCCTACGTCTCCAGTGGCTCCCTCCTTCTCCGGCGGCTCCACTCTCTCTCCGGCGGCTCCCTCCTTCTCCGGCGGCTCTACTCTCTCTCCGGCGGCTCCCTCCTTCTCCGGCGGCTCCGCTCTCTCCAGCTGCCCCAATGCGACTACCGAGGGCTCCGGGGAGCGCGTCTTCAGCCGTGGATGAGCCAGCCGTCGGCTGCTCGTCCAGCCTCCATGACGGCCTCTGAGAGCGTCGGGTGGCCGTGCACGATGCGTGCCACCTCGGCGAAGCCGCCCTCCAAAGCACGCACGTTCACCAGCTCCTGGATCAGCTCGGTGGCGCGCGAGCCTACGATGTGCCCGCCGAGCAACTCGCCGTACTTGGACTCGCCGACGAGCTTCACGAGGCCCGTGCGGTCGCCGTATACCGTGCCGCCGCCGACCGCGCCGTAGGGGACCTTGCCTACCACCACGTCATAGCCCTGCTCCCGAGCCTGCTCCTCGGTCAGCCCGAACGAGCCGACATTTGGCGTGCAGAACGTGGCGCGGGGGATGTCGACGTAGGAGAGCGGGTGCGTGGGGAGCCCGGCGGCGTCCTCGGCGGCGACGATGCCCTCGTCCGATGCCTTGTGAGCGAGCGCCGGACCGTGCACGAGGTCGCCGATCGCATAGATGCCGGGCGCCGTGGTTCGCTGCGCGCCGTCGACGCGCACGAGGCCGCTGCCCGCCTGTGCCCCGAATGGGGCATCCAGCTCGACGCCTGCGTCCTTCAGGCCAAGCGCGTCCACGTCGGGCCCGCGCCCGGCGCAGATCACGAGATAGTCGACCTCGACCTCGGCCGACTCCGAGCCATAGCTGAAGCGCACGCCGCTCTCACCGACGCTAACGCCCTCGACGGGGGTGCCGGTGTGGATCTCGATGCCCTGGCGCTTGAGACCGCGCTCGACCAGGCGCGATATGTCGGCGTCCTCGGTGGGGAGTAGGCGGTCCATGACCTCGAACAGCTTCACCTCGCTACCCAGGCGCGCGAAGCCCGAGGCGATCTCCGCGCCCGAGGCGCCCGCACCGACGACCGCTAGGCGCGGGGGCAGGTCGGCGAGTGCCCAGGCCTCCTCGGTGCCGATCACGCCGCCGCCGAACTCGACGCCGGGGATCGAGCGCTTGACCGAGCCGGTGGCGAGGATCACGGTTGTGGCTGTCAGCTCGTGGTTGCCCACGCGCACGCGCACGCGAGGGGCATCGCCCTTTCGCGCATCTCCACCCGCTTGGCCCCCAACTCCGTTCCCGGCCTGCGACGCGTCGCGGTCTCCGGCTGAGGGTCGCATCAGCGATGCCTCACCCTCGATTAGGTCGATGGAGTTCTTCTTGAACAGGGCGGCCACGCCACCGGTGAGCGTGGAGACGACCTTCTCGCGCCGGCTTTGCACTGCCCTGTAGTCGACCTCGACGCCGCTGACGTTGAGGCCGTAGTCGCCGGCCTCACGGATCTCAGTAAGCAGGTCGGCCGAGCGCAAGACCGCCTTTGCGGGGATGCAGGCGTAGTTGAGGCAGCGTCCCCCGACCTTGTCCTTCTCGATCACGGCAGTCTTCTTGCCGAGCTGGGCGGCACGGATCGCGGCGACGTAGCCGCCGGGGCCGGAGCCGATCACGATCATGTCATAGGAGGTCTCAGCCATGACGCCGCGAGCCTATCGCACGACAGCTCTCAAACCCGACGCTGACCCGGCCGAATAGTCGCGGCTCCGCCTGCGGCGGTTCGCTTGGACGTCACCGCGCCGAACTACACGGACACCTCGTCTGTCCCGCGTTCGCCTGCCTGAATCCGGCCCATCACGCGCACCAACTTCCAGAACAGCCAGCCGGCGAGGCCGATGCTGAGCACGCACAGTCCGGCAGCGAGCCATGTCTCGGCGACGATTAGTGCAAGCGATGTGACGATGATCTGGAAGGCAAGCAGCGCCTCGAAGCTGAGCACCGCCCAGTAGCGGCGCTGGTACATGCCCCATGCCAGCAAGAACAGTGCACCGCCTAGAAACAGGCCGCCCGGCAGTGAGCCGCCATGTCGGCTGAGGTCGTGGACAGTTGCCACGCCTACGCACACCCCGATGGCCACCGCCACTGCCACAACGATCGCTACGAGCAACGGTGTGGGGCGCTCATCCTCTCCGAGCGGCTGCAGTGCGTCTGGTACGTCGATTTGCGCGATGCCCCCCGCGCGCGCGGGGGGCATCGCGCTTTTGCGAGCCTCTCCCCGCCCGCCCTCACCGCCAGGCCCAGCCGCAACGACCGCATCGCCCGACTCGCCTGTGACGGCCGCGACGACCGCTTCGCCTGACTTGGCTGTGACGCCTGACTTGGCTGGGACGGTGCTTTTGGACGACTCCGTCTGCACGCTCTTTCTAACTTCGTCCATGGCCGTTCGGCAAAGGTCGTAGCTCAAGCGCACCGCGCAGCGTGAGTGCGGCCTGCTCGGGGTCGCGTGCATCGCAGATCGCGCGCAGCACGCACACGCGGCCCGCCCCGGCGTCGAGCACTGACACGATGTTCTCGCTGTCGATGCCGCCGATCGCGAAGAAGGGGACCTGGGCGTGGGCCGAGGCGTAGCTGACAAGCTCGGTGCCGACCGGCGGGCGCCCCAGCTTGGTTGGGGTTGCGTGTACTGGACCCACGCCGATGTAGTCGATGTACGGCGTCCTCTCGGGCGTAAGCGGCACAGCAGCGTCGATCTCGCTTGGGGCATGCGTGGAGAGGCCCACGAGCATGTCGGGGCCGACGATCTTGCGGACCTCGGCGACCGGCATGTCCTGCTGTCCGACGTGCACGCCGTCGGCTCGCACCATCGCGGCGATGTCTGGGCGGTCGTTGAGGATGAACAAGGCGCCGGCAGCGTCGCAGGCATCCGCGGCCACGCTCGCCGCTTCGGCGAGGAACTCGTCCTCCAGATGCTTCTCGCGCAGTTGCACCACATCGACGCCGCCTGAGATCGCCTCGGCCAGGAATTCGCTCAGGTCGCGATCGCCGGGCATGCAGTCGCATACGAGGTACAGGCGTGCAGCGGCCAGGCGCGCTCGGCGCTGCTCGCCATCGGGGTCGGGCACGGGCCGCAGGTGGGCCATCGCACGCCAGTCTGACACTTGTGGAGGGTCGTGCCGGTCAGATGGGGTCGCAGATAGTTGCTGGCGAGCGCCCTCTAGCATCAACCTATGGGCACGACCAGCGAATCCACTGTCGATCTGGCGGTTCTCGGTGGCGGCATCATCGGGCTGTCGGTGGCCTGGCGTGCCCGTCTCGCCGGCATGTCGGTCCTGCTGTTGGAGCGCGACGAGCTTGGCAGCGGCGCGACGCACGTCGCGGCCGGGATGTTGGCGCCGGTCGCCGAGGTCGAGTTCGGCGAGGCGGGCCGGCGCGTGCTCGAGCTTGGCATGCGTTCGGCCGGCATGTGGCCCGACTTCGCCGCGGAGCTGGAGCAAGCCTCGGGCATCGACGTCGGGCTGCGTCGCACGGGCACGCTGGTCGTGGCGCGCGACGACGACGAGGCACACGAGCTGGAACGCCAGCTTGCCTTCCGCGAGTCGCTGGGGCTGCGGGCGCTGCGCCTGCGTGCAAGCGAGGCGCGCGAACGCGAGCCCGCGCTTGCGCCGACGGTACGCCTGGCCCTGGAAGCCCCCGACGACCACAGTGTCGACCCGCGTCGTGTCGTGGCCGCGCTGCGTCGTGCTTGCGAGCTGGAGGGCGTGCAGGTGCGTGAACACACGCACGTCCACGGTCTTGAGCTTGCCCCCGATGCCAAGCGCGTCGTTGGGGTGAGGGTGTCGCGAAGGGAGACGGACGATGTGGGAGCACGCGGCAGCGCTAATGGGGATGTTTTGGAGGAGAAAGGGTCGTGCGGATCGATCTACGCACGCGATGTGGAGGGGATCGGCAGCGCGGGTGGCGATGTTTTGGAGGATGGGGCGTGCGAATCGACTTACGCACGCGATGGGGTCCTCACGCGCGATGCGCGGCTTACTGCTCAGGATGGGGCGTGCGAATCGATTTACGCACGCGATGGGGTCCTTACGCGCGATGCGCGGCTCACTGCTCAGGATGGGGCGTGCGAAACGGTCTACGCGCGCGACGTGGTGGTGGCCATGGGCGCCTGGAGCGGGCGCTTGGCCGGTTTGCCCGAGGGCGCCGGTGTGCCCGTGCGCCCTGTCAAGGGTCAGATCATGCGCCTGCGCGATCCCGCCGGGCCGGGCCTTTTGCAGCGGGTCGTGCGCTTCGAGGGCGGTTATCTCGTGCCGCGCGGCGACGGTCGCTACGTGCTGGGCGCAACGATGGAGGAGCGCGGGTTCGAGCCTCAGGCGACCGCGGGAGGGGTATATGAGCTGTTGCGCGACGCGCACGAGCTGGTGCCGGGTATAAGCGAGCTGCGGATCGAGGAGCTGGGCGTGGGTTACCGTCCAGGCACGCCAGACAACGCCCCTGTGATCGGCCCTGGCACGCTTGAGGGGTTGACCTGGGCGACGGGCCACCACCGCAACGGCATCCTGCTCGCCCCCCTGACCGCGGAGCTTGTGACGCGGTCGTTGCCGGGTAACGCGACCAGGAACGAACCCATTTCCTCTTCATGATCTACCTCAACGGCACTCCGCACGATGACGCCGGCGAGCAGACCGTCGTAAAGCTGTTGCGGGTACTCGACCTCGAGCCCGATGCGCGCGGCATTGCCGTGGCGGTTGATGGCGAGGTCGTGCCGCGTGCTGGTTGGAGCACGGTTGCGATTCCGGACGGGGCACGTGTCGAGGTCCTGACCGCGATGCAGGGAGGATGATCTGAGCATGGCCGATCCCGCGACGCGTCAATCCGCGACACCAGAGAACGGGCACGTCCCAGGTGTCTCTGCCGATCCGCTTGCGCGCGACCCCACCGCGAGGACTTCGCGCTCGACCGACCCCCAGGCCGCGGGACCGTTGACGGCCGACTCGCTCACGATCGCCGGCCGCACGCTGCACTCGCGTCTGCTGCTCGGTACGGGCGGCTTCGCTTCGCTGGAGTTGCTCGCCGAGTCGATCCGCGCCAGCGGCTCGGAGCTGGTGACCGTTGCGTTGCGTCGAGTCGATCTGCAGGCTGAGGGCTCGCTGCTCGACGTGCTGGAGCGCGAGAGCGTCGAGCTGCTGCCGAACACCGCCGGCTGCTTCACCGCGCGCGACGCGGTGCTGACCGCCAAGCTGGCGCGCGAGGCGTTTGCGACCGACTGGATCAAGCTCGAGGTGATCGGCGACGAGGACACGCTGCTGCCGGATGCGCCCGAGCTGCTCAAGGCCGCGGAGCTGCTGGTGGACGACGGCTTTGTAGTGCTCCCTTACACGACCGACGACCCCGTGCTGGCACGGCGTCTTGTCGATGTCGGCTGCGCGGCGGTGATGCCTTTGGGCGCGCCGATCGGCAGCGGTATGGGCATCCGCAACCCGTACAACATCAGCTTGATCCGAGAGGCCGTCGACGTGCCGGTAGTGCTCGACGCGGGCGTGGGCACGGCCTCGGACGCGACGCTTGCGATGGAGCTGGGCTGCGACGCGGTGATGGTGGCAAGCGCAGTCTCGCGCGCACAGGCTCCGGTGGCGATGGCGGCCGCGATGCGCCACGCGGTGGATGCAGGGCGGCTGGCGCATGGGGCGGGACGGATTCCGCGGCGCACCTACGCGAGGGCTTCAAGCCCTCGGGCGGGCGTTGCCGACTTTTCCTCGCCCAGTTGACCGCTCCCCCGAAGTCGATGCGGCGGGCTTCCGAATAGATGCTGTTGGTAGCAGCATCCAGGGGGGTCAGGTAAGTCCGAATTCTTTGGGTTCGGCGCGACCCCCTTTTGTGCGGACCGTAAAGTTATGCGTCAAAAATTTTAGGGACGTGTTTTTCTGGGCGTTTCCAGACCCAAGTCTTTCGGCTAAACCTCCCGACGCTCCCGACTCCCGAGAGACCGGCGAGAGACGCGATCCGACGGGTTTTCCGATAGGCATCTATTCCACGACTTCGATCGAGCCGTTCATCGTGGTCGGGTAGGACGTGCACTCGTAGTGGATCGTGCCGGGCTTGTCGAGCTTCAATTCGAACGTCCCGCCTTCGGGCTTGAGGTCGCCGGAGTCGAACGTGTAGGGCCCGCCCTCGCTCTTGACGTTGCACTTTTCCGTGTTGTTGTTGATCCACTTGAGCGTGCTACCGACCTTCGCCTTGAGCGTGTCCGGTTCGATCGCGAATTCGTGGTAGGTGATCGTGACGACGCCGCTCTGCACGGTTGCGTTCGCCGGGGGCTTGGCGTAGTTGATTTTGCCGGGCACCGTCAGCCCCCCCTTGACCGTCGTGCTTTTGGCGTTTGTCGCGGCGGTTGTGCCGGTCGTACCTTTCGATTCGCTCGAGCCGCAGCCGGCAACGAGCACCCCTGTCGCGCAGACGATCGCGACCGGCCCCATAAACTGACGGACTGTGCCTCCCCACTTCCTCACAGGCGCCGAGCTTAGCGCGGCCGAGCTCGACGCGTTGCTGGACCGCGCGATCGAGCTGAAGGCAGCTCCGCTTTCCTCGCGCGCGCTGGCCGGTCGCGGCGTGGCCTTGATTTTCGAGAAGCCCTCGACACGCACGCGAGTCTCTTTCGAGATGGGCGTTCACGAGCTTGGCGGCCACGCGGTCGTACTGCGCTCCGGCGAGATGCAGCTCTCGCGCGGCGAGTCACCCCGCGACACGGCATTGGTGCTCTCCCGCCAAGTGGCGGCGATTGCCATCCGCACAGGGCCGGATGCCCTATTGGAAGAGCTTGCGCAGTACGCCTCGGTGCCTGTGATCAACATGCTCACGGCTCTGCACCACCCGTGCCAGGCGCTGGCCGACCTGATGACGATGCGCGAGAGCTTCGGCAGTCTCAGGGCTTTGCGCATCGCCTACGTCGGCGACGGCACCAATGTGGCCCGCTCGCTGGCGATCCTGGGTGCGATTGCCGGTATGGACGTCGCGATCGCCTCGCCACCGGGCTATGCGCTTGAGGACTCGCCGGCACTGGGTCCGGCTAAAAGTTCGCTGGGCCTGCCTCTGACTGAGGGGCCGCTAAGGCTGCCCCCGGGTGCCGAGGGGTCGCTGACCCTCTGTCAAGACCCCTATGAGGCGGCGCGCGGTGCGCATGTGCTCTACACCGACGTATGGGTGAGCATGGGCGACGAGGACACCGCCGGTGCTCGGCGCGCGGCGTTGGCGCCGTACCGGATCGACGACGCACTGCTCGACGCGGCGGATCCGGCTGCGATCGCGCTGCATTGTCTGCCGGCACACCCGGGCGAGGAGATCGCGACCGAGGTGCTCTACGGCTCGCGCCAGCGAATCTGGGATCAGGCCGAGAACCGTCGGCACGCGCAGAAGGCGCTGCTTGAGCTGCTGGTCGAGCAGCCGTCGTCATGAGCGCAACAGGCGCCAAGCTGGCTGCCAACGGTCTCGATGCACATCTGCCTGCTGCCGGCGGCTCGCAAGTGTCGTTCAAGCGCCCCGAGCGGGGCGAGGAGATCGAGCTTCAGATCGACTCGCTTGCTCACGGGGGCGAGGGCGTTGGGCGACTCGGCGATGGCGGCTACGTCGTGTTCGTCTCCGGCGCCCTCCCCGGCGATCGTGTGCGCGCTGTCGTTGTCAAGCGCAAGCGCAGCTATGCCCACGCGCGCATGGTGGAGGTTTTGCAGGAGAGCCCTGAGCGCATCGCGCCGACTGCCCATCACCCGGGTGTGGCCTGGCAGGTCTTGCCCTATGAGCGGCAATTGCAGATCAAGCAGGAACAGGTGGATGACGCCCTGCGGCGCATCGGCAGGCTCGAGGCCTTCGATTTGGAGGAGATCGTGCCCGCGCTCCAGCAATGGCGCTACCGCAACAAGTTGGAGTACTCGTTCGGTACTGGGTATCCCTTGGATACTCCATCATCGTCTTCCACCGTTTCAGAAAACACCAGGGAATCCGGAACAGGCTTTTTGGTGTGTGGCTTCCACGCCCCCGGCGGCTGGAAGCGAGTCGATCCGATCGAGGATTGCCTGCTGGCCTCAGAGCTCGGCAACAAGGCACGCGAGGTTGCGCTCGACTGGGCGCACGCCCAAGGCTTGCGCGCCTGGGATCGTCGCCGCGAGAGCATCGACTCGCCGGTACCGTTACTGCGCAATCTCGTCGTGCGCGAAGGCCGCCGCGGCGGCAAGCTGCAGATCCGCTTGGTCAGTACCGACGGCGAGCTGGAAGTTGGTGAGCTGGCGGCGGCGCTTGTCGCCGGCCTGGGCGAGGAGACGCTCAGCGGTGTCCTCTGGACGCGCTCCTCCTCGCTGGCGGAGACGACGATGGGCGGCGAGACTGAGCTCGTATGGGGTGACGCCGAGCTGCCCGAGCGCCTGGGCGAGCTCGACCTGCGCATCTCCTCGGAAGCGTTCTTTCAGACCAACACTGAGATGGCCGAGGTCCTGTACGGGATCGTCGCCGAGTACGCGGCGCTTGAGGGCTGGGAGCGGGTTTACGATCTCTACTGCGGGATCGGCACGATCGCGCTCACACTCGCCCCGCGCGCCGGCGAGCTGTGGGGGATCGAGATAGTCGAGCAAGCTGTTGCCGACGCGATTGCCGCCGCCAAACGCAACGACATCACCAATGCCCACTTCTTCGCCGGCGACGCCCGCCTGGCCCTGCCCGAGCTGCTCGAGCGCGCGGGTAAGCCCGATGTCGTGGTCGTCGACCCGCCGCGCGCCGGCCTCTCGCAGAAGGTGGTGCGCCGCATAATCGAAGCTTCGCCCAAGCGCATCGTCTACGTCTCCTGCAACCCGACGACGCTGGCCCCCAACGCCGCCCAGCTGGTAGAGGCGGGTTGGCGCTTGGTGAAGGTGCGCCCGGTGGACATGTTCCCGCAGACCCCGCACATCGAGTGCGTGGCGTTGCTGGAGCGGGGGTAGGTCTCGGGATGCGCCCAGCGAGCACCGAGGATGTCCCAGGCCTGAAGACGATGCTCGCGGAAGCATTCCTCGATGACCCGGTCTTCGGCTGGTTGATGCCAAAGGACGGCAAGCGGCTTGCGCAATTGCGGCGCTACTTCGGACTCGATCTGGCTCACTATGCGCTGCCGCACGGATGCGTGTGGACGACAGACGATCTCAGCGGCGCCGCACTGACCCTGCCGCCCGGTAAGTGGCGTGTGCCGCCGCGTACCACCCTGCTGCACGGCAGCGCTTTCGGGATCCACCTACCGAGGGCGGCAAGGATGGGAGCCGCGATGGAGTGGCGCCACGCGCGCGAACTCCGTGGCCCGCACTATTACGTCCGCGACATCGGCGTGCACCCGGAGATGCAGGGCAAGGGCCTCGGTAGCGCCCTGATGCGACCGGCGCTTGACCGTTGCGACCGCGAGGGCCTGCCCGCCTACATCGAGGCCTCGAGCGAACGTAGCGCCGCGCTGTACGAGCGTCTCGGTTTCAAACACGTCAAAGAGCTGCGCGTCGGCGGCAGCCCACCCCTGTGGCTCATGATTCGCCCGTCGCAGGCCACACAGGCCACACAGGCCACACAGGTCGCATCATGAGCTCGGTGCCGCGGACGGCGCGACCGTCGCGGGCGTCGCGGGCGTCGCGGGCGTCGCGACCATCGTAAGCCAGTCCGACGGGCCGTCAGCCGCTGAGCGTGAACAGGACCAGCGCCAGGCTGGTCGCGACCCTGACACACGCTAGGGTTGCGCCAAATGCGCGCGGCAACGATTCGCGATGGAGAGATCCTCGTTGAGGAGCATCCCGACCCGGAACCCGGTATCGGCGAGGTGCTCGTGCGCGTGCGCGCGGCCGGGCTCAACGGTGCCGACATGATGCAGCGGCGCGGGCTATATCCGGCGCCCCCGGGTTCGCCGCAGGACATTCCCGGCATGGAGCTGGCGGGCGAGGTGCAGGCGCTCGGCCCGAGCGCAGCTCCGCGCTTCGAGGTTGGGGATCGTGTGATGGCGATCGTCGGCGGTGGCGGGCAGGCAGAGCTGGCGGTCGTACACGAACGTCAGTTGATGCCGGTGCCGGGCGCGCTCGACTGGCCCGCGGCGGGTGGCCTGCCGGAGACGTTCACGACCGCCCACGACGCCCTCTTTACCCAGGCGGGCTTGCGTCCCGGCGAGCGCGTGCTCGTACACGGTGGCGCCGGTGGCGTCGGCACGGCCGCGATTCAGCTTGCAAGAGCCACAGGCGCGCGCGTCACAGCGACCGTGCGCCGCGTCGAGTCGCGCGAAGCTGTGGCAGCACTCGGCGCCAGCGCGATCGCGCCTGAGGGCTTTGCGGAGCACGGCCCGTTCGATGTAATCCTCGAGCTCGTAGGAGCACCGAACCTGGCCGAGAACATGAAGGCGCTTGCCGTCGGCGGGCGCATCTGCGTGGTCGGCGTCTCGGCCGGCGTCAAGGCCGAGCTAAACCTGCTCGCGCTGATGGGCAAGCGCGCCCGCATCCACGGCTCCACTTTGCGCGCACGCTCGCTGGAGGAGAAGGCGCTGGCCGCTCGTCGTTTGGAGCGAGAAGTGCTGCCTTTGTTTGAGGTGGACGTTAGAAGTGACGCCTCGGCAAAGCCGGCGATGAGTGGCACCTCAAAGCCGGCGGGCGGTGCCTCGAAACTGGCGGGCGGTGCCTCGAAACCGGCGCTGTTCGTTCCTATCGCCGAGACTTTCCCGCTCCAAGATGTCGCGGCCGCCTATGATCGTTTTGCCGCCGGCGGCAAGCTCGGCAAGATCGTGCTCACAAGGTAGGACGTCATTCAGCCGCCCGCAACAGTCCAAGGCGGTTGAGATCTTCCAGATCCTGTGGTCGAGCAGCAGCTTGCTTCATCGCACGTAGATGCTCCAGGCTACACACCCGTATCGTGGTGCCGTCCACGTTTGCCTGCAAGGCCTGACTGTCGAGTTCTCGGTACAGATCATCGGCATCGATCCCGCTAGCCCATTGCATGATGTCTAGATCGCCAAGGTCGGTCGTGAGGCGAAAATTGCCACCTTGTAGAAGATCATCTATGCGTGTCGCTGACATCGCAAGCTCCGACGGATCGAAGTCGCCGACTTCGGCGTCAGCGGCATTCACAGCCAGTAGAGCGCCCACCAGGCGTTCGAGATTCTCGCGAGACGGCTCGGGCACGATGTCAAGGTCCTTGGAAGGACGCACATGGCCGTGAGCGACGACAGCGAAGCCCCCGATAATTATGTGCTCGACCCCTTGCTCGCTGAGATGCCTCAGGAGTGGTGCTGGGTCAAGCGCGTCGGGCATCCCGGAATGCCTCGGCGAAGCGGTTGGCAAAACGGGTCAGGGCCACGCCCTCTTCGAGGTTTGTGTTGATGCCACGCTGACGGTCCCTGGCGACTCTCGCCTGGGCAACATGTTCATTGCGAGCAATCTCCTCCGGGGTCCACGGACCTTTCGGCCTCGGCTTGGGGCTGGTTGCCATGGTTGGATTGTAGCCGCGCCGACTAGTCGAAAGCCGATTTGCGACGGTTGTATGCGGCACCGTTGGGACGGTTATTGCCGGCGTCTAGTAAGGCGGCTGTGCCGCGTGCCACTCACCGAGCGCACGGAAGGCCGCCCAGAAAGCGCGCTTGGAGTCCTGCTCGTCGAGTGACTCGTCGATGTTCGGCACGTACAGCGCGTCAGTCGTGGGGGTGAGCTGCTGAATTTCGCCCATGCGTGGCTCGAGCGGCCGCGCAAGCGGGATATCGAGTTCGTTCAGCGCCGCCAATGCCTCGGACCCCATGACCACGACGATCCGCGGTTGCACGATCGCGATCTCCTGCACGACGCGCGCGATGCACTCCGGGTCTGCCATGGATGCATCAGCCAGCGGACACTTGACGCACAACGTCCCATAAACAGCCAGCGGATCGATCGACAGCCGCTTGAACGACTTCATCAGCGCGCCGCCAGAGCGTCCGTAGAAGGCGACGCCCTCCTCGATCTCGGAGGGCAGCGGTGCGTGCTTGAGCAGCATGATGTCCGCCTGCGGATGGCCAGAGCCGAGCACCGGCATCAGCTGGCCACGCGGGCAGTGTGGGCAGCTCTGCAGCTCGCGCGTCAGCACATTCAGCTCCCTGATTGCCCGCTCGAGGTACTTCTCGCGGATCTCGTCATCTGTAGCGGGCATCGACGCGGAAGGATTAGACGGCGGGCCGTGTTGTCCTTGCACGTGCATCACTACTTGCGCCGTGTAGGCCACAATAAGCAAGCATTCACTGGTCCCTGAGCGCTCATGTCGCGCCTCCGCCGCCCCGTGTGGCTCGTCGCACGCGCCGCTCGCGCGTTGCCCGGCGAGCTGACGCCGGGGTCGCCTTCGTCTGCAGGAACTTCAGCGCCTGTACGTAGATGAGGCTCGAAGGCTTGGTCGTTATCTCGGCGTCCCTCAATGACTGCAAGAACTCCTGCGGGCCATCGAAGTCGCGCATTCTTATGCGCACCGATCCAAGACCTTGAGCTACATGCGAATCCGAGCCGGCCCCAGCGACGATCCGGTACTTGGCGGCGAAGCGCACCGCCTCCTCGTTGAAGGCACCGATCGCCACCCGTGGGTTGAAGACCTCGATCGCGTCGATGTCGTCCAGGATCTCGGGTAGGTGCTCGTAATCGGGCACCGCATGCATGCGGTCGAACGGGTGCGGCACGTACACCAGCCCGCCCTGGCGCTTGATCTCGGCGACGGTCTCGGCCATGCTCAGCCCGCGGGGAATCTTCTCCTCGATGAATAGGCCGATCACCTCGCCTTGCTCAGCGGTCTTGACCTCCTCTCCGACGATCACCTTCACGCCGGCCGCCTTGGCCTTCTCGCGCGCTTCTAAGGCGCCGGAAATCTCATTGTGGTCGGTGACGGCGATCGCTCCGAGGCCGACCTCTTTGGCCGTCGCCAAGAGCACCTCGACCGGCGTTTCGCAGTCGCCGGAATGGTCGGTGTGCATGTGCAGGTCAACGTCGATCAAGGGGCGCCGTGAGAGGCGCTTGCGTAGAGCCGGATCGCCATTGGGGTCGTGTCGACGGGCGGCCAACTCGCGATAGATCGCCTCGACCTCTTCGATTGCGCCGGCTGCCAGCACCCGATACTCGCCGGGAAAGTGGGCCCTCATCAGCTCGGCTGTCTCGGGGAGGCTCGCAATGCGCGCGTCCAGGCGGCCAAAGAAACTCTCGACGAAACGGCGTGCCACGGTAGTCGAGAGCAAACGCTCGGTCGGTGCGTGAAACGAGCCCACGTTCAGTGCGCGCGAATAGCGCAAGGCGGTGCTCGATGCGCTTGGCGCAAACGGCTCGTGCACGTGCACAAAGTCGAGCGGCACCCTGCCCAGCAGGTCCTCCAAGGTGCGCGCTACGTCGACCGGCAGCGCGCGCGCGCGCCGGCCTGTGGAGCTGGGCACGTCCAGTACCTCGCCAATAGCGAACACGCGCGGTGTCCCGTTGTTCGTCTCCTGCAACAGGCTCTCCGGCTTTGACTTCGCGACGCGCAGTTCGCGGCGCGACTCGCGCACCCGCTCAGGGGAGCGCGACGGCGCGAGGATCAGCACACGGTGGCCGCGCTTGGACAGCTCGCCCGCAAGGCGCAAGATGTGGGCGTTGACCTCGTTCTCTTGTGCCTCCAAGGGGTATGGGGAGACATGAGCTATCGAGAACGTGGGAGTGGCGCTCACTCCCACATTATGCTCGTCTGTCTGGCCTTCCTTGCCCATCCTGGCGCAGGACGGGCAAGGTGGTTCCTGTCAGGACTTGGTAGCGGCCCGGCGCGCCGCGTCGGTCTGATTTAGTGCAGCAGTTTTGCGCGGTGCACCGGTCTTGCGCGGTGCAGCAGTCTTGCGCGATGCAGCAGTCTTGCGCGATGCAGCGGCCTGACTTAGTCCACCGGTCTTGCTTGGCGCGGTGCGTCCCTTCGGCCTAGTGGCAGCCAGCCGGGTGTGCTTGGCGATGAACTTCTCGGTCTCCTCGCGCGCCAGATTATCGGGCCGCTGATTGTGCGGGCTCTTCATCAGGTAGCTCGACGGTCCGTCCAGTTGGCCGCCGATGCCGTTGTTCAGAGCAAGCTTGCAGCAACGCACCGCGTCGATCACGATGCCGGCGGAGTTGGGCGAGTCCCACACCTCGAGCTTCATCTCTACGGTCAAGGGCACATCGCCAAAGGCCTGGCCCTCGACCCTGATGTGCGCCCACTTGCGGTCGGTCAGCCACGGCACGTAGTCACTCGGGCCGATGTACACGTCCTCAGGGGGCAGCTGCTCGTCCATGATTGAGGTGACCGCGTTGGTCTTAGAGATCTTCTTGGACTCCAAGCGCTCGCGCTCGAGCATGTTGTAGAAGTCCATGTTGCCGCCGACGTTCAGTTGCGAGGTGCGCAGCATCTTCACGCCGCGATCGGCAAACAGACGCGCCAGCGTGCGGTGCACGATCGTCGCGCCTACCTGTGACTTGATGTCATCGCCGACGATCGGCAGGTTCGCCTTCTTGAAGCGCTTGTCCCAATAGTCCTCGCGCGCGATGAAAACGGGGATGCAGTTCACGAAGCCGCAACCGGCCTCCAGCACTTGCTCGACATACCACTTGGTCGCGTCCTCGCTGCCGACGGGCAGGTAGGACACGACCACGTCGGTGTGTGTCTCCTTGAGGATGCTGACGATGTCGGCTGTCTCACCTGGGGCCTTCTTGATCTTCTGCTTGAGGTACTTGCCGAGTCCGTCGTGGGTCATGCCGCGGTACACGGGCACGCCAAGCTTCTTTGGCACCTTGGCGAACTTCATCGTGTTGTTCTGGCCCGCCCAGATGGCTTGCCCGAGGTCCTTGCCGACCTTCGTAGCGTCGATGTCGAACGCGGCCGTGAATTCGATGTCGCTGATGTGGTAGCCGCCAAGATCCACGTGCATCAGCCCAGGCACGAGCTGGGTCGGGTCGGCGTCTTTGTAGTAGTGCACGCCCTGCACGAACGCCGAGGCGCAGTTGCCGACCCCGACGATCGCCACACGCACCTTGTCCTGCTGGTAGCGCGCCTTGCCGTTTGTGGAGGCTGCGCCGTTGCTCTGTTGAATGCTCATCTAGTTGCTCAGTCCTTTGTGGAGGTCGGGGGAGACTACCCCGGTACGGGTTTTAGGTGACAGACAACGCGCGCTTGACGTGCCAGACGCGCTGGGCGACGGTGATCACGCTCAGCGCCGCCAAGACATAGACAGCTGGAGCTAGCAGGCTGAAGTGTCCTAGCGAGGCGCCCTTGGCGAAGATCAAGCCGATCGAGAGAATCACGACTCGTACCGGTCGTGTGGCGATTCCGACCTTGCACTCGACTCCAAGCGCCTCCGCTCGCGCCCGTGTGTAGGAGACCATCAGCGATGCCAGCACCGCTACGACCACCGCGGCGGCGGCACCAGAGCGTCCTTCGCGCGCGAAGTCCGCTGCCACGGCTGTCAACACGATCCCCTCCTCGATGCGGTCGAGCGTTGAGTCGAGGAATGCACCGAAAGGGGTGCCCTTGCCTGACATGCGCGAGTAGCGTCCGTCGAGCGTGTCCATCACCGAGCCGACGATGAACGCGATCCCGCCAAGGAAGTACAGCCTCTCCCAAACGAGCACGGCCGCCACCAGATTCAGCGCCAAGCCGGTTAGCGAGATCGCGTTGGGGGTCAGCCGCGACTCGATCAGCCGCTCGCGCACCATCTCCCGCCGTTGGGGTCCGGTCAGCGGTGCGCGTCCGTTGCGGCGCGAGCGACCTGAGCCGCCGGTGCGCCCACGTCGGCGTAGCGTTGGTTGCCTATGCGAGGGGGGGGATGGCGACATCTAGGAAAGTGAGGGGCCTATGCAAGGGGCGATGGCGATATCTAGGAAAGTGAGGGGCCTACGCAAGAGGGGATGGCGATATCTAGGAAAAGCGAGGTCCTAGAAAGAGGCGACATGCAACTAAATGGTTGCATGTCATGAATAACCTGGACTTTGAACTACGGCGTTGCACCCTACCCGGCTCCGGCCGGCTCCGGCCCGAAGCGCCACGCCGCCGGCCTCATCCGTGCCAGGCGTCGCGCCCCAAGTGCCGAGACGCCCGCTGTCAGCGCCCCGAGCAGCGCGTCGATGATGAAGTGATTGGCGGTGGCGATGATCACAAACGCGATCAGCAGCGGATACAGCCGCCACAGAATCGAGGCAACGCGGGTACGGGACAGCGACGCCAGCGGCCAGCCGATCATCAGCGCAAACGCCACATGCATAGAGGGGACGGCCGCATAGGGGTTGAACAGTGAGTTCATCGAGGCACTGGCGTGCGAGACGTGTACGCCGGTCAGATCCGACACCGAGTCGATGAAGCCCCACTCGGGCAGGAAGCGCGGCGGCGCTGTAGGGAAGACGGCATACCCCACCAATGCGATCAGCATGGCGATCGCGAACATGTTGCGCACGAAGTAGAACGAGCGATTGTGGCGCACGTACAGATAGATCAGCGCCGCAAGCGTGATCGAGGTCTGCGCGTTCACGTACAGCCAACTGGAGAAGTCCATCAGTAGGTGGCTGCTCGACGCCCAAGCTTGGATGCTCGGCTCGACAAACACGTGTAGCGAGCGCTCCACTCCGATCAAGTCACGCGCGTGCTGGAAAGCGGTGGTTGTGTCTCCGGAGACGAGTCCGCGCACGAGGCTGTATGCGCCGTAAGCCAAGCCGACCAGGACGATCTGGCGCAGCAGGTCCAGCCAGCCGTTCGGCATCACCCGTGCCTGCAGGCTGCGCCAGGAGATTCGCGACAACATCGGGGAAAGCCTAGCCCATCACCCGGTAGAGACGCCAGTGCTCAGAGTGCCACAGTTCGCGCAAATACGGCAATTCATGGGCGACCAGCTTGCCCTCCACGATGCCTGCTTTGTCAAGTGGGGCGTCTGGCAGGGCCACATACACCACCCGGTTTTCCGCGAGCCACGAGCGATAGGCCTCCGGGCTGAGCGTCTTGCGGTAGAAGATGGCTGCATAGCGGGTGTCGAGCTGGCGCTCCCATCCGCGTGCAAGCTCCACGCCCTCGTGGCCCGCCATGTAGGCGGATTCCCAGTGTGCCGCCGTCATTGGCACCTCTACGATGGTTGGCCTCCCGTGACTTAGCCCTCGCAGCTCCGCGAGCACGGGAGCGTAGTAGGAGGCATGCACCGATGGGTCGCCGCCGATCGAGCTGTAATCGCGGACTGGCGTCGCCAGCTGCCAATAGAGCAGTAGCGGCGCGAGCGCCGCCAGCAGTACACGCTGCTTCTCCCAAAGCACCCCGGCGAGCAGCGGCGCGGCGAGCAGCGGTCCGAGTCGGACGGCGTTCCCGCCGACGGGCGTGTGGATCGTATACGCGCCGATCAGCGCAAGCGCGTACAGGGCGCTCGCGACCCGCAGCATCCGCCGGCCGTGCGGGGTCAGCGGTCCTTGTGGCAACAGCAGTGCGATCAGCAGCACGCCCGCGAGCGCCGGCCAGAAGGCAGACGCGGCAAACGGCTCGTAACCACCGTCGGGATAGACGATGCCGAGTGCCAGGACCGGGATCAGGGCAGCGGCGCACAGGGCCAAACTACGACGTAGGTCTGCTTGCGCCCTGCGCTCACTCTGCTTTTGCGCCTCATGCTTATGCTCATCGTGTCCGCGCTCACCCCCTCTGCGCTCGTCGTACTCGTGCTCACCCCGGCTCGTTTTACTGTCCGCGGTGTGTCCGAAAAATGAGATGCCCCCCCCGCGCGCGCGGGGCATGGTGTTTTCCCACACACTCACGCCGCGGAGATCGCTTAGCGCCAGTGCCAACCCCGCGAGGCCGAGAAACGCTCCGGCCACCGGGCTGGCAATGCTTGTGAGCACCGCTAGCCCCAAAGCTGCCGGGAGCGCTCCGCGCATCAGTGCGAGCACCGAGGCGAGCCCGATCGCGAAGCCGAGGTCATACGGTACGCGCCCGGAGAGCAATCCCACGCAGAAGCCGAGCGCGAACCACGCAGCGGCAACCCGCGCCGCCGCCGTGCCGAATACGCGCTCTGCGATCAGAGCGAACAGGGCGCAGCCGGCGAGCGCAGATAGTGCGAGCAGCAGCCGTACTCCCAGCAGCGCTCCAAGTGCCGGCGAGAGCAAGGAATAGCCCGGTAGCCAGTAGCCGTGTGCCGCGTACCAGCCGGTGTCCCAAGTGGTGAGCCCCACGCGCGCAAACAGATCGCTGCGGTACGTGGCCGCGGCCAGGTCACCCGCGGGCGGCGCAAGGATCAAGTAAGCCAGCGCGAGCGGGACGGCCATGACCAGCGCAAGCGTCAAAGGAGTAGCCGACAGGCGCCTGGTCTGCTCACGGCGCCCTCGAAGTTCCTGCTGAATGGTCGCTGCGCTGGGTGTTGTCATCGCTTTGGCTGTTCGCCGCTCGGGCCGTTTCTGCTTTGGCTGTTTTCTGCTTGGGCTGTTTTCTGTTCGGGGTGTTTTCTGCTTTGGCTGTTTTCTGCTTGGGCTGTTTTCTGTTCGGGGTGTTTTCTGCTTGGGCTGTTCTGCTTGGGCTGTTTTCTGTTCGGGGTGTTTTCTCTGCTTGGGCTGTCTGCTTGGGTCGTTTTTCTGCTCGGGCTGTTTTTGCTTGGCTGTTCGTCGCCCGGCCGGCTCTGGGTCGCTCTCAGGCGGCGTTCATGAACTCGACGACCCGCTCTATTGCGTCGGGGCGATCCAGCCACCACCAGTGCCCGGCGTCCGCAAGCTCGACCAGCTGGCTCTCGGGCAGGGCTTGCGCATAGGCGCGGGCGAAGCGCTCGGGTATGTAGGGATCTTGCATGCCCCACAGCACGAGCGAGGGCATCCGCAGCGATTCCAGGCGCTCGCCGGCTCTGGCAAGTACCTCGCTCGGAGAGCTGCGATACAGCCGCAGGATCGCACGCTGTGTGCCCTGGTCGAAGTGCTCCATCACCGAGTCGATCCATGCATCGGGCAACGAGCCGGGCCCTACGTTCGCCTCACGCGTCGAGCGCTTGAGCACCCGCCGTATCGTCGCACCCATCGCGATCTCTCCTAGCAGCGGTGTGCGCCATATACGTGCGGTGCGGTGCCACTCATATCCGGGTAGCAGTGGCACCGCGTTGCACACGACCAGCCGCTCGACGCGCTCGGGATGAGCTTGGGCGAACGCTAGTCCCACCGCGCCCCAGTCGTGCACGAGCATGCGCACACGCTCGACGCTAAGCATGTCGAGGAAGCGCTCGATAAAGCCCGCGTACTCCTCGATCGTGTACTGCAGGTAGCCGGGCTTGCCGGTGCGCCCAAAGCCGGGTAGGTCTGGAGCCAGCCCACCTGTGCGTTCGAGAAATCCCTCCTCGTACAGCGGCGCCTGCACCCAATCGTCTCCGCTGCGCTTGTGCCTCCACCAGCGCCTCCAACGCGGTCGGCTCCCATGGTGCTCGCGAGGCGCTATCCAGTCCTCGGAGCTGCTCGGCACCCCGTGTAGGTAGAGCACCGGCGCGACAGCTGAGTTCGGCGACGGTGCGCTGCGCCAGAACACGGGCAGCTCGCCGATTTCGCCACTGTTCTCCTGGACCGCGGGCACCTCGCGAGGATATAGCGACGCCGGCTTCGGCTAGCGCCGGATGGTCGAGCGAAGTCGGGTTCGGCCGGCGCCGAATGGTCCGAGCGACGCCGGGTTCGGCTAGTGCCGGATGGTCGAGCGAAGTCGGGTTCGGCCGGCGCCGAATGGTCCGAGCGACGCCGGGTTCGGCTGGCGCCGCATGGTCTGGCGGGTGCGTTGGCGGAGCCTGGAAGTCAAGCGACCTTTATGAACGGGGACTTGACAATCTGCCAGTTGTGGTTTAGATTAGCGCGCGTCTTCAACGTGCTCGCAGGCAGGGGAGAGGGTTGTTGCCCTGTGAGCGCGGTGGCGCCGTCAGGCGGCGTCTCTATGTCGTAACCACGGATAGATCTCAGCGACTGTCCCACACCTAAGCCAAGGCCAACGCAAAAGAAGAGGATGAGATGGCCGGCAGACGACGGACGCTCCCACGCTCCTCAACGCCGGCGCGCGACGCGATAGTCCGCTCGGATGGAGATGGTGCGGTACGCGAGCTTGGGCGCGAACGCGTAACTGAAATCCAGCGTGCGCGCTTGCTCGCCGCGATGATCGACGTCTCTGCCGAGCACGGTGTGGCTGACGTGACCGTCGCACACGTGGTCGAGCGGGCAGGTGTGTCGCGTCGCACGTTCTACCAGATCTACTCAGACCGCGAAGAGTGCTTCCTCGAGGCTTTCGACGAGGGTGTCGCCCGTGCTTCTCGATACGTGCTCGACGGCTACGACGAGACGGCGAGATGGGTAGATCGCATGCGCGGTGGGCTCACTGCGCTGCTCGCATTTCTGGACGCCGAGCGCGCCACGGGGCGACTACTGGTCGTGGAGTCCCTTGCCGCGGGAGACAGCGCGCTGTCGCGCCGTCGAGCGGCGGTCGAGCGGATGGTCGCGTTTGTGAACGAAGCAAACGCCGAGCTCAAGGCCGAGAAGCAAACTCCCTCACTGACCGCAGAGGGCGTCGTCGGGGGAGTGCTCTCGATCCTACACTCGCGGCTGCTGGAAGATACACCGGGCTCCTTCCTCGAGCTCACGGGCCCGCTGGCGAGCATGATTGTGCTCCCCTATCTGGGATCGGCGGCCGCCCGCAAGGAGCTCTCAAGGCCAGTCCCCAAGGCCCCGGCTAAGGCCTATCGTGGCGAGCGCGATCCACTCAGTCAGCTGGACATGCGGCTCACCTACCGCACAGTACGTGTGCTTTTGGCTGTTGCCGGTGAGCCGGGTGACTCCAATCGCGGCGTTGCGGCGCGCGCCGGGATAGGTGACCAGGGACAGATCTCCAAGTTGCTGGCGCGTCTGGAGAAGCTCGGGCTCGTCGTCAACAAGAGCACGGTGCCCGGCACCGGCGCACCGAACGCTTGGGTGTTGACCAAGCAGGGCGAGGAAGTGCACGTAGCGCTGGCCGCCAGACGCTGATTGCCTGTTCGTGCCAGAGGCTGACTGCCTGTGCGTGCCAGACGTTGAATGCCTGTGCGTGCCAGAGGCTGATTGCCTGTGCGTGCCACACGCTGAATGCCTGTGTTGTGGCATGGGGCCATGTCGAGGCCGCCCGTGGCCTCGGCTCTTGCGGCTACCGTAGCCCCGTGTCAAAGAATGACTGGAGACCCCCGCCACCGGCTCGTGTAGCGCGCATTCGCGATCGGCTGCGCGAGCTTTACGGGATCCCGCGCATGGCGCCTCACGGGCGCCCGCTTGACGAGCTGATCCTGACGGTGCTCTCCCAGAGCACCAACGACCGCAACCGTGATGTTGCCTTCCTGCGCTTGCGTGAGCGCTTTACGGATTCGGACTTGCCCGCCCAGCCGATTGATTACGCGGCTGTGCTTGCGGCGCCTGTTGCTGAGGTGGAGGAGGCAATTCGCCCGGGCGGCATCTCCAAGGTCAAGTCGGCGCGCATCCAGGCGATCCTTGCCGCCGTCGCCGTCGCCGCCTCCGCTGAGGGTTCTTTGTCTCAGATCGTCCAGGCCGATGGGGCGGAGACCGATGGGGCGCAGGAGACCGATGGGGCCGGCGCGGGACGTGAGGCAGACGCTACGTCGGGTTCTGAGGATCCTTTGTCTTTGGAGTGGATGCGCGACGCTCCGGTCGAGACGAGCAGGGCCTACCTATGCTCGCTTCCAGGTGTTGGGCGCAAGACCGCGGCCTGCGTCTTGTTGTTCTCCTACGGGCTGCCCGATATTCCGGTCGACACGCATGTCTCGCGTGTTGGCACGCGACTCGGGCTGTTCAGGCCCGGCGCTCCCTTCGAGGAGTTGCACGACCAGATGCTTGCGCTCACGCCGGCGGGGCAGGAGCTCGAGTTTCACGTCAACTTGCTGCGCCATGGACGGCGCACGTGTCACGCGCGCAACCCCGCCTGCGGCGAATGCGCGCTGGCGAGGATGTGTCCCAGCCGTCAACGGTGAGGTAGCACCGCAAAAGCGATCACTGCGTACTGCAGTGCTGCCGCGGCGATTACGAGCGCGTGGAAGATCTCGTGGTAGCCGAACACCTTCGGCCATGGGTTGGGGCGGCCGCTGGCGTACACGATCGCGCCGAGCACATACAGCAGGCCGCCTGTCGCCAAGCCTGCTACGCCCAGCCAACCGATAGCCGCCGGCAGCTGGCCAAAGACGGCCGCGGTTACCAAGCCCAATGCTACATACACGCTGGCGAACAGCCACTTCGGCCCGTCGATCCACAACAGCTTGAACACCACTCCGCCGAGCGCGCCGGCCCACAGCACGATCAGGATTGTGCTTGCCAGCGAGCCTTTCAACGCCAGCAGCGCCACCGGCGTGTAGGTGCCGGCGATCAGCACGAAGATCATCGAGTGATCCAAGCGCCGCATCCAGCGTCGTGCCTTCGGTCGCCAAGTCACCCGGTGGTAGAGCGCGCTCGTGCCGAGCAGGGCCGACACCGCCACTGCGTAGATGCTCGCGGCAACGCGGGCGCGTCCGTTCGAGGCGGCCAGTATCAGTGCTATGCCGCAGGCCAGCGAGACGAAGAACGCGTACTGATGCGAGACGCCACGCAACTTCGGCTTGATCGGTCCTGCCGGCAGTTGCGGCCGGGGGAAATTCATGGCTAAAACGCTAGCGCGTAAAGCGGCTTGCGGCAATGTTGCGCAACTACGCGAGGCGTAATACTGGAAAACAACCTATAGGTTATGCGCCTCAGTTTTAGCGAACAACCTATGGGTTATGTTTTCTAAACCTAAGTATATAACCTACGGGTTATATGTCGGTCCTTGTGTCTGTTAGATCCACGCCCTGGGTAAAGAAACATGGCGGCGTCAATGCGCTGATGGCGATGTCGACGCATCGGCAGCGCGCTGATGGCGATGTCAACGCACAGATAGCGATGTCAACGCACAGATGGCCATGTCAACGCGCCGACGGCGGCGTCCACGCACCGACGGCGATGTCGACGCATCGGCAGCGCGCCGGTGGCGGCGTCAGCGCGTCGACGGCGGCGTCAACGCACCGATGGCGATGTCAATGCACCGGCAGGGCTTCATGACCGCAATTTCAGGCCGTGAGAGCACCGTTGGAAGCCGGGAGGAGCACCGTTGGCGCTACTTGACGGCCACAGATAATCTGCTAATCTCACACTTAGATTTTTGAATCACGCTTTGAACCATGCTTGAACCACACTTTTGAACCACGCTTGAACCACACTTTTGAACCACGCTTGAACCACGCTTGAACCACGCTTTTGAACCACGCCTAACGCAAGGAGCATCAAACCATGGGCAAGACCATAGGAATCGACCTCGGCACCACGAACTCGTGCATGGCCGTGCTGGAGGGGGGCGAGCCCACCGTCATCGAGAACTCCGAGGGCGGTCGCACCACTCCCTCCGTAGTCGCCTTCACCGCCTCCGGGGAGCGGCTCGTCGGCACCGTCGCCAAGCGACAAGCCGTTACCAATCCTCAGAACACAGTCTTTTCGATCAAGCGCTTTATGGGCCGCAAGGAGGGCGAGGTCCGCGAGGAGGAGTCGATCGTCCCCTACAAGGTCGTCTCCGGCCCCAACGGCGACGCGCGCGTCGAAGTAAATAACCCACCCGCCTCCCCCGGCGCGCAGTACTCGCCGCCGGAGATCTCAGCCATGATCCTGCAGAAGCTGAAGACCGACGCCGAAGCCTATCTTGGCGAAACGGTCGACTCGGCGGTCATCACCGTACCCGCTTACTTCAATGACGACCAGCGTCAGGCCACCAAGGACGCCGGCAAGATCGCCAACCTCGAGGTCAAGCGCATCATCAACGAGCCCACGGCGGCATCGCTCGCCTACGGTCTCGACAAGGAGTCAGACCAGACGATCCTCGTGTTCGACCTCGGCGGCGGCACCTTCGACGTGTCCGTGCTGGAGATCGGCGACGGCGTGTTCGAGGTCAAGTCAACTGCCGGCGACAACCACCTCGGCGGCGACAACTTCGACAAGGCGATCGTCGACTGGCTCGTGGCCGACTTCAAGCGCGACCAGGGCATCGATCTGAGCGCCGATCCGATGGCGTTGCAGCGGCTGTACGAGGCTGCCGAGAAGGCCAAGATCGAGCTGTCCACAACCCAGGAGACGCAGATCAACCTGCCGTTCATCACCGCCGACGCCTCTGGCCCCAAGCACCTCGACACGCGCCTGACGCGGGCCAAGCTCGCCGAGTTGACGTCGGCGCTGCTGGACCGCGTCGTGGCGCCTGTGCGCCAGGCGATCGACGACGCCAAGGACAAGGGCGTCAAGGAGATCGACCACATCGTGCTCGTCGGCGGCATGACGCGCATGCCGGCCGTGCAGGAGAAGGTCAAGGAGCTGACCGGCAAGGACCCGCACCGCGGTGTGAATCCGGACGAGGTGGTAGCCGTAGGCGCCGCGATTCAGGCCGGCGTGCTCGCCGGCGACGTCAAGGACGTGCTGCTGCTCGACGTGACCCCCCTTACGCTCGGTATCGAGACCAAGGGTGGCGTAATGACCAAGCTGATCGAGCGCAACACTACGATCCCCACGCGCAAGGGCGAGGTGTTCTCGACCGCCGAGGACAACCAGCCCTCGGTTGAGATCCACGTGCTGCAGGGCGAGCGCGAGATGGCTCAGTACAACAAGTCGCTGGGCAAGTTCCAGCTGACCGGCATCCCGCCGGCGCCGCGGGGCATCCCGCAGATCGAAGTCGCCTTCGACATCGACGCCAACGGCATCCTCAACGTGTCGGCCAAGGACCTTGGCACCAGCAAGGAGCAGAAGATCGAGATCAAGGCCGGTTCTGGCCTGTCCGAGGACGAGATCAAGCGGATGGTCACCGACGCCGAGTCCCATGCCGAGGAGGACCGCAAGGCGCGTGAGCTCGCCGAGGCTCGCAACAACGGCGAGAACGCCGCCTATCAAGCCGAGCGCCAACTCGTTGACTTGGGCGACCAGGTTGACGCCGACTCCAAGGGTCGCATCGAAGAGGCGATCAAGGAGGTGCGCGAGTCGCTCGAGGCCGAGGACCCAGCGGCGATCAACGCTCGCACCGAGGCTCTGCAGACGGCGTTCCACGCGGTCTCCGAGGCGATGTACCAGAAGGCTCAGGCCGATGCGGCCGCTTCAGCCGATGGTGCCCCTGGCGGTGAGGCCGCGGACAACGGCGCCTCCGCCGAGGAGGATGTGGTCGATGCTGAGGTGGTCGACGAGGGCAAGAGCTGATGGAGTCCGAGCAGAAGATCGAGGAGGCCCGTGCTCGCCAGGGCGAGGTTGTCTCTGAGGCAGATCTCTCCCCCGCGCGCGGGGGAGAGTCCGCCGGTGAGGTCTCCGGGGACGCCCAGGCCGCGGACACTGACGGTCAGATGGCGGACGCGGAGGCGATCGAGGGCGAGCTCGATACCCCATTCGGGGCACACGGCGAGTTGGTCAAGACCGCTGCCGAGCGCGACCAATATCTGGCGCTTGCGCAGCGGACACAGGCCGACTTCGAGAACTACCGTAAGCGCGTAGCTCGCGATGCGGTGCAAGCGCAGGAGCGCGGGGTGGCAAAGCTCGCCAAGGAGCTGCTGCCGGCGCTTGACAACCTCGACCGAGCGATCAACGCCGCTGAGGACGAGGATCCACTGCTCGCCGGCGTGCGGCTTGTGCGCTCGGAGCTCGCAGCGGCCCTCGCGCGCCTTGGCATCGAGGCGTTTGCGCCGCTTGGCGAGGTGTTCGATCCGAACCTCCACGAGGCGGTCGCCCAGCAGCCGGTGGAGGGCGCCGCGAGCGGGGCTGTTGCCGAGGTCTTCCAGAATGGCTACCGCATGGGCGAGACGATCATTCGACCGGCACGCGTGCTCGTGGCCGCGTAGAGGTATAGGCCAGATGGCAACCCGTCCCGACTATTACAAGACGCTCGGAGTAGAGAAGAAGGCGAGCGCCGATGACATCAAGAAGGCTTACCGCAAGCTAGCGCGCAAGTACCACCCCGATCGCAACCCCGACGACAAGCAGGCCGAGGAGCGCTTCAAGGAGATATCCCAAGCCCACGACGTGCTTGGCGATCCGGAGAAGCGCAAGCAGTACGACAACGGCACTGGCCCCTTCGCCGGTGGCGCATCCGGTGGGCCCGGCTTCGGCGGTTTTGGCAACTTCGACTTCGACGCCTCGTCGATGGGTGACATCCTCTCCAATCTGTTCGGAGGCGGGGCCGGCGGATCGGCGCCGGGTGGTGCCGGCGGTCGGCGTGCGCGCAATCGCCCGCAGCGCGGACGCGACCTGGAGACCGAGGTGCGCATCTCCTTCGATCAGTCGATCTCCGGTGCGCAGGTTCCACTTTCGGTGCCTACCAGCAGTATCTGTGGCACTTGCCACGGAACCGGGGCCAAGCCTGGGACCACCCCCAAGGTCTGTCCTCGCTGCGAAGGCCGCGGGATCGAGAACCAAGGGCAGGGAATGTTCTCTATCACCCAGCCCTGCTCGCTCTGCGGCGGCTCTGGCACCGTGATCGAGGATCCGTGTCCCACCTGTCACGGCTCTGGGGCGGTGCGCACGGTCAAGAAATTCCGTGTGAACATTCCCGCCGGAGTAAAGGAGGGCTCACGCATCCGCGTGGCCGGCAAGGGCGAGGACGGCCCCCGCGGTGGGCCGGCCGGCGATCTCTATGTGGTTACACACGTCGATCCCTCGCCTGCCTTCAAGCGCAAGGGGGACAATCTGGAGGTCGAGGTTCCGCTGACGATCCCCGAGGCGCTGCTCGGTGCCGAGGTGCGTGTGCCGACACTCGACGGATCTAAGACGCTGCGTGTGAAGCCCGGCACCCAGCACGGTGCTTTGCAGCGGCTGCGCGGCGAGGGCCCCCCTAAGCTTGGCAGCAAGAGTCGCGGGGATATTCACTATCGCTTCACACTTGACGTGCCCGAGCAGCTGAGCGACGAGCAGCGTGCGGCCGTCGACGAGTTGTCGAAGGTGATGAACGGCAACCCGCGCGCCAAGCTGTTCACGGAGGCTTCGTCATGAGAGGCAACCCCGGCCTGACTCGTCACGGAGGCGTCGTCATGAGTAACCCCCTGGCCAGATCCCTCACAGAGGCCCCCTCATGACCGCCAAGCGCGTCACGCGTGTCGAGGTTGAGACCGATCGTGGTGTGTTCATGATCTCGGTGGCTGCCGAGCTGGCGAGCATGCATCCCCAGACTTTGCGGATGTATGAGTCGCGCGGACTGGTCGAGCCCAAGCGCTCTCCTAAGGGGACGCGGCTGTACTCCCAGGAGGATGTCGAGAAGCTGCGCCGCATCCACGAGATGACCGTCGATCTCGGCCTCAACCTCGCCGGAGTGCAGCGCGTCTTGGATTTGGAGTCAGAAGTGCAGGGAATGCATCGGCGCATCGAAGAGCTTGAAGTAAAGGCCCTGCATGCTCAAGTCGAGCTGGCCGAGGAGCTCGAGCGTGTGCGCCGCTCCTTTCGCGCCGAGCTCGTCCCATTTCGAGAGTCCCGCACAGACCTCGTGCGAGCCGCGGATGTCCGCTCCCCATTTCGGGTACCCGGGCAGGGGACGGGAGGAAGATAAAGGAGCTGTGGTTGTGTTGAAATTTTTGAAAGTTACGATTGTGGATACGTTTGCATATGCAATGGCAATCTCTCAAAAAAAGAACAATACTTACTCCGCTTCACTTTCTCAAAAAGAGAACAATACTTACGCTGCTTTACTTTCTCAAAAAGAGAACAATACTTACGCTGCTTCACCTGGCTGGAGGACTCGATGACACCCAACGGTCAAGGCCCGGGCGCGCCGGCGGCGGCGCAGGCCCAGCCTGAGGACGAGCAGACGCCGCTCGAGCGCTTCGGGCGCGACCTGACCGAGCTCGCCGAGCAGGGCAAGCTCGATCCCGTGATCGGACGCGATGAGGAGATTCGGCGCGTCATCCAAGTGCTCTCGCGGCGCACGAAGAACAATCCCGTTCTGATCGGCGAGCCGGGCGTAGGCAAGACGGCGATCGTCGAGGGGCTGGCCCAGCGTGTGGTCTCCGGGGATGTGCCCGAGTCCCTCAGGGAGCGACGCGTGATCGCACTGGACATGGGTGCTCTGATCGCGGGTGCTGTTTATCGCGGCGAGTTTGAGGAGCGGCTCAAGGGCGTGCTGAAGGAAGTCTCAGACGCTCAAGGCACGATCATTCTATTCCTAGACGAGTTGCACACGATCGTCGGCGCCGGCGCGGCTCAGGGGGCTGTCGATGCCGCCAACCTGCTCAAGCCGATGCTCGCGCGCGGCGAGCTGCGCTGTGTTGGTGCCACGACGCTTGACGAGTACCGCAAGTACATCGAGAAGGACGCTGCCCTGGAGCGGCGCTTTCAGCCTGTGATGGTGGGTGAGCCCAGCGTGCAGGACACGATTGCGATTCTGCGGGGACTCAAGGAGCGCTATGAGACTCACCACGGCGTGCGCATCCAGGACGCCGCGCTGATCGCCGCGGCCACGCTTTCACACCGCTACATCGCCGATCGTTTCCTGCCCGATAAGGCGATCGACCTAATCGACGAGGCCGCTTCGCGGCTGCGCATCGAGATCGACTCGGTGCCGACCGAGATCGACGAGGTGGACCGGCGCGTGATGCAGTTGGAGATCGAGCTGACGTCTCTCAGCAAGGAGAAGGACGAGGCTTCACATAAACGCCGCGAGGCGATCGAATTGGAGCTGGCCGAGCTACGCGAGCGCTCGGGCGAGATGCGTGCTCAGTGGGAGAAGGAGAAGCAGGCAATCCAGGGTGTGCGCGAGACCAAGGAACGCTTGGAGCAGGCACGTATGGAGGCCGAGCGCGCCGAGCGCGAAGCCAACCTGCAACGCGCCGCCGAGTTGCGCTACGGCGAGATCCCGGAACTCGAAAAGCAACTGGGCGAGCACGAAGCGGCCGAGCGGGCACGTGCGAGCGATGTGCTCGAGACCGATGTGCTCGAGGCTAATGTGCTCGAGGCCGATGGGCTCGGCGGCGATGGTGGCCCCGCAAGCGACGGTGGAGCGAATGACGGTCAGTCTGGGGAAGGCGGCCCGATTTTCCTCAAGGAGGAGGTGGACGCCGAGGACGTCGCCGAGGTCGTCGCACGCTGGACCGGCATCCCCGTCTCGCGCTTGTTGGAGGGTGAAGTGGAGAAGCTGATTCACATGGAGGAACGTTTGCACGACCGCGTTGTCGGCCAGGACGAGGCGGTTGAGGCTGTGGCTACGGCTCTGCGCCGCTCGCGCGCGGGTTTGCAGGATCCAAACCGTCCGATCGGTACTTTCCTATTCCTCGGTCCGACGGGCGTCGGCAAGACCGAGCTTGCCCGTGCGCTTGCCGAGTTCATGTTCGACTCCCAGGACGCGATGATCAGGATCGACATGAGTGAGTACATGGAGAAGCACTCGGTGTCTCGCCTTGTCGGCGCCCCTCCTGGCTATGTCGGCTACGAAGAGGGCGGCCAGCTTACCGAGGCGGTGCGCCGCCGGCCGTATTCGGTTGTCTTGCTCGACGAGATCGAGAAGGCCCACCCAGATGTGTTCAACACGCTGTTGCAGGTGATGGACGACGGCCGCCTGACCGACGGTCAGGGCCGCACCGTGGACTTCAAGAACACGGTGCTCATCATGACTTCCAACATTCCGGTGTCAGCTACGGGCGATGACATGCGCTCGGAGCTGACCCAGCACTTCAAGCCCGAGTTCATTAACCGCCTCGATGACATCGTGCGCTTCGATCCGCTCTCGCGTGAGCAGATCGGAGAGATCGTGGATCTGCAACTGCAACAGGTGATCGAGCGCGTGGCCGAGCGTGGAGTGCAGTTGGAGGTTACTCCGGCCGCCCGCGAGCTATTGGGCAACATGGGCTATGACCCGACTTACGGCGCGCGCCCGTTGCGGCGCGTGATCCAGAAGCAACTGGTGGACAAGCTCGCGCTGGCGCTGCTCGAGGGGCGCTTCCACGCGAGTGAAGCGGTTCTTGCGGACGCGCGCGACGGGGAGGTCGCACTGGAGCGGGCGGAGACGTCGGCCAAGCTTGCGTGAACCCGACTCGGCGCGCATATATGGCGCGGCTGCATAGCGCGGTGCCGATAATCCTGGCTCGGCACGCATATCGGCCTAGCTTGTGTGCTTGGGCACAGCTCGCGTAGACCGGCTCCGCACGCGTCCGTTTGCGTTCAAGTCGACGGCTGGGGCGCACGCTCATGTGCACCCCAGCCCAAACCGCGGTGTCCTTGCTAGACCTCCTCTGCCAGGAACCAGCAGCCACGCGGGTGCGTGACGGTTAGGCCGCTGGACGACGAGCTTTCTTCTTCGGTGTCTGCCCCATATGCGATCCACAGCCAGTAGGGCACGCCGTTCGCGCCGGCGACGATGAAGGCACCGGAGGCGGTCATCCCTTCTTTGGCGGCCACCGGCTGTTCGCTGCCGATGCCTGAGATCGATCCCGTGACCAACTCATACGACGACGATTTCAACGATTCTTTCGGGACTTCCGAGAGCAGTGTCTGCGGGCCCGGGATGGTGAGGAACGTGCCCATCTTGATTTCTTCTGTGCCGGTCGCGCTACCTTTGCAGTTGATGCCGAATTGAAGCGGCCCGACGCTCAGCACGGAGTGAATGCCGTCGCCGGGGCTCGGGGCCTCGAAGAAGTTCACTTTGGTCGCTCCGGGGCCCATCGGGCCTGTTGCGCCGGTAGGGCCGGTAGGACCGGCAGCGCCGGTAGGACCCGCCGGACCAGCAGGACCCGCCGGACCAGTCGCTCCGCGTGGACCGCGCGGTCCGACGTTGGACGGTTTTTTCTTTGCTTTCGACTTCGACTTCGACACGTGACCGTCGTGTGTCCTCACGACGGTCACGGGCAGGCGGAAATCCCGCGCCGATATCGCATAGGCGCTGCTGGCGCCCGCTGTCAGCAGCAGGAACGCCGTTATCGCGACGACAAGCGGGCCGCGTCGCCGTTTAGTAAAAGTGTGCATTGCGCCTCCATGGGGTGTTAGTGCCACTAGCGTGGATGTTTGCAAGCCGAAACCGACGGCCGGGACACCTTATCCGAGTCGGATGTCAGCACAAACGCTCTCGACGAATGTCGGTATAGGTACCCGCGACCAGATTGCCCTCGACCAAGCAGAGTGGGAGCGAGCTTTACGACTTTCGAGGCGGGTAAGCGCGCGCTCGGCTTGGTGGAGGTGCCCGACTAGCCTGCCGCTCCTCAGGCCGCGATGATCTGCGCGGCCAGGATCGCCGCGTTGCGTGCGTTGTCCAGGCCCACGCATGCCACCGGCACACCAGGCGGCATCTGCACGATCGACAGGATCGCGTCCAGACCGCCGGCTGCCGTCAGGCGCCCGGACAGCGGCACGCCGATGACCGGCAGGTCTGTGTGCGCGGCGACAGCTCCCGGGAGCGCCGCCGAGATTCCGGCGCCCGCGATCACCACGCGCAGCCCACGTGACTTGGCGCCCTTGGCGTACTCGGCGACGGTGTCTGCTTCGCGATGGGCTGACATCACCTGTATCTCGTGTGGGATGCCGCGTGTGTGCAGCTCCTTTGCTGCCTTCTCCATTGCCTCCATGTCGCTCTCAGAGCCCATCACGATGCCGATCACCGGTCCCTCGACGTCGAACTCCTCCAGTTGCGCTTGCACCTCGGCTTGGGCGAGGTCGGTTCGTATCGGTGTGGGTGCGGTGTCGCTCATGTGATTGTCGTAGCCTCGCGTTCGGCGTTGGCGGCAATGTCGCGTCGCAGCTGCATTCCATCGAAGGAAATCTTCTGGGCGGCAGCATACGCCGCCGTTCGGGCTGACTCGGCGCTCGGCCCGAGCGCGGTGACGTTCAGCACGCGACCGCCGGCGGTCACGATTACGCCTCCGCCGGACGCTGAGCCCGCGCGTTCGGCGCCGGTGCTTGCGTCCGCCGCTGAGTCCTCGCGCCACGCGGTGCCAGCGTGGGTGACCTCGACGTCGGCCGGCACATCCTCCAGGCCGTGGATCGCATCGCCGCTGGACGACGAAGCCGGATAACCGGCGCTCGCCAGGACCAGCGTCACTGCCCATTCGTCTGTCCACTCCAGCGACACCCCTTCCAAGCCGCCGAGTTGTGTGGCGGCTTGCAGCAGCCGCGGCAGGTCCGAGCGCAGGCGCGGCAACACTGCTTGGGTCTCGGGGTCGCCGAAGCGCACATTGAACTCGAGCACGCGCGGCCCGTCGGCGGTGAGCATCAAGCCGGCATAGAGCACGCCGTGGAAGGGTGTCCCGCGCTTGCGCATGAGGTCCACGACCGGCTGGTGCACCATGGCGGCCAGCTCGGCCGTCCTGCCTGCGTCGATCCCTGCCACCGGCGAGAAGGAGCCCATTCCCCCAGTGTTCGGCCCCGCATCGCCGTCGAAAATGCGCTTGAAGTCACGCGCCGGCGCCATCGGTACCGCCCGAACCCCGTCGCACAAGGCGAGCAGGGAGAGCTCCTCACCCAGGAGACGCTCCTCGACGACCGCGCTGGCCCCGCCCGCGCCGAAGCGATTCTCGACGAAGATCTCGCTCAGTGCCTCATGCGCCTGCTCGGCATCGTCGGCGACGGTGACGCCCTTGCCGGCCGCCAGGCCATCTGCCTTGACGACGACACCGGTGCTCGCCAGCTCGTCCACTGCCGCAACCCCCTCCTCCAGCGACTCGACTCGTCTCCAGCGCGCGGTCGGCACTCCCGCCTGCTCCATCGCATGCTTGGCAAACGCCTTCGATCCCTCGAGCTCCGCGGCGGCCGCGCTCGGGCCGAAGGCGGCATGCCCACGCGCGGTCAGCGCGTCCACAAGCCCCGCCACAAGCGGCCCCTCGGGACCCACCACGGTCAAGCCCACCTGCTCGCGCTCCACGGCCGCCACGAGCCCGTCGACATCGTCCACCGCGATGTCGAGCAACCGCGCGTCCTTCCCGATGCCCGCGTTCCCTGGGGCGCACAGCAACTCCGGTTCTTGCGAGGACCGCGCCAGCGCGCGCAGGAGCGCGTGCTCACGACCACCGGCTCCCACGACTAGAACTCGCATCGTTGGACCATGACTCTCGTCATCGAGCCCTGTGAGCCGAGGCGCGGGTCACAGCGAAGCGATGAACTCATCCACGCCGATCGCCGACAGCGTCTCGTAGCGACCCGTCCCACGCGAGCCGAGCTCCAGGGAGACGCGTGCCATCGTCGTCTCGTCTGGGGCCTCGACCACCGAGATGAAGTCGAACGCGCCAAGCGTCGCCCACTGCGCCTTGACGGTCGCGCCGAGCTGCTCGACCTCCTTGTTGACCTCGCGGATGCGCTCCGGGTTGTTCTTGACGGTCTGCACGCCCTCCGGCGTCAAGGTCGAGAGCATGATGTAGGTAGGCATGGCTCCTCTTCTCCTCGCGGCGTCCGCGCTCGATGGCGCGCTCACTCTCGTTGTACAGGATCGGCGGGCGGCTGGCCTGCCGGTGGAGGCGTTGTGCGCGTCATGTGCGTCCGCGACGTCGTGAACGCGGAACGTGACGGGGTTAGACAGGGCCTTGCGGTCGGGTCGGCGTCTTTCACGGCTGGGCACGGATGTGTGCAAAACCTAGTGTGCAAAACCTACGATGCCCCCCGCGCGCGCGGGGGGCATCGTCCATCTGCGCAAATCCACCTGCGCAAAGTACCGTCCCCTGCAAACCGCGATAATCCCAGAGGTGATCCCGCGCTACACACGCCCCGAGCTGGGCGCCCTCTGGACCGACGAGGCCCGCATGGAGACATGGCGGCGCGTCGAGGTGGCTGCCTGCGAGGAGCTGCCGGGTCTACTTACCCTGACGGGCATTCCCCATGACGGCCTGACGGGCACTCCCCATGACGGCCTGACGGGCACTCCCCATGACGGGGGCCAGGCCGACGGCGATGATGGGGGTCCGACGCCGGCGGAGCTGGAGGCGATCCGCTCCGCTACGTTCAGCGTCGAGGCGGTGAACGAGCGCGAGCGCACCACCGACCATGACGTGGCCGCGTTCGTGGACGTGCTTTCCGCCTCAGCCGGTGAGGCCGGTCGCTGGATCCATTTCGGGCTGACTTCCTCGGATGTGCTTGATACGGCGCTCGCGCTGCAGCTACGCGCTGCCGGCGAGCTGATCGTGCCGGGAGCGCAGGCGCTGGTGCAGGCGCTTGCCAATCGTGCGCGCGAGCACGTGGACACGCTGTGCGTCGGGCGCACGCATGGGGTTCACGCCGAGCCGACGACATTCGGGGTCAAGCTCGCGGGCTTCGCCTTTGAGGCGCACCGCAATGCTCTGCGTCTGGAGCGAGCTTTCGAGCAGGTCGCCGTCGGCGCGATCTCCGGCGCGGTCGGCACGTATGCCGCGACCAGCCCCGAGTTCGAGCGGCGCGTGCTGGAGCGACTCGGACTCGGGCGCGAGGACGTCTCCACGCAGGTAGTGGCGCGTGATCGACATGCTGAGCTGTTGCAGGCGATCGCGCTCGCCGGTGCCGGTCTGGAGCGCCTGGCGACCGAGATTCGCCACCTGCAGCGCACGGAGGTGCGCGAGGCCCAGGAGCCGTTCCGCGCCGGCCAGAAGGGTAGCTCGGCGATGCCGCACAAGCGCAATCCGATCAAGAGCGAGCAGATCTCCGGGCTTGCGCGTGTGTTGCGCGGCAATGCCCAGGCGGCAGCAGAGAACGTCGCTTTGTGGCACGAGCGCGATATCTCGCACTCCTCGGTCGAGCGGGTGATCCTGCCGGACTCGACGATCCTGATCGACCATCTGCAGCACAGCGCCACCAAGCTCGTGAATGGGCTTGTGGTCAACGAGCAGCGGATGCTCGCCAACCTGGAGTTGACGCACGGCGCGCTGTTCTCCCAGCGTGTGCTGCTGGCGCTCGTGGAGGGAAGGACCTCGCCCGAAGGTTCGGGCGCGCACGACCGTGCGCCGATGGTGCGTGACGACGCCTACCGCATTGCCCAAGAGCTGGCTCAGCGCGCATGGGACGAGGGCATTCCCTTGCGCGACCTGCTCGTGGCCGACGAGCGCGCCGCCGGACTCGATCTCGACGCGATCTTCGACTATGGCCATTACACGCGTTACACGCACGAGATAGTGGGACGCCTAGATGAGATCGCCTAAGTGGGAAAGCCGCCTGAGGACCGGAGGGCAAGCGATGCAAGGGCGCAAGGAGCGTGGCGTGCTTTAAGCACGCGAGCGACTGAGGACGCCGCCGCGCGCCGCCATCCGGTCCTCGGGCGTTGGTAGCATCGCGGAAAGTGAGCGCGCTAGCCGATCTGCCCCTCCTCGCAAGCGGCAAGGTCCGCGAGCTGTATGACTTGGGTGCCGCCCATCCCGCTCACCCCGACAGCTTGCTGATGGTCGCGAGCGACCGCATCTCCACTTACGACGCGGTCCATCCCACGCCAATCCCAGACAAGGGCAAGGTCTTGACGGGGCTGTCGGACTTTTGGTTCGAGCAGACGAAGGGGATCGTCGCCAACCACCTGATCTCCGCGACCGAGGGCGTCCCGCAAGAGGCTCGCGGACGGGCGCTGGTCGTGCGCAAGCTGAAGATGCTGCCGGTGGAGTGCGTCGTGCGCGGCTACATCACCGGCTCTGGCTGGAAGGACTACCAGGCAACAGGGGCCGTCTCTGGCATCGAGTTGCCGGGAGGTCTGCGCGAGTCCGAGCGGCTGCCTGAGCCGATCTTTACGCCGAGCACCAAGGCTGAGGTCGGCCACGACGAGGCGATCGACTTCGAGCGCGCCGCCGAGCTTGTGGGCGACAGAGGGCTGATGGAACGAGTCAGGGACATCTCGATTGACCTGTACTCCTTCGCGGCCTCTCACGCACGGGCGCGGGGTGTGATCCTGGCCGACACCAAGTTCGAGTTGGGGCTGGACGAGGATGGCGAGCTGGTCGTGGGCGACGAGGTGCTGACGCCTGACTCCTCGCGCTACTGGCCGGTGGAAGGCTATGAAGTAGGCAAAGGGCAGCCGAGCTTCGACAAGCAGTACGTTCGCGACTGGGCGGCTGGCAGCGGCTGGGACAAGAAGCCGCCCGCGCCCGAGATCCCTGAGGACGTCGTTGCGGGGACTCGCGCGCGCTACGTCGAGGCGTACGAGCTGATCACGGGCGAGCCGTTCGACGCGTGGCTCGAGCGCACGGGATCGGCCGTCGATGCGGACGGAGCGCAGAGCGGTGGCGCTGGGACTTCGCCTGGCGAAGACAACGCCAGGGGGCGATGAATGTGCGGGCTCGCGTCCTGATCCGTCCCAAGGCGGGCATCCTCGACCCGCAGGGCGAGGCCGTCCAGCGCGCGTTGCCCGCGCTTGGCTTCGACGGGGTCGCGAATGTCCATATCGGCCGGCTTGTGGAGCTGGACGTAGAGGACGCCGGTCAGCTCGAGCCGATGTGCGAGAAGCTGCTGGCGAATCCGCTGGTCGAGGACTACGAGATCGTTCTCGACGAGTGATGGGAGCGGTGGATCACCCACATGCGCATGCATATGTGTATGTGCATGCTACCGTGTGTATATGTCCTCTCTGACGCGCCGCACCCAACTGCTGCTAGACGACGACCTGCATCGGCGCCTACGCGAGATCGCCGCCCAGCGCGGCATATCGCTTGGGGCCCTGATCCGAGAAGCAATCGACGAGAAGCTGGCAAGCATGCACGATTCTCGCTCGAGGGCGTTCGCGAAACTGCTCGAAGCGGAGCCTATGCCGGTCAATGACTGGCCGGTGATGAAGCAGGAGATCGTAGAGGGCAGGTACGGCAAGCTGCTGAAGCGCTACGACGAGCAGGAGTAGCGCCTCTGTGCGTCGTTTCCTCTTCGATACGAGCGTGTTCCTCTATGCGCTCGGCGGCGAGCACCGCTATCGCGAGCCTTGCCGAGCCATCATGGATGACGGTGCGCAGGGCCTGCTCTTCCCCGAGGCAAGCGTGGAGATGATTCACGAGTTCGCGTACGTGCGATGCAGGCACGGCATCTCACGCACGGTGGCCTCCAAAGATGCGCTGGAGATTGCGAGCACCTCTCGGTTGCACATGGTTACGCCGAGCGACGTCGAGCGGGCGCTTGAGCTTTGGCGCGAGCACGAACGCTTGGATATGCGGGACGCGATCTTCGCCGCTCAGGCGCTCAACCGCGGTATCGACGCGATTCTCAGCCCCGATCGCGGCTTTGACGGTATTCCCGGCTTGGAGCGGATCGATCCGGCAGACGCCGAGGCCGTGGCGACCTTGAAGTGAAGTTCGGCGTCCTTCAGTTCCCCGGCAGCTGCGACGAGGTTGACGCGCTATATGCCGCTCGCCGCGTGGGCGACGCCGAGCTGCTCTGGCACGCCGAGCGCGACCTGAAAGGGGTCGACGCTATCGTCGTGCCCGGCGGCTTCTCCTACGGCGACTACCTGAGAGCGGGTGCGATCGCGCGCTTCTCGCCGGTGATGGAGTCGGTGATCTCCTTCGCGGGCGACGGTGGGTTGGTGCTTGGGATTTGCAATGGCTTCCAGGTCCTGTGCGAGGCGCGGCTCTTGCCTGGGGCGCTATTGCCCAACGCGAACCTGCGTTTCACCTTTAGGCAGGTGCGGCTCGAGGTGGTGGAGTCCGACACGGCGTTCACCCGTGCCTGTGAGCGCGAACGAGATCCGCTGGCAGCCGAGCCTGAGACCGTCGAGCGCTTGCCGCTCGACAGTGGGCCGACGCCTGGATGGGGTCGGTCGCTGAGCATTCCCGCCAAGCACTCCTGGGGGCGCTATTACGCCGACGAGCCGACGCTCGCCTCGATGCGAGAGCACGGGCAGGTTGTGCTGCGCTACGCGCCTGGTGAGAACTTCAACGGCTCGCTCGATGACATCGCCGGCGTGCGCAACGAGCAGGGGAACGTGTTCGGCTTGATGCCACATCCCGAGCACGCCGTCGATGAGCTGACCGGCTCTACTGACGGGCTTTGCATCTTCGCTTCGATGCGAATGGCGGTGGAGGGCGTCCATTCGGGCAACCCCCATGACGGGGGGCAGGCAGGCGTCCATGTCTGAGGCCGCGACGTTGCCCGGCATCGAGGACGCGCTTGCGCTTGGCCTGACGGAGGCCGAGTACGAGCTCATCTGCGAGAAGCAGGGCGGGCCGCCAAACCAGGTGGAGCTGGCGATGTACTCGCTGCTATGGAGCGAGCACTGCGCCTATAAGCACTCCAAGAAGCTGTTGCGCACGCTGCCGACGGAAGGGCCGAGCGTGGTGATGGGACCCGGCGAGAACGCCGGCGCGGTGGACGTGGGCGATGGGCTGGTGTGCGCCTTCAAGGTCGAGTCGCACAATCACCCGAGCGCGGTCGAGCCGTTCCAAGGTGCCGCCACCGGCGTGGGGGGCATATTGCGCGACATCTTCGCGATCGGCGCGCGCCCGATCGCGGTGCTCGACTCGCTTAGGTTCGGCGAGCCTCACCTCAAATCTCCTATCGCTCCTGACCCTCATTCACGCACCGGGGATGGGGGAATTGGAGAGGCAGAGCAGAAGGGGGGCAATGAGGGCGGGGCAGGAGGCGAGGGGGCACGTTCTCGCTACCTCCTCGACCGCGCCGTCGCCGGTATCGGCCACTACGGCAACTCGATCGGCGTGCCGACGATCGGCGGCGAGGTCTACTTCGAGAGGGCCTACGAGCAGAACTGCCTTGTCAACGCAATGGCCTTGGGCATCGCCAAGCGCGAGCAGCTGGTGACGAGCGCCGCCGTCGGGGTCGGCAACGTCGTGCTGCTGTTCGGTGCCTCCACCGGCCGCGATGGGATCGGCGGGGCGTCGGTTCTCGCCTCGGCCGAGTTGGGCGAAGACGACGACAAGCGGCCCACCGTCCAGGTAGGCGATCCCTTCGAGGAGAAGAAGCTGATGGAGTGCTCGCTTGAGCTGTTGGAGCGAGGCCTGCTCGTCTCCCTGCAAGACTTGGGCGCTGCCGGCCTGACCTCCTCGGCTTCGGAGATGGCCTCCAAGGGCGAGGTCGGGATCGACATCGACGTGGCTAAAGTGCCCCTGCGCGAGGCTGACATGGAGCCGTTCGAGATTATGGTCTCCGAGTCCCAGGAGCGCATGTTGTGCGTGGTTGAGCCCCAAAACGTGGGGGGGGTGCTTGGGCTGTGCGAGAAGTGGGAGGTTGGCGGCGCGCCGATCGGTACGGTCACCGACAGCGGGCAGATGCGCGTGTTCAAGGCGGGTGAGCTGGTTGGGGCGATGCCGGTGCGAGCGCTCGTAGATGACTGTCCGCTTTATGACCTGGAGCCGGTCAAGCCTGAGGGAAACCTATATCCAGCGCCGAAGGCGCTCCTCTTCGCGAAGCCCTCTAAAGGGGGCGCGGTGAGCGCTGGCGACGATGTCCTCGCGGGTGGTTGGACCGGTGGTGAGTTGCTCCTGGCGTTGCTTTCCTCGGCAAACATCGCCTCGCGTCGGTCCCTCTTCGAGCAGTACGACGCGGTTGTGCAATCTCGCACGGTCCGCCGCCCCGAGCAGGCCGACGCCGCGGTGCTTGCGATCGCACCGCACGGGTCCACGATGCCCGCCGATGGTATTCACGACACGGAACTCCCATCGCGGCCGGTTCTCCAGGGGGCGCAAGCAGGTGGGCGGGTGTCGGGGATTGGGGTGTCGATCGACTGCAACGGCCGGCGCGTGGCGGCCGACCCTTATACCGGCACAGTCGCCGCGGTGCTCGAGTGTGCCTCTAACCTTGCCTGCGTAGGGGCAAAGCCGCTCGGGACGACTAACAACCTCAACTTCGGTAATCCAGAGAAGCCGCACATCGCCTGGCAGCTGACCGAGGCGGTGCGCGGTCTCGGTGACGCTTGTCGCGCGCTAGAGGCGCCGATCGTGGGCGGCAACGTATCGCTTTATAACGAGGGCGCGAGCGCGGGGCCGATCTACCCGACGCCGGTGATCGGCATGGTCGGCGAGCTGCCCGACGCGCGCCGCGCGGGCCGGCTCGGATTCGCGCACGCCGGTGACGCGATCGCGCTCGTGGGGCCGTTCGTGCCCGCCGTGGACGCGAGTGAGCTCGCCAAGCTGTGGGGTCAGGACTTGCCGGACGGCTTGCCGCCTATCGATATCGCTGCAGTGGCGGCGGCCCAGGCGGCCGTTCGCGGCGCGGTGCGCGACGGCATGGTCTCCAGTGCCCACGACATCGCCGAGGGTGGCCTGGCGGTCGCGCTGGCGGAGTGCTGCCTGGGCGGCGGCTTCGGGGCGCGCGTGTCGCTTGGGGAGGAGTTTTTTGGGGCTGAGCGAGCCGGCGCGACGGGACGCGAGGCTGGAGGGAGCGGCATTTCGCTCGACTCCGCTGTCGCGCTTTTTGGCGAGGGCTCGGGCGGTTTCGTAGTGAGCGGCGGCGAGGACGCGCTGCGAGCGCTTGGCGCCTCGACGCCCGTGCGGATCCTCGGCAGCGTAGGTGGCGATGTGCTGCGGATCGAATGTTCCGCGCGCGCGCAGGGGGCATCGTCGATTTCGTTGACACTCCCCGAGCTGGCCGAGTCGCACGGCGCGCTCGCGGAGCTGTTCGCGTGAGGTGTGTGTGGTGTATATAAATTTTGCAATTTACGATAGTGACTACACCTATGACTACTATGGCGATAGCAAGAGATAGACATAAATTCCCCTCTCCCGGGCACTGCTAGCGTGAGTCGCGCAATGCCTTTTGGAAGGGCGGCCGGCCCTTGTCCCGAGGATCGCGACGGACCGCGCGACGAGTGCGGTGTGTTTGGCATATACGCGCCCGGGCACGAGGTCTCCCGCCTGTCGTACTTCGCTCTGTACGCGCTCCAGCACCGCGGGCAGGAGTCGGCCGGCATCGCGGCGGCAGACCGCGGCGGCAACATCATGACCCGCCGCGAGCTTGGGCTCGTCTCGCAGGTGTTTAGCGAGAACGACCTGCGCACGCTACGCGGCGAGCTTGCGATCGGGCACGTGCGCTACTCGACGACAGGCTCTAACGCCTGGGAGAACTCGCAACCGGTGCAGCGCTCGGAGGGGACCAACGGCTCGCGTCGCGAGCTCGCGCTCGCCCACAACGGCAATCTGATCAACGCTTTGGAGCTGCACGAGGAGCTCTCCGAGCGTGGCGTCACGTTCAGCTCCACCTCGGATTCGGAGATCGTCGCGGCGTTGCTTGCCACACACCCGGCCGAGCGGATCGAGGACGTGATCGCCGACGTGCTGCCACACCTGAACGGGGCCTTCTCGATCGTCGTGATGACCAAGGATCGCGTCGTCGCCTTCCGCGACCCGCACGGCCTGCGCCCACTTGCGTTGGGGGTGCTCCCCGCCGGGGCGGATCGCGAGGGGACCGGCGGTGAGGGTGCCGGGGTGTCTGTCGAGGGGGAGTCCGTCGAGGGGGAGTCCGTCGGAGGGGTGTCTGTCGGAGGGGTGTCTGGCAAAGGGGGGCCTGTCGGAGGGGTGTCTGTCGAGGGGGTGTCTGGCAAAGGGGGGCCTGTCGGAGGGGTGTCCGTCGAGGGGGTGTCTGGCAAAGGGGGGCCTGTCGGTGCACGGGCAATCGGCGACCCCCCGCGCTACTGCATCGCCTCAGAGTCGTGTGCGTTTGACATCATCGGCGCTAAGCTGCTGCGCGACGTCGCGCCGGGCGAGATCGTCACGCTCGGCGAGCACGGCCTCGAGAGCCGGCGTGTCATGCCCGACGCGCGTAAGGCCTTCTGCGTGTTCGAGTACATCTACTTCGCTCGCCCCGACTCGCGCATGAACGGACAGGTGCTGCAGGTCGCGCGCGGGCGCATGGGGGAGATCCTCGCGCGCGAGTCACCCGTGGAGGCCGACCTCGTGATCCCGGTTCCCGACTCCGGCAACGCCGCCGCACGCGGCTTCGCCCGCGCCAGCGGCCTGCCCCAGGACGACGGCTTCGTCAAGAACCGCTACGTTGCCCGCACGTTCATCCAGCCCGGCCAGGAGCTGCGCAAGCACGGCCTGCGCCTGAAGTTCAACCCGCTCCCTGAGATTGTCGGCGGCAAGCGCCTGGTCGTCGTCGACGACTCGATCGTGCGCGGTAACACGACGCGCCAGATCGTGCAGATGCTGCGCGACGCCGGTGCTACCGAGGTGCACATGCGCATCTCCGCGCCCCCGATCAAGCACCCGTGCCACTACGGCATCGACATGTCCACACGCGAGGAGATGATCGCCCACGAGCGCTCCGTGCAGGAGATCGCGGCCGAGCTAGGTTGCGACTCGCTCGCCTACCTGTCGCTCGACGGCGTGTACGAGGCCGTCGGCGCCACACGCGCGACACACTGCGACGCCTGCTTCACCGGTGAGTACCCGGTCAAGGGCTCGGACGGCGCTCAGGGCAAGTATGCGCTCGAGGTAGCCGGTGCCTGATTGGGCGGTGCCGCCAGCGGGTCTGGTCGGCGTGCATGGCCGGTGTAGGGCAGCCAGCGCCCAGTTGGCCTTCATGTCTGGCGTCAGGTCGCCGAGCACGAACCGAGGAATCTAGTTGTAGTTCCTGAGGAGCCTAGTCGAGCATCTGCGCACGCTCGTCGCGTGCGGCGGTCGCGTCGTTGTGGCGATTGTTGTAGGGCCTGCGAGTGATGAGACCGCGGTTGCGCTCGCCACGCAGCGCCGTTGCGGCGCCGCCGAGCAGTGCACCCGCGACTATGAGTGAAGAAATCATGTATCCGATTGAAGCCGAGCAGGGCTCCGGTCTCTGTGAGGGTGCTCACAAGCGGGCAAGCTTGCAAGCGGGGACTCGGGGCGACGACATGCGTGCCCGCTAGGGTGCGCGATCAGTGACATCGTTCGCGAGCCTCCCGTGAGTGAGCCATTGCCGATCGCCGTGCTCGTATCGGGCACCGGCACCAACCTGCAGGAGCTCCTGGACACCGTCCACGGCCACGAGGCGCAGGTGGTCGCGGTTGCCTCCGGTGCGCCGGGTGCCCTGGCTCTGGAGCGGGCGGCCTCGCGCGGCGTGCCGACGGCAGTGTTCGAGCGTTCGGCCTATACAGATCGCGAGACGCGCGACGGCGCGATGGCCGACTGGCTCGTCGAGCGTGGCGCACGGCTGGTCGTGCTCGCCGGCTACATGGAGCTGTTGACCTTCGTCTTCCTCGAGCGCTTCCCGAGCGCTGTTATCAACGTGCACCCTTCGCTATTGCCGGCCTTCCCCGGCCTGCGCGCAATCGAGCAGGCGCTCGCCTATGGCGTGAAGGTGTTCGGCGTGACGGTCCACTTCGTCGACGCGGGCGTGGACAGTGGTGCGGTGATCCTGCAGCGGGCGCTGGAGTTGCCGGATGCACGCGATCCCGATGAGGTGCTGGAGGCACTGCGCCCGATCGAGCATTCGCTCCTGCCTGAGGCCGTGCGCCTGTTTGCGCGCGGAGCGCTCGGCGTGGACCCGGAGAACCCACGCCGCGTTACGATCGTCCCCGCACCGCATTCTCCCCTCTGAGTTTGGCCGTTTTCTCTCCGCTGAAATGGCCGCAATCTCCCCGTTGCTATCGCACTATGCGCTCAGGAATGCTCCTCAAACCCCGGACGGATAATCTGGGCGATAGATGAGCGCTGAGTCGCAGCACACCGGCATCGAGCGCGCCGCGCCCGGCGCGGTGCGGGTGCGCAGGACACTGCTTTCTGTCTCAGACAAGACTGGCATCGTCGAGTTTGCCCGCGGCCTGGCCGAGCTGGGCGTGGAGCTCGTCTCGACGGGCGGGACCGCCCGCGCTTTGGCTGAGGCGGGCGTGTCGGTGCGTGCGATCGAGGACTTCACCGGCTTCCCGGAGATGATGGACGGGCGCGTCAAGACGCTGCATCCGCGCTTGTACGCCGGCTTGCTGGCTGTGCGCGACAACGACGAGCATTTGCGCGCGGCGGCCGAGCACGAGATCGAGCCGGTGGACCTTGTGTGCGTGAACTTGTATCCCTTCGAGCGGACGGTCGCCCGCGGCGACGCGACGCCCGCGGAGATCGTCGAGAACATCGACATCGGCGGGCCCACGATGATCCGCGCGGCGGCCAAGAACAGTGCGTTCGCGGCGGTGGTGGTGGACCCTTCCGATTACGAGGCCGTGCTCAGCGAGCTCAGGCAGTCGGACGGCCGCATATCGCTACCCACCAGGCAGCGCCTGGCGACGGCTGCCTTTGCCACCACGGCACGCTACGACGCCGCCATCTCCTCCTGGTTCGCGCAGCGCGAAGACGAGGACTTTCCCGCACAGCGCACGTTTGCCTACGAGAAGGCGGCCGAGCTGCGCTACGGCGAGAATCCTCATCAGCGTGCCGCCTACTACGCCGAGGTCGGCGCGCCCACACACCTGCTCGCCGGCGTCAACCAATTGCACGGCAAGGAGCTGTCGTTCAACAACTTGCTCGATTTGTCTTCGGCGCGCGAGCTGGTTGAGGACTTCTCCGAGCCGGCCTGCGCGATCGTCAAGCACAACAATCCCTGCGGTTGCGCTTTGGGCAAGACCGCACAAGACGCCTACGAGCGCGCCTTCGCGAGCGACCCTGTCAGTGCCTACGGCGGCGTGATCGCGCTCAACCGCCCGGTTGACGCGGCCTGCGCACAGGCTTTGTCGAAACAGTTCATCGAGGTTCTGCTGGCTCCCGGTTTCGAGTCCGAGGCGTTGGCGGTCCTGGCGCAAAAGAAGAACGTGCGCCTGCTGGAGCTGGCCGACTGGCCTACCCTGGCTGGCACCCCCCATGGCGGGGGGCGGGCAGGCGAGCCCGCGGGCGGCCTAGAGGCCAAGCCCGTCATAGGGGGCCTGCTCGTGCAAGACCGCGACGAGGTGTCGGAGACACGCGAGCAGATGAGCGTGATGAGCGCCAAGCAGCCGACCGACGCCGAGTGGGATGACATGCGCTTCGCCTGGCAGGTCTGTCGCCACGTGCGTTCCAACGCGATCGTGATCGCGCGCGACGGCGCCACGATCGGCATTGGGGCGGGGCAGATGAGCAGGGTGGACGCGGTGCGCATCGCGATCGAGAAGGCCGAGGCGGGCCGGGCGGAGGCGGGCCGGGCGGAGGCGGGCCGGGCGGAGGCGGGCCGGGCGGAGGCGGGCCAGGCAGAGGCGGGCTGGGCGGAGGTGGGCCAGGCCGAGGTGGGCCGGGCGGAGGCGGGCCAGGCAGAGGCGAGCCAAGCGGAGGGGGGCCAGGCAGAGGCGAGCCGGACCGCGGCAAGCGAGGAGACGGTGGCGCCTGCCCAGGCGATAGACGACGAGCGGAAGCCTGGTAGCTCCACTGGCGCCTCGCCGAATCCGCTGGCCGGCGCCTCGCTCGCCTCAGACGCTTTCTTTCCCTTCGCCGACGGCCCTCAGCTGGCGATCGACGCGGGCGTCACGGCGATCGTCCAGCCTGGTGGCTCGGTGCGCGACGAGGAGGTCGTCGCCGCGGCGGACGCCGCGGGCATCGCGATGGTGGCCACCGGCATCCGCCACTTTCGCCACTAGACCCTGCCCGTCAACCCCACGAGCTAACCGGCATAGGGTCTAGCGCTTGCCGCGTGGGCACTCGACGGTCGTCTTCGCGCTCGCTTTGCTCCCGTCGGCGAACGTGAACCGCGCCGCGAACGGGAAGCCGCCGCGCGGGCATCGCGGCGGCAGCAGTATGCCGCGCGGCCGATAGGCGAGCGTGCGCCCGTCCACCTGTTCGTAGTAGACGACCTTCCGCGGCCCGATCGTGGAGCGCAGGCTGATGACCGACACGTATGGCGCGCCGGGCAGCGTTTCCACGAGCGGCACGGCGATGTTGACGACGCCGCCGAAAGGGGCGGGCGAGGGCAGCAGCAGTCCGGGGAAGATGATTCGCGCGTCGACGGGCGTGGCGCCGTTGGCGTAGAACAGCACGGCGAGGTGCCCTTCCTGGTCGGGGGCGCGCATCACCGTGACGTGCGCGAGCTCGCTGACGATCTGGGTGCCGAGCACGATCCCAGAGAAGACTTCGCCGAAGCCCATCGTGGCGTCGGGTGGGCAGCCGCCGGGGCCGTTGGCTTCCATCTCCGCGACGGTGCAGTCTTCGAGCCCGAGGCCGCTGAGCCCGATCCCGAGTTCGTTGGGGTAGCGCAGTTCCATCCCGACAAGCGGCGGCGGCACCTGCCTGGGGGGCGCGGCGAACCTGAAGCCGAATTCAAGCGTCGTGCGCCGGCCGAGCGTGAGCGGCTTGAACGCGGCGCTGAGCGTCACCGCCGGTGCGGCTGCCGTCGCGGAGTGGGCGGTGGCCGCGAGCAGCGCCGCGCATGCGCCCATCGTTACGCATGCGCCCATCGCTATGTATGCGCCCATCGCGACCAGCGCTCGTCTGCTTCCCGCCATCGGCTAGTAGCGCAGCGTGCCCAGGGTCTGGATCACAAGGGCGTAGTTGTTGCGGTTGAACGTCCCGTACAGGCTGGCGGTGCCGGTGGCGTGGCGAAAGCGCCCGCTGCCGCCGGTGACGTGCAGCGAGCCGGAGAAGCTTTCGTACACGCCGCTGCCTTTCGGCGTGGCGGAGCCGCGGCCGCTGATCGAGCCGCCGGAGGCGTAGATCGTGAAGCTGCCGCTGAAGGTCGCGGATATGACCATGTGCACGCGCATGGAGCCGGGCAGCGTGCCGCGCACGCGCCCGGTCTCATACAGCGTCGAGCCGGACGCCGATATGTAGCTGAGGCGCGCGGTGTCGGTGGCTTTGAGCGCGCGTGCGGCGTGCGCCCCGACCGGGCCGCGGCTCGTGACGGCGGCGAGCGCCGTGGGACCGGTGGCGAACGCCGTGGGACCGGCGGCGAGCGCCTCGACCGGGCCGCGGCTCGTGACGGCGGCGTGCGCCGTGGGATCGGTGACGAGCGCCCCGGGACCGGCGCCGAGCGCCCCGGGACCGGTGGCGACGACCGCCACCAGCGCCATGGCGATGCCCACGCTCCGGCGCTTGCGGTTCATCCCCCTCCTTTTCACTGCATGGCTGGATGAAACATCCAATTTAGCCGCTTTGCGCCCCGCCAGGCTCGCATTGTGGCGAGTGCGGGCGTGAGCGCCGGTCCGAGCTCTGCTCGCACTTGTTCGAACACGGCCCGCGCGGGTGGGTTGCGGGCCGCGGGCGCAGAGGCGTAGTAGGCGACGATCCCGGTCATCGTCGTCAGGTGGCCCTCGCCGTCCGGCGTTGTGTGCGCGCGCTCGCGCGCGTCGTTCACGCAGGCGGCGAGTCGCCGGCCCATCTGCCGCGGACCGTCGTACAAGCGCAGGTAGCCGCGCTCGCCGCGCGCGCGGTCCTCGGCCGTGTCGAGGAGGCTGTCGAGCATCGTGAGCGCACCGATCGAGAGATACAGGCGCTCGAGCGCCCGTGCCTGCGCGGGGGTGGGGGCCGGCTCGCGGGCGGCCGCGACGCTCAGCGCGTGGGTGCAGAGCACCAGCGACTGTGCCCCGGCCAGCCACTCGGGCCAGCCGAGCCCGCTGCCGGCGGCTTCGCGCTCGGCCCAGCGTCGCAGCTCCCGCTCGTCTCCGCTGAGGGCCGCTGTGTGTCCGAGCCGCTGCGCTTCGGCGCAGCGGCGGGTGCAGGCCGCTGCGACATCGGCGATCGCGCTCCAGCCCGGCAGCTGCGCGCGCGCGCGATCTGCGGCGCGGTCCAGCTCGCGCGCGTAGTCGTCGTCGATCGCAAGCGAGCGCTCCTGCAACGCGTCGCGGTAGTCGTAGGCGGCCTGCGTGGCGAGGATCGTCTCGGCGGCAGCGCGCCGTCGCGGGCGGGGCGCCTGCGTGGCGAGCGTGGCGGCGAGTTGGGGGTTGAAGCGCTCTGCGCGCAGCTTGCCGAGCGCGAGCGCGCGCCGTCGGGGATCTTCGATCGTCGCGGCGCGCGCCTCGAAGGCGCGTAGCCGGCGGCACACGGTCGGCGCGACGGTGGGCCAGTAGCGCGCGTTGGCGAGCGTGAACGCGGTGAGGCTACTCATTGAACGCGAGCGTCGGGGACACCCTGGAGGCGAGGTATCCGGGGATCGCGACGAGCGCGAGCGCGAGCGCGAGCACCAGTGCGAGCACCTCCAGCGGGCGCAGCGTGGCGCTGAGGCTCGCGACCGGGAAGCCGGTGACGTGCCGCAGGTAGCCGTCGATCGCGAACTGCCCGTAGATCCCGGCGAGCGCGCCGGTGAGGCAGCCGGCGCCGAGCATCAGCGCGGCCTCGCACATGAGGATCGCGCGCAGCCGCCGCGGGCGCACTCCCGCGAGCCGCAGCCCGGCGAGCGAGGGACGCCGCGACCAGATCGCTGATGTCAGCGCGGCCGCGAGCGCGAGCACGGCGGCGGCGAGCAGCATCAGCGATATCTGCTGCAGCTGCCGTAGCCCTTCGCTTGTGAGCGCGTCGATCGAGCGTTCGCGCTCCGGCGCGGTGCTCGCGAGCAGCCCGCTGCGGGGACCGAGCACGGCCGCGACCTCGGCGCGGATCGTCTGTGCGCCGACCCCAAGGGCGGGCGTGACCGCGAGCGCGGTGGGTGCGGTGCTGCGCCACAGCCGCTGGTATTCGCTGCTGCCGAGGAACACGACGCCGGGGCTCCACGCGAGGTTGGTGGTCGTGGCGGCGACCCTCAGCGTGACTGGTCCCGACGGCGTGGGCAGCGTCAGCTGGCCGCCGAGTCGCGCGTGGTGTTCTTGGGCGATCTGGCGGGAGACGACGACCCAGCCCCTGTGTGAGAGCAGCCGTTCGGCCGAGCTGGCGTCCCCTTCGAGCATCTGGCTCGCGAGCACGCTGCGGGCGCCCCCGGGTGGGCGCGCGAGCACCCACACGCGTCGTCCGCCGCTCTGCGCGGCGGCGGCTTCGCCGCCCGGGCTGGGGAGCGTTAGAAAGCCGCCCTGGAACGCGCTGACGCGCGCGACGCCGGGCAGCCGCGCGATCCGCGCGGCGAGCCCCGGGGCGCGGAAGTCGACTACCGCCTGGTCGTCGCCGGGCGAGCCGACCCACACGGGCGCGTCCTTCGAGTAGGCGTGCGCGAACCCTTCGATCCCGCGCAGCAGGTCAGAGCGCGCGCCGCCGAGCGCGACGCTGCCAAACAGCGCGACGGCGCCGGTCGCGGCGAGCGCGAGCGAGCGCAGCGTGGTGGAGCGCAGCGAGGCAAGCGCGACCGGCAGCAGCGTGAGCGTCTGGCGGCGTTCGGCGAGCGCCCCGGCCGCGGCGAGCGCCCCGGCGAGCACGAGCGGCAGCGCGAGCACGGTCGCGAGCGCGAGCAGCGCGCAGGCGAGCAGCGCGTGCGCGGGCGCGATGGCGAACAGCGCGGTTGCCGCCGCGAGCAGCGCGCCGGCGGTAAGCGCGAGCGCGCGCTGCACGCCGGGCGCGAGCGCGTTGCCGGGCACCCCTTCGCTACGGTACACGGCGTCGAGCGCCGCGCCGCGCCGCAGGTCCAGCAGCGGCAGCGCCGAGACGGCGCAGGTCGCGAGCACGCCGCCTGCCAGCGCGAGCACGACCGGCTGGGCCCCGACCACGGTGCTCGTGCCGAGCGTGAATGCCTCGGCGAGGTAGCGCGGCGACTGGTGGAAGATCCGCAGCGACAGCGCGTAGCCGCCGGCCAGTCCGGCGAGCGAGGCGAGGACGCCGAGGCATAGCGCCTGGAAGAGGAACATCTGCGCGATCGCGGTGCGCTTGGCGCCGATCAAGCGCAGGTCGGCGATCGTGCGGCGGCGCTCGGGCACGGTCAACAGCAGCGCCGAGCCGGCGAGCAGCAGCCCGAGCAGCGCGCTGACGGTGGCGAAGAAGGCGCTCGCCTGGTCGCTCGGTCGCAGCGCCTGGCGCAGCTGCGCGACGTCCTGGTCGGCGCTGGCCACGTTCATCGTCCCGTGCGCAAGCGCGCGCAGCTCGCGCGCCACCTGTGCCTGGCGTCCCGGCTTGGCCTGCACGAGCACGCGCGAGATGCGGTGCGTGAGGCCTGCGAGCCGCTGCAGGTCTTCGAGCGGCATCACCGCGACCTGCGCCTGCGCGAGTGCCCCGAACGCTTCCTTCCCGAGCACCGCGGAGACGCGCAGCGCAGTCGCGCGGCCGCGCAGCCGCAGCGTCAGCGGCGTGCCTGCGCCGCTGCCCGAGCCGAACCCGAGCGGGCTGCCGGCGGGCACGCCGAGCGCGTGCGCGCTGCGTAGGCTGAGCCCGATCCCCCCGGCCTGCAGCGTTTTGGTGGGCAGCGTGTGCGCGAGCCCGTCGAGCACGACGAGGCTCGTGTCGGCGCCGGCGAGGTCGACGGTCAGCGTGTGGCCCGAAGGCGCGCTCAGCGTGGCGGTCTGTTCCAAGAGCGGCGCGGCGTGAGCGACGCCCGGGAGCTGTTCCACCCGCGCAAGCACGCCTTCGTCGACGCCCTGTGGCCCGCGCGCTTGCAGCTGCAGCGTGGCGGGCCCGATCACGGCGCGCACGACTTCCTCGGCGGAGCCGGCGATCGAGGTCGAGGCGACCATGCTCGCGAAGGCGAGCGCGACCGCGATCGCGACGCCCACGCCGGCGAGCAGCTCCTGCATCGCGTGCACGCGCAGGCGGCGGCGGTAGAAGTACAGGAGCGCGCGCGGGCGCATCAGTGGCTGCGCGCGAAGGAGCGTGTCAGCCGGCGGCAACATCCACCCCTGTCTCGCCCGTCGCTGTCCGGGGTCGCCCGTCGCTGTCCGTCGGGTCGCCCTGGTCGTGGGCGCCCCCGTCGTGGGTGCTTGCGCGGGAGTCCTCGCGGCCGTGCTCGACAAACGTGCCGTCGCGCAGCGTGAGGCTGCGGTCGGCGACGGCGGCGGCCTCGAGGTCGTGTGTGACGAGCAGCACGGCGGCGCCGCGCTCGTGCGCGACCGCCGCCAGCAGCCGCACGATCTCGAGCGAGCGGGCGCTGTCGAGGTTGCCGGTCGGCTCGTCGGCGAGCACCAAGCGCGGCTCGGCGGCGAGCGCGCGCGCGAGCGCGACGCGCTGACGCTCCCCGGCGGAGAGTTGCTCGGGGGTCCGCTGTAGCGCCGCGGCGAGCCCTACGCGCTGCAGCCACGGCTGCGCGCGCGCCCGCGCCTCGCGCATCCCCACGCCGCCGAGCAGTAGCTTCAGCGCGGTGTTCTCTAGCGCGGAGACGCGCGGCATCAGCTGCGGGGCCTGGTGCACGAAGCCGACGTCGCGGTGCAGGTAGTCGCACGCCTGGCTCTCGCTCAGGCGCGACAGCGGCTGTCCGTCGAAGCGGATCTCGCCGGCGTTGGGGCGCAGCAGCGCGGCGATCAGCAAGAGCAGTGTGGTCTTGCCCGATCCGCTGGGTCCGTGCAGCGCGACGAGCTCCCCGGGCTCGACGGCGAGCGTCACGCCGTCGACGGCGCGCACGACCTCCCCGGCCCTGCCGGCGCCGTGCGCGGTGCGATAGTGCTTGACGACGCCTTCGAGTTCGAGCAGCGCCATTACGCGCTGCGGCGCAGGGGCACGACCTCCGCGAGCTCGGTCGCGATGTTGCCGCGCAGCTCGCCGCCGGAGAGCGACAGCGCGCGGTCGGCGCCTGAGAGTGCGGTGGCCTCGCCTGCGCTGACGAGCAGCGCGATCCCCTCGTCGGCGAGCGAGCGCAGCAGCGCGAGGATCGCGTCGCGCTCGAGCAGGTCGACGCCCTTGGTCGGCTCGTCGATGACGAGCAGGCGCGGGTCGAGCGTGAGCGCGATCGCGATCGCGACGCGCGCCGCCTCGCCGCCGTGCAGCTCGTGCGTGCCGTGGCCGGCGCAGTCGCTCGCGCCGGTGCGCTCGAGCGCTTGGAAGGCGTGCGCCTGCGCGGTCGGCTGCGGTACTCCGCGCGCGAGCTGCCCGGCGAGCAGCTCGTCGAGCACGCCGCGGGCCTCGCCTTCGCCCTGCCCGGGGTGGCACCAGCCGATCCCCTCGCCGAGCGCGGGCCGCCGCGCGAGGTCCTCCCCGTCGAAGCGCACCGTCCCGCCGTCGGGTGGCTCGATCCCGGCGGCGACCCGTAGCAGCGTGGTGCGGCCCGAGCGGCGCAGCCCCCACACCGCGAGCAGCTCGCCCGGATCGAGCGTCAACGAGACGCCGTCGAGCACGACGTGCTCGCGCGCGCCGTGACGGTAGCGCCGCGTGACGCGCTCGAGCGCGAGCAGGCTCACCGCTCGCTCGTGCCCGGTCCGGAAGGCGCGCGCAGCTGCCGGCGCGCGTACTCGATCCATGCAAGGCGCGCGTCGATCATCAGGCGCTGCTCCTCGTCGATCAGCCGCTCGGCGAGCCGGGCCGCGCCCTCGCCCTCCCGCTTGCCCGGCAGCGGAGCGGCTGTGGCCGCCGCGAGGCACTCGCGCTCGCAGCGCTCGATCACCGCGAGCGCCTCCGCTACCGGCAGCACCGCGATCTGGGTTGCGAACAGGCGCGAGCGGCGCTGCTCCTCGCTTACGCAGCCGACAAGCCACTCGATGTACGCGGACATGCCGGGGGCGGTGACCTTGTAGTGGGGCTTGGGCTGGCGCTCGGGCTCCCTGGGTTCGGCCGGCGGCAGCAGTTCGATCAGCCTGCGCTTCTTCAACGCGTCGAGCGCGGTGTAGATCTGCGAGGGGCTGGAGAGCTCGAGCGCGTCGCCGTACGTGCGTTCGAAGCGCTGCACCAGCTCGTAGCCGTAGGAGGGACGCTGGATTACGAGGCCCAGCAGCCCCCAACTGACCGAGGAGCGCAGCGCCGCCGCGCCCCGTTTCTCCGAGACCGATACCTTCCCCACAACCGTCCTGGTACCCATAAAACCCAACTAAGCCTACCACATGCCGCACCGGCACAGGGGATTCACAATCTAGAACGTTCTGTACGTGACTGTACCGCGGACTCCTCGTCGTCTCGGACGGGAGGGCTCATTGACAATTGGGCGCGTGTGCGTACTCTCGTTGTAGAAGCTTATAGGCACTGGCTTGTCGCGCGGGTTGCGAGCGTGGACTATCAAGCATCGGCGGAGGCCGGGTCAGCGCTTCCCCGCGGGACATCGATGCGGGGGACACCGCGAGATGGTGCTGGAGGGCGGAGAACACGGACGTGGGGACGATGAGGAGGTTTTGGGACGGGCAACGCAGTCGACGCAGCAAAAACGCAGTCGGCGCACGCAGTCGGCGCAGCAAAAACGCAGTCGGCGCACGCAGTCGGCGATTCACTCAGAGAAACGACTGAAAGTCTCAGGAACAAATGAGGGACAAAGGAGAGCGGAGCATGAAGCGCACTGAGATCATTGCGAGAAGAGGCGCGGCGATAACCGCGTGTGCGGCTGCTCTGCTTCTGACGGCCTGTTGGACGACGCCGGCACTGGCCGCCGAAGGCTGCGGAAACGAAGCGCAGCGGGTGGAACAGGCCTCCACGTACCTTCCTGACTGTCGCGCCTACGAGCTGATCGCGCCCACGGGATATGAATCGGCCGAACCCAAGGTGGTGCCTACTGGCAGCTTTGAACGCGAGCTCGACTCACCGGAAGGGTTCTACGCGTCGATATCGGGCGAACGGGTAGCTTGGGCATCCGAGTACCCCTCGCCGCAGTCCACAGGGCTGAACTACCTGTCCACGCGGGCAAAGAACGGTTGGACCACCGAAGACGTCATCCCGCCGCAGACGGTCGCAAACGGACTGCTCTGCCCCCATCTGGTGCAGATGGCGGCCTACTCGACGGAACTGACCAGGGGTGTGCTTACCGATGGCATTGGCCAGCCTGGTAGTGGCGCTAACGAAGGATGGGACTGCGGCCATGACGACCCACTGCTCGTGCCCGGCGAGCCGGTCGGCTTTCAGAACCTCTTCCTTCGCGACAACGAAAACGTCTCTTATCGGCTCGTCGACGTGACACCGGCTAACGCGCCCACCCCCACGCCCGGGCCGGTGTTTCAATATTTCCCCGCCGGATTTCAGGCCGGCTCCAGCGACCTCAGTCATGTGGTATTCGAAGAGGAACTCCCGCTCGCCGAAGGAGCGGGCGGCGGCGATGAACTGTATGAGTATTTCGACGGCGCTGTACATCTCGTCACGTACCTGCCGGGAGGCACACCGGTCCATGGGGTACTCGCTGGATCGACACTGAATACGCAGCTCCGCGCAGTCACCGAAGAATTCTTGCCGCATAATGTCGCCAACGACAGGCGCGCGATGTCGGCGGACGGGTCGCGCGTCTTCTTCGAAGCGGAAGGAGGTCTTTATTCTCGGACTAATGCGGAACAGTCCGCGAGCGAAGAATGCTCGAGCCCGAGCAAGGCCTGCAGCATGCAGATCGATCAGGCGCAGGCGGGCGCGGAAGGCCCAAGCGGCGGCGGCAAGTTCATGCTCGCAAGCGAAGACGGGTCGCGAGTGTTCTTCACCGACGCGAACCGCCTGGTCGCGGGCGCGCTTGCGGAATCGGGCAAGCCAGACCTTTACGAATACGACTTCGACCGTTCCGCTGGGAGTAGGCTCGTCGACCTGACCGCCGGTTCGGGCGGTCCCGGAGAGGTGCTTGGTGTGAGCGGAGCGTCCGGCAATGGCGAAGACGTCTACTTCGTGGCGGAAGCGGCCTTGACCGGCGGCCGGCAGAGCTCGAGCGGCGCTGTCGCGCAAGCAGGTCATCCAAACCTGTACCTGGCCAGAGAAGGGGCGCTCACCTTCATAGCGTCGTTGGATCCCAGCGCCGACAGCTGCGACTGGAACACAGCGTGCTACGGCGGCGGAGCCACAGGGTTGACCGCTCGGACTTCTGGGAGTGGCGTGTACATCGCGTTCGACTCCGATCTCGGCCTGACGGGCTATGAAAACGAAGGTCCCAGATGCGTGCCGGAAGGACTCGCGGAAGTCGAGGGTTACACGCCCGGACGTTGTGAGGAGATTTACCTCTACAGCGAGAGCGACAACAAGCTCGAATGCGTGTCGTGCGATCCCGCTGGAGTGCCGCCTGTCAGTCCGGCGGTCATTCGCTACCCGAGCACAGCCAGTCTCGATAACGAAATGCGCAACGTTCAACTGCAGCGAAACGTCTCAGAATCGGGGCAGGTGTTCTTCGAATCCAAGGATCCGCTGGTGCCCGCGGCCGCGAACGGTCGCCTGAACGTATACGAGTACGAACACGGCGAAGTGCATCTCATCTCGAGTGGCACCAGCGACGCAGACTCGTATTTCCTCGACGCGAGCGCGGACGGAAGCGACGTGTTCTTCGCGACGGCGCAGGCGCTGGTGAAACGCGCCGAAGGCGCGGTCTACAGCGTGTACGACGCGCGAATCGGCGGTGGCTTCCGGGTACAGTCGGAATCGGTCACGCCGCCGGCGTGTCTATCGCTTGAAGGCTGTCACTCGCCGTTGAGCGAACCGCCAGCGGAATTCTCGGTGGCCTCGGCGACACTCGTGGGCCCCGGCAACCTCGAAGCCAAGAAGCCTGACGTCAACGTGGAAAAACCGGCGAAGAAGACCGTCAAGCAAAATGGCAAGTCCAATCTCGCCAGCGCGTTGAAAAAATGCGCACGCCTCTACCAGCACGATCGCCGTAAGCGGCTTAACTGCATGCAACGAGCTCGCAAGCGGCTCTCGCGAAAGGCGACCGCCGGCCGGCAAGGCCATCGGCGCGCGCTTCACGGGAGCGGCAAATGATCGGCAACCATCGCAACAGGCAGACGAATGAGGTAGGCGGCGACACGGGGAGGAGCCAGATGTTGGGGAGCGTAATCGTGAGGCGCCACAATACGGGCCTGCCCTCGAGCTGGAGTCAAGTGCGGATTGCGGTCGGCACAGTCCTTGCCATGCTAATACTGACGCTGGCGCCCGGCAGTGCTTCGGCGACGTTCGTCCATCCATTCATTACGAGCTTCAACGGCGCGGCCACGCCGGGCGGATCGATGTTGCCGTTCGGCGTCGCGGTCGACAACTCGAAAAGCTCTTCTGAGGGGGACGTATACGCCTCCGACCCTGCGAAAAAAGTTGTCGACAAGTTCTCGGCAACGGGAAGTTACCTCTCCCAGTTGACGGGTACCCCGAGCGAATCGTTCAGTTCGTCAAACACGCAGAACGCTGTCGATTCAAGCGGCGACATCTACGTCGGCGACGGCTTCGGCCACGCCGTCTACGAGTACGATCCCGAAGGCACCTACCTGGCTGAGATTCCGATTCCCAATCAAGGGGTGCCGTACGCCGTGGCAGTCAACGGCGCCGGTGAAGTCCTGATTGCAGATGCCACGGGTCCCAGCCCGGTTGTCCTGAAGTACGACCCGGCGAGCAAAGCGCTCAGCACGTTCGCGACAGGCACATCGAGCGGGACGTTCGTAGGGGTGTTCGGGGTGGCGGTCGACGACGACCCTTCCAGCCCGGCCTACGGCGACGTATACGTGGTCGAGGAGGGAGCAGGTGTGGTTGACGTGTTCAGCTCCTCCGGCGCGTATCTGAAGCGGTTGACGGGCACTCCGAGCGGTGCGTTCAAATCCATCCTCCGCGATGTGGTCGATCCGGCCACGGGAGACTTCTACGTGGGAGACGAATCGCAGGTCGACGAGTTCTCCCCCGCGGGAGCGTTCCTCGCTGCGATAGTGGTTCCAAACCAAGGAAGTGCGGTGTCGCTCGCGGTCGATGCAAGTACCGAACAGTTGTATGTCGCCGATTCGGCCAACGAACGTATAGACGTGTTCGGAGCGGGTGAGATCGTCCCAACCGTCACCACGCTGGCCGCCGCCAAAGTCGAACAGACAACCGCGACGCTGCGCGGCGAAGTCGAACCGGAAGTCGCCGAAGGCCTCAGCGACATCACGACCTGCCGGTTTGAATACATCGATGCCGCAGGCTATGAAAAGGCGATTGCCGAAAAGGTCGCGAACCCTTATGCCGAGGGCAAAACGGTAGCCTGCGCGCCGTCGACGAGCACCCCGTACTCTTCGAAGACAACCGTCACGGCAACCGTGAGCCTGTCTTCCTCGACGACCTACCACTACAGGCTGATTGCCGAAAACGAAGCAGGTCATGAAGGGACGGGCTCCGACCTGACACTGACTACGTTCGGACCGTCGCACATCGAATCGGAGACGTCGGAAGTCATCGTCGAGACAACGAATGTCCAGGCGCAAATAGAACCGTTCGGCTACGAAACCGCCTGCGAAGTGCAGTACCTGACCGCAGCGGAATACAAGGCAAACCCTGCGGGCGAAGAATTCAACGGTGCAAAGGCGGCTCCCTGCTCGGGCACGATCCCCGCGGGCTTTGCCGCGGGGATCGCAAGCGCCGAAATCGCGGGGCTCCCGCTTGGCGGCATCTATGACTATCGCTTCGTGGCCAAGAACGAAGGGGGTACGACGTACGGGCCCGATCAGAGCTTCTCGACGTTCGGCGTCCAGTCGTTCTCGCTCGACGCGTTCGGCCCGCTGAGCGAAGCCGACGTGCTCGCCGGCAGCCATCCCTATGAGCTGACGACCACGGTCAAGTTCCCCACGACGACCACGAGTCCGAAGAAGCGGGAAATCGCTGCGGAGGCGAATCCTCGCGACGTCGAAGTCGAACTGCCACCCGGCCTGATCGGCAACCCGGACGCCGTCGAAAAGTGCTCGCCCTACGACGTCGCGCATGCCGAGTGCAGCGGCGCTTCGCAGGTTGGAGTGCTGACGATACAGGGGTCGCAGGCGGCGCTGGGGGGTACCACCGGTACCTCGATGGAATCGCCGATCTACAATCTCGTGCCCCCGAAGGGCATGCCAGCCCAGTTCGGTGCTCGCTTCAACGGATTCGTCACCGCGTACATCGACACCAAGGTCCGCACTGGAAGCGACTACGGAATCACGGCCGACTCTCTCAATGTCTCGACGGGCGAAGGCTTGACAAGTGTGACCGTGACCATGTGGGGAGTGCCAGGCGATCCTATTCACAATCCCGAACGCCATTGCCCGGTGCCCAATCAATTCAACGAGCCAGGTCCGTGTACAGAACACGGGCCGCTGATTCCATTCCTGCGTAATCCGACGTCGTGCTCGGGGCCGCGCGCGACAGCGGTGCAGGTCGACAGCTGGCAGGAACCGGGCAAGTTCACTGGCGCGGGCGGCGAAATGCCAGCGATCACGGGCTGTGCCGCGCTCAAATTTGAACCGAGCTTCGAAGCGCAGCCGACGACGAAGGCGGCGGACTCGGCGACGGGCTTGAATGTCGATCTTCATGTTCCACAGCCGGAAGGCTGTAAGGAAGAAGGCGGCAAAGTCGAATGCGAACTGGCTGAGGCGGATCTGAAGGACGCGAAGGTCACGCTGCCGGCCGGCCTGGTCGTGAACCCGTCCTCGGCCGACGGCTTGGAAGCGTGCTCGGAACAGCAGGCCGGCTACCTGCCGGAAAAGAGCGCCGAAGTCGGCGAGCCGCAGTTCACGCCCGAAGCCGGGCAATGCCCAAACGGCGCGAAGCTCGGAACGGTCGAAGTCGACACGCCGCTCGTCGCTCATCCGCTGCCAGGTGGTGTCTATCTCGCGGCGCAGGACGCCAACCCGTTCAAATCGCTTGTGGCGCTCTACATCATGGTCTACGATCCGGTGACCGGCGTGGCGATCAAGCTGCCTGGCAAGGTCGAACTGAACCCGGTCACGGGCCAGTTGACGAGCAGCTTCGACCAGAATCCGCAGCTGCCGTTCGAAGACCTCAAGCTCGACTTCTTCTCCGGCACGACGCGCGCTCCGCTGACGACGCCGCTGACGTGCGGCTCCTACTCGGTCGAAACCGAGCTGACGCCGTGGAGCGCGCCGGAAGGCAAGACCGCCACCCCCTCGAGCAAGCCGTTCGAAGTGACCGGTCCAGGCGGCGGCGCCTGCGCTAAAAGCGAAGGCGAAGCGCCGAACGCACCTGTGTTCGAAGCGGGTATGGCGAGCCCGGTCGCGGGCGGCTATTCCCCATTCGTGTTGAAGCTGAAGCGCGAAGACGGCTCGCAGCACTTCGGCTCGCTGGATGTGACGTTGCCGCCGGGTCTCACCGGCAAGATCGCCGGCATCGAACAGTGCCCGCAGGGCGACATCGAAGCGGCCGAACACCTGAAGGCCGAAGGCGACGGCGCGATCGAGCAGGCGCACCCGTCCTGCCCGGCCGGCTCCGAAGTCGGCGTCGTGCACGTCGGCACGGGCTCGGGCGCGCCGCTGTTCGTGAACGGTAGGGCGTATTTCGCCGGCCCGTACAAGGGCGCTCCGTTTAGCCTGATGTTCGTCACGCCGGCTATCGCGGGACCGTTCGACCTCGGCACCGTCGTGGTGCGCGCCGGAATCTATATCGACCCGAACACCGCGCAAGTGACGGTGAAGTCCGACCCGTTCCCGACGATCCTCGACGGGATTCCACTCGACATCCGCGGCGTAGGCGTGGAAGTGAACCGCAAGGAATTCACGCTGAACCCGACCAGCTGCGAAGCGATGACGGTCGCCGGGCAGGAGCTCAGCACCGCCGGGCAGAGCGCTTCGTTGTCCGATCGTTTCCAGGCGGGCGGCTGCACGACCCTGCCGTTCCACCCGTCCTTCACGGCGTCCACCGAAGGCAGCACGAGCAGGACGCACGGCGCGAGCCTGGACGTGAGCGTGGGTTCCTCCTCCGGGCAGGCCAACATCCGCTACGTACACGTGAGCCTGCCAAAACAGCTGCCTTCGCGTCTTGAAACGCTGAAACTGGCGTGTACCGAAGCGGTGTTCGCCGCGAACCCCGCGGCATGCCCCGAAGGCTCGCGCGTCGGCACCGCGACGGCGCACACGCCGCTGCTGGCAAGCCCGCTGACTGGGCCTGCCTACCTCGTCTCGCACGGCGGCGCGGCGTTCCCCGACCTGGAGATCGTGCTGCAGGCCGAAGGGGTCACGCTCGTGCTCGACGGTAAGACCGACATCAACGAAAAGACGAACGTCACCTCGAGCACGTTCGAAACGGTGCCGGACGTCCCCGTGTCGAGTTTCGAGCTGAATCTGCCCGAGGGGGTGCACTCGGTGCTTGGCGCGCCGGGCGGCAACCTCTGCTCGCAGAGCCTCGCCATGCCGACGCTGATCCGCGCCCAGAACGGCGCGCAGATCGAACAGCAGACGAAGATCGCCGTCAGCGGGTGCAAGCCCGAGATCCGAGTGATAAGCCATAAGGTCAAGCATGGGGTCGCGACGCTCGTCGTGCACGTGTCCTCCGCGGGCAAGCTTGTCGCGAGCGGCGCGGGGCTGTCCAGGGTGAGCCGTAAGGCCGGCGGGGCCGGCGACGTGACGCTCCAGCTGAAGCTGTCGCGCGCCGAGCGGCGTCTGCTCGCCAAGCATCGCGGGCGGCGTCTGCAGGCGCGGATCGCGCTGCACTTCACCCCGACTCACGGCGGCGCGCTGACGACCGACGTCACCGTGCTGATCGGGTGAGCGGCCGCGCCGGGCGATGATGAGAGGCAACGGCAGCGGCGCAGCCGGGGTGGCTGAACGCGACGGCTTGCGCCACGGCGGCGTCCCCGAATTCCAGCGCGCCCGTCTGATCGCCGCGACGATCGCGGCGTGCGACGAGCGCGGCGCGGCGAAGCTCACGCCCGCGCGCACGAAGCTCACGGCCGCCGAGATCATCGCGCGCGCGGGGGTGTCGCGGCGCACGTTCTACGAGCTGTTCGAAAACACCGACGCGTGTGTCGCCGCGGCACTGGACGAAGCGGCCGCGGGGGCGAGCGCGCGCGTGAGCGAGTCCTACGATCCGGCGGCGCGCTGGCGGGTGCGCCTGCGCGCCGGCCTGGTCGCGCTGCTCGCATACCTCGATGAGCAGCCGCGGCACGCACGACTGCTGCTGGTCGAGTACGCGGTGGCCGGCCCGCGGGCACTGGAGTGCCGCGAGCGTCTGCTGGCGCCGGCGATCGCGGCCGTCGACGAAGGCCGCGGGGATGCCGCTGCCGGTCGCCGTCAGCCGTCTCCGCTGACGGCGGAGATGCTCGCCGGCGGCGTTGTCGCGATCCTGCGCGCGCGTGTCGCGCAGCGCACCCCCGGGCCGCTACTGGCGCTCGCCAACGAGCTGATGAGCATGGTCGTGCTCCCCTACGCCGGAGAGGCGGCGGCGCGCGCGGAGCTGACCGCCGATGTCCTCGAGCCGCAGCCGCGGCGTGCGCCGGCGGGCGATCCGTTGTGCGGCGTGGAGATGCGGCTCACCTACCGCACGGTGCGCGTGCTGATGGCGATCGCCTCCAAGCCCGGGCTCTCGAACCGCGAAGCGGGGCGGCTGGCGGGGATCGACGATCAGGGACAGACCTCCAAGCTGATGCAGCGCCTGCACCGGCTCGGACTGGTGGAGAACTCCGTCGCCGGCCCCTCAAAGGGCACGCCGAACGCGTGGCGCCTGACGCCCAGGGGACGCGAGCTGCACGACGGGCTGGCCGAGCGATCGACGCAGGGGCCGCTGAATGACGCGCTGGCCGAGCGATCGACGCAGGGGGGCGCTGAATGATCCGCGTCGAGCTTACGAGCGTAGCGGCGGGCGCGAGCGCCCCCGGGCAGGCGCGGCGGCATCGCGCCGATCGGGCGCGGCGTGCGTCGGCGGCTTGTATCGCTCTGCTCTGCGCGGTCGCGGCGACGCTGGCGCTCGCGCCGGCGTCGCTCGCCAGCACCGCTTGGTGGCACCTGGACTCCGGTGCGCGACCGGCGAGCATCCCCGCGGACGGCGACGGCGAGCTCGTGGTCACGGCCGAGAACGTCGGCGACGCCCCCGCCGCCGGCACGACCGCCCTCGCCGACGTGCTCCCGGCGGGTCTGCGGGCGCTGGCGATCGCGGCGAGCGAGCCAAAGTACGGTGGCGCGCCCGGCGAAACCGTGGCGCTCACCTGCTCGCTCGAACACGTTAGCTGCGAAGCGCAGGGCCCGCTTGAGCCCTATGACGCGATCGAACTGCGCATCGAGGTCCAGGCTCAGTCGGACGCGGCGAGCGGCGAACAGAACACGGTGACGGTCTCCGGCGGCGCGGCCTCCAGCGCGCGGATCGTCCGCCCGCTCACGATCGGAGCGACCTCTGCGTTCGGCCTTGAAGGCTACGAGCTGTCAAGCGAAGCGCAGGGTGGCACTCCCGCAACGCAGGCGGGCGGCCACCCCTTCCAGGTGACGGGTTCGATCCTGCTCGCCCAGGAAGCCGACGCAGCGCCACTTCCTAGCCCGGCGAGCGCAGGCCCGGTCGCGCCGGCGCGCGACGTGGTCGCGCATCTGCCGCCGGGCTTGATCGCGAATCCGAGCGCGGTCCCGCGCTGCCTTCCCTGGCAATTCACCACCGGTGTCGATCATGACGAGCAGGACGAATGCCCGTATCAGTCGGCGGTGGGCGCGGTGTCGGTCACCTTCGACCAGCCGGGCAGGCCTGGCACGCGGACGGTCGCGGTTCCGATCTTCAACATCGAACCGGAAGCGGGCGAACCGGCGCGGTTCGGCTTCTACATCCCGTTCGAGGGCGTGCCGATCATGTTGACGACGAGCGTACGCAGCAGCGAAGACTGGGGTGTGGACCTCGCCTCCGGCGAAATCCCGCAGAGCGCGGGGATCTCGAGCGTGCGCGTGACGTTCTGGGGCGTGCCGGGCGAATCGCTGCACGACGACGCGCGCGGCTGGGGCTGCCTGGCCGAAGCGCGCGGGCGGGTCGACGACTACGAAGCCTGCGTGCACTTCGAAGAAAGCGCGCCGCCGGCGTTCGTGACGCTACCGACCTTGTGCACCTCATCGTTGGCCTCGAGCGTGGAAGCGGACTCGTGGAGCGCGCCCGGAGCGTTCGTGAGCTTCCCGGCGAGCGAACCGCTGCAGCCGCTGACGGGCTGCGCGAACGTGCTGTTCTCCCCGGGGATCTCCACGCAGACGACGACCGGAGCGGCGTCGTCCCCGTCGGGCTTCTCGTTCGATCTGAACTTCGACACGGAAGGCTTGACGAGCGGCACAGGGATCGCGCAGTCGGACCTGCAGCAGACGGTCGTGACGCTCCCCGAAGGGCTGACGATCGACCCGTCCGCGGGCGTTGGCCTTGCCGGCTGTACGCCTGGACAGTTCGCGGAAGCGACGCTGAATTCCCCGGCTGGAGGGTGCCCCGAAGACTCCAAGCTCGGCACCGTGGAAATCGAAACTCCGCTCCTGTTCACAACTGTGTACGGGTCGCTGTACGTGGCGCAGCCGTACGACAACCCCTTCTCCGAAGCGGGCCACCCGACCGGCTCGCTGATCGCCCTCTACGTGATCGCACGCAGCCGCGCGGAACGCGGCATCCTCGTGAAGCTCGCGGGCAAGGTGTCCGCGGACCCGAGCACGGGCCGCCTGACCGTCACCTTCGAAAACGATCCGCCGCTGCCGTTCGAGCACTTCAACTTCCACTTCAGGGAAGGCGCGCAGGCCCCCCTGATCAGCCCCTCCACCTGCGGCACGTACACCACGGCCGCGCAGCTGACCCCCTACTCGCGGCCGGAAGACGTCCTGAGCGATACGGCGTCCTTCCAGGTGACCTCGGGCTCCGAAGGCACACCGTGTCCCGCCGGCGTCCCGCCGTTCTCGCCGTCGATCCGGGCGGGCACGCTGACAAACCACGCGGGTACGTTCAGCCCCCTGTATTTCGAACTGTCGCGCACCGACGCGATGCAGTACATCTCCTCTTTCTCCACCGTGCTCCCGTTGGGCCTGACCGCGGACCTGACCGGCGTGCCGCAGTGTCCCGTGGCGGATATCGAGGAGGCACGACAGAAGACCGGGGTCGAAGAGGAGCAGCACCCCTCCTGTCCCGAAGCGAGCCTGATCGGCCACAGCCTCGTGGGCACGGGTGTCGGCGCGATCCTCGACTACGTCCCCGGCAAGCTGTATTTGTCGGGCCCGTTCCGCGGCCAGCCGCTCTCCGTGGTGAGCGTGACAAGCGCGGTCGTCGGCCCGTTCGACCTCGGCACCGTCGTCGTCCGCTTCGGCCTTCATATCGACCCGTATACGGCGCAGGTGTCGATCGACCCGTCAGGTTCCGAACCGATCCCGACGATCGTCGACGGGATCGTGACCCACGTGCGCAACATCCGCGTGTCGGTGGACCGTCCCGACTTCACAATAAACCCGACGGGCTGCGACCCACGACCGATATCCAGCGCCCTCACAAGCAGTCTGGGCCAGACCGGGTCGACGTCGACCCCGCTGCAGGCGGAAAGCTGCGACGAACTCGCGTTCAAACCCCACTTCACGGCGTCGGCGACCGGCAAAACGAGCCGCGCGAAGGGCGCGAGCCTCTCTGTGAACCTGACGATGCCGATCAAGCTTGGCACCCAGGCGAACATCAGGACGGTGAAGGTGGAACTCCCCAAACAGCTGCCCGCGCAGTTGAGGACCCTGCAGCAGGCGTGCACCGAACGCCAGTTCAACGCGAACCCCGCAGGCTGTCCGCCGGGGTCGGTCGTGGGCCACGCGAAGGCGACGACGCCGATCCTCCCCGAACCGTTGATCGGTCCGGCGATCTTCGTGAGCCACGGCGGCGAAGAATTCCCGAGCCTGATCCTCGTGCTGCAGGGCTACGGCTTCACGATCGACATCGTCGGCTCGACGTACGTGTCGCCGAGGACGGGCACGATCAGCTCGACGTTCAAGACGATCCCCGACGAGCCGGTGGGTAGCTTCCAGCTGACGCTGCCGCAGGGCCGCTACCCCGCATTGGCGGCGAACGCGAACCTCTGCAAGCTGACCCGCGTCGTCCACGTCAAGCGCCATGTCGTGCGCGATGTGGAAGGCCACCGTCGCCGCGTGACCGTGAAGAGCACCGAGCGCGTCCCGGCGAAGCTGGCCATGCCGACCCTGTTCATCGCGCAGAACGGCCACAAGATCCGTCAGAGCACCCCGATCGCCGTGACCGGCTGTCCCAGAGCGAAAAAGGCGCGGGCGAAACACGCGAAACGACGGTGACCGCCCCGGCTGCTCGACCGCCGAGTTCTCCTCGGCGGAGTAGTCAGCTCTATGTGCCTGCGAGCAGCGCTCCGCGCAGGTGCTGACCGGGCGGCGGTTCGCTTGCCGCGACGAGCAGGTCGGGCTCGGGCTCGGAATCCGGGCGGATCTCGACTGGGCACCGAACCTGCGTCCACCATTGCGGCGCCGCCGCGAAGTGGCGCATCAGTCTTGTCGCGACAAGCGCGTGTGCGGGCGAGATCGGGCTCACCTCCACCAGCAGGCCGTCGAGCAGCTCGATGTGCAGGCCCTCCAGGGCGCCGCTGAGCACCATGCGGTTGTAAGTGTCGACGTCGATCCGGTGGGTCGGGTCCGCGCGTGAGCGCTCTTGGTCGATGAGCAGCCCGTCGAGCAGCTCGACGTCCATGCTCTCCAGTGCGCCCGATGCGAGCATGCGCTCGTATGTCTCCATGTCGAGCCGGTGGAGCGGTAGGTCTGCGCTTGTGGCTGTGGGCATGAACACATTTTACCTGCGTTGTGGCGGAAAGACAAATGGGGTCATGCCTACTTATCCGACCTCGGTCGCCGGGTGGGACATGGGCAGCTAAGGTTGCCGGTGGTGCTCAGTTCTCCCTCGATCGACTCCAACGGGGCCGTGCCCGACGGGCTCGCGGACGGCGGTCCCTTCGGAGGCCGCATGCCGGGCGGTGTCGCCAACGGCGCCGGCCCGGCGATCGCGGTCGAGGGTCTGACCAAGAGCTACGACGAGATCGAAGCGGTGCGTGGGATCGACTTCGAGGTCGCGCGTGGGGAAACGTTCGGCTTTCTCGGCCCCAACGGCGCCGGCAAGTCGACCACGATCTCGATGCTGTGCACGTTGGCGCGCCCGACCGGCGGCTCGGCGCGCGTGGCCGGCATGGACGTGGTCTCAGAACGCGACAGTGTCAGGCGCAACATCGGGCTGGTCTTCCAGGACACGACGCTCGACAACTACCTCTCGGCCGAGCAGAACCTGCACCTGCACGCCGAGCTGTACGGGATGCCGCGTGAGAGCATCGCCCCGCGCATGCGGAGCGTGCTGGAGATGCTGCAGTTGTGGGAGCGGCGCGAGAGCCTCGTCGGCACGTTCTCGGGCGGCATGAAGCGGCGCCTTGAGATCGCGCGCGGCCTGCTGCACTCCCCGCGTGTGCTGTTCCTGGACGAGCCGACGATCGGGCTCGACCCGCAGACGCGCAGCTCGATCTGGTCCTACATAACGAAACTCGAAGACGAGCAGGACGTGACGATCTTCCTGACCACGCACTACATGGACGAGGCCGAGTACTGCGACCGCATCGCGATCATCGACCGCGGCAAGATCGTGGCGCTCGACACGCCGGAGGCGCTGAAGGCAAGCGTCGGCAAGGACCGCGTGCAGATCACGACCGACGACGACGAGGCGGCGATCAACGCATTGGCCGAGCGTTTTGGCATCGAGGCCCAGATCGCCGAAGGCGAGGTCACGTTCGGGGTTGAGTCGGGGGAGAAGTTCGTGCCGCGACTGTTTAGCGAGCTGGGTCTCACGATCCGTTCAGTCAGCGTCGCGCGCCCGTCGCTCGACGACGTCTTCATGTCCTACACGGGCTCGACGATCCGCGACGCGGAGGCCGGCTCCAACGACATGATGCGCAACGTGGCAAGGATGATGAGTCGCTGATGATCGCCTGTGGCCCCTCACACGGCCGAGGTGGCGTGCAGTCGATACTCGGCCGCCGCCCCGTGACCTGTGCCTGTTCCGATCCTCGCCGTCTGGGGGCGTGCTGAGTGGCGACTCGGACCCGCACCACGTCACCCGTGCAGCACGACTCCGCGCCTGAACTGGCGCGCCAGCACGTGCCCGCGCGCAGCCTCCGCTCAGAGTTGCGCGCGATCAAGGCTGTGTGGCGACGCGAGCTGATCCGCTTCTCGCGCGACCGCCTGCGCATCCTCACCTCGCTGATCCAGCCGTTCCTGTTCCTGTTCGTGCTGGGGACGGGGTTGTCCTCGCTCGTGTCTGCCAGCACGCACGGCGTCAACTTCCGCACGTTCATCTACCCGGGCGTGCTGTGCATGGCGGTGATGTTCACGGCGATGTTCTCGGCGGCCTCGATCGTGTGGGACCGCGAGTTCGGCTTCCTGCGCGAGATGATGGTCGCGCCGGTCAGACGCTCCTCGATCGTGCTCGGCAAGTGTGCCGGCGGCGCCACCGTGGCCGCTTTCCAAGGCGTGATCGTGATGGCGATCGGGCCGCTCGTCGGCGTGCACTACACGCTTGGACTGGCGCTTGAGGTGTTCGCCTTGCAGTTGCTGCTGGCCTTCTCGATCACCGCCTTCGGCATGATGGCCGCCGCGCGCGTCACGCAGATGCAGTCGTTCATGGCGCTGATGCAGATGGCGATCATGCCGATGTTCTTCCTCTCCGGTGCGATGTTCCCGGTCAACAACTTGCCGACGTGGCTGGCGGTGCTCAACCGTCTGGACCCGCTCACCTATGCGGTCGATCCGATGCGCCGCGCGGTGTTCGCCCACCTGAACATCGCGCCGGCCGTGCGCCACGCGCTCGCCCCCGGCGTGACGTGGTGGGGCTGGCACGTGCCGGGTCTGCTGGAGGCGGCGATGGTCGCGATCATCGGCCTGGTGATGCTGGCGATCGCGATCGCCGAGTTCTCGGCTGTGGAGTAGTCGCGCCGGCGGCGCGACGTATTCAAAAGGACCCGTCCCGCCGGGCGTGCGCGTATCAAAGAAGGTACGCCGCCTCGCGCATGCGCGCAAGTCGTCGGTCAGCTCTATACGTCGGCGAGCAGCGTGGCGATGTCGAGGTCGGCCACGCCGTCGAGCGGCGCGGGCACGACGCTGCCCTCAGGGTAGGTCTCGCAGTGTTCGTAGCCGTTGGCCCCCGGCTGCGTGCGCACCTCGACGGCTCTGCCGGGCACGTCGATGAGCCAGTAGTTGGGGATTTCGGCGGTGGCGTACAGCTCGGTCTTCTTGCCGCGGTCGAGTCGGTGAGTGGTGACGGCGACCTCGATGACGAGCGTCGGGCAACGCAGCAGCTGCTCGCCGAAGGGTTCGTGCTCGGCGATGACCAGGTCGGGCTCGGGCTCGCAGTCGAACGCGACTTCGATCGGGTCTTGGCCCTGCACCCACCAGTCAGGCGAGGTCATGAAATGCCGTAGCAGGCGGCTTACTACACGGATGTGGGCGGTCGACTTCGGGCTCATCTCGACCAGCAGCCCTTCGAGCAACTCGATGCGCTTGCCATCGAGCGCCCCGGTAGCGCCCATGCGGTGGTAGGTGCCGACGTCGATCCGGTGGATCGGATCCTCGCGAGTGCTGTCCTTGTCGATGAGCAGCCCGTCGAGCAGCTCGACGTCCATGCCATCCAGCGCGCCCGCGTCTGCCAGCCGGTGGTAGGTGTCCACGTCGAGCCGGTAGAGCGGCAGATCTGATGTGGCCGTAGCCATGAACACATTCTACCCGCGCTGTGGCGAAAAAACAAATGGGGTCATGCCTACTCATCCGACCGGGGTAGCCGAGCGGGACATGACACAGCCGAAGTTCTTTCTATGGGCCGGCGCCGAGCGGGACATGACACAGCCGAAGTTCTTTCTATGGGCCGGCGCCGACCGGGACTCGACGCAACCGAAGTTCCGCTCCTACGGGCCGGCGCCGTGTCGCAGGCCGACTCAGCCCAAAAAACGAAAGCCCTTGACATCCCCCGATTAACGATATATCGTGAGCTTACTTTGAGACATCACGATAGGAGATAGATATGTTCGCTCACGCGATCTATGCAACCGATGAGGGAGGCTGTCTGCACGATGACCTTCGCTGTCTAGGAGGCGTCTCTCGCCATGACTTGAGGGACTACTTGCGTGCGATGACCGGTCGCGGTGGCGGCCCGGAGGGTGGTGGACACCGTCATGGCCACCATCGCGGACCGCGCGATTTCGGCCCCGGGGGCCGCGGCGGCTTCGAGGGCTTTGGCTTCGGCGGCTTCGGCCCCGGCGGCGGCCGCTTCGGTCGCGGGCGCAAGGCCAGGCGCGGCGACATCCGCACTGCCGCTTTGCTGCTACTGGCCGAGGAGCCGCGCAACGGCTACCAGATCATGCAGGAGGTGCAGGAGCGCAGCGAGGGCGTCTGGCGCCCCAGCCCGGGCTCGGTTTACCCGGCCTTGCAGCAGCTGGAGGACGAGGGCTTGATCCGCTCGAGCGAGGGCGGCGGGGGCACCGGCAAGGTGTTCGAGCTGACCGACGCGGGCAAGGCCAGTGTGCAGGGGCGGGACGCCGATGCCCCGACCCCGTGGGAGCAGATGAGCGGCAACGTCTCAGACCAGGCGCACGAGCTGGCGGGCGCGATGCGCGAGTTCGCCGCGGCTTTCACGCAGGTGATCCGCAGCGGCAGCGAGACCCAGATAGCAGAGGCTCGCAAGGTAATCGAGACGGCCAGGCGCGACCTCTACCGGATCCTCGCCGACTGAGGACGCCGCCAGGCGCGATCCTTACCGTCTGGCCGACTGAGGGTCGAGAGGCAAGCCTGGCAAGGACGCAAGGAGCGCAGTGTGCTCCGCACATAAGCGACTGAGGACGCCGCCAGGCGCCGCCTCCCGACCCTCAGTGCTTGACGGCCTGCATCGCCACGCCTAGCAGCGGGTCTTGCTTGCTGGTCTCCTGCGAGGCCTCGGCCGCGCGCATGCTCTCGCGCAGGCCGTCCGGGTCGCGGAGCAGGCGGCGTTCTGTGAGCGGCTGGATCAGCCCGCGCAGCACGATCATCGCGCCGATCCAGCGCGGCGACCACAGGCGTGCGGCGCGCCGTTCGATGCCCTGTTCGATCGCGTCGACCGCCTTGGAGACGGGGGCCGGCTTGATTAGGAACGAGGGCGAGTTGCCGCGGACCCCCTCGGTCGAGGGCTGGGCGAGGCTGGCGCGCACAAGATCGGTGTCGATGAACCCAAAGTAGGCGCAACCGACCTTCGCTCCACTCGGTGCGGTCTCCATACGAAGCGCGTCGCTCAGAGCCTCAACACCAGCCTTGGCGGTTGTATAGGGCCCCATCATCGGTGCGTGCGCGATGGCAGACAGCGAGGAGATGTTCAGCAGGTAGCCGCGCCGCTCGGTGATTTGCCCGATCAGGGCGCGGTCGGTGCGCCACACGCCGAGCAGGTTGACCGCGAGCGTGCGCTCGACCTGCTCGATCGGCGCGTTTGCCAGCGAGCCGGTGTAGGAGATGCCGGCGTTGGCGATGCCGACGTCGATGCCGCCAAAGCGCTCGACAGTGGCGCTAACCGCCCGCTGCAGCGCCTCGTAGTCGGTGACGTCGGCCTCGAAGGCGGCGGCACGGTCGCCGAGCTCGGCCGCCAGCTTCTCCAGCCGCTCGGGCTCGAGGCCGACGAGCGCAACGTTCGCCCCTTTGCGATGCAGACGTCGGGCGGTTTCAGCGCCGATGCCGCGGGCCGCGCCGGTGATGAAGATGGTGCGGCCGTTGATGTCATAGGGGGTCTGGTTGCGAGCCATCGGCCGCTAACTCTACGCATTCGGCTGCGACGAGGAGGCTCGCCTCCAGTTAGCGCGATCCCAAAATGCACCCCACTATTTGGGTGTTTCGCCGCTGGGGGCAACTTCCCCCTGCCCCTTAGGGGGCATCCGGAGGGGGTTGTCGGGGTGTAGGAGTACTCCGAAAGGGGAGTTCCGAAAAACCCCAGTAAATCTGGACGAGGATCTTTAAGTTTGGTGCCAAAAGAATTGGTGCAATCCCAAAATGCACCCCTTTTCTTGGGATCGACCTTTTTAGAGCCGAACGCCGGACCGCGCGCCGCCCCCAGAGCAGAGCCTGCGCGCCGGCGCACGTCCGTGCGCGCCGGCGCGTTTGTCGCTCGGGCGCCCTACGCGGTGCCCAGGGCGTTCGCCTTGAGGCGCTCGAACTCGGCCTGCGTGATCGAGCCGCTGTCGAGTAGCCCCTTGGCCTTGTGGATCTGCTCGGTGGGGTCGCTCTTGGCGGCAACCGACTGCACATAGTCGTCGAACTGCGACTGCGCCGCCTTCTGCGAGGCGACCGCGCGCTCGGTCATGCCCTTGTGCTCGACGATCAGGTAGACGAACACGCCGAGGTAGGGCAGCACGATGATGAAGATGATCCACAGCACCTTCATAAAGCCGGAGGTGTCGTGACGGCGGAAGAGATCGGCGATCACGGTGAACAGAATCCACAGCCAGACGACGAAGGCAAAGAAGATCAACATCGTCCAGAAAACTTCCAGGAACGGGTAACTTGTCGCTGCAACTACCATCGGGACCGTCCTTATCATTGGGGGCCAGTCGTCGTTTCCGCCGGTGGGCAGAAGCGCGGTGTTGCCCGTTGTCGCCAGAAGCTTGACGGCGATGCGGCGCGCTGTCAACGCGTGGGCGCCGCATTTCGGGTCAGTAGTTTTTACGCGACCCTGCTCCTGGTGTGGCGCTACCCAGCCGTAGCCTCAGAAATGGCAGGCATGGCACAGGGGCAGACGTCTATTGCCATTGACAATAAGAGCCGTACATGCTAAGAATTAGTTCTTATGCAAAGTCCGGCGCTCAGCGACGCGCGAGGCTCGCCGGGCTCGTTGAACGGGCTGCTCGAGCGCGAGCGGCTGTTCGCGGCGATCCTCGACGAGGCCCGCGCGCACGGCTATCTCGACACCAGCGTCGAAGCCGTCGCGGCGCGCGCCGGCCTGTCCGAGGCGTGCTTTCACGAACACTTCGCCAGCCCCGAGGAGTGCCTGCTGGCGGCGCTGCACTCGCTGGCGATACGCGCGCACGCGCAGGTCTTCTCCTTCGCGGCCGGCCCCGTGCATCCCGATCCGCTGGCTGAGCGCCGCGCCTGGCACGAACCTCATGCCGAGCAGCGGGCCGAGCGCGCGCACGACCCCGAGGATGAGCGCCTTGACTGCGCGCTGGCCTGTCTGGCGCCGATCCTTGCGGCCACTTTGGCGGGCGCGTAGAATGGTAGTAAGTACGAATCCTTACCAATACCAATGGTATTCTCAAATGGGAATGGAAAGTTAATGCCACCCCGTAAGCCCATCCGTGACGCAGGCGGCGCACCGCCCGGCAAGCTGGCCCCGGGCATGCGCCTCTCGCGCGAGCTGGTTGCCGAGAGCCAACGCGAGCGACTGACCAGCGCGATGCTCGTGCTGGTCGATGCTCAAGGGTTTGCCGGCACGAGCCTCGCCGACCTGATCGCCCAGGCGCACGTGCCGCGCGACGCTTTCTACCGGCACTACGGCAGCATGGAGGCCTGCTTTCAGGCTGCCTACAACTCCCACTTCGCCTGGGGCGCGGGTCAGGTCGTCTCGGCCTTCAACGCGCCCGAGCTGGAGCACGACTCCGAGCGTGCGGCCGTGGCGCTGGCGGCGCTTGCTGAGTTTGCGCGCGAGTGGCCGGCGGGCGCGCGCGTGTGTGCGATCGACGTGCTGACCGTCGCCCACGGCGGCCTGGAGGCGCGCGCACAGGAGTTGGCGTGCGTGCGTGCGCTGCTGGACGCGGCGATCGGCGCGGACCCCCCATGGCGGGGGGCAGGCGGGCCGCACGCCTCGGCGCTGCCCGACGCGTCAGGGGCAGGCGGGCCGTACGCCTCGGCGCTGCCCGGCACCTCGGGGGCAGGCGGGCCGTGGGTAGAGCGGGCACCGCTGCTGGCGACGGCCGTGCTCGGGGGCGTGCGCTGGGCGCTCTATACGCACCTGCGCAAGCGGCCGCGGCGGGAGCTGGTCAGGCTGGGCGAGGAGCTGTATAGCTGGATCCGGTGTTACGGCAAGGCCCCCCCTTTGTGGGCACAAGCCGGCGCAGCTGAGAAGGCGGTGGTCACGGATGCGGTCGCCGCCGCCGCGTCAAGCCTGGAAGGCGGCGAAGCGCGCGCCGGCAGGGCGGCGACGGCCGCGGCCCTGGCTGGTGAGCAGCAGGCGGGTGCGCTCGACTTCCCCGGCGAGGAGCCGCGCGAGCGCGTCCTGCGCGCGGTCGTCTCGCTGGCCGCGGCCAGCGACGGCGAGGACTGCACCTACCCGAAGATCGCCGCCGCGGCAGGCGTCTCGCACGACACTTTCTACAAGCACTTCTCAAGCCGCCAGGAGGCGCAGCTGGCGGCGTGCGAGGGGGTCCACGAGCGTCTGATCGCGGCGGCACGCAGGGCGTCGGCTGCCGCGACAGACTGGCCTGCGGGTGTGTGCGACGGCCTGGGCGCCTACCTGGTCGAGGCGGCGCGCGACCCCGAGGCGACGCGCGTGATGGTGCTCGACTCGCTCAGCCTGGGCGAGCCGGGACGCAAGTTCTTGGAGCGGCGCGCCCGCGCGTTGAAGCAGCTGCTGCGCCCGGCGCTGGTCGCGGCTCCGGGGCTATCTGAGGCCGGCGCACCTGGAGGGGCATGGGCCGAGATGCTGGTCGGCGCGATCCTCGAGGTCTTGTACGAGCACGCGCTGGAGCGGCGCGTCGGGCAGTTGCCGGCGTTGCAGGGCCAGCTCGCCGAGATCGTGTGTGCGCCGCTGCACGGCGCGCGCCATGCGCACGCGCCGGCGGCCGAGGTCGCCGCCCGACGCCTCGCCCCCGAGAGGGCGTAAGGGAAAGCGCCATCTCTACAAGTCAGTGGGCAACACTAGACACCGTCATAAAAATCTGTTTTTATGTAGAGATGCCAACGGGCGAGCACTTGGCCTCCTTCGATGCAGCGGTAGAGGAGATCGCGGCGCAGGTGCTGCCCGCCTACCGCACGGCCGACGGCTGGCTGGAGCGCACGCGGGCCGGGCTGCTCGCGTTGCTGCGCGCGCTGGACGAGCGGCCTGAGACTGCTCGCGCGCTGGTGATCGACTCGATCGCCTGGGGATCGGAGGTGCTCGAGCGGCGTGGCGAGCTGCTCGAAGCCCTGGCGGGCGCGCTTGACGATCCGCGCGGCAAGATCGATCCGGTTGGGTCATTGCCCGAGACGACGGGCGAGAATCTGGTCGGCGCGTCGCTGTCTTGGGTCCACCGACGGATGCAGTCTGAGAGCGGGCCGCTGGTCGAGCTGGCGCCGTCGCTGACGAGCATGATCGCGCACGCCTACCTCGGCGCCGAGGCGGCTCGGTGGGAGTTGGAGCGGCCGCTGACGGGCCTTGGCGTGGAGGTTGTCGAGCGCGAGAGCGAGGGGCAGGCCCCGCGGCAGGCGCCGATTTCCCGACTGCGGACGACTCCCTCTTGACACGGTCGTAAAAATCTGTTTTTATTGGGGCAGGACATTTGTGTCCAATCCAGGGTCAGGCGGTCTAGCCGACCGTCTTGGATTTTGAAGTCGACAGGAGGGGAGCAGCACAGAGCATGGGGAGTGTCGCGAACACCTGCCGGATGACCGGCGCAGCGACTGACGCGGGGCTGCGGGCGGTGCGCTCGTGAACGCCGCCGCTCGAGCAACCCCCGCTCGCCCGACCAAGGGCCGGCGCTCGCGCTCCGCCTCGCGCGCTCAACTCCAGGCCGCTCGCGAGCGCCAGGGGGCGCACGTCGCCGGCGTGCAGCGCGCGCGGCTACTGGCCGGCGCGGTACGCGCGCTCGACAAGTACGGCTACGCGCACAGCACCGTCAGCGAGATCACCGCGCTCGCGCACGTCTCGCGGCGCACCTTCTACGAGCTGTTCAGCAGCAGCGAAGAGTGCCTGCTGGCGAGCTTCGACGAGATCCTCGGCCGGGCGCGTACGCACGTCGCGGCCTCCGAGCTCGACCCCCCATCGCGGGGGGCAGGCGGGCCGGCCTGGCGCGAGCGCGTGCGCGGCGGGCTGTGGGCGATCCTCTGCTTCCTCGACGCCGAGCCGGTGCTGGCGCGCGTCGGAATCGTGCAGTCCGCGCGCGGCGGGCCGCAGATCATCGAGTTGCGCGAGCGGCTGTTCGCTCAGCTGGCAAGCGTCATCGACGAGGGACGCGGCAGCGGCGGCCGCGCAGGCGACTGTCCCGAGCTGACCGCCGAGGGGCTGGTCGGTGCTGTCGCCTCGATCCTGCACACGCGCCTGGTGCGCGGCACACTGAAGGGCACCCCCCATCGCGGGGGGCAGGCAAGCGAGCAGGCGACGCTGAAGGGTTTGCACGGCGAGTTGATGGCGATGATCGTCGGCCCTTACCTTGGGCCCGCCGCTGCACGCGCCGAGCGCAAGCGCGTCGCGCCCACACCGCTCCCGGCACCCGTGCCGAGCTCGTCCGCGAACGGCAACATCGCCAACGGCATCGCCGCCACCGCCGAGCGCGACCCGCTGCATGGGGTGTCGATGCGCTTCACGTACCGCACGGCTTGCGTGCTCGAAGCGGTTGCCGGTGTACCCGGGCTGTCCAACAGGGGCGTCGGCAACGCCGCCGGGATTCCCGACCAGGGCCAGGTGTCGAAGTTGCTGGCGCGACTGGAGAGGCTCGGGCTGTTGAGAAACAGCGCGCCGCTGCGCAAGGGGGCAGCGAACGCCTGGGAGTTGACGGCCGAGGGCGAGCAGATCGTGCAGGTCGTCGGGATGGGCGCCGTGGCCGGGACGCGGCAATGAACTTCAAACTCAAGCAACAGGTCAGGGGAGGGGAAAGAATGTTCTCGCGGATTCGTGTGCGTAGGGGCGGCGCGGTGCACCAGACGGGCAGGGGTGCGCGCGCCCACACGCTCGCGATGATCCTGGGGGTGACAGCGTGCGCGACGATCCTTGCGCCAACTTCGGCGCTCGCGCTTCCTGAAGGCCGCCATTACGAGATGGTCAGTCCGGAATACAAGGGCGGCTACGGCGTGGTTAACCTGGGGGCCACGGCGTTGCAGGGCTCTGAAGAAGGCAATGCTGTCGTGTTCTCAGCGGATGGGACTTTCGCGGGGGAGCCGGTCGGCGCGCCTGTGGCTGGGTATATAGCGCGGCGTGGCTCGGAAGGTTGGTCCACTTCGCCGTTGCTTGCGCCGCAGGCGGTGGCCGCTGCTGATGAAATCAGCGAGATATCGCCCACATTGCAGGGGCTCTATGCGGGCTATCCCGGTCCGAACGCGCTCGCCGCTAACGAAGAAAGCCAGACCCAGTTTTTCTTTCACGACCTGTTGGCGCCTGACAGCGCAGCCGACTTTCTCATGCCCGAATCCGAACCGGGTTTTGGTGTGACGTTGAGGAGGCTCAATGGGAAGCCGTGGTCGGTTCTGGGCTCACGCGCGGCCGATCCAGGTTTTTGCAACGTGGTCTTTTTCGGTAATGGCAGCGAAGGCTATGCGAGCAATCATGAAGAAGGGGAAAGGGCGCTTCTCCCGGAAGCGAAGCGTGCGCAGGGACAGGTCTATGAACTTGCTACGGGCGCTCCTGGTTGCGGCGGTGAACGGGCGTTGCGGTTGGTGGCCGTGAACAATCATCTCAAGGCCGATGGGGAACATGAACTCATCGAACCGAGCTGTATATCGTCTGAGGGACACGGTATCAATACGGTCGCGGATGGCGGGGGCGAGGTCTTTTTCACGCCGTGCGCGGCCGATCTGGGGGAGCCGGCTCCGGCCCAGCTGTTTGTGCGTTTGGGTGGGTCGCGGACTGTTGAAGTGTCGAGACCGCTTGGAACGTCTTGTGTGGGTAAAGGTGTTGCTGGGGAAGTTCCGTGTTCGGGTGCCGAAACGCGTGCGGGGGCCGTTTTCCAGGGCGCGAACGAAGCGGGTACGCGTGTGTTCTTCACGACAACGGCGCCTCTGGTTCCAGGGGATGAAGACACGGGCAACGATTTGTATATGGCGCAGATCGGCTGTCCCGCAGTCGAACCGGAATGCGAAGCCGCCAAACGCGAAGTGACCTCGTTGGTGCAGGTATCGCACGATCCGACGGCGGGTGAAGCGGCGGAAGTGCAGGGTTTCTCTACGGCTTTGGCCGAGAACGGCGAACGTGTGTATTTCGTCGCGCATGGTGTGTTGAGTGGCGCGAACGGGGAAGGCAGCGCTCCGGTGAAGGGTGCTGAGAACCTGTATGTGTATGATTTGAAGGAAGGCGCGAGCTCCGACACGGCCGCGACGCATTTCGTTGCGGACCTTTGCTCGGGTCCGCAACAGTCCGGTGAAGCGCTCGACCGGCACTGTCCCAAGACTATCGACGAAAACGGACGCAACGACGACGGTCTGTGGTCGATCAACGGTAGTGAAGCGCAGACGACTGGGGACGGCGAATTCCTCGTGTTCACGACCTATGCGCAATTGGCGGCTGGCGATACCGATACCGCGCGCGATGTGTATCGCTATGACGCGCAGAGCGAAACCCTCGATCGTGTCTCGCTCGGCGAAGACGGCTATGACGCCAACGGCAACAGCGACGCTTTCAACGCCGAGATCCCCATTTCTCCCAAGGCGTTCGCCGGGCTGGTGCAAGTAAACGATGAGCAGGGGTCGAGGGCGATCAGCGAAGACGGCTCGCGGATCGTGTTCGAGACGGGGGAGCCGCTTTCTCCCGATGTGACGAATAAAGGCTTGACCGAGGCGTATGAATGGCACATGCAGCCGGGTTGGAGTGAAGGTCGTGTCGGGCTCGTTTCAGACGGTGGCGATGAAAAGCCGGTGGGGGAAGAGCTCGGCGGCGGCCATGTGGTGAAAGAAGTGATGATCACGCCGTCCGGACGGGACATCTTTTTCTTGACGACGCAGAGTCTTGTGCCGCAAGACACGGATGGTGCTGAGGATGTGTATGACGCACGCCTGAGCGAAGGTTTCCCGACCGCACCGGCAAAGCTCGAAGAATGCAAAGGCGACGCGTGTCAGGGTCCGTTGACCATTCCGGCGCCACTGTTGGTACCGGGCAGCCTCTTGCAGGCACCGGGCGAAAACATCATCACTGCGCCGTCGGTGGCCCACGCCAAGGCGAAGAAAAAGGCTAGCCCGAAGTGTGGGAAGGGCAGGAAGCGTAGTCACGGCAGGTGCGTGGCGAGCAAGGCCCGCAAGGCTCGGAGAGCCACCAACGAGCGGAGGACACACCGATGAGCATCCTCAAAATCCACATTGATGGGCAAAAGTTGGTGGTACGCCGGCTCGTAACCGTGGTCGCGGTGTTTGCGGTGGTGAGCATGGTGGTGTTGGGTCTCGTCTCGTCGGCAATGGCGTTTGAAGAACCTTCCAAGCCGTTGAAGATCACGAAGTTCACGTTCCAGGCTACAGAAGCGGTCAAGGTGCCGTTGAGCACGGAACATTGGGGTTTTGAGAATGTGCCGATTCCTTTCACTCAAGCTGGTGGTCATCCCGATTCGTTGACGGCTGCATTCGAATTCGAAACCGAACAGGTATACAAGTCGTTTCTCGAAGTATTCGCGGCTGTGCCGACGCGTGATCCGAAGGATGTTGTTGTCGATTTGCCGCCGGGTTTGTTGGGTAATCCGACGGCTGTGCCGCGTTGTCCGTTGAAGCAGGCTCTTGGGCGGGTCAAGCCGTGTCCGGCGGTCACGCAGGTGGGGGTCGCTGTCGTTCATCTCAATGGTGGTACTGGTGTTGTCGGCCCGATCGTGAACGTGGTCCCGGAAGCTGGCCAGTCGGCGGAGTTCGCCCTTGAAAACCAGGGAAAATTCTCAGCACTGTTGACCGGACATGTCATTCACACCAGTGGTGGCTATGGTCTGTCTGTCGCGTCCAACGGGATACCTGGCCTGGCGATCACAAGCGTGGAAACCACGTTCTGGGGAGTCCCGTCGGCGTCCATCCACGATCCCGAGCGAGGCCTATTCTGTCAGAACAACACTGCGTCACCCTCAGAGGCCAAATGGGCATGCGGTAGAGAAAAAAACCCGAGTGATGGTTTTGGTGGCGAACCGGGTGGTGGGCTTGAAGTACCGTTGTTGACGTGGCCTTCGGATTGTGCTGGGGGTCCGGAGACGGCGGGGATCAGTGCGGATTCGTGGCAGGAACCGGGCGTTTACACTACTGGTTCGGCGACGATCCCTGCTGTGACTGGTTGTAACCTGTTGTCGTTCGATCCGGAAATAGAAGTGTCACCGGATACAATGTTGGCTGATGAGCCAGTCGGTCTGGGCGTTGACTTGAAGGTGCCGCAGGTGGAGGAAGGCGAGAGGTTGGCGACTCCGGAGTTGCGTTCTGCTGTGGTGACGTTGCCCGAGGGTATGTCTATCAGTCCGGGGATCGTGGATGGGATCCAGGCGTGTGAAGAATTTGGTCCTGAAGGGATCAACTTCACGGGTCCGGAATCCGAAAAGGCTGGTTTGAACGGGGAACTACAACTGGCTGCAGGGAAGTGTCCCAATGCATCGAGGGTGGGCGAAGCGGAAGCGATAACACCACTGCTATCAGAACCGGTGAAGGGCAGCGTGTATTTGGCGCGTCCAGGTTGCGGCGGTCCCCGTGAAGCGGCGTGCACCGAACAGGACGCGTTGGATGGCAACCTCTACAAACTGTATTTGGAATTGGGTGGCGAAGGCCCACTCGCGAACACCGGCGTGCACCTGAAGGTCCCCGGCGAGGTAGAGGCAAACCCAGCAACAGGACAGCTCACGACGCGTTTTGAAGGCTTCCAGGTGGGTGATCCGCCACGGTTCGATGGGAATCCACAATTGCCGTTCAGCGAACTGAAGGTCAAATTGAATAGTGGGCCGCGTGCACCGATAGACAATCCAGCGGTCTGTGGTCCCCATGCTACGACGACTTCCGATCTCCAGTCGTGGAGTGGTCCGGGCACGACACCGGAAGGTTTGGCGGTCGCGGGACTACCAGATGCCACACCATCCTCGTACTTCAAGGTCGATGGGTGCGGGACTCCTCCGGGTCTTGCGCCTGGGTTCATCGCGGGTACTGTGACGCCGAACGCGGGGAAGTTCAGCGCGTTCACGCTGAACATCACGCGCAAAGACCGCGAACAGTACGTCAAGGGTGTACAGGTACACACCCCACCCGGTCTGCTGGGGATACTCGCAAACGTCCCCTTGTGCGATGAGGCACAAGCAAACGATCCAAGCGTCTACGGGGAATGCCCGGCCGCGTCGAAGATCGGGACCACGAGGGTAGCCACTGGTGCTGGTTCGCACCCGTTTGAAATCGAAGGGTCGATCTACTTGACCGGACCGCACGACGGTGCACCGTTCGGCCTGTCGATAGTGACGCACGCTGTAGCGGGCCCCTTCAACCTCGGCCTGGTGGTAGTGAGGGCACGGATCGATGTTGATCCTGAAAACTCGTCGTTGACGGTCACGACTGATGAAACCGGACCGTATGCGTTGCCGCAGATCGTGTTCGGTGTCCCACTGCGCTTGCAGCGAATCAGCGTGAACATCGACAAGCCGGACTTCATGTTCAACCCCACGAGTTGTGCTGGACAGAAGATCACAGCACTGATCTCCGGCGCCGAAGGAGCAAAGGCCGAAGTATCGAGCCCGTTCGCTGTAGGGAACTGCACGAGCCTGGCATTCAAACCAGAGTTCTCGGCCTCAACGAGCGCGCACACAAGCCGGGCGAATGGCGCGAGCCTGCAGGTCAAACTAGCCTATCCCAAGGGTGCGCTAGGGAAGGATGCGAACATCGCGAAGGTCAAGGTGGACCTACCAAAGCAGCTTCCGTCGAGGCTAACGACGCTACAGAAGGCATGCACTGCCACTCAGTTCGACACTAACCCTGCTGGTTGTCCGAAGGCGTCGATCGTGGGTATCGCAAAGGCCAACAGTCCGCTACTACCAGTCGGATTGTCCGGTCCTGTGTATTTCGTCTCTCATGGTGGCGAAGCGTTCCCTAGTCTGATCGTGGTGCTGCAGGGAGATAACGTCAGGGTGGACCTGACTGGTAGCACGTTCATTAGCAAAGCGGGGATCACGAGCAGCACGTTCAAGACGGTCCCTGACGTGCCTGTGAACACGTTCGAACTCTATCTGCCACAAGGTAAATATTCTGCGTTGGCCGCGAACGGGAATCTCTGTAGCGAGCAGAGCAAGCTACGAATGCCAACACAGTTCGTCGCGCAGAACGGGATGACATTCAAACAGACCACACAGATCAAAGTCACTGGTTGCACGAAACCGAGACAGAAGAACAAGAGCGCGAAGACGAGTAAGCCCAAGAGCGGGAAGGCAAGCAAATGAGAACCCCCACACGCCACATCATCCACACGCTGCTACCGCTCACAATCACAACCATCCTCGCCATGCTGCCCGCGCCGGCGCTCGCGGCAAACGAAGCGCCGGTCAAGGAGAGCGTCGCGAGTCATATCGGCTGGGAAGCAAACGAAACCACCGGTGGCACGCTCTGCACGATCCTATCGGGGGATAAATGCCAGCCAGCCAAGCAAAGTACCGAACCCGGCGGCTTCCAGAGTGCCCCCCTTCATGTTGCGGTCAACGATGATCCGGCAAGCCCAAACTATCACGACATTTACGTTGCTGACATTGTGGCGGGTCGTGTTACCGTCTTGAGTCCGAGCGGCCAGCTCGTCAGTACATTTGGCAGCAAGGGTCAAGCCGCCGGCCAGTTCGAAGAACCAAGAGCTATAACTGTGGATCCTGCTAGCGGCAATGTGTATGTGAGCGATCTCCCGATTGTTGCCGGTGAAAGGGTCTGGCGGTTGCAGGAGTTTACGGCTGAAGGAGTGTTTCTACGTAAGATTGGTGGGTCCTTTACGAGCGAAAATACTCTGGCTTTTGGTCCTAACGATGTTTTGTATGTTGGTGAAGAACGGCGTGTGCAGGAGTTTGAAGCGGACGGTAAAGAAAAGGGCGAAATTCCCCTACCGCAGACTATCCCGGCAGTATCGGGTGGGCATGTAAATGCTCTTGCGGTAGATCAGGGCGGGAACGTTTATCTGACGTATGGGTACACATTTAGTACCCGTGGGGGTACTGTGTATAAGCTGAACCCGGCGGGTCAAGTGCTTGATGAATACGGGTTGAGTCCGAGGGGGCTGGGTGCGACTGTCGAAGCACAGGCGTTGGCGCTCGATCCGGCGGGGCGACTCGCGGTCGCGGAATACGAAGAAAAGCCGGGGCATATAGCGCTGGCGCATCGTGGTGTGTTGTATGACACGACGAGTGGTCATTTGCGTCAGATCACCGAATTCGCGGACGTAGGCGATCTCGCGCAAGGAGGGTCGTCGGGGGTCCAAGCGTTGGTGTTCAACGATCAGGATGAAATGTTCGCGACAGTGTTCTCTGGCGAGTTCCCTGGGACGCCTGCTGAATATGAGTCGGATGAAGTCATTGCGTATACGCCGGTGCCGGTGGGGGAATTTGTGGCTGGTGCGGCGGTATGTAAACCGGGTACGGACAATGGTTCGGACGCGACGGTTGATTGTGCGTTGAACGGCGAAATGGACCCGTGGGAAGTGGCGGATAGCGAAGCGTGGTTCAAATGGGGCACGACACCTGGCTTGGGTGAACGTACGGCGACACAGTCAGTGTGCACCTCTGGGTGTGGAAACACGTTGTTGCCGTTGACCCCGACGGTCCTGAAAGGCTTGTTGCCGAACGAGACGATCTATTTCCAGCTCGACGGCGAAGACGCGAACGTAGAGATCTCGGAAGTGTTGGGCAGTGAAACAGTGTCGTTTCAGACGGAGACGGTGGCACCGCGGATCGTGGGCGAGCCGAGCGCATCGTTCATAAAGGCGTTCTCAGCTGTTCTCTCGGGTGCGGTGAACCCTGAGAACGCGAACACGACCTATGGTTTCCAGTACGCGCCCGTGTCGGCGTGTGAAGCGCTCGAAGCGCAGCAGGCGCACCCTGTGAGCGTCGAAGAATGCCCCGGTATGGCCGAAGCGCAGGCCGGTGAATCCAGCGAATACGGGAGCACCGCGACGACGGTCGAAGCAAGCGGACTGCAACCCGCGACCGGCTACCGCTACCGCCTGTACGCGAAGAACGCCGCTGGCGGAGCCATCGACGAAACGGGTGGCGCGACTCTCCCGGAAGGCGTGTTTACGACGGCGCCGGCTCCGGTGCCGCAGGTCTCGACGGGTGCGGCGAGCATGATCGGTGCGACCTCGGCGACATTGTCGGGTAGCGTGGATGCGGATGGTCAGCCGGCTGTCTACATGCTGGAACTCGGTGTGTATGCGGGTGCGGCGACACAGTACGGGATCGTGCTGTCGGCAACCGCGGGTGCGGGACCGGTGGGGATCGAACGGCCGGTGTCGGGTTTGCAACCGGGCACGACGTATGCGTATCGCGTGTCCGTCTCGAGCGTGTACGTGCCCAGCGAAGACCACGTGCTGCACGGGACACCCGTGACGTTCACGACACTCGGCGTGCCTGCAGTGTTGAGCGTGCCGTCGGTGCTGGCGCAGCTACTGGTACCCGCGATAGCGATCCCCAAGGAAACCGGGGCTAGCAAACCTAAGGCTACGAGCAAGACCAAGAAAATAAAGGCGAAGGGGAAGCGTAAGGCGCATAAGCGTAAGACGAGTAAATCGAAGGCCCTTAAGGGCGGGAAATGAGAGGAACGCCGATGTTCACGATGGTACGCAGGAGGATCACGTTTACGAACGTCGCGTTGACGCTCGCGCTCGTGTTCGCGATGACCGGTGGCGCGTACGCCGCCAGCAAATATTTGATCACCTCGACCAAACAGATCAGTCCGAAGGTACTCAAGGCGCTTGCGGGCAAGCCCGGACCCGCGGGTACCGCCGGTCAGGCCGGAGCACAGGGTCCCCAAGGTTCACAGGGTCCTGCGGGTACCAATGGTACGCCGGGGGCGAATGGAACCAACGGTACGCCGGGAACGAACGGCGAAAGCGTGACGGCGAAACCGGTCGCTACCGGTGGCGCGAAGTGTGGCGGGCTCGGTGGTGTCGAATACACGCTTGCGAGCAAGACGACACCGGTCTGTAACGGGCAGACAGGGTTCACCGAAACTCTGCCTGGCGGTAAGACGGAGACCGGTGCGTGGGCGGGGGAGGGTGGCGAAAACGTCATCCCGATCTCGTTTTCGATCCAGCTCGGCGCATCGTTGGACCAGAGTCATGTCCACATAGTCGTAACGGAACCTGGGCATAGCATAGCGGAATGTCCCGGTACGGTCGAAAATCCCGCTGCGACGCAGGGCAACCTGTGTGTCTATGAATCAGGAAGTGGAACGGCTGGTAGGTTGCTCCTCGGGATCTTCGATCCCGCGAAGTCAGTTCTTGCGGCGAGTCCACCGACGATTGCGGTCGGTGCGGCGGCTTCGGGGGCTATGTTGCTGACCGGTGCGACCAGTACGTATGCCAGTGGTACGTTTGCGGTAACGGCTGCTGAATAATCTACTTGTACTCTGGACAAGTAGACCGGTCAATTCTTAAAACAACACACGATTCACGATTGACATCTTGACGGATCTTGATCCCTCCACGTAAGTTATCTATGAAAGGGCGTGTGAGGCGGGCGGCAGTGAAAATGTGCCCGCCGCACGGTCTTCTACCTGATAACTCCAACGAGGAGAAATAGATGATTGACAAATCACTCCATCCGAAGCGAGGCGGCGATGGCCTGCCCCGCCGCTTGTGGCGTCATGCGCTTGCCGTGGCGATGTTGAGCGTGGCGGCCTTGGCTGTCATGGTGCCGGTGGCGAGCGCGAGCGGTACCCCGACTGCGACGACCGAAGCGGCGTCCGCGCTCAGCTACCAGAGAGCCACGTTGAACGGGACCGTCAACCCAGACGGTCTGGCCACCACCTACCATTTCGAATATGGAGAAACGACGTCCTACGGCACCAAGATCCCGGTGCCCGACGTGTTCGCCGGTGAAGGCACGAGTAACGTCAAAGTAAACCAGACGGTCAAAGGCCTGAAGCTCGGTCCGACCTACCATTTCCGGCTGGCGGCCACGAACGCCGATGGCACGACCTATGGCGAAGACCGTACATTCGCGACGATCACGAGCACGAGCTGGGCTGTCAACGGACAGTTGCTGGGAAGCCCGGTTACCGTCAAATCCACAGGCAATTTGAAGTTCCATTTTGAAAAACTCCCCGTGCTGAGCGGCGGCGGAGCTTTCACGGTTGAATGTGCCAGCGCTAGCGAAGGGACCGTGGCTTCGGCCGGTGGGGGCGAAAGGACCAAAATCACGCAGAGCGGTTGCGAAGTCACCAGCTCCACGAACTCTATTTGCAAAGCCGGTGTAAAACCGACTGTGGCAGCGGATGACCTACCATGGCGCACTACACTTGTCACTTCCGAAGGCGCAACGCGCGATCAACTCTCCGAAGACGGCAAAGGCGCCCCAAAGTTTGGTATGGAATGTGACGGCCTATTCCCCGCGGTCTCCGGTTTCACGAGCATGAGCACAAAAATCGTCTCCGGTGGCGTCAACGAAGCGTTTGACTCCCACTCCGGGAGCATAGAATCGACCATAGGAGGGACGGCGACGCTGGAAGGCACACAACTGGTCAAAAATCCCAGCAGTGGCATACTGACAGCCGGGCAGAACGTCGGCGAATGGCTCATCGCCGGTAAAGCACCCGAAAAAGCGGTGACGGTAGCCACGAAAGGCACGTTCAAGATCGAGCTAATCCCGCAGAGCATTTACGGGGGCGGCTATGTTGTCACGAAATGCACCGACGCCAACGAAGGGACCGTGGGGCCCGGTGGCGAAGGCGAAGCGACAAGCGTCAAATTGAGCGGGTGCGAAGTCACCGAATCCACTAACCCAGGGTGCGGCGCAGGCGCGAAAATACCAGTAACGGCACTGGACTTGCCGTGGCGCACAGTGCTAGTCACAGTCGCAGGCACCACGAGCAACATGCTCATGGAAAACGGTCACGGGGCACCGGGATACCAGCTGGAATGCGGCACACTCGGACGCTTCTCAGGAACCGAAAACAACATCAGTCTCCCCGTGAGCAATGTTACGGGCGGAGTCGAACAGACCTACAACGAAATCATCCAGAGCAACTGGAGTGGGATACTCGAGACAAAGCTGTGGGGCGGCCAGTTGATCGAAAGCCCCGCCAGCGGCACGCTGACATTCAAATAAGGCTAGTGCCAATCGCAGCGTAAGCAAGAAAAGGGGGCGGGGCTGCCGTGTGTGGCCTTGCCCCTTTCACGCTCGGAGGCACGGAGAGAGGGCGGGCACGGCAAGCTAGTGGAGATGAGCAACAACGAAGCGACGGTAGTGTCCATGAGCGGCGGTCGGGATCGTACGCTGGCGGTCTCCCGTGCACGCGGTATGGACGGGCAACGCACACGCGTGCTCGAGGCGATGATCGCGGTCGCCGGCGAGGATGGTTTCAGGGGGGCATCCGTCGAGGTCGTGATCAGACGCGCGCGCGTTTCGCGACGCACGTTCTATGAGCTGTTCGACTCGATCGAGGACTGCTTCTCCGTCGTGCTCGAGGATGCGCTTACGCGCGTCAGCAGCGTGATGTCAGACGCGTTTGAGCGCGAGGCTTGCTGGGAGGACGGCGTGCTGCGTGCGTTCCGGGACCTGCTCGTGTTCTTCGACTCTGACCCCCTGTCCGCGCGCGCGTGGCTGATCGAGTCTTTCGCCGCGGGCTCGTGGGCGCTTGAGCTACGCGAGCACAGCATGACCGTCCTGCGTTCTCTGATCGTCGAGCAGTGGGCGACCAAGGTTCACGCAGAGCCGCGGGTTGAGGTCAAAGAGCCACCACCGCCGGGCTCCCCCACGATCGTCGGTGCGATGGCCGCCGTTTTGGGCGTGATCCACACGCATCTCGTCACGCGAGCGCCAGAGTCCTTGATTGTGCTGCTCGGCCCGTTGATGGGCCTAGTGATCGCCACCTACCAGGACCCCGACGCCGTTGCACGCGAAGTCGCTCGCGGCGAATGGGTCGCACGCGAACTGCTCGAAGGGCCTTACCCTCCGCCGCGCACGCCGGAACCGCGGTCCCCCGATGAGGTTGAGGTGCCAGGTGTGCTGCGCGACCCGCGCTCCCACCGCGCGCGCCTGTGCCTCTTCTACCTGCTCGATCGCCCGGGTGCCAGCAACCGTCAGGTCGGTGTGGGTGCCGGGATCACAAGCCACACGCATATATCCGGCCTGCTGGCGCGCCTGTGCGAAATGGGCCTACTGGTCAAGTCCCCCGGCCGCCCAGGACTGGCCAACGCGTGGTCGCTCAGCGAGCAGGGCGAGCGCGTCGCGCAAGCGATGCGCCGTGCGAGGCTTGAACCCGTCCCGGGGGATTAAGGGCGAGCTGCGGAGGTCGCCTAGTCGCTCCGCCGTCGCACCCGTGCTACAGTGCATCTATGCGTGAGATAACACAGCGCCAGCTACGCAACGAGAGCGGCGAAATCATGCGCGAGCTCGACCGGGGCGAGTCGTTCGTCGTGACGCGCAACGGTACGCCCGTAGGTGAGCTGATGCCCATTCGCCGCCGCCGGTTCGTGCGGGCCGAGGTGGCGATAGCGGCCTTCTCCGGTATCGGCCACATCGACCACAAGCGCTTCCGCGTGGACGTCGATCGCTACGTGGATCAGGACGCGACGTCAACGGTCTGGGATGAGCGCAGCGCCGCCGGCTGAGGAGCACAGGCGCCCACGCGGCCTGCTCGACACCTCTGTCGTGATCGACCTCGAGCAGCTGCGTGCCGATGACCTGCCAGTCGAGCTGGCCGTATCCGCGGTCACGATGGCCGAGCTGGCGAGCGGACCCGAGGCAACCGGCGATCCGCAGGAGCGCGCTCGCCGCATCGCGCTGCTGCAGCACGCCGAAGACACGTTCGACCAGCTCCCTTTCGACGTCGCGGCGGCGCGCGTCTACGGACGCATCTACGCAGCTGTTATCGCGGCAGGACGCAAGGCGCGTGGGCGTCGCACGATGGATCTGCTGATAGCGGCTACCGCTCTGTCCAACAAGCTCCCGCTCTATACGCACAACGTCGAGGACTTTGCTGGGCTGGAGGGCCTGGTCGACATCGTCACGCTGCCCGACGCAGCGGGAGGTTCGGGCTCCCAGCGTGTTCCTGGTCAGTACAGCACCTAGGTGCTACACTGTAGCTGTGCCCACCCAATACAAGCGCGTGTCCGTGACCTTGACGCCGCCGCTGGCGGATGCGCGCGAGCGCCTGCGCCGGCGGGGCCTTGTCCCGAGCGTCGGCGAGCTGGCGATCGCGGGCGCGCAGCGTTTGCTCGCGGACGCGGATGTCGGGGAGGAGCTGTCGCGCGAGCGAGCGCTGTTGCGTAAGCGCCTGGTGCAGCGTTTGCGCAGCGGCGAGGGCATCGACGCGGACGCGCTCGCGGAGGTACGCCGCGAGGGTTGGACGCGCGCGTGAGCGGGGATCTGAGCCTGCTCGACACTTCCGTTTGGTCGCGTCTGCGAGACGCCCGCGTCGCGGGCAAGCAGGCGCAGCGGATCGCTGCTCGTATCGAAGCCGGCGAGCTGGCGATGACAGGGCCGCTGATCCTGGAGATGCGCTACAGCGCCCGCGAGGCCAAGGACTTCACGATGCTTGCCGAAGAGCTTGAAGCTCTGCCATTGCTCGCGCTAGACAGCGCTGCGGTGCAGCGAGCCCTGGACGCGCAGGCTCAACTGGCGGCCGACCGGCGCGTCTCGCACCGTGTCAAGCCGATCGATTTGCTCGTCGCGGGCGTCGCCGATCGTCATGGGGCGGCGGTGCTGCACTATGACAGCGACTACGAGTTGATCGCCAAGCACACCGACCTGAGCTTCCAGAGCGTATGGGCATTCAAGCGCGGCAGCGCGGGATAGGCCGCGGGTCGTCTTTCGCTACACGAGAGCCCGAGCAAGCCCAACTTGGCCGTCCGCGCGGCAAGGTCCAGCAGCTCGGGCGCCGGCACGCGCTGTCAGCTCTGGCCGAAAACCGCTCAGCGTGTGGGCACAACCCTGCCGCTCAGGAACGCGCTGACTCGCCGTGCGTAGCGCGACGGGTCGACGTTCCAAGACTCGACATGCCCGGCGTAGGCAACGCGGTAGTAGGTGACCCAGCCGGGAAGCTCCCTCGCGAACGCGTCGCTGCTTGAGATCGGCACGACTTCGTCCTCCAGCCCATGGAACAGCAGGATCGGCAGATGAAAGGCGCCGGGATGGTCGAGTGCGTCGAGACTGCCCCAGTCGGGTTTGATGCGCAGGTCGATCGCCCACTCGACCGGATCGGCGAGGAATGAGGGCAGCCCCATCTCTTTGGCGTTGAAGGAGAGGATCGCCTTCCAGTTGAGCGCGGGCGCGTCGAGGATCAGGCCGGCGACGCTGTGCGCGAGCGAGGAGTTCTCCATGAACTGTGAGACGATCGCGCCCCCCATCGAGTAGCCGACCAGGACCAGGCGCTGGGCCCCGTGGCCCAGCGCGTAGCTAGCGGCGCTTTGCAGGTCGCGCCACTCGGTCTGCCCCATGTGGTGACGGCCGTCCGGGCTCGGCGGCGCGCCGACGTCCTGGCGGTAGGCGATCAGCAGGCTGGGCAGCCCGGCGGTGTGCAGTATCGGCGCGATCCGCAGGCCGTCTTCGCGGTTGGCGTTGATGCCGTGAACGACGATCGCCCAGGTGCGTGAGCGCCCGGGGATCAGCCAGGCGGCCATCGGTCCGAGTTCGTCGGGGATCTTCACGTTGGTGTATGGCAGGTTCAGGGCTTGCTCAGGGTTGCCTTGGTAGACGTTGTTGTCGAGCCCCACTTTCATGCCGGGGGCGAGGTGACCTTGCAGCGTTCTGAGCCGGCGCGTAACGGTGTCTGCGCTGCTGTTCAGCACCCCTTCCACGATCGCGTGACCGGTCGGCCATTCCAGGCCATAGACGCCGGGGCGCAGCGTCTCTTTCGAGCGCGAGAGCACCACCTCGCCGGGAGAGAGCGCCTTCACCGTGGCGTTCGTGGGCCAGGGCGGATGTTCAGGCACCACGACCTTGGAGGAGAAGTACCAGCTGGCCGCGGCGCCGGCGGCGAGTAGCACGAGTATCGGCGCCACACTCGCCAGAAGCAACGAGCGCCGGTGGCGTCGCGGCCATGAGCGGCTCTTCACGGTCGCTGTCGAGATATTCACGCTCCTGAAGGCTACCGGGCAAGCCGCGCGGGGATGGTAGGCGATCCGGGTCCCGTCCCAGCTTGTAAAGCTCCTCGCCGCCCGGTGAGGCCGACATCCGCAAACACGGTAGGAATCGGGTGCTACCATGGCGGAATGTCCGCTCAGAAGCTTTCAGTCGCTTTGGAAGAGCCCGTTGCCGTCGCCGCAAAGCGTGCGGCTCAGCGTCGTGGCATAAGCTTGTCGGCCTGGCTGAACGAGGCCTCCCGCAGCGCTTTGACGGTCGAGGACGGCTTGATCGCGGTAGCCGAATGGGAAGCCGAGCACGGTGCGCTCTCTACCGAGACGCTGGCCGCTGCTGACGCGGTGTTGGACGCCCCGCGCGTCAATCGCGCCGCGTGAGTGGCGTCACCTACGACTCCGGCGCTCTGATCGCGGCCGAACGCGGCTCTGCATCGATCTGGGCATTGCACCGTCGGCTGCTTGAGCGCGGCGGAGATCTGGTCCTCACGAGCGACCCTGACGATCTGCGGCGTATCGCCTTGGCGATTGGCGGAGACTTGGCTTTGCACGTCGTTTGAGGGCGCTGGTAGCCTCGGCCGACTCAGTAGCGAGGAGCTCCAGAGCCTTGATGACGCACTGGCCGTTGTGTTCGGGCTGCACGTCTGAAACCGCCTCTAGCGCACGAGCTTGCCGTCGAGGAATGCGTTGGCCGCCGCGACGCCCATGTACGGCGCAAGGATCATGTAAGTGACGGGGGTCGCCCATGGCGTCTCCTCGCTGGTGTGGCCCACCTGCCCGGCGAAGATCTCCATGGTCGCGCAGGCGATGGCCTCTGCTGCGGCGCGCGGTGCCGGGGAGGCGTCGGGCCTCTGGCGCCGGCCGTCCTGGAGGAACACCGTGAACGCCAGCAGCATCTCGTCCGTGCGCTTTGCCGCCTCGGCGCCGAGCGCGTAGGACTCGATGAAGCCGAAGTGCGCGAAGCCGGCCTGGCTTGCCACCCACGCGCTAAAGGCGCGCCCTCCCCTCCACACGCGCTCCGCCCAGCTCGTCGGGGAGATGAAGAACGCGCCCGCGACGGCGGCCAGCAGCTGCTCGAAAATCAACTGCTGCGTGGCCAGGAACACCTCCTGCTTGCCGGCGAAGTGGGAGTAGAAGCTCTCGCGCGAGATGCCGGCCGCGGCGGCGATGTCCGCTACAGAGGTTTGGGCACAGCTCTTTTCGCGCACGGTCCGCGCGGCGGCGTGCAGGATGCGCTCGCGCTGCACATCGGCCACGAGCTCCTCGGGCAGCCGGTGGCGCCCTTTGGGCAGCGGCTGGGGCGGCAGCGGCCGCGGCGTCATCTCGGCCGGCGGCACGGCGGTCGGCGTGGCTCGTGCACCCCGCCAGCGACCAGTTTGTGGCGCGACCGCGTAGGAGCCCACCCACCACAGCAGCCCGTCGAGCAGCTGCTCGGGCCGCTCTCCGCGGCGCAGCTGCAACCCGAGCAGGCGGATGACCCCGCCGATGACAAACGGCGCCGGAATATCCGGAGTCGCGTCGGTCGCAGGCGCGTCCGCGAAGGCCGCCTCCAGCGTGTCGGCAAGTGCCGCGAGCAGCTGCTCGCGTTGGCGGCGCCCGCGCGGCCCGACGATCATCGCCTCGTGAGTCGCGATGCCGAACGAGTCGGGCTGGCGCTCGGCGAAGCCGACGAGCGCCTGAACGATCGCGCGCCAGCTTTGCCCCGAATCACGGTCGGTGCTTGCGATGGCGGCCACCTCGCTCACGAGCTGCTCGGCGAGCGCGCTGTGGGCGGCCAGGAAGCACTCTTCCTTGTCGGCGAAGTGCTCGTAGAAGGTCGTTCGCGACACGTGCGCGCGAGCGGTGAGCGTGGCGACGGTCGTCGCTTCGTAGCCGCTCAGCACGGTCTCCTGCACAACCGCGTCGAGCAGGCGATCGCGCTGGGAGGGCATCACCGGCGGGTGTTGAGCGTCGCGGAGGCGCCGGGAGCCGTCATCGGCGGGCCTTGGACGTTGGGGAGGAGCTGGCGCCGGGAGCCGTCATCGGCGGGTCTTGAGCGTTGGGGAGGCGATCGCACTGGGGCGCCTCACGAGTGGCTGCGCTTGCCGTCGATGAACGTGTTGGCGGCCTCGACGCCGAGGAAGGGCGCGAGCACGACATAGCTCAGCAGCGGCACGAGTCCGGGCAGCTTGGCGCTGCGGTAGTGGCGTACGTATTGCCCCACGAGCTCCACCACGGCGCACGCGATCGCCTCGCGCACGATCTGTGGCATCTTGGCAGCGTCGGGCCTGTAGGCCTCGCCTTCCTCGAGGAATACGAGGAACCCCAGGATGTTCTCATCCAGCTTCTTGGCGTCGGCGGGCCCCAACGCGTAGCCGCCGATGAACTCGAAATGGGCGAGCGTCGGCTGCTCGAGGATCCAGGCGACGGTCGCCGAGATCGCGTCCCACACGCGCTCGGGCCATGGGGTGGAGACGGTGAAGAAGGCTCCCGCGCTCGCCGCGATCATCTGTTCGAAGACAAGACGTTGCGTGTGCAGAAGCGCGTCGCTCTTGTCTTTGAAGTGGCTATAGAAGATTTCGCGCGAGACGCCGGCCGAGGCGGCGATGTCTGCGACGCTCATCGCCGCATAGCCCCGCTCGCAGACCGCGTCGGCGGTCGCGTACAGGATCCGCTCGCGCTGTAGGGCCTTGGCGTTCGCACCCTCAGGAAGGCCGCTGCGCCACGGACGCGCCCGAGCCGGCCCGTCAGCCGGGTCGATCGCCGAGGGCATCGAGCTCTCGCTCGAGAGCGACTGCCAGCGTGCTTGCTCGGCCGCGGCGATGTAGAAGTCCAACCACTGGGGTAGAGCTCCGAGGTCGGGGTCTGGTCGAGTCTCTTGGCGCATGCAAATCCCGATCAGCCGGATCGTGGCGCCGAGCACGAGCCAGACGGGAATATCCGCTACCTCCATGGGCTGCCCGCCGTCGCGCTGAGCCTGCTCGATCGCATGCTCGAAGCTGTCGATCATCCTGTCGCGGGCTTCGCGCGGACGTGCCCCCGCCGCCAGTTCGCCGGCGATCAGCGCCTCGTGGGTGACCAGCTGAAAGGCATCGGGCTCGCGCGTCGCGAAGGCCACCAGCGCCACGATGCTCGTCGCGAGAGCTTGTGAAGAGTCAGCGCCGGCGACCGCTTGCTCTACCTCCGCGGTGAGCCGCTGCGCGATCTGTTTGTGTGCTGCTAGGAAGCAGTCCTCCTTGTCGCTGAAATGCTCGTAGAAGATCGTCCGGGAGATGCCTGCCCCGCGCGTGATCTGGGAGACCGTCGTATGCGTGTAGCCCTCGCTCGCGGCCAGCCGGATCATCGCTTGCAGGATTCGCTTGCGCTGGGCAGATCGGGTGCTTGTGTCGATCATGACACATCCTTCGCCGTTTGCCGACAGCGTGTCAGATGTGAGTTTCGACATGCTGGAGACAGGTTTCGTCGGCTAATTATGGTAAGTGGGCACGATACGTACAAAAAAGAAGAATCGACCTTGCATTAACTCAGACCAATAGCGTACACAATGCTGATTGGTACCACAGATAACGGGGTCTAGACACATGCCTGTGCCAGTGTTATAAAACGCATTAGTACAGTTTGGTCGGCGATAGGGGGGTGTGGCGGGAGATGAGCAGTAGAACACTTGACCTTGGCGGGAGTTGGAGTTAATGAACTTTAGATTGTGGGTCGTAGCTATCGTGATGGGCGCGTTGATATTGGCGGCTGCTGGGATGGAGACGACAGCCGACGCACTTGCAAGCCCCACGCTGGGCTTTGAAAGCTCGAGTGTGCTGGCCGAGAACGCGGACGCCTCGCCCGATCTGTTGGCCGGCTCGCACCCCTACGCGCTCGCGACAGCTTTCAAGCTGAACACGACCACCGACTCCGAAGGACGGCTCTCCTCCGAAGGCGGCGATCTCGCGGACGTGGTTGTCGAACTGCCGGCGGGCTTGACCGTCGATCCGCTCGCGGTCCCGCTATGCGACGCCGAAGAATTCGCGACGTTCAACGCGGGCACCGGCGAAGACGGCTGCCCGAACGTATCGGCCGTGGGCGTCATCCAGATCGAAAACGTCACACCCACGACGCTTGCCGAACGCAAAGTCTCGGCCTTCCCGATCTACGACCTGACGCCGCCGGCCGGCACCCCCGCTCTGTTTGGCTTCAGGGTGGCGGGGGCGCCGGTCTATCTGACCCCGTCGATCCGCAGCGGTAGCGACTACGGATTGACGGTGTCCATGACGGGCATTCCCCAGGGCGCTCATGTGCTCGGTAGCAGCGTGACGCTCTGGGGCGTGCCCGGCGAAGCTGCCCACGACGGCGAACGCGGGGATTGTGTGGAGAGTCACGGCAGCTGCCCTGCGGGCGTAGCCGCCAAGCCGCTGCTCATGCTGCCGACGCAGTGCTCGACGGTGCCGATGGCGAGGTTGCACGCCGACTCCTGGCAGGAACCCGGGCAGTTCGCGGCAAGCGCCTCGGACCCGCTGGTAGGCGGCGCGGCGCTCGGCGCCTGTGAAGCGCTCGACTTCGCGCCGACGTTTGCGGCCGGCACGCCAAACAAACAAGGCAATGCTTTCGCTCCGCTCACGATCGCGCTCTCACGCCACGGCGGCGAACAGGAAGTCAAGAGCCTTTCCACGACACTGCCGGAGGGTCTCCTGGCGATTCTAGGCGGGGTCGAACTGTGTCCTGAACCGCAAGCGTTGCTCGGGACGTGCGGGACGGCTAGTCTGATTGGTCACGCGAGCCTGACGGTCGACGACTGGCCTGAGCCGGTCTCGCTCACGGGCGGGGTTTACCTCACCGGGCCCTATGGTGGCGGGTCGTTCGGCCTATCGCTCGTGATGCCCGCGGCCGCCGGACCGTCCGGCCTCGGGCCCGAAGGGAGACCGCCGGTGGTACGCGCCTCGATCCACATCGACCCGCGCACGGGACAGGCCACGGTCGCAACAGATGCCGAGGGCTCCCACTCAATCCCGAGCGCCCTCGAAAACGTCCTTCCCGAGGTCAAAAGCATCGACATCCTCGTCGACCGCCCGGAATTCACTTTCAACCCGAGCAACTGCGCGCCGCTGGCCTTCAACGGGACGGTCACGAGCACGCAAGGGACCGTCGCCGGCCTCTCGACGCCGTACCAGTCGACCGGCTGCTCCACGCTCCCATTCGCACCCAAGCTCACGGCCTCCACAAATGGCATTCCGTCGCGGAAAAATGGGATCGGTTTCAACGTGAAGATCGTCGAGGGCGTTGCGCACGAGGCAAACGCCCACTCGGTCAAGGTCGAACTGCCCAAACAGCTGCCCTCACGCCTGTCCACCCTGAACAATGCGTGCCTCCTCGCGGTCTTCGAAGCCAACCCGGCAACCTGTCCCCCCGGGTCGATAGTCGGGACCGCCAGCGCTGTCACGTCGGTCCTGCCGGTGCCGATCACAGGCCCCGTCTACTTCGTCAGCCACGGCGGCGCCAAGTTCCCGGAAGTGGTGATGGTCCTGCAGGGCTACGGCGTCACGATCGACCTCTACGGAGAAACGTTCATCTCCAAAACCGGGATCACGAGCTCCACTTTCCCTGAGATTCCCGAGGCGCCGGTGCTGAACTTTGAACTGCATCTTCCCGCCGGGCCCGACTCGGCGCTATCGGCAAACGGCAACATCTGCGCAGAGACCTTGCGAGCCCCGACGACGATCGTTGCCTACAACGGGCTGACAGTTAAAGAAAGCCCGCGGATCTCAGTCGGCGGCTGCCCGCCCGTAATCGAGGTCCTGCGTCACAGCTTTCACGGACGCTTCGTCACGGTTGTACTCAGGGTGCCCTCGGCCGGAAAGCTTCTCGGGAGCGGCAAGGGCGTCGCTCGCAAAGCGAAGGTGCTCGGCAAGGCCGGCACGGTCACGCTAAAGCTCGCACTGACTAGGGGCGAGCGGCGTGCGGTGGCTCACCTTCGCCACCGCCGCACGAAGATCGTCGTCAAGCTTGCGTTTGCTCCAAGCCACGGGTCTCGGCTTGTGGCGCATGCGACGGTCGTCGTTCGATAGCTCGTCTTAGGCTTGTGCGTGTACCCCGACTTGCGCCATCGAGGATTTGGTGGAGATGCTGCTGCACGCGGTCGATCGCAAGCTGCGACAGAAGCTACTGGACGATACTCGTCAGGCGGCCTAGCTCTTGATCGGCAAGATCTTCGAGCGCGGGCACGCGTTTGAACTCGCCGGCGTTGGCGGTCGCAAGCGTTAGGCCGTGCGCAAGCGCTGTGGCGGCTATCCACAGGTCGTGTGCGCCGATGATTTCCCCCTTTGCCTGCAGCTCGGCCCAGATCTGCGCGTGCAAGCGCGCGATACGCGACGTGATCGGCAGTTGCTCGATCGCCCCTAGCAAAGCTTCCACGACGACTTGGCGGCGGATCCTCACGTGATCGGGGGCTGCGCGATGAACTCCGTGCAGCAGCTCACTAACGGTGATCACGCTGATCGCTTGCTGGGCGTCCGCTGGCAACTGCTCGAGAACCCGGCTGTTGCGCTCGGCGTCGACCAGGACCGATGTATCGATCAGGACTCCGGCCACTCGCCAGTCTCAGTGCCCAAGAGCTTGCGTTCGCGCTCGACCTCGCGTGCGAAGTCCGTGTCGAGCGGCGGAAGGCCATCTATGAGCGCTCTGAGCGCCGCACCGGAGGTACCAATGGGTTGGGATGGGCGCCGCAGCTCGGCGATTGCTCTGCCGTTGCGGACGATCTCGATCTCCTCACCCGAATCGACGCGGTTGATTACGTTGGAGAAATGGCGAGATACCTCCGTAGCGGTCATGCGCACCACCCAACCATCGTATCAGATAAATCTGATTCTAGGTCGGGTTAGCAAGCTGGTCTGGGACCAGGACATCGTTCGTGGTCATACGAGTGGGCGGTGTCAACCGGTGGGCGCAACGGATAAATAGGGCTAACCCTTAGGTGTGCTCAGGCGGAGTCAGAAATGCTCGTTTCGCGACCAAGTTCGCGACCGTGTTTGGGTGTCTCGGGTCGGACGGACTCAGGCTTGCTTGGCTGGTCGGACTCGTGCTTGGGTATCTCGGCGGCCGACGTTTAACGATTATCCTTGCTAAGAACCCATGTGCTAGCAAGGTCGAACATGTCGAGAATGCGATGAAACGCGCTGCTTTTAGCGCGACGCTTTGTGTATGACCTCTGACGCGCGATCCGGGGGCGAGGCAGCGACGTCTGGCAGTACGCGTCTCGCGGTGGTGCTCGCGATGGCAATGTTCGTCCTGGTCGTGGATACGTCGTTGATGAACGTGTCTATCTCGGCGGTGGTCCACGATCTGCACACGACCGTGAGTGGGGTGCAGTCGGCGATCGCGCTGGAGGCGCTGGTATCGGCCGCTTTCATATTGATCAGCAGCAAGGTTGGAGACCTCATCGGTCGTAAGCGGGCCTTCGTGCTCGGGCTGATCGGCTATGCGATCGGTGCGCTCGCGATGACGCTCGCCCAAAGCCTCACGATCATCATCGTCTTCTGGGCGATCCTCGGCGGGCTCGGGGCGTCGTTGCTGCTGCCGGCGATGCAGTCGCTGATCCACGGGAACTTCGAGGGGGCAGCCCAAAAGCGGGCCTATGCGTTGGTGGGCGCCTCGGCGGCGATCGCTGCGGCGATCGGGCCCCTGCTGGGCGGTTTTGTCACCACGTACCTGTCGTGGCGGGTGGGCTTCATGCTCGAGCTCGTCGTGATCGCGATCGTTCTCACGCAACTCGGGTTGATCCGCGACGTGCTCTACACGGGTCCCCGCAAGCTCGATCCGGTGGGGGCCTTGCTGTCCGTGCTCGGGATGGGTGGCGTTGTCCTCGGGATCCTCGTTTGGCAGGAGGGCGGCGAGTACGTGGGCCTGATCATCGCTGCCGGCGCTCTGGGTCTGTATACGCTGGCTCGGTGGCTCGTGCGTCGCCACCGCGAAGGAAAGGTGACGGTGCTTGACCCCGATCTTTTCCGCTTGCCGCACTTTCGGATCGGGATCACCCAGGAGATGTTGCAGCAGATCACACTCGGCGGTGCCATGATCGCGCTGCCAATCTTCTTGCAGATTCGCTTGGAGTACAGCGCTCTGCAAGCAGGTCTGTCGCTGGCCCCACTTTCACTGACGATGTTCGCCTTCGCGATGCTCGCGGGCCGGCGAGCGGAGGACCGGAGACCGGCGAGCATCGTGCGCGCCGGTTTCGCGCTGAGTACAGCCGGCATGGTTCTGCTCATACCGATTGTCCCGAGGGCCGACTCGGGGTGGTACCTCGTGGTTCCCCTCATGATCGCCGGTGCCGGGCTCGGACTACTCGTCTCGCAGCTGAACAACTACACGCTCGCCCCGATCGAGGAAGAGCGGGTGAGCGAGGCCGCCGGGGTCAACTCGGCGGGCGGATCGTTCGGACTTTCCTTCGGGCTCGCGATGGCGGGCGGCATCCTTCTGGCGACCCTCTCGCTGGCGTTCACCAATAAGACCGAATCGAGCACGGTGATCCGGCCCGCGCAGCAGAAGCAGATCGCTAACACGCTTGAGCACGACGCCCAGGTCGTGAGCAACACACAGCTCGAGCAGATGCTTGCCCACGAGCGTCCCGCCGTCCGGCAAGAGGTCCTCCAGATCAACCGCGACTCCACCGACCTCGCCTTGCAGGTTGCCCTGCTCGTCCCGATCCTCGCGAGCGGGCTCGGGCTCTTCAACTCGTTCCGGATGCTGCGCCTGCCAGATGACGAGCCGTCAGGCGGGTCGGCTTCTCATGAGTGTCGGCCGCTCAGATCATGTCCTTGTGCTGTCCGCCGTAGGCTGCCAGCCCGTAGATGATCAGAATGTCGATCGCGAACAGGCACAGCGACCAGAACGGGTACGCGGGGATCGACATCAAGGCCGCGATCGAGTTGATACTCACCACAACAATGCCGAACCATCGGCCGTACTGGCCGCCGACCGAGATCGAATACGCGGCGAACAACTCGAGTACCCCGATGATCAACACGATCCAGCCCCACGTATTGAGGCCACTCAAGATGTAGGTCGCGTTCTGGGTAAAGAACTTCGATTCGCTGATCGCCGCGATCCCCCAGATAACGTTCAGCACACCGGCAATCGCGATCATGATCGAGGCAAACAAAAGCCAGCCGCTGCCTTCAACCGCACCGCTTCTGCCCCGCGTTCGCGCGGGGGCGAACTCGCCTTGATCAGCCATGCGAACCTCCCTTTGCTCAAGAACTCAGTTTGCTGATTCGATCCTCCAAACTGTAATCCGGGCAGGCCGGACCGCATCGGTAATTACCCGAACCGTCTGGGTAGCTTGCCGCAGCCGAAGTATGCGCTTGGTGAGTGAGGCCTCGTAATGAGAGGGCAGTTGAATTCAGAGCCGATTCGACGGAAGGGATCTGAGAACATGACAACGTGCCCAGAACGTCGGTGACTTCTCAAGCAGACTGGGTCGCGCGGCGCCCTGTGCTGCGGCGCATCGCCGCAATCATTGCGCTCATCACGCCCGTCGCGATGGTCGTGGTGGCCGCTGTCGCGCTGGCGGGTGACGTCCCCATCGCCGCGCTCGCAGTCGGGCTCGTCCTGCTGGCGAACGCCGCCATCTGGTTCGCCTTGACAGAGCGCGGCACGCTGCGTGCCCGCGGCGCACTGGTCCGAGTGGCCGCAGGCGGGCAGGCGTGAAGGTTCAATGACTATGTGGGTTCGCGTCCAGCAGCTGGACGGCCGGCTGATGAGGCGCGCGTTTGGAATTCGCTCACCCGCACTGGATCGCACCCTCATCGCCATCACGCGGGCAGCGAACTACTCGCGACTGTGGCTCGTCCTCGCCAGCGCTCTCGCGCTATTCGACGGGGACCGAGGACGGAGGGCGGCAGGACGCGGTCTGATCGCGATCGCGATCGCGGCGGGGGTGGCCAATGGCCCGGCAAAGCTGCTCGTGCGCCGACGTCGCCCCTATTCGTCGTCGTACCCGGCGCTCATTCCTACACCGCGGTCAACGTCGTTTCCCTCAGGTCACAGCGCGGCAGCATTCGCGTTTGTCACCGGTGCCTGCGCTGAGCTGCCAATGCTGGCACCGGCTTTGATGCCATTGGCAGCGACCGTTGCCTACTCGCGCATGCATACCGGCGTTCATTACCCAAGCGATGTCGCGGTCGGCGCAGGGATCGGGATCGGATCGGGCCTACTGGCCGCGCACTGGCCGTGGCCACTAGGGTAGACAGGCCCGGCGGCGAGCGCTCAGGGTGTTGCGACGATGAGATACAGCACATCGCCGCGCTCCGTCGCTGATCGAGGTGGCCACACCCGCGGAGTTCAAGGACGGTCCTGGGCGTTATGCGAAGACGTTGTGCTACATTGCATACATGTCGGTCAATGTGTCGGTGCGTCTTGACGATGATCTGGCCGGACGTCTTCGTCTACGGGCGCGCGCTGCCGGTGAGACGCTCTCAGATCGTCTGCGTCGCTATGCCGAGGAAGGCGCTCGTCGTGAGGAGCATCCGCTGATCGTGTTTCGCGATGGCCCGACCGGTCGGCGCGCCGGTTTGCTCGGTGGTCCCGATGTGTGGGAGGTCGCGATGTGGGTCGATGATCTCGCCGAGGAGTCCGATCCTTTGGCGGCGCTCGTCGAGGATTCAGCACTCACACGCTCTCTAGTGGACGCGGCGCTGCGCTACCGCGCCGCGTACCCCGATGAGGTTGCGGCTCGCATCGAGCTTCACCAACGCGAAACCTTGGTCGCCGAGAAGCATTGAGGCTGCTGCTCGACGAGATGTACTCGGCCGTCCACGCCGAGGCGCTGCAGGCCGCTGGCATGCAAGCTACGACAGTCCTCGAGCTCGGATTGGCGGGCAGCTCAGATCCGGAGGTTTTTGCGGCGGCGATCGTGGAGGAGTCTGTGCTGCTCACGGAGAACGTCGCTGACTTCACACGAATATCCGCCGAGCACTTGCTTGCCGGCCAACACCATCCAGGTGTCCTGATCGCGCTTTCCTCCAGGTTTTCGCGTCGCCCAGCGGGCATACCGACACTCGTGAAGGCCGTCACTGGACTCGCTCGGCAGCCAGTTGCGGACTGCGTCCTCTACCTCCAAGCACCAAGCAAGGGTTGACATCTTAGGCGGGGTATCGCCGGCCGGACAGGTATGCAGCGTCCGGGACAACGTCGGGGAACCCCGACCTGCTCCTTGAAGATCTCATGGAACCGGCGGGACCGTAGGGCTCGGCAACGCACTCTGGCGGCTATGTTGCGCAACTAGCGACCAGGAGCCGATCGTTGATCAGGTGCTTTTGCTGAGGTAGCCGGTCGGAATTGTCCAGCTGAAGGGCACGAACCAGCTCTCTACCCGCTGGTCAGCGATTCCATTTCTTGGTTGAGTGGATTGTGATTGGCTACCGCGGCGTCGCTGGGCTCGCTTATCTCATCGAATGCTTGGGGTACTCTAAGTCGTTGTGGCACCATCGATCGACTTCACCATCGCGTTCGACGAGTCCGACGAGGACGGCTGGATTGTTGCGCGTGTGCTAGAGGTTCCCGGGGCCCTCAGTCAGGGCCGTACGCGAGCGGAGGCGCGGGAGAATGTGCTCGATGCGTTGCAGACGGTGCTCACTCCGGATGACGAGCTCTCTGGGCGGCGCTCTGGCGAGGATCTTGAGCATCTGCGGTTTGTCGCAGCGGCGTGAAGCGTCGCGATCTGGAACGCCATTTGCGTGAGCATGGTTGCCGTGAGGTTGGCGGTTCCAAGCACGCCAAGTGGCGTGGGCCAGCCAGCGACGTCTCAGCTCTCCCGCGGCACAAGGAGATCGGACCGGGCCTAACCCGAGCCATATGTCAGCAGCTCGGCGTTCCGGCGCCACCTAATACACGCTGAAGGCAGATCGACAGACAGGCCGGGACGGGCCGAAATGCGCCGTGCGGGACTCGAACCCGCCCCGCCGGATTAAAAGTCCGGAGCTCTACCCGATGAGCTAACGGCGCGCGAGCTTGTCAGTGTGCCAGATGGACGTGCGAGCGGCGTCCGCGGTCGTGTTCTTTTTTGCGCGATGCCCCCTGCGCTCGCGGGGGGCTATGCCGAAAATGAGTATTGCCGGCCGGCTGTGTCCGGTTGCGGGAGCGGCAGATCTGCGTCAGCGCCGACCGACGGTGTCCAGCGTCTCGGCCTCCGGCTTTTCGCCAGCGGCCACGCGCAGCAGCTCGTCGATGCGCGTCAGCTTCACACGTGGGCGGCCGTGCGGTTCGCCCAGGGCCTGCTCGTGGCGGTCGATCTCCGACCAGCCTTCGTAGGTGACGAGCGCAGGCACACGTTGGGCCAAAAGCTGCTCGATCGCCTCGGGATCGGGCTCGGCGGGCTGTAGGTGCTCCTCGGCGGCCAGGTCCTCCAGCAGCGCGTCGACGGTCTGCTGGGCGTCCTTCTTGTTCGTGCCGATCACGCCGGAGGGCCCGCGCTTGATCCAGCCGACAGCGTACTCGCCGGGCAGCACCCGGGAGGACAGGACATTCGGGGTGTCGGCAAGCGATCCGTCAAGAGTCACGACACGCCCCCCCTCGTTGGGGATCGTCGCGCTGCGATCATCGAAAGGCACGCCGGGTAGCGCGATCCCGCGGTAGCCGATCGCCCTCATCACAAGCCCAGCGTCGATGTCCTCGGTCTCACCGGTGGGCTCGGCGCGCAGACGGCCGTCCTTGCCGGCCGTCAGTGCGTTGCGCGCCATTACGACTGTACGCACGCCATTTCCATCCCCAACAATTTCCGTCGGGGAGAGCAGAAAGCGCAGGACGACGCGCTTGCTCTTGCCGGTCGGGGCACGCTGCGCGTAGTCGCGCAAGACGGAGACGTTGCGCTGGGATGTGGGGTCCATGTTGGGGTCGCTGACGGCCAGCGCACGCTCCAGCTCCTCGGCGTCGACGATCACGTCGGCGTCGGCGAGCTCGCCCAGCTCCAAAAGCTCGGGATTTGTGAAGGCGGCCTGGGCGGGACCGCGGCGGCCGACGACGACGATCTCGCGCACGTTGCTCGCGTCGAGCACTTCCAGCGCGTGGTCGGCGATGTCGGTCACCGCCAGCTCGTCGTGCGTCAGCGTCAGCATGCGCGCGACGTCGAGCGCAACGTTGCCGTTGCCGATCACCAAGGCGCGTTCGGCCGACAGGTCGAAGTCGTGGTCGCAGTAGTCGGGATGGCCGTTGTACCAGCCGACGAAATCGGTCGCGGGATGGCTGCCCTCGAGCTCCTCGCCGGGGATGCCAAGCGGACGGTCGGCCGGCGAGCCGGTCGCGTAGACGATGCAGTGGTAGTGCTCGATCAGCTCATCGCGCGAGACGTCGCGGCCCAGCTCGACGTTGCCGAAGAAGCGAAAGCGCGGATGTGCGGCGGTCTTCTCATAGACGCGCGTGACCGACTTGATCTTCGGATGGTCGGGCGCGACCCCGGAGCGCACCAGCCCCCAGGGCGTCGGCAGCCGCTCGATCATGTCGACCTCGAGCGTCTCGCCCCCGTCCTTGAGCAGGTGCCCAGCGGCGTAGAACCCTGCGGGCCCAGAGCCGATGACTGCGATGCGGATAGGGGTCATGGAGATGTTTTAGCAGCGGCTATGGCGCGCTAGCCCATCATTTCATGGGTTGGGGCCACGGGCCGGCGCCGGCCGGTCCACGCCCCGCTCCACGGATCGTGGCTCCGCTACTCATGGGCACGGCCCGACTCGAACGGGCGACCCCCTCGGTGTAAACGAGGTGCTCTAGCCAACTGAGCTACGCGCCCCCGTGGTCCTCAGCGTGAGGTTTCCAGGGTGCTTTTAAGAGTAGGGACTTATGGCGTGCGAAGCTGTGTGCGTGGGCCGGGAGATGCAGCGCAGGCGAGTGGTGTACCTCGGGGCGTGCGTCGTGGGGTTCCCGTTGCTGCTCGTTGTGCTGGCGCAGTTCTTCCTACCGACGCTAGCGGCTAGGCGCGTGCGCGACCGCGTGGCCCGCTATGGGACGGTGCGCAGCGTCAGCGTCAGCGCTTTTCCGGCCGTCAAGCTGCTGTGGGGCAAAGCCGACACTGTCAACGTCAGCGCCGGCTCTTTGTCGGTGCAGCTCTCGCAGATCGCCACGCTCTTGTGGGAAGCACGCCAGGCAGGCTCGATGACCGTCACCGCGGAAGCGGCAAAGCTGAACGCCGTGCCCGACTTGCCCGACGGTCTCACCGTCAACGACCTGCGTATGCAGAAGCGCGGCTCGGCGATCAGCGCGAGCGCGATCTTGACCCAGCAGCAGCTCAACGAAGCTTTGCCGAGCGGCTTCCACATCGAACCGACCGCCAGCGGCGGCGGCCAGGTTGAAGCGCGTGCTTCAGGCGGCCTGTTCGGCGTGCAGGCGTCGATCACGGCACTCGTCAAGCCGTTGGAAGGGCGCTTGGTGGCCGAACCGCAAGGTTTCCCGCTGGCAAGCATTGGCACAGTGACGCTCTTCGACGACGCGCATTTGCGGGTGAGCTCGGTCGGCGTGCGCGTGCTGCGAGCTCAACCGCTGACCTATGCTCTGTCGCTGGCCGCCACGCTGAGCTGAGCGCGGTGTGCGCTCGCGGGTTCGGGTTCGGGTTCGGGTCTGACCGGTATTGGTGGTCCCGGTATTGGTGGTCCCGGGTATTGGCGGTCCCGGGTATTGGTGGTCTGTCCGCTATTGCTCGTTGGGCGCCCGGTATTGGCGGTCTGTCCGCTATTGCTCGTTGGGCGTTCCGCTACAGCCCCCCTTTCGCGGATCGCCGCCGGGCGCTACCGGGCGTGCACCGTCATCGGCATCCCCTCGCGCGGGCTGATCGTCGGCATCTGGCGGTAGGACAATTTGAAGTCGCCGGGCAACTCAAGTGTGAAGTCCCGCGCGATCAGGGTGGCGATCGTGCGCACCTCCAGTTGGCCGAAGCGCATCCCGATGCAGGTACGCGAACCGCCGCCGAAGGGAATGTAGGCACCCTTGGCGATCTTGGCCTTGGCCTCGGGCGCAAAGCGCTCGGGACGGAAGGCCTCGGGCTCGCCCCACACGTCGGGCAGGTGGTGCGAGGCCCACGAGCTGTAGTTGACATACGCGTTGGCGGGAACGGTGTGCCCTTCGAACTCGAAGGCCGCGATCGACTTGCGCGGCCCGACCCAAGCGGGCGGGTACTTGCGCAGGGTCTCCTCCAAAGTCATCTCCAGTTGCCTCAGCTCGCCGCTCATCAGCTGCCCTGCGTTGGGGCCGGCGCTGCTGAGCATGCCGGCCTGCTCTGTCCTGAGCTGCTCGGCCAGGTGCGGTGCCTTGGCCAGCTCGTAGAACATGAAGGCAACGGTCGAGGTGGTCGTGTCGTGGCCGGCGAACAGCAAAGTCATCATCTCGTCGCGGATCTGTCCGTCCGAGAGCTGCTCGCCGTCCTCGCTCTGTGCGTCGAGCATGAGACTGAGCACATCCTCGCCGCGCTCCCCGCTCGCCCGCCTCGCTTTGATCTCGCTGTAGAGCATTTTGTTGAGCTTGCGCGTGGCATCCTGCAAGCGAGCCCAGGGAGTGCCGGGTGTGCGGATGAAGCGGAACTCGGGGCCGGATGAGAAGAAGCCGAGCGCCTGCTCGAACATGGCCGCGGCATCGATCTCGCGCGCGGCTGGACCGTCCGGCTCGATCCCGAACAGGGCACGCATCGCGACGCGCGTCGCCAGTTTTCGTGTCCAGACATACAGGTCGATTCGTTCGCCGTCGTGCCACTGCTCAAGCGCCCGCTCGGTCTCTGAGATCATCACGTCGAGCGAGGCTGCGATCCGCTCACGGTGAAACGCCGGCAGCATGATCTGGCGCGAGCGCTTGTGGTAGGGGTCGTCTGTCGTTAGCAGCCCGTCGCCAAGCACCGAGATCAAGTCGCGAAAGTGCGATTCGCGCCAGAGAAAGTTGTTGGCATGGGACACGGTGATGTAGTGGTTGGCCGCCGGCCCGAGCATGAACACGACATTGCTGTGCAGCACACGCATCGTGAAGATCGGCCCGTAGCGCTCGTAGCCTTCAAGCAGCAGGGGAAGCGGCTCCTCGAGGAAGCGCTTTGTTCTTGCCAGCGAGAAGCCGGTGTCCCCAGGCGGGTAGGGGACAGTTCTGGCGCGCTCGTCGACGATGTCCTGTGTGAGGATGCGGAAGGGGTTTTCGTGGCGCAGGCGTGGCGGCTCGAGGATCGGCATGGCGTAAGCGTAGAGGACCGGGAAGCGGTTTGGCCGGCCGGCCAGTTTTGGGCTTGGGGGCGGCTCCCTTGGGGTTCTTTGGATTGCGGCGCTGCGCGACGCGGTGTGAGTCGGGCGGGTGGGCATGTGTTCTTCGAAATTTGACGATGCCCCGCGCGCGTGCGCGTGCGCGTGCCTCTTAACTACTCCTTGCGTGTTAGAAGGCCACGCGTGCGTGCGCGGTCTTCTAACTACGGCTAGCTTGTTCTCTAGGCCACGCGCGTGCGCGCGCGGCACGGCGTTTCGCAAGACACAGCCGCCGGGCGTGCCGCGGAGCGGGTCCGGCCGGCAGCGGGTGTCGGCACGCTCGCTGCGATACTCTGCGCTACGCACGTAGCGGTATCCCGTGCAGCAAGCACGGGGGCGTAGCTCAGTTGGTTAGAGCGCTGCCCTGTCACGGCAGAGGTCGCGGGTTCGAGTCCCGTCGCTCCCGTCATTTACCCCCGCCGTTTCGCGGCGCTGTTGCTGGAAGAACGCCAGGAACGAGGGCTTGGGCTGGACTGCCACCAAGCGGTCTTGGTCGAGCCATACGCCGCCGAAGATGAGGCTGAGGAGTTGGCGCTTGGCGGTGGGGTCGGTCTCGGTGGACCAGAAGACCGCGAAAGTCTGCCAGAACCTTGCTGGCCTGATCGAGGTTCGCGGTCGGCTCGGGTGCGAGCGCGTCGAGCTCGGCGTGGATCGCGTCGCGGCGGGCGATGTACTCGGGGCGGTCGAGGTCACCGAGCCCGTAGAGGTCGCGGGCGCGGGTGAGGCGTTGTTCGAGAGCGTCGCGGCGGGCGGTGGCGTCGCTGCTCTCGGGTGTGTTGGTGGAGAGGCGGGTGAGGATCTCCTTGCGGATCGCGGGGTTGGGGGCGAAGCCGGTGAGGAACGCGGCGAGCTGCTGCTCGACCTGCTCGGCGGGGATGATTGGCTGGTCGCAGGAGTGGTTGGCGCGGCGACTGGCGCAGTAGTAGCGCGGCGTGTTGGCGCGTCCTCCGGTGGTGCCTTGCATACGGGCGTTGCAGCGACGGCAGCGCGCGAGCCCGCGTAGGAGGTAGTTGGGCGAGGGCCGGCCAGGGTTCATGGTGCGGGCGCGCTGACGGCGAATGAGCTGAACCCGGTCGAACAGCACCTCGTCGACTACCGGCTGGTGCAGGCCCTTGATGGCCTTGGTCTTGTCGCGCCGTCCGGAGACGTAGCCCGCGTAGGCGGCGTTGCAGAGCATCTCGCGAACCGTGTCGACGCCGAAGGCACGGTCGCGTGCGGTGCGCTGCTCGTTGACGTTCAGCCAGGCTGTGAGTGTATGATCGGTGTGCTGCCCGGTGGCGTACATCTCGAATAGCTGCCTCACGAACGGCGCCCTCACGGGATCGGGTGCCGCGATGCCGTCGTCGCCCTTCACGTACCCCATGGCAGCGAGCCGGTGAGCAGTCCTTGGCGGGCCTTCTCGCGCAAGCCCATCTTCGTCCAGAAGGAGAGCGAGACGGAGTAGTACTCGTCGAAGATCTCGTGCACCGACTCCGACAGGAACGCGGCGGGATCGTCGGCGTCTGCGCCCAATGGCTGGGTGACGGAGATCACGTCGATGCCCAGCTCTGAACGTAGGAGCTTCTTGTAGCGCTTGGCCTCCACGGTGTTGCGCGCGAAACGGCTGGTGTGGAAGACAAGCACGACGTCGAAGCGGCGCTCCATCGCGTCCTCGATCAACCTTTGGAAGCCAGGGCGCTTGTCGGCTTCGCGACCGGTCTCGAAGTCGAGGTACTCCTCGGTGAGCTGCACCCCGTGGTCGGTCGCATAGCGCGCGATCGCTTGGCGCTGCCCGTCGGGTGAATACCCACGGCCCTGCTCCTCGGTTGACTCGCGGACGTATGCGACCGCGCGCTTCCTCGGCTCGGATTGCTCAGGCATTCGTGCTGGCCTCCTTGGTCACGGATTGATCGGCGAACAGGTCGGAGCCACGGCGACGCCAATAGGCGACAAACCACTCAACGAACGCCTCGTGATCGGGGTCGGGGAGACGGCGGCGCTGTGGGCACGAGCTTCTCACTTGGCGTCGTGGTTGTCTGAGTCGGTGCGTGCTGCCTGGCCGCTGTCTGCCGGATGTCGGACAGCTACGTGTGGGCCGCCTGCCGGGGTCACTGTGTCGGTCACTCATACTGCGCCCCCGTTCGGCTGCTCTTGTTTTGGTCATAGGGCATGAGCCGCTCCCGTTTGCGACAGAAATGACAGGGCGTGGGCATCCGGTCCGTTGAGTTTTTGTCGGGCGCGGGGAACACGATCTCCCGGCACGCGTCGCAAACATGCAGGCGTTCGCGGTCGAGCTGCGGGAAGAACTCCTCGCGCGAGCGCGTGAGTCGGCCGAGTGGGCCGCTGTTGCGGACCATCTGTCGTGCAGTCGCATCGCGCCATTCGAGGTAGGCGAGTCGCAGGCGATGCTGCTCGTCGCGGGCGTCTGCGTCGCTCTTTGCAGCGCCCGACAAACCCTCTATTTTGAGGCGGTCGAGCAGCTCGCCATTGCGGAGCGACTGACGTGCGCGGCGAAGGCTGGGTACCTCGCCGTAGCGAGCAGAGAGTTCGTCGACCATCCGCTGCTGACGCTCGCGGTAGACGTCCGCGAGCAGAGCCGTCTCCCGCATGGCGTCGGCGCTCGGGGGCGGAGGCTGAAAGAAGCCTGGTTGGACGAGCACCTCCTCTAGGTCGTTCACGAGCGCCTGGAGGACCGCTTCCTCTCGCGGCAGCGGGATGTCGGTGGATGCGATCAGGATCTCCGTCGCCCGCTGGGCGGCAGGTCCGAATTCTTCCAGGTATGAGTCGCGCGAGTCCTGGAAACGGCGAAGTGCCTCACGCGCGGCTGTCGGGTTCGCGTGCAGCTTGGCGCGCTTGCGATCCAGTGTTTCCTGGCGCTCCTGGTTGGCGCGCTGTATCTGCTCGTATGGCGCGCGCGCCGCCTCGAGCACGTCCTGCAGGGTCACCAGCTCCTCGCCGTCGAAGTCGACCAGGCACGCTGCGCTCAGCAACAGACTTGGCTGGAGGGCGAGCGCGCCTGCGCCGGCCACGAGCTTGTGGTGGTTATAGCTCCGACGGTTATCGGACAGTGCGCTTTGGAGCGCAGTCAGGAAGCGCTGTGCTCGGGTGTCGGTGGTGGTTAGGAATAGACTGCCATCGCCTGGGTCGCTGTAGTCGTCTATGTCCGGTCGTGCGTCGTCCGGCTCGGGCCACTCCGTCAGGCAGTAGATCGCCGCGCCGATACTCGTAGCCGGAGCCGCCAGGCGGTTGGCGAGGCAGAACCACAGGTCGGAGTGCGTACGTGTGCCCGCGGCGAGCAGAGCGTCGGCCTCGCCGAGCAATGCGTGCAGCTCCTCGCGATATCCCTCGATCCGCTCGGCGGCCTTCGCGCGTGAGTGGCGCCACTTACGGTGCTGCGGGGACTCCGGTAGCGCCACCGCGTTGCCCTTGCCTCGGGCTTGCGCAAGGGTGAGGCGTCCGGCGCTCGTCAGCACCCACAACCGCACACTGTTGCGGCGGGCGTGCTCAAGCAGGCCGGCTTCCATGAGCCCGTCGAGCCGAGGGCGTAGTTGGCGCGTCGCCGCGGCGTTATAGACGAAGCCCATGTGCTCGAAGACCTCGCGCGGCATGACTCCCGGCTCGCTCCTGGTCTGATGGCGTTCGGCGCGCTCGGCCGCCGCGAGCACCAACGCGTCGGTGACCGGGTGCGCGAACGGGCGCAGCTCGCTTCGTGGCTGTCCGCGGCCGTCGGGCTCGCGCTTGCCGGCTTTTGCCGCTTGCTTTCTGTCTGCTGAAGGCATCGCGTCTCTCCTTTCGGGCACCGAAAGACGCGCGCACAGCGAGCACGGGTGGACCGTCTCCGTAGGTAGATACGGTGATCCGGTGGCATCGAAGGCCTTGTCTTCGGTGCTGCAGGTCGGGCGGGTGTCATCAGCACTCGTCCGACCACTATTTGATTTTGGACGACCGAACGTCTAGCTCGAAACGACGCGTAAAGCAAGTCGAGCGAGAATCAGCACCGTAGAGGCGCTCGCGGGTCCTGCTTGGCAACGCCCTTGCGCAGTTGCGTCTCGGCATCGCATCGCGCTACCGTGAGCGCGTGCTTGACGAGGCGACAATCGACGAGGCAGGACGACGGCTGGCTGGCGCTTCCCCGCCGGGCACCCGCGTCATCCTTTTTGGCTCACACGCAAGAGGCGAGGCCGGTAAGCACAGCGACCTGGACTTCCTGGTGATAGAGCCCGAGGTGGAGAACGCGGCCGAGGAGTCCGTCCGTTTGCGCAGGACGCTGCGCGGTCTGCTGTTCGCCGCCGACGTGATCGTCGCGAGCGAGCAGAGGGTCCGTGACTGGCGCGACGTTAAAGGGAGCCTGATTCACGCGGCGCTAGCCGAGGGCCGAGAGCTGGCTACCTGATGGCGACGACGGGCGACACCTATCAGATTCTTGAGGATCAGGTTGCGTTCGCGCTGTTCGGGAACCGTACGCGGTCGACGGCTCTACTTGCGTGGTTCATAGAGAACGTCATGCGCGAGGACCCAGACCGAGTTGAGGATGCGATCTGCGATGGCGGCGGTGACAAGGGCATCGATGCGATCGTGTTCGATGAGGAATCAAACGAGCTTTTTGTCCTACAGTCCAAGCACCGAAAGTCCGCAACAGCTATGCAGGGCGATGCGGACCTGAAGGCCTTCGTGGGTGTAGGTGCCTACTTCGGCAGTCCCGAGGGCATCGACCGACTGTTGGCATCTAAGCCAAACGAAGAGCTGACCAACCTCATCGGTAGGCTCAACCTGCGGACCAAGTTCGAGGAGGCTGAGCCTAGTGTTCGTCTCGTCTTCGTCACGAACGCCGAGCGAGACGAGGCTGCGCGAGACTACCTAAAGGCCATTGAGGCCCACCGGCCGACTATCGACCTTTGGGACCGCGAGCGCCTTGTGGACGTGGCGCATCGCACTGCGCGCGCGGGTCTCCTCGACGAGGACATCACCTTCCACCCTGTTGGCGACGTGATCACGACCCATCTTGCTGATGACGCTCGTATGGCGCTTGCGCTGGTGCCGGCTGCGGAGCTCGTCCGTCTGCCCGGCATCGAGAACCTAACTGTTTTCGACCTCAACGTCAGGCTCGGCTTGGGAAACACGAAGATCAACCGTGAGCTGCGTGGCACGATCCAACGATCTGACGAACACCAGTCGTTTCCGGCCTATCACAACGGCCTTACTCTCCTGACTAATCGGCTCGGTGTTGACGAGGAGGGCTTGTCACTGGAGGGTGTCGGTGTCGTCAATGGCTGCCAATCGCTGCTATCGCTTTGGCGGGAGCGCGGTTCCATTACGCCGCAGCTCAACTTGATGGTGAAGGTCGTTGAGACCGGCGGTCGCGCGGCGCTGGCTGACCGTATCACCTACCGCAGCAACAACCAGAATCCAGTCAATACACGGGACCTTCGCGCCAACGACCGGGTGCAGCGCGATCTCCAGAGTGAGGTCAAGGAGCGCTACGGTGACGAGCTGTTCTACGACATTCGGCGGGGTCAGCCAAGTGATGGGGCAAATGCGGTGCTAGACAACCAGCTAGCGGCCCAAATGCTGCTTTCCACATGGCTTGCAGAGCCGTGGGCCGCAGTCAGGAAGCTCAAGCTCTTCGACCAGGATTATCACCGAATCTTCCGGCGTGCCACTGCTGACAAGCTTTTCCTTGCCTATATGCTCAACAAGGAGATCGAGGCGGCTCGGTCCAAGCTCCGCCCCGAGTTGCAGACGAGCTTCGCGTCGGTGCGCTTCACGCTGGCGTATCTCGTGGCCCAGGTGCTTCGGCTGAGCGACCTCGGCGAGAAGCTACTCGACGATCCGGGCGTTTGGCTACCGGCTCAGCGCGACGACGTCGCGAAGCATCTCGAAACCTACGTCGACTTCGTCGTGGATGAGACGAACTATTTCGTCTCTGATCGCGAGGAGCAGCGCCAACAGAATCCCGATGCCGAGCCATTCGATCCCAAGACGATCTTTAAGGCAAGTACGGGAGTTCGTCCATTGGAGCGTCAGGTGATCCAGGCCGTAAAGGCGCTTGCCCGGAGGCCCGATAGCGAGATTCTGTTCGACTTAGAGCCAGGGCGTCCGGCCAGTCGCCAATCCGGGCGTTGAGCTTGGCTTGAACAAAACCGTCGCAACCCGTCGGTAGGCTCGCTGCATGGCTTACGCCCAACAAGATTTGCTCACCCGCGAAGCACACGCTGCTTCGCTGGTGGCCTCCGCGGAGGATGAGCACGACTATGGCGCTGTGTTCACACGGCGCTGGGTCGTGGAGCTGATCCTCGACCTCGTTGGCTACTCACCTACGGCCGATCTGGCCGCTCAGAGAGCGATTGAGCCCGCATGTGGGGCGGGAGCGTTTCTCGGACCGATGGTCGAGCGATTGTCGCGCTCGTGCCAAGTCCACGGTAGGCCAATCTCGCACGCTGCGGGCGCCATACGCGCCTGCGATCTGCAGCCGGGACACGTCTCGGAGAGCCGACGTATAGCCGAAGAGCGTTTGGTTGCGGACGGATGGGATCGGGCGGACGCTTGCACACTTGCCGAGGGTTGGGTCACGCATGACGATTTTCTTCTGGGACGGCACGAGTTCGCAAGTGCGGATTATGTGATCGGCAACCCCCCGTATATCCGACTTGAGGCTGTATCGGAGGCGCGTAGCGCCGGGTACAGACGGGCCTGCCCGACGATGGGCGGTCGAGCGGACGTGTATGTCGGCTTCTTCGAGGTGGGTCTGAACTCGCTTCGTTCCGGCGGCAAGCTTGGATTCATCTGTGCGGATCGTTGGATGCGCAACCAGTACGGCCAGCGGCTGCGCAACATGGTTACCGAGGGCTTCTCGGTGGAGACAGTGATCGAGATGCACGACGTTGATGCATTCGAGGATGAGGTCAGCGCGTATCCGTCGATCACCGTAATTAGTCGCGCCCCGCAAGGTTCAGCGATCGTGGCGACAGCCAAGCGCGGTTTTGATGAAGACGGCGCTCGCCGCGTTCGCATCTGGGCGAGTAGGAAGGGCGGTGTCAAGCTGAGCGATCCGACCTGCGAGGCGGCGCGCTTGCCGACCTGGTTTGGGGATGTGGCATCGTGGCCGAGCGGTTCACCTGAGCGGCTTGCTGTGGTCGCTCGGCTTGAGCGCGACCTACCGGCGCTTGAGGATGGTGTGACTGGGACCCGCGTCGGCATAGGCGTGGCGACCGGCGCCGACCGTGTGTTCGTGACCACCGACAGGAAGCTTGTTGAGGAGGGCCGTCTTATGCCGCTCGCGATGGGCCGCGACACCGTTAGCGGCGAGCTGCGCTGGTCGGGCCACCATCTCGTCAATCCGTGGGATGGCGACACGGGGGCTCTCGTCTCGCTCGACGATTATCCGAGGCTAAAGGCGTACATGGAAGAGAACGCCGCAGCGTTGTGGAAACGGAACGTGGCGGGGCGCCGACCGCAACAGTGGTATCGAACCATCGACCGTGTGGCCCATACACTCACGGTCAAGCCGAAGCTGTTGATCCCGGACATCAAGGCGGCGATCCATCCAGTGCTCGACGCAGGCGAGCTCTATCCGCACCACAACCTCTATTGGGTCACAAGCGAGGTGTGGGACCCGCAGGTGCTTGGCGGACTGTTGCTATCGAGCGTCGCTCAGATGTTCGTCGAGTGCTATGCCGTCAAGATGCGTGGAGGCTATCTGCGCTTCCAGGCGCAATATCTGCGCCGGATTCGAGTACCGCGACACGACATGGTTCCCTCGCGGACATCGCGAGAGCTGGCGCGTGCGTTCGAGGAACGTGACCTTGAGCGCGCGACTGTGGCGTCGCTCGATGCTTACGGCCTCAAAGAGCTCCCAGAGTAGGAGCCAAGGCAGCGGGGGCGAACTTAGTCTCCGAAATGAACCAGGAGACTTTCGAAGCCGCCGTGCGGCGCTATTGGGTTGTGCGCGAGGGGCAGGCGCAACGACAGCGCGACTCGGGCAAGCTGGACGCTGGCCTGCGAGGGGCTGTCACTGGCGGCGCTCATATGGACGCGATGGCCGAACTGATGGAGTCGATCTTTATCGATGCCGGCTTTCCTCCCTCCAGTATCAGTCGCGGTTCGGCTGTCGAGCTGCCCGGATACTTCCGGCCGGAGAAGAAGTGGGATCTCGTCGTCGTGCACGGCGATGCCCTAGCGGCGGCAATCGAGTTCAAGAGTCAGGTAGGCCCCTCGTTTGGGAACAACTACAACAATCGAAGTGAGGAGGCGATCGGGAACGCGATAGACATCTGGACGGCATACCGCGAAGGCAGGTTTGGGACAGTCCGTCCCTGGTTGGGATATCTGTTCCTGCTCGAGGAGGCTCCCGGTTCGATCAAGCCCGTGCGAGTCAGGCAACCTTTCTTCGAGGTAGATCCTGTCTTCGTCGACGCCTCCTACAAGAAGCGGTACGAGATCCTCTGCCGTCGCCTCGTTCTGGAGCGACTCTACGACGCCGCATGCTTCGTCACTGCCTCAGCCGATCCGTTGTCGCCGATCCACGAGCCTACACCCGACCTGAACTTCACTGCTTTTTCCAAAGCTATCCGCTCACGAGCGATCGGCCTGCTTGCAGGGGAGTAGATGGACCACTAATCAACCCGCGGCATCGCCTGCCAAATCTCGATCTCCGGGGGTACGTTGTGGACCCGACCCCCGTCGCTCCCGTAGTCGCTCGATTTTGTCTGTGCTTTTGCCCTGCAAAATCGTGGTTTTTGGTCCAGGCCGCTCTAGCTGTTAGTGGGATCTCGTGGAATGCGCTCAAACGAGCGCGTCAGGTTTTCCCTGCAAATACGAGGTTTTTGTGAGGTCGCGGGTTTGAGGGGTCGAACCCGCGACCTCACGGTCTGAGAGACGGCTGTGCCCGGATATCAGGGCTCGTGGTCAACGTTGGCCCTCAGATGGCGCCCGCGGCGCAGCCACCAGTCAGCGAACCACTCTGCGAAGGCTCTGAGTTCGGGATCGGTGCTTGGCGTAGTGGGTTGGGTGTCTCGCTGACATGAGTTGTCCGTGGGCCGCACGACGGTAGCTGTGTCACAAGCAGCGACGTTGGTCGCCGGCGAGCTCGTGATCGCGGTCGTGGCGGAGCGCGGCGATTCGCCGCATGAGAACGGTGCATCGTCGAGTATGGTTGGGGCAACCGCGGACGCGCATCAGTGCGGTCTCAGCTAGGCTTGCTCGAGATGCCGCGATCGGCGCTGGGCGCCATACTTTTTGCGCTGGTCGTCACTGGGCTCGCGCCCGAGCTGGCTACTGCTCAGGAGGTCGCCTCGCCGTTTGCTTTGCCGCTCGCGTCGCTGTCGGGCCCCTGCACTGCGCCGAACGATGCCTATTCGCAAGCGGTGTTGGCAGACTCGCCGGTCGTCTACTATCCCCTGAACGAGTCGACGGGTACCATGCTGTGTGACGCCTCGGGTAACGTCAACGACGGCTCGTACGCATCGGCCGGGCTGACTTATGGGGTCGCCGGCCCGCTCGCCAGTGACCCCAGCCAGACCGCGGTGTTGAGTGACGGCAGCGCGTCGAACCTGATCGGCGCCGGGCCCGCGCTTTCCGGGCTGAGCGGCAACCAGAGCTTTACGCTCGAGGGGTGGTTCAAGGGGCCCGCGGCGCCAAACGAGGTGCTCGTCGCGCTGGGCTTCGTATCCGGGAGTAGCAACGACGGTATGGCTGTGTGGCAGACTGTCGGCGCGCCGAACACGGCCTGTAACAACGGCACCGACGTTTTCCTGGCGCTCGATGAGTACGGGGCGTCCAACTGCTGGGATGCGACGTCGGCCGGCGTCAACCTGCGCGATGGCAGCTGGCACTACCTCGCAATCGCTTACGACGCGAGCGCCGGCTCCAACCAGCTGACGGCGTACGCAGATGGACAGGATCTCGGCGCCCAGACGATCGGCAACCAGAACAGCCCGCCGGTCAACTTCAGCAATACGCCGGTGCGCGTCGGCAACTGGGGCGACAATGTGGTCAACCAGGACTTCGCCGGCGACGCCGCGCAGGTCGCCGTCTACGGCACAGCCCTGTCGCCGGAACGGATCGACGCTCATTACCAGGCGGCGATCACAGCGCCCCAGCGCTACACCGTCTCGACAACGATCGCGTACTCGGGCGGCTCAGGCGCCAACACCGTCACCGCCACTGACGCCAATCCCGATGCGTCCTGCTCGGCCGGGAGCTGCACCGTCGATGCCGGGGACACGGTGACCCTCACCGCCCACGCTGCCGCTGCCTACCAATTCTCCAGTTGGGCCGGCATCGGCGACCCGTGCATCGATTCGACGAACACGACCTGCACGATCTCGAATGTGCAGGGGGATGTGAGTCCGATCGCCTCGTTCCTGTACATCCAGCCGCCAACGGTGAGTAACTATGCGGCGTCGTCGGTGTCGACGACGAGCGAGACGATCACGGCAACGGTCCAGTCGCACGGTCTGGCGACTGCATACTCCCTCGATTATGGGACGAGCACGGCCTATGGCCAGACGGCGGCCGGCGGTACGGTCTCCTCGGGATCTCAGACAGTCAGCTTCACGCTGACAGGGCTCACGCCGGGCACGGCGTACGACTTCAAGGTGCTCGCGAGCAGCAGCGGTGGCTCTGTCGACGGCGGCAACGGGACCTTTACGACGGCCTCACCGCCGGCGCCACCGCCGCCACTCGCCGCGCCCGTCCTCAGCAACGTCAGTGGCGCGCTGACCGGGCTGACCTCCGCTGCCGTTAGCGGCGATATCGACAACCCGCCCTACGCCGGGGCGTCGGTCAGCTACTACGTCGAGTACACGACACACGCCTCCTACCTCCGGGCGACCCACAACGTGGCGACGACCGATCCGTACAACCAGAAGACGACGATGAAGACGGTGACCACGGCGCATGGGAAGCGGATCAAGGTCGTCGGCGTACTCGGCACGCTGTCCGGCCTGGCGGCAAGCACGACCTATGAGTTCCGCGTGGTCGCGACCTCGACCGACACGACGAACGTCGCCTACAGCTCAAACCAGACGGTCACGACGCCACCGCCCGGACCCGCCGTGAGCACCGCCGAGCCGACCTCGGTCAGCAGTGCCGGAGCGACGATGCAGGGCTCGATCGACGACAAGGGGAACGCCGGCAAGTACACGTTCAGCTGGTCGGCGACGATCCCGGGTTCGAGCGGCTGCAGCGGCGCCGTCGCCCCGGCGAGCGGCACGGTCACCGGCAATCTCCCGGCCAGAAACGGCGCCCAGTACCTGTCGGCGCTGTTCAGCCAGCCGCTCCCCGCCGGCAGCCAGGTCACCTATTCGCTCCAGTACGACACCACGATCGCCGGGTTCGCTACCCACATCGACGGCGGTCAGAAGAGATTCATCACCGGCACCTTCCAGCCCGACGGGGCCGGACAGGCCGTCGTCGAGAGCGCGACGTCTGTCGTCCTGGCGGCGAGCGTGCCACAGTTCACCGAGGTGCAGACCCCGGGCGTCGGCGACCCGGTATTCGCGTACGGCAGCGACTCGGCCGGCGGACCGGCGTTTACCGGCACCCAGACGAGCGAGTTCGGCGTCTTCCAGTACTCGACGTCGCACAACTCGGCGGTCACCTACGCCGGCGACACGTTTCTGGAGGCGCAGTGCGGGAACCTGACGACGGTGAGCCTCAGCGGTCTCGCACCCGACACCACGTACTCTTACTCGCCGGACCAGACATATGGGCTCGGCAACTGCCCCGCGATGTCGCCGGAAATCGCCTACAACGAGCCCGGTGTGCCGATCACGGCCGTCGACCAGGTCGACGGCGTGGACTGGTGTTGGATCGGCAGCCAACAGGAGCTGGCCGGTTACATGGACGGCGGGTTCGGCGAAACGACCGTGGGCGGGACAAACTACTTCGCGGTCCAGCCGATCTACCCGTTTTTCGTCGGGCCGTTCCTCGGCGACGCCTCGTCTGGCTTCACCGGCACCTCGCCCTATCAGCCGATCGTCGTGGCGAGCGGTACGTTCACGACTGCCGTGACCACCGCGCCGACCAACCCGACCGTGTCGGGTGGCGGTGTCTCTGACGGGCTCGGCTGCACGGCGGGGTCCAGCTGCGCCGGCACCCAGACCTTGAAGTACGCCGTGCAGGCCAGACCGGCTGCCGCGGGTGCGGCGGCGGTTCGCTCGCGGGAGATTGTGCTTGGGCAGACGGCGTTCTCGATCCGCTCGCATCGCCACAAGACGATCCGCGTGCGTTTCAGCCAGGCCGGCAAGCGCTTCCTCGCGAGCCACGCGGACGCGACCAACGTTCTGCTGGTGATCGTCGAGCACGCCGGCCACGGCAAGCCGGTGACGCTCACCCGCCTGCTGGCGCTAAAGCCGCCGCTCGCTGGGCACGCGCACCGTCATTAGAGAAACACGGCTACTCAAATGGTTACCGGAACACAGGTTCCTAACCATCGATGGCGCACCGTCGACCTGTGCCGGTGGGCGAGCGTCCCTCGGATCGGATGCTCGTTGGTCGCGTGAGGGAAGGAGTGTGTTCAGGTCTTGAATGGGGCCATGCGTACGGCTAGAGGCAAGCCGCACCGGACCAGGAGCCCGAATCGTCCCTGTGGCACGGCGGCGGCCTCGGCGCGCATCATCGCCACAAGCTGGTGCTTGAAGTCCACGCGCGGATAGCGGTGCAGGATCTCGGTCACGTTGGCAGGTGCCACGTCCCAGATGCGCAGCCCGGCACCGTCAACCATCGCGCCCCACTGTAGGTAGCAGCCGAGCGCTCCGTCGCGGTCGACGGCGACGCCGGGCGTCGTGTGCACGCAGATAGCGTCCGCGAGGGCCTGTGCGCGGTCATCGTTGACGCCGGCTGTCCTCGCACAGGCAAGTGTCCGCTCGGCACTCGCGAGCGTGAAGTCACGGCCGGGGGTTGGCTGGGCGATGCCGTGGTCGTGCAGGAGCGAGCCGCAGTAGAACAGCTCGATATCCAGCTCACTACCGTCGACGGCGGCGAGAGCGCGCCCGAACAGCCACGTCCGATAGGAGTGGCCTACGAGCGACGCCGGTAGCTCTGCACAGGCCTGCTCGGCCTCCCGTGCGAATAGCGAGTCCGGTGTCTTGAACGTGTCAAGGTTGACGTTCGTGGCTCCTGGCGGGAGCCGCCCGAGCGCCAACTTCGCGCGACCGATCGCGTTCTCCCACCGGCCGAGCGCGATCGCTGAGAGCAACCGGCCGCGCTCACGCGCTGTAAGCCGCCCGCCAGTTCGCAGCGCCCAGCGAAGGCCACCAAGTCGCTGTGGATCGGGAGAGCTCAATACGCCGTCACGGGACTCGGTCGCGGAGTTCATCCGCCAATCGTAGTCGTGCCTTCAAGCAGGAGCGAAAGCGTCCGCGATCAGGCCTGCCACTACCGCTCCGGACGAAAGTAGGCGTGCAAGCAGATCATCACCAGCGCCACGAATGGACAAGCCACTTCGGGAACGCTGCACTAGTTGGGGGTGTTCCAGAGAGAGCTTGCGCGCAGCATAGATCCCTAGGGTTACGCTGACGTCTTATGGAAGCTTATGTCCGTCTTTCATCGCCCTTGCCTAACCGTAGCGGCCTTAAGACCGCATGACGGCCTGGCGCGAGCGCTGGCGCAAGCTACGCGCTTTGGCTCTAACAAGCCAAAAGAGAGCAACCCGTCTAGGTCTCAAAAACCGACTACAGCCGCAATTCGATGCGGTGTTCAGAGGGAGTTCGACCCCCGTCGCGGACAATGGAGGCGATCAGACAGCCACGGCGCGAGCCCTGCCGCTCTCCACTGGTACGGTGGACGTGTCCGTCGCGTGCCGATCAGGTGGCGATCGTGCTCTCGCCGGGTCCTTCCCGACCTCCTGCCTCGCGATTCTGCGGGCAACCCCATTGTTGCTGCTGAGCACGCTGCTTGACCTTCATCCCGGGCGCACCGACGCGGAGGTGGAGGAGGTCTTGTGCGGCATCGGGCATGTCGCACTGCGCGTACAGGGGACTAGTGTGGATGTATTGGACGACGATGCGATTCGCGCCCTCGTGGCGTCGTTTGGCGTGTCCTCACCTTTCCGGTGGCGAGGTGATCGAGCGTGCGGCGATCCTCGCCGAGGGGGCCAGCACGAACGCGAGATGTAGGATGCGTCACGATCCGTTCTGTGTCGAGAACGCAACTCGCGAGAAGCAGCCACCTACGGGGAGAGGTTTCGGTGCTCAAGCGCATCCATGTGAATATGCATGTAATCCGTCGCAATCGCCGCGATGGTAGGCGGGATCCCCCGCTGTCTGTAAAGACCAGTCGTAGAAATATCAAGGCACAAAGTGTGGAGATTCAGGGCCCTTCTCAGCTCGTGTACTCGCCTGACCGGCCATTGGCATGCGGAGCTCGAGTATGGATCGAAACAGATGCTCCGTTGCTGATTGACACAGCTGAGGGCGCCGTAGCGTTGCCCTAGCTGCGCTCGGCTTGCAGCTCAAACAGCAAAAGCTGATCGCGGTTGCGAGCACTCGGACGCGGCTGTAGATGCACCAGGATTTCGGTGGGACCATAGGTGACGGTGACCTCGTCATCGGCCGTCAGGCCAACCGTCCGCGATTCTCCTAGCTTCCAGTCCGTCGGCGGCGCGACTGGCAGGATGAGCCGGCCCCCAGGGAGTCGGACAACTCGCCGGGCCGTGTTTGCCCGTCGTCGTGTGGACGGAACCGTGATCAGGCGTGCGGCTGCATCTCCTTGGAGGCTTGATCTGGAGGGCGCATCACGTGTTTCGACAAGTACAACCCCACTCTCGAAACCGCCACGCTCCTCCAGCTTGGCTTCTGCTGCTTGCACGATGACTGAAAAATCAATGTCGTGCACGCGCGCAGCGGTGCGGAGCAGCTCAAGAAGATCCGCAAGCTCCTCGATATCCGTATTGGCGTCAGCAGACCAGAAATACTCAAACGCCTCCTCGATCATCTTTGCCTTCACTAGCTCCTTAAGCTCGCTCCGGTCTGCGGAATAAGTCGTCGCAAGTTCGCCTCGCCGCTCGATCTTCACGGGTACAAAGTCACGAACTAGCTTTCCGAAGGAACGCCTGCGATCAGGTGGAAGCCAGGGATCACGGCATCTGATCGCTGCGCCTGCGTCCTCGAGTAGGTAGTAGGCATGCGAGAGTTGGCTGCCCTCGAGTTCTATAGGGAGATTCCTGCGCTTAGCGACGTCGACTACTTCGAGGATAAACTCGCGCGAGCGCAAGAGATCGATAGTTGGTCTAAGGCACACAATGAGTCGTCGGCTGCCCACAGATGTCCCCAGCTCGATGTCCAGCGCACGAAGATCCGACTGGTCGGTTATTGTGACCCGCTCCCCGACGTAATAGCCTGGAGCTGCACGGATATCGGTCAGATGACGCTCGTTTGCGTCGAAGAACCACGGCAAGATGCTCTCGCCAGATTCGCTACCCCCGACGAAGAACATGACCTCGATATCACTGCCGATATGATCGGTGAGTCGCACTGTCATTTCGGCAATACGAATAGCCTCTTGATCGGTTAGCGCCGGTCGCCAATCCCAGTTGCTGCCAGCCGGGTGAGAGCGCCACTGTCCGTCCGCGGCGATATCTATGTAGTCTGTCTTACACCGGAGATAGCGTTCGACATGTCCGGTAGATATGTCGACCCTGAAGGAATCATGCGGATAAAACAGGAGGCTGTCTGGTAGGCCCCATGTAGCATCGATTCGGACGCGCGAGCTACCCTGGCTGCCGAAGCTCATGGCACCTGCACGTGCGAGCATAAAGCGATGGGTTATAAAGGCAAGATCGCCGGGGGGACACCCCCCGTCGATGGCGGTTTTCGCTGTGCTAACAAGGAATGTCTCAAGCTGCTCATAAGTGCGACAAGTATCCGTTCGCTTCGACAGGACCTTTGGTTGTTGGGTAGCCGCTCTAAAGTCGGTGCGTACGACGATCGGCGCCTTGATCAACTCTAATAGATCATGGCGGAGATCATCGCTGATCTTGCCGTCTGCAAGTCGATCTATTATCCCAGCGCCCGCGAGGACGCGAATATCCCCGCTCGGCAGACCGCATTTGCGAAACTCACGGACATGATTCACCTTCGGGAAAGGCGTTTCTTCTGTTGGAACGCGCTTAAATCGGCGGAGGTCACCGAGCGGGGGTGAGGCGTCCTCTTCCGTCCATGCTGATCCCGGTGGTACGCCACGCTCGACATAGTCGGAATCACGTTGGACGATCCAGACACGGTCCCCGTCCCAGACCCACTCAAGGTGATACCGGTCTCCGTGTCGGTACATATGCCTCGCGACGGTACGGATAGCTGCTGCGAGCTCTTCCCAGGAGCCGCAAGAGAGATCGTCCCGACCGCGGGTTTGGCTGTCTACCCGGAAGTGAAAGCGCTTATCCTCTCCTTCGATTGGCAACTCAGCCTCACAGAGCCAGCTTCGTCGTTCGCGGCTTACGCGTCGCTCGTTTGAGAGATGGCCTGTTGCAACTCCGCCTAACCACTCCTGCACAATGAAGCCAAGTTGCGTACGACTCTCTACGGGCGCATGCAATGCCGTATCTCGGATGCAGTTGGCGATCGCGGAGACGGATGCCTCGGCGCGAACGCTGTCAAAGACGCCTCGCTTTCCTAGCGTCTCGCCCAGTGCGCTTGACCTTACGATCACACCATCGGAGCAGGCACCGAGAGCGTTCAGTGCTACACCTACTGCGTCACCGAGGGCGCCATCGGATTCCACCTGCGCGTAGGTTCCAACCTCGAGCGCGAAGAAGTGGGGCGTCCAGCTCGGATCCAGGGCAGCAAGGCCGGCAGCCTTTGTCCCGAATCGAGTCGCATCGGCTAGAACGGGGTCGCCCTTGCGCGCAATTCGGCACATGTCTGCCGTCACGGACGCCGGTCGGGATGCACACCGCCCAGCAAATGCTCGGCCAGAATGTAGAGCCGTGCCACTGTAAAGTCGGAAAAGTAACCGAGTAGGAACCCTGTACCGACGACCGCCGGACTTGAGCGAAGAAGTTCGCGATTGAGGATCTCGAAAATGCCAGAGGTAGCAAGTGCGAGGAGGGCGAATGAGAAGCCGCCTGAGAGATGTGGGGTGAACAGACGCCATGCAAGCCGGTCGGCGTGCCAGGAGCCCTTACCAAGAGAGTGGTATAGCCACTTGATTGCGAATAGGGTCCCGCCGAGTGTGCCAGAAACCCATGCAAGGGAGTAAATCCTGAACGTGTAATACCGAGCCGAGTCGACGCCGAGCCAGGATTGTGGCGTTCCGCGCCAAATCAGGATCAAGGCCGCGGCGGTAGCGACGAGCAATATCCAAAGGTAGGCTCCCTCTGCGAGGATCTGGACAATCGCGCGTCTGTGGCAGTAGCGTGACTTCCAGTCATTCTCCTTCCGGCCATCCGTGAGATCCGCCGGAGCGAAGTCCACCTCCTCGTGGCGTCCCCTGCTGGGCGCTGGCTCTTTGCGTCGACCAAGTGGGGTCGAAGAGCGAGTCTCTGAATCGCTCAAGTGCGAATCTTTTCACTCTGAGTCGGGCAAATTAAGACGTCGTGCCATCTTGATCGTCATCGCGAGAGCGGGGTGATGTGGGTATGTCTTCCAGTCGTACTCGGCTGGGGAGCCTTGCTGAGCGGCGATCACTCGACGAAAGGCCTGGCTTGGGATATCTCGCGAGCTGGCCAGCCACGAACATTCGTCCGGCGTTCGTAGATAGAGATAAGAATCACCCGCTGCCACCGGGGTGGCCGCAGCCTCTAGACCCGCGATCTCGCTAAAGACGAGCTTGGGGGCGAGCAACTCGTGAGCTCCCGTAAGGAGATCCAGCTGACCGGTCGGCACCAAGTGCATGTGGGCGTGATCAATACCGCATCCCGCCGAGGTACGGGCTTCGGCCGGGCCGTGCTCAAACCACGTCAGTGGCCCGAACAAGTCGCTCCAGCCCGTGGCTATCCGTTGGATGTCGGCCATCAGCACAGCAAGAGTGCCGGCATCTATAGCCCCGAAGCTGAGGGCATGCTTCTTGGGTATCACCAATAGCCACCCTGGAATCAACGGGCCTACGGACGGCACAGCTACAAGGTGCTCCGTCTCGGCGACGACCGTCCAGTGCCCAGAGTTGACGGTGTCATTCTTGAGGTAGCCACAGAAGCGGCAGCCCGACAAGGGATCCAGGCCGACGTTCGGCGAGACGACTGTCGCTGATGCCATACACGGTCACGGTAGCGCTTACGTAGGACGTGCTCGTGTCGCGGGCCGCGATGCGTCCTCCTCTGGGCGTAGAAGCGGCGTTGGGCGCATGGCGCGTCTGTGGGATCCTGCGCTGGACTGGCCGATCTCGCGTCGGGTACCGAACCGCGGCTAGAGTGACAGTCGACCAGTCCGATACGTCGATTTCCGGGCTCCCCGTTCGTCTTTAGTTCCACAAGACCACACCGGGTCGAAGTGACCCACGACTTCAGGAGTGACCATGACCGGCTCATCCACCCAGGGAATCAAGACCGTGCTGCACCCCGTGTCCGACCTGGCGGCGGCCAAGGCCGTGTACACCGCCCTGCTCGGCGTCTCGCCGTCGGCCGACGCGGACTATTACGTCGGCTTCGAGGCCGAGGGCCAGCACATCGGGCTGGTGCCGGGTGGTGGACCGCAGGGCATGAGCTCACCGGTGGCCTTCTGGCAAGTATCGGACATCGAGGCGAAGCTGGCCGAGGTGACCGCCGCGGGCGCCACCGTGAAGGAACCCGCGCACGACGTCGGGGGCGGTCGCCTGGTTGCTACATTCACCGATCCCGATGGCAACGTCCTCGGGTTGCTTCAGGACCGATGAGTGCCGACTCCCGCAGCCGCTCCCGCGCTCAGCGTCCTCGACATACCGAGCACCGGCTTTGCTCGCGACAAGGACGTTTGGGTGGCGGTGCCTCAACGGAGGGTGCCGAGTATCTGGCCAAGACACGATGAGCATGGCCAAGAGAAGATGACCAAGAGAAGATGAGCATGGCCAAGAGAACGAAGACACTGTCGCCGGCGCTGAACGCCGCCGACAGCCACGAATCGATCCGTGTGCACGGCACCCGCGTCAACAACCTCAAGGACATCAGCGTCGAGATCCCCAAGCGCCGGCTGACGGCGTTCACCGGCGTCTCCGGCTCGGGCAAGAGCTCGCTGGTGTTCGGCACGATCGCCGCGGAGTCCCAGCGGCTGATCAACGAGACCTACAGCGCCTTCGTGCAGGGCTTCATGCCGACGCTCGCGCGTCCCGAGGTTGATGTGCTCGAAGGGTTGACGACCGCAATCGTCGTCGACCAGGAGCGGATGGGCGCCGACGCTCGCTCCACGGTCGGCACCGCGACCGACGCCGGCGCGATGCTGCGCATTCTCTTCAGCCGGTTCGGCAAGCCGCACATCGGCTCGCCCCAGGCGTTCTCCTTCAATGTCGGCTCGATCTCGGGCGCTGGGGCAGTCACAATCGAACGCGCCGGTCGCACGACTAAAGAGAAGCGAAGCTTCAGCATCCTCGGCGGCATGTGTCCGCGCTGCGAAGGCCGTGGCTTGGTAAACGACATCGACCTGACTCAGCTCTACGACGACAGCAAGTCGCTGCGCGAAGGCGCGCTCACCATCCCCGGCTACAGCATGGACGGCTGGTACGGCCGCATCTTCCTGGGCTGCGGCTTCTTCGACCCGGACAAGCCCATCAAGAAGTACACCAAGAAGGAATTGAACGATCTCCTCCACAAGGAGCCGACCAAGATCAAGGTCGACGGGGTCAACCTAACCTACGAGGGTCTGATCCCGCGGATCCAGCAGTCGATGCTCTCCAAGGACGTCGACTCGCTGCAACCCCACATTCGCGCCTTTGTGGAGCGGGCAGTCACTTTCACCACTTGTCCCGAGTGCGACGGGACTCGGCTCGGCCCGGAGGCACGGTCGTCGAAGATCAAGGGGATTAACATCGCCGATGCATGTGCCATGCAGATCAGCGATCTCGCCGCGTGGGTGAGCAAACTCGAGAACAAGTCGGTCGTGCCGCTGCTCGAGGCGCTGCGCGCGACGCTCGACTCCTTCGTGGACATCGGGCTTGGCTACCTCTCACTTGAGCGACCGTCGGGCACGCTCTCAGGCGGTGAGGCACAGCGCGTCAAGATGATCCGCCAGCTCGGCTCGTCGCTCACCGACGTCACCTATGTCTTTGACGAGCCGACAATCGGACTGCATCCGCACGACATCGAGCGAATGAACGAGCTGCTGCTTCAGCTGCGTGACAAGGGCAACACCGTGCTTGTTGTGGAGCACAAGCCGGAGACGATCGCGATCGCCGACCATGTTGTGGACCTCGGCCCGAAGGCAGGGACCGAGGGCGGCGAGGTGATGTTCGAGGGTACCGTTGAGGGGCTGAGGGGGAGCGACACGATCACCGGCCGCCACCTCGACGACCGAGCCAGCCTCAAGGAGGAGGTGCGCTCGCCGGACGGTGCGCTGGAGGTTCGCGGCGCCGGCACTCACAACCTGCGAGACATCGACGTCGACATCCCGCTCGGTGTGCTGGTCGTAGTCACCGGCGTGGCCGGCTCGGGCAAGAGCTCGCTGATCGACGGCTCGATTGTCAACTCCCGACCGCCCCGGGAGGGGGTCGTCTCGGTCGACCAGGCAGCGATCAAGGGCTCGCGGCGCAGCAATCCGGCTACCTATACCGGATTGCTAGATCCCATTCGCAAGGCGTTCGCGAAGGAGAACAGCGTGAAGTCGGCACTGTTCAGCGCCAACTCCGAGGGTGCTTGTCCGAACTGCAACGGTGCCGGCGTGATCTACACCGACCTGGCGATGATGGCTGGTGTCGCCGCCCCTTGTGAGGTGTGCGAAGGGAAGCGCTTCCAGGCCGAGGTGCTTGAGTACAAGCTCGGCGGCCGGGACATCAGCGAGGTGCTCGCGATGTCGGTGGTCGAGGCCGAGAAGTTCTTCGGCGCCGGCACGGCGAAGACGCCGGCAGCGCAAACGATTCTCGACCGGCTGGCCGACGTCGGGCTCGGCTATCTCAAGCTCGGCCAGCCGCTCCCCACATTGTCAGGCGGTGAGCGCCAGCGTCTCAAGCTGGCCACGCGCATGGCGGAGAAGGGCGATATCTATGTCCTCGACGAGCCGACCACCGGCCTGCACCTCGCCGACGTCGAGCAGCTGCTCGGCCTACTCGACCGGCTCGTCGACTCCGGCAAGTCGGTGATCGTCATCGAGCACCACCAGGCGGTCATGGCGCGCGCCGATTGGATCATCGACCTCGGTCCGGGCGCCGGCCACGACGGCGGGCGGATCGTGTTCGAGGGCGCGCCGGCCGAGCTCGTTGCCGGGCGCTCGACCATTACCGGCAAGCACCTCGCGGCCTACGTCAGCGCTTGACCGAGGCCCCGGACGAAGCTGGGAGACCAAGCGGAGAAGATGTCCGATCGAGCCGAGACAGCCCCTGGAAACGCCGAGCTTGACGACCGTGACAGCTAGTTCGGCGTACGAACGTACTGCGCGACGCCCTCGAAGTGAGGCGCCCACGGTTGCGCCGAGCGCGTCCAGATCTCGGCTGTTGGCTCGAACCAAGACGCGTCGTCAATCGTTCCTGCCTTCAGAAAGGCGACTTCCGGCATCGACTCGATCGTGCTGAAGAGCGGCGATCCGCAGGTCGAGCAGAACCGCCGCTCCGTCGTGCTCTGGTAGTCCTCGCTGGCAGTCTTGAACGAGGCGAGTGTGTGGCCCTCGACCGTAAGTGCCTTGCTTGGCACACCCACGATGATCGAGAATGCCGTAGCTGTCTGACGTTGGCAGTTTGCGCAGTAGCAAACCCCTTGCCAGACTGGCTCAGCGTCGACGCTATAGGTCACGCCACCGCACAGGCAGCGGCCTCTAATGGGTCTGGGTATATCGGCCACGCACCCGAGACTCTACTAACACCCCCTTTCGCACGGACGAGCGCCGAGTTCGATCTAGTCAGCCCACCATCCCATCAATACCTCACCGTCCCCGTCGCACCGTGGACCGAAGACGATTAGGTCAAGGCCACTCGGCCCTGCCTCAAAAGCGCGAGTCACCTCAGGGGCAACTCGGATCGCATCGAGCGTCTGAAGCTCGACGATCTCCTCGTCGAGCTTTACTCGGCCGGAGCCTTCGAGGACGACGTAGACCTCCTCGGCGCGCTTATGCTTGTGGGCGAAGGGCTGGCGTTGTTGTGCCTTCAAACGGTGGTAGCTGAAACCGGTGTCTTTGGTGTCGAGTGCATCCTTTGCGAATCGTGCTTCTTGGACGTCGCCGAACCCGGACTTTGGCGCGGCATCCTCTATGTCGGTGAGCTTCTTCAAGGTATACGGCGTAGCCATAATTGCCTCCTGTCGAGTGCGACCCTATGGTTTCACTTCTAGCGATCGAGCTCCAACACCGAGCGAATCCCGTCCTGGCGCTCCATCAACTCAAACGCACGGTTGACATCATCAAGGCCCATGCGATGGGAGATGAATGGGTCGACGTCGATATCGCCTTTTAGGTAGCGATCGACTAGCTGTGGCACCTGATCGCGGCCCTTGACCCCGCCGAAGGAGGAACCGCATACCCGTCTTCCGGTGATCAGCATCCGAGGCACGATGTCCAGCGTCTCGCCCTTCCCGGCAACCCCGGCCACTGTGCACAAGCCCCAGGCCATGCGCGCCGCCTCCACGGCTTGGGCCATCACCGAGACCAGTCCGGTCGCCTCGAAAGTGTAGTCGGCGCCAAAGCCTCTCGTCATCTCCAAGACCCGCTCGACCGTGTGCTCGTCGGCCTGCCAGCAGTCGGTCGCCCCTTGTCCTCGCGCCAAGGCCAGACGCTCGGGCGAGAGGTCCACGCACACGATCCGCTCGGCGCCCTGGAGCCTGCATCCGGCAACCGCGCCGAGACCGACCATGCCGGCGCCGAAGACGACGCATGTCGAACCTGGCTCCACCGCGGCCGTGTACATCGCGGCGCCAAGGCCCGTCGTCAACCCGCACGCGAACAGGCAGGCTCGATCGAGTGGTGCCTCTGGATTGACGCACGCGAGTGCGATCTCCGGCAGGACCGCATACTCGGCGAAGGTCGAGGTGCCCATGAAATGGCGGATCGGCTCGCCCGCGCGCGAGAGCCGCACCGTGCCGTCGGGCAAGTAGCCCTTGTTCTGTTGCTCGCGGATCGCGAGGCAAAGGTTGGTCTTGGGGCTGAGGCAGTGCTCGCACTCGCGGCATTGCGGGGAGAAGAGGGTGACCACATGGTCTCCAGGCTTCACCGAGGTCACCCCTTCGCCGACCGTTTCGACGACGCCGGCTCCCTCATGTCCGAGCACCGTCGGCGCATATCCGGATGGATCAACGCCGGAGGCCGTGTACATGTCGGTATGACAAACACCGCAGGCCACCAGGCGCACAAGCACCTCCCCGCGAGCGGGATCGCCAAGATCGACCTCCTGAACAACCAATGGCCGGCCAAACTGCTCGAGCACAGCGGCACGCATCTTCACGAGGCTCTCCTTTGCGACGCTTGACTGGACGCTCCAGCAGACCGGACAACCCAACCGGACAACCCAACCGGACAACCCGATCGGACAACCCGATCAGACAAACCCAACCGGACAAACCTGATCGGACAGCCCAACCATAGACCAGGCGATGCGACTGTTCGACCGGTCAGCACATAGATGCGCAGCGGTATGGCGAGACGGCGACTCTAGGGTCGAAAGCTATGACTCTTGCCATGGGCCAGCTCGGCCCCGCTCCCCGGCGCACGGATGAAGTAGCGAACCTCGTAGTCTCCCTGTTGCTTGGGTATCGGAAACCAAAACGTGAGGATACCCTTGTCGTCAGAGGCTGCCGGCACCAGGTATGCCTCGGCATGGTCGATCAAATACTCATGCTGTGAAGGGTTCCAGTATCGATTCTGCTTTTCGTACATCGTCCAGGCCAGCCACAGCCGTTGACCGTTCCATCCCCGAGTATGCACTTCAACGGACACCGCATCGCCCAGCATGCTGGCGACTCGATCGCGCTCTGTGTCTGACAATCCAGCGGTCATCAGAGGTGGTATCAGGCTCGCGTCGTCGGCCCGGCCGAGACGTGCTCCACCGGCTATTTCAAGCAGTTCCCTCTGGCCCTGCGTAGGGGGCTTCGACTGAGCTTCCCCACTGGGGCCTTCGGCTTCGTTTGATTCCACGTCCGGCGATGGCGATGGCTCTTGCGCCGTTGCTTTTTGCTCCTGCGCCTCGATGACCGCTTCAGCGGCACATCCTCCATAGGCCACGCCCTGGCAAGTGCTCAAGGCCTCGCGGCTCGGTTGAAGTTTGGGATTGTGGAGGATTGCTTCCTGTCGCTGCACCTTGCGCTGTAGACGGGATACTCCAGTGTGACTGAGGTGATCCCCTGCTTCATGCAGGACCCCAGCGCGCAACGGCACCGCGGAGTGGGCGCCTTTCGGGTTCCCCTTTACAACGGTGACCGAGACGGTCCCCGTGGGTGAAGTGCTCGTGGTGATAGAGGGGGCTATGGTGGACGTGGACGAGCTTGATTCGGTGCCCGAGGAGGTGCCGGTCGGGCCAGATTCGTGGTCTCCCGCGGGCGCGTTGTTCGTTTCCGCCGCGCGAGTGTGCACTGCCGAGGCGGGTTGCGCCAACGTTGCGTCCACCTCATGCAGAGATGACGCATATCGAGCCAGGCTCACGAAGGTTGGCTTTACCTCGGCATAGACCGCTCCGCTGCCAAGCACCTGCGCCGTCCCATCATGGTCGAGTGCTTTCAGGCCCAGAGTGCTTGATTCGCGCCGTTGCCATGCGATATAGCTTCCGAGCGTGAGTTCGTGCGCGGCCCATTCGGGAGGTCCCAAGTCCACGGCTTGGATCGGTGTCGGAGACGGTTCCAGGAGCGGGACGATCGCTGCCACACCGCCGGCAACGGCCGCGGCGCTCACCATCAAGGTACCCACCTGCTTAGCCCAACGGGGCATATCCGATAGTGCCCGGCTGAGGCGTGAGCGTGCCCCCCAGCCTCTCCCATCCCGGCTACGGTGGGCCGGCGTCTCAGTCACGCGCATGCCTTATGTCTTGTGTGTGAGGCCTCAAGGTGTCATCCAGTCTGGCCCGGCAGAGGCAAGAGTATCAATCATCCGACTTGCTGGCAGACGGCAGACAGTTGCGAATCCGCAACTTCCCTCGGGACGTCAGACGGTTTCACATCGGCCCCTTCTTCGTCCGTCCCACAGGCGAGTGTGCGATCGGCACTCCCACGGGCCCTGCCGGCATATGTACCGACCGGGAAACATGAAGTCCAATGGTCCACCGAGGGCCCGTTTGACGTTGGAGCGTCGAAGCGCAACTATGGACATAACCCATTCCCGAGAGGAGATGCACATGTCCCGCAAGATGGCTGACTGCCGTCGCTTCCCGAGCGACTCCAACTGCTCCCTGGTGATCATCGGCGAGGAGGACGAGGTCATACGCGCGGCCTCCGAGCACGCCGCGTCGGTGCACGGGCACGCCGACACGCCCGAGATGCGCGAGCAGATCGTGCAGATACTCGAGCCGGCCGACGCCTACGTGCCCGGTCCGCGCGCCCAGGAGCCGCTTCCGAGCTAGCGGCGCTTCTGCGCTAGCGACCGCGCGGGTCACTCCGTGTCATGTGGTTGGCCCGTGTCAACGCTCCGTGGGTCACTTCTCCTCGCCTTCCAGGCCTGCTCGATCTCTCGCATCAGCGCCCGAACCATCGGCCGAGGCGAACGGATGCCGAACAGGGTGCGGGTAGCACGGGAGCGGGACTGCTCAGGGTCGAGCGACGCGACCACCTCGGGCAAACTTCGCGAAGTCCTCGAGGTGGCCGTGGGCCGGTAGTGCCCAGACATCCTCCAGCCGGAAGTCCGGCGCGACTTCGGTGATCCGCGAAGCACGCGATTCGTGCTCGCTATTGGCAAGTCTCATGCAGCCGGCAGCCTACTCGAGCATGGCGGCCGGATCAGGCCACCGGCCATCTCCCATCGGCGCCCCGCGCTCGCCTGCGCAACTCCACGTGTTGCCGCTCGCGGCGGCGAGTTCCGAGGACACGGTGAAGTTGCCCTTGACCGGCAAAGATGCGGGCGCGAGTCAGGCTCGGTCTCGACTCTCAGGCGCCGTTGGCGATGCAGCACAGCTGCGCCGATCCGCTTGCGAGCAGCCGGCCGTCCCTATCCCACACCCTGCCGCTAACTCCCATGAGACCGTGGTCCGCGACAGTGCATTCGCTGTCGACCAACAGCCATTCACAGGCAGGACTGAAATGGTGAAACCACACGCCCGTGTCGAGATTCGGCGCCAGGTACTTCCAGCTTCGATAGTGGCGGTATGCGGCAGGGAAGCCATAGGTGTCCAGCAGGATCAAGGCGCGCGCGGCGTCGAGGAAGGGGTCCTCGAAGCAGGCAGTCGGCCGAAAGCGCGCCCACTCGCGGATGACCGGCGCTTGTGACTCGTCTGTGGTGCGCTGGTCGGCGGGACGTCGCTCTACGTTCTCCCAGAAGCTAAACGGTGGGCGTGGATTGGTGGGGTGCAGCTGCTCGTAGGTCTTCAGGGTCTCCGGGAGCGGGACCCCAGGAGCGCTCGGATGCTGGTGGCTGTAGCCGGGCGCCTCGGCGGCGGTCTTCACCATTGCTTGCAGGACGAGCTTGCCTTGCTGGGTCATCTCCACGGCAAGTGACTCAGCTCGGCGGCCTCCTCTGAGGACGCTCACTTTGAGCTCGACGGCAGCGAAGGCAGGAGAGCTGAGGAAGTGGCAGTAGAAGCTCGCCGGCCGCTTGATCCGCGCGACCATGCCGGCGGCCCGCAGCGCGATCGTCGCCAAGTAGCCACCGTTGGGACCCCAAATCTCCCAGTCTTTGGAGAGGCGCGCGGAGTAGCTGTCGTCGTCGGGCGCGACACGCGTCGCATACTCGAGGTCCAGGGGGCTCGGCGTCATCGTGCGCGGCCGATGGTACGCCTGTGGAAGGCGTCGTGGGTGGGTGACGTGGGGGCGACGTGGGCCGGCGGACGGCATCGTGGAGGCCGATGGTGTGCCTGTGGAGGTCCGCCCGACGGTGCGCCGTGCCCCAGACGTGGATGGGAGCTGGCCGTCGCCGAGGCGCTAACCCGCTAACGTAAAGGGATGCTCACGCAGGCAGATCGCGCGGCTGAGCGTCGCCGCGAGAAGCTGGAGGAGATCCGCACGCAGGTTAAAGACGGGTCGTTGACGATCCGTAAGATGACTGCCGCCGAGCGCGAGCGCTATCCGCAACAACCGCCACGACCGTCACGCGGTCGCGGCAAATGACCGCTTTCTTCGTCGCCGGCATCGAGGGCAAGGGCAAGCAGGCAGAGGCCGCCTACAGCGAGCTGCGCGAGCGCTCGCTGGCGGTCGTCGGCTGTCCCGCAAGGTCGCGCAGGATCTTCAAGCTCAGCTGTCGCTTCGACGGCAGCGACACCGAGATCGAGGTCGGCAGGCGGCTTGCGAGCGGGAGCGACGTGGTGGCGGCGATCCTCGACCACGGCCGCGAAGAGGCGTTTGTCGTGCATACCGACGGCATTGACGACAGCAACGACGATGGCAGCGAGGCCGTCGGTCGTGCCGTGCGGGTCGGCCGTCCCGTGTACTCGGTGACGGAGTTCTCATAGACGCCGAGGGCACGGAGACCGAGGGCAGCGACGACGATGCGATCCGCGCTTTGGTGATCCAGCTCAGTCGTCCTCACCGCTCTGGAGGAGAGGTGATCGAGCGTGCCGCGATCATGGCCGCGGGCGCCGACTCGGCGGCGGTGATCGCCTGGATCACCGACCATGCCGGCATTCCAGAGGACGCGGCAGCAAAGGCTCCGAGACGCGGACTGCACGGCTCGCGCGTGAGTGACGGTGGCGAGGCAGGGGAGTCCAAAGTTCCGCTGCGCTTCGTCTTGCCGGCCGGTGCACTGGTCTGAGCTTTTCTCGAGTCGGCTATTGCGCCGGTATGCGCCGGTAGTATCCGCGTTGGCGGGAGTCGATCCTATCCCGGCGCGTAAGACGTTTACCATCGGATAAGTATGGGCGAGAACGGGACACCGCCGAGGCTGGGATCGAGAGGAACCGTGCTGTCCGCTGCCATTCGTTTGATCCGGCGTTGTTCTGCCGGTGCGGTTTTCCTCTCCGTGTGCACCGCGGTTTTTCTCGCGGCCTACAGTCTGACCGTGACCCAAGCGGCGACAGCCTCCGACGCGCACCTATCGAGCCGCTGCGCGACGTTCCGCGCTAAATGGACTATGTACGGCGTCTACATCGACACGGGCCACGTCAAGTGCAGCGTCGCCAAGGAGGTTTTGAAGGCGATTGTCGACGGCAAGGGTAAGTATGTGAATAACGGCCTTTCAGCTAATTCCTACACTCTGTACGGCGGCTGGCTGTGCCCGTCGGGAAACATGGGCGAGCAGACCTGTGAGCATTCCACGCGTCCTGTGCACAACCCCAGCCAGGACATCGTGAGCTTTTCGTGCTCCTTTGGCCCCGGCTGTCCGAAGCAGACGGCCGTCGCCAACGAGTAGCCGCGGCACGCCGGGGAGAGAGTTGGATGGGCTACCGCGGCGCCGCGCGCGCTAGAGCTATGGTGGAGCTGAAGCTCGCGAACCCATCCGACCAAGGAGAACAAATGTCCCGTTACGCCACCGTGAACCTGTTGGAGATCGAGGACTCTGTCGGCGAGCGGGCTCCAGGCATCGAAGGCCGCTTCGGGCGCAAACACCTTGACTCGCGCGATCTCGGTGTGAGCCTCTTTCGCTATGCGGCTAATCTGCGCAGCCCGATGGCTCACAGTCACCGCGAGCAGGAGGAGGCTTATGTCGTCGTGGCGGGCTCCGGACGCGTGCTGCTCGACGACGAGGTCCTGGAGCTGGGTCAGTGGGATGTGGTGCGCGTGGCACCGGAGGTAGTGCGTGCGTTCGAGGCCGGGCCGGATGGATTGGACATCGTCGCGATTGGCGGTCCCAAGCCTGAGGACGGCGACGGCGTGATGGGCAGCGCCAACTGGCCTGACGCGGAATAGTCGGCCTCGCCGGGCGGGGGAGCGGCGCCAGCGCTTTCGGTGCCACCGTTACGGCCTCTTCGTCGGGCACCGCGATACCGAGATCTTCAGCGTCGGCGTCGTCTGACGCACGCCGCTCGCCCTGGATGCCGGCGGTCGTCAGCCGGTTGCACCCTCTGCCGCGGGGGTGCGGCCGGCCGCCTCTTCGCGGGTGAAGTCCGTTCCCGTCCGTGCGCCTAGTTGCTTGGGGACAAGAAAGCCCGTCAACAGACAGACGAGCAGGAACCCGGTCGCCATCAGGAAGGTGTCGGTAAAGCCGGTGACCGTCGGCAGTCCGTTGGCCGTGTTGGCGGCGATGAAGGTTGCCGACAGCTGGCCGCCGAGCGCGCCTCCGAGTGTGCGCATCACGGTGTTCATGCCGCTGGCCACGCCCGTCTGCTCCGGTGAGACGGCCTGCACGATCAGGTTGCCGAGCGCCGCGAAGGCAAGGCCCACTCCGACCCCGAGCAGCCCGGAGGCGATCAGCAGGTCGTAGGGATGGTTGTGGGCGACTGCGAGCAACGCGAAAGATGCGGTTGTGAAGGCGGTTCCTACAAGCAGGGCACTGCGTGAGCCGAAGCGGCCCGAGATGCGCCCGGCCAGGAGGCCCAGGATTGTCATCCCAATCGTCGTAGGCAGCAGGTAGAGGCCTGAGACGACGACAGAGGCGCCGAAGCCAAAGCCCGTGCTCTTCGATAGCTGTGCGATCTGAGGGATCACGATGAACGACGCGTACATGCCGGCGCCGAGCAGGAAGGCAGCCGCGTTGGTCGTCCAAACACCCCTGACGCGCATCATCGTCATGTCGATCAAGGGGGTCTCGCTGCGCACCTCCACGGCGATCCAGGCGACCGAGACGGCGATGCCGGCGGCAAGCAGACCGAGCGTCTTGGGGGATCCCCAGCCCCAGCTGGTGGTCTGGCTGATCGAGATCAGCACGATCGACATGCCAATCGTCATCAAAGTGGCGGCGAGCCAGTTGACGCGTCCGGGAACCCGCACCGGTGACTCCGGAATGAAGCGCCAGGTCGCGATCGCGGCGAAGACCGTAGGGATCAAGGGAAGCCAGAACAACCAGTGGTAGTCCAGGTGCTCGATGATCACGCCCGCCAGCACGATCCCGGCGCCACCGCCCACGCCAAGGATCGCTGATAGCAGGCCGATGCTTCCCGCCACCTTCTCGCGCGGGAACTCGTCGCGCACGATCCCGAAGGCGAGCGGGAAGATGCCGCCGGCGGCGCCCTGGATGAAGCGCCCGACGACGACCACGGCCAGCGAGCTCGACACCGCAGACAAGAGCGTCCCGGCCGCGAGGATCACAAGCGTCCACAGGAGCATCTTCTCCTTGCCGTACATGTCGCCCAGCCGCCCCAGGATCGCGGTGCCGACCGACGCGGCAAGCAAGTACGCAGTCAGCAGCCAGGTGACTCCCGTCTCGCTTGTGTGCAGCGCGTGCTGGAAGGTCGGCAGCGCCGGCAGCACGGCCGAGCTGAGCATCGCGTAGGCAAGGCCGCCGAGCGCCAGCACGGCGAGGATCAGGTTGGGGTGCGTGCGCTCCCTGGTGGTCTCATCCCAGCCGGTGACCATCCGCCTCACCTTAGCTTTGTCTGGGGGCGATGCAGGCTAAAGACGTAGTTCAGAAAACGTAGGGCGAAAACGCGTCCCTAAAATTTTGGCCCATAATTTTAGGGACAGCCGGAGGGGGTGCGTTGCTGAACTGAAGGATTCTGGCTTAAGAAAGAACTCCCCAAAACTCACAGATTCCTCTACTTGTGCATACCATCGCCACGGACTCGCCCGTCGGTCTCGGGCAGCGCGAGCGCGAGCCGTCGCACGTCGTCCCAGGTCATGCCGTCCCAGGCGTTGGCAGCGCCTGTGGCAGCTCCTTGACGAAGCCCTTGCCGAGCACGCTGAGGATCGAGAGCGATCCGAACAAGGCCGCCGCGTCGATGCTCTCGCGACAATGATCGTCTGTGCGCCATGATTGCGCGATGCCGTCGCCCTTCGAGCTAGAGGTCAGCGCTCCGTTTGCCGGTGTGGTCGTGGCGATCGAGCACCGCCCTGGCGCCTCGGTGCGAGCGGGGGCGGTGCTTGTCGTGCTGGAGGCGATGAAGATGGAGCACGAGGTCCTTGCCGAGAGCGATGGGGTCGTGCAGCGGGTCGAGGTAGGTACCGGAGACGCGATCGAGGCGGGAGACCTGCTCGTGGTGCTGAGAGCCGACGACCGCGCCGCCGACAGGGCGCAAGCAGGAGGGCCTCACCTGGATACTCAATTTGGAGATACACGTAAAGGGGGGCCTTGTCCGGATACTGATTTTGGGAGTGCACGTAAAGGGGGGCCTTACCCGGATCGTGAATTTGGCGGTGCACATAAAGGAGGGCCTTACGTGGATGCCGGGTTTGAGACTGCGCGCAACCAGCGGCCTCGCGCGGATGTCGAGACCGATGCGGTGCGTGCCGACCTGGCCGCGGTGCGCTCACGGCACGAGCTCGGCTTGGACGCGGCACGACCCGAAGCCGTGGAGCGTCGCCGCGCGCGCCGGCGGCGCACGGCGCGCGAGAACCTGGCGGAACTCGTCGACGCGGGCAGCTATATCGAGTACGGGCCGCTGCTGTTCGCCGCCCAGGAGCGGCGCCGGCCGAAGGATGAGCTGATTGCGAAGACGCCCGCCGACGGGTTGGTCGCAGGTGTGGCGGAGATCGGCGGCAATCCTTGCGTGGCGATGTCCTACGACTACACCGTGCTTGCCGGCACACAGGGGATGCGCGGGCACCAGAAGAAGGATCGCCTGTTCGAGATAGCCGAGCGCCGGCGCCTGCCGGTCGTGCTGTTCGCCGAGGGCGGGGGAGGACGTCCCGGTGATGTTGATTTCCCGATCGTCGCCGGTCTGGACTGCCGTGCCTTTCACCTGTTTGGCCGCCTCAGCGGGCTGGTGCCGCTGGTGGGGATCGCCTCGGGCTACTGCTTCGCGGGGAATGCCGCGCTGCTCGGTTGCTGCGACGTGGTGATCGCCACCGAGGACTCCAGCATCGGCATGGGTGGCCCCGCGATGATCGAGGGCGGTGGCCTCGGCGTATTCGAGCCGGGCGAAGTCGGGCCGATCGACGTACAGCACGGCAACGGCGTGGTCGACCTGCGCGTCGCCGACGACCAAGCCGCGGTCGCGGCAGCCAAGCGCTACCTGTCCTACTTCCACGGGGCTGCCGAGCAGTTCACTGTGCCGGAAGGGTCCGCGCCCGACCGGTCTGTATTCGACCAGTCCGCGCGGGGCCGGTCTGCGCCTGACCGGTCTGTACTCGACCAGTCCGCGCGGGGCTGGTCTGCGCCCGATCAAAGTCTGCTGCGCGAGATCGTGCCCGAGCAGCGCAAGCGTGCTTATGAGGTGCGCAAGGTCCTGCACGGTCTCTGCGACGAGGACTCGGTGCTCGAGCTGCGCGATGGTTTCGGGGCCGGGATGGTTACCGCGCTCGCGCGGATCGAGGGCAAGCCGCTCGGCATCGTCGCTAACAACCCCTCGCATCTCGGCGGCGCGATCGACGCCGACGCGGCCGACAAGGCGGCGCGCTTCTTGCAGCTGTGCGACGCGTTTGGGCTACCTGTCCTGTTCCTATGCGACACGCCGGGCTTCATGGTCGGCCCGGAGGCCGAGCAAACCGCGACCGTGCGTCATTTTGCGCGCCTGTTCACGACCGGCGCCAACCTGGAGATTCCCTTCGGCACGATCGTGTTGCGCAAGGGCTATGGGCTCGGCGCGCAGGCGATGGCGGGTGGCTCGTTCAAGGCGCCGCTGTTCACAGTCGGCTGGCCGACCTCCGAGTTCGGAGGCATGGGGTTGGAGGGGGCCGTGCGTCTCGGCATGCGCCGCGAGCTCGACGCAATCGAGGACCCCGAGGAACGTGAGCGCATCTTCCAAGCCACGGTCACCGCGGCATATGAGCACGGCGAGGGGCTGAACATGGCGGCCTACGGCGAGATCGACGACGTGATCGACCCGGCCGACTCGCGACGCTGGATCGCGACGCTCCTCGACCTGGCGCCTACTGACTGGCGTAAGCGCGCTGGCAAGCGGCGTCCCAATATCGACACCTGGTAGCCGCCCGGCCTGTACTCCCCGCGCTGCTTGGCGTCGGCTTCACTAATCCTCCAGCTCGATCAGGAGGGGGATGCCAGTGTCAAACCAGCTGCGATGCAGCTCCTCGATCTTCGAGCGAGTTGGGCGCCACCCGCGATGGAAGGCGCACTCGGCATAGTCGAAGGGATTGACCACCCCGCAGTACAGCTCCCTGGCTTGCTGCAATTCCTTGTCGTCGTCCAGCCCCCGCGCGATCCCCGCGAACGTCCCGCCCCGCATGCGCAGGGACACGTTCGGGTCAGCTCGGATGTTCAACACCCAGGCTGAGGTCTTGAGTGTGATGTGAGGCCTGATCATGACTATGTAGGCGCTGTTGCCTCTGCGGATCACACGGACGCACTTGCGCCGTTTCTTGGCGGTTCTGCGACCAGTCGTAGTGAGCACTCCAAAGCCCAAGGGCGGCCTGAGAGTGAAGTGCGGGAGCATCATCGCGCTCAGCACTCGACCGCCGGTCGGGGAGCGCAAGAAGGGGTTGCTCTTACGCTCGACCGTGAGCATGCCGTCGGTGTCGTAGTGGCTGGCGATGTCGGCCTGCTCACCCTCCACTGGCTCGGGAGCGTCCCCAGGTGTGAGGCGTGGCGCTGGCATCGCGAACAAGCATAGCATTTGTATGGTACGGTGCAGATCGTGTCGTCCATAATGGATCATCCTTGTTGTATCTTACAGGAGGTATCGTGATGCTCTGCCTCGCCCGCCGTTTGGCTGGCCTCCTTTCTCACAGTGGGTTCCGCGGGGTCTTTGCGGTGCGCGAGTTCCGCGGGTTCCGCGGGGTTCGAATGGTTGGCGGGTCGCGTCGGGTTCGTGCGGTGCGCGGGTTCCGCGGGGTTCGAATGGTTGGCGGGTCGCGTCGGGTTCGTGCGGTGCGTGAGTTCCGCGGGGTTCGAACGGTCGCGCTCCGTGCGCTTGTGCTCAGCGTCCTTGCCGGCGCGGGGGTGTGTGTGGGGTTGGCGCCAGCGCCAGCGCCGGCCATGGCGGCGGGCTCGTGTCCCAACGAACAGGTGCGCGTCGAGGAGCCCTACGCGCCGGCGCTGCCCGACTGCCGTGCCTACGAGCAGGTCTCACCGGTCGAAAAGAACTACGCGGACGCGCTCGGCGCCGTCACGACCGTGCGCGCCAGCGCGTCGGGCGAAAGGGTCACGTTCGATTCGCTCGGCACGTTCCCGCTCGGCGCAGGACCCTCCGGCGGGGTGTCTCCCGGCGGAGAGTTCCCGAGCGAAGGGTCCTCGCAGCTGTTCAGCATCTACCTGAGCGCGCGCGCGAGCGAAGCATGGCCGACGCAGAACCTGGAGCCCGGGGTCAACCCCGGTGGCAGTGCCTCGCCGCTGGCCGCCGGCGAAGACCTCGCCTACACGTTTGAGCTCTCTAGCAACGAACCGCCGCTCTCAAGCGAAGCGGGAGTGGTGGAAGGCGGGCAGGCACTCTACATGCGCAACAACCACACGGGGGCCTATCGCCTGCTGTTCCAGGTGCAGGCCGGTGAAAAGGTCAGCTTCTTCTTCGTCGCGGCTGCCGCCGAGGACTCGCGGGTCTTCTTTGAATCGGCCAATCCCTTGGTCCACGGGGCGCCGGTCGGGGTGCGCAACCTGTACGAATGGCACGAAGGGCAGCTCAGCCTGGTTGACCTGCTGCCCGGAGGTGCCCCCTCCGATGGCGGCGCGGCGGGCCGGCGCGGCCCGGGAGCTGGCGAAGAAACCGTTGAACTGCCCGACCATTCGCACGGGCAGGTCTCCTACTTCGCAGAAAACGCCGTATCCGAAGACGGCTCGCGGGTCTACTTCACCGACCTCTCGAACGAACGCCTCTACCTGCGCGAGTCGGCGTCCGGCGGCACGGGCGAAACGCTGGAAGTCTCAGGCGGGCCGGCGGCATGGCTGGCCGCGACTCCCGATGGCTCGCAGGCGCTCTACACCGAAGCCGGCGTACTCTACCGCTTCGACGCGCAAGGCGGCGCGGGCGGCGGCAGCAGCAGGAGCGGGCAGAGCACCGCCTTGACGCCGCCCGGCGGCGAAGTGCAAGGAGTGCTCGGTGTCGCCGACGATGGCTCCTACGTGTATTTCGCTGCCAAGGCCGTGCTCGCGAACGGTGGGGTCTCCGGCGCGGGCAACATCTATGTTTGGCACGAAGGCACGATCGCGCTGGTGAGCAGCGCCGGCGAAGAAGACGATTGGAGCGCCCACACGCTGCTCTACGACAGTGTGGCGCGCGGTGGTCCCGCCGAAGGGGTGAGACCGGCGCGCGTCAGCGCCGACGGGCGCACGCTCCTGTTCAGCTCGAGGATGAACGTCAGCGGCTATGACAATCGCGGCGCGGGCGGGAACTGCAGCGAACACGAAGAACCCGCATCGTGCAACGAGCTATACGTGTACAGCGCGAGCACGGGTGGGGTGACGTGCGCCTCGTGCAATCCGCAGGGGGTTGCCGCCACGCACGACGCGCTGCTCTACCACGCGGGCAGCGACGGCTCGATCGCGCCGCCGACGCTGTACCCGTGGGATCTTCCGCGCAACCTCTCCGCCGACGGCAGCAGGGTCTTCTTCGAGACCGAAGAAGACCTGCTGGAAGGCGACTCCAACAGCGTCATGGACGTGTATGAGTGGGAGCGCGAAGGCTCGGGCACTTGTGCGGCTGGGACGAGCGGCGGCTGTCTTTACCTGGTCTCTTCGGGGGTCAGCAGCGAACCGTCCTATTTCGCCGAAGCTAGCTCCAGCGGCAGCGATGTGTTCTTCTTGACGCGCCAGCAGCTGGTGGGCCAGGACGAAGACGAGCTGGTCGATCTCTACGACGCGCGCGAAGGCGGGGGCATCGCCGCCCAGAATCCCCCGGCGCCCGCGGTGCCGTGTCTTGGCGAAGCCTGCCACCCCGCGCAGGCGCTTGTGCCGGCCGCGGGTCTCCCGGTCAGTCAGCTGTTCTCGGGTCCGGGGGACAGCGCACCGGCAGTGGAAGCGACGGTTGTTGCGAAACCGAAACCGAAGTCGAAACCGAAGCCAAAGTCGTGCCGGAAGGGCTACGCGAAAGCGAAAGGCAGGTGCGTCAGGCGAGTGCGCCATGAGCGCAAAGGCAAACAAGCTGCCAACAGGGGGAGGGCAAAACGATGAGCGCCAACCACACAACGACGAGCGGCACACGCGCGGCAAACGGCAGACGCACAGCGACCAGCGGCATACACGAGGCACCGGGTGGGGCACGGCCGGGCGCGAGTGCGGATTCCGGCAGGATGAGCATCGATCCGAACGGGACGAGCGTGCGTGGTGCTGGGCGCGGGTCGCGCACTTTACTCCTGCCGGTCGCGATGGCGGTTGCTGCGTTGCTTGCGCTTCCCGCGGCGGCCCCGGCGAGTGGGGGGTTCGGGATCGAAAGCGTCGAAGTGCGCGCCGAAGAAGAAAACGGGGCGCCGGCGACGCAGGCGGGCTCCCATCCCTACGCGCTGACGGTGAAATTTGCCCTGGATCGGAAAGAACTCAGTCAGGCACAGAAGGAAGCGGGGCTGGGGGACGCGGGGCCCTTTGGGCAGGAAATCGCCGAAGGCGACCCCAAGGACGTCGAAACGACGCTGCCAGCCGGGGTGGCGGTCAACCTGCTCGCGGTGGCGCAGTGCTCCGAACAGGAGCTCGCAAAGCAGGCGTGTTCGGCTTCCAGTCAGGTCGGGGACATCGCAGTCGATTCTCCGTTTGCCCTGGTCTCTCTCGCGGGCGAGATCCCTGTGTTCAACATCGCGCCGTCCTCGCCGCGGGTGGCAGGTGCGCTCGGCTTCACCTTCGCGGGTGTCGGCTTCATCGCGCATATCATCGGCAGCGCTCACTCCGGTGGGGACTATGGGATCTCGGCGCTAGCGCCCGGTCTGCCGCAGGGCCTGGACACGGACGGTTTGACGCTGACGTTGTGGGGCGACCCGTCAGCCTCTAGCCACTGCCACCAGCAGTTCATCGGGGGACCCTGCGTCGCTGTGCCGGCGGGCGAACAGCCGTTTCTGACGTTGCCGACGTCGTGCCCGAGCGAGGAGAGCGCGGCGGTCCGCGAAGAACTGTCGCTCTCGGCACGCGCCGACTCCTGGCAGCAACCCGGGGTCTGGACCCCGACGATCCTCTCGGCTCCGCTCGCGGCGATGACGGGCTGTCAAAAGCTCAGCTTCACGCCCTCCATCGAAGTGAGACCCGAAACGAGTGTCGCCGAGAGGCCCACAGGTGTGAGCATCGCGCTGAAGATCCCGCAGGTTGACGCGCTGGGGTCGCTTGCGGAGGCCAACATGCGCGAAGCGGTGGTGACGCTGCCGGCGAATCTTGTGGTCTCGCCCTCGGCGGTGAGCGGTCTTGCGGGGTGTAGCGAAGCGCAGATCGGCCTGTCGAGCTCCGCCCCCGTGGCGTGCCCGGAAGCCTCGAAGGTCGGCACCGTGCAGGCGCGCACGCCGCTGCTCGACCATCCCGTGGGCGGGTCGGTCTACGTGGCCCAGCAGGGCAACGCGGGGGCCGCTCAGGGCTCGAACCCGTTCGGCTCGCTGATCGCACTGTACGTCGTCGTGGAAGGCAGCGGCGTGCAGATCAAGGCCGCAGGCGAAGTGAGCCTCAACCAGCTCACGGGACAGCTCACCACCCGCTTTCGCGACCTTCCGCAGCTCCCCTACAGCGAAATGACGCTCAACCTCTTCGGCGGTCCGCGCGCCTCGCTCGTGCCCGACGCGTGCGGTCTCTACACGACGAGCGCGCTGTTGAGCCCCTGGTCGGCGCTCAACTCGAACCCACCCACCCAGCCGGCCGAAGCGCAGAGCAACTTCACGGTCGAGTCGGGTTGCAATACCGACGGGTTCAACCCCCAATTCACGGCGGGCACGACGAGCAACCAGGCGGGCGGCTACAGCCCATTCGTCACGACGTTCACGCGCCAGGACACAGAACAGGGTCTCGCCTCGATCCAGGAGCACATCCCCACCGGTCTGCTCGGCTCGATCGCGCACGTGCCCCTGTGCGGCGAACCGCAGGCTCAGGAAGGCACGTGCGGAGCGGAAAGTCAGATCGGCACGATCTCCGTCGTGGTTGGGCCGGGCACCGACCCGTTCGAGGTCCCGCCCGGGCGCATCTACCTGACTGGCCCCTATAACGGCGCGCCGTTCGGCCTGTCGGTCGTCGTGCCCGCGCGCGGCGGCCCGTTTGACCTCGGCAACGTGATCGTCAGGGCGGCGCTACAGATCAACCCGCAAACATCGGCGGTGACGGTCGCCACCGGCCCACTCCCCCAAATGCTCGAGGGCGTATCCGCGCTTGCTCGCAGCGTGACCGTCGAAATCAACCGGGCGGGTGGGGATCTCAATCACTTCATCTTCAACCCGACCAGTTGCGACCCCAAGACGATCTCGGCCGCGATGGACGGCTCCGCGGGCAGCGTCGCAAACGCCTCGGTGCGCTTCCAGGTCACCGACTGCGCGACGCTCGCCTTCAAGCCGCGCTTCTCGGCTTCCACCTCCGGCCACACCTCCAGAGTCGATGGAGCGAGCCTCGAAGCCAAGCTCGTATACCCGCCTGCCCCGCCCGGCACACAAGCCAACATCGCCAAGGTCAAGGTCGAACTGCCCAAACAGCTTCCCGCACGCCTCACGACCCTGCAAAAGGCGTGCCTGGCGAGGACGTTCGAAGCGAACCCCGCGAGCTGTCCGCCGGCGTCGGTCGTCGCCACGGCCAGCGCCACCACACCGCTTCTGCCCGTGGGCCTGAGCGGCCCGGCCTACTTCGTCTCCTACGGCGGAGCCAAGTTCCCCGAACTGATCGTCGTGCTACAGGGCGACGGCGTCACCGTGTACTTGCACGGCGAAACGTTCATCTCCAAAAGCGGCATCACAAGCTCGACGTTCCCGGCAATCCCCGACGTTCCCGTCGGCAGCTTCCAGCTGCGCTTCCCCCAAGGCCCCGACTCGGCGCTCGCGGCCAACGGAGACCTGTGCACCTCCAAACTCACGATGCCAACGGAATTCGTCGCCCAGAACGGCGTGCGGCTGAAGCAGGGCACAAAGATCGTTGTGACGGGATGCCCACCCGGCCGCCCGCGGAACGCGCGCCACATGCGCAGGAAGAGGACCACCCACCATGAGAGGAGCTGACGATGCGTAGAGCACCGATACTTACGGCCGCACTGGTCCTTGGCGTGATGTGGACGGCGGCGCTTGCCGCGGCGAGGCCCGTGGTCACGCTCAAAGCAAAGGCCGTGCCGATCCCTGTCAACCTGAGCAACCCCCACAGCGCCACCTATCCCGGGACCGGCGCGATCCTCGGCGCCCCGGTCGCCCTGGAAGCGGAACTAACGATCGGCGGCAGCGAATACGGAGGCTCTCCCTCGCCGCTCACGGGCGTCAAGTTCTACGTTCCCGCCGGCGCCAAGATACACGCGCAGGGGTTCGCCACCTGCTCGGAAACCACGCTCGAGGAACAGGGTGCCGGTGGGTGTCCAAAACAGTCGTTCGCCGGCGCCCTGGGCGAAGCCAACGGCGTCGTCAGCTTCGGCGAATCGCGCGTGCACGAGAAAGTCACGGTACAGGCGCTCTTCGCCGCGGGCGGCGGTTTGTTCTTCTATGTGGTCGGCGACACGCCCGCCTCGCTCGAACTCATCTCCAAGGGCACGCTCATCGGCAAAGCCAGTCCTCCATTCGGCATGGTGTTCGCGGGCGAAGTGCCCTTGGTCGAATCGGTGCCCGGGGCGCTCGACGCGTCGGTCGAACAGATCAAGGTCAAGGTCGGCGCCGCGTTCAAGCAGGGCAAAAAACTCGTCTCCTACGCGACCGCGCCCAGCACGTGCCCCAAGAGCCGCTCCTTTCCGGTCAAGGTCGAACTGACGTTTCTCGGCGGGGAAACGGTTCCAGCGGAATCCCGGATTCCGTGCCCCAAGCAGACACATTAGGCGGTGGGAGCATTTTCTTTCTGTACGGTATCTATCGGACGATCTGGATGGAAGCATATAGCGTGGATCGTCTGGTGATATATGCTGCTCGCGGTGTCTGAGCGGCGTCTGAGCGAGACCTCCTACCTGGTGTTGGGCATGCTCGAGCACACGCAACCGGCAACCCCATATGACCTCAAGCAGGTGGCGGAGCTCAGCTCGAAGTACTTCTGGAGCATTCCCCACAGCCTGCTCTACGCTGAGTGCGAGCGCTTGGCCAAGGAGGGCCTGCTGATCGAAGAGCGCGAACCGGAGGGGCGCCGGCGGCGCATCTACAGAGTCACGAAGGCCGGGATGGACGCGCTGGAAGCGTGGCGCGCCGAGCCGGGGAGAGCGATCAGCGAGCTGCGCGACCTCGGTTACCTGAAGCTGTTCCTCGGAGCCGACCCGGCGATGCTCGCGAGGGCCTATCTGTCCGAACACGAAGCCACCTTGCAACGCTTCGAGGAGCTGCGCGACGCCAGCGCGGGAATCCAGGTCCCCCGGGGCCCACGGCTGGCGTTCGAAGCCGGCATCGGGCACATGCGCGAGAGCGTGCGCTTCTGGAAGAAGCTGCTCGATGAGGACGCTATTGGCGAGTGAGCGGAACACCAGCATCGAGCTAGTAAGCACGGCCGGCTATTCAACCCCCCGATTGCGGGCGCACATTGACGGCGCCAAGCTCCGGCGGTGCCTGCACGCGCGCGCGGAACACATGAAACGACCAGCCCTGGTAAAGCAGCACCAGCGGGAAGAAGATCACCGCCACTACCGTCATCACGACAAGCGCGTAGTGACCGGAGGCCGAGTTGTTGACAGTCAGGTTGTAGGCGGCGTTGGTGCTCGAGACCATCACATTGGGGTACAGGTCGATGAAGATCGAGCCGACGGTTGCGGCCATCGCGACCGCCGAGGAGGCAAAGGAGAGGCCGTCGTGGTCGGTCATCGCAAGCCTTGCCGCGAAGCCGACTGCGATCACCGCCAAGATCTCCACCGGTTGAGGCACGTCGGGGCCGCCGGCGACGTTGCGCGTCCAGATCACCCAGCCGACCACCAGCGCGATCGTCGCCCAACCCAGAGGCCGGGCGAGTGCGCGGGCACGCTCGCGCACCTCATCCGTGGTTCTGAGCTTGAGGAATGTCGCTCCGTGCAACAGGCACAGTGCCACCAACGTCACGCCGGTCCACAGCCCATAGGGTGTGAGCAGGCCGAAGAAGTTGCCCGTGTAGTCGTGGCTGGAGTCGATCGGCAGCCCGTTCAGCAGGTCGCCGAGCCCCACGCCGAGTAGCAGGGGTATCAGCAGGCAGCCGAGCGTCATCGCCCAGCGCCAGGTCGTGCGCCAGCGTGGGCTCTCGCTCTTCTCGCGGAACTCGAACGACACGCCGCGCGCCATCAGTGCGAGCAGCACGAGCAGAAGAGCCAGATAGAGCGCGGAGAACATCGTCGCGTACCAGCCCGGGAACGCGGCGAACGTGCCGGCGCCGGCGACGACCAGCCACACCTCGTTCCCATCCCACCACGGGCCGATCGTGCTCAGCGCGCGTTTGCGCTCCTCATCTGTGCGCCCGACGATCGTGTGCAGCATGCCGACGCCGAAGTCGAAGCCCTCGAGCACGAAAAAACCGACCCAGAAGATCGCGAGGATGACGAACCAGATCGTGTGAAGTTGCATCAGTGGCTCATCGCCGGGATCGGGCCCTGTGTAGTCGAGCCGTCAGTAGCTCATGACCGGGGTGGGGGTCGAGTAGTCGAGCCGTCAGTAGCTCATGACCGGGGTGGGGGTCGAGTAGTCGAGCCATCAGTAGCTCATGGCCGGAGTCGGGGCCTGCGCGCCCGAGACCGTTCCCTCGGGGCCGTCGTCAGGGTCCAGGCCCTTGCGCGAATAGCGCAGCATCAGGATCAGATCGGCAGCGCCAAGCGCTATGTAGACCAGCACGAACGCGATCAGGCTGATCCAGATGTCGAGCGAGCTGACCGAGGGAGAGTTCGCGTTCACTGTCTTCATCAAGCCCTGCACGATCCAGGGCTGGCGGCCGCTCTCGGTCAACAGCCAGCCGGCGGTGTTCATCACAAAGGGTGTCACCACCGCAAACAACCCCGCGCGCAAGAACCACTTGGAGCGGTCGAGCCTGCCCTTGTGGATCAGCCATGCGCCCCACAGCGCCAGCAGCGCGATCAGTGAGCCGAGGTAAGTCATCACGCGCATCGACCAGTACTGGATGAACACGTCGGGGATGTAGTTGCCGGGGCCGTACTTCTTTTCGTCTTCCTTCTGCAACTGGTTGAGTCCCACGACCGCGCCGTCCCAGGTTCCGGTCGCGAGGATCGAGAGCAGGTGCGGGATCGAGATGGCCTGGGTCGGAGTCTGGTCGTTGTTGCCGCCGCCGATCTGAAAAGCCGAGAACGAGCACGGCTGACAGTTGCTCCACTGCGCCTCGGCCGCGGCGATCTTGGCCGGTTGGTATGTGGCCTCGATCTCGCCGAGCTTGTTGCCCACGAACATTTGCAAGAGGATCGCCGGCAGCAGCACGAGCACCGACAACCGCGCGGTGTGGTGAAAGGCCTCGACATTGCTCAGCTTGCTTGCCTGCTCCCTGACATTGGAGCCGCCTGTTGGGGTGCTTACCTGCCCCCCGACATGGTGGGTGTCATTTAGGGTACTTGTGTCTTTTAGGGTGCGCAGACACCAGGCCGAGATGGCGAGCATTACCAGCGAGCCAGTCACAAGCGACGCCAGAATTACATGGACGTAGCCCCACAGGAATGTCGGATTGGTGAACAGCGCCCACACGTTGTTCAGCACCGGTTGGCCGTGACTGTTCAGCGCGTAGCCGACGGGATGCTGCATCCACGAGTTGGCGACCAGTATGAACAGCGCCGAGAGCATCGAGCCCGCGACCACAAGCCAGATGCAGGCAAGGTGAATGCGCTTGGGCAGTCGATCCCAGCCAAAGATCCACAAACCCAGGAAAGTGGACTCCAGGAAGAACGCCGCCAGGCCCTCCATCGCCAGCGGCCCCCCGAACACGTCGCCCACGAAGCGTGAGTAGCTCGACCAGTTCATCCCGAACTCGAACTCCTGCACCAGGCCGGTGACAACTCCCACGGCGACGTTGATCAAGAGCAGGGTGCCGAAGAAGCGCGTCATGCGCTTGTACTCTGGCTTCTCGTTGCGGTGCCACGCCGTTTGCAGAAGCGCCACCAGAAACGCCAGCCCGATCGTGACCGGCACGAACAGGAAGTGGTAGATGCTCGTCGTGGCAAACTGCCAGCGCGCCAGTTCGTTGGTCATCCTCCATCACCATTACCCATGGCGCGGCGGAACCATGCTGAGGGCCGCCCGTCTGGCGAGGCGGCGTCGGCCCCATTTGGCGAGGTGACGGCGTTGCGATCCTCTGGCGAGGGCAGCTGGTCCCGCCGCGCCGCGGCATAGCGCCCACCGCGTGCTGCCAGCTGCGCGTGTGTGCCGCGTTCGACGATCTTGCCTTGCTCGATCACCAGTATCTCGTCGACCTGCTCAAGGCCGACCAGCCGATGTGTGATCAGTAGCGTCGTTCGTGCGCGCGTCACGTCGAGTAGGTCGGCCACGAGCGCGTCGGCTGTGGCCGTGTCGAGGTGCTCGCCCGGCTCGTCGAGGACCAGGATCGGGAAATCGGCAAGCAGGGCGCGAGCCAGCGCGAGGCGCTGGCGCTGCCCGCCGGACATGCGCGCGCCGCGCTCGCCGACCTCGGTCGCGAGTCTCTGGGGCAGCGAGTCCACCCACTCGAGCAGCCGCGCCTGCGCCAGCGCCTCTCGCAACTCGTGCTCGCTCGCGTCGCGCTTGGCCAGGCGCAGGTTCTGCTCCAGCGTGCTGTCGAAAATGTGCACGTCCTGGCCGACCAGCCCGACAACGCGTCGGATATCGTCGCCGTCGAGCGCGTCGATCTCCACACCGTCAAGCGCTACCGAACCCTCATAGGAGAGGAAGCGCAACAGCACGGCGGCTAGCGTTGACTTGCCCGCGCCGCTGGGGCCGACGAGCGCGACGCGCTTGCCCGGCCTGAGGTCGAGGTCGATCTGCGCGAGCGCCGGGCGGCCTGCCCCGGGATATGAGCAGCTGACATTACGTGCCGTGAGGGTGTGGGATCGTGCCTGGAGTGCCTGGAGTGCCTGGAGTGCCTGGGGATGCTCGGGCTCGACCACCGGCGGCGGCGTCTCAAGGAGCTCCTGCACGCGGCCTGCCGCGCGACGCACACGCCGCAGGGTTTGCGTCGCCGCCGGAAGGCCGCTGACCAGCTCGAATGCCACGAGTGGGATCAGGGCGATGCCGGCCAGCAGCACTCCGTCCATTTGCCCTGTGCGCACGGCGCTGACGCCCACGAGCAGCGCGCCCCACATCGCCAGCCCCGAGCACAGTGTTGTCAGCCCCTGGCCGATGCCGGCCGTACGCGCACCGGCGCGGGCGATACGGGTCAGCTCGGCGTCGGCTGCCAGTGTGCGGCGCAGTTGCTCTGGCGCGGCGCCGTAGGTCACGAGCTCGGGCGCGCCCTCGATCAGGTCGACGACCGAGGCGCTCAGCTCGCCGCGCGCCTGCGCTTGCAGTGCCTCGCCACGTGCGGCGAGCGTGCCGGTGAGCCATGGAACGAGCACTCCCGCGAGCAGCAGCGCCAGCAGCAGAATCAGTGCGGCGGCGGGCAGCATCGTCCACACGAGCGCCACCGTGCCCGCGCCGACGATCAGCGCGATCGCAAACGGTGGCACCACGCGCAGCAGCAGGTCCTGCAGTGAATCCACGTCCTGCACGATCCTCGAGAGCAGCTCGCCGGAGCGAAACGAGGGCAGGCCAAGCGGTGCCAGGCGCTCCAAGCGTTCGTAGACGCTCACCCGCAGACTGGACAGCACGCGGAAAGCCGCGTCGTGGCCGACAAGGCGCTCGAAGTAGCGGCACAGTCCGCGCGACAGTGCAAAGAACTGCACGCCAACGATCGCCACCGCGACTGCTGACTCCGGTGGCTGCTGCGAGGAGCGTGAGATCAGCCAAGCCGAGGTGGCGATCAGCCCGATCGCTGCCGCCACCGAACCGGCGCCGAGCAGGGTGGCAACTGCCAAGCGCCCGGTGGCGGGTCGCACGATTGCGAACGTCTGCCTGAGTGGGGCTTCCTGGGGAGGAGGGCTCACACCAGCGCCTCCATCGCAGATAGATCGATCACGCGGTCGGCCATATCCAGCAGCGCGGTCCGGTGGGCGACGAGGATCACGGTGCGTCCTGTTGAGAGGCGTTGCACTGCTTCGAGCACCTGCTGCTCGGTCTGCTCGTCGAGGTTGGCGGTCGGCTCGTCGAGCAGCAGCAACGGCGCGTCGCGCAGAAAGGCGCGGGCCAAGGCAACCCTTTGGCGCTCGCCGGTCGAGAGCCCGGCGCCGCGCTCTCCGAGGACGGTGTCCAGCCCCTCAGGCAGGTCGGCCACGACGTCGCTCAGGCCGGCGGCGGCTATGGCGGCCGCCAGCTCTTCCCCGGAGGCGTCCGGGCGGCCGAGCCGTACGTTCTCGGCGATCGAGCTCGCGAACAGGTGCGGTCGCTGCGGCACCCAGGCGAGCTGCGCGCGCCACGCGTCCAGATCGAGCTCGGCGAGGTCGATACCGCCAACGCGGATCGTTCCGGCCGTGGGCTCGATGAAGTCGAGCAGCACCGCCAGCAGCGTCGACTTGCCACAGCCACTGGGGCCGGCAAGCGCCAGAACTTCGCCTGCCTCGACGTGCAGTGAGACGTTATTGAGCGCGGGCTCGGAACGCCCGGGGTAGGAGACTGTCAGTGTTTCGACAGCGATGTCAGCGATGAAAGGTGTTTCAAAAACATTGTTCGGAAATCTCCCAGTGTTTTCGTGCACGTCGTTTTTCGAAAGCACAGCAAACGCCTGCTCGGCGGCCGCCATCCCCTCGGCACTCGCGTGGTAGTTGGCGCCCAGTTGGCGCAACGGCATATAAGCCTCGGGTGCAAGCACCAAGGCGAGGAGCCCAGCGCGCAAAGACATGTCGCCGTCCATCAGGCGCAGCCCGACCGCCACCGCCACAAGCGCCACCGAGATCGTCGCGACCAGCTCGAGGATCAGCGAGGACAAAAACGTCACACGCAGGTTTGAGAGCGTGGTCTCGCGATAGCGCTCGGAGATCTCGCGAATGCTGACGGCCTGGGCCTTGGCGCGGCCGAACACCTTCAGGGTCGGAAGCCCTGCGACCACGTCGAGGAAGTGCCCGGCGAGCCGCTGCAGGGTACGCACTTGGCGATTCATCTTCTCGCGTGTCGCGGCACCGACAAGCGCCATGAACAATGGGATCAAGGGAAGGGTGAAGGCGATGATCGCGGCCGAGATCCAGTCTTGCGAGACGACGGCAACGAGCACTACGACCGGCACAATTGCGGCTAGCAAAAGCTGCGGCAAGTACAAGGAGAAATAGCCGTCGAGCGCGTCCAGCCCGCGAGTCGCGAGCACCGTCAGCTCGCCGGTGCTCTGCGTGCGCGAACTGTTGAGCCCGAGCTGTGAGACACGTGCCAGCAGCGCCGCGCGCAGCTGCGACTTGGCTTGTGCCGAGCAGTGGCCGGCCGCCAGCTCAGCCGCCCAAGCGACCAGCGCCCGCGCCACGACCACGAACAGCAGGGCGATCAGCGGCTCTTTCAGCCGCTCGAGATCCTTGCCGTGCGAGAACACGACGACGACGACATCCACAAGCAGCCAAGCCTGCGCCACGATCAACAGCGCACGCAGACTCCCAAGTGCGACCGACAGAAAAAGAAATGTGCGTGTAGCGCGTGCGTACTGCAGCAAGCGAGGATCGAGCGCTCTCACCACGTCTACAGTTGGGCGCCGCGAGGCAAACGCTCGACGGAGTCCAGATCGCTGTTGATCACGGGGTTCTGCGGCTTGCCCATGCGCGCGCTGGCCCAGTCGAGCAACACCTTCAGACGACGCCCTTGCCCGCCGCCGCTGAGGTAGTACATGTGGACGGTCAGATAGAGGAAGAACGCGGCGCGCCCCGAGAATTCCAGCCCCCTGATCTCGCACACCGCCTTGCCGCGCCCCACGACCGCCAGTGCCCCCTTGTCGAGGTAGCGAAACGGTGTGTTGGCGGCCGGCCTACCCGCACTGATCCCTTTGGCTACGTGGCGTGCCTGCTGGATCGCGACGGTCGCAAGGCCGGGGAGGGGTTGGTCACCAGGACCGGCTAGTGAGGTGATGTCGCCGATCGCCGAGATCTCGGGATGCCCGGGCACGGTCAGGTCGGCTTCGATCTGAATGCGCCCGGCCCGGTCGGTGGGCGCGCTGGTCGCTTCCGCCAGCGCTTTGACGAAAGGGACAGGCTGCACGCCGGCGGCCCAGATCACGGTTCGTGACTCGAAGCGGGTGTCGGCCCCTGCGATCGAGGCCGTCACCCCGTGCGCGTCGATGTCGCTCACGCGTGCGCCAACGTGCACATCGACCCCGAGCGAGGCCAGCTCCTTGGCAACCTTGGCTGAGAGCTTCTTGCTAAACGACGCGGCAACACGCTCGCCGGCGTCGAGCAGGATCACTTTCGCGTCGCGCGCCTGGATGTGAGTGAACTGCCGCTTCATCGTGTGCGCGGCGATGATCGACAGCTCGCCGGCGATCTCCACCCCTGTCGGCCCGCCGCCGATCACGACAAACGTCATCCACTTAGCCCGCTCGGCCGGATCCTCGCAGCGCTCCGCCTCCTCGAAGGCCCCATAGATGCGGTTGCGCAACTCGACCGCGTCCGACAGCGTCTTCATGCCGTAGGAGGCTTCTTGCCAGTCGCTTTTGCCGAAGTAGGAGGTCTCCGCGCCACAGGACACGATCAGGCTGTCGTAGTCGAGCGCCTCGCCACGGTCGAGCAGAAGCCGACGTTGCTCGACGTCGATGCCTGTCGCCTCGGCCATCAGCACGGTCGCGTTGGAGTTGCGCTTGAGCCCGGCCCGGATCGGAGAGGCGCACTCGCCGGTCGAGAGCGAGCCGCACGCCACCTGGTAGAGCAGGGGTTGGAACAGGTGATGGTGCATCCTGTCGACGAGCGTCACGTCAACGTCGGCCCCACGCAGCTTGCGCGCGGTCGTCAGCCCGCCGAAGCCGCCGCCGACGATGACGACGCGGCGGCGGTGCTTGCTTGTGGGCGCATGCCCCGCGCGCGCGTGCGGAGCATCGTCGTTTTGGGATGTGTGTGTGCCCGTCTCGATGTCTGCGCTGCCGCCCCCCGCGCGCACGTGCGGGGCATCGTTGCTTTGGGGATGCTCAGCGGCCATTGGCGCCGAGGCGCTCGAGTAGGTGGTCGCCCACGCGCAGGGCGTTGGCCATTGCCGTGAGCGCGGGATTCACGGCGGAGATGCTCGGGAAGAAGCTGGTGTCGACCACGTAGAGGTTGTCCAGCTCGTGTGCCTTGCAGTGGATGTCAAGCGCCGAGCAGGCGGGATCCGATCCGAAGCGACAGGTGCCGGCCTGATGGGCGACGCCGGCGACGGGAATCTTGTTCTCCAGGTAGGCCCAGCGCGGAATCAGATGGTGCTCGTGCATGCCAAGGTGCCCAAGCAGCGAGCGCAGTTGCTCGAACAGCCGGTCGCGAGCGGTGTCGTTGCTGGCGCGGTAGGCCAGCGTCAGGTTGCCGTCGCGGTCGACCGTCACCCGGTTCTCGGCTTGTGGAATGTCCTCGGTCGACAGCCAAAAGTCGACGGCGTGCTCCGCGACGTCCGCCAGCGAGAAGGTGGGCGCGAGCTTAGTCATCAGCGGCTTCTCGCCGCGGTACATGTCCGCAACAGACTTCCCCACCATCTGGATGTTGCCCATTGGAAACTCCCACGCATCGCTAGCGAAGTAGTAGTCGTTGACGCCAAGCGTCTTCTGGAAGACGGTCGGATTGGGCTCCTTAGAGATCGCGAGCACCGCTTGGCTGTTGTGGAACATGTAGTTGCGCCCCACCTGGTCGGAGCCGTTGGCGAGCCCGTTCGGGTGCTTGTCGGTGGCGGAGCTAAGCAGTAGCTTGGCTGTGTTGGCCGCGCCGCAAGACACGACCACGATGTCGGCCGCGTATGTCTCGCGCTCGCCCTTGCCGTCGCCTCCACCTGCGCCCGCGACGGCGCTCCCGCCTGGGCCACCGTCTCCACCTGCGCCCGCGACGGCGCTCCCGCCTGGGCCACCGTCTCCACCTGCGCTCGCGACGGCGCTCCCGCCTGTGCCAGCTCCCCCGTCCGCACGCTCCACCACGACTTCTGTGACGGCCGTGCCGGCGGGGTTGGTCTTCAGCGCTACGGCCTTGGCCCCCGTCAGCAGCGTGACGTTGTCGTGCTCGAGCGCCGGTCGCACGCCAAGCACCTCGGCGTCGGACTTGGCGTGCACCAGGCAGGGAAAGCCGTCGCAGGTGGAGCAGCGCACGCAGTTGCTGTAGGGCATGCTGCTCTCGTTGAGCATCACACCGCAGGGTGCATGGAAGGGGTGCAACCCAGCCGCAGCGAACGCCTCTGAGAGCTGGGCGATGCGCGGCTCGTGAGAGACCGCGGGATGGTCATAGGGAGCGGAGGCGAACGGTTCGGTGGGATCCTCGCCGCGCGCGCCGTGCACTTGGTAGAGCTGCTCGGCCTTCGTGTAATAGGGCTCCATCGCCTCGTAGGAGATCGGCCAGGCGGGAGAGATGCCGCCGTGGTGCTTCAGCTCGCCGAAGTCCTCTGCGCGCATGCGATAGAGCGCCGCACCATACATCTTGGTGGCACCGCCCACGCAGTAGTGCACCTGCGGCTGGAAGGCTTTGCCCTCGGCGTCGTACCACGTGTCGGGGGAGACGTAGCAGTTGTCCACGAACACGTCCGCGGCAGACCAGTTCTGCGGCTCGCGCGGCAGCCAGTCGCCACGCTCGAGCAGCAATATGCGCTTGCCGGAGGGGGCCAGGTGGCGGGCGAGAGTGCCCCCGCCCGCGCCGCTGCCGATGATGATCACGTCGTAGCGGTCCATAACACCCCCCTTGTTGCGCGCACGACCTTTTGGTTGCGGTCGATGTCCCGGGCGTCTCTTACCTGAGCGGGATCGATGCTGTCGACGAGGTCGATGTTGTGGCTGCTCATCACGAGATCTCCGCCAGGCGTTCGGCCAGGACGATGCGCGCTATCACGAGATCTCCGCCAGACGCTCGGCCAGGATGATGCGCGCCGCCGCCTCGATCAGCGCGAGATGGGAGAAGGCCTGGGGAAAGTTCCCCAGGTGGCGCCCGGTGGAGGTGTCGAACTCCTCGGCATACAGCCCAAGCGGCGAGGCGACGCTCAACAGCTTTTCCATCAGGTCGCGCGCGCGCTGCTGCTCGCCGACCACCGCCAGCCCCGACACCAGCCAGAAGGAACAGATCAAAAAGCTCCCCTCTTTGCCCGACAGCCCGTCGTCAGTCTCCTCTGTGCGATATCGCAATACGAAGCCGTTCACGGTCAGGTCTTCGGCGATCGCCAGCACGCTGGCGCGCAGGCGCTCGTCGTCGCCCGGCAGGAAGCCAAAGATCGCCGCAAGCAGGTTGGAGGCGTCCAGCGCGTCGGTCTCATAGTGCTGGCGCAGGACCCCGTCTTTGGTGAACCCGTTGGCGAGGATGTCCGCTCTGATCTCCTCGGCGGTGGCATGCCAAGTGGCCTGCCGCTTGCCGTCGCCGCGCATCGCCGCAAGCTTCGCCGCGCGGTCCATCGCCACCCAGCACATCAGCTTGGAGGACACATAGTGCTGAGGCTTGCCACGTGCCTCCCAGATCCCTTGGTCGGGCTGGCGCCAGACTTTGGTTGCGCACTCAGCCTGTGCCTGCACGATCGGCCACAGCCGTCGCGGCAGCCGTTCCGAGCGGCGCGTGTGCAGCAGAATCGAGTCGAGCGCTGCACCGAACACGTCGTTCTGGCGCTGGTCGAACGCACCGTTGCCGATCCGTACAGGAGCCGCGCCGGCGTAGCCGGATAGGTCGTCGCGAGTCGTCTCTGTCAGGTCGCGCCGCCCGTCGATCCCGTACATGATCTGCAGCGCCCCGTCGCCGTTGGGCTCGAGGTCGGCGATGAACTGCATGAACTCCTCCGCCTCCCAGTCGAGGTTGAGGTAGTGCAGGGCCTGCAGCGTGAAGGTGGAGTCGCGCAGCCAGGTGTAGCGGTAGTCCCAGTTGCGCTCACCCCCAGGGGTCTCGGGCAATGAGGTTGTCAGGGCCGCGACGGTAGCCCCGGTGGGCATGTAGGTGAGGCCCTTGATCGCCAGCGCGGAGCGCTGGATCGGATCGCGCCAGCGGTGGTCCGGTATGCGGGCACGGCTCAGCCAGCCACGCCAGAAGCTGGCGGTAGAGGACAGCCGCGCGTTGGCGTCGTCGATGTGCTCAGGCGCGGCCAGCTCCTCGGCCCAGGAGAGCGAACAGTAGATCTGCTGGCCCTGTTTGAGCACATGACGAGCTCTGACCCAGTCCCCCTCCACGCCGACGGCCATGTCCGTCTGCAGCCTGATCGTCTGCTCCGCGCCGCTTGCGTCGGCCCTGTGACCGTCGTCGCTGACGGCCCATTGCGCCGTTTCGCGCCCGTAGTCGAAGACCGGTTCGCACGTCAGTTCCATCTCGACCTCGCCCTCCAGGCACATCGCGAGGCGCACGAGCACGTGGTCGGCGTCCTGGTCGGCGGGAGGGCGGGTGTGCGGCGTGACGAGATCCTCGCCGCGACGAGGCCCAAGGATCAGCGCCTCGCGCACGATCGCCCAGCCGGACGTTGTCTTCCACGTCGTGAGCAGGATGTTGGTCCCGGGCTCATAGCTGCGCGCCGTCGGCACATTGATCCCGAACGGGCCGAAGCGGAAGCCCCCGGCTTGACGGTCGAGCAGAGACCCGAACACGCTGGGTGCGTCGAAACGCGGCACGCACAGCCAGTCGATCGTCCCGTCGGGGGCGACCAGTGCGCCGGTATGGCAGTCAGATAGAAAGGCGTAGTCGGCGATCGGCGGGAACGGCGAGGGCATCGCCGCGCTCTGTGGCGCCTCGGTGGTGACAGGCTGGCTTGGGGCCTCGGGCTTGCTCTGAGACTCCTTGCCTGCTGTGTCCTTGCCCGCTGTGGCTTTGCCTGCCGCGGCCCTCGTTTTGGGTGTGCGCGCAGACATACTTTTTTTGTTAGCTACCATGGTGACTACTTTTTGTAGTTACTTTGGTAGTCAAAGACAAATTGATACCACCAACGGCGCCTTTATCTTCGGATGTGGTCGCTCTCAGTCCCTCGGAAAGTCCCTCGGAATGTCCCTCGGAATGAGTCATGGGGCGATTGTCGTCTCGACCACGCATCACTTGGCCACCCACGGTCCGCGCCAGCCGCCGTAGTGAGCCACCAGTTGGTCAGCCTCGGGGGGACCCCAGGTTCCCTGCGCGTAGGGATGCACGGGCGGGGGCTCTTTGAGCAGCGGTTCGAAGATCCTCCAGGTCTGCTCGACGCTGTCCTGGCGGGTGAAGCGCACGCTGTCGCCGCGCATCGCATCGAGCAGTAGCACCTCGTAGGGGGTCGGTGCCTCGCCGCCCTCGTCGGCGAACTCCATGTCGAGCTCGATTGTCTGCGGCCCGCCCTCGTCAGCGCGGTGGGCGTCGAGGATCATCTGCACACCGGTCGCGGGGTCGAGCTTGACCACGAGCTGGTTGGGCTCGGGCCGGCGACGCCCGTGCTCCATGAAGCCGAGACGCGGCGGATTGCGGAAGACGATTCGCAGCTCGGTCTGGGTGATGGGCAGGTCCTTGCCGGTGCGGATGAACCATGGGACGCCCGACCAGCGCCAGTTGTCGATATCAAGACGCAGCGCCGCGTAGGTCTCGGTGGTCGATTCTTTGGCCACGCCGTCGATGCTCAGATAGCCGTCGTACTGGCCGCGCACGTAGTGCTTGGGATCGGCGGCGGCGGTGGAGCGGAACACGGCGAACTTGGCGTCCTTCAGCGTTTCCGCGTCGTCGCCGGCAGGCGCCTCCATCGCGGCGACGGCCACCAGCTGCATCAGGTGGTTGACGACCACGTCGCGCACCGCCCCGACGGGATCGTAGAAGTGCCCACGATCCTCCACGCCAAAGCTCTCGGCCATTGTGATCTGCACGCAAGCGATGTGGTTGCGGTTCCAAACTGGCTCAAGCATCGTGTTGGCAAAGCGCAGGTAGAGGAACTCGTCGATCCCCATCTTGCCGAGGAAGTGGTCGATCCGATACAGCTGAGGCTCCTCGATGTACTGGTGGATTTCTGTTGCAAGTGCCTGTGCGGACTGCAGGTCGTGGCCGAACGGCTTCTCGACCACAACACGTGCGTTCTTAGTAACGCCGCTGATGGCGAGGCCTTTGATCACGGTGCCGAACAGGAACGGCGGGATCTCCAGGTAGAAGACGGGAGACTTGGCGTCGCCAAGTGCATCGGCCACGCGTGCGTAGGTGCCTTCGTCGGCGAAGTCGCCAGAGACGTAGCTCAGTCTTTCGGCGAAGCGCTTGAACACGCGCTCGTCGATCTGCTCCCCACATTCTTCGATCGAGGTGTGTGCTCGTTTGCGCAGATCCTCGACGGTCCAATCGTCAGCGGCGACGCCAAGGATCGGGCAGTCGAGCAGCCCGCGCAGCTCGAGCCGGTAGAGCGAGTGGTAGGTCATCACCTTGGCGAGGTCGCCGCTGATGCCGAACACGACGAGCACATCGGCCGCCTGGGTGTAGTCGTTCGTGCCCGCTGTGCTTGAGGACCGGGGCTGTGCAGCTGTGCTCATGGGCGCCTTTCGTATGGTGGGATACCGTTCGACTCACGAGTCTCCTCGAACATGCTCGCAATACACTCGCCGACATTGTGAAGCTGTGGATACCCGATCGGACCGATTGCGATGCGGTCGGCGAGTTGCCTGAGGGTGTCGAGCTACATCTGATCCCCGAGGATGGGCTCTCAGAGGAGCTGCTTGAAGCCGAATTCCTAGTGCCGGGGTCTGACGAACCTCTCGTGATCGAGGCGCTCGGACGCATGCCAAAGCTGCACGTGATCCAGACGCTCTCGGCTGGGGTCGACTGGCTGCTGCCGTCTGTGCCACCGGGCGTGAGGTTGTGCGACGCGCGCGGAACTCGCGATGGGCCGGTGGCCGAATGGGTGCTCGGCGCGATCCTGGCATCGCTGAAGCACTTCGGTGAGGCGCGGGATTCACAGCGTGCGCACGACTGGCGGTGGCGCGAGCCGGATGAACTGGCAGGCAAGACGGTGATGATCTTGGGTCATGGCTCGATCGGACGGAAGGTCGAGGGGCTATTGGTTGCGTCCGAAGCTGAGGTGATCCGCGTTGCGCGACACGCCCGCCCGGGCGTGCACGCTGTCGATGATTTGGCATCGCTGCTCGGCTTGGCCGACATCGTGGTCGTGCTGCTGCCGCTGACGGCGGCGACAGAGGGACTGCTCGACCGGGAGATGCTTGGGCACATGCGTGAGGGTGCGCTGCTCGTCAATGCCGCCCGCGGGTCGATTGTCGATACCGAGGCGCTGCTGGAGCTGCTGCGGGCGGGACGGATTCGCGCGGCCCTCGATGTGACAGAGCCCGAGCCGTTGTCGTCCGACCACCAATTGTGGGATGCGCCAGGGCTGCTGATCACGCCACACTTCGCAGGGGATACACAGGGCGCGGAACGGCGCGCGTTCGCCCTTGTCGGCGAGCAGGTGCGTCGCTACGTGCGCGGCGAGCCGCTTGTGAATGTGGTCGAAGGCGACTACTGATCGGGTGGTGCTTGGCCCACGTCCGGGCTCCGAAGGCCGCGGCCCATCGCGACATGTGCCCACGCGGTGCCGCGTCGGCCTTATCCGCCGCGGGCCTGTTTGAGATCGGCCGCGCTGAGCTGACGCTCGTAAGGGCCGCGGCCGGTGAGGCAAACAGCCCCGCAGCGGGCCGCCAGCGCGAGTGCCTCGGGGACCGCGAGACCTGTGCCGAGACCGTAAGTGAACCCGGCGGCGAAGGAGTCCCCGCAGCCGTAGGAGTCACGCGGCTCGCCGGGAAGCGCGGCCGCCGACCAGGTACCCAACTTGCCGTCGTGTCCTCGATAGGAGCCGCCGTGGCCTCCATCGGTGAAGACGACGAGCTTGGCATCTTGTTCAGCGCGGGTCGCCTCTTCGCGCTCCTCCGCGTCGTCGGCACTCAGCACGAGGGCGTCCAACTCGATGCTGTGGCCGAGCGCACGCAAAGCGCGCGGGCTTGCGACCAGCACGCGCGCTTCCCGCGCCGCTCCTATCGCGGCGACGTCGCCGGCGGTGAAGTAGACCGCGTCCATCTGCGCGAGCTCGCTCCAGGGGATCTCGCGATCATCGAGCACCGGCTCCAGCCGCTCTCCAAACGTGGTGATCGTGCGCTCGCGGGCGTGGTCGACGAGCGTCATCGCGGTGCGCGTCTGCTCCTTGCGCGGTGCAGCCCATACCTCGACGCCCAACTCGCCCAAGCGTTCCACCGAGCGGCGCCCGTGCTCGTCGTCGCCAAGTGCCGTGACGAGCACGGCCTTGCCGGCCAAGCGGGCTAGCTGTACCGCCGCGACGCCGCCACCGCCCGCCGGCTCCTCGAAAGGATTCTCCGCGTGCACGATCTCGCCTGCGGTCGGTATGTGCGGCACGCGCGCGAACGTGACCCACTCGACGTGGCCGACGACGGCGACTTTGGCTCGGCTCGGTTGCACGGGGCCAGTGTCTCAGGTGGCGCCGCTTGTGCAATAAAATCTACCGATGGACTCTGCTGAGGAACAACCAGACCTTACGACCGATTCAGGGCATTATGCGGACCTGGATACACACGAAGTCACCGCCATACTCGACGGAATTCCTGGTGCTTGGGAGGATGTACTTCGAGGTTTGGAGAGTATTCGCAGAGGCGAGACAATTCCCTTGGACGATTTGTAGCTGTCACTGAGATTGATGGCTGCACACATCGCTCTCCTGCGCGGCATCAACGTCGGTGCCCACAACCGTATCCCGATGCCCGAGCTGCGCGGCTTGCTCGCCGAACTCGGCTATCCAGACGCGCGCACACTGGTGCAGAGCGGCAACATCGTGCTCAACGCCAGTCTTTCGCCGGACGGTCTTGCAGGTGAACTCGAAGGAGCAATTGCCGGTCGGTTCGGGGTACAGACGCCGGTCGTGGTGCGCACGCGTGACGAGCTGGCGGCGGTGGTGGCGCTCGACCCGCTTGGGGACGTTGCACAAGAGCACAAGCTCTACCAGGTGAGCTTCCTCGCGGCCGAGCCCGATCCGGGGGCGGTTGCGAAGATCGCACAGGACGACTTCGCGCCGGAGTGCTTCGTGCAGGTTGGCCGCGAGATCTACGCGTGGCATCCACTCGGCATCCACAACTCGCGACTCGCGCGGATGCTGTCTGACAAGCGCTTGGGTGTCGTCGCGACGGCAAGGAACTGGAAGACCACGAGCAAGCTGTTGGAGATGGCAGACGAGTTGGAGGGGTGAGCACCGGCTGGCCTGGCGCGCGGTGATCCACCGAGCTCGCTCCGACCCCCTGGTTTTGGGCTTTGTCGTGTGGGCGGCTCAGTCCTTGCGACCGCGGGCGCGGCGAATCTCGGCCAGTCGCGCCGCCAGCTTTGCCTCGGCGTCGTCGGGTACGTAGAAACGCTTGCCTGTCACCTCGTCGGGTGCCAACTCTTGCGGCCCGAGGTGTCCCGGGTGCGAGTGGGGACTGTCATAACCCTGCCCACGCCCGCCTGAGCGCAACTGAACAGGGGGCGGGGCGGCCCCGTGCTCGCGCACGAAGTCGCGGGCGGCGCCGATCGCGCGCTTGGTCGCGTCGGACTTGGGTGCGAGCGATAGGTAGATCGCAGCCTGGGCGAGCGCGAACTGACACTCGGGCAGGCCAGCGTGCTCGACGGCCGCCGCTGTGCCTGTGGCCACGGTTAGCGCATTCGGGTCTGCATTACCGATGTCCTCGCTGGCGAGGATCACCATGCGCCGCGCGATGAAGCGGGGATCCTCGCCGCCCTCGAGCATCACCGCCAGGTAATAGAGCGAAGCGTCAGGATCGGAGCCGCGTGTCGCCTTGATCCAGGCGGAGATCGTGTCGTAATGGCTGTCCGCAGCCTTGTCGTAGTGCACGATCCGTCGTTGCAGCGCATCTTCGGCGTGCTCGACGGTGACGCTGTCGATCGCGGTCTCGCATGCGAGCTCTAGCGCGCTCAGCGCTGTGCGTGCGTCGCCGCCCGCACGCGCCGCCAGCATCTCGATCGCCTGCTCGTCGACCTGTGCCTCACCGCACTCACCGTGCTCGAGCGCCCTGCGTAGCAGCGTAAGCACGTTCTCTTCCGTGAGCTCCGCCAGCTCGTAAAGGCGTGTGCGAGAGAGCAGCGCGCGGTTGACCTCGAACGACGGGTTCTCAGTTGTTGCCCCGATCAGTGTCACCAGACCTTCCTCGACGGCGGGCAAGAGCGCGTCCTGTTGGCCCTTGTTGAAACGGTGGATCTCGTCGAGGAAGAAGATCGTCTCGCGTTCACCGAGCTTACGTTCGCGCGCCCGTGCCAGCACTGCCCGCACCTCGGCGCGACCGGCCTCGACAGCACTCAGCTCCTCGAAGGCGGCGCTGGCGCTGGCGGCGATGATGCGCGCGAGCGTGGTCTTGCCGCTGCCGGGCGGGCCGTGCAGGATCATCGAATGGGGCTTGCCCTGCTCGATCGCGGTGCGCAAAGACGATCGACCCCCACTCACCCCGAGCAGGTGCTCCTGGCCGACGAACTCGTCGAGCGTGGTGGGACGCATTCGAGCGGCGAGCGGCGCCGTATCGGAGGCCGAGGGTGTGCCGGCCTCTGCGTCGGCGGGGTCGAAGAGCGAGTCCATCGCTCACAGTGTGCCCTGCCCGTCGGTTGGGCGGGCGCGTGCCGTATCCATAGCTCGCCTGTAGTTCGCGATGCCAGGTCCGCGATGCCAGGTCCGCGACGCCAGGTCCGCGACGCCACGGTCACGAGAAATAGTCCAAAACGCGATGCACACAAAGGGGGTGTGTTTCTGAACAAACGTATCGTGAAGTCTCATGAGCATGACCCGTGCGGTCCTGGGAGGTCACGGTCACGAAGACATTGTCCAAAACGCGATGCACACAAAGGGGGGGGTGCTCTCAACCCCTCGGCGGTGTGTTTCTGAACATACGTATCGTGGAGTCTCATGAGCATGACCCCGCGTGATCCCGAGGAGGTCACCGCCGCCGGCGCGCCGGCGCACGCCGAGATCGCCGCGGCCACCAGGATGGGTGCGGTACACCTGACCGTCTCCGACCTTGATCGCTCGCTTGCCTACTACGAGAGCGTCGTCGGCCTGAGCGCCCGCGAGCGTAGCGGCGGGCGTGCGCTGCTCGGTGCCGGCGCTACGGACTTGCTGGTCTTGATCGAGCAGCCTGGCGCCCGTCCGTCGCGCGGTCACTGCGGCCTATATCACTTCGCGCTGCTGCTGCCAGAGCGCGCAGACCTAGCGCGCTGGCTTGCCCATGCCGCCCGCGACCGCGTCGCGTTGGTTGGTCTCGCCGACCATTTCGTCAGTGAAGCGATCTACCTCAGCGACCCCGACGGGCACGGCATCGAGATCTACTGGGATCGCCCGCGCGAGGTCTGGGAGGGGAGGGTCGCCGAGCGCATGACCACGCTACCGCTCGACACGTCGAGTCTGTTCGGCGAGCTAGCTGCTCCGGCAAGTGGGTCACTTGCTCCGGGGGACGAACCGGTCGATCCCCTGAGGGCGTCGTTCGACGGGCTGCCCACAGGGACCACGATGGGCCACGTTCATCTGTGTGTGGCCGACATTCCGCGGACGATTGCCTTCTACCGTGACGTGCTGGGCTTCGCGCGGATGGCCTCGCTTGGCGGACAAGCGGCCTTCCTAAGTGCCGGTGGCTATCACCATCATCTCGGCGCCAATACATGGGAGAGCGCCGGCGCTCGTCAGCCGCCTGAGGGATCGGCGGCGTTGAGGCAGGCAACGATCGTGCTGCCGAGTACCGCCGAGCGCGACTTGGTCGTAGCCCGAGTAGCGGCTGCCGGGTATGAGCCGAGCTATCTCGAGGATGGTGTGCTCAACGATGGTGTGCTTGAGGATGGTGTGCTCGGCGATGGTGTGCTCGGCGATGGTGTGCTTGAGGATGGTGTGCTCGTCCGCGACCCTTCGGGGAATCCGATCCTTCTGGTTGGGTCCTAGATTTCCGGCGCTCGATCCTTCTGGGTGGGTCCTAGACCTCCGGTACCTCGCTCTCGGACGGCGGCGGATCTCCACCGCGCGGGTCTGTCCACAACGTCCGTCTGAGACGTCCTCCGACGGCACTGAGCAACATCCCGGCGATCGCGTCGATCACGATGAGCAGTGGCGGAAAGCTCCCCAGCGAGACCTTGGCATCCGTTCCGGCGATTGCGTGGGCGATCAATATGCCCGCTCCGAAGAGAGCGCCACCGACCAGCCCGCGATCGGCGCCACCCCATCCGTCCTGGTGCTCGAAGCCTGCCAAGATCGCGCCGAGCCCGGCGAGCACAGATAGCCCCCAGTAAGCGCCGGCGGAGATGCCAAGGACAACTCCAACGACCGCTCCGAACGCGAACGGCACAAAGCCGCCGAGGATTATTTGGATTGGCCGGGCCCGATCCCGAAACAGCGGTGGTGCGTGCATCGGTTCCTTTTCCCTCGTGCTTGTGTGACTTCCCCTCCTAAAGACGGTAGTGGGTCATGAGCGACGCGGATAGAACTGTCAACTGTCGTTGTGCTCTTGTCGTCCATCGCGTTTACGCCAGGTTGGCATACAGGCAAGCGTGCGCGCTACGCTCGGCCGGTGCGCCCGATTCCCACAGCCCCGATTGCCGCAGCCTCGCTGATCGCAGGCTTTGCGGTCGCGGTAAGCACCGGTTCGCGGCCGCTTGGCGGAGTCGTCCTGGCGATCGGCGGCCTGTGGTGCATCCAGGCGTGGGCGCGGCGTCATGGCAGGCGTACGGCGGCGATCCTTGGGTGCGTGGGCTTCGGTGCGTTTGTGTTCTCCCACCTGCTCGGGCTTCTAATAGGCGCATGGCCGTCGGTGCTATTCGTCTCGGCCGCCGTGGCGGTGGTCGTGTGGATTCAGGCCGATGCGCGCGCGGGACGAGGTGCGCCGATCGATGAGGTTGACCAGGACACACTTCTCAGTGCGTAGGTCCCCAGTGTGTAGGTCCTCAGGGGCACTCAGGAGGGGAGCTCTAGGGCGTCGAGCCCTCCTCGGAAAGCGCCTGTCTGAGTGCCTCGTCAAATGGTGCGGGCGTGATCCCAAACGGCTTAGCGCCGTCGGCGTCGGTGACGACCGTGGCTGTCTTCAAGCCCTCGACAAGTGGACGCGCTACGTTCGTGTCGACAGGGGTCACGAGCCCGATCCACAGCGAGGACAGCCACGGGGTGATCAGCGGCACCGGAACCATCAAGCGTGGGCGCTTTCCCATCACGCGGGCCATCCGGTCAAGCATGTCTCCATAAGAGAGCACGTCGGGGCCGCCGATCTGGATCTCGCGGCCGCTCGACTCGGGGACTTGCGGAGCGCGGCTGAGGTATTGGATCACGTCGTCGATCCCGATCGGTTGCGTCTTCGTGCGCAGCCACGCGGGCGCGATCATCACGGGCAGCCTCTGCACGAGGTAGCGCAGGGTGCGGTAGGACTCGCTGCCGGCGCCGACGACCATCGCGGCCCGGAAATAGGTCAGCGCGGGCCCGTGGCGGGCCAGGGTGAGCGCCGTCTCGTGGCGGCTGTGCAGGTGCTTTGAGACGCTCTGATCGCCCAGTCCGCCGAGATAGACAACGCGCTTGATCCCTTCGCGCCCGGCCATCTGGGCGAAATTGCGGGCGCCTTCCTGCTCGCGCTCTTGGAAGCCCTCGCCGCCGGCCATCGCATGGATCAGGTAGTAGGCGACATCGATCTCGCGGCCGACCCCATCCAAGCTGGAGCTTTGTCCGACGTCGCCCTCGACAACCTCGCAGCCGGCGGTCCGCAGGTCCGCGGCGCGAGTTGCTTTGCGCACCAGGCAGCGAACCTCGGCACCCGAGCCTGCCAGCGCGCGCGCCAAGCGCCCACCGACGAAGCCGGTCGCTCCGGTGACCAGCACGCGCCGGTTGATCGCAACCTCCGAGATGTCCTTTGCTTACCCGGCGCACGACATGTCCACCCGTGGATGGGCGCTTCGGTTGTGACCCGGCGTGAACAAAGTTCAGCGTCGTGCTCTGGGCACTCGGTCCTACCGCAGATGCGCGCATAGCCCAGAACGCTGTGCACACAAAGGGGGGTGTTTCTGAACACGCGTATCGCGAGTCACCGTCGGTTGCGGCGCGCTCGGCGTCTGGCGCGAATCTGGTCCCTACCGCAGATGCGCGCCTGACCAGATAACCGCCTGGCCGTTCGGCAGCACGAGCTTGCCCGAGGTCAAGCTCGTGAGGATCGAGCCCGAAACGTTGGGTGCCATCGAGAACGGCGTGCACCAAAACGCCCACATGGCAGAGCGCGAGGGCTTGATCTTGCGCGTCAGGTGAGACTTCGGCCCTGTGCCGAGCCGGTTGTGGGCTACCACTCTGAAGCGATAGCCGACGCCGTTCTTCAGACCGCCGATCGCGGCACTGGTGCCGGAGACGGTGGTTGAGGGCAGCTCGTGTAGTCCCTGATATGGCGTGACCGTGTACGTGGTGATCGGGCTGCCGCCGTTGCGCGGCGCCGTCCAAGTGACGATCGCTCCGCCGTTGGCGGGCGTCGCGACCAGACGCGCCGGCGCGGCCAGTGGCGCCGCCTGCGGTTCGCTGACAGCCGCGGACTTGAAGACGATCGCGCCCATCAGCCAGGTGGTGGAGGCTCCGGTCTGCACGCTTGCGCTCGGTGTAGCTCCCGTGGCCCCGGTCAGAGCATCCTCGGCGACGAACTCCATTTCTTCGTCCGGTGAGACGTTCACGCGACCGTTGAAGCCCATCCGTGCCATCAGGTTGTCGCCGAAGCCGGAATCGGTGTAGAAGCCGACGATAAGCTCGCCCGGCGCTGTCGTCGCAGCGGTGGCTGGTGTAGAGACCACGGCCGCCGCTTTGGTCGTGCCGGTTGCGTTGGCGCTCTGGTCGACCACGGCAGTCCCGGCCGCGGTGGAGAGGCCTGCGTATTCGAGCATCGCGACGCCGACGTCTGCCTTGGCGCTGGGCGTGACGGTGATCGTCGGAATCGTCCCGCCACCGGCCGTCACGGGCGCGCTCCAGACGCTCATTTCGGTGTTGTCGGACGCCTTGAAGTGCAGCAACTCGGTGAATGTGTCGCCGGCGGAGTCCTTGACGCTCGAAGCGGTCGCGTTGGTGCCGCTCCAGACGCCGACCTCGACGACCAGGCGATTGCCGGTGACGAGACTGGCCCCCGGGGTCACGGCCAAGCTCGTGACGTTGTGGGCGTGGCCGGAGGCCTGCTGTATGAATTGCGGCGAGGCCGTGCCGGAGGGCGTGGCGGCGTTCGAAGCGGCCGAGGCAGGTCCGCTACCGATGGCGTTGGTTGCTGTCACGGTGAATGTGTAGGTGGCGCCGTTGGTGAGCCTGATAATCGTGGCGCTGGTCGCGGGCGGCGAGCCGCTGATCGTGGTGGCGGGCTGTGCCGTGCTGCCGAGGTAGGGGGTTACCGTGTAGCTGACGATCGGGCTGCCGTTGTTGGCGGGCGCGCTCCAGGTGACGGTCGCGCTCGCGTTGCCGGGGGTGGCCGTCGGGGCTGTCGGCGCGGCCGGTGCCGTGGGAGCTGACGGGGTCACGGCGTTCGACTTTTCCGAGGGAGGCCCGCTGCCGACAGCGTTGGTCGCCGTCACGGTGAATGTGTAGGTGGCGCCGTTTTTCAGGCCGGTGACCGTGGTGCCGGTCGCGGGCGGCGAGCCGTTGACAACGGTGCTCGACTGAGCGGTGCTACCGATGTAAGGCGTGACTGTATAGCTTGAGATCGGGCTTGTACCAGGCGAGGGCGCAGTCCAGGTCACGGTGGCGCTGCCTTCGCCGCCGGTCGCGCTCACGCCGGTGGGAGCGGCCGGGGCCGTGGGCGTGGGACTCAGGTTGAGCGGGGTGGAGATCGATGGCACGCCCTTTTTATTCACAATAAAGAGCATGTAGTTGCCATACGGCGCAAGTGCCGAGTTGGCCGGCGTCTGTACCGTCAGCGAACCCGAGTTTGCGGTGAACGACAATGGCACGAAGTGCTGGGCCATGTCGATCTGATGTGTGTCGGTGCCGAGTGAGACGAGGTTGACTGAGCCGATCGAAGCCGCTTCCGGCGTCGTGACGGTGATGCTCGTGTTGTATGTCGAAGCCGCGGGAGCCGAGCCGATCGTCGGCTGCGGGCCGTCGAACAAATAGGGCGGCGAATAGATCTGTGAGGAGAACTCGCCAGGATCGCCAAGGCCGTTGGGGTGTCCGCCGCCGGCGATCAGCACCTTGCCGTTGGCCATCAACATCGCCGTCGAGTGGTAGTTGCGCGCGGCGGCGATCGGCGCCGCGGCAGTCCACTTTTCAGTCGCGGGGTTCCAGATTTCCGTCGGCAGCACGCCGCTTGTGACGATTGCCTGGTCGCTTGAGGCCTCGCCGCCGACGGCCAGCACTTCGCCGTTGGCGAGCATCGTCAGCGTGTGGTAGACGCGGTTATTGTGCATCGGCGCGATCTGTTGCCATTTGGGTGTCGCGGCCGTCAGGTCGATGACCGCCGTGTTGGCGACCGAGTTGGTCGTACTGATGACGCTTGGCGCGCCGCCGCTGTAGAGGATCTTGCCCGGGCGGTACATGACCGAGGAGCCGTTGGTGATGCCACTGGCTCCGCCGATCTGCGTCCAGGTCTGGTTGGCGACGTTGAGCTCGAAGGAGAGATCCTCGGAGGGGCCGATCGTAAAGACTTCGCCGCTGGGCAGCAGGTAGGAGAAGGGGTACTCCTCCTCTTTGATCTGTGAGGTGGAGACTTTCGTCAGTTCGGTCCAGGTGTTGGTAGTCGGGTCGTACACTTCCGGCGTGTTGGCCCAAGTATTGGCGTTGGTCGAGTTGCCGCTGATGGCAACGTAGTCGCCGTTGGCGAGCTCGGTGACGTCGGGGTACCAGCGCGGCGTGTGCATGTTGGCTACGCGCGACCAAGTGCCGGTAGCCGGATTGAAGACGGCGGTGTCGACGATGCCGATCTGCCCGGTGGTGAGCCCGCCGTAGCCACCGACAGTCATCGCCTCCCCGTTTGGAAGTTGAGCCATGCCCGAGCAGAAGATGCTGTCCGGGGCGTTGGTCGAGGTGAACGCCTGCGTCGTCGGGTTCCACACGTAGGTGGGCTCGGGCTGCTGCCAGCCGTCGAAGGCGAGCACGTTGCCGTTCGCGAGTTGGATCAGGTGGAGCGCCACGAACGGCCAACTGGCAAGCGGGGTGAATTCGCCTTCGGGCTTGGTGTTGGGCGTCACGGCATTGGATTCGCTTGACGGCGGTCCGGTGCCCGCGCTGTTTGTGGCGCTTACCGTGAACGTGTAGGTGGTGCCGTTGGTGAGGCCGGAGACAGTGGCGCTCGTCGCCGGCGGCGAGCCTTTCACTGTTGTCGGGGTTTGTGCGACCGAGCCGACGTAGGGGGTGACGGTGTAGGAAGCGATCGTGCTGCCACCGCTGGAGGGAGCCTTCCAGGTGACGTTGGCGCTGCCGTTGCCGGCGGCGGCGTCGACTTCAGTCGGCGCGCTGGGCGCGGTGATGGGTCCGGATTCGCCCCCTTGCAAGGCGAGGGTCGAGGCGAGCCAGACGGTGGAGGCCCCTGTGCCGAAGGTCGGGTTGGGTGTCGAGCCGGCGGTGACGACGGCATCTTGAGCGAGCAGCTCGATGTTCCCCTCGGGCGAGACGTTGGCGCGCGTGGTGAAGCCCGTGCCGCCGGTGAGGTTGTCGCCGAAGCCCGAGTCCAGGTAGAAGCCGATCGCCAGGTCCTCGGCGCCGGTCGTCGCCTGTGTTGCTCCGGATGAGACGGTAGCGGCAGTTTTGGTCGTGCCTGTGTTGAAGGCAGAGCGGTCGACGACGGTCGCCCCCTGGGCGCTCGCCACACCCGAGTATTCGAGCGCCACGAAGCCGGTGTCGGCCTTGCTCGAAGGCGTAGCTGTGATTGTCGGCTTGGTCCCGCTGCCGGCGCCGATCGGCGCCGCCCAGATGCTCATTTCGGTTTTGTCCGAGGCGGTGAAGTGCAGCAGCTCCACATAGCTGTTGCCGGCGGAGTCGGTGACGCTGGCTGTAGTAGCCGACTTTTCGCTCCACACGCCGACCTCGACCACCATCGTGTTGCCGGCGGTCACGTTCGACGTCGGCGTTGCCGTCAGGCTCGTGACGGAGCTGGCGTGGGCGCTTGAGGCCTGCACGAACGCGGGGACGACGGTCCCGGCGTGAGCGGTCCCGAGCGAGTCTCGTCCAACCCACAGCGCGGCGATCAGGCACAGGACAAGCAGCGCCATCGACCAAGCGCCGCGAGCGCCGCGCAGCTGGTTGTGCGACGACGGACCCATATGGTCGCTCTCGCTAGATCGCCCCCATGCGCGCATATCCACCCCAAAGAAACGTTTGTGGGCGGCAAATCTTTCTCAGGTGTCCGAAGCTCAGGTATCCGAAAGCTCGGCAGCCCGAAGCTCAGCTGCACAAAAGCTCAGGCGTCTGAGGCGCTGTCGAGCACGTGATATTCGGCTAGCAGCTCTTCCTCGCGCTGCTTTCCCGGGAACAGGAAGAACACGATCAGCGTGCCGAGCGCGATCGCCACGATGCCCGCTGTGTACGTCCACTCGTCGCCTTTCACAAAGGATTGCTTGGCGCCTTCGACGATCGCTTTCGCATAGGCGGGGTAGCGCGAGGCGGTGGCGGCGGCGCTGGAGAACGACTTGGTCAGCTCGTTTTCGACGCTGCTCGTAATGCGCGCCTTGTTCGGCGAGGACGCGATCGCACTCGACACCGCCGCGGCGTAGCCGGCTGTCAGCAGCGCGCCCATGATCGACTGCATGATCGCGCCGCCGAGGTCGCGCTGCAAGTCCGCGGTGCCCGAGGCCATGCCCGCGCGGTGCACCGGCACCGAGCTGGTCAGCGAGTGTGACGCCGGCGTGCCGGCAAAGCCGACGCCCGCCCCGATGAACGCGTAGGCGAGGCCTACCTTCCAGTAGGGGATTCCCTGCTTCCACAGAGCCAGCATCGTTATGAAGCCCAGCAGGCAGAACACGTAGCCGCACAGCAGCGTCACGCGTGAGCCGCGTGTGACGATGAGCTTGGCCGAGAAGGGCGCGATCGCCACCATCAGCACTGCCGCCGGGAGGATCGACAGGCCGGCGTCGAGCGTCGAGTAGTCGAGCACGTTCTGCTCGAATTGCTGGCCCACGAAGATCGCGCCCATCAAGGAGCCGAACACGACAATCCCCGCGAGCGCCGCCACCCAGAAGGTAGTTCGTCCAGCGATCTTCAAGTCATACAAAGGCGAGCTCGCGTGTCGTTGGCGGATCACGAATCCCACCCCAGCGGCCACTGCCACGATCGCGGTGACGAGCACGATCGTCGTCTCGTTGGGGACCGGCGCGAAGTTGATCGCGAGTACCAGTCCGGCAACAGCCAGCACCGACAGCACGCCCCCCAGGTTGTCCACCGGATCGCTTGTCTCGTGCACATGTGCGGGCACATAGCGCCATGCCGCAAGCAGCGCGATGGCCGCCAGCGGGATCGTGATCGAGAACACCGACCCCCAATGAAAACCGGTTAGCAGCACGCCAGCTATCAGCGGCCCAAGCGCCGACATGCTGCCTCCTAGACCGGACCACAGCGCGATCGAGCGGGTGCGTGCCGCGCCCGACCACAGCGCGGTAATCAGCGCGAGCGTAGTCGGGTAGGCCATACCGGCCGCCAAGCCGCCGAACAGGCGGGCAACGAACAGCACGGCGATCGACGGGGCGAGCGCTGCCAGCAGGGACGACGGGATCGCAAGCGCTGTTCCCAGTAGCAGCATCATGCGCCGTCCGTGACGGTCGCCGAGCGCACCGAGGTACAGCACCGAGGTGGCCAGTCCCAGCGAGTAGCCCACGGCCACGAGGTCTAGCCCGGTCTGCGACGCGTCGAACGCCTTGCCGATGTCGGGTAGGGCGACGTTGGCCACTGACAGGTTGAGGTTGGCGACGGCCGCGACCGCGATCAGCGCCGCGAGCACCGCGCGGGAGTTCTGTGGGGAACTTGACGCCTCAGACTTGCTTGCGCCATCGCCTACGGCCTGCTCGACGCGCTCGACCATGTTCAGACGGTAGACGCTAGCTCGGCTAGTGCGCTCAACCCGACCACTTCCCCTTGCCATAGCGCGCCAGCTCCAGGCGAGCGACCACGCCGCGGTGCACTTCGTCGGGGCCGTCGGCCAGGCGCAATGCGCGCGCGGCCGTCCAAGCGCCGGCGAGCGGGAAGTCGTTGGAGAGCCCGCCGCCGCCGTGCAATTGAATCGCCATGTCCACGACGTCCTGGGCCATGTTCGGGGTCGCGACCTTGATCTGTGAGACGGCGCCGAGCGCCTCGGGCGCTTTTTGATCTACCAGCCAGGCGGCGTGCAACACGTGCATGCGCGCGCGGTCGATCGCGATGCGTGCGTCGGCGATGCGCTCGCGGTTGCCGCCGAGGTTGGCCAGCGGCTTGCCGAAGGCCGTGCGCTCGCTCGCGCGTGCGCAGGCCAATTCGAGCGCCAGCTCGGCTAGCCCGATCAGACGCATGCAGTGGTGGATGCGCCCGGGACCGAGCCGGGCCTGGGCGATCGCAAAGGCTTGACCGGCGCCGCCGACGATCGCGCTTGCCGGCAGGCGCACGTCGGTGAAGGAGATTTCGCCGTGGCCACCCGGGGCGTCGAGAAAGCCCATCGCTTCGAGCATCCGCTCCACTTTCACGCCCGGCGTCTCCATCGGCACGAGCACCATCGAGTGCTGGTGGTAACGGTCGGCCTGTGGGTCGGTCAACCCCATGAAGATCAATGCTTGGCAGTTGGGATGTCCCACGCCGGTGCTCCACCACTTGGTGCCGTTGACAACCACTTCGTCCCCATCGAGGACGGCTGTCGCTTGCATGTTGGTCGCGTCTGAGGAGGCGACCTCGGGCTCGGTCATGCAGAAGGCCGAGCGGATGCGTCCGTCGAGCAGAGGCTGTAGCCAGCGCTGCTTTTGCTCATCGGAGCCGAAGTGCCAGAGCACCTCCATGTTGCCGGTGTCGGGCGCGTTGCAGTTGCACACCTCGGCGGTTATCAGCGAGCGCCCCATGCGCTCGGCCAGCGGCGCGTACTCGACATTGGAGAGTCCGGCCCCAAGCTCCTCGTCGGGCAGGAACAGGTTCCAAAGGCCTTCTTGCTTGGCGAGCTCCTTGAGCTCCTCGATCGCCGGCAGCACGACCCATGGATCCTCGCGTGAGAGCAGCTCGCGCATGTAGGGCTCCTCGCGCGGGGACACCTCGCGTTCCTGAAAGGCGATCAGGCGCTCAAGCAGCTCTTGCGTGCGTTGCGAGTGCTCGAAGTCCACGGCTGGTCTCTCCTCGTTAAATGGGCGGGGCACGTCTTCTCGACAGGGCACGCCCAAACCGACAGGTACGCCTATATGTCAATGGTCGTGGGCCGGGCGCGTATTGCCGACGGGCACGCCCAATATCCCAAAAAACACTTGCCCGCGCCCAGTTGTGGATGCCTGACACACTGAACGCAAGTCAAGCCAACGAGGGAGAGCCGTCAAATGGATGCCGTCAACCACCAGTTTCGTCTAGCCGCACGCCCGGACGGGATGGTCGGGCCCGAGCACTTCGACTATGTCGAGGAGTCGCTTCCCGAGCTGACCGATGGACAGGTGCTGATCAAGACGGCCTACATCTCGCTCGACCCGGCGATGCGCGGCTGGATGTCGGAGGGACGCTCCTACATCCCACCGGTGCAGATCGGCGAAGTCATGCGTGCCGGGACGGTTGGCGAGGTAGTCGAGTCCAAGGGGGAGAAGTTCGCTGTCGGCGACCACGTCACGGGCTGGCTTGGCGTGCAGGAGTATGCGGTGTGCGACGAGAACGCGGTCTTCAAAGTCGATGCCGGCGAGATCCCGCTGACCACGTTCCTGGGAGCGCTGGGCATGCCGGGCATTACCGCCTACTTCGGCCTGCTCGACGTGGGCGCCCCCAAAGAGGGTGAGACGGTTGTCGTCTCGGGCGCCGCCGGCGCTGTGGGCAGCGTGGTCGGGCAGATCGCCAAAATCAAGGGCTGTCGCGTCGTCGGCATCGCCGGCGGGCCCGAGAAGTGCGCTTGGATCGTCGAGGAGCTCGGCTTCGACGCCGCGATCGACTACAAGGGCGAGGATGTCGGCGAGGCGCTGCGCAAGCACTGCCCGGAGGGCGTCGACGTGTACTTCGACAATGTAGGCGGCGAGATACTCGACGCGGCTTTGGCGCGCTTGGCGCGCGGCGCGCGTGTGGTGATCTGCGGGGCGATCTCCCAGTACAACAAAATGACCTCGATGAGCGGTCCTGGCAACTACATGTCGTTGCTGGTCAACCGCGCGCGCATGGAGGGCTTCGTCGTGATCGACTACATGGGCCGCGCGCCTGAGGCCGTCGGCGAGATGGCCGGCTGGATCGCCGAGGGCAAGCTGATCGCGCGCGAGGACGTCGTCGAGGGCTTCGAGAGCTTCCCGGAGGCGCTGCAGAAGCTTTTCCGGGGGGAGAATGTGGGCAAGCTGGTCTTGAAGGTTCGGTAAAGCCCGGCAAATGAAGGTTCCGTGAAGCCCAGTAAAACGAGGACCATTAAAAATCGCGCTGATATTTAATGGTCGGGTTGGATGGGGTAGGAGTCGGATGTACTTTTTTTGACGAACGCCCCAGTGGGCGGTTCGCCTACAAGTAGCCAAACAGCGGCCGTTTTAAAGACATATATGGATTGGGCGTGCCTGGTCTTTACAGATATGCTAATTTTGTAAACCCGATATCCCGTGATGTTCCGACGCGAGTAGGAGGTACGGCAAGATGAGCTCTGTAGAACCAACGCCGGCGCAAGGTTACGCGCCAGGTCAGGGCGTGCCGGCTGGTACACATTGGCGCGACCACAAGCGCTATGCCTGGCTGCTCGGCCTGATCGTGCCGCTCTTGCCGTTCATCTCCTGGGGCTTGGTCGAAGCGACCGGCCTCGGCGTCTTCTGGTTCTACGGCCCCGTGCTGATCTTCGCTGTGTTCCCGCTGCTCGACCTGCTGGTCGGGCTCGATGCATCAAACCCCCCCGACAGCGTGATCAAGTGGCTGGAGCAGGATCGCTACTACCGCTGGTGCACTTACGCTTTCCTGCCGCTGCAGTATGCGGGCCTGATCTTCGCCTGCTGGATGTGGTCGCGGGGAGGCCTCTCCATCCTGGAATCGGTCGGCCTGGCGCTGACGGTGGCGATGGTCGCAGGCGTGGCGATCAATACCGCGCACGAGCTCGGCCACAAGCGCGCCGACTCCGAGCGCTGGCTCTCCAAGGTGGCGCTTGCGCAAACCGGCTATGGGCATTTCTTCGTCGAGCACAACCGCGGGCACCATGTGCGTGTCGCCACGCCCGAGGATCCAGCCAGCTCGCGTCTGGGGGAGAGCTTCTACGAGTTCCTGCCGCGAACCGTCGTCGGCAGCCTGCGCTCGGCGCTTGAGATCGAACGCGAGCACCTGCAGCGCGACGGCCATCGCTTCTGGAGCATTCGCAACGACATCTTCAACGCCTGGCTGATGTCGGTTGTGCTGTTTGGCGGGCTGGCGATCGTCTTCGGGCCGGTCGTGTTGCCCTACCTCTTTATCCAGGCGGTGATCGGCTTTTCGCTGCTTGAGGTCGTCAACTATCTCGAGCATTACGGGCTCTTGCGCCAGACACGCGAGGACGGTCGCTACGAGCGCACGCAGCCTGAGCACAGTTGGAACAGCAACAACGTCGCCTCCAACGTATTGCTCTACCACCTGCAGCGCCACTCCGATCATCACGCCAATCCGCTGCGTCGCTACCAGTCGCTGCGCCACTTCGACGAGGCGCCGCAGCTACCCACGGGCTATGCGGGAATGATCGTGGCCGCCGCGATCCCGCCGCTGTGGCGACGGATCATGGACAGGCGTCTGATCGAGCACTACGAAGGCGACTTCTCGCAGATGAACATTCACCCGCGCACGCGCCGGCGGGTGCTGGCACGCTACGGGGCGCCCGCGGCGAGTTCATGAGTACGGTTGTGGCGCCGCGCGGCACAATGTTGATCGTGTCGCCCGCAAAGCAGGCTCCAGCCAAGCCTTACCGCGTCGCCGCGCGTGAGCTACTGCGCGACACATTGCTCGACGCTGCGCGGGAATTGTTGGGAGACCGGCCGTGGGCGCAGATCTCGATGGCCGAGGTCGCCCGTGCGGCCGGGGTCAGTCGTCAGACGCTTTACAAGGAGTTCGGCTCGCGCGACGAGTTCGCGCAGACATTCGTGATTCGCGAGGGCGCGCGCTTCCTCGATACGGTCGAACGTGCGATCGAGCTGCATCTGGACGATCCGCGTGCGGCGGTGGAGGCCGGCCTCGAGGTCTTCTTGAGTGCAGCCGCCGAGGACCCGTTGGTGGCCCTGCTGCTCGCAGACGACGGCACCGGCGGCATGCTGCCGCTGATTACCACGCAGAGCCGTCCGGTGCTGTTGTGGGCCTCGGCACGCTTGGGCGAGGCTATGCGGAGGGGATGGCCGCATGCGAACGACGAGGACATCGAGCTGCTTGCCGACACGTTTGTGCGGCTTGCGATCAGCTACGTGACGATGCCGCGCGACTCCCCGCCTGCGACCGCCGCCGCGGCTGCCGCGCTGCTTGCTCCGTACTTGGAGCGGGCGATGGCGTCGAGGAAGTAGTACTCTTTTTGCGCAATTTACCTTAGTGACTACATATGGTAGTCACCATAGTAATTTCACTAACCCTTGATCGTGCGTGAGGTTCCGAGCAGGGTGCCTTCGGCGCTAAGTGCCTGTACGGCCACGTATGCCTGGCTGCCTGGGACGGAGATCGATGTCTCAAAGCCACTCTTGGGCGCGCCGGCGGCAACCGTCAATTTGCCGGCGTTGCTGCCGGCCAGCACTTGCCAGCCGGCGATCTGGGTGGCGCCGTTCCAGCTGGCGTAGACGGTCGTCGTGCCACCGCTCCCGGCTGCCGCCGCGATCGACGGTGCGCCTGTCGGATAGCCGGTCCACGGGAAGCGGTAGGCGCGATAGGACTCGGCGCCTTTGGGCATGTGCGCGTCGAAGACGAGCGTGCCGGTCGAGGTGTATTCGGAGAAGTACGGTTCGGCCCCCCAGCCGATGAACAAATTGCCCCCTTCAAGCGCCTGCACGCTGCCCTGGCTGCCTGCCGCGAGCGGCGTGGGATGCTCGAACTCGCCGACAAGCGTGTCGGTTTTGGCGCTTGGGTTGAGCGCCAAGATCACGCCGCGCGACTGAGGATGGACCTTCGGCACGCCGCCGTTGTCGAACACGGTGACCTCACCGTTGGGCAGTTCCTGGGCGTCGTGCTGGTAGGCGGTGGCGGCACCGGAGCCGAGCGTCAAGGTCGGGTGCTTGCCGCCGATCTGTGCGCTGACCTGCCCGGTGCTCGTGTTCAGCTCAAACAGCGCCGAGGTGTTGCGCGAGGAGATCAACGTCGAGCCGTCGGGGTTGGGGTCGATCGAGTTGATGTGGAAGTAGTCGAAAGGCCATTCTGTGGTGGAGCCGGTCGGGCTCGCGTAGGACTGGGAGAGGGCGACGTGGTCCAGCGGATGCCACTCGCGCCGGACGAGGTGCGTCTTTAGGTCGATTTCCTGGAAGAGGCTGTCGGTCACGGCGGCGCTTGACGGGCCGCCGACGCTCGACAGGTTGCAGCGGATCGGGTCAAACGAGGTCAATAGCGCCGTGTCCTGGGCGGTGATGCGAAATTCGTGCAGGTCGGCCGGCAGCCCGTTGCCGGCACGGAATTTCGCGATCGCCTGGTAGTTGCCGTTGGCGATCACCTCTTCGCCCTGGCCGAAGCCCTGCGGCGGGATGTAGCCCTGCCACCATGTGAGCACCTGTTTGCCTTCGTAGGTCTGTACCTGCAGGTTGGCCGCCTCGGTGCCCGGCGGCATCGGGTCGAACCACAGGAGGTTGCCGGCGCCGTCGTAGATCGCCGGTCCGTCCTGGCCGGCGCCTGAGTACGGGGCGGTGAAGATGTCGCCGGGTTGCTGACCGGCCGCGGAGGAGGTGACGGTCAGCACCGGGACCTGTAGTTCCGAGCGCGAATGGAACACGTTCAGTTCGCCGGCTTTGGCGGCGGGGTTGGGGCTCGACGCCGGGTGTCCGAGCGGGTCGGGCACCGAGGTCGTGAAGTGGAACTGGAAGGGATAGAGCTTGCCGGTGCTTGCGAGCTTGCCGCGTACGGTCACGAGCTCACCGGCGTCGAAGCCTTTTGAGGGCACGAAGCTGGCGCCGTCGCCCTGCGAGTAGGCCTCCAGCCTTCCGGGGTGGTTGCCGCTGCGCGAGCCGTTGACCGAGACGGCCGAGAGGTCGCCCACGGGGTAGCCGAGCAGGCTGATCTGGCTGCCGTCTGACGCGTCGAGCGAGTCCGGCAACGGCGAGACCGCCATTTGCGTGCCCGGCAGCAGGTCTGAGCGGTTCAGCTGCGAGGGCACACACTGGGAGGCCGACGGACCTTTATAAGCGGCGTTCTCAGCGGCGATTCGCTTCGCCCCGAAAGCCAGGGCCGCGACCGAGCCGGTGGCGATCGCGACTCCGAGCAGCACAAGCGCCCTGCCCAGCAGGTGCGCTTTGATCGTCTTTTGAGCGAATGGGCGGCGCGGCATGCGGTTGCGGTCCTGCTCTCTCCGGAATGCTGGACGGCTTCTTCCTGAACTTCTACGACCCTAACGCGGCAAACCCTGGCCGAACCTAAGAAGTTGCGAGGAAAATGCGTAAGAACTTATGAAGCTTGAAGGGAGCCCCTTTTGACGGGATCTGAGCAAGCGAGACAAGGATGCAGCGAGCGCGGTGTGCTTCGCACACAAGCGAGCGAAGACGCAGTATCGCGCCGCTCAGATCCCGTCAAAAGACTGGTGACTCGGTGTAGCGGCCAAAGACCTGCTGTAGCGACTCGATGATCTCGCCCTCGCTGGCGCCGGTGCGGGCGCACTCGATCAGCGGGTCCATCAGGTTGGCCTCACCTGCCGCCGCGCCGCGCAGCTCGGCGAGTGCGCGCTCCACCTCGGCGCTGCTGCGCCGTGCACGCGCTGACTGCAGACGGTCTATCTGCTTACGCTCCAGCGCCGGGTCGATGCGCAGGATCTCGGGCTCGCCCTCGTCGCCCTCGCAGAAGCGGTTGACGCCCACCACGACGCGCTCGCCCGCGTCGATGTCCTGCTGCAGCGTGAAGGCCGCGTCGGCGATCTCGCGCTGGGGGTAGTTGCGCTTGACCGCCTCGACCATCCCGCCTAGCTCGTCGATCTTGGCGAAATACTCGTAGCAGCGGGCCTCCATTTCGTCGGTCAGCGCCTCGACGAAGTAGGAGCCGCCCAGCGGGTCTGCCGTGTTGGCGACGCCCGACTCGTGCGCGATCACCTGCTGTGTGCGCAGCGCGATCCGCACGGCCTCCTCGGTCGGCAGCGCCAAAGCCTCGTCGTAGGAGTTCGTGTGCAGCGACTGCGTTCCGCCGAGCACGCCGGCCAGCGCCTCGATCGTGGTACGCACAATGTTGTTGAGCGGCTGCTGGGCGGTCAACGACACGCCGGCCGTCTGTGTGTGAAAGCGCATCAGCCACGAGCGCTCGTTCTTGGCGCCAAACGTCTCGCGCAGCTCGCGTGCCCAGATGCGTCGTGCCGCGCGGTACTTGGCGATCTCCTCGAAGAAGTCGATCTGGGCGTTGAAGAAGAAGGACAGGCGCGGGGCGAAGTCGTCGACATCGAGGCCGCGCGCGATTGCCTGCTCTACGTAGGTGAGCCCGTCCTTGAGCGTGAAGGCGAGCTCCTGCTGGGCGGTCGAGCCGGCCTCGCGGATGTGGTAGCCGGAGATCGATATTGGGTGCCAGCGCGGCATGTGGCGCGTGCACCACTCGATCATGTCGCCGCATAGGCGCATCGCCGGGTCGATCGGAAAGCACCACTCCTTCTGGGCGATGTACTCCTTGAGGATGTCCGCCTGGATCGTGCCGGACAGCCGATCTGCGCTCACCCCCTGGTCGGCCTCTCCGCACGCGCCGTTTGTGGCTCCGTGCGCACCCACTGCGCGACCGGCGGGGTCCGGGTCTTCGGCGGCGACGACGAAGAAAGCGAGCATGATCGCCGCCGGCGCGTTGATCGTCATCGACACCGATACCTCACCCAGGTCGATGCCGGCGAACAGCGTGCGCATGTCCTCGGTCGTGTCGATCGCGACGCCCTCGCGGCCGACCTCGCCGAAGGAGCGGCTGTCGTCGGAGTCGTGGCCCATGAGCGAAGGCATGTCGAATGCGGTCGACAGGCCCGTCTGGCCGTGGGCGAGCAGGTAGTGGAAGCGCTCGTTGGTCTCCTCGCTGGTGCCGAAGCCCGCGAACTGGCGCATCGTCCACAAGCGGCCGCGGTACATCGACTCGTAGATGCCGCGCGTGAACGGGTAGGAGCCAGGCTTGCCGATCGGGTCGCGCTCGGGATCGCCGATGCCCGACGGCAAGTCCGCGGGCGTGTAAAGCTCCCGAACCGGCTCGCCCGATAGCGTGCGTGGCTCGTGGCCCGCCGCGTGCTGTCCCGCAAACTGCGCTGAGGAGGATCCCTTCAAGTGATTGGACGATACCGCCTGCCCATCCGGGGTTTCGGCTCCCTGCCTTCGCGGGGGCGGAGAATCCTCGGTGCCTGGGGGTCGGCCTGCGTGTTGGCGATTGGCCTGTGCGCGTGCGGCTCTTCGAGCACAAGCAGCACGACGCGCACAAGCAGCCCAACGCGCGTCTCCGTTCACGTCGTCCCAGCGCCGCTTGAGCATCCCACGCAGGCGACGCTGATTCTCGACTTCACTCCCAATGCTGTGCATGCCGGTGTCTATCGGGCGCTGGCCGCGGGCTACTACAAGCGCGAGAACATCGATCTGCGTGTGGTCGAACCGACCTCGACACAGGACACGCTGAAGCTGATCGATGCCGGCAAGGCTCAGTTCGGGCTCGCTGACGGCAGCGATGTGGCCTCGCTGATCGCCGGCGGCGGCGATGCCCAAGCCGTGATGGCGCTCGTGCAGCAGCCGCTCGGCGGGCTGATCGCGCTGGCTTCCGAGCACCTGCACTCGCCTGCCGGCCTGGCCGGCAAGACGGTTGGCATTACTGGCGTGCCGAGCGATCTGGCTGTGCTCGACACAGAGTTGCGTGCCTCGGGCGTGAATCCCAGTCGCGTGCACGTCGTCACGGTCGGCTTCAACGGGCCCCAGGCGCTGCTGGCCGGTCGGATCGCGGCCTTCACCGGCTTCATTCCTGACGAAGGCGTGACGCTTGGCGCGAGCGGACATCCGGTCAGTGCGTTCGGGCTGGCCCAGTACGGCGGACCCTCTTACCCCGGTCTGGTCGCGTTCACGACGCGCCATGAGGTCGCCTCCGATCCCCAGCTCGTAAGTGACTTTGTTGCCGCCACCGTGCACGGCTACGAAGACACGCTTGCCGATCCCTCGCGCAGCCTGGCGGAGCTTGAGACGGCCAACCCGACGCTGCCGCACGCACTGACGGCGGCGTCGCTGAAGGTCTACCTGCCGCTGTTCGCCGTGGGGCACACCGTCCCCTTCGGGGCTCTGCAGCCGGCCAATGTTGCGGCGATGTCGAAATGGATGCTCGGCGCCGGCCTGATCCATGCGCCGATTTTCCCGGCGCGCTACGGCACGAACGCGTTCCTGCCGTAAACGAAGGTCTGGCGGTGCTACCGTCATTTGAGAGCTACTAGACGGTGCGTATCGAGATGCGGGTGTTGGTGACAGGCGCCGGTGGCCTGATCGGATCGAATTTGGCCGCCGCGGCGGCTCAGCAGAGTTGGGAGGCGATCGGCTGCTATCGCGCGCAAGCCGTCGAGCTGGACGGGGTGCAGACGCTCGCGGTCGAGCTTGCGGAGCGCAACCAGTGCGTTGCCGCTGCCATGGAGTTCGATCCCGACGTGATCGTGCACGCCGCCGGCGGCGTCGCGCTCAGCCGCTTCGAGTACGAGCCACGGCTGGCCGAGCTCGACTACATCGCTGCCGAACACACGGTCGCCGCCGCGCGAGCCGTACGCGCTCGTTACGTGCTGGTGTCCTGCGACTGGGTCTACAGCGGCTACCGACCCGCCGGCTCGCGCTTTGCCGAGAGCGATGCTCCGGCTCCCGTCAACGCCTACGGACGCTCCAAGCTTGCCTGCGAGCAGGCTGTCATGCGCGCGAATCTTCCCTGGCTGATTCTGCGGCCCGCGGACGTGTACGGCGTGAACCTGTCGCGGCTGGCGCGCAAAGGCTCTCGGCAGCAAGACGAGTGGGAGCAGGACATGGAGGAGCCTGGTGCGGAGGGGCAGCTGAGCGTCTGGGAGCGTTCGGGGCTGTCGTTGAGGCTGGCCAAGCGCCTGTGCGAAGGCGCTGAGCTGGCCGCGCCGCGCGGGCTTTGGCGCTCGCCCACATACGCTTGGGACTTCGCGCAGCGCACCTGCGAGCTGATTGCGCAAGGGTGTGAAGGCATCTACAACATGGGCGGAAGTGTGCCGTTGGGACGCTACGAGTGGCTGGAGTTGCTGGCGGCTGCGTTTGGCTGCGAGTCCGGGCTCGTGCAAGAGGGGACGGTCGAGGCTTTTCTGCAGGCCTGCGGGGAGGATCCGGGGCTTGAGCTGCCGTCGAACACAAGCCTCTGCGGGGAGAAGGCGAGTGCTGCGATCGGCTCGCCGGCGGTGGGGCCCGAGCGTGGCTTGCAGCTGATGCGCGAGCGGCTGCGCCGCACGCTCAAGCCAGTTCGTGGGCTGGCGCGCTAGTCTGCGGCCCTGCCAGTCACACAATCGAAAGGGAGCACTCCATGAACAAGAGCCAGCTTGTCGAGGCGATCGCCACCGACAGCGGTCTCTCCAAGGCGGATGCTGGGCGCGCGGTCGAGTCGTTCTTGACCACCGTCGGCAAGACGCTGAAGAAAGGCGACGAGGTCGTTATCACGGGCTTCGGCAAGTTCTCCGTGGTCAAACGCGCAGCCCGCCAAGGGGTCAACCCGCGCACGGGCGAGAAGGTAAAGATCAAGGCGTCCAAGGCCCCGAAGTTCACCCCTGGAGCAAGCCTCAAGCAGACGGTGCACCCGAAGAAGTAAGGATCCCGCTACCCATCCCACCGCCCATCCGCAGCTACCCGATCCCGACATGACGCTTGTCGGAGAGCTGGAGCTTTCGAGCTTCGACTACACCGACCCCGAGCTGAAGGGGGGGCGCTTTCACACGGCCATGAACGAGCTGGCAGCCGAGGGATGGCTGGCGGCTGGGCCGTACGGGTATGTGGTGCTCGACCGCGAGGCGGGCGAGTTCTTCCTACGGACACGCTCGGCGATCTTCCCGGGTATGAAGATCGCCGAGCTGTTCGACGTCAACAGCGGTCCGCTTTGGGAGGAGATGAAGCGCAACATCCTGCACGTCAACGGGGCCGATCACACGCGCTTGCGCAGCCTTGTGAACCCGGCACTTACGGCGCGTGCCGTGGAGCGTTGGCGTCCCGCGATGCGGGGGTTTTTGGAGGAGTTGTTCGTTCCCGTAGTTGACGCCGGCACGTGTGATTTCGTCGAGGCGTTTGCCAAGCCCTATCCCTCGCGGACGATCGCCACCGTGATGGGGGCGCCGCTCTCAGACGCTCCCCGTCTGCACCACTGGTCCAACTGGATCCAACGCCAGTTCGACGCTGCCTCGATGATGAACGAGCGTGCTGGGATCGAGCAGGCGGTGGAGGAGTTCTACGAGTATGCGCGCGCGCTGTTGGCCGCGCGGCGTGAGAGCCCCGGCGACGATTTGATCTCCACCTTGCTCGCCGCCGAAGAGCAAGGCGACAAGCTCAGCGAGGAGGAGTGCGTCAACCTCGTGCTGAACGTGTTGATCGGCGGGGTCGATACGACCCAGAGCCAGCTTGCTCACGCGGTTCGGCTGCTGGCCGAACATCCCGAGCAGTGGGCGGCGCTTGTCGCGGATCCCTCGCTTGCCGGGGCCGCGGTCGAGGAGGCTTTGCGCTACGAGCCGATCACTCCCTTCACGGCCCGCATCACCGTCGAGGAGCTGACCTACCGTGACGTTACTTTTCCGGAGGACACGATCGTGATGGTCTGCGCGTTCACCGGCAATCGCGACCTGCCCGGTGGGCGTGGCGATGACGGAGAAGGTGGCGAGCTGGTTGCGGGCAACGCCGCGCTGGCGTCGGAAATAGGCGCTGACACGTTTGACATCACCGTCGAGCGACCCAAAGCGCGAGCGCTCACCTTCGGGGCCGGCGTGCACTACTGCCTTGGCGCCAACCTTGCTCGGCTGGAGCTTGAAGAGGGGCTCGGCTTCCTTGCGCGCAAGATGCCTCGGCTGGCGCTCGACGGGGAGCCTGTGTTCGAGAGCATCCTCGGCATCTACGGCCTGGCCGAGCTGCCGATCCGCTTCAGCTGAATCGACCCGAACATCCGTCGATTTGGGTGGGCCGAAAGTTACGGCTCACTCGCATGGTGGCCCGATAAAGACGTGCCGGTAGTCAATTGACAGGGGGGTGAGAAGCCGCCGCCTGTCGACATGCAGCTATGCGGCTGCATGACCGGCCGCTTTCGACACCTATGGAAAGGAATCTGGGATGCTTTGGATGAGGAGCAGTAGGCCGGCGGCTCGGTCTTTGGCGACGGTGGCGGTGACGGTCCCGAAGGCGGCGCGGGCGGCGAAGGCGGTCGGGGCGGCGATGCTTGTGGGGCTTTCCGTGCTTGCGCTGGTGGGTAGCGCTCGGGCTGGCGACTTCCATGTGTACAGCTGCCGGATGCCAAATGGCGAAGTGGCGCCTACGGATGGGTGGAGCGGGACCGCGACGGGTGTGGCCGTGGTCGCCGAAGACAAGTGCGCGAAAGGCGGAGCGCTGATAGCCGCGCTCGGCGAAGGCGTAAGCCATGTGGTTGGGACCGATGTCGCGACATGGACATTCAGCGCTCCCTTGGGCGAGACCGTTACGAAGGCGACTTTCTGGCGAGCTGGCGACGGGGAAGGTGGGTCGGCGGCTAACGCTACTTACCAGTTCTGGCTGTCAGGCCCAACAGAGGCAGAAGCCTTTGACGAATGTATCTACGCGGTGGGGTGCATGAAAGTGAGGGGCGAACCCGAAGAACCGATGTCGTTGTCGAACATTCTCGCTGTTCCCACGAAAAATCTGGGTGAACACATCTATGTGAATGCCTCATGTGGGGGACTGCAGACCTACAAATGCCCAAACGGCAAAGGCGACGCCAACGGCTACGCCGCCGTTGTCTATCTCTATGCGGCAGATCTCGTCCTCGAACAGACAAGCCAACCCAAGGTAAGCGAAGTCGAAGGCGAACTGGCGACGGCAGCAACGCTGTCCGGCACCGACGACCTCTCTTTCCACGCCGAAGACGAAGGCTCGGGTGTGTACCGGGCGGTCTTCTCGGTCGACGGCAAAGAAGTGGGCGCAACGGTGCTAAGCAGCAACGGGGATCATTGCCAGAACGTGGCCCAGACGACAGACGGTCTGCCGGCGTTCCTGTACTTGCGCCCGTGTCCAGCGGCTTTGCGAGCCGACGTCCCTTTCGACACGACAACGCTTACCGATGGCACGCACCACCTAGTCGTCTCGGTGACCAACGCGGCGGGCAACTCGACGGTTGCCTTGGACCGCAACGTCATCGTCAAAAACGACACTAAAGGAGTGGAACAGCCGACCCCGCTTTCGCCCGAAGGCCAACAGCCGCAGAGCACCGAACAGCACGCCCAACCCATCCAAATAACCCCCGTAATGACGGTTAGCACCCCGGTGACGACGGTACAGCCACAGAACAACGGCACGAACGCCACGCCGCAGGCAGGTTTGCGGTTGCGCTGGAGCACCACGGCGAAGGCCAGCTTGGCCGGCAGATACGGTCGCGCGCAGGGCGTCTCGGGGGAACTGACGACGCCGGCGGGCACCCCGATCGGGGGAGCAATCGTGCAGGTGTTCGACACGCCGTCTTACGAGCGCGCTCCGACGAGCCCTCTGGGGACAGTGAGAACGGCGGCAAACGGCAGTTTCAGCTTCCGGTTGCCGGCAAGCACCCAGTCGGCAAGGCTAACGTTCGCCTACAGCGCGCAACTGGGCGAGCCGGCACCAAGTGTCACGGCCTCGCTGCAGCTGAGGATTCCGGCCAGTCTCAGCTTGCGGATAGCCCCGCGCACGACGCAAAGAGGCGGCAGGATCGTCTTCAGCGGCAAGCTCAAGGGCGCTCCACTGCCGCCGGGTGGCAAGCAACTGGTGCTGGAAGCGCGCACGCTCAGGGGCCAGTGGCGCCAGTTCCAGGTGCTGAGCACCGCCAAGGGGGGCGTCTTCCGCGCGACGTACCGTTTCCGCCTGGCGGGCCCGATCGATTACAAGTTCCGCGTGGTCAGCCAGCAGGAGGCCGATTTCCCGTATGCCGAGGGGAGTTCGAACGTGGTGCTGGTGCACGAGCGCTGAGCGGCAAAAGCGGGAACGACCAGTGGTCCAAAGCGCCATTGAATGCTGGTCTAAAACGCTTACGAAAGGTGGTCTAAAACGTAGTCGAGGGGTGGTCCAAAGCGCTATTGCCCTGATGCTCGGTCAGACTTTGTAGACCTGCAGTGCGGGGTGGGCAAGTGCGATCTGCCGGTAGTCCTCGTCCTGGGTGACCACCGGGAGACCGTGCTCGACGGCACTCGCGGCGATCAGGGCATCCGTCAACTTGACCGTGCGGTGTGTCCCCGCGGCGCGACAGTCGGCTACCAGTGCGGCCCACTCCTCCATCACGGCCTCGCCGATCGGGATCGGGTCGGCCGCCCTGGCGAGAGCCAATGTGTCCGCGCGCCGGGTGCGTATGGCGTCGTCGGATGCATTGATCACGCCGAGCTTCAGCTCCCCGATCGTGACCACCGATACCGCCACCTGCTCGGGCAACTTGCCCAAAGGCCGCCCGCTCTCGCGGGCAACGAACACCGACGTGTCCAGCAGCCCTCGCTTCGGAGCGCTCACAGCGCGTCGATGGTCTGCCCGGCGAGCTCTTCCAGCTCTCGGGTCAGGCCAGGATCGGCGGCGCGCTCGGACAAGTGCCCCTGCAACCACTCTCCGCCAAGCCAGCGAGTGCGTGCGCCATGAGGCACGATGTCGGCGAGCGGCTCTCCGTTCACGGTCAACACCACGCGCTCCCCGCCTTTGACGGCGTCGATCACGCTAGCGGTGCGATTACGAAGGTCACGTACGCCTATCTCCATGTGCTACAGCGTAGCATCTCATGCCTCCCGTCATGGCGCCGCGATCGATCCTCGCCAAGGAGAGATCATAGGCGCACGCAGTAGGGTGGCCTCTCGTGGAGCCCGACACGCCATCACCCGGTGGGGACCATCGCACGATGCTCGCGAGCATTGACCCAGCTTTCTGGGCGAACCGTCGCGTGCTGCTCACGGGCCACACGGGCTTCAAGGGCGCGTGGCTCTCGCTGTGGCTGCAGTCGTTGGGCGCCGAGGTGGTGGGCTTGTCGCTGGCTGCCCTGTCGAGCGAGCCGTCGCTGTATGAGCTGGCGCGAGTGGCCGAGGGGATGGCGGCAAGCGTCGTGTGTGACATCCGCGATGCGGTGGCGCTGGAGCGCGAGCTCGCGCGCGCCAGCCCGGAGGTGGTGATCCACATGGCGGCTCAGCCTTTGGTGCGCCGCTCGTTCAGTTTCCCGCGCGACACGTACGAGACGAACGTAATGGGAACGGTAAATCTGCTCGAGGCGGTGCGCTTGTGCGAGACGGTGCGGGCGGTCGTAGTCGTCACCTCGGACAAGTGCTATGAGAACCGAGGTTCCAAGCGCGGCTATAGAGAGACCGACAAGCTGGGTGGCCGCGACCCGTACTCCAGCTCGAAGGCCGCGGCCGAGCTGGTGACAAGCGCCTACCGGCGCTCGTTCTTCTCGCAGGAGGGGTCCTCAAGGTTGGCGAGCGCGCGAGCCGGCAACGTAATCGGGGGAGGCGACTGGGGCGAGGACCGCCTGATCCCAGACATAGTGAGGGCGGCCGTAGATGGCGAGCGTCTGCGCGTGCGCAATCCGGCCGCGGTCCGTCCGTGGCAGCACGTGCTGTGCCCGCTCTCCGGTTACCTGTTGCTGGCTCAGGGTTTGTGTGAGTCGTCTGCATATGCGCGCGCGTGGAACTTCGGTCCTGACGAGCGCGACGCCCGCTCGGTCGAGTCGATTGTTAGGCGCGTCTCCGAGCTCTGGCCTGGCGGCCTCACATGGGAGCGTGACACCGGCGCGCACCCGCACGAGGCGCACCACCTATCGCTCGACTCCTCCCGCGCGCGCGAGCTGCTCCACTGGACCCCGCCGCTCGGCCTCGACCAAGCGATCTGCGAGACCGTCGCGTGGTATGAGGCATGGCTCGCGGGCAGTGACTTGCGCGAGATTACCATCAGCCAGGCAGCTCGGCTGGTTGACAAATCGCCTCCAAATCTATAGATTGATTCCATCTTTTGGCTTTAAACCCGAGACGATTTGTGAGTCATTACTCCTCCGTGCCCGTTCTCGCATACACCTCGCGGCGCAGCGCGAGCGAACGCCGAAAGCCAATCTTGCGGTCGATCGCGGTCTGAGGAGGCGCCAGTCTTGCCCCCGCCCCGCCGGCGCGAAAGCCGGCGAGACGGCCGCGCAGGGCCGCGAGGTCCCGGGAGAGCAGCGCGTCGCCGCCGGCGGCGATCGTCTCGCTCAGCAGCGCGCGCGGCCCCGACCGCGAGCGCAACACCCCGTAGCGGCGCAGCACATAGCCGCGCGCGAAGCCGCCGTGGCCGCGTTGCGCGGCGGTGCGGCGGCCGTAGGTTGCCGAGCCGAGGTGCACGCCCACCGCGTCGGTTGCGGCGATGGTCTCCCAGCCGGCGCTGCGCAGGCGCAACGCCAAGTCGAAGTCCTCCATGTACGCCGTGATCGTCTCGTCGAGGCCCCCCACCTGCTCCCATGCCGCGCGCCTGTACGCCGCCGCGGTCCCCGCCGGGCCCGCCAGCACCGGGCGCGGCGCATCCGCGCAGCGGCGCTCCATACCCTGCAGTCGCGGAAACGCGGCGAGCGTCGCGTCGCAGCTCAAGCCGACGCTGTCGATCAGCTGCTCGCCGGGGCGCAGCATGAGCGCCGCTACCGAACCAACCTGGGCCGTCTCTTGCAGCGGCGCGCACAACCGTTCCAAGAAATCCGCGCGACACTCCACGTCGTTGTTGAGCAGCACGATGACCTCCCCCTCGCCCGCTCTCGCCCCGGCGTTGCAGGCGCTTGCAAAGCCCACGTTCTCGGCGCCCTTCAAGACGCTCACATGCGGCCAGCCTGCCTCGATCCGCTGCGCGCTGCTATCCGTCGAAGCGTCGTCATAGAGGATCACTCGGTGTGCCACGCTCTGCGCGGCGAGTCCCGCCAGACACGCCTCGGTGAGCTCGAAGTGGTTGTGCGCCGGGATCACGACGTCGATTGAGGGGGCTGCCATGCGGGCTCATCGTAATGCCCCGCTGTGCAAGGCAAGGTAGCCTGCGTGCCGCAATGAGCGCATGTCCAATCTGCCAGTCTCATCTGGGAGTGCCCGGCATCTCCTCGCCGGACCGTCTGCACGGGACGCCCGGCTCCTTCGAGCTCGCCGTGTGCGAGGACTGCGGCGCGGGCGTGACCCTGCCGGTGGTCTCCTCAGAGCAGCTCGCCGGCTTCTACCCAGAGGGCTACGGCCCATATGTGCGTCCGGGCAATCCGCTCGTGGGGCTGGTCTCGCGAGCAATACGCTGGTGGCAGGGGGTGCTCGCGCGACGCTCGCCCCCGCTGAGCGTCCTGCGCGGGCGAGTGCCAGGCCGCGGCTTGGACGTCGGGGCTGGCCGCGGCGATCTATCGGCGATGCTCCAAGCCAAGGGATGGGAGATGGTTGCCGTCGAGCCCTCTGACGCGGCGGCCGCGGCCGTCCGCCAGCGGGGCATCGAGGCGCACGCGGGCGTGCTGGCCACGGTCGAGCTCGAGCCCGAGCACTACGACTTCGCTGTGTTCCAGCACTCCCTGGAGCACACGATCGACCCCGTGGCCGATCTGAGGCTGGTGCACGCGGCGCTCAAGCCCGGAGGTCTGGCGCTCATCAGCGTTCCCAACTTCGGCTCCTGGCAGAGAGCCCGCTTCGGCCCATGCTGGTTTCACCTCGACGTGCCCCGCCATCGTGTCCACTTCACCGGCCCGGCGCTGCGCCGTGCGCTCGAGCAGGCAGGTTTTCACGACGTCGTCCTCTACCGCTCCTCCAGCGCCGTGGGTCTTGCCGGCTCGTTGCAGTACAGGCTGGCCGGCCGCTGCCTGTTCCCCGACGGTTTGCGCCTGCGGGTCGCCTCCGGGTTGTGTGCACTGACCCTGCCCCTCACCGCGGTCCTCGACCGGCTGCTGGGCGAGGGCGACACGCTGCATGCGATCACGCGCCGCTGACGCCCGCCTGGGCGCGCCGTTGGACGGCTCGCTCGGCTAGAACGGCCATCCGCTCGGCCAGCAGCGGGTGGCTGAAGCGCTCGATCCCCCGGGGTGCATATGCGCGCTCCAGCTCGCCGCTGATAGCCGCGCCCAGCGCGCGCGATATCGCATCGACGTCCTGCGGCGCGACAAGCACGCCGGTGTTCGTCTCGGCGACGATCCGCGCGGCCTCGTTGCCCTCGGCCAGCGCGACGATCGGCCGCCCGGCCGCGATGTACTCGTAGATCTTCCCGGTCGCCTCACAACGATCGCGCGAGGTGATGAGCAGCAACGTCCCAGCCGCACGCTGCAACGACAGCGCCCGCGAGCGGGGCACGTAGCCGAGGTGCTGTACGACATCTCCCAGCGAAACCTCGTCCAGCATTGCTTGCTCGTCCGCCTCGGAGGGACCGGCCACCACAAGCCTCAGACGCCCCACAAGCTCGGGTTGAGCGTCGATCAAGCGGCGCAGCGCCAGCAACAGCGGCCGCGGATCGCGCCCTCGTGGCCCGCTCAAGCTGCCGGTGTGAACGAACGTCAAGTGGCGCTCTTCAAATCCCGGTGGCGAGAAGCTCGCGACGGTCAGCTCAGGGTCAAAGCCGTTGGACACAAGCTCGGCCGCGACGCCGAGCCGTGACTGGAAATCCTCGACGATCGGCGCCGTCACCCCGATCGTCTCCTCGGCCGCACGCGTCACGCGGCGCTCCAAGGCTCGGTCGAGCGCGCGCTGCGCGCGCGTCGGGAACGGCGGGCGCAAGGGCTCAAAGCACCAGCCGTCACGGAAGTCGGCGATCCACGCCGGCCGGCGCGCACCGAGCGCGAGGCCGATGAGATGAGTCGAGCTCGGTGGGCTGCTGGTTATCACGCAATCGATCGCACGCTCCCGTATCAGCCGGCGCGTCATCAAAAGCGCCTGCGGGCTCCAGCTGACCGCATGAGCGTCCGGCACCAGCACTTTTGTCAGCAAAGCCGGGGGCGCCTTGGCGTAGGTGGGCTGGCTCGTGCCCTGCTCCAGCGGGGGTCTGCGCAGGATGCGGCGCAGGGCAGGATTTGAATCGAGGTCGGGGACACGCACCACATCGCCCGAGCTTCCGGGCTGAGTACCGGGTCCAACCCGGGTCAAGACCGTCACCGTATGCCCCATCCGGCGCAGATACTTGGACAGCGCATCCCAGCGCACGCTGCCCGATCCGGGCGTCGGCGGGTAGTAATAGGTGACAACCAGCAGGTTCATCGACGCGTCTTGCGATCCTCGCCCACGCCGATGTCGTCCTGGATACTGATTGGTCGGCGAGACTCCCGGCTGAATGCACGCAGCCACAGCTCCAGGTTGAGCGCCCGCCACACCGCATTCGCGTCGCGCCAGACTCCACGCTTGATGTCGGCTTCAAGTGCGTCGTCCTTCAGCAGCGCAGCGATGTCGGCGCCCGGGTCGAGCACGACCTCCGCGATCTGCGCGACAGCCTCGGGTGTCCCCAGCCAGCGAACCTCGGGCGTCTCAAACCCGACCTTCTCACGCCGATCGAGGATCTCGGCAGGCACGATGTCGCGCACGGCGTCGCGCAGTATGCGCTTGGTGACGCCGTCGCGGTAGAGGAACTCCGGCGGCAGCGAGTAGGCGAGCTCCGCCACCCTGCGATCCAGGAACGGCAGCCTGACCTCGCGGCTGTGGGCCATCGAGTTGCGGTCCGCATAGCGCAGCAGCACCGGCATGCTCGTGTGGAACGCCTGTCTTGCGAGCTCGCGCACCAGCGGCCCGCGACCCTGCGCCCAGTCGACCGCCGGCGGTTCCAGGCTCGCGGCGTCGCGCACCACCCCCAGGCTCGCATACGGCGATGCCTCGCGCAGCCGGTGTCGCGCCGCGAAAGCGCGCGGAAGGCGCTCGGCGCCGAGGGACAGCAGCAGCTCGCGGCGCTCTGGCCCACCGCGTGCGAGCGCGCGCAGCTCACGCAGGGGACCCTCCGAGCGCAGCGCCCAGCCGCCGATGCCGGCGTATCCGCCGAACAGCTCGTCGGCCCCCTGCCCGTCGAGCAGTACCGTCACCCCCTGCTCTCGCGCGGCCCGCATCACGCGGTACTGCGCATACACGCTCGAGCTCCCGACGGGCTCCTCGTGGCTTGCGATCAAGCTTCCCAAATCTTCGAGCAGCTCTGTCGCGCCAGGTTCGACGGCGTGGTGCTCGAGCACGCCGGCGGCCCGGGCGACGGCGTCGGCATAGCCCCACTCGTCGCGCTCAAAGCCGGGAAAGCACGCGGTGAAGGCATGGCGACGGTGATCGCCGGCCAGCTGAGCGGAGAGTGCGACGACGGCCGAGGAGTCGACCCCTCCGCTCAGCGAGGTACCGACCGGGACGTCGCTGCGCAGGCGCAGAGCGATCGAGTCGAGCAGCAACTCGCGCAGCCGCGCGACCGCCTCCTCGTAGGGTCTCGGGCTCTCGACGGGCTGGGGATGCCACCAGCGTTCGGTCTGCACGCCGGAACCGTCCCAGCGCAACAGATGCGCTCCAGGCAACCGCTGGATCTCAGCGAAGAAGCTCTGCTCGATCGGGGGCATGAGGCCGCGCGCCAGATACGGCCCGAGCGCAGACTGGCGCGGCGCACACAGCTCCGGCGCCACCTGCAAGATCGCGCGAATGTCCGAGGCGAACAGCAACAGCTCCCCCTGGCGCGCCCAGAACAGGGGCTTCTCGCCAAAAGGATCGCAAGCAGCGGTGAGCGTGTCGTGGCGCTCGTCCCATACGGCAAACGCGAACATCCCGTTGAGCCGCTCCAAGGCCCCCTCGCCCCACTGCGCCCATGCGTGCAGCAGCACCTCGCCGTCGCCTTCGGTGAGGAACTCGTGGCCCGCACCGCGCAGCTCGGCGCGCAGCTCACGGTAGTTGTAGATCTCCCCGTTGAACACGAGGTGCAGCGGCCCGAAGTGCAGCGGCTGGTCAGAGCGCGGGTCGAGGTCGATGATCGCCAAGCGGCGAAACGCCAGCCCGACCCCCAGCTCATGCCAGATGCCCTGCCCATCGGGCCCGCGGTGAGCCATCTCGGCGGCCATGCGGGCAAGCGCCGCGGGCCCTGGCATCCTCCTTCCGACGATGCCAGCGATTCCGCACACGGCTGGGAGGATAGCCTTCCGCTCGATGGCTCACAAAACGCACGGCACAGGTCGCTTCTCCCCGCAGGAGCTCGCCGCGCTCGGCGATGACTGCATACTGGAGGAGGGAGTGTTGGTCTTTAATCCCGCCCACGTCTCGCTCGGCGCCAACGTCTATGTCGGCCATCGCACGATGCTCAAGGGCGACACGCGTGGGGAGATGGTCCTCGAGGACGGCGTCTGGGTTGGGCAGGAGTGCTTCTTCCACTCGGCGGGAGGCATACATATAGGCTCTCGGACGGGCATCGGCCCACGAGTCATGATCCTTACTTCAACTCACGAGGAGAGCGCGTGGCCGCAGCCGATCATGGAGGCGCCACTGGTGTTCGATGAGGTGCGGATCGGCGATGGCTGTGACATAGGCATAGGCGCCATCATCCTCCCCGGCACGCAGCTCGGCCGCGGCGTGCAAGTCGGGGCGGGCGCCGTGGTGCGCGGGGCAGTGCCCGACGGCGCCGTTCTCGCTGGCGTGCCCGCGCGAGTCATTCGCTACCGCACGGGATCTCCGGACTGATGTTGCGGCTGGCTGACCCAAGTTTCGGAGATGAGGCGCTCGACGCAATCGGGCGCGTGCTTGCCAGTGGACGTCTCACCCAGGGCCCGGTGGTCGCTGAGTTCGAGGCGGCGGTCGCCGAGCTCTGCGGCGTCGCCCACGGCGTGGCGACGACGTCCGCCACGACCGCTCTGGAGCTGAGTCTCGCCGCGCTCGACATAGGCCCAGGCGACGAGGTGATCGCCGCCGACTTCACCTATCCGGCGACGGGCAACGCCGTCCTCCATCGGGGCGCCACGCTCAAGCTCGCGGACGTCGACATCGAGACCTACTGCATCACGCCCGAGTCGATCCAACGGTTGCTGAGCGACAGGACGCGGGCGGTCATAACCGTCGACGTGTTTGGGCTGCCGGCCGACTACACGACAATCGAGCCACTGCTGGCCGAGCGGGGCGTGGCGCTCGTGTGCGACGCCGCCTGCTCTCTGGGGGCAGCCATCGGCGACAGGCGAAGCGGCGCCTTCGGAGCGCTGTCCTGCTTCAGCTTCCATCCGCGCAAGTCATTGACCACGGGCGAGGGAGGCATGGTCATGACCGACGATGCCGTGCTCGCCGCGCGACTGCGCCGGCTGCGCAACCATGGAAGCGAGCGCGTGGGATGGCGTGCCAAGTTCCTCGAACCCGGTTTCAACTATCGCATGAGCGATATCAACGCGGCTCTCGGTCTGCTCCAGGCCCCCCGCCACCTGGAGACCGTCGCGCGCCGTCGCGAGCTCGCCGCCAGGCTGGGTGAGCACATCGAGCAGATCGAAGGGGTCACGCCCCAGCGGGTCCCCGACGGTTGGCTTCACCCATATCAGGCCTACGTGGTCACGCTCGACCCCGTCCTCAATCGCGAGGCCACGATAGCCGAGCTGTTCGCCTCGGGCGTGGAGTCGACGCTCGGCACCTACGCCCTGCATCTGGAGCCGGCCTTCGCAGAGCGTGGCTGTGCCCCGCCGCAGGGGCTTCCCAATAGCCGTGCGCTCACCGAGCGAACGCTCGCCCTGCCGCTGCAAGAGAGGCTCGCCGAGGCGGACATCGATTACATCGCCGAGATGCTCGGGCACGCCTTGGCCAGCTCGCGAGCGGAGCCCGGTCGGCGGGATCGTCTCATGAGCGGTGGGCGCCGGTCGTGAGCGGCTGCTTCAAATACCATGCCACGGTACGCTTGAGCCCTTCGGCCAGCGAGACCCGCGGCTGAAAGCCAAGCTCGATTTCCGCCAAGCCAATGTCAGCGATCAACCGCCGCACGTCGCCCGGCCGCGGGTCGAGGTGGACGACCGGATGCTCTGGCTCGCCAAGGATGTCGAGCAGCGAGCTCACCATCTCGATAACCGACGCCTCGCGCCCGCTGCCGAGATTGATGGTCTTGCCCAACGCCGAGTCGCTCACGGCCGCCGCCAGCGTTCCCGCCACCGTGTCTGTGACATAAGTCATGTCGCGTGTCTGCGCCCCGTCGCCATAGATCGTCACGGGCTCGTTGGCCTTGACCCGACGGATGACGGCCGGGATGACGCCGGCATGAGCACGATCGTTTTGGCGCTCTCCATAGGTGTTAAAGGGCCGCACGGTCACGACTTCAAGCGCGAAGGTGGTCGCGTAGCTCATGGCGACGAGATCGGTGGCGGCCTTCGCCGCCGCATAGGGCGTGTGCGGCGCGAGCGGGTGACCCTCGCCCATCGAGGCCGTCTGCGCGGTGCCGTAAACCTCCGAGGAGGAGTACTGGACGAGTCGCTTGAACCTACCTTCGCGCCCAAGCTCACAGACGGCGGTGGTCATCGCCACGTTGCGATCGACGTTGGCACGCGGGTCCACCAGCGACGCTGGCAGCGGTATCACAGCGAGGTTGAAGCAGTAGTCGAAAATGTCGTCTGACAGCGCCCTGCGCAGGGCGTCGAGGTCGCCGCAGTCGACCCTCTCCAAGCTGACACCGGCGGAGCGCGCCGCCGCAATGTTCTCCTCCCTGCCGAGCGACATGTCGTCGACGACGGTCAACCGTCCGATGCCCGCCGCGAGCAGACCGTCGACGAGATGGCTGCCGATGAAGCCCGCACCGCCAGTCACAAGCGCGCTGGCCCCGGCCAACGAGCGTTCAGACAAGTGACATCCCGCGGTATCCGGGCACAACCACCTCGTGCCGCTCGCCGGAATCGTGGATCGCGACGGCCGTGGAAAGCGCCGCCAGCCCGTCGTACACGCCGACGGGCGGCTGCTCGCCGGCGCGTACAGCCCGCAGGAACTGCTCCCACTCGACCCTGATCGGCTCCCGTCGCTCCAGTGCAAAGCGGATCATGTCGCCCTCGCCGCCGCCGCGAATGCTCGCCAGCGCGTCCCATTCGGTGCCCTGTGTGGGATGCTCGAAGAGCATCAGATCCTGGGTCAGATAGTTGACGACGAACATCCCCCGCTCGCCGGTGACAGACAGCTCACGCACCTTCGTCGGGCTGATCCAATTGACCTCGAGCAAACCGGTCGAATCGTCGTCGAAGCGCAGCGTAGAGCAAAGAAGATCCTCGGCCGTATCGTGCACGCGCTGGGCGGTCTCCGCGTACACCCGCGCGACCTCGCTGCCGCTCAGATAGCGCATCACGTCGATGTCGTGCGTCGCAAGGTCGAGCCCCACGCCGAGCATCGATTCGCGGTTGGGAAACGGGCTCAGGCGGCGAGCGTGCATCTGCAGCACGCGTCCGATCGTGTCCTGCTCGAGCTTCGCCTTGAGCAGCATCACGGCCGGGTTGAAGCGCTCGACATGCCCGACGGCCAAAGCGAGGTCGTGCCTCTGCGCCTCCTCGGCGAGCGCCAGCGCCTCCTCTTGGCTCGGCGCCGTGGGCTTCTCCACGAGCACATGCAGCCCAGCCGCAAGCGCCGCGCGAGCGGTACCGGGGAGATGATCGACGGGCACCGCGACCGCGGCGAAGTCGAGTTCGTGCGCGCCAAGAGCTTCATCCAGCGAGCCGTATATGCGCGTCCGCGGGTGCGAGACCGAGGCGGCCAGACGCCGGCGCTCGTCGGTGTCTACGGCCGCCACGATATCCACCCCGGGCATCGAGTCGAGCACGCGAGCGTGGTGGCTGCCCATCACGCCGAGCCCCACGACGACGCCGCGCAGAGTTTGATCGTCAGGGGTTCTCACGAGGAGACGGGAGCGTAGCGGTTGATGCCCTCCGGCGTTGCTTCGAATACCCCAGTGGGACGAGCGCGCGCGTGGCGGTACACATGCTCGAGCGCCTCGGCGACACGATCGCCAGCATGGACGCGACGCACATAGTTGGCGCCCGCATCGCCGAGCTCGCGCCGGCGCGCTGGATCGTCCACGAGCTCTGTGAGGCAAGCCGCCAGCGTCTCCGCGCTGACCTCCACAAGGGGCACATCGCGCGCAAACGGCGCGAGCACCTCGCGGCGAAACTGGAGCAACACCGGCTTGCCGAGCGCCATCGCCTCCAGCGCGAACACGCCAAAAGTTTCCGAGTTGAGCTGGTCGACGGCGATGTCGGCACGGGCAAGCTCGCGCAACACCTCGACATGCGCCATGCCGCTCACGGTCCGCACCCGCAGCGAGCGGCCGGCGGCGACCGCTTCGACGGCGGCGAGAATCTCCGCCGTTCCCTTGATCGCCTTCTCTGAAGGCGCATGCAGCACGATCGGCCCCTCCCCGGCCAGCCCCGGCAGCGGTGGATAGCTCGCCGGGATGCGCACGGGCGTGGGAATCAGATACACGGCCCGAAAAAAGGGCCGAACCTGATCGAGCAGTTCCAGGTCGGACACCAGGGCCGCGGCGCAGAGGCGGCCCGCCAGCCGCAAACGACGACGGATCAGCCGGTCGCCGTCGTGCGCGATGTCATAGACGCGAGCCCGCGCCGGATAGCGCGTCATCGTGACCTCGCGCAGGCGGCAATCGTCGCCCCAGTAGTGCATCAATATCAACGGCCGGCCGACCACCCGCCCCCAGGCGGCGTCGATGTACTCCATGAGGGTCGTGCCGAACTGGAAGTGCAGCACGTCATAGCGAAGCGGAGCAACGAGCCCAGCGCGTGCGCGAGCGCCGTAGCCGCTGAGCAGCCGGTCGTGGGTGTAGCCAAACGGATGCGGGCGGATCACGACCAGCTCGGCTTCGTGACCGCGCCCGCGCAACCCGTCGCGCATCGCCGCGGCTACGCCGGCCGTCTCCAAAGGGGCGAGCAGGATTCTCATGCTCTAGAGGGCCTGCGCGCCAGGACGCCCGCCAGCCATCTGTGGACCGCGGGCGCGAGCGCACGATAGTCGCCAAGCTCCGAGCGAGTGGGCACGAGCCGTCGGGCCAGCGAATGTCCAGTCGCCCGCCGGTAGAAGAGGGCCGCCAGAAGGAAGCTGGCCGTGTAGGAGATGGTCGATGCCAGAGCCGCGCCGGTGGCGTGTAGCGAGGGGATCATGATCAGGTACAACGCGATCGTGACGGGAGTAACAATGACGGCCGCGATCAGCGAGTATCCGGGCCGTCCGCGTCCCACTATCGTCGCCGACAGCGTGCCCCCTATGCCGATCAGGGCCACGCCCGGAAGCAGGATGAAGCCGATGTCCACGGCAGGTTGGAAGGCGGCTCCGTAGACCGGTACGACGAGTAGCTGCAGGGCCAGCGCGACAAGCGCGCTGGACAGCACCACGACTATGACCGTATGGCGCAAGCTCTTGGTTTCGGCGAAAGCACGTTGCTCCTCGACATCCTCGAGCGTGTTCGCGCTGAGCTTCGCAACGCGCGGGAAGAGCACGTCGCTCAGTGACTGGGGCAGCAGCCAAACCACGCTCGTAACCGCGACGGCGATGGCATATTGCCCCGTCTGGGCGGCGCCCGCGACTCCGGCGAGGATGAACAGGTCGAGCCGGTAGTTGAGGAATTGAAGGGCGTTGGCGGCATAGCCCTTGATGCCGAAGTGGATCGCGCGTCTGAGCTTGCCGGGGCCCGGCGTAGCGCTGAGTCGATCCGCTGGGCGGGCGAACATCTGCCCCGACCGCCGCAGGTATGCCACAGCTGTGATCACGTGGGCAAGGACATAGCCGACCACCGCGCCGCTCAGCCCAAAGATGGCTGTCAGAGCGCCCACGAGGACGAGCGCTAGCGTCGACTGGATGGCGGGGCCGAGCGCGTAGGCCTCATAGCGGTCGACGGCGAGCGCGACGTATGTAGCGTAGAACCAGGACAGGGCGAAAGGCAGCGAGAACGCCGCAAGCGCGGTCAGGGCCAGTGACAGTCCGGCAAACGCGCTCGGCACCGCTATCCGCGCCGCCGTGCCGAGCAGCGCTCCCGCCAGGCCCGAGCACAGTGCGACCACCTGCGCCGATCGGTAGGCGGCGCGCGCATCCCACTGCCCGGAGCTGACGTAATAGGTGATCCCATGCTCCACACCGAGCGTGCTCGCCAGGATGAGCATCAGGATCAGGGTCTGGGCGATTGCATAGCCGCCGGTGCCGGCAGGGCCGAGCAGCCGGGCGACAAGGATCGTGGCGGCCGCGCCGGTGACAGCCACCGTGGTGCGGCTCGTCGCCGACATGACGGCGCCTCCCGTCAGCGGACGAGGTCGATCCTCGCTGTCATCAACGACCATGATCTGGATTGTGTCGTAGCGTCTCGCGGAAGCGCTCCGCGCTGTGCCAAAGCAGGCTGCCAGATCAGAACTGGTTTGCCGGCTGGGAGCTCTGAGGCTTGTCGAGGGTGGAGTCGCCGCCCCGGCGTGATACCTCGAGCCGTGATACCTCGAGCCGTGATACCTCGAGCTCGTGCTGCAACCCCTCGAGGATCCTCACGACGCGCAGACCGCTGTGCCCGTCCGAGCGCGGCGTGCGGCCCTCGCGGATGCAGCGGATGAAATGCTCGCACTCCAGGCGCAGAGGCTCGGCGTTGGGGACGCGCGGCGAGCGAATGTCCCCGGCACGGGTGATGTACTCGCCATAGCTGTCGGCCTTCTCGTCGAAGCCCTTGTCGTAGATCGTCACCTTGCGCTCAAGCTCCATGTCGTCGAAGGTGGCCATGCGCTTGGAGCCGACGACCGTGAAGCGCCGTTCCTTGTGCGGATCGAGCCAGCTCAGGTGCAGGTGGGCAGCGACGCCGGAGGGGAAGCGCATGAACGCGAACACGACGTCCTCGATGCCCGCTCGCATGTAGCACCCGCCGCGGGCCGCCAGTTCGACGGGCTCTTCGCCGGCGAGCGCCAGCACGACTGAGACGTCGTGCGCGCCGAGGCTCCAGAGTGCGTTCTCGTCGGTGCGCAGCTGGCCGAGGTTGAGGCGGTTGCTGTAGATGTAGCGGGCCTGGCCGAGCTCGCCGGAGTCGAGCGTCTCCTTGAGCAGGCGCACGCCCGGGTGGTACTCCAGCAGGTGACCCACCATCAGGACACGCTCGGCACGCGCCGCCGCGTCGACCGCTCGCTCGGCGTCGGCTGCCGACAGCGCGAGCGGCTTCTCGACGAAGCAGTGCTTGCCGGCTTCGAGCACGCGCTGGGCCAGCTCGGCGTGTGTGCTGGGCGGCGTGGCGATCACGATCGCGTCGAGCTCCGCGTCGGCGAGCAAGTCGTCGAGCTCGCCGGTGAGACGCGTCGAGCGGTGCACGGCGGCGGCGCGCTCACGGCGGCCGGGGTCGGCGTCGCAACACCACGCAAGCTCAACGCCCGCCAGCAGGTCAAAATTGCGCGCCAGGTTCGGTCCCCAGTAGCCCAGGCCGACCACGCCGACGTGCACCGGCCTCTCGCTCACGCCCCCACGCATCTGTCGTAGTCTATCGCGATGCCTGTGCCCCTGTTCGACACGACGACTCCGCTTGCCGAGCTGCGCGCGGAGATCATGCGGCGCATAGCCGACGTCGTCGAGGACTCGCGCTTCATCCTCGGTCCCAACGTGACGGCCTTCGAGCAGGAGTTCGCGAGCTACTGCGGCGCGCGCCACGCGGTGGGGGTGGCCAACGGCACCGATGCGCTCACGCTGGCGTTGCGCGCGATGGGGGTTGGTCCCGGCGACGAGGTCGTGGTGCCGTCGTTCAGCTTCTACGCCAGCGCCGAGGCGATCCCGCCGACGGGCGCAACGCCTGTGTTCTGCGACGTGGATCCCGACACGTTCTGTGTCACGCCGGACACCGTCGAGGCCGCACTCACGGCACGCACGAAGGCGGTAATCGCCGTGCATCTGTTCGGGAACGTCGCTCCGATCGCCGCGATCGAGGCGATCGGGGTGCCCGTGCTCGAGGACGCCGCACAGGCGGCAGGCTCGCTCTCCGGCCAGGGGCGGCCGGGCGCGCTGGGAACGGCCGCCACATTCAGCTTCTTTCCCTCCAAGAATCTCGGCTGCTTCGGCGATGGCGGAGCGGTTACGACCGACGACGAGCAGCTGGCCGAACGTGTGCGGATGCTGCGCTTTCATGGCTCGCGCGACAAGGTCACCTACGAGCACGTCGGCTGCAACTCTCGTCTGGACGAGCTGCAGGCGGCGATCCTGCGCGCACAGCTTCCATATCTGGATCTCTGGGCTGACGGGCGGCGCGCGGCCGGTGAGCACTACGAACGCGCTGGCCTCGGAGAGTTCGTCAAGCTGCCGCGAGCATTCGAGGGCACACAGCCCGCATGGCACTTGTACGTGATCCGCGATCGCGAGATCGACACGATCGCGGCGGCGCTGAGCGAGGCGGGCCACGGCCAGAAGGTTTACTACCGCACCCCGATCCACCGCCAGCCGGCGATGCTCCAGTACGCCGCGGGCGTGTCGCTGCCCGCGACCGAAGAGCTCGCGAGCACGCATCTGGCGATCCCGATGAGCCCCGTGCTGAGCGCCGAGCAGGCGGTCGCAGTGACCGAGGCCATAGGCGCCATCTATTGCCGCACGTCGGCCTGAACCTGATCTTCCTCGTACCCGGCGAGACCGGCGGCATGGAGGTCGCGGCGCGTGAGCTGATCCCGGCGTTGATCGAGGCTGCCCCGCCCGATACACGCTTCACCGCGTTCGTCAACCGCGAGGCCGCTGCCGCCAAAGACGGTCCCTGGGGCGAGTTGTTGCCGGCGGTGACCGTGCCAGTCGAGGCACGCAATCGGTTGCAGTGGGTGCGTGGCGAGCAGTTGTTGTTGCCGCGCTTGGCCGCTCGCAACGGTGTGGACCTCGTGCACAGCCTCGCGAGCACCGCGCCGGCGCGTGGGCGCTTTCGCCGCGTGGTCACCGTCCACGACCTGATCTACGCGCGTTTCCCCGAGGCGCACGCAGGTATCCGCGACCTGGGCATGCGCGTGCTCGTGCCGCTGGGGGTGCGCCGCTCCGATCGCGTGATCGTCGACTCGCACAGCACGCGGCACGACCTGGTTGAGCTGCTGGGGACGTCCTCTGAGCGCATCGATGTCGTCCCGCTGGGGATCGGCACGGTGGCGCGCAGCGAGCCGTTGCCTGAGTCTGAGCTACGCGAGCGTCTGCGCCTGGGCGAGCGGCCGATCGCTTTGAGCTTGTCGGCCAAGCGCCCGCACAAGAACCTGCTCGCGCTGATCGGGGCGCTCGCGCTGATCCCAGCCGAGCGCCGGCCTGTGCTCGTGTTGCCGGGCTACCCCACCGAGCACGAGGCGGCGCTGCGTGAGCGAGCGCGCTTGGCCGGAGTTGAGCAAGACGTGCGCTTTCTGGGTTGGCTGAGCGGCGAGGAGTTCGAGGGGCTGTGGCAGGTGGCGCGGGCGTTCGTCTACCCGTCGCTGTACGAGGGTTTTGGTTTGCCGGTGCTGGAGGCGATGGCGCGCGGCGTGCCGGTCGCCTGCTCGAACGCGTCCTCGCTACCGGAGGTCGCAGGCGAGGCGGCACTGCTGTTCGACCCGCACGACGAGCGTGCGATCGCCACGGCGCTGGAGCGTCTGCTCTCAGAGAGCGATCAGGACCGTGAGGAGGTCGAGCGTCTACGCGCACGCGGGTTGGAGCGCGCGCGCGAGTTCACCTGGGAGCGCACGGCGCGGCTGACGCTCGAGAGTTATGGGCGGGCGCTGAAGCACGCCCATAACTCTATGGGCGGACGCTGAAGCTGGGCGGACGCTGAAGCACGGGTAGGCTCAGCCGCCTTCCTGTCAGCCGTGTGCCCCGGTGAGCGGGTTTTCCCAGCGCACCCCTTGAAAGCGGGCAAAGTCCCGGTCGGTGCTGCACACGGTGAGCCCGTGCTCGATGGCGAGGGCGGCCAGGTGGGCGTCAGATACCAGCGCGGAGCTGACATTGTCGTCGAGCAGCCTCGACAGCGTTTCGGGATGTCGGTCTGTGGGGGACGGGATCCACACGGACGGTCGAGCGAGCCAGCGCTGCACTTGACGCCAGGCCGAGTTCGTTGATGTCGGCGGTCGAAATAGCCGTGGGTTGCTGACGATGCGCAAAAAAGCTAGCAGCGAATGCCAGGGCAGGCCCACCTTTGCGGTACCGCTGAGACGCTCGTCCAGCCACGCTTGGGAGGCTGTGTGCTGGGGCATCGAGTCGACCGAGGCATACAGCAGCAGATTGGCGTCTACGAGAATCAGCGGTAGTCCTCGCCTTCCGCGATGGCAAGAACCTCGGAGATGTTGTCGAAGTTATCGAGGAGAGGTTCGCCCACATCCAGCGGTTCCACTTTGAACCTCTCGGTTTGTGGCTTCTCTTGTTCCTCGTAGATCAAGCCCGAGCGAATCAGGTCGTTGACCTCCTGCTTGAGGGTGTGGTGTAGCTCGCGTCGGCGACGTTCGATAGCTGCCGCCACGTCCTCGTCGATGGTCAGGGTGGTACGCACGCATCAAAGCATAACAAGAATGATGTTGTGATGCGCTCACCGGTGCGCGTAGCTGTCGAGCACAACCCGCAGCGAACCCTCCAGCGACAGCAGCTCGGCGTTCTGCTCAAACCAGCCCGCCGTGCTCTCGCGCATCGCCATTCCCGCCTCGTGCACACGCACGATCGCCTCGGCGATCGCCTCGGGGTCGGCGCTGGCCGCGATCATGCCGTTGACCCCCTCCTGCACCAGCTCGACGGCCGCGTTGTCGGGCGCGGCGACCACCACCGCCGGGGTGGCGTGGGCCGAGGCCTCGACCACCACCATGCCATAGCCCTCGCGCTCGGAGGGCAGCAGCACGCACAGGGCGCGGCCCATGTCGGCGTCAACCTGCTCGCTCTTGCCAAAGCCGCGCGCGGAGATGAAGGCATCCGCGCCGTGCTCGGCGATGGCAGTATTGAGGGCGTCGCGCTCGGGGCCGTCGCCGTAGAAGACGCCGCGCAGGCCCTCGATCTGCTGTGCGGCGCGTGCTACGGCTGCCACGCCGACGGTGACTCGCTTCTCTGGGATCAGCCGTCCGGCGAACAGCACGAACGGGGCTTCCCCCTGCGCGCTCTCGTGCGGAGTCGGGGGCTCGGCGGCGGCGGTGGTTTCGGTGGGGTTGGATACAGAGGACTCTGACCCCTGTGCCGGGGGCGCGAGGGGGGGGGTTGGGTGGTGCTCAAACGGCGATGCCCCGCGCGCGCGCGGGGGGCATCGCGCTTTTTTGCTGCCCGCATACAGGCCCCGCAGCACCGTGACCGGACCGCGCAGGCCCAGCTCACGCAGACGCCTCGCATGCAGTTGTGAGAAACAAAAAGCGCGTTGTGGGACGCGTGCGCACATCAACTGCACGAGCTCGCCCACACGGCCGCCGAGGCCGCCGAGATAGCCTCGCCAATACTGGCGAGACCAGACCTCAAACCAGTCGACGACGAGCCCGTAGCGTCCGAGCGGGCGCGCCAGCGCGGCTGCCAGCAGCGAGAAGTAGGGGAAGGCGCACGTGTGCACGACGTCGTAGGAGCGACCGTGGCGCAGCAGGTGCCAGAGCGCGCCGGCGCCGAACACCAGCGGCGGCAGGATGCGCCGGCGCGGGCCGGTGTAGAGCGCCATGCGCGGGCCCGCGACCACGACGCGGATGCGCGGGTCAATGTCCAAGCGTTCGCCACGCGGCCACTGGCGCAGCGTGAGATACGTCACTTCGTGCCCCTCGGCAACCAGGCGCTCGGCTAGGTTGCGATACCAGCGCTCGGCTCCGCCTACCGTGTACGGGAACAGGCAGTCGTAGATCAGGCAGATGCGCATTGGGCCGTCGCCAGAATAACCGCAGGGCATTGCCCACGAGCGCGGCGGTTATGGCGCCTCCGCGGGGTCCGGTAGGATCTGGAAGCGAAAAGCGTGCCGTTTTTGGGATCTCGGTGCGCTGCTTTTCGGCTCGTGAAGGGTTATCTCCGCGAGACCAACCCTGCAAAGAGTGGGCGCTGGACGAACTAGACCATGAGCACCGCACAGAAGAGCAGGTCCTCGCTTGCCGAGACCACCGAGGAAAACGCATCGACACTTCTGTCGGTTGTGATCCCCTGCCTGAATGAGGAGGAGAACATCGAGGAGTGCGTGCGCACGGCGCTCGGCGTGCTCGAGCGCACCGGCATCGACGGCGAAGTGCTGGTCGTCGACAACGCCTCCGAAGACAACTCGGCCGCGCTTGCCGCCGCTGCCGGGGCGCGCGTTGTCTCAGAACCGCGCAGGGGCTACGGCAGCGCCTACCTGGCGGGGTTCGCCGCCGCTAGAGGGCGCTACATCGTGATGGCCGACGCCGACTTGACCTACGACTTCAACGAGATTCCCCGCTTCGTCGCCGAGCTCGACGGGGGCGCCGAACTGGTGATGGGGGATCGCATGGACAACATCCAGCCTGGGGCGATGCCCTGGCTGCACCGCTACATCGGCAATCCGATCCTCACCGGACTGCTCAACCTGTTCTTCCGCACGGGCGTCAAGGACGCTCACTGCGGCATGCGGGCGTTGCGCACCGACGTGCTGCCGAGGCTCGATCTGCGCACGACGGGCATGGAGTTCGCCTCGGAGATGGTGATCAGGGCCTCCAAGGAGAAACTGAAGATCGCTGAGTTTCCGATCGAATACCACCCGCGCGGCGGCGAGTCGAAGCTGTCGAGCTTCAGCGATGGGTGGCGTCATTTGCGGTTCCTGCTGGTGCACTCGCCTACGCACCTGTTCATCGTGCCGGGCATGGCGCTGGCCGGCATCGGCACGCTCATCGTCGCGCTCGTCGGCGGCGGGCTCGACTTCTTCGGCCGCTCCTGGGGCATCCATGCGCTGATCGGCGGGGCGCTGTTGATGGTGGTGGGCACGCAGGTGCTGGCACTTGGGCTTTGCGCGCATGCGTACGGGACCTATTACATGGGCGAGCGCGACCCCTGGTTCGACAAGATGCGTGCGCGCTTTCGGCTCGAGCACGGCCTGGCGCTCGGTGGCTTGGTGGTGTTGTTGGGAATCGTCCTCGGCGGCATCATCGTGGGCACTTGGATCTCTCATGGCCTTGGCACCCTCGCCGACGAACACATGGCGGTCGTGGCGGCGACGCTGATCATCGTCGGCATTCAGATCTTCTTTTCCTCATTTCTGCTGAGTATTCTCGGGCTACGTCGCGGCTCCTAGGCGGGCCAAGTACCGAACGTGGGTAACGACCTGATGGCCGTCGTCGGAGCGCCCGTGGTCATGTGGCTGGTGTGCCTGGGCTGTGGGCTGGCGCTCGAGCGCTGTTTGCGCCTCCGCCTGAGCAATGCGCTGTTGCTGCCGCTTGGGCTGTGCGTGGCGCTGGCGCTGATCTACCCCGGTTATGCGGCAGGGGCAGGCGATGCCCTGGCGATCGTATTGCTCGTCGGTGTCGGTCTCGCCGGGCTCGTGCTTGCCAAGGACGGCCTGCGCACGCGCCTGAACCCCGGCTGGGCCGGCGCGGCTGGACTTGGCATCTACCTGCTCTACATGCTGCCGGTGATCGCCTACGGGCACTGGACCTGGTCGGGCTATGACTTCGTCAACGACTCGGCCTTCGAGATGCTGCTTGCCAGCCACATCAAGGGCTACGGGCTGACGCTCGGCAAGATTCCGCTGACGAGCGAGCAGCAGTTCTTGATGTCGTATTTGAACAGCGGCTATCCGCTTGGCACGCAGTCGCTGCTGGGCACGTTCAGCGGGCTGACCGACACCGACGTTGTTGTCCTCTACCAAGGGTTCATCGCGAGTATGGCCGGGCTTGCCGCGGTCGCGCTCGCGAGCGCTGTGCAAGGGCTGCTGAGCGCGCGTCGCGCGGCGCTGGCAGGGGCGGCGGCGCTGGCGGCCAACCTCACCTACCAGTACGCGCTACAAGGGGCTGTCAAGGAGATCGGTCTACTCGCGACGCTGTGCGCCGGCGTGGCTGTTGGGCGCGAGGCAATCAAGCTTGGGCGTCCTTACGCCGCAGCGGTCATGCTGGCTGTCGTGGCGGCCGCGGCGATGGCCACCTATGACGCCGTGGCGGTCCCGTTTCTCGGTGCGCTATTGCTCTTTTTGGGATTGGGATTGATGTTCGTGCGTCGTTTGCGCCCACGCCTTGACTGGAGCGGGCCGCTTGTCGTGGGTCTGGGCTTGGCGCTCTTGTTGTCGATCCCCTCGCTGGTGTCGTTCAAGACGTTCTTCAACGTAGCGAGCGCCGGGCAGGGGACGACCGGGGTGGGGGCGACCCAGTTCGGCCAGCTGCTGCGCGTGCTGCCCTTGAGCCAGCTCAGCGGCGTGTGGCTGGCCGGCGAATACCGGCTTGCGATCGCTTCCCACCACGCGGGACTGTTGACGACGATCGCGACGCTCGTGGTGTTTCTTGCGATCGTTCCCTGCGTCGTTTGGGCATTGATGCGCCGTCAGGTGGCGGTCTTGGTCGCGATCGGGATGGCGGGGCTAGTGATGTTGATCGTGTTCCCGCGTGTGAGTCCCTATGCGCAGGGCAAGCTGCTGGCGGTGTGCAGCCCGCTAGTGGTGCTTGCGGGCGTGGCCGGGCTGCTGGGCATGCGTGACCTGCCGGGCGCAGGTGGCCGTCGCGCAGGGCTGGTCGGCCTGCTGGCGGCCTGCGGGGTCTCGCTTGCGATTCTCGCCTCGGACGTGCTTGCCTACAGCCACGACCGCGTGGCGCCGACCGCTCGCATGGAAGCGATCGGCGAGACCGGCGATCGCTTCGCCGGGCGTGGGCTGGTGCTTTGGAACGAGTTCGAGGAGTACGCCAAGTACTTCGCGCGGGCTGCCAAGATCAGCGTGCCGTTCGAGGCGCTGACGCCACAGCAGGTGCAGCTGCGGGCGCCGACCTACTTCTATGGGCACTATTTCGACCTCGACGAAGAGCTGCTGCCGTTCGTGGAGGACTACCCGATCGTCGTCACGCGCCGCTCGCCCTCGGCCAGCCGCCCGCCCGCCAACTACAAGCTGGTCTACGAGAACGCCTACTACCTTGGCTGGGAACGCATGTCCGCACCGCAGGTGCTCGAACATTTGCCGCTACAGCAGCAGTTCAGCCCCTCGCTTCAGGTTCAGTGCAGTGCGCTCGGGCCGATCGTGGCGAAGGCGCCCCACGGCTCTGAGTTGGTGGTCGCCACGGCGCCGGAAGTGAGCTGGTTCCAGCCAATCTCAGATCTAAAACGCTCCAGCGGCTGGGTGCCCGACCCCAATCTTCCCGGGGTTGTGGAAACGCGCACCGGCGGCCATGCCGAAGGTGTGCTTCACGTCAAGCGCGAAGGCACTTATCGGGTGTGGGTGCAAGGCGACTTTCCGCGCCCGGTGCAGGTGCGGATCGACGGGCACACGGTCGGGTCGGTGTCGGGCGCCAATACCCCCGGGCAGTGGCTGCAAGCCGCGACTTTGCACCTGCGTCCCGGCAGGTATCCCGCGCGTGTCGCGATGGTCGCCGGGCATAGGCACTTCGGGCCGGGGCAATGGTGGCCCGGCACGCTTGGGGCCGTCGAGCTGCAGAGCGAGTCTCCGGAGCGCATGAGCACGCTGGCGCTGTCACGTTGGCGCTCGCTTTGTGGCCGCGAAGCGGACTGGGTCGAGGTCGTGCGGCCGTGAGCGCCAGGGTTGGCGATTTCAGCGCCGATGGTGGTGAGGCCGTGGTAGCCGGCGTTACTAGGGCGATCCTCGTGCAGGCGGCGTGGGTTTGACGGCGAGCGTCACCGTTGCGATCCCAGTGCGCGACGGCGGAGCACTGCTCGCCGGGACGCTTGCGGCGCTTGCGCGCCAGAGCGTCGAGCACGAGCTGCTGGTGTGCGACTCCGGTTCGCGCGACGGCTCCGTGGCGCTGGCGCGCTCGCATGGCGCGCGCGTGCTGGAGATCGCGCCGGCGCGCTTCAGCCACGGCGGCACGCGCAACCTGCTGATGAGCGAGGCACGCGGAGAGCACGTGGCGCTGCTCACCCAAGACGCAGAGCCCGCGGACGAGCAGTGGCTCGAACGGCTGCTCGGCGGCTTCGAGCTGGAGCGGGATGTCGGCATCGTCTATGGGCCCTACCGGCCGCGTGCGGACGCTCCCGCCGCTGTGCAAATCGAGCTGGAGCGTTGGTTTAGCTCGCTCTCGCCTGATGGCACACCGCGGGTCGAGCGCCTTGCTGAGTCCGAGCAGTGGCGGTCTGTAAAGGGGGGGGCTGCAAAAGGGGGGCTTGTAGAGGGGGGGCCTGTACGGGGAGGGCCTGTAGAGGGGGGGTTTGTACGGGGAGGGCCTGTAGAGGGGGGGTTTGTGCGGGGAGGGTCTGTACAGGAGGGGTCTGTACAGGAGGGGTCTGTACAGGAGGGGTCTGTGCGGGGAGGGTCTGTACGGGAGGGGTCTGTGCGGGGAGGGTCTGTACGGGGGGGGCCTGTGCGGGGAGGGTTTGTGCGGGGAGGGTCTGTACGGGAGGGGTCTGTACAGGGGGGGCCTGTGCGGGGATTGCTTGTAGCCGAGCTCATCGGCCGGCGCGGCTTCTTCACCGACGCCAACGCCTGCATCGCCCGTCAGGCCTGGGAGCGTGTGCCTTTCCGCGAGGTTGCCTATGCCGAGGACCGGGTACTGGCGATCGACATGCTGCACGCCGGTTACGGGAAGGCGTTCGTGCCGCGGGCGGCGGTGCTGCACTCTCACGACTACAGCTCCGTGCAGCAGTTGCGCCGCTCCTTCGACGAGGGCCGTGGGCTGCGCGAGGTGTACGGCTGGCGCGAGCCCGCCTCGCCGAGGCGGCTCGTGCGCAACTTGCGCGGCGAGCTTGGGGTGACGCGACGCGAGCTGCGGGTCGGCAGTGTGGAGCCGGCTCGGAGGCGAGCGACGCTCGCGGCGGTGACCCGTCAGCATGTGCTGCGCTTGGCGGGTGCGCTGCTCGGTTCGCGCTCCGATTGGCTGCCGGCATGGGCGCGGCGAGGGCTCTCGCTGGAGGGGCGCGCTAGCTTTGTGCCGCTCGATCTCGACAGGCTCCCGACACTGCCACAGGACGACCGTAGATGACCGACCACGACTCCGATACGACGCCTTCTCCTGAGCGCGAGGGGAAGCAGACCAAGCAGCCGTCTCCACCGATCGCCCGCTCTCGGCAGATCGCCGCCGACGCCGTCGAGGGCGAATTCAAAGGGCCGCTGGCCGGCCTGCGCAGGCGCATCTACTTGACCTACCGCTACCTCGGCTGGCGCACGCTGCTGTTTCGCATCGTCACTTTCCCGCTGCGCTTCACGCCGCTGCGCAAGCGGCTGCAGCTGCGCTCGCGTACCGGCGAGGACAGCTATCGGCGGGCGCTGGCCTGGTATCGCGAGCACGGGCAGCCTGTATGCATCGTGATCCCCAGCTATCGCGACGCCGAGCACGTGGCGAGGCTCGTGGCCAGCATCCACAAGACTGTGCCGGCCGGCATGGCGCGGGTGATCGTGGCCGACGACGCGAGCGGGGTCGAGCACGTGGCGGCGCTGCGCGCGATCGAGGGTGTGGAGGTCGTCGAGGGGCAGTCCAACAGTGGCTTCGCCGCGAACGTCAACCGCGGTCTGCGCGCGGCCGATCAAGCGCTGGACGTGGTCGTGCTCAACTCAGACATGGAGGCACGCCCCGGCTGGCTTGCCTGCCTGCAGTTCGCCGCCTCTCAAGAGGACGACGTGGGAATCGTCGGGGCACGCCTGCTCTACCCAGACGATCGCATCCAGTTCGCCGGCACCGCGCGCAACCTCGGCGCACCCGAGTGGTTCGACCACCGCTATCGCTTCAAGCCGGCCGATTGGGGCCCGGCGGCGATCGGAGGAGCGGTGCTTGCCGTGACCGGCGCCTGTATGTACGTGCGTCGCGCGGCGATCGAGCGCATCGGCCTGCTCGACGAGCGCTATCCGATGGCCTACGAGGACGTCGACTGGTGTCTGCGCGCGTGGCAGGCCGGCATGCGCGTCATGTACTTTCCGGGCGCCTGCCTCTATCACTACGAGTCCCAGACGCGTGGCACCGACGTAGGCGAGCGCGAGCGCGAGTCACAGCGTGTCTTCTGGGAGCGCTGGGCCGAGTTCTTCGACGCGCGCGACGTGCGGGCTGCCAACGGTAAGTTGCGGGTCGTGTACGTGACCGAGGGGACCGGCGTCGGCGGCGGCCATCGCGACATCTTCGAGCACCTCAACCGCCTGGCCGAGCGCGGGCACGAGGTCGCGCTGTACACGCTCGGAGAAGCGCCGGACTGGTTCGACCTGCATGCGCCGGTGCACAGCTTCGAGTTCTACGACGAACTTGTCGAGGAGCTCGCCGAGGTGGACGCGATCAAGGTTGCCACCTGGTGGAACACGGCGATGCCGGTTTGGTATGCGGCGGTTCTGCGCGGCATCCCTGTGTACTTCGTGCAGGACATCGAGACGAGCTACTACCCCGACGACGAGGCTGTGAGGCACGCGGTGCTCGACTCATACAGGCCTGAGTTTCGCTACATGACGATCTCCGGCTGGAACCGCGAGCGGCTAGAAGAGCTCGGGCTCAAAGCCGAGCTGATCCCGCCCGGGATCGACCTCGACACTTTCCGTCCGCGCCCGGAGGTGCAGCGTCGCGAGGACATGGTGCTGGCCTTGGGTCGCACCAATCCCTTGAAGAACTTGCCGCTGACGGTCGATGCCTGGCGAGCGCTGCCCGAGCCGAGGCCGGAGCTGTGCATGTTCGGGATCGAGCCGGAGCTGGCCACTGAGGAGGGGATGCGTTATGTCGTGTCTCCTAGCGACGAGCAGGTGGGTGAGCTTTTCAGCCAGGCAACCGTTTTCATCCAGACTTCCACGCACGAGGGCTTCTGCCTGCCGGCGCTCGAGTCGATGGCCACCGGTGGAGCTGTGGTGTGCACCGACGCGCACGGCAACCGCGACTTCTGCGCCGACGGCGAGAATTGCCTGATGCCGCAGGACAGCCGCGAGGCGGTAAGCGCGGCGCTGGCGCGGCTCCTGGGCGATGCCGAGCTGCGCGCGCGTGTGGGGGAGGCTGGGATCGAGACGGCCGCGGAGTACGCGTGGGAGCGGCGGATCGACGCGTTGGAGGCGTTTTTGACGGAGGTCGCGCGGCCGCGGGAGACGGTCGTATCGAGCGAGGCGGTGCCGGGGCAGTCCTAAAGTCCTGCTTGGACTCGATAGCCCCTTTTCCTGGAGGTTTCTACATCTTCCCGCTGGAATCTCTACGGTCTTCCCGCTAGAGGTTTCTACAGTCTTCCCGCTGGAATCTCTACGGTCTTCCTACTGGGGATTCTACAGTCTTCCCGCTGGAGGTTCTACAATCTTCCCGTTAGAAGTTCTACAATCTTCCCGCTGGAGATTCTACAGTCTTCCCGCTGGAATCTCTACGGTCTTCCCGCTGGAGGTTCTACAATCTTCCCGTTGGAAGTTCTATAATCTTCCCGTTACAAACTGCGCATATATACCGCCAAGATGTCCGTTACATACCAAGCCAGGATTGCCGACGGGGAGTTGGCAGCTAGGCTGATGGCTACCGGCGCGGTGGCGATCCAGGGCCCAAAGGCTTGCGGTAAGACAGCTACGGCGAGACAGATCGCGGCAAGCGAGGTACTGCTTGACACCGATGCCAACGCCCGCGAAGCGGCCGGCGTAGATCCTGCGCTGGTACTCGCCGGCGCCACGCCGCGTCTGATCGACGAGTGGCAGCTAGAGCCAGGGATCTGGAATCACGTTCGCCGCGCCGTCGACGATCGCCAGAAGCCTGGCCAGTTCATCCTGGCCGGCTCAGCCGTTCCGCCCGACGACATAACGCGGCATACGGGAGCGGGTCGAATCACCCGCCTGCGAATGCGCCCGATGTCCCTGTTCGAGATGAGTACGAGTAGCGGTGACATCTCACTCGAAAGTCTCTTGGCCGGCGAGGCTGTGCGCAGCCCGGATTCCGGTTTGACCGTTAGCGACCTGGCGCGCGAGGTGGCGGTTGGTGGCTGGCCCGGCTTTCGCGGTCTCAGCACGCCCCAGGCGCTGCGCGGCGTACGGGACTATCTCGGGGAGATCCGACGTGTCGATGTCGGTCGTATCGAAGGTAGCCGCCGCGACCCCGGCAAGGTGGGCCGGCTGCTGCGCAGCCTGGCGCGTAATGTCGGCACGCACGCCGCGACGGCCACGCTTGCTCGCGACACCGGGGGTGTCGACGGTCCTCTCAAGGACGAGACGGTACACGCCTACCTCGGTGCGCTTGAGCGGTTGATGATCGTCGAGGATCAGCCGGCCTGGGCGCCACATCTCAGATCTCGCTACGTCCTGCGCAGCGCGGCCAAGCGCCATTTCGTCGATCCCTCCCTGGCGGTAGCCGCCTTGCGCGGGACGCCCGAGCAGATACTCGAGGACATGAAGTTGTTCGGCTTTCTCTTCGAGTCGCTTGTCGTGCGCGATCTTCGCGTGTACGCCCAGGCCGCCGATGCGCGCGTGCTCCAGTACCGCGACAGCCAAGGTCTGGAGATCGACGCGATCGTCGAAGTCGCCGACGGGCGCTGGGCGGCGTTTGAGATAAAGCTCGGAAGGGGTCAGGTCGATAAGGCCGCTGCCAATCTGCAAAGGTTCGCCGCGCAAATCGATAGCCAAAAGTGCGGCGAGCCGGCAGCGCTTGGCGTGATCGTCGGGACGGGTTACGGCTACCTTCGCGAGGACGGGATCATGGTCATCCCAATTGGAGCGCTGGGACCATGATCGTCGTGAGAGTGAGGAGCCTGAACGTCCCGACTGGACCCATGTCGGATCTTGTCGTCGAACCATCTCAGCGCCCATCGCAAGGTCGACTGGGACTCAGCCCGACCGAAAGGCGTGCCCGTGAAGCTTGAGTTTGCCCATGAGCTGCGCTGCCCCGCATGCCTGCGAGACCACGCGCTCGAGCTGCAGGCGCAAGAGAGCGACGCCCAAGAGGTGCGCGAGGGCACACTTCGCTGCAAGGCGTGCGGGGCGGAGTTCGTCGTACACAGGGGCGTGGGCGAGCTGCTGCACGAGCCGGCCGACCACATCGTCGCCGAGGCCGCCGGGCTGGGGCGCTTTGCCGAGCAGATGCGTGCTGAGGGCTGGGACCGGGAGATGGTGCGCAAGCTGCCCGACATCGAGCACGGCTACTGGTATGTGCAGGCGCGCTCGATGCACCAGCTGTTGACGACGATTCCGTTCAAGCCGGGTCAGAGCATCCTCGACGTGGGCTCGAACACTTGCTGGGCGGCCAATCGCTTCGCTGAGCGCGGCTTGAAAGCTATTGCGCTGGACATCGCCACCGCCGAGCTACAGGGCCTGCACACGGCCGACTACTTCATCGCGGACGGCCAAGTCTTCTTCGAGCGGCTGCTCGGCTCGATGGACGCGATCCCGCTGTCCTCGAGCAGCGTCGACTACGTGTACTGCTGCGAGGTGCTGCACCACAACGACCTGCAGAGTCTGCGCCGCACCTTCCAGGAGATCTTCCGCGTACTGCGTCCCGGCGGCAGGCTGTTGATGATCAACGAGACGCTCAAGACGTTGAGCGACCCCGACGGCGTTCACGTCGAGGGCGTCGAGCAATACGACGGCTACGAGCACGCACACTGGGCTTGGCGCTACCGCTGGGAGGCGACGCGCGCGGGCTTCATGACGGAGGTCACAGAGCCCCATTACCGTCCGTTCTTCGGCGACGTCGGCACGGATGTGAGCGTGAGTGTCAAGGGCCGGTTGCTTGCCCCACTCGCACGCAGAGTCGCGCGCAAGGCCCGCAAAGTCGCGATCGGGCGTCGGGCGTATCTGATGTGGCTGAACCATGTTCAGGGCAAAGTGCAGATGAACATGATCGCCACCAAGCCGGTGCGCTATGTCGGCACGCACGAGTCGATCGGGCCGCTGCGACGCCTACCGCGAAGCTTGGCTGCCGTGACTCGTCTGCGCGGCGACCGTCGCGCGGGACGCGCCGCGGGCAAAGCGCCGCGTACGCCCGAGCAGGCCGCCGAGGTGCTGCGCGTGGCCACCGCGAGCGAGGAGCATGGGCCTGGAGCGGCGGAGGCTACGGACCCGCCCGCGCCCGTGGCTTCCGCTTAGGACGCATCCGCTTAGGACGCCTTCGCTAGGGCGCTTCCGCTTAGGGCGCCTTCGTTTAGGGCGTTAGAGGTTCTCGGCGACGAACGGCGCCGAGCGGTTGAACACCCAGAAGCCGAGTGCGAAGGTCGCCACGGCGACTCCGATCGGCTCGAGCAGGCCGGCCCAACCGCCGAGCGCTTCGCCGGCGCTGATCGTGGCGTGGGTGACCATCGCGTGGCGGAACTGTTGGAAGACGGTGACGAGCGGGTTGAGCATGTAGAGGTGGTAGAGGATGTGGTCGATCGTGTCCGCCTGTGCCGGCGGTTTGGGGTAGAGCAGCGTTTCGCGCACCTTCGCCAGCGGGATGATCACCGGCGAGCCGTAGAAGATGATCTGGCTGACGACTTCCCAGATCGGCGAAATGTCGCGAAAACGCACGAACAGCGCGGACAACAGCATGGCGAGGCCCGTGGAGAAGATGACCAAGAGCGAGAGGATCAGGGGAAGCTCAAGCCAACTAAGCATAGGTTGCACGCCAGAAATCAAGGCAAACAACAGCACGACTACCAAGTTGAGCATCAGGTTGAAGAAGGAGAGCAGCACAATCGCAAGCGGTATGACCAGGCGCGGAAACTGGATCTTGCGCACGAGGTTCTCGCGGTCAAAGACGCTGCGCACCGCCCCGCCTGTGGCTTCGCCGAAGAACGTGAACAGCACGATCGAGCCGAGCAGCTGCACGCCATAGAAGGCTTCGCTGGGATGACCGCCCTGGCCGACGTGGGTGATCAGCACGAAGAACACGTACAGCACGCCGAACAGCAAGAGCGGCCGCATCACCTGCCATACGTAGCCGAGTACCGAGCCGAAGAACTTCAGCTTGAATTCGTTGCGCGCGATGTTGTACGTGAGGTGCCAGAAGCGCCGCCAGTCGTCGTTAAGCGCGCGCGGCCCCTTGATCGGGCGGCCGAGGCCCTCGTAGGGAGGGGGCTTGACGCTGCTCGTCTCGGGGTCGATCAGGGTCTCGGTGCTCATCGTAGAGACGACCTCACTTGTCGAGTCGTCTGAGCGGTGCTCAGGGGAGGCGTGCTCGTAGCACGATCCTCTTGGTCGCTTGGTCGAGTAAAGGGGGGTGTTGAGTGGCATGCCCTTTTTTGGTCGAGTAAAGGGGGGTGTTGAGTGGCATGCCCTTTTTTGGTCGAGTAAAGGGGGGTGTTGAGTGGCATGCCCTTTTTTGGTCGAGTAAAGGGGGGTGTTGAATGGCACGCCCTTTTTGGTCGAGCAAGGAGTACGTTCACAGCGCGATCTCTCGAGTGTCGGTCTCGGCGCGGCTCATCGCCACCTGCACCGGCAGGTCGACGGCGCCGCCCATCGCTTCCGGGCCGGTGACGACGAACGAGAAGGCGCCCTCGTAGCGGTCGATCAGGTCCAGGCCGGTGCCGCGATGGGCGAGCGTGAACAGGGGATTGTAGCGGCCGGGTGCGAGCACGTTCTCGAAGTCAAACGAGCAAAGCACCTCCTCGCCCGCGCGGAAGTTCCCGCTGCGCTCGCCGGCTCTCGAGCTTGTGGCCACGACGATCGCGAGGTGGTCTTCGTTCAGCACGTACAAGCTGGCGACGGGATCCTCGACATCGACCTCGAAGCGCACAAGCGCCTTGAGCACGATCCGCTGGCCCTGGGGCAGCGAGGCAGGGCGCTGCCCGTGCTCGTCCTCGATCCATGCTTCCAGCACGCGCGCGTCGCCGTCGCCACCGCGGGCCTCGCTCTCCTCCTCCCCGCCGCTGGGTGTTGCTTCGCGCCCGAAATTGATCTCCAGGTAGCGATCGGCGACCTCGTGCGGCTCGCCGAGGTGCACGGTCTCGCCGCGCTCCAGCAGCAGGGCGCGGTGGCAGAAGCGGTTGAGCGCACCCATGTCATGTGTTACGAACACGATCGTGCGGTTCTCGTCGCGCATGCGATAGAAGACGTCGAAGCACTTCTGCTGGAAGGCGGCATCGCCGACGGCAAGCACCTCGTCGACGAGCAGGATGTCGGCGTCGACCTGGATCGCCACGGAGAAAGCGAGCCTGACGTGCATGCCCGAGGAGTAGTTCTTGAGCTTGAGCTCCTCGAACTCGCGCAGTTCGGCGAAGTCGATCACCTCGTCCACGCGCCTGCGCGCCTCGCGCGGGGTGAGGCCCATCATGATGCCGTTGAGGACCACGTTGTCGCGTGCGGCCAGGTCCTGGTTGAAGCCGACGCCGAGCTCGATGAAAGTCGAGAGGCGGCCGTCCATCCAGATCTGGCCCTTGTCCACGCCGTAGATGCCGGCTAGGCACTTCAAGAGCGTGCTCTTGCCGCTGCCGTTGCGCCCGGCGATGCCGAAGAATTCGCCGCGGCCCACCTCGAAGGAGATGTCGCTCAGCGCCGAGAACGACTGATGGCCGGAGCGGCGCAGCGGGTGTAGCGCCGTCTCCTTAAGCGTATGCGTGCGCTCCTCGGGCACGCGAAAGCTCTTGCTGACCGAGCGGGCGACGATCGGCGGGGTGCTGTGGCTGGCCAGTTGTGGCATGGGGGAAGGGTATCCGCTGGATCAGGCGGCCACGCTTGGCTCTACGTGAGCCGCTGTGTGGTGGCAATGTGTGGTGGCCAGCCCTCGCGGCAAAGCTCACGCGTAATCGCCTACCTTATCGGCGAAACACCATACTGGTACCCCGTTAGTAGTATGTTTAGGGCGTGAGCAGCTTCAGGAGTCTTGCCCGTCACTTCGGGGCGGTGAACCCCGCGACTGTAGCGTCACTCGTCGGCATCGCTGAAGCTCAAGGTCGTGCGGAGGTCGCGCATCGTCAGAGCCCCACTGGTCTTGAGACCCTACGCCAGATTGCTCTCATCCAGAGCACGGAGGCCTCTAACGCCATAGAGAACGTGCGCGCCCCGAGGGCACGCATCGAAGCTCTTGTGGCCCAGCGGACCATTCCGACGAACAGGTCCGAGCAGGAGATCGCTGGATATCGAGACGTGCTTGCGTTGATCCATGCCAACCGTGCCGATATCCCCTTTGAGGCCCGGTACGTGGAGCAACTGCACGGCAACCTCTACAGGTACACAGGGGATTCGACATCCGGTCATTGGAAGCTGCTCGACAACGAGGTGCGCGAAGAACTTCCTGACGGGAGCTGGGCCGAGAGGTTCACTCCGGTCACGGCCGCCGCGACGCCTGAGGCAATGCGTGAGCTACATGAGTGCTTCCGGTTGGCGCTTGCTGACGGGACCTATTCGTCGCTGCTGCTTTGCGCTGCTTACGTCCTCGACTTCACAGTCATTCATCCGTTTCGTGACGGCAACGGGCGGATGTCGCGCCTGATCACCCTATGGCTGCTGTACGTCGTTGGCCACAATGTCGGGCGCTTCATCAGCCTCGAGAAGTTGATCGACGAAAGCAAGGAGTCCTATTACGAGGCGCTACGGCAATCGACCGAGGGATGGCATAAGGGAGAGCACGATCTAGGACCGTGGACCGGCTACTTTCTCGGCATCTTGGCAGCTGCCTATCGTGAGTTCGAGAGGCGTGGGAATGTCCTCGTCGGTCGGGGGTCGAAGAAGGCATTGATCACAACGTTCATCGACTCGCTGCTAGCGGAAGAGTTCACGATCTCTCAGGTTCGCGAGGCAGCTCCTGGTGTGAGCGATGCACACATAAGCAAGGTCTTGGGCGAACTGAGGAAGGCTGGAGTCGTAGAGGCGGTTGGGGTCGGTCGCGGCGCTCGATGGCGTCGTCGGTCGCAGGCTGGCTCCGATCGCGCGAGTTGACAGCCGCCCGGCACTCAGGTGGGCTTGTGCGCCAGGAAAAGGTAGCGGTTGAGGCTGAGGAAGTAGTTGGGGCCGAGTTCGGTTAGGTCTTGTGCCCATGCTGTGGCTTCGGCCTCGCTCACGCCGTTGCGATCGGGTACGAACGTGGCTATCAGCTCAAGCATTCCGGCGCTGTAGGTATTGGGGTCATAGCCGGCGTTGAACAACGGCACGATCTGGCGGTCGGCGACTTCCAGTCCAGCATCGCGCAGCAGCCGTGTGAGCGTACGCGGCAGGTGAGGGTGAACGAGGTGCTCCTCCCACGCGGCGAGCACCCGGTCCATGCGCTCGTTGTTGCTCGAAGCCCATACGATCGAGTCCCAGTCGGTGTCAAGCACGAGCGCCCGGCCTCCCGGGCGCAGCACCCGCTCTAGCTCCAGCAGCGCGGCGGGAACATCATCGATGTACTCGTAGACCTGTGTGCAGACTGCGACGTCGAAGCTCGCGTCCGCATAGGGGAGCGTGTGCGCGCCGGCTTCTTGGTACTCGATCGGGCCGCTGCCGGCTGGTGGTCTGCGCGCCCTGGCGAGGGCAAGCATGCTCTCGCTGACGTCCACCCCGCAGATCCGCCCGCTCCTCCCGACAGCAACGGCCATTTCGCACGCGAGTAGACCAGGACCCGAGCCGATGTCGATCGCGTGCTCGCCGGGCTGGAGCGCGAGTGCCCGCAGGATCGTTTGGCGCTGTTCGATGACATCGGGCGTGGTGTAGATCCTCTCTATGCGCCGGGAGGCGTCCTCGTCGAATTGCAGTGTGGCGCTCATAGTTCGCCTTCGGTTGGTGAATGGCTCACTCTTAGGGAAAGCCAGGGTACCCCTGATGCTCGATACGGTGTCTTGATCGGTCGCTGAGCAGCCGATAGTACCTGCGGGCGAGGTGGCGCTGATCTTCGTGCAGGCGAGTAGCGCCTTGTGCCGCGTCAAGGAGTCCGGGCTCGGCGAGCGCTTCAAGGCGGGCGTAGTGCTCTATACGGGCGCGAACACTGTGTCCTTCGGCGACCGTCTCGCTGCGATCCCGCTCGAAGGACTATGGACAAGTCGCCACGGTCGCGCAGATCCAGCCGAAACGCCGACAATTCTCTGAACATTGGGGCCCGGTAGGCGTAGGCGCTGTGGTAGACGGGGGTTGTCGGCAATGAGTTGTGTGTCAGGCCCTGAGCGAGCGCGCCGCTGGAGTGTTTGGGCTCGGGCGGCCGGTCGCGCGAGCGTGCTTGGGGTGGAGCGGAGCTCGGCTTGTCTGCCGTAGGAGGCTGCTATGCGGCTTGGCTCTGGCCGGGCCAGACGCCGGTTCGTACTCGCTCGTAGAGTGTGGCTCGATCTCTTGTTGCGCGAGGCTGTGCTCTATGTGTCCTCGGCGAGCCGTCGGTGGCGGCGGCGCATGAAGTCTCCGAACATTGGGGCCGTGTAGGCATAGACGCCGTGGTCGTCGCGGTAGATTAGGTTGCCGGCGATGAGTCGTGTCAGGCTCTGGGCGAGCGCGCCGCTGGAGCGGGTCGTCGCTGCGTCGAGGTCGGCCTTGGTGAAGCGCTCGCCACCGAGTGAGGCGGCGACTCGAAGCGTTCCTTGGTCGGCTTGGCGTCCGTCGCGATAGCGGGGCTCGAAGAACTCCTCGTCGAGTCCTTGCTGGATCGTTGGGCGCTCCTGCTCGTAGAGGCGGGGGGTGATCGTCGGCTCGTCCCTCAGGTCGGCAGCCTCCCAGAGCGCCTCCCCGAACCATTGGATGAAGTACGGGTATCCGTCCACGTCGCGTGCGATCCGCTCGGCCTCGCCCGGCGCGTAGAGGGTGTCCTCGACCGGGCGTACCAATGCCTGTGCAGCCGCGCTCACGCGCTCGGGCTGCTGGGACGTGAGCGAGAGGTTGCCGATCTCCTCGGCCCGGAACAGGCGCTCGGCGTTGCTGCGTGCGGCGTGGATATTGCCGGTCAGCGGCGGCAAGCCGCAGAGCACCAGCATCAGTGGTAGCGGTCGATAGTCGTCGTCCTGGACCGCCACGAGCGCAGACAGCAGCGCCCCGAGGGGATACTGGCGCTTGGTGCTTCGGTCGTAGACGGTGTGAGCCTCGTCGAACAAGAGCGCCACTCCGCGGTTTTGCGCGTTGGCGACTTCGCCCAGATGCGTAAGTGCCAGCCGCAGGCGATCCTCGAGCACGGAGCGGGTCGATGGTCTTTGTCCAGCCCTCATAGACACCGTAACGCCCTCGGCGAGCTGCATCTCGACCTGCATGATCGCGTCCATCGCGGCTTCGACACGATTCTTGATCTTGGCCTTGAGGCTGAGTGCTTCGAGGGCCTCTCGCAGGTAGTCGGCGATGGCCAGTGCAAAGTCGTTCTCGTCGCAGAGCCTTGTGCTCCAATCGCGGCGAATCACGATCCAGTCTTGGCGCTTGGCGATCCGCTCGTACTCCTTTAGCAGCACTGTCTTGCCGACGCCGCGAAGGCCGGTGATGCGGAGGTTACGTCGCTTCTCGGGGTAGTCCTCTAGGAGCCGTTGAAAGCGGTGGATCTGTTGCTCGCGACCCGCCAGGTACGGTGGCCGCGTGCCAACACCGGGCCTGTAAGGATTCTTGGACATTACAGAAAGTTACCAGAATTCACAGATTCTTGTGAGGTTCGGTAACTTTCTGTAAGTTCCTCGTGCATGATCGCGCTCGATCGAGCTCGCGATGATGTCGGCTCGGTGCTGTTCCCGATCAAGGGCGGGGTGATGACCGAGCTGCGGGCCGGTCTCCGTGCTCGGGCTACTCGAGACCTCGACGTTGTTTTCCAGGCTGACTTTCGTGCGTGGCTGGACAGGCTCGACTAGGCAATTCGTATGCCTGTCGGCGACCGTAGGGTGGAGGAAGAGGTTGACGTCGGGGAGCTTTACTTGCGTTGATGCGAGCTCTCGGCGACCACCAAGAGTGCCTATGCGGCGCTGCTGTACGTGATGGTCTCGTGAATGCTCACGCCGAGAGCGTCGGCGACGCTTTGGAGGCGGTCGAGGTTGACGCCGCTGTAAGCGTTGGCCTCCCAGCGTTGGATCTGTTGTTCGGCGACGCTGACACGCTGGGCAAGCTGATGTTGGGTCAGCCGCGCGGCGATTCGGGCTTCGATCAAGGCCGCGGGTAGATCCTTCAGGGAGTCGATCTCACGCCCGGTGATGTGTCCGTCGCGCAGCTGCTCGTAGCGGTCGATCTGGGTCCCCAGCACCTCGACCTCGCTTGCCATCGCGTCTCGCATGGCCCGGTGTACGCGTGGGTCCACGTCGCTGCTCGGCCCGCGAGCGTCATGGGCGGCGAGGCTCTCGTCGAAGTGAGCGAGCTGGGCCTTGGTGATGCGGTATTGGCGCTCGTTTGTGATCATGCGAGTCCTTGGAGGTCGAGGGCTACGATGCCCTTGGGCCGGCCGGCTTCACGGTCGTGTTGGAAGTAGTCGAGGAATGTGGCCCCGGATGGCTCGGCTGCCGTCTCGGCGGGGAACAGCTCACCGCCATATCGAGCCTTCTGCGCGGCGCGCCCGTTGCTGAAGTCCAGCAACTCGGGGTCCAGGTGCCCGGCATCGACGCCAGCGACCTCCCAACAGGCGTCAAAGTCTCCGGGCTGCTCCTTGGCGGTGACGAAGCTGCCGTCGATGTACGCGACGGCGCAGCCGGCATCTCTTAGAGAGTGCAGTGCGCTCAGAAGTCCGTCGAGCAGTTCACGACGTCGGGTGCTGGTGGCGTAGCGGGTCATGATCTCGGTCCAAGTTGCGTGATGGATACCGGGCGGGAGGCTCCCACGCTCATCGAACTCCGGAATCATAACACAACGATATCATTGTGCTGTCGCTCGGCGGCGGGGCTCTCAGTCGGTTACGAGCCGGGGAGGGTCGAGAGGTGGACCTCCTAGGGTCCGAGAGCGTTCGCTCTAGCCTCCGGTCTCGCGTGCGTGCTGGGGTGAAGCGAAGCTCGGCTTCTCTGCCGGAAGGGGCTTGACCTGCCGTACTACTCGTCCGCTGTAGTTCGGCGTATCCCGGTGTTGATCATGCGTCGATAGCTGAGTGTTGGTGGAGGTACTCGCGCAGGTAGGGCAGAGCGAAGTCGACGTAACCGCGGCGGGTGGGATAGATCAGCTCGGCCGCGATGAGTCGCAGGCGGTACTGGCTGGCGTAGTTGACGTCCACATCGAGGCGGTACTGGATGTCTGCCATCTTCGACGGGCCGTCATCCTGGGCCATCGCCAGCAGAAACGACTTGTCGATGTCCGAGGCGACGCTCAGCGCCGGCTCGTGGACGAGCGCACCGAGCCTGCGGCGGGCTCGGGCTACGCCGCGGGTGGCGTCGTCGACCGTGATCTCTGCTGTGTCGGGGTTCAGCCGCCAGGAGTGGGCGCCGACGAGCTGCAGCATGAACGGGTAGCCACGGGCTCCGTCGATCATGATCCGCAGCGCTTGGTCGCCGATACTGCGGCCGGCTTCCTGGATCGGTTCGCGGAAGGCGCGTTCAACGTCGGCGCGCGCTACCGAGCCCAGAGTGTGCCGTTCAGCACGGCGCAGGAAGGTGAGAACATCGTCGTTGACGACATCGCTGACGCTGGCAGCTAGGCCAGCACCGACGAACGCCAGCTCGCGGTTCTCGCGGAACGTGTGCTGCACGACGGTGGCAAGCTCGCGCAACTCTTCGATTTGGTTGTGGTGGATCTCGTCAAGCGTGATCAGCATACCTGTGCGCTGCTCGGCCAGCAGGTCGGTGAGCATCTCGAGCTGGCTACGCAGACCTGCTTGAACGACGTGCGCCTCGATCGTGCTCCAAGTCAGGCCACCGAGATTCAGCGGGCCGCTAACGCCGCTCATGCGGCGCCGCACCGCGTTGGTGTCGTAGTCGCGCAGCAGCCGTGGAAGGTGCTGCTGGGTCATGCGAGAGACGAAGCCGGGGGTCGCGGTCTCACTGACGATGAGCCAGCCGCGCTCGCGTGCGCGATCCTCAACGGCGTTGAGCATGACCGTCTTGCCCGCACCGCGAGCGCCGGTGTAGAGAGTCGCACGGCCCGCCGACCCCGGGCCATCCTCGAGTGCCTCTACGAAGTCTTCAAGCAGCTCGTCGCGGCCGACCAGCAGCGGTGGGCTGACACCGAAGCTCGCGTGGAATGGGTTGTGCATCCGACCAGCATAACCGATCCTTTAGAGAGCTTTAGAGTTTTTAGAGTCTGCTAGAGAAGCCCTTGCTGATCGGGTCCCACTGCCGTCAGCGAGACGCGATCTCAGAAATCCACGAATCATGCTGCTGCCAGGATGCCACCTCGGCGACTTGGCCTAGGAGGTTTGCCACGCTGGCTCCGACGTCGACCTCGCGATCGTCCAAGACGGCCATGAGGCGATAGCCGTTGACCTTGCTCAAGTCGCCGAACTCGGCGTAGACAGAGGTCGCGACGCTCCACGGGCGCTCCCCACCGACCGGCTCGATGACTGTCTCGGTGTTCGGCACGAAAAGCGAGGCCGTATATGGGTGGCCAGAGGCACCTTCGAGCGATCGTTTCGCTTCGACCTTGATGTTGCGTCGGTGGAACTCGCCTGCGATGACGTCAACGAACTCTGTCTCCTTGGGCGCCCGGCGGCGAAGATAGGTTGCTGCCTCGGCGATGCTGACGGCTGCGCTAGCTACACGTTGGCACGCCTCCGCAACATCCGCCTCAGCATCGACCATTGTGGCGATCTGGCCGCTATCGAACATGGCGTCGAAGCGGCGAGCGATCTCGCTAGCTGGCGTACTAATCGTTCTCGACGCGATCTTGCCCACGAGCGTTGCGTCCGCTGCACCACCGTCGGAGACCTTGTACCGGCCGTCGGCGGTACGCTCGATACGCACGACGACACCATCCCCGTCTGGGTATTCAAACGGCGTAAGGACTCGTATACGCCCATCGTCGCAGCGCGCAGCGCGCATCGACCTCGCTGCCGAGGAGATCGCGTAGTTGCTGGGCTATGTCGATGTCGGAAATCATGATGGGATGCGGAGTTGTTCTCCAGATGGTGGTGGCGGTCTATAGGAGCCGTTGGACTCTATGTTTGCACGTACGCAAAACGCGTCAAACGCTACGCTTGCTCCACTTGACCTCTCTGTGAGGCTGGACTTCCTTGTCGAGTGCAAGGAAATCGTCGACATCGGTTTGCGAGAGCGCCACGCGACGGTATTCAACATGTTGGGAGGGCGTCCTGCTGCTGTGAGCGGCAAGTGGGAAATCGGCCATGTCGATGCTTCGATCAAGCGCACAGACGCTTCCCTCGCGCGCTACTTCAACGCCTTCGAGGCGGGCAGCCTACAAACAGGTCGGGCGTTTACCTCGCTTGGAGTGGGTTTTTCCAGCGTAGGCCCGTGTAGCGGGCGAAGTCGGTGTCGCTGGAGCAGAGTTCGGCGCCGTGCTCGATGGCTAGGGCGGCGAGGTGGGCGTCGGTTGTGAGGTTGCCGGCTGTGCCGAGTGGGTTGAGCAGCTCGCGTAGGACCGCGGCGTGGCGCTCGGTAGGGTTGACGACGGTGACGCATGGCTGGTCGAGCCAGCTTTGGACGAGCTCGATGGCCTCGCTCGCGTTTAGTGGCTGCTCGACTGCGGCTGGGCGTGTGCTGAGGCGGATGAAGGCGAGTAGTACGGTCCAGGTGAGGGCGACGGTCTCTGTGCCTGAGAGTGTCTGCTCTAGCCAGTCGCGTGCGGCTGCGTGGCGTGGAGAGCGGGAGTCGTAGGCGTGGAGGAAGAGGTTGACGTCGGGTAGCTTCACTTGCGCAGTTCGAGCTTGCGCAGGATCTCGCTGTCTTCGATCTCGCCGGCGGCGCCGAGGGCCTTGTCGATGTCGACGCTCGGGCGAATGCCCAGTGGTTGGGCGTGTACACGGAAGCTTCGGCTTGGTGGCGCGCCGGCGGCTAGGCCTGCGCGAACGGCGTCGTTGAGGGAGCGCTTGAACGACACGCCGCGCTCACGGGAGTGTTCATGCGGGTTTGGGCTCCGCGGCTGAACACGCGCGTGGCCGGGGTGGAGCTGAAGCTTGGCTTGTCTGCCGAAAGGGGCTAGCCAGCGAGACTGGGTGTGCTCAGCACAGCGGGCAGCTCGGCGACGTTCCTGTAGCCAACCGGACCGTTGGTATAGGGGCTTCTTTGGATATCGAAGGGCGGTTTCGAGCCTGGAGGCTCACCTGCTTCACCTCGGCGGGCTACAGTGCTGAGGCTCGATGTCATTCTCGACCGCCTCTGAGCTGGAACCTATGCCTGAGCGGGGATCGACGGTTATCTGCATACCAATGTCGGTGGCGGACGAGCGGGCGCTTGCGACGGTCAAAAGCGTTGTCGAGCGCTCCGATCCGGCGGTCCCGATACTGCTGGCGGGGGCCTCGGAGACGATCGCGCGGGTCGCCGAGCGAGCACTGGCCGAGCCGCGCAAGCAGAGATCGCTCAACTTGGTGGCGCAAGGCGGTGGCGAGGTGGCCGCTGTCAACGAGGCGATGCGAGTCAGCGCAGCCGCTGACGTCGCGCTGGTGGCGCCCGGGTGCCAGGTCAGCTCGGAGTGGTTGGAACGCTTGCGGGAGGCTGCCACCAGCGATTCGATCGTCGCCAGCGCGTCGGCCCTCTCAATTGGCGGCGGCGGGGTGGAGCTGTGCGCGGCGAGGTCGAGCGAGCGGGAGGGCTCCACGGCGGCAGGTGACGGCGCGCGGCTCGTGTCGGTTGCTGATTTGGGCACGGCAGGCGACGGATGTGAGCGAACCGCCGAGCAGGTGCGCATAAACGCTTTGCGGCTGCGTTCACGGATTGCGACGATGGGACCTGGCTGTGTTTACATCCGCCGTATGGCCTGGGAGCTGGCAGGGCCACTGGACGACGCCTTGGAGCTAGGGGAAGCTCTAGAGGAAATGGCGAGCAAGATCGTCGGGTTGGGCCTGATCCACGTGCTCGCCGACGACGTGTTGCTCCTTGGCGACTCCAGCATCCAGGCGCCACACGAGGATCGAGGGGTCGTGGGGCGCCATGAGCGGGAGACGATCGCCGAGGACGAGTCGCTGCCGCTACGTCGCTCCATCGACCGCGCGCGCATGACCTTGCGTGGGCTGTCGGTAACGATCGACGGACGGTCGCTGACCGCGAAGGTTGGCGGGACCCAGACCTATGTGATCGAGCTGATCTTGGCTCTGGCGCGCGAGCCGGGGCTGAGGGTGAGGGTGCTGACCGCGCCCGACATCTCCGAGCGAGCGAGTGATGCGCTCGCTACCGCACCTGGGGTCGAGCTGCTGAGCTACGACGAAGCGACTCGCGGTGCCGAGCTGACCGACGTGGTGCACCGGCCACAACAGGTCTTCACTCCAGACGATCTCGCTCTGTTGCGGCTCGTGGGCAGGCGGGTCGTGGTCGGCCAACAGGACCTGATCGCCTACCACAACCCCACCTACCATCAGAGCATCGACGCGTGGCGGGCTTACCGGCGCACCACGCGACTGGCCTTGGCCGGAGCCGATCAGGTGGTCTTCTTCTCTGATCACGCCCGCCGTGACGCGCTTGCCGAGGATCTGCTGGCCGAGCGTCGCGGGCATGTGGTGGGGATCGGCGCCGACGCGCTCGAGCCCACTGGGCCGACGGGGGATCCGCCGGATGGCGTGAGCGCAGACGAGCCGTTCCTGCTGTGTTTGGGAGCCGACTATGCACACAAGAACCGGCCGTTTGCGATCGAGCTTCTGGAGGCTCTGCGAGCGCTGGGTTGGCCGGGAAAGCTGGTGCTCTGCGGTGCACGCGTCGCGCACGGATCTTCTCGCGAGCGCGAGGCCGAGATCCTCGCGCGCAATCCCGAGCTCGCGGGCTTTGTCACGGACCTTGGGGCGGTCGACGAGCCGAGCAAGCGCTGGCTGTATGCGCACGCTTGTGCGCTGCTGTATCCGACGCTGTACGAGGGCTTTGGCTTGATCCCGCTGGAGGCTGCACGCGCCGGTCTGCCTTGTCTGTTCGCTGCGCAGGCGTCGCTCGCGGAGGTGGCTCCAGAGGCGGCGACGCTTGTTCCCTGGGACGCCGGCGCCAGCGCGCAGGCCGTGTTGCCGTTGCTGAGCAAGGGGCCGGCGCGCGACGGGCACCTCGCCAAGCTGCGCAGTCATTCCGTGCCTGGTTGGAGCGAGGTTGCCGGAGCTTTGCGCGCGGTCTACGAGCAAGCCCTCACGGAGCCGTCCTCGCAGGCCGCACCACGGGCTTGGCAAGAGCTCGAGCGCGAGGCCTACATCGTCAGGCTCGACGAGGATGTCGCAAAGCTGAAGTTGACGGCGCAGGAGTACCAGGACTCCTATCACGCGCTCGATGAGCGGGTCCGCGTTGGGTTGCCGTTGATCGACCGGGGCGGGCTGCTGAGCGAGGCCCAGCAGCGCGGGCTCATGCGGGTCGCGGGTCGAAGGCGGCTGGGGGCGTTGCTACTTGCCCCGCTGGGGCCGTTGGGTCGCCATGGGGGCAGCGGGGAGCTGGGCGATAACATTCCCGATCCGTGACGCAGAATTCTGGCGCTATCGACCCGCAAGCTGAGCACACTCGCAGCACGTTGATAGCTATCCGTATGCGAAACAACGCCACCAGCCAGGTGCCTTCGCGCGAGATGCGATTGCCGTCCTTCGCGATCGAGCATGCGGTGTCTGGTGATTTGGGTCATCTGCATGCGGCGCACGATCTGCGTTCGGTGCGCATTACATCTGGTCGAGGACTGATGGGTCCGCTTGTCGTTCGGTTCAAGAGCCAACTCCACAGGGCGATGCACCCGCTGCCAGAATCTCAATCTGTGTGGAATGGGGCCAACGCGAGGGTTATGAGCTTCCAGCTACGCCAGCTAGCGGCTCAAGCACGCGCCATCGAGTCGCTGGAGCAGCAGGTGGCCGAGCTTCGCAACGAACTCCACAAATCGCGCGTTTCGGACGTGTGATTCTAATTAGAGTGTTTGCAGCTTAGCCGTGCGGGTTCTTGTAGCCAGTACGTTCGTACCGTTTATCGATGGTGGGGGACGAATGATCGTGCGTGACCTGGTGCGCGCAATACGTGAGCGCGATCACGAGGTTGACACCATCGAGATTCCCTTCCTTTCAACATGGGACACCATGCTCGAGCAGATGCTCGCGCTCCGCCTGATGGATGTCAGCGAGGCTTCGGATGTTCTGGTCGCAATCCGTACGCCCAGTTACCTGCTGCGTCATCCGAACAAGAGGCTATGGTTCATTCACCATCACAGGGGCGCATACGATCTTTGGGGAACTCCCTATCAGGACATTCCGTCAACTCCCGAAGGCCTCGCGGTACGCGACGCGATAGTGGCCGCTGATCAGCTCTATCTCCCGGAGGCAAAGCGCATCTTCACAAATTCCGAGATCGTGGCGGGTCGGCTTCGCGAGTTCAACGGAATCGAGGGCGAGGTCTTGTACCCGCCACTGGGCGAACCGGATCGTTTCGTCTCGCGCGAGGCCGAGGACTACGTCTTCTATCCCTGTCGTATCACTGGGCACAAGCGCCAGCTTCTTGCAGTGGAAGCGGCTATTCACCTTGCGACCGATGTGCGCATTGTGATCGCCGGGGCTCCGGACAGTCCCGAGCAGCTGGAGCCTCTGCAAAGGATCATTGCGGAAAAGGGGTTGGAGGATCGGGTCGATTTGATGGCCCGCTGGATTACAGAGGATGAGAAGGCGGACCTAGTCTCACGAAGCGTTGGTGTGCTCTACATCCCTTTCCTTGAGGACTCCTACGGGTACGTGACGTTGGAGGCATTTCATGCCTGCAAGCCCGTCATTACCTGTTCAGATTCGGGAGGGACGCTCGAGATCATCGAAGATGGAGTCAACGGGTATGTGGTTGGCCCCGATCCGGTTCAACTTGCGGGAGCGATCGACAGCTTGCGTTCTAATCCCAAAGGGGCTGCGGACATGGGACGGCGCGCATATGACACCTTGGCGGCAAAGGGCATAAGTTGGGATCGAGTCGTGGACGGCTTGCTCACATGAAGGTCGCGATCGTTAACAACCAGGCGCCCTTCGTGCGCGGTGGAGCTGAGCTGTTGGCAGAATGGTTGCGTGACAAGTTGGAGCAGTACGGCCATCAGGCCGAAATCGTGAGGCTTCCTTTTCAGTGGAACCCATGCGAGAGGATTCTCGACCATATGCTTGCAGCGCGGTTCGTCCGATTGCCTAACGTCGATCGAGTGGTCGCATTGAAGTTTCCTGCCTACTACGTGCCTCACGAGAACAAGGTGCTGTGGCTGCTCCATCAGTTTCGCCAAGCGTATGACTTGTGGGGAACTCCGTATCAGGGTATCCCTGATACGGCTGCCGGGCATAGAGTCCGCGAGGCGGTGATTGCGGCCGATCGATTCCACCTTGAGAAGGTTCGTCATATATATACAAACTCAAAGATCGTCGGTCATCGCCTGAACTATTACAGCGGTCTCCACTCGAACGTGCTGTATCCGCCACTGCCGGATTCCGACAGTTTCTACTGCGAGGAGTACCGCGACTACTTCTTCTTTCCCGGTCGAATTACAGCAGGTAAGCGCCAGCACGTGGCCGCGGCAGCAATGGCTCATACCCGCGGAGACGCGCGCCTGGTAATAGCCGGCAAGCCAGAGACGTCCGAGGATCTGGAGCGCTTGATGTCAGTAATACATGAGCATGGCCTGGAGAGTCGCATCGAGGTGATTCCGCGCTGGATCAGCGAAGAGGAGAAGCGACGGCTGCTTGGTGGCTGTAGGGGCGTTCTTTATCTGCCCTATGGCGAGGATTCCTATGGTTATGTCACATTGGAAGCCTTTCAAGCTCGCAAGCCCGTTATAACCCTGGCCGACTCCGGGGGCATTCTGGAACTGGTTGAGGACGGGCACAACGGTCGCGTGGTGGCGGGCGAGCGTGATCTAGCGCTGGCGATGGACGAGCTTTCGGAAGATCGAGTACTAGCGGAAGGCCTTGGGCATGCGGCGCTTGAGACGATCGATAGGCTACAGATATCTTGGGATCGGGTGATCGAATGTCTGACGAGGTGAGCGGGGCAAGGATCGCCTGGTTTACGCCGCTTTCCGTCCAGAGTGCGATCGGGGAGTTCAGCGTACATGTGACGGCTGAGCTTGCGAAGTTCGCGGACGTGGAGATTTGGACTTCTGACGAGCCTCCATATCACGACACCAATTTGCCGGTGGTTGGGTATTCCGGTGACTCGGAGGATCTTGACGTCTTGGCGCACCGAGAGGTGATTATCTACAACATGGGTGACTATCTGCCGTTTCATGGGCATATGCATTCGGTATCTCGACGCTACCCTGGGATAGTCATCTTGCACGATCGTGTCTTGCATCATCTGTATGCAGGCATGTGGCTCACCGAAGCAAAGCAATTCCCCGAGGTATATGTGGAGCGAATGCGTATCTACTATGGCACTGCTGGGGAGAATGCCGCACAGGAATCGCTGGAAGGAGAGCGGTCGCCGGTATGGGAGAGCGATGAGGAAGCTCTTCGCTACCCACTTTATGAGGAGGCCATAGTCAACGCACTGGGGGTCATAGCCCATTCCGAGCGACAAGCAGCTGACATCAGGCAAAGATGGTGGGGCCCCGTCCATTCATTGAACCTTCCTTGCTATGCCGAGTCGCTGCGTCGTGTCGATGGCACATTCACCATGTCACCGGACGGACGCGTACACCTCGTAACGGTGGGTCATCTGAACCCGAACAAGCAGATACATCGCGTTGTGGGGCTGCTTGCCGCCGACGAGGAGCTCGCACGACGTATTCACTACACGATCATCGGGCCAGACGACGGCTTTGTGGATTACGTAAAGGATCTGCGACGCTTGGTGGAGAGTCACTCCGATCGAGTGAGCGTTGAGATCCTTGGGTGGCTCCCCTCCGATCAACTGGAGGCGTTGATGGCGCAGGCGGATTTGTTTGTCAATCTTCGCTATCCGGCGATGGAGGGAAGCTCGGCTTCGCTCATGCAGCAGCTCACGTACGCGCGACCTGTCCTATGCTTCGATGCAGGCTTCTTCGGCGAGATGGCTGAGGACGCACTCGCAAGGGTCCCCGCTGGGGATTTCGGACAAATGGCCGCCACCCTCAAGGAACTTGTCTTGGATCCCGAGCGCAGGCGGCGGATCGGGGAGCGAGGACGCGAAGTGGCGGCTGCTTGCAGCGAGAGTAGCTATGTGGAGGGTCTCTTGGACCTTGTCGATCGGAGTCGCCATGCTACTCCAGCGCTGAGCTTCGTGGATTCGGTCGCTCGCGAGCTCGGTCATATGCGAGTCGACGAGCGGCTCCCCATCTTTGACGATATAGCGAGCGACTTCGGCCGTGTCCTATCACTCTGATTTCCCTGCTCCGGTGCAGGGCGCTGTGAACGTCCCGGCGTTTGAGCCCATTGGGCCAGAGCACACGGATGCTCTAGTGGATCTGTTCGTCCGCAACGCAGTACCGACCCTTACGGACAACTTCGATCCATTTCCACTTATCCCGTCAGAAGCCAAGCGGATCGCCCATGAACCCGGTGGAAACGCCTATTACATCGCGTTCAGCGACGGTTTGGCCGTGGCATTTTCGATGTTGCGCGGTTTCGACCAAGGGTACGAGGTACCGAGCTTCGGGATCTTCGTGGATCAAGATCACCATGGACTCGGCATCGGGCGCAAGCTGACAGCGTGGACCATAGAACAGGCTAGATTGCGTGGTTGTCCCGCGGTGCGTCTGTCGGTCTATTCGACCAACACCGCAGCCAAGCGGCTCTACGAATCGCTTGGTTTTTCTGAGCAGGCTCGTGAGCCAATAGAACGCGCTGGCAGAACGGAGGAGAAGGTTGTGATGACGCTCGATCTAGACAAAGAGGATGACAGGCAACGCATCCCCGTCGCGGCGCCGGCGCTCGTGGGACGTGAGCGCGAGTACGTTCTCGATTGCCTGGACTCCACCTGGATCTCCTCTAGCGGCCGTTATCTGGAGCGATTTGAGTCAGCGTTTGCCGAGTTTTGCGGTGTCCGCCACGCGATCTCCTGTTGCAACGGCACAGTTGCCGTGCATCTGGCTCTGCTCGCGCACGGGGTCGGTCCCGGCGACGAGGTGATCGTTCCAACGTTGACATATGTCGCGACGGCGAACCCGGTGGTCTACTGCGGCGCCCAACCGGTGTTTGTCGATTCCGAGCGACGCACATGGAACATGGACCCAGAGCGCATCGCCGCAGCTATTACATCCAAGACACGCGGAATCGTGGTTGTGCATCTCTACGGGCATCCGGTCGACATGGACCCTATCCTCGAGATGGCCAAGTGTCATAATCTTTGGGTGATAGAGGACGCCGCAGAGGCTCATGGCGCTCGCTATCGCGGTCGCATTGTAGGATCAATGGGGTCGCTTTCGACCTTCTCCTTCTACGGTAACAAGATCATCACGTCCGGTGAGGGAGGCATGGTTGTCACTGATGATGAGCGGTTGGCGACCCGTGTGCGCCAGTTGCATGGGCAAGGCCAAGACCCTGAGCGTCGTTACTGGTTTCCGATGGTGGGATTCAATTATCGAATGACCAACATCGAGGCTGCCATTGGGCTCGCACAACTGGAGCGCATCGACTGGCATCTCGCACGGAGACGTGAGATCGCCGGCTGGTATCGCGAGGAGTTGGGAGACGAGGAGGGCATCGAGCTTTCACCGCAGGCACCGTGGGCCGAAAGCGCGTTTTGGATTGCTTGCGCGGTGATAGAAGAGGCAAGATTTGGGGCGCGGGACGACGTCATGACGGCCTTGGACGAGGCCGGAATAGAGACACGGCCCTTCTTCTATCCCCTACACACTTTGCCGATGTACCGCCAAGGCTCGCGGGACATTGAGTTTCCCGTGGCTGAAGATCTCGCGCGTCGTGGTATCAACCTGCCGTCGTCGGCCATGTTGACACGACAAGATGTCGCTTATGTGTGCGAGCGGCTACGCGAGCTAGAGCGCTGATGGGTAGGCCGTTGGCCGTCGAGCTGGCCGGATATCTGAATTCGGCTGTCGGGGTCGGGGAGGCCGCACGGCGCTATGTGGCCGCACTGCGCAGCGTAGGTATCGAAGTGCTGGAGCGTGATGTGCCGTTGCCCGACCGCGATTCAGCTGGTGTCGAGCCTTCGATCGGTACCAGTCCAAAGCCGGATTCGATCTCGTTCAATCTCTTCTGCCTCAACCCGGAGCAGATGGTGCCCTATCTAGAAGGACCTGATAGGCCGCCCCGTGCTGGACGGCACACAATTGGGATCTGGAGCTGGGAGGTTGACGTTCTGCCATCAGGATGGCGTGAGGCGGCCGCTGGGTTGGACGATATCTGGACCTATTCGTCGTTTGCTTCTAGTCTCATAGAAAGGGAGATCGGCGCCCCGGTGCAGAGCATCCCGCCGCCGGTCTGCATTTCGTCGCATAGTTCATCGCCGCCTGCCCATTTGCAGAAGGGCTTCCGGGTTCTTGTCATGTTCGACTATCTCTCAACGCTTCAGCGCAAGAACCCGCTCGGAGCGATCGAGGCTTTCAAGCAGGCCTTCCGGCCTGAGGATGGCGCCGTCCTGATCGTTAAGTCCATGAACGGCAAGCATCGACCCGAGCGCCAAGCGGAAATCACAGCGGCGTCAGGGGGGCGCTCAGACATTACGTTGATCGATCAGACGATGTCAAGTGCAGAGCGGGACGCGCTGATCGCGGCCTGTGACTGCTATCTCTCGCTACATCGCAGCGAGGGACACGGGTTGCCACTCGCCGAGGCGATGATGGCCGGAAAGGCTGTTGTGGCGACGGCATATGGCGGCAACACAGAGTTTATGAGCAAAGGTAACTCATTTCTCGTAGACTGGAAGCCCACGCGCGTCGGCGAAGGTGTTGAGCACTATCCGCCAGAAGCCTCGTGGGCCGAGCCCGATATCGGGCACGCCGCGCGTCTATTGCGGACGGTCCGCGATGATCCACAAGGCACCGCTCGCCGTGTCGCACGGGGGCGGACTGATGTTCTAGCGAAGCTTGCGCCCGAGGCCGTGGGCGAACGAATGCTAGTGCGGATGGAACGGTTGGCCACATGCGGGACGCGCACAACTAGGCGGCTCGTCACACGTCTCGCTAGGAGACGGCGTGCATCAAACTGATATCCATCTTCAGACCGTTGCCGATCGCAAGTCAGGCCATATAGGACCGACGACCACCACGACAAGTGATGCTTCGGCAAAGTCAGCTTGGCACCTGAAATTGGCAGGCTTCCGTTTGGCTATCCCAACGTGGGTACTGGCATTTGCGTTTTTTCTCCTCATGGCCATGGTTACGATTGGGCGCTATGCGCTAGGTGATCCGACCAAGATTTGTTCATGCGTAGGAACTGGGGACCCAGCCGCATATATGTGGGCGCTGTCGTGGTGGCCTCATGCGATCACTCATGGTCTCAATCCCTTTGTGACTCACTTTCTATGGGCTCCTACGGGAGTCAACGTCGCACAGGGCGCGATGATCCCTACCGCTGCGATCCTGATGGCACCGATCACGGCTGTCTTTGGCCCGGTCGCATCTTACAATACGCTCTCGATCCTTGGCCCGGTTCTTGCTGCCTTTACCAGCTATCTACTATGTCACCGGCTGGTCAAGCGTGAGCTTCCGGCTGTGGCAGGTGGCTACCTTTTCGGATTCAGCAGCTATGAGTTTGCTCAGTTGACGGGGCACCTGAATCTGACACTTATTTTTCTTCTACCTGTGATGGTTCATTTGAGTCTGCGCCGTTTCGACCAAGAGATCTCGCGGCGTGCATACGTGACCGTGATGGCGCTTCTAATCATTCTCCAGGCTGGATTGTCGAGTGAATTGCTTGCCGACAGCGTGATGATCGGGGGCGTGCTCATGCTGAGTGCACGGTGGCTTGTGGCGCCTGCGTCTCGGGTTCGAGTCACCAACTTGATCACAGAGACGGCCTTGGCGGGAATGGTGGCCGTTGTGCTCGCGTCTCCTTTCCTCTATTACGCGCTGTTTAGTGGTGATTTCCCCAAGGGTGCATCAGGACTTTCCGACGTCTATGCGTTGGACTTTCTCAACCCGATATTCCCCACGTACGCGACCTGGCTCGGGCATCACGACTTCCTGTCCTTGGGGCTCTCATACGAGTTAGGCAACATAACTGAGGCAGATGGTTACCTGAGTGTCGCACTGATACTCGCGTTTACGGCCTGGCTAGTTAGTCGTGGGACCGCTCGTGTCCTTAGACGCCTAGTTATGCTCGCCGCTGGACTGACCTTCATATTTTCTCTGGGGTCTCATCTTCATGTGGCAGGTAACACTACTATGACGATGCCATTTGATTGGCTGCGGCACCTGCCGATCTTTAACGACCTCATACCTTCACGTATCGTGGTCTTCACTTTTCTCGCGGTGACTGTGGGGATCGCTGCATGGCTTGCGATTCCAGGGCGAGGAGCAGCGGCGAGATGGTTCCTGGTGCTCGTCGGAACGCTTCTTATTTTCCCCAATGTGCTCCGGCCTCTCTATGGTGTGCGACCTCACAATCCCGCTTTCTTTACGACTACTACCTATCGTCGTTATTTGACCCGCGGGGAGACGGTACTTGCGCTTCCATTTGGAAGCAGCGACGTGTCTATGCTATGGCAAGCTGAGACCGGTTTTTATTTCTACATGCCCGAGGGCTACGTGTCGGGTGTAGTCCCATCGCCATTTAATCGTCAAGTGACGGTAGGTCAGCTCATCTCCAATGTTCCGCCGCCGGCTCCCACCCTCGGCTCTTTTATCAGAGAACATGCTGTGAGTCACGTTGTTCTCGACGCGAACGCGGTTGGGCCTTGGCCCGCGCTTCTTGCTCGGCTCGGGTTGCACCCGCAGCTCGTTGGAGGAGTCCTGCTTTATCATGTGCCAGGGTCGCCCGTGTGACAGGTCACATGGACTCCGTCAACAAATCGTAATGACCACTACTCAATCCAAGCGGGCCTCAAATAATCCGCACCGTACCCGGGGCCCTAGGGCGGATACGCAGGTAGATCGCGAAGTTATTGTCCTGGCGGGAGTCTGCGTTACGGGCGTTCTACTGGCAGTCTCAATGTTGCTTGCGGGCGGAATTCTTGGACGCTATCTCCTGCCAAGTGGAGGATTCGCATTCTTTCCGAGCGTCGCACACCTAATCAATCCCAAGCCTGCAGAGCAAATGCGCTACCTGCTGGTGGTTTTCTTCATATTCAGTCTCGGCTTCGTATTTGCCTGGATGCCGAAGCCAGGCTGGTTGTTAGCTGGGTATGCGCATCGACTTGTGATGCTGGTAGCAGCTGCATGTGGACTTTCCATGGTGATTGGCGTTGTGGCCTGGGGTTGGTGGGCGCAGTTTCACTACATTGATGGCGAGCCATCTACGACACACTTTGGTAATGGAGACCTCCTAGCAGCCGCTGTGATAGCCACCGCATTGATAGTGGTCGCTCGCCTCCGTTTGCAATGGTTGAGATCGTACATCTCAGCGTTGTCTCGAGCGCCCAGATGGGTCTGGGGCGGAGTGGCAGTATTGTTGACAATATGTTGGCTGCTTCCATCGGTATTTCGTGCTCAAAACCTAGCACCAGCGTCACTGTCTGTGACGTATCATCTTCAGTTTACCTTTGATGATTTTGCGGCGCTACTCGATGGTCGCATACCCCTCGCAAACTATACCGAGCAGTACGCATCGCTACTTCCGTTTATGGTATGGCCAGCGCTGCATTGGGGCGGAGTTAATGTAGGTACTTTTACCGTTACCATGTGCTTGCTTTCATTGGCTGCCCTTTTTTCAATCGAGCGCGTGTTTGTATTGATAACGCGCAGCGAGCTTTTGGGGCTCGTCCTGTATCTGCCGTTTCTCGCAACGAGTCTTTTCTTTGTATTGAGAAACAACGGCGAACTCTTCAATTGGGCAAGCTACTATGCTGTCTTTCCGATGCGCTATGTCGGGCCGTACGTTCTGCTGTGGCTTTGTGTCCGGCACGCGGGAGGTATGTGGCCAAGACATCGCATGCTGTTGTTCATTTTCGGCGGTCTAGTCGTACTAAATAACATTGAGTTTGGGTTGCCAGCCTTCATTGCGACGGTTGTCGCCGCAATCGTCAGTGACGAGCCTAGCCCTGGATGGTTGCGGCGCATCATCTTGGACGTCTTGGTCGGCGTACTTGGGGCTCTGGGGGTCGTGACAGTTATGACAGTAGCCTTCGCGGGATCGTTGCCTAGCCTAGAGTCTCTTACGATGTATTCGAGGATCTTTGGTGAGGGTGGTTATGGCCTTCTGCATACACCCGTTGCTGGGCTACACATGATTGTTTTCATGACCTTTGGTGCTGCAGTTCTTGTGGGGGCGCTGCGATATCGAGACAGGGAGGAGGACGCGCCACTGACGGTTGCGCTGGCGTTCAGTGGGGTCTTTGGTCTCGATGCTGGTGAGTATTACACCGGGCGAACTCATCCGGCGGGTCTAGTTGTACTGTTCTCAATCTGGGCGCTGGCAGTACTTTTGCTTGGTGTTCTCGCGCTGAGGTCTGTAAAGGCCTGGAGGGGGCGTCCGCGGATTGCGTCGATGTTGCTCACGACTGGCGCTCTTCTGATGGTAGGTCTAACTGCGACTTCTCTAACTCAATTCCCGTCACCGTGGGTGCAGGTTAGTCGGATCGAGCGTAGTTCGGCATTGCCGGCTCCGTATAACGTGTCTGCGGCGGTAGATTTTGTACGACGCACTGCCAAAAGAAGTGAACCCATTGTGCTGCTGACGCCACTCGGTCATGTGATTGCCCTAGACGCCAAAGTCGAAAATGTTTCACCATATAGCAGTCCTGAAGGGGTGGTCACCTATGAGCAGCTCAACGAAACCTTTGCCGCGCTCCGTGCTGCGCACGGAACGCGGTTCTATGTGAGCACGTCAGTGTTCCCCGAGATTACTGGCGCACTAGCTCGTGAAGGCGTCGTTGCCGCCCACGATCGCAGCAGCGGGATCGTAGAGTGGCAGCTGAGGCGTTAGGATATTTGAGGATCTTGCAGGCGGCGAGGCCGACAGGCCCGGGGGGTGGGCTGGTCTGAAAGTCTCCTGCTGCTGGATTGCGGCCGAGCGCGGGCTGCAAGTCGAGTGTCAGCTGGACTCCTGGGGACCCGCTGGACGTTATGACCTCAGCGGTTATGGGGATGCCATCACTGTATGTAAACGTCGAACGTTGCCGGAGCGGTGCTGTGTGGCAACCTCCAAGCCGCTCCCGGCGCGGTCGATCACTATTCCTTGCTGGCATGGTGTCGGGGCCGCAGCAAAGGTGATCCAGCCCGCGACCCCAGCAAGAGTCTACTCCAGTGCGTCCTGATTGCGAGCTTGGGTCTCTGGCAAAGATGCTTGACAAAGAGCCGCCGATCCTGTTGACGGTCGCCCCGATGACGACTGGATGGCACCTTTCGAATCAGCAGACAGACGCATGCGGTCCCCGCGAAGTGCGCGTGTCTGCTCTGCCTTGGGCGATTTGAGTTGCCAAGCAAAGACGGTGCGGCTTCCTCGCGAAGTCGAGACGACGCGCGCGAGCAGGTTCGCGCCATGCAGCGCCGCTACGTGCTCGATGCAATGGCGCATGTGGTCGCCGAGCGGGGAATGCGTGGCGCGACGATCGGCCATGTGTGCAAGCGCGCGAGTGTCACATCGTCTGTGTTTCGCAAGCTCTTCCTGAGTCTCGACGCTTGTCTTCTGGAGCGTCAAGAGCAGGCAGTGACCCGCTGCACGGCTCTGATCGTCGAGGGGTTCGAAGCCGAGAGTTCATGGCGGGACGGTGTTATAGCGGGTTTGGAGGCGTTGCTGGTCTGCCTCGAACATGATCCGCTGCTTGCTCGGGTGTGCCTGGTGGAGTCGCTTGCCGGCTCGCCGGCTGTACAGGCGCGGCGCCTGGAGCTACATGCGGCACTGAACCCTCTGGTCGATCGCGCACGCGTGCACCTGCCGGCGGACGCACAGCCAACCATGCTGATGGCCGAGGCGACCGTCTTGTCGGTCGCCGGGATACTTCACACACGACTCGTCAGCGGTGATGCTCCACCTTATGTCGGGCTGCTGGGGGAGCTGGCCGCCGTTGTGGTGGCTCCCTATGTCGGCTTCGATGCCGTCGCCGCTGCGATGGCACGGGGCAATGCTCGGGCACAGGTGCTCGAGCCGGAGATGAGCAAACCAGCCGCCGCCGGTGAGCGTTTCGTGTCGATCCCCAAGGGCCTGCGTCACGGCAAAGCGGCGCGTCGACGCTTATGCCTGGCGTTCGTGGCCGAGAATCCGGGGGCAAGTAACCAGGCCATCGCGGCAGGAATCGACTTGTCTCACCCGGTCAGACCTCGATGGCGCTGGCTGGTCTAGAGGAGCTTGGTGTGCTCGTCAAGCGCGCCGGGCGGCCAGGGCGCCCCAATGCATTGTCGCTCTCGCCCTACGGCGAGCGGGTCGCACGCGCGCTTGATTGTCCGCTGATCTAACCCGCTCGGTTCCACGGAGCACGAGAGTCGCGTCTCTGCTGTCGCACTGTCGTCGCTCGCGGAGTTAGGGCGTGGGTTTATCAGCGATTCACCCAATGCATACTGTGCGCCTTTAGTGAATTTTTGCCTAACTCACTTACGGAGCCGGTTTGAACTTTTTGGACGAAACCTTGTAATCGCTACAACGTTGCGGATAGGGTCTCGGTGCGGCCCGGAGGTTCTCGATAGCAAGGGGCAGCAAATCTATTGATTGCTTATTGAGACTCGTGCGGGGGGATGACAGATGACCGGCAAAGCTCCTAAGATGGTGGCTACGTTCTCTGGCAAAGGTGGATGCTTGCCAAGATGGCTACAGACCCATAGAAAGACCGGAGTTGTGCCCTTGCTCCTTTCTGTGACTATGCTCGCACTGTTGGCGCTTACAGCTTCTTCTGCACGGGCTTCAACGTCCTATGTCGATGGAATATCCGACCAGCACCTCTATAACTGGGAAAGCGGGATCTCAAGCCTATTCAGCAACGCATGGGTGGGCAGTCCGCCGTCTCACATAAAGCTGGCCCGCTATGTCGTTCAATGGAATGTAATAGGCGGTGGCGGGTACTCTAACGAAGAGTCAAATTTTAGGGCATGGTATGAACGCGCGGGTCAGCTAGGCCTTATACGCGAGATCGCTCTGGCAGATTTTACCGGAGCTAATGAACCGTCGTCATCAGAATATCGAGCGGAACTCGAAAAAATCCTTACCGCTTTTAGTGGGATCACTTACGTCGAGGCGTGGAACGAGCCTAACCATCACAGTTCGGCCGTCAAATTCTACGTAAAAGCCGTCGCCGCAGCCCATTATATGAACGCAGCGTATTCTGTATGCCAGGCGCACGGTTGCACAGCAATCGCAGGCGATTTCCTGGATGAAAGCAACATGAGTGAATATGAGGCGGAATATATTTCAGGTTCGAACCTCACTCCTAAAGATCCTCCTAATTGGGGAATTCATCCGTATGCTGCCGTCGATACTGAAAAAGCCTCTACAGTCGAAGCCTTTCGTAGTGGTCTTCCCGGTAAAGGCAGTGAGAACATCTCCTTTACAGAGGTAGGTGCCTATTATTGTAAGAAAGGCGAATCGGTTTCGGGTGGTGAAAATGCATCCCATGAAGCGTACCAAGCTAAACATGCTTCGTATTTGGTAAATACCCTTATCCCGCATACGACCAATCTCGAACATGTTTTTTATTACGAGTTTGCATTTGAAGGCGCCAAACGAATTAACTGCGGCAACGTCGAAGACACGGAGCTCTACGCACCACCATCAGAAGGCCAGCCAGATCAACCACGGAGCGCGGCAAGCGTGATTTTCGGTCCCGAGGGGCCTCCAGCGGCTAGTACTGGAGAAGCAGTAGGCATTACGACCACACAGGCCCAACTTAGAGGCAACGTAGATCCGAATGGTATCGACGACACAAAGTACTATTTCCAATATGGGACGAATACGGAATACACATCGGGCTCGACTATACTGGATGATGCAGGCCAAAGTTTGAACTGGGAGAATGAGACTACACCTGTTAGTGGTCTACAGCCTGATACCACATATCACTATCGTATCGTTGCGACCAGTGCGGCAGGTACGCTACCGGGTAACGATTCGGCCTTTATAACGCCGGGTCCACCCGTAGCCATTACAGGTTCTGCCACCAATATGCAGGAGACCCAGGCTACATTGGGTGGCGAAGTGAATCCGTTAGGCTTTGGCGATGCTGAATATTACTTTGAATATGGCGAAACAGCCGCCTACGGGATAGTCGCCCCGATTCCTCACGGGGATGCGGGTTCAGGTACAAGCAACATTGTCGAGAGTGTGAATGTTGCCAAATTGGAGCCAGGCGTTACGTACCATTTTCGGATAATGGCACGCAATTCATGGGCTATAGGCGAAGGCAAAGACGAAACGTTTACTACGCCACAGGCATATCAGTACATTGCCTTTCGTGGTAGTAACAACGCGATTTGGCAGTGGTGGTGGACACCGACCAATGGGTGGAACCTCAGTCAACTCGGCGGAACCGCAGAGGGTGATCCGTCGATGGCGGTGGCAAGGGAAGGTAATGGTTATCAGTACATTGCCTTTCGTGGTAGTAACAACGCGATTTGGCAGTGGTGGTGGACACCGACCAATGGGTGGAACCTCAGTCAACTCGGCGGAACCGCAGCGAGTAATCCGTCGATGGCGGTGGCGCCGAATGGTGATCAGGACATCGCATTTGTTGGTAGTAATGGCGCGATTTGGCAGTGGTGGTGGACTCCCACAAACGGGTGGAACCTAAGCCAATTGGGTGGGTCGGCTGTTGGGGATCCATCTATGGTCGTGGCTTCGAACGGGTATCAGTACATTACCTTCCGGGGTAGTAATGGCACGATTTGGCAGTGGTGGTGGACGCCTACCAATGGGTGGAACCTAAGTGAACTCGGCGGAGCTGCAGTAGGTGACCCCTCGATGGCGATCGCGAGGGATGGTAGTGGTTATCAGTACATTGCCTTTCGTGGTACTAACAATGCGATTTGGCAATGGTGGTGGACGCCGACATCTGGCTGGAATCTGAGTCAACTGGGCGGAGCCACCTCCGGTAGTCCGTCGATGGCGGTGGCACGTAACGGTTATCAAGACATATCATTTGTAGGTACTAATGGGGCTGTATGGCAATGGTGGTGGACGCCAACGAATGGGTGGAACCTTAGCCAACTCGGAGGAGCGGCCTCAGGTAATACCTCGATGGCTGTGGCCCCAAATGGTTACCAGGACGTCGCTTTTACAGGGACAAATGGCAGTGTGTGGGAGTGGTGGTGGACACCGACAAACAGTTGGAATCTGAGTCAGCTCGGAGGAGCCGCCGCAAGTGATCCCTCGATGGCATTGATGTCTGGACTCTGAGTCTCGCCGCGCTCAAGCTGGCGTGGTCTCTTCTCCTGGTTGGCAGGGGCGTAAGGCGCCCATCTTGCTGGAGAAGAGACCACGACCATGCGCAAGCCTTGCATCACTCGCTTACAGACACCGGCGGGTAGCCGAAGTGGCGTGGACGAGGTGTACCCCGCGTGGTGCGGTGACGCGTGGTGCCAGTGGGGTTGGGGGCGGAGTGTGAGCGCCGGTGTATATGAGCCATCAGGCTCGCCCAAACCCACATCCAGTTATCGGACGGTACGTGCCGTTGAGAATGTTTGGGCGAAGGCCCAGGACGGCAGGAGCCGGCTTTGTGTGCTTCGGAACCCATGCGCTAGGCGCTTTTGTGACCTCCGCCACCGCGGGCGGCATGTCTTTTGAGTGTCCTGCGCCGAGTACCGTCGCAGGTGCGGCCTACCGTTTTGGCGATGTCGATTCCCATCGCCAACACCGACGATCGGCCGATGCCTTCGGTGCATCTGCTTGAGGCTGCGCTGTCGCTGGCGCAAACGCAGATCGTCGGACAACTCGCGGAGGAAGCAGGCGTGGACGGGCGCACGATGGGCACGCTTGGGTTCAGCGGAGCGCTGTTTGTGGGGGCGCTCGCCGCTAAGCGAGCGCTTGGCGCGGTCTGGTGGATACCGGTGGTGGTACTTGCCGTCGCGGTCCTTTGTTGTGTGGCTCCCACGCTGGGCTTGGGTGTGGATCTCGGGCGGGATACAGATCTCGGTCCAAACGCGAAGGCTCTTTACCGAACATATGGCGCTCAGCCCTCCCCCGCGCTGACTGAGCGGCTCCTGTCCGACCTCGACAGAGCGTTGTCTAGCAACGCGCGTCGCTTGAGAGCAAAGAAGCGTGCTTTGCGGGTGGCTGTAGTGGCGCTAGTTGTCGGTCTCCTCGTGTCGGCGGCCTTGACGGGAGTGTCCTAGCAGACTAGGATAATTCGCAACATGTCTGCTTCTGATCCAACTACCACGCGACGTGAGCCGTTGCCGCCGTCGCCGAAGCCGCTATCGTTGCCTGGGCCTTCCTCGGTCCCTCGCCAGAGCACCACGGGTACTTTCATGGCAGACGACGAACGCAGTTGGCGCTGGTTCAGACGTAAACGCCAGCCGCGCGACTAGCGTAGCTTCGTCTCATTCCGGGTGAAGCTGGTTGGCGTAGCTTCTGCGCTGGTGCAGGCGCAGGCGAGCACGTCAAGGCTTGGGGTCATAGACGGCGCGCAACGGATCGACTCGGCCACGGGCGGGCAGGCGGCATCGATTCTGTAGTGGGTGGGGGCGGGTTCTCCGCTCGTCCGGCTCCCATTAGCGGCCTGCGTGCTCGTCATGAGGGCTGTGCGCCGAATACCGTCCCAAGTGCGGCCTACCGTTTTCGGCGATGTCGATTCCAACCCGCGATGATCGCCCTGTCGAGGCTGTGAGCCCATTGCTCTCGCTCGGCTTGACGCAACTATCGATCCAGGTCACGCTCTCGGCGAGTCTCACGGCGAGCGCGCTTGGGCTTGCTGCGCTTGCTACGGCACTGACGAGCACCATTCTCACCGTCCAGGGAGCGCTCGCCCCGCACTGGCAGTGGACGCTGCTGCCGTCGGTCGCGGGGACGGTCACGGGGCTACTTGCCACGGCTGCCGCGGGCGCCACGGATATTGGCAGGGAAGAGGTCTATGAGGCGTACGACGTGACCGCCAATTCTTCGACCGATTGCGGCGTGGCGGTGCTCCATGCGGTTCGGAGCGCATCCCTGGCGAACGTCCGGGCGCTGAGCGCAAGGATCGCCTAACATCGCTCACGCTGGTCTGCCTGGCCTCGACGATACTTCTGGTAGGCGTGATGAACCTGGCAAGCGTGCTAGGCTCCGCATGATGTGGCGTAAAAAACACAGCGAGCCGGAAGTCCGGGAAGCTATCTACCGGGTAGGCGATAAGGAGATCGGTATCCCCTACCGGCCTGGCCAGTCAATGACGGTACCAGGCGGAATATCGGTCTTTCCGAAGTGGTTCCTGAAGCTGCTGCATCTCGCGTAAACACCAACCATCTGCCCGGCGAAACTGAGTCGTCGGGCGCGCCCATCCCATATTCAGTTGTCGGGCGGTACGTGTCGTCGAGAATGTTTGGGCCAAGCCCCACGGCAGCGGGCCTTCTTACCAATTCCACGGACCGCATCCATCCAAGCCCTGGAATATGCTCAGCGCCGTGAACAGCGCACCGCCGGCTCCACACGCCACGTGGCCGACGGCGTGCACCCGCGTGATGAGCGGGGCACGACAAGCGATACGAGATCCGGTCCGTGTGTTCGTCGTGCTTCAGATAGCCGCGATCCTGGTCGTAGGCGTGGCGACTGTGACAAGGTTTCATATCTTTGCGGTTGTGGACGAGCTGCCGCACATGTCCTACGTGCAGGAAGTTGCCGAACATGGCCGCCTGCCTGTGGTTGGGCACAGCTACGTCCCGTGGCAGGAGCTGGCGATCGAACAGCACACCTATCCTCGCCCCAGCTCGCTCGACGCGCGCCTGATCGGCTTTCGCGGCAGCAGCTACGAGGCTTGGCAGCCGCCCCTCTACTACATGCTGGCGAGTCCGGCCTTCTTGATCCCCAACGACTACCGCCACAAGATCTTCGCCGTCAGAGCCTTCGATCTGCTGCTGCTGCTCGCCACCGTCGCCATCCTCGCGCAACTCGCCCGAGCAGTGTTCAAGGAGCGCTGGCTGCTCCCCTGCTGTCTGGCACTCTCCACGCTCCTGTGGCCAGGGGTGATCGTGCGCTCGATCACGGTCTCAAACGCGGCGCTGGAGCTGCCGTTGGTGTCGCTGTATGTACTCGCGCTGTGGAACGCCACCGCGAGGCCACGCGCACGCTCCGTAGTGACGGCAGGCGGCCTGGCGGGACTGTGCATGCTGACCCAGCTCACGCTGGTGTGTTTGGCGCCGCTATTGATCGTGCCGCTGGGCGCGCTTTTCAAAGAGCGCCGGGGACGAGCGGAGCTTGGCACGGCAGCCTTCGCGATCGGCCTGCCCGTCGCGTTGGTGGCGCCGTGGTTTGTCTCCAACTTCAGCCGCTACGAGGCGCTCACGGCGAACGCGCTGCTTGAGCGTATGCAGGAAGCCTACGAACCGGGTACGCGCCAGTACGGGCTGGGGACGGTCACCTCCAACCTGTGGCGTTTCACCCAGGCGGCGCTCCCGCAGGAGTGGTGGCCAGAGTACAAGGGGTTGCTGGGAGCGGCGCTCCTAGCACTCCCCGCCGTGTTGCTGCTCTTTGGTGTGCTAACCGTGGTGCAAAGACCGCGACTCCTACGTTCAACAGCCGCCGCACTGTTGGCGGGTCCACTGTTCTTGGGCTTCACCACGCTTGTCGGCGTCGTGTTGCTTGAAGGGTGGCAATCGTCGTTCGTGCCGCGGTTCCTCGACCCGATGGTCCCGCTGTTTGCCTTGTTCGTCGCGTGGGCGTGGATGGCGCTCCGGCGACAAGAGAGGGGACGGGCACGAACGCTCTCCGGGCTAGCCATATCCTCAACTGCCGTGGCCAGCGTGGCTTGGGTGTATATGGCGGGTGCCTACTACTTCACCAACGTCGGCGCGGCACTCGGCATTCACGCCGCGCGACCAGCCACTGCGCCCGCTCGTATTGACAGCTCATCTGAAGCTGGCAAGGCCGACTGAGCCACTGTCGGCGTAGCCCAGCAGGACCGAACTCACAAGGTCGGGCCATTTCAGGCAGGCGCAGGCGTGCACTCCAAGGCTTGGACGAACTACCCGCCTAGGGAGGTGGTTCACCGACTCGGCCACGAGGACGGCGGGGTTCGTGCAACGGCTCTAAGGCCACCCGTCCGAGCGATTCGCAAAGACGCGCTATCGCGTGCTCTACCAACGTTCTCGAAATCTGATGGTCCTGCTTCATGTCTTCGAGAAGAACAGTGGCGCGGTCACGACAAGGGACAAGAGAACGGCCGAGGCACGAATGGCTGACTTTGAGGCGCGGATGAACGCATGTCCTCGTCGGCGTCCTCGTGCCGCTGGGCGCGATGCTCCGCCGGGGTCGCGGGGCACATGACTGTACTTATCAGTCGTGGTAAGCTTTGGATATGGCCACCGATCTCCAGAGTCCGGTTGGGAGTAGTGCCGTCGAAGCAGCTCAAGGCCGCGCCAAGCGCAGCACCGCGTATCGAGACGCTCGTGCCGAATACGAGCGTATCCGTGCCCTTCGTGAGGTCAGCCAGATTGCGGCGCATTTGCGAGAACGGCGCTTCGAGCTAGGGCTCACCCAGGAGGAAGTCGCCAAGGCGGCGGAGACTTCCCACAGCGCCGTCTCTCGACTTGAGAAGGGCACACACATACCGCAGTTGCCGACATTGCAGCGGATTGCTGCCGTGCTCGATGAGGAGTTGCTTGTGTGTTTTCAACGTACCGTGGGCGGCGAGGTTGAGCGGGAGTTCGCGGCAGTCGCCTGACCTTGGGCGCCCAGCTGTGTTCGGCGATCCACTCCCACGTCATCGACTCGGCCATGGGCGGGTAGGGGCGTCGGCTGGGCGGCATCGATTCCTGTAATGGATGGGGCGGGTTCTACGCTCGTCCGTCTGCGATGGGCGACCTTGCAGTTTGTGGCGTGGACGAGGTGTACCCCGCGTGGTGCGGTGACGCGTGGCCTCAGTGGGGTTGGGGGCGGAGTGCGAGTGCTGGTGTAGATGAGCCGTCGGGCTCGCCCATCCCATATTCAGTTATCGGGCGGTACGTGTCGTCGAGAATGTTTGGGCGAAGGCCCACTGTCTTTTGAGTGTCCTGCGCCGAGTACCGTCGCAAGCGCGGCGTAGCGTGTTTGCGATGTCGAGTTCCGCACCATATGAGGTGATCTGGCATCCAAATGCCGATGCCGAGCCGGCAATGACGAACGCGGCGTCGATAATAACCTTGCTATGATCGGCAGAAATCGAAGGGAACGTCGGTGAAGCTCAGCGATATGAAGACGAGCGAGCAAGTCCTCGCCGAGGAGATGGGCGATCCAACTTTCGGCGCCGAGTGGGAGAGAACGGCGATGGCGCGTGCCCTCGCTCACCTCACCGGCTAAATCAATTAATTAAAGAAATGAACTACCAGTCGCGCAGGCGTTAATAGGATAAAGCGATCATGTTTCGTCGATGGCCTCAGTAGATTCTCGCTCGGCCCGCTCGATCTCGACGAGTTGCTCGTCGAGATCGGGGATATCCTCTGTTGCGGTAATCCAGAGACTGTCAAGGTCCAGGCGGTGATACTCGTGCACAACGACGTTGCGTTGGGAGATCACCTCACGCCACGGCACCTCTGGATATCGTTCGCGTAGTTCTGGGGATAGCGCTCTGGCCGCCTCGCCGAGTACGGCGAGGTTGTAAGCGACGGCCTGCTGCGCGATGCGGTCGCCCTCAAAGGTCTGCTTGCTATCGGCGGTTAGCGTCTTGATGTCGGTGAGTGCATCGTGCATATCCGCGAGTCTGTCCGAGTCTCGTCGCTCGCTCAAAGCCTCGTCGCCTCCTGTTCTATCTGCTGGCGAGTATGCTCGCGTGCGTAGCGCAATCCACCTTTCGTTGCGAGATGTACGGGACAGTGCAGCAGCTCTTCCAGGTCACTCCGAAGGCCGGCCTGCTCGAAGAGCCCTCGTTGCCGCTCCATGTCGACGAGCAGATCGAGATCGCTTTCTGGTCCGGCCTCTCCTCTGGCGACCGATCCGAACACTTGCACCCCGCGGGCGCCATGAAGGGAGGCCACTCGCTCGATTTCGTGGCGCCGCTCACGCAGCTCTTGCACAGTTGGCACCAGGCCCGACGCGCGCGGGTATGGATCAGGCTTGCGGTGGCGGTGGATAGCGCGTCCAAGCTCGCCAAGTCGCCGCAGCGTCGCATACTTGTTCTCCGTCTTGTCACTCACTTCTCCCAGAGTAATGCCTGTCGTGGATAGAAGCCTGAGATACTCAGCCCGAAGTTGGCCGCACCGCACTGTATGCCGTCAAGGGTGAAGAGGGCGCAGGCTCTACGCGAGCTGTGTCCACGAGCCGGAGGCAGTCGTTGGCGCCCAATCTACCGGCGTGTCGACGTAAGGATCTTTGTGATCCTCGCGATTGCGCCTGAGGCACAAGCCGACAAGCTTGGCTAACGGTGGGTCTTTGTCCTGGTGGCATTTTGCGCTGGGTGGACGAGACGCCCGGGATGCTTGGGATTTCGTATTCCAACGTGCAGCCGAGCAAAGGGCGTGGGGCTATGGCCGGGCGTGACTGTACGTGCGGTCACAGTCTCAAACGCCGCGCTCGAGCTTCCCCTCGTGCTGCTTTACGTGCTCGCTTTGTGGAGCGCGACAGTGCCCTACTGGCGAGTGTCAGCCCGCGTCTGTGTGGATCAAGCCCGACCGCCTTTCATCCCCTCATCCCGCGCGAGACAGCGAGCCCACGTTGGGGATGCCCACAAGGGGTGTAGACCGGAGCTTGTTGTCGCTTCGCTGGTGGACATCTACACCGTGGTGCGAATCCTCGGCGAGGGTATGCGCGAGTCGTCGATCAAGTCGTGGATGATGGGCAGCAACCCACGACTGAAGGGCAAGGCCCCAATCGAGGCGATTCATGACGGTCGCGCCTACGAGGTGATGGGCACCGCCAGAGCGTTCGTGACGCGCCGCTAAAGCGCACCCGCCGCGCGCGCGGGTACCGTGCGGGCGATGGTCGAACCATTGGGCTTTGCCGGTTACATCACCGTACCGGCGCCACACGCCCTGCCCGCGTTCAGGCGTTACGGAATCAAACGCTTCGATCGCCGCACCCTGCTGGATGAGCGTCGCTACATCACACGCACGCTGGCAGGCGTCTATCGCGTTGACGCCACCAACGAGCACGGCGAGCCTGCTGGCGTCGGGGTTGCGGTTCACCAGTCGACTGCCGCCCGCGTGGGAGTGCTGGGCGCTGTGGGAGCCGCCACCACTCGACGAGGCAGGCGCTCAGATCGAGGATGTGACCTTCGACACCCCGGCACCGCACACGGCGGCAGACATGCTCGGCGTGGCACTGGCGCAGTAGCCCGACGTCCGTCCGGGGGCGGGACTGAGTATCTGTTCAGTCATGTGACTTAAGAGTGCGGTCGTGCAGGATCAAGCGGAGCGCCTCGCGATTCAGCATGCGCGTGAGAAGCTTGAGATAGTGCACTGGCTGGGAGACAGGCACGCCAAATCAACCAATCAATCGTCATCTATGACCCCTCTCGCTGGGGTTGGGAGGGATGGTTCGGTTTTGGCCGGGCGATGCGTCCGTTTGGCGGCGATATTTTTGGGCGGTCGCAGGCGAGCACGTCAAGGCTTGGGTTCATAGGCGGCGCGGAGCCGATCGACTCGGCCATGGGCGGGCAGGCATGTCGGCTGGGCGGCGTCGATTGCTGTAGTGGACGGGCGGGTTCTCCGCTCGTGGGGCTCCCCATGAGTGGCTCGCATGCTCTTTGTGGGGCTGTGCGCCGAATACCGTCGCAAGCTTGGGGTAGCTTGGAGGGATGCCCGACACATTGGTTGCCTTGGCAGTAGCGGTCGTTGCGGTGCTTCCTGGTTTCGTCACAGTGGAGCTCACGCAACGACAGCGAGCTGTGCAGCCGGGTGGCGACACCCAGAGCGCGGTGTTGCGCGCGCTGTTCTACGCACTCTTGATCCATCTGCTTTGGATCTGGTGGACATGGCGGCTGGTTGAGCGTATGTCGGGCATCGCATGGCACCTTCTCCTGGCGCCCATCGTCTGTTGGATTGTGGTTGTGCTGATCGTCTCACCCATCGTGATCGGCTTGTGGCTCAATCGACTACTACGAGATGCAGAGAACAGAGGATCGTTGTCTTGGTGGCATTTTGCCCTTGGTGCACGCGACGCGCGGGACGCTTGGGATTCTGTCTTTCAGCGCGCGGCTGAGCACGGGGCGTGGGTCTTGGTGCATCTAAAGGGCGACGATCCTCGCTTGCCCCGAGTGGCGCTTGGCAGGTATGGCAACCGTTCCTCGGCCGGGCAGAGTCCCGCAGAGCACGATCTGTTCCTACAGGAGATGTGGATGGTTGACGGCAGTGGTCGACCCGTGTCTCCGCTGAGTCCCCCACGGGGTATGTGGGTAGCCAAGGAAGCCATTACGGAGCTGTATATCTTCGATGGTGATTTGGAGCGCTATGCTGTTGCCCATGAATGAAAAACGCGTCATCACCGAGGGGGTGTTGCGGCCACTGCGGGACCCCTCGGCCGAGCCGCCGGGTCCACGCGGCACGATAGGCCTGAACCCGCTTACGGGGCTACCGTTCGAGACTCCGGTCGGGCCAACGCAGCCCCAATCTGCTGCAGCAACCAAACAGTAGAGCGACGGGTTTGGATGGCGGGTTTTCTCTAGAGGCAGCTGCCCCGGCATTTGCCCGATGAAGGGCCGACGACACTAAATGCAAGCGTGACCGGATCCGCGCGGCCGTTATTGAGGCCGGTAGGCTCGTACAGCGGCGCGCTCGCCGTTTGATCTGCGTGGGTGGCGCTTGATCTCGATGCTGGCGTCGAGCGCGTTGGCTATCGAGATGATTAGGGGTAGCTCTGTTCTACCGACAGGCACGCCACGACCTTCGGTGTTCTTCCTGGCGCCGATCATGGTCGGGGTCTGGTGGCCTGCCTCGGTTGGTTCGAAAGTTGCCGTACCGGATTCGCCGACGGTTAGTGCACCGGCTGGGAGACAAGCAGGCCCAATCAAAACAATCAATCGCCATCTACGACCCCCGCTGGTTTGGGGGGAACGGTTCGGTCTTGGTCAGGCGCGGCACTCTTTTGGCGGCGATACTTTCGGGCGGTCGCAGGAGAGCACGTCAAGGCTTGGGTTCATAGACGGCGCGGAGCCGATCGACTCGGCCATGGGCGGGTAGGCGCATCGGCGGGCGTCGGCATCGACCTCAGCTCTTGTCGTCGAGGGCGCCGTGCTCGGCCTCGAACTCGGCGATTGCGTCGGCGAGCAGCACGCCGGGCTCCCCCTGCTCGATAGCTTCGTCGGCGGCGTTCATCGAGGCAGCGTACTCGGGGGCGTTGGCGAGCACGAAGTCCTCCAACTGGTCTGCGTCTAGCGGCAGCAGAACGGCGACGGGCGTGCCTCGATGGGTGACAAATGTGGGTCGTCCTGTCGTCCTGACCTCGTTGACAACGCCGCTGACCTGGCGGCCGAGCTCTCGAATCGTGACGGTAGCCATGTCAGCCATTGTACGCCAGATTGCCGAACACCTGGCGGCGTCCTGCTGCCGGAGCAGTGGCTGTAGATCAACTCATTGAGGACGCACATCGGGCCGCGACCGACCTGGAGCCTGGGCAGTTGGCGGGCGAGTTGCAGGAGTTGTTGGGGCAGAAGTTGGTCGCCTTCGCAGTCGGCGATCGCCACCCGAGGACGATCGGCCGCTATGCGCGTGGTGAGCGTCTGCCGGAGTCGCAGGCTCTGGGCCGGCTGGTGGACATCTACACCGTGGTGCGAATCCTCGGCGAGGGTATGCGCGAGTCGTCGATCAAGTCGTGGATGATGGGCAGGTGCCCTTTCCCGGCGCCGATCGTGGTCAGGGTGGTGGTCTGCCTCGGTTGGTTCGAAGGTCGCCGTACCGGATTCGCCGACGGTTAGTGCACTGGCTGGGAGACAGGCACGCCAAATCAACCAATCAATCGTCATCTATGACCCCTCTCGCTGGGGTTGGGAGGGATGGTTCGGTTTTGGCCGGGCGATGCGTCCGTTTGGCGGCGATATTTTTGGGCGGTCGCAGGCGAGCACGTCAAGGCTGGGCTTGCTGCGCTTGCTACGGCACTGACGAGCACCATTCTTACCGTCCAGGGAGCGCTCGCCCCGCACTGGCAGTGGACGCTGTTGCCGTCGGTCGCGGGGACGGTCACGGGTCTACTCGCCACGGCCGCCGCGGGCACCGCGGATATTGGCAGGGAAGAGGTCTATGAGGCGTACGACGTGACCGCCATTTCTTCGACCGATTGCGGCGTGGCGGTGCTCCATGCGGTTCGGAGTGCATACCTGGCGAATGCCAGGGCGCTTGAGCGCAAGGATCGCCTAACATCGCTCACGCTGGTCTGCCTGGCCTCGACGATACTTCTGGTAGGCGTGTTGAACCTGGCAAGCGTGCTAGGCTCCGCATGATGTGGCGTAAAAAACACAGCGAGCCGGAGATCCGGGAAGCCATCTACCGGGTAGGCGATAAGGAGATCGGTATCCCCTACCGGCCTGGCCGGTCAGCGACGGTACCAACCGGAATATCGGTCTTCCCGAAATGGTTCCTGAAGCTGCTGCATCTCGCGTAAACACCAGCAGCCCCAATGACTTTCATGGAACATGATTGATTGGGAGGAGTGGGAGGCATCGAGTCAGCCGATGCGAGAGGCGTTGCTGCCAGGTAATCTGCCGCTGGCGGCGCGTGCTCCGTCGCCGATCCCACATGGCAGGCCAGCGGATCAAACGTGGTGGCCTATAGCTGTACCGTGGAACGAGACAGAATCCCCGATCATCGCGGTATCGGCGGTAGACCTGGTCCGTGAGCGGGGTATGAGTCCCAACCAGTGGAGGTGGCAGATGGCCGCACTCGGACCGTCAGCAGAGGGAATTGTGTTGACCCACTTCATCGTCTCGGACGACGTCGAGCGCTCTCGGCGCTTCTACACCGAGGTACTCGGTGGCAGGGTGGTCCGCCCCGGGGAACCAGCAAATGTCGAACTGGCCAACAGCTGGATCGTCATCAATTCCGGCGGAGGCCCGACCGACGACAAGCCGGCGGTCACGCTGGAGACACCACGGGATCTCGACCGGGTCAGCAGCTTCCTCAATATCCGGGTCAGGGACATCGAGGCCGTGTACGCCGAATGGAGCGCCCGTGGTGCTCAATTCCTGACGCCGCCGAAGCAGCACGCGTACGAGATCCGTTGCTACATCCGCGATCCCGACGGTCATCTGATCGAGGTGGGACAAACCACGGACCCTGAGGGGGACTGGACCCCCCCTCAGTGGCTGTCGAGCACGGCCGGCGGGGAGCCCGAGTGAAAATGCCGAGTTCAGCCGCGAGATCCCTCACGTCGACGGTGGACGGCCCCCCCTGACACCGAGATGCCCAATCGCGGTACCACGCGCCCAGGGCCACCGGGTCCGCGGCACGTATGAAGTATCCACCGATCCCCAGCACACGTTCCATGTCGCTATCTTGCCATGTCGGCGACTCGGGGCGGTTGCACGCCATCGCCCGCCTCACGCCCCCATCTCAATCGTGGGGCGACGCGTACGACCAAGAGGCGGGGTTGCCACTCCGTCGATCTACGCAAGATTCGACTTGACAGAAGTTGTGGCATCCTGTTGACTGTCGCCAGATGACGACTGACCGACACGTTTCCAATAAGCAGGCTGGCTCGGTGAAGGCGTGTTGTTTGATCGGTCCTCCCGCGTTGGCGTCAGGGTCCTGAGCGTTGTCGATCGTTGAGAGGACGGCTCCTTCTGGGAGCCATGGGGACGCGCGCGAGCAGGCACGGGAGATGCAACGCCGGCGTCTACTGGACGCGATGGCGCAGATGGCCGCCGCAGAAGGGGTCCGTCGTGTGACGGTCGGCGGCGTGTGCGCTCGCGCGGGCGTTTCGCCTAGCGTGCTCCGCGAGCTGTTCGGTGGCTTGGAAGGTTGCTTTCTCGTGTTGCTGGAGCGTGTCATGGACCGCTCCATGACGCTCGTGATCGAGGCGTTCGAGGCTGAGGGGTCCTGGCAGGAGGGGGTGCTCGCCGGTCTGGAGGCCTTGCTTGTGTTCCTGGACTCTGAGCCGGCGCTGGCGAGGGTGTGCCTGGTCGAGTCGCTGGCCGGTCCGCCTCAGGCCGCGGAGCTTCGCGCGCGCTTATTCGCTTCGCTGAAGCCACTGTTGGATCGTGGGCGCGAGCGGCTTGCGCCCGAGCGCCAGCCCCTACAACTGGCGGCGACGGCGACGATCGCCCTGGTGGCTGGTGTCCTTCAAGAACAGCTCGTGCAGGGAGAGGAGCCGGCTTTCATAGGGCTGTTGGGCGAGTTGGCGGGCATGGTGGTCGCTCAGTACCTGGGTGTCTCGGAGGCCAAGAGCCAGCGCGAGCGCGGTAATGCACGCGCCGAGGTCCTGGCTCAGCAGTTGAGCTTGCGTCCGATAGAGGCTCCTGTGCAGATCCCGAAGGAGATTCGTCACGCGCGAGCTCAGCGGCGACGCTTATGCTTGGCTTACCTCGCCGAGAACCCGGGCGCCAGCAACCAGGCGATCGCGGTCGGCATCGAACTGTCGCACCTGGGTCAGCTCTCCACGGCTCTGTCGCGTTTGGACCGGCTGGGCCTACTCGTCAAGCAGGCCGGCGGCGCCGGACGCCCTAACGCCTGGTGGCTCTCGCCGTATGGCCGGCAAGTAGCGCAAGCGCTCGACTTTCGCTGAAGCCTGCGGGTGCCAGTTGGCTCGTGCAGCGAGCGTGGGCGAACTCGGACCTGCGGCCTCTCTGCACTGAGCAGCGACTCAAAGGTGATAGGCATGATCCTCAAGGGGGGGTTGGCCGGCTCGCCCACAGGCGCTGAGCACGCGCGCATGTGGGCGAGCCTGTCGTTCGTCTCCGGGCTCGGCCGGCTTCCGTGCGCCGCAAGGCGGCCGTTTGTGCGCGCACCTTGTCAGGGGGGTTGTTGTGCTGACACCTCGCCAAAAGTCCGTTCGTGCCCATCCCCTTGCCAAGGACCGTTCGCCGCCGCTCCAGGAGCGCACGCGATAGTCTGCTCGCCCTGTCGCTGCCGGCAAGGCCCGGCATGCAAACACTCGGTTGCATATCACCCAAACCTAGGACTCCCCATGGAGATACTCCAAGCCCGCATCCAAGGGCCCCGCCTGATCGTGCCCTCCGTCTTCGGCGACGAGCGCGGCTTCTTTGTCGAGACCTACCGGCGGCAGTGGCACTCCGCGGCCGGCATTCCCGAGGATGAGCTTTTCATCCAGGACAACCATTCTCGCTCCAGTAGAGGGGTCGTGCGCGGCATGCACTTCCACGTCGGCAGCGGTGTGGCCAAGCTCGTGCGCTGCGCGCGCGGCAAGATCCTCGACGTGATCGTAGACCTGCGCCGCGGCTCGCCCACCTACGCCCAGTGGGAGGGCTTCGAGCTCGATGACGAGAGCATGCGCGTCCTTTACGTGCCGGTCGGCTTCGCCCACGGCTTCTGCGTGCTCAGCGATGTGGCCGACGTCAACTACAAGCAGAGCGCCTACTACGACCCCGCGGTCGAGCGAGGCATCGCATGGAACGACCCCGACGTCGCGATCGACTGGCCGCTGCCTCTGGACGAACTGATTGTCTCCGCGCGCGACAGCGAAGCCCCTCTCTTGCGCAGGCTCGCGCCCGAGTTGCCGTTCGAGTACTCGGTCTGATCGCGTGACATGGATGGTTCTCAATCGTCGATCCGCATATATAACCTATGAATTGTATATAACCTATGAGTTATCCCTGAATTCGTTTGTATACAACCTATGAGTTATATATGCGGATCCCCCTTTCTACATGGTCCACACCGCTGGCAAGCAAAGTCGAAGGCATCGAATATGCCGGCAGAAATGACGTTCTCAATACGCTCAACCGGCCGTATCGCTGCCCTCACAGCTCGGTAACGAGCAGGCGATAGCCAAGGTCCAGCTGCTCGAGCGACAAAAGCGTGCGATTGCGCCGGCGCCAGCGACCTGTCTCGAGATCCTTGGACAGCTGGTTGAGACCGTCTAGCAGTCGCTCGGCGCCTGGCAGCTGAAACGTCGGGATGCCCGCGCGCGCCTGCTTGTCGAGGTATGCCTGCGGGCGGCGCCAGTAGGCTGCCAGCAGACCGTTCTCGCAGTCGTGGGGAATAGCAACCGTCTCGACTCGCACCTCATCGCCGGTGGCTACGCACTGTTGCTGGATCGGCGGGAAGCGACGGCTGTACAAGTGCCCGAGCTCGGGCAGGTAGTCGCGCAGCAGCCAAAAACGATCGGCATGGGTAGGGTCGTAGGTGAAGATCACCACGCGCTTGCGCGCGACCCTGCGCAGCTCTTGTACCCCGACGCGCCAGTCGGCCCACTGATGAAGCGTGAGGCACGCCATCGCGGCGTCCACGCTCTTTGCGGGTATCGGCAGGCCCTCGGCATGGCCCCTGATCGGAGTCGTCAGACCTCGGGTGCGACTGGGGATCCTGTGCTCGGTCGACTCGATCGCGAGCACCCAGCGGTCGACCGGCTCATACTCCGCGGCGCCGGAGCCGACATTCGCTACCGAGCGGGCGTCGCCGAGCGCTTCGTGGATCTGTCTGACGATCCGCCGGTCCGCCGGCCGCGGTGCCGGCTGCTCGTGTGCAAGCTGCTCGTTTGTGCCCCCGTTGTGCTCGTGAGTCTGGCTCATAAGAAGTAAGCAAACGTTTTCGCATGGGAGCCGAATCTCCTGCAACCTCCACTATCTGGAAACGTTTGATTCGGCGCAAGGCGAGACGTGTCGATGGGTGCGCGTGTGATGGCCACTGATGCAATGCTTATGCCCGATGTCCGGCCGTATCAGTCTCCTGCGTCGTCGTGTCGACGAGTTCACGCTCACGCCCAAGCAATATGCCCTTGCGGCATATGTTGCGCTCGGCGCTCTGACCGTGATCGTGATGAGCGGAGCAGCCGTGCGGCTCACCGGCTCCGGGCTCGGCTGCCCGACGTGGCCGCGCTGCTACGGCAAGATCTACCCGCCTTTGAACACCCACGCTGTGATCGAGTTCTCAAACCGGATGATCACCGTCCCTGTCTCGATCGCCGCGATCGCTGCCTTCGTGCTGGCTTTCCGCCGCCGGCCCTACCGGCGCGACCTCATGCTCCTGAGCTTGCTTTTGCCGCTCGGTGTAATCGCCCAGGCTGTGCTCGGCGGCTTGACGGTACGCGGAGCGCTCGACTACGGCTGGGTCATGGGCCACTTCGCGCTCTCGATGCTCGTGCTCGCCGCGGCCGTTGCGCTGGCCTGGCGTGCCACCTACGAGCCCGGCGTGCGCCGGCTCTCCAGCGACAGAACGCTCACCCTCTGGGCGCGTGTAGCCGTGGTGCTGGGTGGCTTGACGATCTTTGCCGGCACCGCCGCCACGGCCGCCGGCCCGCACGCCGGCGGCTCTCCCGGCCAGAAGATCAATCGCCTGGACTTCGACGGCAAGGGCACCATGGACTTCGTGATCCACCGCCACGGCGAGATCGCGCTTGTGTTCGGGCTCGTGGCGCTGCTCGTCTGGTGGCTGGCGCGTCGATCGAGTCCCATCGGTTCCGCCGATCCTGCCGATCCCGCCGATCCTGCCGATCCCGCCGATCCCACCGATCCGCTTGTGCGCCGCTTCTCGACGGTCACATGCGTGTTGATCGCTTTGCAAGGGGCCGTCGGGCTCGACCAGTACGAGACCCACCTCCCGACCGAGCTCGTCTGGGTGCACGTCAGCCTTGCTTCGCTGACTTGGCTCTCCGTCTTGTGGACCGCCTGTGCCGCCGGTCGTCTGCAGCCGCGTGCTGTGGACGTGAGCGAGCTGCGGGCAGCCTTGGGGCCTGAAATGGGCGCGCGGACCGGCTCTGGGCGCGCGGACGTCCTTGCCAACCGTTAGCCTGAGCCGCAGTAACGAAACTCGAGAAGGGACTGCCATGACGAAGAACGAGCTGGCTGATGGGGTCGCGCAGCGGACGGGTCTCGCGGGAACGCAGGCTCGGGAGGCGCTGGAGGCGGCGATCGACTTGATCTCCGACGAGCTGGCTGGCGGCGGCGAGGTTGCTCTTGCCGGTTTCGGCAAGTTCAGCGTCAGCAACCGCGCGGCCCGACAGGGACGCAATCCCTCGACGGGGGAGACGATCAACATTGCGGCAAGCAAGGCCGCGAAATTCTCCGCGGCGAGCGCGCTGAAGAAGCGTTTGAATTAGTACCCCACCCGCTTGAGCAACGGAGCAGATGGACGTCGAGCAGCGGCGAGCCCGTCGTGAGGCACGTCGGCGCGAGGTTGCGCGCAGGCGTACGCGGGGGCTCGCCGCCGCAGCGTTGATCGTCGTCCTTGCCGTCGTGGTCGTCGTTGCCCTCGGCTCGGGCAGCGGCTCGCACAAAGGCGGCTCGCACGGTGCGTCCGTGAGTTCTGCTGGTGGCGGTGTTGGCGGCTCGGGCAGTGGTGGTGCTGCCGGCCAGGCCGGCCGGCGGGGCACCGGCGCCGCGAATGGCGCCGGTGGTGCCGGCGGCGGCGGCGGTGGATCTGGCCCGATCCTCGCCAGCACCGGTCGTCCCTCCAGTGAGGGCACCGCCGCTACCGCCACTGGGCCCCTCGGCCGTGAGTCCGTGCCGATCCTGATGTACCACGTCATAAACCCGCCGCCCGCGGGCGCGAAATTCCCTGGGCTGTACGTATCGCCAGAAGAATTCTCCGCTCAGATGCACGCGCTCTCAGGCGCCGGCTTTCATGCGGTGACGATGGATCAGATGCGCGCCAACTGGACCCGCGGCACGCCCCTGCCCGCCGGCAAGCCGATCGTGCTGAGCTTCGACAACGGCTACCAGTCCCAATACACCCAGGCGCTGCCGGTCTTGCGTCGGCTTGGCTGGGTGGGCGTGGAGAACATGCAGTTGACCGGGTTGCCCCCTTCGCAGGGGGGCTTGAGCGACACGCAGATCGAAGGCCTGGTGGCCGCCGGCTGGGAGCTCGACACGCAGGGGATCAGCCACGCCGACCTGATCGCGCTTGGCCCGGTTGCCCTGCATGAACAGGTCGCCGTTGCGCGTGCGCGGGTGAAGCGTCGCTACCACGTGCCGGTCAACTGGTTTTGCTACCCCTCGGGGCATTACAACCCAACAGTTATAAACGCGGTTAAGGCTGCGGGATACGTGGGCTCCACCACCGTCGTGCCCGGCTGGGCCTCGCCCAGCGACGATGCTTACCGCCTGCCACGCCTGCGCGTACTCGGTGGCACGAGCCCTGAGGAGCTGCTCGCCGAGCTGGCTGCGATCCGTTCGAATCCGTTGCCGCCCGCCTCTTACGGGGGCAGCGAATGATCGCATTGCGCGTCTGGCGCGGGCGCGCAGCGACGCCGAGTGGGGCGTCGGGTGGGCTGTTGGTGGGGCGGCCGAGGCGCTGGCGTGTGCGCGCCACACATCCGCGCGGCGGATCGATAGGATTCCGCCGATGAAGACCGTGCCCGGCTGGGGCTCCTGGAGCCTCGATCCTCTAGCGATCCTTGCGCTGCTTGCCGCGGCGATCCTGTACGCGCGCATGTACCGGCGTGCCGCCTCGCGCTCGAAAGCGGTCGGCGCCGGCCACTGGATCCCCTACGCCGGCGGCCTGATCGCGCTCACGATCGCTTTGCTCTCGCCGCTGGATGCGATTGGCGATCGTTGGCTGCTGTCGGCGCACATGGCCCAGCACGTGCTGCTCTCGGACATCGCTCCGGCGCTGCTGGTGCTCGGGCTGCGCTCGCCGGTGCTCTCGCTCGGCCTCGCCCGGCCCGCTCTACGCGCTGTGGCTCCCGGTGGACGCTGGGGCAAGGCGCTGGCGGTGGCGACCTCGCCGTGGGTGGCGATCCCGCTTTGGGCGCTCGCCACGTGGGTGTGGGCGATTCCGCCGGTCTTCGACTTCGCCGCCCAGCACACCGTTGTGCACGCTTTCGAGCACGCTACGCTCTTCTACACGGGCCTTGCCCTTTGGTGGCTGATCGTCGACCCGATGCCGCGTGTGCGCCCGCGTCCGGACGGCCAGCGCTTGGCGCTGCTCGGCTTCTCACGCATCGCCTCAGCGGCCGTGTGCCTGCCGCTGACATGGATCGCCACCACGCAGTACCCGCTCTACGCCTCAGCGCCGCGCGCCTTCGGCATCAGCGCGATCGCCGATCAGCAGATTGCCGGTGCCGGCATGTGCTTCGTCGAGTTCCTCGTCTTCGGCATCGCCTTCGCCGCGGTCTTCATCAGCATGCTCGGCCGCGATGACTCACGTGTCGCGGTGGCCGAGCATGCCGCCGCCGGCCACTGACGTTCAGGCGTATACCAGTTCGGCGCTCGCGCCCATCGCCGCGGACTCTGGCCTGAAGGGCGTCAGTCTGATCGCCGGTGGCTGCTGGTCGGGTAGCGCAAGCATGAGTGCGATTCCTTCCTCGAGACTCGCCCGCAGCTCGTCGAGATCGTCGCCGGTCGCGAACACACCGGGGAACTCATCGACGGTGGCCCAATAGGAGCCATCCTCGTGGCGGACGCTGACGTGTAGGGATTGGTTCTGGGGCATTATGCTCTTCTTCATGGTACCCATCGGATCTATGCGCGTCACCCCTTAAGGCGAGCCTGTCGACGTAGCTCCGCCTCGAAGCCCTTCGAATATGCTTGGCGCTTGTTCTCGGGAAGCGTGATGGGCCGCTCGCCAGCCTTTGTCATCTTGACTTGGTGATTGCCTCCACGTTCCCGGATCCAGCCCTCGCGTTCTAGACGCTTGATCCATTCCTTCTGCGTCGCTGGCATAGCCGGGGGAGTGTAGGGACCGCCCCCGACGGCGATACCGCTAGTCGATCAACCGCAACCCGTGTTGTTGCCGCACGACGAACACGTGTAGCAAGAGCCCGTCCGCTGCATCATGCCGCCGCACTGGCTACAGGCCGGGCCCAGGTCGAGGCCCTGCATGCGAGCCGGGACGACTGGGGGGGAGTCGGTCAGTGCGGCCGCCGCTGGGACGCTGTCGGCGCCGCCGGCGCTTGCCTCTGGGCCGGCCGTGTCGGAGGAGACCACCGACTGGGCGGCCTCTTCGGCCATCTTCCGCGCCCGTACCGCCGGGGTGAGGATGCCCAGTTCCTCCTGAGCATCGGTGTCCAGGAAGCGGCTGGCCACCCAGCGCAGGATGTAGTCGGGCATCGACTTGGCAAACGGGATCTCCGGGTTGCCGGTGATTCCCTCCGGCTCGAAGCGCATGTAGCTGAACTTCTCCACCAGCGTCTCGAGCGGGACTCCGTACTGGAGCGCGATCGAGATTGCCGTTGCGAACGAGTTCATCATGCCTTTGATCGTCGAGCCCTCCTTGCCGATGTCGGTTAGGAAGATCTCGCCTACCGTGCCGTCCTCGTACATGCCAGCTGTGATGTAGCCCTCGTGGCCGCCGATCGAGAACTTGTGCGTGATCGACTGGCGCTCGCGCGGCATGCGCTTGCGGCGCGGACCGGCCTCGGAGAGGGCCTTGCTGACCGCGGCGTCCACGATCGCGTCGACGTCGGCCGGGGCCGTCTTTTCCTTCTGGGCGTCGGTGCGCAAGGCCTGCGCGGTCTTCGAGCCGTCGCGATAGATCGCCAAGGCCTTGATGCCCAGGCGCCAGGCCTGGGTGTAGGCGTCGGCGATGTCCTCCACCGTCGCCGTCTGCGGCATGTTGACGGTCTTTGAGATCGCGCCGGAGATGAACGGCTGCACGGCGCCCATCATCTTCAAGTGGCCCATGTGGCTGATTGCTCGCTCACCTACGGCCACGTCGAACACCGGCAGGTGCTCCGCCGCCAGCCCCGGTGCGCCGATGATCGTGCCGTGCTCGGCCAGGTGCGCCTCGATCTGCTCGACCTGCTGCTCTGAGTAGCCGAGCGTTTGCAAGGCCAAGGGCACCGTGCGGTTGACGATCGTCATCTGGCCGCCGCCGACCAGCTCCTTGAACTTGACCAGCGAGAAGTCGGGCTCCACGCCCGTCGTGTCGCAGTCCATCAGGAAGGAGATCGTGCCCGTCGGAGCCAGCACCGTCGCCTGGGCGTTGCGGTAGCCGAAACGCTCGCCCAGCTCCACCGCCTCGTCCCAGGAGCGCCGCGCGGCCTCAAGCAGCTCCGTGTCCTGGCAGATCGCGTCGGGGATCGCGTAGGAGGAGTCGCGGTGCATTTGCATCACCGCGTTGTGCTCCTCGCGGTTCTCCTCGTAGTGCTCGTACGGGCCGAGTGCGGCAGCGACTCGCGCCGACTCCCGGTAGGCGCGTCCTGTCATCAGAGCCGTGATCGCCGCCGCCGTGCCCCCGCCCGCGTCGGAGTCATAGGGCATGCCGTTGCTCATCAGGTAAGCGCCGAGGTTGGCGTAGCCGAGGCCGAGTTGGCGGAAGGCGCGTGCGTTGACGCCGATCTGCTCGGTGGGATAGCTGGAGGGGCCGACGACGATCTCCTGGGCCAGCAGCATGATGTCGACTGTGTGCTCGAAGGAGCGCACGTCGAGCGTCCCGTCTGCGTGGCGGAACTTCATCAGGTTCAGCGAGGCCAAGTTGCAGGCCGAGTCGTCGACGTGCATGTACTCAGAGCAGGGATTCGACGCGTTGATGCGACCGCTTTTCGGCGAAGTGTGCCACTGGTTGATGGTCGTGTCGTACTGCACGCCAGGGTCGGCGCAGCGCCATGCCGCCTCGGCGATCTCGCGCATCAGCTCACGCGCGCGAATCGGCTCACCGACCGGCTTGCCGGTGGCGCGTGCGGTCAGGTGCCAGTCGTCGTCGGCCTCGACGGCGCGCATGAACTCGTCGGTGATGCGCACCGAGTTGTTCGCGTTCTGGTACTGGATCGACTTGAAGCCGTCGCCGTCGATCGACATGTCAAAGCCCGCGTCGCGCAAAGCTTCGGCCTTGTCCTCCTCCTTGGCCTTGCACCAGATGAACTCGCGGATGTCGGGATGGTCGACGTCCAGCACCACCATCTTGGCGGCGCGGCGCGTCTTGCCGCCGGACTTGATCGTGCCGGCCCACGAGTCGGCGCCGCGCATGAACGAGACCGGGCCCGAGGCTGTGCCGCCCTTGGCCAGCGGCTCCATCGAGCCGCGGATGTTGGACAGGTTGATGCCCGAGCCCGAGCCGCCGCGGAAGATGTTGCCCTCCTTGGTGTTCCATTCGAGGATCGACTCCATCGTGTCCTCGACTGACAATATGAAACACGCACTGCATTGAGGGCTCTCCTCGAAGCCGACGTTGAACCAGACGGGCGAGTTGAATGCGGCCAGCTGGTGCAGGAGGATGTGGGTCAGCTCGGCCTGGAAAGCCTCGGCATCCTGCTCGCTTGCGAAGTACGCACGCTCCCGACCCCAGCCGGCGATCGTGCCGGCCACGCGGCCGATCATCTGCTTGACAGAGCGCTCGCGCTCAGGGTGGCCGATCTGTCCGCGGAAGTACTTCTGGGCCACGATGTTGGTCGCGTTCTGGCTCCAGCTCTTGGGAAACTCGACGTTCTTCTGCTCGAAGGCGACACGGTCGCCGTGGCCGATACGCGCGTCGCGCAGCTCCCACTCGACCGTCTCGAATGGGTGCGTCTCAGAGGAGGTGAACAGGCGCTTGACAGCCAGCGCAACGCCTGCGCTCGTGTCCTCTGCAATCGTGGGGTGCGGGGTGAAATCCATCGGCCTTACCTCCTCTGCGCCGTGTTGTGCGACGCCCACTCGACTCTGTTCACTTGGGGGTCGAGAATCCTCTCGCGAGTGTCGGACGGACACTGAGAACATTCAATTTTAGAGGGGTTTCCTCTTCTTACCAACAAGCGACTCAGTGGCCGAGTCTGGCCCAGTCGCTGAACTCCGCCCAGGTCTCCGATGCGCGGTAGGAGGCCTCGCGCAGCGAGTGCGTGAGCGAGATCGCCCAGCGTGGTTCGAGCGCAAGCCAGCGCCCCAGCGCCCACACGATGCAGCCGAGCACGAGCAGCGCGCCGAGGATCGCCAGCGCCAGCGCGCCGGCGGACAGTCCTTTGGCGCTGGGTTTCTGCTTGTGCGCCACGATCACGGTCGTAGAGCCGGTCGCGGGGGTCGTGGTGGCTGGTGGCGCCGAGGTTGCGGTGCTCGCCGTCTGCGTCGCGGCGCCTGCGGGCGTGTTTGTGGGGGGCGCCACGGTGCCAGGTTGGGCCGCGCCGGTAGGAGCGGAAGTACTCGTAGTCGCTGCGGTTGGCGTTGTGCCGGGAGTCGTTGCGCTCGCCGGGACCGACGTAGTCGGAGTCGAAGCGCTCGGCGTGCTGGTGGTGGCGATGTGGACTTTGGCTGACGCCGGGATAGTGATGCCCAGAGCCTTGTCGGTCGTGGCACCAGCCGCTTGGGCACCCGCCGGGGCGAGCGCTGTGAGTGCGCACGCTGCCGCCACGATCAACGCGGTGCGGACTTGGCGCAAGCTAAAGCTTGGTTTGGCGGTCATCGCTTCGCCATGCTAACGGCAGCTCGCTTACTCGGGGTAGGGCCGGCTTGCCGGTGCCGGCACGAACATCGGCGCGCGTAAGCGCGCCTCTCCCCAGATCGAGGAGGCTCTGAGCAGGCCACCGCATCGTTCATTTGGACGCGTAAGCGGTCATCCCCAGATCGACAAGCCCGCTCATGCGTTGGGCCTCGGCAGCAGGTCCTCTAGCTCCGAGAGCGCCTGCTCGAGCACACGCGCCGCGGTCTGCTCGCCGTCGATTAGGCGGATGCGCTGTGGCTCGGCCTGCGCGAGCTGCTCATAGGCGGCGGCGATCGCCTGGAAGAAGGATTCGTCCTCGCGCTCCAGCCGGTCGGGCTCGGCGCCGCGTGTGTGTTGCCGACCGCGCCCGGTTGCCGGGCTGATCGCCAGTAGCAGCGTGCGGTCTGGGGTAAGTCCGCCGGTGGCGAGCAGGTTGATGGCGCGCACCTGTTCGATGCCGAGACCGCGGCCGGCGCCCTGGTAGGCAAGCGAGGAGTCTACGAAGCGGTCGAGCAGCACCCAGCTGCCATCGTCGAGCAGCGGACCTACCCGCTCGTGGACCAGCTCGGCGCGAGCGGCCGCATACAGCAGCGCCTCGGCTCGCGCCCCGATCTCAAGGGCCGGGTCCTTCACCAGCTCCCTGATCCGCTCCGACAGCGCTACCCCGCCCGGCTCGCGCAACAGCTCGACGCTTACGCCCCGCTCTTCGATCGCCTGCGTGAGCGCCGTCGCGAGCGTCGACTTACCCGCCCCGTCCAAGCCCTCGATCGTGATCAGCTTGCCCTCGCTCACGTGTGCAAGGTACATGCGTTTGCGGCATGCCCCCCGCGCGTGCGGGGGGCATCGTCTTTACGAAGCAACGACGACGCATCCACGACCGCCCAGCGGGATATGCCTCTACGGAGGGTGGCCATATGCTCCGAATAGGGCTGCCCCCGCGCGCGCAGGGGGCATCGCGCTTTTTTTTATGTGTCGCTTGTCGCTGGCGCCCATCGTGGCTTTCCATGTCGGGTCGCCTCTAGGATGGCTCAGTGTCGCCAATGTCCGCCGAGCCGGTTGCCGTCGAAGGGATGCTCGCCGGGATCGAGCCTCATCCGCACGCCCGCGCCGTGCTGCTGCCGGCTCTGCCCCCTGGCAGTCCTTCGCACGCCTACCTCTTCCACGGCCCGTCGGGTACCGGCAAGCGCACGGTCGCACGTGCGTTCGCGGCAGCGTTGCTTGCCGACGGCGCGCAACAGCCGCAGACGGTGGCCGTGCGCGTGCAGCGCGGCGCTCACCCCGACCTCACCTGGGTGACGCCAAGCGGAGCAAGCGAAGTGCTCGTCAGCGACATCGACGAGCCGGTGGTGGCAGCCGCGGCGCACACGCCCTTTGAGTCCAGCCGTCGCGTGTTCGTGATCGAGGCGGCCGGCAGCATGAACGACCAGGCCGCCAACCGCCTACTCAAGACGCTGGAGGAGCCGCCACCGTTTGCCCATCTGATCCTGCTGGCCGAGCACCGCGAGGACGTGTTGCCCACGATCGCCTCACGCTGCCAGCAGGTGCGCTTCGATCCGCTCTCAGACGAGCTGCTCGCTGCGCGCCTGAGCAGGGGGGAGGGTGCGAACATCGAGCCCGAGCGCGCTGCTGCCTGCGCGCGCCTGGCTGCCGGTGACGGCCAACTCGCCGAGCTGTTGGCCGGTGAGCGTGGTGTCGCGCTACGTGAGTGCGCCGAGCAGTTCGTGCGCTCGGCGCTGCAAGGCAACGTCGAGCAGCGACGCTGGATGGGTCTGCTCGAGGCTGCCAAGGCGGCCGGCGCCGTGGCCGGGGCGGCGGTCAGTGAGCGCCTGCACGAGCAGGCCGGGTTCTTGCCCAGCAAGGAGCAACGCAAGTACGAGCGCGAAGGCACCGATGTCGTGCGTCGCGCCGAGCGCCGCGAGCGCACCGCCACGCTTGAGCTGGGATTGCGCTTGGCCGAGCTGTGGCTGCGCGACATCTGGTGTCTGCTCGTCGGCGCCCCAGAGCTTGCTTATGCCTGCGACCGCTCGGCCGAGCTGGCCACCGATGCGGCAGGCCGCGATGCTGGGTCGCTACAGCGCGGCGTCGAGCTGGTGCGCGACACACGCCTGCGCCTGGATCTGAACGTCTCCGAGGAGCTGGCCCTGGAAGCGCTCGCCTACCGCCTCGCGGCTCTACGCGCTTTGTCTTAGATCGTCTTTCGTTATCTTGAAAGACCTTCTTCAGGCCGTTGCGCTTATCGGCCCGAGATTGGGCGTCAGCTCGTAAGTCTCAAAGGCCATGAATTGCGAGAACAGCCGGTTCTCGGGGCCGTGGAAGTCTGCCGAACCGGTGCTCAGCAAGCCGAGCTCTTCGCAGCGTCGGGCCAGCAGCTCGGTCTGCTCTTGCGTATGTGTCACGTAGAAGGCCTCGATCCCGTCGATGCCGAGCTCGCGGAAGCGCTCGACCATCGCCAGCGCTTCATCGGGTTCCTCGACGTCCCAGAAGGGGTGCGCCCAGATCGCGACCCCGCCGGCCGCGTGGATCGCCTCGACCGCCTCTTGCACAGTCGGCGTAACGCGCAAAGCGAAGGCCGCGCGGCCCTCGATCAAATAGGCTTTGATGAACGAGCCGATGTCGTCGATCTGCTCCTCGCGCAGGCGCTCGGCATTGGCGGGATGGCCAAGCGCCGCTTCGGCAAGATGGGGTCGCCCGATCGGCTCGCCGGCCTTCACGCGCGCGTCGATCGCCTGCTGGTCGAGCTCGATGCCCAGGCCGCGCAGGTTCTCGGCCATGCGCAGCGTGCGCTGCTCTCGGTCAGCAAGAAAGCCGGAAAGCGTTCTCCTCAGCTGGGAATCGTTGTGGTCGATTAAGTAGCCGAGGATGTGCAGTTCGCGCGCCACACCATGCTCGCCGCCGTCGTCGATCGCGGAGATCTCGATCGCCGGCACGACGGTGACGCCGTACTCGGCGCCGGCGGCAAGCGCCTCGTCCACACCCGCAACCGTGTCGTGGTCGCTCAGCGCCAGCAGCTGTACTCCAGCCTGCGCGGCCCTTGCCACCACCTCGGCCGGCTCAAGCACGCCGTCGGAGCGGGTGGAATGCGACTGTAGGTCGAAGCGCGGTGTCTGTTCGTTGGCCGGGTCGAGCACGGGCGCAGACTATGCGATTGCCGCGTGCAGTGTCCTCGCTGAGCGGCGACTGGGTTATGCGATTGCCGCGTGCAGTGTCCTCGCTGAGCGGCTGGTGTTTGTGCGAAGCAGCTGGCAATAAACCAGTGCCGCTTGGCTGAGGCGTGCCGCGTAGCGCGCCTTTCGGAGCAGGGTTGCGGCTTCAGAAATGCGAAGAACCCAATTATAACCTGCAAGTTATAAGTGCGTTTTGAACGTTCTAAGCCGCGCGCGGGCAGCCATCGGGCCGTGCGTCGGTCACGCGCATGTCGCAGCCGGGCGTATCGTCCCGGTGCAGGCCGTCGTCGAAGCGCTCGTTCCCTGGCTTTCTCACAGCAAGCGCCCCGTCCACGAACGGCCTGACCCGCTCGGCAACGATCCGTCGCAGAGCGCGCACCGCGGCATGGTAGCGCCCAGCGGGCTCCACAAGGGTTGTGCACCGCTGCTCGGGTGCATGCAGATCGCTGTGGGCGGCGTCGGTCTGGCGGGCTCGCAGGGTGGCCTCGTCCCACATCGCCTCCAGGTAGGCAAGCGCGGCGCCGACTTCCTCTTCTGGGCGCTCCTGCTCGGACTCGATCTCGCGCAGCACGGGGAGCACCTCGCGGTGCAGCCAGTTCTGCTCGGCGTCCGCGCGCAGCAGCAGGCGAATATCTGATGGTAGGAAAGAATCGGATGATCTGGACATAGGTCTGTGGGCCGTATCGGGGAATCTGGCCTATTCATGCCTTCGACTCGGGTCAGGTCCGGCTTTAGGAGGATGGCCGCACATTCCACGTTTTTCTCCGCGGCATGCCCTTTGGCGTGGCCAATGCTCAAACACTCGGCCAACTCTTACCGATCGCGTAACCCGTCTAGGCAGACGCCTCAGCGAGTGGCTCACCCGTGTAAAGCTGACGCCTGGGGGAGGTCGTGCAAGCGAGACCCTAACCGTCCAGCAAATGCCTGGGCGAGTCCGTGCAAGCGGCGCCCTAACCGCATGTGGCAAGCGGCCGAGTGCCCTCTAGATGGTGTGGCAAGCGGCTACGTCTCCTAAAGATGGCCCATGCCGTGGGCCGATGCTTGAGGTAGAGATGCCGACCGTCCACGGCTACATCCTACGACTACCCAAACGCCCCGATCCCGCGGCGCGTCTACCCGGCCAACACGCGCGCGCGACTTTCCTGCGGCTGCGCTTGCGCACGCTTGTGACGCTCGGCGTCCTGGCTGTTCTCACGACCGTCTTCGGGAAGTCCTTCGGCTTGCACAGCCCCTGGTTCATCGGTTCCGAGCTTGCCCTGCTGATCACGATGTTCGTCGTCTCTCGCTACGTGCTGCCGCTGGTGGAGCGCCACGACCGCGGCGCTGCCGGCGAGGAGCATGTCGGCGGCCTGCTCGACGAGCTCTCGCAGGACGGCTGGCACGTAATCCACGACGCCAGCTTCGACTACGGCAACGTCGATCACATCGTGCTCGGGGCCTCTGGTGTGTTCACGATCGAGACCAAGAGCCGGTCGGGAGAGGTGCGTGTGCGGACGATCCACGGTGGGATTCTGCGCCAGGCCCAGGAGCAGCGCGAGACGCTCGAGCGCATAACCGGCGAGCAGGTGGAGCCGCTGGTGGTCTTCAGTCGTGCCTGGGTCGACAAACCGTTGGCCCGTCGTCGCGGCGTGCGCGTCATCCCGGCGCGCATGTTGCTGGCCTACCTGAGGCGCCACGCGCATACGCTGACGCCAGAGCAGGTCGAGCAGGCCCAGACTCGCGTCGTGGCGGCTCTTGCGGAGAGCGAGTCCCAGCCCGATAGGCTTCTCGGGTGGCCACCGCCGTCGCGCAGCCGCTCGTAGAGCCTGCAGAGCAAGTTCAGCCCCTCGCCGAACCCCCTGCCGAGACGCTCCCGCGCGGGCCGCGCCTGTCCCCGTTTGCTTTGACGGTGATCTGGTCGCTCGCGCCCGGCTGGGTGATGGACCAGTGTGTACGTCGCCTTGGTGACAGCTTCACGCTGACGTTCTTTCCCAGCGGGCGCAAACTGGTGATGGTCAGCGATCCCGAGGCGGTCAAGGCGGTCTTCACCGCGCCTCCGGAGGTGGCCCCCTCGGCCGCGGGCGCCTCGCCGATCGCCTCGATCATGGGACCGAGCTCGGTGATCACGCTGATCGGCCCCGAGCACATGCGCCAGCGCAAGCTGCTGCTGCCGCCTTTCCACGGCGAGCGCATGCGCGAGTACGCGGACGTGATCGTGCAGGCCACGCAGCGCTCGATGGCCGAATGGCCGCTCGGCGAGCCGATGAAGCTGAGCGAGCGCACGCGTTCGATCACGCTCGAGGTGATTCTGCGTGCCGTCTTTGGCGTGGAGGCTTCGCGCATGGACACTCTGCGCGACGCGATCGGCGGGCTGATCACGCCGACGCAGTTCCCGGCGCTGCTGCTGTTCGCGCTGCGCGGCCCCAGTCTCGATCGCCCGGGCGGCTCGATCGGGCGAGCGCTTGACCATCTCGACGAGGTCATCTACGCGGAGATCGCGCGACGCCGCGCACAAGTGGATCTGGAGGATCGCGCCGACATCCTCTCGCTGCTGCTGCTTGCCCGCGACGAGGACGGCCAGGCGATGACCGACCAGGAGTTGCGCGACGAGCTCGTCACTTTGCTGCTCGCGGGCCACGAGACCACGGCCACGTCTGTCGCCTGGGCGATAGAGCGGCTCGTGCGCCATCCCGACAAGCTCGCCCGTCTCGTCGCGGAGATCGACGCACTCTCGTCTACACAGCCTGACGGGCGCGCCCCGGCGGGCACAAGCGGGCAAGCGAGCGACACCCAATCGCGGGAGGTACCCCATCGCGAGGGACAGCCTGAGGAACGCAACCAGGCAGGTGGCGATCGCAAACAGGCAGGTGGCGATGAGTATATGCAGGCGGTCATCTCAGAGACGCTGCGCGTGCGGCCCGTCGTGCCGCTGGTGGTGCGAGTGCTGCAGCAGCCTTTGCGCGTCGGCGCTCGCGAGCTGCCGGCCGGCACCCGCGTGGTGCCCTCGATCTACCTCACCAACCGCAATCCGAGCGTCTATGACTCGCCTGAGGAGTTTCGTCCCGAGCGCTTTTTGGAGCGCGCGGGTGGGCGGGACATCAATCCTTACTCTTGGATCCCGTTCGGCGGCGGCATCCGCCGCTGCATCGGTGCGTCGTTTGCGACTTTGGAGATGAAGCTCATGCTGCACACGATGCTGAGCGAGCTGGCTCCAAGCCTGCCTGAGCGCGGCGGGCGTCTGTTCCGTAGGGGTGAGTGGAGCCAACGGCGCGCAATCACGCTCGTGCCCGCCGCCGGCGCGCGCGTGGTCTGGCGTCGGCGCTAACTCTTTTTCGTCATGCCCCCCGCGCGCGCGGGGGGCATGACGCATTTTGAAGGTCAAACATCGAGCATCTGTGAGCCATGTGCATCATGTTGGGTGCCTGCGCCGAGTACCGCCCGCAGCGAGGGGTAGCTTTGTGGGATGCTCCAATCGAGTCTCGTAGAGGCGTCCTCCTCGGAGGGGACGCCAAGCCCTGAGCAGTTGCTCGAGCACTTTGGCCTCGAGTCCTTCAGGCCAGGCCAGCGCGAGGCGGTAAAGGCCGCGCTGGAGGGGCGCGACAGCCTTGTCGTGATGCCCACCGGTGGGGGCAAGTCGCTCTGCTATCAGCTGCCTGCGCTCGCCGGCGAGAGGCTCGTTGTAGTTGTCAGCCCGCTGATCGCGCTGATGGCAGACCAGCTTGGGCGCTTGCAGCAGACCGGCGTGGACGCGGCGATGTTGGCCTCGGGGATGGCCGAGGGACACAATGCGCAGGCACTGCGCTCGATCTCCTCGGGCGCGGCGCGGCTCGTGCTGGCTGCACCCGAGCGCTTTGCCTCACGCGCTTTTCGCGAGACGCTCGCCACACGCGAGGTGGGGCTGTTCGTCGTCGACGAGGCCCACTGCGTGGCCGAGTGGGGGCACGACTTCAGGCCCGACTACCTGCGCTTGCACGATGCAATCGAGGCCCTCGGTCGTCCGGCGGTGATGGCTACGACCGCGACCGCTACCCCGCGGGTGGCGGAGGAGATCGCAGCTCGCCTCGGTTTGCGCGATTGGCTGGCGGTGCGCTCCGGCTTTGACCGTCCTAACTTGACGTTCGACGTGGTGGCGCTCGAGGGCAAGGGGGCCGTAGCGCGCAAGCGAGCCACGCTGCTGTACGCGCTCGAGTGCGACGATGCGCGACCGGCGATCGTCTACTGCGGCACACGCAAGGACACAAACGAGGTTACCGCGCTACTGCGTGAGCACGGGCTGGACGCTGTCTCCTATCACGCCGGCATGTCTCCCGATGCGCGCCGCACAAGTCAGGAGGCGTTCATGAGCGGGGGCGCGGAGGTTGTGGTCGCCACCAACGCGTTTGGCATGGGCGTCGACAAGGCCGACGTGCGCACCGTCGTGCACTGGGCGGTGCCCACGAGCCTTGAGGCCTACTACCAGGAGGCGGGTCGCGGTGGGCGCGACGGCCGGCCAGGACGGGCGTTGCTGCTGGCGTCACGGATGGATCTCGGGCGTCTGATCAGGTTCATCAACGAGCGCGAGACCACAGTGGAAGATGTCAAGCGCTACGTTGGCAGCCTGCACATGCGTGCCGTGGACGGGATCGCCGCGATTGGCCACGGGGAGCTTGGGGGAGCGGGCGAGCGCGAACGTGTGCTGCTGTCGATCGCCGAGCGTGCCGGTGCGGTGGAGTTGGAACCCGGCGGCCCGGAAGGGCTGTTGGTGCGGCTCACCGGCGAAGGCTCTCCGCGCAAGGCCTATGCGGCGATCAAGGCGGCAAAAGACCGCGGCTGGGAGGCCTACCGCTCGATCGAGCGCTTCATCTCCAGCGCCGAGACCTGTCGACGCCGCCAGATCCTTGACCATTTCGGCGACAACGATGCCTGCGCGGCCGAGGTGCGCTGCTGCGATGTTTGTGAGCCCGACGCGGCGCTGGTGGAGGCCTCATTGGCGACGGTGGGGCGCGGCAGTCGTCGTGTACGCACGGCGGGAAGCGCGAACGGAGAGCGGTCCCGTGGCAATGGGACCAGCGCTCACAGGGCCGCGAACGGCAACGACGCGGCCCAGGAGAGCGAGCTCGATCCAGTGGACGAAAGCGCCTTCGAGAAGCTCAAGGCATGGCGTATGGGGCGCAGCGAAGGCAAGCCCGCCTACACGGTGGCCGCCAACGCGGCACTTGAAGGGGTGCTACGAGTCAAGCCCGCAAACCTTGAGGAGCTGATCGAGGTGAAGGGGATCGGACCGACGTTCTGCGAGCGCCACGGTGAGTCCCTGCTGCAAGCGCTCGCACAGCTCTGACGAGCTTCACGCGCACAGCTCTAACGTGCCTGATGCGCACAGCTCAATGAGTCTTCGCGTGGACAGCTCCAACGTGCTTTGTGCGACTCGTCGTCGCACGCGCCGAAACCAATACCTGCCGACGTCACTAGCATCCGTAGCGTGTCGACGTAGCTCAGCTGGTAGAGCACTTCACTCGTAAGGGCTCGTCGGGAGGGGAGGAAGACCGCGAGTTAGAGCCTTTTTTTGGCTTGATAGCTCGAAAGGCACCCCTTCCGTGTGCGGTCAGATAAGGACAGCTACGGGCAAAGAATACACGGTCCGTCCGGTACCACAGCGGCAGAAAAATCGAGAGCCGACGGCCGGAGTCGAACCGGCGACCCCCGCTTTACGAGAGCGGTGCTCTGGCCATCTGAGCTACGTCGGCACAAGGCTGCATCCTACCGCCGACGCGACTGTCGTTCGCTCGGGCTGGCGGCTATGCTTTAAGTGCGGCCCGGCGTCGAGAGCTTTCCGCCCTGCGATGCAGCCAGCGCCGGACCGCCTCGGAAGACGGCAGATCCGGAATGCAAATGCGGCAGAAGCGGAATCTCAGGGTGGCAGACGCGGGAGAACTGGGGCGCGAACAACGATCGCTGCTTACTCGGGGTGCCCCGCCTTCCGCGTGGATCGACGAGCCTCACCGGAACGCCACACCCACACGGAGGTGCCCAGGCGCTACACCTCCTGCTCGCTCAGCGCAAGAACGTCAGCGTGGCGCTCTTGCTTCTTAATCGCTTAGAGCTCGACAGTGACCCTGCCCGGCGCGACCGAAGTCGTGTGCTGCGCACTCCTTGAGACGAACTCTCATGGTCGTCTTGAGAACGCCGCCATCTTGGAAGCCCACGGAGGTGGTAAAGTGCTGCATGAGAGGGGATTGATTTCTATGGCGTCCACATCTGTACTACTGACCCGCCGTGAGGCCGCCGAGATTGGCCGCGTCCCGCTGAACGCGATCGACAAGGCGATCGAGCAGGGCATCGTGAAGCCCAAGCGCAGAGCAGGCAAGCCGCTGCTCCCTGCGCACGAAGTCGCACTGCTTGTTCTGCTGCGCCAGATCGATGTCGCGCTTCCGAGCAAGGCGAAGGGAAACCTTCGAAGATGGCTGGCACGCCCGCAGTCGCAGGCCGTCGGCTCTGAGCTAGCGCTGTCCGAGGCCCTGCGCGTGGCGATGACCGAGGATGTCGCGCAGACGATCGAGCGCGCCGAGTCCTACGCGCGTTTGCGCGACCGCTACGTGGAGCACAATCCAGCCGTGATGGGAGGTGAGCCCGTCATCAGGGGAACTCGCGTGCCCGTGCGAACGATCGCGAGCCTGATCGAGATGGGCGAGAAGCCCGAGGTGCTGCACGAGGACTATCCGCACATCCCGGAGGAGGCGCACGCCGTCGCCGTGCTGTGGGCGCACGCCAACCCCCGCCGTGGCCGTCCCGTACGCCCCTGGGACGCGACTGCGAGTTGTTCCGTGCCCAAGCGTCGCGCTACGCGCGACGCGTGAAGTTCTGGATCGACGAGTGCCTGACGCCGGCCCTCGTTGGTCACGCGCACTCTCACGGGTACCAGGCGACCTGCACGCGCGACCGGGGGCAACTCGGCATGTCAGACGATGAGCTACTGGCGCTCGCGGTCGGCGAGGAGTTCGTGTTCGTCACGAACAACCACGCCGACTTCGTAGGACTCTGCGCGAATGCCGAGCTGCACACGGGGCTCGTTGTCCTACCCCAGCGCCAACGCGACGCCCAGCTCCTGCTCCTCAGCAATGCCATCGTCCACATCGAGCGCCACGCCGCGCGGGCCAGCGAAGCGCCAGCCGACTGGATGCTCAATCGCGTCGTTGAAGTCGATGAAGAATCCGCAGCATGCAGAGACATGCCGCTCCCCAATCGCTGAGGGGCCGCGGGTGAGCCAGCTCGGCGCTGGCCAGGCAGGACGCCGCTTGATGTAAGGGACCAAGCAAAGACCAAGCAAACGCGGAAAACAGCCGCTACCAGCGAGCACCAAACGAACGCGCGCGCCCTTGTTTTATCGGCAATAGCACCCTGTCGACACTGCCCACCAAGTGCCAGGCCCCCTGCAAGGGGGAGGTCACCGGCCAGTTCTATCGTGGTTGGCTGGATCACCATCCGTCCACACATGCGTACTCCTTGGTCTAAAGATCATTGCGCGGGCTCCCAAGCTCCGCGCGACGTCGGCGTGCGGTAAAGGGGCGGAAACGGCACCCCACAAATCTGCTTCAGCACCTCCAAAAACCGACGATTTACAGGGAAAATGACCTCTCTGGGGGCCATGACTCTCGTAATGAAGGGGTCCGGGGTTCGAGTCCCGCGTCGGCTCTCTCGAAAACCCATGGATGAAGCTGTCGCACAAACTCTGGGGTGGGGCGGTTGTCGTCTGGGCGGTTTAAGACTATGAGCTTGTTCCTGGGTGGAGAGATGACCGGTGTCTTGGAACTTCATTGCGTGTGATGGTGAGCAGGAGTTGTTGTTGCCGCCCAGCCTGCGCGAGTGGCTGGCAGAAGGTGTCGCCGAGCCGCTACAGGTCGTGCTCGCCGATGGCGGCTACTGGCTTCCCCGCAGATCACCGCGCTCAACTCGAGCGCGACCAACCCCACCCCGACAACGACACGGGACACACCAACCACAATCCGCCGAGCACCAGAAAACCAGCGCCCCGCTGGGGAGCCGCTGGGCGACCTGTTGGATCCGCCTGTATCAAACGCCTCGGCGTCGACGTCACAGCGATTCGGACGGCGGCGGCATGTTCAGGTCGCGTCATATCTTCACCGCCAGGCGCCATTGAATCTCGCGGTGCCGAGGCAGCGCAGTTCGTGGTCTGCCCATGGGCGCTGCCGCCAGGAGCCTCGGAACCCTCTCGGTCGAGGCGGCAATCATGCTCGCCAGATCCACCTTGGGCGATTCGAGAAGCTTTACGTCCCCTCTTGACAAGACTGGATGATTTGTATACAGTAATTCTGGGCCTGTCATATGATAGGCAGTCATAAAAAGCACCTTGAGTCATCCGGCTCATAGGTGTTGGAACGGGGCCCTGGGGAACGGATCGAAGGAGGCGGGAATCTGGTCGGAAGGAGTGGGGGAACCAGGTTGAAGGGGAGAGGGAGCAGTCTGGTGGCTTGTGTTGGGGAACAGAGCGCAATGAGAAGCGTAAATGGCTATGCGCAGCGCGCAGAAGTAGGCGTGAGCGAGCTGGATCGTTGAAGTTCTGGAGATCCAGGTTTGCATATATGTGAAAGCGGCACGTAATGAGTGAGAGGTGAGGGGCGTGGACATACGCGAGGATATCAGTAGAAGCGGCAGTCGCTTGCGTCACTGTCTACCGGGGTGCGCTTTTGTGACGTCGCTATGTGCCGGCTTCTGTATCTCTCTGTGCGTATGTATGCCAGCGAACGCAAAGGAGTTCCATCGATATCTTCCACCGTCGGTTTCAGAAATCCCGGTGGAACAGAAGGTTTTCCAAGAATTGAACGCGATGACCGTCGATTCTGGCAATCTTTTTATTTCAGAAAACATTGGTCATGAACAATCGATAACAAACGAGTTTGAAGCCTCGACTCTAAAAATAATTGCACAGCTGCCGCAGCCGCCGTCGCCTATCCACCACCTTTACGAAGGTGTGGCGGTTGGTCACGTTGAAGGTCAGAGGCAAGTTTATGTTGGGGGCGAAGACGTCGCCGTGTATGGAGAATCATCCCTAAATAATTGGCTTTACTTAGGGGATTGGAGTGGAACCGGTACAGAATCCTTCAACGACGTGACGGGGGTCGCGATGGACGAATCCCAGAGCTCAGAAGATTGGGCTAAAGGGGACGTTTTCGTCGCGGACGGTGGAGCACACACGATAGACGTTTTCAGACCTGAAGCAGGTGGGAAAAATAAATATATTGCCCAGCTTACGGGCATAGAACTTGGAAGTCCATTCGGCTTCATTACACACATAGCCATCAATCAGATAACGGGTGACCTCATAGTCAGTCAGTTTTCTGGTGGTGGCGAATTCGTCGAGATATGGGCACCCGAATTGCTAGAGTCATACAAATTGTTGGGTGTAATCTGGGGCCCGTCTGTCGGTGTACCATTCATCAAAATTCACAGTATAGCTGTCGACAACTCAGGCGGCGTGGCAGCCGGTAATATCTTGATTGCGGACGAACGAGATATATATGAGTTTGATCCGAGCGGTACATTGAGTGATGTACTAAGTGGAGCCGAAACGGAAGAGGGTGTGTTTCACTCTGTGGGAGGCGTGGCAGTTGATCCTGAATCGGGAGACGTGTTTGTGGGTGATGATCTGCGTCGAGGGTCGCCACCGGCGGAAGGGCCTTCTGTGCTTTACAAGTTTGGCCCAGCCGTGGTGGTACCCGATGTAGTAACGACCTCCCTGTCTAGTCTAAATTTGGACGAAACAACTCACACTTGGAGAGCGAGCGTGAGCGGCACCGTGAACCCCGACGGTGTAGGTACAGCGTCATGTACATTTGCTTGGGGCGAATCCCAGTCGTTTGGTGAGCTCGCAAAATGCAATCAGCAAGTGGTGCCGAATGTTAATAGCGCGGTCCCTGTATCTGCCATCTTGGAAGGCCTGCGACCTGACACAACCTATTTCTATCGACTGCAGGCAGCTAATGGGAATGGCGAAAATCTGGGCGAAGAATCGCAGGACCAGGAGTTTACGACTCCCGGTCCGGGGCTGTTTGAAGAGTCGGTCGCGCATGTGACCTCGTCGAGCGCGAGATTGCAAGCGACAGTTAATCCGAATCACAGGCCGAGCTCATATCAATTTGAATATGATACCCGCGCGTATACCCCTGGTGAAGGGCATCACGGTGAAAGCGTGCCGCTCGCAGCCACGTCGGTCGGTGCGGGAGGCGAATCCATAGAAGTTCGTGAGCTGGTTCAGGGACTGGCGGCGAATACGACGTATCATTATCGCGTTGTCGTGAATAGCGAAATCGAAATTGCGCCCGGTAGATTTGCATACGAAGAATTCGACGGTCCTGATCAGTCCTTTGTCACGCAAGCGTCTGGCGCCCCATTCCAGTTGGCGGATGGGCGTGCATGGGAACTGGTCTCTCCGGCGAATAAGCACGGTGGTCTTATCATAGGTCTGAATCAAACGGGACTATTTGAAGGAGTTGCCGAGAGTGCGGCGAGTGGTGGCGCCCTAACGTTTCTGACGGAGTCTCCGACAGAAATAGAAACTTCCGGCAACGGGATGTTGCAAACTCAGGTGTTGGCGCGCCACAGTAGCTCCGGTTGGGCCTCGCAAGATATTTCGCTGCCTCACGCTACCCCCGTTGGGGCTACACAGCTGCCGGCATATCAGTTCTTTTCCGAAGACCTATCCTCTGGGCTGACGGTTGCACATGGTAAGGATCACACACTATTGTCGGATTTGGCGTCGGAAGCCACTCCGTATATACGTCAGGATAGCTCGTGCAACGCTGAAACAGACTCGCAAGAATGCTTCCTTCCGATAGTAACTGGAGTTGAAGGTTATGCGGACGTGCCCCCAGGAACAGAATTTGGTGGCGAAGGGACCGTGTCATTCGTTGACGCTACGCCCGATATGCGTCATGTCCTATTGAAGTCGAGCGCGGCACTGACCACCGAGCCGACTGAAGGGCATAGCGAGATATATGAGTGGTCGGCCGAAAAAGCGCCTGTTCAACGGCTGCAGATCGTAAGTTTACTGCCGACAGATGAAGAAAATGCTAGTAAAGAAGAGGGAGGGGTTGCTACTACAGCCCTTATAGCTGCGGGTAATAGCAATCAGAGCGTTTGGCGATCTGGACACCAAGCTATGTCAGATGATGGATCGCGCGTGGTATGGACGACAGAGACGGCTGGTACGCAGCTCTATATGACCGACACGAATAGGCATGAAACATTGCGGTTGGATGTGGCTCAGGCCGGTGCTAAGGGTGGAGAAGATGGAGCCATATTTCAGGCGATGAGCGGCGGAGGATCGAGAGTCTTCTTTACAGACACGGCAAGGCTGACTATCGGGTCCAGTAGGGTTGGCGCAGACTTGTATGAATGTACGATTGTGGAAGAACCGTCCGGCCTAAAGTGCGCCTTGAACGATTTGACACCCGAAGGTAAAAATGGTCCAAGCGAAGTGGAGAATATGACGCTCGGCGCTAGTGAAGATGGTTCCTATCTCTATTTTGTGGCAAATGGTACTATGGGATTGACTGACAAACGCGGTGAATGTCAGGCGGAATCAGGATCAAAGTCATGCAATTTGTATGTCTATCACGATGGCCGCGTCACCTTCATAGCCGCCTTGTCTAACGAAGATGAAACGGACTATGGCCTCAGCAATCTTGTGCTTCATCATCTTGGAAATCTAACAGCACGCGTGTCTCCAAGCGGTGTCTACCTGACATTTATGTCGTCACGTTCCTTGACCGGCTACGACAATCATGACGCTACTAGCGGTATGCCAGACCAAGAGGTATATGTCTATGACGCCGAAGGGAAACGGTTGTCATGCGCATCCTGTAACCCTACGGATGCTCGTCCGACGGGAGTAGATGTGGCTGAAGCGTCACCATTGGCCGGCTTTGCACGATCGAGAGGTGGCGCGTATTCGCCGGAATCGTGGGTCGCCGCGAATCTTGTCTCGGGCGACGAACTTAATAGCTTTGGTGAATCCTTGTATCAACCCCGCGTGCTGTCAAATTCTGGGCGCGTGTTTTTCAACAGCACTGACGCGCTTGTACCCGGAGATATCAATGGTGCCGAGGATGTTTACGAGTGGGAGCCACTGGGCGAACATTGTGCGGAAGACTCTCCAGGTTTCAGAGATACATCGGGTGGATGTGTCGGCTTGATTTCATCGGGTACGGCAGCCTCGGGAGCCGGGTTCCTCGACGCGAGTGCATCTGGAGATGACGTATTCTTTGCGACGGGCACTCAATTGGTGAAAAAAGATGTCGATGGTGCTCTGGATGTGTATGATGCGCATGTGTGTGGGGCGGGTTGGAGTTGTACGGGTGAACCCGTTGAAACACCTGTATGCACGAGTCCGGAAGCCTGTCGTACAGCCATCTCGCCACCCGTCGGCATCCTTGGGGCGCCCGCGAGCGCTACATTCAAAGGAGCGGGCAACGTAGGGTCTGGGCAGGTGGTCAAACCGGCGCCAAAGTCCTTGACGCGGTCGCAGAGGCTTTTGAGAGCACTTGCAACGTGTAAAAAGAAGAGAGCTCGTCGACAACGGCAGGAATGCGAACGAACCGCCAGGAAGAAATTTGGCAAGGCCGTGCGTGCGCAATCCCCTCCGGTCAGGAACGAGAAGAAAAGGAATTCGCACCGGGCAAAGAAGGGTGGACGGCGATGAGGGTTCAGGCGGAGGCCATTCAGATGAGGGCCATGGTGAAACTGACCTCGAGATCTGTTCTTAGAGTGCTAGGTGCTCTTACCGTCATTCCTTTGACCTCTATAATTTTTCTTTTTGGGTTCACATCGATTGCACAGGCCGCCCCTGGTTCTGTTTGGTGGGGCCAATCTTCAGGTTCTCGCCCAGCCAGCTTGGTTGACAATTCTTTGGCGGACGAGGTACAGAGGGTGGCAGTTGAAGCAACAGGCGGAGAATTTAGTCTGAAAGACAGTGCCACTGGCGAATCAGCGAGCTTTCCTTACAATGTGAGCGCCGCGACGATGCGTACTCGTCTTGAAAAATTGTACGGTGTTAATAATATAAGGGTTACTGGTGGTCCTGGTGACGCGACGGGCGATACACCCTATAGCGTGCGATTTGTCGGCGAACTGGCAGACCGGCCGATACCGTTGATGCTCAGTGGCGGCGACCAGCTTTTGGGTGCGGCGAAAAAGGTGGAAGTCGCTGAGACGGTGGCAGGCAGCGACGACGGTGAAATCATTGTCACCGCACAGAATCTCGGTGATATAGACATTAACGCCGAAGTCGATCCCGTGACCATCGAAGATAGTTTGCCGGCGGGTCTCAAAGCGCTGTTCATCGAAGGAAATGCCGGTGAAGGCACGGGCGGCGGAGGTCACAATAGGGGTCCAGTAGTGTGCGTACTGGCGTCTTTGACTTGTACGTATCACGGCGGCAAGGGCGGTGGCGGCAAGAGCGGCGAAACAGAACACGAATTGCTGCATGCCTACGAGCAGATAGAAATACGTATAGGAGTTGCCTTCGAAGGGGAACCAAAACAAGGTGAAGACAACGTTGTGCACGTATCCGGTGGTGGCGGGCCAGCCCGTACGCTGAGTCGGGAGGTACACGTTGGGGACGTACCCTCGTTTGGGGTCGAAGATTATGAAATGCTTCCAGAAGAAGCCGGAGGAGGGTTTGATGTGCAAGCTGGCTCGCATCCGTTCCAGCTGACAAATGTGGTAGTGCTGAATCAGACGTCTGGGGGAGAGCCCGTCGCGCTGCCAAAGAACTTGCACTTTGAGTTGCCTGAAGGTTTTATCGGTAATCCGACGCCCTTCTCGCAGTGCACTGACGAGCAGTTCTCGAAAAAGATTTCTGTAGAAGGTGTGGAGTTGCCTAATGAATGTTCGCCTGCCACGGCTCTAGGCGTAGCATCCGTGACAATCAATGAACCTTTGCTGGGTGGTATCGATACGCTCGTTGTGCCAGTCTTCAATTTGAGTCCGTTGGCTGGTGAGCCGGCGCGCTTCGGATTCAGAGTCGGTGGTGTGGCGCCGGTGTTTCTGGACGTCGCTATTGGCCCTGAAAGTAATTACAGGGCTGTGGTGAATTCAAACGATATAAGCCAGATTCCTGGATTTCTGAGCGCAAAAGTCACGCTTTGGGGCGTGCCGGGCGATCCCGTCCACGATGCCCAGCGTGGGTGGACGTGCGTTTATGGCTTGGGATCTTGCAATCCACTGGGTGAGCTATCGACACCGCCGTTCTTCGTGATGCCGTCATCCTGCGAACAGCCTTTCAGTACGACCGCTACCGGAGACTCATGGGCCGCGCCAGGTCTGGCATCGGTTGAGATGGCGCCGGTGTCCTACACCTTGCCCGTGCCGAGCCTTGTGGGATGTAACCAGCTGCCTTTTGAACCGTCCATCAGTGTCGCGCCTGATTCGTCCTCGGCGAGCACACCGACGGGACTGACCGTCGCGGTGCACGTACCCCAGGACGCGTCGCTGAACCCGAACGGACTGGCCGAGGCAACCATCCGTAACACGACTGTTACGTTGCCTGAAGGGCTAACGATCAATCCGGGAGGCGCGGACGGACTCGAATCGTGCACGGAGACGCAGATAGGCTACGAAGCAGGGCTTAGTAGTCCTCCTGGTTTGTTGAAATTCAATGGGAGCCCTGGGTCCATATGCCCCGATGCGTCAAAGATAGGTACGGTTGAACTAGAAACCCCCCTGCTGGCGAATAAGCTGGAAGGTGCAGCCTATCTAGGGGCTCAAAACGCCAATCCGTTTGGCTCTCTGATCGCTATGTATATCGTCGCCTACGATCCAGTTTCTGGCACACTCGCCAAGTTTGCTGGAGAAACTGTTCCGACAGGCGCAGGACAGCTGATCTCCAGGTTCCGTAATACGCCGGAGCTCCCATTTGAAAACTTGCGTTTGAAGTTCTTTGGTGGGCCACGAGCACCACTCTCAACGCCACCTGTCTGCGGATCCTATGCTACACACGCGGAATTTGTGCCATGGTCAGCTGAATCGGGCGAAGTGCCGAGACAGGTCACCTCTGCTCCATTTCAAATCACCAGTGGTCCGCACGGCGATCCATGTACGAATCCCAGACCATTTGAACCAGAATTCCAAGCGGGAAGCACGAACATCCAAGCGGGTGCGTATACGCCTTTCACGACAACTATGACGAGACCCGACGCCAGCCAGCCGTTGGGGGGTCTTTCGATTGAGCTTCCGCCTGGATTGGTCGGGACATTGTCTTCCGTCAAGCTTTGTCCAGAACCGCAGGCCTCTCAAGGACTGTGTGGGCCAGAAAGCTTGATTGGGCACACGGTGGTCAGCGCGGGGCTGGGAAGCGATCCAGTGACCGTCAAGTATCCGGGAAGCGTCTATATCACCGGTCCGTATGAGGGCGCGCCGTTTGGTCTTTCCATAGCGAACCCTGCCGCTGCGGGACCGTTCGATCTTGGCGAAGGAGCCTGTGATTGCATTGTTGTGCGAGCGCGTATTGAAATAGATCCTCTTTCTTCGCGACTACTCATCACAACCGATCTGCTACCTACCATCCTTCAAGGCATTCCTCTACAGATCCAGCACGTCAATGTGACCGTCGATAGGCCTGACTTCACGTTTAATCCCACAAATTGCACGCCGCTGAAGATCGAAGGGAAGATTACTAGCAGCGAAGGAGCTACGGCAGGTGTCTCCACACCCCTACAAGTCACCAATTGCGCGACGTTGACGTTCAAACCGCAGTTCGGCGCTAAAATCTCAGACGTAACTTCCAGAAAAAATGGGTCTAGCCTTTCGGTGAAATTGTCATACCCGAAAGCTCCCTTCGGTACCCAAGCCGACATCAAATCCGTGAAGGTAGACCTTCCAAAACAACTACCCTCCAGGCTCACAACACTTCAAAAGGCGTGCCCTGCCGCTACGTTCAACACCGACCCGGCCGGATGTCCTGCGGACTCACGCGTAGGCCAGGCTACGGCGAGGACGCCAATACTGCCGGTGCCGTTGAACGGACCGGCATACTTTGTGTCCAATGGATCGGCGAAGTTCCCGGAACTGGTGATCGTTCTATCTGGCTACGGAGTCACTGTTCAGTTGCACGGTGAAACGTTCATCGGTAAAGCGGGAATCACAAGCAGCACGTTCCGTGCGATCCCCGACGTTCCCGTCGAAACGTTCGAACTGACGTTGCCGCAAGGACCATTCTCCGCGCTCGGGGCCAATCTGCCGCCTAGCGCAAAAGGGAGCTTCTGCGGGCAGAAGCTTGTGATGCCGACGATGTTCACAGCACAAAACGGTGCGGTGATCAAACAGAGTACAAAAATCACCGTCACCGGATGTGCAACGCACAAGAGCAAGAAAGCAAAAAAGGGGAAAAAGAGCGTGCGTAGGAAAGGCTGAGGAGACTTCCTCAAGGGAAAGTGAAGTACACAAAACGAAAGGACGAACTTGATGCTCAGAAAGACACGAAAACACTTTACGTACGCGAACGTCGCGATGACAGTCGCATTGGTATTCGCCATGACTGGAGGGGCCTACGCGGCGAGTAAGTACGTGATCACTTCAACCAAGCAGATCAAGCCGGGAGTGCTCAAGCAACTACAAGGTAAGCCCGGAGCCAACGGTAGCCAAGGAGCCGCCGGGCCAGCGGGACCCGCTGGTGCCACTGGGCCACAGGGCCCTGCCGGTGCGGTGGGCGGCGCGGGGACCAAAGGCGAAAATGGAGCCCCGGGCACCAACGGCAAAGACGGGACCGCGGGTGTTAGCGTAACCAGCAAAGAATTCACTGGGGTAAAGGGAGAATGTGAAGACGGGGGCTCTGTCTTCACCGCCGCGGAAGGCAAAGTTACGCAAGCGTGTAACGGAAAAGAAGGCTCGCCATGGGTCGCTGGTGGCACGCTGCCCAGCGGCCGAAGCGAGAAGGGCTCGTGGTCGGCCTTTGGCGAACCCGCATTGGTCAAAGGCGTCGGAGTCCCGTTCCCGGCCCTGATGACCGCGCTCAGTTTCTCAATCCCTATGAGTAGCGCGCCGAAAGTCGCTGTGGTATCTCTCGGCGCGAATGGCGGCGGTGCCGGTAGTGGTTGCCCGACGACAAGTAGTGCTACTAACCCAGAAGCAGAACCCGGCTTTCTCTGCATCTTTGTAACGGCCCTGGCAAATGCTAACGAACCTGTCGTCAGTAATTCTGTCTTCTCACCCGAAGCAAACCCTCTCAACAGTGGAAAAGGGCAAGCCGGTAAGACTGGAGCGTTGCTGCTGGTGGTCAAAGAAGTCGAAGAAGGAGCATTCAAAGAAGGTCCTCTGTCGATCTACGGAACTTGGGCGGTGACGGCAGAATGAGGTAGTGACTAAATGTTTGCGGGTGGGTCGCGAGACTAGCTTTGTGGCCTACCCTCATGCGAGGCCGATTGGGCGCGATCGTGAGAGACGGAGTAGGCCTCCGGCTCGGTTGCATGCGGTCGGTCCTCGTACGTTCAAAGTTCGTGGAGATCGGCGATGGGCTGAGAGCAGTTCTTTCCTCTCCCAACGCAACAGCGGGCGGCCTCGGTCGCCCGCTGTTGCGAGCGCCTGTTGTGGGCCACCACTAAAACCCACGTATAGAGACACCGGATGCAAGCTATGACTTCGGGCGCCCGGGCGCGAGCATTGCGCGACGCGTCATCAAGGGCGGCCACATCTCTGTGCGCCGAGCTACTGCCTGCGCTCCCGGCCTGCTGCCCGCCAGCCTGAGGCGATCGACACCTCCACCAGCCACCTTGGTTTCCGCTGTGTCATGGACAGGGACGGATAACTGGCTCCCCTCGGCGCGGCCGGTTTGGGCTAATCCTTTCGATCAACGCGGCCGGCTAGGACTCGCCCGTTCGATCAAACGCGGCCGTGCGGCGAGTCGCTTTGACGTCCACAAAGCTGGTGCAGCGACCGTCTTCTACCGCTTCGGGCAGGGAACGGTGGGATCGACTGTGACTTTTTCTCCACTCAGGAACGTCAATTCGACCCTGCCTGTGAAGCCGCCCTTCGGACAAGTCTTTGGCACCGTGCCGTAGGAGATCAGCTTTTTGCCTTGCTTGTAAGCAGCGCCAAGCTTGCCCTTGATCGACAGCACCGATGCGTAGGGAGCGCCGGGAACGGTCAGCACGAGCGGCACGGGTACCGTGAACTTCGGGCCGAATGGTGGGGGCGCGGTGGAGAAGCTGCCGGTCGCGAGTACTTCCAGCACGGCAGGTTCTCTACCTTCGGTATAGAACGCAATCTTGTTTTCGGGAGCGAAGAACGCCTGGATGGTGGCTTTCTCCTGGACGCGCGTCCCGCCAAAGCTCACGACTCCGAGAACTTCTCCCGCCGGTCCGGCATATGACTTCTTCGGGCACAGCTGGACTTCGTGGCTTTCCAGGACCGAAGTCGGGCAGGTCGCAAAACCGGACTGGTGCAGCTTGGTTCCGGAGGGGAGCTCGACCACGACCTGGGTGACCGGCGAGGGGAAGCCACCGTATTCCGTGCCGCTGATCGAGAGCGTGGCTTCGAGAGCGGCGCCGGCGCCGAGGATGTTGCCGGTGCCTGGATAAGTGGGGCTGTTGGGCTTGCTCGGTTCGATCGGGATCGGCACGATCTTTGCTTTGACGGTTACCAGCGGTGCCGCGAGCGCGGTGCTCGGTAGCGCCAGGGCCGCGAGGCCCAAGCAGAGCGCAAACAAGGGGTGGCGAAGCCCGTGAGTTTTCCTGACCGTGCTGCGACGCCCGGCTGGGCCGCGGCTCCCGCCCGTGCGTTGTACTGCATTTTCGTGCTCGGCAGCCATCGTCTCCCCCGTTTCCGCTCTCTTGATGATTCTCGCTACTCACAAGAAAGCATAGTCCTGAGAGTCAAGCACCGCCGAGGACAGCGGTGGGACTGGTCCCGCGGCAGCCGATCAAGATGTCAAGGCCCGGTGAAGCACCATGTGAGCGAGTGAACAGGCACGGCGAGGGGAGCGTCGTGACGAGGGGTGTCCTAGTGGGGGGAGGGGAGCGTCGTGACGAGGGGTGTCCTAGTGGGGGGAGGGGAGCGTCGTGACGAGGGGTGTCCTAGTGGGGGGAGGGGAGCGTCGTGACGAGGGGTGTCCTAGTGGGGGGAGGGGAGCGTCGTGACGAGGGGCGTCCTAATGGAGGGAGGGGAGCCGTGACGAGAGGTGTCCTAATGAAGGGAAGGGAGTGCCGTGACGAGGGGGATCATGAGCTACGCAGCAGCCCCCAATGGCCGCAGCTCCTCGTCGGCAGCAACCCTCTGGCGCTCCAGGCGTCCGTCTTCGCCGACGATGTATGCGCCCATGCTGAGCAGTGGCGGTGAGTAGACGTGCAAGCTCACCGCCGGGTCGCTGCCGGCGTGGCGTACGCGGTGGATGTCGGAGGCCGAGAAGTGAAAGCTCTCGCCTGCCCGCATCAGCCTGTCGCTGCTGGAGCCGTCGAGTGCAAGGCGCTCCTCGCGCACGCAGCCGCTCACAACCGACACGGCCCCGCAGGAGATGTCATGGTCGTGAAAGCCGGTGTCGTGGTCTTCCATCCAGCAGATCAGCCAAGCCGTCACATACTCGTTGCTGAAGATCTCCTCGTAGTGGCGCTGGGTGCGGTCGTGCTTGACCATGTCGATCCAAAGCTCGGGAGAGTTGGCGAGGTCGCCCACGAATGTCTCGAGCTCTGCCCCGCGAAGGTTGCGTCCGCGAGGCAGGCGGACATATGAGAGCCCGCTGCTCATCGAACTGCCTTTTCGAGGACAGCTACGCGCTTGGGTCGGGGATCCGCAGCCGGCTTGCTGCGCTGGGCGCCGACCGACGGACGGGGCTGGCTCCGTCGTCGCGATGAATGCTCGATCTGGGGCTGCGGGCGTTTCGCCGACTGCTCCAGGTCTCGCGACAACTCCACCCGTTGTGGCCTACCCTCAAATAGCTGCTCGGCGTTGCTCGCCAGGCCCTCCCAGTCGAGCGCTTCGCGAATGCCGTGGCAGTCGGGATCGACGACCGGGCGATCGGAGCCGTAGAGCAGCTGCTCGCTTCCTACGAGACGCTCCATCAGAGAGATGGCTTGGGGGCCGTTGGAGGAGGTGTCGTAGAAGATCAGGGGATCCTCGATGCCGATCGCGGGCCCGCCGCGCGCGAGCAATCGCTCGGTGTGCAGGGGTGCGAGCCCGGCGAGCATCGCGAACACCACGCGCAGCTCTGGGAACTGGCGCCGAGCGGCTGTTACAAACACGAACCAGGCCGCGTGTACCTCGGCCACGTAACGCGTCAAGGCGGGCCACCAAAGTGGGTCGCCAAGCGTCGCTTCGTGCGTCGGCAGACGAGTTCCCGGTCCCGGGTGGACGAACAGCGGGACACCGTGCTCCTGGATGCGGCCGAGCACCGGGGACAGGTGCGTGAGCGTGTCGATGCTGCCGAGCGCTCCGGCCGGCAGCGAGATGCCGACGCAGCCGCGCTTGAGCGCCCGGTCCACGTCGTCGGGGTCGAGGCGGTCGAGGGCCGGCGCGCCCCATACGCCAAAGGGCTCGCCCAGCGCCAGCGCACCGTCATGGTAGGCGTCGATCAGCTCGGTCGCGTCCCTGCGGGGAAGCGACTCGATGCCGAGCGGGCTCGACAGGCAAACAAGCGCACGGTCGAGCCCGTCGCGTCGCGCGAGCTCGGCTCGGCGTGAAGCCTCTTCGCTGTCGAGGTCGATCACATAGGGCCGCTCGCCGGCGAGGAACAGAACGGTCAATCCCTGTTCGTTGCGCACGAACGGGTGCTCGCTGCGCCGGGCCAGCGCCTCGACCAGCGGCTCGGTCCATAGGTGTTGGTGTATGTCGGTCTTCATGGGGCTAATCTCCAGATTCTCGATCAAGTTTATGAAGAATAACATAGGGGGCGACGTTCGCGCAAGTGCCGCCCACAACATCTCTCGGCGCAATACCGTTAGCGCGTTGCCTGCCACCCTTCCCACGCAACTCACCACCGTGCTCGGCTTGCGCACGCGTTATCTGGTGCGTGGATCCGGCCCACCTCTGCTCGTGCTGCACGGCTGGGGCGCGTCGATCGAGGCCGTCCACCCGATCGTGACGGGTCTTGCGCCCGTGGCCACCGTGTATACGCTCGACCTGCCCGGGCATGGGCAGAGCGCATTGCCACCGGAGCCCTGGGGGGTGGCGGAGTACCAGACGTTTGTCGCCGCTTTCATGGATGAGCTCGAAATCGAGCGTCCCGCGATCGTCGCCCACTCCAACGGCGGTCGCATCGCGATCCGCATGGCTGCGACAGAACCGCGCCGCGCCGCGCGGCTCGTGCTTGTCGACTCCGCCGGCATTCGCCCGAAACGCACATTGCGCTACTACCGTCGTGTGGGCATGGCCAAGGTAGGCAAGTACGCCGCTCGCTATCTGGGTAAGCCGGGAGAGCGTTTGCGGGAGCGGATCGTCGGGCGTGTCGCCTCGAGCGACTACGCCGCCGCAGGGGAGATGCGCCCGACGCTTGTGCGGCTCGTCAACAGCGACTTGCGCGAGTACCTGCCGCGCATCGAGGTGCCGACGCTGCTTGTGTGGGGAGCCGATGACATCGACACGCCGCTCGCAGACGGCCGCCTGATGGAGCAGACGATCCCCGATGCCGGCCTTGTCGTGCTCGAGGGGGCCGGTCATTACAGCTACATCGACCAGACCGCCCGCTTCGCGCGCATCGTCTCGCACTTCATCGCACCGCCCGGGCCGCGCGGGGGGGACCCCCACACGCGCGCGCAGGGGGAGGGCGATTCGCGGGACACCACCGTATCCAGCGATGCCGAGCGGGGTGGGTTGTGAGTCTCTACAGGCACGATGCCCCCTGCGCGCGCGCGGGGCATCGCGATTTTGAACATGTCGCACTTAGCAGGCCAGGGCAACGATGAACACGTTCTTGGGCATCGCGACGGTCCTGGCTGTGCTGGCGCTCGGCGTTCGCCTGGGTGGACGCCAGCATCGTCTGCTGCACCTGCTCCAGCTCGAGCACTACGAGTCGGCCAGGCTGATGCTGTGGTTGCGCCGTCGCCACGAGCTGTTTGCCCCCCGCGAGCTCGCGTTGATCGCCGTGCTGTATGCAGCCGCGATCGTCCTGGCCGCGATCGGCGGCTTGGGTTCGGGTTCGGCTTCGGGCTTGGGTTCGGGCTTGCGTTCGGGCTTGCGTTCGGCTTCGGCTTCGGCTTCGGGTTCGGGCTTGGGGTGGGTGTCCGGCGGGCTGTTGCTGCTGACAACGCCGCTTGCCGCGCTCGGGGTGAGCGACTGGCGCCGGTCTGCCGTCAAGCCGCTGGTGTTCACCGACCGCGCCCGACGTCTGCTCGTGGCAGCGCTACTGCCGCTGCTCCTGCTGGCGCTCGTCGCGATCTCGCTTGTCGGGGCTGAACTGACGCTTGCCGGTCTGATCGTCGTGCTCGCCGCCGCTTTTGCGCTGCTGGCGTTTGCCCCATGGACGCTAATCGGGGCCAACCTCGCGCTACGCCCAGTACAGAACGCGATCAATCGCCACTACGAGCGCCAAGCCCGACATCTACTTGCGGACTGGGAGCCGCTGATTGTCGGCATCACCGGTAGCTACGGCAAGACAACCACAAAGTTCTGTGTCGGCTCGGTGCTCTCGGCAGACCGCCCAACGCTTGTGACCCCAGACAGCTACAACAGCTTTCTCGGGGTGATCCGCACGATCAACGAGCAGCTCGAATGGCGCCATCGCGGCTTCGTCGTGGAGATGGGCATGTTCCGTCGCGGCGACATCGCCGAGCTGTGCGAGCTGGTGCACCCAAGAATCGGCGTGATCACGGCGATCGGCCCGATGCACCTGGAGCGACTTGGTTCGATCGAGGCAATCGCGGCGGCCAAGGGCGAGCTGCTCGACGCACTACCGGCCGACGGCCATTTCGTCACTAACGCCGACGATCCGCGTTGCCTTGAGCTGGCGGCACGCGCGACGGTACCGGTGACGTTGTTCGGGATCCAGGATTCATCGGACGCGGGCCACGGCGTCCGCATCTCAGATGGCACGCCCAACCCATCCCCAAAAAACACACCGGAAGTGCAGGTCATCGCACGGGACATCCGGCCGGCTGACGGTCGCACGGAGTTCAACCTGCAGCTCGACGGCCCCGACAGTCCGATGGTTCCCGTAAGCGCAGGCTTGCTAGGGCGCCACAACGTCTCGAACTTGCTCGCCGCGGCCGCGGTCGGGCACGTGCTTGGCATCGAGCCAACGCGTATCGCCGAGGGTCTCGCTCAAGTGGAGGCACCGCCGCACCGTCTACAGCCGATCCACAACCGTCGTGCCGGCATCGTGGTGATCGACGACGCCTACAACTCCAACCCGGACGGAGCGGCAGCGGCGCTCGAGGTCCTGCGCGAGCACCCGGCCAAGCGTCGCCTGCTCGTGACGCCGGGAATGGTCGAGCTGGGCGAGCTGGAGGCCGAGCTCAACCGCACTTTCGGCGAGCAGGCAGGTGCGGTGTGCGACATCGCGATCCTCGTGGGGCCACTGCGCACGGCACCGATCCGCGAGGGCTTGGCGGCGGCGGGCATGGACTCCGAGAGCGTCCACATCGTGCGCGACATCGCCGAGGCCACGACGCTGCTGGGGCACTTGACGCGTGCCGGCGACGTCGTCCTGTTCGAGAACGATCTGCCGGACACTTACGCCGAACCAGAGCCCCCGGTTCTAGCGAACGCGTGAGTTTTTGGATTGGTTGGGCGTGCCTTCTGACGTTATTGCGCACCGTCCCATGTTCCCGGCCGTTCGATGCCCCGCGGGGCATGCCGGTCGGTGTACCGTCGCCTCGGTCCATAAGCTACCTCCGATATGCCACCAAGCGGATTGAGGGTGGGCGTCGCCTTTGGCGGTCGCTCCGTGGAGCACGATGTCTCGATCATCACGGGGCTACAAGCCTTGGGCGTGCTCGAGGAGCGCCATGCGCCTGTGCCGATCTACATAGCTCGCAGCGGACGCTGGTACACGGGCGAGGCATTGCGCGAGCTGTCGGTCTACCAGCAGGACGGCGGCGATCCGCAGGCCGAGGAGGTCAACTTTGACCTGCACAACGGGCGCTTGTTGCGCGCCGCGAGTGCAGGAGGTTCGCTGTTGGGTCGCGGGCGTCGCGCGCCAGAGCCGATCGAGCTGGACGTGGTGGTGCTGGCGACACACGGCACCCAGGGCGAGGACGGCTGCCTGCAGGGCGCTCTGGAGCTCGCCCAGCTGCCATATGTCGGCCCGCCTGTGGGGGCGGCTGCTGCCGCGATGGACAAGGTCACGACGAAGGCCGTCTTGGCACGGGGAGTCTTGCCGGTGTTGGACCATGTGGCGCTGCGGCGTGAGGAGTGGGATCTTGAAAAAGGCCGATGCCCCCCGCGCGCGCGGGGGGTGTTCGACTTTCCGATGTATGTGAAGCCGGCGTCGTTGGGCTCAAGTGTGGGCGTGCGCCGTTGTACCAATGAGGCTGAGCTAATCGACGCTTTGGAGCTGGGCTTTGAGCTTGACCGCACCTGCTTGCTAGAACCTTCAGTGGAGGGAGGTATCGAGGTCAACTGCGCTGTCATCGGCCGCCCAGGTGTGCCCCCACGCGCTTCTGTGTGCGAGCAGCCGGTCGCGGCCGAGGATTTCCTGTCCTTCGAGGACAAGTACATGTCCGGCGCAAAGGCTGAGGGCATGAAGGGCGCTCAGCGCTTGATCCCAGCACCGTTGCCAGATGAGCTGACAGCGCAGGTGCAGGACCTGGCCAAGCAGGCATTCACGGCCTTCGGTTGCGCCGGCGTCACGCGCGTCGACTTCCTAATCGACGCGCGGCAGCAGGTCTACATCAACGAGCTGAACACGATCCCGGGCTCCTTCTCCTTCTACCTGTGGGAGCCGGCGGGTCTGCCGTTCGTCGATTTGATGGACGAGCTGATCGATTTCGCCTTGGCCGAGCAGCAAGAGAAGCTACGCACGACGACCGTGTTCGCCACAAACTTGCTGTCCGAGCGCGCTTCTGGTGGGAAGGCAGGGGGGAAGGCGTGAACAGGGCGAATACTTGCTCTGCTCCAAAGCGCCCTGCCCCCCGAGCGCGGGCGATGGGTGCAGAGGACCGCGTGGAGCGGGATGTCGGTACTCCGAAGTGCAGTGCCCCCTGCGCGCGCGGGGGGCATCGCGGTGAGAGAGCATGAGCGAAGCCAAGGCGATCGTCGCGATGGGCGGCCGTTCGCTGGAGCGCGAGGTCAGCCTGCGCAGTGGCCATCGCGTCGAGCGGGCGTTGCGCACGCTGGGCTACTCGGTCCAAGCGCTTGACGTCGACGGCGACTTCATCGATCGCGTTCTGGCCGAGCGGCCTCAATTCGTGTTTGTCGCGATGCATGGCCGCGGCGGCGAGGACGGCACGCTGCAGGACTTGCTGGAGACGCTGGCAGTCCCCTACACAGGCTCTGACCCACTGGCAAGCGCTCTGTGCATGGACAAGATGCTGTTCAAGCGCATGCTGCGTCTGCACGGCATCCCAACGCCCGCGTTCCATAGCTTCAACGAGACCGCCTTCCGCGAGCTGGGAGGGGCGCGCACGTTCCCCAAGCTGCTCGATGAGCTCTCGCTCCCCGCCGTCGTCAAGCCGGTGGCGCAAGGCTCTGCGATCGGGATCAAGTTCGTCACGAGCGCCGAGCAGCTCCCCAGTGCGATTCTCGGCGCGTTCGGCTACGGCGATCGCGTGCTGGTCGAGGAGCGTGTGCTCGGACGCGAGCTGGCCGTCACGGTGATCGACTCGCCGGGCAGCGAGGACGGCCCGCGCGCGCTGCCGGTCGTCGAGCTGTTCACGCCCGAGAGCTTCTACAGCTACGAAGCTCACTACACGATCGGCCAGCTGCGCATGGAGGTACCGGCGCAACTCTCAGATGAGGTGCGCGCCCGAGTGGAGCGGGTGGCGCTCAAGAGCTATGCCTTGATGGGCTGTCGCGACTTTGCCAGAGTCGATCTAATCCTCGACGAGCACGAAGTCCCGCAGGTGCTCGAGATCAATACGATCCCGGGCCTGACCGAGACCGGCATTACTACCGCGGCGGCCGAGGCGGCGGGAATGAGCTTTGCCGAGCTGGTCGAGGCGATCGTCGCCCGCATCGTTGCCCTCTCCTGAGCGGCCTGCGCTCGAGCTCAAGTTCACGCTCCTTCGAAGTCGCCGAGCGCATGGTACGTAGGCGCTCTGGCGCACGTTTTGCGATCTAGGCCGGCTGGGTGAAAAGTTCCAACCGCTCGATGTTGTAGCGTTTATACAACAGATGACGATTGTACTCTTCCCACCTGGGCCGGCCATTGTCCAAATCTGCGTAATGCGGGTATCGCAGGCAGGGGTGGCAGTACGACTCGACCTACGAGGTGATTGCTATGGATAAGGATGACGAGGACAAGCAGCCCCCCGGGCCCAAGCGGCGCTCGCCTGCCCCCCGCCGTGGGACGCGCAAGGGTAGCGGCGGCAAGGCCGGCGCCGATGCTTCCACATCAAAGAAGTCCACCGGTGCGGACGCCTCTGCGGGTAAGTCTCGGGCGAAGGCCTCCGCCGGTGCAAGGGTCGCCGCGAACAAGGCGGTCAAGAAGAGCACCGCAGCGGATGCCTCGGCCGAGAAGTCCAGCGAGCAGCGGATCAGGCCGGACGCCGACCCGCGTCTGTCGCGCTCGCTGGAATACGGCGTGGCGATCCTCGAATCGTTCCCGGGTGGGCGCCAGACGCTCGGGATCGCTGACATCGCCGACATCGTCGGTCTCAGTCGTTCCACGACTCACCGCTACGCGATGACGCTCGTCGCACTCGGCTACCTCGAGCAGAACTCCAAACGCAAGTACCGGCTCGCGCGCCACGCAGCGGACCCGGGAGGCGCTGCGATTGGGACCATTCGGCGGGAGGTGGAGGCGCGCGTCGTGCTCGAAGAGCTGCGAGAGCAGACAGGCCACACGGTCAGCATGGGGGTACTCAACGGAGCGCGCGTCATCTACATCCACCGCCTCCTCGCGCACGGCGCCGGGCAGTACGGCGCTGACCACGATCTCGGAGTCGGCGCCGGCATTCCCGTTTACTGCTCGGCGCTCGGCAAGGTCTTGCTCGCAAGCATCTCCGAGGCCGAGCGCCGCGAGCTGCTTGCGACCATCGAGCTAAAGCCACATGGTCCAAACACGATCGAGGAGCACGACGAGCTGGCCGCGGAGCTAGACCGCATTAGCACCCGGGGAGTTGTAGTCAGCGACGAAGAGCTGTTCGCCGGCTCGCGCTCGATTGCAGCGCTCGTCCTGCGCCCCCGCAGCGAGCACCCCGCTGCGATCGAGGTGACCGTACCCTCCTCCGTCTACACGGTAGAGCAGCTGCGCAAGCAAGTCGGCCCACGTCTCAAACGCGCTGCCAAACTGATCTCGGGGGACTGAGAGGGCTCGTTGCCAACGGGCTCGCTCACAGCTCCATCAGCTTATGTTGCATGGCGTAGCGAACGAGCTGCGCGCGTGTCTCCAGATTCAGCTTGCGATGGATGCGGGCCCGGTGCGTCTCGATCGTGCGCGGCGAGAGGCCGAGCTTTTGGGCGATCTCCACACTCGTGTGACCGAGCGCGATCAGACGCAGCACCTCGCGCTCGCGGGGAGTCAGCGTGTCGCTGTCGTTTTGTTTGCCTCCGTTGAGCTTGGCCGCAAGCAGGGGACTGACGTAGCGCTTGCCGCGCGATGCCTCGCGCACCGCCGCCGGCAGGTCGGAGTCGGCCATCTCCTTGAGCACGATGCCCAAAGCGCCGTTGTCCAGCGCACGCCGTGCGAAAGCCGGGTCGTCGTTCGTCGTGAGCACGACGATGCTCATGTCGCGCATCTCGCGGCTCAGCTTGTCGAGCGCCGCGATCCAAGAGCCGCGGCTTGACATGCCCAGGTCGAGCACGAGCACGTCGGGTCTGCGTGCGTGCACGTGGGCCATGACCGCGCTCAAGCTGTCGGTTTCGGCAATCACGTCGATGTCCGCTTCGCCGTCGAGCAGCAGGCGCAAGCTCTGGCGCATCGCCGCGTGATCGTCGGCCAGAACGATCCTGATCGACCCGGTGACGTTAGCGCCAGGCTCCGAGTCCGGAACCGGCGCGAGCCGGATAAACGGGAGCATGAGAAAACGCTAGAGCCCCAAGAGGCCAATGACGACCGGGCAAATCCTCACTTGGCTCGCGGCAAAGCACTGACGGCGCGTCGGCTAAGCTCGCGTCGTGCCAGTCGACCTCGAGCTTGCTTTTGGCCCCGAGCTTGCCTTGGCCCCGAGCATGCCTTTGGCCCCGAGCATGCCTTTGGCCCCGAGCATGTCTTTGGCCCCGAGCATGCTTTCGACCCCGAGCTCGCTTCCCACTTGGTAAGGCACGAGTCGCGTTGCGTATAGGCATCCTCACAGGAGGTGGTGACTGCCCGGGTCTGAACGCGGTGATCCGCGGCATCGTGCGTCGCGGGGTCGGGTTAGGCCAGACGCGCTTCGTCGGCTTTCGCCACGGCTGGGCCGGCGTGCTCGAGCAGGACACGACCCAGCTCACGCGCGAGAGCACCGCGGGGATATTGCCGCGCGGGGGAACAATCCTCGGCACCTCACGCACCAACCCCTTCGACGGTCGCATGGGTGCGCTGGAGCGGATCAAGCAGACCTTCGAGCGCGAGCGTCTGGACGCGCTGATCCCGATCGGCGGCGAGGACACGCTTGGCGTGGCGCTGCGCCTAAACGAAGAGGGATTGCGGCTCGTGGGCGTGCCCAAGACGATCGACAACGACATCGGCGCCACCGATTTCACTTTCGGATTTCAGACCGCGGTGCAGATCGCTACCGATGCGATCGACCGGCTGCACACGACCGCGGAGTCGCACAACCGCGTGATGGTGGTCGAGGTAATGGGTCGCCACGCCGGCTGGATCGCCACCTATGCGGGCATCGCCGGCGGCGCCGATGCGATCCTTGTGCCCGAGCGTCCGTTTGACATCGAGGAGGTGTGCGTGCGCCTGCGCCGCCGCCACGCGCGCGGCGTCACCTTCTCGATCGTTGTCGTCTCCGAGGGGGCGGCTCCTCGCGAAGGGACCGCCATGACGCTCGCCGCTGAGCAGCCGGCGGACGAGTTCGGACACGCGCGCCTCGGCGGGATCGGCGTGGAGCTGGCGCACGAGATCGAGTCGGCCACGGGCTATGAGACGCGCGCCACGATTCTCGGCCACGTGCAACGCGGAGGTACTCCAACCGCCTATGACCGTGTGCTCGCCACACGCTTTGGCGTCGCCGCGATGGACGCGGCCGCGGTTGGCCATTTCGGGCAGATGGTGGCTTTGCAAGGCACCCAAATAGTCGAGGTGGGCATGGCGCAGGCGCTGGCCGAGCCAAAGCTGCTCGACCCAGCCCTGTTCGAGACGGCCGAGGTGTTCTTCGGCTGAGGCCTATAGCGAACTCGAGGCGGACCGCGGCTGGGCGCCGGTGCTGGACGCCTGTTTGGTCGGGAAGCGTGCCTCGATTGTGGTGCCCTCGCCGGGCGAGGAGTCGATTTCAAAAGTCCCGTCGAGCAGTTGCACGCGCTCCTGCATCCCCAGCAGACCGAAGCCGTCTGAGTGCACCGAAGGGTTGAAGCCTTCGCCGTCGTCGCGTACGCGCAGCAGAATGTCGGCGTCGTTCTCGTGGACCTCGACGATCGCCCTTCTCGCCTTACCGTGCTTGGCGGCATTGGTGAGCGCCTCCTGCACGATCCTGTACATGGCGGTCTCGACCTCCGGCCCGTGGCGGGTCCTGTCCTCTGAGAGCTCGATGCTCATGTCCACGTCGATGCCGTGACGCACGGAGCGTTCGCCGAGTGCCTGGATCGCCGCCGCGGCACCGAGCTCGTCCAGCGAGGCGGGGCGCAGGTCGGTAATCAGCGCGCGCAGGTTGGTGATCCCTTCCTCCAGATGGTCGATCGCGTTGGTGACGGCCTGCTCGAGCGCCTCGGGCTTGCTCGAACGCCGGGCGGTGGAGAGACCGACGCGCAGCGCGCTCAAGCTCTGCAGGGTGTCGTCGTGCAGCTCGCGCGCCCAACGCTGGCGTTCTGCCTCGGCCGCGGCCAGGCGTTGGCGGCGGCGCTCGGAGGCGACCGACTGGGCAGTGGCCACGGCGGTGGCGGCACTGGCGGCAAACGCCTCCAGCAGGCGCTCGTCGTCGGTCGTGAACTCGGGGCCATCGTGCAGACGGTCGATGGCGACGAGCACGCCATAGGCATGGTTCTGGAAGACAAGCGGCACCAGCAGTCCACCATGTGCGTCTACGCCGAGCGTGCCGAGCCCATGCTCTTCAAAGCGCGCCCGCGTCAGCGGTTCCTGCAAGCGTTGGGCATGGCGTGTGCGCAGCGCGGCGCTGGCGGCTGAATCGCCAAGCGACACCTGCTGTCCGAGCAGTCCCTCTGGCAGCTCGCCCGCGCCGGCAGACATCAGCAGACGGCCGCGTTGCACGAGCTCGATCACGAGGATGCGCGCGTCCACGAGTGCGCGTCCGCGCTTGGCGACGAGCCCGAGGATCACCTCGAGGTCTGTCTCGGCGCCGACGGCCCGCGCGATCTGGGTGGTGGCGTTGAGCGCGGCCACGGTCTGCTGCAGCTCGTCGCGATGCTCCTTGGTGCCGGTGTAGCGGCGCGCGTGGTCGATCGCGAAGCCGGCAAGCTCGGAGAGCATCGCGACAGCCTCAACGTCTGCCTCGGTGAACTGCTCGCCGTGAGCCTTCTCTGTCAGGTACAGGTTGCCGAAGGGAATGCCCTCGATCATGATCGGTACTCCGAGGAAGCTGTTCATCGGCGGGTGCCCGTGGGGAAAGCCATAGGAGCGCGGGTGTTCACTGATGTCGGTGAGCCGCAAAGCCTCAGGACGGGTGATCAGCTCTCCGAGCACGCCACGTCCGTGCGGCAGCGCGCCGATACGCTCGCGTTCTGACTCGTCGATGCCGATCGTCAGAAAACGCTCCAGTTCGGTGCGCGAGTCGCCGAGCAGGCCCAGCGCGGCGTAGCGGGCACCGGTCAGCTCACGGGCGGAGTCCAGTACGCGGTTGAGCACCACCTCGAGGTCGAGCTCGGCGAGCACGCTACGCGCGATGTCGAGTACCCCGCGGGAGGCGCGATCCATCTCAGCGAGCCCGGTTTCGCAATGTCCTACGGCTGGCCACTGCCCACATCCCTATGTATTTCTACGACCCCTATTACCTAACTTCTGGGCCAGTGAGCTTACCGCAGAAATAGGCTCTATTTTGCGAAAACGAGTTGTGCGATTCAGACAAGAAGTCCGAACGCTTAACTCCGGAATGGCCACCCGCGAACCCTGGGAAAATGGTCCACCCGGGAACCCTGGGATGGTCCACCCGGGAGCCCTGGGGAATGGCCTACCCGCGAGCCTGGGGACGGTCCACCCGGGAACCCTGGGGAATGGTCCACCCGCGAACCCCGGTTTGGCTACCCCTTGAATGTGGAGGGGCCGTTATCGCCGAACGGCTCATCGCGCGCACGCACCGCCTCGCGGAAGCCATCCCGCATCGCCTGGCGTTGGAACTCATAGCCCTCGGCGGTGTGGCGGGCGACGCCGTCCAGCAGCGTCCCAAGCGCCTGTGTCGTATGCAGGCCTTGGGCGTAAAGCGACTGATTTACAAGCAGCTTCATCATGCGCAGCTGATTGATCGGCACGCGAGCGATGCGCTCGAGCAGGATCTCGGTGCGCTCGTCGAGTTGCTCGGGCGCCGGCGCCTCGATCGCGAGCCCCCAATCGAGCGCCTCGGTACCCGACAGCGAGTCGCCTGTGAACAGCAGTCGCTTGGCGCGCTGGGGGCCAAGCCTGTGCATCCACATCGAGGTCGTCGGCGAGCCCCATACGCGCGCCGGCGGGTAGCCGATCTTCGCGTCGCTTGAGATCAGGAGCAGATCCGAGCACAGGGCCATGTCGGTACCACCGGCGACACAAAAGCCGTGGACCTTGCACACCACGGGCTTGCCGCAATGAAACAGCGACATGAATGCGCGCACGTTGCGGCTCATCATCGCGTAGTCGACCATGGCATCCCAGGTGCCCGCGGGATTGTGGTTTGCGGCCATCACAGCTGGGTCCAGCGGCGAGCCCGAGAGAGGCGCTTCAAGCGCGTGCAACGCAGGCAGGTTCGGCGTCGAGCCTTGCTCGTTGGAGGGGTGGCTCGATCCCGCCGTGTTGCTCCCCTGCCCCTCGGCGCTCTCCACGAGGTCATATCCGCCGCAGAAGCCCTTGCCGTTGCCGCAGAGCAGGATCGCGTGGACGGCAGGGTCGAGGTCGGCTTGCTCCACGCATTGCTCTAGCTCGCCGACGAGCAGGCGTGTGATGCCGTTGCCGCGCTCAGGACGGTTGAGCGTGATCCGGGCTATGCGCTCGGCAACGCTGTAGGTGAGGGTCTTGGGCGCCATGTCAGAAGTCTCGCACGCGTTTTCGTGAGGCGCGGGACGGGCGTGCAGCAACTCGCGCCGGTCGCGGCAGAGAACTCATTGAGGGTGGGTGGCGCCGTCGAGCCGCCGAGTTAGAGGAGCTGCTTCCTCGCTAGCGATAAGTAGTCTTACTATCGTCTCGCGGGCGGCTAGAATCGGGGCATGTCAACGACAAGCACGTCGGAGTGGGCCCAGCACGCTCGCGTAGTACTTGACCAGGCTGGGCATCGCAAGGGGGGCGCACGAAACGCGATTATCGACCTGTTGGCGGAGCAGGACTGCGCACTGAGTGCCATCGAGATCGAAGATCGGTTGCGGGCGAGTAAGCGCAGCGTGGCGAGGGCGAGCATCTATCGCATCCTCGATTTGCTTCAGGACCGCGGGCTGGTGGCGCGTCTGGAGCTGGGGGAGAACATGACCCGCTACGAGCTAATCGATCCCGCCGGCGCGCACCACCATCATCTGCTGTGTGACTCCTGCGGACGTCTTGTGCCGTTTGACGATGGCGACTTGGAGCGCTCGATCGACAGGCTGTCCCGTCGTCTTGGGTTTGACATGCACGAGCACGAGGTCGTCCTTCGCGGCGACTGCTCAGCCTGCCAAGGCTAGACCCCCCCCCCCCCCCCCCCCCCCCCGGACAGGAATAAGACTCAGACTCAATACTATGTTATGGTTTGCGGCGCGGCCCGGATAAGGAGCCGCCACTGTACTTTCCACCATCGGATTGAGGTCGTCCATGAAGATTGCCCGACGGCACGCGTCGCGCCGACGCACCCTCTTGGCCGTGCCGGCGGGGAGCGTTTTGCTCGCACTGCTCGCGGCAGGATGCGGCAGCGGCTCCTCTACCGGCTTGAGCTCCTCAGCCTCGGCGTCCTCGAGCGGGGCCTCCCCGAACGCGACGATAGCGGCGGTCGCCGCCGAGAACGAGTACGCGAACGTGCTGGAGCAGATCGGCGGCAAGTACGTGAAGGTCACTGCGATCGAGAGCAACCCGAACACCGATCCTCACATTTATGAGGCGAGTGCGAGCACCGCGCAGGCTGTCGCGGGTGCGAAGATGCTGATCGAAAACGGTGTGGGCTATGACACGTTCATGAGCAAGATCGTGTCGGCCGGGGGGGCGGGATCCGATTCTTCACGGAAGGTCATCAACGTCCAGAAGCTGCTCGGCCTGCCGGAATCGATCCCCAACCCGCACCTTTGGTACAAGCCGACGACGATGCCGCTCGTGGCCAAGGCGATCGTCAGCGACCTCTCCGCCCTTCAGCCCGCCCACGCGGCGTACTTCCAGGCCAACGACACGGCGTTTGAAGCGTCGCTGCAACCGTGGTTGAAAGCGCTGGCGCAGTTCGGCAAGCGCTATCCGGGCACGACGGTCGCGACAACCGAGCCTGTCGCCGATTACATGCTCGAAGCAGCCGGGATCAAGAACCTCACGCCGTTCGCTATGCAGGCGGACATCATGAACGGCACCGACCCCGCGCCGCAAAACGTCAGCCTCCAGAACGGCCTCCTTTCCGGGCACAAGGTCAAGATATTCGTCCACAACCAGCAGGTCACGGACTCGCTCACCGAATCGTTCGTGAATGCCGCGAAGGCCACCGGCATCCCAGTGGTCGGGGTATACGAGACGATGCCTACACCTGGCTATGACTACCAGTCGTGGATGCTCGCCGAGGTAAAGGCCCTGGAAAAGGCGGTCTCTGAACACGCCTCGACAGAAAAACTGTGAGCTCGGCGGACGCATCGGTGAGCGAGAAATCGGTGAGCGAGAAATCGGCGAGTGAGAAATTGGTGAGTGAGAAATTGGTGAGCGGGAATTGATGAGCGAGAAATTGGTGAGCGAGAACATGCTCGAGGTGCAGGGCGTGGACGTGCGGCTCTCCGGCCGCAAGATCCTCGATCGGGTGAGCTTCAGCATCGCCCCCGGCGAGTTCACGGGCCTGATTGGATCAAACGGGGCGGGCAAGACGACGCTTTTCCGCGTGATCCTCGGACTCCAGCCTGCAAGCGCGGGAGATGTCATTTTTGGTGGACCCACCCACCCCCGCTCCCGTGCGCGGAGACAACATCGCTTGCGCGGACACGATCGGGGGCGCGGACACCAACAAGTTGGCTTCGTCCCGCAAAAGTTCCTGCTCGACCCAGATCTGCCGCTCAGGGCGCGGGATCTCGTGGGGCTTGGCCTTGACGCGCAGCGCTTGGGGGTGCCTCGCCCTTCCCGAGTCCGCCGTGTCCTGGTCGAGGAGATGCTTGAGGCCGTTGACGCCGGACGGTTCGCCGACACCCGTGTCGGGCTGCTCTCCGGCGGGGAGCAGCAGCGGATATTGATCGCGCACGCCTTGATCGCTCGTCCTCGGCTGCTGCTTTTGGACGAGCCGCTGGCGAATCTCGATTTGCGCAGCGCGCACGAGGTCGTCGCGCTGCTCGCCCGGATCGCCCGCGAGCAAAAGATCGCAGTGCTGATCTCAGCACACGAGATCAACCCCCTGCTCGGAGTGATGGACCGCATCGTCTACCTCGCCGCCGGACGCGCCGCGAGCGGAACGACCGATGAGGTCGTGCGCGCCGACGTGCTCAGCAAGCTCTACGGTCACCACGTCGATGTCCTGAACGTCCACGGGCGCGTGCTGATTGTCGCGGGCGCCGGCGAGGACACAGACTTGGCCGGGCACGAGGTCGCCTTCCCAGACACTGGGATCGTCCCGTGAGCCACTTCCTAGCTCCGGTCTTTGCCCCTGGTTTCTTTCAGAGCGAAGCGGTCCATATCGCGCTCGGCGTCGGAGCGCTCGCCGCGATTGTCACGGGGGTCGTCGGGATCTTCACCGTCATGCGGGGGCAAGCCTTCGCGGGCGAGGCGTTCGGTGACATCGGTACCACCGGCGGCTCAGGAGCGTTCCTCGTCGGGGTCGGGCCGTTGTGGGGCTTCGTTCTCGGCAACCTAGTTGCTGCCGCGGCGATGGAGACGGTCGGTATCCAGCGCACCCGCGGACGGGACCTCGCCACCGGGATCGTGCTCGGCGCGTCGATCGGGCTCGCCGCGCTCTTTCTCTACCTCACCACCACCGAGCAGAGCACCACTGGGGCGACGGTCACGATCCTGTTCGGCTCGGCATTCACGATCGCCGGCTCGACAGTCCCGTTGACACTGCTCCTAGGTCTCGTTGTACTCGGCTTGATACTCACGCTCTACCGGCCGCTGCTGCTCGCCACCGTAAGCCCCGAGATGGCAGCCGCACGCGGAATACCTGTGCGTCTCGTCGGGGTGCTCTACCTGCTCGCGCTCGCGCTCGCCGCTGCGCTCGCGGCGATCACAATCGGCTCGATTCTCGGTACCGCGTTGCTCGTCGGCCCAGCCGCCAGTGCCCTACGGCTGACCAAGCGCCCGCTGGTAGCGATGCTCACGGCTGCCGGGATCGGGACCTGCGCGATGTGGCTCGGGATCGTGCTCGCCTACGACAGCTACGAATGGCCCCCCGCGGGGCACGGCTGGCCGATCAGCTTCTTCGTCGTGACTCTCGTTTTTGTCCTTTACCTGCTTTCCGGGCTACCCGGGCGAGGGCACAGACGCCGCTCAGACGATCCTCTTCCCGCGTCGCCCACGCTTCGCGTCGCCCCGGAGAACCAGTAAAGACATCAATGTTCTCGGGATTTATGGTCAATGCCTGGGAGGTCGCGAGCGTCGTCGCCGTCGTCGCAGGTGTGGTCGGGTTTTTCACGGTCCTGCGCGGTTCGGCGTTCGCGGCGCACGCGATCCCCAACGGGTCCTTCGCGGGCGCGGCAGGCGCGAGCCTGATCGGAGTAAGCACGCTGCTCGGCCTCGGTGTGTTCGCCCTCGCCGGCGCGCTCGGTATTGGGTTGCTCGGCCGTAGGGGACGCCACGACGTCGCCACCGCGCTGGCGCTCGTGATGATGCTCGGCCTCGGGGCACTATTCCTCAGCTTCAGCGAAGAGTACGCCCCAGCCGTCTATTCGCTCCTGTTCGGAGAGGTCCTCGGCATCTCAAGCAACGACATAGCCCCAACCGCGATCCTCGGCCTACTGTGCATCCTCGCGATCGCTGTTCTCTACCGTCCGCTGATGCTCTCCTCGATCCTGCCCGAAGTCGGGGAAGCCGGCGGTGTGAGCCGCTTTCGCATGGAGATGTTGTTCCTTGCCGTCCTTGCGCTGGCAACGGCGATGACCGTGCCGGTCGTCGGGACGCTGCTGATTTTCAGTCTGATGATCGGTGCTCCGGCAGCTGCTCGCTCGTTCACCGATCGGCCACTGATAGCAATGGCCCTATCGGTGGTGTTCGCGCTCCTAATCGTGTGGATCGCGATCGCCGCCTCTTATGAAACCAATTATCCGGTCGGGTTCTTCGTCGGGACCGGCAGCGCTGTCTCTTATGTACTCGGGCGTGGATGGGCGGCATGGCGAGCACGTCCGGGGTCTTCTGAGCAGAGCGTGCGATCCGAGCTCGGCTAGCGCGGGGAGGGCAGGAGCGGCTCGAACAGCGGAAGGGGGGAGATTCGAACTCCCGAGACGGGGGTTGCCCGCCTGCCGGTTTTCAAGACCTTTGCGGTCTCTGCGGTCTCCAGCGGTTTCTAGCGGTGTCGAGCGGCATTGTGCCGGGCCAGCTCATCGTGCTGCGCCACGATCCGCGCCAGTGATTATTCGCCTTCGCGAGTATGGTCGCCGCCAACGTGGACCGGCTGATTCCGGGCACCGTGCTACGAGCTCCCCAATGCGGCTGGCAGTACTGCTCAGTCACTGCCGACGCTAGCCGTGGTGCTCGTGGTAGGCGTCTAGCAGCTCGGTGGCTTCCGCTTCGCCAGCTGGCAGGAGATGTGCGTAGCGGTCGATCGTGATCGTGATTGAGGCGTGGCCGATGAACTTGCTGACCTTCTCAATAGCCAGACCGGCGTCGAGCATGTGCGAGACGGCAGTGTGACGACACTCGTGCAGCTTGATCGGGCGGATCCGTCCTGTGGCTGGGATCGTGGGTAGTTCGTCTTCTCGTTGACGGGCGGCCGTCCACGCATGGAGGGCCCGCCGGCGGACTGTTGTGGGATCGAACGGTCTCGTAGGGGTGCGTCCAAACACGAGGTCGCGGCCTCTGCGCTTGGTGTACTTGAGGTGCTGTGTGAGCAGGCGCTCGAGAGGTCTGGTGATGATGGTCACGCGCCTGCCAGCATGGCTCTTAGGGATGATTTCGCCCTCGTACGGGTCCCAGCCGCGACGGACTTGTATGCGGCGTTGCTTCAGGCTAATGTCGCGGGCCTGGAGTGCGCGTAGCTCTCCGTGACGCAGCCCCGCGTATATTGCGGTCGCCCATAGCGCGCGATCGGGTGGTCCTAGCGCGTGGATCAGCCGGCGGGCTTCAGCTGCGCTTGCGATCCGCACGTCGCTTGGCGCGGTTGCGGGTAGCCGCAGCCCGCGAGTCGGGTCGATCGGCAGTTGGCCTTCCCAGCCAGTGAGTAGATCAAAGTCGCGCCACAAGACCCGTGCGGCATTGACGATCGACCGCACCTTGCTCGGGCTCAGATTTCTGCCGAGCCATTCGTCCACGAGACGCTGTAGGTCTCCTCGACTCACTGCTGCCATCCTCTTGGTTCCGAGGCTAGGCACCAGGTATAAGCGCATGTCTTTCTCGAGCGTGCGTAGCGCGCTGGGCTTGTAGCGTCGCCCGGACCGATTACGCACTCTTCCCTCCCGAGCCATTGCGACCCACCTCGGCGTCAGCTCGCCGAGTGTACGACGGCTCGGAGCGAACAACAGTCCATCGGCTGCTAGCTCGAGCTGTGAGTGACGCCACGCCTTTGCCTCCCAATACTCCCGAAAGGTCTTGCGGATCTGGCTTTGTCCCGGCGCGAGTAGACCCACGCCTCCCACCGCGGCGAGCAGCTGCACGTCCCGTCGCTCCCATTTGGGCACCACTGTGAATGTCTAGCGCGGACGCCCTCGGCTGTACGGGAGCGGGGCGACAGCGTTCTGGACGCGGCGAGTAGCTGGATGTCTCGCGCGAGATGGTGTGCCTGTTCTGGTGGCAGTAGGGCGACGATCCTCAACAGCGCTGCCCTAGGACTATCGGCTATCGAAGTATTGAAGTCATAGTCCACGATTGGCGTTGCAACGGTCGCCGGAACCTCATCAGCCACCTCCGTACCTCCTGATATACAGGTACCCAGGTTGGCGCCAAGCTCAAGCAAAGTCCCATCGCTTAGCATGGGGGCCTTCGGATAGCCTGTGATGTCGCCTCTAGGAGGGGTGGCAGAGCGGTTGAATGCAGCGGCCTTGAAAGCCGCCAGGCGGGTTATCCTGTCTCGAGGGTTCGAATCCCTCCCCCTCCGCCAGTTTGATGTAGATCGAAAATGTTGGCTCCAGAAAGCGCTCCACCGGGGCGCTTTCTGGCGTTTCCGGGCATTTCGCCGATCTTGATTGCTTCAACCCAGGCCAGGGCTTCCGATTCCATCTGGTCGGCCAACAGGAGGACGTAGGGGTCGGTCAGCCTGACGCCCGCAACCTCTACCACCGTCCGGCCCAGCTCATCGCCCCATCGCGCCCTGATCTTGATGCGGTTGAAATTGTCTGGTTGTAGCTGCGCCGCGTCTGCTCATCGGGCCGCTTCGTAAGATGGCCTGGACATTGCCTGCCAGGTCGAGAGCCGCACACAAGTCCTCCTCCAGTTTGAACCGCGTCTCGGTCTCGGCCAGCGACTTCTCTGCTTCCTTGATCTCTCCAGCCATCCGCGCTCGCTCAGCCCGAAAGGCGTCCGGCGATACGTTGTCGCCCTCCTCGGCATGGAGACGGATAAGGCGTTGCTGCTGCTCCTTGAGCTTGGCGATTAGCTCGACCTTGGCGTACTCCTGGACGATAGCCGCCTCAATCAGCTCAGGGCGAATGTTGGCGCGACGCTCGGGCAACGTTGGGCCATCCCCTCCGCGAATTGCACCAACAAGCCGGTCTGACCCAAGAGCAGTTGCGGGCCAGGTTGGACTTGACGGTGTCTACGTTTCTCGGGTCGAGCGCGGAGCCCGTGATCTCCAGTTCAGCAAGCTTGCCAAGCTTCTTGACGCCCTTGGAGCCGACCTGGCAGACCTAGATCGGGCCATGCTGAAACAGACGTCGGAGCGTTGATACGCCTACATAGGCGTAAAGCAAACGCGATCTACTTTTTGTCCTCCAGCATCCTTCCGATTTGCTCCGCGATCTTCTGTACTTGATCCTCAGTGAGCGCCCCGGTCGGGCGTGTAGCAGTTCGATCTGCCGCGTGTACTGCCTGCTCGGTCTCTAGATGCGCCTGACGAATTGCCTGCTCAGCATCTTGGTGCGCTTGCTCGGCATCGGTATGACTTATGTAGATCGCAACTACCGCTATGAGAAGCCCCAGCAGACCGATCCAGTTCTTGCCAGCACGCGACGCGACCGAGATCACGTTCTCGGCCGCTGGAATCTTGGCTCGATCTGCAAGTTCCCTTGGACTGGTCTCGGGACTGGCATCCCGCACGACGCGGGCAAGGGTCGTCAGCTCGTTGGGACTGAGATTGGCCTCGCGGATCGCTGTCGTAATCTGAACAGGCAGCGAGGGCTTCGGCTCACCTAGCTGTATCGATTGTGCGCCGCACTTAGGACATGGCTTCTGGCTCACGATCAATGCCACGTCGCCATAGTCATCCCGAAGCATGGAGTGGTTCGGCGTGCCTCTCCAACCGCATCGAAGACATAGCGCCTTCGGCGGTGGCGGGTCTCTCCTTCGCATCCTCTGATGGTGGCATCGATGCCTGACGAACTATCTACGTGCATAAAGCGAGGCCAGGGCGTCTCAGCCAAACCGCCCCTTACGAAGCCGTAGAATCAGGGGTCACAAAGGTTTCGAGGACTTTCTCTCCATCCCCCCCCGTCCTCGGCATCAAAGCGACTGTCTCAAGCACCCACATCTGAGCGGTCGAGTCATCGCTGATTGGCTTTGTGAATAGAGCGAAGGTTTCCTGTGGTGCAGCGATCAATGGCATCCGGGGCAGTCCGCGGGCCGCTTCTAGCACGACAACGACGCCTCAGCGGCAGCCGTCGCCTCGGATAGCGAGTCGTGTGCGCTGTGCCCGTGCCCCTCGCCCGTGACCTCGTACTTGATGCCATCCGGCTCGTTCATGTAGGGCTCCCGCACGGTGATATGCCGTGGCTTGCCCGGCTCGTCTTCGTAAGCCCAATTGTTCGTGCCTGGGACACGTACCCATTCGCTCATAGCCGGAGGCTACCCCCAAGCTCGGACACGAACACTTGTTCCCTTTAGCCGGACCTCCTAGCTCTCGGGTGGTCGCCAGCCAGGATGTAGAGCGCACCACCACCACGATCTGCGGGGAACATCGTCGTTCTCTTTGGCAAGGAGGTCTAGATGTTCATGCAGTCGAACCGCCATGACCACGTAGATGACGCCTATTGCTGCGATTAGGCTGACACCGACGGCAAGCAAGCTAAGACCCTTGGCGCTCAGAAGGAGCAATGCCGAGCCTCCCGCTACAAAGATGGAGCCTGCCACCTCCGCTCCGGACGATAGTCGTCGGGTTGGCTGAGGAAGCGTTCCGCCAAAGGTCATCCCTGATAGGCCTCCCGGGCCTGCAAACGCATCAACAAGAAGCAGAACCGCACCGATGCCGACGAGCAAAGCTCCCAGGCTGGTCGGGCGGGCTCCAAGAATGTCACCGGGCAGAATCACGCATGGATTGTCGCCTGCACGTCCGACGAGACGGACCGTAGGGCACTAGCCATCGGTGCCGAACCGTTCTTTGTGGAGCCGTAGAATCAGGGGCTACGGAGATTTCGAGAGTCGTCCCGCACTCTCCGTTATATCGCGCAAGTCCGCGAGCAGCAGACAGAATCCCGTGACGCTGGTTGTGCCCTTCGGTCGGGATCCCATCGAGGGCCTCCCTCAAGCCTTCCTCGTGCGGATTCTAAACGCCGCCGGGATATCCGCCGAACCGCGTAAGTCCAAAAGTTAGCCTTGTCCAAGATGCCAGTACAAAGGATATGGGCGACGAGCGCCCAACCATGCAAGAGTATGGCCGTGCCTGCGTCCGCCGGAGAGATCTCTGTAGAGGAATCCCTTGAGCTCCTCGACACTGACTACACTGCATTCGCTGTTGGAGTGGCAAGAGGCCGATACACGTTCTGGCTCGGTTCGGGAATCTCTCGCGGGGCCGTACCCGGACTTGATGGGGTGGTCCGGCGAGTTTTGGAGCACCTTCAAGTGCGTATCGAGCTCGGGAACGATGATTGTCTCTTCCGTATTGCTCTCCTCGACGTCCTCAAGAAGGCAAGTCTGACCGACGGGGAGCGCGCTCGCTTGGATGTTGAGTCCCCGATAGCAGACTGGCAGGATCTTGAAGTTATCGTCGATCGGCTCGTTGAACGGTACGCAGAGGTGCTTGATGTCCGTGTTGGGAACAAAGACGCGGATTATCTGCTCTGGGAGGCCGTCGACGTGCGAGAGACGTATCCGGCTACCCTTCCGCCTGACTGCGAGCACTTGTGTCTCGCCATCCTTGGTATGGAGGGGGTCGCGTCCCAGCTAGTCTCGCCTAACTGGGACGGCCTCATTGAGGCTGCGTTTCGGCAACTTGGAACAACAGCCCAAGCGATTCTTGGTGTCGCTGTCCTAAAAGACGACCTTCGTGCGTCGCCTCGACGTGTGCGGCTGCTCAAGTTCCACGGATGCGCGGTCCTCGCAAAGAAAGACGAAGCTACGTATCGATCGGCGCTGATCGGGCGCAAGTCGCAGATCACGGATTGGCCCGAGGCTGCCGAGTCGGCCGCTATGCGCCAGGAGATGACCAGTCTGGCAACAACAACACCAACGCTCATGATCGGGCTCTCCGCGCAGGACAGCAATATTCAGGCAATTTTCTCAAAGGCCAAGAACACGATGCAGTGGGGGTGGCCCAACGAGGTGCCGGCCGTTATGTTCGCCGAGGATGAGCTCGGTGGAGACCAGGAGAATATCCTCAGGGTCGCGTACGGAGCAGCGTATGATGCAAATCGACTCTCGATCGAGCGAGAGTCACTGATTCGTGCGTATGCGAAGCCTCTGCTGGTGGCCCTCGTGCTTGACGTTCTGTCTCGTAAGGTCCGAGCTCTCGTTGCAGCTGCGGACGCGCCAGGTATGACTAACGCTGAGCTGGAGGAGCTGGGACATGGACTGGGCGAGATACGCGATCTCGCAGCGACCTTAGCTAGTGCTGGCACATTGGAGTTTATGTATGGTCTTATCGGAACGGTTGGGCGGCTGGTCTCTCTTTTTCAGTGTGGCAACGAGCCAAAGAGTGCAACCGTCTATAGGCCGCTTACGATGCTTCCTGTTCATCAGCTTGTGGATGATCCCTCGCTTGCGACCAATGGTGTTCGCGAGTTCGCAGCGGCGCTCGCTTTGCTAGGGCGTGGGCAGCGGGATGGCACGTGGGAGATCAACCAGGGGCCAACGTCAAGCAGTACGCGAGGCGCGCTTCGTGTGATTTCGAGCCATGAGTCGGCGGTGTTCTTCGTCGCCACAAACACTGCGGTTGTCGAATTGGAGCGCAGCGGTGTGCTCGACTCGACCACGAGCGACGCGATCGTTGTCCATAGTGATGAACCTACCGATCGACTTTCGCGATCATCGAGCGGACCGCTTGGTCGCACGGGAGTGTCAGCCACTCGCGAGGTAGCTATGAGGAGAATCTTGCGCGAGGCAAAGAGTCTGGATGACCTCGAACGGGACTTCCGACTGGCGGCTGGATTGTGACTATAAGTGCCCCAGTCGAGCGTGCTCAGACCCTGCTGGCGGAGGGCGGGTTCAAGCTGCTGGCGCCGCCGATCGCCGTCGCGGGGATTCCGTTTGCGTTCTCCGCAATGCTTGTGGCGGAAGACTTGTTGGACTTGATAGTGCTTATCGATACGGTGGAGGATGGTCCCGAGGAGGATATCCGCCGCGAGGTAGACGGTCTTGGTCGGGCGCTCGATGTAGCTCAATCGCGGCGGCCGTTGTCGGTGATTTTGATCGGTCCGCGCTGGAGCGAGCTGACAGAGCGTGCAATGGGGCGCGTTGCGCGCGTGCTGGTCTGCGACGTCGTTGTGGGCGACAATGCTGAAACGGCGCTACGTGATGCGCTGGCCGTCCTGCTACCGCTTGAGCTTACCCTCGCACCCGAAGAGCCAGCTGAGTCCTGGATCAGCGTCAGGAAGCAGCTGGAGGCGCGTGTCGGTGATGCCGACATGGCGCCACTTCTGGCCGCCGCACCAAAAGGAGAGAAGAGCGTCGAGCGAGAGCTGCGCCACTTTCTCGCTGAGCCGCTCAAACTGGAAAAAGATGCTTGATCTAGCGCTAAACATGATCAAGGTACAGGATTTCCGGAGTATCAGCGGCACAGTTGTCGTGCCAGTTGATGCTCCAGTGGTGTTGATTCATGGTCCGAACGGCGCTGGTAAGTCAAGCTTGGTCTCCGCAATAGCGCTAGCACTTGGCGGAGCCGAAATAACAGGTCTCGCGAAACCTAAGTACCTAGTCCATCACGGCGCGGGGAGTGCCAGGATTGAGCTCGGAACGTCAACCGGAACACATGCCGTGAAGATCACGCGTGACGATCACGTCGTCCCCGAGGGGCTGCTACCCGCGAAGGCAGCGGCATTCCTGGCTGAGCGCTGTTATCTCGAGCAAAGTGCACTCACTCGACTACTTGAGCTCTATCAGGAGAAGCCGGATGGTGCAGACTCGGCGCTAACTCGATTTGTCAAGGAGCTACTCCGCCTGGATGAGCTTGATGCGCTCATAGGGGGGCTCCATTCGGCTGGTCACCTACAGCGTGTCCGAAGGGACGTGCCAGGATTTCGGCGAACCGAGGAGACACTTCGCGAACAGGAACAACGTGCCACAAGCCTCCAGCAGAAGGCTGCCACGCTCGACTCCGAGATCATGAGGCTTCGTGACCAGATCACTACTGCGCTGGCCGGCCTCGGTGGCGAGCCGTCCGACATCGACTCCGCGCCTGCCGATCAGGACGAGCTGCAGCAGCAGCTAGAAGGAGGAGACGAGCATCGGGATCTCGCTCGACTCCAGAGCCAGCTCCGGCATGTGAACGAGCTCGCGAAGCGCTGGAGTGACCACACGGTCAGTGAGGAGTCGAGAACTACGCAGGATGCCTTCGCAGCAGAGAAGGCAGCACGCGAGCAGTACCAGCGCTGGCGTGAGGCTCACGGCAATGCCCTAGATGCACTCCTAACAGAGCTTCGTGAGAGCTTTCCGCGACTGCCATCGATCGACTCGACACCCCCGAGCGAGGCGTTTATGACGGCGATGTCCAATCTTGATGCCGAGATCGGGAGGCTCGACAAGGTGATTGCGGAGGATGCCGCAACGATCGGGCGACTGGATGCCGCCGAAGAGGGCGCAACGCGTGCTCGCACACGTCTAGAGACTCTCGACGAGGAGCTCGCGGACCATGGTGCAACGACTGAGCTAGAACGGCTCGCAGCTGCTCTCGCCGATCTCGCTCCGCATATCGGCGATGAGCACTGTCCTGTCTGCGGTCGAGACTTTGCGGAGATCTCAGACCGCCCCCTCGCGGCGCATCTTGCCGAGGAGATCTCTCGATTGAGTGTGCAGGCGACTCGGCTACAGTCGCTTGCCAAGGCTCGTCTAGAAACCACGACAGATCTTGAGCGGATTCTTGGAAGCATCGCATTGCTTCTCTCCCAGCGTCTGCCACCCGAGCGCCGTGCTGACGAGGAAGCCCGCCGCGACCATTTTCTGGAGTTGCGTCAGCGCCTTCGCCAACATGAAACCGGTGCGTCGCAAGGGGGCGCGATCATGCATGGTCTCGTCGACGCACAATCGGTGCTTGCGAGAGCACAAGGCCGTGATCGGGTAAATGCGGAACTTCGCGAGGAGATCGAGCAAATTGTTATAGAGACGTCGCGTAAGGTCGATCTGACGATGCCTCCGGATGTGCTCCTCGCTGGTCTTCGCACTTCGCTATCGACGGAGGGGAAGCTCGTTGAGCAGCGTCGAGACCTGCGCGCTGTCGCAGCAGATCTTCGCCGAGCGTTTATCAGCCGAGTTGCCGAACATAGCGATCTGATCACCGAACACGCTCGGCTCATGACAGAGATCGACGTGTGGCGCCAGGCTCTAGCCACGTCCCAGCAACGGATGATGCAAGCACGCGGGCTCCTCCACGAGGTTGAGTCCACCCGCAGATCGATCGTGGCCAGCGTGTTCAACTCTGCTTTGAACAAAATCTGGGCCGACCTCTTTGTTCGACTTGCTCCCGACGAGCCATACGTTCCGGCGTTTTGTGAACCAGAGGACGCCGGTGTCGTTAGAGCCGAGCTGGAGACGCGGCGACGGGATGGCTCGCGAGGAGGGTCGCCTCGCGACATGCTTAGCGCCGGCAACCTCAACACAGCGGCGCTGACGTTGTTCCTAGCGCTTCACCTATCGGTCGCCCCGCGGATTCCGTGGCTGCTCCTCGACGATCCGGTGCAGTCGATGGACGAGGTCCACGTCGCTCAGTTCGCGGCGTTGCTACGCACCCTCGTCAGGCAAGATCGGCGCTTGATCATCGCAGTGCACGAGCGGGCACTCTTTGAGTACCTGGCGCTAGAGCTCAGTCCGGCCGCCCGCGCCAGCAGCCTCACCACCGTCGAATTGAGGCGTCGTCGTGACGGCAGTTCTGAGGTAAAGACAAAGCTTCGACAGTTCGATCCCGACACGGCTCTTGATGCAGCCTGATGCACGTCCCTGAGTGTGCGTACTAGCACGTCCGGCAGAAACGCCAACAGCACACAATTGCCATACGTAATCAACCGTACGGGCTGGAAGACATCCGTCCACCGTGAGTCCCGTAAACACCTGTGCTCGAGCGTCGGTCAACCTATTGAGCCTGTTGCGTCGATGCGCGCGATTATTTCCTGGACATCGATTGCGGCTTGGTGGACGTCTGCGGGGGCGAAGCCGAGTTGTCGCGCGAGCGTCCGATAGCCCTCCGGCCAATCACGGAGCACCGTGATGCTTGGAGGCCAGGCGTGCTCGCCGCGCAGGCGAAAGATCTCCACGCACACTTCTCGCACTCCTGCGCGATCCTCCTTGCGCATGAGTCGATCCACAAGGATCAGGTCGATGAGATCACGGTAGCGGTCGTTTGGCCGCTCTGGGTAGGTGTGATCGGTGCAGGCGTGCAGCTTCTGAGCAACGAGGTAGGCGATCGTGACGAGCGGCAGCTCGCCGGGGGACGGTAGACCCAGGCGCTCTGGATCGACGAACGTGTTCCCGGTCCACTGGATTTGGTGGCCGGCGACCCCTTCGGCCGGTGAGACCTCGAATTGCACGGTGCTCCAAGGGTCGCCCTGATAGCTGACCTTGACATCGCCGCGGAGGGCTGCGGTGTCGCGTACCTGCTGGAGCCCGGTGAGCCTGAAAGTGAATCCCTCCCAGCCGTAAGCTAGCGCTGCCCGCAGCCGCGGGCCGATGTCCTCGCCGGTGAGGCGCGCGCTGGCGTCGAGGTCCTTCGTGGCGCGCGCCCGAAGTCCGAGCAGCAGCTCGACCGCCACACCGCCCTTGATCAGGAACAGGGGCTCGTCGCGTTCGTCGCGTGCATGGCGCATGAGTGTCGCGGCGAGGGCGACGTAGCCGAGCTGTCTGCGTGCGCGCTGCTGGAGCTCAGTGTCGGTGATGACGTTACGCAGGCGCTGGTCCAGCGCACGCCTATTCTTCGGCGGGATGTCATAGCTTCTACCCTCCATGGGAGATCCCTGGGTGACGCTCGGCGAGGGTGTCCCGCGCCCGAGCTACGCCGTCGGGCGTGATGAGACCCTGCTGCTCGGCAGTCTGGATGGCCTGCTCGATCAGCTCGCGGCGCATATGAGTCTCGATCCCGTCGAGGACCGCTCTCAGCGGTGTCACGATCGGCAGCCCCCGCAGTCGCCTAGTCTCATCGCTCGCCAGGTTACGAGGATGCAGCCGGTACAGCACCGGCACCGGTCGGTGAGTCCGATAATTGTTCGGAACGGTCACGTCGATGCCAGCAGGGTTCACGTCGCACAGCTCATACAGGTCGAGCGCCGTCTCGTGCGAGAGCAGCCCGGCGCCCATCGGCCATAGCGCCGCGCGCATGTACTCATCCAGATCGTCCGGTGGGATCGCCTTCATCCGGTAGACGCCATAGGCCACACGCTCAGCCACGTCGCGTCGCTCATAGTCGACCAGGCGCTTAGGGTCGAAGCCCGCGTCGCGCACGTCCTCGGTACGCAGATACCCGTGTTGGTCCTGCGCCAGATCAAGCAGCTCGGTGTAGACACGCCCAGGCATGTTGTACAAGATACCGCAAAAAGAGGCATCTCATACACGCCAAAGAGTATCGCTCCGGTCACCGCGGTAACCACAACCCTCAACCAACTTGGCCCCGCTCGCGCCAAACTCGCGCCAGTCCAAGCGCGGATCTAGCGGTTTCTAGCGGTCTCCAGCGGCTTAAGAGCGACTCGCCTACGCAACGCCCGTCCCGAAGAATCCCGCTCAACCATGCGAAAATGGCTCAGTAGAGCCAAGAAATCGACATTCTGCTGCGAGGCGCGACTTGAGGCCCGTGTGAATTTCAAGACCGGTGCATTCAACCGCTCTGCCACCCTTCCAGCGCAAAACCAAAGGCTAGTCGATCGGCAGGGCGGTCTGGAAGGTCAGCGAGGACCCATGTATCGGAGCTCCCCGGAACCCATCAATAGCACTGGTCGCGACTATTTCGACGTGAAGTGGGTCATGAGTTAGGTTGGCCACGCAGGCCGTGAAGTGGGTCATGAGTCAGGTCGGCCACGCAGACTCGAAGATGACCCTTGACGTATACGCATAACTACGACATTGAGTCAAGCGCGCGCACGGTGCGAGCTTTGACCGGCTTATGCACGTCAAGCGGAGCGTCTGTTCGCTCGCTATATGCTCGTCGTTTGTGAATGCGAACGAAGCCAGTCGGCGCCGCAACCTGCCGCTGCGTCCACGGCGGAAGCGGTGGCCGGGGCGACGCAGGGGGCGGGTTGGCGCCGCGCTCGTCCTCGCCTCCGCGTTGCTGTGCGGCAGCGTGTCGGTCGCCTGCGCTTCGAGCTCTGACGCGCAGGCGACACGCGCCTACCTGCTGGCCCAGTACAAGCTCGTCACGGCGCTGTTGCACGAAGCCACCGCGGTACACGGTGCGGAGAGTGCCGCGGCGGCGCAGATCGCTCGAGAATGCACCGCGGTGGTGTCGGGGATGCCACAGGAACCGTCGCTGAAGTCGTTCTCGGCGCCCCCGCCCCGTGCCAGGGGCGAAAACGCTCGCCTGTCCCAACAGAAGCAAACGATCGAGGGGGAGCTCGGTACGGCGGTCGACCGGCCCGGCGAGAGCCTGTATCGCCCGGCCGAGGAAGCGTACGCCGCCGAAGTGCGCCAGCTGTCGTGGAGCAACTCGGCGATTGCATCGGCGCTCCAGGCAGTGACCACGGCCAGACTCGAAGCCGTCTCCGCTTCCGCTCCGTCGTTCTGCGCCGACGCGAGGGCGTGGGCCCAGAACGGCTATCGCGTCCTGTCGGTGGCCAGCCGGGAATTCGAGGCTTCGCGAGCAGTACGGACGGGCTCAGATCAGGAGGAGGAACGTTCCCTGGGCACGCTGCTGAAGCCGTACGAGAACGTATCGGATCGAACACTGATCCACAAGACCAACTCGGTCGAAAACAAGCTCCTTGCCAGCGACAGTGCCACCGTGCGGACGGTTCTCAGTTTGGATCGGATCGTTGGGTTCCCGCAAGTCGGGACCGAAGAACCCAAGCGGATCACTGTGGGCCACGGGCGCACCGCCGCAGGTACTCGCTTCGAGGTGAGCACCGGGTCCGGCCTGCCGGGCGCTTTGAGCTCTTGTCATCGGTCCGCGGCGGTGGCATACACCCGGCCGGGTGCTCCCGAAGTGCTGATCTTGGGTGGCCCCAACAACCCCATCTGCCTCTCCTCACCCCGGTACCGGCACCCCGCGCTGTTCTGCGAAGTGGGCATCGAGACGATTCAGACCGCGGTGCCGGCCTCGGTGCGCTCGGTCAGGCTAGTGCTCGGCGATAGACGCACGATCGAATCGCGCGTGGTCCGCGTACCGCGACGAGATGGTGGCCCTGCGGGCATCTACGCCCAGGAGGTCCGTGGCAGCACTAGCCACGCTGTGTCCCTCGTCGAGCTGAATGCCGGCGGGGGAGTCGCGCTCACCATAAAACTGCCGCGATACCGCTGTGTCGAATCAAGCAAGGAACCGGAAGGACTCCCGACGGGCACCGAACTCGCCAGTGCGCGCACCCCCGAAGGGGAAACCTTCACGGTCAGTGCTTTCGGCAGGTTCAACGGCGAGCCCTTCCTCAGCGTAGACACCGGTGTCGACCCAGGACTCAACGAACCAGCGATCGGACTCAGCGCGAGCAAGGCGTTCCCCTGGTCGCTGTCGATCGGCTGCGCCCCGCACCCCTACGCGATCCTCTACGGAATTCTCATGCCACCAGGAAAGTCAGTGGTAGCGCAAACCCCCCGAGGTGCCGTCGCGTTGAACGTGGTCCCGGTCGAACCGCGAGTACACGCAAATGGGCCGCTCGTTTACGGCGTCTTCAGCGCGCTGCCCTCTGAACTGACGGTACTCGAGGCAAACGGCTCGACCGTCTACACCGAAAACCTGCAGGCAAAGGCGACAGAAGCGGCGCAGTTCTGCGAAGGCTACACCGAACCGTGACAGACACGGCCGCGCTCGCGTGGATCTCGCTCAATCGCCGCCGCCAAGGCAACGGGCTTAACGGCCGCGTCTTCGGATTGGGGCAACGCGTGAGATATTTTCATAGGTCGCATGGGGTTTGACCGCCACCACGGGCCGCCGCACGAGTTGCCGGCTGCGACGCGGACGTTTGCGCGGAGGCGTGCGTCGCAGGCCGAGGAGGCCAAAGCGATCGGCTGGTATCAGCAGCGCCTTGCGTCCGAGCCCAATTGCGGATGAGCGCCCGCCCGGCGACGGCGTAGCTGGGCGACAGATTGTCGGAGCTAAGCTCGATCAAATGTCGCTGCGCTCCTCTGGACCCGGAGACTCGACAAACGGTCGATCGTGACGCTTGTCTGTCGAGCGTGGTCGGTATTTGGACGACTAGCGTGGTATGAGGTTGCTTCGCCTGATTGCTACTCCCAGCGCCGTCGTGGCGTTGATGCTTGCCCTCTCCGGTGCTCCTGCGCAGGCTGTCGAAACCGGCGTGGTGATTAATGGCCCCGAAGGGCTCTCGATGCAGAGCGTCCACCAGGTCGCCGGCCTTGGCGTCGGCTGGGTGAGAGTTTTTGCCGCCTGGAACATATTTGAACCGAACCGCGGTCACCTCAACGAACCCGAGATCGTTACGTTGGAAGAGGGCTTGGCGGCGCTTCCCAAGGGGACAAAGGCGATCGTCGACGTAGTCGACACGCCCCAGTGGGAGACCGGCTCGAGCAATCCCGCAATGCCACCGAGCAATCCGGCCGATTACGCGCGTTTCGCCGGGGCGCTGGCCAAGCGTTTCGCCGGCCGCGTGGCTGCGTGGGAGATCTGGAACGAGGAGGACGCCTCCCTGTGGTGGGCGAGTGGGCCCGAGCCGGCTGCATACACGGCCCTGTTGAAGGCCGCCTACCCCGCGATCAAGTCGGCCGACCCCAGTGCCAAGGTTGTGCTCGGTGGACTGACCGGCAACGACTACGAATTCCTCTCGCAGCTCTATGCCGACGGCGCAAAGGGCTTCTTCGACGCAGTGGCTGTTCATACCGACACGATCTGCGACGTCGAGTCGCCCTACGAAATCCTGCGCAACGGCCAGACCGATCCGCGCATCAACCGCTGGTCGTTTCTGGGCTACAGGACGGTGCATGAAGTGATGCTCGCTCATGGCGATGGCAGCCCGATCTGGATGACCGAGCTTGGCTGGAGCACCGACACCGAGGTCTGCAACTCCGGCGCATGGGCCGGTCAGAAGCCGGCGGGCGTGAGTCCCCAACAACAGGCCACTTTCCTGCTGCAGGCCTATCATTGCCTTGCCCAGGATCCCTACGTGCAAGTCGGCATCTGGTTCGGTCTGCAGGACACCGAACCGTTCGGCAGTCCGCGTAACAGCTACGGGCTGCTCGACCCGAGCCTGCAACCCAAGCCGGCGTACGCGGCGCTGGCCGAATACGATCGTTATGGGGATCGCCTCAGCGAACAATGTGGCGGCCAGCAGGGTCCCGCAATCAGGCTGACTAGCCCCAAGACGGGGGTGCGGTACACCAACACGCTGCCAATCAGCGTGACCGCCAGCGACAGCGCGCGGGTCTACCAAATCTCGCTCTACGACGAAGGCCACATCATCCGCAGCTTCTTCGTTCATGGTGGCATGCCCACGCTGAGCGGCCACATGGTCTGGTATGGCGCGCGCCTACTCAAGCCAGGCAAGCACACCCTGACGGCGAAGGCTTTCGACGAGCGCAACAACACGAGCACGACCTCGATCACGATTGTTCGTGCCGTCAAGCCGAAGCACAAGCGCCGTCGGCACAAACACTGAAGCGCTTGCAGCCGACAAGCTCCGACAAGCTCTAAACTTGGCCCCCGCAGTCCCGGGAGAGGTGGCCGAGTGGCTGAAGGCACTCGCCTGCTAAGCGAGTATGGGGGTTAAACTCCATCGAGGGTTCGAATCCCTCCCTCTCCGTAATTTGCGCTCGTGCGAACACCAGGCCCAGGAACAGCGTGGCGTTCTTGATCAGGGCAGCGAGGGAGGCTTCCACGGTGGCTCGTAGTGGTACGTCGCACCGTCCGCGTCGTGGGTGGCTCCGAGGTCCAGTGTCGCTTGGCCGCGTATACGGTCGCGTGCTTCTTGGCGCATCGGGAGAATCTGCTTGGCTCTCTTGGAGTAGATGTCGGCCATGATCTTGTCGCCCGCGTCGTTGTCGGTGGCGAAGACCATGTGGTAGAGCGTCCCTCCACGCGTGTTCGTCAGTTCCAAGGCGTGAGTGCGTTGATAGCCGAGGTCCTCACTCAAGCGCCAGCGCATGAGATTGACGTACTCCTCCTTGGCGTCGTGTGCACTGAGCTTGCCGTCGACACGCCTATCGTAAATAGCCCGCCAGGCTTCCGTCCCGAGCAGCGATGTTGCGCGGGCGTCATCCTCCGGCCTAACCTTCTCCGCGTCGAGGGCGAGCGTACGGACGATGCCCTGCGTCGGAAAGAGAAGCCATAGCTCCACCTTGTATTCGCGCTTTGAGCTTGCCTGGGAGCGATAGCCGCGCTTGTGAGCCGCGAGTGCTTCGAGGGTTCGCCATTCGAACTCCATGCCATCCGGGTCGATGAAGGCGAATGTGGGAGCCCATCGCAGCTCATGGAGGTCGTGCAGGGCTCTTGGAATCTCGATGTTGCAATCGCCGCCGTAGACCTTGATGTCGCGATCGGAGTATTCCGCCTCAAACTGCCTCTCAAGCTCGCGTGCCTTGCTCTCCTGCTCGAAGTAACGCAAGCGGGTGAAGCGAGCGTCGGCATGCATCGCCTTGGCCTCAAGCGCGATGCGCGATGAGCCGTGGAATTCCTCGCCCGTAAGCCTGTCAACGCCGCGACCCTCTCCCGCGAAGGCATCGAGGTAGACGTACTCCTGGCTCCTGCCGCTCGCCGCTTGCAGGAACGCCGGCAGATAGTCGTTGAGGACGGCGAGCTTCGCGCGGGTCCAGTAGCCCCACGGTCGCGCTGTGCGTTCGCTCATGCCACCTCAAGCGCTCGCGACTCGGGCAACTCGTCCCATGTTCGTCCATCCAGCAGTCGTCCGCCACTCTTGGCGCGATGACCACCCCACTGCTTGAAGAAGTACGCCACACCCTCATTGGCGCAGTTGTCACGGAGTTCGCGCAACCACTCGATCTTCACGGGCCGGTGTCCGCGCCCAGACTCGCCGCCCGCGATGAGCCAGTTGATCCCGGAGAGGTCCAGACCTTCGAGCGGACCAAGCAGCGGCTCGGCTGAGATGAAGCGAACCGCTGCCGGCACTTCCCGCAAGTAGTCGGCTCGATGCACGAACCGCCGATTCTCGATCGTCACGCCCATCCATACGTTTGAGTGCCACGGTAGGTCAGGGGCCAACTGGGCTAGTCGCTCATGACGCTTGGTCAGGATCTGGAAAGTGTGCTGGCTAGCAGCCCCCATCACCTCGAAGACCTGGGCGATGTAGTCGTCGGGGATACGCTCGTGGAACAGGTCGCTCATCGAGTTGACGAAGATCATCCGTGGTCGCCTCCAACGCAATGGATATTCAAGCCGATCCGGCCAGAGCTTGAGCGCGAAGCCCTGCTCATAGGGATGACCAGGCACCCCGACAAAGCGCTCTGCGAACGTCTCTGCATAGCAATGGGCACATCCGGGCGACACCTTGTCGCAGCCGGTGACCGGGTTCCATGTGGCCTCGGTCCACTCGATTGCGCTCTTGTCTGCCATCAGTGTTGTCTTTCTCGCCTTGCGCTCGGAAACCTTTCTTGGGATACGAACATATGTTCGCCTAAGCATCGGACGGCTCCCTAGACGGGCCCCCCGTTCAATCTACCTGTGGATGGCTTCGGCCGCTCGCTTCCGAACTTGCCGACCAACCGGCTCCATGAGATGCTCAAGAAGCCGATCTAGGGCTACCCAAGGGTTCGGTGTTTGTCCGGGTGCTCCCGTCATTTGCTCAACCCTTGAACTCTGACCGAGGTTCGCACGTCGTACTGGACTTCCCCCGGTTGCGGCGTTGGTCCATCGCCTGCTGTCCGTCGTTCTGAGCGATGCCGATAAATGGATTCTCACTTAATAGTGGCCCGGGAGTCGCCTATGGTTTTGCGTTATCGGCACGAGAACACGACCTTGGCGCACGTCGCTAGGCCGGTGGACCTGCCTAGCGGTCCGGTGGCGGCGTCTATCCGGGGCATGAGCGATCCATCTGAGGCCGCTGGGCCGGCCCGCGTCTTCATGTCGCCCGAGCTGCTCGAGGCGCGCCGTGAGCAGCGGCGCAAGGCTGAGGCCAGGCGTAGGCGGCTCCTGTTGATTGGGACTCCTCTGCTTGGCCTGCTCGCCTGGACTGTCAGCTCCTATGCGATCTGGATGCTGAAGCCGACGAGCATGTCGTTCGGGGCCCGAAGCGTCGAGTGGGTGAGAGCTGAGGTGCCCTTCGGGAACACGATCGTCGACGACATCGAGCACATCTACTACACCGCAAACGCACCGAAGAGGGGCGGACCGGCGCCGAAGCGAGTGCCGGCGGTCGGATTGAGCCTACGGCGCGGCGGGCACACCGCGGCCTGGCCGCCGCCGATCAAGTCGGTGTTCGCGCATCGGCTGCCGGGGGAAGGGATCTGGAAACCGACAGGGCCGCCCCTCGATGGCGGCCCACCGGTGCTGGTGACGAGCTTTCGTCCCGAAGCTGAATATCCGGAGCTGCTTGCCTATGTGGCCTGGTTCGACCATACACGCACCGGGATCGGTTATTACCCGGGACGCTACGAGCCACCCGACGCGGCCGTGCGCGGGCCGATGATGGTGCCCTACGGTCAGCGCTGGCGGCTGCTGGCGACCTTCAACGGCGGTTTCACCTACGAAGACGGGGAAAACGGTTCGACCGTCAACGGCCGGGTCAACGAGCCGCTGAAGGACGGCAAGGCCACGCTCGTCGGCTATCGCGACGGTCGCGTCGAAATCGTCAAGTGGAGTGGCGGCCCGAACGCGGGAGGAGACATCGCTTGGGCGCGCCAGAGCCTCGCGCCGATCGTATGGAACGGGCGCCTGAATCCGGCCTTGAACGAAAACCCCAACAGTCCAGAATGGGGGTTCACGCTCGGCGGCGTCACGCGCGTGTGGCGCACCGGCGTCGGCATCGATCGCCGCGGCAATCTGGTCTTCGTCGCTGCCGAAGGCCAGACGGTGATCTCGATCGCAAAGCTCCTCCAGCACATTGGCGCGGCGCGGGCGATGGAGTTCGACATCAACGCCGACTGGCACACGCTGATCGCCTACACCCACGACCACGGGCTCGTCCCGAAGATGGTTGAGCCCCAGCCGCACCAGTCGGCCGATCGCTACCTCCTCCCCGACGATCGTGACTTCTTCGCCGTCTATCGTCGTCTGCCCGGTCCGATCACGGTCCCCTTGAGATAGCTCAGGTCAGCCGAAGCGCTCGGCGTACAGCTCGCTGATGCGCTTCCACAAGGTCCGAGTTCGAACATCGTCCCGCGATCCCTACTAGCGTTGCTCAGGAGCCTCGCCCCGGAAAACCAGGGTCGGTGTTCGCACTTTGTCGCGATCTCTCCGCCGGTCGAGAGCGTGCCACGATGTCGCTGCTTAGGTATTCGAGAAGAGCCCCTGTCCGATGAACTCCCCGGGGCGCGCTCCGGGGGGGATCGCGAACAGTGCACTGGAGCGGTGCTGTATGTACTCATCCAATCCGTCGGAAACGCCCAAATGCCGCTGGATCGCGGCGAACTGAGTGTGTGGGTTGCGCTGAAAGCAGACGAAGAACAGCCCAGCATCGAGCTCGCCCGTGACGGGATCGATGCCGTCGGTGAAGGAGTAGCCGCGTCGCAGGATGCGCTGTCCGCCGTTGTTAGAGGACGAGGCTAGACGGATATGGGCTTTGGCGGGGATGACAAGTTCGCCGTCCGCCGTGCGGGTATTCAGGTCGATTGGATCGTGCTCGTGACGGCCTGTCAACGGCGCACCGCTTGCCTTGAAGCGACCGATCACCCTCTCCTGATCGCTTAGCTGGTCGCGGTCCCAGGCCTCGATGAACATGCGTATGCGCCTCGTCACCATGTAGGTGCCGTCTCGAAACCAACGTTGCGGCTCGTCTGGCCCCACCCAAACGAACTTGCGCATCTCCTGTTCGTCGTTGCCTCGTAGGTTGTTGGTGCCGTCCTTGAACCCCTGCAGGTTGCGCAGCGTCACCTGATCGCTGGTGGTGGAGGAGGTACGACCAAAGCCGAGCTGCGCCCAGCGCAGCGCGGCCGCGCCGCGTCCCAGTCGTGCGAGGTTGCGCACCGCATGGAAGGCGACCTGAGGATCGTTGGCACACGCTTGCACGCATAGGTCACCGTCGCTGATCCGCGCTTCGAGCTGATCGCCGGGCAGTGCTCCCAACGGTGTCAGCAGCGTTGGGCGGCGGGCCGCCAGGCCAAAGCGATCTTCGCCGTCGCGTTCGAACACGCTTGCTCCAAGGCCAAATGTGATTGTCAGCTGAGACGCAGGCAGGCCCACCGCCTCGCCGGTATCGATCGGTGGGGATTCCGGGGGGCCTGGGATCGGGCCGACGGGGTGCCCGGCTGTCATCGCCAGCGCCGCATCGGTCCAGGCGCGCAGCAGCTCGCGCACCTCCCCTGCCGTTTCGGCGGTCAGGTCGAAAGCGCCGAAAACCAGGCGATCCTGGGCTCGGGTGACAATGCCGGCTTGGTGGCTCCCGTGGAAGGCAACCGCGTCCTGCTGGGAGGCCAGCTCGCTTTGCTCTCCCTCGCGATGGCCGAGAGCGTAGCCACCGCCGGCGAGCGCCACCCCCAGCGCGCTGCCGCCTCCCGCGACGATCAGCTGGCGCCGGGTGAGCTCGTCCATGAGCTCAGCCCGAGACCTTGGCGGCCACGTTGGACATCGGTTCGGCCAGGGCATCGACCTGGTGGGACAGCCGCAGGCGATCCGTCGCTGTCAGTGCGCCGTAGTAGGCGAAGCCGAGTGACGTTTTTCGGCGATAGCGATCCAGGCCGCGCTGCACCGCGGCAAAGCGCGGCGCGATTTCATTTGCCAGGGCTCCGTCTCCCCTCGCTATGAGGACTGGACGCAGCAGTTCGAACGCGACGTGAGCGCCCGTCAAGTTGCCCTCGAAATCCGATAGGTCGGTGTGCGAGTAACGGTCCTCCTCGCCGGTGATCTTCGAGGTCGCTATCTCGTTGAGTAGCTCCACCGCGCCGTTGGCCAGCTGCGGCGCCTGCAACTTCAGAGTCGAGACCTTCTCGTCGAGCTTGATCACGTCGGCCAGCAGCTCTTCCGCGTAGAGCCCGGTGCCCTGGGTGGTGTTCTTGACCCACAGGATCTGCTCGATGCGATGAAAACCCTTCCATTCGCTTGCGTTTGCCACATTGTTGATTCGCGCGTCGATGTCTGTGTCGAGTTCGGCAAAACTCTCGGCCACGGGCTCGATCGCCTCATAGTGGCGGCGGGTTGGGCCAAACACTTCCTTTGCGTGCTTGAGGCTGTTCAGTTCCAGCCAAGCCTTGAACCGGCGCGTACCGGCGAGTAGCTGTTCCACTTCGCCCTGGATGTACTTGCGATAGCCGGAGAGCGCCTTGGCGACGAGCGGATCCGATGTCACGCTGTCCGCGGCCGATGCTTTGCCTGTCACGATCAGCACGCCGTTGTCTTCCTCTTCCCCGTTGGGACAGTTCATGAAGTACTTGCCCGGGGCCATGTTCAACGTGAATTTTCCCGGTAGGCCGGGAACGACGTTCTCATGCTCGCCGAGGATCAGCCCTGTCGAGTCCTTCAGCTCCAGCTCGCTGACCTTCGAGGTATCGCCGTTCCTGACAGCGAATGTGAGCGGCCCGGCATGAGCCTTTAGTTTGCTGGGCGAGCAGCCCTGTTCGGTCAACGTCACCTTGACGACCCCCGAGCTCTCGCCGGCTTCGCGGCCTCCGTCCGCGCAGGCAACCAGTCCCAGCGTCGACAGGGAGAGGCAGGTCGCGATCGTCGCGCCTCGGCCTATCCCGACGAGGCTTGCGCTTCGCCTGCTCCCCAACTTCGAATGTGTACCGAACAAGTGAGTTAGGGTAGCCTAAGCGTCGGGCGTCGCGTCGCAGGCGTCCGCCATGGGGGCTGCCGCAACAGCGAGGCGAGCCCAAGTTGGAAACACCGATAACTAGCACAATATGGTTCTCTTGACATGCTCCACGAGTCGGCGGACGATACTCGTGTGCGCTCCAAGCCTGGGTTTGGCCATTGTGCGAGCACCCTGTTGCTAAGCGGCCTTTACTGGAGCAGAGCATACGGTCGATTTGGGCTTCGTGCGCAGGCGCCTGAACGGATGACAAGAGAAAGGTGGTTAACGATCATGAGATATCTAAGAGTACTTGGGGCTCTTGGTTTTGCAATGCTCGCGTTTGCGGCGGCCAACACAGCGGCTGCGCTTGCGACCGAAGTGTCCAATGCCGAATGGTTAGTTGAAGGAAACGCCCTCACTGAACCGTTAGCGGCTGAAACGGAAGAGGAACTCGAAATCGCAGACTTAAAAACTATCGCTGGAACAACTGCGGTGTTATGTTTACTCATCCTGGTGGGTACGGTGGGGCCGGGCGAGGCGGACGAAGTCAGCGAAATCTTAAATGCCGCCAAAGAAAAAATTGGCTCGAACTTAACGGGCACGCCGCTCTTATGTAAATCTGTAAAAGTCTGCGAAGAAGGAACCGACATTGAAGTCTGGCCCGACAACTTGCCGTGGGTGACGACGATCGCGCTGATGGGCTCGGAACCTGAATTCTTAGACCAGCTGTATGGTCATGAAGGTGGCAAAGAACCGGGCTGGGAGGTAAAGTGCTTAGTGATCGGAGCGACTTCCGAAGATTTATGCGAAGGCCAGACCAGCTCCAAGCTCGAAAACTTAACAGAAGGAGATGTCTTAACGGTCTTTAACCCAGAAGCGCCTATCAGCTCGGAATCGGGCACTTGCTCGCAGGGCGGCGCCGGCTCGGGTGACACTACGGGCGAAGGCACAGTGTTACTCACCAGTGGCAAATCGCTCGCTGTATCGACTCATACTTCCGCGGAAGAAGGAGGGGCATACCAGTTCCCGCGAACGCCACGGGGGAGCATGACAAACTTCCTTTACGCGATATTGATGGGCACGGAATCGAAGGAATTCACCTTGAAATTATTGACAACCGTGTCGGGAGGCGAAATCAACACGATATTCGATTTCTGCACAGGCACCATCCCGGCTCTGACCAATTGTGACATATCCTTCTTTTTCTTACCGTTAGCTGCGGGATTAGCGGAATCGTTATACGAAATTTTATGGACACTCTTACCGTCTGGAACCTTAGAAGCAAGGGTCTTTTCGTTGGATGGAGTAGGGATGTAGGCGTGGTAGCAGGCTAGGGTTTGCTTAGTGCCGCTGGCTGGGGCTCGATCAAGGCCTCGGCCAGCGCGCGCGTCCACGCTGGCGATCGTCTCGCGGAGAATCCTCGGGCGCGGTCGGAGAATCCTCGGCCGCGGTACTAATCTCTGTCGCGTGCAAGATCCAGCCCCCGCCAGCGCGCACACCCGCGCCGTCCTCGCCGCCGCGGCGAGCGAGCTTCCCTTCGAGGATCGCGAGGACTTCGAGGACGCGCGCCGCGGCTTGATCGAGAGCGCTCCAAGCCTTGTGCTGCGCGACGCACGCGGGCGCACGGTGTGGGACATGGACAGCTATGCGTTCGTGGATGCGGGGGAGGGGGCCGGTGCACGGCGCGAGAGTGCGGAGGCGGACGCTGAAGGGGGGCGCGCTGAAGGAGAGTCAGCTGAAGGAGATTCGGCTGAAGGAGATTCGGCTGAAGGAGAGTCAGCTGAAGGAGATTCGGCTGAAGGAGAGTCAGCCGAAGGAGGGCCCGCCGACCCGTCGCAAGCGCCCGACACGGTCCACCCGAGCTTGTGGCGGATGGCGCGCTTGAACGGCGTGCACGGTCTGTTCGAGGTCGTGCCCGGCATCTACCAGGTGCGCGGCTATGACATCTCGAACATGACGCTGGTCGAGGGGGCGAGGGGCGTGATCGTGATCGACCCGCTCGTCTCGACCGAGTGCGCCTCGGCCGCCCTGGCCCTGTATCGCAAGCATCGCGGCGAGCGCGAGGTCAGCGCGGTCGTCTATACGCACAGCCACGTCGACCACTTCGGCGGCGTCAAGGGCGTCGTCAGCGCCGAGCAGGTGCAGGCGGGCGAGCTGCCGATCTGGGCTCCGGCGGGCTTCCTGGAGCACGCCGTCTCGGAGAACGTGCTGGCCGGTGGGGCGATGGCCAGGCGCGCGCAATACATGTTCGCGCCGGGCCTGGAGCGAGGCCCGCGAGGCCAGGTGGACGCCGGCATCGGCAAGACGACCTCGACCGGCAGCATCACTTTGATCCCGCCGACTCATGAGGTCGCCCACACCGGCCAAGAGGCGGAGATCGACGGCGTGCCGATCGTCTTCCAGCTCGTCCCCGACAGCGAGGCCCCTGCGGAGATGAACTTCTTCTTTAAGGATTTGGGCGTGCTTTGTATTGCCGAGAACGCCGTCCACTGCATGCACAATGTTCTGACCCCACGGGGCGCGCTGGTACGCGATTCGCTGGCCTGGTCCAAGTACCTCGGAGAGGCGATCGAGCTGTTCGGCGCGCGTTCAGAGGTTATGTTCGCCCAACACCACTGGCCGCGCTGGGGCAAAGACCGGATCGTCGAGCATCTGGCGCGCCATCGCGACATGTATCGCTACCTGCACGACCAAACGCTGCGCCTGGCGAACAGGGGCCTCACGCCGACGGAGATCGCGGCTGAGGTGCGCCTGCCGCCGAGCCTGGAGAAAACATGGTCGTGTCGTGGCTATTACGGCACCGTCAGCCACAACGTGCGCGCGGTCTATCAGCGCTATCTGGGGTTCTTCGACGGCAACCCGGCGCGCCTCGACCCGTACTCGCCGGTGGAGGCGGCGCGCCGCTACGTCGAGCTAGCGGGTGGGATCGAGCCGCTACTCCAAGAAGCATGGGCGGCGTTCGAGCGGGGCGACTACCGCTGGGCGGCAGAGTTGTGCTCACATGCCGTGTTCGTGGAGCAGGGAGGCTCAGAGACCGGAGACGCGAGGCAGGGAGACGCAGAGCAGGGAGACGCAGAGCAGGGAGACGCAGAGGGGGGAGACGCAGAGGGGGGAGACGCAGAGGGGGGAGACGCAGAGGGGGGAGACGCAGAGGGGAAAGACGCGAAGCCGGGATACGCAAAGCCGGGAGATGCAGGGGCGGGAAACGCGGAGGCGGTCGAGTTGCAGGCTTCTGCGCTCGAGCAACTCGGCTATCAGTCCGAGAGCGCCGTGTGGCGCAACCTGTATCTCGTCGGCGCGCACGAGCTGCGCGAGGGCCCGCCGGCGGCGCCGAGGAACAGACGAGTGGCAAGCGCCGATGTGGCCAGGGCTCTGTCGCTCGAGCAGCTGTGGGACGCGATGGGCGCGCGCTTGGACGGCCCGCGCGCCTGGGATATAACGATCAAGCTCGCGTGGGATTTCACAGATGTGCAAGAGCGCTGGAGCGTCACCGTCGAAAACGGAGCGCTCAGTGTCGTGGAGGGTCGCTTGGTGGAGGATTGCCACGCAAAGGTGACGCTCACCCGTAGGGCCCTCGACGCGATCCTGCTGGGTGAGGGGGACGGTCAGCAACTGTTCGCGAGCGGCGCGATCGTCGTGGAGGGCGACGGGGCAAAGCTGGGCGAGTTCCTGGGACTCCTAGATGAGGGGAACCCGGTCTTCGCGATCGTTACACCTGGGGCGCCGGCAAAAGACTAAGCACGCCCCTTTCATCATCCTGAAACGCTCAGGAGATACCAAGTACCACCTTGCCAACGGCGCGGCGCTCGTCGATGATGCGCAGCGCCTCGCCGGCTTGGTCAAGGGGCAGGCACGTCCCAACGATCGGCTTGACAAACCCATCGTCGATCATCTTGCGCACGGCCGCGCCGGCGGCGCGATTGCGCTCGGGGTTCAGCAGCGCGTAGGCCCCCCAGCCGGCCCCGACGACCGATACGTTGCGCAGCAGCAGGCGGTTGACCTTGACCTCGGGGATCGACCCTTCGGTGAAGCCGACGACGACCACGCGCCCCTCCTCTTTGAGCGAGCGCAGCGAGTCGGTAAAGCGATCGCCGCCGACGGGATCGAGCACGACGTCGACGCCGCCGCCGCTGAGCTCGACAGCCTGCTCGCGCCAGGCCTCGTCCGAGCGCACGACATGGTCTGCCCCAGCCTCGCGAGCGATGCGCTCCTTCTCCTCCGTGGAGACGACCGCGATCGTGGAGGCGCCGAGCGCCTTGGCTACTTGCAAAGCAGCGGTGCCGACGCCGCCGGCAGCCCCGTGCACGAGCACGCTCTCGCCGGCTTTGAGTTGCCCGCGCAGCTTCAGTGCGAAGTAGGCGGTGTGGTAGTTGAGGATGACCGCCGCGCCTTGGTTGAAATCGAGCGAGTCGGGCAGAGGGAACGTCATGTAGGCGGCGGCCACGGCCCGCTCGGCCATGCCACCGAGGCCGGTGAAGGCCATCACGCGATCGCCTGCGGTGAGGCCGCTGGAGGCGGGCGCAGAGATGACCGTGCCGCCAACCTCCGCACCGGGAATGAAGGGCAGGTCGGGTTTGAGCTGATAGAGCCCGCGCGTCTGCAGCACCTCCGGGAAAGACACGCCGGCGGCAGCGACATCGATCAGCACCCCCTCGCCGGGAGTGAGCATGTGGGCCGGCTCAGGCTCGGGCGCGTCAACGACACGTACGCCGTCGGGCCCGCTGAGCTCGCTGATCTGGACGGCGAGCATCGCGTGTACGGCTAGCTTTGCCGCGGGCTCTGCAGGTGCTGCTGATTCTGCTGGCGCTCGCCGCGCACTTGGATCGCGATCAGCACGATGACGATGTTGACGAGGATCCCGATCCCGATGAAGGTGACGATCAGGCCGATGTCCTTGCTGACGGCTTCGCTTGAGGCAAGAAGCAACATCTTCGATCTCCGGTTCGTGGGCGAGGTTTGGGTTGGTCTTCGTTTTTGGGCGATGCCCCCTGCGTGCGCGCGGGGCGTGGTAAAGAGCCTACCAATGGACAAGGACTGGGTGTCGTGGCCCTGCCGGCGGCGAAGCCGGGTGTGCCGTAGCCTTCTTATGGCCGCCGCGCACGAAGCAGCCGATGGAGAGGTGCCAGAGCGGTTGAATGGGCGCGACTGGAAATCGCGTAACGGGGGTTGACCTCGTTCGAGGGTTCGAATCCCTCCCTCTCCGCCATTTGATCGATGTTCGAACCCTCGACCGCAGGGTTCGAACATCGTCCCTCGCTCCCCGTTTGTGCAATGTCCCGGAGATTCGGGACGTGTCTCCTGGCAGCCCTTTTGGCAGTGGTTTTTAGCGTGCTTTGCTGCCAGGGATTGAGATCGAGATGCTTGGGACGGAGACCGAGACGCCCGGGACGGAGATCGTCGGGAGGTTGGGGACGCTCGGGAGCGTTACCGGTGGGCCAGTTGGTGGCGTAGGCAGTGTCGGGGTCTTTTCGACAGGAGGTGCAGGCAGGGTCGGAGTTGGAGTAGAAGGAGAATGAGACTGTTCAGGTGCCGGTGAGCTGTTCGTGGGTGGTGCCACGGGCGCGGCGGCCACTGCCACTGGTTTGCTCGCGTCGGTACCGCCGCCGGCGGGATTGTCCGGTGTACTTGCTTTCGGGCTCTTGGATCCCGGTGTGCTGAGAGGCGCAGGTGCCGAGATATGCAGGGCCCTGTGGCTTCGTCCATGTTGGGGTTGGGGCAACTGAATGTTTGCTGTCTGTCTGGTGCTGTGCTGTGCTGCATCTATGGTCGGGGTCGCCGACACGCCCAGTCGGTGGAGCTTTGTCACCGCGGGTGGGCGATATGTGTTCCGTTCGATTGCCGTGCCGTGAGGCAACCCGGGCGACAGGGTGAGTAGACCCGCCGCGCCCAGGGCTGGGAGTATCGAGGTAATCGCTCCCGTACTGGCACCGATGCCGGACGAGGCTGTCTGGAGCACCGCGAATACGCGTTGTGGAACTACAGTAGCGAGCGCGAACCACGCAATCGAGCGGCGCGCGGAGTAGCACCCGAGGAAGGCCGAGACCGCGTCGTCGTCGAGCTGGGAGCCGGCTTGTTGAGAGAGGATGTCCAGTGCCTTCTTGTGGGTGCCTACCGGCCGGTAGGCACGATTGGATGTCATGGCATCGAAGGTATCTGCCACCGCGATGATTCGAGCCCCGAGCGGGATATCCAAGCCGGCCAGCCCATCGGGGTAGCCCTGGCCGTCGATTCGCTCGTGGTGATGGCGAACCATGGTTGTGATCTCCGGATCCCCGACCTCTGCCAGCATGTCGGCGCCGTCGCCCGCATGGAGCTTCACGATCGCGTATTCCCGCCCGGTCAGTCGCCCCGGGTTGTTGAGTATCTCTCTTGGGGTATGGATCTTGCCCACGTCATGAACCGTGGCTGCCGTACGGATCTTGGCAACCTCAGTCGCAGGCAGATGCATCGCGCGGGCAATGCGCTCCGCATGGCGTGCGACCCGCTGATTGTGTCCATGCGTATAAACGTCGCGTGCCGCAAGTCGCTTGCTCAGGTCTTCCAGCAACTCGATGCTCACCGCCGGACCGGCCTTCCTGGCGGAGTCGTACAGGCCTCGCGCCTGCGCTAGACGTCGCTCAGTCCAGCACCTGCGCAACCACCCCCACAGCATCAGGTCCGCGAATACGAGGTCGCGCGATCCCGACAGTCGCGTCCACAGGCCGGCCTCGGCGATCGCGATGGCAATCGAGACGGCCACGGCCAATGCTGCGGAGGTCACCATCAGCAGAGAGCTACCCCGTGGCACGAACGCCGCGACGAGCACCGCCGGCAGGACAACCACTGACGCCGTTGCGAGCACGGCCAGCGGCAGATATCGCAGCAAGCGCGTAGGTGCCGACTCGGTGCTCTCGACGATCCCATCGGACGCCCCTCTCCGCCGGTCGAGAGCGACTCCGCGAGGCGATGAAAACAGTTCGAAGGGTGAGAACATGCTTCAGTAATGATCGACCAAGATCGTCGTCTTTGGGACGGCATAGACGAATGTCCTAGTAGCACCGACCAACGCAGGGGATGAACCTCAGACTTCCGACAAGCCGTTGCCGGAAGCCGACACGCCGCCGATTGTGGTGTTGCCGCGGCGATCTACGAGTAGGCGCGCTAATCGCCTGAGGCCCCGACGCTTGACGCCAGGGCTTGCGAGGCCCGAACTCCCGCGGTCACACGGGCTACTGACGAGATCACCCGTACGCCAGCCGCTCGGCCACTACACTAAGCGGCTCTGCGCCCTTAGCTCAGCTGGATAGAGCGTCGGTCTACGGAACCGAAGGTCGGGAGTTCGAATCTCTCAGGGCGCGTAGGAAATCCCTGCAAACAAGCGCTTTTGGGGATAAGTCAATCTTACGTGGGCGTCAGATATGTCCCGAATATGTCCCGAGAAGTTGTAGAATGTGCGCATGTCGCGTCAAGCTTGGGGTCAGAACGCAGCTCTTGGGACACCGCCGTCCGTCTCGCATCGGCTCGCTCAGCCTCCAACCGGTCACGTCTTTCGGGTCGAGCGTAAGCGCGGACCTGTCTGGTACGCGAAGTACCGACTGCCCGATGGACGCCAACTGCAGAAGAAGCTCGGGCCCGCGTGGACCGAACGTGGGCGCCCGCCGGCCGGCTATTTCACCAAGCGCTTGGCGGAGGACTGGTTGCGCGACCTGCTCGACCAAGCTCGTCGCGGTACGCTGGTGGGGCTTGTGCGAACGGGCGCGACGTTCGCTGACGTGGCCGCGGAGTTTCTCCGCTACGCCGAGCACGATCGAGCGCTGAAGCCTTCGACATTGCGCGGATACCGCTCAATCCTAAACGCTTATCTGCTGCCGGCGTTTGGTGATCGAGCGCTTGAGGAGATTACGAGCGCTGACATCGAAGCATGGCGCAGGCAGCTGTCGAGTGCGCGGTTCCAGGAGGATCCCGAGAGGCGCGACTCTCACCCGCTTGCCAACAACTCGAAGAACCGGATCGTGACCTTGCTACACGGCGTATTCGCACGAGCCTGCAAGGTCCATGGTCTCCCTGTCAATCCCGTAGCGAGCGTTGAGCACCACCCGGTACGAATTTCGGGCGACATAGACGTCTTCAGTCCCGAGGAGGTCTGGGCGCTCGTCCGCGCTGCCACATCCGAGCAGGACGGCGCGATCTTCCTGACGGCGGCGTTTACAGGGTTGAGGCGGGGCGAGCTGATTGCCGTGCGGTGGCGTGACATCGATTTCGTTGGCTCCGTCCTGCGCGTGCGCGCGAGCTATGCAGGAGGCGCACTCACTGCTCCAAAGTCAGGCAAGGTGCGCTCGGTTCCACTCGCCCCGGAGGTAGCCCAGGCACTGGCGCAGCTTTCTCGGCGTGAGTTCTTTACAGACGGGGACGATCTTGTCTTTCCCGGCGAGCTTGGCGACTATTTGGATGGGTCGGCGCTCCGGCGCCGCTATACGGCAGCGCTCAAGCGCGCGGGATTGCGCCAGCTACGCTTCCACGATCTGCGGCACACGTTCGGCACCCGCATGATCGCCAAGGCCGATATACGGCGTGTGCAGGAGTGGATGGGCCACGCCGATATTCAGACGACGATGCGCTACCTGCACTATGCGCCGCGCGAGGAGGATGCGCGGCTCGTGGCGGAGGCCTTTCGGGTAGAGGATGCCTCCAGCGTGGGCTTGCCGCAGGATGTATGAATAGCTTCGAGGGTTTCCGGGACTCGCCGGAAGCACCGTTCTATCGCGCGGGAGCGATGTCTGCGGAGGCTACTTGGGCTGAGGCGACGCGCCGCCTGACATTGACCTTGCGTTCAGCGGCCATAGGGGCTCAACGGCCCGACAGCGCGATCACCACTGAGCGTATCTGTGCTTGGCATCGCGCGATCTTCTTGACGACTTTTGAGCGCGACGCTGGCAGGGTGCGTGCGGATGACGAGCCGGTTGAGTTCGGCGTGCCCATGTCGACAGGCGATGAGCCGTGCGACTTGTTGATCCGCGGCACGCTCGGACGTTCGGCGATCATGCACGAGCTGCGACTCGCGTGCGAGGCATTCAACGTGAGTGCGGTTGCTCTGCGCGATTGCGAGCGGGCGGTCGAGATTGCCGAGGGTGTCGAGCCGGCAGCGGCGCTCTACACAGCCATTCTCAAGATCCACCCGTTTGCCGACGGCAATCTTCGCGCTGCGTACGTGGCGCTGACCGTGGGTCTCGCCTCGGTCGGACTGCCCGCGATCGACTTTCGGCCGGTGCTTGATCGCCACGATGAGTGCCTGGGCTGGGCGATGCGAAGCGACGCACACCAAACGATTGACCCGCTCGTGCAGCTAATCGTTGAGTTGATGTCGTAAACGTGCCGCAAACCGCGCCAAGCGCTACCATCGAGACGTGAAGAAGATTCGCTATCGCGACTTGGATCTGCCCGAGGGGCTTTGTGTAGCCGATGGCAAAGGCATCCGGCCCTGGGACGACAACACGGCGAAAGAACTTGCGCTCAACGGCATGCTGCTCTCCCAGGGCGCTAAGCGCGCCAAAGCGATGCTCGACGCTGCAAAGACGCACGAGCTCGCTGCCGCGCACAAGTAGTAGCACCGCACGACTATCGCAAGACGGAAGCGGCTGGTAGTCGGACATTCCGCGCACTGCGTCAATACGCAGCTGATCTGGCCAAGAGGATTTCTAGGTCGGTGCAGTTGCCTTGTGGTTTTTGTGGGCTGTGTGTGGATTCGTGCCGGGACTGCGTCCCGGATTAAGAATCCGCTGGAGCGGATTAACCCTCCAGCCCTGACGGGCTGGTTAGGGTTTTGACCGTCGCGGACCGCGAGATGTATAGATTGATGAGAGGTTGTGGTGATGGTCCACGACGGTCAAAACCCTAACCCGCTGAGAACTAGTGGAGGGACGGGACGGGGTTGGTGCTGCCCGCCACCGCCCTGGTCAACGCGGTCGTTTTTGGTTGGGGTGTCAGGTCCTGGACGCCGGCGTACTGGCAGCCTCAACGTCGACGAGGTCCCCGATCCCTCTCTCGGGACGGAACTGCAGCACCAAGGGGTCGGCCATCTGGGTTGCGCAGACGTGCGAGTGACCCTGGAGTGCTCTTTCGGCTCGTTGCTTGTCCTGTTCGCTGAGATTGGACGGATTAAGCGCGTGTACGGGTTTTCTAACGGCACGGAGGTCGTGTTATGCAGACAGAAAGGGACTCACAGATCGTCTCCTGGATCGGTGGGCTCGGCGCTGCTGGAGCCGAGCATGTGATGAGTGAATTCGGGATGAGTCGCAGCATCGCCTACCAGCGACTGAACTCGTTGACACGCGACGGGCTGCTCGCGCATCGCGCGGTGCTCTACGGACGCCCCGGGATGTACACAGCGACGCTCGCCGGCCTACGCTGGAAAGGCATCGGGCACCTTGGTGTCTTCAGTGTGCGACCCGGTAGTTTTGAGCACGCCTGGCAGGTCGCGCAGACCGCTGTCGGGCTCGGAAGGGCGATGCCCGACTGGGACCTGATGAGCGAGCGCCAACTCAGATCAGCCGAGAACGAATACGGCAAACTGGTTGCCTCAATACAAGTCGGTCAGGCCCTAACAGGCGCGAAGCTTCACCGTCCCGACCTCGTCCTGACCTGCAAGAGAGGACCCGTCGTGCCGATCGAGGTCGAGCTATCGATCAAGTCGGCATCTAGGCTCACAGCTATCTGCCGCGGCTGGGCCAGAGCACGCCACATCAACACCGTCTATTACCTCGCGGCACCCGGACCAGCACGCGCCGTCGCACGCGCCATCCACACAACCAACACCGCTGACCGTATACGCGTGCTTGATCGCGACGACATCCTGACGCTCGCAAACGAGCAATACGCCGCCGAGGACCATCCCGAACCGGCAGACCCCACAGTCGACGAGGACTACGGGAGCGAAGAGGACGAGGACGAAGTCGAACCCAGCACATGGGAGGCATAACCAATGATCCCGACAACACAAAACCACAACGTTGGGCCACGACGACTCGACGGACCACTACTACGACCCGAGCAAGCAGCCGAACTCCTCGCCGTCAAGCCCAGCTGGATCTACGACGCAGTCCGCACCGGACGCCTCCCATGCCTACGCATCGGACGACACATCCGCTTCACCCAAACCATGCTCGAAAACTGGCTCACCGACCAATAAAGCGAACTCGACCCTCGCCATTGGTCATAAGAACACGACGCCAAGGTATTCGGCGGGTCGGGTGAGGTCGAGCCTCTGAATGCAAAGCGTGTCCCGAACTATGTCCCCAGGTCGGCAAATCTAAGGCTATTCTGTACCATATAACCGGAGCTAATCTGGCTCAACCAAGCGGAATTCGCCAACAGATAGCCGGCTACGGAACCGAAGGTCGGGAGTTCGAATCTCTCAGGGCGCGTGTTGGCATGGCCTGCAATCCGGGGCTTTTTGCCTGCTTATGCATAACTTTTTGCTTGCGCGACAAGCTCATCCACGAATACTTTGGCGTTGATCTTGCACTCGTCTGGGATGTTGTTGAGCGGGAACTGCCGACGCTGCGCCCGCAACTTGAGGAGCTGAGCCAGCGGTTGGCAGACGACGCAAGCTCAGAGGATCAACCGGCTTACTGAGCAAATCATCTGGCTGGCAGAGGAGCGATTGTGAAGCCATATCGTTTTGCCCCAGACCATTTTGAGCAACAAGGAGTTCAATGCACTGAGCCTCCCACGAGTCGGCGGTGTCGTGTAGGCCTCGCATCGGGCAGTTCATCGACGACTCATCGATCACGATAGTTTGATCTTGGTCTCCGAGGGCGCTTTACACTCTTTCCGTGGGGATATGATTCGCATAAAGGGAATTGCAGGACTGGTGGCGTACATAGAAGTCGATGCGTCCCCAACGAATGCGTTCTGTAGCGATCTTGGCGGCGATGGCTCTTGTGCTCGGACTCGCTCTCGCGATCGCCCCAGCCGCCGGGGCCGACGCCACGACTGTTCCCGCGGCGTCGCCGTCGCTCGCCCAGTTCGCGCTGGTTACGCCTGTGCCCGCCCCGGCCAACGACGAACGGGCCAATGCGCAGATCGTTCACGGCCTGCCCGCGACCATCGACGGCACCACGGTGGGTGCGACGCTTGAAGCGGGCGAGCCGGAATCTTCCTGTGGCGTGGCGAGCACCAACTCGGTTTGGTACAGCGTGCGAGCCCAGAGTGCGGAGCGGATCGCACTCGACTTGACCGCCGGAGGTGAGCTGGACAGCACAATCGACGTCTATCACGCCGTGCGCTCTCAGTTGCAGTCCGTTCAATGTCAGCAGACCGAAGCTCACGGCAAGGCGGCTCTCTCGTTCAAAGCATCCAAGAACGGCCTGTATCTAATCCGCGTGGCGGCGTTGCAGAACTCCCAGCAAGCGAACTTCACACTCGAAGTCTTCCTGCCCACCCCAGCGGTCGGTCCGCCTGGCGCCACACTGCCCTCCGGTGGCATCAACGGCCAGGTCGATCGCATCCAGAACATCAACGCCGCCTACGCATTCACGATGCACTCTGGCATCAGTTATCTGATCAACCTCGCCAACAGGACCAAAGGCGCCTGTGTCAGCGGCGCGCTGTTCGCGCCCAGCACGAGCTCCTTCGAAGGCGAACCCGCTCTACTGCGCGTCGGCTGCGGTGGTTATCGGCTGTTCACGCCCGGCCCAGGCCAAGGCGGTCGCTACAGCTTCGAGGTCACCCCACGCCCTTCATACCGAGGCGTTCAGCGCTTTCACCTGCAAGTAGCCACCGCCGGCCCGGCCGAAACGGCCCCAGGCATTGCCCTGGGCAACTACGCTCAGGCACACGCCCGCCTCGACGGCCGTGGCGTGAGTGTGCTGCGCCTCTACCGTCTCGACGTCACCAGTCACTCAAACCTCACGCTCAAGCTCACGGCTCCAGCCTCGGCCGACTTCAACTTGCAGCTGCGCAGTCAAGACGGCGCCGTGATCGAATGTCGTTGTGGTGGCAGCGGCTCGCAGAAGCTTCAACGCCAGCTGCAACCAGGCCACTACTACGCGGTCGTCGCTGTGCGCGACGCCACGGCCGGGACCTTCACGATCGTGCGCCAATCGCGCACGATCACCTCGACCTCGCTGTCCTTCTCTTCGAACAAGGCAGCTCCAGGCCAGGGCGTAGGCATCGACGTAAAGGTGGCACCGGCGGCGTCGGGCCCCGTCGCGGTTGAGATCGAACGCCTCGACCCAGTCTTCGGCTGGCAGTTCTATCGCCAGGTATCGGCGCTAGTCAGCGAAGGCGCGGCGAGCGTCCCGTTCGCCCCCCCTGCAGTAGGAGAGTGGCGGGCAAAGGCCACATACGGAGGCTCGCGCACGTCGAGCCCGAGCGCGGTGGGCTTCTCTTATCTGCAGGTTTCCTGAGTCGGTCTCCCAAACCGGTCTCCTGAGCCGGCTCTTGGAAAGCGATTTTCTTTGAGCACCAATTTGGCGGTCACCCGCGTGCGGGTGTAGCGTCTAGTCATGCCTGCTCAGTGGCCAGCGCTCCCGTTCGCCGACTGGCAGGACACCTGCGACACGCTGCACGCGCACACACAGGTTCTCGGCAAGCTCGCAGCGACACTCGCGCCGCCCGAGCCACAACTGCAGCATGCAGCGCTGCGGCTGAGCGCGCGCGGCTGGGAAACGCTACCGCTACCGGCCCCTGACGGTTCCGGAGTGTTTGCGGTCGCGCTCGACCTGCACTTCCACCAGGCGCTAGCCGAGCACAGCGACGGGCGCGTGCTGCGCGTTCCCCTCGGTCCCGACCGGCCCGTCGGCGAGGTCACGCGCGAGCTGTTGGCCGCGGTCGTGGAGCTGGTCGGTCCCGTCGAGATCGACCCCACGCCACAAGAGGTCTCCTGGAGCGCCCCTTTGGACGAGGACGACGAACACCACACCTATGACCCGCAACAGGCAAAGCGCTATTTCGCCGCGGCAACACAGGCAGCATTGGTTCTGGCGGCGTTCCGCGCTCCCTATCGTGGCCGCTCGACCCCGGTCAACGCCTGGTGGGGCTCGTTCGACCTGGCCGTCAACCTCTTCTCGGGCAGCCCGGCCGACCCACCGTCGCAGGACTTCATCATGCGCAACGCGATGAACGCCCAAGAGGTGGCGGTCGGTTGGTGGCCGGGAGACGCGCGCTATGAGAAGCCGGCCTTCTATGCCTATACACACCCGGCCCCAGACGGTTTCGCCGATGCCGAGCTGTCGCCGGCGGCAGCGCGCTGGGACGGAGCTCTGGGCGAGTACGTGCTCGACTGGGAGGACGTATGCGCGGCGGCAGACCCCCACGCATTCGCGCTGGAGTTCGCCCGCTCGGCCTTCCGCCACGCTTGCCTGGTCTGCGACTGGGACCCGGAGCTACTGGCAGGCGCCGAGGGGAATCCGCCGCCGGTTGTCTGATTACTCCGCTTCGAGCTGCACCCGAAACCACTCCGACCCCTCGACGCTAGCCCCCTCCGCGTGGACGCGGTCGCTGAGCCAGTGATCGGAGGTCACGACGCGAACAAGCCCAGGCTCCTTCTCTAACTTGAGCAGCCGCACGATCTCATCGTCGGCCGAATCGCGTCTGGGCCGGGGAGCATGCGCGACGACGATCACGGTCGAGCGGATCGGCGGTCGTGGCGGCTGCTCGAAGACGACCGTCACGTCCTCCCCACCGTAAACGGCCCAGAGCTCCAGCTGGTGCACCAGCTTCACCATCGCGCTGTGGCGGTCCTCCCACCAGCCGTCCGGGCGGGTCCCGATCACGTTCATGCCGTCCACAAGCCAGCGCATACGCCCAGCCTATGGATTTACGGCCGGCAGGGCGACAGATGTCATAGGGTGGAATTGAGGTCGAGCGCCGCGAGTTAGGGGTGTGGGCTTCACGCGAGCGCCGCGAGTTAGGGATGTGGGCTTCACGCGAGCGCCGCGAGTTAGGGATCGGGGCTTCACGCCGGCGCCGCGAGCCAATGGTCCGGCCCTCACGCCGGGCGGCTAGGTCCGCCTTCCAGTGTCAACGCGCCGACTGAGCAGCCCAAGATGCTGAGCAAGGCGGCCAGCATGATCGCCCCGGCCTGGGAGGCGGTGAGCACGTGCTCGGGCAGCCCAAGCGCCACGATCGCGGAGGGCACGCCGAGCTGGGCCGAGGCGACGAGCCCGGCCGCGCGCGGTTGGCGCGAGAGCCGCGCGGCGAGCAGGTGCACGAGCACGTTCAGCGCCGCCAGTCCGCCGGCAAGCTCGATCAGCGAGGGATCGCTGAATAGCCCGCGCAGATCGAGCCGAGCGCCAAGCACGACAAAGAAAAGTGGGATGAAGAACCCCCCAGCGATGCCGAGCACCTCGTTGGAGAGCCGTTTCGGCCCGCCCACAGCGGCCACCATCAGCCCAGCGCCGAAGCCGGCGATCAAAAGGCTGGCCCCGCTGCGCTGCGTCAACCAAGCGAGTCCGAACAGCAGTATCAAAGCAAGCCGCAGGTCCACCGCCCAGTTGCGGCGCTTGCCGAGTTGGCGAAGGCCTTGCACGTCTGTGCGCGAGCGCAGATGACGGGTAGCAACAAGGGCCGCAATCGCAACCGCGGCGACGATCGCGCTGCCCGCCACGATGCGCCCAGCCTTCCCGGGCGCGAGCACGAGCGGCACGGCAAGCGTGGCCCCAATGTCGGCCACGGTCACCTGCGCCATAACTGCAAGCGCGGTTGGCCCAACCAAACTTCGCTCCTGAAGGATCGGTAGCACAATGGCCGCTGAGCCAGAAGCAATCAGCACTGCGTACACCGGAGCATGCCCGACCCTGTCGATCCGCCCCACGAGCAGTCCGCCTCCAACCGCGATCACGGCCACGAGCAGAGCGCTGGTCGCCCCTTTGCCGAGCGAGCTCCGCATCCCGGGATCGCGCAGGGGCACGTTCATGCCGACCGCGAACATCAGCATCGCAAAGCCGACTTCGGCCATGAAGCTAAGGGTAGGATTGCCCGGATCGATCGTGTTTATGCCGGTCTTGCCGAGGAATATGCCGGCCAGCAGCTCGCCGACGACGACGGGCACGGCGCCTTTGCCGGCGGTTCCGAGCAGCGGCCCGGCAAAGCCGCAGAGGCCGATCAAGCAAAGCGTCCCGAAGCTCATCGTCGTCATTCTTGCGCCCAGGCCAGCGGCACCGATCATTGGCCCAAACCCAAGGTCCTTGCCGCTCAGAGCGGCAAGGCCGCTGGACTCCGCAAACCAACATTCCTGGTCGCCTCACGCGGCGAGGATGCCAATCGTCGCGCCACGAATTTGTATTGAGACCGCATCGATCCGGGTAGATGAGAGTTGTCTACATAGACACTGCTTGCTACATAGACGCTGGAATGAGTCCGGCATTTAGAGGAGGACGGGATGACGTTGAGGGTTCGGAGCTTGCTTCTTGGGACGGTTGCTTGTGCGTTTACGGTCGCCTATGTGGCGATGGCGCTGGCCGCGCCGGCAGCGCAGGCCGCTGGGTTCGGCGTGGAAAAGTTCGTTGGGGCGAACTGCATCGCCGGCAAGGAAGCGTGCGGCGAAGAAGAACGCAAGATCGAAGTAGCCCCGTCCACGTTCATCAAATACTCCTACCCAAAGGAACCCAGCCTGGCCGAAGCAAGGGAAGCCGGCTACACGCAGGTCGCGGGACACCCGACAGTCGGGATCACAGCCTTCAAGGTCAACACCGAAGGCGAATTCCCCAATGAAGCGCCGGCAGGCATCGCGCAGGGGAGTGTGGTCACGCACGTGCGCACCGATGTCGCTCCGGGCGTCAGCACGAACCCGGAGGCGGTGGAAAAGTGCTCCTTCAAAGACTTTGGCGAAGAAGCGCCAGTACTCAAGGGGTCTGGTCTCTATCCTGCACCTGCATGCGGTAAAAACAGCGAAATAGGCGAAAACAAGGTTGTTGCTTGGATCGGTCCGAAGCCGTTCCCAGAAGGTGGAGACCTGCCGCTCGACGGCAAGGTCTACAATCTCGAACAGCCGGAAGGTCTTGCCTCGGATTTCGGTGTTGCCCTCCCGCTTCCGATTCCCGTCACCGAAGGCAAGCTGAAGAAGACGTTTGCCGAACTTGGACATCCGCTAGGAGAACCTCTAGAAAAAGAACTAGAGAAAGCCCAGTATTACGCACACACCTTGATCGAAGGCAGCGTGGAATGGGCCGGCGACTATCACGACTACTACGAAATCAAGGTCTCCCCGGAACTCCCGCTGGTCGCCTCGCGTTTGAGCCTTAGAGGCGATATCGGCACTACCGGTCACGGTGGATTCATCACAAATCCGAGCAACTGCGCCGGTCCTGGCCACTTCACGACTAATACGGTCACGCTGAAGTCAGCCGTTGGTCAAGAAGCTGCAAGAGAATACACCGCGCCGATCGGCACCGAAGGTTGCAACGGTGTTCCACCGTTCGCGCTGGTCCCGTTCGCGCCGACGTTCTCGATGACGCCCGAAACGACACAGTCCGAACAGCCGACTGGTGTCACGGCTTCGCTATCGCTTCCTCATGACCCCAGCGCCACCGGTATCGACTCCTCGCAGTTGAAGGACGCGACGATCGTGTTGCCAGAAGGCATGACGCTCAATCCGTCCGCCGCTACGGGCCTGAAGTCCTGCACAGCGGCCCAGTTCGGCATTGGTACCAGGAACCTCGTCACATGCCCATCCGATTCGCGGCTTGGAACCGTCAGTCTGAACGTACCGGACCTCCCCGAAACCGAATCGGGTTTGTTGACGGGCAACATCTACCTTGGTGGAACCGAACCGATCACGGGTGGATCCAATCCGGCGCAGGCCGAATACACGATCTACGTTGCCGCGGAAACGAAGCGTTATGGCGTTCTGGTGCGTCTCCAGGGCACCGTCAAGCCCAACCCGACGACGGGCCAGGTGACCACGGAATTCAATAACAACCCCGAACAGCCGTTCAGCAACATCAAGCTGGAATTCAAGGGAGGCGCGTTGGCTCCGATCGCCAATCCGCTTACATGCGGGACCGCCACGACGAGCGCGAGCTTGGTGCCTTACACAGGCAACCCGGCCGCGTTCTCGCCGGAAGTGAAGCCGTTCACGGTCGACAGCGACGGCATGGGCGGAGCCTGCGCCTCGCCGCTACCATTCGTGCTCACCCAGAGCACGGAATCGCTGCCCACCACCGGCGGAGCTTCCACGAGCTTCACGTTCAACCTGGCACGTGCCGACGGCCAGCAATACCTGTCGCACGTGACCACCGCACTACCGCTGGGCCTCCTCGGGAAGATCCCGGCGGTCGCCCTATGCCCCGAACCGCAAGCCTCGCAGGGCACATGCTCCGCCGAAAGCAGGATCGGGACGGTGACGACTACGGTCGGCGCGGGCAGCGCCCCGGTGCAGTTCTCAGGCCCGGTCTACCTGACGGGCCCGTACGCCGGCGCCCCGTATGGGATAGTGACCGTCGTTCCAGCGACCGTCGGTCCGTTCAGTCTTGGCAACGTGGTCGTGCGCGGCAAGATCGAAATCAACCCGTACACCGCACAAGTCACGGTCGCAAGCGATGTGCCCACGATCTTCAAGGGCATTCCGCTGCGCATGAAAACGCTAAGCCTGGCGATCAACGCCCAGGGCTACCTGGTCAACCCGACCAACTGTGCCGCGCAAGCCACGGCAACGACGCTGAATTCGAGCGGGGGTGCGAGCCAGTCGCTGTCGACGCCCTTCCAGGCGACGAACTGTAGTGCCCTGGCGTTCGCGCCTAAATTCGGGGCCTCCTCGGGCGCGAAAACCTCGCGTGCGAACGGAGCTTCGCTCGTCACGAACGTCAACGTTCCGGCCGGCGGAGCGAACTTCAAGTCGGTGCTCGTCACCGTTCCGAAGCAGCTCCCATCGCGACTGTCAACTTTGAAAAACGCGTGTCTGGAAGCAACGTTCAACTCCAATCCAAGCCTGTGCCCGGCAAACTCGAAGGTCGGCACGGCAAGGATCAAAACACCGCTGCTACCGGATCAGTTGAGCGGTCCCGCCTACTTCGTCTCGCACGGCGGGGCGGCATTCCCGGACCTCGATCTCGTCCTCACGGCAGATAACGTGACGGTGATCCTGGTCGGCAACACGAACATCTCCAAAGGTGTCACGACGACGAACTTCGCGAGCACGCCGGATGCCCCGTTCACGGGATTCGAACTGAACCTGCCCACGGGCCCCAACTCGGCGGTGGCGGCCAACGGCAACCTGTGCAAGCAGTCGCTGGTGATGCCGACGACGATCACAGCCCAGAACGGCAAGGTGTTCAAGCAGAACACGAAAATCGCGGTCACAAATTGCCCGGTAACGGTCATCTCGCACGCTGCCAAGAAAGGCAAGGCAGTTGTTGTTGTCAGGGTGCCGGAAGCGGGCCGCGTCAGCGGCAGCGGCTCCAACCTGAAGACGGTCTACAAGAACCCGGGCAAACAGCAGAACGTAACGCTCGAAGTGCCGGTGACTAGCTCGCGCAGGCCGATTTCGGTGAAGGTACGCGTCGGCTTCGTGCCGAAGGCCAAGGGCAAGAAAACTTCGACGGCGTTCGCGACGGTCATCCTCAAATAGTTAGGTCTCAGGTCGGAGGACCCCTGACCGGCTCGGTGCGGAACCGAGCCGGTCAGGGTAGGTTTGTCTGGGTAGGGATTTTCACGGTTAGAGCGCACGGCAGCGGGTAGCTCCATGGTCGAGGAAGCTCGATCACTGGAGGGGACACATGAGGCTCACCGCACCTAGCTGCATCGTCGCTGCGCTCATATGTGCGACAGCGGCACTATCGGCACCGACGGCCTCGGTAGCCTTCGGAGTTACCAAGTGGGAAGCCGGGACGTGCACTGAAAACAGCGAAGCGTCCCCTTGCAACGCCGAAACCACGAGCAGGTACTACACGCAGGCCGCCGGTCACCCAAATTACGGGATCACCGACTTCCGCTTCAAGACAACGGGAGCTTCGGGCTCTGAAGCGCCCGAAGGCAATGTCAAGCGGGTGCGCGTCGACTTGCCTGCGGGTCTGAGCGTCAACCCTTATGCGATCCCGCGTTGCAAGCTCTCCGAATTGGAAGGGTCAGGTTGCCCGGCAGACAGTCAGGTGGGTGAAGTGCAGCTCACCGCGCACCTCAACCTGATCGAAATTCTGAAACAACCGGTGGGCGCCACGATTGGCCCGCCTCTTACGAATGCCGCTGTCTACAACATGGAAGCGTCGTCCGGCACGCCGCTGGAAGCCGACTTCAAGGTGCCCATCTTCAACTCTGTCGTGCACATCGTCGGTGGCATCGACTGGAGCAGCGACTACCACGAGTTCTTCACGATCAACGAAATCCCCAAGAGCCCAGAACTCGTCGAGTCAAGACTGATCTTCAACGGTGAGGCATTGGGGGCGGGGGGCACACTGCCGTTCATCACGATGCCGAGCACCTGCCTCGGCCGGCAGGCGACCGAGTTGGAAGTCGAATCCTATGAAGGCCAGAAAGAAACCAAATCGTTCACCACCCCGGTTGGGGCAAGTGGCTGCGACAAGGTGTCGTTCAAGCCGACAGTGAAAACCGAACCTGCCGCGGGCGCGACGAAGTCCGATGCGCCAGACGCGGTCACTGTCAAAGTGGAAGTCCCGCAGAACACGGACCCGGAAAGCATCAACTCCTCGATGCTCAGGGACGCCCATGTCACGCTCCCCGAAGGCATGACGCTCAACCCAGCGGTCGCCAACGGCCTCGAAGCGTGCACGAACAGCCAGTTCCACAAGGGCGAAACAGCACCGGTCGAATGCCACGAAGGCTCGCAAATCGGCACCACAATGATTGAAACACCAGACCTACCTCCGGGTTCGCTGACAGGCAAGGTCTATGTCGGCCAACCTGAAAGCACAAATCCGGAATCGGGCGATGAGTACCGGATCTTCATCGACGCGGAGGCTCCGGCCTACGGCGTGTCCGTGCGCTTGGTAGGTCACGTCAGCGCCAATGCGAGCACGGGCCGACTGACAACCGCCGTGCTCGAAAACCCGCAGGTCCCCTTCAGCGACTTCATCCTCACGCTGGACGGTCCCCACACGCCACTGGCGAACCCGCTGATGTGCGGGATGGCGACCACCAACTCGAGCTTGGTCCCATACAGCGGCACCCCCGCAGCCGAACCGTTCATGTCGTTCCCGATTGACTTTGACGGCAAAGGCGCCCCTTGCCCTTCGCCGTTGCCGTTCGCCCTCAGCCAGGGCGCGACCACCGCCCCGACGACAGGCGGAGCCGGCACCAGCTTCAACTTCAACCTCAACCGTGGAGAAGCCCGGCAATACGTATCGAAGCTCACCACCGTCCTGCCCCCGGGCCTCGTGGGCAAGATCCCCACAGTCAGCCTCTGCGGCGAACCGCAGGCCCAGCGCGGCGAATGCACGGCCGCAAGCCAGATCGGCACGGTCAGCGCGTCGCTTGGCTCGGGCTCGCTGTTGCTCACGCTGCCAGGCACGGCCTACCTGACAGGCCCCTATGGCAATGCTCCCTACGGCCTATCGGTTGTCGTGCCGGCTGAAAAAGTGGGCCCGTTCGACTACGGCAAGATCGTGACCCGGGCGGCCATCGCCGTCGAACCGTTCAGCTCGCGCATCGTCGTCTCAAGCCAGCTGCCAACGATCGTCGGCGGCGTGCCGCTGCGTTTGCGCTCGATCGACGTGAACGTAAATCGCCCGAACTTCGCGATCAACCCCACCAGTTGTGCGGCATTGAACACCGAGACGACGCTCACTTCGACTTTCGGCACGAACCAATCCCTCTCCACTCCATTCCAGGCGATGGCTTGCAGCGCGCTCGCGTTCGCGCCAAAGCTGACGGCCTCGACCAACGCGAAGACCTCGCGTGCCAACGGTGCGATTCTGGTTGTGAAAGTGGCCTACCCGGCCGGCCCGCAGGCGAACATCAAGTCGGTGCTGGTAACGCTCCCCAAGCTGCTCAAAGCGCGCACCAGCACGCTCAACAATTCCTGCCCCGAAGCAACATTCAACGCCAGCCCGCTGAGCTGCCCACCGCTGTCGAAGGTTGGCAACGCCACCGTCGCCACGCCGGTGCTGCCAAACAAGCTGACGGGCACCGCGATCTTCGTATCGCACGGCGGAGCGGCGTTCCCCGACCTCGATCTCGTGCTGCAGGGCGATGGGGTCACCGTGATCCTCGTTGGCAACACCAACATCTCCAAAGGCGTGACGACGTCCAACTACGCCTCGATCCCCGACGTGCCGGTGTCGAGCTTTGAAGTGAGGCTGCCCACCGGCAAAGACTCGGTGCTCTCGGCGATCGGCAACCTTTGCAAGCGACCGCTGATCATGCCAACCACGATCACCGCCCAGAACGGCAAGGCGATCAAACAGCGCACCAAGGTCGCGGTCGGGAGCTGTCCGCGCAAGCACAAACGCCACCACAAGCACCGGCGACGCGGTCCTGCCCGACACCCAGTCGTACACAAACCGTCGCGTTAGAGCGCTAGATTTGAGGGTATGGCAATCGCCTCAGTCAACGGCAGCGTCGCCGAGAGCGAGCTGGCACCCGTGCTTGCGGGTATGCGCCGGCTCACGTCGCTGGCTGACGGGGTCGAGGGCGCAGCCGAAGTCTTCTCCGGCCTAGCCCGCGAGCTGATCGCGACGCTTGGCGCCGAGGAGGTCCATATCCACCACCTCGGCCCGCCCACGGAGGACGAGCTTGTGGTCGTCCACATGCTCGAGGGCGATGGCCAGCTCAGCTATCTGCAGCCGCACTCCGAGCGCCCACCGGGGGTCAGCTGGGTGGCGACCACGGGACGCAGCTTCCTCGCGGTGGGCCCGCGCGAGCTCACCGCCAGCGTTCCGCGCCTGTCGGCCACCGCGCCGCCGCAAGCAGACGCCGCCGGCTGTGCGCTGCTGGCCCCGCTCACGCTCGGCGGCCAGGTCGAGGCGGTCGTCGTGCTCGTCAGGCGCGAAGCCGGGCCTTTCCAGGGAAGCTCAATCGAGGAGGCGGCAACGCTCGTCGACCAGGCGGCGACCGTGCTCGCGCTCGTGCGCGCTCGGGCGGAGGCCGGCACCGACTCGGTGGCCGGCTGTCTCAATCACCGCGCGATGCGTCGCCGCCTACATGAGGAGATCGGTCGCGTGCAGCGCACCGGCGGCCAACTTTCGTGCGTGATCGTCGATCTCGACGACTTCAAGCTCGTCAACGACCGTTACGGCCATCAGGCGGGCGACTCGATCCTGCGCCAGGTCGCTCAGGCGCTGATGGGCGAGTTCCGCGCGTTCGATCGTGTGGCCCGCTACGGCGGCGACGAGTTCGTCGTGATCCTGCCCAACGCCGACCTCGATAGCGCGGTGGCTGCCGCCGGGCGTGCCTTGGCGCGCATGCGCCGCGTGCTGTTCCCCGATGGCACGCGCGGTGTGTCCGCCTCGATGGGCGTGGCCGAATGGCGCGCGCCGATGACCGAGGCGGAGCTGTTGGAGGTGTGCGACGCAGCGCTCTTTCAGGGCAAGCGCGACGGCAAGGGCAGCGTCACGGGAGCCATTTCGTGCGCGCCAAGCGAGCCCCGGCCGTCTGTCCGTTGAGCTCGGCGGCCGAAAATAGCTTCGGCGCTCGCGCCACGCTCGCGGCCGCGGGGCGCGAGTACGAGATCTTTCGCCTCGACGCGTTGCAGCAGCGCTTCGACGTAGCGCGCCTGCCGTTCTCGCTGAAGGTTTTGCTCGAGAACCTGCTGCGCACCGAGGGCAACGGCTCGGTCTCAGCCGCCGACATCGAGGCACTTGCGAGCTGGGACGCCAGGGCGCAGCCGAGCAAGGAGATCGCCTTCACGCCGGCGCGTGTCTTGATGCAGGACTTCACCGGCGTTCCGGCCGTCGTGGACCTCGCTGCGATGCGGGACGCCATGGCGCAAATGGGTGGCGACCCCTCCAAGATCAATCCGCTCGTGCCGGCAGAGCTGGTGATCGACCACTCGGTGCAGGTCGACGCCTTCGGCACGCGTGACGCTTTCCGTTTCAACGCCGAGCGCGAGTTCGAGCGCAACCAGGAGCGCTACTCGTTCCTGCGCTGGGGCCAGGGCGCGTTCGATGACTTCGCAGTGGTGCCGCCCGACACGGGGATAGTGCATCAGGTCAACCTCGAGTACCTGGCACGCGTCGTGTTCTCGACCGAGCCGGGCGGGGCGGGCATGCAGGCGGGGGGGAATGGTGCTCAATTTGACGATGCCCCCCGCGCGCGCGGGGGGCATCGTGCATTTGGAGACGCTCCGGTGCAGGCATATCCAGATACGCTCGTCGGCACCGACTCGCACACCACGATGGTCAACGGGCTGGGCGTGCTCGGCTGGGGCGTGGGCGGGATCGAGGCCGAGGCGGCGATGCTCGGCCAGCCGATGTCGATGCTGATTCCGCGCGTGCTCGGCTTCAAGCTGCACGGCTCGCTGCCCGAGGGCGCGACCGCCACCGACCTCGTGCTGACCGTCACCGAGATGCTGCGCGAGCGCGGCGTCGTGGGTATGTTTGTCGAGTTCTACGGCGCCGGCCTGGCGGCCCTGCCGATCGCCGACAGGGCCACGATCGGCAACATGAGCCCCGAGTTCGGCTCTACCTGCGCGATCTTCCCGATCGACGCGGAGACCCTGCGTTATCTGGAGCTGTCGGGGCGCACGCCTGAGCGGATCGAGCTGGTCGAGGCATATGCGCGCGAGCAGGGCATGTGGCATGACGAGCACTCCGAGGAGCCGACGTACTCCGATCTGATTGAGCTGGACCTCGGTGAAGTCGTGCCGAGCATCGCGGGCCCCAAGCGCCCGCAGGACCGCGTGTCGCTGACAGACGCCAAGCAGGCGTTCGGCGAGTCCCTGAAGGGGCTTGTACCCGACTACGACGACTCCGACGAGGCCTCCGCGGAGAGCTTTCCCTCAAGCGACCCACCCGCAATCCACGCTCCCGAACAGGCGCGGGGCGCGCATGTCTCCGTCGCTCACAGCCCCAGCTCGCAGGCCAATGGGGGGGAGTGGGCTCCGGGTCTGACAGCGAGCGCCTCGTCGACGGCTGTGGACGTGACGCTTGCCGACGGCACCGCCACGCAGCTTGACCACGGCCACGTCGTGATCGCGGCGATCACCAGCTGTACCAATACGTCCAACCCTTCCGTGATGGTCGGCGCCGGCATCCTCGCCCGCAATGCGCTTGCGCGCGGGCTGCAGAGCAAGCCGTGGGTGAAGACTTCGCTTGCCCCCGGCTCGAAGGTCGTCACCGAATACCTCGACAAGGCGGGACTGACCGAGCCGCTCGAGCAGCTCGGCTTCGACCTCGTCGGCTACGGCTGCACGACCTGCATCGGCAACTCGGGACCGCTGCCGGAGGAGGTTTCCGAAGCGGTGAACGTGGGCGATCTGGCGGTTGTCTCGGTGCTGTCCGGCAACCGCAACTTCGAGGGACGCATCAACCCGGATGTGAAGATGAACTATCTCGCCTCGCCGCCGCTGGTTGTCGCCTACGCGCTGGCCGGCACGATGGACATCGACATCGTCGGCGAGCCCCTCGGTCAGGACGCACAAGGGCAGGATGTCTACCTGCGCGACATCTGGCCATCCGAGCATGAGGTGGCTGAGACGATCGAGCAGGCGATCCACTCGGATATGTTCCGTGCCAGCTATGGCGAGGTATTCGCCGGCGACGAGCGCTGGAACTCGCTGCAAGTGCCCGAGGGCGATCGCTTCGCCTGGGAGCCGGACTCCACCTATGTGCGCTTGCCGCCCTATTTCGACGGCATGCCCGCACAGCCTGAGCCGCTCACGGACATCGAGGGTGCTCGCGTACTGGCGCTGCTCGGCGACAGCGTAACCACCGACCACATCTCGCCCGCCGGCTCGATCAAGCGCGACGGACCCGCTGGGGACTACCTACAAGAGCACGGGGTCGCTCCGCGCGACTTCAACTCCTACGGCTCACGGCGCGGAAACCACGAGGTGATGGTGCGCGGCACGTTCGCCAACATCCGCCTGCGCAATCAACTCGCTCCAGGAACCGAGGGTGGGGTCACCGTTCATCTCGGCGCGGGCTCGGATGGAGCGGATCGTGGATCTGGCGGAGGCGAGCAGATGTCGATCTACGACGCCGCCATACGCTACGCCGAGGAAGGCGTGCCGCTGGTGGTGCTCGGTGGCAAGGAGTACGGCTCCGGCTCCTCGCGCGACTGGGCTGCCAAGGGCACAAAGCTGCTCGGCGTGCGCGCGGTGATCGCCGAGAGCTTCGAGCGCATCCACCGCTCCAACCTGATCGGCATGGGCGTGTTGCCGTTGCAGTTCCCAGAAGGCGAGTCGGCAAAGTCGCTGGGCCTCGACGCGCACGAGCTCCTCAGCGTCGGCGGGTTCGCCGAGCCGCTGAACGGGGGAGAGCTGCCGAAGACGTGCACGGTGCGCGTTGGCGACGTCGAGTTCGAGGCGACAGTTCGCATCGACACGCCCAAGGAGGCCGACTACTTCCGCCACGGCGGCATTCTCCAGTACGTGCTGCGACAACTGCTCGCGGTGTGAGCGGCCTGAGCGGCCTGAGCGGTCTGAGCGGCGCTGAGGCGACCAGGCGGATCGCGGCGTGAGCGGTGTGAGCGGTGTGAGCGGTCTGAGCGGTCTGAGCGGCGCTGAGGCGACCAGGCGGATCGCGGCGTGAGCGGTTTCACGCAAACGCTGCGCGAGCTCTTGGCCGCGCGCGGGCCTTCGGGCTATGAGACGGCACCGGCGGCGGTGTGGAGCGCGGCGGCGCAGGGGTTTGGCGCGGAGGTGCAGACCGACGTGGTGGGGACACCCTCCGCACTGGTCGCCCCCCGCGCGCGCGGGGGGCATCGCACAAATGGGGATGTCCCCAAGGCCCCTTCTAACGCCCCGTCTGGGGCCACCAGCTCGGACGACCAAGCTCGGCGGCTGATCGTGATGGGGCACATCGACGAGATAGGCCTGATCGTGACCCACATCGACGACGAGGGCTACCTGTGGTTCCGCGAGGTTGGCGGCTGGGACGCGCAGATCCTTGTCGGCCAGCGCGTGGTGCTCGCCACACGCGACGGGGAGCTCCCGGGCGTGATCGGCAAGAAGCCGATCCACCTGCTGCGCGATGAGGAGCGCAAGAAAGTGGCCGAAGTGCGCGAGCTGCACATCGACATTGGGGCCAAGGACGGCGTGCAAGCACGTGAGCTCCTGCGCGTCGGCGACGTGGCCGTGATCGACTGCGATCCGCTCGAGCTACCCAACGGACGCATCGCTTCGCGCGCCCTGGACAACCGGCTCGGCTCGTTTGTGGCGCTTGAGGCCGCGCGGCTTGTCGCCGAGGCCGGCGGGGCGAGCGGTTGGGAGCTCGTGGCGGTGGCCGCCACGCAGGAGGAGACGACGTTCGGCGGCTCGCGCACCAGCGCCTTCTCTTTGCAGCCCGACGCGGCGATCGTGGTCGACGTGACCCACGCCACCGATGCGCCCGGCATTGACGTCAAGGAGTCCGGCAAGCACGAGCTCGGCTCTGGGCCCGTGCTGAGCAGAGGCTCGACACTCAACCCACGCCTCTCGGAGCTTCTCTACGACACGGCCGAGCACGAGAAAATCGCCTTCACCGTAGAGGCGATCGGGCGTAACACCGGGACCGACGCTGACGCGGTGCACCTCAGCCGTGGCGGCGTGCCCACCGCGCTCGTCTCGATCCCGCTGCGCTACATGCACTCGCCGGTCGAGCTGGTGCAGCTGGAGGACGTGCACGCGGCCGCGGCCTTGATCGCCGCGGCCGCCCTCAGACTCGACACCGAGACGTCGTTCGCGCGCTGATTTTCGGCTGCGCGGCCGACGTCAGCCGCGAGGGCCGCTTGACTACCCGCCGGAGCCGTGTGAGAGCTCGGGTGGCTGTGGCCGGTCATCGGCCTTCGGCTTTGGGCCATCCTCCGGTGAACGCAGAATCAGGTTTGCGACCCGCTCGAAATGGCGCAAGTTGCGCGTCAGCAAGGGCAGGTTGTGCTCCAGGGCGGTTGCGGCGATCAGGGCATCGGCGATTTTCAACCCAGTGCGGCGCTTGATACGACCAGCTCTGCGGGCGATCGAGGCATCGACGGCCACCTCCTCGCAGTCTTCAAGCAGTGCTTCCACTGATTTCTCCTGGCGTTCGCTCCCAGCGAACAACTCGGTACGCGAGATGACCGAAATCGCGGCGTCCTCGTCGCTCAGGTGACGGTGACCACGGAGGTGATCGATCAGAACATCGGTGTCGAGCAGAACCTTGTTCATCCGATAACGTTCGATCTAAGAACGTGTCTCAAACCTGTGGCGCTTTCCGCATCTCGGGGTGCGCAGGTTCTGAGACACGTCCTAATCCTGCTCGATCCGGTTCCAGTCCCTATCGAAGCGATCCGGCTCATCGCGATCTGGGTATGGGAAATCGGGAGCGACGCCAAACGTCTCATCAAGTACCGCTCGCCGCTTAGCCATCCTTGCCTTCTCAGCTGCTGGGCCGTGGGTCGCAAGGTATTCGTCCAGCGCGGCGCGCACAACCTCGGCCAGTGTGCGACCGTCGCGCGCGCGCAGCTTCTCGATCTCGCGACGCTGGCCCTCGGTCAGATACACCTGTGTGCGGGTGGCAGCCATACAGCGCAGTATACAGCAGCGGCGGCGGATCGGTGGGCCATAAGCTGGCGCCCGCTTGCGCTGGGCAACCCGGGTCCGCGCCGCGCGACAGGCCGGGCTGGCCATCGGCGCGACGCGGACAGCGCAGGAGCTTTTTCAGTTACTCGTGCCGTCCAGCGCGGAGAGCGACGGGCTTGCGCCTTCCAGCTCGGTCATCGGGTTGATCTCATAGACCGTGCCCGGAGCGGCACCGAGCGCGAGCATACGTATGCCCTCGGGGCCGGCGAACACCTTGCGCTTGGGCTCGGGTCCGACGCGGACGAACACCTCGGGCTCGAGCTCCACGCGCTCGCCGTCGATCTCGATCCAGCCTGAGCCCTGCAGTGCGAGGAAAACCTCCTCCTGGCCGCTCTCGGCGTGGTCGTGCAGCGGGTAGTCCTTGTAGTCGGCCGGCATCTGAATCACCTGCATGCCAAACGACGTGACGCCAAGCTCGGCGCGCGCCTTAACGAAGCCGCCGCCGAAAGCGGCCTCCATGTCTTTGATGTTCTTCGCGGTGTAGTCGCTCATCTGTCGCTCCTGTCTCTGGTGGGGGTTGGTGGCAAGTTTTTTGGGGATGGATGGGCGTGCCTGTCGGTGTCAGCTTGCGTCTCGCACGTCATCTGACGGTGTCTATATCCGTCGGTCTTGGCGTGCTGCTACTCCTCGTCGGCCCTGTCCGCGAGACCGGCCGGCTGTAGGACCGGTTTATCTGTGGGCATGATGATCCCGAGCTGGCGCGACTGGGCCAGGACGGTACCGTCGGGCGCCCAGATGACGCCGTCCTCCTCGAACAGGCCATCGTGCAGCAGGCGCGTGTCGAACACGCTCAGGCACAAAGCGGCCGGGTCGCAGTCGCATGCTGACATCGACTGGCGGAAGTGGATCGTGAGGTCGATCGTCGGGCTGATCGCCGGCGAGTCGAGTGCGATGAACGATGGCGGAAACCATGCATCGCAGAAAAGCGCAAGCGACAGCGCATCCACGGGGCGCTCCTCCGGCAGTCCGATCCAGCCTCCGATTCGCATCGGCGCACCGCTGCCGGAAAACGGGACCGCGCCGACGCGTGGCTGCATCACGAGGTGGTTGGTGAACTCAGGCGCCCCCTTGAACAGCTTCGGGGTGGAGATCCGCTCCTCGTCCGGCGGGGCCAGCTCCGGCATCGGCAGTTCGTTGGCCTCAGGCGCTCGCCACGGCACCGAAAAGGCGGCTAGCGCGAGCGCGGTGACGCGGCCGGCTTGTTCCATTCGCGCCGAGAGCGTGCTCAGCGAGCGTCCCTCGCGCTCGACTGTGGTGCGAATTTCGATCGGGCCGGGCTTCGGCGCGCGCGTGTAGTGAATGGTGAGCGAACGCGGTGTGCGTTCGGTGTCGTCCACCGCGGCGGTGAGCGCACGCAAGAGCATCGCCGCGAGATAGCCCCCGTGCGGCCCGCGACCGGCCCGCCAGCCAGAGGCGATGTTGGCGGCGAACAGCGCCTCGCCTGCCACGTGCGCGCCGTCGTCAACCCCGCCTTCTACGCGCCTGATGGCAGTGTCGCAGTCAAACAGCGTGTCCATGCCCGGCGAGCATATCGGTCGCGCGCAAAACTGGCTGTGTGGCCAGCCCCTGGCCCTGGGCGCGTGCTCAGCCGCGCACGAGGCGCTTGTAGCTGATGCGGTGGGGGCGGTCGGCGGCGGCGCCCAGGCGCTCGCGACGGGCCTCCTCATAAGCCTCGAAGTTGCCCTCGAACCATGTGACCTGCGAATCGCCCTCGAAGGCGAGCACATGCGTTGCGATCCGGTCCAGGAACCAGCGGTCGTGGGAGATGACCACGGCGCAGCCGGGAAAGGCAAGCAGGGCTTCCTCGAGCGCGCGCAGCGTGTCCACGTCGAGATCGTTCGTAGGCTCGTCGAGCAGCAATAGGTTGCCGCCGCTACGCAACAGCTTGGCGAGGTGCACGCGATTGCGCTCACCGCCGGAGAGCTTGCCGATGCGGGCCTGCTGGTCGGAGCCCTTGAAGTTGAAGCCGGCGGTGTACTGGCGTGAGTTGACGACGCGATCGCCCACCTTCAAGTGGTCGAGCCCGTCGGAGATCTCCTCCCACACTGTCTTGTTGGGGTCGAGCGAGTCGCGTGACTGATCGACGTAGGCGAGCTGCACGGTGTCGCCGAGCTCGAGCTTGCCCGCGTCGGGTGTCTCCTCGCCGGCGATCATCCGAAACAGCGTCGTCTTGCCGGCGCCGTTGGGCCCGATCACGCCGACGATGCCGGAGCGCGGCAGGTCGAAGGAAAGGTCCTCGATCAACAGGCGCTCACCAAAGCCCTTGCGCACGTCTTGAGCGACCAGCACCTTCGTGCCAAGGCGTGGCCCCGGCGGAATGTGGATCTGGACCTCGTCGAGCTTGACGTTGCGCTCCTCGGCGACAAGCTCCTCATAGCGGGCAAGGCGCGCCTTGGACTTCGTGCGCCGCCCCTTGGGATTGGTGCGCACCCACTCGAGCTCCGCCGCGATCGTCCGCTCGCGGCCCTTTTCGCTGCGCTCTTCCTGGGCCAGGCGCTTCTGCTTCTGCTCCAGCCAGCTGGAGTAATTGCCCTCGTAGGGGATGCCCTTGCCGCGGTCGAGCTCGAGGATCCAGCCGGCGACGTTGTCGAGGAAGTAGCGGTCGTGGGTGACGGCGACGATCGCCCCTTTGTACTCGGAGAGATGGCGCTCCAGCCAGTCAACGGACTCGGCATCGAGGTGGTTGGTGGGCTCGTCGAGCAGGAGCAGATCCGGTGCGCTCAAAAGCAGCCGGCACAAGGCAACGCGGCGGCGCTCGCCGCCGGACAGGGCGCTCACATCGGCGTCGGGCGGCGGCAAGCGCAGCGCGTCCATCGCATACTCGAGCTGCGTGTCGAGGTTCCAGGCGTCGGCGGCTTCGATCTTGGCCTGGATCTGGCCGAACTCCTCGGCCGTCTCATCGGAGTAGTTGGCGGCCAGCTCGTTGAAACGGTCAAGCAGCGCCCGCGTTGGCGCGACCGCCTCTTCGACGTTGCCCTTGACGTCCTTGGACTCGTCCAGGTGAGGCTCCTGCTCGAGCATCCCGACGCTGGCCCCAGGAGCGAGCATCGCATCGCCACGGTAATCCTGGTCAACGCCGGCCATGATCCGCAGCAGCGTGGACTTGCCCGCGCCGTTGTAGCCGAGCACGCCGATCTTCGCGCCGGGATAGAAGGCAAGCGTGATGTCGTTGAGCACGGTCTTGTCGGGGGGATGCAGCTTCGACAGACGGTGCATCGTGAAGATGTATTGCGAGGACATGCAAGCGCAGGATATGAGGTTGGCGCGTCACGTCACGGGCCCGCGCCTCCCGGGCGCAGACTCCGATGTGCCAGACAGACCGCTTCCGGCCGCGCGGGTGGCTCGGTAACGTATCGATGTCATGCCCGGCGTCATCCTCGATATCGAGCAGCAGATGCTTCTGCTGGAGATAGAGCCGCCGTTTGACAAGCGCGACGTGCAGCTTGCGCGCCGACGTATGGCCAAGCGCTGGCACCCGGACATCGCCCCGGCGGGCAAGCAGTTCGAGCACGAGCGCCATCTGAAGGCGATCAACGAGGCGGCAGACCACTTGATGCGCCTGGCCGAAACCTCGCGCGGGGGCAAGGTCTCGCGCAGCGCGGTGAAGGTCAGCGCAGCGGCCGCGCGCCAGGCACGCGAAGAGGCGGGCAGGCGTGCCTACGAAGCCGAGCAGCGCGCGCGCGAGCAGGCGTCCGACCGCGAACGCAACGACCCGTTCGGCAGCCGCGTGCCAGATCACTCGGTGGTGCACCGCTACGCGCGCTGCCAGTCCTACCCGGAGTGGGGTGTAGGGACCGTGGAAGGGATCTACTTCACAGGCGACTACGCCGAAGACGAGAAGGGCGAGGGCTCAGCGGACGAGGAGGGTTCGCTCCCCGGCGCGGGCGGACAGCAGTGGGCGCGCGTGAAGTTCGCCCACGGCGTCAGGACGGTACCGGCGGGCAGCATGAAGTTCGTTGACTTCTCAAAGCCAGACCCGGCGGAGGATCGCGTCGAGCGCTTCATGACGGCCGCGCAGCGGGCGATGGCCGAAGGCGAGTACGTGCTTGCGGCACAGCGCCTGGTCTACGCGCGCGACGCCGAACCGCGCAACGTGGGCGTGCTACGGCTGATGACTTTGGCCTTCTGGCAGGCGGGAAATCTCGAGGCGGCAGCCCGCTCGGTGCGCGACTGGGCGCGCGTGGACGGCGAGCGACCGGCGTCGCACCGCTTCGCCGCGCGCATCTACGAGGACATGGGCGCGATCGATCTGGCCGAGGAGGCGGCCGAGCGCGCAGCCGAGCGCGGGCCGAGCGACGCGGGCGCGTGGGAGCGCTTGGGTCGGTTGCGCCTGCAACTGGTCGATCGCGAGGGCGCTCTGCATGCATTCGACCGAGCGCTCAAATTGGGAGCGGGCGGCGCGGTGCACGACCTCGTAGCGCAAGCGCTCGCGCTGGAGCCACGCATCACACAGCCGGCTTAGGGAGTGTGGTGTTATCTATTTTTTGAAAAATACTATGGTGACTACATTTGCGTAGACGATAGTAGTTGACAGAAAATTGATGTCACCACCGGTGTCTTTAGGTTGGGTTTCGCACGGCTGGCATTGGCTCCCGCACGGCTGGGGAGCTTGGGATCAGGCCACGGCGCGCAGGTGCTTGTAGGGCTCGCCGGCAAGCTCGCGAGCAAGTGCGTCGACGATGCCCTCGTCGCTTTCCTCGCGACCGTCGGTGACCGCGCCGATGATCGCGCGCTTGCGCTCCAGCAGCGTGGCCATCGTTTCGTCGATCGTGCCGGCGGCCAGTAGATACCAGGCGTTGACGGCGTCCTGCTGGCCGATGCGGTGACAGCGGTCCTCGGCTTGGTCGTGCTTGGCGGGCGTCCAGTCGAGCTCGAGGAAGGCCACGTTCGATGCCTGGGTGAGTGTCAGCCCTTGCCCGGCCACCTCGATCGAGCACACAATCAGCTGGTTATCTGATCTATCGGCCGCCTGAAATGCCTCAAGCGAGGCATCGCGCGCAGCGTGCGTGTCTTCGCCGAGGATGTGCAGAGCGTGAGGAAAGCGCTCGACCACCGCGCGTTGGATCTCGCGGTGGCGGGCGAACACGACCAGCCGCTCGCCCGAGGAGCAGAAGTCGTGGATCCAAGCGAGCGCGGCGTGCAACTTGCCGCGCGCCGCAAGCATCTTCAACGCATTCAACCGCACCAGCCGCTCAGCGCGCAGGGCCGCGGCGACCTTGACATCGAGCTCGCTCAAGTCCAGGGGACGCGAGCGCAACCAGGCGATCACGTCGGTCTCGGCCAGCCGGTACTCGCTTTCGTTATCGAGCTCGACCGGTACCACGGTGCGAGTCTTGGCGGGAAGCTGGGGCAGCACATCGACCTTTAGACGGCGCACGAAGCAGCGCGAGCGCAGATGCCAGTGCAGGCGCACGTGCGCGTCGGCTCCCTTGAAGCGCCGCCCGAACTGGGCCCCTGAGCCGAAGTCGGCGAGGCGCCCGAGGATGCGCAGCTGGGCGATCAGCTCCGGGGGCCGGTTCATCACGGGGGTACCGGTCAGCGCCAACACGAGCCCGTCGCTCGGCACGCTTGAGGCAAGGCGGCCAACGGCCTGGGTGCGCTTAGCGGCAGCGTTCTTGCAGTAGTGCGACTCGTCGAGCACGAGCGCGCGCGGCGCCATCGCGCCAAGCGTCTGTGCGCGCGCGGCGAGGATGTCGTAGTTGACGACGGTGATGTCGGCGGGCGGTACGGGACAATTGTTGGCGCCCATACCTGTAAGTGTCTGAGCGCTGCGCCCAGGTAGCCAGCGCTCGATCTCGCGCATCCAGTTGAGCTTCAGGCTGGCCGGGCAGACGACGATCGCCGGATAGGCGTCGTCGGCCTCGAGCGTCGCCAGTGCCTCGATCGTCTTGCCAAGCCCCTGCTCGTCGGCCAGGAAAGCACGTCGCTGCTCCAGCAGATAAGCGACGCCGGCGCGCTGAAACGGCTTCAGCTCGCCGCCGAGGTCCGCCAGCGCCGCCGACGGTGCCGGCCCGAGCGCGGCGTCCGTCGCCGATGAGAGCGCAACGAGCCCAGCGGCGCGCGCTGCTTGCTCGCGGATCTCCTGCAAGACCACGAGCGCCTCCGGCTCGATCCAGATATCGCGCTCGCCCAGGAAGCGGTCGAGCTCCTCGACGCAGAACGGATCGGCGCGGAGGCAGGGTAGCTGGCCGTGGTCGCGCCGGCGCGAGAGTGGTGCGCGTGTAGAGGCGACCGGTCGGTGTGGCGAGGCGCCGCTCAGCAGTCCGAACGCGTTGAGCTGCGAGGAGTCGTGGCCGGGAGCGAGCACGAACGTGGGATCGTCGTGGACGGAGGACAGCTCCAGCACCGCGGGCGGCGCGGGACGCCCTTCCTTGAGCGCGGCGACACAGCGGCGGGCAGCGGCGCTTGTAAAGCCGCGCATGTTCTGCTCGATAGCCTGCCAAGACTTCGAGCGTCAGGGGAATCGTCACGCCGCCGGGCGCGCTGAGCGCACGTTCACGCAGCTCTGTTGGCAGGCCGATCGGATCGCCAAGCAAAAGGAACACGGGCTCCTCAGGCTCGCCGGCGACGTCGATCGTTCCACGCCAGGTGGTCGCGCGAGCCAGCCACCCTTGCACGCGGGGATCGATGCCGGCCAGCTCGAGCTGCTCCAGCAACTCCACGATCAGGTGCGCGTCGCGCTCGACGGCCGCCAGCGCGAAAGTCCCCTCGGGTCCCTCGAGCGAGCGTAGGTCGCCGCGGGCCGCAAGCGCACGGGCGAGCGGAGCGTGATCGGCCGCGATCAGCACCCAGTGCTGCTTGCGGCGGTCGCGCTTGAGCTCCACGTCGTAGCGCATCGCGCCGGGCCGGGCGGCCGGCCGCTGGGAGACCTCGGTCAGGGCGTGGGCAGCGTCTTCGCTGAGGCGCAGGCGCCCGGCCTCGGCGGGCAGCGTGTCAACGAGTCGGGCAGCCTGTTCGTCCAGCGGGATCAACGCGCGCCCGATCGTCGGCAGCTCGTGCGCCTCGTCGTGCGCGAGCAGTGCCTCGACGATCCCAGGCGCGCGGTCGGTAGCGAACGTCAGCCACCAGCTCTCATTCGGGCGGGCTACGTCGAGCACACACTCGTCGTTGCCGCGGCGCACGCGCTGACGCGCGAGTGCGCGCGCGAGCGGCTCGCTGACAAGCGGAGGGCGCGGCAGGTTCTCCAGTAGCAGCGCCACCGCCTGCGCTCGCTCGGGGTCGAGCGGCACGATCCAAGCCCGCTCGGCGGGATCCCAGCGGCGCCCAGGGATTGCACGCAACAGCTTGCGCAGCACGTCGTCATAGGGAAAGCGCAACACCGCCTCGCCCTGCTCAAGCGTCGCCTGGAGAAAGGTCATGACCTATGGACGATAGGCCGCCAAGGGGATGGCTGTGCGCCTGAGCCCCTAGGCGAGGATGTTCACGGCGCGCGACACGATCAATCCGATTGTCACCAGCGACACGAGCGACTGCACGCCCATCGTCATCTTCGCGATCGGCGTTAGCGGCATCGTGTCGGTCGGCGAGAAGGCAGTGGCGTTCGTCAGCGACACGTATAGGTAGTCGATGAACTTCGGCCGCCAATCCCTTGGCTCGATGCGGTCATCTGACATCTGTGGAAACAGAAGGTCGGGCGGCCCGTCGTGCCCGGCAGCCCGCCTGCCGGCGCCGCCGCGATCCATCTCCCAGTACCAGAGCGCAAAGATCAAAAAGTTCGTCATCCAGATCAGCACCCCCGAGACGATCAGCTCGCGGCCGTTGGGCGAGCCGTGGTGCAGCAGGAAGTGCGTTAGGGCGACAAGCGAATAGATGTTGGCAGCGCCCACGAATGCCGTCAAGCTGAGTGCGGCGCGTCGCCTGCGCTTGTGCTCGTGCTCGAGCTGACGCGGAGTGGCAAGGAACATGCCGATGAACAGAACCCCCTCAAACGCGGGAACCAGCCACGCAGGCCCTGCCACCAGCCGCGCCGGCAATGCAATTTGTAGACCGATCGCGGCGAGAATAGTCAGCTGTGCTGGCCAAAACGGCTCGCTCTCGGCGGGCGGCGGATAGGGACGCCCAGGTAGGCGCGATGTGTCTGCTGCCACGGGCAGAGAGTAGAAGCCGGATCGGCGGCGAGACACGCGCTAGCCTGATGAGTAGTGGGAATCGACAGTCCCGTCCATCTGCTGTTCCTGGGCGCCGTGGCGCTGATTGTGCTCGGCCCCAAGCGCCTACCCGAAGTCGCGCGCGCGCTCGGCAAGAGTGTGCGCGAGTTCCGCGAGTCGATCAACCTGGACGCGCACGACGAGGACAAGTAGGTCCGCCGCGGCGGATACCGTGCGCCGGTGCGTTTGATCGTCGCCCGCTGTGAGGTCACCTACATCGGCCGTACCACGACGGCTTTGCCAGAGGCCATCCTGCTGCTGATGTGCAAGGGCGACGGCACGTTCATGGTCTGGGCTGACGGGGGCGGTCCGAACGTCAAGCCGCTCAACTGGATGACCCCGCCGACAGTGCTCGAAGAGGAGCATGACGGGGACGGGCTCGAAGGCGGCGACGGCGCCGACCCGCGCCGCACCGACGGCAAAGGCCGGTTGACGCGCTTGGTCGTGCGCAAGCAACGCGACGACGAGCGCCTGGAGATCGTGATCGCCGAGGTTTTGACCGACGTCGAGCATGAGCTGGATGTGAGCGCAACGCTTGAGAAGGAGGGCGTCGAGCGCGAACTGCAAGAGCTCTTGGCTGACGCCCCCACGTGGTGCGGCGAGGGTTTCCGCTTGGTGCGGCGCGAGTGGCCGACCGACATCGGCCCAGTCGACCTGATGTGCCGAGATCTCGAGGACGAATGGGTTGCCGTCGAGATCAAGCGCATTGCCACCCTCGACTCTGTAGAGCAGCTAACCCGCTATTTGGAGCGGATTCGCGTGGACCCGGCGATGCGGGAGTGCCGGGGAGTCTTGGTCGCCAAGCACATCAAGCCGCAGGCAAGGGTGCTGGCCGAGTCGCGCGGTCTCGCGTGTGTGGAGGTCGACCTCGAAGTGTTGCGCGGTAACCGCGAGCCCGACCTACGCCTGTTTGCGGCATAGTCCTGGCCATGAGTGGCGATTCTGAGGTGGTGCTCACCGAGCGCGACGAGGGCGTTCTGCTGATCACGCTCAACCGTCCTGAGGCTCGCAACGCGGTGAACCTACCGCTGGCGGAAGGCATCGCGGCTGCGCTGGACGAGCTCGACAGCGAGGATGCGCTCAGCGTCGGCGTCCTGACGGGCGCCGGCAAGGGCTTCTGTGCCGGCATGGACCTGAAGGCGTTCGTCACGGGAGAGCGCCCATGGGTAGCCGATCGAGGCTTTGCCGGGATCGTGCGTAGAGCGTCGGTCAAGCCGCTGATCGCCGCTGTTGAGGGCTTCGCCGTGGCGGGTGGCTTGGAGGTGGCTCTTGCGTGCGATTTGATCGTGGCCGCACGGGGAGCCAAGTTGGGCATACCAGAGGTCAAGCGCTCCTTGGTGGCTGCTGGCGGCGCCTTGTTGCGCCTGCCGCGCTCCTTGCCCTACAACGTCGCAATGGAATTGGCGCTGACCGGCGAGCCGATGCTCGCAGAGCGGGCAGCAGAGCTGGGCTTGGTCAATCGCTTGGCTGAGCCGGGCGCGGCGGTAGAGGTGGCGCTTGGGCTGGCGAGAGAGATAGCCGCCAATGCACCGCTGGCACTGGCGGCCTCCAAGCACATCTTGCAAGAGCAGTGGGATTGGTCTTCGGCCGAGATGTGGGAAGCACAGAGCGCGATCTCCGACCCGGTGTTCGGCTCGGAGGATGCCCGCGAGGGTGCCACGGCATTTGCCGAGAAGCGTCCGCCGGTCTGGCGAGGTCGCTAGACGCGGGCTTTGCGCCTGCGTTTACGCTGGCGCATGACCATCATGAAGCGGCGCCAGAGGGCTCCCATCAGCGCTCGCCCGGCGCCTTTTTCGGATACTGCGAGACGGGAATCCCGATATCGAGCGCAGTCTTGACGATGCGGCTCTGCTCGGCGATGTGCGCGGCCGGATAGCCCTCGCCGGGACTGGCCCGCTCGGGCCGCCCAACGAAGCCGAAGTGGATGTCCTCGGGCATGATCTGCATCAGGCGCGGGAACATATGCGCACGCGCCCCGACGTTGCGCGGCTCCTCCTGTACCCAGAGAATCTCCTCGAGATGGGGATAGCGCCCCATCAGTTCTCTGATGTTGCGCTCGGGGAAGGGATAGAGCAGCTCGACGCGACCGATCGCGACACCGTCGTTGCCCTGACGATCAGGATGTCCAGCAAGGTCGTAGTAGATCTTGCCGGTGCAAAGGACAAGCCGCGTCACGGCTCGATCGTCGGCGATGCCGGGCTCGGCCAGCACGGGCTCGAAGCGCGACCCCTCGGCAAGATCCTCGACGGTGTTGGTGGCCTGCGGCAGACGCAGCAGGGACTTGGGCGTCATGATCACAAGCGGCCTTTGCTTGGCGATCAGGGCTTGACGGCGCAGCAGGTGGAAGTACTGGGCGGGCGTGGTCAGGTTCGCCACGCGCATGTTCCCCTCGGCGGCAAGCGCCAGGAAGCGCTCCAAGCGAGCTGAGGAATGCTCGGGCCCAGACCCCTCGTAGCCATGCGGCAGCAACAGTGTCAGACGCGAGGTTTGCCCCCACTTAGCAAGCCCTGAAGCGATGAACTGGTCGACGATCACCTGGGCCGAGTTGACGAAGTCGCCGAACTGGGCCTCCCAAAGAACAAGCGTCTCGGGCGCCTCCTGGCTGTAGCCGTACTCAAACCCCATGCAGGCAAGCTCGGAGAGGGGACTGTTGTGCAGCTCCATCGGCGCCAGTGCGTCAGGCAGCGACTGGATCGGGCAGAAGGCTCGCCCGGTCTTAGCGTCGTGGAGCACCAGATGGCGCTGGCTGAAGGTGCCGCGCTCGGTGTCCTGCCCGGTGAGCCGCACCGGCGTGCCCTGAATCAAAAGCGAGGCGAAGGCAAGCGCCTCGGCATGGGCCCAGTCGATGCGCGCGGGAGCCTTCTCTGTGCTCGGCTCGCCCGCGGTGCCGCCCGCGGCCGAGCCGCCATTCCGATCAATGAGCGCCTCGCGGCGGCGCTCCAGCTGCTTGACGAGCTTCGAGTGCACGGTGAAATCCTCGGGCGTATGCAACAGCTCGAGCCCGAGCTCGCGCACGCGCGCAGCCGGCACGGCGGTGTCGACCTCCGGGCTCGGGGAACGATCGAGCTGGTACTCGCCGGTGCTCTGATCGACGTTCCCGTGCTCGGCGGCGGCGGCGATCTTGGCCTTTAGCCGCTGGTGCAAGATCGTCAGGTTGTCCCAAACCTCCTGCCCGGTGCGCTCCACGTCCTCACGACTGACGACGCCATCCTCGATCAGCTGCTCGGCCCACAGTTCATACACGCGCTTCTTCGTCTTGATCTTCGCGTACATCTCCGGCTGGGTGTAGGCGGGCTCATCGGACTCGTTGTGGCCGAAGCGCCTGTAGCCGATCAGGTCGATCAACACGTCGTGCCCGAACTCCTGGCGGAAAGCAAAGGCGAGTCTGACGGCGCTCATGCAGGCGGGCACGTCGTCGGCGTTGACGTGGATGATCGGCACGTCGAACCCCTTCGCCAGATCCGAGGCCCAACGCGTCGAGCGAGCGTCGTCGGGATCGGTCGTGAAGCCGACCTGATTGTTCATGATCAGGTGCACGGTGCCGCCGACCTGATAGCCGTCGAGGGCTTGCAGGTTCAGCGTCTCGGCCACAACCCCTTGGGCAGGAAAGGCCGCGTCGCCGTGGATCACGATCGGCACGGCCGCGTTGGTGTCCTGATGGGCGCGTGGCCCGGTGCGAGTCGTCTGGGCAGCGCGCGTAGCCCCCTCGACGACGGGCGATACGTACTCAAGGTGGCTGGGGTTGGACTCCAGATTGACGCGGATCGTGCCGCCGTCGGGCAGCTTGTAGGAGCCTTGCGAGCCGTGGTGATACTTGACGTCGCCGGTGCCGCCTTGGGGAATGGTGGTGACAGCCTCGAGCGTCGAGGCCCCCTCGAACTCGGCGAAGATCGTGTCGTAGGGCCGTCCAAGGTTGTGGGCAAGCACGTTCAGCCGGCCGCGGTGTGCCATCCCCACCACGACCTCCTGCCCGCCGATGCCGGCCGCCAGCTGGATCATCTCGTCGAGCATCGGCACGGTCATGTCCAGTCCCTCGATCGAGAACTGATGCTGGCCAAGGTATGCCTTGTGCATGAAGCGCTCGAGTGCATCGACCTCGATCAACCGCTTCAAAAGCGCCCTGCGCACCTCCGCCCCAAGCGGCTGGCGGTAGGCCCCCGACTCGATGTGCTCGCGCAGCCACACGCGCTGACGGTGCGATGAGATGTGCTCGATCTCATAGGCGATCGTGCCGCAGTAGGTCTGGCGCAGGTTGGGCAAAGCCTCGGCAAGCGTCTCGCCGGGCACGTACATGCGCAGGATCCGAGCCGGGATCTGCGCCATCACCTGTGGAGTCAGCCCAGCGGTCTCGGGATCGAGCTGTGGCTCGCCCTCGGGCTCTGAGCCAAGCGGATCGAGACGGGCAGCGAGGTGTCCATGGCTGCGGAAGCGGTGCAAAAGCGTGCTGGCGGCCTGCACGGCTTGCAGCATCTGCTCGTCGGGCGCGCTCGCTTGTAGTGGCGCTGTAGGCGCTTCAGCTGGTGCGAGCCCAGTCGGCTTGGGCGCGCTGGGTGCGGGTCCAAGCTCGACGCCAAGCGAGGCGAACACGCTGTCATAGAACTCGTGCTCTCCCTTTAGTCGCTGCTCGATCAGCCCGAGGAAGCGCCCAGACTCCGCCCCCTGGATCACCCGGTGGTCATAAGTGGAGGTCATCGTCATGACCTTCTCGGCCCCGACTTGCTCGCCGATGTTGCCAAGGCCGACCGGATAGGCGATCGAGCCGGTGGCGACGATCGTCCCTTGTCCGCTCATCAGTCGCGGCACCGAGGCGATCGTTCCGAGGCCGCCGGGATTCGTCAGCGTGATATTGGCCCCGGCCAGGTCGTCGGCCGTGAGCGTGTTGGTGCGCGCCTTCTCGACGAGCGCATCGTAGGCGGCCAGGAACTGCTCGAAGCTAAGCCCATCGGCACCCCGAATGACCGGAACCATCAGCGTGCGCTGGCCGTCCTTCTTCTCGACGTCCACAGCCAAGCCAAGGTTGACCGCACCATCCTCGATGCGATAGGGCTTGCCCTCGATCTCGGCGAAGTGGTGGACCATGCTCGGCATCTCAACGGCGGCCTGCACGATCGCGTAGGCGATCAGGTGGGTAAAGGACACCTTGCGCCCGCCGGCCTTCAGCTCGCGACGGCGCCCGTCAAGAGCTGTAACGGTCAGCGTCCTGAAACTGGTGGCGGTCGGGATCGAGCGCGACTCGTCCATGTAGCGCGCAAGCATCGCCGCACCACCCTTCAGTAGCCGGCGCTCCCCGGCCGGCTCGGCCACAGTGCCGGACTTGCCGTTGGTCGCCTGTGCATTAGCTGCCCCTCCATTTGCGACGACCCCCAACACGTCGGCCTTGACGATGCGTCCGCCTGGTCCGCTTCCAGGCAAGCCGGCGAGGTCTACGCCCTCGGTGGTCGCCACGCGTGCCGCCACGGGCGAGACACGCTTGCCGTCGGGCGTCGCCGCCGTCCCGTCGCTGGTCGCCTGCGGAGCGCCTGTACCTTGCGAAACGCTTGTTTCGGCTCGAGCGGAGGGGGTGCCAGCCTGCGTTGAACTTGTTGTGCCAGGCTCGGCGGCGCCGTCACCGCCATCCGCGGAAGGGGCCCCGTCTCCCGAGGATTGGGCCGACCCACCGTCGCCTGCGGCAAGCCGCGCGATCACCTGTCCAACGCCGACGGTGTCGCCCTCCTCGGCAAGGATCTCAACGACGGTCCCGCTGGCGGGCGAGGGCAGCTCGACATCCACCTTGTCGGTGGAGATCTCAACTATCGTGTCGTCGACCTTGATGAATTCGCCGACCTTGACATGCCATTCGAGGATCGTTCCCTCGGTGACCGACTCGCCGGCGGCAGGGGTCACGACGTCGATCATTTGATTGATCGTAGTGCCGGACGCCATCTGCTGTCACTCTAGCGTGCCCGGCCGCCGGAATTAATCCAGGGCGACCGAAGTCGGCGTCTCTTCACGTTGCCTAACAGTCGCTTGGCGACGTTGTTCGCGTACGAACTCGGCGCTGCCAAAGAAGGGCCCGATGCCGCCCAGCACCGCGACCGCCACCGCGAGGCGCAGTGAGACGATTCTCATGCGCGCCGCGGTTATGCAGGCAAGCGACATGCCGATCCACAGCAGTCCGTGCGTCCACCCAAGTACCAGCGTCTCCGGTTGTGGTTTGCCGAGCGCAAAGGCGCAGATCAGCAGCGAGGTATACACGCACGAATGAAAGAAGGAGGTCCACTTCAGGCGGGTGAAGGCGGTGGACGGGTGAGCCGCGTTTGTTGGCGATTGAGCCCCGTCTGTCAATGGGTGAGCCGCGCTTGTCGACGGGCGGGCGCCGCCTGGAGCCTTCACAGTCTCGGAGAGGCTGGCCGGTTTGCTCACTCCGACAGCCAGCGCGCCATCCTGCGCAGGCTCTCCTCGGCCTCGGTGGGCCATTCGTCGATGTTGCTCGGCCACCAGGAGTACTCGTCGTGCTCGTGGTCGGGGGTCACCTCGGCGCCCTCGTGGAGCCAGGCTTGTCCGACGAACATCACAAGTTGGTGGGGCAAGCGGATCAGTGCCTCCCCGCGCACGCGCGCAGGCGAGACCGACCACTCCTCGTTCAGCTCCCTGACCAGCGTGTCGGCTGGGCTCTCGCCGAGATCCACAGCGCCGCCGGCGCCCAGCGCCCAGCGCCCAGCCCAGGTAGAAAGCCATGCTGCGCGCCTACCCGCCAGCCAGCGCCCATCAGCAGCACGTGTCACACATAGTCCGGCGACGCTGTCCGAAGCATTGTCGCTCACCAGCCGCAGCGCCCAACGCAGCGGCTGCATCTCGAGCTCTATGCCCTGTGGTCCCTGCTTGAAGTCGACCAGCCGTCCCGCAAGACCATCGTGGCTGGGCGAACCGCGCTGTTGCAAGCTGGCAATCTCGGCGTCCGCGATCTTGGTGTGTTCGGGCGAGGGCTCGAAGTGTTCGCTGCGCCAACGCGTCTTGACCTGGTTCAGCTCCCAGGGTCCGCGCGCCAGCAGCTGCGGCAGCTCGTTCGTCGTCGGCTGTGCTCTGGTGGCCACATCTAGAAGGCTAGCTATCAGGGAGCCGCGGCGAGTAAAGATCCGCTCATGCGGGACGGGAAGGTGAGGATGGGAAGGCGGGCAGGCGAGGGTGGAGAGCTGGGCAGGCGAGGGTGGAGAGAGCTGGGCAGGCGAGGGCGGAGAGAGCTGGGCAGGCGAGGGTGGAGAGTTGTTCTAAATCGTCGATGCCCCCCGCGCGCGCGGGGGGGCATGCCGGTTTTGGGGACATCTCCCCCTAAGCTCTCGGCGGTGAGCACTCGCAGACGCAAGCATTGGGGTTGGGGCTTCGAGGACGAGCAGCCTTCCCCCGAGGAGGTTCGCGCCGCGGCCGGCGGTCTTGCGACCCACCTCGGCTTCCTGCCCGTAGAGGTCGAGGACCCGGTGGGTCTGGATGCTCTCAGGCTGCCAGATCCACGGATCGTGCCTCCGTCGGCGCTTGCCGGGATCTGCGCAGCCGACACGCACGCGCGCGCTTCCCACGCGCTCGGCAAGTCCTACTCGGATGTCGTGCTCGGCTTCCGCGGCCGCTTCGAGCATCCCCCGGACTTCGTCGCTTCGCCACGCGACGAGCACGACGTCGAGCGGCTACTGGAGTGGTGCGCGGCCGAGCGCGTCGCCGCGATCCCCTACGGGGGTGGGACGAGCGTGGTCGGCGGGGTGCAGCCTGTCGTGGACTCCAGCTACAACGGAGCGATCTCGATCGACCTCGGGGGACTGCGCCAAGTAGTCGAGGTGGACGAGGTCTCGCGTGCCGCACGCATCCAGGGCGGCGCCACCGGGCCGGACCTGGAGGCGCAGCTTGCGGAGCACGGCCTCACGCTGCGCCATTTTCCCCAGTCGTTCGAGCTCTCCACGCTCGGCGGCTGGATCGCCACGCGCGCTGCCGGGCATTTCGCCACCGTGTGGACGCATATCGAGGACTTCGTCGAGTCCGTCCGCGCGCTCACGCCGACGGGCACGTGGGAGTCACGACGGCTGCCGGGTTCCGGCGCGGGCCCGAGCCCCGACCGGCTACTCGTCGGCTCGGAGGGCACGCTAGGGGTCATCACAGAGGCATGGGTGCGAGTCCAGCCACGCCCCACCCACCGGGCCTCGGTGGGGGTACGTTTTCCCACGTTCGGAATTGGAGCCGAGTGCGTGCGTGCCCTTTCCCAATCGGGCCTTCACCCGAGCAACTGCCGGCTGATCGACCTGGCCGAGGCGCGCTTTACGATGTCGGGCGACGGCACTTTCGCCCTGCTCGTGCTTGGCTTTGAGTCCTGCGATCACCCGGTCGGCCTGCCGATGGACCGGGCGCTTGCCATCTGTGCCGAGCACGGTGGCCTCGCCGGAGAAAGGCGTGAATCCTCCGAGGACAGAGATGGGTCGCACGGCGGTATCGGTGCGGGGACCGGTGGTGCGGGGATTGGTAGTCCAAAAAAGGGCGATGTCCCGCGCGCGCAGGGGGGCACAGCCGAAATGGGCAGTACCGGTGGCGCCGAAATGGGCAATACTGGTGGCGGCGTTGGGGCATGGCGCGAAGCGTTCTTGCGTGCCCCTTATGTGCGGGACATCTTCGTCGCGATGGGTGTTCTCTCCGAGACATTCGAGACCGCAATCACTTGGGATCGCTTCCCGGGTTTCCACGAGCGTGTGATGGCCGCCGCGCGTGCCGCGGCCGAGGACACAAGCGGCGCGGCGCACGTCTCCTGCCGCTTCACCCACGTCTACCCAGACGGTCCCGCTCCTTATTACACCGTGCTTGCCCCCGCGCGGCGCGGCGAGGAGGTAGAGCAGTGGGCGGCGATCAAGGCGGCAGTCTCTGAGGTGATCGTCGCCGAGGGCGCCACCATCACCCACCACCACTCCGTCGGGCGCGACCATCGGCCTTGGTATGACCGTCAGCGGCCCGACCCGTTCGCCGCGGCGTTGCGCGGTGCCAAGGCGGCCGTGGATCCCCAGGGGGTTATGAACCCCGGCGTGCTCGTGGACCCACTGTCGTGAGGATCGCCGTGCTCGGCCCCGGAGGCGTGGGCGGCCTGGTTGCGGGCGCGCTCGACCGTGCCGGTACGCCTGTGCTCGTGCTCGCGCGCGAGCAGACCGCCGCTGCCATCTCTGTTCGCGGCCTGCGTGTGAGTAGCGTGTTGTTGGGCGATTTCAGCACTCGGCCGCGTGTGGATTCCCGGCTTCACGAGCCGGTGGACGCGCTTCTCGTGGCCACCAAGGCGGCCGGTTTGCAGGCGGCGCTCGAGCGGGTTGAGACATCACCGCCGCTGGTGCTGCCGTTGCTGAACGGGCTCGACCACATCCGCACGTTGCGTAAGCACTTTGGCGAGGAGGCCGTGGTCGCCGGCACGATCCGCGTCGAGGCCGACCGTCCCGAGCCGGGCGTGGTGGTCCACACGAGTCGGTTCCTGCGCGTGGAGATGGCCTCCGAGTATGAGGTCGCACACGCGCCGATGCAGGCGCTCGCGAACACGCTCTCAGACGCCGGAGTCCCCGCGCGCGTCGGCGATTCCGAGCCAGAGGTGATGTGGTCGAAGCTCGTGCGTCTCAACGCGCTTGCGTGTACCACCAGCGCGTTTGACAAGCTGCTCGGGGAGATCCGCTCGACCCCCGAGTTGCGTGCCGAGTTGGTCGGCGCGATCGAGGAGGGTTGCGCCGTGGCCCAGGCCGAGGGCGCTTCGATCGCGACCGGCGATCCGCTCGGCGAGTTGACGGCTGCTCACGACACGCTCGGCAGCTCTATGCAGCGCGATATCGCCGCGGGGCGCCCACCTGAGCTCGACGCGATTCCAGGCTCGGTGCTGCGCGCTGCCGCGCGGCATGGGATCGAGTGTCCGGCGATCGAGCGGCTTGTCGCGATGATCGCGGCACGCGCTGGCATCGCCTCACCAAGCGTCTCTTAAGCTGGGGTGCGGCTCAGAGCTCGCGCGGCGAGGCGCCGGGCGAGACCATCGGCAACGCTTGAGTAGAGACCGCCTCCACGACCTCTTCCTCCGACTCGACGGCGCCCTCGTCGTGCTGACCGTCGCAGAGCACGCGGAAGTTGGAGCTCTGTCCGCCGTCGGCGTGGATCGTGATCCCCGGGAGGATCTCCTCGCCCTCCTCGAGACCGAGGCGCTCCATGTCGAAGTGCGCCAAGCCGATCCCGTAGGCGGTGTGCGTCGGGTTCTCGCGGTCGTGGGCGGCCACGGCCTGCGCGAAGCGCTCCAGGTTCTTGGCGATCTTGCCTGTGTCAGCCATCGCTGGCAGGAAGGGTAGCGCTGCTCGATGAGTCGGTAGCGCCGCCGGTGTCGGCCGAGGCGACAGGATCTGAGACGCTTGCCGTCTCGTCGGCGCCAAGTGAGACCCGCACGCGCGGGGCTACCTCCGTCGCGAACAGTTCGGTCGCGTGCAGCGCCTTCTCGTGCGGGAGCACGCCGACGCTTATGTGGCCAAGGAAGCGGTCGTGGTCGAACAGCTCGTGGTGGGCGAGGATCTTTGTCGCGACTTCCTCGGGCGTGCCGACGAGCAGATGGCCCTCCGGCGCGCAGCCGGCATCGAACTGGGCGCGGCTCATCGGTGGCCAGCCGCGCTCGCGGCCGATGCGGTTCATCATCTGCGAGTACGGCCCGAAGAACTCGTCGGCCGCGCGCTTGGCGTTCTCGGCTATGTACATGTGCGAGTTGATGCCGACTGCTGGCCCGCCTTGGCCGACTGCTGGCCCGCCTTGGCCGACTGCTGGCCCGCCTTGGCCGACTGCTGGCCCGCCTTGGCCGACAGCCGGGACACCTTGGCCGATCCTCGGTTGGGCTTGGTGCGCCTCATCGTGCGAATACGTGTCGGGACTGTCGCCTCGTGCTCGCTCTTGCGCGCCGCGACGCAGCGCCTCGCGATACAAGTCGACCAGCGGCGCAAAGCGGGCAGGCGCGCCGCCGATGATGGCGATCATCAACGGCAGTCCGAGCATCCCGGCGCGCGCCACTGATGCCGGGGTGCCGCCAACGGCGATCCAAACGGGGAGCGGCTGCTGTAGCGGACGGGGGTACACGGCGGCCTCGTGTAGGGCGGCGCGGTGGCGCCCCGACCAGCTGACGCTCTCGGAGGAGCGCAGCGCCAGCAGCAGCTCCAGTTTCTCGGCGAACAGATCGTCGTAGTCTTCCAGGTCGAGGCCGAACAGCGGGAAGGACTCGGTGAACGAGCCGCGGCCCGCCATGATCTCCGCGCGTCCGTTCGAGAGCAGATCGAGTGTGGCGAACTCCTCGAAGACGGTGACCGGGTCGGCCGAGCTGAGCACGGTCACGGCGCTCGACAGGCGGATCTTCTCGGTGCGGGCTGCCGCCGCGGCAAGCGCCACCGTGGGGGCCGACACCGCATAGTCGCGCCGGTGGTGCTCGCCGAGGCCGAACACCTCGAGGCCGAGGCGGTCGGCAAGCTCGATCTCCTCGAGTAGCTCTTGCAGGCGCTGGGCTATACGCGCCGGGGAGGCGCTGGGGGCTACGTCGGCAAATGTGGCGAGACCTAGTTCCACGAAGTCACGCACTATATGATCGCGCGCAATCCGAGCCACCGTAGGGACGGCAATGACCGTTGAGGAGGAGCCGATGCAGATTCCCAGCTACATGAGTCGCGGGCATGGTGGCCGCGGCGGACGCTTCGTCCGCCGTGTGAGCGTGACGCTGCTTACGGCCACGGCCATCGTGCTGTGCGGTGCTGCTGTGGCAGCGGCGGCCGAGCAGTTGAAGATTGCTGTCACCCCCGCGTCTCTCAGTCTCTTCGCCGCTGAAAACGAAGGCTTCACGGTGACGGTCTCCGGTACGTCCAGCAAGCGCGCCGAGATGTCGGTGTACTACCAGCTGAACGCACAGAAATCATGCGCTGCCACCACCGCTCAGGAGATAGCACGCAAAGGAGACAGTGAGTTGGAGCCGATCCCGGGTACGCCCACTGATCCTCAACTCTTTCCGAGAAACCCGGCCAACTTCCGCGGCGCTTTCAACTGGCACGGAGAATTGAAGGTGTTCAGCGGCGAGGCGGGGCCCGGGACTTATCTGCTGTGCGGCTACCTGACGCCTGAGGACAGCTCCGGCAAGCCGCTGCTGAGGACTTCGGCCAAGTTCACGCTCAGGCCGGGTAGTTGACGCAAATCAGCTTGGCGCGAGCACGGTGATGCCGTGCTCGCGAGCGCCGTTTGCTAGTTGCTTGTCATAGGTCATCAGCGCGTCCAGCTCGCCCGCCTCGGCGAGGCGCACGGCGGTGGCTAGGTGAATGGCGTCGAGCGTGGCAACCCTTGTTGGTGCGATCGTCTCAGCGGCCGCGAGGACACTTTCGTCGATAGGTATGAGCAGGACACCGTCAAGTATTTGATCTGCCGCTTCGAGGGCGTTCTCGCGGCGGCCCACACGGCGCAACTCGACGCGCAGCAGGCGGCTCGCGACACTCTGATCGAACTTGGAGAGATCACGTTCTATCGCCTTCTTGTCGGGCTCTTCGAGTACCACTCGCACCAAGGCGCTCGTGTCGACGTAAACGCTTGAGCGTGTGTCCTTGTGCTCAGAATCGATCACGACGATCCTCGGCGAGGATCGCGTCTGTCGTACCGGCGGGTGCCGGTTTGTCGCGCGGGGGCAAGTTTTTTATGGCCTCGACCAGGTCTCCCTTAGGGATCGTTGCACCGTACTTTTCCGCGAGCTTCAAGTAGTACGGGTCAACCGCATTAGGTGAGGGCACAAGCCGAGCGACCTCATGTCCGCGCTCCGTAACGGTCAGCGTCTCGCCCTCCTTGACGCGCTCCAGGTAGCGGCTGAGGTTCTGACGTAGCTCACGGACGCCTACCTTGGAGGCGGAGATTGGGTGTCTGGCAGCCATTGTGCGTCTTAATGTAGCACAAGACTCTGAACCTCTGGAAGCCGGCTCATCCCTGCTCGACGATCTCGATCCAGCGCCCGTCGGGATGGCTCATCCAGACGGCTTCGGGACCGTGACAGTTACACACTGCCGGCTGGCCATCCGATCATGGCACACGAACGGAACTACTCGGACGACGGTCCTGCCTCGCGAACGGAATATTCGATCGTCGTTCTCACCGGCCACGTTGGCTGGCAGTTGTTCTTCTTCATTTCGCGCACCATGGCACCGTAGTCGATCAAGGCGTACCACTTCATCAATCGCTGCTCAATTCGGATCTTGTGAGCGGATGTCCGGCGAAGCGTCTCATTGCGTGACCCGTCGCTCTTGGCCTTCGGGTAGGACAGGTGGATTCTTCCGTCGTCCGTTCTTGCTGGGATCTGCAAAAGCTCCTTCCAATGGCTGGAGCCGCGTTCTTCCAAATTGGCGAGCGTTGTCTTCTCGGTGGAATCGACCACACGTACCGGCGCTATGATCGGGAGCTTGCTGAACTCGCTCAGTCTTGTCTTGCCTCGAAGGATATAGACCGACCGTGGGGTTTCTTCAGCGATACCCCGGATATAGACCGCGTCCTTAGCGAACTTCTTGCGATTAGCGGGCGTGAGCAGCTCAATGCCAAATGAATCGTCGAACACCACGCCTGACGGACGGGCAAGGTCCATTAGCCTCGCTGCCAGATTCAGCGGCGCGCCGGTGTAGTCGAGGGTCTTGTCTCCCGACTTCAGGACAGTTGCTGCACCCCGCGCTAGGCCTACGCCTAGCAGTTGCGGCACAGGATAGTTGATCATTAGGTCCTTCTTGGTGAGCCGGGGAAACGCGTCAACAAGAGCGATGCTCTTAGCGACTGTCATTCGGATCACACGTTGCAACGACTCGTCATCGAACGAGTAGATCACCATCATTCCATCGCCCGTGAGCTTGAAGTAGTCGGCATCTGTGAAATGTCGAGTAAGGATCGCGTTGTACGCCGCCTTCAGGAATGTGGCGGCGTTCGTAGACTCGGCCCCCCACGACGTGAACCCATGAATGTCTAGGAACACAGCCACGACATCCTTCGACTGTCCTCGGGCCGTCTTCAAATGCTCCTGCAGATCGCGATGCACGGGTGTACTCCTCCAGTTAGCTCGAGCCGATGCTGTGCGGAAATTGGCCAAGTCGTCCGGCGGCCATTCTAGTTCGGAATGTTGGTCCCGTACGGATTTCTCTTGAATCGACCGAAGGGCGAATCGCCGGCTACGGTCCGAGCTGTGCGCTCGGGTTCTGGCTACCCTTGCGTCTTCTCGAGGCGTGGCTGCTCAATTATCTCCACCCGGTATCCATCGAGCTGTAGTACGGAAGTAAACATAGGCACCTAGTTGGGAAGCTTGACGGAGAAGTGCGTCACGATCGTTGTGCCGGTCGCTCGAGGTGCCGGCAGGCCGTCGGGGTATGCGTATTCCTTTGGTCGTGCGATTATGCCATGCACGCACCCGGGCCCGACACCAGCGCACGGTTCTTTGTACGGTTCGCTATGGCAGGGGTAGGCACTTTCACATGGTGGTGCATGAGGGACGGCGTAGATCGCGCCTTCGTAGGAGCCGCTCGGGCACCAATGTTCGGTCGAGGATTTCGCCGGGGTCAGGGCGAGCATTACCTGTCTACTTGCCTGCGGATATCCGTAGTCGGTGCGTTGCATGTTGCTTGACGTCGAGCACAGCGGCGGTGAGGTCCGCGTGTATTTCTTGTATGGCTTCAGCACGATCACCCCGTAGTAGTAGCCGCCTTCGGGAAGTTGCTTCGCCGGGAAAGTGAGATGGATGTTCTGGCGGACAGCTGGCTTGTGCTGCACGTGCACGTGCACGTGCACAGTTGCTGCCAGCACCATGGCCGATAGCGCTAGGCTCAGGATGCCTGCTGAGCTCGCCGTGGCTAGCCTCCCCGCGAGAGTCGAGATGGTGCGAACATATCTCACAGCGCGCTCCGGATTCGAACTCTTAGAGTGTTATCTCCAGAATCTCACCCCGTAGAGGGCGGAGAGGCTGCGGGGGAGCTGGTGGTTTCGCGCTCGACGCCGAGTCGCGCGGTGGCGGTGGCGGTTGAAGTGGACTTGGCGCAGCGTTCTGGAGCTGATAGCCACCTCGCTTTTCTACGGGCGGCAACCTTTGCTCATCGATCATGCAAGTCATGGTAGCGGTCAGCCGGACGGCTCCTCTTCTCCATCGGCCTTGTCCCGACGGGCGTTCGTAGAACTCAATGGATGCGATCTCGTCACGTGCAATCCACAGTCCTTCGGTGCCTCGTGCAGTCTCTACAAACCAGTCGTTCTCGGGGTCGATCGACCACCGCTCGGATATGAACAAGTCCTGCGCATGCTCGGAGTAGCCAGCGAGGCTGCCATCGCCGAAGTAGCCACCGACGACTCAGCCGTCCTTCAACGTGACACGCAGCATCGGGGATCCTCGCGCCCGAATGCTTTCATCCCAGGCGGAACTAACACTGTGCGATGGCGAGACGCCGATGAAGTGCAGAACGAATGGACGCACCTTGCGGGAGCTGCGCCAGCGCATGGGCCCGCATACCTGGGTTAACTACATCTCCAATATCTCGACCCTATAGCCATCGAGGTAGTGGTCGGTTTGCAACTCAGGGCCCCGTCCGACAGCGTCCTTGCCAGGACGACGCGGATCTGCCTGCCGAATACCGTCCCAAGCAAGCTCTACGTTCCAGGCATGGACGAGCGCAAGCTTCTGATTCGACTCGCGCGCGGCGAGCTGGCAATGTCGCGTTTGGCGACGCTTGTCGTCTGTTGGAGCGTCTCGGCTTCGAGCTGCGCCGCGTGAGCAGCCATCATGTGTTTGCCCACCCCGACATCGCGGAGCTGCTCAACCTCCAGTCGGTTCGCGGACAGGCAAAGCCATACCAACTTCGGCAGTTGGTGCGGTTGGTGGAGCGTTACGATCTAAGGCTGAGGGACTGAGCCATGAGCGACTACCACATCAACGTGTTCTACAGCGACGAGGATGCAGCCTACGTCGCGGATGTCCCTGACCTGGATGCGTGCTCCGCTCTCGGCGCGAGCGCCGAGGAGGCTCTGGCGGAGGTCGAGCGCGCCAAGGATGCCTGGATCTCTGCCGCACGCGAGGCCGGCAAGCCGATCCCCGAGCCACGCTATCGACCCGCGATCTACGCGCGCTAGCTGCTGCGGCACGTTGGTGCCAGCGGTGGCGACGAAGCTACTGCACGAAGCACAAGAATCTGTTTGTACTGCTGGGCATTTAGCCCATCTCCAATATCTCGATTCTGTACCCATCGGGATCTTTAACGAAGCACAGTCGCGAGCCGCCCTCGCGCACAGAATAAGGCGGCTTCTCAGGCTGGATGCCAAGCTTGTCCAGTCGTGCGAGCATTGCGTCTAGGCCGGAGGCGGTGATCGCGATGTGACCGTAGCCCGAGCCGATCTCATACGAGTCGACGCCGGAGTTGTAAGTGAGCTCTAGGCGCGGCATGTCGCCGTCGCCCGGCTGGTTCATGAAGACGTTGATGGCCTCGTCGCCGATCGGGATGCGCCCGACCTCCTCGAAGCCGAGCGCGTTGTAAAAAGCGATCGAACGGTCAATGTCGGTGATGCGGTAGCACGTATGTATTAGGGGCATAGGCGAAGTTTAGGAGGATACGCCCTCCAGCAGTCGAGCCAGAGGCACCTCAAGGGCGCGGGCCAAGCTCAGGAGGGTGGACAGGCGCGGGTCGCGCAAGCCGCGCTCGATTCGTGAGACCTCGGTGACGTGGATGCCCGAGCGGCTGCTGACCTGAGTTTGGCTCAGGTGCTTTTGCGCTCGGGTGCTCGCCACGTTGCTGGCGAAGATTGCGACGTGTCGTGGCGTGGCGTAGGTTTCTCGTTGAGAGCCTGCTGTGCTTGGTGCTGATCGGCGTGATCGTCCTTGCCGCTGTCCGTGGGCTCGGGGGTGTCCTGATCGGGCCGTTTGTGGTCACCGTCGCCGCGGCGATAGTCAGGATCGTTCGCTACGAGCCTTGAAGTGCGAGGATCGCTGCGGGTACCCTGGTGGCCTCGATGCTGATCGGCGTGCAAGTATGGCCGCCATGCTCATAGAGCGCTCGCTGAATCCCCAGTTCCTCTCGAACACCTATCTCGTCGCCGACGGCGAAGGTGGGCCCGGCTTCTTCGTCGATGCCGGCGGGCCGGTGGCGCCGCTTCTGGAGGCCGCCAAGCGCCTGCAAGTCGAGCCAACGCACGTGCTGCTCACCCACCATCACTTCGACCACGTGAGCGAGGTTGGTGCGCTGTGCAAGCGCTGGCCGAAGCTCAAGGTGCTGATCCATCCGCTTGAGCGCGAGGCACTGGCCGAGATGGGCGATTCCGTGGGCAAGGGCGTTGAGGTGAGCACGATCGAGGCCGGTGAGATGCTGCAGTTCGGCCAGCTCGAGGTCAGGCCGTTGCGTACACCGGGGCATACGGCCGGGATGCTCTCGTTCCTGGTGGCGCGTCCTAGCGGAAGCACGCGTCCAGGCGCCGGTGCCGGTCCCGGTGGCTTTCAAGGTGGCGAAGCGGTCGTCTTCACGGGGGACACGCTCTTCAGAGGTTCGGTCGGGGGCGTGCGGGCGCCGGGGCATACGACTTACACCGACCTGCGCGACTCGATCATGGGGACGCTGATGGAGTTGCCGGGGGAGACGATCGTCTACCCGGGCCACACCGACGCGACGAGCGTCGCGCGCGAGTGGGAGCAGAACTCGTTCATTCGTGTGTGGCGTGGCCTGGACCCGGAAGGCACTGAGTCTTGCACTGCGCTCGGCGAGCCGGCGACGTTGATCCTGCTCGGCGAGGACTACGACGGCGGCAAGAAGGCATGGGTGCGCTGGCCGGACGGCAAGGACGACATCGTCCCCGGCTCCCGTGTAGAGACCTAAACTCAAAGGGTGGCGCAGGAGAAGATCCCAACATCGAGGGTGCGTCGCACCGCCACCGTTGGGCGGCTTGCTGCTGGCGAGACCGTCAAGCGTCTCGGTACCAAGGCAGCGAACATGACGCGCAGCGAGCGAGGGGCCCAGGAGGCGAGCGCCCGTCGCCAGCTAGAGACCGCCAAGCAGATCGTGGCGGCGCTGGGGACGATGAAGGGGGCCGCGATGAAGTTGGGCCAGGTGATGTCGTTCCTGGATGTCGGGCTGGTGCCGGAGGAGCACCGTGAGGAGTTCCAGCGCGAGCTCTCCAAGCTGCGCGACGCGGCGCCGATCGTGTCCTTCAAGCAGATGAAGCGCGTGATCGAGGACGACCTCGAAGAGAAGATCTCAGACGTGTTCGCCGAGTTCGACGAAGAGCCGATCGCCGCGGCGTCGATCGGGCAGGTGTACAGAGCTGTGCTTAGGGAGGAGTCCCGATCGCCGGGAGATAGCCGTCGCGGGGTAGGGGGGCGTGAGGTCGCCGTCAAGGTGCAGTATCCAGGGGTGGCGGCCGCGGTTCGCGCGGACATGCAGAACCTTGGGATGATCATGCGGCTGCTCAAGCGCATGACGCCGAGCCTCGATGTCAAGGGGGTCACAGCCGAGATCCGCGACCGCATCGGCGAGGAGCTCGACTACGAGCTCGAGGCGCAGAACCAGCGCTCGCTGGCGCGCATCTTCAAGGGCCATCCCTTCATCGTGGTGCCCGAGGTCGTCAGCGAGCTCTCGCGTGAGCACGTGCTCGTCACCGATTTCGTGCGAGGGGTCGGCTTCGAGCAGCTGAAGCAGTATCCGCAGGCCGAGCGCGACCGGATCGGGGAGATCGTGTTTCGTTTCTTTCTCGGCTGCCTGTACCGCCACCGCCAGTTCTCAGGCGACCCGCATCCGGGCAATTTCATGTTGTTGGACGACGGGCGCGTCGCGTTTCTGGACTTCGGCCTGTTCAAGCGCCTCGATCGAGAGCCGGTAGAGCTCGAGCTGGCCTGCCAGCGTGCCGTGGTCGAGGGCGATGCGCAGACGCTGCATACGCTCTTGTCCGAGTCGCGCTTCCTGCCCGAACCCGAGCGCGTCGATCCCGATCGCCTGCTTGCCTTCATCGAGGACGCGATCTGGTGGTACACGACAGCCGACGAAGAGGTGCAGCTCTCGCCTGAGATCGCAACTGAGGTGCTGATCGAGAGCTCGGACCCGCGCTCGTCTCATTTTCGCGAGATGCGCCACCAGACGATCCAGCCCGAGCACCTGTTCGGGCGGCGCATGGAGATGCTGACGCTTGCGGTGCTCTCACAGCTGCGCGCGCGCAACAACTGGCACCGGATCGCCCGCGAGTGGATGTACGGCGAGGAGCCCGTGACCGAGTTGGGCGTCGCGGAGACGGAGTTCTACGAACGCACGGGCGTGGGGGCGGCGTAGAGGCTCTTTTTTGGGAAACAAGATTCGCCGGTACAGTCGAACAGGTCCGGTTGGGGCCGGTTGCAACGGCGTGTCTCGTAATCGGGCAACGCTGACCTAAAGCACCTGTATCTGCATCAAGCTCGTGGTTCCCGGGCGCCCGCTCGGCAGGCCCGCGGTGATGCCGACACGCTGGCCCCGCTCGCACCAGCCGAGCTCGACGACGCGCCGGGCGGAATCGGCGATCAGCTCCTCGGTCGTCTCGTGGCGACGGATCGAGGAGGCCTGCACGCCCCACATCAAGCCACAGCGGCGCACAGTCTCGCGTCCGGGGGAGAGCGCGTAGATCGGGACCGTCGGGCGGTGAGCGGATACCAGTCGCGCCGAGCGGCCCGAGAGCGTCGGCACGATCAGTGCGTCGAGCTGCAGTTCGCGCGCGGCCAAACATAGGCTGTGGGCGACCGTGTGAGCGGGGTCGCTTTCGGAGCGACGCACACGGCTGGTGTTCCAGTCCTCATACGGTGCGATCGCCTCGGCCTGGATCGCGACGGCGGCCATCATTTCCACCGCTCCCACCGGGTAGGCGCCGATCGCCGTCTCCTGGGAGAGCATCACCGCGTCGGTGCCGTCGAGGATCGCGTTGGCCACGTCTGCCACCTCGGCGCGCGTTGGACGCGAGGAGGTGACCATCGAGTCGAGCATCTGTGTCGCGGTGATCGACGGACGAGCCAGATAGCCGGCCTGCTTGAGCAGTTGCTTCTGCACCGCTGGCACCTGCTCGATCGGCATCTCAATGCCTAGATCGCCGCGCGCGACCATCACGCAGTCGGCGGCGCGGATGATCGCCTCGGCGTGTTCGACCGCCTGGGGCTTCTCCATCTTCGCGATCAGCGGTAGGCGCGTGTGCTCGCGCACGGTTTCCACATCGGAGGGGAAGCGCACGAAGGACAGCGCCACCATGTCCACACCGATCGATTCGCCGTGGCGCAGCAGCTCTAGGTCCTCCTCGGGCACAGACGGCAACGTGTGTGCGGGTCCCGGGATGTTCAGGCCTTGCCTCGATGCCACGGCGCCGCCGACCTCGACCTCGACGTCTACCTCACCCCGCTCGGAGCGCACCTCGCGCACGCGCAGGCGCACCGAGCCGTCGGCCAGGTAGAGGATCTCCCCGGGCGTCAGCGCGGCGGCAAGGCCCGGCCAGGTGATCGACATGTGGGCGGCGTCGCCGATCTGCTCCTCGCCGCAGCTGAACGTGACTAAGTCGCCTGGCTTGAGCTCGACGATGTCCTCGCGCAGCGGGCCGATGCGTAGCTTCGGACCCGGCAGGTCCTGCAAGATCGCGACAGGTCGTCCCGCTCGTCCGGCCGCATCGCGCACGCGGCGCACCGTCTCCTCGTGCTCGGCCAGTGTACCGTGGGAGTAGTTCAGCCTCGCCACGTCCATTCCGGCACGCACCATCGCGAGCAGCGTCTCTGGCTCACGGGAGGCTGGGCCAATGGTGGCGACGATCTTCGTGCGGCGCATTGTCTCGCCACGGTAGCGGTCGCGGCGGGCGCACGCGGCGCCCGGGTGTGACGTTTGTGTTATGCCTCGGGTGGCGATGTTGGGTCCCACACGACCACTTCCGTGCGTTGGAGCGTCGGCGCGCATCAAGCACTTTGGCGGTGACGCCGAGCGCGGCACGATCGTTGCCGTTCACGACGACGGCAGTCGGGTAAGCGTTCAGGGTGAGGACGGGGATCTGTACGAGTTCGTTTTGAGCCCAGCCAACGCATGCTTCGTGTCGGCCGGCAACGCCCACGGCCCGCGCCTGGAGTTGCCCGGCGAGTCCGGCTAATGCTCTAAGACCTCTTCAAAATGAGCTCTGCAGCGGGCGTTGAGGGGTTATGCAAGCTGGGGTGTGTGTGGCTCATCTTTTGAATGATCTGCTCAACACCCCCCGTTGCGAAGGCATAGGTAAAAGTTAGGTGCCAAAATAAATCCCTTAGCTCCACGCCAAGGGGTATCGAGGCGTACAGGTCATTTTGAATGACTCTCCAGGGGCCCTGCACGTCCTAGACCCACTTTGAAGACTCTCTAAGGCGCCTGTACGTCCGGGAACCACTCGGCACAGTGCTCGCGCAGTGTGTCCCGTACCCAAGCCCGCTCTGCGGCGCTCCCTACGCGCAGGCGGGCGAGCAGCTCCTTCTGACGCTCGATCGGGGCGCCGGCGATTGTCCAACGCACGGCAAGGCGCTCAAATAGCAGCTCCACTGCACGCTGCCATGAGTCCTCTTGTGTGGAGGCGGCGCGCGCGCCCATACCTGCCAGCGTCTCGGCGTACTCGCGCCGGGCGCCCGCGGTAAACGACCCGCGCAGTGTCAGCACGTTGCCCTGCGCGTCGGTGTAGTCGCTTGTGGGTGCGCCCAGCTTCTCGTGTTTGCGGGTCTTCTTGGCCATGGCTCTACCTGGTCGGTGTCCGGTGCGATCGCGACCGCACGAGCGCCGACGTGTTTGTGTGCTTGGGCGTGGGCTGCCGTCGGCAGGGCGCCACCGTGGCCGCCGGCCTGCCGAGCGGGTCGGGCGCCACCATGATCGCCGCCTACATCGTCTCCGCGGCCTTCAGCAGCTGCGTGCGCACGTCGCCCGTGACGGGCTTGGCGTGCCCGGGCCACGCGGCCGCCGGCTCCATCTCCGCGAGCTTGCGGATCGAGGCCTTGGCCTGGCCGGTGTCGTAGTTGTAGGTCTGCTCGGGCACGTGCGGGGAGCAGCTACGGCCCCACATTTCGAGTGTGTAGAAGCAATCGCTGACGAGCGCGAGGCGATCGGACTCGCGCCACAAGCCGATTTGCCCGGGGGCGTGGCCGGGGAGCTCGATCACCTTGAAGCCGGCGACCTCGTCGCCCTCGGAGAGGGTGCCCGAGATCTTCACGGGACCGTCGTCCCAAGCGAGACGATGCATCGCTCTATGGATTTGGCGTTGGGGGGTCGGCAGTCCGACGAGCCCCTCGGGCCAGTAGCGAAAGCCGCCGCTGCCCTCAGCGTCTTGGACCTCGTCGGGATGGCAGAGCACGGGCACGCCAAGCGCGGGCGCGGTGCCGCGATGGTCGGTGTGGCCGTGGCCGAGCACGATCCGCTTGATCCCGCCGAGCTTGGCGCCGGCGCTGGCCACGGCGCGCACCATCGTGCGCGCACCCGCGTCGTACATAGTCACGCCGCCCACGCTCTCGTCCTCGATCAGATACACGTTGCAGCGTCCTGGCTGGCCCTGCACGACCCACACGCCCTCGGCAACCAGCTCGGCATCGCGCGTGGCCATGCCGGTCACTCTTGTCTTCACGTTGAACGCGCCCATCAGGCGCTGCTCGGCGGCGGAGTCTTGCGGCGGCATCAGCCCGATCTGGCGGGCCGCCGTCATGCCGTCGGAGAACGCGTCGTTTGCCTGCACCAGCCCATCGCGCACCGTCAGCACGTCGACGCCTTCCAGTTTCAGCGGACTGCCGGTGGCCTGCACGCCGTTCAACCCTCCCGGTCCGGCGAACGTCCCTGCGATCGTCCAGCGTACCGCGCAGCGCTCGCCCTCGGTGGTGGTCTCCACGACCTCCATCTTCATGTCCGGCATCGCTTCGATCAGCCCGCCGATGAACTCGCGCACGCCGTCGGGGGCGAGTACGTCCACCTGGCCGCGCACATGCTCGCGCCCGCCGTTGGCCCAAAGCGCCACGGCTGCCTCGACATCGCGCGCGGCGATCGCGTCGAAATAGCGCCGCGCGACTGCCTCGGTGTTGCTGCTGCCGGCGCCGTTCGCAGCCGCCTTCTTGCCGGCGCTCGCCTTGTGGATGTGCTCCGCGGCCTCCTGGACCTTCGCCGCTGCCTTGTCCTGCTCAGCCCCGTCGTCAACCATCTCGTCTCCTTTGCCGCGCCAGCTTGGCCGACCGCCCCCCGCCCGCGGCCGGAGTCGGTCCCTGTAGCGGAGACCAACCTGACGAAGAGTCTAGGGCGCACAACCTCCAAAGGCGAGCCCCGCTAGTAGTCTCCGCTGCGGTGAGTGAGCCGGTCCGCAAACGCGAGCTTGGCAGGGGCGAGCGCACCCTGGCGGGCGTCTATCGCCTACGCCTGCCCCTGCCGTGGCCGGGCGTGCCGCACGGCAACGCGTGGGCGGTCAAGGCGGGGGATGGGGTCGTACTGTTCGACACGGGCTACTACACCCCGCCGGGACCCGGCGAGTCCGGCTCGATGGCTCAACTCGAACGTGCGCTTGCGATGTGCGGGCTCGCGGTCGAGGACATTCGCCTGGTGGTCTGCACCCATGCCCACTCCGACCACTACGGCCAGGCCGGCGCGATCGTGGAGCGCACCGGCTGTGAGTTGTGGATGCACCCCAAATACGAGCACATGTCGATCGGCGAGCAGGACCCCGAGGCCACACTGCGACGGCGTATCGAGGTGGCGCGCCAGTCCGGCGTCCCCGAGGAGCCTCTACGGCGCTTTGCCGAGGAGCGCGAGCACCACGAATCTGGCATCTCGGCGGTGATCGCGCCCGACCGCGAGCTGCTCCCAGGTGTCGTTGTCAACACCGACCTTGGCCCCTGGAGCGTGTACGAGACGCCCGGCCATGCACCGTCGCACGTGTGCCTGTTCCAACCCGAGCGGCGCCTGTTGATCTCCGGCGATCATCTGCTCGGGCGCATTTCGCTGTTCTTCGACTTCGGCTACTCACAGGACCCGGTCGGCGAATTCGTCGACTCGCTGGGTGTGGTCGAACGCCTCGGTGCGCGCCTGTGCCTGCCAGGCCATGGGCGCACGTTCACCGACGTGCGCGCGCACATAGACGGCAACCGCGAGTTGGTCGCTGAGCGTCTGGAGAAGGTTCGCGGCGCGACTGTGTCCGAGCCGCTCACGGCTTTCGAGATCGTGCCGCGCATCTTCAGCGACGAGCTGGCTACTCACGGCGGCCCATGGTTGCTCTCGGAGACGCTCGCGATGCTCACGCACCTGCGGGTGGTGGGCCAGGCTGAGTGCATAGGGGACGACCCCAAGCGCTGGAGTGCGACGACGCACGCCACAGCGTAGGCCCGAAGGGCCGTAGCCAATCCCCAATCTCCAAAGCCCCCAAAGCCCCCAAAGCCCCCAATCCCCAAAGCCCCCGAAGCCCCAATCCCCAAAGCCTCCGAAGCCCCCAAAGCCCCCGACCCCAGAGCCCAGACCCGACCCGACTCAATCCTCAGTCCCCAAACCTTGACACGCTCGTGTTAGGCTTTGTCGATGCGGATCGATCGGCTGCTCGCCGGCAGCGAACCAGTCTTCTCGTTCGAGTTCTCTCCCCCCAAGACAGAGCAGGGCGAGCGCAATTTGTATGCGGCGCTTGTCGAGCTGCAAACGCTCGAGCCGGCGTTCGTGTCAGTCACATATGGGGCCGGCGGCTCCACGCGCGAGAAGACGATCGCGACCGTCAAGCGCATCAAGGATGAGTACGGCCTGGAGGCGATGGCCCACTTCACCTGCATTGGTGCGACGGAGCAAGAGCTGCGCGCGACGCTCGATGAGATGCGGGCCGCCGGCGTCGACAACGTGCTTGCGCTGCGTGGCGATCCCCCGGCCGGTGAGCGGGACTGGGTGAAGACGGAGGGAGGGCTCGAGTACGCCTGCGAGCTGGTGCAGCTGATCAGAGACGACTACCCGTTTGCGATCGGTGCCGCCTGCTTCCCCGAGACGCACATCCATGCTGTGAGCCCCGAGGCCGACGTCGAATACCTGGCCGAGAAGGTCGCCACCGGGGTGGACTTCCTGATCACGCAGCTGTACTTCGACAACGCGTTCTACTTCGACTTCGTGGCGCGGGCGCGTGCAGCCGGGATCGAAGTGCCAATCGTCCCCGGCATCATGCCGATCACCCAGATCGGCCAGCTGGAGCGCATGGCCGGCGTGTGCGGCGCCTCGATCCCCGACGGTTTGCGCCAAGAGCTGCATGCCCGTGAGGATTCTCCGGAGGCTGTGATCGACTTCGGCGTTGCCTACGCGACGCTGCAGTGCGCCGAGCTGTTGGCGGCCGGGGCTCCTGGCATCCATTTCTACACGCTCAACCGCTCGCCGGCGACGCGCGCGATCCTCGGGGCTCTGAAGCTTGTGCGGCCGTGGGAGCAGGCCGTTTATCCGAGCTCGATCTCAAGCGCCTCGGCCACGCGCGGTGAGCCGTCGGCGGCCTCGTAGCGCACGTCCACCGAGTCGTCCTGTTTGTAGGTGCCGACGCCCCAGGCGCCAAGGAACCAGCGGCGCTTGGAGATGCGGTCCTTGCGCAGCTCGCGGTCGAACATCAACGTGCGCCCCTTGGCCTGGTAGTCGACGCCCTCGCGTTGGGGCACGCCGTTGACGAAGACCTCGTAGGGCTCGCGCACGGCGGTGGGCAGTTGCACGATCGATCTCGGCATCCCCCGATTATCTACCCGGTGCAAGCCTTACGCTCTTGACGTGGCTGAGATCGAATACACGGTGCGCCGCTCCAAGCGTGCGCGCAGAGTGCGCGTCAACGTGCGGGCTCACACCGACGTCGAGGTGATCCTGCCGGTACAGGCCTCCGAGAAGGCGGCCGCGGCTGCCGTGCGCGAGCTGGCGCCGTGGATCGAGCGGCGCCTGTCCGAGGGACGCCGCGCGCTGGCGCATGTAGCGCAGCGTGCGGGCACCGTCCCCTACTTGGGGGCGACGTTGGAGCTGACCCCGCAGACCGGGCGCACGCGCGCGCACCGCAGCGGCGAGAGGTTGCTGGTGCCCGTCGGCGACTATCGCCCGGCGGTGGAGCGCCTGTACCGTCGGCTCGCCCGGACCGAGGTGGCGGCGCGCCTGGACGCCGCAGTCGTGCAGGTGGGCGCCTCCTACAGCGGCCTCTCGATCCGCGGCCAGAGCACGCGCTGGGCCTCGTGCTCGGCCAAGGGCGCTATGAGCTTCAACTGGCGGCTGCTGCTGGCCCCCGAACCGGTGCTCGACTACGTCGTGTGGCACGAGGTCTGCCATCTGGAGATCCGCGACCATTCGCCCGGCTTCTGGGCTTTGGTGCAGAGTCGCTGTCCCGGCTGGCGCGAGCAGCGCGACTGGCTGCGGCGCTATGGCGCGACTTTGGTGCTCTAGTTTCTCGTTCGCGGGCACAGCGGCTGGCAGAACAACCCCTATGTTGGAAGCGTGGCTTGTCAGGCCGCCCCGTGCACAGCCTGTCTATAGACAAGCTGACATCGGTCGTGTACCCCAATGCCGATTGTGTGTTTCACGGACAGCGTTAAATCGCAGATGACTCGATCCTCATGCACAGCTTGTTCAGCGGGCCGGACCTAAGCCTGTTCAAATCCCTGCGATTGGGTTGTCGGCAGTGTTCACCAACAACGGGTAGGAGTAAAAATTTGGCGGGTCCCGTGAACGCAACCCAACGCAATCTGGCGCGCGCTCAGCTGCTCGCGCGTGTGCGCGCTCCGTGGGCGCAGCTGGTGGGAGAGATCGTCGGAGCGCTCCCACCTTTGCCGGCCGGCTCGCCTGCTGCCGACGATGCCGAGTATCTGGCCGGGCTCACGGCAGCGGTCGGTACCGCGCTTGAGTACGCGATCGACGGGATCGAACGAGGCGGAGGGCACCCCGCGTCGGTCCCGCCGAGTCTGGTGGCCCAGGCGCATCGCGCCGCGCGCGCCGGCCTGCGTGCCGAGACACTCGTACGGCGCTACCTGGCCGGATCGACGCTGCTTGCCGATCGGATCGTCCGCGAAGCCGAGAACTCAGAGCCATCCTGCCCGAGCGTGGTGCTGCGAGAGGTACTGGCGTTACAGGCCGCGCTACTCGACGTGCTGATCGCCGTGGCAAGCACAGAGCACGCGCTGGAGCTCGAGCGCCTCGCCCGCTCCCCGCAGCGCCGACGAACTCAATGCATCCAAGAAATCCTGGCCGGGGCCTCGCACATCAAATCGGCCGACCTCGACTACGAGCTAGACGGCTGGCACATCGGTCTGATCGCCACCGGCCGAGATGCGCTCGAGGCGCTGCGGTCGCTTGCCACCAGACTCAAGCTCCGCATGCTGTGGGTGCCACGCGGCGAGGAGACGCTGTGGGCGTGGGTTGGTGCCGGCCAGCCGCTCTCGACCGCCGAGCTCGAGCAGCTGGTATGTGGGGAGGGGCGCTCAGAGGGCGTGTTGCTGACGGTCGGCGAGCCGAGCGTCGGCCTGGAGGGTTTCCGCCTGACCCATCGCCAAGCGCAGGCCGCGCTACATGTGGCGCTGTGCACAGGCCGGCCGCTGACTCGCTACGCCGATGTAGCGCTGCTTGCCTGCGTGCTGCGCGACCAAGCGCTCGCCGGCTCGATCGTCGAGATCTACCTGTCGCCGCTCGGTCCTGCCAACAACGGCGGCGCCACGCTGCGCCAGACGCTGCGCGCCTATCTCGACGCGCGCGGCAACGCCTCATCCGCCGCCAGCGCGCTCGGCGTCGCGCGTCACACCGTCGAAAATCGGCTGCGCCAGATCGAAGCCAAGCTGGGTCAGCGGCTACGCACTCACCAGACCGAGCTCGACGTCGCACTACGCCTGGAGGCGCTGGCCGAAGGCGTGGAGGCCGTGGATTGAGAGCTTGGTCGATGTAGTCACCTACCGCGTTCCACATAGAGACGCCGTTGGCCAACTTGCCGATATGGCCGCGGTCCAGCTGGCCACATTGGCGTAGCGCCGGGCGTTGAGGGCGCGTTAGGAATCCTTAAGCCGGTAGCGGCGACCGATGGCCGGCACACGATTTTCACAAGCTAGGGATGGGGGGAGCATGGGCGCTCGAAGGCTGTTGTTTGCTTGTCTGATTTTGTGCGTGGCCGGTCTGGTCGTTGGCGCGAGCGCGGCGGTAAGCGGCGAACCGCAGGCTTCCCAGTCATCGCTCTCGGACGGCTTGAGCCTCGCAGGCAGCCCGCTGGTCATCGGACAGGCCCAGGAACTGCTCGGAGACGAACAGCTTCTCGCGCAAAGGCGCGTCGATCTCACCAACCCGATCGCCGTCGAGGAACGCAAAGCCTCGCGCACGCGTTTCGAGCACCTCGGCGCCACGCGGGCGGTGCAGGTTGCGCGCGAATCGTTCCCGGTGGTCGTCGAGCATCCAGCGGGCGGCGCGCCGCGGCTGCCGGCGGGAGAGAAGATCGTCAAGTACGAGGCGCGCAACGCCGCGGCGATCACGCTGCCGGATGGCAAGCACGGGGTGATCGAATCGTTGGGGCCGATCGCGACGCCGAGCGGTCACGGTCAGTTCACGCCGATCGACCTGGCGCTGCACTCGACTGGGAATGGGTATGCGCCGGCGAACAGCGATGCGGCGGTGCGGATTCCCAAGCACGCCTCGGGCGGCGTGAGCATGCCGGGCGACGGTGTGTCGCTGACGCCGGTGAACGCGCAGGGACAGTCCTTGGCTGGCTCCGAAGGTGTGCAGGAAGGCGCGAGCGTGGTGTACGCGAATACGCAGACCGACACCGACACGCTGGCCAAGCCGACGACCGGCGGGTTTGAGATCGACTCGTTGCTGCGTTCGGTGGAAAGTCCGGAAACGCTTTATTTCAAGGTGGGGATGCCGCAGGGCGCGCGGTTGGTAGGCGAAACAGATCCCGGCGGCGCACGGGTTGTTCTCTATGGCAAGACGATTGCGGCCATCGCCCCAGTCAGCGCCCAGGATGCCGCCGGAACGCCTGTGCCTGTGCAGATGAGTGTGTCTGGGGACACGCTTGTCGTGGCGGTCAAGCACAGCGCAGGCGAATATCAGTACCCGATAGAGGTCGATCCACATGCGTACGACGAAACGTTGAAGCTCCCCGGAACCAGCGGAAGCGAAACCGAAAACAATTTGGAAAGCGACACTGAAACCGCCTGGCGTTATTACGAAAACCCCGCGGGCAAATTCACGCACTACCTAAGCTCAGGGGCCGTCATGGCCACACAGGGAGCCATCGCTGAAGGGGAGCACGACGAATTCCGGTACGGCGCTCACGGGCAGGCAAGCATCACCTGGATCGAAACGGAAAGCCAGGCGTCGGTTTCGGAAGTGTCCGCCGCGACCACCAGGCTCGAATTTGTCCATGGATCATCGGTAGAACAAACTTTCTACCTCGCTAAAGCCGGCGAAAGCTACGCCAAAAGAAAGGAAGAAGCATGTGACCAAGTGCTCGGAGTAGGGGAATGTAAAGCAGCTTATCCAGAAAACGAGGTCCGGATCGCACAGGTCGCCACCAAACCTGCCGCCGAAGGGTACGGTTTGTTCTGGTTCCAGCTCAACAGTGCCATTGTCGGGGTGCGCCAGGAAAAAGCCCCCGAAGTCAGTTTCAACACCACTGAACCGACGATCGGGAATTTTAGTGGCCTTCAGAACGCGCTGTACGGGGGCGGGGGATGGCTAGGCGCAGGGAGCGGGGCGGTTGAAATCATCGCCAAAGACCCGGGTCTGGGGATCTCGAACGTCAACATCAAGGATCTCACAGCCGGGCCTGAATTGAAACACTGGGAATTCAACGATCCGGTGTACGCGAATGGCCTGTGTACCGGCGTCTGGTGCAACCCGACCTTCAAGACAAACGGCGCAAACGGTATGTACTTCACCTTCAACAAAGAAATGGCCGAAGGCGCGAACACGTTTGAACTATGCGCTGAAGACAAGGCAGGAATGAAGTCTTGCACGGACGCAACGGTCAATGTCGACGCCACGCCGCCGACTAATCTCAAGCTCAACGGCATCGCCGAAACGGGCGCCGAACTGAACGCCACGCAGCACCAGGCGACTATCGAAGCATCCGATGAAATGTCAGGCATAAAGTCGCTCAAAGCTCTGGTGGACGGCCGGGAAGTGGAAGGCGGTCAGGGCGGCTCGTGCTCTGGGAAGTGCACCGCGAGTCGCACGTTGACGCTTGACGGGGAAAGCCTGGGTGCGGGCGAACACAAGCTCATCGTCACCGCGACCGACTACGCCGGCAACATCGCCGCGCCCAAGGAATACACGTTTGCGATTCGCAACGCGACACCGATGAAGATCGGCCCCGGCACGGTCGATCCCGTCACGGGGCAGTTCGCATTGGGTGCCTCAGATGTGGACGTCGCCGGTGCCGGCGGCGTGTCGCGCACGTATCTGTCCCGCTCGCTGACCGCGGGGGCGGAAGGTCCCCTGGGTCCGCAATGGAGCCTGAACGCCGGCCTTGGCCAGAGCCTCAAGCTGCTGCCCGACGGCAACGCGGAACTCAAAAGCGCGGGAGGCGGTCTGACGACATTTGCGAGCGATGGCAAAGGCGGGTTCAAGGCGCCGCCGGGCGATGAAAACCTGACGCTCGAATCCAAGGAAAAAGTGGCCGGCAAAGGGATCACCGAATACCTGCTCAAGGATCCGACCGCGGGCACGACCACGGTGTTCAAACAACCGTTCGGCAGTGAAGCCACTCCGCCCGTATATATCGGTCAGTTCGGCTATGTGGGCGTGCAGCTCAACACTCCGGAGAGTGTGGCAGTCGATCCGAAAGGCAATGTCTGGGTGGTCGATGTGTACAACGATCGGATCGTGAAGTTCTCGCCTACCGGCGAACAGTTGGGCGCGTATGGCAGTTATGGCACCGAAGAAGGCACCGAAGAAGGCAAGTTCTATATTCCGTGGGGCATCGCGATCAATCAGAGCACCGGTAACGTGTATGTGACAGATCAGCAGAATGCAAGAGTCGTAGAGCTCTCATCGTCTGGTTCGTTCGTCAAGGCTATGGGCTGGGGTGTCAGCAATGGCAAAGCAGAATATGAGGTGTGCACGAGCGGTTGCAAAGCCGGCATAGTGGGTTCGGGCAACGGACAGTTCAATACGATGGCGGGTATAGCGGTCGACTCAAGCGGGAACCTCTGGGTCGCCGACTTTGGTAACAACAGAATTCAGGAGTTCAACGAATCGGGAACTTTCCTGAAAACGTTTGGATCCGAAGGGACCGCCGGCGGCCAGTTCAAGGGACCGACCAACATCGCGCTTTCCGGTGGAAACCTGTATGTCACCGACTACAACAATGCCAGGGTCCAGGAGCTGTCAACGTCAGGTACGTTCGTCAAGGCGATGGGCTGGGGGGTCACCGACGGCAAAGCGGAATATGAGGTGTGCACGAGCAGTTGCAAAGCCGGCATAGCGGGTTCGGGCAACGGACAGTTCAACTTGCCGAGAGGGATCGCCGCCGAACCGGGGAGCGGGAATCTGTACGTGAGCGATATGAATAACAGCCGTGTGCAGGAGCTGGCTCCCAGCGGTTCGTTCCTCGCCAAGTTCGGCTCCTTCGGCTCGGGCAACGGGCAGTTCAACGAGCCGGCCGGTGTGGCGGTTTCCTCCAGCGGCATCTACGTCGTCGACCGGGTCAATGATCGCGTCCAGGAGTGGTCGCACGCGACATGGCTTGCGACCAGGTCCGAAAACACGGCGCCGGGCGATACCCGTGCGATGACGTACAGGTCGATCGTGGTCGAAGGACAAACCGTCACCGAGCCGATCGAGGAGCTTGGGCCGGAACCTGCCGGTGTGTCGTGCGGAAAAAACCCCGCGGAAGTGAATCAGTCGGAATTGCAAGCTCGGTTGGAAGAACTGAAATCAGGCTGCCGCGCGCTCTCATTTACGTACGCGGAAAAAACCACCGCGACTGGTGAAGGGCCAAGCGAATGGGGCGAATACAACGGGCGACTGACAAAGGTTTCGTTTACCGGCTACAACCCCGCGAGTTCGAGCAAAAAAATGGAAACGACGGCGGTCGCGCAGTACTCGTATGACAAACAGGGTCGCCTGCGTGCCGAGTGGGATCCAAGAATCGCGTCGGCGCTCAAGACGACCTACGGGTATGACAGCGAAGGTCATCTGACGGCTCTGACGCAGCCGGGCCAGGAGACGTGGGCGCTGCACTATGGTGCGATTGAAGGCGATGCGAACACTGGTCGTCTTTTGTCTGTTGCGCACGCGAGCGCGTCCACGGCTTTGGGTAACAACATCCTCCCGCAGAACACGGTCGCGCCGACGCTCTCGACCGCGAGCCCGGTGATGGGGACGGCGGTGAGCGTGTCGAGTAATGGGACGTGGAGCAACGGTCCCGTGGCGTTTGGCTACCAGTGGGAGCGGTGTTCGAGCGCGGGCAGCGAATGCGTGCCGATCGCGGGTGCGGTCAACCAGAGCTACACGCCGATTATGCCCGATGAAGGTCACGATCTGGTGGCGGTTGTGACCGCGACCGGCTCGGGTGGGTCGGCCTCGGCATCGACGGTGGCGAGCAAAATGATCGCGGGTAGCGCTCCGACCTATTCCCTGCAGTTTGGTGCGGTAGGGTCAGGGAACGGTCAGCTCTCCACGCCCTTGCAGGATGCGGTGGACCCGAGCGGAAACGTGTGGGTCGCGGACAACCGGAACTTCCGCGTCGAGGAGTTCTCGCCGTCGGGGGCGTTCATCGCGGTCCATGGGTCCGTCGGGCACGAAGAAGGCCAGTTCGAAGATCCGTGGGGTATAGCGATCAACCAGACCAGTGGCAATATCTATGTGTCCGACGAAAAAAAGGATTGTGTAGAGGAGTTCTCGTCTTCGTGGACGTTCATCAGGCAGTTCGGGAGCAACGGATCCGGGTCCGGACAGTTGAGTCAGCCCACCGGAGTAGCGATCGATTCCAGCGGCAACGTGTGGGTGGCCGACTACGGTAACAATCGTGTGGAGGAGTTCTCGGAAACGGGCGCATACGTTAACAAGTTCGGCTCAGTAGGCTCCGGCAACGGCGAATTCAAACACCCTGTGGGCATCGCTTTCCTTGGTGGTCATGTCTATGTTACGGATTCGTTGAATGCCCGTGTGCAGGAGTTCTCGATGGCCGGTGGATGGATTGCCAGTTTTGGCAAAAGCGGCACAGGTAATGGCGAATTCGGCGAAGCGTCGATGATCGCGACAGATCCTGTGACCGGCGACTTGTATGTGACCGATCATCTGAACAATCGTGTGCAGGAGTTCAGCTCGGCCGGCGCCTATATTTCCCAGTTCGGGGTGAAAGGCACGGGCAATGGACAGTTCACCGGGCCGATCGGGATCGCGGTGGACTCGAGCGGCAACACGTATGTCGTCGATTCCAGCAATAACCGTGTCGAGAAGTTTACGCCCAGCGGTTCCACGCAGGAGCCGACGCAGGCGGCACCGAACGTCGGGACGGACTCAGTCTCGACTGTGGAGTATCGCGTGCCTGTGTCTGGCACAGGCGCTCCTTACCAGATGACGAACGGTGAAATGGCCAAGTGGGGTCAGAAGAAAGATCTGCCGTCTGAAGCGACCGCGATCTTTCCGCCGGACGAACCGCGGGGCTGGCCGGCGCCGGCGTCCGGTTATAAACGCGCGACCGTGCTGTACATGGACGAACATGCCCGCACGACCAACACTCTGTCGCCGAGTGGCGCCATCTCGACCGTGGAATACAACACGCTCAACGAGGTTACGCGCACGCTCAGCGCGAGCGACCGGGCGATCGCGATGAAAGAAACGTGTGAATCTGAATTGAAATGCAAATCGGCCGAAGTGGCTAAAAACCTGAGCAGCGAAAAGATCTACAACGGCGAAGGCACGCAGTTGCTTGAAACGTTCGGACCGGAACACGAGATCAAGCTTCCGAACGGCACTGAAGAAGAGACACGCGATCGACAGAAGTTTGCGTACAATGAAGGCGCGCCGTCGAGCGGTGAAAAATATAACCTTGTGACGAAATCTTCCTCATGGGCTGAAAACGCCGCGAAAAAAGAACTGGATCCACACGAAACAACCACGGCGTACAGCAGCTGGGCTCAGGGTGAACTTGGCTGGACGTTGCGTAAGCCCCTCGTCACGACCGAAACAACGAATGGCAAAACGGTTACGGAAAACACCAAATATTCGTCGGAAACGGGTGCGCCGGTCGAATCTTTGACTGCCACCACGACTGCAACGCCTGTCTTTTCGCTGCAGTTTGGTGCGCTGGGCAGCGGCACGGGCCAGTTCAAAGAAGTGTTTGGCGTCGCGGTGGATCCCAGCGGTTATGTTTGGGCGATGGATAAGGGCAATCATCGTGTTGAGAAGTTCACGTCCGGTGGTTTGTTTGTGGCTGCCTACGGTGCGGAAGGGACGATCGGAGGCGACTACAAGGAAGCTCAGGGCATCGCCGTCAACCAGAGCACTGGTAATGTTTATGTCACCGACAGCAGCGACAATCGGATCGAGGAGCTCAACTCGTCTGGTGCGTTTGTAGAGGCTATTGGTTGGGGAGTCAGTAACGGCAAAGCGGAACTCCAGATTTGCAAAACCACTTGCCAAGCCGGTATTTCCGGTAGTGGCAATGGTGAGTTCAATGACCCGATCGGGATCGCGGTCGACGCGACCGGTAACCTGTGGGTGGCGGATGCTGGCAACAACCGTGTTGAGGAGCTCTCAGGAGCCATTGGCTTTATAACGAAGTTCGGGAGCTATGGTGCCGGCAATGGCCAATTCAACGCGTTGCACGGGATCGCGATCAGCGGCGGTAATATATACGTCGCCGATAAGGGTAATGCGCGTGTCGAGGAGCTCTCGCCAACTGGTAAATATATTAATCAGTTTGGCGGCAAAGGTACGGGGAACGGCCAGTTCGAAGGTCCGGAGGGTATCTCGGCCGACCCTGTCACGGGTAGTCTGTATGTAACGGACACCAGTAATCCCGTGCAGGAGTTCACATCGAGCGGGGTGTTCGTGACAAAGTTCGGTGCCAAAGGCTTGAGCGGTGAACAGTTCAAGAACCCCCAGGGTGTCGCCGTTAACGCTGCTGGCGAGATTTACGTCGCCGATACGGAAAATAGCCGCGTGCAGATGTGGCAGCCGCTTCCTTCGGGCCCACCCATGTATACATCGCAGTTCGGCTCGAGCGGCAGCGGTAACGGGCAGTTCCAATTCCCGACGTTGGCGGCTTTCAACTCTTCCGGAAACCTGTGGGTGGCCGACAGCAGTCTTGATCGGTTGCAGGAGTTCAACGAAAAAGGGACATATCAGGCTCAGTTCGGCTCGAAAGGTACGGGTGCCGGACAGTTCATGTTTCCGTTCGGGGTTGCGATCAGTGCGGGTGGAAACATCTATGTGGCAGATCGAGAAAATCAGCGGATTCAGGAGTTCTCCTCCAGTGGAACGTTTATCCAGATGTTCGGGTATGGAGTGAGCAACGGCGAAGCGAAACTGCAGGTGTGCACAACTAGCTGTCGAGCGGGCGTCAAAGGTAGCGGTGCGGGACAGTTCAACGAGCCAGATGGCCTGACGTTCGACGGGAATGGAGACCTGTGGGTCGCCGATGAAGGCAACAGTCGTATCGAGGAGTTCAGCGAAAGTGGTGGATACATCAACGAGTACGGTACGAAAGGCTCGGGCGAAGGGCAGATAAACCAGCCGGTCGGGATCGCTTATGACGACGGCAATCTGTACGTGACCGAAGCCGGTAACCAGCGGGTGCAGGAGTTCTCGACATCGGGAGCGTATGTCAACAAGTTTGGTTCAGAAGGGACAGGCAACGGGCAGTTCAAAGTGCCTTACGCCATAGCGGTTGGCCCCAAGACCGGAAATCTTTATGTTACTGACCGGGGGAACAACAGAGTTGAGGTGTTCACGCCGGCGGGTAAGTATCTCACTGGCTTTGGCACCACCGGTAAAGAAGCAAGCCAAGACGAACTCCCCACCGGTATCGCCGTCAACGCCGGCGAAGTGGCATACGTAAGCGATCACACCAACGCTCGCGTCGACATATGGTCACCGGTTCCAAGACCTGGTAACGAAGGAGCAGAGAACAGCAAAACCACTTACTACTCTGCCGCTGCCAACGAAGAATACTCGAACTGCGGTGGCCATCCCGAATGGGCGAATCTCGTGTGTCAAACCGAACCGGACGTCCAGCCTGGAGACAGCGGTCCGCCCCCGCTGCCGGTGACGACCACCACGTACAACATGTGGGACGAGCCGGAAACCGTCACCGAAACGATCGGATCGGTAACACGCACGACCAAGACGACGTACGACAGTGCCGGGCGCCTGACGGGCAACGAAGAGAAATCGACATCGTCCGAAAACGCGGCGCTGCCGGCGGTCACCGACGAATACAGCACCGAAACCGGCGCAATGGTGAAAGAGAGCGAGACGCTCGAAGGCAAAGCAAAGACGATCACGAGCGCCTATAACACGCTCGGCCGGCTCGTCTCCTATACAGACGGGGAAGGCGCCACGACGAAATACGCCTACGATATCGACGGACGCATAGAAGAAATCAGCGAACCGATGGGCAGGCAGGTCTATGCGTACGATACGACGACCGGTTTCCTGACCAAACTGCTGGACACGGCAGCGGGCACGTTCACCGCGACCTACGGGGTCTCCGGGGAAATGTTGACGGAGGGCTACCCCGCCGGCATCAAGGCGACGTACACGTACAACACAATCGGTCAAGCGACGAACCTCGAATACGAAAAGACGACGCACTGCACCGAAAAATGCGTGTGGTTCAGCGACGCCGAGGCATTTGGCGCCGGGGGCGAATTGGCTACACAGGCGAGTACGCTCTCGAAGGAGACCTACAGCTACAACGAAGAAGGACAGCTGAGTCAAACAAAGGAAGAAAGCCCCACCGGTGGAAGTTGCATCGAAGAACGCATATACGGGTACGCCGAAAGCACGAGCGAACGCACGACCCTGACAACGCGCAAGGCGAACGAAAAAGGCGAATGCGCGAGCGAAGGTGGCGTGGTCGAAGGACACGCTTACGACGTCGTGGGGCGCCCGCTCGACCCGGGCGTGAGCTACGACGCGCTCGGAAACATGACGAAAGTCCCCGCGCTCGACGCCGGCGGCCAGCCGATCACGAGCACGTTCTATGTCGATAATCAGGCGGCCACACAGGAACAGGCCGGAAAGACGATCGCCTACACGTATGACCCGGCAGGCCGCACTCTGCTCGCCAAGAAAGGCAAATCGCTGACGTTCTCTCACTACGCCGGCCCGGGCGAAGCTCTCACCTGGACGTGTGAAGAGGAAGAAGGCAAAAAAGAATGCGAAGAACTGAAAGCGACTAAATGGACACGCAACATCCCAGGCATCGATGGCGCCCTTGACGCGATCCAGACCAATGGCGAAACACCGGTGTTGCAGTTGCACGACCTGGAAGGCAACATAATTGCTGCGGTACCCGACAGCGAAACGGCGACGGGGCTGGAAAAACTATACGATCCGACAGAGTTCGGTGTGCCCAGCGGAGGCAAAGCGCCGAAGTATGGGTGGTTTGGTGCCAGCGGCGCCGAGTCAGAACTGGAAACCGGCGTCATCACCCAGGCTGGTGCCACCTACGTACCCCAACTGGCTCGCACGGAGCAGACTGTAGCGGCGATACCCCCGGGCGCTGCGCCTAACGGCGTGATGGCGACCGAGGCCTACAGTCCGCCGGAATTGCCTTGGGCGAATCAATCGGGGAACGAAGGGGCTGCCAATACGGTTGCCCAACAGAAAGAATTGGAACGAGAGGCGAAAGAAAAAGCGTGTTTTAGTAATCCTTTGGCGTGTGAAGTTGAAGATCCGATCATCCATTACACGGCATCGGGAGCAAAGAAGAAGGCAAAAGAAATCGATGAGTTTGTCGCAGCGGGGGACCTGACTAAACTCCTCGGCAGCCTATTTGGCACACTCGCCGACTGGGTGACCGGATATATAGAGGCACATTTTGTTACTGCGACTATCTTCGAATGGAGTGACGAATATGGTGAATTCCTAACAGCTTGTGTACGGGAATTGCACGCCCAAAAAGACTCACATGGTGGTTGTCGTGCTGAATATGGCGATATTTTGGGCGTCGTACCCGACTTTTTTGGAAAATTCAAAATTTCCTATTGCCTAGTGGGCACACACAACGTAAATGCGTATGGCGGTTTGGAACTAAAAGAATGTACTCCGCTTGGATACGAAGATGAAGAGCGGTTCTTCACTGGAGAGGTCTGAAAAAGGGTGGCCTGATTGGCGCTCGGTGTATTTCCGGCGAGGTAAGTAAGTATACGTGGCGGGCGAGAACGTGCGCGATGACGTGACCTGTTACATGCGCATGCGTCGTCGCCGCACACGCACCGCTCCCTAGTCGGTGGGCGTAATAGAAATGCAACGTCGCCATTGTTCCGGCCGGCGGCATACGTAAAAGGATCGTAGCTGTCGCTCCCTTGAAGCTCTGGTGCGCGAGGATCGGCCTGGCTTGCAGTCGGCGACGGCGATTCGGTGTCTCCTGCTGGACGACGGCGTCGTTCTGGCCCGTGATGGTGGTAGGGCATGACGATCTTGCTCGCCCCCGGACAGGGCTGTTGGGCGCGCGGGCACTGAAGGTGCGCATGCACGCCTCCTTGAGCCGCGCCAAGCGGCTGCTCGCCCGGGCCCTGCAAGACGTTCCAAGGCGCGTCCGCTGGCTGTCGACACCGGAGCCGACGCCGGATCTTGGCGAATCTCAATCTTAGGCGATCTAGGAACGAGGTCGTTTGTAATACACTGCGATATCTCGGCTCGTCCCCGGAGGATATTTGCGCTTATGGAGGCCGTGGCTCAAGTCCAGGGTGGGTCGAAAGCGATCATGGGCAAACGAGGCGCGACAATCGACCGCGGACTCATCGATGCCGTCACGCACGTAGCCGCGGGAGACGGCGTATCCGACTTGACGGTCGATCGTGTGCTCTCAGTTGCCGGGGTTTCACGCGCAAGCTTCTACCAGTACTTCCCGTCCGTGGAGGAGTGCTTCTTCAGCGCCTATCGGCTGCACGCGGATCGGCTCCTCAGGGACGTGCGGGCCGCCGTGAAATGCGCACCGGATCCAGCGGTTGCCGTGCTGGACGCGCTTGTCGAGACGGCGGTCTCACGGCCGGATGCTATGCGGCTGCTGGCGATTGGGGGGCTGGCATCGGGGCCCAAGGGATTAAAGGAGCGCCAAGCGCTGATCTGCGCGATCGAGCGGCTGATTGAGCTCTCGCCTCGGCGACAGACGATCGAGCTACCAACGGTTGCCCTGATCGGAGCGACGATGCGATATCTGGCCATGCGCTTGGCGGCTGGAGAGGTGGGGGCCGGTGCGGCGGCGGACGTGCGCGACTGGGCTAGCGGATTCGCTTGTGCCGACGGCTCGTGCGAGTGGCGACGGGGACTATCCGGGACCGCACTGGGCCCCGAGTCAGAGCCCTCCTTGCTGGCTATCGGTGGTTTCCTTCGTGACGGTAGCTCACGCGAGCGGGTGCTCCGCGCTGTCGCCGCGCGCGTCTGTGGCGAGGGCTATCGAGCGTGCAGCATCACCGATGTCGCAACCGCGGCGGGGGTGTCTCGTCGGTTCTTCTACAACCACTTCGAAGACAAGCGGGCGGTGGTCGTCGCGGCCTACGAATACTGTTTCGAGCGCGTGCTAGCCATTTGTGCGCCTGCGTTCTTCGCCTCCGGACCTTGGGAGGATCGCGTCTGGCAAGCCGGGCTCGCGTTCGCCCGCTTCTTTGCCCGCGAGCCCCTGTTTGGTCACCTCGTGTTCGGACAGCCCTACGCGTTGGGCCCAAGCTTCGCCGGGCGGGTCGAGGAGTGCCACCTCGCGTTCACATGGTTCCTGGACGGGCAACATTATGACCCGCGGAACGGCGCCGCGAGCCCGGAAGCCTGGTCCGCTCTGACCGCCGCCGCGGTCGCTGAGCTGGCGTTCCAGTCGCTGCGGCACGGGGCCGCGCTGCAGATGCTCGCCCAATTGCCGCTGGTGACGTACGTCGTCCTCACGCCGTTCATCGGGCGCGATCACGCGTCCGCATTCGCGGAGTCAAAGCTTGAGGAGGCAGCTGGTGGTGGGAATGCTCAGCCGCGCCGGTCGATCGGCACGTAGTCCTGGTCGCGAGCGCCCGTGTAGATCTGACGCGGACGTGCGATCTTCTGCTCGGAGTCCTCGACCATCTCGAGCCATTGCGCGATCCAGCCGCTGGTACGCCCGATCGCGAACATCACCGGGAACATCGCCACGGGCAATCCCAGGGCCTCGTAGATCAAACCTGAGTAGAAGTCCACGTTCGGATAGAGCTTGCGCGAGGTGAAGTACTTGTCGTCGAGCGCTCGCTTCTCGAGCTCTGTGGCGATGTCCAAGAGCGGGCTGGTGCCGCGCACCTCGAACACCGCGTCGAGGTGCTTGCGGATAATGCGCGCGCGCGGGTCGTAGTTCTTGTAGACACGGTGACCAAAGCCCATCAGGCGCTCGTTGCCGGCCTTGACGCTCTCCAGGAAGTCGGGGATGTTGCGCGGCGACTCGATCCTGCGCAGCATGCGCAGCGCCTGCTCGTTGGCGCCGCCGTGTAGCGGCCCGTACAGCGCCGCTACGCCGGCGGCCACGGCTGAGTAGGGATCCACCTGGGTCGAGCCGACCGAGCGGACTGCGCTTGTCGAGGCGTTCTGTTCGTGGTCGGCGTGCAGGATGAAGAGGACGTCGAGCGCCTTTTCCAGGCGGGGATCGGGCTGGTACTTCAGCTCGGTCATCTTGTACATCATCCCTAGGAAGTTGCCGGCGTAGGCGAGGTCGTTGTCGGGGTACACGTAGGGTTGGCCCATGTTATGGCGGAACGCGAACGCGGCCAGCGTCGGCATCTTCGCGAGCAGCCGGATGATCTGCATCGCGCGGACCTGCTCGTCGTGGATCTGGGCTGCGTCCGGGTAGAAGGTCGAGAGCGCGCCGACGGAGGCGACCAGCATCCCCATCGGGTTCGCGTCGTAGCGGAAGCCCTGCATGAAGTCCTTGACGTTCTCGTGTACGAACGTATGGATCGTGATCTCGTGGACCCAGTCGTCGAGCTGTTTCTGCGTCGGCAGTGCGCCGTTGATCAGCAAGTAGGCGACCTCCAGGTAGGTGGAGTGCTCGCACAACTGCTCGATGGGATAGCCGCGGTGCTGCAGGATCCCGGCCTCGCCGTCGATGTATGTGATCGCGCTGCGACACGACGCGGTGTTCATGTACGCCGGGTCATACGCCATCAAGCCGAAGTCGTCCTCGCCGGTCTTGATCTGGCGCAGATCCATCGCACGCACGGTGCCGTCGGTGACGGGCAGCTCGTAGATCTTGCCGGTGCGGTTGTCGGTGACGCTCAGCGTCTGTACCCCGGAGGGTGTGCCCTGCGGGGCATCCCCCGTGGCAGGAGCACCGTTGGTCGTCCCATGCTGAGTGTGTGTCTCGGTGCCCATCTTTCCTCCAGTCGCGGTTGCTGTCTACCCGATTATGCGACAGATGGCTCGCCGACCCGTGCGCGAGCTGTGAAGTGGCCTGTTTGAGCCGTCAACGCTGGGTGAGTCGGCTGCGCGCCGCGACGGTGCGCACGCGTGTGGGGGGTGCGCACGGGGCGTCTCCATGCGGACCCCTGCGGGGCGAACGTGGCAGTCGTGTGCGTGGACGATGTGGACGGTGCGGGTGCAAAGGGTCTGGCCGCGGCCCGATGCCGCCGTCCTCTCCGGCTGTCTCGGGCGTCTGGCGTACAGCCCAGCGCACAATCAAGTAGAGCCCGACGATCGGGATCTTCAGAATGAACATCAGCCAGATGAAAGTCCAGGCATCCACCTCTCTTTCATCCTATACCCGTCTTGTGGCGGTCACAAGCCATACACAAGGCTGATCCGCCCGCGTCTCGCCTGCGAAGAACCCCCGACGATGACAAAGCCTCCTGGCCTTCATCGCCGATCCGGTCAACTTCAAGAATGTGAGGATTTCCAATGGACAGCCAAGCGAATCTCCTTGATCGCCCAGACGACGCGCTCGAGCGAGCGCAGTCGGCCCGCGGTCTCAGCCGCTCCCAGTTTCTGCGCAACGGCGCCAAGGGTGGGATCGCGCTTGTGGCCGGCGGCGCGATGCTCGGCCAAGTGACTGGCATCTCTTTCGCCTCCTCCGGCGGTGTGAGCGACAACTCGACGCTTCAGGCCGCTTATGGAGCCGAGAGCCTTGCCGTATTCGTCTACTCGGCGATCATCAAGAACTTCCACTCCTTCAAGCACCCCAAGCTCGAAGATCTCGACTACTTCAAGGCAGCGCTCAAGAACGAGGAAGACCACAAGGCCCTGCTCGCGAAAGCGCTCGGCTCGAAGACCCCCACCGGGCTGGAACTGAAGATTCCTTCGAGCGCGCTTGCCAGTGGGCACGCGCTGCTGAAGACCGGCGTCGCGCTCGAGACGGCTTTCGTCCAGACATATCTGGGCGCCGTGGAAACGCTCAGCTCGGGCGAACTGAGGGTTATCGCGGCGAAGGTGGCGACCAACGAGGCCAGCCACCTCAGCTTCATTCAGGACCAATTCGAGGACAACGCCGTGCTGCCATCGCTGCCGGCGACGGGCACGGTCGCCGAAGCCGCCAAAGCGCTCTCCCCGACGTTCATCCCCAACCTGGTGCCGCGTCTGGAAGCCGCGGGCTTTCCGAACGCCTAGCCGCGTAGTTGCAGGGGCGCTGCGCTGAAGTTGGTTATCTCGCGCAGCTCCTCCACCCGGGCGTGGATCTCCTCGCCCGTGAGCCGTTCGATGCGCTCGGTGCCGAACTCCTCCACGTTGAAGGAGGCAAGTGCGGTGCCGTGCGCCATCGCGCGGCGCAACAGCTCGTCTGAGAGCTCCTCGTCGGGGTGGGCGGCGATGTAGCCGACAAAACCACCGGCGAAGCTGTCGCCGGCACCGGTCGGGTCGATCACGCTCTCAAGCGGATAGGCGGGCAGTGCGAAGAAGCTCTCGGGGGTGACCAGGGCCGCGCCGTACTCGCCCTGCTTGGCCACGATTACCTTTGGGCCCCAGGCAAGGATCTCACGCGCCGCCGAGACGAGATTCGGCTTGCCTGTCAGCTGGCGCAGCTCGGCGTCGTTGAGGATCAGGCAGTCCACGCTCTCGATCGCCTTCACGAGCTGGTCCTTGGCGATGTCGATCCACAGGTTCATCGAGTCGAGCGCGACGAAACGTGCGTCTGGCAGTTGCTCGCGCACCTCGATCTGTAGGTCGGGCACGATGTTCGCGAGGAACAGCACGTCGCTCGCGCGCGAGCGCTCGGACAGCTTCGGCTGGAAGCCCTCGAACACGCCGAGCTGTGTGTCGAGCGTCTCGCGGGAGTTGAGGTCCCAGCCGTACTCGCCGCGCCAGAAGAACGTCTTGCCGCCGCTCACGCGCTCGACGTCCGACACGTCCACGCCGCGGCTGCGCATCGTCTCGAGCTCTGGCTCGCCGAAATCGTCGCCGACCGGCCCCACGACCCGGACCTCCTCGAAGAACGAGGCGGCCAGGGCGAAGTGCACGGCGGCGCCGCCGAGCATCCGCTCACGCTCGCCGAACGGAGTCTTCACGGCGTCATAGGCGATCGATCCGACAACGGTGATTGGCATGCCCTGGACCTTATAGCCTGAGCGGCGATGCGCGCGATCCAGATCAGGGAGTTCGGCGGACCGGAGGTTTTGAAGCTCGTAGAGCTGCCCACCCCCGAGCCGGCGTCCGATGAGATCCTGATCCGTGTCAGCCGCGCGGGCATCAACTTCGCCGACACGCATACGCGCACCAACTCCTACGTGCGCAAGGCCACGTTGCCGCTGGTGCCCGGCGGCGAGGTCGCGGGTACCGTCGTCTCCGCGCCCGCGGACAGCGGCTTCAGCGAGGGACAGCGCGTCGCCGCACTGACCGGAGTGGGCGGCTATGCCGAGTACGCGCTCGCTCCGGTCGAATTGAGCTTCCCGATTCCCGACGGCGCCGATGACGCCACGGCGCTCGCGCTGCTCATACAGGGCACGACCGCATGGCACCTCTATCGCACGGCGGGTCGCGTCGAGGAAGGCGACAGCGTAGTGGTCCATTCCGCCGCCGGCGGGGTCGGCTCGCTCGCCGTACAGCTCGGTCATCCGCTGGGCGCCTCGCGCGTGATTGCCGTGGCATCGAGCGAAGAGAAGCGTCAGCTCGCGCTCGATCTCGGCGCGGACGTCGCGATCGACTCGGAGGTCGAGGGTCTTACCGAACGACTGATCGAGGCCAACAAAGGCCATCGGGTTGACGTCGTCTTCGACATGGCGGGCGGGGAGACATTCGAGCGCTCCTATCGCGCGCTCGCTCACTTCGGACGGATCGTCGTGTGCGGCATCGCCTCCCAGCAGCCAAACCACATCTCCAGTGGCTCGCTGCTGCGTCACTCACGTTCGCTTGTGGGTTTCTATTTGTTCCACTGCTTGGAGCGCCCCGGTATGTTCACCGAAGCTTTGCGCGACCTGTTCATACGTGCCGCGGAGGGTGAGCTGAAAGCCCATGTGGGAGCCACGTACCCCTTGGATCGGGCTGCCGAGGCGCACGTCGAGATCGCCGAGCGGCGCACCGTCGGCAAGCTGCTGCTCGACCTCTCCACGTAAAGAGGTCCGCGGACAGTCGCGATTTGACGGCATGCAGTGGGCCTCGGCGCGTGGGCGCATGTCTCGCGGAGGTTTGCGCAAGGCAACCCGTGCGCGGCCAGAGCGCCCGAGCACGTAAGCTGCTGTCGCGCATGACTAAGACCTTCGCCGAGCTCGGCCTTTCCGAGCAGACCTTGCAAGCGTTGCGCGACGTTGGCTACGAGTCGCCCTCGCCGATTCAGGAGCAGGCGATCCCGCCGCTGCTTGAAGGCCGCGATGTGATCGGCCAGGCACAGACCGGCACCGGCAAGACCGCTGCCTTCGGCTTGCCGATCGTGCAGTACATCGACCCCGACGAGCACGAGGTCCAAGCGCTGGTGCTGACGCCGACGCGCGAGCTGTGCATCCAGGTCACCCAGGCGCTGCGCACCTATGGCGCCCACAGCGGGCTGGACGTGGTGGCTGTCTTCGGTGGTGCGCCGATCCGCACCCAGCAGGCGCAATTGCGCGCCGGTGGGCACATCGTCGTCGGTACGGTCGGGCGTGTGCTCGACCTGATCTCGCGCAACTCGATCGTGCTACACGACTGCCGCTTCGTGGTCCTCGACGAGGCCGATGAGATGCTCGACCTGGGTTTCTTGGAGGATGTCGAGAAGATCCTCTCTCTGACTCCCTCCGGGCGGCAGACCGCGCTGTTCAGCGCGACGATGCCCCCGCCGATCCGCAAGCTCGCGGACAAGTACATGTACGACCCGGAGGTGATCCAGGTCGAGGCCGCCACGCTTACGATCGATACGGTCGCTCAGTTCCAGCTCTCCGTGGAGACGCGCGACAAGGCCGCCAAGCTGGTTGAGGTACTACGAGCCGAGCGGCCGGAGCAGGCGATCGTGTTCGTGCGCACCAAGGTTCGCTGCGACCAGCTGTTCCGTACCTTGCGCGACGGGGGGATGAACGTGCGCGCGCTGCACGGAGACATGTCTCAGGGCTCGCGCGACGGCGTGATGCTTGCCTTCAAGGGTGGGCGCGTACCGATCCTCGTGGCTACCGACGTGGCCGCTCGCGGCCTTGACATCTCGACCGTCACGCACGTCGTCAACTACGACGTGCCCACTTCGCCGGACACCTACGTCCACCGCATCGGCCGTACCGGTCGCGTGGGCCGCTCAGGGCGGGCGATCACCTTTGTCGAGTCGCGCCAGACGCGCGAGCTGGAGGCGATCGAGCGCCACATCGGCACCAAGATCGCGGCTTGGTCCAAGGACGCCGAGGCTGCGCCGACGCCCGTAAAGGAGCGCCCACGCCGGCACTCAAAGCCACAAATCTCACGCGACGCGACTGAGCCCTCGGCCAAGCTCGTGCTCGGGGGTGGGCGCGCCGCCGGGCTGCGCGTGGCGGACATCGTCGGCGCGGTCACGTCAACCACCGGGCTGGACGGCGAGGCTGTACGCGACGTGAGTGTGTTGGAGCGCTTCTCGTTCCTGTCTGTTCCCTCAGCTGACGCCGACCGCGTGATCGAGGCGCTGGACGGTCACGAGTTGCGCGGCAAGCGCTTGCGTTTGGAGCGCGTCAAGGCGTAGCCGGCGGGGGTGGCTTCCATGGGGACGGCGTGCTCTCATGGTATTCTGTAATGGTCATGGCAAAGCGACTTGTCATATCTAGTGGAGGTCAGATATCGGTCCCTGCGGCAGTGCGCAAGCGATGGCGCACTCGCACGGTCCTTGCCGAAGATCGTGGCGACCACGTTGTGTTGCGCCCAGTTCCAGACGATCCGGTGGCCGCCGCCGTAGGAGCATTCGCGACGCAGATCGGCGTGCTCGGCTCTGAGGGGGCCAAGCGCTTGGATCGCGAAGAGGAATTGGATGTCCAAGAGCGCGCCCGTCATTGAGGCGGCTGAGTCCTCGGCGACGCTGATCGATGCCTCGGCGCTCATCGCGCTTCTTGGAGATGAGCCCGCGGCGGGTGAGGTACAGGAGATGCTGAGAAGTGGGGCGGCGATGACCACTCTCAATCTCGCTGAGGCGATAGATCGACTCAAGCGGCGATATGGCCTCGAGGTCGAGCAAACACGGCCCGTAATCGAGGGTCTTCTGACGAAGAGCCTGATGCTGCTTGCGCTGGGACCCGCCCAAGCCTGGCGCGCGGGTGAGATTCGCTCTGCTCACTATCACCGCTCCCGCTGCCCGATCTCGCTCGCCGATGCCGTCCTTCTAGCAAGCGCTCCAGCGGGTGGGCGCATCGCAAGTTCCGACGGACCATTGCTGAAAGTGGCCGCGAGCGAGGGTATACCGACCACCGTCCTGCCCGACTCGAAAGGGCGTCGAGCAAGCGTGCGATAGGCGCTATCGCGCGTTTTCTACCGCGACCGCGAACAAGGGAAGGGTCAGCATGTCAGTAGCCACGATGCACATCGTTCTCAAGATGTCCCTATAGCCAGTCCTCACCATTCGCCAGGCCGTCGTCTCCGGGATGCGTCGCCAGCTTTTGCTCAAGAGCGGCGACGATCTTGCCTGTGGAGGCATGGGTGCGAGGGTAGCCGCCGGGAATGAAAATCATGCCGCGATTGCCTGGGCCGCCGGGCGTGATCGCCTCGTAATGCAAGGGGCGCATATCGACAAGGTTGTCGGTGACTATCGCTCGACGCTCATCGCGTGCGAGGTCAACGACACGGGGGTCATCGAAGGAGCACCACTCGGGGTGCTCTTGGATCGCCTGGACATCGTGACCACGTGCGCGCAGCTCCCGCGCGATCGCGGGCGACAACATCTCATCGAGCAGCAATCTCAACCGCCGAGAGCGTCGCGGGCCGCGAGGAACGCGCTGTGGGCGTCGCGAGCCTCGCGGCGACCCAGCTCGATACGCTCGTCAATCTCTTGTGGGTAGGCCGCGTAGTAAGAGGCGGCAGCCTGTACGAGACCCAGCGAAAGCTCCAGATACGAGGCCGTCTCGGCGAGGTCGCCGTCGTTGTCGCGTGCGACGGCGACGACCTCCCACACGTCTGGGCCGCCGAGGAGCCGCGCGCGGCGCCCAGAGGGACCGTCCGCGAAGCGGATCAGCGGATGATCGTCCATGCGCAAACCCTCCTCGACGTACCGCTGCGCGAGCGTGCGCGAGGGCATGTTCGAGCGGTCGGCGCGGTCAGCGAGCCGACCGACTGTTTGTTCGGGGAGACGGATGCTGATTGGTACGGCGGCCATTCTGTATCGTATGGTAACACTGCAAGATACGCAGTCAAATGATGTCTCCGGTTCAGTCTGGCGAGGCGCACATCGTCTGGCGAGGCGCACATCGTCTGGCGAGGCGCACATCGTCTGGCGCCGCGTCGGCACCCACTCAGTGTTCCGCCGGCCCTGACGACACGCCCATAACGACACAGCCATAGACTCTCTGCTCCAGGACTAGCTTGTCGTCCACAACGCCAACCACGAGCAGAGGAGCCACCTCGATGCCCAGCACAGCGACCATGCAAACGACAGAGGGCACGATCGTTTTCGAGCTGTTCGACGAGGACGCGCCCAAGACGGTCGAGAACTTCCGCAAACTCGCCTCCGAGGGCTTCTACGACGGGCTCAACTTCCACCGCATCATCAGCGACTTCATGATCCAGGGTGGCTGTCCGCAGGGCACCGGCACCGGCGGACCCGGCTACACCTTCGAGGACGAGATCAACTCGCACAAGATCGTGCGCGGCGCGCTCGCGATGGCCAACGCCGGTCCCAACACCAACGGCTCGCAGTTCTTCATCGTCACCGCCAAGTCGTGCCCGTGGCTGGACGGCAAGCACACCGTGTTCGGCGAGGTGCGGAGCGGGATGGATGTGGTCGACAAGCTTGAGGGCGTGCCGACCGACGGCGGGGACAAACCGGTCGAGCCGGTGGGGATCGCCACGGTGGAGCTGTCCGAGGCCGCTTAGCCTTCGAACAATCCTCCCGCCAGTCGGTGCATGCACCGACTGGACAGCTAAAGATCTCTGGCTGAGGAGCCAATCGGGTGTAGCCTTGTTCCTCAAGAGCGAAACGAGGCAGGGAGACAGCGATATGGCGACCGTCGAGCAGCAAGCACCGCACGCACACAACGGATCGAACGGAGCGCCCACCTCCGGCGCGGACATCCCGGTTGAGAACCCTGCAACAGGTGGGATCGCCGGCAGCGTGCCAGATCTCGACGCCGCCGCGGTGGCCAAGCTGGCCGCTCGCGCCCGCGCCGCCCAGCCGCAGTGGGAGGCATTTGGCTTTGAGGGTCGCGCACGTGTTTTGCTGCGCGCTCAGAAGTGGCTGATGGAGAACTCAGAGCGCGTAATCTCAACGATCGTCTCGGAGACCGGCAAGACCTACGAGGACGCCGAGTTCGCTGAGATCGCCTATGCCGGCAACGCGTTCGGCTTCTGGGCCAAGAACGCCCCCGACTACCTCGCCGACGAGCGCATCAAATCGGCGTCGGTGATGCTCAAGGGCAAGAAGCTGATCCTGCGCTACCGTCCGCTCGGCCTGATCGGCGTAATCGGCCCCTGGAACTACCCGCTCACAAACTCCTTCGGCGACTGCATCCCGGCGCTTGCGGCCGGCAACAGTGTGATCCTCAAGCCCTCGGAGGTCACGCCGCTCACCTCGCTCCTGCTCGCCGAGGGACTGCGCGAGTGCGGTTTGCCCGACGGCGTCTTCCAGGTCGCCACAGGCCGTGGCGCCACGGGTGCTGCCCTGATCGAGCAGGTCGACATGATCATGTTCACGGGCTCCACTCGCACAGGCCGCAAGGTCGCCGCGGCAGCCGCGGAGCGGCTGATCCCATGCTCGCTGGAGCTCGGCGGCAAGGACCCGATGATCGTGCTCTCTGACGCCGACCTGGAGCGGGCCGCGAACATCGCCGTCTACTACTCGATGCAGAACGCGGGCCAAACGTGCATCTCGATCGAGCGCGTCTACGTCGAGGCGCCGGTCTACGACGAGTTCGTCGGCAAGGTCACGGAGAAGATGCGCAAGCTGCGCGTCGGTGCACCGCACGGCCCCGGCTCGGTGGATGTCGGCGCGATCACCTTCCCACCGCAGCTCGACACGATCAAAGAGCACGTGGACGACGCGGTCGATAAGGGTGCGCGCGTGCTCGTCGGCGGCAAGGCCGTCGAGAATGTCAGCGGGCGCTTCTACGAGCCGACACTGCTCGTAGACGTGGACCACACGATGAAGGTCATGACCGAGGAGACCTTTGGGCCGACCTTGCCCGTGATGAAGGTCGCCGACGCCGACGAGGCGGTGCGCCTGGCCAACGAGTCGCCCTACGGGCTCGGCGCCTCGGTGTTCTCGCGCGACGTCGAGCGTGGGGAGGCGATCGCACGCCGTCTGGAAGCGGGCGCGGCGAACGTCAACGACGCGATGGTCAACTACACGGCTTTGGAGCTGCCAATGGGCGGCGCCAAGGCCTCGGGTCTCGGCTCGCGCCACGGCGCCGGCGGCATCCGCAAGTACTGCTCGCAACAGGCGATCGTGATCACGCCGAAGCTGGCGCTCAAGCGTGAGGTGCACATGTTCCCTTACAAGCCGCGCACCACGCGTCTGATCTCGCGCGCGTTCAAGCTGCTCTATGGGCGAGGGAAAAGGGACTAGGTAAGGACAACCCCGAGCAGCGTTTCAAGCTCGGGAATCGTGGTCTCGGCGCTTGTGTGATGCACCGTGGCCATGCCGAGCTCTTGGGCTGGCGTGAGGTTGAAGGGCAGGTCGTCCACGAACACGCACAGCTCGGCGGCCACCCCCGCGCGCTCGGCGCCCAGTTCGTACATACGCTTGGCCGGCTTGCGGGTTTTCTCCTCGCCTGAGATCACGAGCCCGTCGAAGATCTCCGCCAATACGTCGTGGGGATAACGGTGCACGCCCCACGAGTTGGAGACGAGTGCTGTGCGAATGCCCGCGTCGTGGGCGGCTCTGACGGCCTCGACCATCGCCACATCCGGCTGCACCCCGGCGAACAGCCCGTCGATCAGCCCGTCTGAGGGGACGCCGAGCAGCTCGGCGAAACGCTGCTCGAAGGCGGCCTCGTCCATCGTCCCCTTCTCCAGCGATATCAACATCTCGCGGAACTCGGGGTCGGCACTGAAGCGCTTGCCGAGCTCGGCCGGATCGATCTCTTCGCGCACGCAGTACTCGTGGAAGGAGGTGAACAGGTTGCTTGTGAGGACCCCGCCCCAGTCGATCAACAGCCCCTTGCGGCCGTTGGCTGTCGTGCTCTGAGAAGCCGATGCCCCCTGCGCGCGCGGGGGGGAGGCGCTTTTGGAGAAATCAGTCACCGAGCGCCACCGCCTCGGCCCGGCGGGCCAGCTCGAGCACGCCCTCGCCGAACTGCTTCAGGTAGGGATCGTCGGTGGTGCCGGCGACGGCGCGCTTGTAGTTGCCCTCCATGAACACGATCGACTTCCAGATCGCGAGCGTGGTGTACCAACGCAAGTCGCGCATCGAGCGGCCCGAGGCTTCCTCGTAGCGTGCGATCAGCTCCGCGCGGGTGGAGAAGCCCTCGGCGCGGGTGACCTTGCCGAGATGCTCGCGCAGGCCGCCCTCGGGGTCATACGCCTCCGTCCAGAACATGCAGAGATAGCCGACATCGGCCAGCGGGTCTCCGATCGTGGCCATCTCCCAGTCGAGCACCGACACCAGTCGCGCAGGCGGCTCAGCCGCGAATATCGTGTTGCCGAGGCGATAGTCGCCGTGCACGATCGTCGCGGGGCCGGACTCGGGCTTGTGCTCGGCAAGCCATGCCCCGACGCGCTCCACGGCTGGAATCTCACGCGTCTTGTTCAGATCCCACAGCCCGCCAAAGCGCCGTAGCTGGCGGTCGAGATAGCCGCTGGGCTTGCCGAAGCCCTCAAGGCCCGCGGCGCGCCAGTCCACGGCGTGGATCTCGACAAGCGCGTCGATCAGCTGCTCACCGATCTGTTTGCGCTGCTCGGGCGTATCCAGTGCCTGGGGCGTCTCCCACACGATCACCTCGCCCTGTACACGCTCCATCACATAGAAGGGGCAGCCGATCAGCCGATCGTCCTCGCACACGGCCAGCACGCGTGGGACGCGCGCCGATGTGGGCTCCAACGCCCGCAACAGGCGCGCCTCGCGCAGCACGTCGTGGGCGCTGGGCGGCAGCGGCGGGCGTGGGGGCCGACGCAGTACCAGCTCAGGTCCGCAATCGCGCTCGATCAGGTAGGTCACGTTCGAATGCCCGTCGCCGATCGGCTGCGCCTTGATCTCGCCTGAGCCCAGATCGTGCTCGTCAAGGAAGGCGCGCAGGGGCTCTAGTACGAGTAGGGGCGGGCGCGCGTCGGGCGCTACGTCCGCATGACGCTCGACAATGTCGTCCGGTGCGACTGCTGCACTCATCGGCCCGCACGCTACAACGACCGCAACATTCTCTGCTTTGCGGTGTCTCAACCGACCATGCTCAGATTTCGAATTCCTCTCATCTCGTTGCTCGCCTGTGCTGTTCTCGGGACGGTCGGTGCGAGCACAGCCGCCGCATCCCACTCGCAGACGATGTACTTCGAGGCTCCGCGCGATTTGGTCGAAGTGACCCCTGCCGCCCGCACCAAGGCGCTTGCCCAGCTGCAGTCGCTCGGCGTCAAAGCGCTGCGTGTCGAGCTGGACTGGGCCAATGTCGCTCCGGGAGCGCACAGTACGAAAAAGCCCGTCTTCGAAGCAACAAACCCAGCTGCCTACAATTGGAACGCCTACGACGGACTGCTGTTCGAAGCCGCACGCCTGAAATGGCAGGTGCTCTTGACCGTGACCTCGCCCGTGCCGGAGTGGGCGACCGCCAGCCACAAAGACAAGAGCGGCGTGATGCGTCCCAACGACGCGGACTTCAAGGAATTCATGACGGCGCTGGGCAAGCATTACGCCAGCTTCGTCTCGCTCTACGCGATTTGGAACGAGCCCAACCACCCCGCCTTCCTGCAGCCACAGTTCAACTCCAAAGGTCTGCCGGAATCGCCGCACATCTACCGCGGACTCTTCCAAGCGGGCTACGAAGGGTTGCGGGCCTCTGGAATCGCCAAACCGAAGGTGTTGATGGGGGAAACGGCGCCGGTGGGATACGACACGGTGAGCAGGAGCGAAATACGCAGGGAAGGCGCCAAAGCCCTGCTGCATGACGTGGCGCCGCTCGCGTTCCTGCGCGAAACGCTGTGTCTGAACTCGAAATACCAGAGGTCCAGTACGTGCGAAATGCTGCCGGCTTACGGCTACGCGCATCACGCCTATACGACCGGCGCCGGGCCGTTCTACAAACCGGCTGGTGCGGACAACGTCATGATCGGGGTGCTCTCGCGCCTGTCGAGCGCGCTCGCGAAGGCCGAAAGGGCGCACGCGATCCCGGCGCATACCCCGATCTACCTGACCGAGTTCGGCATCCAGAGCCACCCCAACAGGGAACTTGGCGTGTCTCTGCCCCAGCAGGCCGAATACGACGCGATCGCCGAGAAGATCGCCTGGGAAAACCCGCGCGTGGCGGCCTTCTCGCAGTACCTTCTGCGCGACGATCCGCTTGGGGGCCCCGCCGGCTCCAGCGTGCATGGCGGCTATGTCGGTTTCCAGACAGGCCTCGAGACCGTTGGCGGAACGCGCAAGCCCCTGTACTTCGGCTTCCCGATTCCGTTGGTCGTCGCAAAGCACGGACACGGCTTCTCGCTGTGGGGCCTCGTGCGTCCGACGACAGGGCCGACCACGCTCAAGGTGCTTGTGCAGCCGAAGGGGTCAAGCAAGTATCGAACTCTCACCACCGTGCACACCAACTCGCTCGGCTACTGGTCGCTGAACTCCTCGGTTCAGGGATCGCACTGGCGCGTGAGCTGGCGCAGCCAGGCCGGCGTCGCTTACAATGGCCCGCCAATAGGGGCCTACTGAGGCCCTCCTCTGCTCTCCGGTATCGACCTGGGATGAGGCGTCCGGTGTCACCCTGGGATGAGGCGTCCGGTGTCACCTTGGGATGTGGGCGACACCGGAGCAGCTGGAGGTCAGATCGGGACCCGTCCGAGGGTCGTGCGTGACGCTCCTCCTACGATGGGACGATGCCGGAGTTGCCTGAGGTCGAGATCACCGCGCGTCGCTTGGACGAGGCGCTGCGCGGTGCGGAGATCGTCTCGGTGCTTGCGCCTGGAGTAAAGGTTATGCGCACGTTCGACCCGCCCCTGTCGGCGATCGAGGGTCAGCGCATCGAGCGCGTGGGTCGCCGCGGCAAGCACTTCGTCGTCGAGGTCTCGGGCGATCTGTTGTTGCTGATCCACCTGATGTCGGCGGGACGCTTGCAGCTGTACGACCGTCGTGCCGGCCCGCGCGACAGAACCTCGCGCCTGCTCGTGCGCGTGCTTTTGGGTGAAGGTGAGGGGGAGGGGGAGGGGGAGGGGCGTGCCCTTAATGAGCAAGAGGGGCGTGCCCTCGATAGGCGGGAGGGGCGTGCCTCCGATGAGCAGGTGGCTGCCGGTGCTGCGCGAGAGCACGAGCTGCGCCTACGCGAGTTCGGCTCCAAGCAGGCGGCTTGGGTCAAGCTCTTGCGGCTTGAGGAGCTTGAGCAGGACGCGTCGCTCGCGACGCTGGGACCGGAGGCGTGGCCGGCGCCGCCGCTTGCCGAGTTGCTCGACGGGGCGCGCCCACTGCACGCGGTGTTGCGCGATCAGCACACGATTGCCGGTATCGGTCGCTCATGGGTGGATGAGATCCTGTGGGAAGCACAGCTCTCGCCTTTCAAGCGCGCCGGCGACTTGACCGAGCAGGAGACCGCTGCGCTGGAGAAGGCGATAGTAGGAACGCTCGGCATGGCGATCGACTCATACGAGGAGAACGTCAAGCTGCCGATCCCGGACAAGCTGCCGATGCCGCTAAAGGTACATCGCCACGAGGGTGAGCCCTGTCCGCGCTGCTCGAGGACGCTCGAGGCCGTGCATTTCGAGGATTACACGATCGCTTATTGCCCCAACTGTCAGACGGATGGACGGACGTTGAAGGACCGGCGTCTTTCGCGCCTGTTGAAGTGATCCCTCAGGCCTTCCTCGAGTGACCCCCGGCCCCTCCACGCTTATAACTAAACAGAATGCTTGCGATCGCCGATACACAATAGATGGGTTCTGCCAGTCGGACACTCATTCGAGGGGACACGCCTCGTGGCGTGCGTATCGTGCTCGGCGCGCTGGTGGTGTTTGTGTTTGTGCACGGCTTCCACACGGTGCTAGACCTGAACTTTGGTTGGAGCGCGGCTCTATACAACACGTGGGTCTACGACGCAGCGATGGTGGGTTGCGCCGGGGCGTGTCTCGCGCGGGCCATCCTGGTTGCCGATGGGCGGATGGCGTGGGCGTGTCTCTCGTTTGGTCTCCTCTGTGACGCCGCGGCGGAAATCATGGCCTCGATCAGCGAATCGTTCGCGCCGAGCGTCCAGGACGCCCTGTATCTGTGCCTCTACCTCGGCGCGTATCTGGCGATCGTGCTGCTGGGCCGCCGCCGCGCGCTGCAGTTTCGGGCGAGCATGTGGTTGGACGGCGTCATCGGTGGCCTCGCCGTTGGCGCCGTCGGTGCGCTGGCTCTCTCCACGCCGGGCCTGCTAGCCAGTCACGGCAGTGGGGTGAGGGCGGCACTGTCGATCTCCTATCCGCTCACCGACGTCCTCCTGGTCGGCGTTGCTGTCGTGATGTTGGCGCTGGGCGGGTGGCGCGGCTGTCGCACCTTCGCCACGATCGCCCTGGGCTTCATGGTGATGGCGGTGGCCGATGTGGTGTACCTGTTCCAGGAAGCCCACGGGGGCTACGTGGTCGGTAGGCCTCTCGACACGCTATGGCTGCTGGCGGCCCTGGTACTCGCGGTCGGGGCATGGCAGCCCGACGGGGAGGGGGTCAGCGACCGGCACTCGCTGGGGGCTGTCATGGCGGCCCCGATCTTGTGCGGGTTGGCCTCGATCGGGGTTCTGGCCTATGGGAGCGTCGAGGGCATCGTGGGAGCGTCCACGTGGCTGTCGGTGGCAACGCTCGTGACCGTGTTGTTGCGGCTGCTCGCAACGGCGCGCGAGAACATCGCTCTGATCGTCTCCACAAGCGAGCTGGCCGAGCACGACCCGCTCACGGGTCTGGGCAACCGCCGGGCACTGTTGCGGGACCTTGAGCTAGCCCTCGCCGGCGCCGGCGCCGCCAACCCGAGGCTCATGCTGCTGTTCGACCTCAATGGCTTCAAGCTCTACAACGACACATTCGGCCATCCCGCCGGCGACGCGCTGCTGCAGCGTCTCGCCCGCAGGCTCGCTGAGCACGCCGCGCCTCACGGCTGTACCTACCGCCTGGGGGGTGACGAGTTCTGCGCACTGCTGAAGCCAACCTCCGATCCCATGGCGATAGCCGCGGAGCTGACCGCCTCGCTGCTGGAGCGTGGCGAGCGATTCACGATCGGCGCCAGCTACGGGGAGGTTCTGCTGGGCGTCGAGGCGCACACCACCGAGCACGCGATGCGGATCGCCGACCAACGTCTCTACGCCCAGAAGCGTCTCCTACACCCGCTCCCGGCTCCCGAGTGGCGCGACGTGCTGCTCGGGCTGCAGCGCGAACGCGACCCTGAGCTGGGCACCCACGTGCAAGAGGTAGCGCATCTCGCCCGTCTGATGGGAGCTCGTCTGGAGATGTCGGAGAGCGACCTCGCGGACCTCGTCGCGGCGGCCGAGCTGCACGACATCGGCAAGGCCGCGATCCCCGATGCGATCCTGGAGAAGCCGGCTCCGCTCGACGGCGAGGAACGAGCCTTCATCGAGCGCCACACAATCATCGGTGAGCGGATCCTCGCCTCCGCCACCACGGGACGCACCGTCGCCGCGATCGTGCGAGCCACCCACGAGCGCTACGACGGGCGCGGCTATCCGGACGGGGTCAGCGGCGAGCAGATACCCCTGGCGGCTCGAATCATCGCGATCTGCGATGCCTATGAGGCAATGACCAGCCCTCGGGTTTATCAGCCTGCCGTACCAGTGCAGCAGGCGCTCGCGGAGCTGGAAGGAGGCGCGGGAAGCCAGTTTGATCCCAAGCTCACCGAGCTGTTCATCGAGCTCGTGCTCGACGATCCCGTGCTCGCTGTTTCGCCTGCTGGGCTCAAGCAGTCGGGCTGACGCCCGGTGCCACCTGCGGCTGGTAATGCGCGACGATCCGCGCAAGCAGCACACTGCCCTCGAACAGCAGATACAGCGGCACAGTCTCCAGCAGCAGCGTGATCGCATCCCCCGGCAGCAGCGCGGCGACGGCGGCGCACGCGAGGATCGCGTAGCGGCGGTTGTGGGCGAGCTGAGCCGGCGTGACGATCCCGGCACGGGTGGCGGCGAGTATCGCCACAGGCACCTGGAAGAGGAGCCCCATCGCGAGCAGGATCACCGCCGCGAAGTGGTAGTACTGGCTGGCCTGCACCAGCACGTTGAACTGCCCGCTGTTGAAATTCTGAAAGAAGCGCACCGCTGCCGCCAACACGACGAAGTAGCCGAACAGCACGCCGATCGTGAACAGCACCGGGATCGCCAGCATCAAGGGGGTGGCGATTTTGCGCTGCTCGGGGCTGAAGGCCGGCAACAGGAAGCCGTATAGCTCGTACAGGATGACGGGCAAGGCCAGGATCAGCGCGAAGATCAGCGCCACGCTGATCGTCGTGTTGAACGGCTCGCCGATCCCAAGCGTCACGGGCTTGTTGCCGCTTGGCGCCTTGGAGAGCTTTGCGATGTCCTTGCGCAGATGCGGCCCCACGTTTTGAATCGAGGAGCGCGTGGCGGCGCTCGCGCCGCTGCCGGTTCGCTCGAGCGCCGCGACCACGATCGCAAGCTGGTTGGCGACATCGCGCGTGTTCTGCTGGACCGTGTAGGTAGCGCCGAGCGGTCCCTCGCCGGCGCTGACCTGCTTTTGGGTCTGGTGGGCCAGCGGCGCGTTGATGATGGTCAGCAGTGCATGGTTTTGCCACATGCAGAAGCCGAAGGCCAGCGCAATCGCGGCGATCGAGACGATCAGCCGCGTGCGCAGCTCGCTCAGGTGGTCGACCAGGCTGAGCCGCTCCTCATACCCGACGCTACCTATGGCAACAGCCATGTCGCCTTCTCGGTTTGCCGGTTCCTCAGGCCGCGTCGAGGACTCGGTCGGACTCAGCTTGCGCGGACTCTTGCACAGGGATTTGGGCTTGTACAGGAGCGGGCGCTTGCACAGGGATTGGGGCTTGTAGGCGGGTGGGCGCTTGTAGGGGGGTGGGCGCTTGTACAGGGGTGGACTGTTGTACGGGGTTTGGGGCTTGCACGGAGGTGGGGACGGGCAGATGGGTGGCCTCGCCGCCGATCGCGTCCTTGAAGCCGCGCAAGCCGGTACCTAGCGAATGCCCCATCTCGGGTAGCCGCTTGGCTCCGAACACGAGCAGTAGCACGATAAGAAGAAATGCGATGTGGATTGGATTGTCGAGACCCATCATGTTGTCGGCTCCTGTGGTTGTTGGCCGTCGGTCAGGGTGTCTTCGCGGGTTGGTCGCGGATGGATCACTCTCCTGCCGCTGCGAGACTGGTCTTCCGGGTTCGCTGATCCGTGTGCTGCCCATCTGCGAATCACGAGTACCGATTCAGAGGAAGACCGCAGAGGAGACCGCCGCAGCGGAAGACCGCCACAGAGGAAGACCGCGGACCAAAGCCGAGATGCCGTGGACCAACACCGACACGCGGACCAACGCCGAGATGCCGTGGGCCAACACCGACACGCGGACCAACGCCGAGATGCCGTGGACCAACACCGAGATGCCGTGGACCAACACCGAGATGCCGTGGACCAACACCGACAGATGCCCAAATCACTAAAAGCAAAACCCCGGATCGAACTCTCTCAGGCGAAGCTGCGCAAGCTTGCCGACGAGGAGTTGATGGAGCTTGTCTGTCGCAACGAGGCTGTCGCGTTCGAGATCGTGATGGAGCGTCACGTCGATGCCGCCTTCTCCATGGCCTACAGGATGATCGGCCGCCGCACGCTCGCCGAGGACGTGGTGCAGGAGGCGTTGCTGTCGCTGTGGCGTACGGGCGCCCGCTATGACCGCTCGCGCGGAAGCGTGCGCAACTGGATACTCGGCATCACCCACCACCGGGCGGTCGACGCCCTGCGTCGCGACGGCGTGCGCACCGGCAAGAACGTCAGCGATGAGGGCCTCGGCGAACGCTTGGAGGCGCCGGAGCGCACCGATGCCGAGGCGGTCCGTCGCGACGAGGCCCGCGAGGTGCGCAGTGCTTTGGGAGAGCTGCCGACGGAGCAGACTCGGGTCATCGAGCTGGCATATTTCGGCGGCTTCACCCATACTGAGATCGCCGCGATGCTCGATCTGCCGATTGGAACCGTCAAGGGTCGTATGCGCCTGGGTTTGGAGAAGATGCGCGGTCGACTGGACAGGCTGGAGGTGTTGAGGTGAGCCGATTCGACAGCGACTGCGCTGAGCGCGGCCAGGCCGCGGCCTATGTACTCTCAGCACTCGAGCAGCAAGAGGTCGAGCGCTACCGCGAGCATCTAGACAGTTGCGCCGTATGCAATGCGGACGTGGCGAGATTGCAGCCGGTCGCCGACTCGCTGGCCACCAGCGTCCCACACGCGGCGGCCTCGCAGGAGTTGCGTGCGAGGGTGATGGCAAGCGTGCGCTCAGAGGCCGAACTTTTGCATGCGGCCGGCGCGGGAGCAGACCGTCCTGAGCCGGTTCGCCCCCGCTGGCGAATGCGTCGTCCACAGTTTCTGATCGCGGCGGTCGCGATGGCCGTTGGGCTGTTGATCGGGGTGGCGGTAATCGATACGGGCTCGCAAACACCGACCACGCACGTCACCTCTGCCCAACTCGCTTCGCTGCCGCTCGGGGCGAAAGCCGTATTGCGACAGACCGGGAGCCACGCCGAACTGGTGGTCTCGGGCGTGTCCCAGCCGCCGCGCGGCAAGATCTACGAGCTGTGGCTCGCCCGCTCGGGAGCGGCGCCGCAGCCCACGAGCGCACTGTTCGGGGTGACCCACGCGGGAGACGCTTCGGTGAACGTGCCCGGCAATCTGTCAGGGGTGCATCAAGTGATGGTCACGGCTGAGCCTCAGGGCGGCAGTAGCCAGCCGACGAGCTTGCCGATCATCGTGGCTACGCTGCCATCGTCCTAGGGAAGCTGCCTTCGTCCAAGGGAACCTCCTGGACGATGATGCCCTTCGTCGGGCTGCATACGCGGAAGAGCTTTGATCGCTTGGAACCCCGTAGGCAGCGAAGTTCGCTCCAACCAGCTGGATCTCCTCGACGGCTTTGAGCCCTAGCTGTTCAAGTTCGACGGAGTAGCAGACGATCAAAGAACAGGAGAATTCATCTCTTCAGAGCATTCTTTGGTAATAATCTCGCGAGCATGAACGGCAGCTACGACGCGATTGTGATCGGATCGGGCTTTGGCGGCGGGATCGCGGCCTGCCGGTTGGTCGAAGCGGGACAACGGGTCGTAGTGCTCGAGCGGGGGCAACGCTTTGCCCCCGAGGACTTCCCGGCCACCCCTGAAGAGGCCCCGTCCGCGTTGTGGCATCCGACTCTGAATCCGCAGGGCCTGTTCGACCTGCGACTGATGAAAGACCTGTCGGTCGTGACCGCGGCAGGTGTGGGAGGTGGCTCGCTCGTTTACGCGAACGTGCAGCTGCGAGCGCCGGCAGACGTATTTGCGCAGGGTTGGCCGGAGGCGATAGATCGCCAAGCGCTCGACCCTTACTACGACCGCACCGAGGCAGCGCTGTTGCCGATGGAGGTGCCAGAAGAGCTACCGAAGATGCGGGCCTTCGCCGCCGCCGGCAAGCAGGTTGGCAAGCAAGCGGAGCACCTGCCGCTAGCGGTTAATTTTCAAGGGGATCGCGTGCACCCGTTCAGCGGCGTGCCGCAAAAGCGCTGTGAGAATCTTGGCCGCTGCGATATCGGCTGCCCGATCCACGCAAAGAACACCATCGACATCACATACATCGCCCGCGCTGAGCAAGCAGGCGCGGAGGTACGCCCTCTGCACGAAGTAGTACGCCTCGATCCGCCGCGCAGTGCCGGGGGCCACTGGCACGTCAAGATGCGAGACCTGGAGCATGGCGGCGAGGCCGAGCTGCATGCGCCGCTGGTTGTGCTCGCCGCCGGCTGCCTGGGATCGAGCCGGCTGCTGTTGAAGAACCGTTCGCGCTTGCCGCTGCTATCTGCTGCCCTCGGTAGCCATTTCACCGGCAACGGCGACGCGCTGGGCGCAGCGTTTGACCCGAGTGCAAGCGATGCGGGAAGTCCGCGCACGGACTTCGGCCCGTCGATGACGAGCAGGCTCGACTATCTTGACGAGCACGGCTTCATGGTGGCCGACGGGGGCCTGCCCTCGAACTTTGGAGGCTTGCTTGAGATCGTGCGGGCGGTGGACGACGCGGTTCATGGCTGGCGTGGCTTGTTGTTGCGAGTCAAGCGCTTGGCAACGCATTTGGGACTGAGTGACCAGTCGATCACATATCGCCACCTACGTCCACGCACGAAGCGCCCGATCGACGATTCGCTGGTGTTCCTGATGATCGGCCGCGCCGCCGCCGACGGGCAAATGCGTCTGACGCCATTGCTGAGGCGCTTCGACATCCGCTGGAGCAGACAAGGCAGCGATGGGTTGTTCGCGGCGATGGAGAAGGTCACCGACGAGCTGGCTCGTGGGGTGGGAGCCAACCCGTTTTTCGCGTTGGACACGTGGCCGCTCAGCGGCTACATCACGGTGCACCCGCTGGGCGGTTGTCCGATGGCCGACGACCCGAAGCTGGGTGTCGTGGATGACGTCGGCAAGGTACACGGCTACGGGGGTCTCTACGTGCTGGACGGATCGATCGTCCCCACCGCGCTGGGAGTCAACCCGTCAAAGACGATCGCCGCTCTTGCCGAGCGCGGTGTCGAGCGGCTGATCGAGCGCGACCTCTGAGGCGATGGGACTACGCCAGACGCTCAAATTGCGCAAAGCCTGGCGCAACGACACCGGCAACCAGCACATCTACCCACTGCGCGAGGTGACTCCGACGACGCTGGAGGAGCTCTGTGAGGTGGTGCGCGAAGCCGAGCGTGACGGTTGCTCCGTGCGCGCCGTTGGGTCCGGGCATTCCTGGTCAGACATCGCGCTGACCGACGGCATCCTCGTGCACCCCGCTGGTTTGAGCAGGCCGTTGGACCTCGAGGAGCCTTTGCTGCGCGTAACCGGCATGACGCTCGTGCGGGTGCAGTCCGGCATCACGATCGCCCAGCTCAACGCGTATTTGCAAGCTCGGCAGCTCGCGCTGCCGAACATGGGGGGCTTTGACGGTCAGACCATTGCGGGTGTGATCTCCACATCCACCCACGGATCGGGCATTGGCTACGGTCCGATGTCGGATTTGGTGCGATCGCTGGACATCGTTGGACCGGGCGGAACTGTCTACCGGATCGAGCCAGCTGACGGCCCAACCGACCCGGACGCCTACCGCGCGAGCTACCCAGAGCATCGGCTCAGGCAGGACGACCGCTGGTTCCAGGCGGCGGTCGTGGGCATGGGCTGCATGGGGCTGATCTATTCGGTGACGCTCGCGGTGCAGCCGCTGTTCTACTTGCGCGAGGTCCGTACGCTAAGCACGTGGTCACAGGTGCGCAAGGAACTGGCGCTCGGCGAGGTGCTGGCGCGGAACCTTCACTACGAGCTGCTCTTCAACCCCTATCCGGACGAGCGGGGTGAAATCGAATGCCTCGTCACCACCCGCAATCCGGTGGCTCCCTCGGAATATCGCCACGATCATCGTCGCAGTCGCAGCTTGCTAATGGAACTGGTCGCACGCTTCCCGCTGACGCCGTCGTTGATCAACGTGGCCGTCGGTCTGTTCCCGCGGATCTCACCGTTTTTGATCGCACGGGCGCTCAAGGCGCTCGTCAACGACGACTACGTGAACATCAGCTACCGCGTGTTCAACATCGGTGCGGCCAACTACCTGCCGGCCTACTCGTGTGAGATCGGCGTGCCGGCCGATGAGCCCCAGCTCAATCTGGCTGTCGAGAAGATCGTCGAAGTCGCCGCCCAGCGCAGGCGCTTGGGCAACGTCTTTCACAGCTCGCCGATCTCACTGCGCTTCGTCAAGGCAAGCGATGCGTACATGTCGATGATGCAGGGCCGTGACACGGTAATGATCGAGCTGATCATGGCAACCCACACCGTCGGCGGCATGGAGCTGTTGACCGCGCACGAGAACGCTCTCTATGGCCTCGGCGGACGCCCGCACTGGGGTCAGGTGAACTCGTTGACCGGCAGTCACGGTCTCGTGGCCTCCATGTACCCGTGCTATGGCGAGTGGCAGGAGGTTCATGCCGAGCTGGGCGCCGGCGGCGTCTTCGACAGTCCCTTCAGCAAGCGGGTGGGGATCTCCGAGGCGCGGTTCCGCGAGTGAGCTTGGCACGTGCGCCGCGAATGGCTTGGCCGCGTACCGAGAATGATGCTTGGTAGGTGCGCCGCGTTCGTTCCGCCGAGTATTGACGAATAATTGGACTATGGACGAGCGTCGGACGGGGTTGTCGGATGTGCTGCAGGCGATCGGGCTGCTGGTCGCGCTGGCCGCCTACGTCTACGCGATCGGCTGGTTTGTCACGTGGGTGCACCTGGCGGCGGCACGCCTGCCCGTCGCCGCGTCGCTGCCGGCAATTGACGGCAAGGTCATCTTCGCCACCGGCGTGAGCGCGGTGCTCGTGATGGCGATCGCATTCGCCGCCATGTGCGCGGCCGCGTATGCCGTGCACATAGGCCGCTGGGAGGAGCAGGTGGATGTGTGGAGCGACATCCTTGACACGACTCGCGCGAGTGCGCGCGAGCGATTCCTGCAGAACAAGTCTCCACGACCGGCACCTGAGCTCCATCGGAACACAGCTCAGGAGGGCCTAGTGCGGGTGATCGCCGGCTTCAACGTCGGCGTGCTCTCGGTGGCGGTGGGTTTGGTGGGGGCCAGGTTCGTCAAGCCACTAGTCGATCAGTGGCAGCCGGGCCACTGGTGGGCGTTGCTTGTGCCGTGGGCGCTCTTCTCGATCCTCTCAGCGGCGGTGCTCCGCATCGTCAACCCACTGAGGGGCGGACGCGTGGTGCACACGATCCTGTGGCTGTTCACTGTTGTCGTCGCGATGCTGTGCTCGGCGCCGCTCGGCTTGCTGCTGCTCACATGGATGGGCATCGCCACGTTCGGCCGCTGGTATGGCAAGCGGCCGCTGCCTTCCTCGACGTTTGAGTTCCTGCGCTCGCCGCTGCCATGGCTGCTGCTGACGGTCTACGCGCTCGTGGGGCTCTCCTATTCGGCGATGCCGCCTGTCAGCTTCTCAAGGACAACCGTCGAGGCGACGAGCGGAACGCGCCATGGCGGCTACCTCGCTCGCGACGGATCGGGCATGTATCTCGTGTCCTGCACGCCGCTGGCCAACGCCACCTCGATCGACAATCGCGTGGAATTCGTCGCGGCCGACGCGGTCAAGTCTGTTGACACCGTCGCGGCGCAGTTCACACTCGACTCGGGCTACCGCCCATCGCTGCCGACGCTCGCGCTGCACGCGTTCGGTGTCGACGCGGCCACTCCGACCTGGATCCGTCCAGAACTAAGGGAACGACACGCGCCGTGTGCCGGGCGGCCGCCGCCCAGCCCAAGTGCTGGTTACGAAGCTTCGCAGCTGGGATCTGAGGTGTTCGCTGGTCCCGCCCCGCCGGGTGCTCGCGCGCGCGACGGCGAGGCGCCGATCGAGCAGACGACCCCTGAGATCGCTGAGTTGGCAAAGCGCTTTCAACCGACCGTGTTGGTGTCCGACACGGACCCGTTCTGGCCTGTGTCGGTGGGAGCATTGCTCGAAGGCATCGGCAACAAAGGCCAATCGACTTGTCTGCATCGTCAGGGTGTCAGCGGCTGTGCGATCGCTCACCCCACATTGGGCGATCTGCATTTGCAAGGTAGCAGCGCCAACGAATACCTGCAGTATCCAGCCACCCCAGCACTTTCGCGGGGTCCCGAAGCACAGCTGCAAGCGTTCCTGCGCGGACAGCAGGGACGCAACACTCCAGTCCCAACCCTCAAAGAACGCCTCGCCGATCCCGGCAAGCTCGACCCCTGGTCAACTGCTCAGGTCTACTTCTTCTACGCGGGTAAAGCAGACCCGGCACGTTGGCCGGCGCGTAACCACACGATCGGGACGGGCTTGGTCGGGCTGCAGTATTGGTTCTTCTACCCATACAACTATTACCCAACTTTCGCCACGCCGGAGCTCATGAATCAAGCCCCGATCGCCGGCGACGTCTTCAACACCGATCTACACCAGGGGGACTGGGAGCACGTGACCGTCTTGGTGAATCCGAAGACCAAGCAGGCGCAATGGCTGTATATGGCTCATCACAGCGACGAGGGTGAATATTTGCCGTGGACGAGCCCGTTGCTCAGCTTCGATGAAGGGCACCCGGTCGTGCAGGCCGCCTATGGAGGCCACCCGACATATCCGGCCTACTGCGGCCCGCGCCCTCGCTATGCAAACGGGCTGGATGGCTTGGTCAGCGACTGGCTGGTGTGCGGCGCCGGCAGGTTCGCGTTCCGTGCGAGTACAACACCACTGGTCGATATCGCAAGTACACCGTGGGCATGCTGGAAGGGTCATTTCGGAGTGGCCACGCCGAGCGAGGTCCAGGGCTCCAAGCAGAACGAGGACAGCGTTAAGCGCGCGCTCGACGACTACTACGAAGTCGCGGGCCCACGCTCGCCTTTGTGGCAAGCGGAGAACGGCCATCTAGCTGCCGACGGTGAAAATCAGCCGGAATCGGGGTTCTGTATGGGCGGCGGACCGCAGGGCCCGGAGCGCGAAGCGATACGCGCGGGCGTGGGACACCTGACTCCGCCCGCCATAGGGCGCTGACGTCGCTGCTTGGCTGCAGGTAGGACCGTCGCCGAGGCGGATAGGATCTAGGGCGATGATCGAGCAAGGGAATGAGGCCCCCGACTTCGAGCTGCCCGATCAGGATGGTCGGACGGTCAAGCTCTCGGGCTTTCGCGGACAGCCGGTCGTCGTCTATTTCTATCCGAAGGCATCGACCCCAGGTTGTACGACCCAGGCATGCGGCGTGCGCGACCATCGCGCGGACTACGAGCAAACAAATGCAGTCGTGCTGGGGATCTCTCCCGATCCGGTCGCCAAGGTCAAGAAGTTCCACGAAAAAGAGGATCTGAACTTCACCCTGTTGGCCGACGAGGGCCACCATGTGGCTGACGCCTATGGCGTCTGGGTCGAGAAGTCGATGTATGGCAAAACGTATTTCGGCAACGAGCGCACGACGTTCGTCATCGACCCCGATGGCAAGGTGGCCCAGGTCCTGCGCAAGGTCAAGCCGGCCGAGCACGATGGGCTTGTGCTCGCGGCGCTGGACCAGGCAACGCCGCCTGTCGTGTAGCACTGCCAGTCGTTCGCGATTACATGGACGCCGCGGGGATATAGCTCCGCTGATTTGACATGGGCCAGCCAGACTGGTTAGATACTCGACTTAGTCATATGACTAAGTCGATCCAAACCAAAGATCTGCCGGCCGCGGCTGGTCTCCCGTCGATCCGAGAGACCAACGTCGAGATATTCCTCGATGCGGCCGAGCGGTTGCTTGTAAGGGAGGGCGCCGCGGGCATCTCGACGCGCCAGCTCGCCCGCGAGGCAGCCCAGAATCATGGCCTCGTCCACTACTACTTCGGCTCGGTCGACGAGCTGCTGCTGCAGACGCTGGAGCGGTTCACCGCACGCATCCTTGAGCGCCAGCGCTCGATGTACGAAACGGATGAGCCCTTCATCGAGAAGTGGCGCACCGCCATGGCCTTCATCGATGAGGACCTCGCTTCGGGCTACCCCAAGATCTTCGCGGAGCTGCAAGCGCTGGCCTGGAACAAGCCCGAGCTGCGCGAGCGTGTGCAAGGCGTCACCGACAGTTGGCGCACCGTGCTTCGTGACGCAGTCGCTGACGCAATCGAGGAGTACGACCTCGAGGACAGCCCCTTCTCGGCCGAGAGCTGGGCGGCGCTGGTCGCGCAGTTCAACCATGGCCTCTTGTTCGAGCGGCTGCTCGGCTTCGACCGCGGTCACGCGGCTCTGCTCACGGCCATCGACGCGTGGCTCAGCTCGCTGGAGAAGCGCAAGACCGGGAACAACAACAAGGACAACACATCCCCCAAATCAACCAATCGGAGGAAGACACGATGAGCGCAGTAGAAATAGACGAAGCAAAGCTCGAAGAGTTCATGGGTCAGTTCGTGGGCGACCTGGGTGCGGCGATCACCACGCCTTTGGTTCTGATCGGCGACAAGCTCGGCCTGTACAAGGCGATGGCGGACAGCGAGCCCGTTACCTCCGGGGAGCTGGCCGAGCGCACCGATTGCAACGAGCGCTATATCCGCGAGTGGCTATGCCAGCAGGCGGCCAGCGGCTATGTGGAGTACGACGCGTCCACCGGCACTTTCAGGCTCCCACCCGAGCAGGCGATGGCGCTTGCCAACGAAGACAGCCCGGCCTTCATCCCTGGCGCCTTCCAGCTGGTGGCGGCCACGATCAAGGACGAGCCCCAGATCGCCGAGCGCTTTCGCTCGGGCGAGGGCTTCGGCTGGCACGAGCACCATCACGAACTGTTCGCGGGCACCGAGCGATTCTTCCGGCCCGGCTACTTGGCCAATCTGGTGGATTCCTGGCTACCGGCACTCGATGGCGTGCTCGACAAGCTCTCAGTGGGAGCCAAGGTCGCGGACATCGGCTGCGGTCACGGGGCCTCGACGATCCTGATGGCGAAGGCGTTCCCGGCCTCGCGCTTTGTCGGCTCTGACTATCACGAGGGCTCCGTGCAGGCTGCTCGCGCCGCCGCCGAGCGCGCCGGGGTCTCAGACCGCGTGAGCTTCGAGGTCGCTTCAGCCAAGGACTTCAGCGGCGGCCCGTTCGACCTGGTGTGCGTGTTCGACGCCCTGCACGACATGGGTGACCCCGCTGGCGCGGCCCGCCACGTGCGCGAGCAGCTCGCCGCGGACGGCACCTGGATGGTGGTCGAGCCGTTGGCGGGCGATGCGATCGAGGAGAACCTCAATCCCGTCGGGCGTGTTTTCTATGGCGGCTCCACGATGCTCTGTACGCCCGCTTCGCTGAGCCAAGAGGTCGGCTTGGCCCTTGGCGCGCAGGCGGGCGAGCAGCGTCTCACCCAGGTGTTGAACGAAGGCGGCTTCAACCGTGTGGGCCGCGTCGCCGAGACGCCTTTCAACCTGGTGCTCGAGGTACGGCCGTGAGCACCGTGATCGGGCAGACAGGAGCCGGGAACTCCGCCGTGGGTCCCGAAGCCGGACAGGCAACGGCCGGGAACTCCGCCGCGAGTCCCGAAGCTGGACAGGCAATGGCCGGCAACACGCCTATGGACGCCGCGACCGTGCAAACGGTCGCGGCGACGGCGCTCGTGGACGAAGGTGCCGGTCTGATCGTCGGCCGCGACGGCGAGCAGAGTCGCGCGCGCTACCCGGACCGCGAAGGCTTCGTCGAGCGCGAGGGGCAGCGCGTGTTCTATGAGGTATACGGCGAGGGCGAGGAGACGATCTTCCTGCTGCCGACCTGGTCGCTCGTGCATTCGCGCTACTGGAAGATGCAGATTCCCTATCTGGCGCGCCACTTCCGCGTGCTCGTCATGGACGGGTTGGGAAACGGGCGCGCCGACCGCTGTCGCGACCCCAGGCGCTACGAGTCGCTCGAATTCGCGCGCGACTGTCTGGCGGTGATGGACGCGACGGGAATCGAGCGCGCGGTGATGGCGAGCCTCTCGACGGGCGCTCAATACCAGTTGGCTCTGGCGCAGCTCGCGCCCGAGCGGGTGGCCGGCGCGGCTTTCGTGGGTCCGCTGTTTCCCTACAACCCATCGATCCTCTGGCTCTTGCGCGGTCGCCTCGCCTGGTGGCTGTTCGAGCATCCGCTTCCTTTCCGGCGCCTGTACCGCTGGTGGCTGCGCTACAACGCGGTCCAGTGGCGCGAGGAACTCCCGGCGTTCGCGGAGTGGTTCATATCGCGATGCTCCCCTGAGCCCCACTCGACCAAGCCGATCGAAGACGGAGTTGGATGGGCGCTGGAGACCGACGGAGAGACTCTGGTGGCAACCGTCAGGAGCGACAGGTCAAGCATACGTCCGCCCAGTCGCTCAGCCCTGCGCACGCTGGCCGCCAGCCTGCGCTGTCCGGTGCTGGTCGTCTCCGGAGAACAGGACAAGATCACGCCGCCGCGCGACGCTCGCACGCTCGCTCGCCTCACCTCCGGGAAGTTGATGTCTGTGCCCGGCTCCGGCCACTTCACCCACGCACGCAAGCCGGTTGGCTTCAACCTTGCCATGCGCGAATTGGCCGAGGCATCCTTCGCGCGCCCCCGCACCCCACGCGACCCAACCGTGTTTCGCCCGGACGGTCGTCGGCGCGCGCTGTTCGTCTGCTCGCCGATCGGCCTTGGGCACGCCCAGCGCGACGTGGCGATCGCGCGCGAGCTGCGTGCTCTGCATCCCGATCTGCAAGTCGACTGGCTCGCGCAAGACCCGGTCACCAGAGTCCTGGAGTCCGAGGGCGAGCGGATCCATCCCGCCAGCCGCCACTTGGCCAACGAGTCCAAGCACTTCGAGTCGGAGTCCGCCGAGCACGACCTGAACTGCTTCCACGCGCTGCGGCGCATGGACGAGATCTTGGCGGCCAACTTCATGCTGTTCCACGACATCGTGCGCGAGCAGCGCTACGACCTGTGGATCGGTGACGAGGCATGGGAGCTCGACTACTACCTGCACGAGAACCCGCGCGAGAAGAAGGTCCCGTTCGTGTGGCTGACCGACTTCGTTGGCTTCCTGCCGATGGAATCAGACCCGCGCGAAAGCCACCTGACCGCCGATTACAACGCCGACATGGTCGACCACGTCGCCGAGCACCCCGAGGTGCGCGACATGGCCTTGTTCGTGGGCAACCCCGAGGACATCGTTGCCGAGCGACTTGGCCCGGAGCTTCCGATGATCAGGGACTGGACCGAGCGCCACTTCGACTTCACCGGTTATGTCACCGGCTTCGATCCGGCCGATCTCAGCGAGCGCACCAAGCTGCGCGCGGAGCTCGGCTACTCAGATGAGGAGCGCGTGTGCATCGTCACCGTCGGCGGCTCCGGCGTCGGCGCGGACCTGCTGCGCCGGGTGATCGCCGCCTTCCCCCAGGCCAAGGAAGGCGTGCCGGATCTGCGCATGATCGTCGTTGCCGGACCCCGCATCGACCCGGCATCGCTTCCCACTCATGAGGGCCTCGAAGTGGTCCCCTACGTGCACAACCTCTACCGCCACCTGGCCGCCTGCGACCTAGCGGTGGCGCAAGGCGGTCTGACCACCTCGATGGAGCTGACGGCGCAGAAGCGACCGTTTCTCTACTTCCCGCTGCGCCACCATTTCGAGCAGAACTTCCATGTCCGCCACCGGCTCGAACGCTATGGCGCCGGACGGCGCATGGACTACGACGACTCCCCGCCCGAGCTGATCGCGACCGCGATAGCCCAGGAGATCGGGCGCGAGGTCGATTACCGCGATGTGGAGACAGACGGCGCCGCCAACGCGGCCAGGCACATCGCTGAGCTGCTCTAGAGCGCGCGAGATCGAAAGTCCGCCAGTGTGTAGCGGCGGTGGGTCCCGGGTAAGGTGACTGTGGAGTTCGGACGCTGACGCAAGCGCTGACTTCAGCGCGGCAACGCGCAAGCCTGAGCTGGTGCCTATCGCTCTGTCGCAGGAAGGGAGTTAGCCTTGAACGATGGTATTGACCGCCCCGAGGGCGATCCGCCACTGCCGCCGCCGATCCCAGGTACGGGCGAGCCCACTTCGGGAGCGGGATATCCGCCGGCTCCGCCGGGCTCTGGCTATCCGTCCACGACGTCTGGTCCCGGCGGCCCGCCTGCTCCGCCGGGAAGCGGCTATACGCCTCCTGTAGATGACCAAGGTGGTGGTAACGGCTGGGTGATCGCGGTCGCAGCGGCGATCGTCATCGCGCTGGTCGTGGTTGTCGTAATACTGGTCTCCAACAAAAGCTCCAAATCGACCCCGACGGTTACAAATCAATCGCTCAGTATCGGCCACTCGACGACCGTCAATCCGACGACGGTAACTCAGCAGACGACGGTCACGACCCCCACGACGACCGTAACGACACCGGCAAAGACGGTCACCACGCCTGCCCAGACGACGACTACAACAACGACGGGGACGACCAGCAAGCCCTCTACTACCGGGACGACGACCGCCCCAGCGAGCGCCACACCGTAGGTCACAATCTCGACGAGGAAGGCCTCGAGCCCGAGGACGACGACGAGTTCTAGCGGGTCTGGGTGCGGAGGACCGTAGGCTTGGTCTGTGCCCGTCGCGACGACCTCGATCACCAGCGGCTTCGACTCGTTCGTCGAAGCCGCCGGCCAGTTCTTCTCCGATCTGGCGGCGGTCCACTGGGGCGCGCTCACGCTTGGCCTGCTGTTCTTCGGTCTGAATCTGACGCTGCGTTCGCGGGCGTTCTTCCACAGTCTGCGCGCCGCCTATCCGGCGGTTCGCTTCCAGTGGCGGCGCATCTGGGGCGCATATGTCGCCGCGGTCGGATTCAACAACGTCGTGCCAGCGCGCGGCGGGGACATCATCAAGCTGTTTCTCGCCAAGAGCTCGATACCGGGCTCCTCCTACCCGACGGTCGCCGCCGCCTTCTTCGTCGAGGCGGTCTTCGACGTGAGCGTCGGCGTGTTCGTACTCATCTTCGCCTTCAGTCAGGGCGTCTTTCCCAAGCCACCGGACTTCTCGAAGCTGAACTCCTTCGACATCTCATATCTGGCCGAGCATTTCCGCTTCACGCTCTTTCTGATCACGCTGCTGGCGGTTCTCGCCCTCACAGCCTTCGCGTTGCTGTCGGTGCGGGTCAAGGCGTTCTGGATCCGTGTGCGTCAAGGGCTGACGATCCTCGGCGATCGGCGGCGCTATCTGCGTGAGGTAGCCGCCTGGCAGGCGGTGGCCTGGGTGTGCCGCTTCATCGCCTTCTGGTTTCTGCTCGACGCGTTTCGCGTCGGCGGCTCGGTCGGCAACGTGCTGCTCGTGTTCGGCGTCGGGCAGGTGGCGGGCGCCGTGCCTTTCACTCCTGGCGGCGCCGGAGTACAGCAGGCGCTGCTCGTGAAGGTCTTCACCGGAAGCGCCCCAACCGCTGTGGTGGCCGCCTACTCGGTCGGTCAGCAGATCGCGATCGTTGCCTTCACCGCCGTCGTGGGGCTCGGCGCGGTCGTCTTCATCTTCCGCTTCCGCTCCTTCAAAGAAGTCATCGCGGCTGGGCGTGCCTCACGCGAGGCCGAGCGCGAGTCCGAAGAACGCGGCGATGGCGGACCGGAGCCGCCTACTGCTATTCCGCGCGTGCCTGGCGCACGAGTGTGACCGCTTCAGGGCAGAGCAGTACGTCTACTGCAAGCCCTCGCGCGCCTCGCGCACGAGTGTGACGGCCTCGGGGAACACGACCGCGATCACCTGGCGGATCTGCTGAGCCTGAGCCTCGGCGTCGCCCTGCAAGTTCACGCGGTTGACGGCGGCGACCGTCATGTCGACCGCAAGCTTGATTGCGTTGTCGGCCCAGGCCAGCGCCTGCTGGCCCTGCATCTGTTCGGCAAATTGCGCGATGCGCCGCTGAAGCTCATCCGGGTCGCCGAACAGGTCGCCAAAGCCTCCGCTCTCCATACCGTCATCCTAGCGTTCGCCGCGCGGCAGGCTCCCCGTGAGCCTCGCAACTCATACACTGCCGTGCCGATGGCCCTGGCCCCAGAGATCAAGCAGCGCGTAGCCTTCGAGACGGACAGGCGCGCGCGCCTCTCTGTCCCCACCGCGGCGGGTGGCGTGCTGTTCTTGCTGAGCGCCATCATCCTCAACGCAGCTTTGAAGGAACTGCCAACCGTCGGTCTCGTGCAAGGCTTGGAACCGGCGTTGCGCGGCGAAGCCACGCCGGCTATCAGCCCAAGGGCCGCGGAGGTCAAGTACATCGACCATCATGCCTTCGGTCTGATCGCCGGCAACTTCCTGATGGCCCTCGGCATCCTCGCCCTCACGCTCGTGCTGTTGTTCCTGCAGGACTGCACCCGCTTCCGCCGTCCGCAGACCTGGCCTCTCGGCCGCCCGCTGGTGCTGGTGGGGGGGATCGGCTACGCGGTATTGAACCTGATCCACGAGGTGATCCTCGCGATCGAGGCGCACAAGTTCGCCGGCGGCAACGACTTCTCCGGCAAAGCTGTCGAACACGCGCTGCTCACGTCCGGTTCGCTGGGAATCCTGCTGACGCTGCTGGGGCTGCTGGCGGCGCTCGCGCTCACCGTTGGAATGATCGCGACGATGGTCGGCACACAACGCGCTGGCTTGCTTCCACGTTGGCTCAGCGTAATCGGCATGCTCGCCGCGCTGCTGTTCCTGCCCCTTTTCGGCTCCAGTTTCGTGACCGCGTTCATCCCAGCGTTCTGGCTGGTCGCGACAGCTTTCCTGCTGTGGGAACGCTTGCCTAGTGGCGACCCCCCAGCGTGGCCCGCCGGCGAGGCAATACCGTGGTTGCCGCAGTCAAGGCGGGGCGCTCCGGGCGAGGAGAAGAAGAACGAGCCGCCGACGGGCATGGGGCAGCGGCTCAGGGGCGCTCTGGGCGCGGGGGAGCCGGCGGCGGAGCTCGCTCCGCCGCCAACACCGGTTGCCGGCGGCTCACGCCGCAAGCGCCGCAAGCGCAACTGACCGAGTTGACGATTGGCGCTCCCCTGGAGCGGGAATAAATAGAGAAGACCGCAGGTGGCCTTCGGCAACCTCGATCGCGAGTATTGACAAAAGCATCAAATGCCGCCCGAGAAGGGTGGCGTGAAGGGAGGGTCCCATGGAGGCCGCTTCTATTCATCCGCGTGCGGCGCAAGGGGTAAGCCCGCCGCTAGCTCAGACGGACACAGGCGAGCGACCGGTCGCGGGCTCGTGGTCGCCGGCCAACCCGGCGCCACTTGGCCTGGCTGCGTTCGCGATGACGACGTTCGTGCTGTCGATGTTCAACTCGAACCTCGTCAACGAAAAGGGCACCCCTGTGGTGCTCGGCCTGGCGCTCGCCTACGGCGGAATCGTGCAACTGATCGCGGGCATCTGGGAGTTCCGCACTGGCAACACCTTCGGCGCGGTGGCCTTCTGCTCCTTCGGCGCTTTCTGGATCTCCTTCTGGGCGCTCGAGGTGTTCTATGCAAAGAGCATCGGCGGCAACGCCGGACACGCTGTCGGCGTGTACCTGTGGGCGTGGGCGATCTTCACGGCTTACATGACGGTCGCGGCGCTACGCGTCAGCGCCGCGGTGTTGCTTGTGTTCGTTCTGCTGACCGCCACATTCATCCTCTTGGCAATCGGCGCGACCGGTCCCCACACGACCGTCACTCACTGGGGCGGCTACGTCGGCCTGGCGACCGCGGCGGCCGCATGGTATGCGTCGTTTGCCGTCGTAACCAACTCGACGTTCAAACGAACGATTCTGCCGGTGATGCCACTCGGCGGCGAGTAGAGTTAACTCGACTGTTGCGAACGGTAGACGGTAAAAACGGAGGAACGATGTCGCGAGGAAGGGCAGCGAGAGTAAGGGAACGGCAGCGACAAACGAGGATCAGAGGGGAGGTGTAGCTCATGGCAATCAATACCGATGCGCTCGACTCTGAGCTGGCGCGGATGCTGGAGGTGGAGCGCTTTGAGCCACCACAAGACTTTCGTGAGCACGCCCTCCTGAACGATCCGGCTGTCTATGAGCAGGCGCTGCGCGACCCACAGGCATGGTGGGCCGCGCAGGCAGGCGAGCTCGACTGGTTTGCCCCCTGGGAGCAAATCCTTGACGACTCCAACCCGCCCTTTTACAAGTGGTTCGTTGGCGGCAAGATCAACGCCTCCTACAACTGCTTGGATCGGCATGTACTTGCGGGTCGCGGCGCTCGCGTGGCGATCCATTGGCGTGGCGAGCAAGGGGAGGAGCGCGACATCACCTATGCGCAACTGCTGGCTGAGGTCAAGCGTTTTGCCTGCGCACTGAAGGATCAGGGTGTAAAGAAGGGGGATGTCGTCGGCATCTACCTGCCGATGATCCCCGAGGTCGTCGTCGCTATGCTCGCCTGCGCGCGAATCGGCGCCCCGCACAATGTCGTCTTCGGTGGCTTCTCGGCCGAGGCGGTACGCGAGCGCATGGAGTTCTCCGAGGCAAGGGCGCTGATCACCGTCGACGGCGCCGCGCGTAAGGGCAAGACCGCACCGGTTAAGGATCGAGTCGACGAGGTCATGGACGATTTGTCCACGCTGCAAACGATCATCGTCGTGCGCAGTAAGGGCACCCCCTGCCAGATGAAGCCTGGTCGCGACGTCTACTACGACGAGATTCTGGCTGCCGCCGAGGGGCGGGCGGGCACTGAATCCGAGGCAGAGCCGCTAGACGCCGAGCATCCGCTTTACATCCTTTACACCTCCGGCTCGACCGCTAAGCCAAAGGGCATCCTGCACACGACCGGCGGTTACCTGACCGGTGTCAGCGCGACGCACCGCTACGTTTTCGACCTCAAAGCCGAGACTGACGTGTACTGGTGCGCGGCCGACGTCGGCTGGGTCACAGGTCACTCTTACATCGTCTACGGGCCGCTGGCCAACGGCGCCACATCGGTCATGTGGGAGGGTGCCCCCGACTACCCCAATAAGGGTATCTGGTGGGAGCTGATCGAGCGCTACAAAGTGTCGATCCTCTATTGCGCGCCGACCGCTATCCGCGCGTGCATCAAGTGGGGCGCGCAGTGGCCCGAGAAGCACGATCTCTCCTCGCTACGTCTGCTCGGATCGGTTGGGGAGCCGATCAATCCGAAGGCCTGGCTCTGGTACCACAAGGTGATCGGCGGCGAACGCTGCCCGATCGTGGATACATGGTGGCAGACCGAGACGGGCGCGATCATGATCACGCCGCTGCCGGGTATCTCGGCCACCAAGCCGGGCTCCGCGACACACCCATTCCCTGGTGTTCAGGCGCAGGTACTGAGCGAGTCAACCGGCGAGCCGATAAGCGAGGGTCAGGGTCTGCTCGTACTGACGCATCCATGGCCGTCGATGCTGCGCACGCTCTACAAGGAGGACGATCGCTTCATCGGCACCTACTTCGAGCGCTTCGGCAAGCAGACGTATCTGGTGGGCGACGCAGCCCGAGTGGACGCCGACGGCTACATCTGGGTGATCGGCCGCATCGACGACGTTGTCAACGTCTCCGGCCACCGGCTCTCGACAGCCGAGGTCGAGTCGGCGATCGTCGCCCATCCAGACGTGGCCGAGGCCGCGGTGATCGGACAGCACGACGAGGACAGCGGACAGGCGATTGTCGCGTTCGTAACGCTCCAAGGTGAGCTCCACGGAGATCAGGCAACGATCGACGGCATCCGCGAGACGGTAGCCGAGCGGATCGGCAAGTTCGCACGGCCCAAGCGCATCATCTGGGCCGACGATCTACCGAAGACGCGCTCCGGCAAGATCATGCGTCGCCTGTTGCGCGATATCGCCGAGGGGCGTGCGCTGGGCGATGTGACGACGCTACGCGACCCCGCGGTCATGGGCGAGCTGGAGGGACGCGTGAAGGAGCTGCAGGCCCAGGAATCCTAGGGTGGGGTGGCGGCGCACCTGCGAGTGTGAGTAGTTAGTCTCACCGGCGATGACGAGTTCCTCAGGCGCGGCCGGTGCCGCGATTCAGACAACCGGCCTAACGAAGCGCTTCGGCGAGCGTGCCGCGATCGACAGCGTAGATCTGCTGGTACCACGCGGCAGCGCCTTTGGTTTCCTGGGTCCCAACGGGGCGGGCAAGACCACGATGATCCGCATGCTGCTGGGCCTCACTCACGCCAGCGCGGGCAGCATGAGCGTGCTTGGGCATGCCGTGCCCTCCGAGCGGGCGCAGGCGCTCTCAAGGGTGGGCGCGATCGTGGAGGAGCCGCGCTTTCATCCGCAGCTCACCGGTCGTGAGAATCTACGCATAGTCGCGGCGGTCCGTGGCCCGGAGACACACGAGCGCATCGGTCCCGCCCTGCAACGTGTCGGTCTCTCAGACCGAGCCGATGAGAAGGTCAAGAAGTACTCGCTCGGCATGCGTCAGCGCCTTGGCGTGGCGCGCTGTCTGCTTGCCGACCCGCTTCTGTTGATCCTCGACGAGCCAACCAACGGGCTCGATCCGGGTGGCATCCAGGAGTTCCGCGAAATGGTCCAGGCGATGGTCGAGCAGGAGGGACGCACCGTCTTCATCTCCTCGCATCTGCTTGACGAGGTGGAGAAGATCTGCGATCACGCGGCGATCGTCGACCACGGCAAGATCATCACCCAAGGAGCGATCGCCGAGCTGGCCGAGGGTAGCACCCAACACGAGTTGATCGTCGGCGCGGACGACCTGGAGCGAGCCCTGCTCGTGCTCGACGGCTGCCCCCAGGCCCAGCAAACGCGCTCCTCAGAAGGCAACCTGCACGTGGTGCTCGCGGTTGACACAGATAGCTCAGCGCCGGAGTGCGCGGCCGCGATCAACTCGGCGCTAGTGGCGGCGGGTCTCGCCGTCTTCCGGCTGGAGCCGGTGCGCCAGAGCTTGGAGCAGCGCTTCCTGGAGGTCACATCGAGGCTAAGCGACACTCCGGCTGAGGAGGTGACGGTATGAACGCCACCGTTGCCGCCCAGATGACGGGCGCGGACATCCTCAAGCTGCGTAAGAAACGCGGGATCTTGATCTGGTCGCTGGTGCTGGCGCTTGGTCCGATCCTGATCTATTTCATCGCAGCGGTGATTGAGCACGCCTCGAACCCGGGCAAATACGGCCCGGCCGGTGGCGCTCAGAATTTCTCTGACGGATTGCGGGTGATCGCACTCTTCTTCGGACCGCTCGCGGCGCTTCTGATCGGGGTGGAGGCCGGCACGGGAGATGCCTCAGCTGGGGTCTTTCGTGATCTCGTCGTGACCGGTCGCTCCCGCTTGGCGTTGTTCGCCTCACGCGTTCCAGCGGCCGTGGCGGTGACCTTCGTGATGATGACTGGCGCGTATCTGCTGCTGCTGATCGGGACGTTCGCGTTTGCCGCCAACCTCCCGACGCCGGGCGGGTCGCTGATCCTTAACGGGCTCGGGTTTACTCTGCTGGCAACGGGCATGTTGTGCGTGGTCGCGGTGGGATTCGCCTCGCTCACCACATCCAAGCCGGCCGCGATCATTGCTCTGATCGCGTGGCAGATCGTTGCGAGCCCGCTGTTGGCCAGCATCAACGGACTGGGGAGTGTCCGCGAGGGCCTGATGAGTCAGGCGACCGCGCACTACAGCCCGGTTCACGTCGGCGAAGGTGGTCATGGCGCCAGCGTCACGCTGTCGGGCGGTACGGCCTTCCTAGTGCTCCTCGCCTGGATCGTCGTGTTCCTCGCGCTTGGCGCCTGGCGCACGCGCACGATGGACGCGTGATACCTGACCATGCAAGCGCGTCGCGTGTAGGCAGGCGGCGAGCCAATCTCATCCAGGTCTATCGACATTTGATCGCATGCGCGGGCGGCTTGCCTTGAGGTACTCATCAAGGACGCGATGACGCTCGCCGCGCTGGCGGACCAACGGCAGTAGCTCGTCGGGTGGACGCCCAACGGCCAGTCGCTTGGCTGGAATAAATGATGCCATTAGTGCCGTCTCCGGGTAATCCCAAGGGACCGCGAGCCGCCGCCCGAACAGCGTGAGGTTTACGGCCCCGGGTAGCGCTGCCGAGGGAGCGAGCACGCCGCGGAAGCCGAGTCCGCGCAGCCGCGTTGCCTCGCGCTGGCAGCGTTCGTAGTCTTCGCTCACCAGTGCCTCTACGGGGAATCCAGCGTCGTCTGCCTTCTCGAGCGTCGAATAGTCGGCGAGGTTCGTCTCATGAACCTTCAGCACCCACATCGGCATACTCACGAGATGCAGGTCATCAGGGCTGAGCAGTCGCTCGGCCCTGATCAGCTCGGCCCACGATCCCTCGGGGCTCAGACTTGTGTACTGGGTCGCGTCCTGGCGTGCTCGGTTCCAGCGCAGGGCTTGCGAGTTCGGGCGCGTCCACAGAGGCACGTCGTAGTCGCTCCAGCGAAACGCCACATCCTCGTAGGCGATCCGCTTTGGCTCAGGAGCCGTGCTGCGCGCGCCCATGCCGGGCCAGGCCGAAGATGTCCTGCTCGAGTGCGGCGTCGTCGATCATGTCGAGAACGCTGCGCCCATCGAGCTCTGGTCGGGAGCGCTGGAACCAGGCCACGATGCCCTCGGGGGTCCAGCCTCGGCGCAGGAGTGCGACCAGCCGTGCCACCACTACCAGACGCCTGCTTGGCTCCACAGGAACGGTGCTTGCGAGGATGCGCTGGATGGAGCGCTCGCTGGTGCCAAGCAAGTGAGCCAGGTCACGACGGCCTACGCGTGGCAAAATCGCTTCCAGTTCAGCCAAAAGCAGCCGGGCGTCACCCTCGCCCGGCGCCTGCTGGTCGAGGGCGTCGCGCACCACGTGGCGAATCGCCTCAAGGCCGAGTAGGGCAGACTCGATTGAGTCGAGTGGTCGCTTGGGGTCGCGCTCGGCGACACCCTGCATGATCGCCAGCAGCTCGCCGCGGATCTCCGCCACCTGCTCGGCATCGAGGCTCGGCGGCGTAGAGCGGTTGATCGCATCTGAGAGGCCGCTGGCCGTGTGCTGCCAGCGATCCAGGTAATCCCTCGGTATGGGCGCTTCGCTGAGCGCTTGAAGCAGTTGGCGACCCCATTGCTCGATGAGATCCTCGAACTGCTCCAGCTCGTCGCGCTCTACTGCGACGGTCACAGTCATTCACCCACTCCTGTCTAGGATTTGTCGGGTACATCCGACAGTATAGCGACATTGAGTCGGAGTCGGAGTCGGAGTCGGAGTCGGAGTCGGGCTCGGGCTCGGCTGAGTCGGGGCTTGCGCTCAGACCTTGCGGTACTCCGGGATCCACGCGCCATCCTCCTGGCGCGTGAAGTCCTGGAACAGGCCAGGTGCCTCGGCCTGCATGATGCGTGCGATCGTGTCGAACACGAGCCGCAGCTCCTCCTCGGCGCCTTCGGCTGTGCGCATCTCGATCACGTGGCGCAATGTGCGGGCGTTGGCGGTCCACAGGATGTCGGTTGAGAGGCCGATCGGCGCGAGGCGGCGCAGCGCTGAGGTGACCTCCTTCTTGATGTGGAAGGGCACACGGTCCTGGTCGATGCCGAGCTGCTCGGCGGCGCTCACTTGGAACTCCTCGAGCTGCTCGACGATGCTTAGCACCTGCTCGCGCACGGGCTCGAGCGCTGGGGGCACGCGAAAGCCGATGTCGGTCAGGCGCACGTAGCGCAGGCTCTCCTGGCTGAAGGCCGAGCCGGCGCGATGTCGAACAAGCTCGTGCGTAAAAACACGCGAGCAATTCCGAATAGCGAAAGAGTAGTTGGCGTGCTCGAGCACACTGCCATGGGCGCTGCGCAGGATGTTGGCAAAGTATTCGCGCTGGTCGGTGCGCACGCGGGTCACGTTCGGGTTGAGCCCGGGCTCCCAGCTGCGATAGCAGGCCCTACCGCCGAACTCGACGATCAGCTCGCCGCCGTTGGGCGCTCCGTCTGATTCCTCCAGCCGGCGCTCGAGCCATGACTCGCCTCCGACGTCGCTCAGGTAGCCGCGCATCCCCTCGACCTTGATCGAGGGTCGTGCGATCAGAAATACCTTGGGCGTGGTCTCGTGCACGGGTCGGCGATGCTACCGTCCGCCACGGATGTGCCCGTCAACCTCAGCCGCGAGCGACCCCGAGCTCGAGCAAACGGCCTGGAATCTCGAACCGCTCGTCGACGGTCAGGGCCAGGACGGCGCGCGCGCCCAGCTGGCCGAGGCGCTTACTCGCTCGCAAGCATTCGCCGCGGGCTATGCGGGCAAGCTGGAGAAGCTTGACAGCGCCGGCCTCGAGCAAGCGATGCGCGAGCTCGGCGAGATTCAGGAGCTGGTCGGCCGCGCCGGCACGTACGCCGGGCTGCGCTTTTCAGTCGATACCGCCGATCCCGCGGCGGGCGCGCTGATGCAGGAGGTGCAGGAGCGCGGCACCGAGATCGAGACGACGCTGCTGTTCTTCGAGCTGGAATGGGCCGCGCTGGCAGACGAGCGGGCCGATGCTCTACTCGACGACGAGCGGCTGTCGTTCTGCGCGCATCACCTGCGCAACGTGCGCCGCTACCGCGTCCATCTGCTCTCAGAACCCGAGGAGAAGATCCTTGCCGAGAAGGCGGTCACGGGGGCGGCTGCCTGGTCGCGCCTGTTCGACGAGCTGACCTCGGCGATCGAGGTGCGCCTGCCGGGCGGCGCGAGCGATGCTGCAACCGCGAGTGTGGGCCAAAGCGGGCAACAGGGAGATGTTCAGCGACAGGGGGGTGTCGGGGAACAGGGGGGTGTGCAGCGACAGGGGGGTGTGCAGCAACAGGGGGGTGTGCAGCAACAAGGGGGTGTGCAGCAACAAGGGGGTGTCGAGCGAAACCGGGGAGGTGTCGCAGCGGAGAAGGTGGCGCTTGACGTCGCGCTGAGTCGACTGGTGCTTGCCGATCGTCGGTTGCGAAGCTCGACCGCCGAGGCGGTGACCGAGGCGCTGGCTCCAGGCCTGCGCACGCGTGCCTTCCTGTTCAACACGCTCTTGGCTGACAAGGCCACCGACGATCGCCTGCGCTGCTACCCGAGCTGGCTGGCAGCCCGCAATTTGTCAAACGAGGCAAGCGACGAGTCTGTGGCTGCCTTGATCGAGGCGGTTCGCGCCCGCTATGAGCTGCCACGGCGCTGGTATCGCCTGAAGGCAAAGCTGCTCGGCATCGAGCGGCTGGCCGACTACGACCGCATGGCGGCCGTCACCGAGGACGAAGTCTCTTACTCGTTCGCCGACGCGCGCGAGCTGGTGCTCGACTGTTACTCGTCCTTCTCCCCGAAGCTCGGCGAGGTCGCCAGGGGCTTCTTCGACGGGCATTACATAGATGCGCCGGTGCGGCCGGCAAAGCGAGGGGGAGCCTTCTGTGCTTCGGCCGTGCCCTCGGCGCACCCGTACGTGATGCTCAACTACACCTCGCGCCGTCGCGACGTCCTGACGCTAGCCCATGAGCTGGGCCACGGCGTCCACTTCGCGCTGGCGGCAAAGCAAGGCGTCTTCCACCAGGGCACGCCGTTGACGCTGGCCGAGACCGCGTCGGTGTTCGGCGAGACGATCGTCTTCGGGCGGCTGCTCGAAGAGGACTCCTCGCCGTCCTCGCGCCTGGCGCTGCTGGCCGAGAACATCGAGGGTGCGCTTGCCACGGTCTTCCGCCAGGTGGCGATGAACCGCTTCGAGGAGCTGGTCCATACGGCCCGCCGCGAGCAGGGCGAGCTGTCAGTTGAGCGCTTTGGCGAGTTGTGGTTCGAGAGTCAGGAGGAGATGTTCGGCGACTCGGTTGAGATCACCGAGGGCTATCGCAGCTGGTGGTCCTATATTCCGCACTTCATCGGCTCGCCGGGCTATGTCTATGCGTATGCCTACGGGCAGCTGCTGGCGCTGTCGGTCTATCAGCGCTATGAGCAGCAGGGCGACGATCTTGTGCCGCGCTATCTGGAGCTGCTGGCCGCCGGCGGTTCGCGCTCGCCTCAGGAGCTTGGTCAGATCGTGGGCATAGACCTAGCCGATCCGGGTTTCTGGGACGCGGGCCTGGACTTGGTCGAGCGCCAGCTGCAGGCAGCTGAAGAGGCGGCACGCGAGGCCGGCGGGAACGGGCGCCGCCCATCGGGCATCTCCTGAGAGTGCTCAGCGGCAAATCTCGCTCGGCATGCTCCGCTGTATGCCAAAGCCGGTGAGCTCGAGCATTTCCGGGAGCTGGCGGACGGGGTCGCGGTCGCGGTCGCGGTTGCGCTCATCGAGCTCCTCCCAGTCGACGAGCTGGTCATGGAGCTTGAGCCTGTCGTTGCGCGGACTGCCGAATCGCCATCCGTCGGCAAGCTTTGCTTGGAACCAGCGATTGTGCTCCTGGCGGGCCAGCATCTCAACCTCCTCGTCGGTGAACCTGAACAGCGGCTCGTTCGGATCGCGCAGCGACATCGGCACGAGGATGCAACCGGCAAGCGTGAGCTTGTTGCCGATCCCGTCGACAAACTTGCGGTTGTCCTCGCGCATCGCCTCTTCGAGCTCGTCCCAAGGTCGCATGCTCGGGTTTCGCTCCGCGCTGTTGCCGGCGGCCAGCTCGTCCCGAACGTACTCTTCGTGCTTGGCCCTCGCAATCACCTCGTTGGTCCCGCGCAGCAGCAGCTCGGGGGATGTCGCCTCGGTGAGCAGGCCAAAGGGGGAGATCGTCGCAAAGCGTCCGCCTTCTCCAGCCAGAGCCGTCGCCACACCCGCGCGGGCGTCAGCGACCACCACTGCAACCGGGACGTGTAGGGCGTCTGGCGCGGCGTGCAGTGCGAGGGCCGCAACGAGTGCGTCGCCTTCCTGTTCGAGGCACACGTAGGCCTGTGTCACGTCGCATACTCCGTCCTCGTCGAGCATCGCGCTCCCGGATTGGAAAGCAGCGGACTCGATCGGACTCGGCCGTGTTCCCAGCATGCAGTAGCAGTCGAGCTGCGGGTAGCAGTCGCGCAGCCTGCGGAGGTTCTCCTCGGCGCACGCGCCCGCGATCGTGATCCGAATCCGCTGCGACAGCCGCGGATTGTGGCTGCGCCACTGCCGCGCGATCCGTAGGACCAGTTGCTCGCCGAGCACGTCGAGTCCTACGAGCAGGACATGTGGCCGGTGCGGCTCACGCTCGCCGGCCTCAGGTGAGAATGGAGGATGGCGTTCCAGCAATAGCTGCGCCCCATTCGCATACACGTTGAAATACTCCAAGCGCACGCTAGACGGGCACGCGCTGAACATGGAGGCGTCCTCGGCAAGCGAGCGCCACAGGTCGAGCTCGCGCAGATGAGCGAACACAGTAAGCACATCTCGCCGCGCCGCTCGAGCTGCTGCCATCGCGGCGGTGACGACGTCGACGTTCGTGCCATCGCTCCCGCACAGCGCCACCAGCTGACGCGCGCGCCGAACCCCCGCCTTGCGCAGAAGCGCATGATCGGTGGCGTCACCGACGAGGACTCCAATTCCGCGCTCGCGGGCGCCGGCAAGGCGCATGTTTGCGGGGTTGCTCTCGACCGCGACTACGCGTATGCCACTGTCGTCGAGCGCGAATGCCAGCGACGACCCACTGTCGCCGAGACCGACAACGATGACGTGTCTCCGCGCGAACAGCCTGATACCGAGAATCTGAGCCTGTTCGCGCGAGAGCAGTACAAGAGCTCCCAAGGCCGCGTAGCCCGTCAAGATCGGCGCGAGTATGCGCGCTACCTGCAAGGCCATAGGCACCGGAGGTTCGACTACGCCGCCAAATGCAAACAGCGTGATCGCACGGTAGAAAGCATCGAGGAAGCCGTAGTCGGTGCCGTGCAGCTGCTCGAAGCCGATCGTCCCAAGCACCAGGACAAACAGTCCGAATCCGATCAGCACGACACCGCGAACTTCTCTCCAGACTGGCTGAAAGCGCCGTCGCCACGTGCGACGAATCGCACGTGTGCGCCTCGGGCGCTCCTCGGCGTCTGTCTCTCTAGTCAGCGTCAGTGTGACCTCCGAGCCTGAACGTAGTTCAGCTGTTTGACGATTCGAACTACTGCCGGCGAGCAGCGGCACTTGCGCGTGCTACGCGCCTGCCCCAGCGCCGCTGGAGCACCAAGATGCCCGAGCCCGCTCCGATCAACAGCAGCGCGAAACCACCCTGCCAACGTAGGTCCCAGCCGGTGAAGGGGAGGCGGGCGGGTCGCGCTGGAGCTCTGCTCGCCAGATGCGCTTGGGGGGGTTCGCCTTGTTCGACTGTGGGCTTTGGCGCTTCTTCTGAAGAAGAAGGGCTCGAAGATTCATTGTGTTCTGGCCGCGGAGCTTCCCCGGACCGGGGTGGTTGTTTCTGAGGAGGCGCTTGCGTGTGCGTGGGTTCTTGGGGAGGAGATTGGGGAGGAGATGTTTGGGTCTGTGGGGGAGGGGTTGTCGTCGGGTAGCCCGACAGTGGTTCATCCGCACGAGCCATAGATGCCGGCGCCGCGAAGGCCAACGCCACGCCCACCGTGAGAGCCGACCGACGTCCCAGCGCCCAGCGCGAGCGCTGCGCCGAGACGGCCGGATTGACTGCGTCGAGGTATGTATTCGCCCTGATCATGAGTTTCACTCTGCCGATACTATCCTGAAGGATAGGTTTTATGTTGCTGCGCGTCGAGGGTATGGGTAATGCGTCCAGTGGCGATGTGCTCAAGCGCGCGCAGCGGACGCGCGAGTTCGGTGAGCCAGACGCCGGCGCTGCCGTCCTGGTTCGCCGTGACGATCTCCTCGCCGTTCCTGTTGAACGCCGCGTCGAAGAGAACACCTTCGTGGCCGCTGAGGACGGCCAGCTGCTTGCCACTTTTGATGTCCCAGATACGTATCTCGCCGTCGTCGCTGGCAGTCACGAGGCGTCGACCGTCTGGACTGAACGCCGCGCTGAAGATCGGCCCTCCTCGTGGGCTCAGCGTAAGCAACAGCTTCCCCTCGGGTACGCTCCAGATTCTTGCCGCACCGTCCTTGCCGGCAGTGACGAGCTCCCGTCCAGTTGGGCTGAACGCGGCACTCAGCACAGCGACTTCAGAGGCCCGCAATTGCGCCAGCGGTTTCCCGTTTGCCAGATTCCAGATAATCGCAGTTCCATCTTCGTAGCCTGTGACGACCTCGTTTCCATCCGGATTGAAAGAGGCGTCTTCCGCGCTCCGGGAGTCCCCGTGGAGCACGAGCAGCCGCTTCCCGCCGACCACTTGCCAGATTGTCGTCTCGCCACCGCTGCCGGCGGTGACTACCTCCGTGCCGCGCGAGTTGAAAGCGGCGCTATGAAGATGCCCGTCCCCGGCGCGCAGAACGGCGAGCTGCGTGGCGCTTTCCGGGTTCCAGATCCGAGCAGTGCCGTCGAGCCCCGCCGTCAAGGCCAGCTTGCCGTCCGGACTGTAAACGGCACTGTAGACCGGCCCGCGATGCCCGCGAAGCGTCGCTATCTGTCGGCCGCTCGCCACATCCCAGACGCTCGCGGTGCTGTTTTGATTGGCGGTGATGATCCTCGTGCCACTGGGATTGAAAGATGCCCCCAGGATCGCCCCCTCCCCGCCGCGCAGAAGCGCGATCCGCTCGCGCGGGGAGGTGTCCCAGATCCTTGTCGTCCCATCTTGTCCCGCGGTTACGAGTTGACTGCCGTCGGGGCTGAAAGAAGCGTTCCGAACAGGCCCTTCGTCGCCGGCCAAGACCATGATCTGCTTGCCGGTGGCGACATCCCAGATCCGTGCCGTCCGGTCCTGGTTGGCCGTGACGATCTCCCTGCCGTCGGGACTGAACGCCGCTCCGAGGACGGCGCCTTCGAGCACGCTCAGCGATAGCAGCTGTCTGCCGGTTTCGGTTTCCCAGATCCTCGCCGTGCCGTCCTCGCCGGCCGTCACGATCTTGCTTCCGTCGGGGCTGAACGCGGCATCTTCCACGTTCCCGACGTGTCCGCGTAGCATTTTCAACTGCGCACCGGTCGCCGCGTCCCAGAGGATCGCGGTGCCGGCTTCGGTCGAAGTCAAGATGCTTGTCCCGTTGGGAATGAAAATGGCGCTGGTGATGGCGCCGGCGTGTGGGTTCAAGACACGCAACCGCCTGCCGCTGGCGACGTTCCAGATGATTGCGCTGCCACCCTTGTCCGCCACGACGACCTTCCTCCCATCGGGGCTGAAGGCCGCGCCATAGGCGAGGCCGGCATGCCCATTTAGCACCCTCAGCTCCCGGCCGGTGGCGACGTTCCAGATGATTGCGCTGCCGTCCTTGTCCGCCAAGATGACCTTCGTCCCATCGGGGCTGAAGGCCGCGCTATCGACGGCCTCGGCGTGTGGGTTCAGCGTCTCTAGTTGCTTGCCGGTGGCGACGTTCCAGATGATTGCGCTACCGCCTTCGGTCGCCGTCAGGACGTCCGCTCCGTTGGGGCTGAAAACGGCGCTGTTGACAGATGAGCTCCCCTTCAGGTATTTCGTTTCCTGAAGCTGTGGAAGCGCTTCGCGCAGCGCCGATTCGGCCTGGTCGCTGTATTTCAGATGCAGCGCGCGAAGTGCCAACAGTGTGCTCAATTGAGGATCGCTCGGCAATGTTTGCTCGGAGCTCGCCACCAGCTGACTCGCTTGCGCCGCTTCGAGGTTGGCGACGGCGCTCCTTTGCGAGATCCAGGCATATATGCCAAGCAGAGCCGCGACGACGAGCAGGCCGATCGTCCCAATCGCGAGCCGCTGGAAGGCCCGCCTTCTTCTCGCTTCCTCCTTCGCGCGTTCGTCTGCCTCACGCCTCTCGCGCTCGAGACGTTCGCGTTCACGTTTCTCTTCTACGTGCTTTCGTTGCTCGAGCGCCCGCCGTCGCCAAGCAACGATCGCCGGCGCGAGCACATCGTGATAAAGCTCGTAACGGTCATTCGGGTTGCTCTTCCCCGCGGGCGGAGGCACGTGTCGCAAGATGCGCCTGTCTTCATCGGCAAGGTAGGCGAGCAACGTTGCGACGCGCTCGTAGGGCTTCTCGACGAGTTCCGCCAGATCCGACGCCGCAAACGCGATCTTGGTTCCCGACGGGGTCACCAGATAATGGAAGAGGTCTAGGGCGGTCGCGTGGTCCTCCGGTGCGAGCGCGTCGAGCTCTCCATCCAGATGGGTACGCATGATCTCCCGGGCGCCACCGAGCTCCTGTAGCGTGGCGAGTCGCAAGACGTGGGATCCCTGTTCTCGTTCGTGAGCCCAGAGCCGTGCCATGACCAGTTGCAAGTACGGCGTCTCGATTTCTTCACGAGGTGCTCGCGCCCCGTTGCCGGTCTCCGGCGATGTCTGTCCGAGGTGGCTCACGAGCTCTTCTTCCGTCCTTACTTCTCTGAGCACCGCATCGACGAGCGTCGGCTCGACGTCGACCGGCGGCTCAGGCCGGTGCAGCTCGTTGAAGTGTCCGAGCGGCCCAACGATCGCCTCGCGGGCGGCGTCCCGATCGAGGCACTCCAGTTGCAGGTAGTTGCCGTAAACGTTCGGGATCTTGCCGGCGAACAGGTCTCCCAGGCTCGCGTAGGCGTCGTCGCGAATCGCGATCAGGAAATTTGCCTGCAGGTCGGGATCGGTGACGGACTTCGCAAGCTCCTCGGCGAATGGGTTGTGGGCGGAATCCTGTGTGTGGTAGAGCAGATATTCCTCGAACTGATCGAGGATGATCAGCAGCTCAGCGCCGACGGCGGACGCCGCTGTCGCGATAGCCTCGCCGAGCGAGCGGGGGAGTGGCGAGGATGCGGCCGAGCGGAGAAAGGGCGCGATCGCGCTTTCGATCGCGCCGATCAGGTCGGTGGCGGGATCGTCCTTCCATCCGTTGAACACCACCGGGACGTAGCTCGGCGAGCCGCCCTCGGCGAGCTGGCGGTGCGCGCGTTCGACCAGCTGCCACGCGACGCCGGCCCGCAGCAGCGAGCTCTTGCCGGCTCCACTTCTGGCGTAAAGAATCGTCAGGCGGGCCGCGCGGAGGTTGCCGATAATCGTCTGTGACTCGCGCTCACGACCGAAGAACCACTCGGCGTCGGCCTCGGTGTAGTAGTTCAGACCGATGTATGGGTCCGTGGCGGACACCGTTGGCGACGGGGTTGTGGTGCCGTCGCCCATGCACTAGGAGTGGATCGCGCGAGAGCTCGTCATCAGCGCATCGAGCGCTTTCGCGTAATCGTCCGGCGAGCTCGCCAGCATTTCGACGTTGAAGTCTTTCCACGAGTCGCGCTCCCAAGCGTCCGGTCTACGCTCGATTGCCCACGAGCGGTTTCTCAGCGGCCGCCCTTGCCAGACTCGCTTCAAGAACACGCGGAGGCTCCAGTCGCGCATGGCATAGCCAAGGAACAGGCAGTGGCTCCCGGTGAGCTTGTTGAGGATCTGGTTGGGAACAAGCCTGACTATCTGGTCTGTGGCCAGATAGTCGATGTACTGATCCTCGGTGAGGACGTAGTTCCCATCCCATCTGTAGTCACCTTCGCCGCCTTCCGCGGCACCATGGATCTTGACGATCAGGGTCCGCTGGAGATCGTCGAAGCGGTCGATCTTGAAGTCGCGATAGCGGGCTGGCTCGTCGACCACCCTTGGCTCATCCTGCCAGGGAACGTGAAGGAACTTCCCCTTGTTGCTCCCCACTGAGTCTGTCCCGGTTGCCAGGAAGACCGCAAGGTCGTATTCCTCGCTTTCTTCTTCAAACGCCTGCTCGAGCGCTGAGTCGTAGTTCGCGGTCACGATCATCTGGTAGCGCTCCGCGGCTTTTGCGTCCCGCAAGCGTGCGGGGAAGCGTGCGAGGAAGCGGTGCATCTCCTGAGGCTCCGGTCGCGGCGACAGGGCTTCGAAGATCGCCTTGTCCAGAAACGACAGCCCTTCGCTCACCGCTACGCGCTGGGCGACCTCGGCAAGGTCAGGCGAGGCCAACCTGAGCCGGAACTTCTCGGCCAGGTGAGCCGCAAGCAGGTCGGCATCGGGGAGCGCTCCACGTGCACCCGACCCCAACACAGGCACAACCGACCCTCCTTCGACCATCTTCTCCAGGATGAGCTCGTAATGCGCGTTGTCGGGTGTGGCAATCGCGACGTCTTCACTTGGGACATCCTCGAGTAGGCCCCTCCCGCCGGTTGCCTTGGCGATCGCACCCGGCGACCCGCTGCTCGTCCTCTGACTGTCGGCTTGGGTCTGCTCCAGTGAAATCGCCCCGATCCTTGCGATCAGCTTGTCGACGTCCTCGTCAAACGACAGCGGACGCATGGGCGTGGCTTGGATGTCGGCCAGTGCCCTGATCGGTTTGGGCAGCTTGACCGCTTCGGGCATCGTCATGCGGCCGACGAGTACCGGGATCACCTTCGCCGGCCATCTGTGGAGCGCAAGTTCCAACTCCAATAGGACGTAGTCCTGCGGGTCCCCCGCGAATACCTGCTTGCGATCGTCGAGACCCGCCAGCCAGCGGGGACCGATCAAGGAGATGAAAGCGCCGCCACGCATCCCGTGGGCCTTGATCTGCGCCAACCACTTCGTGCCGACATCGAGCGTCTTCACGTCGAGGAACACGTTCTCGGCGCCGAATTCTGCCGCGAGCCGGTCGTACAAGCGAACCGCGGCTTCTTCGGTGTCCTCGTGGCGGTAGTTGATGAACACCTTCGGCGGGTCGCCGTCGCGACCATCCGCCGATGACGATTCTCTCTGCGGCTGGCTCGGCTTGGCCGACACGTCAGTGTTCCCCCTGCCGAGCGGATTCGATCCATTGCCCGCCTGGTCTCGACACCTGACGCACTGAACTGGGCAGGGCCCAGCCAGTCACAGCAATTACGATCGCTATCGCGCGACGTGGGCTCACGGCCAGTAGACCATACAGACTTCTGCGGTAGCACAGTCAGCGCATATCCCACCAGTTTTGATGATTGAGATGCGAAAAGGGCCTGCGGACTGCCGGTGCTACCGTCGTCGCCAGGGTGCGATGACCTCGTCTTCGACACCCGCGCAAGGCCGGAATGAGCGGGCCTGGCGCGTGGGGCGGAATGAACGTACCTGCGGTGCAAGACCGCGAATGTCGTTCCGGAAGGTCGTCCCCATGACCGTTTGGCGTGCCGTCGCGCGAGCGACGATCGCATCGGCCACGGCCTCTACGTCGACTGTGTACTGCGAGTCGCGTATGAGCTCTCGGATCACTTGTATTTGTCGGTGCATCGAGGTCACCAAGGCATATATCGGCAAAGGACGCTTGATGTTCAGTCCCACCGGCTTGATCCGACAAGTGTTCGAGCGGGCGTGGACGAATGCTCCAGATCGTCAAGGACGGCGTGGTCTGCCCGCAGCCCAGGCCCTTAGCTCAGACTGCTCAGAGCAATCCAAGCGCGCTGCCGACCCCGTGCACGAGGTTGAACAGCGGCTGTGGGACGATCCCGAAGAAAATTGTGGCAGCGCCGGCGAGGACGGCTACGAAGGCGACCTCGGGCTGGAGACGCGGGGCGCCTGTGGCGAGGGGGTGCGCGATTCCTCCTGCCTCTCCCGGTGAGCCCGCATAGGCGTCGGGGGCCGTGCCGCCCGCCTCGTCGTCCAACTCCGGAGAGCCGCCGGCGATCGCGGGAATCGTGCTCGGCGGCGTGCCGGCCGCGGCGGGCGAGGGGCTCATCCACATCGTGGCGATCACCGGCAGGTAGTAGCCGAGGGAGATCATCGAGCCGATCACGATCACGACGCCGAGCCAGGTGTAGCCGCCGGCCACGGCCGCGTCGATCAAGTAGAACTTGCCGATGAAACCCGCCGTTGCCGGGATGCCGGCGAGGGCGAGCATCGAGATCGTCATCGGCCAAGCCAGTACGGGCCGCTCACGGCCGAGGCCTGCCAGCGTCTGGATGGAGTCGCCGACCCAGCCGTCGGGGTCCTCGTCCTTGGTTGGCCACTCCTCGGGATTGCGGGCTTGGGCCAGCGCCCGTGTTTCGCGCTCGCGGGCGACGATCACGGCGAAGGCGGCCATGTTCATCGGCAGGTACACCGCCAAGTAGAAGACAAGCGCCTGGGCGCCGAGCTGGGTGGAGACGACCACGCCGGCGAGGATGTAGCCGGCCTGGGCGACCGATGAGTAGGCGAGCATCCGCTTTAGGGAGGATTGCCCCAACGCGCCGACATTGCCGACGAGGATCGTGATGGTGGCCAGAGCCGCCAGTGCCGGCCCCCAGCTGCCGTGGACTTCGATCAGAGCCACGTCAAACAGTCGCAGCAGTACGCCGAGCGCCGCTACCTTGGTTGCAACCGCCATGAAAGCGGTGATCGGGGTGGGTGCGCCCTCGTAGACGTCGGGCGTCCACTGGTGGAAGGGCGCCACAGAGGCCTTGAAGGCGAGTCCAGCTACGCAAAGGGCTATGCCCGTGAGCAGCATCGCATTGCTTGCCAGGCCACTGCTGGAGATCGCGGCGGCGATACCGCTGAAGTCGGTTGCGCCCGTGGCCCCATAGAGCAGCGCGATCCCATACAGCAGCGTTGCGCTGCCGACCGAGCCGACGATCAGATACTTCAGCCCAGCCTCAAGCGAGTGCTCATTGCGCATCTCAGTCGCGCAAAGCACATAAAGCGGGATCGACAAAAGCTCGAGCCCCAGGAACAGGGCGACAGTGTTCTGGGCGGCGCCGAGCAGGGCCATGCCGCCGATCGTCGTCAGCAGCATCGCGTGCAGCTCACCATGCGCAGCTTCGCGCGAGGCGCGCGAGCGCCAGGCGAGCAGCACTGTAGCCATGCCGCCGACGGCGAGGATCAGGTTCAAAGTGAGCGACAGACGGTCGATGCGCAGTGCACCGGAGACGATCGACTCGGGCGAGTTCCAACGCCAGATCGTCAAGCCGAGCGACGCACCCAGAGCTACAAGCGCGAGCGTCGGTACGACCTGCTCGCGGATCCAGCGCGAGCCGAGCAGCCCGACGAGCAGGACAACGATCGCTCCACCGAACAGCGCGATCAGCGGCGAGAGCGCCGCGAAGTCGACGTGCGGGCCTTTGAGGGTCGCGAGCGCAATCATGGTTCGTTCGAAGCCAGAGTCGCGGGACCAGTGGTCAGGGCTGAGTGGGCGGCAGCCACAGATGCGCTGGCCGAGCTTTCAGAGCGCTTCAGCGCCCCCTGCGGATAGAGCGCGAGGAACACGATCACGGCAAGCAGGGGAACGAGCACGAGCGCGTCGGTGCGTGTCAGGTCACGCGATTTCACGTCCTTGCCGACGCGATTGTGCATCGCGCGAATGAACACCCGCAGGGCATAGACGCTGGCCATCACGACACCGCTGAACGCAATCACGGCAATCGCGAGCTTGGCTTTGAAGACGCCCAGCAGGATCAAGAACTCGCCGACGAAGTTGGCCGAGCCGGGCATCGCCAGCGTGGCGAGCGCGACCACCAGGAAGATCGTGGCCAGCACCGGCGCGCGGAAGGCGATGCCGCCCATCTGGCGGATGTCCTGCGAGCCGCCGGCCCGCTGCGCAAGCAACGCGATGATGAAGAAGATCGGCGCGACCACTAGCCCGTGGTTGACCATCTGCAGGAGCGCACCTTGAGCACCTTGTGGGTTCAGCGCGAAGATGCCAAGCGTGATGAAGCCGAGCTGCGCTACCGAGGAGTAGCCGGCGATCAGGCGTGCGTCGGTTTGCGTGAAGGCGACCGCCGACCCGTAGACGATCGAGCAGAGCGCGATGATCAGCATTAGCGTCTGGAAGTGCGCGGCCCCTTGGGGAAAGAGCGGCAGCACGATCGCCAGGAAGCCGTAGGCGCCGACCTTGGAGAGCACGCCGCTGAAGACCATCAGCACCTCGATCGGCATCGCTCGGTAGCCGTCAGGCATCCATCCGTGCAGCGGAAACGCGGGCATCTTCACAAGGAAGGCGGCGGCGAAGAACAGGAAGATCCACTCTTGGGAGCCCTTGCTCAGTGGCAGGCCTTGAAGCTGGGAAAGCACGAATGTGATGTGCCCACCGTTTTGCTCGCCGGCAAGCACGCCGGTGGCGATTGCTGCGGCCAACATCAACAGCGAGCCGACGAGCGCGTAGATCACGAGCTTGATCGTCGCTTTCACGCGATCCGGCCCTTCCGGGTGGGTGGGGGACGCGGGGGTCCCCCACATCCCGATCAGGAAGTAGAAGGGGATCAGCATCAGGTCGAAGAAGGCGACGAACAGGGCAAGATCCTGCGCGAGGAACGCGCCGAGCACGGCCGACTCGGCGAGCATGAACTGGAAGTAGAAAAGGCGAGGGCGATCCCAAGTGCGCAGGTTGGAGGCAAGCACGGCGGCGAAGAACAGCAGCGCCGTGAGTCCCACGAGCAGCACGTTCAGCCCGCTGACGCCGAGCTTGTAATGGATGCCAAGTTCGGCGATCCACACAATGTCGGTCACGTCCTTGAGCCCGTGCGAGCCGGGTCCGTACTGGGCGATGTAGCCGATGGCAAGGCCGAGCGCCGCGAGTGTTCCGGCCAGAGCGAGCAGCCCCGGCAAGCCCCACTTGCGCTGTGCGGAGTCCGCGCCGGAATCGGCGATGCTCCCTGCGCGTGCGCGGGACGCGCCGGTTGGGATGAGCGCCCCAAGCAGCCCACAGGCGGCCGGTAGCCATATGAGGATCGAAAGGGGGGGCATCAGTTGGGGAGGGGGTCTCTGAAGATGGGGAGGCGGAGAAGGACGCTTTGGGCAACGAAGTTGTGGAGGGTGAAGGGGGGGAGGGTCGCGCTCGTCATGCTCATGCCTGCAACAAGAAATAGAGGCCAAGTGCCGCGATGCCGAGCACGACCAGCGCCGCGTAATAACGCAAGAGGCCTGTCTGCACCGCTCGCACCGATGCGGAGCCGGCCTTGACGAGGCCGGTGGCGCCGCCGACGATCGCCCCGTCGACGAATACACGCTCGAATGTTGTGTTGGCAAAGCGCCCGGCCGTGGCCGCCGGTTTCACGATCAGCTCGTCGATCAGCTCGTCGAAATACCACTTGTTGACGAACAGCGTGTACAGAGGCTTGAAGCGGGTACGAGCGGCCACGGCGATCGAGGGCTGCTTGACCCAGATGCGATAGGCGATCGCGATGCCGCTAAGCCCCAGCACCGTGCCGAGCGCCAGGCCGAACCACAGCAGACCGTCGCGCGTGTGCACCGTGTACAGCGACGACCCGTAGAAGCTCGGTTCGAGGAAATTGTCGATCACGTAGTCGACGTTGGGGATCTGTACCAGTCCGGCGCCGACAGCGCCGATCGCGAGGATCACCATCGCCACGCGCATCGGCAGCTCTCGCTCGGCGATCGCGTGTGTGGGCCCGGGGAAGCCGACGTCGGTGTCCTCGACCTCGCCGTTGGCAGGATTGGTCGGCTCGGGAGCGTGGTAGAGGTGGCCGCCTTCGAGCTCGGAGGCCTGCTCCACCGGATCGCCGTAGAAGGCGCGGAAGATCATGCGGAAGGTGTAGATCGCGGTCATGAACGCGCCGATGTAGCCGAACACGTACAGCGCCCAGTGCCAGCCTCCGCGCTCGCCGGTGACCAGCAGGATCTCGTCCTTGGAGAAGAAACCGGAGAAGGGAGGTATGCCCGACAGTGCGAGGCCGCCGATGACAAAGCAGGCGAACGTGAACGGCATCGCCTTCTTGAAGCCTTTCATCTTCTCAAGCGACTGCTCGCCGCTCATCGCGCCGATGATCGAGCCGGCGCTCATGAACAACAGCGCCTTGAAGAAGGCGTGCGTCATCAGGTGGAACATGCCGGCGGCGTAGGCGCCGACGGATACGCCCATGATCATGTAGCCGATCTGCGACATCGTCGAGTAGGCGATTACGCGCTTGATGTCGGTCTGGGCGACCGCGATCGTGGCGGCGATCACGAGCGTCGCGCAGCCGATGATCGCGCCGACGTCCTGCGCGGCCGGCGCCAGTTCGAAGAAGGGGTGCATGCGCGCGATCAGGTACACGCCGGCGGTCACCATCGTGGCGGCGTGGATCAGCGCGGACACGGGCGTGGGTCCCTCCATCGCGTCGGGGAGCCATGTGTGCAACGGGATCTGCGCGGACTTGGCAAACGCCCCGACGAGCAGCAGCAGGCAGCCGGCGGTCACATCGCCTTCGCCGCTCGAGAAGACGTTCGGCGCGGCCTTGAACGCCTTGAGGAAGTCGAGCGTGTCGGTGTGCTTGAAGAGGAAGTACGTGCCGAGCACGAGCCCGACGTCGCCGACGACGTTGATGACGAACGCCTTGATGCCGGCTTTGGTCGCCGTTGAGCGCCGGTACCAGAAGGAGATCAGCAGATAGGAGGCAGCGCCGACGAAGGCCCAACCCACGATCAAGAGCAGGAAGTTGCCGGCCAAGACCAGCAGCAGCATCGAGAAGACGAAGAAGTTGAGGTAGGCGAAGTAGCGCGCGAAGCCTTTGTCGGCGTCCATGTAGGACACGGAGTACAGATGGATCGTGGTGGAGATGCCCGTGACGACCAGGATCATGAAGACCGACAGCGGGTCGACCAGGATCGACATCTGCGCGTCGATGCCGACGGTGCTCGCGTAGTTCCAAAGCGAAGAGACCAGTTGGCGGTCGTGGTCGGCGTGGCCCTGCAGCGAGATCAGCGTGGCCAGCGCCGCCAGGAAGGCCAAGAAGATCGCGGCCGTGCCGATCCAGCCGGCGGTGCGTCCGGGCAGCCTTTTGAACCCTGCGCCAATGACAAGCGTGCCCAGCAGTGGAAACGCCAGCACCAGCCAGCCAAAAGTCGTCGTGTTCATCGGAAAGAGCTATCTCTCGACGATCTGGATGGGCAGGGGTATATGTTCTTTTTTTGAAGGTTTGCCATGGTATTTACAGACGTAGTCACTATCGTAAAGTACGAAAATTAGATAACAACAACCTCGATGGAGCTATACCGCCTCGCTCGTGGGCTCATCCTTGAAGCTCCCGTAGCTCATCCACATCGATGGGCAGGCGCCGGCGGTGGATCGCGACGATCATGCCGAGCCCGATGCACACCTCGCAAGCGGCGACGGTCATCACGATCAAAGCGAGGATCTGACCGTCGCCGTTGCCCCACATGCGCGAGAAAGCGATCAGCGAGAGGTTGGCGCCGTTGAGCATCAGCTCCAGGCAGAGCAGCACGACAAGTGGGTTGCGGCGCGTCATCACGCCGAACGCGCCCGTGCAGACGACGATCGCCGAGACGGCGAGGTACCAGCCGATGCTCACCAGCCGCCTCCGTCTGGGTCGGGATGCTCGTCTCCCAGATCGCCTGCCCCGCGCGCGTGCGCCAGTGCAAGCCCTTCGACGCCCTCGACCATCGTGCCGGTGCCGCGCGGACGCAAGATGTCAAGCGGGGTCAGTCGGTCACGCTCCTCGTCGTCTTCAAGGCCGCGGCGCCGGCGCGCCAGTACGACACCACCAACGGCCGCGATCAGCAGTAGCAGCGAGGAGGCCTCGAACACAAGCAAGAAGCGCGTCAGTAGCAGGTTGCCGATGTAGGCAGGCGTGCCGAATGTACGCGGCCCGGGAGCGTAGGGCGCGCCGTCGCCGGATACGGCCTTCAGCCCGCTGCCGAGTAGCGCGATCAACAGCTCGACGAGCAGCACCCCGGCGAACAGTGCGCCGGTGGCCTTGCGCCCGTCGGCCCCGCGCGAACGCGGGCGACGCGAGAGCACACCGTCCAGCGACTGCTCCTCGTCGCCGACATAAGCGACGACGAACACGTAAAGGACCATCACCGCGCCGGCATACACGACGACTTGCGCGGCCGCGACGAATTCGGCGCGCAGCAGTAGGAACAGCACGGCCAACGACAGCAGATGCCCGACGAGCGCGAGCACGCTGTAGAAGGGATTACTAAACGTGACAACGCCGATCGCACCGGCGATCACGCCGATTGCGGCAATGAAGAAAAGGACAGCCGACACGTCTATCCCTTTGCTCCGCCGACTCCAGGCGTCGCAGCCGGCGCCTGGAGGGTTGGGGGGTGGATTTTAGGGATAGAAGTTCGTGCGAGTTGGTGCACCGCGCGTTCCGTCATCACTCGCCCTCCCGACGAAGGGGGGTGCGCTCGAGCGGCTCGGCCAGCAGCATCTCCTTGGTGAAGATCAGGTCGCTGCGCGTGTAGTCGGATAGCTCGTAGTCGTGCCCCATCGTGATCGCGTCGAAGGGACAGGCAACCTCGCAGTAGCCGCAGAAGATGCAACGGGAAAGGTTGATCTCGTACACCTCCGCATAGCGCTCGCCGGCGGAGACGCGGTGCTCGGGCGTGTTCTCGGCGGCGACGACGCGAATGCAGTCGGAGGGACAGGCGGCAGCGCACAGCGAGCAGCCGACGCACTTCTCGAGGCCGGCCTGTGCCTGATCCGGTCCCCCCCCACCCGTGTCCTCGAACTTGTGCAACTTGTGCCTGCCCCTAAAGCGCGGATAGACGGGTGTCTTCTCCTCGGGGTACTCGAGCGTCACGGGTTTTTCGAGCATCCGCCCGAACGTGGTCTTCATGCCACGCAGGGTTTCGCCAAACGCCCGATAAGTGCCGCGCGCGGCCCCCGGCGCCGGCGTGCGCATCACCTGGATCACGTCCTCGCCTGGGTTCCAGGTCATGTGCTGCTCTGCAGGGTGTCAGTAAAGGGGGGGCTTTGCGGTGCATGCGTCATTTGTGCACGACAAAGGGGGGCTTGGGCTGCACGGATCATCAGTGAGTCACCACAACCAGGACGGCGGTCACGAGCGCATTCAGTGTCGCCAGCGGCAGCAGGATCTTCCAACCGAAGCTCATCAGCTGGTCGTAGCGCAGGCGCGGCAGGGTGGCGCGCACCCAGATGAACAGGAACGTCATCAGCCCCATCTTGAACAGCACCACGAAGGGATCGACCCAGCCGGGGGGGTGGATACCGAAGGGCAACAGCCAGCCGCCGAGGAAGACGGTCGTGACGATGCCGGAGACGACAAGCACGTTGAGGTACTCGGCGAAGTAGTAGGAGGCAAAGCGCCCGCCGCCGTACTCGGTGTTGTAGCCGCCGACGAGCTCCGCGTCAGCCTCGGTGAGGTCGAAGGGAGCGCGGTTGGTCTCGGCGAAACCGGCCACCAGGAACACAAGGAAGCCGAAGAACTGTGGCACTACGTACCACATGCCCTGCTGGGCTTCGACGATTCCCGTAAGCGACAACGTGCCGGCGGTGAAGATCACTCCGACGAGCGCCAACCCTTGCGAGACCTCGTAGGAGATCAGCTGCGCAGCCCCGCGCATCGCGCCGAGGAAGGAGTACTTCGAGCCCGATGACCAGCCGCCGAGCATGATCCCGTAGAAGGCCACGGCGCCGAAGGCGAACAGGTAGAGCGGCCCGATCGAGACGTCGACGCCGTAAAGCCCGACAGGCGTGCCAAAGATGTGCTGCACGTTGCCGAAGGGAATGATCGCGAAGGCGGCGACGGCGGTCACGATGGAGATGCAGGGCGCCAGCGCGAACAGGAAGCCGGTCGAGGTGCTCGGTCGGAACTGCTCCTTTGTCAGGAGCTTCACGATGTCGGCCAGCGGCTGCAGGGCTCCGAAGGGACCGACGCGGTTGGGTCCGTAGCGGGCCTGCATGCGACCAAGTAGCTTGCGCTCGGCCAGCAGCACGATCGGCACCAGCTGTAGTCCGACGGCGAAGATCACGATCGCCTTGATGATCTGGATCCACCATTCTTCGTAGAAGCCGACGACGGCGAGCGTGTTCATCGCTCGGCCTCTGAGGCATCGGGGAACGTTATGAAGTCGGCGCGGGTGTCGAGCGTCACGAGGTCGGCACCGTCTGGAGTCGAGCTGGGCATCACGAGGCCGCCGCCGTCGCGCGCTCGTGCGGGCGCAGGCCCTTGCCGCCGATCTGCTCGAGCGTGAGCCCCGCGTACTGAGGGACCGCGTCGAACAGTTGCTGGGAGGCCATGCCGCCGGTAAGCACGTCGAGGTCGAGTCCAACCCGCGCGGCGACGTCGGCGATCACCTGCCACTCCGCGCGGCTCTCTCCAGGCTTCGCGACGGCCGGACGCAGGCGCTGGATGCGCCCGTCAGGGTGCACGACGGTGCCCTCCTTCTCGGGATATGCCCCGGCGGGGAAGACGACATCGGCGTGCTCGCGGATCGCGTCGGTCAAGAACATGGCGTGGCTTATAACGGTTGTCGCGTTTGCGAGCGCCCTCGTCCACAGTGCGCGGTCCTGCTCGTCGGCTGCTCCTGTCAGAGGGTCGGCGCCGAGCAGATAAAGGCAGTTCAGATCGCCGTCGCCCAGGGCCTGGGCAATCGCGCGCGCGTCGAGGCCGCTTGCTCCCCCGGGGGTGTCCTCGTCGACGGAGCTCAAGCCTGGCCCGGCGTTGGGCAGCGCCCCGGCCTCGCGCAATCCGCGCCCGTTGCTCTGCGCCGGGATTTCGAGCAGGCCGGCGTTGTCGGTGTCGGCGATGCCAAGCGTCCCGGCCAAGTCCAGCAGCGCCTGGGCAGCGCGCGCGCCGTCCGGGCCGGCTGTGAGCCGCTCGCCCCACAGCACCACGATCTCCGCGCTTGCCTGCCCCCCGCCATGGGGGGTCCCGTCCGCGGGGCCGGCGTCTTTCAACTTGGCGATCAGCTCACCGGTTTTCTCAAGTAGATCCGCTGCGCTGGCGCGCACCAACTTCATCCCGTGGCGGCGCACGCCCTTGCGCAGGCGCAGGTCGAGGATCGCCGCGTCGGGCACGAGGTCGCACTCCAGTGCAAGCACGGCGTGAGCGAACTCCAGGTCTGAGACCTTCGCCTGCAGCCCCGGCTCGGCCAGCGCCCGGTGCAGATCCAGTGGCAGCGCGCCCGCGACGCGCGAGTCGATGTTGGGCGAGTCCAGCCCCTCGCGCAAGAGGCGCCCGAGCAGGAAGCCCTCCTCGTTGGTGGCGCCGCCGCCGACGAGCGCCCCGGTTTGCGCTCCAGCGCGCTTCAGGCGTGTGGCGGCTTCGTCGAGTGCCCGCTCCCAGGACACCGTACGCAGCTCGCCGCCGTCGCGGATCATCGGCTGGGCGATGCGGTCTTCGCCAAGCGAGGGATAGGCAAAGCGCCCGCGGTCGCACAGCCAGCCGTCGTCCACCTCGGGATGGTCGCGCGCCAGCACGCGCAGCACGCGCTCGTCGCGCACCGTGAGTGAGACGTTGCACTGCGCCGCGCACAGCGTGCATACAGAGCCCGAATCCTCGACGTCCCATGGGCGCGCGCGGAAGCGGTAATCGCGCGAAGTCAGCGCGCCCACCGGGCAAAGCTCGACGATGTTGCCGCTGAACGGCGCCACATACGGGTTGCCGTCGAAGGTCGAGACGTAGGAGTGCGCGCCGCGCTCGAGCAGCACGAGCTGGTAGTCCTCGGCCACCTCCTGGCTGTAGCGCACGCAGCGGTAGCAGAGGATGCAGCGCTCGCGGTCGATCGCGATCTTCTCCGAGAGGGCAAGTGGCTTGACGAAATGGCGCTTTTCCTCGACAAAGCGCGTCTTGCCTGAGCCCCAGCCGAAAGCGATGTCCTGCAACGGACACTCGCCACCCTTGTCGCACACAGGACAGTCCAGCGGATGGTTGACGAGCAAGAACTCGACGACAGATTCCTGAGCAACTTTCACGCGGTCGGACTGCGTATGCACGACCATCCCGTCCTTGACGGGCGTGGAGCAGCCGGTCTGCAGCTTGGGGATGCCCTCGATCTCCACCAGACACATGCGGCAAGCGCCGACGGGGTTGCCGAGCTTCGGCTCGTAACAGAAGACGGGTATCTCGACGTCGCCGAGCTTGGCTGCGTCTACAAGCATCGCGTTTTCGGGGGCCTGCACCTCGCGGCCGTCGATCGTGAAGGTGATCGTGCGGGGGGTTGGCCTAGGCACTGGCATACCTCAAATTGGTCTCCACCCCGGCGCCGTTAACCGCTTCCGGGCTTCGGCCCTTCGCTTCCAACAACCTCGTCATACGAGGACTCCTGTTTCCACTACGCCCAGTCCCTTGTCTGCACGAGCCTGCTCGATGTGTTCTTCGAACTCGTCTCTGAACTTCGCGATCATCGAGCCGATCGGCATCGCCATCGCGTCGCCGAGCACGCACAGGCAGTTGCCGATGATGTGCTCTTGGACGGAGGCCATGATCTCGATGTCCATCGGCGTGGCGGTGCCCTCGTCTATGCGTTCGAGCATCTTCACGGTCCAGTTGGTGCCCTCGCGGCAGGGGGTGCACTTGCCGCAGGACTCGTGCCGGTAGAACTTCGCGACCTTCAGCGCGACGTCGAGGATCGGCGTGGAGTCGTCCACGACGATGATGGCTCCGGAGCCGAGCATCGAGCCAGCCTTGGCCATCGCTTCGAAGTCGTAGGGAAGGTCGAGGTCCTCCTTCTTCAGCACCGGTGAGGAGGAGCCACCGGGGAACCAGCACTTGATCTCGCGCCCCTCGGGAGGACCGCCGGCAAGCCCGTAGATGATCTCGCGCGATGGGGTACCGAGCTCGATCTCGTAGTTGCCGGGCCTCTGCACATGCCCCGAGACGGACACGAGCTTCGTGCCTTTGGAGGTCTCGGTGCCCAGCGTGGCGTAGCTCTCGCCGCCCAGCCTGATGATGGCGGGCACGGTAGCGAGCGTCTCCACGTTGTTGATCAGCGTCGGCCCCTGGTACAGCCCCTGATTGGCGGGGAAGGGAGGCTTCAGACGTGGGTTGCCGCGCTTGCCTTCGAGCGAGTCGAGCAGTCCGGTCTCCTCGCCACAGATGTAGGCGCCGGCCCCACGGTGCACGACCAGCGAGAGCGAGTGCCCGGAGCCGAGGATGTTCTCGCCGATATACCCGGCGGCCGTCGCGTCGGCAAGCGCCGCGTCGAGCACGTCGGCCTGGTGCACGTACTCGCCGCGGATGTAGATAAACGAGCGGGTGGCGCCGGCGGCGTAGGAGGCAATGATCAGCCCCTCGATCAGCATGTGCGGCGACTTCTGCATCAGTTCGCGGTCCTTGAATGTGCCGGGCTCGGACTCATCGGCGTTGCAGACGAGGTACTTGTCGATCGTGCCTTTGGGAAGGAAGGACACCTTCTTGCCCATCGCAAAGCCGGCCCCGCCGCGCCCACGCAGGCCGGAGGCTTCGAGCTGTGCGAGCACGTCCTCGGGCGTGGTCGCAAGCGCCTTGCGCAGCGACTCGTAGCCGCCGCGCTTTGCGTACACGTCCAGTGTCGCGAGGCCCGGCTCGTCGATGTCCTTGAACAGCAGCGCTTCGGTCATGAGCTATTGCCTCCGATCGACTTGGCCGTGGGAGTCTGGGCAGTCGCAGAGACACCACCCCCGGAGGCGTCCGTCGTCGAGCCAGCCTCGATCGGGTGCGCCGGAAACTCACGCGAGTTGGCATTTGGGTCTGCCACGAGCCGTGTCGAGAGTTGCTTCTCAGGCAACACGGGGCGCCCAGCACGTGTGTCGTCCAGCAGTTGGGGAATGTCCTCGAGCGTGAGCGGTCCCACGAATACACCATCCACAGAGGCCATCGGCGCGATGTCGCAGGCGCCAAGGCACTCGAATGAGCGCACGTTGAACTCTGGATCGTCTCCAGCTGCCTCGCTGACAGCCGCATGCAGAGCGTCGGCGCCGCGCAGCGAGCAGGAGATGTTCGTGCAGACGTAGATGCTGTGCTTGCCGACGGGCTCGGTCTCCAGCATGTCGTAGAAGGTTGCAACGGCCGCGAGGTAGGCGGGGGTGACGCCCATCACCTCCGCGACCTGCTCGATCGCCTCGGGCGAGCACCAGCCATGGACACGCTGCGCGGCCTCCAGGGCGGGCAGCGCAGCCGAGCGGCTGTCCGGGTAGAGCGCCATGTGCGCCTCGATGTCGGCTCGCAGCTCAGCGTTCATCGGTCGATGCCGCCAAGAATGGGGTCGAGCATGGCGAGTGTGGCGATCATGTCGGCGATGTAGGAGCCCTCGGCCATGTGCGACAGCGCCTGCAGGTTCACGAACGAGGGGTCACGCATGTGCACACGTGCGGGCTTCGAGGAGCCGTCGGAGCGCACGAAGCACGCCAGCTCGCCGCGCGGCGACTCGATCGGGTAGTAGATCTCGCCCGGCGGCACCCTGAAGCCCTCGGTGACGAGCTTGAAGTGGTGGATCAATGCCTCCATCGAGGTGGCGAGCTCGTGACGCGGCGGCAGCGCGATCTTGCGGTCGGTCGTTATGTGCGGCCCCTCGGGCAGTCCGTCGAGCGCCTGGTCGATGATCTTCACCGACTCGTAGATCTCGGCGACGCGCACGGCGAAGCGGTCGTAGTTGTCGCCTACCGTGCCCACCGGGATCTTGAAGTCGAAGTCGTCGTAGGAGCTGTAAGGAGCCGCCTTGCGCAGGTCCCACGGGTTGCCGGCGGCGCGCAGCAGCGGGCCGGTGACGCCGAGGCTCAGCAAAGTATCGGCATCGAGCGGGCAGGTGCCGCGCAAGCGCTGCAGCACGATCTGGTTGGAGTTGAGGATCGCGCCGTACTGGTCGGCGCGCACCGGCATCACCTTCGTGAACTCGCGCGCCTTCTCGACGAAGCCGACCGGGATGTCCTCCATCACGCCGCCGACCTGGAAGTAGCGCGTGTGCATGCGGGCGCCGGAGGACATCTCGAACAGGTCGAGGATCAGCTCGCGCTCGCGTAGGCAGTACAGGAAGATCGACACGGCACCAAGATCCAGGGCGGAGGTGCCGAGCCAGATCAGGTGCGAGGCGATGCGGTTGAGCTCCAGGTGGATCACGCGCAGGTACTGGGCGCGCTTGGGGACCTCGACCTCCAGCAGTGTCTCCACTGCCCCGACGTAGGCCATCGAGTTGAAGTAGTAGGACAAGTAATCCATCCGCTCGACGACCGGGATCGCCTTCCAATAGGCCTTGTCCTCGGCGGTCTTTTCGATGCCGGTGTGCACGTAGCCGATCACCGGCTTGATCGAGCGCACGACCTCGCCCTGGAGGGTTACGAGCAGACGCAGCACGCCGTGGGTGGCGGGGTGATGCGGGCCGAAGTTGAGCGTCAGCAGCTCTTCGTGGGTGTCCTCGCCGGACTGCTCCACCTGGGAGAGCGTGATGCTCTGCTCGCGGCGCCGGTACTCGGACATCTGCTGGTCGGCGACGGTCATCGCGTGACCCCAATCGACTCGTGTTCGTTGTACGTGAAGATCACCGGTTCGCCGCCGACCGGGAAGTCGCGCCGCTGTGGGTGGCCCTCGTAGTCCTCGGGCATCAGGATGCGTCGCATGTCCGGGTGGCCTTGGAAGAGCACGCCGAACATGTCGTAGATCTCGCGCTCCTGATGGTCGGCGGTGGGCCAGCCTTTGCCGTCCTCGCCGTCGGGTGTGACCGAGTCGAGCTCAGGTGCCTCGGTTGACACGCGCACGGTGACGGTTACGCGGTCGACCTTGCTCATGTCGAGCAGCTCGTAGTGCACGCCGAGGCGCGGCTCGTGCGGGTAATAGTCGACGCCGTGCACGCTCATCATCGATGCGTAGCCGCGTTCGCGCAGCTGGGCGAGCACGGCGCGAATACGCCCAGGCTGTACTTCCAGCGTCGCGTGACCGCGGAAGTACAACGTGCCGAGGATCCCCTCCGCGCCTATATGCCCGCTCTCGCGTAGTTCTTTGGCGAGCAGCTCTAGCCCCGTGGCGTCAGGCACCGGGGAGGATCTCCTCGGTGCCCCGCGCCCCGTAGCGCTCGCGCCAGCCGGCGTCGGGGTCGTCCTGCACCATCTTGCGCAGCTTGAGGATGCCGTGCATCAGGGCCTCGGGACGCGGCGGGCAGCCGGGCACGTGCACGTCGATCGGCATGAACTTGTCCGCCGGAACCAGCGCGTAGTTGTTGAAGACGCCCATCGAGCTGCAGCAGGCGCCCATCGAGATTGCCCACTTGGGCTCGAGCATCTGGTCGTACAGGCGACGGATGATCGGCGCCATCTTGATCGACACGCGGCCCGCCAGGATGATCAGGTCGGCTTGGCGCGGAGAGGCACGGAAGGCCTCGAAGCCGAAGCGTGCGATGTCCATACGCGGGCCGGCGGTCTGGAACTGCTCCATCGCACAGCAGGCCAAGCCGAAAGCGAGCGGGAAGAACGAGTTCGAGCGTCCCCACGACACTGCCTTCTCGAGTGTCGTGGTGAGCACGCGTTCGTGTACGTAGCGTTCGAGCTCCTCGCCGTCCATGCTCGCGGGAGCTGTCGGGCCAAGCAGCTCCGCGCCGCGCAGCAGTTCCTTGGAGTCGTGCGTGTTGACGCGCAACGCCCCCGGATCGACCCGCTCGCGCTTTATCTCCACTCGAGTGCTCCCCTGCGCCACACGTACACGAACGCCACGAACAACAGCACGATGAAGGTCACCGTCTCGGCCAGCGCGTAGCCACCGTATGCCTTCAATTGCACGGCAATCGGGTAGAGGAAGACGACCTCGATGTCGAACAAGATGAACAGCATCGCGATTAGGTAGAAGCTGATCCCGAAGCGCATGCCGCGCTTGACCTCGGAGGGCAGCCCGCACTCATACGGGTCCTGCTTGTGCTCTGTGCGGCGGCGCGGGCCGACCATCGTGTTCAGCACCGTGAAGATGCCGCCGACGGCACCGCCAAGGGCGAGGAATACGATCGCGGGGAGATAGCTGCGCAGCACGGAGGGCTGTTATATCACCGCTTGTGACAGACTGTTACATAGTGACGATTGCCTCGAAAGCATGACCGCAGCGGTTGTGTGGGGAGCGATCGTGCTGGGCGCGCTGAACGCCATACCTGGGTTGCTTGGCGCTTGGCGCTGGTATCGCCAAGAAGACAGTCGCGGCTTCTGGGTGCTGCTGCGAGTCGCGCAGGTGGCAGCGATCGTCTACGCGGTCGCGGTCGGTGTGCTCGCCGCGGCAGGACACTCCTCAAGCGAAAGTCTCTTCTACCTCTACGCGCTCCTGCCGCTTGCGATCGCTTTCGTCGCCGAGCAGCTGCGCGTCGCCTCCGCGCAGACGATCCTCGACCAGCGCGAGATCCCAAGCGCCCAGGCGGTTGGTGAGCTGCCTGAGGACGAGCAGCAGCAGATCGTGGCGCTGATCGTGCGCCGTGAGATGGGCGTGATGTGCCTCTCGGCGCTTGTTGTCGTGTTCCTGGCGCTGCGTGCGGCCGAAACCGCTCACGGGTTTTGAGTCAGCTCCGCGACGGCTGTGTGCTTGCCCTCGACCCTCGACGCGTTCGGGAGCGGAGCGCAACCGATAGGAGCGCAACCGATATATTCCGGCGCGCATGAGGCCACCGATGAAGATGCTCGTCCTCGCAACGATTTTGCTCGTCGCCGCCCTGAGCATGTCCGCTTGCGGCTCGCAGGGGATCTCCGTGGCCAAGACCAGTCCCTACTACAGAGGGGCTGTGCTGTTCCGCGACCACTGCTCCGGCTGCCACACGCTTGCCGTCGTCGGCGCCCAGGGCTCGGCCACGTCGATCAAGGACCGCCTCAAGACCAACGGGCCGAACTTCAACATCCGCAAGGAGAACGTCGAACAGGTTCTCTACGCGATTCGCAACGGTGGCTTCTCGGGCGCGATCATGCCCGAGAACCTTGTCGTCGGCGACAACGCTCAGGAAGTCGCAAAGTTCCTGGCGCAGTATTCCGGGCTGCAGGCGCAGAAGGTGCCCAGCGTGAACATCACGCTGTCCACCAAATAGTTCGCCCCCGCCGGATGCCTCGCCGGTGCAGATCTCAGTGTTTCGTCGCGCCCGGCAAGCCGCTTCGCTCGGCCAGAGGGCCGAAGCGCTCCGACCTGCATAGCTGAACTATGGGTGCGGCGGTTGGCGGGTAGGCTCCCTCACTGTGCTCGACCTCAAGCTGATCCGAGAACGCCCGGAGCGCGTGCGCGCAGAGCTCGCGAGGCGCGGCGGGGACGCGGCCGCCGGTCTCGATCTTGTGCTCGCGCTCGACGGGGAGCGGCGCGCGCTGATTCCACGCCTCGAGGGGTTGCGGGCCGAGCGCAACGCGGTGGTCGAGGCGATCGCCCAGGCCAAGCGCGCGGGGGAGGACGCGAGCGAGGCGATCGCGGCACAGCGTGAGGTGGGGGCACGTGAGAAGCAGCTGACCCGTGAGCTTTCTGAGATCGAGGAGCGGTTGCAGGCAGCGCTTGCGCCACTGCCCAATCTGCCAGACCCCACCGCCGCGCCGGGCCCCGAGGACGAGCTCCTCAAGGTCGTAGGCGAGCCTCGTGTGGATGGGGATGGGGCGCGCGACCACCTGGAACTGGCCGGTCCCATGATCGACATGGATCACGCTGCCAAGCTTTCAGGGGCGCGCTTTGCCTATCTCAAGGGCGACCTCGTGATGTGCGAGTTGGCGCTCGTGCGCTTTGTCTTGGAGAAGCTGCGCGGCCACGGCTTCGAGCCGGTGATTCCGCCGGTGCTGGTGCGCGAGCGGGCGCTGTATGGCACAGGCTTCCTGCCCGACACCGAGCAGCAGATCTATCGGCTTTCAGACGACGATCTCTATCTGGTCGGCACCTCCGAGGTAGCGCTGGCCTCACTGCACGATGACGAGATCCTGCCGGCCGAGCGGCTGCCGCTGCGCTATGCCGGCTTCTCGCCTTGCTTTCGCCGCGAGGCCGGCGCGGCGGGCAAGGACACGCGCGGCATCTTTCGCGTACACCAGTTCGACAAGGTCGAGATGTTCAGCTTCGTCGAGCCCGAGCACTCGACAGAAGAGCACGAGCGCATCCTCGTGATCGAGGAGCAGATCCTCTCAGAGCTCGACCTGCCCTACCGCGTCGTGAACATAGCCGTGAACGATCTTGGCAACTCCGCCGCCAAGAAGTACGACTGCGAGGCTTGGCTGCCGAGCCAAGGGCGCTATCGCGAGCTGACCTCCTGCTCCAACACAACCGATTACCAAGCGCGGCGCCTGAACATCAGGGTGCGCCGCGAGAAGCGCACGCAGATGCTGCACACGCTCAACGGCACGGCCGTGGCGGTGGGGCGCACATTGATCGCGCTGCTGGAGAACGGTCAGCGCGAGGACGGCAGCGTGGCGCTACCGGACGTCCTTACGGCCTATGGGGCGCCGGCGGTGCTGGGCGCCTGAGCGGTACCTAAATATCTTCCTTTGGTCCGGTAAAGGGGGGTGTTCTTGAGTATCGGATATTTAGAGAGACCCACCGCGGATCGGGGGCGTCTCGTGGATCGGGGAGGGGGCGCCCTTTGGGGACGTCCCTTCGATCAGGGCGCGCTGCCGAGCAACTGGATGTGGTCGGCCTCGGCCGGCCCGGGGAAGGGGCGCGTGAGGCCGAACTTCTCGAGGATCGCCTCCGGCACGCCTTCGACGCCCGGCGTGTCGGAGGCTTCCCCGCGCGTGTGCGGGTCGTTGGCAAAGCCGCCGACCTCGATCGAGTGCTGCGGGGTGCGATAGCCGGAGATCCCGATCAGATGCAGGTGCAGCGCCTTACCGAGTGTGTTCAGGCGTTGCACGAGGATCGGCTCGACGCCGACACTGTAGTTGGTGCCCGGCGCCTGGAAGAAGCCGTAGTCGCCGGAGGGGCCGCCCGCTTCGACCGCGTAGCCGGTCGCGAACGATTGGTTCTGCGAGGCGTACTCGCTGACGGCGATCGATACCAGTTCTTTTTCGAGCGAGCGCCGGTGCGCGCGAATTTCCCCAAGCTGCGCGCTCTTGCGGTCGCGCGCCTTGATGTACTCGAGCTGATGGTCGAGCAACGCCAGGTGCAGGTGGGCGACCTCGTCGCGTTGCACGAGCACAGCCGTCGTCTCGCGCTGGGAGCTGTCGGTTAGCACGGTCAGGTGCTGAGCTTCCTTGGCGACGGCCCGGCGCGCGCTCGCGACCTGCACGGTAGCCGTGGCGTTCTCCTGACCGACCGCCTTGAGGTCGTCGACACGCTCGATCAGATCGCCGAAGCCGTGCGCCTCGAGGATCACCGTTACGATGCTCGGCGGCGGGTCCTCGTAGGCAGCGATCACCTGGGCAACAAGCACCTTTCTGTCCCGGGCGAGTTGGATTTTCAGCGACGCCAGGTGCGAGCGCGCCGAGGCAAGCTGCGCCTTGAGTTTGTCTAGCAGAGCTTTCTCGACGCCCAGAGTCGTTTCGAGCGCGTCGAGCCGCGCTTTGAGGTCTTCGATGCTGCCCTGAAAGCCGTCGATCTTTTTGGAGTCGGCCTGGATTTCCGCGCTGAGCGCGCTTGCTTTGGCCGTCGAGGAGGAGATACCGCTTTCAAGAGCACCTTGTGACTGTCCGGCAAGCGCGGGGGCGGCGGCAGCAGCTGCGAGCAGGGCAAGCAGGGCTAGCGCGTAGCGCAGACGGACAGGTGGGAGTTTGAAGTGGCTCATCTCGATGTTGCAGGCACCTGAGGTAGCGCACCTGGCGCACGTCGGGGGGTTGCTGCCCTGGCCAAGCTAGCCACGCCGGCTGTCGATCACAAGTCCGTAAGGGCGCCTGCATGGGGACTTGCATGCGTGCGAATCGGCTTGGCCGTGCCGTGCCGTGCCGTGCCGGGCCGATTGGCCGAGCCGATCTTCCGTGCGCCGGCAGCCGGCCGTTGGTGGACAGTAGGCAGATGTCCAGCACAGGTAATATCAAGCACACGCGTAGCATCGGAAGTCCGCTCGAAAGGATCGGGTGGGTCTGGTCTAGCGACGCGCTCAAACTTGGAGGAGATTCAGCGATCAAGGATCCTCGCGGCGATGGCCGAGGAGGTGGCCATCCGCGGCGCGTCGCCGGCGGTGGCGCGCGTGATCGCTCGTGCCCGCGTGTCGCGCCGGCTCTTCTACGAAGAGTTTGCCGATATTGAGGACTGTTTCTTGGCCAGCTTCGATAGGGGGGTGCGCGAAGCACGGGTCGCTGTCGCGGAAGCCGTGGACCCCGGCCGAAGCTGGCGCGAGCAGATCCGTAGCGGGCTGGCCGCGCTGCTGCGCTTCTTCGACGAGCAGCCTTTGCCGGCAACGCTCTGCGTGGTGCACGCGGCGGGCGGTGGCCCACGCGTGCTCGAGCGTCGCGCCCAGGCCCTGGTCGAGGTATGCGAGGCGGTCGACCGCGGGCGCGCTGAGGCCTCGAGTGCGCGTGTACCGGGTCGCCTGGTGGCCGAGGGGGTCGTGGGCGCGGTAGTGGCCGTGCTCTACACGCGTCTGCTCGCAAGGGATTTAGGCGTAGCCGCGGGCTTCGCCGAGCCGGTTGAGAGTGAGCCGGCGCTGATCGAGCTGCACGGCGAGCTGATGAATCTGATCGTGCTCCCGTATCTGGGTGCGGCGGTCGCCGCCAGGGAATTGGGCCGCTCAGCGCCGTCACCTACGCGGAGCGCGAGTCCAACAGCGGTGCGACCGGCCGGATGCGGTGCACCGGAAGAAATTGCGGCTCGCCTGACCTATCGCACGGTGCGCGTTCTTAGGGCGATTGCCGAGCTGCCCGCCGCGAGCAATCGCGAGGTGGCCGAACGAGCCGGCATCGTCGACCAGGGCCAGATATCGAAGATCCTCACGCGCCTTGAGTACCAGGGCTTGGTGGCCAATCGCAGCGGCGCAAGCGCGGCGCGCGGCACGCCCAATTCTTGGTGGCTGACCGACCGAGGCGAGGCACTCGAGCGCGAAGTTGGCCAGCGTCCGCTCGGCGATCGGGACTCGATTCGCCGCGAGGGGGAAGGTCGAGCTCGCGGCGACGATAGACGTCGACGGTAGACGTCGTACGTCGATCCAGTGTGTGGATCGACGTGCACCCACGGCGCGCCGCAGGTGTTGAGGCCTGGACTCAGGGGACGCGAATCGTGAGCGAGCGTGCCGCGCCGCCGGCAGCTGTGAGTGTCAGGCGGTAGATACCGGGCGGCAACGTGCCCGAGCCGCGCAGCCGGCGGCGGTTGACGCCTCGGATAGCGGCAAATGTGAGTGAGCTGTGCAGCGTGCGCCAGTGCGTACCGCCGGTCGAGCGGATCCGCATGGCAAGGGTCACGTGCATGCTTGCGGCCCGACTCAGCGTGCAGGAGAACGCGACCCGCGCGACAGGGACTCGATCGCTGTGCAGGGCGGCGCGCGCGTGGGCTGTCAGCTTCAGGGCGAGGATCCTGGGTGTCCGTGTCGCGGTGCCGGTCGGCGAGGAGCTGGGTTTCGTCGTTGAATCGCCAGGCGTTGCGCCACCGGGCTGTGCCGGACCCGTAGTGCTCTGCGTGCCTGAGGGTCCGGTTTCGCTGACTTCGCTGTTTGATCCTTCCTGTCCGCCGCCCGAGCCGTTGCCGGTGGTGGTCGTTCCGGATCCACCGCCTGAGCCGCCTTCTCCCGACTTGCTCTTTTCTTTGCTGGGTCCGCTTTTGGCGACACATTCCGGTTTGGAGATCAGGGGTATGGGGCCAGGCTTGAAAGCCTCTATACCGGCGGGCGCGCCGACGCCGGTGGGGCCATCGTAGTACTGGTCCCCGCAGCCCGGCGCGGCATTGCAGATCAGCGAGCCTTCACCGCAGTCAAAGGCGAATTCGGGTGACAGTGGTTCAAGTGAGCCGGCGCAAGAGGCATAGAGGTCCCTGCATCTACCGTTGCCACCTTCGGTGATGTTGTAGAGCCCGGTGGTTTCGAGATGCGAGTAGAGCGTTGCGGCAGGGTATGGGACCGCATGCGCGCCACCGGCAAGCGCGAACATCGAGGCGACGATCGGCGAGGCGACGCTCGTGCCGCCGATTGGCCACCATTCAAGCGGCGTATTGACAGTTTTGCCGTTCGCCGCTTCGTGGAAGCTGGGGACGGAGTCGTAGACGGCAACCCCTGTATAAGGGTCGGCGTCGGCCGAGACGTCGGCCAGCGCACGTTTGGATCCGCACCCGACCTGTGACCAGTCCGGCACCGCCTGTTGCCAGGAAGGCGCCGTAAACGTTTCGCTGCAGCCGCCTCCGCCGGCGCCCGCATCTGTGTCCTGTGGGTCGGGATCCTCGTTCCATACGGTCTCGCTCTGGCGAGTTCCGTCATTCAGGGTCAGCTTGGTACCGCCGACGGCCACTACGTCGGGTGAGCTTGCCGGGTAGTCGGCCCCCACGAAGTAGTTCGTCCGTTCTTTTGCTTGTCTGGCCTGCTCGGCCGCTTCGGCCTCGGTCCAGTTGAGGTAGCCGTAGTCGCCTGCGGCGGCGGTGATGACCGTGCCGGGATGATCGAAGGCAGCGCCGCTGAATCCTTCCTGGGGACCGCCCCATGAGTTGGATATCTCTGTGGCGCCGAGTTTGACGGCCGTTTCCTCGCCTTCTTCGAGGTCCTGATAGGAGGTGTCGCTTGCCTCGACCAGCAAGATCTTGCAGTTCTGGCAGACGGCGCGCGCGACCTCGATGTCGGTCGATATCTCCACCACCCAGCCCTCCGCTTCCGCGACGTTTTCACACGCGGCTTCCCATTCGCTCGCGGGCTTGTGGCGGTTTTCGCAGGTAGCCAGTTCTGTCCTTCTGGCCGCTTCGTTTTCGGGGAACGGCAGCGCGCTTGAGCCATGTTGGTTGACCTGTTCGAAGCAGGAGTTCGATTCGGCGGGACATTTGGTCAGTCCGAATTCGCTTTCGTAGGTTTCCAAGTCGGTGCGCGCACTTGGATCGTTGTAGGCATCCACCAGCGCGATTGTCTGGGGCGTTGGCGCTTCAGGCAGTTCGGTGTTAGCGGGGTAGTAGGCGTCGCGCAGATCCTGTGGGCGCAGGCCGTAGGAGCCTTCCGCTGCACTCACCGAGGAGATCGGGCGACTCCTGGTAATCCCGAGTGGATGCGTATGCGCGGCTGCCGCGGTGGTGTGAGGTATCAGCTCCAGGGCCAGGCAGCCGGCGTATCCAGACGCCGGCACAGAGCAGGCACTACGGGTCGCGTAGTCGGATTCTGGCAGGGGCGAGACGGGTGCCGCCGCCGCCAGCGACGGCGCGCACAGGGAAAGCATCAGGCAGATAGCGGCGAGCAGCCAAAAGCGGGCCGCGCTTCGGTGGCCTGCGTGTTCCACATGACCCATCTCCACATGACCCATCTCCACATGACCCATCTCCACATGACCCATATTGGCAGCCCGGGGGCGAATCCTGTCCGCCATCCTAAAGTTGAACGCTGAGGTAGATCGAGCGCGAGTGGCCGCCGCTCGGCTTGACGGTCAAGCGGTAGCGGCCTGGAGACAGGTGGTTGCGGCCCTTCAGGGATCGGGCGACGTGGCCATGTGCGAACGACAGCGTCAGCGAATCGGGCAGCATGTCCCAGTGCTTGTGGCCGCCGGTGCTCGTTTGCCTGACGATCGTGACGTGCACGTCGGCGCGAGCGCTGAGCGTGAATGAGAAGGCGACCGCCGATGCCATTGGCAGGCGGTGTGCCAGCGCGGCCGTCGCGCGCGCGGTGAGCTCGAGATGGGAGACCGCGACCGAGTTGGCGCTGCCAGAGTCGGTTGTGGGCGATGTGTCTTCACTGTCTTCGGCTTCTTCGGCTTCAACTTCAGCCGTGGCCGCTTCTTCTTCACCTTCTTGCGGTTCTTCTTCGGCTTCTTCGGATTCGCTGTCGCTCGTGTGGGCGAGCACAGTTGTGCGAGTGCAGCCGTGTTGGCGTGAACAGAAGGAGCGTGGCTGTCCGGCTGCCGCGGCGGGGGGGATGGTTGTGGCGCACAGCATCGCGCAGAGACACAAAAGCGTGAGAAGCAGGCCGCCTACTTGCGAAGCTGTCCTCGATCCGCGCTCGCCGGCTTTGCGCGCCCAAGTCACCGCGATCATGCCGAGCACTGTTGGGTGGTCGTCGCGTACATGGGCAGTCAATCGACTCGAACCGGGGCTTGCTTGAGCAATTTGCGCCGTTATAGGGATTTTTTGCTCGTGCCGTGGGTATTCCTCGCGACGTCAAGACTCAGTGAAAGCCGCTCCTCGCCCGCACTTGGGGGAACGGCCTTTTTGAGGAAAGCTTGGGGGCTCGGGCTCCGCTGCGCAGCCCGTTACGCTGAAAAGGTGGCCCGAACATTTGGCTTCCTGCTGAGCCCAGAACCGCCGCCGCGGCGTGTCGGCGTGCTGGTTGCCGTTGCGCTGGTGGCACTGTGCACACTGCTCATCTATCCGCTCAAGCAGGCAGCTCCGGTGGTATCGCTGGGGGTCGTCTACATGTTGGCGGTGGTGATCGTCTCGGTCACATGGGGCGTGTGGCTGGGAGTGGGGACGTCGCTGCTGAGCGCGCTCGCCTACAACTACTTCCACCTGCCACCGGTTGGGCACCTGACGATCTCAAACGGCGAGAACTGGGTGGCGCTGATCGCTTTCGCGATCGTCTCGATGCTCGCGAGCTCGGTGGCCGAGGTCACACGTGCGCGTTCGCGCGAGGCGGCCGAGCGGCGCCGCGAGGCTGACCTGGCGGCCGAGATGGCGCGTCTGCTACTGGGCGGCAGGCGTCTCTCCGAGGACTTGCCGACCGCGTCCGCACGTCTGTCCCAGGTGCTGGGCTTGCCCTCGGCGGCGATTGAGCTAGAGGCGGTCGAGGGCGACGAGCGGCGCGTGGCCTTCCCGCTGCGCGAGGGCCCGCGTCGGCTGGGCACGCTGCTTGTCCCCACAGACACCCCGGAGGCAACGCTGCGCCGTTTGCAGGAGCGTGTCGTGCCGGCGCTGGAGTCGCTGCTGAGCGCCGCCTTGGAGCGCGACTCGCTGCTTGCCGACGTGGTCGAGACCGCCGCGCTGCGACGCACCGACGTGGTCAAGACCGCACTTCTACGGGCGGTCTCTCACGATCTGCGCTCGCCGCTGACGGCGATCTCCGCCGCGGCCGACGCGGTTGGCTCGCCGTCGCTCTCAGAGGAGGAGCGTCTCGAGATGGCCGCAGTGATCCAGCAGGAGACACAGCGCCTCTCGCGCCTGGTCGACAACCTGCTCGACCTCTCGCGCCTGGAAGCGGGAGCGGCCGAGCCACACACGGCCTTGACGTCGGTGGACGAGGTGATCCGCGCCGCGCTCGCGGAGCTCTCGCCCGCGCCCGAGGACTTCAGCCTCTCGATCGATCGTGATCTACCGCTCGTGAGTGTCGACCCGGTGCAGTTGGAGCGCGCGTTCGTGAATGTCTTGGAGAACGCACGCCGACACTCGGGGGGACACCCGGTATCGGTCAGGGCGCGCGCGGTGCGCAGTCTCGGTGCTGCCGAGGCGCCACAGGCCGAGCTTGTCGCAGACGAGGGGCACGCGGGCACGGCGTTCGACACTGGTCTCGCTCCATTGGAAGGTCCAAGCGGTGGCCCAGCCGGCGACAGGCTTGTGGTTCGTGTCGTAGACCGCGGCCCCGGCATACCCCCAGCACAGTTGGAACGCGTGTTTGAACCCTTCTACCGGGCCGGCACGCCACAGGGAGGGCACCGCGGCTCCGGCTTGGGGTTGGCGATCGCGCGCGGTTTCACCGAGTCCAACGGCGGCAGGCTGCACGTCGAGTCGCTCCCGGGGCAGGGCGCAACGTTCGTGTTCGAGCTGCCGCTCGCAGCGCAACAGCCCGAGCGCGAGGGTGCTGTCGAGGTCGCGGCGAGCTCCGAGCACGCGCGTTGACCCCACAAGACAAGCCCGCGCCGGCACAGCGGATCCTCGTCGTAGACGACGAGCCGCAGATCCTGCGTGCGCTGCGTGTAGTGCTGCGCGACGCGGGCTTTGAGGTGGTGCCGGCGGAAACGGCGAGCGAGGCGTTGGATCGAGCGGCCGTACGTCCGCCGCAGGCTGCGATCGTCGACCTGATGTTGCCTGACATGGATGGCGTCCAGCTGACAAGCCTTTTGCGCGAGTGGAGCGAGATGCCAATTCTCGTGCTCTCGGCTGTCGGTGAGGAGGAGCAGAAGGTACGGGCGCTCGAGGCGGGAGCCGACGACTACATAACAAAGCCGTTCGGCTCACGCGAGTTGGTGGCGCGCCTGCAGGCCGCGCTGCGCCGTGGGGGACGCTCGGATGAGGAGCCGCGCATTACGGTCGGGGATCTGGAGATCGACCTTGCCGCGCGTGTCGTGCGCCGCGGTGGAGAGGACGTGCACCTGACCCCGATCGAGTTCGACCTACTTCGCGTGCTGGTGCGCAACCGGGGCAGGCTGATGACCCATCGCGCGCTACTCAGCGAGGTATGGGGCCCTGAGTACGGCGACGACGTACAAACGTTGCGCACACACATCGCCCGCTTGCGCGCCAAGGTTCAAGGCGAGGGGCAGTCCGCGCGGGTGATCGTTACCGATCCGGGCGTCGGCTACCGCTTCTCGGCGTAGCGCGCGTTTCGATACCTGAGGTGCCTACGAATGCGTTCGTGAACCAAGCTGGACGCCGCGGGTTAAGACGCGTTCCCGGCACGCTCGGCTCAAATTCGGGCGTAGACGCGAACTTCGCTCCTGGCTCGCGCCCGCTCGCGTAGGGGAGCGGAGCCAAACATCACAGTACGGTCGTCAGTCTGCTCATTGACGATCCCCAGGCGGGTAAAAATCCTTCTATCGGGATAGTCGTGCGTACCCTCGAGTGACTGTCACGAAATCGTTATGCCGCGTGATGAATTCGTCATGCGAGCGTGATGGGCGTTGCCTAATAGTGGTGTCCATGGACGCCGTCGCCGTCATTCTCGGGATCGCAATGTTCGCGATCTTGTTGCTCATCATCGAGGGAATCGATCGCATATGAGAGATTCGCTCCTACCCGGCGCACTGATCGCCCACATGAGCGGAGCCGATGTATTTGGGCTCGTCGTCACGCTATTGATCATCGCCTATCTGTTTTATGCGCTGATTCGCGGAGAGAAGTTCTGAGATGACATTCGCGGGCTGGCTCACGATCGTTTTGTTCGCGGTCATCCTTACCGCGCTGGCGTTTCCGCTTGGCAGCTACATGGCCGCGGTGTACGGCGGTCGGCGTGTGATCCTTTCACCGATACTCGCTGGACCAGAGCGGTTTCTCTACAAGCTCCTGTGCGTCGACCCAAAGCGTGAGCAGGACTGGAAGGGATACGCGAAGAGCCTGCTCATCTTCTCGCTCGCGGGCTGGCTGCTGCTCTACCTGATATTGCGTACGCAGACGGCCTGGAACTTCACCGGCCTGAATCCGACCGGCTTTCACTCGGGGACGTGGAATGTCACGTTCAACACCGTCTCGTCGTTCATGACGAACACCAACTGGCAGTTCTACAGCGGCGAGACCACGATGAGCTACTTCAGCCAGATGGCTGGGCTCACCGTGCAGAACTGGCTGTCGGCCGGGGTGGGCATCGTCGTCGCCGTCGCCTTGATTCGCGGGATCGTCGGACGCAGCGGTAAGAGCCTTGGAAACTTCTGGCAGGACCTAGTGCGCACGATCCTCTACGTGCTCGCGCCGCTATCGATTTTCGCTGCGATCGTGCTCGCCTCCCAAGGCGTTATCCAGAACTTCTCCGCCTACCTAACCGCTCATACGATCACGGGCCTGACGCAGACGATCGCGATGGGGCCGGTTGCCTCGCAAGAGGCGATCAAGATGCTCGGCACCAACGGCGGTGGTTTCTTCAACGTCAACTCGGCGCATCCGTTCGAGAACCCGACGCAGTTCACCAACTTCTTCGAGATGCTGCTGGTGTTGATCATCCCGGCGGCCCTGATCTTCACTTATGGCCGCATGACCGGTAATCGCCGTCAGGGCTATGCGATCTATGGCGCCGTCATGTTCATGTTCCTCGGCGCCGTCGCGGTCGCCTACATCGCGGAGGCCCACGGCTCGCCCGCGCAACACGCCGCCGGCCTGCACACCGGTGTCATACCAGGCTCCACCGGTGGCAACATGGAAGGCAAGGAGCAGCGTTTTGGTATCGCCGGCTCGGCCTTGTTCAACGTCGTCACCACGGTTACCTCCTGTGGAGCTGTAAACAGCGCACTCGAGTCCTTCACCGGCATCGGCGGCGCGGTGCCTTTTGCCAACCTGTCCGCCTCCGAGGTGATCTTCGGCGGCGTCGGCACGGGTCTCTACTCGATCTTGATGTATGTCCTGCTGGCGGTCTTCATCGGCGGCCTGATGGTGGGGCGCACCCCGGAGTGGCTTGGCAAGAAGATCGAGGCGCGCGAGATAAAGCTTGCCGGCCTGGGGATTCTGATCACGCCTCTGGCGGCCCTGTTCTGCACGGCGCTTGCGACCGCGAGTCGTGCCGGCCGCGCCTCGATATCGGAATTGGGCAAGGGCCCGCAGGGCTTCTCCGAGACCTTCTACGCCTACCTCTCACAGGCCAACAACAACGGCTCCGCGTTCGCGGGCTACACCGGTTACATCCAGCCCAACGCAGGTAATCTGGGCGCCCACGGGGTCACATTTGCCGACCTGCTCGGCAGCTTCGACATGATGTTCGCGCGTTACGCGCCGATCCTCTTCGCGCTGGCTATCGCCGGGGCCCTGGCCGGCAAGCGTGTCAGCCCGGCGGGTCTCGGCACGATGCGCACCGACAACCCCACGTTCGTGATCCTGCTGATCGGCGTGATCGTCCTCGTCGGCGCGCTCACTTTCTTCCCGGCTCTGTTGCTCGGCCCGATCGTCCAGGGACTGACAGGACACCTCTACTAGCCATGCGCCGCGACATGCTCACATCCGCGATCGCCGTCATCCTCTTCACGATCCTGCTCGGCATCGTCTATCCACTGGTAATCACCGGTATCGGTCAGGTCGCGTTTCCCGGTAAGGCCAACGGCCAGCAGATCCATTTGAACGGCAAGCTTGTGGGCTCGAGGATCATCGGCCAGAGCTTCGCCTCGCCTGTGATCGGCAAGAACGGCAAGCCGGAGGAAAAGGAAGAAGAACTCGTCACCTACCCAGATCCGCGCTACTTCCAGTCACGCCCCTCGGCGACCGAAGGCGGCGCTTACAACGCCGCGGCGAGCACATTCTCAAACCGCGGCCCCAACGACAAGCTGACAGAGGAAGACAACGCCGAAAACATCAAGGCCTATCTCGAACTGAACAAGCCATACGACCCAAGCCTGACGGTCGCGAAGATACCTGTCGATGCTGTCAACACCTCCGGCTCGAACCTCGACCCTGAAATCTCACCGGCAAACGCCTGGATCCAGGCGCACCGCGTAGCGGCAAAGCGCGGACTGTCGCTGGGTGTGGTGAACGGACTGATAGCCAAGTACACCTCCGGGCGTGGCCTCGGCTTCTCCGGCGAGGAAGGTGTGAACGTGCTCGAACTCAACCTCGCTCTCGATCGCATCTCAGGGGGAGGCGCATAGATGCCGGCTCGCAGAAATAGTTGGCAAGTACCGACCTCCGCCGCGCTGCCTGGAAGGAAAAGCTGATGTCCGCTGTCAACGCAACCCACGAACGTCAGGCGGTCTCGCTGTTTCAGGGCGACATTGTTAAGCGCGCGCTGATCGACAGCGTCAAGAAGCTCGACCCGCGCGTGCAGGTCCGCAACCCGGTGATGTTCGTCGTTGAGATCGGCTCTGTGATCACGACTGTCACCTGGTTGATCCAGGCGTCTGGCGGCAAACCGCTCGGCGGCGGTCACGAGCCCGCTTGGTACACGTTCACGATCGCTTTCTGGCTGTGGCTGACGGTGATCTTCGCCAACATGGCCGAGGCGTTCGCCGAGGGACGCGGCCGCGCTCAGGCGGACACGTTGCGCAATATGCGCAAGGAGACGGTGGCAACGATGCGCGACGGCTCGATGAAGGCCGCCTCGGCTTTGAGTCGCGGCGACATCGTCGTGGTGGTCGCCGGCGAGTTGATCCCAGGCGACGGCAGCGTGATCGAGGGCATCGCCACGGTCGACGAGTCGGCGATCACGGGCGAGTCCGCGCCGGTGATCCGCGAGTCCGGGGGCGATCGCAGCGCCGTCACCGGCGGCACACGCGTTACCTCCGATCGGATCGTCGTCGAAATAACCCAGGAGCCCGGCAAGTCGTTCCTCGACCGCATGATCGCGCTGGTCGAGGGGGCCGAGCGGCGCAAGACCCCGAATGAGATCGCGCTCGGCATCCTGCTCGCCGCGCTCACCTTGATTTTCATGATCGTCGTCGCCACGCTGCGCCCGTTCGGTCTGTTCGCGGGCACCTCGATCTCCGAGACCACGCTGATCGCGCTGCTGGTCGCGCTGATCCCGACCACGATCGGCGCGCTCTTGAGCGCGATCGGCATCGCCGGGATGGACCGTCTCGTGCGCCGCAACGTGCTGGCACTCTCCGGCCGCGCCGTGGAGGCCTCCGGCGACGTGGACGTGCTGCTGCTCGACAAGACCGGCACGATCACGCTCGGCAATCGCCAGGCCTCCGAGTTCATCCCGATGCCCGGCGTGCCCGAGTCCGAGCTGGCCGAGGTGGCACAGCTCTCCTCGCTGGCGGATGAGACCCCAGAGGGACGCTCGATCGTGGTGCTCGCCAAGACATACGGCATCCGCGAGCACGACATGACGACACTCAACGCCGAGTTCGTGCCGTTCACAGCGCAGACGCGCATGAGCGGCGTCGACATCGACGGCAGGCGTTTGCGCAAGGGCGCGGGCGACTCGATCGTCCAGTTCGTGCAGGACGAGGGCGGTCAGGCGCCACCCGAGTTGCGCGAGCATCTGGAGCGCATCTCGCGCGAGGGCGGTACGCCGCTTGCGGTCGCTCGCGACAATCAGGTGCTAGGCGTCGTCTACCTCAAGGACACGATCAAGCAGGGCATGAAGGAGCGCTTCGACCAGCTGCGCGCGATGGGCATCCGCACCGTGATGGTCACAGGCGACAACCGCCTCACCGCGGCCAAGATCGCCGAGGAGTCGGGCGTCGACGACTTCCTCGCCGAAGCGACCCCCGAGGCCAAGCTCGCGCTGATCCGCGAGCAGCAGCAGGACGGGCGCTTGGTGGCGATGACCGGGGACGGCACCAACGACGCCCCCGCGCTTGCCCAAGCCGACGTCGGTGTCGCCATGAACACCGGTACTCAGGCCGCGCGTGAGGCGGGCAACATGGTCGATCTGGACTCCAACCCGACGAAGCTGATCGAGATCGTCGAGGTCGGCAAGCAGCTGCTGATCACACGCGGCGCATTGACGACGTTCTCGATCGCCAACGACATCGCCAAGTACTTCGCCATCTTGCCGGCGATCTTCGTCACGACCTACGCGACTTCGGGGGAGGCGGGTGGGACCGGATCAAAGGGCCCTCTGCACGTCTTGAACATCATGAACCTGGGCACCCCCCAGTCGGCAATCGTCTCGGCGATCATCTTCAACGCGATCGTGATCCCGCTGTTGATCCCGCTGTCGCTGCGTGGAGTGCGCTACCGCCCGATTGGCGCCAGCGCGTTGTTGCGCCGCAACCTGTGGATCTACGGCCTGGGCGGTATCATCGCACCGTTCATCGGCATCAAGCTGATCGATTTGGTCGTGCACAACTTGTTGGGTGCCTGACTGCCCCGGCTCCTGCAAAGCCCCGAAGGTTGGTTTGAGGGGTAAGCGCCTTCCGGGTGGCCGTGGGAGAGAATGCTTCCATGCCAGCCGATGCCCCAACTGAGCCGCGGCGTGGCCGCCTGAAGGTCTTCATTGGGATGGCGGCTGGGGTCGGCAAGACCTACCGCATGTTGCAAGAGGGTCGCGCTGAATCCGACCGCGGGCGCGACGTGACAATTGGCTATTTGGAGCCGCACGGGCGCGAGGAGACCTCCGCGCAGGCCGAGGGGCTGGAGGAGATCGCGCCGCGGATGGTCGACTACCGCGGCACGCCGCTGGCGGAGATGGACCTGCCTGCGGTGCTGGCGCGCAGACCTGAGCTGTGCCTGATCGATGAGCTCGCCCACACCAACGCACCGGGGACCGAGCACGAGAAGCGCTACGAAGACGTCCAGGACGTGCTCGCGGCCGGCATCGACGTGTACTCCACCGTCAACGTCCAGCACCTGGAGAGCCTCAACGACCAGGTGATCCAGCTGACCGGTACCAGGGTGCGCGAGACAATCCCCGACGAAGTGCTCGCCACGGCCGACGAGGTCGTGCTGATCGACCTCACCCCCGAGGCGTTGATCGAGCGTCTGCGCGCGGGCAAGGTCTACCCGTCTGAGCGCGTCCCCGCGGCGCTCAACAACTTCTTCAAGATCGAGAACCTCTCTGCGTTGCGCGAGACGGCTTTGCGTCATGTGGCAGAGGGCGTCGAGATCAAGCGTCTCACGCCTGCGCCAATCGTTGCGCGTCGCGAAGACGGCATCGCACCGGCAAACGCAGCAGGCGCAGGCACTCAAGCAATTGCCGAGCGGCTGCTGGCCTTGGTCGCGCTGGCGCCGCACTCGCAGCGGATCGTGCGCCGCGCCAGCCGCTCGGCCGAGCGGCTCGGCGCGCGTTTGGACGTGCTGGTCGTGCGCCCGCCGGGCAGGGCCCCAAGCGCCGATGACCGCGAGCAGCTGGAGGCGTTGCGACGCTTGAGCTCGATGCTGGGCGCACGCCTGCTCGTCGAAGAGGGCGAAGATGTGGCCGCGACGGCTATCGAGACGGCCCAGCGCCTGGGCAGCACCTACGTGCTGATGGGCGCGCCGGCGCCGCGTAGGGGCTTCAAGCGATTGTCCGAGCCGCTCTTGTTGCGCCTGCTCGAGGGGCTCCCTGGGGTTGACGTACGGATCGTGGCCGACCCCATGCTGCGCGAGGGCGGGGCATTTGAAGATGCGGAGCAGGGGCCAAGCTAAGAATCGCGAAAGATTGCTTGCGCGCCGCAACGTCGCGACACATAGGCTGTTGCAATGACCATGCCCATACACATCCGCCCACGCACACTGCTGATCGCGCTGCTTGCAAGCGGCACCTTGCTGTTTGCCTGCACAAGCCTCCTCGCTGGCTCCTCAAGCTACGCCGCGGGAGCCACAAAGCCGAGCGCTCATGCCGCCGCCTCGTATCTAACGGGTATCGGCGACCAGCAGACGGAGATGTTCACAAACCCGTTGTGGACGCAGCTGCACACGAAAATCGCGCGCTACATCGCACCGTACGACGCGGCCGTGCGCCCCTACTCGCTGCAGCTGGCAAGGGCATGGATCACAGCCGCCGAAGCCGACCGCCAGCAGGTGCTCGTGGCCTTCTACCACTCCGAGTACACCCCAACGAAAATGCCAAGTGTCGCCGTCTACCAGCGCGACGTCCAGAAGTTCATCAAGCTGTTCCCGCACGTCCGCCAGTACCAGCCGTGGAACGAGGCCAACCGTGGCACGATCGTCGAAATCGTCAAAGGCAAACGACACATCGCGCTCGTCTCACCGTCGGCGCTGCAGTCCGCTCAGTACTACCGGGCGTTGAAAGTGGTCTGCCAGGGCTGCACGGTCGTTGGGCTGGATGTCCTCGACGCCCCGGTCGTCACGCCAACACTCGTGTACATCGCTCAGTTCAAGCACGACATCGCGCGCCTGAAAACGGTAATGCCGAGCGTTTGGGGCCTGCACAACTACTCCGATACCAACCGCTCGCAGAGCACCCGCACGAAAGCGATCCTGGCGGTTGTGCCGGGCCAGGTCTGGCTGACCGAGACGGGCGGCATCGTGCAGTTCGCCAGCGACTTTCCCAACAAGAAGGGTTCGGGCCTGACGCGAGCCGCGAAGGCGCTGTCCTACATGTTCAAGATCGCGAGCTCCTCCTCGCGCATAACGCGCCTGTACATCTACGACTGGACCGGCGGCAATGCCTCGACGCGCTTCGACGCGGGGCTGATGAACGGCAAGTACGAACCGCGACCGGGCTATGTCGTCGTCTGCAAGCAGCTGCACGCAGCCAAATGCAACGTCAAGGTCGCCAAAAACTGAGATAGTAAGGCGCCTCTCGCAGCTGCTGCCTGCCGAGATCCGCCGCGGGCTTGAGGATGTGGGTTGTTGAGGCTGCGGGAATCGTTTTATAACTTATAAGTTGTAAATGGGAGTTACACTTGCGTTTACAACTTATAAGTTATAAATGGGGTTGAGCGCTTTGTAGTGCTTGGGCGACTGGACTCAAAGTGCTTGGGCGACTGGACTCAACCAGCCGGATTTGACTCAGGGATCGGGCGCGCCGGTCGGTGGACCACCGGGCGGCGCCGGGGCTTGACCGGCCCGCCTGCCACGATCCGCGCGCATATGAGTGCGAACAGGCCGGCCACGGTGGCGACCGGCGCGAGCACGCGCAGCGGGTAGTTGCCAAAGCCCTTGTGCAAGGCAGTGTTGTCGCCGGCTTTGACGATGTCGAGCAGGCCTTGGTGGTCGATACCAAGCAGCGTGGGTCCGAGCAGCGCAAACAGACACCAGCCGATGAGCGCGAGGAGGCCGGCTGTCAACGAGGTGCGTGAGATGCGTGTGCGCGTCGTCGCAAGCGTTGCAAGTACCACCGCCCCGCCGGTGGCCAGGAGGAACGGCCAGATCCCGCCCCAGCCGCGGCCGAGTCCGTAGGCGCTTGCGATCGTCGGCTGAAAGAAGCCCTCGCGCACATAGCGCATCCAGGCGACTGCCTCGGTCTCATAACCGATCAGCGGATGGGTGACGGTGGCGACGATCGTGGTCGTCAGCGATACGCCGGCCAGCGCGATCGTCGGCCCTGGATAGCGCTTCAGCGCGATCCCGATCGGTAGCGCCAGGAACGGCAGCATCGTCATCAGAAAGCGCGGCCCCATGAAGCCGCCGCCGAAGGGCAGGTAGTAGCCGGAGTTGTAGCCCAGATAGCAAACGCAGACGCCGGTGATTGTCAGCGCCTCGGCTCGACGCCCGTGCTTGTAGAGCAGCCAGGTGCCGACGGCTCCCATCGCCAGTACGGGCGAGATCGTCAAGAGCCCGCGCGAATCGAGCAGCAAGGTGGCAAGCACCCTGAGGCTAGGAAGCCCGATCCCGAAGAAGCCTTGCTGCTGGCGGGGAATGCTCGAGTAGGCCAGGTGTGTCCACGAGTGAAAGGCGTAGTGGTTGTAGAGCAGCAGGGGCACGATCCCGATCAGACCGCCGAGGATGAAAGCGCCGGCACGCTTGAAAATGCCCAACGGCGTGAGCGAGTCACGGCGCGAGAGCAGATACAGGCCGAGTACCAGCGCGACAAAGAACAGGGGGTACTCCGAGGCGCCGGCATAGCCAAGCGCCAGCCCCGCCACCCATAGGTACCAAGGGTTCGGCGGGCCCTCGCGCTCCTGTGCCAGTAGCGCGAACGCCGCGAAGCCGAGGAACGCGGTGAACACGTGGCTGAACAGCAGCGTTGACAAGGGCAGCGTGAGCGTGCCGAGGCCAAGGATCACGGCGGTGGCGGCGCCGTAGCCAGGCTGTAGCCGCTCGGCGAGGTGTCCGACGAGCAACAGCAACAACAGTCCGGGCAGGACATTCGCCCACAGCCCAACTAGGTAGATCGTCTCGTCGCCCGGATGATTGGGCGGGGCTACGTGCCTGTCGGTCCACGATTCGGCGCCTGTTGCCTTCAGAAAGTCGTAGAAGGGCAGCGAGTACAGAGCCAGGCCGGGAGCGCGGGCCGAGTACCAGTGGCCCTTGTAGAAGGCCTTGTCGCCCGTGTTGACCTGATAGGTGTCGATCGTCGTCTTGTCCTGGTCAAGCGAACGGATCAGGTCGTAGTGAGAGGTCTGATTCCAGGAAAAGCTCTGGATCATGGTCGCGTAGGAGAGCCCGACGAGCAAGATCGCCGCGAGCGCGAGTCGCTTCTTGGTGAGCAGGCCGCGACCGGCGCGAGGCGCGCCTGGCCGTCCGCCGGCGCCGGGCGGCTGAACGTTGACTGTGCTCATCGGTGTGTCATGGAGATCTAGTCGCTTCCGTGCAGCGCCTTCGGCCCCGGCCCGATCTCGTAGATCACGACGTCGCCCACGCGCCGGCGGGTGACGCCCAACCCCGCGACCGGCTTGGCGGCGGCCGCGACCGGGTCGGGCGGCTCTGGGACCTCGGGAGCTTGCAGGCCAGGCAGCTTCGCCCGCCGCAAATGCAGCACGACGGTCTTGATCCCGTACCAGCGCAGCTTCTCGACGCTCGCCTTGTCGGGGAAGCCGCTCATGCCGCCGCGCAGGTCATCGACCTCAGGCATGTCAAAAGTGCTGTTGCCGATCGGGATCTTGTAGAAGCCGTCGGTCGAGAAGTACTGCCAAACACGGTCGTCGGCGCCGTCGGTGGGCAGGTCCATCACCGGCCCAGGCAGCCCGATCTCGGCCTTGGCCGGCTGCGGCACAGTCGGGTGACCGAGGTGCCCAGCGCCTTCGCCGACCACGCCAACGAACAGCAACGCGCCGACGGCGGTCACGATGACCCCCCCTGTCTTGGGCCCCCAGCCGCGGGCCCAGCGGCGCGCGATCTCGGTCAATTGCCAAACGCCGGCTCCAGCGAGCAGCGCGAGGAACAGCGTCGCCAGCGTGAACACGCGCCCGGGCACGCGCACCCCGTCCCAACCGGGGGCGTAGTCGTAGAGCAGGCGATAGGGGTATCCGGCGCCGGTCAGGCCCATGCCGAAGGCCAGCACGCAGCACACCACCACGCCGCATGCCAATCCGATGCGCAATCGGCGCGTGTAGATCGACGAGGCCAGCCCGATCGACGCAAGCAGAAGGATCAGGCCGCCTCCGAAGAACACGTCCTCGTTCTTGGAGTGCACGTGGGCTCTGGCCCCGGAGGCGATCGAGCCCCAGACACGATTCTCCGAGGAGGCCGACAGCAGCGCCCAGGGACCCGAGGAGTAGTTCTCGACTTCGGCGAGTGTGCGCTTGGCGGTCGGGTAGTCGGCTGCCACCTTCAGGTAGGGACGCGCTTGGTAGATCGTCACAACGCCGACAAGCGCCATGCCGACGCAAGTCACGACGACTAGCGTGCGCGGCAGACTACGCACGCTGGCGGCCAGGCCGGGCCGGGCGCCGCGCCTCGGCTTGGGACGGGCACGCCACCACCAGGCCAAGGCGATCAGCGCCAGCACGGCCAGCAGGTAGGCGAACTGCAACCCGAGCGTGAAGCCGAGGCTGATCTGCCAGGCTGAGACGAGCCAGCCGGCGAGCACCAGCCCACGCGAGGAGCGCCGGTAGCCGCGCAGCAGCAGGAACAGCGCCAGGGGAATACCGCCGCTTGAGATCACATGCAGGTGGCCGGCCTCGGTCACGCGGTAAGGCGCGTAGGCGAAGGCAGCCCCGGCGACCGTGGCGCCGATGCGCCCGACGCCGAGCTCGCGCGCGAGCAGCCAGGCGCCCACGAAGCACAGCGACCAGGCCCACAGGAACAGCAGGTTGTAGCGCACGAGCGCCGCGACAGTGCCCGAGCCGAAGAAGCCGGCAGGCCCATAGCCAAGCAACGAGTCCGAGAAAGCGAGACTCAGCGGATGGGGATAGAAGGCGTTGGAGTTGAACAGGTGCAGGGGATCGTGCAGCATCGTGTGTCCCACCCAGGCGATCTCCCAGGCGGTGCGCACGGGGTCGCCGAGATCGGGCGCGATGCGGCTGGGCATGTGCAGCACCAGTGGCCAGGTGGTCAGGATCGCAAGCGCGACCCCGCCGAGGATCACGCACAAGAGCTCGCGACGAGCGATACTGGGCGAGGGCGCCCAGCGCTGCTGTAACCGCTCGACGGCAGAGGTCGAGGGCCTGTCAATGAGCGTGCTCGCCATCAGTCGGCTGGAGCATACGTGAGATGTGCGCAACAATAGGCAGATGCGCGTGCTCGTTGTGGGAGCCGGCGGTGTGGGTGCGGCGTTCGCGTCGATCGCTCAGCATCGAGCCGCGTTCGCGCGGGTCACGCTTGCCGACGTGTCTGCGTCGCGTGCCCACGACGTCGTTGCCAAGCTCGGCGAAGCCGACCGCTTCGCGGCCGAGCGTGTGGACGCTTCTGACCGTGAGGCGCTCGTGAAGCTGATCGAGCGATTGCGCCCAGACGCCGTGCTCAATGCCTGCGACCCGCGCTTCAACGAGCCGATCTTCGACGCGGCCTTCCAGGCACGTACCACGTACCTGGACATGGCGATGACGCTTTCGCACCCTCACCCCCAGCGCCCGCACGAGCTGCCCGGGGTGATGCTCGGCGATGTACAGCTGGCCCGTCACGAGCAATGGGAGCAAGCCGGCGTGCTCGCGCTTGTGGGGATCGGAGTAGAGCCGGGCCTCTCCGACGTGTTTGCCCGTTATGCCGCCGACGAGCTGTTCTCGCACGTCGAGCAGGTGGGCGTGCGCGACGGCGCCGATCTAGTCGTCGAGGGCTATGACTTCGCGCCCACGTTCTCGATCTGGACGACGATCGAGGAGTGTCTGAACCCGCCGCTTATCTGGGAGCGCGAGCGCGGCTTCTACACGACCCCTCCTTTCTCCGAGCCCGAGGTGTTCGATTTCCCCGAGGGGATCGGGCGTGTGGAGTGCGTGAACGTCGAGCACGAGGAGGTGGTGCTGATCCCGCGCTGGGTGCAGTGTGAGCGGGTCACGTTCAAGTACGGCCTGGGCCAGGAGTTCATCGACGTGCTGCGTACGCTGCACAAGCTCGGGCTCGATTCGACCAAGCCGGTCACCGTTCGCGGCCAGCAAGTGGCGCCGCGCGATGTGGTGGCGGCGACGTTGCCAGATCCCGCAACACTAGGCGAGCGCATGACCGGGCGCACGTGCGCGGGCACCTGGGTCACGGGCGTCGGCGCCGACGGCGCGCCGCGCTCGACCTACCTCTACCACATCGTCGACAACGAGCACACGATGCGCGAATACGGCAGCCAGGCGGTCGTATGGCAGACCGCGATCAACCCCGTGGTGGCGCTCGAGCTACTGGACGAGGGCGTGTGGAAGGGGACGGGCGTGCTCGGCCCGGAGGCATTCCCGCCCGAGCCGTTCTTGGAGCGCTTGGCCGAGCTGGGTTCCCCGCACGGGCAGGTCGAGGTGCGGCTCAATGACGCACGCACGACCCTATGAGAATGCACGGCCTCAGAACCGCGCAGGCGCATGCTCGACCGGCTGCTCGAACAAACCGGGCTGGACCGTTTCGAGTTTGCGCGAGAAGAAGTCCCTGAAGAATGGTCGCGAGACGAGCATCAGGATCAAGCCGATGAGCATCCCGCCGATCCCCATCCATAGGGGCAGTGTGATGCCAAGGATCGGTTTGGAGGACACGTTTTCGGCGTGGCCGTAGAAGATCACCGCCTTGACGAACACCCCGAATAGGATCAAGCCGCCGATCAACGGCGCGATGCCGAGCAGGATGAAGTCGCGCACGCTGTTGGTGAGCTCGTGGCGGTAATACACGATGCAGGCGATCCCGGTGAAGCCGTAGTAGAAGCAGATCGGGAAGCCGATCGCGACGATCGAGTCTTCCAGCGCATTCGAGGAGAGCAGCAGGATCACGATCGTCCACAGAATCGACACGCCACCCATCATCAGCGTCGAGAAGCTGGGCGTCAGATAGCGCGGGTGGACGCGCCCAAACTCCTTCGGGATCGACTTCCAGTAGGCCATCGACAGCGTGGTGCGAGCGGTTGGCAGGATCGTCGTCTGCGTCGATGCCGAGGCGGAGGTGAGCACGGCGATGATCAACAGCTTGTCGAGGCCCGACCCGAGCACGGGTTTGCCGAGCGCGTTGAGCACGTCTTCGCTGTTGCTGCTCAGGAAGCCCGGCCCGTGGAAGGCCTGGCCGGCGGCGCTCACGATCACGTAGATCAAGACAAGCAGGATCGTCGACATCACGGCCGCCCTGCCCGGCCCCTCGTTGGGGTCTTCGGACTCCTCGTTGACCGCCACGCCTGAGTCCCAGCCCCAGTAGATGAACACCCCCAGCAGGATCCCGTCGAGCAGCGCGCCAAATTTCAAGGCGAAGGGGTTGAACCAGCCGATCGCCGGCTCGATCGAGCCGGCCGGATGGTTGCTGTAGACCTTCACCAACGCCACCACCGCGAACAGCCCCAGGATCAGGATCTCCGCGCTCAGGAGGACCTGCTGGATGCGCGCCGACAGCTCGATCCCGCGGTAGCAGATCCATGTCATCACGGCGATCCACACGACCGCCGCTGCCATCACGGCGCCGGTCGAGTTGGCCGCCGATTCCCAGCCAAACAGCTTGAACGTGTAGATGCCCGCGATGTCGGCAAGCGAGGCCATTACGAGCACGTCGGCGAGAAAGATCGCCCAGCCGTTCACCCAGCCGGTGGCCGGCCCGAGCGCGCGTGTGGTCCACGCGAACGTGGTGCCCGCGTCGGGGTCGGCCCGGTTCAGGCCCCAGTAGGCGCCGGCGATCAAGAGCATCGGGATGAAAGCCACGAGCAGCACTGCCGGTGCGTGCACGCCCACGCCGGTCACTGCCACGATGAAGCCGAGCGTCGCGGCCAGCGAGTAGGCCGGCGCGGTCGAGGCGACGCCGATCACGAGGTTCGAGAGGTAGCCGATCGCGTCTTTCTTAAGACCCTTGTCGACGATCTCACCCGTCGCCTGGCGGTGTGGCTCTCCGGCGGAGCTGATGCTGGCCATGGTGGCAACCCTCTCTGTCTCGCGTTTCCGAAGACCAGATGGATCGGGAGATCAGGTGGTTCGCGGCCCGCGCGCGACGGTCAAGTTGGGATTGTTACAAGCAACTGAGATCAGGCTAGAACCGGATCGGCGCATGCGCAAGGGGCGCAACCGCCAATAAGTCGCAGCGCTTTTGTACATCTCGTATAACGGGTAGACATCTTGTTGAACGAGTGGCGCATTGATAGGGGTATGTGCGGGGAGTACCGTTGTGCGAGGTGTCTATGTCAAATGAGCCTTCAAGTTCGTCGTCGTCCACTCTCGTGGGCGATGGGGTCGGGTTGGGATCGGCGGCGTCGGTGGCCGCGGGCGATCGCTCGGGCGGCCGATCGATGGGTGGGGGCGCGCCGGACGCAGCCGACCTCCAGGCGCTCGCCAAGCGCCACCTGTGGATGCACTTCACGCGCATGGGCGCCTACGAGGAAGGCGGCGAGGTGCCGATCATCGAGCGCGGCGAGGGCTGCTACGTGTACGACGCCCACGGCAAGCGCTACCTCGACGGGCTCTCGGCGCTGTACTGCGTCAACGTCGGTCACGGCCGAGCCGAGCTGGGCGAAGCCGCCGCCGAGCAGGCTAAGCAGCTCGGCTTCTACACCAACTGGAGCTATGCCCACCCGCGCTCGATCGAACTGGCCGCTCGCCTCGCCGAGCTGACCCCCGGCGATCTAAACCGTGTGTTCTTCGTTTCCGGCGGCTCGGAGGCGGTCGAGTCGGCCTGGAAGCTTGCCAAGGCCTACCACGCAGCCTGCGGTCAGCCACGCAAGCACAAGATCGTCTCGCGCAACCTTGCCTATCACGGCACCTCGATGGGGGCACTCACGGTCACTGGCCTGCCGCCTTTGCGCGAGCCTTTCGAACCGCTCACGCCCGGCGGCAGGCACGTGGCCAATACCAACTCTTATCGCTGGAGCGAAGCCAGAGACCCCCTGTGGGCCGCCGATGCGATCGAGGAGGCGATCCTGTTCGAGGGCCCCGACACGGTCGCGGCTGCGATCCTCGAGCCGGTGCAGAACGGGGGCGGCTGCTTCGTGCCCCAGGACGGCTACTTCCAGCGCGTGCGCGAGATCTGCGACCGCCACAAAGTGCTGCTGATATCAGACGAGGTGATCTGCGGCTTTGGCCGCCTCGGGCACTGGTTCGGCTGCGAGCGCTACGGCGGTGAGCCGGACATCATGACCTGCGCCAAGGGCATGACCTCGGCCTATGCGCCGATGGGCGCCGTGATCGCCAGCGATCGCGTCGCCGAGCCTTTCCTGCATGGGCGCGCGATCTTCAACCACGGCTTCACCTTCGGCGGCCATCCGATGGCGTGTGCCGTGGCGATGGCCAACCTCGACATCCTCGAGCGCGAGCGCATCAACGAGCACGTGCTCAGCCGCGAGGGCGAGTTCCGCGCGATGCTAGAGGGCCTGCGCGACCTGCCGATCGTGGGGGACGTGCGCGGCGCGGGGTTCTTCCACGCGATCGAGCTCGTCAAGAACAAGGACACCAAGCTCACCTTCGACGCTGAGGAGTCTGAGCAGCTGCTGCGCGGCTACCTCTCCGGAGCCCTGTTCGAACGTGGTCTGATCTGCCGCACCGACGACCGCGGCGACCCCGTCATCCAGCTCTCACCGCCGCTGATCGCCGACAGCGAGCAGTTCGAGGAGATCGAGGGCATTTTGCGCCCCGTGCTCAGCGAGGCGTGGGAGCGGGTCGTCACGCGGTAGGTGGACGAATCGTGGGCGCCAATCGGCCGTGTGCAGGTATGCATCTCGCGGTCCCGCAGGTTTTGAGACGCGTTCTAAGCGAGTGGGGCTTGGCTGCCGGCTGGATGCGAGGAGAGCCGCTGTGCTGAGCATCGAGAGCCTGCTGGCGGAGCTCGACCTGACACTGGCCACGGGCGAGGAGAACGCCAAGGCGAGCGTGCGCTGGGTGCACTCGAGCGAGCTGCTCGACCCGACGCCGTGGCTGCGCGGGGGAGAGCTCTTGCTCACAACCGGCCTGCAGCTGGCAGGCGCGAAGCCGCAGCGCGAATTCGTCGAGCGCCTGGCCGAGCGCGAGATCGCGGGGCTCGGCTTCGGCACCGGCTTCGTGCACAAGAAGGTGCCTGCCGCGGTGCTCAACACGGCGCGCAAGCTCGGCTTCCCGCTGTTCGAGGTGCCCTACGAGCTGCCGTTCATCGCGATCACCGAGCGCGTGTTCGCGCAACTGCTCAACGAGCGCTATGAACTGCTGCAGCGCAACATGGCCGGTGACGTGCTGGCCGAGGCGCTGACCGGTCGCCTCTACCCCGACGAGCTGCAAGCGCGGTTGCGTCCGTTTGGGATCGGCGAGAGCGCGGCGGTGCTCGCCTTTGCCATGCGTGAGCCGGGGACGGCCGCCTCGACGCTCGAAGCGATCCTGGAGCGCACGGGTCAGCACAGCCTCGTCGCGCTGCGCAACGGGCTGCTGTGTGCAGTCGTCGACTGCGAGGCAACCGCGACCCCCATCGGCGCCGCAGCTGTCGGCGCCCAGGGCCTCCCCGCGACCTTGGCCGTCGCCGCGCAACCGCAAGCGTCCTCCGCGCTGGAGGAAGTCTTGGCGGTCGACGAGCGCGATCCGATCGAGCTGGCGCGACGGATCCGCGGTGAGCTGCAAGGCCGTTTCGGCGAAGTGCGCGCCGCCGCCTCACGCTCAGCGCCGACGCACAACCTCAGACGCAGCTTCCACGAGGCGCGCTGTGCGCTTGAAGCAGTACGTCTGTCCAACGGCAGCGCTCCCGAAGTCGCCTCCTACAAGGACCTCGGCGCCTTCCAGCTGTTGCTCTCGCTGCAGGACGACGATGCGCTTGCCTCCTACTGCCACAGCGTGCTCGGCCCGGTCGAGTCCGACGAGGGCGGCTACGGCGATGAGCTGCTGCGTTCGCTCGACACTTTCATCGAACAAAATGGCCACTGGGAGCGCGCGGCGCAGGCGCTCTACTGTCACCGCCACACGCTGCGCTACCGCATCAAGCGCGTCGAGCAACTGACCGGACGCGACTTCTCACACGCGCGCGACCGCATCGAGTTCTGGCTGGCGCTGCGCGGCCGGGAGCTGGCGCGATGAGATCGGATCGAGTGTCAGGCATGCTCGTCATGCAGCTGCCGACACAACTCGATATTCTGGCAAGTGGAATTTTTGGGATAAAAGTTCGTTCCCGCACCGATAGGAGGCGCCGCTTGTGAGGGTCGGGATCCCCACAGAGATAAAGCCAGACGAGTATCGCGTCGCGATCACCCCGGCCGGTGTGCGTGAGCTGTGCACACGCGGGCATGAGGTGCTGATTCAGTCTGGGGCAGGACTTGGCAGCGCGCTGAGCGACGAGCAGTTCGTCGCGCAGGGCGCCACGATTGTGCCTGACGCGCAGGCGGTCTTTGCCGATGCCGATCTGATCTTGAAGGTAAAGGAGCCGCAGCCTTCCGAGGTCGAGCTGCTGCGCGAGGGTCAGACGCTCTTTACCTATCTGCATCTAGCGCCCGAGCCGGAGCTGGCCGAGGGTCTGCGCCACTCCGGCGCCACCTGCATCGCCTATGAGACAGTCGAAGACGGCGAGGGCCGTCTGCCGCTGCTTGCGCCGATGAGCGAGGTGGCAGGCAAGATCGCCACGCAGGCCGGCGCCTTCATGCTGGAGAAGCCGCTGGGCGGGCGCGGCATCCTGCTCGGCGGCGTGCCTGGCGTGGCTGCCGCGACGGTGCTTGTGATCGGCGGCGGCGTCGTCGGCATGAACGCCGCCTTCATCGCGATCGGCATGCAAGCCGACGTGTTCGTGTTCGACCGCTCGATCGACCGTCTGCGCGAATTGGAAGTGGCTTTCGGCGGCCGCGCCTCGACGGTCTACTCCTCGACACTTGCGATCGAGGAGATGCTGCCACAGGCCGACCTCGTGATCGGCGCAGTGTTGATCCACGGTGGCCGCGCCCCGCACGTCATCTCGCGCGCCCAGCTGTCGGAGATGAAGCGCAATGCCGTGCTGGTAGACGTATCGATCGACCAGGGCGGCTGCTTTGAGACCTCGCGGCCCACGACCCACTCGGATCCGACGTTCGAGGTCGACGGCATCACCCACTACTGCGTCACGAACATGCCGGGTGCCGTGCCGATCACCTCCACGTACGCGCTGACCAATGCCACTTTGCCTTACGCGCTCGAGCTGGCGGACGGCGTGGAGCAGGCGATATCGAGCAGCGAGCAATTGCGCTCCGGCGTAAACGTACGCGCGGGCGAGATCGTCCATCCGGCGGTTGCGCGGGCATTGGCGACGCTCACTGATCTCGAGGAGGCTCGTTCTCCGTCGATGCACGAACTTCAAATCCCCCAAAACCGATAACGCTCGAAGAGGAGGCAGTGCGATGGCCGGCGATACGCAACCGCTTCGCAACCTGATCGACGGAGACCCGGCGGTCGGGGACGGCGAGGAGCGCATGGCAGTGCTCAACCCGGCTACCGGCGAGGAGCTGTGGAATGCGCCTGTCTCGGAGGTAGAGGACGTGGACCGTGCCGTGGCGGCCGCGCGTCGCGCGTTCGAGGGTTGGTCGCAGCGCACCCCTGCTGAGCGCTCGCAGGCGCTGCTGGCGCTGGCGGCGATGCTCGAGCAGCACGGTGAGGAGCTGGCACGCTTGGAGGCGCTCAACGCGGGCAAGCCGATCGTGGCCGTCTCGCGCGACGAGCTGCCGGCGATGGCCGACAACCTGCGCTTCTTTGCCGGCGCCGCGCGTTGCATGGAGGGCCGGGCCGCCGGCGAGTACATGCAGGGCTACACCTCCTTTACACGCCGCGAAGCGATCGGTGTGATCGGCCAGATCACACCGTGGAACTACCCGCTGATGATGGCCATCTGGAAGATCGCCCCTGCCCTGGCGGCGGGGAACACGATCGTGCTCAAGCCGGCCGAGACGACGCCGGTGACAACGGTGCGCTTTGCCGAACTGGCCGCCGATGTCCTGCCGATGGGTGTGCTCAACGTCGTCATGGGCCCCGGCCGGCCGACTGGCCAGGCTTTGCTCGAACACCCCGATGTCGACATGATCTCGCTGACGGGCTCGGTCGGCACAGGCAAGCATGTCGCGCGTACAGCGGCCGAGTCGCTCAAGCGCGTGCACCTCGAGCTCGGCGGCAAGGCGCCGGTAATCGTCTTTGACGACGTGGACATGGAGCACGCGATGGAGACGATCGCCGCCACCGGCTACTACAACGCGGGCCAGGATTGCACGGCCGCCACGCGTGTGCTGGCCGGTGCGGACGTCTACGAGGATGTGGTGGGCGGGCTGGCCGAGCAGGCCAAGGGACTGGTGGTCGGCGACACGATGGCCCCCGATACAACCCTCGGCCCGCTCAATTCTTTGCGACAGCGCGGTCGCGTGGAGCGCTTCTTGGATCGCCGCCCGGGCCACTCCGAGCTGGTCACAGGTGGACAGGCCCCTGAGCGCGAGGGCTTCTATCTGGAACCGACGGTGGTTGCGGGTCTAGAGCAGGGCGACGAGCTTGTACGCGATGAGATCTTCGGCCCGGTGATAACGGTGCAGCGCTTCACCGATGAGGCTCAGGCGATCGAGTGGGCCAACGCGACTCGCTACGGCCTGGCCTCCTCGGTATGGACGCGCGACGTGGGCCGGGCTTTGCGGGTGTCGAAGGCGTTGCGCTTTGGCTGCGTGTGGATCAACGATCACATCCCGCTGGTGTCCGAGATGCCGCACGGCGGGTTCAAGGAGTCGGGTTATGGCAAGGACTTGAGTGTTTATTCGCTTGAGGATTATACGGTCGTAAAGCACGTGATGGCCTCGCTCGAATAACGCGATGCCCCCCGCGCGCGCGGGGGGCATCGTCACTTTTTGGAGTGTCAGTCCTGGCGGGGTCGTGCGAGCGTCTGGTAGATCGAGACGAACTCCGTCTTGAAGATGTTGCGAGCCGAGCGCAGATACAGCCGCCAAACGCGTAGCCGCTCCTTGCCGGCAATTTGCTCGGCGCGTGCGAGGTTTTCGTCCAGGCGCTTGATCCACTCGCTGAGCGTGTCGTAATAGTCCTGGCCGAACTCCTCGACGTGCTCGGTTAGGAAACCAGCACGCTCTAGCGCCAGCTGGATGCGCGAGAGTTGTACCGGATCGCCGTCTGGGAACACATAGCGCTGGGTGAAGTCGCCGTGGTAGCCGACGTCCGTATATAGATGCGCGATTCCGTGGTTGAGCAGGCGCCCGTCTGGCCCAAGCAGGTTCCGTAGTTTCTGTGCGTACACGTCGATGTTGCTCTCGCCGACGTGCTCGACCATGCCGATCGACGCGATCGCGTCGTAGCGCTCGCCGTGCAGGTCGCGGTAGTCGGCCACGCGCACCTCAACCTTGTCGCTCTGCCCAGCTTCGGCGATCCGCCGGCGCGCCAGTTCGGCCTGGGGGGAAGAGAGCGTGATGCCGACGACCTTCACCCCATACTCGCGCGCGGCATGGATCGCAAACGCCCCCCAGCCACAGCCGACGTCGAGCACGCGCTCGCCCTCTTTGAGCTTGAGCTTCTTACATACAAGGTCGAGCTTGGCGAACTGTGCCTCCTCAAGCGTTTTCGCGCCACGCGAGAAGATCGCGCAGCTATAGGTCATCGACTTGTCGAGAAACAGTTCGAAGAACTCGTTGGAGACGTCGTAGTGGTGGCGCACTGCCTTGGCGTCGCGTTCCTTGCTGTGGCTGCGCCCCTTCAAGCGCAGCTCGCCCCTGGGCGCACGCGGGGGGATCGTGAGTCCGCACGCTCTAAGCGCCGCGACAGCAAGACGTGCGCGTGTCGCCCTGTCGATCTCGGGCTCCTCGAAGTCGTCGATCAGCCCGATCGCGCGGTCGAGGTCGTCGACCTCCAACTCGCCCGCGACATAGGCCCGGCCAAGCCCCAGCTCGCCGGGTGCGCGCACGACGTAGGCGACCGCCTTAGGCGAGCGCACCGTGAAGATCGGCCCGTGATCGACGTCTCCGTTGGTCCCGCTGGCACCGTTGGTGTTTGTGGCGGGCAGTTCTGTGCCATCCCAAAAGCGCACGGTGAAGCCACGCTTGGGTAGTGCGGTGGCCAGCTCGCGGCGCAGCGGCTCGGTGTTAGCGAATGGCATTGGCCCTCCAGCCAGTGTGTAGCTTGGTGTCAACGGGGTATTTCAAAGGGTGCGTGGTGTCTCTCGCGTCGTCTGGGCGTGCTAGCGTCCCGTCTCGAGCCCGCCGATGAGCACCGATTCTATCCAGCGTCCCGCGGCCGCCCGGCAGGGTTCTGACGATGCCGCGGTACCCCGGCATGCTCTTGACGGTCCCGCGCTCGATGGCCCGACAGCCGATGACGTTCAGCCGCCGGTCTTCGAGAACCTGGACCGCTTCCTCACGGGCCTGATCACGGTCGGCCCAATTCTCGCGCTCGGCTTCGTCGGCTGGCAGCTGTGGGACGGTCTGCTTCACGGCTCGGACTTGGTCGTGTTCGCGATCATGTACATCTCCACGGCGCTCGGGGTCACGGTCGGCTTTCACCGTCTCTTTACCCACCGCTCGTTCAAGACATCCCCTTTCTTTCGCTTCGTCTTTGCCGTGCTCGGGTCGGCCGCGATCGAGGGCCCTGTGATCTCCTGGGTCGCCGACCATCGCAAGCACCATGCCTTCTCCGATCGCGAGGGCGATCCGCATAGCCCACACGTGGACCACGGCAGCGGCTTGCGTGGTGCTCTGAAGGGTTTGGCCCACGCGCACGTCGGCTGGCTGTTCATCCACACAGCCCGCGGCCATCGCGAACGCTATGCCCCGGACTTGTGCGCCGATCCGGTCGTCTCGTTTGTCGACAAGACTTTCTTCGTGTGGGCGATCGGCGGCTTGGCCGCGGCTTTCTGGCTCGGCTATGCGATCGGTGGAACCTGGACGGCGGGTCTCACCGGTCTCCTGTGGGGCGGCGCTGTGCGCATGCTGGTGTTGCATCACGTCACCTATTCGATCAACTCGCTCTGCCATTTCTTCGGCAAACGCAGCTATGAGACAGGCGACCACTCACGCAACCTTGCCTGGCTCGCGCCCTTCTCACTTGGCGAGGCGTGGCACAACAATCACCACGCTTTCCCCACCTCCGCCTTCCACGGCTTCTCCCGGCGCCAGTTCGACATCTCAGCACTCGTGATCCGCGGCATGGAGAGCCTGGGGCTCGCCTGGGACGTGGTGAGGATCACGCCAGAGCGTCGGGCAACGAAGAGCTTCGCTGCCTGAATCTCGCCACCTGAGTGCCGTCCAGTGGATGCCAGGCGCCGCACACGAGCGCAGGCGTACCGGGTAGTACGTCGAGCATCGGGGGTGGCGCCTGGCGCCGCTGGACGGCACTCAGGCCTGCTACGGTGCAGGGCACGGACGACATCTGTCATCCGCGAGGTTCTTGTCTTTGTTGGTGCTCTTGAGCGCGGATGGGGCCAGTACGAATCTCCCTTCCGCAGCGCGGCCGCAGGGTCGCCAAAAGGAGCATCACAACATGAAGTCCGAAACTTTCGCCGACCTCGGCGTGTCCGAGGCCGTCACCCGCGAGCTTTCAAAGCGCGGCATCGAGCAGCCGTTTGCCGTCCAGAAGATGGTGATTCCAGACGTGCTTGCCGGCCGCGACGTGCTCGCCCAGTCGCCCACCGGTTCCGGCAAGACGCTGGCGTTCGGCGTGCCGCTCGTCTCACGTTTGCGCGACAGCGACCCACGCCCATCCGCGCTCGTCTTGGCTCCGACGCGTGAGCTTGCCCTGCAGATCGTCGAGGATCTGCGCTTGATCGCTCATGCTCGTGCCCTTTCGATCGCCGCCGTCTACGGTGGCGCCGGGATCGTCAAGCAGGCGCGCGTCGCCGCCCGCGCGCACGTCCTCGTTGCCACCCCGGGACGATTGCTGGACCTGATCGATCGCCGCGACGTGTCGCTGAAGCAGGTACGCATGCTCGTGCTCGACGAGGCCGATCGCATGCTCGACATGGGCTTCAAGCCGGTCGTCGATCGGATCGTAAAGATGTGCTCTCGCGAGCGCCAGACGCTGCTGTTCTCCGCCACGCTACAGGGCGAGGTGGGCAAGGTCGCCTCTGCCTACACAAGCAATCCAGCGCGTCACGAGCATGCGCACTCCGAGGAGCGCAAGGGCGACGTCGAGCACCGTTTCGTCTCGGTCTCCCACGAGGGCAAGGTCGATCGTCTCGTGGCCGAGCTCTCAGAGCCCGAGCGCGGTTTGACGCTCGTGTTCGTGCGCACTAAGCGTGGCGCCGACAGGCTCGTCAAGCGCCTGGCGGCAAGCAGCGTGCCGGCGGTCGCGATGCACGGCGACAAGTCCCAGGCCCAGCGCGAGAAGGCGCTCGCCCGCTTCGAGTCCGGCCACGTCAACACGTTGGTCGCCACCGACGTCGCCGCACGCGGCATCGACGTCTCTGGCATCACCCACGTGATCAACTACGACATGCCCGCGACTCGCGAGGACTATGTCCACCGTGTGGGCCGCACCGCACGCGCCGGAGCCTCCGGCGTGGGCGTCACGTTTGTGTTGCACGACCAGGCACGTGAGTTCGCAGGCATGGTCGGTGGGTTGGGCTTGCAGCGTGAGCTGGAGCTGGGTGGCTTCCCGAGCGATGCCACGCGCGGTCGTGAGTCTTCGCGGAGCAATCAGGGACGTCCGTCGGGACGCCCCTCGCGCAACCGCAACGCGCGTCGCTCGCGCGCACGAGTTGGCTCTTAGTCTGGATCGATCCCACGCTGGATCCGGGCTTAGAAGGTCTTTCAAAATTAGCTGTGCGGCGGGGCATTCATGGACTATGGAGAGCTGGTGTATGGCTCGTCTTTTGAATGGTCTGCTTAACACCCCCCTTTTCGGAGGCTTAGGTAAAGGTTAAGTACCAAAATAATGCCCCAGCTCCACATCAAGGTCCACATCAAGGGGTCCACATCAAGGGTATAGATACGTGCAGGTGATTTGAGGGACCTTCTGAGCCGGTGGGTCGGCTTATCGACTCGCCTCGGCGTACCCTTCCGGGTATGGCCGACCTGCTCCCTCCCGTCCGCGAGATCCTCGCGGGCAGGGTGGGCGAGGAGATGGCGCTGGGCGACGCCTACCTCAATCCGCAGCTCGGTCGGATCGTGCGTACGCTCGGGTTCGACAAGCGGTGGATCTCAGGCGAGGGCGCGCACCTGATCGACGCCGAGGGCGAGCGCTACCTCGACCTGCTCAGCGGCTACGGGGTGTTCGCGATCGGGCGCAACCATCCTGAGGCGATCGCTGCCGTGCGCGACACGATGGACGCACACACAGCCAACCTGCCTCAGCTCGGGGTGACGTTGCTGAGCGGCGTACTGGCCGAGCAGCTGCTCGCGCGCGCCCCGGCGTCGGTGGCCGCGATGGTGCCGGTCAACAGCGGCACCGAGGCGGTCGAGGCCGCTATCAAGATCTCGCGCGCGGCCACCGGCCGTCAGCGTGTGCTGTTTGCCGAGCACGCCTTTCACGGACTCACGCTCGGGGCACTCTCGCTCAACGGCAACGACGAGTTTCGCGATGGCTTCGGGCCGCTACTACCAGGCTGCGAAGCGGTGCCGTTCGGAGACATCGATGCGCTGCAGCGCGCGCTGGCGCGAGCGGACACGGGCGGCGCGGGGCGAGACGGGGGGCACTTGCAGGGGCAGGAGAAGGCCGCTGCGTTCGTCGTAGAGCCAGTCCAAGGCAAGGGCGTCAACCTGCCCCCGGACGGCTATCTCCAGGCCGCTCAGCAGCTCTGTCGCGAAGCGGGCGCGCTGTTCGTGTGCGACGAGGTCCAGACGGGCCTCGGGCGCACCGGGCACTTTCTCGCGCTGGAGCATTGGGGACTCGAGCCGGACCTGATCTGTTTGTCCAAGGCACTCTCAGGTGGGCTTGTGCCGGTCGGTGCGGTGCTCGTCTCACGTTCTGCCTTCGACACGGTGTTCGACGGCATGGAGCGCGCGGTGCGTCACGGCTCTACCTTCGGTGGCAACGACCTCGCCGCCGCGGCGGCGCTCGCGACCTTGCGCGTGCTCGACCACGAAGGTCTGGTGGCCCGCGCCGAGCGTTTGGGAGCGTTGCTGCTGGAGTTGACGTCGCCGCTGGTCGAGCGCTACGAGGTTGTCTCCAACGTGCGCGGCCTCGGTTTGATGTGGGCAATCGAGTTCGGCCCACCCGAGGGCGGCGCGCGCCGCTCGATCTGGAACGCCGCCGAGCGTGCCCAGCCGGGCATCTTCTCGCAGTTGATCGTCGGCCCGCTGTTCCACGAGCACCGTGTCCTCTGTCAGGTGGCGGGACACCGCATGAACGTGGTCAAGGCACTGCCTGCGCTGGTGGTCGAGGAGGACGAGATCCGTCGCTTTGCCGCGGCTTTGGAGGACGTGGTTGCGCGGGCGGAGCGGGTCCCGAGGGCTTTCCTGCGCTTCTCGATGAGTATGAGCCGACGGGCTTTTGCGGCCCGTCAGTAGGACTTTCCGCGTTTCTCGGCGAGGGTGAGCCGGCGAATTCCGGTGGTGTTTGGGAGGGCGGGAGCTGAAATTCCGTGGTGTCTCCGGTGGTGCCTGGGAGGCGGGAGCTGAAACTCCGGTGGTGCCTGGGAGGGCGAGAAACTCCGGCGGTGTTTGGGAGGGCGGGAGCTGAAATTTCGTGGTGTCTTCGGTGGTGCCTGGGAGGCGGGAGCTGAAATTCCGGTGGTGCCTGGGAGGGCGAGAAACTCCGGCGGTGCTCGGGAGGCGAGAGCTGAGTGTGATGTACTCTTTTTGTACAATTACTATTGTGACTACAATTCGTAGCTACTATCGTGAATTGTATAAAAAGTATATACATGCCCCACCTCTCCAGATCAGCGCATCGTCGCCTCGGGCCGGCGTCATGGGCTGCAAGCCTCTAGCCTGTCCGGCCGATGCTCGTTCCCAGAGATGACATCCGCAACGTCGCGATCGTGGCCCACGTGGACCACGGCAAGACCACGCTCGTGGACGCGATGCTGTGGCAGTCGGGTGCGTTTCGCGCCGGCCAGGACGTAGCCGATCGTGTGATGGACTCAATGGACCTGGAGCGCGAGAAGGGCATAACGATTCTCGCCAAGAACACTTCGCTGCGCTACGAGGGCGTCAAGCTCAACATCGTCGACACCCCGGGTCACGCGGACTTCGGCGGTGAGGTGGAGCGCGGCCTGACGATGGTTGACGGCGTGCTGCTGCTCGTCGACGCCTCCGAGGGCCCGTTGCCGCAGACGCGCTTCGTCTTGCGCAAGGCTCTGGAGTCGCGCCTGCCGGTGATCCTCGTCATCAACAAGGTGGATCGGCCCGATGCGCGTGTGGCCGAGGTGATCGACGAGGTGTACGAGCTGTTCCTCGACCTCGATGCCGACGAGGAGCAGATCGAGTTCCCGATCGTCTACTGCAACGCGCGCGCGGGTATCGCGAGGTTGGAGTACGACGCTGCGGCACCTACCCCTACGGAGGGCACGCTGGCGCCGCTGCTCGACCTGCTGGTGCAGCGCATTCCCGCTCCGACATACGACCCGGAGCATCCTCTGCAGGCGCTTGTCACGAATCTCGACGCCTCGCCGTATGTGGGACGTCTTGCGATCTGTCGCGTGCGCAACGGCTCCATCAAGCGCGGCCAGCAGGTCGCGTGGTGTCGTGCCGATGGTTCGATCGAGCGCGCGCAGGTTTCCGAGCTGTATGTCACCGACGCGCTCGAACGCGTCGATGCGCCCGAAGCCGGCCCGGGCGAGATCATCGCGGTGGCGGGCATCGCCGAGATCACGATCGGCGAGACGCTCGCCGATCCCGAGGATCCGCGCCCGCTGTCGGTCATCACGGTCGATGAGCCCTCGCTTTCGATCACGATCGGCATCAACACCTCGCCGATGGCGGGTAAGGAGGGCTCGAAGCTCACGGCACGTCAGGTTCGCGAGCGGCTGGAGCGCGAGCTGGTGGGAAATGTCTCCTTGCGCGTGGTCGACACGGACCGGGCGGGTGGGGATCCCAGTCAATGGGAGGTGCAGGGACGTGGCGAGCTGCAGCTGGCGGTGTTGGTGGAGATGATGCGCCGCGAAGGCTTCGAACTGACCGTCGGCCAGCCGCATGTGCTCATCCGCGAGATCGACGGCCACCGTAACGAGCCGTTCGAGCGCCTTTCGATCGATGTGCCCGACGACTACGTCGGTGTCGTCACGCAGATGCTCGCTTTGCGCAAGGGACGTATGGAGCACATGACCAACCACGGCACCGGCTGGGTGCGAATGGAGTACATCGTGCCCGCCCGTGGCCTGATCGGCTTTCGCACAGAGTTCCTGACCGAGACGCGCGGCACGGGTCTGATGCACCATGTGTTCGAGCGCTGGGAGCGTTGGGCAGGCGAGCTGCGCACGCGCACGACGGGGGTGTTGATCGCCGACAGAGCCGGCACCACCGCCACGTACTCCTTGATGAGCCTCGGCGAGCGCGGCACGCTGTTCGTGGGTCCCGGCGAGGAGGTCTACGAGGGCATGATCGTCGGTGAGAACTCGCGTGCCGACGATCTCGACGTCAATCCGGTCAAGGAGAAGCACCTCACGAACATTCGCTCCTCCAACTCGGATGTGTACGAGCGTCTGCAGCCGCATCGCAAGCTCACGCTCGACCAGGCCTTGGAGTTCGTGCGCGACGACGAGTGCGTGGAGGTCACGCCTGAGACGGTGCGCCTGCGCAAGGTCGCGCTTGGCAAGACCGATCGCTTGAAGGCGGCTCGTCAGCGGCGGTGATGGACCTTAAGCACGAAACCCGCTCAGAGCGGGCCTCGGCAAAGCTATGACGCCCAAACTTCAGGCGGCGACTGTCTCTCGCACGCCAAGGCTACCATGCTCTGCCGTGGCCCTCAACTGTGGCTCCGGTGGCCGGACTCGAACCGACACCTCAGCGAGAGACAGTCGCGCGTGCCGCCATTACACAACACCGGAAAGCCGCCGGACAGCATACGCACGGTGTGCGATGGTTCTTGGTGGTCCTAGATAAATGCTGGCAATTGAGGTCCAAAATCTGCGCAAGAGCTACGGATCGATCGAAGCCGTGCGCGGCATCGACATCTCGATCGAGGCCGGTCAGACTGTCGCGCTGCTCGGCCCCAACGGCGCCGGCAAGTCCACGACGATCGACATGATCCTCGGCTTGGCCGAGCCGGACTCGGGCACGGTGTCGGTGCTTGGTGGCTCTCCGAGCGCGGCAATCGACGCAGGCTGGATCGGCGCGATGCTGCAGACGGGAGCGTTGATTCGAGATCTCTCGGTGGGGGAGCTGGTCGCGATGGTGGCCTCGCTGTATCCCGAGCCGCTGGAGGTGGAAGAAACGCTCGAGCTGACCGGTCTGAGCGAGATCGCCGGGCAGCGCACGCAGAAGCTCTCCGGCGGGCAGACGCAGCGCGTACGCTTCGCGGTCGCGCTTGTCAGTAATCCCAAGCTACTCGTGCTCGACGAGCCGACGGTCGCGATGGATGTCGAGGGACGGCGCTCCTTCTGGACAACGATGCGAGATGAGGCGGCGCGTGGCAGGACGATTCTGTTTGCCACCCATTATTTGGAGGAGGCCGACGCATATGCCGATCGGGCGGTGCTGATGGCCCACGGGCAGGTTGTCGCCGATGGACCGCCGACCGAGATCAAGGCGATGGTCGGTAAGCGAACGATTCGCGCGACGCTGCCGGTCGCCGACCTCGACGCGCTTGAGAAATTGCCGGGAGTGAGCGCCGCCGAGCGGCGTGGCGAGGCGGTCGTGCTGGCGTGCGGGGATTCCGACGCGGCAATCCGCGCGCTGCTCGCGACGTATCCCGAGGCGCGCGACATCGAGATAGCGGCGGCCGGTCTCGAGGAGGCGTTCTTGCAGCTGACGGGCGATGGGGGCACGACACAGCTGGCCGAGGCGCTGTCGTGAGCGCCTTTGCGTACACGCGCTATGAGTTGCTACGCACCGTGCGCAACCGGCGGTTCTTCATCCTCTCGCTTGGGTTCCCGCTGGTTTTGTACTTTCTGATCGCAGGCCCTAACCGCAACGTGCACAACCTCGACGGCACAGGCATCTCCGCACCGATGTATTTCATGGTCGGGATGGTTGCGTTCGGCACGATGAGCTCGATGCTTTCGTGCGGCGCGCGCATCGCGGCCGAGCGGGCCGTCGGCTGGAACCGTCAGTTGCGCATCAGTCCACTCTCGACGCGTTCTTATTTTCGCGCGAAGGTGCTGACGGCCTATCTGATGGCGCTGTTGAGCATGGTCGTGCTGTTCGCATCGGGACTGTCGCTCGGCGTCAGCATGTCCGCCGGCGACTGGCTTGAGATGACGGTGCTGATCCTTGCGTGCCTGGTGCCGTTTGCCGCGCTTGGCATTGCCATCGGGCACATGCTGACTCCTGACTCGATCGGCCCGGCAATGGGTGGTGGGGTGGCGCTGTTGGCGTTCCTTGGGGGTACGTGGTTCCCGATTCCCAGCCATGGCTTCCTGCACGATCTCGGCCAGCTGCTGCCGTCCTATTGGCTGGTGCAGGCCAGTCACATCGCGCTTGGCGGCCATCCGCTGGGTACGAAGGGATGGATCGTGATCGTCGTCTGGACCGTGGTGCTGGCGGCGGTGGCACGTCGCGCCTACCGTCGCGACACTGGGCGCGTGTAGGGCCTGCTGCCCCACGCGACGGGCCGTGCATATAAGGTGCGAGCCATGAACAGATCGACTAAAGGATTGAACGTAGTGGCGGCGGCCGTCTGCGCGCTGCTGGTCGCAGCCGTGATCGCCGTGCCGGCCGGCGCTGCCACGGCGATTCACTTCCAGCAAGAGGGCGTGCAAGCCTACGAAGTGCAGTTGCACAAAGGCGAAGTGCATGCCTTGGCGTTTCATCCAGGGACACCAACTGGACACCTTCATGTCTCGATGAACAATGGCACGCACTTCACGGTGGCGTATGCGCCGTCCGAACAAGCCAAGCTCGTATCCCAAGCCCAAGCAGATCATGCGCGCGTCCAGATCGCCGCCGTGCAGGTCAAAAAAACAGCGCCCGTCAAACACAAACTTCGCTATATCGCGGGCGGGATCCTGATCGTGGCGATCATCGTAGTGTTGATCGTGCTGTTGATCGGTAGGCGCAGAGCGCTCGCCGAGGAGGGCCCACGCACGCCGGGAGAGAGCGCTGCCCCTTAGGCCGTTCCCCGACGATGCTTTGGAGCAAGCGATCGTGAGTCTCAGCCGGAGGGTGCCGCTGACTGTGTCCGAGCACGAGATCGTGTTGCGGGGAGAGTGCTCAGACTGCGCCGGCTGACACCCTGCGCCCTCACGGGCTTGCCCCACAGGTAGCTGAGTACGCAGCCGAGTGCCCCGACGGCGACCACCAGCAGGACTGGGCCGGAGTCCTCGGTGAGCGCTCCGACTACACCTGAGGTGAGTCCGCCGGTGAATGCGGCGAGCCACACTGGATCGGAAGCCACCGGCGCGAACACACGGTCGCGGCGACGGACCGCGATGAACGAGACGGTCAGCGCAAGCGCCGTGGCGAGCGGCATCAGATGGTTCTTCAGCTCGTCCCACGCGGCCGAGGAGCGGCGCACGACGATGTCGCGAATGTCCCCCGGCGAGCGCGCGTCGAGCACGCTACCGGTGAAGTGCCCAGAGCCGTGGGCCGTGGCCAGGTCGATCGCGGCAAGCGCAATCAAGCCAAGAACTGGCGCCGCCGTCACAATCAGCAAGCGCTTGCGGTTGAGCGTGCCCGGCAGCAGCATCACGGTGGCCACGGCGCCTCCAGCGCTCACCAGAATCACGCCGCCGACGCCTGCGCCGATGCGCGCCGAGCCCTCGACGATCGCGAGCACGATGCCCGCACAGGCCATCGTGCTCGCCGCGCGACGGCTGCGTACGCAGGGATAGAGCGCCGCCGCCACCGCGGTGAAGACGAGCACGGCAAGCCCCGACTTCAGCTCGTTGCCGATCCCATAGAAGCGCGCCCCAAAAGCCGGGCTGGGCCCGAGCAGCGAGCGCATCAACAGCTGCGTGCCGGCGAGCGCATCGACGGTCAAAGCGACCACTGCTACCACCGCGGGCACAGCCGGCGCCCGTGGCCACGGCACGAGCAGGTCGGTGAGTGCGCCGAGCGCAAAGCAAGTCGCCAAGATCAGAGCGAACTCGACCGTGCGACTCGGCTCGAGGGCAGCCGGGAGCAGCACCGCAACGGGTGCCCAGAGCATGGCGATCGCTCCGATTCGGGCCGCCCATGCGGTTCGCCTGGCGCGGTCCTTGCGTGGGATCGGTAGCTGTGCTGCGCCGAGCAATAGCGCCCACGCGAGCACAAGACAGCCAAGCGCAGGCAGCCTGCGTGGGTCGATCGCGACCAGGCGTGCCTTCAGGGCGCGAAGATAAGCGCCGTCGAATGAGCCGTCAAGGCGTACCGGCTTGCCGCGCATGTCAGGCGGTGTCGCCAATCCGAGGTGTTCGAGAATCGTCGGTCCAACGTCGATCGCGGCGATCATGCCGTGCTGGTCGGTTGTCTGCGATGTGAGCGTCTCTCCGCCGCCGCCTGTCCCTCGCGATGGGGGGAGTCCGGCGAAGGCGCTCCACAGCAGTTCGTGCCCGGGGAGATCGGGGGCGCTCTGTATGACAACCAGCAGCTCGCGGGGCGAGCGAGTTGCGGTCAGCGAGCGTAGGTCGCTGTAGCCGCTTGCTCCCTGCGGCAGATCTGCAACCACCAGGCTGTGAGTGGTGTGTAGCTTGTCAATGCGGGAGAGAAGCGTGTCGGAAGATCCGAAGGAGAGCGCGGAGATTCGCCCGGAACGATTGGCCGCGAGGGGCCAGTCGACCGTCGCGGGGCTTGTTGGGGACTTGGCGATTTCGACTTCTATGGTGCCACCGCCAGGCAGGTGGGAGAAGTAGGGAGCGGCATACGCTGCCCCGCCGGGGATCGATGTGGCCAGCAGCCCCGGCTCCAGTAGTTGAGGGGCGCCCTGTGCGCGTCGTAGGGCCCCCGGCCACGAGGTGATGTGCGCACTGGCAGGGAGCCCGTGCTCGGCAGTCAGGTCAAGCTCCAGGGAGGATAGGCTCGGTGGATGAGCCGGGCTATAGGCCGAGTAGGAGACCCGCGCGCCCTGAGTTATGTCGAGCAGCATCTGGTCTGCGTTGTATGTGCCCTGGGTGGCGCTCAGGATGCCTATCGAGAGCGTTGGTATCGAGCTCAGCTCGGCCTCGATCGTGTCGTCTTCGGATTGGCCCCTACTGCGTGACGGGCCCGGTGGAAGGAACACGACGAGCGCCGAAGGCTCGATGCTCGCCTCCGTGTGCACAGCTTGCTTCGGGGTAGCCTGAGCAGGGGCTCCCGATACCGAAACGGCCGCTGCGGATGAGGCGGCCCCGTGGATATCGTGCTGTTCGGCTGCCGAGGCTGCCGAACACCAGCCTGCCGGCGCCATACACAGCAGGGCCGCGAACAGCCCCCCGCGCATGTTGCTCAGCCCTCTGTCCCCCCGCGTGTGCCGGCCGGCACAGGTTTCTCCTCGGAGGCAAACGTCGCGAGCTGAGCTTCGTCTGCTGGACTCAGGCGGGAGGCGCTGCCCTCGATGTTCAGGCGCGGAAGCAATCGATCGAGGCGAGCTGGGATCACCCAGGTGGCGTCGCCGAGGATGTTCAGCACCGCCGGCAGCAGCAGGCAGCGCACGACGATCGCGTCGAGGAATACAGCTGAGGCCAGGGCCAGTCCGAACTCCTTGATGACACGGCTTTCACCGAGCATGAACGACAGGAACACACAGATCATGATCGCCGCGGCCGCCGTCACCACACGGCCGGTGAGCGCCAATCCTTCGCTGACCGCGCGGCGGCTGTCGCCGACGCGAGTCCACTGCTCGTGGATGCGCGAGATCAGGAAGACCTCGTAGTCCATCGACAGTCCGAACACGATCGCGAACAGCATCACCGGCACGAACGACTCGATCGGGCCGGGTTTGACGCCCATGATCGAGTCGAACCACGCCCATTGGAAGACGACCACAATCACGCCGAGCGAGGCGCCGATGCTGAGCAGGTTCATGAACGCTGCCTGTATTGGGATTACCAGCGAACGAAAAACGATCATCAGCAGCAGCGCTGAGAGCAGCACAACCACACCAATGAACAGCGGTAGCTTCTTGCCGAGCACGCCCGCGAAGTCGACCGACCCGGCGGTGACGCCGCCGACGTACACGTGCATACCGGTGCTTGCCTCTATCGGCGGGATCGTTTCATTGCGCAGCTGCGAGACAAGTTGGGTCGTGGCATAGGCCTGAGGTGACGAGCTCGGATAGACGGAGATCGTCGCCACATCTCCGGCGGGGTTGAACTTGGCTGGTGCGACCGAGGCCACCCCCTTGACGCTCGCCATCGCGACACGCAGATCTTCGACAGCGGCTCGGCCTGCGGATGAGGTGGGCGCGTTCGGCAAGACACCTTGTTTTGCTGCCTGCTTAGCGGGATTACTCGCGCCGGGTACCTGCGCGACAACCTGTAGCGGTCCATTGAACCCCTGTCCGAAGCCCTCGGCAAGTAGCTGATACGCCTTGTAGGTCGTAAAGCTCTCAGGATCATTGCTCGCGTCACTGGACCCGAGTCGCAGCGCTGTGGCGGGTGCCGCTATGACCAGCAGGATGAGCGTGGCTCCCAGCGCGATCGGCCAAGAGTGGGCCTGTACGAACTCGCTCCAGCGCAGCCAATTCTTACCGTGGCGCGCGTCTGTGGCCTCCACACCGCGACGGCGTGCACGGCGGCTGGGTCGCACCACGCGCCTACCCGCGATCGTGAGCAGAGCCGGCAGCAGCGTCAGCGAGGCAAGCATCACCAGCAGTACGCCGATCGAGGCAGAGATCGCAACGCCGTAAAGGAAGTCGACGCCGAGCAGCATCATTCCCAGCAACGCGATCACCACCGTGCAGCCGGCGAACAGCACCGCGCGCCCGGCAGTGTCCATCGCCTGCACGACGGACTCACGCACGTCACCAAAGCTGGGTCCGGGCGTGGCGTAGGCCTCGCGGAAGCGGGTCACGATGAACAGCGAGTAGTCGATCCCCACGCCAAGCCCGATCATCGCCGCGAGCTCCGAGGAGAAGTTGGGCGTGTCGACCACATGCGTGAACAGTGCGATCAGGCCGAGGCCGGTGCCGAGCCCGAGCAGTGCCGTGACGATCGGTAGGCCCATCGCGACCAACGACCCGAAGGTGATCAGCAACACCACGATCGCCGCCATCAGGCCGACTGCGGTGGTGATCCCGAAGCCTTCTTGCTCTGTCTCCTGGATTGCCTGTCCGCCGAGCTCGATCTGTAGGTTTGGAGTGCGCGCCGCCTTGGCCGCCTTGACCACAGCTTCGCCTGCGCTCTCGGGTAGTTCGTTGGCCTTCTCGTTGAAGACAACGGTGGCGAACGCGATCTGGCCATTGGCGGATATGGCCTTGCCGGCTTGGCTAGCCGTGTAAGGGCTGATCACGCCTGTCACGTGCGGCAGGCGGCTCACTTCGCCAAACAGATTGGTCATGTGACTCCGTACGGCCGGTTCGCGCACGTTGCCGTGCGCGACCTTGAAGACGATCGTGTCGCGGTCGCCGGCCTGCGCGGGGAAGCTATGAGCCAGCAGGTCCGAGGCGCGCTGCGCGTCGGAGTTGGGCAGCGTGAAGTTATTCGAGTAGGCGGCCCCTCCGCTCGACTGGGAGATGACGTTGACGCCTATCAGCAGGATCACCCAGCCGATGGCGATGTACAGACGATGGGTCGTGGACCAGCGGGCGAACTTAAGCATCGTTAGAACCTAGTGGGGAGGGGAGTCGCCGCGGGACGGCGACAGGGACAGAGGGATGCTCCGCCCAGCTTACGACGCTCGGCGCGCGAGGCCCGATTATTCCATGGAATAGTCCTTCGAGGTCTCAATTGGCCTACCCGCGGGAAGCTCGGAGGGAGCTGCGGGTTATCCTGGATGGGACGCTTAAACCAAGTCAAAGGCGAGGAGCTGGAAATGGCCAAGACCCCCCGTGTGGGCGAGCAGGCGCCGGATTTTGAATTGCAGGGGACGAGCGGGCCGTTCAAGCTCTCGGATCATCGTGGCGAGCGAGTGGTGCTGTTGTTCTATCCGGGCGATAACACGATGGTCTGCACAAAGCAGTTTTGCTCCTATCGCGACCGCGCTGAGGACTTTGCCTCGCTGCAGGCCACAGTCGTCGGTATCTCCGCCCAGGACCTCGCCTCGCACGAGCAGTTCACCGCCAAGCACGGCCTAAACGTGCCGTTGCTCGCCGATGTGGACAAGGCCGTGGCGAAGTCCTACAGTGCTGTGATGCCCGGTATCGGCTCGACCTCGCGTGCGGTGATCGTGATCGATGAGCAGGGAGTGGTGCGCGACCGACACGACCACCGTCTAGGGCTCGACTACCAGACGGTGGATGAGCTGCGCGAAGCACTCGGGCGGCTTTCGCCGGCCGCCGGCTGATAGCTACGGGCTTGAGCCCCGCCGCATTGAGGGGGAGGGGGGATTGGGGGAGGATGAGGATCCCCCCCAATGGTCTGCTCGCAAAGCCCCCCCTTTCATGGGAAGCCCTCGCGCGCTTAGACGCCTGAAGCCTCGCGCTCGGCCGGACGCGCCTCAGCGGCGCGGCGCGCGTGCAGCTCCATTAGCTCGAGCTGCATGTTGCGCGGGCGCTCGCCAGGACCGGGGGACTGCCTGCGCCAGACGCCGTCGGCGTGCAGTTCCCAAGAGCTTTGGTTATCGGCAAAGGCCCGTTCCAGGGTGTCCATCAGCTCGGCGCGCAGCTCGGGCGAGGAGATCGGCGCCGCGAGCTCCACACGGTGGTCGAGGTTGCGCGGCATCAGGTCGGCCGAGGCGATGTACACGGTGTGCTCTCCGCCGCGCTCGAACGTGTACACGCGCGAGTGCTCGAGCAAGCGCCCGACGACCGAGACGACGCGGATGTTCTCCGAGACGCCGGCGACCCCTGGGCGCAGGCAGCAGATGCCGCGCACGTTCAGGTCCACGCGCACGCCGGCGCGTGAGGCTCGATAGAGCGCACGGATGCAGTGGCCGTCGACGAGCGCGTTCATCTTCATCGCGATCCGCCCGGGCGAGGCGGGCGAGTGGGCCGCGATGGTCGCCTCGATCTCGGCGATCAGCCCCTCGCGTAGATGCGCTGGGGCGATCAGGACCTTGCGATTGCGCAGTGGCCGTCCGTAGCCGGTGAGGTTGTTGAACATGTCGGCTACGTCCGCGCCGATGTCCTCATCGATCGTGAACAAGCCGAAATCGGTGTACAAGCGTGCGGTAGCCGAGTGGTAGTTACCGGTGCCGACGTGTACGTAGTTGCGTACGCCATCGCCCTCTCTGCGTACGACCAGCACGCACTTGGCGTGTGTCTTCAGGGCCGGCTGCCCGTAGACGACGTGCACACCCGCCTCCTCCAGCGCCTTGGCCCAGTGAATGTTCATGCGCTCGTCAAAACGCGCTGTCAGCTCGACGAGCGCGACCGCCTGCTTGCCGCGCTCAGACGCCGCGATCAGATCGGGCACCAGCGGCGAGTCGTCGCTCGTTCTATACACGGTCTGCTTGATCGCAAGCACGTTCGGGTCGGCCACCGCCTGTTCGACGAAGCGCTCGACCGAGGTGGCAAACGAGTCGTAGGGATGGTGTACGAGCACGTCTCCCTCGCGCATCGCGGCAAATACGTCCGGGCGCTCGCCCTCATGGCGCAACAGGCGCGGGTGGGTCACCGGGGCATAGGGCGCATTGCGCAGCTCGGGCATACCCGGAAGCTTCACGATCTGCCACAGCGCGCCCATGTCGAGCAACCCCGCGACCGGGTAGACCTCGTCCTCGCGCACCCCGAGCAGGCCGATCAGCTCCTCACGCAGGCGCTCAGAGCAGCTGGTGCCAATCTCCACGCGCACGATCTCGCCAAAGCGCCGCCGGCGCAGCTCATCCTCGACGGCCTGCAACAGGTCGGCAGCATCGTCGGAGACCTCCAGGTCGGCGTCACGGGTGACCCTGAAGACGTCGTAGTCGACGATCTCCATGCCCGGGAACAGAGCATCGAGATGGTGGGCGATCACGTCCTCTAGGGGCACGAGGGTTGTGTGGGAAGCAGCCTGGCTGCCGGTCTCGCCAGAGCGCAGCGTCACAAAGCGCGGCAGGATCTCGGTCGGAACCTTGACGCGCGCGAACACCGTCTCGCCGCCCGCAGGATCGCGCACGAGTACCGCCAGGCTGAGCGACAGGTTCGAGATATAGGGGAAGGGCCGTCCAGGCGCTACGGCAAGCGGTGTCAGCGCTGGAAAGATCACGCGCCTGAAGTGCTGGGCCAAGTAGGCGCGTTGCTCGTCATCCAGCTGTTCGAAGCCGACAACGCTTACGCCATGCTCGGTGAGAGCAGGGCGCAGGTGAGCTTCGAAGCAGTCGCTCAGCCGGCCCCCGAGCTCGAGCACGCGCTCGCGGATGACGGCGATTGTCTCAGAGGGCGTGTGTCCGTCCTGGCTCCGATTCTCCACGCCCGCGTCGATCTGGTCGTGCAATCCTGCCACGCGCACCATGTAGTACTCGTCGAGGTTGGTGGTGTAGATAGCGCAGAACTTGACGCGCTCGAGCAGCGGAATCGACTCGTCCTCGCCAAGCTGCAGCACACGCTCGTTGAAGTCCAGCCAGGAGATCTCGCGGTTTATGTACAGCGATGGGTCCTCCAGCCGGCGGTCGGGCTGCGGGCGCTCGCGATTGTTGGGTTGGTGCTCGTCGCTCATCTCATCGCTCACTCTTCTATGCTCGCAGAACCCTATGGCTATGGCCCGTCAGCTTTGGCTGCTCCGTCACGCCGATGCAGAGCCCCACGGTACGCGTCCCGACGCAGAGCGGCAGTTGACCGACCGCGGCAAGGGCCAGTCTTACAGTGCCGGCGTCGCACTGGCGGCGATGGAAGTGGAGTTCGCGGCGATCCTCGCGAGCCCGAAGGTGCGCGCGCGCGAAACCGCCGAGCTGGTACTCGAGCAGATGGGTGAGCGCGAGCGCACGCTGCTCGAGCTGCACCCGCTGCTTGCAGGCGGCATCCGCGCACGTGAAGCGCTTGAGCTGCTGGCCGGGGTCGGCGCCGATGGTCCAGCGCTGCTCGTCGCTCACGAGCCCGACCTCTCAGGAATCGTGGGCGAGCTCACCGGCGGTCGCGTCGATCTGAAGAAGGGTGGCCTCGCCGTTGTCAGGCTAAGCGCCGGTGGTGCTGAGCTCGTACTCCTGTTGCGTCCCGCCGAGCTGGCCCTGATCGCCGAAGTTGCCTCCGCCGGCATCTAGTCCGCCGGGCTTGCGTGTGCTGCGCGGCTTGCTGTCGGCAGTCGAGTCGCACAGAACGGCGTCGGGGCTATCACTGCGCGCGATCTCGTCGTCGACGCTCGCGCCGATCTGTTCAGCGGGGGCCGCGTCCTCAGCTTGCTGCACGTCGTTGTGTTCGGCGGCGAAGCGGTAGCCGATTCCGAAGTGGGTGTGGATGTAGCGCCATTCCGGTGAGGCCTTCTCGAGCTTCTGACGCAGCTTGCGTACGAAAACGTCGACAGATCGGTCGCCGCGCACCATCGCATAGCCCCACAGGCGCGAGTAGATCTCCTCGCGCTCGAGTACTCGCCCTTCGCCGCCGGCAAGTAGCTCGATCAGCTCGAACTCGCGCCGCGTCAGCTCGAGGCTGCGCCCGGATACGAATGCCTGGAAGCGGTCGGAGCGGATCTGCACCTCGCCGGCAGAGACAGGCTTTGACTCAGCCCGCGCGGTGGCACGACGACGACGTCTGACCAGACCCTGAACGCGCGCGATCACCTCCTCGGGATGGCAAGGCTTGGTGATCCAGTCGTCGGCTCCAAGACGCAGCCCGCGCACCCGCTGGGCGACGGTCGACGGTCCGGTGCAGACCACGATCCCGAGCTCGGGCAGTCCGCCGCAAAGGCGCTCCAGCCATTCCCAGGCAGGTGGCCCGAGCACGGCAAGATCGACGACCAGTGCACTGAGGCGCATCGAGGTGATCGCGTCGGTCGGCACGGGGCTGGCGAGCACGCGATGCTCCCAACCGAGGCGGTCCATGCGCTTGCCGAGAACCTGGATGAAGCCGCTGTCGCGGTCGAGCACCGCGATGCGCAACGAGGACGTGCCCCCTGCGCTCGAAGCGACCCCTTCATCCGTGGAGAGGATGCCCGTCGTCATCTACGCGCAGTGTATAGGCGCTTTGCGTGCGAATGGCAAGAGGCGCAGACGATAGTCACAGGATCTTCACAGGCGTGTTACCGCTGTTTGCGGCGGGACGGGCGTTCTCAGTTGCCGAGCGGGTTGGTCTGGTCGGAGAACTCGCGGAACAGTCCGGTCACGACGAAAGCGACCTGCTCGCCGACGTCCACCGCGTTATCTCCGATCCGCTCAAGCGCGCGTGCCACGAGGATCATGTGCATTGCCCACTCGCGTGTGTCCGCGTCGTCGCCGATCTCAAGCGCGTGGCGGAAGATCTCGCGGTTGAGGCGGTTGATCTCACGATCCTGGCGGGCAAGGTCTTCGGCAAGGCCGACATCGCGCCCGGAGAAGGCCGCCTTGCACTGCACGATCTCAGAGCGCGCGTAGGCCCCCATCCTCAAGATCAGCTCGAGCACCTCAGGGCGCACCGGCGGCTCGTAGCCAGACAGTGGGATCAGCTTGGAGATGTTCACGCACTGGTCGCCCATCCGCTCGACGTGCACGATCACGTGCAGGAGCGCCGCCACCAGTCGCAAGTCGCCGGCCACCGGTGCCTGTGTGGCGAGCAGCGAGAGGATGCCCTGGTGGACCTCCAAATAGCGCCCGTCGACACGGTCGTCGTCGGCGATCACCATCTGGGCGAGCTCGACATCCTGGTGGGCGAGCGCCTCGAGCGTGCGGTCGAGCTGCTCGATCACAACGTCGAGTCCGCCCAGGGCGCGATTCTCGAGCTCCTGCAGCTGCTGCTGGAAGTGTTGGCGTCCCTGCTGGGCGTTCAGCGACGTGGCCTGTCCGATGTTGACCTCAGATGAGCTCATCGGCATATCCTCAGCCGAACTTCCCGGTGACATATTCCTCGGTCCTGGAGTCGTGCGGGTTGGTGAAGATCTGCTGTGTTGGGCCGACCTCGACCAGCTCGCCGCTGAGCATGAACGCGGTGCGGTCGGCCACACGCGCGGCCTGCTGCATGTTGTGCGTGACGATCACGATCGTGACCTTGCTCTTAAGCTGGTCGATCAGCTCCTCGATCTTCAGCGTGGCGATCGGGTCGAGCGCCGAGCAGGGCTCGTCCATCAGGATCACCTCAGGTTCCACCGCAAGCGAGCGCGCGATGCACAGGCGCTGCTGCTGGCCGCCGGAGAGGCCGGCCCCTGCCTCTGAGAGGCGGTCCTTGACCTCCTCCCACAGGCCCGCGCCGCGCAGAGCGGTCTCGACCTTGTTGTGCAGGTCCCCACGTCCGCGCGAGGCCAGCCGCAGCCCGGCGGCGACGTTGTCGAAGACCGACATCGTGGGGAACGGGTTGGGCTTCTGAAAGACCATGCCGATCGCACGCCTGACGGCCACGACGTCGACGCTCGAGTCATAGATGTCAAAGCCGTCGAGCAACACCTTGCCCTCGGCACGCGCGCCCGGCACCTCCTCGTGCATGCGGTTGATGCAACGCACCATCGTCGACTTGCCACAACCCGAGGGACCGATGATCGCGGTGACCTCGTTGGCGTGGAAGTCGAGGTCGATGCCCTTGACCTGCGCAACATCGCCGTAGAAGGCGCGCAGCTGCTGCAACTTGACGGCGAGGCCGTCGCTGACGTTCGCGCGCGCGCTGCCCGGGGCCGACGGAGCGGCCTGTGGACTCTTGGGAGACTGGCTTCGGCTGGGGTCGAGCATCTGTGTGTGCTGGTCCTCGGGGCTCATCGTAGTCCTCCGTGTCGGAGACGGGGAACTTGACTCATCTGCGCTCATCGTGGGCTCCCCTGGGGAGATCGTGGGCTTCTCTACGCTCATCGTTGGCTCATTAGTGCTCATCGAAGGCTGCTCCTGCGCGCCAGAAGCCGCGCGAACAGGTTGAGCAGGAGGATCATGACGACAAGCGTCAAGGCTGCTCCCCAAGCACGGTTTACCACTGCTGTGGTCGGAGATGTGACATCGGTGTATATCTGCATCGGTAGCGAGTTCATGAAACCGCTGAGGTTGAACCCTGTCTTCATCGTCGCCCCGGCCGTGAACAACAGCGGTGCGGTCTCGCCGGCGGCGCGCGCGATCGCGAGCAGAATGCCGGTCAGCAGGCCTGGCAGTGCGGTCGGCAGCACGATCCTGAAGATCACCTTCCAGCGCGGCGCGCCGAGCGCGAGCGCCGACTCGCGCAGCGAGCCTGGCACGAGCAGCAGCACGACCTCGGCTGCGCGCGTGACAACGGGCAGCATCAGCAGCGAGAGTGCAAAGGCGCCCTTGTAGGCGGCGTAGGAAGTGCCGGTGCCCACGATCAGAGCGATATAGATGAACAGCCCGAACATGATCGAAGGCACCCCGGTGAGCACGTCGATGAAGAAGCGCACAGTGTGGGCGAAGCGGCTGGACTTGCCGTACTCGACCAGCCAGACAGCCACCCCGAGGCCGAGCGGCACGGCGATCGCCGAGGCGAGCGCCACCATCTCGATCGTGCCGAGGATCGCGCTCTTGATGCCGCCGATCGAGGAGGCCGCGAAGAAGGTGTTGCCGGTCGGGTCGGTCGTGAAGAATTTGATGCTCCAAGAGCCAAGCCCCTTGCTGAGCAGGTAGTACACGATCAAGACGAGCGGCACGAGCGCTATGGCGGTGGCGGCCACAACGGCGCCGCGTGCGATGCGGTCTTTGCGGCGCCGCTGGGGGCTCAGCGAGAAGCGCTCGAAGGTTGGCGCGGGGGTACTCATCGAGCCAGCCTCGTCGCGGGGCGGACGGCGCTTGCTGGGGGGTGTGCGCTTGCTGGGGGGTGTGCGCTTGCTGGGGGGTGTGCGCTTGCTGGGGGGTGTGCGCTTGCTGGGGGGTGTGCGCTTGCTGGGGGGTGTGCGCTTGCTGGGGGGTGTGCGCTTGCTGGGGGGTGTGCGCTTGCTGGGGGGTGTGCGCTTGCTGGGGGGTGTGCGCTTGCTGGGGGGTGTGCGCTTGCTGGGGGGTGTGCGCTTGCTGGGGGGTGTGCGCTTGCTGGGGGGTGTGCGCTTGCTGGGGGGTGTGCGCTTGCTGGGGGGTGTGCGCTTGCTGGGGGGTGTGCGCTTGCTGGGGGGTGTGCGCTTGCTGGGGGGTGTGCGCTTGCTGGGGGGTGTGCGCTTGCTGGGGGGTGTGCGCTTGCTGGGGGGTGTGCGCTTGCTGGGGGGTGTGCGCTTGCTGGGGGGTGTGCGCTTGCTGGGGGGTGTGCGCTTGCTGGGGGGTGTGCGCTTGCTGGGGGGTGTGCGCTTGCTGGGGGGTGTGCGCTTGCTGGGGGGTGTGCGCTTGCTGGGGGGTGTGCGCTTGCTGGGGGGTGTGCGCTTGCTGGGGGGTGTGCGCTTGCTGGGGGGTGTGCGCTTGCTGGGGGGTGTGCGCTTGCTGGGGGGTGTGCGCTTGCTGGGGGGTGTGCGCTTGCTGGGGGGTGTGCGCTTGCTGGGGGGTGTGCGCTTGCTGGGGGGTGTGCGCTTGCTGGGGGGTGTGCGCTTGCTGGGGGGTGTGCGCTTGCTGGGGGGTGTGCGCTTGCTGGGGGGTGTGCGCTTGCTGGGGGGTGTGCGCTTGCTGGGGGGTGTGCGCTTGCTGGGGGGTGTGCGCTTGCTGGGGGGTGTGCGCTTGCTGGGGGGTGTGCGCTTGCTGGGGGGTGTGCGCTTGCTGGGGGGTGTGCGCTTGCTGGGGGGTGTGCGCTTGCTGGGGGGTGTGCGCTTGCTGGGGGGTGTGCGCTTGCTGGGGGGTGTGCGCTTGCTGGGGGGTGTGCGCTTGCTGGGGGGTGTGCGCTTGCTGGGGGGTGTGCGCTTGCTGGGGGGTGTGCGCTTGCTGGGGGGTGTGCGCTTGCTGGGGGGTGTGCGCTTGCTGGGGGGTGTGCGCTTGCTGGGGGGTGTGCGCTTGCTGGGGGGTGTGCGCTTGCTGGGGGGTGTGCGCTTGCTGGGGGGTGTGCGCTTGCTGGGGGGTGTGCGCTTGCTGGGGGGTGTGCGCTTGCTGGGGGGTGTGCGCTTGCAGGGGGGTGCGAGCTTGCAGGGCGGTGCGAGCTTGCAGGGCGGTGCGCCTGTTCTGTACGCGGGCTCATACGCCCGTTCCCGCCCCAACCGCTGGACCGGCCTGGGAAAAGTCCGCCGCCGTGCGCTTTGGCCTGGTCGAGCGCGCGGCGCGCAATACCAGCAGGCGTGCGATCGCGTTGACCAGCAGCGTCAAGACGAATAGCACGAGGCCGGCGGCGAACAGCGCCGAGCGGTGCAATTCCTGGGCTTCGCCGAACTCGTTGGCGATCGCGGCGGCGAGGCTGTAACCCTGGCCGAACAGGTGACCCCCCAGTTTGGGGTCGTTGCCGACGAGAATCGTCACGGCGATCGTCTCGCCGATCGCGCGGCCAAGTCCGAGCATCGCCGCGCCGGAGATGCCGCTGCGGCAATAGGGCAGTACCGCCGTGCGGATCATCTCCCAGCGGGTGGCACCGAGACCGAGCGCCGCCTCCTTGTGGTCGGCGGGGACGGTGCTCATCACCTCGCGCGAGAGCGAGCTGACGATCGGCAGGATCATGATCGCAAGCACCAGACCGGTGACGAAGTAGTTGGGGATCGTCGCTAGGCCGCCGCCGACGAACGGGACGAAGGACAGGCGGTCGGCGACCCACTGCTCCGCCGGCAGCAGCTTGGGCGCTAGAAAGAAGATGCCCCACAGCCCATAGACGACCGAGGGCACGGCGGCCAGCAGCTCGATCAGGATCGTGACGGGGCCGCGGATGCGCACTGGGCACAGCTCGGTCACGTATAGGGCGGTCGCGACCGCCACCGGCACGCCGATCAGCAGCGCGATACCTGAGGTGATCAGCGTCCCGACCAGCAGCGCCAAGGCGCCGAAGTGGTTGGCGCTGACGTTCCAGTCGTTGCCGAAGGTGAAGCCGAGCACGCCGAACTTGGAGAAGGCCGGGCCCGCTTCGCCAACTAGCTTGACGAAGAAGTAGACGATCAGCGCGAGGATCGACGCCGCCAGGGCCGTCAGGCCCCAGCGCAGCGCTCGATCCGGAAGGCGTGCCAGCGGCGAGCGCTCGAGAATCGAGTGCCCGCCGCCGGCTACAGATGCCGCCTCCATATGACTACCTAGAGCCGCCGGCCGTCGAGCCACGCTCGACGCGGCTCGACTCCATTCGTCGCTCGCTCATCCACGATGAGCGGGACTCTATTTGGCCGGCGCCTGTCAGTCATCTCAGCCCGCGATCGGGGCTCCATTGCACTGCAGGGCGGTGACCGCTTCCTTGGACTTGGTCAGGATCGCAGCGGGTAGCGCCGCGTAGTCGGCCTGGCCGAGGATGCTCTGGCCGGAGCCGAGACCGTATTCCAGGAACTTCACGACGCCCTTGGCGGCCGCTTCGCCGCCGGGTACGCCGGCCTTGCACATGTCCTTGTAGACCACCACGAACGTCTGCGAGGTGATCGGGTAGGCCGTCGGCGCGGCGGGGTTTTTGATCTTGATGCCGAGGTTGGCCGGCACTTCGACCCCTTCGGCCGCGGCGCTGGTCGAGGCGAGCGTGGGTTCGACGTAGTTGCCTGCCTTGTTCTTGACGCTGGCGTAGGTGAATTTGTGCTCCAGCGCGTAGGACTGCTCGACGTAGCCGACGGAGCCGGTCGTCTGCTGCACGGCGCCGGCGACGCCGGCGTTGCCCTTGGCGCCGGTGCCCGTGGGCCACGGCACGGTCTTGCCTTCGCCGACCTTGCTCTTCCATTCCGGGCTCACCGAGGCTAGGAAGCCCGTGAAGCCGGAGGTCGTGCCGGAGGAGTCCGAGCGGTGGATCACCGTGATCGGGGTGCTCGGCAACGACACGCCAGGGTTTAGGCCCGCGATCGCCGGATCGTTCCAGGTCTTGATCTTGCCGAGGAAGATTTCGGCGATTGTCGGGCCGTCGAGCTTCAGGCCGCTCTTCACACCCGGCAGGTTGTAGGAGACGGTGATCGCGCCCAGGAACATCGGAATCTGCTGGACGGGGCCGACCTTTTCGAGCGTGGCGAAGTCGGCGGGCTTCAGCGGCGGGTCGCTTGCGCCGAAGTCCACGGTCTTGCCCTCCAGGGCCGTAATACCGGCGCCAGAGCCGACTGGGTTGTAGTTGACGGTCAGACCCGAGATGCCCGAGCCCCACTGCTGGTAGACCGGGGCGGCAAACGTCGAGCCGGCACCGGAGATGGTCGCGGACGAGGAGCTCGCCGAGGTGCCGGTCGAGCTCGAGCTCGATTTCCCGCACGCGGCGAGGGTGACTGCGAGCAGCGCGCAACTTGCTAGCACGCCGATCTTGTTCTTGTTCACAACGTCTCCTATGACTGGATTTTTGGGACGGCGAGCAGGCGAACAGGCCCCTGCGCCGGCTCAGTTCAAGCTCAGTCTCTTCAATCGATGGGTGCCCCGTTGTGAACATCTCGTGAAAGCTCAGTCGGATGTCCCCAGGGCTGTGGCTGGAAGCGATAGCCGAATCCGGGGTGGGTATGGATGAAGCGTCGGTCGGGCATCGCCAGCTCCAGCTTGCCTCGGAGCTTGCTCACGTACACGTCAACCGAGCGGTCGCCGGTGCGCAATTGTCCACCCCACACCGCCGCATACAGATCCTCGCGCGTGACGATTGCACCGGCTCGACCGGCCAGGGCTCCGAGCAGCTCGAACTCGCGCACCGACAAAGTCAGCGCACGACCGTTGGCGAGCACCAGACCCTCGCCGAGCCTGATCTCAAGCTCGCCTGCATACAAGGTGCTGGAGCTGTCCTGGTGCACGGCCACCGACACGTAGGGTGGCGCCGTCGGCTCCTTCAGGAGTTGCAAAGTCGTGATCGACTCGTAAAGAACTCGTGAAGCGGATGACGCCGGCGCGGTCCTATGCATACCCTTGTCGGATGCCCATCTTGCGCCGCGCGGCCGATCCGACGCTCGTCACGCTCGTTGAAAACGCCGCCAGCAACATTCTGCGTTCCGGCGTGCTGTTGCGCGAGCTGCTGGCCGAGCTGCCGGAGCGCTCCGGCTTGGCCGAGCAGGTCAAGGCCTTCGAGCAGGAGGGCGACCGCATCACCCACGACATCATTCACCGTTTGAGTAGGTCCCGCCCACCCGGACGGCGGCTGCAGCGGCCGTTCGACTCCGCCGATGGCTATGCGCTTGCCACGGCGCTCGACGACGTAATCGACCACACCGAGCAGACGTCGGCGCTTTTGCAGCTCTATGGGGTGGAAGCGCCGATGGAGCAGGCGGTCGAGCTGGCTGACGTGCTCGTCGGTGCCGACGAGCAGATCGTCAAGGCCCTACAGCAGCTCGGTGTCGGCGGCGAGCCGGGGCCATATCTGGTCGAGATCCATCGCTTGGAGAACGAGGGCGACCGGCTGCTGCGCGACGGCGTCGCCTCGCTGTTCGCCGGTGGCGCGGCCGATCCGATGTTCGTGATTCGCTGGAAGGACATCTTCGAGTCGCTCGAGGCCGCGGTCGATGCGTGCGAGACTGTTGCCCATGTGATCGAGGGGATCATGCTTAAACGCGGCAAACGGCATTAGTTCATGTCAATGTACGACGGCATGCAGTGTTTGTAACCGTTCGCTGACATGATAGAGTTGTCGGCGTACGTTGACAGACCGTCTTCGAGCCGACAAGATGAGCGCCCAAATAGACTCGCTACGCGACCTCTCGACCGCCGTTCGTGCGCGCCGGCGGGAGCTTGACCTGAGCCAGGAAGAGCTGGCGGCGCGAATGGGCGTCTCGCGGCAGTGGATCGGTGCGTTCGAGGGAGGGAGGCCAAGGGCCGAGCTCGGCCTCGTGATCCGCCTGCTCCACGCGCTCGATCTGCGCTTCGAACTGGTCGAGCGCGACAGCGATCGTCTGGCTCCCGAGCGCGGGTCGGTCGATCTCGACGCTCTGCTTGAGGAATACCGCCCGACTGGGCGCAAGCGCGGAACATGACAGACACGCTGCTCGTGATCCTGGATGACGCCGTCGCCGGCAGGCTGTCGCGCGCTCGCGGTGGCAGGCTCAGCTTCGACTACGACGAGGAGTACCGGGTACGCGCGGGTGCCACCGCGCTGTCCCTGTCGATGCCCCTCCAGGTCGCCTCGCACGGCGATCGTGTCGTGACGCCGTGGCTATGGGGGTTGCTTCCAGACAACGAGGCCGTGCTGCGTCGCTGGGCCCGGCACTTCCATGCCTCGGCGTCTTCGCCCTTCTCGCTGCTCTCGACACCGGTCGGCGAGGACTGCGCCGGCGCTGTGCGCTTCGTGGCGCCGGCGGAGCTCGATCGGGCTCTGGGCCGAGGAGGAGAGATCGCTTGGCTGAACGACGAGCAGGTGGCCGAGCGCCTGCAGGAGCTGCGCGAGGATTCAACGGACTGGCTCGGTCGGTCCTTCACCGGGCAGTTCAGTCTCGCGGGCGCCCAAGCTAAGACAGCGTTCTTCTTCAAGGACGGGCGCTGGGGGGTGCCGTCGGGCTCGACGCCCACCACCCATATGCTCAAGCCGGCGGTTGCCGGCCTCGACGATCACGACCTCAACGAGCACCTGTGCCTCGACGCCGCGCGTCGGGCCGGGCTGATTGCGGTTCGCACCGAGATCGCTCGTTTCGGGGATGAGACGGCTGTTGTCGTGGCGCGCTATGACCGTGTCATGGGGGACAGAGTGCGGCGTGTGCACCAGGAGGATCTCTGTCAGGCGCTTGGGGTGCCGCCGATCCGCAAGTACCAGAACGAAGGCGGACCGGGGGTGGCGAGTGTGGGCAAGCTGCTGCGCGAGGTGATGGCCCCCGATATCGCCGAGGACGCCGTCTGGCGGTTCGCCGATGCGCTGATCTGGAACTGGTTGATCGCCGGCACAGATGCCCACGCCAAGAACTACTCGCTGCTATTGGCGGGCAACCAAATCCGTCTGGCACCGCTCTACGACATCGCCTCGGCGCTGCCTTACGGAACCAACGAGCGAAAGCTTCGCTTCGCGATGAAGCTTGGGGGCGACTATCGCGTGTATCCGCGGTACAACAGGTGGCCGGCGGCGGCCCGTGACCTTGGCCTGGACCATGAGGCGCTGATGACGCGTGTGCGTGAGTTGGCAGATGTGGTGTCGGATGCATTTGCCGATGCCGCCAAAGCGCCGGATGTCACCGAGCTCGAACGCGAATTGCCCGGCAGGCTGCTCGATCTCCTCAGCGATCGTGTGCTCAGGTGCCGGAGCGTGCTCGAGGCGCGCTAGAAGCTGCTCGCCGGCGCGCTGGTCTGGATCTGCGCCCCGCTGGGATCGCCGACGAAATAGATTTGGAAAGAGACGTTCGTGCCTTTCGGCGGTACTTCCGGCAGTACCGCACGTCCCGCCGCCACGATCTTCACCCCGCGTCGTGCGATGGCGTATACGACGAGGTTCTGCTGAGCCGTTTGGGAATGGTTTGTCACGCTGCCGGAGAGGGTCGCTTCGGCGCCTGCTTCGGCGCTCAGGTGCGTGCCGGCGATGCTCAGCTGGGGGATGCTTCCTGAGGCCTGTGTGCCTTCTCCGACGAGCGCGCTTGCGCTCGCGGGCACGCCGCTCGCGGTCACCTGGTCGTCGACCCAGATCGTTTCCTGACCTGGCCGCAGTAGCGAAACGGTGCTCAGCGAGGGCTCTAGACCTGAGGCGTTGTTTTGGTAGAGCACGTTCCCGTGCGTGTCGCGCACTGTCACCTCGATCGGCGCGTTCTCAAGCGTATGGGTGGAGGTGTTGCGCAGAGTCACGACGACCGCCGTCCCAGAGCTCGAATGGATCACATTGCTCTGCATTACCTTGATGCTCGGACTCTCCTTCGTCACGGCCGCGCTTTGTGCCGCGAGCACGTCGTGTTTTGCCTGGCGCTGCAGGTCCGCGCTGCGTTCCTGCGTGCTCTGACAGCCGCAGAGCACGACCGCCACGAGACCAACGCCAAGCGCCGCGGTGCCACTGCGGGCACGCCTCCTCCGTTGCGATCGGTCATGCAAGCGCCGCGCGAGCGTGCCAAGCGCCGGGGTGCCACTGCGGGCACGCCTCCTCCGTTGCGATCGGTCATGCAAGCGCCGCGCGAGCGTGCCAAGCGCCGGGGCGATACTTAGGGCACGCCCGTCCCGTCGCGACGGCACATCCAAACGCCCGCTCGCGACAGTGCCAAGTGCCGTGGGCGCACCGACGGCACGCCCAATCCATCCCCAAAACGACAAGCGACCCGTGCCCCCAAGCCTCGGGTGCATGCCGCCGGCGCGGTATCTCACCCGAATGCCCCGCTCACGTACTCGCGCGTGCGCGCTTCGCGGGGGTTGTCGAAGATCTGCGAGCTGGACCCGTACTCGACCAGCTCGCCGAGGTGCATGAAGGCGACGTGGTCGGCCACGCGCATCGCCTGCTGCAGGTTGTGCGTAACGATCACGATCGCGACGCTCTGGCGCAGCCCGACGATCAGTTGCTCGATCGTTGCGGTGGAGATCGGGTCGAGCGCCGAGCAGGGCTCGTCGAGCAACAGCACCTCAGGGCCGGCGGCAAGCGCACGCGCGATGCAGAGCCGCTGCTGCTGGCCGCCGGAGAGACGCAGCGCGGGATGGTCGAGGTTGCCCGCCACCTCGTCGTAGAGCCCCGCGCGACGCAGTGCATCTACTACGGCCGGCATCAGATCGTCGCGCGAGCGCCGTTTGCGCCTGCGCGCGCCACGCTCGCCATGCTCCTCGCGCAGTGCGTAGGCGACGTTCTCGAAGATGCTCATCGGAAAGGGGTTGGGCTGCTGAAAGACCATCGAGACACGCCGCCTGAGCGAGTTGACCTCGATCTCGCCGATCTCCTGCCCGTCGAGCGTGACGCGCCCGGCGCGCGCGGCGCCGGCGGTGATCTCGGTCAGGCGGTTGAGCGAACGCAGCAGCGTCGTCTTGCCCGAGCCTGAGGCGCCGATCAATCCGAGCACCTCGCCCTTGCGCACGGGCAGGCTCACGTCGCGCACCACCCACTTCTCGCCATAGGCAAGCCACACGCCTTCGATGCGCATGCGCTCCTGGATGTCCACGGTTGGCGCGCCCGACCCGTTTGGCGACGGGCTCACCACCGTCGGCTCGCGCTCAAGCACGATCCGCCGCACGGGCGGTGGCATCAGCGGATCCACGGCAGGGCCCCTGTCATGACGCGCCAGCGGCCGGCGGCGCCCAGGCTCTGGCCGGTGCCGGCGCGGCTGGCGTTGAGCCGCATCACGATCACGTTCAGCGCAAGCACCATCAGCAGCAGCACGAACGCGGCGGCGTAGGCCTTTTCGTGCGCGTTGCCTTCGCCGGCGGGCGAGTTGAACAGCACATAGCTGGTGAGTGTGCCGCCGGTGCCGCGCAGGGTCGAGAGCAGTGGCGCGCCGCCGGCGCCTTCCAGGCGGATCGTCGCGCCCAGCAGGATCACGACGATCGCGGTGTCGCCGACGATGCGCCCGACGCCGAGCGTGATGCCGTTGGCGATGCTGGGTCGCACGGACGGCAGCAGCACTTTGCGGATCGTCGTCGCCTTCGTCTTGCCGAGCGCATAGGAGGCCTCGCGCACGTGCGCCGGCACCTGCAGCAACGCCTCGCGTGTGGACGCGACAACGAGCGGCAGCGCCAGCAGCGACATCATCGCCCCCGCGGTGAGGAATGAGCGCCCGAACACCGATCCGCCAGCCGATGTCTGAGAGAGGAAGGCAAGCGCCGGGCGCGCGAACAGGGCAAGGCCAAACATGGCAAGCAGCACGCTCGGCGCGCCCGCGATCATCTCCACGCCCGACTCGACCAACCGCGCAAGCCAGGCGGGCCGCTGATACTCGCTCATCCAGACCGCCAGCCCGACGCCAAGCGGTGCGGCGATTGCCATGCCGACGGCGGTCAATATCAGCGTGCCCTCGATCGGGTCGAGAAACCCCCCGGAGGTCGCCTGATCCTGGGAGGCGCTTGGGTGTTCGACCAGCAGACTAGGACGCAGGTAGGACACCCCCTTTACGAGCATGAACAGCACGATCGCGCCAGCCATCAAGCACAGGCCGATCCCCACGATCCAACAGAGCAGGTAGGCGACGCGATCGGCCAGCGGCCAGCTGCGGATCGAGTCGCGCTGCTTGGCGGCGCGGATCGAGCCGGCGGGAGGCGTGAGGGCCTGGGGTGCGCTTGCCATAGAACGTTTATGCCCGTGCCTGCGGCTTGTGTGGATCGTCGAGCCGAAAGGGGTGAGGGATGGATGTGCCGTTGCCGCAAAACGGCGATGCCCCCCCCGCGCGCGCGGGGCATCGCCTGTTTTGCAAGCAAGCCATGCTCACGTCCTGACCTTCTGGCGAGGCCACACTCACGTCCTGACCCCGTAGCGCTTCATCGGCTGCTTCGCGGCCCAGCCGGCGAGCGACAGCAGCGCGCATGAGACGAGCAGTACCGCCGCCATCGCGTACAGCGTGTGTTCGACCGGCACGACGTTGAGGTCCTCGACGTAGTGGACGATCGTCGCGGCCAGCGGCCGCACCGGCTCGAAGAAGAAGGTGGTCCCGTCGAGCGGGTTGGGCGAAAAGCCGCGCGAGCCGGCGACCATCGCGAGCATGATCGCCTCGCCCAGCGCACGCGCGGTGGCGAGCACGGCCGCCGCAACGATCGCCGGCCGCACGGTGCGCAGCGACACGCGCCAGGTGGTGCGCCAACGGTTGACCCCCAGCGCCGCCGAGCCCTCCGTCCACGAGCGCGGCACGGACTCAAGCGCCCCGGCGACGATCGCCACCATGATCGGCACGATCATCACCGTCAGAATCAAGACAGCCACGCTCAGGTTGGCGCCGGTCAGCTGCACGACGTACTCGACCGAGCGCTTGCGCTGCTGGGAGATGAAGTTGTGTTCGACCCAGGGCGCGATCGCGAGGATCCCGATCAGCCCGTAAACGACCGACGGGACGCCTGCCAACAAGCGGATCGTTGGATCGATCGCGCGCTTGATGCGAGCAGGCGCGAGCTCGACGACGAACACGGCAGCCAAGATCGAGATGACCATGCCGAAGATCACCGCGAGCCCGGAGGTCAGGATCGTGGCCCAGATCAGCGGCCAGGCTTTGAAGTGGTAGACGTAGTTGGCAGGATCGCGGGGCCCGTTGATCATCGCGTTGAACTGCGTGTCGACGTCGCCGCCAGAGCCGAACCAGGCGAGCCCGTTGTGCGAGAACGAAGGCCAGGCTTTCGAGAAGACGGTGATCGCGATGCCGAGGATCACCACGAGTACGCCGACCGCAAGCATGCGCAATGCCAGCTCAGTACGCCGCTCGGCGGCGGCCGCCCCGCCGCCGAGGAGATGCCCGAAGGCGCGGCCACTGAGAAGACCTTTCAACATGCCGCCGCCGAAGAGATGCCCGAACGCGCCGCCGGGCCGCCTTTAGGGCGACCCGGTCGAGCGGAGGGTGTTAGTGGACCGCGATCCACTCGGAGTTGATGATCTTGCGGGCCGTAGCGTTTTTCGAGCTGACGATCCATTCGATGAACTTCTTGGCGGGTCCTTTGGGAGCGCCCTTGGTCACCATCCAGAAGTTACGAACGCCCTGGTACTGGCCGGACTTAGCGTTCTGCAGCGTGCAGGGGATCCCTTGATAGCCGACCGCGTTGACGCCGCTGGTGAAGGCAAACGACACGAAGCCGATCGCGTCTTCGTCGGTTTTGACCTTGTTCTGCACGAGGCCATTGCTTTCCTCGGCCTCCGCGCTAGGGGAGATCTTCAGCGATTCGCCGAGGAAGATGTCCTGGAAGGCGGCCTGCGTACCGGAGGAGGCGATGCGGTCGACGAGGTCGATCGGGCCTGAGATTTTCGCCCCGGGCACTTCGCTCCATTCGCGCACGTCGCCCGTGAAGATCGCCTGCACCGTCTGCTGGTTGAGGTTCGCGATCGGGTTCTTGGGATTGGTGATCATGCACACGCCGTCGCGCGCGATCTTCGTGAACACGAGCCCTTTGGGGTCGCCTTCTTCGGGGTTGCGCGACACATCGCCGATGTCAACGCGCCCAGCGGCTACGTCGGAGACGCCGACGTCGGAGGTCCCCTGGTTGATTTTCGGGGTGGGTGCTTTGGTCGCTTTGTGGTAGGCGGCGGCAAGCTGGGTCATCAGCGGGAAGACGGAGGTCGAGCCGTCGATCAGCAGGGCGCGCGCCCCGGCGACGGCAGGAACGGCCAGCGCGAGCGCGGCGATCAGGGATACGGTCAGGGTGCGGGTGGGTCGTCGCACGTGGGGAGCTCCTTTTGCTGGGTGGATGCGGCAGGTGCGGGCGCCCGCGGGTGTGCTGCGCCCACGGACATCAAGCGCAGTGTCAAGGGCTGCTCCCGCCCCAACGTGAACAGGACGTTTTCAAGTTGAGAAGAATTGGTGAACATCGCGGCGGGCTGCTCGCAAGAACGCGCAAGTTCTCAGCTCGTTCACAAGTCGGTACCCGAGCTCAGTCAGCCTTGCGCTGGTGCTTCGCGCGTTGTGCGTCTCGATAGCCGTGCTGCTGCTGTGCGCGGCCACGGCCCAAGCCGAAATCTCGCCGGTAGCCGCGATCGACGGACCGTCCGCTGAAATCGTCGAACTGGGCGGCGCGGCGATGGCCGCCGACGGCACTGGGGGGATCGTCTATCGCAAGCGCGTGGAAGGTCGGGACCATATCTTCGCCTCCCAATACGTAGGAGACAAATGGGAAGCGCCGCAGCGTGTGGACGTGGGGGAGAAGTTCGAATCCTCCTTTCCGACGATCGCGGCTGGAGAAGGGGGACGGCTGGCGGTGGTGTGGGCCAACCACTACTCCTCGACAACCGATGGATTGTTCTCGGCCACGATGGACCCAGGCTCGACGGGCTTTCAGCCCCCGGTTCCGGTCGACCTGAACATCGGCCAGGCAACCGGCACCTATCCGTCGGTGGCGATGGACCTCTCCGGCGACGCCTATGTCTCCTACCGCGTGATCACGGCTGTCAGCGGCCCATCCACGCCCAATATCCCGCCCGGCTACGTGCAGGACGAAATTCGCATGGCCCACTTCAACGGCCAGTACTGGACTTCGTTCGGGCAGCCACTGAACCGCGACGCCGCTCAGCCGGTGCCGCAGCCGACGGCGTTGAACTCGCCCCAGGTCGCGATCGACCTGACCGGCGAAGGCTTGCTTGCCTGGCAGGAGCCCGACGACAACTTCATCAACCGCATCTACGCGCGGCGCATCTTCGGCCTGGTGCCGGGCAACATCCTCGACGTGAGCCCGACGACTTTTAACGGGCACCCGCTCAATGGGCCTGCTGACGAGCTGTCGCTCGACTTCGCCGGCTTCGGCGAGGGCGCGATCGCCTGGCGCCAGGAGCCGGCGCCGGGCTCCGGCTTCACGCACCCACGCGTGTTCGTTGGCGAGATCCCCTCGTCGTTCTCGCCCAGGGGGTCGGCTTTCGGTGTGGCCAAGCCGGTCGAAGGCCCCGCAAGCGGCGAAGGCCCGCCGGAAGGGGTGGGTCCGCTGAGCATGGCCGTCGACGCGGAAGGTGCCTTCGACGTCGGCTACGGTACGGGCGATCAGAGCTTCGACGGCAACGGCTCGGAGACGGCGCTCGGTACCCCGGTCAGGCTCGACGCCGGCTCGGAAGTACCAGGAGCCCCTGTGCTGACACGAGCTGATGACGGCGCGTTGGCGGCGGCGTGGAAGGTACAGGTACACGGCGCCGGCGGAGTGGCGGTGCTCGAACGTCGTGCCGACGGCACCCCAAACCGCGCGATCGTCGCCGCCCCGCACGGCGGCGCGGTGCAGCAGCTCGATCTCGGTGTCTCCCACCGCGGCGACGCGATCTTCGCTTTCCTGCAGGGCAGCGGCGCGAACGCACAGATCGCCGCCGTGGTCGTGCGCGCCCCGCCGGGCGAGTTTGTGACAGACGCCCCCAACGGCTGGGACAAAGCGGCGCGCATCCCACTGCAGTGGGAAGTGCCGCTGGCGGGCGCCGGCAAGATTGCGTACTCGATCCTCGTTGACGACCGCGAAGTCGTCGAAAACGTCAGCGGCGACGAATACCTGCTCAACCGGGAACAGCTCCCGGACGGCGTCCACTCGATCCAGGTCGAGGCGACCGACTCGCTGGGTCAGGTGGTGGACTCGGTGCCTGGCACGATCAAGGTCGACCGGACGCCGCCGCGCGCGCGTGTGCACGTGCGCGGAGCCAGCGTCACGGTGAGTCTGGGCGACGGTTCCAAGGCCGAAGCCTCGGGGGTCAAGCTGGGCTCGGTCAAAGTCAGCTTTGGGGATGGGCGCTCGGGCGGCGGGCGCAAGACGCTCAGGCACGGCTATGCGCATGGGGGTACTTACACGATCGTTGTGAGCGCCGCCGATAACGCAGGCAACAAGATGACGGTTCGCAGGGTGGTGCGGGTCTCGTGAGAGGGGCCTTGTCAGTTCCCTCGCCGCGGTTTTGGCTCGCGGGCGGCTTGCTCGTGCTGTTGGCGCTTGCTTGGTCATTTGCGCTCGCGTCTCCGGCGCGGGCGATCTATGGGCCGGGCGCGGGCGGGTTCGGGGCAGAACTCGTGTCGGTGGACAACGCCTCCGACGAACAGGCCAACGCGCCGAGCACCGATGCGGTCATCTCGGCCAATGGTCGGTATGTCGTGTTCCAGACGCGCGCGACTAACTTTTTCGAAAACGACGGTGGCGTTGAAGGATCGCACGGGATCGAACTCGACGCCGAACCGCAGGGCACGCTGCGCGAAGGCGGCATCTTCCGATACGACCGGGTGACTGGGGAAATTCAGCTGGTTGCCGATGGCAGCGAGATCCATACCGAAGGGCCAGAAAAGGGCAAACCGATCTTTCGCGGAGCCGAGAATCCCTCCGTCAGCGCCGACGGGCGCTATGTAGCTTTCTCCACCGCCCAGCAGCTGGTGTCGCAGGACGACAACGAAAACGTCGATGTCTACGTCCGTGACATGAATGTCCCGCTGACAGCCGATCGCAAGAGCTCTGACGCCTACACGCTCGTCTCGGCAAGGGATGGGGGGGAAGAAGCAGCAACCTACGCGCCGCGCGATCCTCCGCTGCCCGGCGACACCCCCGGCGCCGAAGTCTGGCCAAACACCTCGATCAGCGCCGACGGCCACTATGTCGTGTTTCGTACGACCGAGCTCGAATCGAACCTGCCCGACCACTCCACTGTTGACACCCCACCCGGGCAGCTCTTCGTCCGGGACCTCCAGGCCAAGACGACAACGCTTCTGAGCCGCGACTCGACCACCGTGAAATACCCGAGTGGCGATCCTGTAGGCGGCGCAATCGGCCCGGCGACGATCAGTGCCGACGGGACCACGGTCTCATGGGTGTCGACCAACGCAGAAGCGCAAACGCGCTTCCTACCAGGGGAGTCGCCCGTCTCCGAACAGCCCTACTACCTGTGGCGTCGCTGGCAGGAACCAGGCGCCGTGACGCGTCGCGTCACCGGGATCGCGGACCCCGAAGACCAGGAATGCGCAGAAGGCGAAGGTGTGACGCTGAGTCAAACGGCCGAGGGCCCGTGCTATGGGCCGTTGAGCGAGCAGGAGTCGACCCTCGCCAGTATCGCCGGGGTAGCTCCGGGCCTCAGCGCCGACGGCTACACCGTCGCGTTTCTGGCTGGCGCCGCGCTGCGTCCCAACATCACCAAGCCGGGTGGACTGGATGTCTTCCTGACGAGCATGAAGCCGGGTGTGACCCGCAAGCAGGGAACACGAGAGCTGACTCTGGCGGCAAGTACGGGGAACCCGGGCGCGTCCCCGTCTATTGAATCGCTGGCACTATCGCAGGACGGCTCGACGATCGCGTTCACGAGCCCGCGCGATAGCTTCGTATTGCCGGAACCGCAGCCAATTGGCACCTTTCGTCCTTCGCCTACGGCAAGCGACCTGTATCTCATTCATCTTGGTGAAGGCACGCTGGAACGGGCCGTTCTCAGTGACGAAGGTGGCGATCCAAACGGGTCGATCGCGGTCAACCCGACGCTCAGTGAAAACGGTTTGACGGCCGCATTTGCGTCCTCGTCTTCGAATCTGATCGTTGGGGATGCCAACAACGTTGCAAACGCCTTTACTGTGGCGCGTGAGCTGGCCGGCGGCACCGCGCCGCCGCCCGCAGAATTCAATTCGGTGCAGGGTGGCTTCTCGCTGACGGCGAGCGCCTCGCCCGAACTCGGTCTCAGAGTCAAGCGGGCGGCGAATGGCAACCTGTTGCTGCTCGTCGAGACCCCTGGAGCGGGCAAGTTGAGCGCGCGGGCAGAGGGAACGATCACGACTAGGGTTGGTAAGAAAAAGCATAAGAAGCAGGTAGTGCTAGCAAGCGTCTCGGGCTCTACCCACGCCGAGGGCACCACTACGCTTGTCCTCAAAGTTGCTGCGCGGTACGTAAAGGATCTCGCGAGCGCAGTCAAGTTGAAAGCATTGATAACGGTCGCCTTCATGCCTGCGCCACCGCTTGAAGTGCTGTCTGCCGAAGCAGATGCGACGTTCTTGGCGACGAACACCAATAAGAACGCCAAAGTCAAGGCAAAGGGCAAGAGAGGCTGATCTCTCTATACCCGAGATTATGGGCGCGGGTGTTACCGAACCGTTATCAGCTTGAGATCAATTCGTGAAAGATCTTCCAAATCGCTGACGGACATGTTTCACTGCTGTGACCAAGATGTGTCGCTTCTGTAAACAGGGATTGCGCGCCTGCTGCGGTGCTGTGAGACTCGGCTCGATCACGAAGACCTCTATCTCCGTTCTTGAAAGGACATCACACGCTTATGCGCGTAAGTTTTCCTCTGACCGCTGAGGGCGGTCGTATTCGCGTCGCCATCGCGACGCTCTGTGCGATGGCTCTGCTGGCCTTTGCCGCAGCCGCGACGCCTCCCTCGGCGCACGCTGCGTTCACACTAAACGCATGCCAAGGAGGCCCGACGAAGGGCGAGGGCTCCTCTCTGCAGGCAACGGCCCAGGAACAGGTTTGGACGTTGAGCGTCTTCTACACCTCCTTCGGTTGCGGGTCGGGTGCCGTCTCGACGTCGCCGGTGTCCTACAAGTCCGACGGTAGTGGCTGCGGCATCGCCTCGATCGGCGGCGGCCCCCAGACCGAAGAAAAATGCTCCACTTTCCTAGCCGGAAGCGCAAAAGCCGGCGAACGTGCGTCTGAAACGCGCTTTGCCGCGAGCGATGCTCCACTGACGCCGACCGAGAAGGCCAACGCGGAAGCGGCTGGCGGAACTAATCCTGGAGTTCTGCATCAGATCCCAGTTGCGGTTGCGGCCGTCACCGTAATTGTGCACTTCCCGGAAGGATGCAAATTGGAAAACCCCGCGCAAACGGGGGGTAACGGCGACACCACCACCGGCGGTTTCCCCGTGCCTGAAGCAAAAGCAGGAGAAGTCAAAGCAGGAGAAGAAGACCGCAACAACGACCCCACGGGTGCCTACACGAGCGATTCGTCCGCAGAACAGACGTTGCGTGTTCATATCACTGCCGCTGAGCTAGAGAAGATCTGGGAGGGCGAAGCAGTCACGTGGGGCGATGTGCTCACGAGCCAGGCAAAAGTCCACATCTCCGGTACGGACACGAGCAAGCTCAACGAAAACGTTGCATGTGAAGACGTGCCTGTCCGCCGCCTCGTGCGGTTCGACGGCTCCGGCACCACATACAACTTCAAGGCATATCTGAGCTTGCTGCCAGGCGCTCCATCCGGTCTCTGGACGACGGCTCCGGTTGTTGGCGACAACAACAACTGGCCGATCACGGCCGGTGGCGAAAAGAAGCAGCCTGAAGTGGTGAATGGGACCGGTGTATGTGAAGACACAAGTCATATCTGCACCCCGACAACCGGTAAAGGCGGTCCTCTTGCCAAAGCAGTAGCGGCAACCGACGGATCGATTAGCTACGTCGATCTCGCCACTGCCCGCAAGGAAAAATTCTCCGAGGAAAAGAAACAAGTCAACAATGTCTACTGGATTCCGCTAGAGACGATCAACCCGGAAAAGCCCGAAGGCGAAAGGGTCGGCACGTACTATGTCGAGCCCACCGCCGTCCCGACGGCTCACATCGTCGGCAACGGAGCCGCGCTAGGAGCCAACTGCACCAACGCCGACTACCGCGGTCTGCCGATTACGCCGGCAAGTGACCCGACGTTGGGCGATTGGTCAAACGCGATCGCAACAGGCAGCACGGATACCACGACGTATCCGGCCTGTGCGATCACTTACGATCTGGCGTTCGACGACGATGCCCCGGTATACGGCAACACGCCGCTGGAGCAGGAAAGGGCCCGGACTGTCAAGGACTACCTCACGGCAGTGGAGTCCCCCGTCGGTCAGTCGCTGGTGGGTGGCGCCGACTACGGCGTGCTGCCGCTGAGCATTCAGTCGATCGCCCGAGCAGGCGTTGAAGCGATCAACTGGGACAAGGCGGCCGGCGCCGGCACCGGTCCGAAAGAAGAAGTCAAAACGCCGGTCACCAAAACCCCCCCTCCCCCGACCACGGGCGTAACTCCGCCACCCATCCCAAGCAACGCCTTCTCGATCGCCAGCGCGAAGGTCAAGGGCAAGGACATCGTCTTGTCGCTCGTGCTTCCGGATGCCGGCAGCGTGCAGGTCAAGGCGACCGGTGGCGGTGTGACGGTTGGTAGCGAGAGCGCAAGTGTCTCGGGCGGCAAAGGTACGGTGACGCTTGCCATCTCCAAAGCCGCGTTGAGCAAGCTCGCCAAAGCCAAGGGGCACAAGCTCAGCGTGAAGATCACGGTGACATTCACCCCGACCGGCGGCACGGCGGCGACTCAGACCAAGACGCTGACAGTCACGCAGGCAGCGGTGACGCCGCCAAAGAAAAAAGCAAGCAAAAAAGGCAAGAAGAAATAAGACAAGCGGGCAGATAGCCCAAACCCTCGGGCCCCGGCGGCGCCTGGCATCTCCTCGATGCTGGGCGCCGTCTTGGTCTGAGCGGCAGTCGATGCCCCTGAGGGAGACATGACAGACGACGAAGACACAATTCCGCCCCCCTCTTCGCAGGGCAACGGCCGTCCCTCGGCGCCGATCCGTCCGCCGAAGGGCGGGCAGGTACGATCGGGCCTGGCGCACAGGCGCAACCCGGCGCTGGTCGCGCTTGGCGATTTCGGGAGCGGTGCGCGCCGCCTCATATTCCGCGACAAGATCGCGCTGTTCCTGGTCGTCGCCTCGGCGGGCCTGCTGATCGCCTTCTTCTCGCTGCTAGGAGCGATCGGGCCCAATACTCACGGCTCGGAACTGCCGATCAGCAGGGTGCTCGAGCTGGCTGTGCACAAGCAGATCGCGACCGCGACGCTGTACGACCACGACAATCGCGTCGAGATAGCGCTCAAGCAGTCGGCGAGCAACCCGGATGGGGCGAGCGACCAAACGACCACGAGCGGGTCGAGTCCAGCGACAGGGACCGCGACTACGGGTACCGCGACAACTACGGGGATCGCAGCGACAGGTACCGCGACAACTACAGGGACCACAACCACGGGTACCGCGACGACCGGCACAACAACTCCGGCCCCGCTTCAGTACTGGGCGGCCTATCCGGCCTCAGGCGTGCAGACCCAGCAGCTACTTCAGAGTCTGGCCGCGGCCGGCACGGTCGTGACCGTCGACCAGCAGCCCGGCAAGGCACAGCGCGCGATTCTCGTGCAGTTCCTGATCCCGATCGTGCTGCTCGTGTGCCTGTTCGCCCTGTTCATGCGCTTCGGCGCGGACGGCGGCGCCGGCGGGATCGCCGGCTTCTCGAAGTTCACGGGCAAGGGCAAGCGCAAAGGCAAGGGCACGCTGCACCAGGTCACATTCGCCGATGTGGCGGGCGCGGGCGAGTCGGTGGCCGAGCTGCGCGAGATCCGCGACTATCTCGCCGATCCGTCCAAGTACCTGGCCGTGGGTGCGGCGGCTCCCAAGGGGGTGCTGCTCGTGGGCCCACCCGGGACCGGCAAGACTCTCCTGGCCAAGGCCGTCGCCGGCGAGGCGGATGCTGCCTTCTTTTCGTTGTCGGGCTCGGACTTCGTCGAGTCGCTGGTCGGCGTCGGCGCGGCGCGTGTGCGCGACTTGTTCGCCAAGGCGCGCAAGGCTGCCCCGGCGATCATCTTCATCGACGAGTTCGACGCCGCGGGGCGTAAGCGCGGCGCCGGCATCGGACAGGGCAACGACGAGCGCGAGCAGACGCTCAACGCGCTACTCGTCGAGATGGACGGTTTCGGCGGCGACGGCGGCCTGGTCGTGATGGGCGCCACCAACCGCCCGGACATCCTCGACCCGGCCCTGCTGCGCCCGGGACGCTTCGACCGTCAGGTCACGATTGACGTGCCCGACGTGCACGGGCGCTTGGAGATCCTGCGCCTGCACGGGGGCAAGCGGCCGATGGGCCACGACGTGTCGCTGGAGGAGATCGCGCGTCTGACGCCGGGCTTCAGCGGTGCTGAGCTTGCCAACGTGATCAACGAGGCGGCGCTCCTGTCAGTGCGCGATTCACACGAACTGATCGAGCAGGCGACGCTCGAGGAGGCGATCGACCGCGTCGTCGCCGGTCCCGCCAAGAAGCACATCCTCACCGAGCAGGAGCGCTGGCTGATCTCAATCCACGAGGCCTCACACGTCGTCGTCGCTGAGGCGCTCGGCCAAGCGTCTGTTTCTCGCAAGGTCTCGATCGTCGCGCGTGGACGCACGCTCGGCACGGCCGCGCACATGCTGACCGACCGCGATCAGCTGATCCAGACCGAACCCGACCTGCAGGCGCAATTGACGGTGATCGTGTCCGGTACCGCAGGAGAGCGGATCGCCTTCGGGCATTTGTCATCGGGTGTCAGCGACGATCTGCATGCCGCCACGAGCCTCGCACGCACGATGGTCACCTCCTTCGGGATGTCCGATGCGCTTGGCCCGGTGACGATCGGCGAGAAAGGTGGCGAGGTGTTCCTTGGCGCCTCACTGCAGGATCTCGGCTCGGTTGGGCCCTCGACGCTTGACACGATCGACCGCGAGGTCGAGCGGCTTGTCGGCGATGCCGAGGCGAAGGCGGCCGTGATCCTCGATCGCAACTGGCAGGCGGTCGAGGAGACCGCACACGCATTGATCGAGCATGAGACGCTGTCGGGCGTTGCGCTTGACGCGGTGCTCTCGACCGTCCAGGAGACCGAGCTGAGCGAGCTGCGCGATGTCACCGGAGGGGCCTCGCACAAGGACCCGGGGCACGGACCTTGATCTCGCGGGCGACCGGGACTCTGCTGGCTGGAGTCGCCGTCGTCGCGGCGCTCGCCTCGGCCGCTCCGGGAATAGCTCGCGGCGAAGCGACGTGGCGCTTGGAACAGCCGGCGCCACCGGCCGGCACGCCCTACAAGGTTCCCCTCGGCACTCCCGACGACATGGAGTTCTACGCGCCCAACGAGGGATTGCTGAGCGTCGAGGGCAACGCCGTCGTGCCCAATGGTCTGCTCTTCTGGAATGGGCGCGCTTGGCATCAGCTCTCCACCGTCTGTGGCGGGGCCGGCGAAGCGTCGCGAATAGCCTGGGCGGGCCCGGACGATTTCTGGGTAATTACCGAACCGAGCGAGCCACGCGTCGGATCGGGGCTGGGACTATGTCATTTCGAGGACGGTCAAGTCGTCGGCTCCTATTCGACGCCCTTTCAGTCGCCTGAACCGTTTCGTCCGACGGATGCCGCTGCTTGCAGCGGTCCGGACGATTGCTGGTTCGCCGGGATCGGCAGCGAGGACCCCTCCGGTCAGCACGTTGGCGCATTTCACCTGCACTGGGACGGCACAAACTTGACGAGCTCCTACCAGCCGCAGGGACGCGGCGTCAGCGGACTCGCGTCTCTCCATGGCAGCTTCTACGAGAGCACGTTTGTCGGTACACAGGAGGGCGATAGGACCGACCCAGTCGACCTTGGGACACCCGAGCCGTCCGGTCCGATCCTGATTCACAAGCTTGTCGGGAATACGTTCACGGACGCCAACTTCCTACCCTTCCCCTATAGCGGAGTGCCGACTGAAGGCAGCGAGCTCTTGTCGGCGAAAGCGGACGAAACCGACCTGTGGTTTTCAGGCGGGGGCGCGGCCTCCGGACCCGAGGCACCGAGCAGTGGCTCGGTGCCAAGTCCGCCCATCGCCGTCCACTACCGGGAACCGTTCTTCCAGCAAGCGCCAATCGAAACGTCCCTCTTCGGAGACGAAGACCGCTTCGTCGACATCTCGCCCGTAGTCGGAGGCGAAAGTGCTTGGGTTGCCGATCAGGCACTCGACGAACGCGGTAGCGCGACAGGCAAGGCAAAGGTCGCCCTGATCGGCGCCGACGGCAGCGCCACGGTCGATACGCTGCCCGTTTCTGGCGCAGGGCGCGGCAGTGCGCAGTTGGTGGCCGCGACCGGACCCGAAGAAGCGTGGCTGGCCACCTCGGCTGGGTGGCTATTTCATTACACGAATGGTGCCGTGCTACCCGAAGACAGCGATCCGAACTGGGCCGGCACGATCACGGTGCGCCCGAATGAGTCGGTCGAACAGTTCGTCTCGGACACGCCACCGCCGGATGACTCCGAACTGTTCGCGCCGCCGCCGGTGGCGGTCGAAACCAAGGCGACCGAAGTTCCCGTACCCGAGGTGATTCCAGCGCTACTCAAGGACGTGAGCGTCGCGCGTCACGGACTGACAGTGACCGTCAGTTTTCGGCTCACTCGTTTGGCGGACGTGCAGTTGGTGGCCAAGCTTCATGGCAAGGCGATCGCACGCACACACGAGGAGCGGTTGAAGGCAGGTAGGCACTCGTTGTCGCTGCGCCTGGAACGCAAGCGCTGGCCAAACGGGCTCAGTTTCGTGACGAAGGAGTTGACGAAGCCCAAGCCGGTGCCGGCGACAGGCTCGGGAGGTTCTGCGGGAACGGGTCCCAATGCTGTGACGACGAGCGTGCACCGTCATGGGTGAATCTTTGGGTGGTGCACGGTCGCGGCGCCGGCGGATCGCGCTCACGCTCGTGGGGTGTCTCGCGCTTACCGCCCTCGCCCTCACTCAGATCGTCAGCCGCGGCCCGCGTGCTGTCGCCTCGGGTGACGTCGCTCCGACGCCGCAGCCGGTACTGGGTACCGCAGACGCGAGCACCGTGCTGATGGGCGCCGCCACAGACGGTGCGCCCGGCGAAGCCTGGGCGTATCGCGTGCTACCGAACGATGTACCGTCTCCTTCCCTCGAATCCGCGACGTTTGCAACGCCGTCGACCGGGGGAGTGACCGCCCCTGGCCAGCTTGTATTCGAGCGCGCTACCGACGCCGATCCCGACTGGACGATCGCCGAAACGCCGCTAGGCGAAGAAGGCCATATTTACCGCGGCATGAATCCAGATCGGCCGTCGGCACGGATCGCGCCGCACGGCGGTGGGCTGCTGGTGGGTCAGGACTCGACGCGTGTGAGCGGAAAGCAGGCGGTTGTGCTGGCACGCGAACCGGGGGGCCGCTTCCGCGTCCTGCCCGAACCGCCGGCGGGCGTGCTGCTCGCGGCAGGCGAAGCTGAGGAGACAGGCGAAAGCGGCGATACGAGCGCCGAGACGCTCGCTGAAAACGAAGGGTCCGGCGCGGTTGCCGACGCGGCGGTTGAAAACGAAGGTCACACCGAAGCTTATTTCGGTGCACTCGGGCGTACGCGCGACCTCGGCGTGGCCCGCTGGAACGGTGAAAAGTGGACGCGCGAGCCGGTTGAGCTCCCCGCCGGCTACACAGGCGGCTTCACGATCGTGGCGATCGCCGGCACCTCGCCCAAGAACCTGTGGCTGCTGGGCGAGGCCGAAGCCGCCGGCGGTCTAGGGATCGTGCTGTTCGAGCGCAAGGAAGCCAAAGCCGGCGAATTTCGCTGGGAAGCGGCGTCGCTCGGTTCATCGCTGTTCGCGGCCGCGGAAACGCCCGCCCGCGACATCACGAAGCTCGGACCGTTGACCGGTCAGTCGCAGCCGCTGAGCGTCACCGAAAAAGGCGTTTGGATCGACGGCAACCTGCAGGCGCCCGGCGGCGGCAGCGACGGCTACGACTTCACGCTGTACTACGACATCGCCGAAGCCAAGATCACAGGCAACTGGTGCGACGCGCGCGACGGTAGCGGCAGCGCGATCTGCGAACACCCGCTCGGGGCGCGCTTTGGACGCGATACCGGCTATCGCAGCTTTGCCTTCGAAGGTCCAGGCTATGGCACGCGGATCGTCACTAACCCACTGCAGACCGGGGGCGAAGACACCACGAACATGGGTAGCTACCTGAGCCTCGAAGGCACCGGCTTCACCTGGATGCCAGGCGCCGGAGCCGACAATGCGCCCGGCGGCGCCTTCTATACCCCGACCGACGGCTGGCTCGAAGGCCCGGTGCAGGTCACGACAACGCAGCAGCCGGCGCGGCTGGTGGGCTGGCCTGTGTCGGCACGGGCGCCGTTCACGGCTGTGACATCCGCGCCCGGGAGTACGCCCGGCACGTTCAACGCGCAAGCTCTGGCCGTCGGCGCCGATGGTGTTGTCGCACGCTACACGCCCGGACACGGCTGGGAACGCGAGTTCCTGCAGACGTCCAGCGGCGCTGTCTCCTCGCCGACGCTGCGAGCCGTCGCCTGGCCGGAACCGAACCGCGCGTTTGCCGTCGGCGACCTCGGCGCGATGTGGATCTGGCGCGCGGAAACCGGGTTGTGGGAGAAAGACCCGGCGGCTCCGCTGGACGGCTTCCAGGGCAATCTCGACGGGATCGCGTTCGATCCGGGCGAACCGGCGCTCGGCTACGCGGTCGGTCAGAGCGGGGTGCTGCTCAAGTACGGCAAGAGCTGGACGCAAGAAGAAGAACTCCCTTCTGGCTTCAAGGAAGCCAATTTCACGTCGGTCACGTTCGCCGGCTCGGAGGCGATGGTCGCGGCCGAACACGACCTGCTCGTAAACGAAGGCGCAGGCTGGAAGGTCGAACCTGAAGTCCACGCGCTGCTCGCGAGCCTGACAACCCCTCCGCAGTTGAATGTCGTCGCTGGGTTGCCCAACGGCGGCGCTGTGCTGGCCGGGCGCGATGTCGTGCTCGAGCGCGATGGCTCTGGGGCGCCGTGGCATTTCGCTGAACAGCCGATTGTCGATGAGACGGCGATTGCGGCCGCGCCTTTGCTCGAAGGGTCGAAAGTGCGTGCCTTGTTGTCCGTTGTGCCCGAGTTCACCTATCCACCGCCGTTGATTCTGCCTCCGGTCGATCCCAACACGCCGCCCCCGTTGATTCCTCCCAATCCGCTCGGCGGCGACGGCTATCTGCTGCGTGAAACGGCCGGCGGCTGGGAGGACGAGGAGCGCGCCGCCTACGCGGGAGACAGTCAGGACAAGCCGCTGAAGGTCGACCCGATCGCTGCACTCGACATCGGCACGAACGGGTCCGGATGGGCGCTTGGCGGCTGGAGTGGTGAGGCCGATGACGCGGGACGCGGAAGCGACGCCAGCGGCGGCTCGGGTCAGGCCGTCCGCGAAAATGTGCAGACCGCCGGCGTCTACAGCTACGCCGCGGCGGGCGATCCGCCGGCCCCGACCGGCGAGACAGTGGCGCCGATCCCGATGCAGAGCGGTGCCGCGACGTTCGCGGTCGGCGGTCACGCCGACTGCGTCGAACCATGCGCTTCGCTTGCCGACGAGGCGATCGCACCCGACCGCAACCTAAGCGCCGCGCTCGGTGAGATCGCGGGTCTCTCCACGCAGCCAAACGGTCCGCGCATGCTGCTCTACACGGGCGGACGCGAGACCCCAGGCGAGGGTTCCGAGTCCCCGGCGGAGGCCGACCGCTATGCCCAGCTGATGTCCGGCGGTGGCACTCTGCCGGTATACCCGGCGCTGTCGGCCGGCGATAGCGAAGGCAGCGAAGACTCGGCGTTTGGCGCCGCCTTCGCGGGCTCCGACGCTCCGTTCGGCGAAGGCGGCACGCCCGCGGGAGTAAGCACCGCGAACATCCCGCCGCCGACAGGTGCAGTGAGGCCGGGGGCGCGCACCCACTACGCCTTCGACAGCAGCGGCCCCACCGGGACCGTGCGCGTGATCGTGATCGACAACTCGCGTGGCTCGCTGGCCGCGAGCGATCCCTATCAGAACCCCGCTGAACCGCAGGCGCCCTGGCTCGAACGAATGCTTGCGGACGCCAGGGCACGCGGCATCCCGGCGATCGTGGTCGGCAGCCGCGAGCTGAACCCCAACCTGCCGCCGGCGCTGAACGTCGCCGGCGACGCTGCCGAAGAGGCGCAGACCATGGTCGTCGGTGGCGCTTCCGCGTACCTGTACGAACGCCCCGAAGAAAGCCGTACGAGCCAGATTCCCTCCGGCGGCGCGGTCACGATCCCCGAGTTCGGCACGGGCGCGCTCGGCTATCGCTCGGCCGTCGCGGACTCGTTCACGCCCGGGCAGCCCGACGCGCTGTTTGGCACAAACGGCTACCTGCTCCTAAGCGTCGAAGTCGCCAAGCGCAATCCCGCGACCAATGTCGCCCCTGTAGGCGCGCGCCTGATCCCGCTCGTGCAGGAAGTCTCGCTGGACCCGGTCGACGGCACGCTCCTGCGGCGCAGCGCGCCGGCGCTGTTCACCGGCCTCGGACGGCGACCGCTGGCCGGCGACCGCTGGGGTCCGATCTCCGCTTCAAGCGGCAACCCCAACCCACCAGGCTCGGACCCATACGCCGAATTCCCGCCTGCGCTGTGTCGCCAGTCGGACTGTTCGAGCGCGATCGAACCGGAATACACGTTCACCTCCTCTGAACCTGAAATCGCCAATTTCGTTGAGCAGGATCCCAACTCGGCGAACCTGCGCAAGCCGTTGCAGAACGCCGAAGGGCACGTGATCCCCGATTCGCGCTCCAGCATCCTGTGCGCATTCAACCCCGGCACGACGATCGTCACGGTTTCTGCCGGCGGCCTTTCCTATTCGATCCCGGTGACCGTTCAAGGGGGTAGCGTCGAGCAGCCTTGCGGCACGGTGCCGCTCAGTCCGGGCCACTTCAAAGTTGCCGCGTCCTCGGCAGCCGCCATACCCACAGCGCCGCCGCCCTCTCCCGCTCCCGCGCCGGCGCCGATCGCGCCGCCACCTCCACCGCCGGTCGTGCCCGCAGCGGTGGCGAAAGTCGTGCCCAAGCCGGCGCCGAAGGTGGCGCTGCCGCTGGCGTTTCTGCCGGTTGCGCAGTTGCCGGCGACCGGCGGGGCGCGGGTCGTGCCGCCGCCCCCGGCTGCTTCCTTCGCGGACACGATCCCGCCCGGAGGGGCAACCGTGCGCGTGTTTGAAGAAAAACGAGAAGAGGAGGCCGCGCCCGAGCAGTCGCAAGCATTTGCACGCTATCCAGCGTCTGCGCCGGCGCGCACCTACACGAGCGTTGGTCCCTCCAGCAGCTCTCCGCGGCTCGCGGTCTACGGACCGCCACTCGCCGTCCTGATCCTGCTGGCCGGCGCCGGAGCCTCGATCGGTCGTGGTCGACGCCGGTCACGTCGTGAGGCCTTCGTCCGTCTTTATATGCATCAGCCCACTTCAACACCCCCCTCAAGGAGGCGAACATGAGAGAGCGCATCTCCCGCCACAGCGGTCAGGCCGCATTGGTGATCTCGATCGTCGCGCTCGTCGGCTCGAGCACCGGGCTGGCGAATGCCGCCCGCCATGCCGTTGTCAGTGCGATCGCCGGGCATCAGATCAGCACCAAGCCACGCGCCGGCGGCATCCTGCTGCTCGGCAAAAACAAGAAGTTCCCAGTGACTGCGATCCCGACGGTGAAGGACGCCTCTGAGATCAGCGGCAAGACGCTGACCGACATCGAACCGAGCTGCCCGCCGGCGACTGTCAACCTCGGGACCTGGTGCTTGATGGACTCGCCCTATCCGTTGACCAATGCCGAGGCCGGCCAGAACAACTACTTCTGGGCCTCGCAGGCGTGCGTCAAGGAGGGCGGCTATCTGCCGACGGCGGCGCAGCTGATCGGGGCCGCCAACCGTGTCAAGCTCGAGTCGACGATCCATGACTCGCAGCTGACAGCGACGATCCCGCTCGACCCGAGCGTCGGCCTCAAAGACCAGCGTGAGATGAGCGCGACACTCGTGACGACAGCCGCGGGCTCCGATGCGGCGGGCTCCGAGGGCGTGAGCGTCGGCTCGACCGGCGACCCACGCACCGGCGAACCAAACCCGGTGCCGCTGCCGGCTGTGCCTGCCCCTTCGACGTTGCAGTACGTGACGGTCTACTCGAACGGTCAAAAGGGTGGTTTCGCCGGCTCGCAGCCGATCTCCGAACCGCAGAGCTTCCGCTGTGCATTCAACGAGATGCCCGGCGCGAACACAAGCGAAGAAGGGTGAGACGCCTCGTGTTCACAGAATTGTCACGAGTGAGGGGGTTGTGAAGGTGGACGATCTCAGCGTGACCGAGCCCGCTGCGACCAGCGAGTCGGTGACTGCTGTAAGGCAGCCGCCACCGGCATCCGGGGACGAGTCCTCAACGGCCGTGACCCAACCGATCCCGGTCGTGACGAGCGAGCGGTGCGCGCAGTGCACCGCTCCGCTCGCGCCCGATCAGCGCTATTGCCTGCATTGCGGTGCGCCGCGCGCGCATGTGAACGGGCCGATCTCCGGTGGGCGCCCCGGTGGGCCGCAGCCGCAGACTGCCTCCTCCTCGCAGGCGACGACGCCGTCGGGAGTCCCGCAAAGCCCGCCGCCGGGAACGCCAGGTGTGCCCCCGGGTTCTTCCCCTGGGTTGAGTGTTGCCTCTCCGGCGAACCGCAACAACACGCTCGCGCTCTTGGCGGGAGTCGGTGTGCTGCTGCTGGCGATGGGCGTGGGCGTGCTGATCGGACGAGCCAGCGCGGGCACCGCCAAGGTGCCGCCAGCGCAGGTGATCTCGGTCGGTGGCGCGGCCGCCGGCAGCGTGACGCCAGCCACGACCCCGACGACCCCGACGAGCGAAACGCCGGCCGCGAGTTCCGCGAAGAAAACGGCCAAAGCGAAAGCGGCCTCCTCCTCGGGCGCCGGTTCTTCGATCAGCAAACCGGCGCCGCCGACCGTCCTGAAAAGCGTCAGCAAAGGCCAGAGTGGCTCGAGCTACGAGCAGAAATCCAAGAACTTGCCAGACGTGGTCGAAACGGGATGATGAACGCTCTCGACGCGCACCGACTTGGCTCACAGCAGTCCGACTCGCAGCGGCCTGGCTCGCAGCGGCCTGGCTCGCAGCAGCCTGACTCGCAGCAGCCTGACTCGCAGCAGTCCGACTCACAGCTGCGCCGTCGCCGAGATCAGCTGGCCGAGGACGTCGCCGAGCTGCACTGGAACCTCGGCGGGCTCGCATATGAGATGGCGATCCGCGACCACTTCCGTCTTGACGTGCTGATCCGTCGCGCGGCGATGCTGCAGGAGCGCGACGCGGAGTTGGCCGAGGTCGAGCGCATGTTGCACATGCAGGAGAGCGGCTCGGCCGGCAATTGCACGAGCTGTGGCGCGGTACGCAGTCGCGGCGCGGTCTTCTGTTGGCAGTGCGGCGTGCAAGTGATGGAGCGATCGACTGACAATGGAAACGGTCATCATGTGCCCCCGCATGGGCATCACGCGCTTGCGCATCCAATCGATCTGCTCACGGGGGCCGCGGAATCTGGCAGTGGTGGAGCGACTGAGCGGAGTGACGGCCGAGATCCCCGGCCGGTATTTGGCAGCAGGGAAGAGACCCAGCCGGCCGAGGATCTCGGTCGGCCCGTCCAGACCAACTCGTGAACCTCGACCCGCTGCGCGGTTGGGAGCAGCGCTTCGGCGCGCTGCCGCTGCCCTCGCCGCTGATCTGGGCAGTGCTCGTAGCGGCGTTCCTTGGCTTTGGAGTGCTGATGGGGCGGGCTGCGGGGCACAGTGCAACAGATGCGCTCGCGTCCTCGCGCGCGCCGTTGAAGGTGCTCGTAGCACAGGGAAGCGGCGCTGCTGCCGCTGCTGCCGCTCCCAGCCCGGCAGTCGCCCCGACGCCACCGCCCGCCTCAGAAGAAGCGACGCCGGAACCGTCTCGGGCGCCGGCCGAATCGAGTACATCCGCGAAGTCCACCGCACCCAGCAAAACATCCTCCACGCCTCCGGCCTCCTCGAAATCCTCGAGCGGCTCGAACGAATCCTCAGGCGGCGGCGAAGGTTCCTCCTCCAAAGCTCCTGCCAAACTGCCGGCGGTCAAGCATGTGTTCGTGGTGATGCTCGACGACGAGCCTTACGCGACCGCGTTCGGGCCGGCATCGCCGGCTAAATACCTGACAGGGACATTGGAGAAACAGGGCGAGCTACTGCTGCGCTATTACGCCGTCGCACACGAAGGCCTCGCAGATGGCATCGCCCTGCTCAGCGGGCAGGGGCCGACGGAAGCCACAGCCGCCGACTGTCCGACGTACAGCGAAATCTCACCCGCGAGCAGCGGCAGCGACGGGCAGCTGCTCGGCAATGGCTGTGTCTATCCACCATCGACGCAGACGTTGATGGGGCAGCTCAGTGCCAAGCACCTCACCTGGAAGGCCTATGTCGAAGGGATAGACGAAGGCTCGGGAACACCGAGCGCTTGCGCGCACCCCACGAGCGGTGCGGCAGATCCCAGCGCCAGCGCGCCGGCCGCCGGGGCGATGGCGCCCGGCTATCAGACGTGGCGTAACCCGTTCGTCTACTTCAACTCGATCACCGGATCTTCGGCGTGCGCCTCTAAGGACGTTGGGATGAGCGCCTTGAAGGGCGATCTGGCAAGCGAGAAGAGCACGGCGAGCTTCTCCTATATTGCCCCTGGTCCATGCGACGACGGCAACCCCACGCCGTGTGCCCCCGGCAAGACGGATGGGATGGTCCCAGCCAATGACTTCCTGCAAAAGGTGGTTCCCGAGATCCTTGCCTCGAAGGCCTACAAGCAGAACGGGCTACTCGCGATCACCGTCGATAACGCTCCCGCGACAGGCGAATACGCCGATTCGAGTTCTTGCTGCGGACAGCCGAAGTTCCCCAATTTGCCGGCGCCAACCGGGGTTGCCAAGCTCTCAGGGTCTGGGGGCGGTCAGGTCGGATTGCTGTTGCTCTCGCCGTTCGTCAAGAAAGGTGGCGGGCTGGTGCAGGAAACCTATAACCACTTCTCGCTGTTGGCCACGGTCGAGCAGATATTCGGCTTGGAAAAGCTCGGGTACGCCGCAGGCGTGGAAGTGAAGCCTTTCAGCGCTTCTTTGTTCTAGGTTGGCCAGCCTTGCACCTCGTTAGCCGGCCCGTGAGCTCGCTGTTGGTGCGCTGAGTGAGACGTTTCCCTGGAGGTGCAGTGGATCCGATACGGCGGCATTGAAGCCGGGGCCACCGGGACATAGGGTTCGCAGTCATACTCCGTCGCTTGGTGGGCCGAGTGGTAGCGCGTGCTGTCAGGAGCAGTCGCGTCGCCTTGACATCCACACCTGGCATCCCTAAGCGGTTTCTCACGCCAAGCTGACCCGTGATTTAGCTGGGCGCTGGATCGTGCCTGCATGCTCCTTGCCGGCACGATCGCGCGTGCGTGATGGACGGCATTGCGCACGCGGCCAGGCCGCCCGAGCAACGCGCTGCGCGTCCTTCGCCGAGCGAGACACGCGGGTGGGGGTGGCTTGTCGTCGGTCTCGTGCTTGCGCTTGCTTGTGTGCTGCGCCTGTGGAAGATCCAGGAGGTGCCGGGGAACGTCTTCTACGACGCCGCCGTGCGCAGCATGGCCGGGTCCTGGCACGACTTCTTCTTCGGTGCGCTTGAGCCCTCGGGGACCGTATCGATCGACAAGCCACCGGTCGATCTTTGGCTACAGGTCGCCAGCACGGGGGCGTTGGGATTTGGGCGCCTGAGCCTGCACATTCCCGAGGCGCTGGGCGGTATCGCAGCCTGTGGCCTACTTTTTGGTGCGTTGCGGCGACCGTTCGGGTTTGTAGCCGCGCTGACCGCGGCGCTTGCGCTCGCGGTCTTGCCGGTGTCGGTGCTGACGGCGCGCAGCGACACGATGGACTCGGTGCTCGCGGCATTGGAGGTAGCGGCGTTGTGGCTTTCGTGGCGGGCACTGGAGAGCGGGCGCATGCGCTGGTCGCTGGCGGCGGCTGCGGTGATGGGTTTGGCTTTCAACGTCAAGCTCGCGGAGATGCTGATCGCGCTGCCGGCGATGGCGTTGCTGTGGCTGTTGGCGGCGGACTCAGGAAGACGTATGCGGTCGCTGTTGGCTTGCGCTGCGACGTTTCTCGCGGTGGCGCTGTCCTGGACGGCGATTGCTTCGCTGACGCCGACAAGCAAGCGTCCATTCCCGATCGGCTCGTCCAACGGAAGTATCTGGCACGTGACGCTTGTCTATGACGGCCTAAGTCGTCTGTCGGGCAAAGGCGCCACCGGGACGGCTGAAGGGGGAGCGGGCACGCTGCGCTTGCTGAGCGACGGCCCTTCGCAGTATTGGACCTTGATCGGCATCGCGTTGCTTGCGACTTGCCTGCTCGGACTGGTGGCGCTCGCCGTGCTCATCGCCGGCGACCGCGAGCGGCTGCTGGCGGCCTTGCGCGAACCGGCGGGAGGACTTGTCGTAGGGATATTTGTTTGGTTTGTCACCGGGCTGATTGCCTTCAGTGCCATGGAACGGCTGCAACCGCGCTATCTGGAGGCGTTCGCGCCGGCCGTATGCGCGGTCTTCGGGCTGTCGTTTAGCGTGCTGTGGAGTCGTGGTCTCGGCCGCCGCTCGCGCGGCGTGCAACCGACGAGCCGCACGGCACTTAACTCCAACGAAGGCCGGCCGAATACCGCGGTCCGCGCGTCTCGTGTCGCGCTTGTATGCCTCGGCGTCGGCCTGCTGGCGATCTCGCTGAGTAAGGACTCCTACATCGTCGGTCGTGCGCGCAGCGACTCGCTGCTTACCGACTTCGGCACGCCCTCGCTCAGCGGATACCTGCGCGCCCACCGCGACGGCGCCCGCTACGAGGTCGCGAGCGCCAATGTCAACGATGTGATCGGGCTGATCGCCCGCGACGACCAGCCGGTGCTGGTACTCAACAGTGTCGACGGATCGCTGACACGCACCAAAAGCTTGAAGATGCAGGTGGCCGACGGTCGTGTGCGCTTCTACTTTGCTCCCACACACGTCTGTCACGAAGGCCCTCACTGCCCCGGTAACCAGATCTGGGCCTTCGCGCACAGCACGCCGGTGCCAGAGCAGCCTGGTCTTCGGCGTTTCACTGTCTTCTGAGCAACATGCACATCCAGCAGCGGCGTACCCGCCGATTCAAGGCGCCCGCATCGAATGCGCAAATCGCATCGTCAGCGAGTATGGCGGCGCCAGGTCGACTCCGTCTGGGTTGGCCAGATACCCCGGACGTGAGCCTGCCTGGCCTGTGTGCCCGTATTGCCAGACGACCCGGTTGGTGTGAGGGTCGATCGCGATTACACGGTCGTTGCGGTCGTCGTTGGCCAAGATGTCGCCGTTGGGTAGCGGCAGGGCAAGCGACGGGTGGTTGAGTGCTTGTGGGCCTCTGGGTTCGTAGCGCCAGAGCAGCCGGCCGCTTGGTGTGAACGTCTCGATCGCGCCGGGGCTCGTGTAGTCGGCTGAGACGAATACGCCGGGACGCAGCTCGTTGGTGTCGGACGAGTAGGTAAAGCCTGGTGGGTGAGTATCGCCGATCGGTCGCCCGTCGTGGTTGAGCACGTCGACCCAGTCCCCATTTATCTCGGTGACGACGGTGTCCCCGTCGGCCATCGGGAACGCTCCGTTTGGGCTGCCGTAGGACACGCCAAGTTCGTGATTGCAGTTACCGGTCTGGCCCAGCTGCTGGGTCAGGTGGTGCGCCGGCGGGCGAATCACAATCACGCGGCAGTTCTTGATGTCCGCGGAGAGCAGCGCTCCTTTGGGTGTGAGCATCGCATCGTCAGGGTTGTGCAGGTAACCGGGTTCTGAGCCGGGAACACCGGGGTGCCCGTAGCGAAAGGCGATCTTTGGGTGAGCGACGTCGACGATGCTGATCGCAAAGTCGTCCTCCTGCGTCACGACTATCTGGTGCCCGTCGGGTGAATAGAAAGCATCGTCAGGCAAGAGGAACGATTGGCCCGGGGTCAGCTCGCCCGGTTGCGGAAAACGCCAGAGAATCTGTCCAGTAGGGCTCACCTCCAGCAGGCGGTTGTTGTCGCGATCGGCAATCAGGACTGGGCCGGGAAGCACAGCCGGATTAGAGCCGGCGAGCAGAGCTGTACCCTGTGCCCGGCTCTGAGCGATCGCAGAGGTCACGGTTGCGGTAAGGATCTCGCCGTGTACCCGGCCGCTCGCGTCGCGTCCACCCGCGATCGCGATGTGTCCTTGCAGCGGGATCGCCGCGAGGTCTGAGAGCCCGAGGGGGAGCAAACCCGCGTGACTCACCTGACCGCTAGGCGATATCGCGAGGATCGCTCGTGTCTGGCTCGTAGGCGAGGATCCACGTCCGCCGAAGACGAACGCGGTTCCGTTCACAGCGGCCGCGGCCGCGTGTGTGAGTGGCTGGGGCAGCAGTCCGATCGTCGTGAGCTTCCCAGTTGAAGGATCGAAGTGGTAGATGTCGCGACTGGCACTTTCGCCGCTTGTGCCGCCGGCGATCACAAGCCCTCCGCCGACCACGGCGACAGCTGCGTAGCGCAAGGCCTTGGGTAGCATGCCGGCCACACGTGCCTGTCGGCCCGGTTGCCATGCGAGGATCGTGCGCAATGCTGTCACGCCCGTGTAGCCGCCCACGATGTAAACGTTGTCTCCGATCGTGGCGCTGGCGACATCGGAAGCCGGAGTGGGAAGCTCCCCCGCCGGCTGCGTGGCGCCGTTGGAATTGACCTTTGTGATCTGTGGGAAGGAGCTGACCACGCCGCCGCCAAACAGGTAGGCGGCTCCGTCGGCCAGACTTGCCGACGCGTCGTGCAGTGAGGCCGGCAGCTTCCCAATCGTACGAGCCTGTGAGCTGGTGGCGCTAACGATGCTCGAGACAGATTCTTCGGCCTGGTCGATCCCACCCATGAGTAGAAAGGTGCGTGGGCCCACGGCGGCAGCGGCGGCGTCCTGCTCGGCCGTCGGAAGCGTGCCGGTTTGCGAGATCGCCACGCGCGTGTTCACGATGGCGCCCGAGCGCACGTTTGTCGCTTTTCTCGCCCCTGATGAACGCGTGACTGTCGACTTGGAGGGTGTGCCTTTACTGCCGCCGCCGCTACTGAGAGCTGAGGCAAGTACGACGACGAGGGCCACGAGCATCAGCACTACGCCGAGGCGCCGCCGTCGCGACTGCCGTCGGCGCGGCTCGCGGTGCGCGGCTCGCGAACTTGAGGGAGGAACACTCACGCGAGGGCGGCCAGAGTCGAAGGGTCGGGTGGGTCGTCGTTGTTGGGCATTTAGGGACCCACGCACCGCGGGCAGCGGCAGCCTCACGCCGGCGGCTAAACCCAGCCGTAAGGCCGGGTGAGACTTTCCTCAAGCTGGTGAAGAAGTAGGCGGCGCCGATGTACGCGCCGACCGCGGCGGGGATCGTGTTCGCGCGTTTGCTGCGCGCGAGCGAGAAGATGAGGCGCGCGAGTTTCAGAGTTGCGGGTCGTCGGGCGCGAGCGCCAGGCCCGGCTTCACGAGGTCTTTGACGTCAGCGCTGACAAGGGTCCAAGAATGCTTGTGCGCGGCGGCTACATAGGCGGCGTCGTATGCAGTCAGCTTGTTATCGGCGGCGAGCTTGACCGCCCGCTGGGCAAGCGCCGCATCGACTCGCGCCACACGCCCGTCGCTACGCTTGAGGATCGCGTGGCAGATGCGTGCAGCGAGATCGCCCTGGCCCTTGACGACACCAACCACGTTGGCAACCTCGTAAATGGTCAGGTCGAGCGCGCTAAGCGGATGCGCAGGGGTGAGAGCAAGCGCGCGGGCGGCCGAGTGAAAGCGGTCATCCTTGTCGACCGCGGCGATCCATACGCTCGCGTCGAGTAGCAGCACTAGCGCGAGCGCCGGTCTTGGCGGATCAGCTTGGTCGCATCGCCTCCGAGCCTCACAGGGTCGCCGAATAGCGCTTCGATCTCAGTTTGTTCCTGAAAGGCCTCGGCGGCCAACTCTCGCTCGGCGATCTCCCGCAAGAATCCGCTGCGCGTCGAGTGCCGTGCCCGCGCGTGAGTGTCGATCTGCTCCAGCAACTCGTCGGGTAGGGACACCATCACCTTTGCCACGGCCCTAGTATAGCCGGTATGGCTTTGGTAAGAACATGAGCGGCGCGGAGCTCGGACTGGCTGTCTCCGTATTCCTCGCCTGCACCGTCGAGGCGGTCGAGGCGCTGACGATCGTGCTTGCCGTCGGTACGACGCGCAGCTGGTCCTCGGCGCTGAGCGGCGTCGGTGCGGCGACGCTGGCTCTCGCCGTGATTGTGGCGGCCCTGGGACCAGCGCTCACCGCACTGCCGATCGGTGTCTTGAGAGTTGTCGTGGGCGGTCTGCTGTTGATATTCGGCCTGCAGTGGCTGCGCAAGGCGATCCTGCGCTCCGCGGGTCTAAAGGCCAAGCACGACGAGCTGGAGATATTCCGTGAGGAGGCCGAAGCGGCCCGTGCGCTGAGCGGCAAGCCGGCCGGCTTCGACGGCTACGCCTTCACGATCTCCTTCAAGGGGGTGCTGCTGGAGGGCTTGGAGGTGGCGTTTATCGTGCTCACGTTCGGCGCCAATCAGAAACACATCCCACTGGCTGCCGTGGCCGCCGCTGCCGCCCTGCTCGTGGTGATCGCTGCCGGTGTGGCGGCGCGTGCACCCTTGGCCAGAGTCCCTGAGAACACGATGAAGTTCGCGGTCGGCGTGATGCTCAGCTCCTTCGGCATGTTCTGGGGCGCCGAGGGCGCGGGGGCGATGTGGCCGGGCGGCGACGCCGCGCTGCTGGTGCTGATCCCGGGTGTGCTGTTTGTGGCGAACGCGATCGTGTGGACGTTGCGTCGGGCGGTGCCGCCGGCGGCTGTCGAGCAGTCGGTGTCGGTGAGGCCGGCGAGTTGACGGTGGTGAGGGTATGAACCGTGTACAGGCCTTCCTGTTGGGCGCATGGGACTTCGTCGTCGGCGATGACTGGCGCACCGCATTGGGGGTTGTGTTCGCGCTGGGGCTCACCGCGCTGGTGGCGGAAACCTCAGTCGCGGCGTGGTGGATCCTGCCGCTGGCGGTGCTCATACTGTTGGCGCTCTCAATCAAGCGCGCGGCGAAGGGCGCCAAGCGCGGCAGCTGAGATCGTCTCGCACGAGCAGGCTCGTGGAGGAGGCCGCCCAGACGCAAGCAGTGCCAGTCGAGGCTACCGCTCCGCCGGTTGATCGAGCCTGCGAGCGTCGACTGAACTTCAAGACACAGCGGCAGACGCCAGCTGCTCGTAAGTGACAGCTTCGCGCGTGCAGGCCGAGCGCTTTAGCACCCACTCAAGCGCCAGCATGTGGTTGGGATACTCCAGGTCTGAGGGATGCAGATCCAGGCGCAGCGTCGTGCCCGATATGAGCGCGCCGGCGCGCAACAGTGCCGGGGAGAGCGCACGGCGCAGTCGCCCGCCGCTTGACAGCGCGATCGGCGGTCCGAGCAGGTCACGCTCGGCCGCTGCGGCGACACGCGCGTTGCCGGGATTGGCACGGTGGCCCTCCGCGTTGCCGGGATGGGCAGGGTGGAATCCCGCGCCGGCGGGATTGGTGCGGTGTAGGCCGAGCAGCGCCGCCCACCAGTGAAAACGCTCGCCGAGCGTGCGCTTGAGCGCGGGCGTGTAGGCGTAGCCGGGCGCGACGAAGCCGCGCGGCTCGATTCCCGCGAGCTTCATCAAGCGCCAGCCGGCGTCCACCGCGCGCCGCGTCTCGTTCGGGTCAAGGCCGAGGAACTCGCTTTCGTGGTCGCCGTTGAGCGTACGCAGCGACAGGTAAGAGCCGCTCCCGCGGGCGCCCGAGCGCAAGTGCTGGAAGCCGTGCTGGGCGATCGCGTCGCCGCCGCGCTCGCGCTCGATCAGCCAGCTCACCATCTCCGGCGAGCGCTCCGCGAGCGGGTGCAAGTCGCGCGCCGGGATCACCAGCAGCGTCACGTGGTCGACGCCGTGGTCGTCCAGCCAATCGCGGATCAGCGCGCAGCGCTCGAACGTCGCCGGCTCGATGTCGTGCAGGGCCACGGCAATGGTGCGGCGCGGCGCGCTCATCGCAGAGCCTTTGGATATCGGGTGAGGCTGGTGCTCATGCGATCAGGGTTCTCGGGTAAGGGGGTTTATGCGACATGGGCTTCTCGGGTAAGGGGGTTTACGCGATATGGGGTTGTCAGGTAAGGGGGGTGTTTATGCGACAAAGGGTTGTCGAGTAAGGGGGGTGTTTACGCGACAAGGCGATTGAGCTCCTGACTGTGTCGTGCCTCGCCGGCGTCGCTCCCGAGCGCGCGTCGGTAGCCGGCGGCCAGGCGCTCAAGCGCCAGCCCCCAGGTGCGCTCGCGCACAGCGGCCAGCGCGGCGCTTGCCAAGTGCTCACGCAACAACGGCGAGCCGGCAAGTTCCACCAGCGCGCTCGCCAATTGAGCGCTGTCGGCGTCGCGCAGCAGGCCGGTGAGACGATCCTCGATCAGCTCCAGCGGGCCACCCGCGGCGACCGCGAGCACCGGTAGTCCGGAGGCCTGCGCCTCGAGGATCACCTGGCCAAATGTGTCGGTGGCGCTTGGGAAGAAGAAGATGTCGGCCGAGGCATATGCGCGCGCGAGCTCCTCGCCGTGCAGCCAGCCGAGGAAGGTCGCATGCTTCCCCACGCGTTCGCGCAGGCGTTCCTGCTCTGGTCCACCGCCGGCAAGCACGAGGTGCAGGCGCGGGTCCTGTGCACGCGCGCACAGGAACGCCTCGGCAAGCAGCTCCGCGCCCTTCTCACGGGTGATCCTGCCGGCATAGAGCACGTTCACCTGTTGGCATTCGGCGCGGGACAGGGGCCGGTCCGTTACTCGGGGCTGTGCCGTCGAATACTCAGGGCACGCCATCCCCTCCATCCATTTCTCGCGCAGAGCATCGCTACGCAACGAGGGATCGAAGCGCGAGGTATCGACGCCGCGATCCCAGCGCAAGATCTTCTCTGAGCTCATACCGATCGAGGCGAGCGCAACGTCTGAGGCGGGGCTGGGGGAGAGCACGAGATCGCAGGCGTTGTAGAAGGCGCCGACGGCCATCTCCATCGCATCGGCGAGGTGCTGCCGGCCGGAGCGCAGCTGCGCATAGGCGGTCAGCTCGGTGTGATAACTGCCGATCAGCGGCAGACCGAGTGCACGCCCGAGCAGCGCGCCGGCGACACCGGTCGGGCCGGGCGAGCAGACGTGAATCGCGTCGAAGTCCCCGTCGGCCAGCGTCTGCGCGGCCGCCGAGAGGCTCGGCACGCCGATGCGCAAGCCCGGATAGAAGGGAACGTCGAACTCCGCGACCGCTGAGAGGCGCCGGTCGACTTCGGGGTCGGTCGCGACAACCTCGATCTCAAAGCCGGGCACGCCACGCTGGCGAATCTCCTCGATCGTATGACTGACCCCGTGGGTCGAGCCGATCCCGTCGGCGAGGATCGCGATGCGCGGCGGCTCGCCGTCCGCACTCACCCCTGTGCGCGCGAGCTTGGCCTGCTCGTTTGCGAGGAAAGCGGTTGCGGGTGCGTAGGGAATCGCGGCGATGCAGCTCTCGAACAGCCCGCCCGCGGCGACGCCGATCTCGGGCTCGTCGATTGGCGTCGGCTTGGCAAGATCCGTCGTGCCGGTCGACGCCAGGTCGGTGGTCGATGGGGTGGAATGGTTCGCGCCCACTCTTGCTCCGTCGCCGTTGCCATGACCGGTCGGGGTATCTCCCACAATCGCCTCTATGGCGTGCTTCACCGCATTCGCGAGCTTGCGCTCGTGCATCCGACAGGCGCGGCGGTACAGGTCAGAGTGGCTGAAGTCCTCCTCCTGCATGTATGCGATCAGCCCACGCTCGTCGAGGTGGTCGAGGCCGACGGCAGCAAGCCAGGCACGCAGCAGGCAGCGTGCGTCGGCGGGCGCCACGTCCGCGCCGGTGTCTCCTTCGCGCGCGTCGCCCTCGCTCAGCAGCCGCTGCACCATCGTCATCACACGTTGCGGGTCCGGGGTAGCGCCTACGTTCTCGCTCGTGTCGTGTCCGAGCGAGCGTGCCGCCAAGGCGATCGCCGCGTGCGCCCACTTGGCAGCGCTCCCTTGTTTGCCGTGCGCGGCGACGTGCCCGGCGCGCATGTGCTGTAGGAACTCGGCCGGCGAGGCAGCCTCGGGTGCTTCTGTCCAGGTACGCCCGATGTCAATCCCGGCGTGATCGTCGCTGCCGCCGATGCCGGTGCCGTCGAGTGTGGCCACGTACATGGCTGCCGGCCGGTTGAGCTCGCGCGCTCGTGCGCCGTTGCGCGTCTCCCAGATGTCGAACAGCTCGGCCAGCCGGCGACGGTGGCGTCCTGTAAGTGGGGCTCCAACCGCGTAGTAGGGATGGGCAAGCGCACACGCGATCTCCCGGTCGTAGAGGTACATAGCGCACAGCTCGACGTCGCCGCTGTTGGCCTGCAGCCACTCGTGGTCTGCGGCGGCGATTCCGTAACAGAGCACGTGCACGGCCTGCGGCTCGCCGCGGAACCAAGCGGTCAACTCCTCGGAGACAAATACGTCGGGACGGTCAGCGATCTCAAGCACGCCGTCGATCGTGTCGTGATCGGTGATCGTGACGAAGTCCATGCCGCGGCGCTTGGCAAGCTCGTAGACCTCCTCGGGGGGCGTGGCACACTCGGGCAGGCCAAGCGCACGCTGTACGCCAAGCTTCGACACCTGCGATGCAGTGGAGTGACAGTGCATGTCTACTCGCGTAGCCATACAGCAAGTTTCTCCCTGCAAATGGCCAACTTTGTGACCAGTCGGGAACCATCGTGTGAAGTGGTCGTGAACGAGCCCGCCGACTCTCGTCGGCGAATTATTCAGGGGCTCAAGAAATCGCGGCGATCGGCCGATTGACTACACGCCTCTTGACTGCGTGCGTCTGTGTTGTATTCCGCGCGCACGGTTCTGGCCGCGATTACGCCCATGAGAGTGTCCTCATTCCGGCGCGTGCGTCGGCGCGCTCCCATATGCTGCCGCCGCATGTACGCACTCTTTGCCGCGCCGCTCGCCTCGGCCATCAGCTACTTCCAAGCGATCGTGCTCGGAGTCCTACAGGGCGTGACCGAGCTGTTTCCGATCTCAAGCCTCGGCCACACCGTGCTGTTCCCGACCCTGTTCGGCTGGAACAGCCTGGTCAAAGCGCAGTCCGAATCGGAGTCCTTCTGGCTGGCGTTCGTCGTGATGCTGCACGTTGGCAGCGCGATTGGCCTGCTGATCTATTACTGGAGCGACTGGGTGCAGATCGTCAAGGCGTTCTTCCGCACGCTCGGCAAGCGTCGCGCCGAGACTGGCACCGAGCGGCTGGCGTGGCTTATCATCATTGCGAGCATCCCAGCCGGAATCTTCGGTCTGGCCTTCGAGCACCAGCTGCGCGAACTCACCGCCAAGCCCGAAGTCGCGGCGGTCCTGCTGATGGTCAACGGTTTGATCCTGTTCGCGGCCGAGCGCTTCCGGCGTCGCACCGCGGTGCGCGAATTGGCGATTCGGGAGGGGCTGAATCCCGAGGGGGGACGTGAGCTCGACACGCTTGAGTACCGGGAGGCTCTGGTCGTGGGCGTGGCCCAGTCGACCGCCCTATTCGCCGGCATCAGCCGCGACGGGGTAACGATGGGGACCGGTCTCGCGCGTGGCCTCGATCACAGCGACTCCGCCCGCTTTGCCTTCCTGCTGGCGACGCCGATCATCCTGGCCGCCGGCCTCTTCAAGCTGCCCGACCTGCTCGGTCACCTCGGCAACGGCATCCGCGGGCAGGCGTTGGTTGCCTGCATCTCCGCTGCCATTACGGCAGTCTTCACAGTCGCTTTCCTAGTCCGCTGGTTCAAGACCAGGACCTTGATCCCTTTCGCGATCTACTGCTTGGTGTTCGGCGGAGCGATGGTCATCTACACGCAGGCCTGAAGCCTCGCATCGGACCGCGCGGCGCAAAGCCGGCCGGCAGCGCATTTGCGCTGTGTGTCGAGTGTTTGGGTCGACGTAGGGCGATTAGCTGCGCTGGAGTTGGGAATTGGCTTGCTGGTGAGGCGAGTCCTCGCCGCGTGCACCATCATTGATGACTATGCCCACACCGCGAACCCCAGCAAAGATGTTCGAGACGCGCAGCCAGGCTTGGGATGAAGCCGGGCTGCTGCCTCAGGTAAGCCCCGGCGCGGTCAGGCGCGCGCGCTGGGAGGCGCTGCTGCTCGTGCCGCTGTTCGTCGGCGTGGTGGTGCTCTACGAAAACCGCCGCTCCCTGCTTGATTTGGATGCGCACGGCAAAGGGCAGCTCGCCTGGCTGGAAACGCCGCTGGACTTCGTGACCGTGATCGTCCTGGTGATGCTTGGCTGGGCGATCGCGCGCGACGTGGGTCGGGCTTTTGGACCCACCCTCTTCAGGCGCATGGATCCGGCATCGGCGGGCACCGTCGGTTTCGTCATCCGTCTCGCGACGGTGGCGCTGGCCGTGATCGTGGCGCTGGGAATCATCGGCATCGAACCGCGCACGCTCGCGCTCGGCGGTGCTTTCACGGCCGTGATCCTTGGTCTCGCCGCCCAGCAGACGCTCGGCAATATGTTCGCCGGCACGGTGCTATTGAGCGCAAGGCCGTTTCGCGTCGGCGACAGCGTGCGCCTGCAAGGGGGCCCGCTGGCGGGCCAGATCGACGGTACGGTCAGCACACTTGGTTTGCTCTACACGACTTTTGCAACAGGCGAGGGTCCGATCATGGTGCCCAACAGCGTCGTTCTGAGCGTGGCGGTGCTGGCCAGGGGCCGCAGTCACGCGGGCGAGGACGGTTCGTAGTCGTCCAAAAGTTGCATGCCCCCCGCGCGCGCGGGGGGCATCTAACGTTTTCAAGCTTCACGCGCAGGCTTCTTGCGGTGCCGAGACCAGGTAGCGCAGGAACAGATAGGAGTCTTGCTCCAGCGCGCTCGCCAGCTCCAACTCCAGCGGCGGGTCGAACTCGGGGCCGCTCACGATCCGCAGCGTCTCGCTCACCGCGTCCCCGCCCGCCAGCTTTGGCGAAAGGGTCAGAAACAGCTCGTCGACGAGCCCGTTCGCCAACAACTGGGCGTTCAGGTGGGGACCACCCTCGCACAACAGTGTGCGCACGCCGAGGCGTTTGTACAGCTCGGCCATCGCCCCCGGCAGATCGAGTTGGCCGTCGCGCGCGCTGCGCACATAGGAGATCTCGGCACGGCAGTCCTGGGGGAGGCTCGCCTCAGAGGGGGTGAGGATCGCGACGCGCGTGCCCGACTCCGCGAGCAGCGGGATCCCGCTGTCCAGCGCGAGCCGACCCGAGACGATGCACGCCAATGGCTCCTCGGCAAGGCCGCGCTCGCGCCGTACCTGTCGCCCGCGATCGTCCCGGATCAGCTGTCCGTAGCGCTCGGCGCGAACGGTCCCAGCGCCGGCCATGACCGCGTCTACGGCGGTGCGCAGGCCGTACAGCAGCTCTTTATCGGCGCGCCCGCCCAGCGGCCCTGAGCGCCCGCCCAGGGTTGCGCGGCCGTCGGTCGTCGCGATCATGTTGAGCAGCAGGTAGGGGCGCCGGTGGGTCTCATCCCGGCCGGCCACGATCGGCTGGAGCTCGTCCACGACCTGCTCGATCGTGGCCGGACTGCCCACGGGGAGCAGGCGTTTGAGCGTCAGTGGTCGCTCATTTGGCGGTTGCCCCGGATTGCTGTGCATATACCACTTGCTAACACATCCGCGGACCTACGTGCTACCGTCGTGCGGTCTGGCCGGCCACAAAGACCGGCGAAAAGCAGTGCAAGCGCTCGCAGGTCGAAGCTCTAGCAGCATCCTCCGCGTAGCAGCACGCACATATCGTGGAGGAAGTCACATGCCTACCGGCACAGTGAAGTGGTTCAGCGATGACAAGGGGTTCGGCTTCATCACCCCAGATGATGGCGACAAGGACTTGTTCGTTCACCACACCGGGATCAACGGCGAAGGCTATCGCTCGCTCCAGGAGGGCACAAAAGTGTCCTACGACGCGGAGCAGGGCGACAAGGGCCCCAAGGCCGTAAACGTCACGACCATCTAGATAGCTGGCAGATTTGAGGGCTGATCCCGTCGGGGACAGGAGTCCATGACGGGATACGCCCAGGGCAGTAGCGAGCATGTCTTCGGGGCCCTGCGGGGCCCCGAAGACGTTGTGGACCGCGAGGCGCGACGTCGACGTGTCGAGACGGCGGTCGGGGCAGGCGTCCTGATCGCGATCTTGGCGGGCTGTCTACTGGTAGTGGTGGCAGCGGCCGACCGCCCCAGCTTTCTAGCGGCCACGACCACGGGTCACTATTTCCCGCGCTGGATGGCGGGCCCACTCGGTGGCCTGTGGCCGTCGCTGACACGCAGCACAACGGGCTTGAGGTGGCTGTTCACAGTGCCGATCGTGCTCATGTTCGTGAGCTACCTGATCGGCCTGCGCTACGTGCCGCTGCTGCGCGCGCGCTGGGTGATCGCGGCGATTGTGGGAGCACACGCGATCATGTTCCTCTCGCCGCCGCTAGCACTCACCGACATCTTCAACTACATCAACTACGGGCGCATGGAGGTTGTCCACAACCTCAACCCGTACACGACGATCCCGGTGCTCGAGCCGCACAACGACCCGAGCTATGCCCCAAGCAACTGGCATCAGCTGCTGAGCCCGTATGGACCGTTGTTCACGCTGATCACTTTCGTAGTCGTGCCGCTGGGCGTGGCCATGTCGTTCTGGCTTTTGAAGGGCCTGCTGATGCTCACCAGTTTGGGCATAGTGTTTCTAGTGTGGCGCTCCGCGCGCCTGGTCGGCCGCGACCCAGTGGCGGCGATCGTGTTCGTCGGCCTGAACCCGATCGTGCTCATCTGGGGCCTCGGCGGCGACCACAACGACTTCCTGATGATGTTCTGTGTCGTGCTCGGCTTCTATCTGCTGCTGCGCGCGGGTTGTATGCCGGGGGCGGTTGCGGCTCCCCCCGCCGCACGCGACCGCGCCGAAGCGGCCGAAGCGGCACTGTGGTCGCCGGCCCTGATGGGCGCCGGGGCTGCGTTCGTCGCGGCCGTGGCGATCAAGGCGTCGGCAGGCATTCTGTTGCCGGTCGTGCTTGCCGCGCTGCTGCACCGCCGCCGCGATCTGCTGCAGGTCGTCGTGGGGATGGCGTTGGGCGCCGTCGTCTTCGGCCTGGCAAGCGTGATCGCATTCGGCCCCCATTTCCCCGATCTCGCCACACAGGGACGCCTGGTGACGATGACGAGCATTCCCAACCTGTTTGGGCTGGCGCTCGGCGCCGGGGGGGAGACCACCACCATGCGGGTTCTATTGAGCGGCATTCTTATCGTGGCTGTGGCCGCCTGCTCGCTGCTTGCCTATCGCCGGCGCGAGTCGCTCACAGCCGCCGGCTGGGCGTCGATCGCGCTGCTCGTCACGCTCAGCTGGGTACTGCCTTGGTACGTGCTGTGGCTACTGCCGCTTGCCGCTCTGTCGAGCTCGCGGCGCTTGCGCGTCGCCGCCGTGCTGATGGGCGTCTACATGATCCTGGCGTGGGCTCCGCTCAACGCAAACGTATTCAACGCGATCGATTTCCACCCGGAAAAGACAGCGCTTGGGCGTTTGCACCAGCGCTATGTCAAGGAACTCCTCTATTGAGTCGCGCCGCCGAACCGTCTGGCACGAGCGGTGACCTGGCGTCCGGCATGCGGGGCAGCTGAGTTCTGGGACATGCGGGGCTGGACGGTATCCCTGTGAGGGGGCCCGCAGTATCTGCCAAAAAAGGCGATGCCCCCCGCGCGCGCGGGGGGGCATGCCACTTTTTCCAAGCAAACTCAGGCGGCCCCGGGAGGGCCGCCGACGCGCTGCTCGCCGTCGGGTAGGCGTCCGTCGCGCCCGACATAGCCATCCTTACCACCGGCACACAGGTAGGTGGCGTCGCCCTCGCCGACGTTGCGGACCTTGCGCAGCGTCGCGGCGTCCACGCGCGCCGAGCCGCCCTCCTGGAGGCGATACGTGCTGCCGTCGCCGAACTCCATCTCGATCGTGCCGCGGTGCACGAAATAGACCTCCTCCTGGACGTCGTGGTAGTGACTCCCGGTCGCGTAGCCCACGGGCATCGTGATCACGTTCACACCGAACGCGGTTACGCCCAGTCCCTTGCGCATCTTGCGAAAGCCGTAGCCCTCGCCGAGCGCGTCGAGGTCCTCGGCCACGGCGTAGCCCTCGCCCACGGTCACCTTGGGGTACTCGGATGCCTCCATCTGGATCTCCTTTGCGGTTTGTCGAGAATTGCTTTGCGATCGCGCCGCCTGCAGAGCCGGCACGGGTCAGTGGTCTGCCACGAGGCCGCCCTCAGGAGAGAGCGGCCTTTCCTCACGTGCCCAACGCACGAGCCCGCCGCGCATCGACAGCGCCTGTGTGCCACTTGCTCGAAACGCCTGGGCGGCCATGTCAGAGCGCGCGCCGACGCGGCAGTAGAACACAACGGGACGCTCGCGTTCGATCTCCGCGGCCCTGGACGGGAGCTCCACCAGCGGGATGTGGCGGGAACCCTCGATGTAGCCCGCTTCGCGCTCGTAGGACTCGCGCACGTCGATGACCTGCAGGTTGGGCTCGGCGCTCATCCACTCGGCAAGTTGCCCGGGGTCAATGTCCGTTTGCTTGGAGTCCACCGGGGCGCCCATTCGGGGGAGGGTAGCGGCCTCGCACGCGGGGGGCGAAATGGCGCGTTGTCCCATGGCGCGTTGTCCATCACGGGCCATGACGCGTCGCCCGCGCAGGGCCATTAGGATCAACACAATGCATGTGACCCTCAACGACACCTACACCATCCCGCAGGAACACTTGGACTTCTGCGCCACGATCAAACAAATTGCGCAAGAGAAGATTGCGCCGCGCTCGGCGGAGATCGACGAGCAGGCCGAGTATCCCTGGGACATCCGCAAAGTGCTCGCCGAGCAGGACATCCTCGGCCTGCCGTTCCCCACCGAGTACGGCGGCACCGGCACCGGCACGCTGATGCTCAACATGGGGGTCGAGGAGATCGCCAAGGTGGATGCCGCTTGCGCGCTGATTTTGATGGTGCAGGAGCTCGGCACGCTGCCGATCCAGCTGTTTGGCTCCGATGAGCTGAAGGAGCGTTTCCTACCCAAGTGCGCCAGCGGCGAGTGGTCGCCGGCGTTTGCGCTGTCTGAGCCTGAAGCCGGATCGGACCCGGCGGGGATGCAGACGACCGCTGTACTCGACGGCGACGAATGGGTCATCAACGGCACCAAGAACTGGATCTCGAACCTTGGTATTGCCGACTTCTACATCACCTTCGCCGTCACCGACCGTGAGAGCAAACGGATCACCGCGTTCGTGGTGGAGGCTGACCGGCCCGGTTTCAGTGTGGGCAAGCTCGAGCACAAGCTCGGCATCCGCGCCTCACCGACGGGCCAGCCGATCTATGAGGACGTGCGTGTGCCCCAAGAGAACGTGATCGGGGAGGTGGGGAGAGGGCTGCGTGTCGCACTCGGCACTCTTGAGCGCACACGCCTGGGCGCCGCGGCTCAGGCTGTCGGCATCGCTCAAGGGGCCACCGACTATGCCGTCGCCTACGCGCGTGAGCGCAAGCAGTTCGGCAAAGCGATCAACGAGTTTCAGGGCATCCAGTTCAAGCTCGCCGACATGGAAACGAGCACGGCCGCGGGGCGCGAGCTGCTCTACAAGGCGTGTGCAATGGCCGATCAGGGCCACCCGCAGAGTGCCAAGTACTCATCGATGGCCAAGGTCTTCTGCTCGGACACCGCGATGGCGGTCACCGTCGAGGCGGTCCAGGTCCTGGGCGGCTACGGTTATGTCAAGGAGTATCCGGTCGAGCGCATGATGCGAGACGCCAAGATCACCCAGATCTACGAGGGCACCAACGAGATTCAAAGGCTCGTTATCGCCCGTACGTTGAAGTAGGCATGGGATGCGTGTGTCGAGGTTGCCAAGCGCCTCCGGCCACGTTCGTCGCGTCGCGGTGGCGGCGCTCGTCGCATTCTCGGTCGGCTTGGTCGTGCTCGTCCTCGGTCAGGGGCTCAGCTCGGTCGGCTTGGTACGAGCGGTCGAGGAGGTCGCGATCGTGGCGCTTGTCGTCGCCGTGCTGTCGGGTGCCGTGGCGTTCGTGGCCGTGCGGCTTGCCAACTGGCACGATCCTGAGTCAGAGGTCGAGTTCGACGAGCTGATACGCCACTCCGAGGAGTTGGCGCGCGAAGGGCTCGTGGTCGATCCCGATGAAGCCGAGTTCATGGAGCTCGACCCACTCAACGACGATGACTTCGCGGAGCTCGTGCGCGATGCGCTCGACGATCTGCCTGACCTGCTGCGCAATGCGCTTGCTCATGTCGCGGTCGTGATCTCAGACGGCGGTCGCGCACGCGGCGCCTACGGGCTCTATCAGGGCGCCACCGTGGCGCGTGACGACGTCCACGACCGCATCGTGATCTTCCGCGACACTATTCGCCGCGATTTCGGCCACGATCCCGACCTGCTGCGCGAACAGGTCACAAAGACGGTACGCCACGAGCTTGCCCATCACGTTGGCTTTGATGAGCTGGGCGTGAGTCGCTTGGACCTCTAGGCTCATTTGCCAGGTCCGTCTGCGCTCCGTCCTTTGGGCGGGTCCTATCTCGCATAAGATGCGCTCTGCTCCCGCGCCACGCGGGGCGGTGGAGGGTCCGTCCCCGTCATACCAACCAAGGAGAACGTAAAACATGCCTGAAGCCGTGATCGTCGACGCCGTACGCACGCCCATCGGGCGCGCCGTCAAGGGGTCGCTCAAGTCCGTCCGCGCCGATGACCTCGCCTCGATTCCGCTGAAGGCGATCGTGGAGCGTAATCCTCAAGTCGAGCAGAGCTCGATTGTCGACGTGATGATGGGCTGTGGCTACGGGGAGGGAGAGCAGGGCTACAACATCGCGCGCATAGCCAGCCTGATCGCCGGCATCGACTACCACGTGCCGGGCACCACGGTCAACCGCTTCTGTGCCTCTTCGCTACAGACGATTCGCATGGCTTTCCATGCGATCAAAACAGGCGAGGGCGACACCTACATCTCGGCCGGCGTCGAGGCTGTCTCGAGGGCCGGTCGCGGAAGTGCCTCGTTCGAGTTCCACCCGCTCGTGGACGGCTCCGAGGGCTCCTACTACAACGTCTACATCCCGATGGGCATGACTGCCGAGAACGTCGCCGAGGAACGCAAAGTCAGCAGAGAGGCCCAGGACGAGTGGGCGCTGATCTCCCAGACCCGCGCCGTGGCTGCGCAGGAGTCGGGCCATTTCGAAGCAGAAATCATCCCGGTGACGGTGCCCGCCCACAAAGATGTGGACAAGGAAGGCAAAGAGATCGACGTGCCGGAGACCGTCGTCACCAAGGACGATGGGCCGCGCCCGGGCACGACGCTCGAGAAGCTGGCGTCGCTGAAGCCTGTGTTCAAGGAGGGCGGCACGGTCACGGCCGGTAACGCATGCCCACTCAACGATGGCGCCGCCGCGGTGCTCGTCATGTCCGATGAGAAGGCAGCCGCGCTGGGCCTCAAACCGAAGGCGCGCATCATCGCCTCGACCGTCGCCGGGATCCGCCCCGAGGTCATGGGCCTAGGTCCGATCCCCGCGATCAAAGAGCTCCTGAAGAACACAGGCATGAAGATCGAGGACATTGACGTGGTCGAGATCAACGAGGCGTTCGCGGCTCAGATCGTGCCGTGCATGCAGGAGCTCGGTATCGCCGAGGAGCAGCTCAACCCGTTCGGCGGCGCGATCGCCCTCGGCCATCCGTTCGGGATGACCGGCGCACGTATCATGACCACGCTGCTCAACGACCTCGACACGCTCGACGGCACGTATGGCATCGAGTCGATGTGCGCCGCCGGCGGCATGGGCATGGCGATGTTGGTGGAACGGTTGTAGGTCGCTTCGGTGCCCTTATTTCGGGCGGGGCAGAGCAGCCGACTCTGTCCCGCCTGGCTTGCTGGGTCGGATTAGGAGGATGTGCAAGCTGGACCGTACGCCTCCCTCTCCGCGAATGCAGACCCTTGTCAGCGGACTGACGGGGCACTACACTCGGCGCCATGCCGCTTGTCGTACTCGATCCGCTGCCTGTCGAGATTGAGTCGCTGCTGGAGCGCCGACGCCATCTCGGCCTCGACGGCTGCGACGAGATGTGGGACGGGGTGCTGCACATGAACCCGAGCCCGCACGGTCGCCACCACCGCATCCTGCACCAACTGGCGGTCTTGCTCGATGGTCCTGCGCGCGCGGCGGGGTTGCTGCCGGCTCTAGGGGATTTCAACGTCGGCGACGAAGACAACTATCGGATACCCGACGGCGGTCTGCACCGGCCTGGTCCCGACGAACTGTTCTATCTCACCGTGGCGCTCGCGGTTGAGATCGTCTCGCCTGGCGATGAGACATGGAAGAAGTTGCCCTTCTATGCCGCGCACGCGGTCGATGAGGTCTTGATCGTAGACCCGTTGGAGGGTGTCGTCCATTGGCTGGGCCTGCACGACGGGGAGTATCGGTGGATCGAGCGCAGCGCTCTGATCGACTACGGCCCCACTCAGCTGACGAAGCAGATCGACTGGTGGGAGGCTGCCGGTCGATGAGGCTGTTCGGCAAAAGTCTCGGGCAGTTAAGGGGGCCTCCGAAATCTCGGGTGCCATTTGCAATATCACATATTCTTGATAAGCTTTATGAGCAATGACCGTTTCGACGTTTCCCGACCGTTTGCAGCCCCTCCTCTGTGCGGTTGTGCGTCGACGGACGCTGCTGACCCACCAAGCAGTGCCTATGCCCACCTGAGAAGTAGCTTCTCCGCCCACTTCTCAGGTCGTGTCCCGAGGCGTGGCTGGGCCGGACCCCCGACCCAGCCACGCCTCTTTTCTCGCCGGCTGGGGCTCGGCTTGCTGGTGCTCAGCGCGGCGCATGAATGCCGCGCTTATAGTTGCCCTTGGCCTGGACCGGTAGTCCGCAGTCAGCGCGGGGGCATACGCAACGCGCCGTCGAGGCGGATGACCTCGCCGTTGAGCATCCGGTTCTCGACGATGTGGCAGGCCAGTTGGGCGTACTCGGCCGGGGCGCCCAAGCGATGCGGGAAAGGCACGCCGGCACCGAGCTTTTGACGCGCCTCCTCCGGTAGCGCTGCCAGCAGCGGAGTGTCGAACAGGCCGGGGGCGATCGTGTTGACGCGGATGCCCTGGTTCGACAGGTCGCGAGCGGCCGGCAGTGTCATTCCGACGATCCCTCCCTTGGAGGCCGCGTAGGCGATCTGGCCGACCTGTCCGTCATACGCGGCGATCGAGGCGGTGTTCACGCATACCCCGCGTTCGCCGTCGGCCAGCGGCTCGCTTGCGATCATCGCAGCGGCCGCAAAGCGCAGCACGTTGAACGTGCCGATCAAGTTGATCTGGATCGTCGTCTCAAACGGCAGCAGCGGATGCGGGCCCTTGGAGCCGGCCAGCTTCTGCGCCCAGCCGATGCCGGCACAGCACACGGCGATGCGCAGCCCACCGCTGGCCGCGGCGGCTTGCTCGACCGCCGCTTGCACTTGAGTCTCCTCGCGTACGTCGCATGCGGCGAATTCGATGCCCAACTCCGAGGCCAAGGCGGCGCCCTTATCGGCGTTGACATCGGCGATCGTCACAACCGCGCCCAGCTCGTGCAGGCGTCGTGCGGTTGCCTCGCCTAGTCCCGAGGCGCCGCCTACCACCAGCGCCGAGCTTCCGTCGATTTGCATTGGCAAGACCCTATCGCCAGTCGCCTCGCCCATGCTCGGCGGCTGAAGTCGGCTCTTGGATTTGGGGAGAAGGTCGTGCCCGTAGTCAGACGGCGCCGGTGGCGCTTTGCACGGGCCGCGAAAGCGTCAGCGCGAACAGTGCGTCTGGGTCGGTCAACCAGCTGACGATCTCAAGGCCGGCGGCGGAGAGGTCGTCCCGCACGCGGTCGCGGGTGAACTTGGCGCTGATCTCGGTGCGCATCTCCTCGCCCTGCTCGAAGTGCACCGACAGGCCGAGGTCGTGCACGGTCGTGGTGTGCTCGCGGCGCGCGCGCAGACGCATCTCGATCCACTCGTGCTCGCGGTTGAACAGCGCAACGTGGTCGAAGTCCTCGGGGTCGAAGTCGGCTTGCAGCTCGCGGTTGAGCACGCGCAACAGGTTTCGGTTGAATTCGGCCGTCACGCCTTGGGAATCGTCGTAGGCGCGGGTCAATACCTGTGGATCCTTGACCAGATCGGTGCCCATCAGCAGATGATCGTCGGGTCCAAGGAGCTTGGCGATATCGCGCAGGAAGCGCCGACGACTACCTGGGGGAAAGTTGCCGATCGTCCCGCCCAGGAACACGACGAGGCGCGGGCCCACAGCGTCGGGCACACGGTCGAGGTGGCGTTCGAAGTCGCCGATCACGCCGTGCACGCGCAGGCCCGGGTACTCGCTTGTGAGCTCCTCCGCGCAGTCGCGGACCATGCTCTCGGTCACGTCGACCGGTATGTACAGTTGCAGCGTGCCCGCGCTGTGCAGCGCGTCAAGCAGCACTCGCGTCTTGGCCGCGGTGCCCGAGCCGAGCTCCACGAGCTCCGCCGCCGCGGTTGTGCTTGCCAGTTGGGCGGCGGTGGCCTGCAGGATCGAGCGCTCGGTGCGCGTGGGGTAGTACTCGGGTAGCTCGCATATACGGTCGAACAGCTCCGCTCCGCGCGCGTCGTAGAAGTGCTTGGGCGGAAGCTCCTTGAACGGGCGCGTGAGCCCGTCGAGCACGTCGTCCGCAAGGGAGCGTTCTTGGCCCTCGTGCAAATAGGAGTCGATCGTAATCGTGTCCTGATCGAGCGCCTCATGTGGCGGATTGGCGATTGGCTCCATCACTTCGTCCTTTCGCTGTTCTGTGGCGAGCGCGAGCGGCCCTTCATCGAACCAGGTCCCGCGCAAGACGCAGCCCGGCGAAGATCTGGCTGCGGATGGGTAGATCCCAGTTGCGAAACGTGGTGCTCACGACGTGGGGGTCGGTCGCCCATGAGCCGCCACGCAGCACACGGTACTCATCGCCGAAGAACACTTCGGAATACTCGCGATAAGGATGTGCCACAAATCCGGGATAGCCGGCGAAATGGCTGTTGGTCCATTCCCACACTTGGCCGACACCCGCGAGCAGCCCCTGACCGGCTGCCTTCTCCCACTCAGCCTCGGTGGGCAGCCGCGCTCCGAGAGCTTTGGCAAACGCGTCGGCCTCGAACCAGCTGACGTGGCAGACCGGCGCCTCGGGATGCCCGCTCGGCGCACGTCCGCCGAACTGTCCCCAGCTCGCATTCGTGACCGGGAAAAGCCCGATTTGAAAAGCGGGCAGCTCGACGGTGTGCCGTGGACGCTCGTTGTCGTAGGCAAAGCCTTCGGGACTCGCGCCCATTTCAAAGGAACCTGCCGGCACGTCGATCCATTCGCTGGGGCTTGTCTGTCCGCCCGCCTGGGAGGTGCCCGCAAAGGCATCCTCGCGCCTGAGCGGCTCCAAACCGGGCTGGTCTGCCGGCAACAAACCGGCGAGCGCCATCGTCTGGCGCATCGTCTCGGTGTGCTGTAGCTCATGGCGCAGTACCAGCTCGTAGATGGTGCCATCGCCTACGCCTTGTTGTGACAGCACATGTGCGCTGCGCAGACGCACGTCGCTCAGGTAGACCCGTGCCTGTGCGGGATTCAACAGTTCAATCTCACCCCGCACCGAGCGGGGCGTCTCGAAGGCGTCGTAGAGCTCGGCCAGGTCGGGCCGCAGCAGCTCGAGGCCGCCGTAACGGTGGGTCAGCCACAGATCCTCGTATGCCGCGATGTGCGCAAGATCCCAGACGAGCGGACTCATGATCGGTGAGAGCACGCGGCTGAGCCGATCGTCGCTCATGTGCGCGAGGAGCGCGAGCGTGCGCTCTCTGACGCTGTTGAGTGTCGCCAGCGCCTCCTCCGGCCCTGGGGGCTGGCGGTGGTGAGCGATGGGGTCGCGGGTAGCGATCATAGCCATAGCTTCGCTCGCCCACTCTAGAAGGTCAGGGCATCATCGTGGGCAATTTCTCATCCGGCGTGGCACTTGGCCGCCGACCTTAGGGCGTCATCGTCTCTGCCGCGGCCAGTGCCGGCCCATACGTGGGGTCGCGCAGCAGCGACTGGCGGATGCCCTCGCCGAGGATTCCGCTCTCGCCGCGGGAGGCACCCAGGATCGTCCATTCGTGTTCGCGACGGTCCGAGTCGCGGCTGCGCGCGCGTAGACCGCCGGTACCGCGCCTGAGTCCCAGACGGCGGCCTGTCGTGGTCGCGATGGCCACGCTGTCCAGGCCTCTGACCTCGAGCTCTGGGGCACGCTCCAGCCTCACCTTTATCGGTTGTACGCAGGCCTGGGCCATGCCTGTCAGGGCGCCGCCACCGGATCGCAATGGGCTCACCTCCCAACCCAAGCGCGAAGCCAGCCAGCCGACAAGCAGCATCGCCGCGACCGTCGAGTCGGGATGGTGGCGAACCGAGACCGTGTCGATGTCGTGCAGTTCCGCGCGCATGCCCGGCGAATCGAACGCCGCCGCCACCCGCTCGCGCCACGGTGTGCTGCGCAGCCACGCAAGGTCGACCACGTAGGCGCGCTCGCGCAGCTCACACGCGCGCCCGATGGCCTCGCGCCACGAGGGATCGTCGAGCGAGTCCACCAGCACCGCCTGAGCAAGCTCGAGCAGGGAGTCGACAGCCTCGGGATGCCCATGTGGCGACCACAGCAGCGTTGCCAGGTCGGTGACGACCAGCGGGTCCACGATCGTCACAAGGTCGTCGAGGTGGCGCTCGCCGATCTCAACTGTGACAGTCTCGCGCAGCAGCCCCAGCTCGTTGTTACCGGGTTCGCCCTCTGACGAGACGACCGCGCGGGCGTCGAGGGTGGTGCGATGGGGGTCATAGGAGAGCACGACCAGTCGCGATGCGTGATAGCGACCAACGGCCGCCAGGCGATTTGCGATCTCGCCGCTGTAACTGCTCTCGACGAACGTCACCATGTTCAACGCTCGTGCTGGAACCAGCCCGCCGTTTTCGCTGTGACGCTGATTGACCAACTCGCGTAGTGCCGCTTCGATCGCGTCGGGAGTCGTGCGTTGCGCGCTCCACACCGCATCCGGCAGCGGAGTCGAGGGTGGCAAGGAGGAGGACATATGCACTTTCTGTGTCGAATACGATAGTGACTACGATATGTAGCAACTATTAGCTAGCGAGTAAGAACGGAATACAACACTCCCCGGATCCCATGCGTGTGCCGCCCTGGCTGGCTGAATTGTTCGCCACGAGTGTTCCATGCGTGTGCCGCCCTGGCTGGCTGAAATTGTTCGCCACGAGTGTTTCATGCGTATGCCGCCCTGACGGGCTCAAATTGCTCGCCACGAGTGTTCCATTCGTGAGTCGCCCTGACGGGCTCAAATCGCTCGCCACGAGTGTTCGGGCAACAGAATCTCATCTGCCTCGCTGGGCCCCTGCGAGCCCGATTCGTACCGCGGCAATGGTCCCGGCGTATGTTCCCAAGCCTGCAGCACCGGATCGCAGATGCGCCACTGCGCCTCCACCTCGTCGTCGCGTGTGAACAGCGTCGCGTCGCCGCGCATCGCGTCGGTGATCAAGCGCTCGTAGGCCTCAGGCGATTGCGACAGAAACGCGGTCCCGTAGAGGAACTCCATGTGTACGGGCCTAATCACCATGCGCGAGCCCGGGATCTTCGCGCCAAGGCGCAGCGAGACCCCCTCGTTGGGTTGCAGGGTGAGGATCAGCTGGTTGGGAAGCACCCCGAGCGAACCGTCCTGGCTGAAGGCAAGGTGGGGCACCGGCTTGAGCGTCACTGCGATCTCGGTCACTTTGCGCGCCAGTCGCTTGCCGGTGCGCAGGTAGAAAGGCACCCCAGCCCAACGCCAATTGTCCACCTCCAAGCGCAGTGCCGCATAGGTCTCGGTGATCGAGTCCTGTGGTATGCCGGACTCTTCCAGGTAGCCCTCCGCGTCCTCGCCGCCCGCGTGGCCTTTGCCGTACTGCGCCCTAACCGCCATCTGCTCGATCTCCGACTCGATCGGCTCGGCGATCGACTGCAGCACCTTGACCTTCTCGTTGCGCACCTCATCCGCGGTGAAGCTGACGGGCGGCTCCATCGCCACATGGCAGAGCAGCTGCAGCATGTGATTCTGGATCAGGTCGCGCAACGCGCCGGCGTGGTCGTAGTAGCCGGCGCGCGTGCCGATGCCAATGTCCTCCGCCGCGGTGATTTGCACCTGGTCGATGTAGTTGCGATTCCAAAGCGGCTCAAACATGCCGTTGGCGAAGCGGAACGCCATCATGTTCTGGACGGTCTCCTTGCCCAGGTAATGGTCGATGCGGAACACCTGCTGCTCCTCGAACACTCCCAGCACGCGCCGGTTAAGCTCGCGCGCCTCATCCAGTGAGGTGCCAAACGGCTTCTCGATGATCACGCGCACGTCGCTCTGCTCGTGGCGGTCGAGCCCCTGCTTGCCGAGCGCCTCGACGATCACCGGGAAGAAGGAGGGTGCCGTCGATAGATAGAAGGCCCTATTCAACGGCTCGCCGTCGCGCTCCTCGAAGTGGTCGAGCACCTGCTCGAGTTTTTCGTATACCTGCTCGTCGTCGAAGGTTCCCGGGACGTACTTCACGTGCTCGAGTAGCCGCTTGAGCACGTCCTCGTCTGGTTGGCGTCGCGAGAATTGACGGATCGCCTGCTCGCACTCATCACGATAATCCGCGTTCTCCTTTTTGCGGCGCGACACGCCGACGAGGTGAAAGCGCTCGGGCAATGCCCCATCGTGCGCGAGGTTGTACAGGGCCGGCAGCAGCTTGCGTCGTGCCAGGTCGCCCGTGGCACCGAAGATCACCAGCGTCGTAGGGGGGACCGGCAGGCGCTCCAATCCAGCAGTGAGCGGGTTCTCCTCCGCAGCGGTCGTCGCGACGGCCGCCATCGGTGCTTACCGGCGCTTCCCGGTCTGCTTCGGACCCGGTGCTTCGCCAGCTGGGGAAGCCGTCTTGACAGCGTGACCGCCGAACTGGTTGCGTAGCGCCGCCAGCACCCTGTGGGCGAAGTCACCGTTGCCGCGCGAGGACAACCGCTCGTACAGCGAGGCGGTGATCACCGGCGTCGGCACGTCTTTGGCGGTGGCGTCCTCGATCGTCCAGCGTCCCTCGCCCGAGTCCTCGGTGAAGCCTTCGATCGCCTGCAGCTCGTTGCCGTCGGCTTCGAACGCCCGCGCGGCAAGTTCGCAAAGCCACGAGCGCACCACCGAGCCCTGGTTCCACAGATGCGCGATCTTGGCGTTGTCGAGCTCGTACTCGGACTTGTCGAACACGTCGAAGCCCTCGGCATAGGCCTGCATCAGCCCGTACTCGACGCCGTTGTGCACCATCTTCACGTAGTGCCCAGCGCCAGAGGGCCCGAAGTGCATCCAGCCGCGCTCGCCGATCGCCGCCACGCTGTCGGCGCTCGTCGGCGGTGCCAGCACGTCAAGGATCGGCGCGAGTCCCTTGACCGCGGCCGGCGGGCCGCCGACCATCATGCAGTAGCCAACGTCGATCCCCCACACGCCGCCCGAGACACCAACGTCCACGTAGCGGATGCCGAGCTTTGCCAGTTCCTTGGAGCGGCGCTTGTCGTCCGTCCACTTGGAGTTGCCGCCGTCGACGATCGTGTCGCCCTTCTCAAGCAGCTTCGAAAGCTTGTCGACCGTCTGCTGGGTCGGATCGCCGGCCGGCACCATAATCCAGACGATCCTCGGCGCCTTGAGCTTTTTGACGAGATCGGCCAGCGAGCTAGCGCCGCGCGCCCCGTTCTTCTGAGCCTGGGCGACGGCCTTCTTGTCGAAGTCGAACGCGACCACCTCGTGTTCGGAGTCGCGCCGGATGCGATGAACCATGTTCCCGCCCATCTTGCCCAGCCCGACGAATCCGATCTCGGTCATTGCGCACGATCCTACAGCCCAAGCACGAGGCTGCGGCATTCCACCCCAGGTATCGTTGCGTGGACAAGGCTTCCTTGCGCCACGGGCACGCCCAAAAATCTCCAAAAAAATGCTCATCAGGCGCGAACCAGACTGAACATCCCGACCAGGAGACTCAAGCTCGATGAACACACCAACGCGCCCCGACCGCAATCTCGCGCTTGAGCTCGTGCGCGTCACCGAGTTCGCCGCGCTCGCCGCCGCCCCACTTGTCGGCATGGGCGACAAGGAGGCCGCCGATCAGGCGGCGGTCGACGGTATGCGCTATGCGCTGCACTCAGTCGCGATGGACGGCACTGTCGTGATCGGCGAGGGCGAGAAGGACGAGGCGCCGATGCTCTACAACGGCGAGCGCATCGGCGACGGCTCGCCCCCCGAGGTCGATATCGCCGTCGACCCGCTCGAGGGCACCACGCTCGCCGCCCATGGCATGCCAAGCGCTCTGGCGGTAATCGCGCTCTCCAGCAAGGGCACCATGTTCGACCCAGGCCCGTGTGTGTACATGGAAAAGATGGCCGGTCGCCCAGAGATTGCCGACCTGCTCGACCTCGACCGGCCGCTGTCTGAGACCGTCAGGCTGATCGCGGAGCGCAAGGAGCGCCCTGTCGGCGAGGTGATCGTCGTCGTGCTCGACCGTCCCCGCCACGAGGCCGCCATCCGCGAGATTCGCGAGGCCGGTGCGCGTGTGCGTTTGATCCCTCATGGCGACGTCTCGGCTTCGCTGCTGGCGGTCACCGAGCGCTCTCCGGTCGATCTGCTGTGGGGAATCGGCGGGACGCCCGAGGGCGTCATCTCCGCCGCCGCCATCAAGTGTCTAGGCGGGCAGCTGCTCGGACGGCTGTGGCCACGCGACGAGCAGGAGCGCACGGCTGCGCTGGAGGCGGGCTATGACTTGGAGCGCGTGCTGGATCGCGATGACCTCGTAGCCGGCGACGATGTCTTCTTCTCGGCAACGGGCATCACCGACGGCGACGTTCTGCAGGGGGTGCGCTATCCCTCTGCGGGTGGCGCGACCACTGAATCGCTGGTCACGCGCTCGCGCTCGGGAACCGTACGCCGCGTGCGAGCGACGCACGACCGCGAAAAGCTGCGTGCGCTGGCGGGGAACGGGCGCTTCGGGTAGAGGGTCGCCTTAGGTTTGTCGCTCGCGCTCGCGGCGGGCGTCGAGCTGTCCAACCCTCGACTCCGCCAAGTCCAGGCGCGCAAGCGAGCGCAGGAAGCCGTTGGACACGAACAGATGGATCCTCGCCTGTGTGGCGTTATAGACACGCTTGCCGAGCCTCGTCGCGATAGCAGGGTGGAAGTTGGCGACTTCCACCTCGATGTGCAAACGCGCCGAGTGGTCCGCCGGAGTAGACAATCGGCGTACATCGATCTGCAGATGCCCGAGACCGCCGTGTCCGCTGCGCGCTACGAGCAGTCCGCGCTTGATTCGCCAGCGCACCACTCCGCGCTCGGCGTCCATCTCGTATTCGGGCGCATCGAAGCTCAGCAGCTTCAGGTGACGCTCCAGCAGCACCACTGAGCGCTCGGACTCGCTATAGACCACCCGAACCAGTCCCAGCGTCACACGCGCGATGAAGCGCCAGTAGGTGCGCGCCAGTCGCTCCAGGTGTACCGGAGTCCACAGCATCTCAAGCTCCTCCTGCGCGAGCGTCACGTCGGCGCCCTGCACCGAGCGCATCGCGCCGCTCGCCGAGTCTTCGGTCGTATGGTCGACGAGCTCTGACACCTGGGCAAGCTTCGGCATGCGCCTCACGCCGCAAAGGCTATCCGCGGATGAACAGCGCCTCCTCGGCCGTTGATCTGAAGTCCGACGCGATCGTCGAGAGCGGCCGCTGAGTTGCCGATCGGCGCGCGTCTCGTCCTTGCCTGCTGATATCAACCTCCTGTGAGAGACCAGCCTGACCAATCGATTCCTTCCTCAGCCTCCGCCGAGCGCTTGGCGCGTGCCGCACGCGCCGCCCAGCAGCTCAGCGATGTACTCTGGGAGACGCTGCAAGAGGAGCTGGGCGACGCCCCCCGCGTCGAGCGCGTTAGGGAGCTCTCCGAGCGGCTCGTAGAGGTGTCCTCGACGGTTGTGCTGCTGGCCGCCGCCCCCGGATCTGGCGCTACGGCTTCGTCCGCCCCAGGCGCAAACGTCGATTCCGTAGTTGGGCAGCGGACCCGCGATGAACCCGATGTTTTCGGCGCCGGCGGAGCGGCCGGCGCCGGGGCCGCCAATGCGGGCAGGGTGCAGGAGGGCACGGTGCAGGCGGACAGGGTGCAGGCTGGCACGGCGCATGTCGGCACGCCGCCGGTTGGCCCGCCACCAGGTGCTGCCGGCTCCGAGGAGCCCTCCGTCGAGCGTCGCATACCGCCGGTCCCGTCGCGGCCAGAGACTGCGCCTCCCGCGACTTTGCAATCGATTCCTACAAGCGTCGGCGAGTACACGTTCACAAAGCTCGTCGACGAACAGGAACAGACCGCCGCGCAGCAGCCGCTGGCGTCGGTGGAGCCGATTCAACCGGAGATCGAGATCAGAGACGTTCGTCGCGAAGAGGGCCCCTCCGCTTGGGTCTCCTCAGTCGGTCGCCTGCTTGCCCGTCACGCCGAGGACGGTCTGCCGTTCGCGGTCCTGCTAGTCGAGATCGTCGACGTCGCGCGTCTGGAGCGCTCGGAGACCCCGCACGATCTGCACGGTCTCGTAGCCCAGGTCGAGACTGCGCTAGGTCGCGGTATGCGTGCCACAGATCGGCTCTCGCGCGAGACGCTCGGTCGCTACTGGCTGGTCGCCCCCGAGACAAATGGCACCGGCGCGCAGATGCTCGCGGAGCGCTTGGCGCGGCTGGTGCGCACCTCCGCCACGCATCGCAACGTCCCGATGGAGGTCGCAATCGGCATAGCTGTCTGTCCCGACGACGGCACCGAGGCGCCCGCGCTTGCCGCGCGCGCCGATCTCGGCGTCTACTCGGCGCGGGCCACCGGCCGCTCGATCGCCCATACCGATCCGCCCACGGCCAGCTGAGGACGACTCAGGCGGCGGGGGTGCCGCCGCTGGCCGCTTCCTCGGGTGTCGGTTGCACTTCGGCAGGCACCCCCAACAGGGGTGTGTTGGGTGCCTGGCCTACCACCTTTGTCTTGATGCGCACCGTCTCGGTAATCGTCAGTGCGCTGGCGGCGCCCCAGGTCAGATCCCAGGTCGCCCCGTTGTTGCCATATGGACCGCGATCAATCACGGGCACGGTCAGGTGGTGCCCCTTGTAGTTGACGAGCACAAGCGTTCCGCACGGCAGCGTCCTCGACGCCACTCCTACGATCACCGAGCTCATCGTCTGCCCGCACGCGGTCTTCTGTCCGTAGAAGCCAGGACCGAACCAGGTAGCGATCTGCGCCTTCGTGCTGGGTGCGGCCGGCGTGCCAGAGGTTGGCGTGGCGGGGGCGCCGGCGCCCCCCGTGGCGGCTAGTGCGCTGGAGCTGACAGCCCCTGCGCAAAGAAGCGCGATGGCGAGGACGAGCAGCGTTGTTTTCGCAAGCGTGCGATTCATATCGGTGTTGCTTCGCGTCGCCTACGGGGTGAGCTGACGGGCTCGCGCTCCTACTTCTGCGCTACGGCCTGACTCAGGCCGATTCGCCCCCGTGGACCGTCTGCTCCTTGCTTGGGATACACACGGACCACATTGGGTCCCCCGTTCCTCGCGACCTGGGTCACGAGAACTCGGCGTCGGCGCGAGTATACAGAAGCTCAGGGACGACGCAGCAGCGAGAAGGCGTCCTTGAGAAGACGACCGCCGGCGGTGAGCCCGGAGTTGGCGAGCTCGCCAACGATGTCCGCCATCGACTCCACCAGCTCGGCCCCGTTTGGTGGATTGACGCTCTTGCCAAGCTCGAGCTCCTCCTCAGGCTCGTAGCCTTGCTTGGGAGCAGGCGGCTCGGCAGGCTTGGCGATCGGCTTCTTCGTACGCCTCTTGGTCGAGGCGGCCTTCTTGGCGGCGACGGGTTTCCGGGCCGCTGGCTTCTTGACCGCCAATGGCTCGGCCGCAGTAGAACTCTCTCTCGTAATGCGCTTCTTGGCCGCAGGCGCCCGAGCGCTCTTTGTCTTTGTCGCTGTGGTCGTCTTGGCTGCCGTGCCCCTCTTAGCCGCTGTGCTCGTCCGGGCAGCAGCTCTACGTGCGCTCGCACGTTGAGGTCGGGCTCGTGGCAGCGCCGCGAGGATGCCACCCTCGGGGATCGAGTCGGCTCCGCGTCCGTTGCGGCTTTCGCTGGGACTCATCGCCCTGCAATCATCGCGCACCTAAGAGTCGCGTGCAGCCGCGAGCGATTTTCGGCTGCCTCGAAACGTTAAGCCGTTACGATAGACGCGTACATCTGAGTTGTACTGTCGGGCGGGTTTCGGCCACAACCCCGGCTAAGGTAGTCCTCTAACAGCACTCCGAGGGGGTCCCGTCGGCGGGTCCTGCGCCCTCGGGGCGCCTTACGACGGAAACGGGAAAAGCATGTCAGTGGTGGAACTTCAAGAGCTGGAAGAGGTCAAGAACCTGTTGACCAAGGGGCAGCAGGTCGGAGTGCTCACGTTCGCTGAGATCTCCACGGCGACCTCCGATCTCGATCTGGACGAGTCCGACGTCGAGGAGCTGCACGGCTACCTTGAGAAATCTGAGATCGAGCTCGTCGAGGACATCGATCCGGCGACAGCCGCCGGTTCTCAGGTCGAACGCGCACCCGATAAGCGCGGCAGGCGCAAGGCCAAGACCGCGCTCGATCTCAAGCCGGACATGACCACCGACAGCTTGCAGCTGTTCCTCAAGGACATCGGCAAGGTGCGCCTGCTTACAGCCCAGGAGGAGGTCGATCTCGCCAAGCGCATCGAGCGTGGCGACCTCGACGCCAAGCAGAAGATGGTGGAGTCCAACCTGCGCCTGGTCGTCTCGATCGCCAAGAACTACCGCAACCAGGGCCTGCCGTTCCTGGACCTGATCCAGGAGGGCACGCTCGGCTTGGTGCGCGCCGCGGAGAAGTTCGACTACCGCAAGGGCTTCAAGTTCTCCACATACGCCACTTGGTGGATCCGCCAGGCGATCGCTCGTGCTCTGGCCGACAAGGCGCGCACGATTCGCATCCCCGTGCATGTCGTCGAGAAGCTCAACAAGATCGGCCGCGCCGAGCGCAAGCTCGTCACCGAGCTCGGCCGCGAGCCCACGGCGGATGAGATCGCCGAGGTCACCGGGATCGACCCTGAAGAGGTCGACTCGATCAAGCGCTCCGCTCAGGCCCCCGTATCGCTGGAGAAGCCCGTCGGCGATGAGGAGGAGTCCGAGTTCGGCCAGTTCATAGCCGACGAGCGCGCCGAGTCCCCGTATGAGCGCGCCGCGGAGATCCTCACCAAGGAGGCGCTGCGCGAGGCGCTTGAGAATCTCTCCTACCGCGAGCGTCGCGTGCTCGAGCTGCGCTATGGGCTCGGCGGCGAGCACCCGCGCACGCTGGATGAGGTCGGGCGCACGTTCAACGTCACGCGCGAGCGCATCCGTCAGATCGAGAACCAGTCTTTGAAGAAGCTGCAAAGTCTCGCGGAGGCACAGAAGCTCCGCGACGTGGCTTAGCGCCTCGTCCAGGCGCTGTCCCAGGCATCAAGTCGGCGCGTCTCCTCGCCGATGAGAGAGTCATGTTCGACGTGCATGCAGCGCTGCGCAAGCTCGTGGCCAGCAAGGGCTCCGACCTCCACCTGAAGGTCGATTCGCCGCCGCTATATCGCGTGCAGGGGACGCTTGGGCCGGATCCGGGTGCACTGCCACTCAGTGCCGACGACACCGAACACGCTCTGCACGAGCTGCTCACCGACCAGGTCAAGCTGAAGGAGTTCACCGACGACCACGAGGTGGACTTCTCCTTTGAAATCGCCGACGTGGCGCGTTTCCGTGTCAACGCCTTCCGCCAGCGCGGGCTTACCTCGCTCGCGTGTCGTGCCATCCCGGCCAAGATCTCGAGCATCGATGAGCTCGCCCTGCCGTCCGTCGTGCGCGACCTCGCCGAGGAAGAGCGCGGGATCATCCTGCTCACCGGCACCACCGGCTCGGGCAAGTCGACGACGCTCGCGGCGATGATCGACCACATCAACGTGACCATGAGCAAGCACATCGTCACGATCGAGGACCCGATCGAGTTCGTGCACAGCGACAAGCGCTCGGTTATCAACCAGCGCGAAGTGGGCATGGACACGAAGTCCTTCGAGCGCGCTCTGCGTCGCGTCTTGCGCCAGGACCCGGACGTGATTCTCGTAGGGGAGATGCGCGACGAGGAGACCGTCCGCACAGCACTCTCAGCTGCCGAGACTGGCCACCTTGTGCTCTCAACCGTGCACACGGTGGACGCCCCGGAGTCGATCAACCGCCTGCTCGACTTCTTCCCACCACACCAGCACAACCAGGCACGCTCGATGATCGCCGGCACGATTCGAGGCGTCATCTCTCAGCGGCTTGTCCCAGGTTCCAGTGGTGGGCGTGTGGCGGTCTGCGAGATCCTGCGCATGACCGGGCGCGTGCGCGACATGATCGTCGATCCAAACCAAACGGGCCAGCTGGGCGAGGCGATCTCCGGCGGAGCCTACTACGGCATGCAGACCTTCGACCAGGCTCTTTTCCATCACGTCAAGGCGGGTCGCGTCACGACCGAGGAGGCGCTGAGGGTCGCGAGCAGCCCGCACGACTTCAAGCTGCTCTTGCAGGCCGACGGCCGCGTGGGCACCACGATGGAGGATGTTGCCCAAGCACAGGCGCGGCGCGACGGAGCCGAGGCGCCCGCTCCGCACATTCCTCCGCAGCCGGTCGCGCCGGCACCGAGCGCTCCCGCGGTCGTGGGTTGATTGGTCGGACCCCTTGTGGGGTCGATTGCGCTCTCTGCCGGATCCGATCGCGGTTCTCGCCTGGCTTGATCGCACATCTCGCTTGGCTTGATCGCGCATCTCGCCTGGCTTGACGGTGCCTCAGCGGAACAAGGCTCCGCTACTTCAGTTGGTAAAGTAACGGTTGAAATGGCCGCCCGAGACACTTGCCCGGTATGTCGCACCGCTGAGGTGGTATGCGGTAAGTGGACGCTGCTGCTCGTGCGCGATTTGGCCGAGGGACGCACGCGCTTCTGCGAGCTGGAGCGCTCGCTTGCGGGCATCAGCCCGCGTACGCTCTCGCTGCGCCTGCGCGCGCTCGAGGAGGAGGGCATCGTCGAGCGCCACACCTTTCCCGAGGTTCCGCCGCGCGTGGAGTACGCGCTCACCGAAAAGGGCTTGGCGCTACTGCCGATCGTCGAGGACATGCGCTCCTATGGGGAGCGTTGGCTCGGTCTCGGCTGCGAAGAGGCGGTCGCCTCGGCGCTGGTCGCCGCGGTCGCGTAAGTAAGTAGATCTCCTCGCTCTCGACGCGTAGCTCCGCGGAGCGATCCGTGCTGGGCTGACGTCTTCCAAAAGTGGACTGCAAGTTAATACCCCCTTTGTGTGGAGCGGGGGATTTTGGTACCTAAGCTTGATCTAACGTGTTCGCAAAGGGGGGTGTGTTCTGGGCACGCCGAAATCGGTTGTTCTGGGCACGCCGAAATCGGGTACGCCAAAGCCCGAGCGGCTTGGGGCGAGCGCAATGAGCCCTGCACCCAGCAGGAGCCCTAACGCGCGCGGCGAAGTGAGCCAATCGTGCGCTCTCTCCAACTGCAAGCCGCGCTCGTCGAGTTCATCGCTCAGGCAGCCGACAGCCTGCATGCGAAAGTCGCCGCCGGTCAGGAGGTGCCTTTTGAGCTCGCCTCGCAATCCGGTCGCGGACGTGGCGCAGCTTCTCTGTACTGCTATCGCCCACTGACCGACGCGTTCATCGCCGAGCGCTTCTCCGAGTTGCGCCGCCTCGACGCTTATGCCCAAGCGGCAAGTTTGCTCGATGGTTTCGAGGCGCTTGACCGCTACTTGATCGCGAGCGGTGTGGAGCCCGGCCGTGGCGGAGGTCGTAGTCGCGGCGATGGCCGCGATGGTGACCGAGATCGGGACCGAGGCCGAGATCGGGACCGAGGCCGAGATCGGGACCAAGGCCGAGACTGTGGCCGAGACTGGGGCCGAGGCCGAGACTGGGACCAAGGCCGAGACCGAGACAGCGGCAGCGACCGTCCGAACCGTGGCCGTGCTGACGCCGCTCTGCTCATGCTGCTGCAGGAGGTCTTCGACCAGCAGACCGACTTCGACCGCTCAAAGATCGGTCAATACGAACAGCGGGTTGAGCGTGCGCTCGAGCGTCTGGAGGACTCTACTTTCGCGGCAGCGGGTGAGGTCACGCTCGTGGCGACCCTGCACGGCCTGACGATCGCCTCGCCGGAGCTGGCACTGGCGCGTGGCCTCTTGATCGCCCACCCCGACGCTCTGCAGGGCGCGCCTGAGCAGGCACAGGCTGGGCCTCGCGGTGAGGACGACCATCTGCTCGTCGTATTCAGCGCACAAGCGACCGATCCGCGCTCGACGATCGCTCAAGGCAAGGACGTGTTGCGCGAGTTGTTGCGCGCGCTGCGCCTGTTCGGCGACGGCCGCATCGCGCTGGGCACGCTCGCCTGGGCGCGGACCGGGGCGGCACCGTGGGCCGCGCTTGCGCTCGGCACGGGCGGACACCCGCACGGCATGCTCGTGGTGAGCGCCGAGCAGGAGGACGAGCTGCGCGCCTTCTGCAACTTGGTCTCGCGTCGTGCCCCGCACGCAAACGGGTTGGCGTGGGCGCTGCGACGCTTCGAGCTTGGCTGCGAGCGGCCCTCAGAGTACGAGGCGATCAGCGACCACTTGCTTGCCCTGCGCGCATTGCTGGGCGCACCGTCCGAGCTCGAGCCCACAGGCTTGCCCGATGGCCTGCTCGCCGGGCGCTTGGCGGCGCTGTGCGCGGCGCCCGAGCATCGCACGGTGCTCGCTGAACGGACCTTGAAGGCAATCGCACTCGAGCGCCAAGCGATCGCCGGCGTCGCGGAGCAGCGAATGAGCGCGATCAATCTGGCTCGCGAGCTCTCAGACCACCTGCGCGCACTGTTGCGCGACGTGGTCTGCGGACACCTGCCGGTCGATCTCGGCTCGCTCGCTGACGAGCTGCTGCTCGCTGGAGTCGAGCCCGACATGGAGGCCGGGTCTTGCGGCGGAGGACCGGGCGAGGAGCTTTACGACCCAGGCGAGGAGGTTCGCGCGAGTAAGGGAAGCGAGGATGTAAAGCAGGCGCCTGTCGCCGCGCCGGGCACCAGCGCGCCGCGCGGCGGCCGTATCGTCGGATCCTCAGGAGAACAGACGCTCGGCGATGAGGACCAAGCCGCTGAGGTCCTGCACGTCGCCATCTAGGTAGGGCACGAGCAGCGGGTCGGGTTCGTCAAGCGCCCGCGAAAGCTCTGCGACGCTGGAACGATCGCGTGTAGCGAGCACGTCGAAGTCGGCCAGGTTCCGCGCCACTCGCGCGGCAAGCGAAGCCCCAAGCTCGGCCGAGAGCAGCTGCGTGAGCTGCTCTGGCGTGTGTCCGTCGAGGCCGTGGTCGTGGACACGGTTGACGATCAAGCCGCTGAATGCCATCTGCTCGCTCGCAAGCTGAGCATGCAGGAAGGCGGCCTCCTGCGCTGGCTCGTGCTCAGGCGAGGTGACGATCAGAAAGCCCGTGAGCGGATCGCGCAACAGTTGCTCGACGCCGCGTGCACGCTCGCGAAAGCCGTCGGTGAGCGAGGACAGCGAGCCGAAGAATCCAGATAGCTCGCCGAGCAGGTTGACGCCCGTCACGCGGGCAAACACCGAGAACATCAAGCCGGCCCCACGCCCGAGCAGTCCGCGCGTGACGCCGCCGGGGAGCAGTACCTTCAGCGCGCGCCCCTCCAGGAATTGCGTCAGCCGGTCGGGCGCGTCAAGGAAGTCCAGCGCATCGCGCGATGGAGGAGTGTCGAGCACGATCACATCCCAAGCGCCGTCGCGATACAGCTCGAACAGCTTCGCGACAGCCGTGAACTCCTGCGAGCCGGCAACCGCCGAGGAGAGCTCGCGGTAGATGCGATTAGAGAGGACTTCGTCGCGCGTACGCTCATCCGGAGCCAGCCGCACGATCAAATCGTCAAACGTGCGCTTGGAGTCGAGCATCATCGCCCACAGCTCGCCGCGCGCCTCGACCCCGTGCTCGGCGAGCGTGTACGGCTCGATCCGGTGCGGCTCGCCCGGAAGCTCGCGCAAGCCAAGCGCTCCCGCAAGTCGCTTGGCCGGATCGATGCTGACGACTACCACCTTCTTGCCACGCATTGCCAGCCCGAGCCCAAGAGCTGCCGAGACAGTGGTCTTGCCGACCCCGCCGGCGCCCACGCACACGCACACCTGCTTCCCCTTCAGACGCTGCTCCAAGGGAATGTGACGTGGTGACACCCGGGGGATCGTAGGGGCTGTGCAGGAATCGCTTGCCGTCGTGCGAATACCCAACCCGACGGCTTTCCAAAATTCGACCATCGGAGCCTGCCGTGACTGCACGGGCCAAGGTCATCGCGTTCGCCAATCAGAAGGGCGGGGTGGCCAAGACAACAACGACGCTCAACCTGGCTGCCGCATTCGCGGAGGAGGGACACCGTGTTCTCTGCGTCGACATGGACCCACAGGGCAACCTGACGATGTCCCAGGGCATCGACCCGGACACGCTGGAGCTGTCGATGTACGACGTGCTCACCCAGCGCGCCACGATCAGAGAGGTGATTCGCAAGCGCGAGATCGACGTCGCCTGCGCCTCGATCGACCTCGCCGGCGCGGAGATCGCCATGTCCACGATGATCGGCCGTGAGCGCTCGCTGCAGAAGGCCTTCGAGCCGATCATGGAGGACTACGACTTCATCTGCATCGACACGCCGCCGAGCCTGGGACTTTTGACGATCAACGCTCTTACCGCCGCCAACAAGGTTATTGTGCCCGTGCAGTGTGAGTATCTATCGATGCGTGGGCTCATCCAGTTGCAAAACACCCTGGCAATGATTCGCGAGAACCTCAATCCGGACGTCGATATCGAGGGTATCCTCCCGACGTTGGTCGATTCGCGCACGATCCATGCCAAGGAGGCAATCGAGATCCTCGAGGAGAATTTCGGCGACCGCGTGTTCGCGTCGCGCATCCGCAAGACGGTGCGTTTCGCCGAGGCCCCTGTGAAGGGAATGTCGGTGCTGAAGTACGAGCCGGATGGTGTCGCCGCCCAGTCCTATCGCCAGCTGGCACAGGAGGTCTTGGCTCATGGCAAACCCTAAGCGAGCATCGATGCGCGAAGGCCCGCTTGCGGCCTTGTTCCGCAAGACCGAGGAGCTGGAGAAGGACGAGTCCGTCGAGCAGCCGGCAGCCGACGCCGCCACCCCCCATGGCGGGGGGCAGGCGCCTGCGGGCGCTGTCGAGCCGATGACTGAGGCGGCCGCTTCGGTCGAGTCCATGTCTGCCGCAAGCCGGCCGTCCGCACACGCACAGGTAGAGCACCCGCGCGAGAGCGGCGTGCCGCACCCGTCGCTGCGCCCCAGCATCGAGCGGGACCAGGAGACTGCACACATCCCGAGCCCGCAGGAGCGTCTGCGTCACGCATTCTCCTCGGAGATTCCCGAGAGCCTGATGGAGCGCCCAGGTGTTGCACCCGAACGCGACGTCTCACGCGAGGGGTACGCGTATGCGCACGAAACGCACGCGCACGAGACGCACGAGACGCACGCGCAAGAGCAGCCGCGTCCGTTTGGTGCCGCGATCCCAGTGACCCAACCGGTGATCCGAGTGGTGGGCGTCGGCGGCGCCGGCACGAACGCGGTCAACCGCATGGTCGAGGCCGAGGTCGAGGGCGTCGAGTTTCTCGCGATCAACACAGACCTGCAGTCGCTGCAACAGTCCACGGCCGACATCACTTTGCACATCGGCGCCGAGCTGACTCGTGGCCTCGGCTCGGGTTCGGATGCGAACGTCGGCAGGCAGGCCGCGATGGACGACTACGACCGTGTCAAGGCCTTGCTGAAGGGCTCGGACATGATCTTCATCACGGCAGGTGCCGGTGGTGGCACTGGTACCGGTGCCGCACCGGTCGTGGCCCGCATCGCCCGCGAAGTCGGTGCTTTGACCGTCGCGATCGTGACAAAGCCTTTCGGCTTCGAGGGCTCGCGTCGCGCGGAGCAGGCCGACCATGGCGTGGAGGTGCTGGCCGAGGAGGTCGACACGCTGATCGTGGTGCCGAACAACCGCCTGTTGACCGTGCTCGACAAGCAGACGGCGATGGTCGAGGCATTTCGCGTCGCCGACGACGTGCTGCGCCAAGGCGTCCAGGGCATCTCCGACCTGGTCACACTGCCAGGTCTCATCAACCTCGACTTCGCCGACGTGCGCACGATCATGTCCGACGCCGGTAACGCTTTGCTGGGAATCGGCATGGGCTTCGGCGAGAATCGCGCCTCCGAGGCGGCGGCCCAGGCGGTCGCCTCGCCGCTGCTGGAGACCTCGATGGAGGGCGCACGCTCGATCCTCTTGTCGATTACCGGTGGCCGCGACCTGTCGCTGTGGGAGGTCAACGAGGCAGCCAAGGCGGTCTCCGAGGCGGCGCACCCGGACGCGAACATCATCTTCGGCGCGATGGTCGACGAGAAGCTCGACGACCAGGTGTGGGTGACCGTCGTCGCTACCGGCTACGGCGTCAAGAACTCACGCCCGCAGATGCGCGAGCCCGAGGGTGAGCCCCGTATAAAACGCACCGGCCCGTCGGCGCGCGATGCTCGCTCGTCGCGCGGTGACAGGCAGTCCCGTCGTGGCGGTCTCTCCGTCAGCGACATGGACGTGCCCGAGTTCATCCCTAATTTCTAGAAAAAGCTCTCTTGAGCAAGCGTCCGTTGGGTCTGCTTCGTTGTAGTCGGCATGATCGGGTCTGTGGTGGTGTATCTCTTTTTTTGAATTGCCGATAATAGATACATGTGTAAATACAATAGGCAATTTCAAAAAGTATATGTATCTGCCACGGCTCTCCGTCGCTAAGTAAATCGCTCTGCGGGAAAGCGGCGCGGTGGCTGGTCTGCTATTCGCTGGAGGCATGACCACGGGTAAGGGAGTTGTAGCGGCGGGCCATCCGCTGGCCGCAGAGGCGGGAGCGCGGGTGCTGCGCGAAGGCGGCAACGCCGTCGATGCGGCCGTGGCGGCGATGCTCACCTCGTTTGCCGCCGAGCCGCTGCTGACCGGGCTTGGCGCCGGGGGATACATGATGGTGGCCGGCGGCGGTCAACAACCGGCTTTGCTGGACTTCTTCGTGCAGGCTCCAGAGCGGGCCACGGATGGCAGCGCGGCCGAGCTGGAAGCGGTGGATGTCTCCTTTGGCGACGCTGTCCAGGTGTTCTACATCGGCGCGGCCTCGTGTGGGATATATGGAGCACCGGCCGGCGCCTGCGAGGCGATCAAGCGCTGGGGCACGATCGAGCTCGCCGAGCTGGCGGCACCGGCGGCAACGCTCGCGCGCGAGGGAGTCGTGCTCAACAAGGGTCAGGCCTACATCGCAAAGATCCTCGGCGACCTGCTCTGCTCGACCCCGGAGTGCGCGGCGCTATGGGCCCCGCAAGGCGCGGTGCTGAAAGAGGGAGAGCGGCTGCGCAACCCCGAGCTCGGCGATGCGCTGCTCAGGCTCGGGCAAGAGGGTGCCAAGCCTTTCTACAGCGGAGATATCGCAGACGCGGTGTGCGCCTGGCTGGGCGAGCGCGGCGGCTCGCTCACGGCCAAGCAGCTCGGCGCCTACGAGGCGATTGAGCGCGAGCCGCTGCCGATGCACTATCGCGACCGCGAGGTGCTGACCAACCCACCACCCTCGGCCGGCGGCACGCTGCTGGCATATTCGCTGGGCCTGCTCGACGCGCAGCCTTCGCCGCCCGCGCTCGAGGCTGTGATCGGTGCGATGGAAGCGGCCCAAGAGGAGCGTACGGCAGAGTTCGTCCAGGGTCTTTCAGATGAGGATTTTGGGGCGTGCTTCCTCTCGTCACGACTCGGGTCCACGACCCACATCTCGGTGCTGGACTCGCGGGGGCGTGCCTGCTCTGTGACGTGCACCAACGGCGAGGGATCGGGCGTCGTGGTTCCGGGAACAGGCATCCACCTGAACAACGTGATGGGCGAGGAGGACCTCAGCCCGCTCGGCTTCCATAGCCATCCGCCGGGGCGACGCATGCCGAGCATGATGGCCCCGACGATCGTGATGCGCGATGGGGAGGTTGAGCTGGTGCTCGGCAGCGCCGGTTCCAACAGAATCCGCTCGGCGCTGCTGCAGACGATCGTGGGTGTCGTCGATCTGGGTCTGCGTGCACCCGAGGCGGTGAGCGCGCCGCGCGCACATTTCGAGCAGGGAATCGTCTACCACGAGCCGGGGATCGAGCCGGCTGCCGGCATCGGTGTGCGGCCCGGGTTCGAGGCCGATGCCGCGCCAGGCGGCGCTACCAGTCGGCAGCGAGAGATAGTTCGCTTTCACGACCTCAACCTGTTCTTCGGCGGCGTCCAGGCTGTGCAGCGTCAAGGCTCAGAGCTGATCGGAGCCGGCGATCCCCGCCGGGGCGGCGTGGCGGTGGTGGCGTGACCTCCTCGAGAAGGCGCCCCCCCTGCGCGCGCGGGGGGCTTTGGCTTTGGCTTTGGTCGGGCGCGCGCCGGTGGGTTGGGTTTGCTCCAGATCGTCATGCCCCCCGCGCGCGCGGGGGGCATGCCCTTTTGGCGGGCATGTTTCTGTGCGTCGCGCTGCTGGTCGGCGGCGGCTGCGGCGGGGTGCTCTCGCCCGACCTGTTCATCGTGTATCGCAGCGGCAGCGGACCTGGAGCCAAGCTGACGATGCTCGTCAACGAAGAAGGCGTCGTGCACTGCGACAACGGGCCGGCACGCCGTCTGAGCGACCCGCAGATAATCGAAGCGCGCACGATCCAGGAAGACCTGGAAGAACCGGCGGCCAAGCACGAGTCGCTACCGGCCGAGCTCGGCTCGGTGCTGAGCTACTACCTGCGCGACGCCAACGGCACGGTGCGCTTCAGCGACAACTCGCCACATCAGTCGTCGGCGATGCGCAAGCTCGCCGGCTTCGTGCTGAACGTTGCCCAGGGAGTTTGCGGGCTTCCACAGCAGGGGGCTTGACGAGTCGTTTGTTGCCAGCGGCGCCAGACGTGGTGGATAGGCGTCGCGGGCGGTAGCTCGTCCGGGCCAGACCCCCGCTGAGCGCACTCAGCAGAAGTGCACCTTGCCGTTGGAGCGAGCGCGCAGCTGTGCACGCTCGACCAGCTCCATCTGCTTGATCGCGGCGCGAAACAGCAGCGTCAGCAGGCGCAGGCGCGCGTTCTCGGAGCGCAACTCCAACAGCTCCTGCTTGGCGTCGGCGCCGAAGTCCACGGTGCCGGCCATCGCATAGGCGCTCATCGCCTGAAGCTCCTGTGGTTCGAGCTCGCGGTCGGTCGCCTGCTCCACGAGCTCGCCGTAGAGCTCATGGGCCTCGCCTGCGGCCCGCTCGTCGAGGACCTCGTCACGCTCGGCGACGAACTCGACCACGCCCGCCGGATAGGGAAGGTCATCCTGGCGCTCGAGCAGGCGAAAGACGCGTGTGCCGCGCACCAGGATCGTGAAGTGGCCGTCGTCCTCGCGGTCGAGCACGCTCTCGACCTCACACGCGCAGCCGACCGGCTTGAGCTCGTCGTCTGAGAGCCACACGATCCCGAACTCGCTCTCGCCCTCCATGCACTCCTCGATCATCGCGCGATAGCGATCCTCGAAAATGTGCAGTGGAACGCTCTCCGTCGGCAACGCGACGATCCCGAGCGGGAACAGCGGAAAGTCTTGAACGGGGGCTTCTGGCACCTCCTCCAGTCTATGCAGGTAGAGGCTGCCAACCAGACCGTCCGGCTGGCCACTACACTTCCGCGAATGGAGAACGAGCTGATGAAGCGTGTGATGTGGTCCGGTCTGCTGACCGCCGTCGGTGCGCTGGCGAGCATCATCACCCAGCGGGCGGCCGCCCAGTTGTGGCGACGCGTGTTCGACGAGGAGCCCCCGGAGTGAGCGACGCTCCCCACCCGCCCCCCGGCCAGGACGGGCGACAGCAGGGCATTGCCGCAGCGATAACCGAGGTAACCGAGCGCGCGAGCCTCTTGATCCGCGAGGAGATCGAGCTCGCAAAGACAGAGATCACGGAGAAGACGACGCGTCTTGCCAAGGGCGCGATCGTGGGGATCGTCGCCGGTGTGTTCTTCTTCACCGCACTCTTCTTCGTCCTGATCGGGTGCGCATGGCTGCTCTACTTCGAGTTGCCGATCGGCAACCAGTTCACCTACTTCTGGGGCTTCTTCGCGATGGCGCTGATCCTGGTGGTGCTAGGCGTCATCGCCGGTCTGCTGGCATACAGGGCGGTAAAAGCGGGTGCGCCGCCGACCCCGGACATGGCGATCGAGGAGGCGCGCAAGATCCGCGAGACGGTCAGCGGCTCCTCGGAGGCACCGGCCTCCGCGGGGTCTCCTGCGCCGGGCAAGCCGGTCTCGGCGTCCGCGACCGCCACCAGCCCAAGTCCGCCGCCGGTGCCGCCCGCCGGGCTAACATCGGACACAGATCTTGGAAGGGGGACAGTCGATGGCACAACGCTCGACAGCTGAGATCCGCGACTCGATCGAGGCTAACCGTGCTGAGTTGGCCGTGTCGCTGAACAATCTGCATGGCGAAGTCGCGCGTATCACCGACTGGCGCGGGCACATCGAGCGACACCAGCGCGAGATTGCGATTGGTGTCGCAGTCGTTGGTGTGTTGATGCTCGGGCGCCGTCGTCGTCGCAAACGCCGCCGCGGCTAAGCGACTACCCCTGTTCCAGCAAAAGGGGGGTGTTGACGTGCAGTTCGCTTTAAGACACGAGCGCGTTCGGCAGGGCGCCGACGCCAAGCAGACCAGGCCCGGTGTAGGTGCCGATTACCGGTCCCACCTCTGAGGTGAAGATCGGCTCTGAGCCGAAGATCTCGCGGCAGCGGTCGATCAGCCGCTCCGCCTGCTCGGTGGCTTGGATGTGCTGCACGACCCAGCGGTCGGCGCCGCTGTCGTGCAATTCCTGGGCGTACTGCACCATGCGCTCGAACGCGCGCTTGGCGGTGCGTACCCGCTCGACGGGCGTGATTTCGTAGTCGAGTGAGAGGATCGGCTTGATTTTGAGCGTGCTGCCGATCCACGCCTGGGCGTTGCCGATGCGTCCACCGCGCCTCAGGTACTCGAGCGTGTCGACACAGAACCAGATTTTCAAGGCCTTGCGCGCCTCTCGCGCTCGCGCGGCGACGGCGTCCTTCTCGGCACCTTTGTGAGCCGCAGCGGCTGCCGCCAGCAGTACCAGGCCGAGGCCTCCGCAGGCAGTTTCCCCGTCGATCACCTCGATGCGCTCGTCCAGGCCGCGCTCGACCAGCAGACTCTGAGCTTGGCGGGCGGACTCGCAAGTGCCCGAGATGCCACCGGCTAGATGGATCGAGACGATGTCCTGTCCTTCCTCGAGCAACGGCTCCCAGACCGCGAGAAAATCCCCGATCGAAGGTTGCGAGGTGGTGGGCAGATCCGGGTCGGTGCGTAGCCGCTCATAGAAGGCGTCGAAGCTGTCGAGCTCGATCTCGCGCCGCTGGTCGTCCTGCCAGCCGACGTACAGACTGACCTGGTGGATGCCTTCTCTGTCCGCCAGCCCGCGCGGTAGATAGTTGGTGGTATCGGTGACGACAGTGACAGGACTCATGCGGCGCGGCGGACCTTACCGCACCACCGGCCGGGCCTCAGGACTCCTTCGGAAGTCCCAACCGAGCTCAAGTTCTTATCCGAGTCGGTTCTCGATTTGGGTGAGCCCAGACGGCTGCACACCGTTGGCGACCGGCTCCACGGGGCCGCTCTCGTGCTCCTCCAGTCCGAGCGTCTCAGCAAGCTCCCCGGACTCGTACATCTCCGTGACGATGTCGCAGCCGCCGACAAGCTCGCCGCCGACGAACAGCTGGGGGATGGTGGGCCAGCCCGAGATCGCCGAGAGCTCTTGACGGATGCGGGGATCGGGCAGGATGTCGACCGCGGCGAACGGCGCCTCCAGCGACTGCAGCATCGCAACGGTGCGCGCGGAGAAGCCGCACGCCGGCGCCTCGGGAGTGCCCTTCATGAAGAGGATCGTGTCGTGCTCGGCAATCGCCTCGGCGATTGCGTCGCGAATGGGGTTTGACTCGGTGTCGGACATGACTGACTCCTGGCTTTGGTGTTCCTATGTGGTTGCCGCGGCGTGCTGCTCGCCGCCGGCGATGGCGCCCGGCCCCTGCGGTACTTGTGTCTTCAGCGAGAGCGCATGGATCGGACCGCCGATCTCATCGCCGAACACGCCATAGACAAGCTTATGCTGCTCGATGCGGCTGCGCCCAGTGAATGAAGGCGAGACGACCGTCGCGCGGAAGTGGTCGCCGCCGCCGGTGTAGTCCTCGACTTCGGCTTGGGCGCCAGGTATCGCGGCCTCGATGCGCTGCTTGATCTCCGCTGCGGTGGGCATCCCACCCAGCTTAGCCAAGAAAACGACGTCGCTATACTTTGGAAAGCGATGATCTCGATAACCGACAAAGGTGCAGAGAAGGTTCGTGAGTTCCTTGAAGCCCAGCAAGCTGACGTGACGCTCGCGGGACTACGAGTCGGCGTGCGCGGGGGTGGTTGCTCGGGTTTCCAATATCAGCTCGCTTTCGATGAGCAGCGCGAGAACGACGTCGTCTTCGAGGATCACGGTTTGAAGCTGCTGGTCGACAACGAGAGCCTGCAGTTCGTGAGCGGCTCGGTCATCGACTACCAGGAAAGCCTGCAAGGGGCCGGCTTCAAGGTCGAGAACCCCAACGTGGTCGCAGCGTGTGGCTGTGGCTCTTCGTTCAGAGTGGCCGAGGAAGAGCAGGTTTCTGCGGTCTGACGGCCCGAGGGCCCGCCTCCTCTCATTTTTTCGCTGAAGCCCTGACGCTCTTCTTGCCGGGGTGCCCTGTAGGACGGGCTACCGGTTCGTTGTTCAGGGAGCGCCACAAGTAGCGGCACGCGAGCGTCCGGTGTGGGCGCCAGCGCTCGGCCAGACGTTCGATCGTCTCGCGGTCTGGCTCTTCAAGCGAATAAGCGCGTTCGATCGCGCGACGGATGCCGAGGTCTCCGGGAGCCATCACGTCAGGGCGGTGCAAATGACTCATCAGGAACATGTGCGCCGTCCACTCGCCGATGCCCTTGACTGCCACCAGCTCGGCCATCACCTCCTCATCCGATAGGGAATCGAGGCGATTCAGCTCCAGTTCTCCAGAGAGGATGTGCTCGGCCAACGAGCGCATGAAGCCCACCTTCGATCGCGACAGGCCCACGGCTAGGCGCAGCTCTTCGGGGTCGTCGGCCAACAGCTCCTCTGGTGTGGGGGTATGGCCGCCGAAGCGCTCGGTCAGCCTGCCGTAGATCGCGGCTCCGGCCTTGACCGACAGCTGTTGGTTGACGACCGCATGCAGCAGCGCCCCATAGTGCTCCTGCGGGTCCGCTTTCTTGCGTGGGGACTCGAGATGACCCCGCACATATCGATCAGCCCGGCCATGATCGGGTCGGCGCCACGCAACTCCTCGACGGCTGTCTTCTGAGAGGTCGCCTTGCGCTTTGAGTGGGGACGGGCCGGGGGAGAGGTGCCGTCGGCGCCGGCTGTCCTGGTATTGGATGGGCTAGGCATCGGCTCAGCCGGTCCGCAATGCCTGCGTATCGAGCGCGATCGGCTCGCCGTCGAGTGCGTTCAAGGCCCGCTCCAAGGAGCAGGCGATGCAGGTGAAGCTCGGTGTGTCGCGCACAGTGAAACGCGAGGCCTCGGTCGTGCGCAGGCGCTGCACCAGATCGAGGAATGTGCCGATGTCGTCGGTGTCGAAGGCCACCACGAACTCCTGGTCGTCCAGGCCGAAGGAGTAGGTCGTGTGGTTGTCAACGCCCGGGTATTCGCGCCCCACCGCGATGTGCCCCTGCATGATCCGCCAGCGTTCCTCTGCGGGTAGCGCATACCATTCACGCGACTTCACGAATGGGTAGACAAACACGTACTTGCCCCTGAACCCGCGCGGGTTCACGCGCTCGTCTTCGGAGTATTCAGAGCTCTTGCGCATCCCCAGGAACGAGTAGGGCTGCTTTGCCCACTTCATCACGCCGCTCTGGGCCAAGACCACGTGGAACTCATGAATGCGGTCCAGGTTCTCAGCCTCTGAGATCAGCAGCAGCTCCGCGTCACCGCGGGTGCCGACGAGTGAGAAGGACTGCAGCAGGTGTCCGTCGGCGAAGTCCTCGCAGGCAGCCATGAACTCGCGCTTGTGCTCAGCGCGCACCTCGTCATCCAGGCGACGCCAAGCTGGGTCGAGCTTCAGGAAGGTGTACTTGACGAAGTGGCGCTCGGTCATAGGAGCCCATGTTGATGGGCAACGCCGAGTATATGGCCAGTGCTTCGGTATGCAGTAGCCGATTTGAGCGTCCGGTCGCTGCGCCGCTACCGCGCCCGATACAGTTCATCGGGTGCGGATTGCTCTGGTTTCGCCGTACTCATGGACCTACCCGGGCGGCGTCACGCGCCATATCGAGGCGCTCTCGGCTGAGCTGCGCGCTCAAGGGCACGAGCCCGACATTCTCGCGCCGTTCGATCCTGACGATGCGCTCTCGCGGCGGCTGCATCGCGGGGCGCGCCCACAGCGGCGTGAGCCGCCCGCGAACTTCGTGCCGCTGGGCCGCACAATCGGGATCCCCGCCAACGGCGCGGTCTCCAACCTGACCGGCACTCCCCATTCGGTCTTTGCGATCCGGGGCGCCCTGCGTAGCGGTGGCTATGACGTCGCGCACATCCACGAGCCGATCGTGCCGCTGATCGGCTTCGACGCGCTCATGTCCTCCGGTGAGCTGCCGCTAGTCGGCACTTTCCACACGTACTCCACGAATCCCGTCTCCAACGGGATCGGTGCTGTCTTGATGGGGGGCAGGCGGCGCATGAACCGCTTGCATGCTCGCATCGCCGTCTCCGAGGCCGCGGCATGGACGGCTAGACGCTTCTATGGCGGGCGCTACAGGATCGTGCCTAACGGCGTGCTTGTGCCCGACAGGGTGCGCCTACCAACCGTCGCGGACGGGATTCTCGTGGAGCAGGCGAGCGACGAGCCTTTGCGTATTCTGTTCATCGGTCAAGCTGTAGAGCGCAAGGGTCTGCCCGTGCTGCTGCGCGCGTTCGAGGCCTTGCGCGAGCAGATTCCCGCGACGCTCACGCTCGTCGGGGCAAGCTCCGCAGAGATCGCGCCGATGCTGCTCGACGACCACGGCGTGCGCGCCCTGGGGAAGGTCTCAGAGGAGCAAAAGAACGAAGAGTTGCGTCGTGCTGAGGTGCTGTGCGCGCCTTCGCTGCGCGGGGAGAGCTTCGGCATGGTGCTCACCGAGGCGTTTGCGGCAAGCACGCCGGTCGTCGCATCGGATATCCCCGGCTACAGGGATGTCGCACGCGACGGCCGCGACAGCCTGCTTGTCCCGCCCGGCGATGCGCTGGCACTCGCCGAGGCGCTGCGCGCGCTGGCGCTCGACCCGGGCCGCCGGGCGAGTATGGCCGCGGCTGCGCGCGAGCGTGCCGAGCGCTTTTCCTGGGCGCACGTCGCCGAGGAGATAGTCGATGTCTACGAGCAGGCGATCGCCGTCGGGCAACCCGCGACGCGCTTCTCGCGCATCGCCGTGCGCCACGGCATTGCACCCGCGGACCTGCGCCCGCCTGTGCGTGCGCACCGCTTGCCGAGTCTCGAGCCGGCTCCCCCGGTCAGGCATCGCGCGTTGCGTGTGCTCTCGCGCGGCGCGTTGCTTGCTACCTCACTTGCCGGTGTGGCACTTGCCTACCTTGCCTTGCAGAAGATCGGTGTCACGAATGTCGCCTCAAGCCTTGTCGCCTCGAGCCCGGGATTGGTGGCGGCCGGCGTGGCCGTCATGTGCGTCTCGATGGTCGTGCGCGGCATCGCCTGGCACGCGATCCTCAAGGCGGCGCCTACTTGGCGCGTAGCGCGCCGCCGCGACGCGCTGCAGGGAACGTTCATCGGCGTGCTGATGTCCGCCACGCTGCCCGCCCGTCTCGGTGAGCCCTCTCGTGCGCTGATCGTGGCGCGTCGCATCGGGCGTGCCCGCGAGACGTTGCCTGTCGTGCTGGGCACGATGGTCTCCCAGACATTGCTCAACCTGCTCGCGCTGGTGATCCTCGGTGGCGTGATGTTCTCAAGCGTCAGCTTTGCGGGCAAACACACCAATGCGCTGCTTGCCGTAGGGCTGGCCCCGCTGGCGGTACTGATCGCACTGTTGCTGGCGCCAGTGTTGGTCCCCAGTGCCGCCGTCTCACGCTCGCAGCGGCTTGGACGCGTGTTTGCAGGCATGCGCGCCTCCCTGTTGCGCGTGCGCGCCGGTCTGAGCGTCTTTCGCAAGCCGCGCCAAGCTGCCGCGGCGACTGCGCTGCAGCTGTCGGCGTGGGGGCTTCAGTGGCTGTCCTGCTGGTTGCTGTTGATGGCGTTGGGTCTCGACGAGAAGGTCGGCTTGGGCGCCGCCGCGGCCGTGCTCTTTGCCGTCAACGTTACGGCGGTCATCCCCGCCACACCGGCCAACGTCGGCGTGTTCCAGGCCGCCTGCGTCGCGGTGCTTGCCGGGGCCTACCACGTGGGCACCGCCGACGCGCTTGCCTACGGGATCGTGTTGCAGGCCGTGGAGGTCGCCACCGCCGTCATCATGGGCGCGCCGGCGCTCGTGGGCGAGGGGCTCTCCTGGAAAGACGTGCGCCTGCGCACGATGCACGCCTCCCAGGTCAAGCTGCCTCCGCTGCCCGGCAGTTCGCGGCGCACGCCGTCGCAAGTCCAGTCCTGACGTGGCCGATGCCTGGGTGTACATGTTGCGTTGCCGCGATGGCTCGCTCTACACCGGCTGGACCAATGACTTGAGCAAGCGGATCGCCACGCACTCAGCAGGAAAGGCCAGTCGCTACACCGCTAGTCGCCTGCCTGTCGAGCTGGCGGCCTCTTGGCCGATGTCCGACCGCGGCGTGGCGATGCGCGAAGAGCGTCGGATCAAGGGGCTGACCCGTCGCCAGAAGCTTGAGTTGATCGCGCTTTCCTCCTGAGCCGGCTGCCCGGTGCGCTGGGCAGAGAGGGCGGAAGTCGGTATCGTTCCGCTGACCGGTATGACGGATACGAGTCTTCACGACGGATACCCAGACCAAGCGCCGGCCTGGGTTGGGCGCGCCAGAGGCGTCGGAATCGTCTCCACGGCGGCCGCCGTCGTGACGATGCTTTCGCTGCTCAGCGGGTGCGGCAAACCCTGTATTCCCGAGTCGGGGTATGCCAGGGATCTCAATGGCAATCTGATACCGCGCCACGAATGTCCACCCGAATCGGGTGGCGGCGGCGAGGACAAAGTCAAAGAGGAGATCAAATGATGCGTAGGGAGGCTCGCTGGTCCTCCGCCTGCACTGCTCCGTCTGCCGGCTCCTCTTCGTCCAGCTCGCCGAACAACGACGGGTCGCGCGGCGAGCCCTTGATCACGTCATCCGGCGAGCCGTCTGGCAACAGCCGTCCTTGGCGCGTGCCGAAGTAGATCGCCTGCCGATGATGCGCGACGAGCGCGAGCGTGGACTGCTCGGGGATCGGGGCGTAGCCGTCGGAGATCGTCATGCCGATCTGCTCCAAGTCGAGCAGCTTCTCGACCTTCAGGTGCTCTGACTGCTCGGGCACGGCGGGGTAGCCCCACGAGTAGCGTCGCCCCTGCGTGCTCGGGATCGACAGCATCTCGCGCACCTTCCAGTGCAGCCACTCGGCCAATCCCTCGGCCGTCTGCACGCCGAGGCCGTGCACGAACAGCTGCTCGGCGAACTCTCCATCTGTCTCCAGCTTGGCCATCAGCTCGGTCACCTCTGAGCCGACGGTCACCGCTTGCACGGCGATCACGTCGAGCTCGGCCGGCGGCTTACCCTCGCGCGAGGGCTCACCGTCTTGGCCAACCGCGGGCCTGAAGAAATCGGCGAGACAGATGCGATCGCCCTTTGGCTGGCGCGGGCAGACGAACCGTGCGAGCTCCCTTAGGGGAACCCGGGAATCCCATTTCACGGGATTCCCCTTTGAAGGGAATGAAGAGAGGGGATCGGCAGGGTCAAGGCTCGACTCCGGGTCGGCGACACGCGGGTCGAGCACGACGATGTCGTTGCCCTGGGCGTAGCACGGGAAGAAGCCGAGCAAGGCCCTCGGGTGCAGGTAGTCCTGCTCTGCCCACATGTGCTCCAGGCGCGGGCGAAAGTTCTCCTCGACGAGCTCGCGCCACGCCTCGCCCTTGACGCCCTTGCCGCCCCAGTGCAGCTTGAACAGCACGTGCGTGTCGAGGTGTGAGTACACCTCGTCCATGTCCACCGGCACCTCCCTGACACCCCACCATGGAGGAGCGGGGATTGGGTCGTGCGTACTGACATTTGAGCGCACGGAGTCGTCAGCGAAGTTGAGCTCCTCGACAGGCGCCTCGCCCTTTGCGCGAAACTCGGTTGCGCCCGTCCTCAGCTTCTCGAGTAGCGCTTCGTGGGCGCCCTCGTCGATTAGCTGGTCCATCACCGACAGGCCCTCGAACGCGTCCTTGCAGTAGAACACGCCGGGGGTGTATTGCTCGTCGGATTCCTTGCCGCCTGGGTACAGCGCGCGGTAGGAGAAGGCCCTGTTGATTGCGGCGCCGCCGATCAAGACGGGGTACTGCATGCCCTTGGCGTGCAGCTCCTGGATGCAGGCAGGCATCTGCTTGGAGGTGGACACGAGCAAGGCGCTCAAGCCGATCGCGGTCGCCTCGTGCTCTTGGGCAGCGTCGAGGATCGTCTGGATCGGCACCTGCTTGCCGAGGTCCACGACCGTATAGCCATTGTTCGTGAGGATCGTGTTCACGAGCGACTTGCCGATATCGTGCACATCGCCGAATACGGTCGCCAGGACCACGGTCCCCTTCGTGTAGCCCTCGATCTTGTCGAGGTAGTTCTCCAAGCGCGCAACCGCCTTCTTCATCACCTCGGCGGACTGCAACACGAACGGAAGGATCAGTTCGCCGGCGCCGAACTTGTCGCCGACCTCCTTCATCGCGGGCAAGAGCACCTCGTTGAGCGTCGGTACCGCGCCGATCTTCTCGACCGAGGCGTCGATCCAATCCTCGACGCCCTCCTTGCGGCGGCGCAGGATGTGGAAGTGCAAGGCCTCCTCGGGCTCCATGCCCTCGGTTGGGTTGGCCGTCGTCTGTGTCTCCTGCTCGCCCTTTGACTCGAAGTGGGCGATGAACTGCTCGAGTGCGTCCTCGCGGCGGTTGAACACGAGATCGTCCGCGAGCCCTCGCTCCTCGTCGGAGATCTCCGAGTAGGGCGTGATGTGGTTGGGATTGACCATCGCCAGGTCGAGCCCAGCCTCGACGCAATGGTGCAGGAAGACCGAGTTGAGCACCGCGCGCGCGCCCGGCGAGACGCCGAAGGACACGTTGGAGACCCCCAGCGATGTCTTCACGTCGGGAATCTCGGCTTTGATGCGCCTGATGCCCTCGATTGTCTCCACGGCCGAGGGCCGCCACTCCTCATCGCCCGTGGTCAGCGTGAAGGTCAGGCAGTCGAAGATCAGCAATTGCGGATCGAGCCCGTGCTCATCGCAGCACAACCCCTTTATCCGTTCTGCGATCTCCACCTTGCGCTGTGCGGTCTTGGCCATCCCGACCTCGTCGATCGTGAGTGCGATCAGAGCTGCTCCGTGCGCGAGCGCTGTCGGCACCACGCGGTCCAGCTTGTCGCGGCCGGCCTCGAGGTTGACTGAGTTGACGATTGCTCTGCCCGGAATCTGCTCCAAGGCCCGTTCGATCACCTCGGGCTCGGTCGAGTCGATCTGGATCGGCGGCTCCTGCGTCAATGAGATGCGCTTGGCCAGCAGGCGCATCTGTTCGTCCTCGTCTGAGCGCTCGGTGAGGGCCACGCACAGGTCGAGCACGTGCGCGCCGCCGGCCACCTGATCCTCAGCGATCTGCACGAGCCCGTCGTAGTCATCGGCGAGCAACAACTCCTTGGCCTTGCGGGAGCCTTGCGAGTTGACGCGCTCGCCGACCATCGTCGGGCGCGGCTCCTGCACGAGCGTTGTTGCCGCGATCATCGAGGAAAGATGGGGCGCACGGGCAGCGGGGCGGGGTTGTACTGAGCGGCCGGCCACGCGCTCGGCGATTGCGCTGATGTGCTCAGGGGTGGTTCCGCAGCAGCCACCCACCACGCCCACGCCGTAGCGCTCGACAAACTCTCCGAGCGCCTCCGCCAGCGGCTCGGGCTTCTCCGGGAAGATCGTCTCGCCGTCTGGCCCCTGCAAGGGTAGGCCGGCGTTGGGGATGCACGCCACCGGCACCGGGCAGTACTCGCCAAGGAAGCGGATCGCGTCGCGCATGTCCTGCGGGCCGGTCGAGCAGTTGAGCCCGATCACGTCCACCCGCAGCGCCTCCAGTGTGCACAGCACCGCGGAGATGTCGGTGCCAAGCAGCATCTTGCCGCCGTTGGGCAGCAGCGACACCGAGGTGTGGATCGGAAGCGTCCTGCCGGTGCTCTTGAACGCGGCACGCGCGCCAAACACCGCCGCCTTCACCTCGAGGATGTCCTGAGCCGTCTCGATGATCAGCAGGTCGGCGCCGCCGTCGATCAGTCCCCCCGCCTGCTCGGCGAAGATCTCGACCAGCTCGCCGAAGCGTATCTGTCCAAGGGTGGGGTCCTCCGAAGCGGGTAGGAATCCCGTGGGGCCGATCGAGCCGGCCACGAAGCGATGCTCGCCGGCGGCCTTGCGCGCGATTTCCGCGGCCTTGGTGTTGACCTCGACCGTGTAGTCGGCCAGGCCCCACTCCTCCAGCTTCAAGCGGGAGGCCTGGAACGTGTCGGTCTCAACGACTTCGGCGCCGGCTTGGAGCATCGAGGCGTGCACCCCCTCGATCACGTCCGGGCGGTTGAGCACAAGCGCCTCGTGGCACTTGCCCTGTAGTCCGCCATAGTCCTCGGCGGTCAGCTCGAACTGCTCAAGTGTCGCGCCCATGCCGCCGTCGTAAACGACGACTTTGCTGCGCACCGCCTCTAGGTAGTCGCGTGCCATCGGCACGGATGCTAGCAGCGCGGCAGGCAACCCTGACATAGTTATGTCAGGGTTGCCATGACCTGCGCGATCGCTACTTAATGAACAGCATCTCCGAGTACTTCGGCAGTGGCCACAGGTCGTCGGCCACCAGCTTCTCCAGGCGGTCGGCCACGTCGCGCACATCGTCCATCGCGGGGATTGTCGTGTCGCGCATGTAGGTCGCCCACTTCATCGCCGAGCTGTCGGGCTGGTTGTCTGAGAGATTGGCGTCCTCCAGCTTGACGATCGCATACTGAAGCTCCTTCACGAGCGGCTCGACCTCCTCGACAAGCTCGTCCAGGCCCGTGGCTTTGAGCTCGTTGAGGTGGCGCACCGCAGCCGGCAAGAGCATCGTGCGCGCCATCTGCGCTGCCGTCTCGGACTCGATGTTGATCTTGACCGCGTACTGCTCGGTGAACACCTCAAGGCGTGACTCCAGCTCGCGCTTGGAGAGCACCTTGTACTTCTTGAAGGCAGCTACCGTCTGCTTGTCGAGAAGCCACGGCAGCGCGTCGGGGGTCGTACGTAGGTTCGCGAGGCCGCGCTTCTCGGCCTCCTTGTGCCACTCCTCGGAGTAACCGTCGCCGTCGAACACAACCTGCTTGTTCGCCGACCACACGTCCTTGACGACCTTCGTAACAGCCTTCTCGAGCGTGGCCCCCGATGCTTTGAGCGCCGTCTTCAGCTTGTCTGCCAGCTCGTCGATCGACTCCGCCACGATCGTGTTCAGCACCGTGTTCGGTAGCGCCGGCGACTGGCTTGAGCCGAGCGCCCGGAACTCGAACTTGTTGCCGGTGAAGGCGAACGGGCTCGTCCTGTTGCGGTCGCCGCCGTGTAGCGGCAGCGGCGGAAGCACCGGCGTGCCGAGACCCAGGAACGAGCCCGGCTTGGAAGGCTGCACTTTGCCGGCCTCGATCGCTGTGAACACCTTCTCGAGATCGGCGCCCAGGAAGATCGAGATGATCGCGGGCGGCGCCTCGTTGGCGCCGAGCCTGTGATCCTGGCCGGCGTTCGCGATCGAGGCGCGCAACAGCGCCTGATGCTTGTTCACCGCCTGAATGACAGCGGCGCAGAAGAACAAGAACTTGAGGTTTGCCTCGGGGGTGTCGCCCGGGTCGAGCAGATTCAGGCCGGTGTCGGTGCCCATCGACCAGTTGTTGTGCTTGCCCGATCCGTTGACGCCCGCGAACGGCTTCTCGTGTAGGAGACAAACAAGGCCATAGCGACGCGCGGTGTTCTGCAAGATCTGCATCGTCAGCATCTGGTGGTCGGCGCCGACGTTGGAGTTCTCGAAGATCGGTGCGACCTCGTACTGGTTCGGCGCGACCTCGTTGTGGCGCGTCTTGATCGGCACGCCAAGCTTCGCCAGCTCTACCTCGCACTCGAGCATGTACGCGAGGATGCGCTCGGGGATCGAGCCGAAGTAGTGGTCGTCCAGCTCGTGCCCCTTGGGCGGCTTGGCGCCGAACAGCGTGCGTCCCGTCGTCAGTAGGTCAGGGCGCTCGAAGTAGTACTGCTCGTCGATCAGGAAGTACTCCTGCTCGCAGCCAATCGTCGTGAACACACGCTCTGCCCCGTCGGCGCCAAGTAGATTCAGCGCCCCGACTGCCGCTCCGGAGAGGGCGTCCATTGAGCGCAGCAGCGGGATCTTGTTGTCGAGCGCCTCGCCCGTCCATGAGGTGAATGCCGTCGGGATGCAAAGCAGCGCGCCATTAGGGTTTTCAAGGATGAATGCTGGAGACGTGGGGTCCCAGGCTGTGTAGCCACGGGCCTCGAACGTAGCCCTGATGCCACCTGTAGGGAAGCTCGATGCGTCCGGCTCGCCCTGGATCAGCTCCTTGCCGGAGAAGTCGGCGATCGCCGTGCCGTCGCCTGCAGGGCCGTAGAAGGAGTCGTGCTTCTCCGCGGTCGAGCCGGTCAGCGGCTGAAACCAATGCGTGTAATGGGTGGCGCCCTTCTCCATCGCCCATTCCTTCATGGCCTGGGCGACGGCGTCGGCGAGCGTCGTGTCGAGTGCCTCGCCGCGCTCGAGCGTGCGCTGCAGCGCCTTGAAAACGTGCTTGGGCAGGCGGCGGCGCTGCACCGCGACGCTGAATACGTTCGAAGCGAAGATCTGGTTTGAGGGAAGCGTCAGGTCGAGCGAGCCGAGCGCGCTCCCGTTAGCGCTCCACTGCGCGGCTGTCACGTTCTGCTGGCGGCTCTTTGGCATGGGCTGGCTCGATTCCTCCTGGTCAAGTTCTTTGTGGTCCCTGGTGTTGGCACGTGGGACCCTCGATTCTGGGCACGGGGCCGAATCGCATCGTAGCCCCCAGGGCATGCCCGAGTATCGCGCAACTGGTGAAAGCTGGCTCGCGATCTTTCGACACGCGGCCAAACGACCTATTCGGAAGCGGGCTGTTCCTTCGCGAAGGTCGGGTGTGGCCCCGGCTGGATCTCGCCCGTTTCCGGGTTAACGTGCGTGCGCGGAGGAGCGGGAGCGATCGACGCGGTCAAGCTGCCAGTGGCCAGCCCGCCACCGGCCAAGCGCGCGAGCGCCTTGCCGTCGAGGGCCGCCGCCACGGTGTAGTGCACCGTGTGCACCCCCGCCTTGACGGGCGTCACATGCCATATGAAGAAGCGGCTGGCGTGGGGAGCAAGCGCTCCCAGCGCCCAGGTGTTGACGAAGGCCGTTTCGCCGCCGCCGGACGGATTGACTTCCTCGGTTTGTATCGGCGGGCTGGTGGCGACTCTTCCTGGGCCTGTGTTCACGATCCAGACAGGTCGCTTGTTCACGGCCAGTTTTGGATAGGTGCTCGTGTAGTAGAAGGAGTCGAGCGTCACCGCGATATTAGGGATCGTGCGCACGCCGGCGTTGCGCACAACCAGCGTAAAGCGCTCGTCACGCGCGATCGCCTGCTTGGCGGGGAAGCGTGCCGTGAGGATTTCCACTGGGTAGGTGGCTGCCACTTCGCGTGAGTTGCGCTGGGCGCTGCCGCAGCCACTTACGAGAGCAGCAAGAAACACGCCGCTGACGACGAACGATACCCCACTAAGCAGCTTTCCCACCCTCACAGCGAACGCCACGATATCAGTGCCGGTGGCACCGGCGCAGAGCGGCCAGTGGCGTTCGGCCCGCACTGCCGGTAGCTTTCGGTCTGCCGATCGCGTAGAGTTGGAGACGCGGGTCGGTACAGTTGGGGCGCAGATGCCGGTGTCCCCTGAGGAGGGGTTGAGATGGTACGCAGTGCAGCGGAGCGGGCTTTCCTACCGACTAGGAGCCTGCTCGAGGAAATCGGGGACATGATGATCCTGACCGGCAGGACGATTGCCTCTGCCCTGCGCCCGCCCTATCCGTATGGCGGCGAGTTCGTCTCGCAGTTCCTGTTCGCGTTGCGCCTGTGCTGGTTTCCGTTGCTGATATCCACGGTTGCGATCTGCTATGCCGCACCGGGCCTGCAAGCTGCCAACTTCCTCACGATCTTCGGGGCTCTGGACCGCTTGGGTGGCATCTTCGTGCTCGCCGCCATTCGCGAGATCGGCCCCAACGTGACCGCGATCGTGCTCGCCGGGGTGGCGGGCACGGCGATCACAGCCGATCTGGGTGCACGCAAGATCCGCGAGGAGTTGGACGCGCTGCAGGTGCTCGGCGTGGACCCGGTCAAGAACCTGGTGGTCCCGCGCTTCCTCGCTCTGATGCTGGTGACGGGCCTGTTCAACGTCTACGCGATCCTTTTCGGTCTGTTCGGCGGCATCCTCGCAGAGCTCGTCAACGGTCAGCCGCTCGGTCCTTTCTGGGACACGCTGTTTGCCAACGCCTCGACCACGGACCTGTGGGGCTCGGCGCTGAAGACGACGATCTTCGGAGCCATCATCGCGATTGTCTGCTGCTACAAGGGCATGACCGCCTCCGGCGGCGCCGAGGGTGTCGGTCGCGCCGTCAACCAGGCTGTCGTCGTCACCTTCCTGGCGATCTTCGCGTTCGATTACGCCTACACGCAGCTCTTGCTGGCGACGCACCCCAACATCCTCGTCATCAAGTAATGAACCCTGAACGGCCGATGATCTTCTCCCAGCAGCGTCCTCAGTCGCTTGTGTGCACAGCACACGCGCGAATTGCCTGTGCCCCGAAGGGGTACGTCCTTGCTGGACTCGATCCTCGACCATTCAGGGACGCCCTGAGGATTACGTCATGAACGAACTCCTCGTAACTCCGCGCGAATGGCTCGCCGCGACCGGCGAGATCGGCCGCTTCGGCGCCAACGTCGTGCGCGACGTCTGGGGCCTGCGCGTCTTTCATTTCTTCGGCGAGGCGCTGCGTCAGTCGGGCATCCTGATCGTCTCCTCGACCCTGATCATCTGGGCGCTGATGTTCGTGCTCGGCTTGGAGTGCGGTATCGAGGGTGCTTACTTCCTCGAGGCCCAGGGCGCGCCTGCCTACGCGGGAGTGTTCACGGCTTGGTGCGATCTGCGCGAGATCATTCCCTACGCCTTCGGCTACATGATGGCCGCCAAGGTCGGCACAGGAATCGTCGCCGAGCTGGGCGCGATGCGCATCTCCGATGAGATCGACGCGCTCGAGGTGATGGGCATCGACTCGCTCACGTTTCTGTGCGCCACCCGCCTGCTGGCAGCCTGGGTCGTGCTGCCCTTCATGTACCTGGCAGGTGTTGGCGCGGCTTTCCTAGCCTCCTACATTGCAGTTGTGGAGCAGGTCGCGACCGTCTCGGCGGGCGGCTACCTGTTGATCTTCTGGCAGTTCCAGAACCCACCGGACTTCCTTTACAGCCTCATCAAGGCCATGTTCATGGCCACCGCGATCGTGCTCGTGGGCTGTTACTACGGCTATAACGCCAGCGGTGGGCCCGTAGGCGTGGGTACAGCCACGGCCAAGTCCATGGTGTTGAACATAATTTTGGTGCACTTGATCGGAATGCTCGGCACCCAGGTCTTTTGGGGCGCTAACCCGAAAGCTCCGATCGGAGGTTGAAAAGATGGCCGCGCACCCTGAAGGACACCCTCCGTCGGGGGGGATAGGCGGCCCCGAGGAGGGGACACCCACAGGCGAGGTAGACCCTCTGGTGCAGGGAGGCGGTGAGCCACCCGTCGCTGAGGAGCCCTCGATTGCGCAGGAGCATGACCCCTCGGCACAGGGCACACCCCATCGCGGGGGGCAGGCAGGCGGGACCGAGGAGTCCGAGTTTCAGATGGGGATCAATCGCCCCACGGGCGTGCCCGACGCGATCGAGTTCATCGGAGTCCACAAGTCCTTCGGCTCAAATCATGTGCTGCGTGGGTTGAACATGGGTTTGCCCGAGGGCAAGATCTCGATGATCCTTGGCCCCTCGGGAACCGGCAAGTCGGTCTGCATCAAGCACATAGTCGGACTGCTCTATCCCGACGAGGGTGACGTGATCGTTCAAGGCCGATCGATCCCAAGCCTGCCCGATGCCGAACTGTTCGAGATTCGCAAGAAGTTTGGCGTGCTCTTCCAAGACGGCGCCCTGTTCGGCTCGATGAACCTCTACGACAACATCGCCTTTCCGTTGCGCCAACACACCGAGAAGGGCGAAGAGGAGATCGCCGAGATCGTGCATCGACGCATGCGCGAGGTCGGCCTCGGCAATGCTGGGGAGAAGATGCCCAATGAGCTCTCCGGTGGGATGCGCAAGCGCGCCGGCTTCGCTCGCTCGCTTGTGCTCGACCCGGAGATCGTGTTGTTCGACGAGCCCGACTCGGGGCTTGACCCGGTGCGCACCGCGCTTCTTTGCGAACTAATCAAAGAGGTCCACGAGGAGAACGGCGGCACCTACGTCGTCATAACCCACGACATCATGTCCGCCCGGAGAGTGGCTGAGCACATCTCCGTGCTGTGGCACGGACAGATCGTCGAGTCCGGCCCAGCGGCAGAGTTGTTCGACTCCGAAAACGCCTTCGTCCGCCAGTTCCTCTCGGGCGAATCTCAGGGCCCGCTGGGAATGGAGTAAGACGCTCTTCGGAACGACCTGTGCGGCGGGATGTTTTATAGATCGTGAATGCCCGGATGTATGGCTTGTCTTTTGAATAGTCCTCTCAACACCCCCCTTTGCGAACCCCTAGATAAAGTTTAGGTACCTAAATAAGTCACCCGGGTCCAAGCAAAGGGGTATTGAGACGTGCAGGTCATTTTAAAGGACCTTCTAGGAACGTGTTTCAAATAGGCGTGCTGATCTTTTTGAAACACGTTCCAAGCTGCCGTGTCCGGCGCTTGGCCACCGGATACGGCGCTAGCCTTCAGGCGTGACTATGGGGAGGCTTTTCTCAGGGCTGGCGCTACGTGCGGCGCGTCGTCCGTTGCTCACGTTGGGACTGTTCGCTGCGATTGGCCTCGTCTGTGCGATCGCTGCGCTCAGCCTGCGCCCGACGGCTGCCACAGACACGCTTGTGGGCAGCTCCAGCGCTACCTACAAGAACACACAGAGCTTCTACAAGCACTTCGGCGAAGAGCCGGTCGAGGTGCTCGCCAAGGGAGATCTGCGCAAGCTCGTGCTCAGCTCCGACATCGACAGGCTCGTCGGGCTGGAGGGCTGTATGTCGCCGAGCCTGCCGGCTGCCGCTCTCCCCCAGGAGGGCGGCGTGAACGGCCCGTGCGGGCAGCTGATGCGCAGTAAAGCGGTCAAGGTGGTGTTCGGCCCCGGCACGTTCCTCAACGAGGCGGCGGTATGGGTAGACGAAGCGCTCGTCTCGCGCAGTGCTCAGGCCGAAGCACAGGCCAAGCAGGCACAGAACACCGTCTATCGCAAGGCACTCGCCAGCGGCCTGAGTGCGCAGGAGGCGGGGACGCTTGGCGCCGAAGCACGCAAGGCGACAATGGCGGGCTTTGCCGCCGAAGTCAGCACGCTTTCAATCCGCTATGGCCTGAGCAGCGCACCCACTCTGGACGACCACGAATTCGTCTCGAAGGTGGTGTTCGATCCGACCAAGCCATCGGGTACGCCCAACCAACGTTTTGCCTATCTCTTCCCTAGCCACGAAGCAGCGCTCGTCTCGATACGCCTGAAGGCCGGTCTCTCAGAAGCGCAGCGCTCGCATGCGATCGGTCTGATTCGCCGGGCCGTCGCGATGAGCCAATGGCACCTACAAAATGGCGAGACCTACCTGGTAACAGGCGAGCCCGTGATCGTCAGCGACGTCACCGGCTCGATCTCGCATTCGATCGAGTTGCTGCTGATCGCGGTGCTGCTCGTGATGGGGCTTGTCCTCGGTCTCGTGTTTAGGGCCCGCCCACCCAGCCCGCGCTTGTTGCCGCTCGCGATTGCACTGCTTGCCGCGGCACTAACGTTCGGCGCGCTCGCGCTCTCGGGCGCTTCGCTGACGATGGCATCGGTTGCCGTGCTGCCGGTGCTGGTCGGTCTGTCCGTCGACTACGCGATCCAGTTCCAGTCGCGCGTTGACGAGGCCCGTGCCGACGGTGCGGGTGACACGTTCGAGGCGATCCGCCGAGCCGCGCTTCACGGTGTGCCCACGATCGCCACGGCTGTGCTCGCGAGCATCGGCGGCCTGCTTGTGCTGATGCTCTCGCCGGTGCCGATGGTGCGTGGCTTCGGCCTGCTGCTCGTGCTCGGCGTCGCGATCGCGTTCCTCTGTGCTTTGACGGCCGGATCGGCCGCGCTGATGCTTGCCGGTCGTAGAGCCCAGCGTGTTTTGGGAAGGGGCTTTGACGGCGCAGGCCGGGAGACGGGAGAGGCGAAAAACCGCGATGCCCCCCGTGCGCGCGGGGGGCATGCCATTTTTGGAGTGTTTGCCCCGGCTTGGCAAGAGGCGCGCGAAATCCTCACAGACAACGCCGCCAGTCGCTTCATCTCGAACATGGCGCTTGACCGCGCTGTGCGCTACCCAGGCCGCGTGCTCGGGGTCGGCCTCTTGCTGGCCGCACTCGGGTGGGGGCTAGATACCCAGACACAAGTGCAAACCGACATCTCCAAGCTAGCCCCGCAGAATCTCTCCTCGCTTCACAACCTGAACGAACTCGAGCGTGTGACGGGGGTTGGCGGTGAGATCGACCTCATGGTCAGCTCCAGTGCGCTGACCAAGCTCGCGACGATCGAATGGATGAGCGCGTACGAGGGCAAGATCCTCAAGCGCTTTGGCTATAGCTCGGCCAAGGGCTGTGGACATGCTCAGCTGTGTCCAGCCTTCTCGCTGCCCGATCTCTTCCACGAAGGGGAAGGCTCTACGGCCAAACTTACCCAGAAGCGAGTCAACGCACTGCTCGCCGCGCTGCCGCCCTATTTCTCCGAAGACGTCATCACGCCCGACCGTCATGTGGCGACGCTCGCGTTTGGCATCCGCTTGATGTCGCTCCAGCAACAACAACACGTGATCGAGGAGATGCAGTCAAGTCTGCGCCCGCCAGCGGGCGTGAGCGCGCGGCTTGTCGGCCTGTCGGTGCTGGCCGCCCAGGCAGGGGCACAAATCGCCTCACCCTGGCGGCGCGTGGTCACATTGCTCGTAGCGCTTGCCGCGGTTGCGTTGATTCTGCTCGTTGCCTTCAGGGGAGACCGTCGGCGCGCGTTGGTGCCGCTCGCTCCGATCGTGCTTGCCACGGGCTGGTCGGCGCTCATCGTGTTCGCGCTGCGAATCCCGCTCAACCCGATGTCGGTTACGCTCGGCGCGCTCGTGATCGCGATCTCCACCGAGTTCAGCGTGCTGCTTTCAGAGCGTCATCGCCAAGAGCGCCTTGCTGGGCATTCCACCGCGCAGGCGTTGCGTCGGGCTTACCGTTCCACAGGAGCTGCCGTCGTCGCCTCGGGCGTTACTGCGATCGCGGGATTTGGTGTGCTTATCGCCTCTGATATTGCGATGCTTCGCGACTTCGGGCTTGTCACACTCGTCGACCTCTCGGTTTCGCTACTCGGTGTTCTGATTGCGCTGCCTGCCGCAGTGATGCTCGCGGAAAGCGAGCAGCCGCTGACCGAGCGGATCCGGGACGGCCTGAGTCTCCTCAGGGGGATCGCTCCTCGTCGGCGCGCGAGGCGGCGCGGGCTTACCGCGCCATGAGCCGGACCGGCTCGCCGGAACCTCCGACCGATGACGGCTCCTCCGCCCCTGGCGAGCCCGACCATCCCCGGGGCGAGAGTGAAGCGCGCGGCCCAGATGGAGGCGTGGGCGGTCGAGGGGGAGGCGTGGTTGCTGGAATGGGAGGCTCGCCTTACCGTGGAGTCGCGGGGGCGCGTTACGGCCTCTTTGTGGTGATCCTGGCCGCGATCCTGTTGATCGCTTTCACGATCCACGTCGCGCTCAGCTCCCACAAAGGCGTCACAAGCATCCATCCGGGCGCCCACATTCCGCCGTTTGCCGCTCCCTACGCGGTCGGTGGGCCTGCGGGTGAAGTGGACGTCGCGACGCATGCCAATGACGGGTCGGCAGGCATTGTGCCGGCGTGCTCGGAGCGTGGGCAGGGGATCCTCAACATTTGTGAGCTCTACGAACGGGGACCGGTCGTTCTCGCGCTATTCTTCCAGGCCGGTTCTTGCCCCGGAGTTCTTGACGATCTGCAGCAGCTTGCACCCGTCTTTCCGCAGGTCAGCTTTGTCGCCGTCGCCGTCAAAGAAGGAGCCTCTTCAGTTGCGCATCTGGTGCGTGCAAAGCACTTGACGGTGCCGGTTGGCGTCGACGGGGAAGGACGACTCGGGGAGCTCTTTGCAATGGTCAGCTGCCCACAGATCACGTTCGTCTACCCGGGTGGTGTGGTGCAGAGCGCGGCGCTGCTGAGCACGCCATCGCTCGCGACGCTACACAAGCGTGTGAGCAAACTGGTGGCGGCCTCGCGCGCCCGCGGCTGGAGGCCAGGGAAAGGATGAGCGACGAGCCCGTCCGCGGCTGGTGCGAGCGCGAGGTACAGCAGGAGTTGCCCGGGCTCGGGCTGATGTGCACGACGATTGAGCTCACCCCGCGCAGATCGCTCACGGGTAGCTCGCCGCCAGCGGTGTTGGCACGCTTGCGCGAATTGTCAAACCGCTGGCGGGGCGCGCGCGCGGTGAACGTCCGCCAAGAGCCGATTCCCGCCGCTTACAGGGTCTTCTTTCGCCATATTGGTCTCGACCCGGATGTGACCAGGACACCGATCGAGGCGGCGGTGCTCGAACGGATGCTCGAAGGCGGCTTTCTCTCCGAGGGCCTGCTCGCCGACATTCTCACGATCGGCCTGATCGATACCGCCGTGCCGGTGTGGGCGCTAGATGCAGACACTGTCAATGGGCCGCTCGGTATTCGCGTGACCCGCTCCGGTGAGAGCCTGGGCCGGGGCCAGGAAGGACCGAGCCTGGGCGGCGGCAGGCTCGTCGTGGCCGACGCCGACAGTCCGCTGGCAATTCTCTTCGGGCAACTCGCCCCGGATCATAAGCCGAGCTCTCAGACGCGTCGGCTGTCCCTATTCGCCGTGCAGGTCGCCGGCGTGCCCGCGCTGCACGCCGAAGAGACGCTGTGGGCGTGCCGCTCTGCGTTGAGCGATGCAGGGCGATGACACTGAGATGGGAAGCTGAGCGTGGGAGGGAGCGAGGCGGTGGTCCTGGTCGGCGGAGGACAAGCCAGCGTGGCGCCTAGGCCTTTACCGCGACGCGCCGGCCAGCTAACATCGGTGAGGTCGTTTCCATGGGAGGAGCAGGGCATGGTGCAATCCAAGCAGCTCACGGTCGACCACATTGACACTGATCTCGTCTTCGGCGCTGCTCCGGAGCGTAGGGGCGAGGGCTTCTTTGGCAAGCACGGTACGGAGTCCGATGAGCAAGCGGCGCGCGAGGCGCTCAGGAAACAGGTCGCAAAGCTCGAGCGCGAGCTTTCAGGCCTCGTAGCGCACACCTTCCCGCACATTTCGCCGCGCGACGAAGGCGGGGAGGCGTTCAGTGGGCCACGCCTATTGAGTCTGGCCGAGCTGGAGCGTATGCGCGACCGGCTTGTGTTGCGCGTGGGTGAGGTGCGCGGCCAGGTCGCCGAGCGCACAGCCCTGGAGCAGCGCTCGCGGGCGCTGCTCCAGCGAATGAAGCTCGAACCCGGGCGCTACAAGTTCACGCGTGTGCCCGTGGCCGATCTCGGCGACGGGCACTGCGGTGTGTGGGAGGTGCGTCCACGTCTCGGCTTGATTGGAATGCTCGCCGGCTGGTGGCAGGTCAAGCTCTCATCCGGCTGCCCGTAGCTGCGCCAAGCTGAGAGGCTCCAGTTGCCAACCAGGGGCTGTCCATCGTCACCGGGCCCCTGGAGGTGAGCATCGCCGCGAGTGTACGGCGTTGCCGCTCGGTCATTGAGCCAACAGTCTTCTGCTCGGACATCGGGATCTGGGCGAGGAACTTGCGGCAGCGCGTCTGGCCCCAGCGGCGCTGGCTCGTCAGCAGGTCTGAGACAGCCATACTGTCGGCCTCCCACGGGCACTCGAGGATCACCTCGGCGACGCCTATCTCGCCGCCGGCCACGCGGCGCTTGAGCTCGGCACGGGCAAGACGTACCTGGTTGGCGCGTTCGAGGGCGCGCATATGTTGCGGGCCTGCAGGGGCAATGGTCGCGGTCGCGTTCATGTGTGCTCACTCCCCGTCGCCGCCATGGATGCCTCCATGGCGTGCAACAAGCTTGGCTGGTTGACGAGTAGCGCGCCACACGATCGTCCGCTGCTTCCCTCGCGAGCGTGTCGCGAAAGTCCTCGGGACCCCTCTACCGCTGACTTGCAGGCGGGCCTCAGACGGTCGTGCTTTGCGTCCTGAGAAGCTAGCCCAGCAAGGCGCTCTGGGTCAACCGTGTTCTCTCAGAACGTTCGCTAGAAGCGGGCTTTTTCTGAAAATGTTTCTTCTTGTGAAGAAGCGTGGGCGCAATCGAGGGCCTTCGGTGTCCCGGTTAGTCGAAGCGCTCGCGTCAAACCTCGACCGGTCCGGGCAGTGGGCCGTGTTCGGACTCGAATTCGGGCTTGACGCTCGCAAAGACCTCCAGCGCACGGTCGAGCGTGGGACGGTCGTGGGTTGCCATCACGCTCGTGCGCAGCAAAGCGCCGCCGGGCGGCACGGCTGGGTGCAGCGCGCAGTTGGTGAACACCCCACGGTCATAGAGCGTACGCCACAACAGCGCCGCCTTCCAGTCGTCGCCGACGAGCACAGGCACGATTGGGGTGACGATGCTCTGCACCGGACTGTCTTGCTCGGGACCGATTCGCACTGGTTCTCCCCGCAGTGTGCGGTAGCCGATCGCTTGCAAGCCATCGGCGAGATAGTGGGCGTTCTCCAGTACCTCGGCGAGCAACCTAGGACCCTCCTCGGAGCGGATGACGCGCAACGCCGACAGCGCCGCTCCCAACGCCGCGGGCACCGCCGAGGCGGTGAACAGAAAAGCGCGGCTGGAGATGCGTAGGTAGTCGATCACCTCTGCCGATCCCGCCACAAAGCCGCCGCAGGCCGCGAGCGACTTGGAGAAGGTGCCCATGCGCAGGTCCACGTCGCGCTCGATCCCGAGGAGCTCCGATGCGCCCGCGCCGCGCGCGCCGAGCACGCCGGCGCCGTGGGCCTCATCGACCATCAGGCGCGCACCGTAGCGCTCGCACAGCTCGACGATGTCCACGAGCGGGGCGATGTCGCCCTCCATCGAGAAGACCCCGTCCACCACGACGAGCACGCCACCACCGTCGCTTTCGGCACGCTGCAGCGCCCGCTCGAGCTTGTCCATGCGGTTGTGCCTGAAGGGGCGCATCTTCGCTTTGGAGAGCAGTACGCCGTCGAGGATCGAGGCATGATCGGCCGAGTCCACGATTACCGTGTCCTTTGCGTCGAGCAGCGTGCCGAGCGTGCCGACGTTGGCCTGATGGCCGGTTGTGAAGACGATTGCGTCGTCGGTCTCCATCCATTCGGCGAGCTCGCGCTCGAGCTCGAGGTGCAGCGGTGTGGTGCCGTTCAGCAGGCGCGAGCCTGTCAGCCCTGTGCCGTAGCGGGCGAGCGCGTCGCGCGCTCCCTGCATGACGCGCTCGTCGCCGGTCAGCCCCAGGTAGTTGTTGGAAGCAAGCATGATGCGCGGAGCACCCTCCATCTCCACGACCGGCATCGCCGGCGACTCGACCGTACGGAAGTAGGGCATCAGGTCGGCCTCGCGGGCGGCCTTCAAGAGCTCTTCGCGCTCGTAGCCGCGGACCTTCGCGAACACGTCTGTGGACGTGGGCATCTCAGTTCTCGATTGTGTCTGTCGATGTGTGCGGCTCGGTGCTGCTCGCCGGTGGCGATGTGTGTGGGTGGGTGCTGCTCGCCGGTGGCGATGTGGGGACCTCAGTGCCGGCCGGCAGTGGCGCGTCGTGTTGGGCTTGTCGAGATGGCATCGGCTCTCTTCCTATATGGTGGGCGGCCATGGCTGTGGAGTCTGTGGGCAAGGCAACGAGCGTGGAGATCCGCCCGGTCACGTCTCGGAGCGAGCTGAACAAGTTCGTCAAGCTGCCATGGCGGCTCTATCGTAACGAGCGCAACTGGGTCGCGCCGCTTCTGATGGACGTCAAGAAAAGGCTCGACCAGAAGAAGAACCCGTTCTTCAAGCACACAGAGGCGCAGTACTTCCTGGCTTATCGCGATGGTAGGCCCGTGGGGCGCATCAGCGCGCACATCGACCGCAACTTCAACGAGTTCCAGGACAACAAGTGGGGCCTGTTTGGCTGGTTCGAGTGCGAGGATGACCCCCAGGCAGCCCGTGCTTTGCTCGGGACCGCGGAGCAGTGGCTGCGCGAGCGTGGGCGCGATCGCATGGTCGGCCCGATGGACTTCACGACCAACGACGAGTGCGGTCTGCTCGTCGAGGGTCACGAGCGCCCGCCGATCATTCTTTGCCCCTGGCATCACCCTTACTACCAGCGCATCTTCGAGCAGGACGTCGGCATGGCCAAGGCGATGGACCTGTACATGTGGAGCCTGCACGTCACCGGGCGCGAGAATGTACATCCGGCGATCTGGGAGTCAGCGGACAAGCTCGAGTCAGAGCACGGAATCGTGTGTCGTAAATTCCGCAAGAAGGATCTGCACGCCGAGATCACCCGCTTCCTGGACGTTTACAACGCCGCTTGGGAAAACAACTGGGCTTCGGTGCCGCTCAACGAAGAGGAGGTCCGCCACATGGCCAAGGACCTCAAGCCCGTGCTTGACGAGAACTGGGCGATGGTCGCCGAAAAGAAGGACACCGGCGAGGTCGTGGGCGCTGCCCTGACGCTGCCCGACTTCAACCAGGTGCTTGCCAAGCTCAATGGCCGCCTGTTGCCGTTCGGCTGGATAACGGCGCTACGCGAGCGCAAGAAAATCGACTCGGTACGTGTGTTCGCGCTTGGCGTCAAGCCCGAGTACCAGCACACCGGCGTTGCGGCCCGCTTCTACCAACTGCACTTCGACGCGGCTGAAACCACCCCGCAAAAGGGTGGCGAGATGGGCTGGATCCTGGAGACCAACAAGTCGATGAATCGCGCGATGGAAGGCATGGGCGGCAAGATCGTGCGTCGCTATCGCGTGTACGAGCGCGAGCTGTAGGGCCGAGTGGCGTCCAAGCGCTCGGTCGCGGCACGAGCGAGGCGACACTCTGCACGGGCTGTAGCGCCGCACGCAGGACCGCTCGGACTCCGTTGGAGCTAAGCGCGACAAGCAGTCCGCACTCGCCTCTACACTGCTCGCTGTGAGTGAGCCTCTCAACGATGAGGTGCTCGACGGTCTGCCGGTACTTGCCGACGAGCCGTCTGAGGGCATGTTTCCGGCGCCCGCTCCACGCGCGGCGGTCGGGGCACTGGCCGGCCCAGCACAGACGGCGGTGGCGGCCGCGGGCGGCTTCGTCGCCGGCGCAGCCGTGCTTGGCCTAGTGCACCGGCGCAAAAACAAGCGTCTCGCGCTGGCGGCCGCAAGCTCCTCACGACGGATCGGTCGTGGCGGCAAACGCTCGAAGTCAGCCGGCGAACTGGCGATCGTGGGCTCACGCTCGCTACTGGTCGACGTGCACCTGCTCGGGGCTCCGCTCAGAGGCCGCTAGGCCCGGGAGCTTGCGTGAGCAGCGCACTTGCGCGACCCGGTGGAGTCGCGTTTTCGCGTTTGACGTCTTCGTCGCGGCCAGCGCCGGCGGCGCCTAAGCTCGTAGAGCTGCGCGTCGAGGTCAAGCCGGCCGGTCCATTTCGCCTGCCTCGCGTCGGCGGTATGGACGGCGTGCAACGCAATCGGGAAGGGGTCCTGGAACGACTGTTGCACAAGGACGGTGTGCCCGTGCATGTGCGCGTGGCCCAGACAGCCCACGACGCGGTCTTGTTTGGTGCTCGCTCACCCAGCACGCAGGCGGCGCGCTACGGCATAGAACGAATGCGCTTCGCGCTCGGCGTAGATGAGGACCTGGGCGCCTTTCAGCGTGAGTTCGCGCGTGATCCGCTGATCGGACGCTCGATTCGCGAGCGTCCGTGGCTGCGCCCCAGGCGACGACCCGAGCCATTTGAGGCGCTGGCGTGGGCTATCTGCGAGCAGCTAATCGAATACGAGCGTGCCGCCGCTATTCAGCGTCGCATCGTGGCTTCGATGGGGCCGCGTTGGGCAGCCTGGGAGGACTGTGAGCGCCCGCTGCGCGACGTGCCCTCGTCGGCCGCGTTCGCAGGGACCGCGCCGGCGCGCCTGGAGTCCTTCGAGCTGGCCGGCTCGCGTGCGCGTCTGTTGGTGCGCGTTGCGCGGGAGGTGGCGAAGGGACGCTTGGACCTGCACGACGCCGATCACGAGCGTGCATGGTGGCGGCTACGCGCGATCCCGGGGATCGGGCCGTGGACGGTCGAGATGCTCGCCTTGTATGGCCAGGGCCGCTACGACCAGCTGCCGGCGGGGGACGTCGGTCTGCTCAAGTACGTGGGGCGCAGCCTCAGTGGAGGCGATCCGTGGGCACGAGCCGGCGAAGACGAGGTCCGCGCGTTTTTTGCGCGCTACGGGTCTTGGCAGGGTCTCGCGGCCGTGCACATCGGTGCGATCTAAAAAGCGCGATCCACGTTTGCAGTACCCAATCGGACACAAGACCTAAAGGTTAAGTTGCCCAGGCTAGGTACCAACGCTTGCTCGGCGCACATTCCAAGGGGTGCATTTGGGACAACGAGTTTGGTTTGATTAGTGGCTCGCGCTCGACAAGCGGGTGCGTCGGGACAACGAGTTTCGTCAATCTCGTTCGCGCTCCACAAGCAGTGCAAAGGTTGGACAGGCCTGTGCCGCGCGCCGCGCGTGGAGTACGAGCTCGGCAGGCAGCGGGCGTTCGTCGAGTATCGGATAACCCCATTCGTCGAGAACGATCCGCTCGGGCAACAGCTCGGCGCACATTCCGTGTGCCTCGCAGGCGATCGGATTCAGGCGTAGTCGCTCGCTCATCTGCGTGAGGGCTTGGTTTGATGGTCACACATGGCGCTCACGAGCTCACGTCGCCGTGGCCAGCTGCCGACTGGTCGGCAGAGGCAGCTCGGGTTGGCGCGCGCACGCCTCGCAGGCCCCGTAGCGGGCGTGGTCGGCGAGCTCCTCGGCGAACACACGCGCGGCGCTCGTGACGAAGCGAACGGTGCCGTCGGGGTGGGCACAGGCGCCGCGCCTGTTGACGAGCGTCGAGAGCTGCTCGACCCGTGCCATCGCTTCGTCGCGCGCGTTGCCTCGGCATACCTTCTCCAACGTTTGGGCCAACGCGTCCAGGCCGTGCACGCACGGCCCGCACTGACCCGCGCTCTCGCCGGCAAGCCAGCGCGTCACACGCGCCGTCTCCGCTACAGGGCAGGCAAGCTCTGAGAGCAGCAGCACGACCCCGGCGCCGAGGTTGGCACGGTGTGGCGCCAGGTGGGCGTTTGACAGCGCGAGCCTCCGCAACGAGGCGCCGTCGACCCAGGTGCCGGCATAGCCTCCGAACAGGGCTGCGCGCACGCGAGCGGTCGTTCCGCCGGCCGCGTCGAGCAGTGATGACAGCGAGGCTCCGTACTCGACCTCGTAGACGCCGGGATAGGCAAACGGCCCCGAGAGTGTGACGAGCGTCGAGCCTGGTTGGTCGGCCAAGCCGAGCTCACGAAACCAGCGTGGGCCGTGACGTGCGATCAATGCTACGTGGGCCACCGTCTCAGCATTGTTGACGAGCGTCGGACGCCGACGCACGCCGCGCTCGAAGGGCATCGGCGGCGAGAACGTCGGCTTGCCCGGGCCGCCGTTCAGGTGGTTGACGAGCGCCGACTCGTGCCCTGCGACATAGCCCTGTGGGGCACTGTTCAGCACGATCCGCGGCCAACGCCCCGGAAGTTGGTCGCGTTCGGCGATTGCCCGGGTAGCACGTTCGAACCCGACACCCGCCGACTCGCATACGCATAGGATCGCCTCCTCCGCGCTGATCGCACGTGCGGCGAGCACAGCACCGTCGAGTACCAGGTGCGGCAGAGTCTCGAGCAGCGTGCGGTCCTTGAGGCTGGCCGGCTCGCCCTCGGTGGCATTGACCACGACGATCGGTTTGCCCCGTCCGGCAGCGACCGTGCGCATCTTCTTAGCCATCGGGAAGCCGGCGCCGCCACGACCGCCGAGACCGGCCTGTTCGATCTGGTCGATCAGGGCCGTCGCACCCCGCCGGTCGCGCCGCCGGCTGGAGGGCAGTTCTCCGTGGGTGTCGAGGTGTTCCCGCAGGGACATGGCACCGTGCGCCGGCACGCCCTCCAAGAGACGCGGCAGGCCGGCAGCCGGCGGTGGTGCCGTACCGTCGAGTATCGGCTCAAGCTCGGCGGTCGTGTTATTGAGTGCGCTCATCTGCTTTCCTCGGTGGAGGCAGAGGCATTTGCGCTCGTGGACAAAGAGGTCGAGGCTGAGGACACACCGGCGCCGCCGCCGGCGGAGGCGTGGCCTGAGTGGCCGAGCAGCGCCGCGGGTGTGCCCGAGCGCCGTGCCCATTCTTTGCCGAGCGGGCCGCCTGGAAGCCACAGGAACAGTCCGAGCGTAAATACTCCGGTTGCGCCGAGCGCGACGCCACGACGAGCGAGCCGATCCGGCCAGCCGGCAGCGACGCGCACGAGCACCGCTGCGATCACCACGATCAAACAGCCGATGCTGATTGCCAGCATCCAGGTGCTTTTCACGTCACTGCCGGTACCCAGCCCGTGTAGCAGGGCTATCGGCCAGCTCCCATAGGTAAGCCAGTGGACGGCTCGCCAGGTCGAATGGCCCATCCGCCGGCGCAGCAGGCTGGTGACGATCACCGCGAGGATCAGATCGAATGAAAGCGCGCCCAGTCCAAGCCAGAACGGCCGGTAGCTGCCCGTGAATGGGATCACCGCATTGATCAGCGAGATCGGCGCGAAGCTGTCGAGCACAGCGGTGAGGATGTGCAGGCACAGGAAGGCGAGCGCCAGCAGCGACACGTTGCGGTGCAGCGAGTCGACCACGAAGCGCGGCCAGGTCTCCGAGCTCCAACGCCTGACGTCGACCACGCCGAGCGCAAGCGCGAGCGTCAACAAGATCAGCGCGACAGCTCCTGTGGAGCGAGTCAGATACCAATACGCGCTTGGGCCCGTTGCCGCCAGGAGGGGCCTCATGAGGGTCTTTTCGGGTATGAGGGTGAGCCGGGACGGTTTGTCGATGTGCCGCGACGGGATGCGGTCGGAGGCAGTTGCCTCATCGCGCCTCGTCCTCAGCGGGCCAGGAGCCGACCGTCAATACCTCGCCGTTGCGACCGACGAGCCGTGCCGGCAGCCCTAGTTCGGCAAGCCATTCTGGCGCGCGCGCACCGCGCACGATCGCTGCCGTCGCGGCGACGTTGGCATCGGCGCAATCGCTCGCCGCGACGCTGACGGTGCGCCACACTTCCCTCGCGGGCGTGCCGCTGGTGGGGTCGATGATGTGGTGCATGATCTGTTCGCGGTGGCGCCAGCGACGTACGGTGGTGCTGGATGTGGCAAGTCCTCCGCCCGCGATCGAGACTGTCTGACCAGGGGTGTCGGGGCCGCTGCGGTGGTCGTCGGTGACGTGTATCTGCCAGCCTGCCCGGGTCTTCTGTTCAAGGGGATCTTCACGGGGGGCAGGGCCTGCGGTGGAAATGTCTCCGCCAAGGCTTACGAGCACGCCGCAGCCGACTGCCTCGTAGATGGCGAGGGCAGCTTGGTCTGCCGCCCAGGCCTTCGCGGTGGCGCCGAGGTCGAGCTTCACACCGCGAGGGATCCTGAGTGTGGAGCGCTCGCGATCGAGCTCGACCGCTCTCCACCCGCATAGCAGCGTTGCGCGGATGCGTGGAGCTATCACCGCAGGAGGGCAGGCTCTCGTGTGGGCGTCTCCGTTCGCGGGCGAGGTGCAGTTGGGCAGCTGCATGTCGCGGTCGTAGCCGGCGAGCACGAGTGCCCCTCCCACGGTCGGATCGACGTCTCCGTCTGTCAGCTCGGCGGCGCGTAGAGCCACTGCGACGGCCTCGATCAACAGCGGGTCGACTCGAATGGTGCGCCCGGCTCCAGCGTTGACGCGCGTCAGCTCGGAGTCCTCTCGGAAGCGGCTGCAAGCCCTGTCCAGCTCGTCGAGTTGGTGTTCGAGGATCGCCTGCGCTTGCGTCAAGGCGTGGCCGTCGCTTACGAGTAGCTCGACATTCGTGCCGAGTGCCTGCCATCTTGCGCGGGCGAGTGTCGCCATTCCCATCAAGATCCGCCTGAGACGACCGGCGCCGATTCCTGTGCGGGCGAGGGTTTCTGCGCAGGCGCAGTTTCTTCGGCTGGGGCAGATTCCTGCGCAGGCTGTGATTCCTGAGTCGGCGCCGATTCTTTAGCGGGCGCCGCTTCTTGGGCTGGGGTCGCGCTTTCCCCGACCGGCGCCGATTCCTGCGATGGAGGGGATTTCTGGCTGGGAGCCGATTCCTGGGGAGACGTTTCGTGGGGCGTGGTCGGTTCCGGGGTGGTGCTCGCCTGCGGCGCTTGCGCCGGGGGCTGAAGCGGTTTCACGCTAGTTGTTGACGAGGCTTTGTGGGTGGTGTGCGCGTGCGCTGGTGTCGCGCTTGACTCCTTGACGGTTTTACCTGGGAAGGCTTGCGCGGCGACCTCGGCGAACACGCCGGTCAGTGCCACAGAGCTCGCGACCAGCCAGCGGTTAGCGCTGCTCAACCTGCGCAGTGCCGCGTCTCTGGCGGTTGTCTGTCTATGTGGCATGGTTAGTGGTGATGGCGAGATGCCTCGAAGTGTGTCCAAGCGTCGAAGTGAGGGATCAGCACGATTGCCAGCACGACGCCCGCAACCATCGCACCGACGATTGAGATGAGTCGTCCGCTGGAACCGGCGGCATGTCTGTTGTACTCGACACGACCGCCGCGGCTGGTGAGAAAGATCTTTTGTATGTCGGGCAGGTGACCGAGAACGTGCAGAGCTATGAAAGCGACCCATGCGATGAAACTCCCCTTGTGCAGCAGGCGCAGCGTGCCCGAGGACTGAGGTTCGAGGAACAGCAGTGCGACCCCGGTGGCAAGAACTGCCAGACTCGTCGCCACAACGATTGGGGCACTCACACGCAGCAGGATCGACGGTGCACCCCGCTTGCGATAGGCCGGGTCTGAGGTGTAGTAGCGCACGAAGCGATAGCCGGTGCTTGCAAGCTTCAAGCAGACCACAGGGATCAGCATCAGCCCGACGAACAGGTGCACGGAGATGAGCGGGCGCAACCGCAGGATTGTCACGCCGACCACGGCAAGCAGCGCTATCAGCAGGATGCCGGTGGCGGCTGTCAGGCGCTCGTTGCCGGCCGTTCCTCCACCGGTGATGCGTCCGCCGGTTGGCCTAGCTCGGTCCGGTCTGCTGGCACGGCCGCCCACATCGCGCAGCTCGCCTTCGAAATTCCCAATGGGTGAGAGCCGGCGCCGGGCGCTACAAACAGGGCTATGCGGTTCGGTGGGGATGAGGCGAGTGTGTGCTTGCGAGCTAAGCGGTCCATAACCGAATGATGAGAAAAGTCATCGAAACCGCTTGCAGGAACTTGTCGGTGGGAGTGGAGGGCCTATCCTGAGTCAATGTCAGATGTAGCCGAGTCCAACGCAGATGCAGTGTTTGCGCCGTCGATCCTGCTAGTGGAGGACGAGCCGGGGATCGTCGATTTTCTTAAGCGCGGTCTGGAGGCTGAAGGTTTCGTTGTGCAGGCGGCCCTCAACGGCCTGGAGGGAGAGCAGCGGGCACGACGTGAGAGCTTCGACATGGTGGTGCTCGATCTGATGCTTCCAGGGCTCGGCGGTATGGAGTTGCTGGCCAAGTTGCGCGATGTAAAGCCGGAACTGCCGGTGATCGTGCTCACTGCCCGCGCTGAGATCGAGGACCGCGTGGCGGGTCTGGACGCCGGCGCCGTCGACTATCTGGTGAAGCCGTTTTCACTTGCTGAGTTGCTGGCAAGGGTGCGTGCGCAATTGCGGGTCGCGGCGCAAACCTCGACAACCACGGTTCAAAGTGGCGACATCGAAGTGAACCTGTTGACTCGCAAGGTGCGCCGTGCAGACATTCAGGTGGCACTGTCTACGACCGAGTTCGAGCTGCTCGTCTACTTGATGCGTCATGGTGACCAGGTGCTCTCGCGTGAGCGGATCCTCAGCGCCGTCTGGGGCTACCAGCACGACCCGGCCACAAATGTGGTCGATGTCTACGTCGGTTACCTACGACGCAAGCTCGCGCGTCCCGACAGCCCAGCCCCAATCTTCACGGTGCGCGGGGTCGGCTATCGCCTTGGCAACGGTGGCTAAGCGCTCCAACCTCAGGCGTCTAGTGCCGGGCGACTTGCGCTGGCGCCTGGCCGGTTGGGTAGCGCTTGTCGTGCTGCTCGCTTCTACGGCGACGTTTCTGGTCTTTTTCGTCCGTGTCGGTGCCCAAGGGCACGATCCCGATTTCTCAAGCGATATGCGTACGTTCCTACTCGCTGGCGTGTTGACCATGATTGGCGCCCTGATAGGAGCATGGTTGATCGGTACGCATCTCTCGAGACCGCTGCGCCGGATGGCGGAGGTGGCCGCGAGAGTCGATGCCGGTGACCTGCATCCGCGCATCCATGGGCTCTCCGGTGAGGCGGCCGAGCTGCGAGTGTTGGCGGACGCGTTCAACCACATGCTCGACCGGCTCACCGAGGCGTTTGCCGGCCAGCGGGCTTTCGTGGCCGACGCCTCGCATGAGTTGCGCACGCCCCTGACGGTGATTAGCGGTCAGCTAGAGGTGCTTGCGGCGCAGTCACAGCCCAGCGAGCCGGAGGTGAGACGCGTCGAGCGGCTCGTGCAGTCCGAGATCGCGCGTATCACACGCCTTGTCGACGACCTGCTGCTGCTGGCCAAGGCCGAGCAGACAGAGTTTCTGCAAGTGGAGCCGATCGAGTTGTCCGAGTACGTGCGCGAGCTGTGGGACGGGATGAGCCTGATCGCGGTACGACGCTTTGAGTTGGGACGGATGCCGCACGGAGTGCTCAGCGCCGATCCGGATCGTCTCGCGCAGGCGCTGCGCAATCTGATCGCCAATGCGATCGAGCACACGGACGAGGTTGAGGGGCTTGTGCGTGTGGATGTAGAAGATCTCGGCGACGGATGGATCTGCTTTGCGGTCGAAGACGACGGGCGCGGGATCGATCCGCAGGAGCGCGAGCGTGTCTTTGACAGATTTCACCGCACCGATGCGGCACGCGATCGAGCTTCCGGCGGGGCGGGCCTCGGGCTTGCGATCGTACGCGCTATCGCGCAAGCTCACGGTGGTCGCGTTACAGCGATGGAGGGGCGGACGAGCGGCGCTCGCATTGAGCTAAGACTTGCCGGCTTCCGCGCTGGAGCGCCAGGCACCGGTGCTGTCAGCGAACCGTCGGCTCACCGCTCAGCACCTGCACATTGAAATTATTCGGCCCAAGGACACATTCTGGCGCGATCTTGAATACTCTGTCTGACATGAACGTGGATATTCGTCACTGAGGGTCGATCGGGCGATGTCAGCCAAGAACGCAGTCCTAGGACTCGTAATAGAGCGACCGGGCTACGGTTACGATCTTGCACGTCGCTTGGAGGAAAGATTCGGATCTTCGGGCTTCGCCCCCACGGGGGTCTATTCGGCGCTCGACCAACTCAGCTCTGAGGAGCTTGTATGTAGCGCTGGTGCGCGTCCGGGTGGCGTTAGCGAGCGCGTAGCGCCACGTACGATCTATGAAGCTACGCCCAGAGGCGTCGACCGTTTCGAAGGTTGGATGCTAGGCGACTCCTCACTGGCGCCCGTACGTGACGAGCTGTACATGAAGATCGCGCTCTCCAGGCCTCACAACCTCCCGCGCCTGATCGAACTTGCGCAGACACAGGAGGAGGATTGCCTGGCCCGCATGCACCAATTGCGAGAACCCGCCGGTCGTCGGCAGAGCCGACCCAAGGTATGGTCGGAGGTAGCTGTCCTGTTGGTGCGAGATGCGGAGATCAAGCAGTTGCAGGCAAGGATCGAGTGGCTACAGAAGGCTCGCACGATCATGCATAAGCTGAGCGAAGTCCATCAACGCAGCAGCGCACGAGGAGACGGAGTCGCTTGAGCTCACAGGTGCGGCTCGCGCTGAAGAAGGTCAGCAAGAGCTATTGGCGTGGCCCGCATGAGACGGCCGTGCTGAAGGAGATCTCACTGTCGGTCTATGCGGGAGAGTGCGTTGCCGTATGGGGTCAGCGTGGGTCGGGCAAGACAACCCTGTTGAAGGTGGCGGCCGGCCTCGAGGCGCCCGAAAGCGGCGGCGTGCGCTTCAAGGAGCAAGACCTGGGGGGTATGTCGAGGGCAGCGCTCGTGCGTCTGCTGCGCGAGGAGATCGGCTGGGCCAGACGCGCCGGGCCTGAGAGTGATGAGCTGGAAATGCTCGACTATGTGGCTCTGCCGCTACTCAAACGCCAGACGCTGCGTCGCGCGCGTCGTCGCTCGGCGGCAGCGTTGTCGCGTGTCGGCGTTGGCGAATGCTCAAAAGGTCGTTGGGAGGACCTGACCGACGGCGAGCGCACGCTCGTCTCCATCGCCCACGCGATGGTAAGGCAGCCAAGCCTGTTGGTCGTCGACGACCCAACGGCAAACCTCGATGTGCTCCAGCGTGAGGAGGTGATGGGCCTCCTACGCAGTACGGCCGAGCAGGACTGGCTCGGGGTGCTGATCACCGTGCCAGACATGCCATCGATGGTGCACGCTCATCGGATCGGATCGCTCAGTGACGGGCATTTGCTGGTGCCCACGGGCACCCTGCCCGAACGCGACAATGTGGTGGAGTTCCCCGCACGCGGACGAGCAGCCCCAGGGTGAGGCCGTGATCGACATGTCGCCTAACGAGTCTGAGCCGCCGCCGGAAGGACGCTTACCGTCAGAACCTGCACCTGGGCGCCAGCTCCCACACGAGCGGGCGCCGAGGCGAGCGGAGGGATCCGGCGTCGGCCGATTTGCGCAAGAACCACCCGAAGACACTGTGTCTGGGGAGCCGCTGGTCTCGATCACGCTTTCGCGCAATCAGGTGGACCACGTGGTACGAGCCGCGTTTGGCGAGAGTGCCCTGCTGAGTATCTCCGGAGCGGTCGCCAGTACCGGCTTTCATCGCACTCACGCCAGGCAGGTGCTCAGCTCCAGGTATCGGACGCTACAGGAGAACAGGCGTCTGTCGCGGTCGCTGCTGGCGGGATTGCTCGTGCTCTCGTGCTTTCCCGCGGAAGGCTTGGACATGGGAATCAAGGACATTTCGGAGCAGATCGAGCTGAACACGAGCACCGTCCATCGCTACGTGCTGACGCTTGTAGCCGCAGGTTTGCTGGAGCGCGACCCAGACACGCGTCGCTACAGACTATTGCCCGAATAGAGGGGACAAGTCACGGGCTTAATCCGGCCGCGGGAGACAGCCGCGCGCGACCTGTCAAAGCTAGGGCCTTCGCGCTGGATGGTCTACCGGGAGGGGTCGCGCGTAGAGCTCTCAACTCTACGCGCGACCATCTCCTTGGCGCCCAGGTAGGGAGTCCTGGGACGTCGCCCTGTCCCGGTGGCTTCTACGTCGTCTTCACCGCCCTCGGGTCGGGGGGCGGCGCTGAGACCGTAACGACGCGTGTTCGGGGCAGCTTGGTCAGATGCAAGGCTTTCGTTTGCTCTCCCTAAGGTCTTTGTCCCCTGCATCCTCCCGCCTGTGCCGATAGTGCCCATCCGCATGTACCACCTGATGCGCTCGTGGATTTCCCGCATCGTGGTTGCACTACCTGGATCTGCTTGGTCGGATGTAACGTTGAGCAGGCGATGACCCGCCCGCTCTATTTCGATCACCCGGCCTGCCTTGAGCACTACCCAAGCGCGCGTATGCCTGAGCATCCGGACACGCCCGAGCGGCTGCATGCGATCGAGCAGGCATTGCAGGCCCGCGACTGGCTCGGCTGGGAGCATCGGCAGGCTTCCCTCGCAAGCGAGCGCGAGCTCGAGCTCGTTCACAGCGCCTCACATGTGAGCGCCATCCGCGAGCTGTGTGCATCCGGAGGAGGCGCGATCGACGCCGACACTTTTGTTGGAGAGGCCTCCTACCGCGCCGCTTTGCACGCCGTCGGCGGCGCTTGTGCGATGACCGAGGCACTGATGGCAGGCGAGGTGCAAGTCGGCTTCTGCGCAGTGCGCCCACCAGGCCACCACGCCGAGCCATCACGCGCGATGGGCTTTTGCCTCTTCAACAACGTGGCGATCGCGGCCGAGCACGCCATTCGCGACCTCGGCGCGCGTCGAGTATTCGTGCTCGACTGGGACGTCCATCACGGCAATGGCACTGCCGAGGCGTTCCGCCGACGCTCCGATGTGCTGTTCGCGAGCATCCATCAGGCGGGCCTGTACCCGGGCAGCGGTCCGCTGAACGACGCAGGTTCGGGCGAGGGGGAGGGATACACGATCAACGTGCCGGTGCCGGCCGGCAGCGAGGAGGATCTGTGGCTATCGCTGCTCGAGCACGTCGTGCTCCCCGCGGCTGTCGCCTTCAAGCCCGACCTTGTGCTCGTCTCCGCCGGCTTCGACGCCCACCGCGAGGACCCACTGGCAGGGGTGCGCTTGGAGACGAGTTCCTTCGGCGAGATGGCGAGACACGCGCGCGACATGGCCGAGAGGGTGGGGGCGCCGCTCGGCGCGGTGTTGGAGGGGGGCTATGAGCCGGATGTGCTCGCCGATTGCGTGATGGAGACGCTCGGTGCGCTGGCCGGCTCCGAGTCGCCGAGCTTGGTCGCGCCAGAGGCGCTGCTCACCTCAAGGGCCGTGGCTCAGATCGGCCGCTACTGGCCGCTAAGAGACGTGTCGCCGCTATGACGAGGAGCGGGCGGTAGACCATTGCACAAAGCCGGTCGGCTCCCACGTGCAGCGGTCAGTTTGCTCAGGAGGCTTTGATCAGCCCACGTTTGAGCGCGTAGGCGACCAGCTCAGCGCGCGATGACAGGTTGAGCTTCTGCTGGATATGGGCGCGGTGGGTCTCGACCGTACGTACCGACAGGAACAACTGCTCGGCGATCTCGGCATTTGTATGACCGAGCGCGATCAGGCGCAGCACATCCACCTCGCGCTCACTCAGATCATCCGGTGGCCCTGGGGCGGGCTCTGAAGCTAGGCGCGCCCCGAGGCGCGGGTTTAGATAGCTCTCGTTGCGTGCCGCTCTGCGCACCGCCTCGACCAACTCGTCGTCGGCGGCCTCCTTGAGCACATACCCGATCGCGCCGGCACTTAGCGCGCTCCGCGCGAACACCGGCTCCTGCTGCATAGTAAGCACCACGATCTGGGTCTCGGGATTGGTCTTGCGGATGACGGGGATCGCCTCGAGGCTCGAGCCGCCCGGCATGTTCAAGTCGAGCACGAGCACCGTTGGCTTGTGCCCGCGCACGTAGCGTTGGGCACCCTCGACATCGCCCGCCTCGGCAACCACGTCGAAATCGCTCTCGCTTTCCAACAACAACCGCAAACCGCTGCGCACGACTGCGTGATCGTCGGCGAGCACGATGCGGATCTTCTCCCGTGTGCCGATCTCTGGCTCAGGTGCGCGCCGTTCAGACTGCTGAGCCTGTTCTGCCACGGGCGTGACGCTAGCGCCTTGCGAGGCGGCGTGTCTGCGGGAAATTACTGGCTTTGGCGTGGGCCGGTACGGATATGACCGACCGCAACGTCACCCGGCGCCGATCGCTCGCATCTATCGGCTTCATTCACATATTCAAGTCATATCACCCTTAGATGTGGCCGGCTTATCGCGTGGCTGCCTATATGCCTTCGCCGGGTAGGAACTCGTTGGTAAATGGTGGCAGGCCGGCGGTATCGGGGTCTGAGTGAATTAGGCCCTGCGTAAACATCCAGTGCCCAAATGTGGCCCATGCCGACGGTTCCTGCCAGCCATACGGCTTTGAGTGGTCGCTTGGCAGCGTTGCCGGAAGCGTCGCTTCGATCGAGGCGAGCTGCAGCTTCTCTTCAGCGGAGGGGTTGGCCTTGGCGATCAAGGCTGCCGCCGCAGCTGGATTCGCGCGCACCTGCCGCTCGCCGCGTGTCAGTGCCTGCAGGAAGGCACGCATGTCCACACCGTCGGTACGCGCCTCTTCAGAGCGCACCACCAGCACCAACTCGTTGTAGGTCGGCACGCCGGCCTGGTCGATCGGGATCACGACTGGGTTCTTGTGCATCCGGCGCAGCTGGATCGCCTCATAGTTCCAGTAGCCGCCGAGCGTGGCTGCCACCTTGCCCGAGAGCATCGCCGGCACCAGATTGAAGCCGACATCGCTTTCTGTAACGGAGCTGGGGTCTACGCCGGCCGCTCGTAGCGCGGTATGGAGCTCGGCTGCCTGGTAGGCGATTCCCGCGGTGCCCACGCGCTTGCCGGCGAGATCCGCGACCTTGCTTACGTGCGCCGAGGGCAGCGCGATGATCGATGTGAGTGGACGTTGCACGAGCGCGCCGATCGACACCACTTTCAGTCCTTGGTCACGGGCGAGCAGTAGCTGCGGCTCATAAGAGATCGCCATGTCGACCTTGCCGGCGGCAAGTAGCTTCAACGGTTCGGCCGATTCGCTGGGCACGATTGGACGCACATCCAAGCCCACAGCCTTGAAGTACCCCTGCGCGATGGCTGTGTACAGCGGAGCGTGGTCCGCATTTGGGAACCAGTCGAGCATCACCGTGAACGGCTTCGTCCCAGGCGCCGAGACGACGTCCTGCTTGGTCCCGCATGCGCCCAACACGACGGCGCAGGTGCAGGCGACCAGCAGGGACGGCCCATGGCGGGGGACAAGGGCCCCATTTCGAGGGGCGCGCTCTCCCTCGCGGCGGGCGGGGCCTCCATCGCAGCGGACGAGCCCCCTACAGCGGCGGGCAAGCAGAGCGGTGCGGCGGAGGCTTGACGATGCTCTCAACGGATCTCTCCTCTTGGTTGATTGGCCCACGGCGAGAGCTTTCGCTCGGCGATGGTCAGTGCATAGAAACAGCCGATTGCAAACACGAACAGCACGGCCGTGGCGGCGTATGCGCGGGAGGTCTGCAGAGCGGTCAAGTCCGAGGTGATCTCACGTCCCAGGCCGGCGTATGGGCCGCTGGTAGGCGTCGAGGTCTCGGCGATGAAGGCTCCGATCACACCGACGGCAAGCGCGATCCGAGCGCCGCTGAGCGCCGCCGGCAGTGCCGCGGGCAGCTCCCCGAAGCGAAACGCCTGCCAGCGCGACGCGTCGAGCGTCCGCAACAGCTTGATCTGATCGGGGTCGACCGCCGCGAGCCCGTCCACGGTGGTCACGACTACCGGGAAGAAGCAGATCAAGGCGATCACGACCAGCTTCGGGAAGATGCCAAACCCCCACCAAAAGCACAGCGGTGCCGCGATCACCGCGATCGGGATTGCCTGCGAGCCGACCGTGTGTGGATAGACAGCGCGACGCATCGGCGTCCACATGTGGATCGCAACAGCCGTCGCAAAGCCGCCGAGGAGCGCCAATGCGAGCCCGAATACGACCTCCTTGGCGGTGATCGTGAAGTTCGACCACAGCAGCCCGGCGTTGTCCCACATTTCGGCGAACATCGCATGCGGCGCCGGCAGCAGCAGCGGATCTACACCCTGGAGGTCCACATACAGCTCCCAAGCGCCGAGGAAAGCGAGCCCCAGCAACAGCGGCGGCAGCACATTCGCAAACCCGCGTCTCACAGGTCCCTACTCCCGGCCAGCGTCTGCATCGCCCGCTCGCGTAGATCGATCACCGTTGCGTCGGTGCGCGAGCGCGGGCGGGGCTCCTCCACGTTCAGCTCGGCCACGACGCGCCCCGGCCTAGGGGAGAGGATCGCGACGCGGTCGGCGAGCACGATTGCCTCCTCGACGTCGTGCGTCACGAGCACCACGGTGCGCGGCTCGCGCACGAGCGCGCCCGTCAGCCATTCCTGCATCTCTTGCCTGGTGATCGCATCGAGCGCGCCAAAGGGCTCGTCCAGACACAGCACAGGCTTGCCGGAGAGCAGCGTGCGCACGAATGCCACGCGCTGGCGCATCCCGCCCGAGAGCTCGTGCGGGCGTGCGCTCTCGAAGCCCGCGAGGCCCAACTCCTCGAAAAGGCCTGCTCCCCGCTTGCGCGCCTGCGCGCGCGGGGCACCCGCTATGCGCAGCGCAAGTGCCGCGTTGTCGACAGCGCTGAGCCAAGGCAGCAGCAGATCGCCCTGAGGCATCAGTACCGCCGGCTCGCACTGGATCGTGCCGCTGTCGGGCTGCTGCAGTCCGCAGATCATCTCAAGCAGCGTCGTCTTGCCGCAGCCGCTCGGGCCCACCACCGCCAGCACGCTTCCGCGAGTCGCCTGCAGCGAAATGTCGGTGAGCGCCTGCACGGTGGCACCACGGCGATCGACGTAGGCGCGGCTCACGTTGCCGAGGCTGACCACGTCGTTCATGCCGCGTACGTCGGGCGCCTGGCGTTCGCGGGACTTCACTTGGGTCTGCACAGCGCTCCCTCCGCGGGCATTACCCCACAGGTTCGAAGGGTCGGCGTTGGGTGGGGTGTGGGACCCGATCGAACGCCATCTCAGCCGACCTCCGTCAGCTCCCCTGTTGTCGCTCTCGATGCTATCGCTCGACGACCGGAAGGAGGAGTGGCGAAGGGGCCCGTCGCCTAAAGGTCTTCAAAACGAGTTGTACGTCAACACCCCCTTGGCGTGAAGCTTGAAGGTTTGTTGGTGCCAAACCTTCATCTGGGCTTCGCATAAAAGGGGGTGTTGCGAGGATCTTCAAAATGATCTCTACCAGACCCCACGTCTCTCAAGGCCTCGCGCCCCACGTCTCTCAAGGCCTCGCGCCCCACGTCTCTCAAGGCCTCGCGCCCCACGTCTTTCAAGGCCTCGCGCCCCACGTCTCTCAAGGCTTTGTGCCCCACGTCTTTCAAGGTTCGCGCCCCACGTCTTTCAAGGTTTTCGCGGCCCCACGTCTCTCAAGGACCCGCTCAACGTCTTTCGAAGCCTCGCGATGTTCAAGGCGCGTGGGGGTGATCGGCACTAGGCGCTGATCACCGGCCTCGTCAAGGCCTTGACGAAATCCTCGAGCTGCGCGGTCGTCCAGCACTCGAACGCGGTGCAATATTGCTCATAGGCGGCAATTACCGAGTCGCCATAGTTCCAGTACAGGCGCGGCTCGGGGTTCAGCCAGAAAGTGCGTCCGGCGCGAGCGGCCACCTGGCCGAAGAGGTCGGCACGCGGGTCGCGGCCGTTTGTGCGGGCGTCGCCTAGGACGATCACGGTTGCGCGGGGACTCATGTCGTCGGCGATCAGATCCAAGAGCTCAGACCAGACACGCCCATAGTCGGTGTAGCCAGATATGTCGGCCACACCGGCGTCGCTGGAGATGCGTTCGCTGACCGCGCGGAAATCACGCTCGTGCTCGAACACGTCGGTGACCTCGCTGATCCGCTCGATAAATACGAACGAGCGCATCTTGCGAAACGAGTCATGCAAGGCGTGCAGCACCGACAGGAAGAACACCGAAGCGGATGTGACACTTGTGGAGACGTCACACAGCACATAGATCTCTGGGCGCCGTGGACGGCGCGGACGGTAGCGCAGCTCGACCGGGACGCCGCCAGTTTGCAGGGAGGCGCGCATCGTGCGACGCACATCCACATGCGCATGGTGGCGGTGGCCGCGATTCTGCTTGCCCTGCGTGGCCAGGCGCCGGCGCAACTGTGCCACCACGCGGTGCACGGCGGCGAGATCTGCCAGCGGCCCGGAGGGCAACGCGCGGTCAAGCTCGCCCAGTGGGCGCGCCGGAGGTAGGCGTCCGGAGCGCTGTACCTGGCGACGTTCGAGCTCGCGGCGCATCAACGCCTCGAAGCTACGCAGCGCATCGCGTGGCACGCCGTCGCGGCGGGGGTCCTCAGGGGGCAGGTCGGGTTGAGGCTCGGCACGTAGACCGAGCGCGCGGCGGATGCGCTGCACGTCTACGCCGATCACGCCGCTGCCCTGCTCGGCTTGGCCGAACATGGCGATCGCCATGCGCGCGAGGTCGCGCATCGCACCCTCGTCTCCGCCGCCTTCGGCGGCCAGCAGGGCTGCTGCGATCTGCATTCGCAGCGCGTCGAGTTCGTTTTCGCTGACGTCGACTCCCTCGGACTGCGACCGCTCTTGCTCGCTGATCCCCTCGCGCACCGCCGCGATCTCCACAGCGCGGAAGAAGAAGCGGTCAAACACAAGCTCGAAGACGCGCCGGTCGTCCTGACTCTTGGCGAGTGTGGCGGCAAGCGCCTCACGGAACTCGCCCTGTGCGGTCCAGGGAATCTCGCGCAGCACGGCAAACGCGTCCAGCAACTCCGAGGTGCCGACCGCGACCCCCTCAGCGCGCAGCTGCTCTCCCAACTCCAGCAGACTGGCGGCTATGCCTTCAGGCTGGCTGGGCATCGGCGGCCTCGGCCAGCTTCAGCCCGACGCGCTCGGCGACGATGTCCATGTCGGTGCGGTGCTTGACGATCACCGACATCGTCTCGTTGAACGTCTCAGCGTCGATGTCCTTGGCGCCGAGTAGCAAGAGCGCGCGTGCCCAGTCGATCGACTCGGCGATCGAAGGCGGCTTCTTGAGGTCGAGCTCGCGCACCATGCCGATCACCTCCACGAGCCGTCGTGCCACATCGTCGGAGAGCTCGGGTGCATGCAGCTTGACGATCTCAAGCTCGTGCTCGAGCGCTGGGTAGTCGAGCCACAGGTACAGGCAGCGGCGCTTGAGGGCCTCGGTCAGCTCGCGCGAGTTGTTGGAGGTCAGCAGTACCACCGGATGCGTGGTGGAGGTCACGCGCCCGAGCTCGGGGATCGAGATCTGGAAGTCGGACAGGACCTCCAGCAGCATCGCCTCGAACTCCTGGTCGGTCTTGTCGATCTCGTCGATCAATAGGACCACGGGTTGCTCGGAAGCGATCGCGCTCATCAAGGGTCGCGCGAGCAGGAACTCCTCGCCGAAGATGTCCTCCTGCACGGCCTCCCAGCCGGTGCCGCTGGCCTCTGCCTGGATGCGCAGGAGCTGCTTACGGTAGTTCCACTCATACAGGGCCTTGGCCTCATCCAGTCCCTCGTAGCACTGCAGGCGGATCAGCTCGCGGCCGAGATAGCGCGCGAGCGCCTTGGCAAGCTCCGTCTTGCCAACGCCGGCTGGTCCCTCCACGAGCACGGGCTTTCCGAGCTTGGTGGCAAGGAAGGCGACGAGCGCGGTTGACTCGCTCGGCAGGTAGCCGACCGAGCTCAGGCCGTCGGCGACCTCGGCGGAGGAGAGGGGTCCCTCAGGAGGCATGATCGGGGGAATGATAGGGGTCCCCTAACGCTTGTCCGGCTCAGCAGGCGAGTCGTCGAAGGAAAGTTGCGCGGAAGGCCCGGGTGGAAAGCGGGGCCGCTTGGGTGGAGCTGTGGGTCCTCTAGATGGAGGGGATGGGGTCGTGCTCCGAGGTGGTCGGGTGCTCTGCTCCACGACCGTTGTGATGTCTCGGGATGGGTTGGAATCATGCTTCACGATCGGTGTGATGTCCTCGGATGGGTTGGAATCGTGCTTCACGATCGGTGTGATGTCCTCGGATGGGTTGGAATCGTGCTTCACGATCGGTGTGATGTCCTCGGATGGGTTGGAATCGTGCTCCACGATCGGTGTGATGTCCTCGGATGGGTGGGAGTCCCGCCTAATGGGAGGGGTGTCCTCTGTTGAGGGTGCGGCGGGCCGCGCCGCGACTGGTCTTGCGCGTGAGGCGCGCTGGGGAGAGGGGGTGAGGACCGTGACGTCCTCGTCCCTAGATGTGCGTCGTCGGCTCCCCCGTGGGCGCATCAGCGGCATCTCGCGGGTGCTCACCGCGCGCATGCGCCAGCCGGCGTAACCAAGCATGCCGGCGGCGACGAAAGCAAGGAAGAACCCCCATTCGATGCCGACGGGATAGCCGTGGCCGTCGGGTCGTGAGAAGACGCGATAGAAGATCAACAGGGCAGCCCAAGCACCGGCGGCCATCACGACCGCGCCGTCGCTGCCGGGCATGTGGAAGTCGCGCCGCTCCGCACGCGCGAACATCAGCGCGATCACGCCGGCGGCTACCAGGAACACAGCGGCCTCGACGAACGACACATCGCCGAAGGCGCTGATCGAGTGTGAGTTGATCGCGCCTGACTTGCGGTCCAGCGACTGCAGGTCATACCAAGGCAAGAACATCGTCACGAGCAGCGCCAGGGCCGCCACGGTGGCGATGCGCTGCTCGGGCGCAAGCGCCCCCCAGGCGCGTGTGATGCGCGTCATACGCGTGTGCAGCGGGGGGCGTCGTGCATAGATCGATTGTATGGCGCGCTCCAGCGCAAGATCGAAGGCGCCCGCAAGCAGCAGTATTAAGTCCGCCTGGTGTCGAGCGTCGGGCCGTCAAGTGCGTGCCAATATCGCAAAACGGCTTGACTTGTTAGCGGATTCGCTAACATTGGCTAAGTGATGACCACGATGGTCGCCCCACAGTTGATCGGCGAAATTCGGCAGCGCAGTGGTCTGCGCCCATCCGAGCTTGCGCGGCGAGCAGGATTGACGAGGTCTGTGGTGAGCGCCTATGAGCATGGCCGTCGTCAGCCGGGTATCGATGCGCTCGCAAGACTGGCTGCGGCCGGTGGCTTGGAGCTACGACTCGGATCGGCGGAACCCCCAGTAGACCCGGCGCGCGCGGCGCGCATACTCGCTCAGGTTCTCGATTTGGCTGAGGCTCTGCCAGCGCGCCGGCGAGGGCCGCTCGAGTACCCGTCGCTTGCTCGATTGGCGCGATGAGCCTGCTGGGCAGTCGTCTGCTCGCGGTACACGACGCCCTCGCCGGCGCCGAGCTGCCGCACGCTTTCGGCGGCGCGATCGCACTTGCCTACTGCACGCAAGAGCCGCGCGGTACGCGCGACCTCGATGTCAACGTGTTCGTAGATCCAACAAGGGCCGGCGAGGCCCTGGCTGCCCTTCCCGGCGCAGTCACGGTCACCGAGGCCGATGTAGCCACGGCTAGGAGCGAGGGCCAAGTGAGGGTCTGGTGGCAGGATACGCCGATCGACGTGTTCCTCGACATCCACTCCTTTCACGCCGAGGTAGCCGACGGCGTGCGCTCGGTGCCGTTCGAAGGCCGCACGATCCCAGTGCTGGACTGCACCGCTCTGGCTGTGTTCAAGGCACTGTTCGACCGTACGAAGGACTGGGCGGACATCGAGGAGATTGTCGCCGCGAGAGCATTGGAGCTACCGCGTGCCGTCATATGGCTCGAGCGCATACTCGGCTCCGGCAGTCCTGCCGCAAACCGATTGAAGTCGCTCGTCAACTAACGACGATCGTGCAGTTGCCGCTGGCGGCCATATGCGGTGGCCCAGCTTGCTGGCTTCAGCCGTTGCGTGCAGTAGCGTCAAGCCTGGGCAGCTGCGGCCTTGCTCAGCCGCTTAACCAGCAGCTTCGTGTCTTTCTCGCCGATCGTGCGCAGCTGGCCTTGGAAGGCGAGCTTCCAGTGCTCGGCGGGCCACTTGCGGATGTGCTCGAGCTTGGTCGCGAGCTCCTCGGCCGGAACCCACTCGTCCTGCTCCAGCACGATCTCGGGCTCGGTGGCAAAGCGCCAGGGGTAGGCGTCGGCTTTGCCGGGCTTGCCGGGCCACAACTTCGTGCGGTCCTCGTACATCTCGCCGGTGACGAGAATGCTGCCGGCGAAGCTCATCACCTTCGTCAAGTAGAGGACGATGCGATCCCCGGGCTCGATCTGCAGCGCCCGCGGGCGGTTGCGCTCCTTGATGCCGATCACGCTGAACCCATGCGCGCGTGTCGCCTCGTGGTTTTCGGGCGAGGCGGTCAGGATCCAGGTTTGGGGCTTGGCGTCCGGCATGGTTGAGACTCAAAGAATAGGCTGCCGCCGCGCTGGAGCCGAGATCCGCTCCACCGGCGCGAACTTTGCCGCACGGGCGCTCTTAGCCCCTCTTTTGGAAGAGGACTTGACCACAATCGTCCCTGTTGTCACTTCTTCGTTGCCGGCAAGGTCGACGGCTTTGAGCACAACCGAGTAGGTCCCGGCTTTCGAGGGCGTCACCCAAAGCAGGCGCGGCTTGCCGCCTTCGACGGTCGCGCTGTTGCTCCAGACGGTCTTTTCGCCGAGCTTGACCACCATGCTCACGCTCGCGACCTTCGACAGCTTGATCTGCACGCCGGCACGTTCGCCGGTGCGCACACTCTGTGTCAGCAGTTCGATCACAGGCGCCGTCTTCTCGTCCGCACGGAATTCCTTGGCCGTCGTGCAATAGATCTGGTCGCCGGCTATCTGCCCGGCGGTCGGCGTCAACGGCTCGCCCTTGCTCGTCTTTTCGCACAGGTGTTCGAGGAATTCCGCAAGCAGTTCGTGGTAGCTGAGATCCGATTCGGAGTGCTGGTCATACATCGACCAGGCCCCGGTGTTGTAGTGGGGCACCTCCGCGCGCGCCTCGGCGTCGCCGGCTTCAAACAGCTGCTGCCCCAACGGATCCTTGGTCAGCTTCGTGTATTCGTAGAGCCCGACCAGGCTCTGGATGAAGCCGTTGAGTATGCGCTCGCTCGGCGCGTAGGTGTACTCAAGGTAATGGGCTCCGGCAGGTGTGGCGACCCGCACCCCGGTGGGCGGAGCCATCTCGAAGATGCCAAGCGCCTGTTGTGCAGCTGTCAAGTAGACCTGTTCGTGCGTCACGCTCCAAGCGCGCGAGAACACCTGCAGCGCCGTCCCTTGTGAGAGCCCGCTGGTCCAGGGCGGAAGCCCGCCGTCGAACTGGAACATGTATTCCCAAGCGATCCCGCCGGCACGTTGGCTGGCGAGTGAGATCGCTTCGTTGAGGACTTCCTTCAGGGTCGTGATTTCTTTGTCGAGGAAGTAGGCGTTGGCCTTGCCAAACGTCGCCAGCCACTGGATCTCGATGCCCTGCCCGGGGTAGTACTCCCAGACCAGCTTGCTGCCGCTGAAGTACACACGCTGGTCGGCGCCCAAGAGCCGTTCGGTCGTCCACCACTGCCGGTTGCGTTCGAGCGTGGTAAAGACCACGGGCAGGCGCGAGGGAATCAGCTGGTTGCCGGCGGCCATCGCTTCGACGTTGGCCATCACCGCACCAAGTTCGGCAGCACGCGTCCCAGACAGTTTGCGCAGTGAGCTCTTGGCGGCGTTGAAGGCCCCCTGATACTTGGCGTAGGTGGCCGGAGTGATCGCGCCACTCTTCTGTAGCCGCTGCAGCGCGGCGGTCACCGTGACGCGTCCGGCGGCGCCGGCACCGCTTGTGGTTATGCAAATGGTGGCTGCTGCCACGAGCCCCAATATCAGCCCTACTGCCCCACGTCCCGCGAGTGCGCCTTTGCGGGTCAGCGCACGGGTCGATCCCACTCTGCCCCGCGCGAACACCCCCTTAGCTTGCACGCGCCATCTCCGGTTGCGTGGTTTGGGCGCGCGGTGGCTGGGGATGTGGATGGGGACGCATCGGCCTGATGCTAGGCTCATCTGCGTCGGGCGTCGCAGCAAACGTTGCAGCGTGCCGGCCGGGTCGAAGCGTTGAGGGCACTCCTGAAGAACACAACCGTACGAGCAGCAGTTGCGCTGTTGCTCGCAATCTTCTGTGGCTGTCTGCTCTCGGCTTGCGCCGGCGACTCCTCCGGCAGCGCCCAGGTCCTGCTAGACGAAACCTTCTCCGGGCACAAGCAGATCGAAAGCGGCAACGTCAAGCTCTCCTTGGCGCTCGGCGCCGGCGGATCGAGCACATCTAGCAAGCCACTGGCGGTGACCCTTAGCGGTCCGTTCGAAAGCACAGGCGCAGGCAAGCTCCCTCGCTTTGCCCTCCAGCTACAGCTCGGCGCCGCCGGTCACAGCATCCAAGCAGGCGCCACGTCGACAGGCTCGGCGTTGTTCGTCGAGCTGGCCGGCACCTGGTTCTCCACGCCGTCGAGCACCTACAAGGCACTCGAAGAAAGCTACGGTCAAGCCACCAAGAAGGCCTCGAGCGCCAAGGTCCGCTCGACCTTCTCCTCGCTTGGCATCGAACCGGGCCGCTGGCTGTCGAATCCGACCAAGCTCGGCACGGTCACGGTAGGCGGCGAAGCCACAATTCATCTTCTCGCCGCAGTGGACATCCCGGCCTTCCTAGCCGATGTGAGCAAACTCTCCCGAGCCGGCAGCTCGCTCGGCCTGGACTCGGTGCCTGGAGCTTCGAGCGCCGGCGGCACGCTTTCGCCGACCGTCATCAACGAACTGGCCAAATCGATCAAGTCCGCCCACGTCGACGTCTACACGGGCGAGAGCGACCACATGCTGCGCCGCCTGGAAGTCACAGCAGCCATCGCGGGCACGCCTCAGACGCAGGGTCTCTTTGACGGCCTCAGCAGCGCCAATCTCACGGTCCAGCTCGAATTTTCAGACCTCAACAAAAAGCAAACGATCAGCACACCGGCAAACGTTGAGCCGTCAAGCCAGCTGCTCCCGGCGCTGCAACAGCTTGTTGGTGTGCTGGAGGGCACTTCGGGGTCCGGCACGAGCTCGGGCACGCTTGAAGAACTCTCCGGAGGCTGATCTCCTAGCCCTGAGGGTCGAGTTCGTCGAGGGTCCTTCGCACCTCTGACTCGACGTCCATCGGCTCTTCGCCACTGCGCACCCTGCGTTCGTTGCGTGCCGTGACGAGTTGGCGCACCTCTTCGGTCAGCCCCACGTCGTGTTTGCCAACGGGCGTGCCGTCCGTTGTCTCTTCGAGCAGCGCGAGCTCGGCGTCGATGTCAAGCGCCGCCCCGCCTTGGCGCACCTGCCTGTCGCTGCGTGCCTGCAGCATCTGGCGGATCTCCTGCTCGCGCTCGGCTCGACCCAGCGGCGAGTTCGGTGGCGGCCCACTGGAGCCGCTCTCGCCCATCGAAAGACCGCCTTCGCCGATCTTGTCGTACAGGCTGCCGCCGGCGAGGAACGAGCCGACGCCGACGAGCACGAACAGCACCACCGCGCCGACCACTACGAGCGTGAACGGTTCCATCGTCTGATTGTGGCTCACTCGAGGCCGTCTTGCCAGGCCGAGCTCCGTGGTGGCGGATATTCAGTTTTGGGCGATGCCCCGCGTGCGCGCGCGGAGCATCCTGCAAATGGCGCCTTGCGTGGTGCAAAAATGGCGCCTTGCGTGCGCCACCGCGGGCGGTGGGCCGGTCTTTCTTTTTTCGCGATGCCCCCTGCGCGCGCGGGGGGCATCGCCCAAACGGGACCTTCGCTACCCTTGGAGGCCACGATTGACTGACTAGTCAATCTAAAACTTGCGTCCGTCTAGGGAGAACACCAGACCATGGTCGATTTCACGCTCACCGACGAGCAGAAGAACCTTCGCGAAATGGCTCACGACTTCGCCGAGAAAGAGATCCGGCCGGTCGCCTGGGAGTACGATAAGGACGGCACTTGGCCGGCGGACATCATCCAGAAGGCCTGGGATGTGGGCCTGATGAATACCCACATCGACGAGGAGTACGGCGGACCCGGAGCCGGCTACCTCGACGGCTGCCTGATCGAGGAGGAGCTCTCCTGGGGCTGCTCGGGCATCCAGACCTCGCTCGGCTGTAACGGCCTCGCCACCGCCCCGATCACGCTCGGCGGCTCGGAGGAGACCAAGAAGAAGTACCTGGGGATGCTCACCGAAGCGCCCAAGCTCGCCTCCTTCTGCCTGACCGAGCCAGACGCCGGCTCAGACGTCTCGGGTATGCGCACCACCGCCGTCAAGAAAGGCGACAAGTACGTCATCAACGGCTCCAAGTGCTTCATCACCAACGGTGGCTACGCCGACTACTACACCGTCTACGCGAAGACCGATAAGGAGGCAGGCCACCGCGGCATCTCCGCCTTCGTCGTCGAGCGCGACTGGGGCGTCGTGGTCGACAAGAAGGAGGACAAGCTCGGACAGCGCGCCTCCAACACGGCCACGATCTCCTTCAACGACGTAGAGGTTCCCGCTGAGAACTTGCTTGGCGAGGAAAACGCCGGCTTCAAGCTCGCGATGATGACGCTCGATCGCACGCGTCCGGGAGTGGCAGCGATGGCGACCGGCATCGCGCGCGCCGCGTTTGAATTCGCCACCGACTACTCGCGCGAACGAGTCCAGTTCGGCGTGCCGATCGCGATGCATCAGGCGATCCAGTTCATGATCGCCGACATGGCCACCGAAATCGAGGCCGCACGCCTACTCACCTGGAAGTCGGCGTACCTGCTGGACAGCGGTCAGCGCAACACGCTCGTCTCATCGCACGCAAAGCGCTTCGCCGCCGACGCCGCGATGAAGATCGCAACCGACGCCGTGCAGGTCTACGGCGGCTATGGCTTCATCAAGGAGTACCCGGTCGAGAAGCTCTTCCGCGACGCGAAGATCATGCAGCTGTATGAGGGCACCTCGCAGATCCAGCGCCTGGTTATCGCTCGCGAAACGCTGCTTCCGCGTCGTGCAGAGGAGCCCGCGGCGGTTCCCGCCTGATATCGACGATGGGCCATGCCGCATGCGGCATGGCCGGAGGGGCCGCATGCGGCCCCTCCTCGGGGCGTGCATGCACGCCCCGACCGGCGGCGCATGCGCCGCCGGCACAGCCAGCGGGCAGCACGATCTGAAAATAGTCATTGCAACTAGAGGAGACCAGCATGTTCGTGTTCAAGGCCGCCGTCGTCGGCGCAGGCACCATGGGCGGGCAGATCGCCCAGACGATCGCCGCCGCCGGCTTCCCGGTCGTGCTCAAGGACATCAACCAGGACCTCGTCCAAGCGGGACTCGACGAGGCGCGCAAAGTGACCGAGGGACAGGTCGGCAAGCTCGTCAAGAAGGAGCGCATCACCGCCGAGCAGGGCGCGGCTCAGATCGAGGAGATCCTCGGCCGGATCGTGGGCACCACCTCCTACGCCGCCTTTGGCGACGTCGACTTCGTGATCGAGGCCGTGCCCGAGCGCATGGAGATCAAGCAGGCGGTGTTCGCAGAGCTAGACGCGGTCACCCCCGGCCACGCGATCCTGGCATCGAACACCTCGTCGCTATCAATCGGCGAGATCGGCGAGGCCACGCTGCGCCCCGACAAGGTCGTCGGCTTCCACTACTTCTATCCCGCCTCGGTGATGCCGCTGGTGGAGATCGTCGAGGGCGAGGAGACAACGCCTGAAACGGTCACCGCCGCGCTCACTTTCGCCCAGGCGATCCGCAAGCAGCCGATCGCCTGCCTGGAGGTTCCCGGCTTCGTCGTCAACCGCATCCTGATGGCGGGAATGTCTGAGATCTGGCGCGAGCAGGAGGAGAAGAAACTCTCGATCAAGGCGATGGACGAGGGCATCGGTGCGGCGGGAGTGGTGCCGATGGGCCCGTACTTCCTCGTCAATCTGCTCGGTCTCGACACGGTCCTGCACGTAGCCGAACATGTGGCCGACGCTTACGGCGACGAGCGCTTCTACGTTCCCAAGGGCATGCAGAAGCTCGTCTCCGAAGGCAAGCTCGGCGCGAAGACAGGCGGCGACGGCGTCTACAGCCCCGCGGGTGAGGCCAACCTCAAAGGCGACGCCGATCCCGATGTGGCCGAGGTCGTCGAGTTGCTCACGCTCAAGACATTCGTCGAGGCCGCGCTGGTCTTGCAGGAGGGCGTCGCCACCCACCGCGACATCGACTTTGGGATGATGGCCGGCGCCGGCCTGGATCCCCGCCGCGGCCTGATGCCGCCGTTCATGAAGGCTGACGTCGAAGGCCTCGACTCTGTCCTGGAGCGCTTGGAGAACGCGGCCGAGCGTTACGGCGAGCGTTTCACGCCCCCCTCGATCCTGCGCCGTTTGGTCGCACAGGGACGGCTCGGGCAGAAGAGCGGCCAGGGCTTCTACGCCTACCCGCAGCCCGACGCCGAGCAGCCCGCCGAGGTCGTCAAGCTTGAGACACGTCCCGACGGCGTGGCGATCGCCTGGCTTGCAAACGGCCAGATGAACTCGATCGCCCCACAGGTGATTGAAGACCTCGGCAAGGTCTGGCAGCAGGTCAAGGACGGCTCCGGTCAGGATGGCGCCGCACCTGTGCGCGCGCTCGTGATCGCCTCCTCCAACCCCTTCCTGTTCAGCGCCGGTGCCGACATCAAGGCTTTCACCTCGATGGATGCCTCCTCGGGCGAGCAGCTGATCCATGCCGCCCATGCGCTCTTCCGCGAACTCGGCTCCGAGGGAATCGCCACGATCGCGGCCGTCAACGGGCTCGCGTTCGGCGGCGGCTGCGAGCTCGCGATGGCCTGCGACGTGCGCATTGCCGCACGCTCGGCCACCTTCGGCCAGCCCGAGATCAAGCTCGGGATCATCCCCGGCTTCGGCGGCACCCAGCGCTTGCCACGACTCGTGGGTGAGAACAAGGCTCTGGAGATGAACCTCATCGGCGACCCGATCATGGCTGAAGAGGCCTTCGAACTGGGGCTCGTCAATCGCATGGTCGAGGATCACGAACTGCTCGACACGGCCCTCTCCTGGGCACGCCGTTTGGCGGCCCAAGCGCCGGTCGCGCTCGAGCAGATCAAGCGCGTCTCCGGCGCCGGCGATCTCGACGCGGGCATCGAGGGGGAGAAGCAGGGCTTCGCCACCGCCTTTGCCAGCGAGGACGCCAAGGAGGGCATCTCGGCCTTCCTCGGCAAGCGCGCGCCGCGCTTCAGCGGGCAGTAGCCACAAAGCTGCCGTAGACGCCGGCGTCTACAAACGCGCTGGCGGTCCCACTCGTTGTGGACCAAGGGGTTGGGGTACCTATTTTATGGACAATTACCATAGTGTATACAAAATGTATATACTATGAAAAATTTCGTAATTTGCTCATGTCTCTCTCTGCAAGCTATTGGCCATTGCGCTCATATCGGCAGTGTGTGCTCAAGGTATTCGCCGCCGCTGCCGAGCATTCGTCCATGGCAATCCCAAAGATTGGATCTGAGGGCGACGAGGTGTCCGCGACCTCCCGCATGGCGCTCGAGCACCAGCTCAAGCGCCTCGGCGAGACGCTCAAAGGACGAACCGACGATGTCGTGAGCGGCATCGTCAGGCGCAACGAGGAATCGGCTGTCGTGCTCGAGCCGATCGTCGAAGAGAGCTTCGTCAAGGTCGGCACAGTCTCCACCGTCGCGTTCGCCAGATGGACCGCCGGCGAGGGCGCCGAGGTGGCGCGCGAGGTTGGCCACGAGTCGTGGAACATCTTTGGCCAACTGGCAGCGCAACGGGCCGCGCCGCTCAACGAGGTCACCAAGCGCTGCCTGCGCTGGCGCGACGCCGCCGCCGATGTGATCTGTGAGATAGGTGCACAGCTGGAGCTCTCCGAGACGGCTCTCGACCGGGCGCTCTCGATGCTCCAGCGCAGCCTCGACGTAACGCTCGTGCGCATGTGTCAGTCCTTCGAGGTCGAGCGCCGTCGCGCGCACGAGGAGCTGCATCGCCGCCAGGAGGAGCTTGCCTTCATGGCGACCCACGACGCGCTCACGGGCCTGCCCAATCGCACGCTGATCCTCGACCGTGTCGAGCAGATGCTCGTGCGTGCGCGACGCAACCAGACACCCGTGGCCGCGCTGTTCGTCGACCTCGACAACTTCAAGCACATCAACGACACGCTCGGGCACGGCGTCGGCGACCAGCTGCTGCGTGCCGTGGCGGCGCGCCTGGAGGGAGTCGTGCGCGACATCGACGCGCTCGGACGCCTCGGTGGCGACGAGTTCGTCGTCGTAGCCGAAGGCATGTCGCTTGCCGCCGGCCCCGAGCTGATCGCCGAGCGGCTGCTCGGTGCGCTCAAGCAGCCCTTCAAACTGAAGGGCGCCGAGAACACACGCCTGGTCGTCACCGCCAGCGTCGGGGTCGCGATGGGCGAGCGGGCCACCGCCGAAGAACTCCTGCGCGACGCCGACATCGCCATGTACCGCGCCAAGTGGGACGGCAAGAACGGCTATGTGGTGTTCGAGTCAGGCATGCAGGATGCCGTCCAGAGCCGCCTGGAGCTCGAGATGGACCTGCGCGACGCCTTCGAGAAAGACGAGTTCTTCGTCGTCTATCAGCCCACGTTCAACTTGCGTGAGATGGTGCCCACAGGCATGGAGGCGCTGATCCGCTGGCGCCACCCCACGCGTGGCATCGTCCAGCCTGACGATTTCGTGCCGCTGCTGGAGGAGACAGGCCTGATTGTTGAGGTTGGAAGATGGGTGCTGCGCGAGGCCTGTCGTCAGGGCGCCGAGTGGCGCCAGGCCGGGCGTGAAGTCGGCATCGCCGTCAATGTGGCCGCGCGCCAGCTAGACCGTGACGAGTTTGTCCAGGAGGTCAGAGAGGCTCTGCGCGAGTTCGGTCTGGAGCCCGAGCAGCTCACGATCGAGATCACCGAGACGACGATCATGGCCAACGCCGAGGAGACAGCCGCCCGGCTCGCATCGATCAAGGAAATCGGGGTGCGAGTCGCGATCGACGACTTCGGTACCGGCTACTCCTCGCTTGCCTACTTGCAGCGTTTCCCGGTCGACGCTTTGAAGATCGACCGCTCGTTCATCTCGAAAATGAGCAACGACGCCGAAGGCGAGACGCTTATCAGGACGCTCGTGCAGCTCGGCAAGTCGCTCTCGATCGAGACGCTCGCCGAGGGCATAGAGCAAGCCCAGGAGCTCAGCGTGCTACGCGAGGAGAGCTGCGACACCGGCCAGGGTTTTCTGTTCGCGCGTCCGCTCGACATGGAGGAATGCGAGACCTTCCTAGAGAACTGGGCGGGAGTGTCCTCGCCGGGCCAAGCGTCTGAGGCGCCTGGTCTGAAGGCTTGATCCGGTGCTGGGGTCCGCTCCGGGCTCCAGGGCCCGCCGGCCTCATCAGAGCTTGACTAGGTCGCGCTGCGGCGCGATCTCCCAGCGTGCGGCCAGCTCGCCGAGCTGCTCGTCGACTTGCCAGCGGTCGGCAAGTCGCTCGCCCTCGTATTCGACGCTTGCTCCCTTCAGCACCATCGAGCCGCTGTTGTCGCCGATCGTGCGCAGCTCGGCGACCTCGACTTTGCTGAGCGGTTGCCGTGCCGACAGCGAAGCAAGCTCTGCCCGCTTGTCCTCGATTGGCTTTGGATTCTCAGAATCTGGTGGTTGATCTGCTTTTCCTTGCGATGTAGCTGGTCTCGTGCTCTCTTGGATCAGGGTTGGTGCCACGCACTGGACTGCCGGATGGGCAAGGTTCCACTGGCAGGCGAGTTGCAGCAGCGTCAGCCCGTGACGCTCGGCATAGGGGCGCATGCGCTCGAGCTTCTCGACCCCGGCCTCCACCCAGCCGGCGGGGCGAAACTTGCGGTGATCGTACTGGGCGAACTCGTGCCCTGGGCGTACGTCGTCGTGGAATAGGCCGCCATAGTCGACCACGCGCGCGATCAGCTTTACGTCGTGAATCGTGGCTGCGTCGAGCACCAGCTCGCCGGGCCACGGCTCCATCGGGCTGAGGATGATCATCGCCCAATCGATCAGCTCGCCAAAGCGCTCGAAGCAGTCGATCAAGTCGAGCGTGAAGCCATTCGCCGGACCGGGAGCAACTCCGAGCAGGCGGGTGAGACCTGCCTCGCGCAACGCCTGCATCCCCTCCCAAACGCTTGCGCTCGTGTAGCCCATGCGGTCGGGGTTGTGCAGCATCAACAGGTCGAAGCGCTCAGCTCCGAGGCGCTCCAAGCTCTGCTCGGCGGCCATGCGGATGTAGTCGGCGTAATCGTGTTCATCGCGCAGGCCCGGGTCGGTGAAGCGCGGGAAGCCTTTGGCGCCGTCGCGCTCGCCCTCGTAGAAGTCGTGCCCGATCGCGCCGATCAAGCAAAAGCTGTCGCGATCGACCCCCTCGATCGCACGTCCGAGCAGGCGATCGGCCTCGCCGGCGCCGTAGGCATCGGCGCTCATCACACTGTCGATGCCGTTGCCGGGCCGTAGCAGCGCGAGCAGGCGCTCGTCCTCGAGGGGCTCGCCGAAGTGCATGAAGCGGCCGCCGCTCCAGGTGCCGATCGCCGTGATGGTGGGGTCAATGCTCATCGAGCGTTTCTCTTGCTTGGTGCATCGTCATCGGGGCTTGCATCGATCAAATAGTGAGTGTTCGGTAAAGGGGGTGCGTTTCGGGCAGGCCCATCGGGACGAACTCTACGACGAGCCAAACCCGGTCGCCGTGCGTGCCCGCAGGGAGGCTTCGAGTCGCTCGAGCGCATGGCGCACTACCTTTCCCTCAGGTGCCGGTGCTTGGGCGCTCGCGGCTACGCTGGCGCTCAGCTCGCGCAGCTCCTCGATGCGCGCCTGCAAGTCTGGTCGCTGCTCCTTTGGCAGCTCGCGCAGAGCCGCCACATATGCACGGTCCAGCTCGATCGCACCCAGTGCAAGTCTGCCCTGGTCGAGGTCAAGGCGTGCGCGCAGCGCGAGCTCCTCGCACATGAGCACGTCGCCACGCCCCGACAAGAGCAGGGCAAGGCGCTCCTGTGGGCGCAGCACGCTTGCGCGCTTGCCTGCCCGCCGGCGCGAGAGCACGAGCTCGCGCGCGTCGCTCCAAAGGCCGTCGGCGACCTGCTCGCCCTCGCCGAAGCCGGCGCGCAAGACTAGTGCCTGGGCTGGGGAGATCTCGTGGATGTGCGGGGCTGCGTCTGCGATGCGGTGCGCATAGAGGACGCGGTTGAGCACTCTTGCGGCGGCGTACGTCTCGCGCTCGGGATCAAGCTGCTTCAACCATGCGGTTGCCTGGCTCTCGAGCGACAACGGCACCGGGTCCACCACAGTGGCGCGCGCAACGGGCACGGAGGCAGGTTCGGGATCTGCTCGGCGCGTGCGCGAGCGCTTGCCGAGCATGCCGCGGCGCTCGGCCCCGACCGTCGAGAGCACAACCACGTGCTCGGGTTCGTTGCCGTCGGGTCCCGCCGACTTGCGCAGCAAATAGCGGCCGTCGGCCGGGCCGAGCTCCCAGGGAAGCTCCATCTGTACGAAGGTGAACAGGCGCGTGGGCACACGCGCACGGTACTCTTTGGTCGATGTCCGATGGAGACAAGGCGGCTGCCGGGCTGCGCGAGCGCTTGACTACCGGCACCGAGGACAAGATCGGCAGGGCGCTCGTCGATCTGATCGAGAACCCGCTGATCACGGGCACGATCGGCCGGGCCTTCGATGCGCGCGAGCGCGCCGCCCAAGCCCAGGAGTTGGCGCTGAGCGCATTGAACATCCCAACAGCAGCCGACATCGAGCGGCTCACGCGGCGTCTGCGCTCGGTGTCGCAGCGTTTGGAGGGCATCGAGGATGGCGTGCACCGCATCAACCGGGCGCTGAGCGAGGGTTCGGTCGAACGGCGTCTGGTGGCTATGGAGGAGCAGCTGAAGGCGCTCAGCAGCAAGCTGTCGGCGCCGGGTAGGCCTTCGACGCAGGCAAGCCCTCGGCGCGCGCAGGGCAGTAGCGACCCGGCTAAGGTTTCTCCATCGGCTAAGGCTTCTCCATCGACTAAGGCTTCTCCATCGGCTAAGACTTCCTCATCGGCTAAGGTTTCTCCGTCGGCTAAGGCTTCCTCATCGGCCAAAGGCTCGGCTGCGGCCAAGAAGCCCGCGCTCGAGCGGGCGGCGCCTAAGCGCGCGGCGCAGACCGCGAAGTCCAAGAAGACCGCTTGAGCTAAGCCGACAGTGCGCCCAGCGCGATGCTGCCCATCGTCTCGGCTGCCTGTGTGAGCGCGCGATCGTCTATGCGGATGCGCGCGACGGATCCAGGGAGGGGCAGGTTATAACCTAGAGGTTGTATATCTGGATGGAGGTTTTCGCCGACATCAAGTTCTGGATTATAACCTGGAGGTTGTATATCTGGATGGAGGTTTTTGTCGACATCAAGTTCTGGATTATAACCTGGAGGTTGTATATCTGGATGAAGGTTGTCGCTGACCGCCAAGAGGCAGGCGACTTGGATGCCTGTGTTGGCTCCCAGGGTGAACAGCGTCGCGGCCTCCATCTCCACCGCCAACGCCCCTTCGGCTTGCCAGTTTGCATTGCGTGTCGAGTCGCGCTCGTAGAAGATGTCTGTGCTTACGATCCGGCCCTCGCGGTGCGCTCCCTCCTGCCGGCCGCCTGCCCCCCGAGCAAGGGCCTCGGTCAAGGTTGGATCGGCGAAAGCCAGCTGTTTGGCGCCCAGAGCCAAGCTTGTCCCGTCGGCGGCGATCGCCTCGCGCGCGACCACCAGGTCGCCGAGGCCGAGTCCTGGGTCAAGCGCTCCACACGTGCCCACTCTGATTGCGCGTGTCACACCCAGGGAGATCAGCTCGTGCAGCACGATCGCCGCTGAGGGTCCGCCCATGCCGGTGCTCTGGATCGTGAGCGGCTCGCCGTCGCTTGCCATCCCTGTGTAGCCCCACAAGCCGCGGTTGTGGTTGAACATGAGCGGGGCCTCCAGTAGGAGCTGGGCGAGGGCAAGGGCGCGGCCCGGGTCCCCTGGGAGCAGCACGCGCGCGGCCAAAGCCGTGGTGGGGTGCAGATGGATCGTACTTGCGTGGGTTGGCGGGACGGCTCGCGCGGTGGGCCCCGAGAAGTCGCTGTCCCGGTCGGCAAGCGGCTCGTTTTCGCCCTGTTGGACTGGCTCGCTGTGATTCATGTGCCGCGACTTTAGACTGCGGCTGATGGCGACGTCCACGACAAGCGAGCGGGGCGAAGAGGCACCGAGCGAGCCCACGCTCGCAGAGGTGGCTTCGCGCGCTGGGGTAGGCGCCGCGACGGTCAGGCGTTGGGTGAAGGAGGGGCTGATCCCCCAGTACGAGGGCAGTTGGACTCCAGCGGCGGTGGCACAGGTGCGCATCGTTGGGCGGTTGCGCGAGCGCGGGCATACGATCGAGCAGATCCGCCGGGCGAGCGAGAGCGGGCAGTTGGCCGGCTATGTGCAGGGCATGTTCGCGCCGCAGGAGGGCCGCTACACGCTCAGGCAGGCGGCGCGCGAGGCTGAAATCGACGAGCAGCTGATCGAGCGCATCTACATGTCGCTCGGCCTGAGCACGCTGTCGGTCGACTCGATCACCGAGGAAGACATGGAGATGCTGCGCTACATCGCGGCGATGCTGGGCGCAGGCCTGCCGGAAGTCGCGTTTCTGCAGCTTGCGCGCGTGTACGGGCAGACGCTCGCGCAGATCGCCGACGCCGAGGTGCGGTTGATCCACATCTACGTGCACGAGCCGATGATGCGCGAGGGCATCCCCGGCGTGCAGATGGCCGAGGCGATGGAGGGACTCGCCGGCGAGCTGTTGCCGTTCGCGGCGCCGTTCATGCGCTATCTGCACGGGCGCTTTCTCGGGCACTTCATCGAGCAGGACGTGATCGGTCACATGGAGGCCGAGCTTGCCGGCGGTGCGCCAGAGGAGGGGCGCATGCGCGTGGTGATCGCCTTCGCCGACCTGGCCGGCTACACACGCCTGACCGAGGAGCGTGGCGACGAGGAGGCCGTCGGCGTCGTGGAACGCTTCGTGGAGGCGGTGCAGCACTCGCTGCCGATCGACGCGCGCGTGATCAAGACGCTCGGCGACGAGGTGATGGTCATCGGTGCCGATGCGCTCGCGCTCACGCAGTGGGCGGTCGATTTCCAGGCGGCGCTTTCCCCAGACGTGCCGGCTCCGCGCATCGGCATCCATACCGGCGAGGCGCTCTACCGCGACGGCGACTACTACGGGCGCGACGTCAACCAAGCCGCGCGCGTGGTCGCCAGGGCCGCCGGCGGCGAGGTGCTCGTTACGCGCCAGGTGGTCGACGCGGCCAGTGGCGTGGACGGCTTGCGCTTCGAGCTGATCGGCGAAATCGGCTTGAAGGGCTTCTCAGAGCCGGTCGAGCTGTTCCACGCCTTTCCGCGCGAGAAGTAGGAACTGGTCCATGCAGACCTGCGCTATCCGCGTCGTCGAACTGGACGAATCGTGACTGTCGCCGGGGTCGTGTAGTCATGACCGCCGCCGAGGTACGCGAGTGCGTGCGTGCCGGCGGCCTGCTTTCTTCGGGCCGCGACGTAGTCGCGATGCTCTCAGGAGGGCGCGACTCGGTCTGCCTGCTCGACGTCGCGGTCGCGTTGTGCGGTGCGGGGCATGTACACGCGCTGCACGTCAACTACGGGCTGCGAGCCGAGTCAGACGATGACGAGCGCCACTGTCGCGAGTTGTGTGCACAGTTGGGGGTGGAGATTGAGGTGGTGCAGGCGCGTAGGGAAATGGACGCCACCGGCAATCTGCACGCGTGGGCGCGTGATCTGCGCTACGCGGCGGCGGGTGAGACGGCGCAGCGCCTGGAGCAGGCTCCGATCGCAACGGGCCACACCGCAACCGACCAGGTCGAGACGATCCTCTACCGCCTTGCCTCTTCGCCCGGACGCCGCGCGCTACTCGGTATGGCCGCGAGCGAGGGAGGGCTTGTGCGGCCATTGTTGGGGCTGACGCGCCAGGACACAGCCGCTTACTGCACGGAGCGGAAGCTCGCATGGCACGAGGATTCGAGCAACGACAGCGAGTTCTATGCCCGCGCAAGGGTGCGTCATGGGCTCGTCACGGCGCTCGACGCTGTGCACCCGACGGCGCAGGCCAACGTGCTGCGCACCGCTGCACTCCTACGCGAGGAGACCGAGCTGCTCGATGCGCTGGTAGATGCCGAGCTGGGTGGCCGCGCGAGCATCGCGCTCGAGCGTCTGGGAGAGCTGGCGCCGGCATTGCAGCGGCTCGTGGTAATTCGCCTGGCCGAGGACGCAGGTGGCGAGTTTGCTCCGCGGGCCGGCGAGCGTGTCGAGGAGATCCTTGCGCTCGGCGCGCGCGGTGGTCGCGCGGAGCTGCACGTTGGCGGCCTCGCAAGCGCTGTGATCGAGGACGGCAAGCTGTGCATGGTCGCGATCCAGCCGCGCGAACAGCGCCCGCCGCGCTCTCTCGGGAATTCCCAGCAGGGCCAGGGAGACACGCGTGAGTCCGCCGGGCCAGGGAGACACGCGTGAGTCCGTAGGGCCAGGGAGACACGCGTGAGTCCGTAGGGCCAAGTAGACACGCATGAGTCCGCAGGCTAGGCGGACGCGCGTGAGCCTCTGTCCGAGCCCTTCCCCGTGGATGCCGACGATCCTGGCGGAAAGGTCCCTGAGTGGGGTTGGCCCGCCTGCCAATACACTCCCTCGCGTGGTGCCCATACCAGAGCGTGTCGCCTCGGCGACCACCGAGGCGACATCCGAGGTGGGCGAGGTACTTGTCGGCGAGGAGGACCTGAGCCGGCGCGTGCGCGAGCTTGGCGAGGCAATCTCGCGCGACTATGCCGGGCGCCCGCTACTGCTCGTCGGCGTGCTCAAGGGCGCCGTCTTCTTCTTGAGCGACCTGATGCGCTTCATTGACATCCCGGTCGAGGTCGACTTCATGGCAGTCGCCTCCTACGGTTCGGCCACCGACTCCTCCGGAGTGGTGCGCATTCTCAAGGATCTCGACATTGCGATCGAGGGTCGCGACGTGTTGATCGTCGAGGACATTGTCGACTCTGGGCTGACTTTGCAGTACTTGTTGCGCAACCTGGGTTCGCGCAATCCCGCCTCTCTGGAGGTGTGTGCGCTGCTGACCAAGCCCGACCGGCGCAAGGTCGATCTGCCCACCCGCTACGTCGGCTTTGAGATACCTGACCGTTTCGTCATCGGCTATGGCCTCGATTACGCCGAGCGCCACCGCAACCTGCCGTTCGTTGCCGTGCTTGAGCGTTAGAAGACTATGGGCACGAACTTCTATCCCAATAACTCAGCCGTAAGTGCGCCGCAGCGCATCCGGTCTCGGCGTATGCGCGCGTGGTCGGAAACAACCGGGAATTCAGGCCTCTCGTGGTACGCTGGTGGACTGGCGGTCGGCACCTCCAACGTTGTTGGCAGCCAGGATCCAAGCCCATGAGCCGATTCTTCAAGAGCGCCGCTTTCCCGATTTTGATCGTGGTCGTGCTCGCCTTCTTCATCTCGAAGGTGTTCGTCTCGCCCGCCCAGAAAGGGCCAGAACACAGCTACAGGACGCTCGTCACCGAAAACATCCCGCGCAACGAAGTCAAGTCGGCGGAGCTGAAGGTCAAAGACAATTCGGTCGCCGTCGAACTGAACAACAAAGAAAAATTCGAAGTCGGCTACGTCGATCAGGCCGCGCCGACGCTGATTGCCGACCTCGAAAAAGCCAAGAACACGAAGTTCAACGTCGAATCCAACAAGACGAGCATCTGGCCGTCGCTGCTCACGTATCTGCTGCCGCTCGTCCTGATCCTCGGCTTCTGGTTCTTCCTAATCAACCAGGTTCAGGGCGGAGGCTCGCGCGTCATGTCCTTCGGCAAGTCGCGGGCCAAGCGCCTCTCTGCCGACTCCCCCAAGATCACGTTCCGTGACGTCGCCGGGGTCGACGAGGCCGTTGAGGAGTTGCACGAGATCAAGGAGTTCTTGGAGAACCCCAAGAAGTTCCAAGCGCTCGGCGCGCGAATACCCACCGGCGTGCTGCTGTATGGCCCTCCCGGGACGGGCAAGACGCTGCTCGCACGCGCCGTAGCCGGCGAGGCGGGCGTGCCCTTCTTCTCGATCTCGGGCTCCGATTTCGTCGAGATGTTCGTCGGCGTCGGCGCCTCGCGTGTACGTGACCTGTTCGAGCAGGCCAAGCAGAACAGCCCGTGCATCATCTTCATGGACGAGATCGACGCTGTCGGGCGTCACCGGGGTGCAGGTCTCGGTGGCGGACACGACGAGCGCGAGCAGACGCTCAACCAGCTCCTGGTCGAGATGGACGGCTTCGAGGCCAAGGACAACATCATCATGATCGCGGCCACCAATCGCCCCGACATCCTTGACCCAGCGCTGCTACGCCCCGGCCGCTTCGACCGCCAGATCGCGGTCGATCGTCCCGACCGCAAGGGTCGCGCGAAGATCCTCGAGGTGCACACGCGCGGCAAGCCGCTCGCCAAGATCATCGACATCGACGCACTTGCCGGCCAGACACCGGGCTTCACCGGCGCCGATTTGTCGAACCTGATCAACGAGGCGGCGCTGCTCTCCGCTCGCATCGGCAAGCGTGAGATCGGCCAGGAAGAGCTCGAGGAGGGGATCATGCGCGTGATCGCCGGCCCCGAGAAGAAGACGCGCGTGATGAGTAAGAAGGAGCGCCTGATCACCGCCTACCACGAGATGGGTCACGCGATCGTCGGGCATTTCCTTGAGCATTCAGATCCCGTCCACAAGATCTCCGTGATCTCGCGCGGACAAGCACTCGGCTACACGATTTCGATGCCCCAGGAAGACCGCTTTCTGACCACCAGGGCAGAGCTCAACGACACAATGGCGATGACGCTGGGCGGTCGCGCTGCCGAGGAGATTGTCTTCGAAGAGATAACGACGGGCGCCTCCAACGATCTGGAGAAGGTCACCGCGACCGCCAAGCAGATGGTGATGCGCTTCGGCATGTCCGAGAAGCTGGGCCCGCGCGTGTTCGGCCACGAGCACGGTCAGCCGTTCCTCGGCCGCGAGTTCTCGACCGAGCCCGATTACTCAGACGAGATCGCACGCGAGATCGACGATGAGGTGCGGCGCATGGTCGAGTCTGCCCACCAGAGTGCCAAGACCATCCTCACCGAGCACAAAGACGACCTCGTCAATCTTTCTGAGATTCTTGTCAAGCGCGAGACAATCGAGAAGGAGGAGTTCCTCGCCTTGCTCGACGGCAAGAACGAGGAGGAAGTGTTCGGTGCCGAGGAGGCACCGGCGCCGGACCTGCCGGTTCCGCCGGCACAGGCCGACCGCGCCGGTCGTGAGGCGCCGCGCCCCCTACCGCGTCCAGGTTTGGCGGGCGGCACGGCCGATATGACCGGATCGGACCCCAGCGGACCTTCCGTCACCTGAGCTTGTCCTATCGCATCATGGGGGTCCTCAACGTGACCCCCGACTCGTTCTCCGATGGCGGTTTGTTCTTGAAGGAGCAAGCCGCCATAGACCATGGCGTGGAGCTTGTCGAGCAGGGGGCGCATGTCCTCGACGTCGGCGGCGAATCGACGCGCCCAGGGGCTGAGCCCGTGGGTGTTGAGGAGGAGCTGCGCCGGGTCGTGCCGGTAGTCGAGGGCTTGTCACAGCGAGTCGGCACGACGCAGATCTCGATAGACACCTCCAAGGCGGCTGTGGCGCAAGCCGCGGTTGGCGCCGGTGCCACGTTCGTCAACGATGTAAGCGCTTTGCGTGCTGACCGCGAGATGGCTGGTGTCGTTGCCGCGAGTGGCGTCGACTGTTGCCTGATGCACATGCGCGGCTCGCCACGCACGATGCAGCGCGGGGTGGGTGGGTCTTCATACAAGGATGTAGTTGACGAGGTGAAGGCGTTTCTGGAGGAGCGCATGGCCTTCGCGGTGGGGGAGGGCATCGAGGAGCGACGCATCCTGCTCGATCCGGGCATCGGCTTCGGTAAGACCGTCGCGCACAACCTGGAGTTGTTGCGACGCCTGGAGGAGCTCGTGGCGTTTGGCAGGCCGGTGGTCGTTGGTACGTCGCGCAAGAGCTTCCTGGGGATTGTGGCAACCGATCGCTTGGCAGGTACGATCGCGACAAACGTGATGGCGCTGGAGCGGGGGGCGAGTGTGTTTCGTGTGCACGACGTCGCGCCGGTGGCCGCTGCGCTGGCCGTCGCGAGTGCTACGTTGAGCGGCAAATGGACGGAGAGCCCCACGACGAGCTGAGCGACGAGGAGCACCGACGCCGGGGGGAGTCGCCGGGAGGCGAGCAGGGTGAGCTGCCCGAAGAGGAGGCAGAGGAGCGTGACCCCTTCGAAGAGGACGATGACGACGAGGGGGACGGCTTTGAGACCGTCACGATCGAGATCAGCGGCCTTTCGCTCTACACGCATCATGGGGTGAGCGAGGCCGAGCGCGAGATCGGCCAGCGCCTGCTGCTCGACCTACGCTTGGACGTGGGCGAAACCGACGCCACCGTCACCGACCGTGTTGAGGATACGGTCGACTACGCCGAGGTCTGCCAGCTGGTGGCGCTCGTAGCCCAGCAGCGTTCCTACCGCACGCTCGAGCGTCTCTGCAGCGCGATCGCCGACCGCCTGCTCGCCGACTTCGATTTGGAGGGCGTGTGGGTGAAGGCCTCGAAGCCCGAGCCGCCGATTCCGTTGCCGGTGGAGGACGTGTCGGTGGAGGTTTGGAGAGAGGCTGGGGAGTAGGGAGATTGTCCTTCGTCGGAGGGCGGAGTGACGGTCGTGGCCGGAGCGGGCCTGGTCGTGCCGATCTTCCTACTTGCTGTCCAGCCGCGCCTGCTCTGCCCAGAAGTCGATCGTCTCGCGCTCGTGTCTGATTCCGAGGTCGAGTGCTTGCCATGGTCCGCGTCGGCCGGTTCCCGGGTCGTGTGCAGCGTACGCTTCATATTCGGCAAGCTTTTGACGGTGGGTCGCGAGCTGTCCGTCGGCCAGGTCGCTTGCGTTGGCGCCGAAGAACAGCTTGAGCAGCGCCGGGTCGCGTAGTACATAGGGCTCGGGGGTGAATACTTCCAGCCAGCTCTCAAGCGCTTCTCGTCCAAGCTCTGTGAGGCTGTAAAGCTTGCGGCGCCTGCCGCCCGCTTCCTGATTCTCGGTCAAGTAGCCGGCGCGCGCAAGACGAGCCGGCTCAGCGTAGAGCTGGGAGTGAGGCAGCGTCCAAAACTGTCCCACCGAGGCCGAGGCCATCCCCTTGAGGTCATATGGCGTCGCCTCTCCGACGAACATTGAGAGCAGGCCGAGAACGATGTAGGAGGTGGGCGTGAGCTGGATCTCGTCGGGCATGGACGTAGCCTTGACAACAGTCTATTTCGGATGATATGTTTCGGACTATGGGATGGCAGAGGAGAGAGCGCACCGGTGAGCCGTCGCGGAACCGCCTGAGAGTCTCGCTGATGCGCCGAGGATTCGTCGTCCTGGCCTCGCTCGCGCTCGCAATACTTGGGGTCACAAGCAGCGCCGCGGCGGCTCCCTCGGTCACGCTGAAGGTCAAAGCGCTCCCGATTCCGGGGTTTCCCGGGACAGGCGATGCCTTGGGCGCGGGCGCCGACGTAGAAGTCCAAGTTACGATCAGCGGCGACGAATACGGTGGCTACCCTTCTCCATTGACCGGGATCAACCTGTACTCGCCGGGCGGTTCCAAGATCACCCCGACGGGGTTCGCGACGTGCGCTGACGCAGTCTTGGAAGCCGATGGGGGAGGGGGTTGTCCCAAGCGCTCGAGCGCCGGGCCCGTTGGGGTAGGCCTCGGTGTCGTCGCCTTCGGCGGCCAGCCCGTCCCCGAGAAAGTCTCGATCGAATCGTTCTTTGCGCCCGGTGGTGGGCTGACCTTCCTAGTCGAAGGCCGCACACCTGCCTACTTCCAAGTCCTGGAAAAAGCACACTGGATCAATGCAAGTCCCCCATATGGGCAAGAGGCGATCGTCGAAGTGCCGCTCGTCGAAACGGTACCCGGCGCCAATGATGCCTCGGTCACGTCCTTTACAGTCAAGGTCGGCGCTGCCTACAAGCGCGGCAAGAAGACGGTCTCCTACTTCACCCAGCCAAAGCGCTGCCCCCGCGGCGGCTTCCCGGCGAAGCTGGAAATGAAATTTCTAAGTGGGGAAGTCGCCACGGTCACCGAGAGCGTGCCGTGTCCTCGGCGTCGAGGCTAGTCTGTCTGCCTGTCTGCCTGTCTGCCTGCCTTGCGCTCGCGGCTCTCTGCGGCGCGGGTTCGTTCAGGCCTCGCATGCCTCGGTCACACGATCGAAGTGCTCTCTGCGTGGATCGTCGGCCCCTACGATCCGGTCGAGCCAGGTGCGCATTTCCGCCAAATCGAGATCGTCGACGCAGACGAGCATCTGCTCGATGTCCAGCCAGTCCTTGGGACGGTTGAAGATCGCCTTGCACACCAGCAGGTGCTCGGGCCCGAGGACGGGGATCTTCGTTTCGCCGAAGGGCTCGCTTCTGGTTGCCCGGCGCATGGCATCGTGGAGCGCGTCGTACGCGAAGAACAGGTCGATCGGCGTATTGCCCCAGCGCAGACGGCACTGACCGTCGCGTTCAACGACCTTTGCATCCACTCCGTCGCCGACTCCAATCCGCGCCAAGTCCCGCTCGATATCCGGGTATGAGCTGGGGGCGACGAACAGGTTGAGGTCGACGTCAATCGTCGCACGCGGCTCTGCATAGTAGGCGAGCGCGAGCGCCCCGCCGAACGCGTGCGGAATTTTTGCCTGTGTCAGCTGCTCATGGATCGCCAGGATCTTCTCTGGCAGGCTGGGCTCGCTCATATGTTGCGCGAGGCGATACGCGGGAAGCGCCGGCGCTCGCGCGTCCTCGTGCGAGGGAGGTAGTCGCTCAACAACAGCAGGTCGCGCAGTGTCTCTCCGCGTCGCTCGCTCGAGGCCGTGATCCAAGCGGCGGCGGCCTGCAAGTTGTCTGTCGGTTGTCCTCCATCCGCCGAGAGCGCCTGCACGAGCAGGCGGGCCAGCAGCGGTCGTGGCCGCCGGCCATCGGCCAACTGGGCGAGTAGCTCTCCTGCCGAGCGGTCAGAAGGAGGGGCAGCTACCGGCGCCCCCGCTCGCCGTGCGGCCTGACGCAACTCGCTCGCATCGAGATTCTTCGAAGAGCGTGCTTGCGCGTGGGCGATTGTCTCGGGGGTCAAGGTCCTGAACGTGGCGAGTGTGCGGCTACGGGGCCCCGCCGCGGTTGCGTGTGACTCGCGTATCTCCCACGCGCCGGCACCGCGATCCAGTATAAAAGCCATAGTGGGTGAGTCTACCACTATTTGGTTTCCTTGACGGGGACTTTGCGTCAGCGCTGTCGCCTTCGCTCGGATAGCCTGCCGCGCTACATGCCCACGCGCAGCGGCCTGCTAGGCCTCGGATCGAATGTCGGCGATCGCCGGAGCCACCTACAGGTGGCCGTCGACGCCCTGCCGTCCGTCGGCGTACGGATAACGGCGGCCTCTTCGCTGTACGACACCGATCCGGTCGGCGAGGTGCTCGACCAGCCGAGTTTTCTGAATGGGTGTGTGCTCGTGGAGACAGAGCTCGAGCCGCTCGAGTTGCTCGACGTCGTCAAGCGCTTGGAGGCTGAGTTGGGACGTGCGAGTGGTGGTGTGCGACACGGGCCACGAGCGATCGATATCGACATCCTGTTGCTCGGCGGACTTGCAGTCGCTCACGAGCGCATAACGCTGCCGCACGAGCAGGTGCTGAACCGTCGCTTTGTATTGATCCCCGCACTCGAGCTCGACTTCGAGCTGGTTACTCCAGATGGGCAGCGGCTCGCAGACGCATTGGCGGTGCTCCCGGTGAGCGAAGGCGTTCGCTGGGCCGGGTCGCCGTTGTCGGTGTGAGGGCTTGCTGCCGTCGAGTGCTCGCTTGGCTGAGTTTCATGGGTGCACGACAACGCTGCGGGCGATCGTCACCGCCGCGCCGTGTAGTGGTGTGAGTGTGATCTTCACCGTCAGCGCCAGGCGCCGGTGACGGCGTAGCGCGGCCTTGCCCTTGGCGGTCAGGGGCACGGAGAAGGACACGCTGCCCGCTTTCAGCGATGAGTGCAGCAGCCGTCCGATGCGCACCTGCGCGAGGTGCCCCGCCTTGGCCAGTGAGGCGCCGGCGGCGAACAGGGCGATTTCCAGCCGTCCGCCGGCGCCGGCCTGGGACACCTTGATCGATCCGTGCACGGTCGATCCATGTTGACTGCCGGCGAGCTTAAGCGCTTTTGAGCCCCCTTCCAAAGGCGAGCCGGAGCCCCGGCTGGGTTCGCCCGGCATCACGGGGGTGGTCGGCGTGGTTGTCGTCGGCGTGGTTGTGGTCGGCGTGGGGGTTGTGCCGGTGGCGGCGCCTTCGACAATCACCTTGTATTTGGTGTAGTTACTGGTGCCGTCGTTGAACAGCTCTTGACTTTCGAACTCGTATTCACCGGCGGTGGAGAACGTACACGTGCCTTTCCAGCCTGTTTTCGTCGGTGGCGCTTCCACGACTCCGATGCAGCTCGTCGGCCGCGCCGCGCCTATCCAGATCACGTCTGTCGGAGCATCCGCGTCGTTGTCTTCGAAAGAGATCGTGCCGCCCTGGGCGATCGTAAAAGGCGCGACTTCGTTGAACCCCACGTTCCCTTCGGGGCTCCCCTTGGGGTTCCAGCACGGCCAGTCGCTGGTGTTGCAGTTTTGGGCGACTTCGAGCTTCACTTCGGACGGCGCGGCAGCGAGCGCGGGCAGCACCGCCGCCGCCGCCCCCATCAGCGCGGCGAGGGCGAAGAGCACAAGCATGCGTGATCTGGAAAGCGTGCGCGGTCTCATCGTAGGACCAGGCTTCGCGTGAGGGTCATAGCCGTGCCGTGTTTGGGTGTGAGCACGATCTTCACCGTCAGCGCGAGCCGGTGGTGGGTCTTCAGCGTGTGCTTTGCCTTCGCGCTCAACGTCAGCGCGAACGTTAGCTTGCCCGCATGCAGCGAGGCACGCACGAGCTTGCCGACAGGAGCCGCGGCGCCCTTGGTGAGCAGCTCGATTTGAAGCTGGCCTTCAGAACCGGCCAAGGACACGACCAGAGATCCACGCACCACTCCGCTGTGCTGTGTGGATGCCAGCTTGAGCGACCCAAACAGCGGACCGGAAGCAGGTTCAATCTTTGCTTGCCCAGAAGACGGTGAGCTGGAGGTTGTGCCCGTGGGATTGCCGCCGGTAGGGGTCGGCGTTGGCGAAGGTTCTTTCGCGGGAGGTTCTTTGGTTGGTTCTTTGGTCGGAGGGGATATTGTTTTGAAGCTGTGGTCCAAGCCTTCGGCAGGGCCCTCGTTGTTCTTAGCGACAAGCCGGAAGTGGTATTCCGTGCCGGGAGCGAGTTTGGTCAGCGTGGCGGAGACGGTCTGATTGCCGCCACTCGCCAAGAGAGTCGCTTTTTCCGTCTTCTGACCGTAGCCGGTGCCGGTTCCGTATTCGAAGAAGTATTCGGTCGCTTCGCCTCCGGGGTTGACCGTGCCCTTGAGAGTGGCTTCGGTTTCTTTGAACCCTTCGGCGGCGAGCGTTGTAGCGGTCGGCGCAGTTACCGTATGGGTCGTCAACGTCTGTGTCGTGGCGCCCGCCGCGGTTTTCGCTGCGCCATAGGTCGCCACCAGGAGGAAGTGATAGGTCATGCCCGGCTGAAGGCTCGTCACCTGGGCCGACACGGAGTGGCTTGTGAAGTCGTCCGCGCTCAACGTAGCTGTAGGGGTCGACTGTTTCCCGGTCACACCCGGGCCTTCATATTCGAAGTGGTATTCGACGGTGTTTCCTTCGGGATTGATGCTGCCGTTGAGTATCGCTTCCGTCTGGGTTTCGCCGCTCGCGGAAGTCGTTGCGTCCGTGGGCGTGCCTGCGACTGTGATTTCGTAATTCCTGTAGTTGATGTTGCCATAGGCGCTCTGTGCTTCCTTAAAAAGGGTCGAGCTTTCGAACTTGTAGAGGCCCGACGTCGCGAACGTGCACTTTCCTTCCCAGCCCATCGTGGCGCTTGTAGGCACACCGGTGCAGGCCGGCACAGAGCCCGTCCATACAACGGCCGCCGCGGTGCTCGCGTCGTGGTCGGTGAACATGACTTCGTCGCCGGCGGCGATCGTGACTTTTAGGGCGGGCTGCGGTCTCGACACCGACCCTTCCGAGGTCCAACACGGCCAGTCGGGATCGACGCAGTTTTGGTTGACTTCGAGCTTGACTTCCGAGGCGTTGGCCAACGCCGGAGCGACGGCAGCCGCCGCTCCCAGCAGCGCAACAAAGGCAAAAAGCAACAGCGTGCGGGGTCTCACGGTCTCAGCCCACCTTTCAATCGACTACCCAGTCGGTCCCGCGTGCTCGTCCAAGCAGCCGATGCACGCCCTAACAACCCAGGACTCCGGTCCGGGTCGATCCTTCCCGCTGCCCTTCGCTGTCTGCGGCGGGTACCGCTCGGGCGCTATAAAGTCGCAGAGCGGGATCGGCCGTCTCGTTTGCCCGAGGGCGGTCGTCTAGCGCTGGTGGCTGTCGATGTGCTCGGTGTTTCCCACCAGGAAGCCGCCCGAGCGCTGCGCATGCGCGAAGCGACAATCGCAACGAGGCTGCTCCGTGCCCGCAAGCAACTCGCCAAGCAACTCGCCAAGCAATCGCACCCGAACCGTCGCCCGCGGCCGGCTCGCCCACAACGGCGTCCCTCGAGCCGGAGCTCGCTGAGCTAACGTCCGAGCGCGAGCGCGAGCTGCACAACGGTGGAGATCGCGACTCCGAGGCCGAGCAGTTGGCGAAGCCAGTTGACGCCATGCACGAGCTCCTCATAAGCCCATATGCCAATCGCCAGAAATGAGATCGCGGCGAGATAGGCATGTGCCTGATTGTGCATGCGAGCAGCCGCGGCGCCGGCAACGAAAGCGATGATGAGCGGGGCGTTGGGGAACTGCACGATCGGAAAGCGCCGCGGGAAGCCGAGCTGGGTCAGATGCTGAAATGGCTGCCACAACCCGCGCGGGGTCAAACGCAGCCGTGTGTGCTGGCGTTCCACGTCCCCGGCTGCTCAGCTGCCGTCGGGAGAGGGCGCGATCTCGCCGCGGCCGGCCTCTTGCAGGTCGGCCGGCAGGGGCGTGTCGGCGGCGCGGGCGAGAACGGTCAGGCCGGTGCGCCACTGGACGATCGCGGCGCGCTGTTCGGACTGCGTGTTGGGCAGGCTGTCCAGGTCGCGCTCTGCCAGACCCGTGGTGAGTGCACTCAGATATGAGTCCTCGAGGATGTAGGTATGGGCGTAGGGGGCGTTGACGGCGCGCAGCTGCGCCGTGGCGGGCTGGATCGCTGCCATGTCGACCGTGTAGGCTGCGAAACGCCGCTCCAGGGCGCCCATCCGCAGCGATGCCTGCCCAGGGGAGATGCGGCTGTCGTGGTAGGCCGACAGGATCGGATCGGCTCCATCCAGCAGGTTGTTGACCGCGAGCCTGATCGGCTCGACCTCGCCCATATAGCGCTCGATCGCTGCCTGCCCAGCACGTTGCGTGCTGCGCGCCGACGGGGTTTGGCTTGCGCACCCGCCGAGTGCCACCGCGCACAAGCAGCTGACGGCCAGCGCGCGCGGGCGGCTTGTCACACTCACGCACGCTGCGCCGAGAATCTGCGGGATGGCTTCGCTAGTAGCCGTATTTTTCGGGCGCGGTCGTCGTATTAGTCGGAGTGGTCGTCGTGGGAGTCGTCGTTGTGGGCGTTGTGGGCGTGGTCGTCGTAGGCGCAGGTGTGCTCGCGGGGGTTGAGGTAGTGGGAGTCGAGGGGGAGTTAGGAGTGGTTTCAGTCATCGCCGGCTCCAGAGGCGCGTCGGTCGCAGTCGAGACCACGTGCCACGTGCCGCCGAAGCTATGGATGTTCTCGCCGTTCGCGGTGCCCTTGGCGCTGTCGCCCGAGTAGCGATAGAGGGGCAGGCCGCCGAGCGTGACCTGAAGCATCCCGTTGCTGCGCCGCAAGATCTTGAGATGGCCATGCACACCGGACCCCGCCGTGAGCTTGGACTTACGCGAATGCACGGTAAGCGGCGGCCAGAACTTCAAGCATTCGCTGCTCTTGCACAGGAGATGATGCGTCGTCTCGGGACTCAGCGCATACAGCGTCCGGCCGCGTGCGTCCACCACGATCTTTTCTGCGAACTTTGCGTTCGTGGCCGATCCGACCGCCGGCGCCGCAGAGCTCGACGCGAGTGCCATCGCCGCGAACATCGCGACCACTGCCAGGGTCAGCACGCCCAGCGCCCAGCTCAAAGGCCGCCCATATCGATGTGGCTGGATTGTGTGCTGTGACTCTTTGGCGAACATGCTGCTCCCTCCGGTGGCGATCCTTATCAACTAAGACGCCGACAGCTCCACAACCTTCCGGCCGCATTTGAGGAAGGATCGACGGGGAGGGGAGGGAAGGATCGACGGAGAGAGGAGTCATGAGCAAGTAGGTGAAGCTGTCATTGCCGGGATTGCCGAGACTATTGGAGCGCATCGTGACTAGTAAATTCAGGGCTGGATCACTCGGCGCAAGCTTGGCGGTGGTCCTCGCGGTAAGCGGCTGTGGCAGCAGCACCTCTAGGAAAACATCGTCAGCCGCCAGGACCTCGGCGACCATCGCGCAAACGAGCGGCGCTGGAGCACCGGCCGGCGCTCCGACGCTCCATCTGTCGATCCTCTCGCCGCGGGCGGGCGAGCACACCGCCTCTACGCTCACGGTGCGCGTCGCGCTCAGCGGCGCGACGAACGGCGCGCAGCGGTTTCGGTACGTGCTCGATCGCCGCCTCACACGGTCCGGTTCGACTCGGCTCACGTTCCACGACCTCGCGCCGGGACGTCATCGCCTGGAGGTGCTCTCAGCCGCCGAGAACACGGTTGGCGCCAGCACGACGTTCACCGTCCGCGCTCCTGCGCCTGCCGCCATCCCGGTGCCGGCTCGAGCCCAACCGACAGTGTCGACGCCGGCGCCGGCGCCGGCGTCCACGACCACTACTCCGCCGCCGAGAACCCTGCCACCGACCAAAACCACGGCGCCCGCGCCACCGAAAGCGAGCCCCCCGCCAGCGAGTGGCGGCATACCGCAAGGACCGAACGCGGGGGACGCCGACGGCGATAACAACGGCGGCCCGAGCGACGGCGACGGGAACCTCTAGCGTCAGAGTCGTGCGACTACCAGCCCGGTGGCGAGCAGCACCATCGCCACCGCGCACGATTGAAGGGCGCGCTCCATCGGTGCGGCCAGGCGCGCGGCGTCAAGCGTCACGGTGGAGCCGTCCGCGAGGCGCTGCTCGCCGGTCAGCGAGACGGTGCGCCGGCGCAGCTCGCGCACCGGCGTACTGAGACTCCGCTGAGCGACGAGGAGCATGGCGCACCCAGCCGCCGCCAGCAAAGCCGAGGGACGGAGTTCAAGGGCGTTGACCCAGTACGCCGTCAGGACCGGGAAGACGCCCCAGGAGATCGCGAGCCAGAACGTGGTGTGAAAGCGCCCGCCGAACAACTCCAGGTTGTAGGCGAGCACGATGAACACGCCCGCGAGCACGAACGGGATCAGGGTGAGCGAGATCGTCACGGCCCCCACGATCCCGATGGCCGCCGATCCCGTCACCGAGACCGCTGCCAGCACGACGAGCGTGCGGTCGGAGAGGTGCGTCCCCATCGGCCTCCCGTGTAGCTCATCGAGCACGTGCGCGCAAATGCCCACTGCCAAAAAGAACGCCAGGAGAGCCGCCGCCAGTCGTCCCGGGTACAGGTGCGGAGCAAGCGCAGCCCCAATCGCCACGTTGGCCAGATTCCAAGCCGTATAGGGAAGGTGCAGGAGCGTCACGAGGTCCCGCCAGCCCCCCGGGCGTAGCGCGTAGAACGCCGGACGCTCAAGTGGCGCCAAGGACGCCGAGGCACGCGTTGGCCTAGGCAAGCCCGGATTCCTGGATCAGTTGGGAAGCCTGCTGGTCGTTGCCGAGCACGGTCGGGCTGAGTGCTGCCGGCGCGATCTTCGTGAGCGGTGTGATCTGCGGGTCCGGCTTGACCCTGGGCCTGAGCGGATATTCGAAGTCATAGCCGTGGGCGAGGATCTCCTGCGCGGTCGGGCTGAGCAGGAACTTCACGAACTCTTGGGCCTCTTGGGGGTGCTTGCTCGTCTTTAGTACCGCCGCTCCTGAGATGTTCTCAAGCGACCCGACATTGTGGTCGGGGAAGAAGTACAGACTGCTGTGCATCTCGCTGGCTCCTACCTCTAGGCGCAGGCGGTACCAGTAGTAGTGGTTGATGATCCCGACCGCCACATCGCCTTTGTTTACTGCGGCGACGACGGACTCATCTGACTGGTAGAGCGCGCCGTTGCGCTTCAATCCGGACAGCCAGTTGACGGCCGCTTGCTTGCCGTAGGTGGCGATGACCGCACCGACGAGCGGCACGAAGTCTGAGTCGGTCGGTGCGAGTGCGACCTTGCCCTTCCACCCGGGTTCGGCGAGTTCCAACAGCGACTTCGGTAGACGAGCGGCTGCTATCAGCTTGGGGTCGTAGGCCAGTGCGCTGATGCGCAGCGCCATACCCGCCCACTCACCGCTCTGTGACTCGTAACGAGAGGGGACTTGCGCGAGTGTCGCGGGGTCGAGTTTGGCCAGCAGCCCGTGCTCTTCGAGATCCTCGAGCTCTGGGCTGTTCTCGGTGAGGTACACATCGGCGGGAGACGAGCTGCTCTCCTGCAGTAGCTGGTCGGCGAGAACGATACCGTCGTTCGTGCGCACTTCGACTTTGATGTGAGTCTGCTTTTCGAACGCCGCCACCAGTTCGGTGCTCACCTGCGGGTGCTGGCCGTTGTAGAGGAGGATCGAGCGGCTGTCCGCAGAGCCTCCGCATCCGGCTAGAGCCATGAGGAGCGCCAGAACAACAAGGGCACCCAGCGCATGTGCGCGACGATTCATGGTGTTCATCTCGCTTTGGGCTGGGGCGGGAAGACGACGACCGGGCCGACGACACCGAGCTCGACAAGTTCACCCACCTTGGGGATCTCCTGGTCGAATGTTCTCGCCTTGAGAATCGTCTGCGGGCTGTCCAGTAGCGATAGTGAGAGCACCGTGTCCGGTCCGTAATAGGCGTGATCGGTCACCTCGGCGGCGATGCCTGCCGAAGTAGCCCCGTTTGTGCCGTTTGGCGGCGTCAGGTGGATCTGCTCGGGGCGAATCATGACCTCGACCCGGCCCTGCAGCCCAGGGTTGGCGACGATGAGCTGCCCCAGCCCGCACTGCACTCCTCCGGAGGTTGCGTGACCTTCAGAGATGATCGCTTCGCCGACGAATTGAGCGACATCGCGATCGATGGGGGTCCGGTAGAGGGCTGTCGGCGTGGCGCGTTGGGCCAGTCGCCCGTCGCGCAGCACAGCGACTTCACGGCCCATCGACAGTGCCTCGGCTTGGTCGTGCGTGACCAGTAGCGCGGTCGTACCCTGCTCACGCAGAGCGTGGAGAACAGCTTCGCGTGTCTCGACGCGCAGCGCGGCATCGAGGCCGGAGAATGGCTCGTCGAGCAGCACGATCCGGGGATGTGGAGCGAGCGCCCGGGCGAGTGCAACGCGCCGTTGCTCGCCGCCGGAGAGCTCGTGCGCTGGGCGCGGGGCGTAGCTCTCATCGAGTCCGACGAGCTCGAGTGCCTCGACGATGCGGGCTCCCTGCTTGCGCTGTGAGCGGGCAAGGCCGAAGCCGACGTTCTCCCCCGCGGTGAGGTGAGGGAACAGTGCGCCTTCCTGGGCGACGTAGCCGATCGCGCGCTTATCCGAGGCCAGGTGTACCCGCCTTGCCGCGGACACGGTCTCCTCGCCGATGGTGACCATCCCCGCATCGAGCTCGATGAAGCCGATGATCGCGCGCAGCAGCGTGGTCTTGCCGCTTCCGGACGCGCCGAGGATGGCTGTCAAAGTTCCTGTGGGGACCTCCAGGTCGACGTCGCGCAGCACGACACGCCCGCGGTAGGACTTGGCCAGGCCTACACAGCGAAGTTCAGCCATGCTCAGCGGACCACGCAGCAAAGTTCAGCCATGCTCAGTCGTCCCCGAGGCCACGGACCCTGCCGAAGCGGCCCATAAGCACGTAGGCGGCCAGCATCGAGAGCGCGACGAGCACGGCGGCGAAGGGCGCGGCCGCCGCGAAGGCGACCGTGGAGGCATTCGCCTGAAACTCGGTGCCTAGTGTGTAGAGGTTCGGTGGCAGCAACACCTGGGCGGTCCCCAGGTCGCCGAGCACAAACGCGAACACGAGGACCCCCGCCGCGGCCATCCCCGGACGAGCAAGCGGCATCGTGACGCGGGCGAACGCGCGCAACGGCCCGAAGCCCAGCGACCGCGCAGAGTCCTCAAGGGCGGGCTCGATCTGACCGAGCGTGGCACGCATCGCAACAATCGCGAACGGCACGAACAGCATCGCCTCGGCGAGCACGAGCAGGACGATGCTGCCATACAGGCGCGGCGCGTAATGGCTCGCCGCGTAGGCCAGTGCGATCGCGGCGACGAGATCGGGCAGCGCGAAGGACAGGTAGGTCGCCCGCTCCAAGAACGTCGAGACTCCCCCCTTGTGGCGGACGACGAGAAAGGCAACCGGGAGGGCAAAGCAGAGCGCGAGCAGCGCGGCGCTGACACCGAGACCGATCGACGTCAGCGTGGCCGGCCACAGGTAGTGGATGTTCGCCGAGGCGCCTGCCAAGCCGGCCTGGCTGCTCTGTGTGAACCAGTAGACGAGCGTACCGACCGGGACGCCCACGCTGATGACCGCGCCCACCACGAACCAGACCAGCACGAGCCCCGTGGCGCGGCCAAGGCGGTAGCGCGTAAGGGGCCGCCGGACACCCTGGCTCACGCGGGTGTAGTTCGCGCCCCCTCGCAACCGCGACTCGGCAAACAGCAGCACGACGCACAGCAGGATCGAGAAGAAAGACAGCGCCGCCGCGCCAGAGGCGCTGAAGCTGAGCTCATATTGGGCATAGATGTGCACGGTGAACGTCTGATACTTCAAGGCGACGAACGCGTCGAACTCGACGAGGGTGTCCAGCACCACAAGCAGCATGCCGCCGAGCAGCGCCGGACGGAGCTGCGGAAGGATCACGCGAAAGAACGTCTGGCGGGCGTTCAGGCCGAGTGAGCGGGCCGTCTCCTCGAGCGCCGGGTCCATCCCGCGCAACGCGACGGCGACGAGCAGGAAGACGATCGGGGAATAGGAGAAGGCGATGATGCCAGCCGCGCCGAGGAACCCCTGCAGCAGGTTCCCGATGCTCGCCCACGCATAGCTAGTGACGAACAGCGGCATCGTCAGCGGCGCCACCGCCAGCAGTGTCCACAGCTTCCGGCCAGGTAGGTAAGTGCGCTCGATGAACCAGGCGCCCGTGACGCCGATCAGGCCGGCGAGCGGCGCGGCGACGAGCGCGACGAGGACCGAGTGCAGAAGCAGGTTCCGGGCGGAAGATGCGTCGATCGCTTTGACCGCCGCGGAAACCCCGCCTTGAAGCCCCTGCACGATCGTGACCGCGACAGGCAGGACGACAACGATCACGACGAGCACGCAGACGAGCAGCAACCCGCGCGGCATGGGACCGAGCAACCGGCCCGCCGAGCGCGCCGGCACAGGCTCCTCGATACGTCTTGCGGCGATGACGGATGTGCTCGACATAGCCTGAACTCTATGGTCCGCCGGCGGCTTCGCTAGGCGTGGGAGACCTCTCGTCTCCCACGCCTTCTACCACGGGGGCTCTTAAAGGTTGCCGTCCCCATCGCTAGGTCCGCCACTGTTATCGCCGTCTTTGTCTCCCGCGGTTGGCCCCTGCGGGATGCCGGAACTCGATGATTCGGTTTTCGTTTCTTCCGCAGGCACTTTCGTTTCTTCTACAGGCGCCTTTGTTTCTCCCGCAGGCGCTTTCGTTTCCGCGGGCGCGGCCGACGATGACGAGGTTGTGGGGCTCGAGGAGCTAGAGCTGCCACAGCCGGCTACTCCCAGTGCGACCAGGACGACGCCCAGCGCTCCCCATCGGCGTGGCCCTGCGCTTGCGCGCCCGTCAGATGATTTTGTGAGCATGAGACCTCCGTGGTGGTATGTAGTGAACTCGCGCGCCTTCAGTGCAGCAGGTTGAGCGTGTTTTCGCCGTCATCGACGAGGTAGATGCCCTTGCCTTCCGGCGCAATGACGAAGCCGAACAGCGATCCTGCGCCCGTCTTCTTGTCGGCAGTCTGCACGGCTACCTGCCGGCCGGCGGGTGTAGTTTCGACCATGTTGCCGTCACCACCGTTGCTCGTGATGATGTTGCCGTTCGGTGCGAGCACCAGGCCGAGTGGTTCCTTGAGGTGGCCGCCTTCGGTGAGGACAGTGCCGCCTTTCGCGGCGGGCGTCGTGCGTGTCATTGCTTGGGAGATCGCGAAGATCTTGTTGCCGTCGGTGGAGGCCACATACAGCGTCCCGTTGGATGCGAGTGCGAGTCCGGTCGGGCCGAGCACGAGGGCTTCTGCTGAATCGACCCAGGGTATGCCGTTCGCGATCACCGTTTCGCTTACGACCTTCGGCGGCTTCCCTTCGCCCGATTCGAGAACTATCCGCACGACGTTCGAGTTGTCGACCGTGTGAATTCCCTTCGCGGCACCGCCGTTGAGCGCGTTGCTGACGAAGAGGGTCGTCTTTGACCCTTCGCTGACGGCGGTCGAGTCCCACGCCCCCTGAATGTTCGCTCCTGAGATCGTGCTCACGGGCTTGCCGCTAGAGTCGAGCACGATCATGCAGCCGTACTTGGCAGTCGCTGTCTTGCCGTTGGTGGTCGGCAGGCTGCCTACGACGACGTAGCCGCCCGGCAGAGTGTTCAGCGCCGTTGTCAGCCCAACGCCGCCTGGGCATGGGCCGGGGAGCGTCTTGGCATCGATCGTCGCAAACGGCGAGAGCTTCCCGGCGCTTGAGACCTGCACGATCGTCGTGCCAGTGCCCTGCCCGTTCTCCTTGGCACTTTCCTTGGCGTTGAAGTTGCTGATCAGCATCTGGCCCGCCTGGAGCTTCCCTACGCTGGTGGGAACCAACACGATGCCGTACGGGTTGATATCGCCGTTGGCGGGGACCGTTGAGGCGACTTTGCTGATGTTCGTGAACTTGGCCAGGAACGGCTCAGAGCTTGCGTTCGAGGTCGTGGCCGCGGTATTCGCAGCGGCCGACGTGCTGGATGAACTGCTGGTGCTGCTGGAGCTACCGCAGCCGGCGATAGCGAGTGCTACGCCTGCGAGGGCAAGGATTGACGATCTAGGCACTGGTGACTACTCCTGTCGTTCGAGATCGGGGATAACGGTTTGCAGAGCAGGGATCAGCGCATAGCCGCGCGCTAGCCCATATTGACTCCGGCATTACGAGATTCCTTCCCGGCAGCTTTCCAATCTCTTTCGCACCAGCATCGCGTTCTGCTTTGAACTTTCAACAAGGTCCCGACGATGCTGCTTCAGAAGCGTTGCGAGCAGGAGGACCGCGCTCATCGCGCAGGCGCCTACCGTCGTGACTCATCTAGCTGCCGTTTGGAGACGGCGCGATCTCGCCGCGGCCGGCTTGTTGCAGGTCGGCCGGCAGGGGCACGTCGGTGGCGCGGGCGAGGACGGTCAGGCCGATGCGCCAGCGGATGATCGCGGAAACGACCGGCGGCCAGTGCCCGGGGTTGGATTGTCGCACCCATCGCGCACAAACAACCAGCGGCCAGCGCCCGGGGTCGGCTTGCCGCACCCACGAGCGCCGTGCCGCCAATCCAGCCGCGAGGGCTCAGTAGCCGTAGCTGCCGCCGCCGCCCGAGGATTCTTCCGAGGAGCCGCCCGTGCTCGGCGCGGGTGTCGTCGGGGTGCTGCTTGTGCTCGTCGCTGGGGTGCTGTTGGAGCTGGTCTCCACGACGCTCCAGGTGCCTACGTCTTTGATCCCCTGACCCTTGGTTTCACCAGACTGCTGGTCCCCTGTAAACGTGTACAGCGGCTCGCCCTTATAGGTGACCTGCATGGTCCCTTCGGGGCGCTTCACAGTCCCGAGCGAGCCGACTTCACCGCTGGGAGTGCCGCTGGACGACGCGATGAGAGGGTGCCACACACCCAGGCAGGCCGTGCCGGTACAGATGAACTTGCCGTTCTGCTCGCCGCTGAGGTGGTATAGCGTCATCCCCTGGCTGTCGACCAGGATCGTGCCGAGCGAGTTGGAGGAGCTCTTCACGAGGACGGCGCTTGACGGGCTGCTGCTTGTCTGTGCGGCCTGTGTGCCGGCGGCTGAGCTGGTCGTGTTGCCGGATGAGCTGTTGCCGCAGGCGGCGATCAGGAGCGACGCGGCGATTGCTGGGAGGGACAGCTTCAGTAGATTGCGCATGTACTCACTCCTGTCAGGATTCGGCACCCTGCGGATGCGTGTGGGTCCCGCTGTACTGACAAAGACTCCAGGCTGGCGCTTTCCTTCCGGCTTTCGCCGCTCTCTCGGGGCCGGCCGGAGTTGGGTAACGCGAGCGCGATCGGCGTTGGCGCTACAGTCGCAGGGCGGGGAGAGTATCTCGATGTCGCGAGGGACCACTCTTTCCGCCATCGCCAATGCGCACCCTTGACCCACAGTCGCTGACGCAACACGTGGATCGGCTCTATCGCGCCGCGTGGGCGTTGTGCGGCTCGCGCGAGGATGCCGAGGACTTGGTGCAGGAGACGTTTACGCGGGTGCTGGCCAGGCCCAGAGTTCTCACCGGCGACGACGATCTGTACTACTTGATGCGTGTGCTGCGCAACACGTTCTTCACGACCCGACGCACAGCGAGCAGGCGACCGGTGACAGTGGCCACGCTCGAGGACGTCAATCCCGTCGATACTCGGCAGCTAGGTGACCCCGAGCGCGCCCTGGAGATGCAGGAGGTGTACTCAACGATTGCGGGACTTCCAGAGGATCGTCGCCTTGTGTTGGTGGCCGTGGACGTGCTCGGCCTCTCTTACAAAGAAGCCGCGCGTGCATTGCGTGTGCGCGAGGCAACGATCACGACCAGACTGTTCCGGGCACGCAAGCAGGTGTCCGAGCGGCTTGCTCCCACGGTGGACGGAGCGGCGGGGGCGGCGGGGGTGGCGGGCTCTCAGTCAAATTCCTCCGCGGCGCGACCTTCAAAGCGAGACTCTCCCGACCACGGGGACTCTCCCGCGACCCAGTGTCCACCAAACCAGACGGTCCGCGGGAATGAGACGCGGCCGGCCGGAGTCTTGTCCAGTAGAGGAACGCCATGACCGACATGCCCTCCGACATCGAAGACAACCAACAGCGCATCGCCGAGCTGGTGCGCTCATTCGACGCGCCCGCACCGCGATCGCTGCACCGACGGATCGACTCGCTCGTGGCCGGTCATGAGGATCGTCGTCACGCACGCAGGTATCTCGGGCAGCGGCTCTCTTTTCCGGTTCTCACCAGCGTGGGAGCGGTTGCCGTCGTAGCGGCCATCGTCCTTGCGATCGCGTTTGGCGGTGGCGGTGACGGCGGTGACAGCACAGCGGCGCTGACCGTGGGCCAGGCAGTTGCGCCGACCTTGCGCGCGGCGACGCTTCCGGCGCCGCGCGAGAGCCTGGCTCGTCACGCCCAGCTTGACGCCGCCGTCGACGGCGTGCCATTCCCGTATTGGGGTGAGCGCTTCGGTTGGCACAGCACCGGAGCACGCGCCGATCGGATCGACGGACGTACCGTCACGACGGTCTTCTACGCGAACAGCGGCGGTCAGCGCGTCGGCTACGCGATCTTCGCCGGGGCTCCGATGCCCAAGACGGGTGGTGTTGTCGCCTGGCGTGGCGGCGTGTCCTACCGGTTGTTCGGCGAGCATGGCGTTGCCGTGGTCACGTGGCTGCGCGACGGCCACCTGTGCGTCGTCTCCGGCCGTGGCGTCTCCAGTGCCACGCTGCTGGGATTGGCCAGCTGGAGAGAGGGCAATCCGACGGTCACCTGAGAGTGCCCGCTGAGTGGGCAATCCGACGGTCACCTGAGAGTGCCCGCTGAGTGGGCCTCAGAGTCGATCGAGCCGCACGTGCTTTGGTGGAGGAGTTGGATCGAGCCGCGCGTGCTTTGGCGAAAGAGTCGGATCGAGCGGTGCTCCGGATCGAGCCGAACGGCGTGGGGGCGGAAGGTTCGCGGCGTTGTAGGTGTCTATAGGGAGACAAGAGATTCCATACGCCCCACCACCCGACACTGGAGGAACCATGAAGCGACCATACGTCTTCCTGGCCGCGGCACTTGCCGTCACGGCAGGTGCCGTGACGGTTGCGAGCGCGAAGCCGTCTATCCCCAGCGCGCGCCCGAGTAGCGCGGCAACCGTGCAACTGCGTCACTCAAGCCTTGGCAGCATTCTCGTCAGCAGTTCGGGCCGAACGCTGTACGAGTTCACGCGTGACCACGCCAACAAGAGCAGTTGCGCATCGATCAGGGGTTGCTCAGAAATATGGCCCTCACTGAGGGTGAGCGGCAGGCCCACCGCCGGTCCAGGCGTCAGAGCCTCCCTACTCTCCACCTCGGGCGGGCAGGTCACCTACGCCGGTCACCCGCTTTATCTCTACAGCGGAGACCGCGGTCCCGGGAAGACCTCCTATGTCGGGGTCAAGCAGTTCGGCGGCGCTTGGTATGCGCTCAACGTTTCAGGGGGCTCGGTGAAGTAGCGGTGCGGCACCCGAATAACGGTCCGGCTGATCTGGGCCCCTGTTTGTGGACTGTTTGATCTGGCCCCCTGTTGTGGACTAGTTTTGTGAGAGGGTGGGTGGCATGATCGTGAGTAGCTGTAGCAGCCGCTCGATGATTCCGAGGAGCCGCCTGTGCTCGCCTAGTAGCCGTATTCAGGCGTCGGGCTGGGCGCGGTCGGTTTGGCGGGCGTCGCTGGGCTTGTGCTGCTCGTGGCGCTCAGCACGTGCCAGGTACCGCCGAAGCTGTGGATGCTCTGACCGTTAGCTTCGCCCTTGGCCTGGTCGCCTGAGTAGCGATACAAAGGCAGCCCGCCGAGTGTGACCTGCAACACGCCATTGCTGCGCCGCAGAATTGCAAGATGACCGTGCACACCGGGCCCGGCCAGGAGTTTGGTCTTGCTCGAGCGCACGGTCAGCGGCGGCCAAAACTTCAGGCATTCGCTTTTCTTGCACAACAGACGATGCGCGGTCTCCGGGCTCAGAGCGTAGAGCGTACGCCCCTGCGCGTCGACGACGATCTGCTCACCGAGTGTCGAGTTCGATGCCGAGCTGACCGTCGCTGCGCTGCTGGTGGCAAGTGCCATCGCGGCCAGCGAACCGACAAACACCAACGTGGCGGCCATCACTGTCACAAGCAGGCCCGAAGGTCGCCACTGTCGTCTCCGGGACGAGTGCGCTATCTGTGTCATCGAGTCTCCTCTGTTGTGGGCGTTGCCTACATTGACGCCTGGGCGCCCACAACCTTCCGAGGCGCTACAAACGTTCAGTGCAACAGGCGCAGCGCGTTTTCGCCGCCATCGCCCAGAAGGCGAGTGCGATCAGGCGCTTGCCGGCGCCGGCAACCACTGCGCCGGCAGCGTACCGGCGGGCACTTCGCCAGCTTGCGGCTCGAACCAGCGCGTGAGGCTCTGTGCCTTGTGGGCGGGTGGGCCTTCAATCAATGGGCGTACATCCGCAATCGTCATCAGCAGACGGATCGAGCTGCCGATCTGCAGGTCGGCAGCGTTGGCCTGCTCGCCGCCGAGCACGCCGTCTGCGATCCAGGCGTCGATGTGCTCCAGCTGTGCGGGCAGTGCCGCAAGGTCGGCCTTGGCTTTGGCGTCGTCTGCCTCGTTGCGCTTGGCCATCAGCTTCGCCGTCAGCGGCAGCGCCGGACGCAGCAGCGGACGTGGAAGCGGCAGCTTCGTGTCGCCCGCATAGCTCTCCATGGAGGCAGCGTCGCGCAGCCATGCCGCGTCGAGCAAGCGCCGCGGCACACTCTGCAGCACCTCGTCTCCCCAGCGCTCGGCCTCCAATACACGTGCGCGCGCCACAGCGTCCGATAGCGGCGGTAGCAACGGCGGCTCGGGCACGAGCGTGTCGAGACGACGCATGATCGTGCGCGAGCCCGCCAGGCGCTCGCCGTCGATGCGCAAGCCGGGCACCGTGTTGCCTCCGTAGCGCAATGGACCGATCGCCAGCTGGGTCAGTGGCAGCAAGTCGATGCGCTTGTAGTCGATCGACTTAAGTCGCAGTGCCACCTCGACGGCGGCGCAGGGATGCGATCCGGGTAGTGCATACAGCTTCACGTTCATGTGCCGGAGCATAGGCCCTATTGCCTAGCTTGTGCGTCCTGGCTGGCTCGCCGACCAGGACCGCGGGATGCAGCAGCGGCGCGCTAGGCCCATAATCCTCGACCATGCTGCTTGTCGTAGACGTCGGCAACACCCAAACGCATTTCGGCACCTTCGAAGGCGAGGAGCTGCTCGAGCATTGGCGCTTTGCCACGGTGCGTGAGTCGACCGCTGACCAGCTAGGTGCCGCGCTGCGCAACCTGCTGGAGCTGCGTGGCCTGTCCTTCGAGGATCTATCGGCCTCGATCGTGTCCTCGACGGTGCCCCACTTGGAGCCCGAATGGACCGCGATGGCCGCGCGCTATCTCGGCCACGAGATGCTCGTCGTCGGTCCCGGCCTGAAGACGGGCATGGCGATCCGCTACGACAACCCGCGCGAGATCGGGGCCGACCGGCTCGTCAACGCCGTCGCCTTGCGCGCGCGCTTCGGTGGCCCCGCCGTGTGTGTGGACTTTGGCACCGCCACCACTTTCGACGTCCTCAGCGCCGCTGGCGAGTACGTCGGCGGCTCCTTGATGACCGGCATGGAGATTTCTCTGGACGCGCTCACCGAGCGCGGCGCGCGGCTGCCGAAGGTGGAGCTGGCCCCGCCGAAGAGCGTGATCGCCAAGAACACGATCGACGCGATCCGCTCGGGGGTCATATTCGGCTACGCCGGCGCCGTCGACGCGATCCTGCGCCGCATCTACGACGAGCTCGGCGCGCGCGTCGCGGTCGTCGCGACCGGCGGTCTCGGGCACCTGGTCGTGCCATTCACCGAGGAGATCGACGAGGTCGACGATCTGCTCACGCTCACCGGCTTGCGCCTCATCCACGAGATGAACGCGGCGTAAGCACCTCCAACGCGGGACGTCTGCTGGAAGTTGGTCGGGAGATGCACGGTCGGCTCGATCGGCAGCCAACGGCGCGCGAATATCGCGGGCACGAACGACAATCTCCACAATAATGCCCTGATGGCAACGCAAGCTCGTCTGACCGACACCTGGCAGCTCGGTCCGCTGAGTGTGCCCAACCGCGTGATGCTCGCGCCGCTGGCCGGCATCGGCAACTGGTTCGTGCGCCTGCAGGCCAAGCGCCACGGCGCCGGCATGGCGGTCTCGGAGATGCTCTCCTCGCATGCCATCTTTCACGGCAACGAGCGCACGTGCGTGGAGATGCTGCGCATCGACCCGCGAGAGCGAGAGTACGAGGGCCCGGTCTCGATCCAGCTGTTCGGGCAGGACCCGGCCATCATGCGGGTCGCGGCCAGAGAGGTCGCCAGAGCCGGCGCCGACGCGATCGACCTGAACATGGGTTGCCCGGTACCGAAGGTCTGCAAGACCGGCGCCGGTGCCGCGCTGCTTGACGATCCCGACGTCGCGGTCGCCATCGCGAGTGCCGCCCGCGAGGGCAGCGGTCTGCCCGTCACCGTCAAGCTGCGCTCCGGTCGGCGCCCTGGAGATACAAGCGGCTTCGAGCTTGCTCATCGCCTCGTGCGCGAGGCGGGAGTGGCGGCGATCGCCTTCCATCCGCGCTCCGCCGCGGTTCACCACAAAGGCGTCCCCGACTACGCTCTGGCTGCCCGCCTCGTACGCGAGCTGGATGCGCCGGTGATTCTCACGGGTGGCCTGCACGACCCACAGTCCACGCTCAGTGCTTTCGAACAGACGGATGCCAGTGCCGTGATGCTCGCGCGCGGCTCGCTCGGCAACCCATGGCTGTTCGAGCAATTGCTCGGTGTGCGTGAGGATTCACCCACGCGCGCAGAGGTCCTGGCCGAGCTCGACTGGACGATCGACCGTGCGGTCGAGCACCTTGGCTCGCCGCGAGCCACCCGCTACCTGCGCAAGTTCTACCCGTGGTACGTCGCTCGCCTGGGTCTCGAGAAGCCTCATGCCAAGGCTTTGGGAGAGTCCCTGCAAAGAGCCGCCACCTTGGATGACGCTCGCTATACTGCTGCGCTCGCCGCCCACCCGACGGCGGCAGTCCCTGCCTGAACAGCAGGGATTTTCCTCATTCAAAGCCAACCTCGCGGAGTTAGTTCCCGCTCACCAATATGCCGAAGGACGTCATCCTCACTCCCGAAGGGCTGGAGAAGCTCCAAGAGGAGCTCGAGCTGCTCTCGACTGCCAAGCGTCGCGAGGTGGCTCAGCGGATCAAGGAGGCACGCGAGTTCGGCGACATTGCCGAGAACTCCGAGTACGACGATGCAAAGAACGAGCAGGCGATGCTCGAGAGCCGCATCGCCACCTTGCAAGAGAAGCTGCGCATGGCGAGCGTGATCGACTCCGCCGAGATCTCGACCGACGTCGTGGGCGTTGGCTCGGTTGTACACGTCAAGGATGAAAAGACCGGCAAGTCGGTCAAGTACACGATTGTCGGTTCCGCCGAGGCCAACCCGCAGGAGGCGAAGCTCTCCAACGAGTCACCGGTCGGGCGGGCTTTGATCGGGCGCAAGCGCAACGAGGTCGTCGCCGTACAGGTCCCGCGCGGACCGGCCCGCAAGCTCAAGATCACAAAGATCGACGTCGGACTCAAATAGACTCTCGCGTTGTGAGCGAGAGCGAGGATGAGCCGGCTGGAGATCGTTCAGACGCCGATGCCCCGAGCGCGCACGGGGGGCATCGCTCCAAAGAGCAAGCCGGCGACGACGCCGAGGGGCGTCGGGACGCGGCGGCGAACCGGTCGGGTTTGGAGGATCGAAAAGCCGATCTCCCCCGCGTGCGCGGGGGAGAGGCCGCCGGGGAGCATGCGGCTCACGGTTTGTCCGAGCTGATCGCCGAGCGCCGCGCCAAGGCGCAACGGCTGCGTGCCGGCGGCGCCGAGATCGCCCCATACGCCTTTCCCGACGTCGAGCCGATCTCGGATGTGCGTGCTGCTTACGAGCACCTGGATGTTGGCCAGGAGACCGAGGATCGCCACCGCGTCGCTGGACGCATCGCCGCGCGCCGTGGCGCAGGCAAGGCCGCTTTCCTCGACCTAGTAGACCGCAGTGGCAAGATCCAGTTGCACGCGCGTGCGGACGTGCTCGGCGCGGACACGCTCAAGCAGTTGCTGTCGCTCGATCTCGGCGACCTGCTCGGCGTCGACGGGGCGCCTTTGCGCAGCCGCCACGGCGAGCTGACCTTGCGCGTAGACGGTTTTCAGATCCTTGGCAAGGCATTGCGTCCACCGCCCGACAAGCACGCGGGCTTGACTGACGTCGAGACGCGCCATCGCCGTCGCGAGCTGGATCTAATCGCAAACGAGGACGCACGCAAACTGTTCGCCGACCGTGCCCGCATCGTCTCGGCGGTGCGCGCTTACTTGGACGCAGAGGGCTTCCTGGAGGTCGAGACGCCCGTGCTTCAACCGCTCTACGGCGGTGCCATGGCGCGGCCGTTCACGACCCACCACAACGCTCTGGACCGTGAGCTGTACCTGCGCATCGCCACCGAGCTGTACCTGAAGCGGCTAATCGTCGGTGGACTGGAGCGCGTGTACGAGCTCGGCAAGAACTTCCGCAACGAGGGCCTCTCTACCAAGCACAACCCCGAGTTCACGGTGGTCGAGTGGTATGAGGCCTACGCCGACTACAACGACGAGGCCGCACGCCTGGAGGCGATGGTGGCGGCCGCGGCCTCCGTGGTGGGCTACGAGGGCGAGCTGGACTTCAAAGCCCCGTGGCAGCGTGTGCGCTTCACGGAGGCGGTGCAGGAGGCGACGGGCATCGATCTGCGTGCTCTGCGCGGGGCCCCTGAGCTTGCGCAAGCCATCGTCGAGCGTGATCTTGACATGTCCACAGATGGGCTCACTTGGCCCCAGCTGGCCGACGATCTGCTCTCGAAGTTCGTCGAGCCGAAGCTGGTCCAGCCCACATTCGTGCTCGACTACCCGATCGAGCTATCGCCGCTCGCGCGCGCGCATCGCTCCGAGGAGGGTCTCGCCGAGCGTTGGGAGGCGTTCGCCGGCGGAATGGAGATCGCCAACGCCTTCTCCGAGCTGACCGACCCGGACGAGCAGCGCGAGCGCTTCGAGGCGCAGGCCCGCTTGGCGTTGGCGGGCGACGAGGAGACCCAGCCTCACGACGAGCTATTCCTGGAAGCGCTCGAGCAGGGAATGCCTCCGACGGGTGGCGTCGGCATAGGCATCGACCGGCTCGTGATGCTGCTCACGGGACGGACCTCGATCCGCGAGGTGGTGCTGTTCCCGGCGATGCGCAACTAGTGCTTAGCTCGCGGTCTTTTAGAGCATGCACATCCAACGTCGCGAGGGCGGCGACGGGACCCCGGATACCCGGTTGGTAGACTGCCTGAAAGGCGCCACAGGAGCGTAAGCGCGAGGCTTACGCTCCGCACAGGAAGGACGTACCCCATGTTCGAGCGATTCACAGAACGGGCCCGGCAGGTCGTCGTTCTCGCGCAAGAGGAGGCGCGCACGCTCAAGCACAACTACATCGGCACGGAGCACATCCTGCTCGGCTTGCTGCGCGAGGAGGAGGGCTTGGCCGCGCGTGTGCTCGAGTCCCTTGACATCACCGTTGAGCGCGTGCGTGCCCAGGTGGTCCGCATCGTCGGCTCTGGCGAGGAGGTCACCTCCGGGCAGATCCCGTTCACGCCGCGCGCGAAGAAGGTCCTGGAGCTCGCTCTGCGCGAGGCGCTGTCGCTGGGCCACAACTACATCGGCACGGAGCACATCCTGCTTGGCTTGGTACGCGAGAACGAGGGCGTCGCCGCTCGCATCCTGCTCGACTTCGACGCCGACTCCGAGAAGATCCGCAACGAGGTCATCCGCATGCTCTCGGGTCCGGGTGGCCGTCGTCAGGGCTCTGGCGCCGGCGCCGGCTCGGGCTCAGGTCCGGGCGAGGGCAAGAAGTCCTCGAAGCTGCTCGACCAGTTCGGACGCAACTTGACCAAGCTCGCCGCCGAGGGCAAGCTAGATCCAGTCGTCGGGCGTGAGACCGAGATCGAGCGCATCATGCAGATCCTCTCACGGCGCACCAAGAACAACCCGGTCCTGATCGGCGAGCCCGGCGTGGGCAAGACGGCGGTGGTCGAGGGCTTGGCGCAACGCATCACCAACTCAGACGTGCCCGAGCTGCTCAAGAACAAGCAGATCTACACGCTCGACCTGGCGGCTCTGGTCGCCGGCTCTAAGTACCGTGGCGAGTTCGAGGAGCGCCTGAAGAAGGTGATGAAGGAGATCACCCAGCGCGGGGACATCATCCTGTTCATCGACGAGCTCCACAATTTGGTCGGCGCCGGCGCTGCCGAGGGCGCGATTGACGCGGCCTCGATCCTCAAGCCCGCGCTCGCCCGCGGTGAGCTGCAGACGATCGGCGCGACCACACTGGACGAGTACCGCAAGTACCTGGAGCGTGACTCGGCTTTGGAGCGTCGTTTCCAGCAGATCCGCGTTGAGGAGCCCACGATCGAGCAGACCGTGGAAATTCTCAAGGGCCTGCGCGACCGCTATGAGCAGCATCACAAGGTGCAGATCACCGATGAGGCTCTGCAAGCCGCGGCCGACCTTGCCTACCGCTACATCTCAGACCGCTTCCTGCCCGACAAGGCGATCGACCTGATCGACGAGGCGGCTTCGCGCATGCGCATCAAGTCGATGACCTCTCCGCCCGCCAACCGCGAGTTCGAAGAGGAGATCGAGTCCACGCGCCGCGAGAAGGAGGCGGCAATCGAGGCCCAAGAATTCGAGAAGGCCGCGGCCTTGCGCGACGAGGAGCGTAAGCTGGCGGGCAAGAAGCGCGAGCTGGAGGAAGAGTGGGAGTCCGGCGAGTCCGTCGAGCGCCCGGCGATCGGCGAGGAGGAGATCGCCGATATCGTTTCGATGTGGACCGGCATCCCCGTCTTCAAGCTGACCGAGGCCGAGACCCAGAAGCTGATGCGCATGGAGGAGGAATTGCACAAGCGCGTCATCGGCCAACACCCAGCGGTCGAGGTCATCTCCAAGGCGATCCGCCGCTCGCGTGCGGGACTGAAGGATCCCAAAAGGCCAACCGGCTCGTTCATCTTCCTTGGCCCCTCAGGTGTCGGCAAGACCGAGCTGGCCCGTACTTTGGCCGAGTTCCTGTTCGGCGACGACGAAGCGATGATCCGCATCGACATGTCCGAGTACATGGAGAAGCACGCCGTATCGCGCCTGGTGGGCTCACCCCCGGGCTACATCGGCTACGACGAGGGTGGCCAGCTGACCGAGGCCGTACGTCGTAAGCCCTACTCCGTGCTGCTGTTGGATGAGATCGAGAAGGCCCACCCTGACGTCTTCAACATCCTGCTGCAGATCCTCGAGGATGGCCGGCTTACCGACGCTCAAGGTCGCACGGTGGACTTCCGCCACGCGATCGTGATCATGACCTCCAATATCGGCGCCGCGGAGATTGCGCGCAACACGCCGCTGGGCTTCGCCGTATCCGACGATGAGACCGGCATCACCTACGACGACATGAAGAACCGCATCATGGGTGAGCTCAAGAAGGTCTTCCGTCCGGAGTTCCTCAACCGCATCGACGACGTGATCGTCTTCCACAAGCTGCAAAAGGAGGAGATCCGCCAGATCGTGGAGCTCTTGCTGGTGCGCATCCGCGAGTCGATGGCCGAACGCGAGCTGCAACTCGAGCTGACCGATCCTGCCAAGGACCTGCTCGTAGACAAGGGCTGGGACCCGGCGATGGGTGCTCGTCCGCTGCGGCGCGCGATACAGCGCTACATCGAGGATCCTTTGGCCGATTTCGTGTTGCGCGAACAGTTGATGCCAGGTGCCACGGTTGTCGTGGACCCAGCCCCAGAGGGCGACGACAGCGAGGTGCGGCTCACGATCGTCAAGCCCAAGAAGGCAAAGACCCCAGTAGGAGTCGGCGCCGGCGGCGGCGATCCCGAGCCCGGCTCGGAGCTGCCGGCGGGCGAGGACGCGCACGACGATGGCGACGCGCACCCTGTCGAGCCTTAGGCCGCCGAGTCGAGCCATAGGCCACTGAGAAGGTTCCGCTGAGTACCAGCCGGCAGGTGACAGTCGAGCCGATGAGCGCCGAGGACTGGCCTGCGGTAGCGCGCATTTTCGAGCAGGGCATAGCCACCGGTAACGCCACGTTCGAGCGGTCAGCACCGAGCTGGGAGCAGTGGTCGACAGCACGCTGCCCAGAGCCGCGCCTGGTTGCACGCGACGAGTCGGGCGTGATCGGCTGGGCAGCCCTCAGCCCTGCTTCGTCGCGGCCGGTGTACAGCGGTGTGGGTGGCGTCAGCATCTACGTCGAGGCTGCGGTCACGCGCCGTGGCGTAGGACGGGCGTTGCTCGCAGAGTTGGTCAGAGCTTCCGAGGACGTTGGCTTCTGGACGCTGCAGGCGGGGATCTTTCCGGAGAACGCGGCATCGATTGCTTTGCACGTTGGTTGTGACTTTCGCCTAGTAGGCACGCAAGCGCGCGTAGGCCAGATGCCTGACGGTCGCTGGCGCGACGTTGTGCTCTACGAGCGCCGCAGTGAAGTGGTCGGTCGCGCTTGACCTGGTCCTGTGTGCTGGGTCTTCAAAATCGACATGTCCTCTTCATGGCGATGTTGGTCTTCAAACGATGTTGGTCTTCAAATGTTGAAATGCCCCCTGCGCGCGCGGGGGGCATTTGCGATTTTGGTGGACCGCAGACGTGCACGCTCTCGACGTTTCCAAGCCGATGTCTCCCGCGCAGAGAACCGTCGGGGTCGACGCGTAACCTGGACAGATGACCCGAGCCCAAACCATCCATATCTGCTCGCAGTGTGGGCTCTCCTCTGCCCAATGGCATGGGCAGTGCCCAGGATGTGGTGCATGGAACGCATTGGTTGAGGAGCGCTCGGCGGGGGGTGGTGGGGATCGTCGTCGAAAGGGCATGCCCCCTGCGCGCGCGGGGGGCATTGGCGCACCGCTGGTGGCGCTCTCACAGGTGGTGAGCGCTCCGTTGGTTCGGTTGCAGACGGGCATCGGCGAGCTTGACCGGGTGCTCGGGGGCGGGCTCGTGCCAGGCTCGCTGGTGCTGCTTGGCGGCTCGCCGGGTATCGGCAAGTCGACGCTCACCAACATGGCGCTAGGCAACATCGCAGCGGCCGGGCACAAGACGCTTTATGTGAGTGGTGAGGAGTCCGCCGAGCAGGTGCGCCTGCGTGCCGAGCGGCTGTCCCCGAGTGCTCTGGAGGTACCGGTGCTGGCCGAGTGCGACCTTGACGCGGTGCTGGATACGATCGCCGCCCACGCCCCAAGCGTTTGTGTGATCGACTCGGTGCAGACGTTGCGCAGCGCTGACGGATCGGGTCCCGCCCGCCCCGCGCCAGGCTCGGTCGGTCAGGTGCGCGAGGCGGCTACCAGGATCATGGAACTAGCGAAGGCGCGCTCGATCGCTGTTGTGCTCGTCGGACACGTCACCAAGGACGGCGCGCTTGCCGGGCCACGCGTGCTCGAGCACCTGGTCGACTGTGTGCTGCAGTTCGAGGGCGAGCGGGAGCGCCCCTATCGCGAGCTGCGTGCGTTGAAGAATCGCTTCGGCTCGACCAATGAGGCGGGCCTGTTCGAGATGCGCCAGGGTGGGCTGGTCGAGGTGCTCGATGCCTCAGCTCGTTTCGTCGCTGAGGCCACGCGCGCACCCGGCAGTGTGGTGCTGGCTGCGATGGAGGGTTCCCGCCCACTGCTCGTGGAGGTGCAGGCGCTTGTGGCTCCCTCAGAGCTCGAGCAGCCGCGGCGCGTGGTGTCCGGTCTGGACCGCAACCGGCTTGCGCTCGTGCTCGCAATCCTTGGCCGTCACGGCGGTGTCGGTGTGGGCGGCCACGACGTCTTCGTCAACGTCGTCGGTGGCGTGCGCGTCGACGAGCCCGGGGTTGACCTTGCGATTGCTTTGGCTGTTGCCTCGGCGGCCAAGGGGGTCGCGCTCGGTGGGCCGACGCGGTCTGCCGCGCGCGCCGCCAACGATTCCCGCTCCTCGCCGGAGCCCGAGCTAGGACCCAACTCTCCGTGCGCATGCTTCGGCGAGCTGGGCCTGACCGGCGAGCTGCGTTGGGTTGGCCATCCCGAGCGACGCTTGGCCGAGGCCGCCAGACATGGTCTCTCAGGCGTACACGCGCCTGCCGGCAGTGGCGAGGGGGCACGCGAGGCCTCGACGCTGCGCGAGTCGCTGGTGGCGGCACTTCCCGCCGTTGCACGTCGGCCTGCACGGGCCGCATAGGAGGTCTACGCGAGGTTTCGCTTCGGTCGAGCATAGGCGGTCCGATTCGCCCCCTTGGAACACGTTAGGGGCGCGATAAAAAAAGCCTAAATGCCGTAGAATGTCTAGTTGTGGCCTCACGATCCGGTGAAGAATTCGACACGGACGCGCGACCGGAGCCAGGTTTGGTGAGAGCCCTCGAGATGGTGGCTCCCGGAACGGCACTGCGGGAGGGGATCGAGAGCATCCTGCATGCTCGCACGGGCGGTTTGATCGTGATCGGCGATCCGGAGGAGCTCAGCTTCCTCTTCTCGGGCGGTATCAAGCTCGACATCGACTACACCCCCGCTTTCCTCTACCAGGTGGCCAAGATGGACGGTGCGATCATCGTCAGCACCAACGCGACCAAGATCGCGATGGCCAACGTGCAGCTGATGCCGGATCCGACGATCCTCTCGCACGAGACGGGCACCCGCCACCGCACTGCCGAGCGCGTGTCAAAGCAGACCGACGCGCTGGTGATCGCCATCTCCCAGCGGCGTGAGGTCGTCTCACTTTACGTGGACGGGGCGAAGTACATCCTCGAAGACATCACCGTCGTTCTCTCCAAGGCCAACCAGGCGCTGGCCACGCTAGACAAGTATCGCCAGCGTCTCGACCAGGTCTCCACGCGGCTCACGGCGCTCGAGTTCGAGGGAGGGGTGACGCTGCACGACGTGCTCACGGTGCTGCAGCGCTCGGAGCTTGTTACGCGTATGGCTGTGGAGATCGAGCGCTACATCGTCGAGCTCGGCAGCGAGGGGCGCCTGATCGAGATGCAATTGGAGGAGACGATCCTCGGCACCACCGCCGAGAAGGCAGCGCTCGTGCAGGATTACCTGGCCGACTACGGCGACGAGGCGTTCGCCTCGGCGCTCGATCGGATCGGTCGCCTGGCCCACCAGGATCTGCTCGACTTCGGGCGCATCGCCGAGCTGCTCGGCTATGACCGCAAGCTCAACACGCTCGACTATCCGGTCTCGCCGCGCGGCCACCGTATCCTTGGCCGTATCCCGCGCCTGCCGAAGCTGGTGGTTACGCAGATCGTCACTGAATTTGGCGGACTGGACGAGCTCTTGGCGGCGACCGACGCCGAGCTGGAGGCGGTCGAGGGAGTGGGGGAGATACGGGCGAAGGACATCCGCGAGGGCCTCCGTCGGCTGCAGGAGATCAACCTCGTGGATCGCTACCTACAGACGTGAGACAAGCGCAGATCGCAACCCACAAAACTTGACCCCCAAGCCGGTCCCGTGGCCGGCTCAGATACAAGGCCGGTCCCCATTTGCCGGCGCGACGAAGGAGGACATCATTCCCGTATCAACAGTTGATGAGACATCGTTCATTGAAGAGCTTGAGGCGACCCGCGAGGTCGAGTGCATCGAGTTCGAGCTCGGCGACCACGTCGTGTACCCCCATCACGGCGCAGGCAAGGTTCTGAGCAAGGAGGACATGGAGGTACTCGGCACCACACGCGAGTATCTGACGATCAAGATCCTCCACAACGACATGACCGTCAAGGTCCCCACCGAGAATGCGGCCCTGGCGGGCCTTCGCCGCGTGATCGACGAGGAAACGGTCAAGAAGGTTCTGGATGTCCTCACCGCCGAGGTGTCCGAGATGCCAAAGAACTGGAACCGGCGCTTCAAGCACAACCGCGACAAGATCAAGACCGGCGACATCTACGAGCTCGCCGAGGTCGTCCGTAACCTGTCGCTGCGTGAGAGCGAAAAGGGCCTGTCTACCGGCGAGAAGCAGATGTACACGCGCGCCAAGAAGATCCTCGCCTCAGAGCTCATGTACGCGCTCGACAAGGACGAGGACGAGGCAGAGTCCTACCTTGACGAGCTGCTCGCGAACTCCGCGTCGAGCCAGCTGGCCGTAGCCGGCAAGTAACGCCGCTTGGCCGTCGCGCTGATCGTTGCCGCCGGACTCGGCGAGCGTCTTGGAGCTTCACGTCCCAAGGCGCTCGTCGAGCTCGCAGGGCGGCCGCTGTGGGAGTGGAGCCTGCACACGCTCCGCGAAGCGGCGGGCATCGGGAGGATCGTGATCGCGACGCCACCCGCTTATGAGAGCGAAGGCGCAACCCGCGAAGCGTCGATCGGCCTGCCGTCCTCGCTGGACGCGATTGCCGTCAAAGGCGGTGCGACACGCTCAGAGTCTGTACGCCTCGCGCTGGCGGCCGTCGGAGATGGACAGGATTCGGATCTGGTGCTCGTGCACGACGCGGCGCGTCCGCTGCTCACCGTCGAGCTGATCGAGGCGACGCTCGCGGCCGCCGAAGGCCAGGGGGTCGATGCCGCGATTGCCGCCACTCCGGTCACCGACACCATCAAGCAGGCCGACGGCGAGGGCGTGGTGAGGCAAACGCTCGATCGCGCCGGCCTATGGGCGGTGCAGACGCCGCAGGTGTTTCGCCGCGGCGCATTGGAGCGCGCTTTGGATGTCCCACATGAGGTGCTCGCCCAAGCCACCGACGACGCGTCGCTCGTGGAGCGCGCCGGAGGGCGAGTCGTGGTGGTGCCGGCGCCGAAGGACAACCTGAAGGTGACCACCGCGCTCGATCTGGAGCTTGCCGAGCTGCTCCTGGCCGGGCGCGAGAGATAGCGCTCGACAGGCCGCCATTTCTCGTCTCGGCAAGTCTGTCAGGCACGTGCTCGACGGTTGACCCGGGACGTCGGGCTCGCGATAGCTACCCTGGCGTGGCCACCATTACGAGGACCCAACGGACTGAAGACAATGCTCACCGATTACCACCTACACCTACGCCCCGACGAGCTTGGCGCGACCCCAGCCGAGTACTTCACGCAGACAAATATCCGCTGCTATCGCGATACGGCAAGTGAGCGCGATATCTCAGAGCTGGGCGTATCTGAGCACATCTACCGCTTCGAGCAAGCGCTCGATGTTTGGCGGCATCCGCTGTGGTGCGAATTCGCGCGCGACGACATCGACGAGTACACCAGCTTCGTGCGCGAGGAGACAGACCTGCGCCTGGGGATCGAGGCTGACTTCATCCCCGGCGCGGAGGACCGCATGGCCAATCTGCTGGAGGCGCGCGACTTCGACTACGTCGTCGGTTCCGTGCACTTTCTGCGCGACCACGCTCTTGACATGGACGACTACAGCGTGTGGGGTACCGGGCGCAGCGCCGAGGACATCTGGCGTGCATACTTCCTGGCGCTCGGCGAGGCGGCTCGCAGCGGCCTGTTCGACATCCTCGCGCACCCGGACTTGGTCAAGGTATGGGGTCGTGACCGTCCTTTGCCAGAAGGCGACTTGCGGCGCTACTACGAGCTCGCACTCGACGGGATCGCAGAGTCGGGAGTGGCGATAGAGGTCTCCACCGCCGGGCTGCGCAAGCGTGCCCAGGAGATATACCCAGCACCGGCGTTGCTTCAGATGTGCGTGGAAGCCGGTGTGCCCGTGGCGCTGTCGAGCGACGCACACCGACCGCAGGATGTAGGTGCTGACTACGATCGCGCGCTCGAACTGCTGGAAAGCGTCGGCGTCGGCGAGCTGTGCGTGTTCGAGCGCCGCGAGCGGCGTTTGGAACCGATCACCCGTGTGGGCACCCCCCATGACGGGGGACAGGCGAGCGGCGCGGGTGTGATGTGAGCGCCGCGGCTTGGTCGTGGGTCAGGCGCCGCCCACCGATCGGCGCCACTCTGCCCGTCGAGGTGTGCGTCGCATGACCCTCGCCGGCATCGGCTATGACTCCCATCGACTGGTCGAGGGCCGCCCGCTGATCCTCGGGGGCGTGGAGATTCCCAGCGAGCTGGGCCTCGACGGGCACTCCGACGCCGACGTGCTCACCCACGCGGTGATCGACGCGCTGCTTGGGGCAGCCGGTCTAGGCGATATCGGCGAGCATTTCCCCGACAGCGATCAGCGCTATCGGGACGCCGACTCGATCTGTCTGCTGGCCGATGTCGTCGCTCTCCTGCGGACGGCCAACATGGAAATCGTCAACGTAGACGCGACCGTGGTCATGGAGCGCCCTAAGCTCGCTCCGTATCGTGTGGCGATCCGAGCACTGGTCGGCGGCACGCTGGATGTGGCGCCTGGGCGCTTCAACCTGAAGGCCACCACTGGCGAGGGGATCGGGTTCATCGGACGCGGCGAGGGTGTCGCGGCGCTGGCGATCGTCTCGCTGCGCGTCGCCGACTGACAGCGCCCTAGACGAAGGACTTGAAGCCTCGTGGGTGACAGTGGGCGCTACTGTTGCTCGGCCATGCGAGAGATCCAACTACACGACACGCGCAGCGGAGAGCGGGTACCGCTGCATCCGCGCGACCCAGGCCGGGTGGGGATCTACGCGTGCGGGCCGACCGTGTACTCGCGCATTCACATCGGCAATGCGCGTCCGTTCGTCGTGTTCAGCGTGCTCAAGCGGTTTCTGCAACACGAGGGCTACGAGGTGACCTTCGTTGCGAACGTCACCGACGTCAACGACAAGATCTATGACGCAGCGCGAGCCCAGGGCCGTCCCAGCACCGAGTTGGCGGTGGAGATGACCGCCAACTACGTCGCGGACACAGACGCGCTGGGCCTCGGACGCCCTGATCGTGAGCCGCTCGCATCGCAGACGATGGACGCGATCGTCTCCTACATTCGTGACCTGGTCGACTCCGGCCACGCGTACGAGAGCGGCGGCGACGTGTTCTTCAAGGTCCGCTCCGACACCGGCTACGGCTCGCTCTCGCACCGTCGCGTCGAGGACCTTGACCAAGGCGAAGGCGTGGAAGGCGTCGAGCGCAAGGAGGATCCGCTCGACTTTGCCTTGTGGAAGGCGCGCAAGCCCGGCGAGGACGCTTGGTGGCCCTCGCCGTGGGGCGACGGCCGCCCCGGCTGGCACATCGAGTGCTCGGCGATGGCGGAGGAGGCCCTCGGCGTGGGCTTTGACATTCACGGTGGCGGCTCAGATCTGCTGTTCCCTCACCACGAGAACGAGGCCGCCCAGACGCGCTCTGCGCGCGGCCAGGAACTCGCGCGGATCTGGATGCACAACGGGATGATCCAGCTCACCGGCGAGAAGATGGCCAAGTCGGTTGGCAACATCGCGTTGCTGCACGAGGTGCTAGAGCGCTATGGCCGCGACGCGGTCGTGATGTACCTGATCTCCGGTCACTACCGCCAGCCGCTGGCCTTCGGGGAGGTGGAGCTGGAGCAAGCTCGCACGAATGTCGGTCGAATACGGGAGGCAGGCCGTCGGCTCGGCTCCGGCGCAACTGTCTATCGCGGTCCTGGGGATGAGGAACACCTGCGCTCGTTTCGCGACGGCTTCTTCCATTCGCTGGCTAACGATTTCAATACGCCCGGAGCTCTGGCCCACCTGTACGAGTGGATTCGGGGTGCAGGTCACCTTGGTGTGGAAGGCGGCGCTGACCTTGGCGAGATGCTGGGGGTGCTCGGTCTCGACGGGTTGCTTGCACCGGTAGCCGAGGCTCCCGCTGAGGTATTCGATCTTGCCCAGCGGCGTGAGCGGGCGAGGGCCGAGCGCGATTTCGCGACATCCGACAAGCTGCGCGAGGAGATCGCCGAGTCTGGCTGGGAAGTGCGGGACGGCCCCTCGGGTCCCGAGCTGCTGCCGCTCACGCGCCCGTGATCGTCTATGGGCGCAACCCGGTGCGTGAGGCGTTGCGCGGGCGCCGCGCTCATAGTGTCGCTCGAGTGTGGGCGACCCCAAGCGCTGCACACGAGCCTTGGCTGACCGGTGTCGAGACGAAGCTGTGCGCCACGGATGAGCTGGAGCGTCTCTGCGGCTCATCCGCTCACCAGGGTGTCTGCGCGGAGGCGGGCGGCTATCCGTATGTCGGCGCACCCGAGCTCTTGGCCGTCGCTTCGCCTCTGATCGTGGCGCTCGACCAGATCCAGGACCCGCAGAACCTCGGCTCGATCTGCCGCACGGCGGAGTGCGCCGGAGTCACGGGTGTAGTTATCCCCGAGCGTCGCGCGGCCGAGGTGACCCCGGCCGTCTGCAAGGCCTCGGCGGGAGCGGTCGAGCACATGCGTATCGCGCGCGTGCGCAACATCGCCGACTTCTTGGGTGAGGCGCGCGAGGCTGGGTGTTGGTCGTATGGCGCGAGTGCGCTCATTCGTGCGCAGGAGGATGCCGAAGGGTATGGTGCTCGCCCAGGCGGTGGAGTGGCTGTGGGCGCTCAAGATGCCGGAGCGCAGGCTGGGGGCACGGGTAGCGCCCGCGCCGCCGCGCCAGCACGGTCCGCGCGTGGTGACCGCGGACATGAGCCTGTGCCCTACACCGCCCCCGACTACAGCGGCGGCGTCGTGCTGGTGCTCGGCAGCGAGGGCAGCGGTTTGCGCCTGCGTGTGGCCGGCGCGTGCGACCAGCTCATCTCGTTGCCCCTGCGAGGACGCATGGAGTCGCTCGGAGTGGCGGCCGCTGCCGCGGCCTTGCTGTACGGAATCTTGCAGTCTCGCGATGTCGCGCTTGACAAGGCTCCATAACTGTGCGAAGCTGCCGCCCATAACGCTCAACCTAAGGTTGACTTCATAACTTTGGCGCCAGGGGAGGAGTGCGCCACTGAGCATGTTTTGGCTGGAATAAGCCAAGAAAGGATCTGCTCGTGGCACGTACCTTCCATAACACTCAATCTGAAGTTAAGGTTGATGATGGCTTTTTGATTGCCCTTGCGAAGCAGGGGGATCGCAATGCCTATGACCGTCTCGTGCGCCGGTATCACGGCTTCGTGCGGTTGAAGGCCTCGTCGTACTTCCTGGCCGGGGGCGACTCCGAAGACCTGATCCAGGAGGGCTTGGTCGGCCTCTACAAGGCGATCCGCGACTACCGCACCGATCGCGAGTCGAGCTTTCGCAACTTCGCCGAGCTCTGCATCACGCGTCAGATCATCACCGCGGTGAAGACGGCCACGCGCAACAAGCACACCCCTCTGAACCAGTACGTCTCGTTCTCCTCGACCCCGGCCGCGGCGGGCGAGGACGTGCCGACGCTCGACCAGACGATCGCCGGCCCGTCCGTCAACGACCCGGTCAACCGCGTGATCTCCTCCGAGGAGCTGCGCTCGCTCGTCGGCTGTCTCTCCACGGCTCTCTCGGAGCTGGAGAGTCGCGTGCTCTCGCTCTACTTGGACGGCTGCTCCTACGAGCAGGTCGGCGAGCGCCTGGGCTGCGATACGAAGACCGTCGACAACGCTCTCCAGCGAGTCAAGCGCAAGGTCGGCGCCCACCTGCGCACGCGACTGGTGGCTTCTTAGCTCGGCTTATAAGGGCCGGGCTTGCGTCGCGGCTTGCCGCCGGGAAAGGCCAGGCGCACGATCGTGCGATGGACGCTCCCCAGTTGCTTGCCCAGGGGCCCTGTGTTGTACGGCAGCCCGTAGCGTTGGCAGATGTCTCGCACACGGGGTGCGATCTCGGCATAGCGGCTCGACGGCATGTCGGGGTACAGGTGGTGCTCCACCTGAAAGCTCAGGTTGCCGGCCAGCAGATGGAACAGCGGTCCACCGTCGATGTTCGCCGAGCCGAGTAGTTGGCGCACATACCAGCCGCCGCGCGTCTCCTCGGCGACCTCGGCCTGGCTGAAGGTATAGGTCTGATCCGGGAAGTGCCCACAGAAGATGATCGAGTAGGCCCAGACGTTGCGAACGATGTTCGCGCTGAAGTTGGCGGCAAGCGTCGACTTGTACGCGCGTCTCGCCGCTCCTCCGATCTCGCGGGCGGTGGCTGCTCGAGCTGTGGCCGTGGCTCCTGCGCTCTTCTTGGTGGATCCACGTGCCACGTCTCCTCGCACAGTCGCCGTTCGAGCTTTGGCCCATCCAGCCGCGCCCGCAACAGCCGCGGAGAGCAGCGGGAAGGCGATGTAGTCCTTGACGATCTGCCTGCGCGCCTTCAGACCGATTCCCTTCAACTCCTCCAGTAGCTGCTCCTTGGACTTTTCACCGGCATGGATCGCGTCGAAGTTCAGATCGTGCAGTGCCACGCCCCACTCGAAGAAGCCCATCAGCAGCAGGTTGTAGAAAGGCTGCAATAGATACACAGGGTTCCAGCGCTGGTGCGGGTCGATGCGCATGATCTCGTAGCCCAGATCGCGGTCCTTGCCACGGATGTTGGTGAACGTGTGGTGCTCGTAGTTGTGGGAGTGACGCCAGGCGTCGGCCGGTGAGGCCGTATCCCAGTCCCAGCTCTGGGAGTTGATGTCGGGATCGTTCATCCAATCCCACTGCCCGTGCATCACGTTGTGGCCGATCTCCATGTTCTCGAGGATCTTGGCGATCGACAGCGAGGCGGTGCCGGCAAGCCATGCAGATTTGTAGCGCGAGCCGAGCAGCATCGCGCGCGCCGCCAGCACAAGTTGGCGGTGCAGCTTGATCGTGGAGCGTATGTATCGCGAGTCGCGATCGCCGAGGTCTGCGCGCACCTCGTCGTGGATCGCGTCGAACTCGCGCCCTAGTTGCTCGAGCTGCTCGGGTGTCAATCGGGCGAGCGGGCTTTCGAGCCCATCGGCATCGGTCGCAGGCATGTGGGGGCCCGGCATGCCCCCAGCCGGGGGAGACGTCACATCCTCTGCCGGGGTCGGCGTTGCACTCCCTACCGGGGTCGGCGTTGCGCCTCCAGCGGGCGGCGGCGCGGGGACGTTGGCGGGGATGAATGGCTTCTCGGCGTGGATCGTTGACATGGGCGCTCCTTCGGTAGGTCGTGTCTTCAGTCGGTTAGAGGTCGATCTCGACCGCGCCCTCGGGCGCGTTGATGCAAGTGCGCAACATCTCCCCAGGCGTGCCGTGCACGAGCCCGGTGCGCAGATCGCGCACCTGCCCGGCACGCAGCTTCCCCACGCACGTATGGCAAATGCCCATGCGACACCCGAAGGGCAAGCTTGCGCCCGCCTTCTCTCCGGCCACGAGGATCGGCTGATCGCCGTCGCTGCAAGCTTCCAGATCGCTCTTGCGAAAGCGGACCGTGCCACCCGATCCACGCTGCCCCTCGCCAACTGCCGTGCTCGGCTGAAAGCGCTCGATGTGCAACTGCTCGTGCACGCCGGCTTCGCTCCACCGCTGCTCCATCCCCTCGATCAGCCCCGCGGGCCCACAAACAAACGCCTCGCGCTCCCGCCAGTCCTCACAGAGAGCGTCGAGTTGTCCTGGTGTCACGCGCCCCTGCTCGCCGGTCAGTCGCAGATGCAGTCGGTAACCCGGATGGCGGGCGTCCAGCTCGCCCAGCTCGCGCGCGAAGATCACCTCATCGGCAGAGCGTGCCGAGTGCACGTGAACCAGGTCCGCGACCGCTCCGCGAGCGGCAATGCTTCGCAACATGCTCATGATCGGGGTGATGCCGCTGCCGGCGCTGACGAACAGCAGGCGAGCTGGCAGGGGCTCGGGCAGTACGAAGGTACCTTCCACACCGCCGAGTCGCACGATCGTCCCTGGACGCACTCCTCCAAACAGGAAGGGCGAAACCTTGCCCCCTTCGACCAGCTTTGGCGTGATCGAGATGAATCCGTCCGGACGCTTTGGCGCGGAAGTGAGCGAGTAGGCGCGCCAGTGATGTACCCCATCCACCTCGATCCCCAGACGCAGATACTGCCCTGGTCGATGACTCTCCCATTCCCAGCCGGGCTTGATCGTGACGGTCACGGCGCTCTGCGTCTCGCGCTCGATCCTCTCGATCCGTCCGCGCAACTCTCGCGTCGACCACAGGGGATTGACCAGCTCCAGATAGTCGTCGGGCAGCAGCGGCGAGGTGAAGGAGCGCACCAGCGCCAAGGCCCGGCGGCGCCCGGCGGGCACGCGCGGGGGTGCGCCGCGTTCAGCCATGGAGGTGCACGGGGGAGGAAGTACCGGGACGCGCGGCGGACGCGGACATGGGGGGCGCGCAGGAAGAGGGCGCGGAAGTAGGCCGCGGAACGTAGATTTCGGAGAGTAAGCTCATCTGACCTGGATCAATGTTACCTCAAATGAGGTTACATGCAAAATGGTATCTTCAATCGAGGTGGCGGGATCGCGAACCGATAGGGCTGACATACCCCGAAAGAGTCCTGAGGACTCTCGAAGTAACCCTCAGGACACTTCTTCAGCTCATGGTGAGGAGCCTGCCGGCGAGGGGTTGACGATTGAGCAGCTCGCCGCCGAGGTGGGAATGTCGGTGCGCAACATCCGTAACCACCAGTCGCGGGGCCTGTTGCCCGCGCCCGAGGTACGCGCTCGCGTTGGCTACTACGACGCCGAGCACGTTGCACGTTTGCGCCTGATCCTCGACCTGCAAGCCGACGGCTTCAACCTGGCGGCGATCGAGCGCCTGATGAGCTCCTCTGGAGGCGTCGCCTCGCGGCTGCTGGGCCTGCGCACCGCCATGACAACGCCTTATGCGACCGAGTCGCCAGAGGTCGTGACCGCGGAGGACTTGGAACGGCGCTTCGGCGAGGTCGACGCCAAGAGCGTCGAGCGCATTCGCAAGCTCAAGCTGTTGATCCCTCTGGGCGACGATCGCTTTGAAGTGCCGAGCCCCGCGCTGATGAAAGCGGCCGAAGAAGTCACCGCTCTGGGGATCCCTCTGCCTGCTGCCTTGGCTTTGGTCGAGCGCGTCTCGCGCGACTGCGAATCGATCTCCAAGGCCTTTGTGAGGCTGTTCTTGGGCGAGCTGTGGGAGCCTTTCGAGCAGGCGGGTCAGCCCGATGAGCGCTGGGAGGAGATGATCGCGGCGACCGACGCGCTGCGCCCAATCGCCTCGGAGGCGCTGCTGGCGATCTTCAAGCAGCGCATGACGACCCAGGTCGAGCGAGCTTTCGGCAAGGTGCTCGAGCAGCAGACAAAGCGCACGAGATAGCGTCGCGCGCGAGAGCTACGCTCTCGACGCGCGCGCTCACATAAATATTTCGCAAAGATTTGGCGCATCAAACACGGTATGCGTGTGTTAGCGAGGGCGGAACCTATAACTGCAGCCGTCGCAAGGGAGGCGTCGATGCGTTCACGTACGCTCATTCCGGCCATCACGGCCGTCATATCGCTGTTCGCGCTCATACCGTCGGGTGCCTTCGCGCACAAGCACCCAAGTCCAAGCGGGCGCTGCATCGTGAGTATGCAGGTGGCCCCACGCCAGATCGTGGCGGGCGATCCGGTGGTTATCTTCGGACGACTTCGCTGCGTCAACCGGGCGAGTGCCGCGGGTCAGCAGGTCGTTCTCTATCACCATCTCACGGGCCTGCCCGGATTCACCCCTGTGCAAAGCGCCACCACCGACACTCACGGCTTCTATGAGTTCGGTCGAGCTGACGGCGTCGTCGAAACCAACCGTTCGTTCTTCGTGCGCTCGCACGGCGCTCGCAGCGCCACAAGACGAATCAGGGTTGCCGCGCAGGTGACGCTCAGCGGCTCAGCTGAAGGCGCCTTGCTCACCGGATACCCCAATCGCGTCACCTTCAGCGGAGCGGTCTCGCCGGCAGATGTGGGTGCGCGGTTGATCCTGCAGCGCCAGAACGCCCTCACCGGCAACCAGTGGCGACGCATCGACTCGGGCATCGTGGAATCGACGGGCGACTTCACGATTACGCACACGTTCGTCGTCCCGGGCGATGCCAACCTGAGGGTGATCATGCGCTCGCAGGGGCGAAATGTGCCAAGCGAATCCAACATCCTCGCCGACACGGTCTCCCAGGCCCAAAATCCCGAACTGACGATTCAGGCGTCCGCCGACCCGATCTCATCCGGAGAAGCGGTCGCGATCAGCGGCAAGCTCAACTCAGGTACCGGTCGCTCGCTGACGCTGATGGCTCATACCGCGCGTCAACCCGGTTTCACCCCGGTGGCGCAGACCACCAGCAACTCCTCGGGCGAATACAGCTTCCCCGCGCAGTCGCCGGCCAACAGCACCTTCTACAGGGTGGATGCCGGTCAGATCGTATGCCCGCCGAATGCGGTGTGTCCAGCCATTGCATTCAGGCCGGTCTCCTCGGCCGTCCTCTACGAGGGCGTCAAGGATGTGCTCACCGCCGAGGCCGTGCCATCCACGGTTCAGGCTGGCCAGAGCGTCACGTTCTCGGGCACGGTCTCTCCTGATCAAACCAGCCACGTCATCTATCTCGAACGCCAGAACGCGCGCGGACCCGGATTCCACGTAGTTCAACTGGCGTTCGTGGGAGCAGGCTCCAGCTACACGATCGTGCATCGTTTCTATGACGCCGGCACCAAGTTGCTACGCGTCTATATCCCTGGCGGGCCGGATAACCAGGGTGCCGCCAGTCAGTCGTTCACGATCCAGGTCAACCCGGCGCTCACATCGACCCTGATGTCTGAAGCGCCAGAAAACACGACGGTCCCACCCGAAGGTCAGTCCTGATCCATAGGCATTGCGGCCGGTCGAAGTTGGCCGGCCGCAACGTCTGTAATTGCTTGTGTCTAGGCGCGCTCGCTCAAGCGCTCGCGATTGGGACGACCAGGCCTCGATCCCGAGATCCTGCCCGGTTCGCGTAAAACGCTTTCGTCGTCTGACTTCTCTCGATCGCCGCCGAAGCCCGCGATCTGCGCGTTGCAGCTAGGGCAGCAGTCGCCGGCTGCCCAGACAAGCAGTGCGTCTGTCCAGCGGTGGCAGTGCGGGCAACGCACGCGCTGGTTCATCCCCGGCCAATCCCCATTACAGATAGGCGCATACCCGGATGATTCCTGCTCCAAACCGTCCACGCCTCAGCGGTCCGCACCATGTCTGCGTGGCGGACTACTGAAAAAGCCCGCACCGTTACTCGGCCGGCTTATAGCCCAAGTGTGCCGATATCTGTTCAGCGCACTCCACCACCAGCGGCGCCAGCTGCTCTAGCAGTTGCGCTCGCGAGAAGCTTGACTTGCTCGCCGCCACATCGACCGCGGCGATGACCTCCGCGGACTTCGACATCACAGGCACCGCCACGCATCTTTGGCTCTCGACGCGCACCTGGTCAGCTATCGCGATTCCATTTTGGCGGATGCCATGGAGCTCGGCGATCAACTTTTCTCTCGTAGCGAGCGCTTCCGCGGAGCGGGAGCGCTCCGTATAGGCATCGATCGCATCGCATTGCTCCTGATGAGGTAGCTGCGCCAGCAGCACTCTGCCCATCGCCGTGGCGCTTGCCGGCAGGCGCGAACCGCGCCCGATCCTCTGTATTACTTCGCTCTCTCCCTGCCAAGAGCTTCTAGCGCGGTGGATGTAGACGATGTCCTTGCCGTGCAGCAGCGCGAGACTGGCGGTGCACATGCTGCGGTTACGCAGCTCGGCCAGATATCTCTGCGGCAGCTTGCCCAATGCAGTCGAATTCACCGCCGAGCGCCCGGGATCGCCAGCGCGCATCCCGAGTCTGTACTTGCGCCTGGGACCCTGCTCCAAGTAGTCGAGGGCAACGAGCGTCGAGGCGTAGCGGTGCGTTGTCGGACGGCTCATTTCCAGCGTCTCGGCAAGTTCAGCGATCCCCATCCACGTCCGCTCGGGCGTAAAGGCGGTGAGAATTGCCAGCCCGCGCTCCAACGATTGCGAGTAACGGCCCTCTTGAGAATTGGGCAGATGCAGGATGCCTCCGCGGATAGGGGACATGGTCGTCATAAAACGGGCCTTCCTTGCACGCGCCTCTACTACGCCTCTACTACGCCTCAGCTTGTCCCACAACGGGACGAGGACGAACACAATGGTGCTGGAATGGAACGATTTGGACTAGTCAGCCCTGAATATTTCAGCGCTGAAGGGGCGCCGGGCCCAGCAGGAGAGCTACCTGGCTTGGCTACCTGGGCTCGGCCGGGAGCCCTTCGAGTCGCTCGCGTACCCCCTGCAGCCATTCGATCCTTGCATTCCAAAAGCCAAGCTCCGCGTCACGCGATACGACGCGAACCATCCTGTCCCATTCCGAACCGTCCACGCCGTCGGCTTCGGAGGCGCGCTTTAGATCCTGCACTCGCCCCAAACACACCAGCTCTTGCCCATGGATCAGCTCGATCATCCGTGGCGCGTCGCGCGGGCGGCAAAGTGCGATCCTGAAATGCAGGTCGTCTCGCAACGGTGGCTCCGCGGTCCTCGACAGCAGCCAATCTTCAAATGACTCGACTCCCTTTTGGGTAGCCTCGTATATCGCCCTGCGGCCCGAGGTCCCGTTGCTAAGCGGGTCGCCATTCTCGTCGACCTTGCGCACAAGGCCTTCGTTCTCGAGCTTCTCGAGAGCCCAGTACGGATAGGAATCGGCTAGATCGGCAAACCGCAGCTGCCGGCGTACACCTGAGGCAATCCTGTAGGCATAGCTTGGCTGCTCGATTACAAGCCCGAGCACGGCATGCTTAGCAGACACCGGTCTGCAACCCGCCTTCCAACCAGTGAACTTCGTACAAGGAGATGACGATAGTCGAAGGGATGCTTAGGTTTGGGCGGATTGTGCGCTTCGTGGTCCTCCAATCCCGCGGTCTTCTAACGGGTAGGGGTCCCGGGATGCAGGCAAGATCGGCGTTTACCGTGGCCAGTGCTCAGGAATGTTCTCGTCGGGAATGTGTCGTGTATTCGCCATTCCGCGCTCGCGAGTCGGAAACAAACGCACACGTTGTCATCGGCAGCGCGTTGGCGAAGCCTGCGATACAAGTACTTCTATCGTTCGGAATCCCAATTTGGTCGGCTCTGAGGGAAGAGACTCAAGTTGAGTCTTTTGAGCGCCGATCCAGATGTATGGCGCAAGAGATGTCCAATCGAGGCGGTCAGCTGACGCCCGGGCAGGCACGCGAGGGGCATCGGTGGATACGCCTTACCGTGCTTGCGGCTGTGCTCCAAGCGTGGATGATGGCTGCCGTGGTGGCACTGCTGGTTCCTCACCTACTGGCATTGTTCTTGGCGCTCGGCGCGGCTTACTCGCTGGCTGCGCCGTTGCTGTTCCGCTATCTCAACCGCGACATCGAGCGCCGCGTGATCACGGGTGGCGCCGCGGATGGTTTCGCGCGGTTCGCGCATACCGCAGGCTTGCCGTCGTCTTCGGGCTTGAGCACGCCATATCGCTGAGACCGTCGACCTCGGCCTGGCCGCTCCAATGAATGGCGTTGCGATGGCTGCGGCATGACGCAAGCCGGAGACGGGATTCGAACCCGTGACCCCCTGTTTACAAGACAGGTGCTCTGGCCAGCTGAGCTACTCCGGCGGGAAGGATCGAGCGTAGCGACCCTAGGGCTGTAACGCTGTCTGCGCAAGCGGGTACCCAATGCATGGAGTCCACCGACCGGCGCGAGAAAAGCACCAACGGCGCCGATCGTCCCACGGGGGTTCGTCTGACGCCCGCACACAGCAACAAGCGATCGGATCGCACGGACGCCTCTAAGGATCGGCAGGCCGCTTCAAGCATCGAGTCCAACGAGCTACAGGCGCTTCGCGAGCATGCACTTGCCCATGGCGTCAACCCGGTGCTCTACTGGCTTGTACGGGCCATCTTGATGCCTTTCTTCCTGCTCTACTTCCGCCTCGCCCGCCTTGGCCGCGAGCACATTCCCAGCTCCGGCCCTGTGTTGCTGGCGGCAAACCACCGCAGCTTTCTAGACCCGTTCGTGATCGGCGCGCTGACGCGGAGGCCGGTCTATTACATGGCCAAGCGCGAGCTGTTCGAGCATCGCTGGCAGGCCCGGCTGCTCAACAGCCTTGGGGCTTTTCCGGTCGATCGTGGTCGCAGCGACGAACAGGCGATGGCGACTGCGCGCGCGATTCTCGCGCGCGGCGACTGTGTCGTGATCTTCCCAGAGGGGACCCGTGTGCGTTCTGGCCCGCTTGCCCATCCCCACCGAGGGGTCGGACGGCTTGCTCTGCAAACCGGGGCTCCCATTGTGCCGGTGGCGGTGCTGGGTACCGAAGACGTACGCCGAGGTCGGCGAATACGCCCCCGCAAGGTCAGCCTCCGCTGCGGGCGCCCGTTGCGCTTCCCGCAAGCCGAGCGGCCAACACCTGCGATGGCCCTTGGTGTGGCTGACCGTATTTGGGCTTGTGTCAGCTTGCAGTGGGAGTGGCTTGGCGGCGTCAGAGCGATCCCCGATACGGAGATCGTCGTGAGTGGCTCCGAGCGTCACGCGCGTGCCGCCTGAGGACTTGGGTCAAGGCGTCGGAGGGTAGGGTGCGATGAGTGGCTCCCCAACAAACGAAGTCCAAGGCGCAGCTCGATGCCGAGTTTTCCGAGCTGTACCGCACTCATCTGCGCGACGTCTACAGCTACTCCTACTATCGGGTCGGCAACCATCACGACGCGGAGGACCTCACCGAGCAGACCTTTCTACAGGCCTACCGCCATTTCGAGCGCGCCCAGCGCGAGTCTCACGGGAGGCCGCTACGCCCATGGCTGATCCGTATAGCCCACAACCTCGCCGCCAATCTCTATCGCGATCGCTCGCGTCGTCCATCGTCCTCGATCGACGAAGGCTCAGAGCCGGCGAGCCTGCACACCACAGAGGACCTGGTCGAGGGACGAGACGAGCTCAGCCGGGTACTCGATGGGGTGGGGCGCCTGCCCGACGACAGGCGCGAGGCTCTGATCATGCGCTTTGCGCTTGGCATGGACAATCGCGAGATCGCCCGTGCCATGGGTCGCTCCGACGGGGCCACCAAGGTGCTCATCCATCGTGCGATAAAGCAGCTGGAGGGGCTCGTCGGCGAGTCAAGCGCCGAGGTGTCAGATTCAAGCGCCGAGGTCTCAGATGAGTGAAGTGCTGCCAGGTTTCGAGGGGCTGCTCCACGAGGCGCTTTCCCCGATAGACCCGCCCGAGGATCTCGTGCTGCGCTTGGAGGCCACGCTCACGAGCATCACGGAGAGCGCTGTAGAGGAGCTTGAGGCCTGGGAGCTGTCGGCGATGCGTGACCCGCGCAATTGGGTCCGCCCGGCGGCAGCCGTTGTCGTCGGGGGAGGGGCCGGTGTCGCGCTCGTGCTGCTGCGTGCCCGTCACCGCCCGCGTCCGGCCGCGGGCGGCCTACGGGGTGCTCGCCGTGCGGCGGAGCGGGCTGTAGGCGATCTCAGCGAGCACACGCGGCGTTTGCTCGGAGAGCGCTAGCGTCACCTGAAGCTGCTTCGCCGCGTCGTAGCCAGGCGTCCCTTGATGCGGCTTCGGCCTCCGCTGGCTTCGGCCTCCCGTGCCGAGGCTTCGATGACCACCGGAGATGTGTCCCGGCTGTCGGGACGTACTTCTGTTCTGCGCTGCGAGCGCGCTGATCGTCGAAGTTTCCTTGCAATTTCGCGATTTAGTGGTCACAGTGTTTGATTCGGAACTGTTCCGATTGTCAGGCGTATGGAACTTTTTGATGACAAGCCGCTTAGGCATGTGGCGCCGATCTCGGTCAGGTCTCACGCGACCTCGCTTAGCGCGAGCAGCTCGGAGAGCGCAGTGGAGCTGCCGCCATGGGTGTTCGCTCGGCTGCCGGACGATGCCCTCATGGTGCTTGTCGTGCGCGGTGATCCAGGTGCGTTTGAAGTGCTCTACGACCGGCATGTGCACGCTGCTTCAGCGCTCGCGACACAGATGTGTCGCAGGCGCGCGATCGCCGAGGAGGTGGTCCAAGAGGCGTTCCTGTCGTTTTGGCGCAGCCGCGGCCATTTCGACCGTACGCGCGGCAACGTCAGAGCATGGGTGCTCGGGATCGTGCGCAATCGCGCGATCGACGTCTTGCGTCAAAGCGTCGCGCACGACCTTGCCGATACGAATCGACAGGTGGAGGATCTCCTCGAAGCGCGCGAGCGCACCGACCATGAGGTGGGGCGGCGCGAGGGTGCCCGCGAATTGCTCGCGGCGCTTGGCGACCTTCCCCCGGAGCAGAGCCGCGTCATCACGCTCGCCTATTACGGCGGCTACAGCCATAGCGAGATCGCGAGCATGCTGGACACGCCGGTCGGCACGATCAAGGGTCGCATGCGCCTTGGCTTGAGCAAGATGGCGCTCGCCGACGCCGACCTACGCTGATCGCCGCGAGCAGACGCATCGCCACCGCCCAGCCGCTGCTAGCGTCTGCGCGGCCATGGCCACCTGCTACCGCCATCCCTCGCGCGAGACGGGAGTCGCCTGCTCATCCTGCGGGCGCCCGATTTGCCCCGATTGCATGACCCCGACCCCCGTTGGGATGCGCTGTCCTGAGTGCTCCAAACAGGGGACGCGCGTGATGACGATGCGCAACATGGTGGTCCGACCTCAAGTTACGTTTGCGCTGATCGCGATCAATGTGATCTTGTTTCTCAGCGAGGGGAGTTTCACGCTGAACGGCCAGCCGACGGGCAAGGTCTACGAAGAAGGGGCCCTGTTCGGAAGCATTCGCGGGGTGCCCACGCTGGGTGTCGCCCATGGGCAGTGGTGGCGACTGGTGACCAGCGGGTTTCTGCACGAGAACCTGCTCCACATTGGGTTCAACATGTGGGTTCTTTACTACCTGGGCATGATGCTGGAGCCGGCGCTAGGACACCTCAAGTTCGGCGTGATCTACGGAGTGTCGCTGCTGACCGGGTCTTTCGGCGCCCTGCTCGTCACGCCGCACGCGCTAACGGTCGGCGCGTCGGGCGCGGTGTTCGGGTTGATGGGGGCCGCTGCCGTCGAGCTGCGCGCGCGTCAGATCCCGATCATGCAGAGTGGAGTAGGTGCGCTGATCCTATTCAACCTGGTCTTTAGCTTCACCGTGCCCGGCATATCCTGGGGCGGGCACATCGGAGGGTTGATCGGCGGAGTGCTGGCGGCGGTCGTGATCCAGATGGGGGATCGCTACCGCTCGCAGGCACTCGCGCTGGCAGGATGTGCGGCGATCGCCCTCGTCGCCGTTGGCGGGTCGCTGGCGACCTCGCATGCGAGCGAGGCGGAAACGTCCGTTCCGGTCCAGTTCACGCCCGGCTCTGAACCGTGAGCTGTGGGGTCATGGCGCTTGTCGATCTGAGCGGCTCGTCGACCTTCGGTATCGCCTGAGTCGCGGGGTATCCTGATTGGTGTGATGCTCCTGTCCGATGCGGAGATCGACGTCAAGCTCGCCGCCGGCGAGTGGCAACGCGATGGACAAGCGATCGCACGCGAATGGGCGTTTGCGGATTTCGCCCACGCGATTGCCTTCGTCAACCGCGTGGCCGACGCCGCCGAGGCGGCCAACCATCATCCCGACATCCATCTACACGGTTGGAACAAGGTCCGTCTCGAGCTCTCGACCCACTCCGAGGGTGGTCTCACGCAGGCAGACTTCGAGATGGCCTTGCGCATCGATGCTTTGGTCTGACGGGGGTAGGTCTCGCGCAGGCAGACTTCGTCATGGCCTTGCGCATCGATGCTTTGGTCTGACGGGGTAGGTCTCGCGCAGGCAGGACTTCGAGATGGCCTTGCGCATCGATGCTTTGGTCTGACGGGGTAGGTCTCGCGCAGGCAGGACTTCGAGATGGCCTTGCGCATCGATGCTTTGGTCTGACGGGGTAGGTCTCGCGCAGGCAGACTTCGTCATGGCCTCGCGCATCGACGCTCCGGCCTGTGCGGTACCTTGGCCGTGGCCAAAGCCGACCAGTGCCCCTGCTACGGTTGTGCCGTCGGCTACCGATGAACGAAGAAGAAAAACCTCCTCGAAGTAGATCGGCCCGGACGGGCGCCGATCGGGCGTGAACGGGCTCAAGCTCATACTCGCGGTCGTCCTGATCGCGATCAACGCGTTCTTCGTCGCCGCCGAGTACGCGCTCGTGCGCTCCAAGCGGGCGCGCCTGGAGCTCATGCGCGAGGAAGGCTCGCGCGGCGCGGCGCTCGCTCTGAGCCAGCTGGACCGCATCAACGAATACATCTCCGCCGTGCAGATCGGGGTGACGATGACCTCGATCGCGATCGGCGCGCTTGCCACGCCGGCGCTCGCGGACATCCTCAAGGGCGCTTTCGGTAGCACGCCGAGCCATGACGTCGCGGTCGTCATATCGGTGGTTCTCGCATTCGCGCTGATAGCCGCCACGCAGCTGATCGCGGGGGAGATGGTGCCGAAGCTTTACGCGATCGACCGAGCCGAGACGATCGCCCGCCGCATCGCCCGCCCGCTGCAAGCGTTCAGCGTGCTGTTTCACCCGGTGATAATCGCCCTGACGGTCGTCTCGGGTCGTATCTTGCGCCTGCTCGGCGTCGAGATGAGCGCACAGAAGGAAGGTGGCTCACCTGACGAGCTCAAGCGCCTGATCGCCGAGTCCTATGCCGGCGGTCAGCTCGACCCGGGCGAGGCGGGCATGCTCACCGGTGTGTTCCACCTGCACGAGCAGGAGGCCCGCCAGGTGATGACTCCGATTCCGGCGGTCGTCACCGTCGACGTCTCTCAAGACGCCCAAACCGCGCTCGAGCTTTGCATTTCCAGCGGCCATACTCGACTCGTCGTGATCGAGGGCGACGATCGCGATCACGTGCGCGGGCTCGTGCACTCCTCCTCGCTTGCCAAGCGGCTGATGCAGGACGGTCCCCATGCTTCGATCGAGCCGATCATGCACGACGCCCCGATCGTGCCTGAGACCAAGCCGCTGGACGACCTGCTCGCCGATCTGCAGCGCCAGCGCACTTCGATGGCGGTCGTCGTCGACGAGTACGGGCGTGTGGTGGGGATCGTGACGATCGAGGACATCATCGAGGAGGTCGTCGGCGAGATCGCCGACGAGACCGACCCGGCCGCGGGCGAGGTTCGTCGGCTCTCCGGCGGCGACCTGTTCGTGCGTGGCCACGTCTCGATCGCCGACCTGCTCGACTATGGCGTCGAGCTGCCGGTGGACAGCGACGCATACAACTCGGTTGGGGGCTTCGTGTTTGCGGAGATCGGACGTCTACCTCGTCGCGGCGACACGATCAGCTCTGGAGACTTCTCGATCCGGGTCGAGTCGGTCAACCACAATCGCGTGGAGGCGGTGCGCATCCGGCCGCGTCGGGCGCTGCCCACGAGCGAGGGTCGCCCGCGCGAGCCTGCCCGCCGCGAGGCCCCGCCTGCTGCCGGGCCGTAAGCCACGGGTACTGGACGTCTTTCAGGACGGGCCTGGGCAGATGTTCACGGATCGTGGACGCTGTGTATGGCTCGTCTCGAATGATCCTCTAGCACCCCCTTTTGCGAACACGTAGATAAAGGTTCGGTACCCAAATAATCACTCGTGTCCAAAGAAGGGGTGTCGAGCGTGCAGGTCCATTTGAAAGGCTTCCCAAGTGGTGCGCCCAAGTGGCGGCCTCGCATGCCGTCGAGTCGCAGCGAGAGCCAGCCCAAAGACACGTCCGGCCCGCGGGGGGAGCGGGCCGGAGCGTGTGTACTGGGAGGAGGCAGGTATGCATTGCGATCTTGTGTCGCACCACAAGTATGCCCCTGCTGATGAAGCTCTCCTAAAAGTCTGTTGAGGCTAAATAAATTCTCACCGACCCGGCGCCTCGTGGGCGGGTCCTCCGATTGATCGTTCAATAGGCGAGGAATCCGCGCTTGGTCTTGCGTCCCAGCGCGCCCTCGTCGATCAGCTCGTCCACTCGCGGGGGGATTGGCTCGCCGATCGTCTCGCCGATCGCCTTTGAGACGTCGAGACCAACGAGATCCAGCAGCGCGAACGGTCCCATCGGGTGGCCGGCGCCGAGCTTCATGCAGGTATCGATGTCCTTGGGGTCCATCCCAGTCTCTTCGAGCAGTCGCACCGCGTTGAATAGGTAGGGGAACAGCAGTCTGTTGACGACGAATCCAGGTATGTCGGGAATCTCGACGGCGGTCTTCTCGAAGGTCTCGCACAGCGCCAGAGCGCGGCTGCGAGTCTCCTGCGAGGCGGCCTTCGGGAACACGAGCTCCACGAGCTTCATGCGCGTCACCGGGTTGAACACGTGCAGGCCCACGAACCGCTCCGGGCGGCCAGAGGCCTCCGCCAGGCGCTCCACCGACAGCGAGGAGGTCGTCGAGGCAAGCACCGCCTGCTCGTCGAGGAGGCCGTTCAGCTCGCCCAGCAAGCCGGCCTTTATGTCGTGGTCCTCGACAACCGCCTCGACAACGAACGACGACTGTGCCAGCGCGGTGGCGTCGGTGACGATCCGCACATGCTGGGGATCGACCTCTGCCTCCAAACGACTGAGGGTCTTCTCTACGGTTGCGCGCGCGCGTTCGGCCGAACTGTCCGAGCGTGCGAGCAGCAGCACTGGTCCGTGGTGCGCAGCGGTGGCTGCCAGCCCGCAGGCAATGGCTCCGCTGCCGACTATGGCTAGGCGTTCGTTCAAGGCTTTGCTCCTCTGGGCTGTTTGGTTGACTGACCAGTCAATCTAGGGGTGTCGAGCGGTACAGTAGAGGTAGCGAACGCGCGGCGTCTTCACCAGAAGCCCGTATGCGCCCGCTTCCTGAGCACAACGCCGGGCGAGATGCCACGGCGCCACCGGCAACAGACAAAGCAAAGGACTTCCAAAATGAGGCAAGCAGAGGGCCGCGAGGTCGTAATCGTCGAGGCCGTTCGCACACCGATCGGTCGTGGACACCTGGAGAAGGGCTACTACAAGGACACCCATCCCAACGCGCTACTCGCGAAGGTCTACACCGAGGTGATCGACCGTGCCGGCATCGAGCCCGCCGTCGTCGAAGACGTCGTCGCCGGATGCGTGCAGCAGTTCGGCGAGCAAGGCCTCAACGTCGCCCGCAACGCATGGCTGCAGGCCGGTCTGCCGATCGAGACTCCCGCCACGACCGTCGACCGTCAGTGCGGCTCCGCGCAGCAGGCGGTCAACTTCTCCGCCGCGCTGATCGCCGCAGGCGTGCACGACGCGATGATCGGCGGTGGCGTCGAGCACATGGGCCACTTCCCGTTCTCAGCGGCGATGAAGACCCAGCAGGAGTTCGGTTTTGCCTTCACCCCAGAGCTGATGGCCAAGCACAACATCGTCGGTCAGGGTCTCGGCGCAGAGATGATCGCCGACGAGTGGGAGATACCGCGCTCCGAGCTCGACGAGCTGGCGGTGCGCTCGCACAAACGGGCCCACCAGGCCACTGAGGAGGGCCGCTTTGAGCGCGAGATCGTGCCGTTCGCGGTCAACGGCGATACCTACGTCACCGACCAGGGCATCCGTCCCGACACCAACCTGGAGGCGCTATCCCAGCTCAAACCGGCGTTCAAGCCCGACGGCAAGATCACGGCCGGCAACAGCTCGCAGATCTCTGACGGCGCCGCCGCGGTGCTCTTGATGAGCGCCGAGAAGGCCAAAGACCTTGGGCTGACCGCTCGCGCGCGCATCGTAGATCAGACCACCGTGGGTTGCGACCCGGTGAAGATGCTCGAGGGGCCGATCCCCGCCACGCGCAAGATCCTCGAGCGCAACGGTATGAAGATCGACGACATCGACCTGATCGAGATCAACGAGGCGTTTGCCCCGGTCGTGGCCGCGTGGAAGCGCGAGCTGAGCCCAGACATGGATCGCGTCAACGTCAACGGCGGCGCGATGGCGCTCGGTCACCCGCTCGGCTCGACCGGCGCGCGTTTGATCACCACGCTGCTGCACGAGCTGGAGCGCTCCGATAAGGAGATCGGCTTCGTCACGATGTGCTGCGGCGGGGGCTTGGGCACCGGCACGCTGATTCAGCGCGTCTGAGCTAGCCCTTTGGCCCCGCGCCGGTCCAGTCGACTGAGACCGGCGTGAGGGCCAGCAGTGCCTGCCAAGTGGATGCTTCTGTGTGGCCGCTTGGGGCGATTCCGTGTGCACTCTGGAACTGCTCCAGGTTAGCTGCGGTCGTCGCGTTAAAGATACCGGTCGTTTCCTGGGTAGGGATCGCCGCGGCAAGATGCTCTTGCATCCAAAGCACTGGGTCGCCTTTGCTGCCTTCGCCGAGTTCCGACCAGGAGGGATTGGGGGTGACGCTGCTCAGCGGCGCGAGTGGAGTTGCCAGCGTCGTCCACAGGCTTGCGGGCGTTTCCTGGAAATCCCAGAAGGATGTGCCGGTGGCTCCATAAAGAGGCGCCTCCTCGCGGAAACGCACCAGTTCTTCGACTGAAGGTTTCGAATAGGTCTGTCCGAGCGGGAAGATCGGGCGGCCGTAGACGCGGTTTGAGATGTAGGTATTCGCGTAAGCCGTGTCCACCGAGTTGCCGATGTCCTTCCAGTACATCTGGGGAGCGTTGAACTGGGCGCCATTCGGGCCGAGCAAGACGGAGTAGGGGAATGAGGTATGGTCGTATACGTAGGGGAAAGAAGCTAGTCCAAGCGGATAGGCCGCACCGATCTTGGCGCGCAAGTCGGCGATGTATGTCTGGGCGGCCCCGTAGTGGCCTTCGTACTCCGACTCGGCGTCGATCACCAGGCAATCGGCTCCGCTGGCCACAGCGCGTGCCCCGAGTTCAGCCTCGCCTGCAGGATTGGTGCCATAGACATATTGCCATGCGCACACCTTCAACCCGTTCGCGTGCAGCTGTTGCACGAGTTCGGGGCTGAATTGGCTCCAATAGTTGGAGGATCCGTCTGAGCTCTTTACGTAGAGCGTGGTCACGTCCGCGGCGTGAGCCTGGGCCACGATCGAAGCAAGGTTACCGCCGTCGGACTGGCTCACATACCAGATCCACATGCCCTGCCCGTTGAATGCGGTGCCGCTCGGTGTCGGTGGGGGCGGAGCCACCGTCGGTTTGGGCGGCGTTGGCGGGTGCAGCACATAGGGCACGATCTGGATCGGTCCGAAGGAGTTGGTGTGCCGGCCGTGGCTGATCAGGATCATGATGCGACCGGAGTGGGCATTGCTCGGCACATGCACCACCATCCCGAGCGTCGAGTTGGCCAGGTGGGCTGTGGGCGAGTTGCCGGCGATGCGCGCGTTCCAGCTGTGGGGAAAGGCCACGACCATTCCGGTACGCAAGCCTTTACCTTTGATGAGTAGCTCGCCGCCCGAGGACACCTGGCGCGAGTTGGTCGAGCAGTTGATAGCCGGCACGCATACCGCGCTCGAGAGCGTGAACGGGTTTACGCGCTTCACGGTCGTCTTCTTCTTGGCGGCCGATTTCAGCGAGCTGCCGCCTGTCGCTTTGGTTGCCGGTGCGGAGGCCTTCGAGGAGCCCCCGCTGTTTGCCGGTGTGCCCCCGCCGGCTGGGGCACTGGTCCCGCCGGCGCCTTGCGAGGCGCCGGCCGCGGGCGCAAGCTGGCCGAGTGTCGCGCAGATCGAACAGAGCGTTACGAGCGTTGCTCTACGCGGGAAATTCGAACGTCTGTCCACTGCCCTTGCCACGAACCCTCCCTTCTGGCGCACCCTCCGCGCCCCAGCTTCTCGCCGCTCGCCTAAAGCCCTAGCGGCAGCTTAAAGTCCGCCGCCGGCGTCGCACGACGTTAGCGGTTCTGGCCTGAAAAACCACGGCGGACAGAGAAGTTGCGTCCTAAGGGAAGCCAGGAGAGCGCTGGGCTGGACGGGTATCCGCAATCCCGCTCCTGTGTTGGTGTTTCGGTGGAGGACTCGGCCGAAGCGCCGGTGTGGGCGCCCGGCTCGCTGGGACCGAGCGCCAGCGACCGGTCTCGACTAGCCGACTCTAGGAATCGCCCGCTAGGTCGCCTGCGTTCAGTGAGATCTCGTGGTGCTTGACGTAAGCGATCTTTTCGCTTGACACGCAACGGTCTTTCGTATAGAACCGTGCACGCGTCATATTCTGATAGAAGCAATATGCCGCGTCCGTGGATCGATAAGAGTTGAACAAGGCGGGCGCGGCTGGTCATCCAATTCGGGGCGAGTCGGATGGATGACGCTAGTGACGTAATCAACCAAACCAGGAGGATTAGGATGACTAGAATGGGTAAACCCCATATGGGGAGGGGCGCTCGATGCATGGCGCCCCTGCTCGCTGTAGCTGTCGTATCGCTTGCCGCACTCGGATTCGCGGCGCCGGCACTGGCAACGAAACCGACGGGCGGCTTCGTCAACTTCGGTGATTGTCCGACGAAAGTCGCGGAAGTAAGTCAATGCGTGTTCGGTTTGACGAGCAGTGGCAAGTTCACGATCGGTACTACCGAAGTGCCGATCGCGAAAACCATCACGCTGCAAGGCGGGATCATAGAACATGGGGAAATCGGCAACGAAACGTTTGTAAACGCTACCGACGGGAACACGATCTCGAAAACACCGCAGACAGTTCCGGGTGGTCTGCTGAAAATCATCGCGCCCAAAGAATGGCCCGAAATTCTGCAGATCATCTTCAACGAATTCATCAACAAAGGAATCACGGGCGTAACCGCGACCACAGAACAGGCGGGAACGCTCGGGATCAACAGGCGAGCCCTGATTGGGTCGACGGGAACGGCATTCACCCTGCCGATACGGGTCCATCTAGAAAACTCGTTCCTTGGCAACAATTGTTTCATCGGCTCGAGCGCTCACCCCGTGAATGTTGAACTCACAACGGGTACGACGAGCCCGCCGTTACCAAACGAACCGATTACGGGTAGCCTCGGTGAACCCGAATTCAAGGAAGAAGGCGAGATCCTGGTCCTGAAGAAAAACTCGCTCGTGAACAACACGTTTGCGGCCCCCGAAGCTGAAGGATGCGGCTCGCAGATCCTGTTTGGCTTGTTCACTGGGGTCATCGACAAAGCTGTGGATTCCGAGCTCGGACTTCCGTCTGCTTCGGGACACAACACGGCGATCCTCAACGGCACGCTTGAAGATGGCAATGCCGAAGCTGTGAGGAAAAGCGAAAAATAAACGTCATTCGCTAGCGGCAAGGCAGTAACGCCGCAGCTGTGAACACGGTGGGTCTCGCTGAAGTCCGGCGGGACCCACCGTTAGGCGTTCTTGATGCCCCAGCGAAACCCGAGCGCTGAGGGCACTGGGTCGAGTGGGCTCTGTGTCAGTCCCGTTGGAGGCTCTGGCAAGTTGTAGCCACTCGGAGCCACATCGTTCGGCGCGTCAGCATGAAACAGCGACGCGAGATACTGGATCTGTCCCCGGCCCACACCAAGCTCGAACTGTCCGCCACCGTAGTTGCCGATGCCGCGCGCGGCGCAGTAGTCAAAAGCGTCGAGCAGGTTTCTGAGCCCCCCGAGCCGCGACGGCTTGATGTTGACCATAAGCGGTGGATAGCGCAGCCCTTGAATGTCGGCGACCGAGTGGATAGGGGCATCCCAGGAGAAGCGCTCGCGGTGGGTCGCGAGCACCGCGTCGGTCTCGGTCGTAAGCGCCGGGTCCTCGACCCATGCGTCGGGGAACGCCTCGACAACACGCTTGTAGAGCAGCGGATCCGCCGGCTGGTCGACAATCGAGCCTGAGTAGTAGGCCTTGAAGTCGACCGACTCGATCGCATGGGTAGCCACGAGCGCGGCGATCAGCTCGTCGTCCCAAGAGCTTGTCGGATCGAGCTTGAAATGAAGCGATGGGTAGGCCTCCAGGCGTTGGTGCAGTGGATCGATGCTCGGTGGCTCGCCGAGGCGCAGCGACACCACGAAGCGCACCGGCTGCGGTCTGCGATCCAAGACCTCGTACAGCGTCGTGCCCGACTGGCGCAGCGCCAGGTCGAGCGCCGCCGACTCATATGCCCACACGCGGTAGCGACGGGATACCTCACGTTGAGGCTCCCGCGGAAAGAGGTCGAGTGTCGCCAGATGCTCTGAGAACGAGCCGATCGTCCAGCTGCCCTGTAGCGGGAGGTGCGGTCCCGCAGCCTGCAGAATCTCATGGTCGACGGCGTCGTAGGTCACGTCCTCGCCGATACCTTCCTGTCCGGCACCGGAGATGTGGATCACGGTGCTCTTGCGCTCGAACTCGCTCGACACGAGCGCCTGCAGCGGCTCGAATGTGTGCCGCTCGATCTGCAGCGGCAGGCCGGCCAGGCGTTCCCAGGTATTCCCGTGCTCAGGCACAGCGGCTCAGCTTAGCGCCCACAACAGCACGGTAGTCGGCCGTAAACGCCGGCCGTAAACTGTAGTCGTGGCAAGTCACACCAAGGGTCCGCGGGGACGCTCCCGCAAGCCGCGCCCGAGCGCGCCTGTGGCAGGCGGTGGGTCCAAGCCTGCCTCGGACGAACAATCCACCTCGCCGTCCGGGCGGACCGCGTCGCGAGCAGAGCGAGCCAGATCCTCTCGTCGCGAGCGCGCGCCGGGTGCAGCGCGGCGCCCGCCGGTCTCGCCTCAGAGGACGTTCGGCGAGCGCCCGCAAGCTCCCTGGCATCCGCTGCCACTCTCAGAGCTGCTCATCCTGGCTGGAGGGATCGCGTTTTTGGTAGCCGTCACGCGACTGCCTCACGGTCCCGCGGCGGGCGGCCCGCTGCTGCTAGCGGGCATCGCCGCCGTCGCCATAGGCACGATCGAGGTGACCTGGCGCGAGCACTCGAGCGGATATCGCTCTCACACGCTGCTCTTGGCGCTGCTGCCGGTGATCGTGCTGCATTCGGCTGTCGTCTTGGGCTATACGTTCCTCGCGAAAGCATCTCAGCTGTTGAACGTGGGCATGTTCGCTGTCGACATAGCCGTCTTCGTGCTCCTGTTCAGACTGCTGCGCACGCGTTTCCTAGACGCCCGCGCACGCGCGATGACCCGGAATTGACGAGAGCAGTTGACGGTCCGCCGTCGATCGAGACAAGCCGAAAGCCGGGGCTCGAAATGGCGGAGCTTGTGAGTCGGGCTGAGTAAGACGGCTGGGCGGGGGCGATTAGACGACGCTCAGCGAAGGCAACGGCCGCTCGCCCTCGTTGCCGGCCTCGCCGCGCGTCTCCCCGGTGAAGCCAAGGCGCTCCAGTCGCGCGATCTCCCGCTCGCCTTCGATCCGCGCGGGATGCTCGGAGGGAAGCTGGGCGATCAAGCGTACGATGCGATTGCGCAACTGCAGCGCGAAGTGTGGGGTGGAGGCGCCCATCAGCTCGCGTACGTCCTCCACGCTCACCGCTCCGGAGCGCTCTCTGATCAGGCGTTGTGGGTTCTCGGCTTGGCTCACGGTTCGGTGCCCTGGGTCGATTCGCTGGGTGTCGATTCGTTCGAGGGCGTCGTCGGTGAGAAGCTCGCTTCGGGCGCCGCTCGAGAGGATAGCTCCAGCAGCGTGTCCAAGCGGGCCTGGGTGGTGGCGGATATCGCCGTTTCGTTGCCGATCAGCCAGCCACGATTGTAGACGCCGTATACGGGCCCCGACGCAGGCGTGCCCGGCTGCAGGTCGCTCAGGTAGCCACTCAGCTCGCTTGTCAGCGCTTCGGCATTTTCGAGAAGCAACAGCGGCCCGTAGTCGCCGCGAGCCGACAGTGGTGCCGCGGCGGGCGCGTCGAATGGCCGCGTGCTGCTGGCGAACACGAGCCCGTGGCCCGGTTCCAACACGCCCCAGCCGAACGAGCCGCGTCGGAAGCGCGCGGCGGCTATCGCGTTTGCCGCTGGAGTCGAGCCCGCGATGCGCGTCACCGGACCAAAGCGTCGAAGCTCTCTGACAACGCGCTCGCTCACTACGGTCCGTGGACCGACTACGTAGATCGAAGCTCCGGCGAGCCTCGTCAACTCGGCGGCCGTCGCGTGGGGAATCGTCGAGCGCTGCACGAACAGGATCGGCGCGCCTGTCTGCGCTGACAATCCCGCGGCAGGCATCGTCATCGCGGGTGGCCCGTTCGCGGCCGTCACTATTAGATCATGCGGCGAGTGACCGTCCAGCAAGCTCGATAGCTGCTCGATCGCGACGGCCAGGGCGGCCGGTTCGGCCGCCGCGATCGAGCGCGTAACGTAGCCGGCCGGGGCGAGGACGTTGCCGACATCGAGCACTTGCGCGCGTCCAGCCGCCCCGCTTGCAGACGGCCCGAGCGCGTCGGTCCCCGTGGGTCGCATCGCTTGGAGGGCCATACTGGTTGGCTGTGGCAACGTGCCGCCTTCGCTGTACAGAAGCGGCGCGCGCAGCGGCGTGCCGGCAAGCACAGAGGACGCAAGCGCCGCGGGCCAGTCGTTGTGGTCCACTATTACTACCAGCGGTGGTCGAGTCGCGGGGGTGAGACCCGGGTATGCGGCCAGCGCGACCGCGGCGGCGTCGAGCACCGGGGTAGACCCGCCCAGGCGGGTGGTGTTCGTGGTGTTCGCGCCGATCGCCGCGTGTTCGCCGAGCGCCGGCACCGTCGCGGTGGCGTGTTCGGAGGCTTGCCGGGAGAGCGCCTTGCCGCATCCGGCGAGCACCGTACAAGAGAGGAGCACGAGGGTTGCGGCGCGCAGAGCGGTGCGCAGAGAGGTGACACGCATGCCCGCCACGCTACCCGCCTTCCCCGACGACAGTGGAGTCGGCTCGGCTTCCTGCGGTTGGCTCGAACGGATAGTTGCGACGTCTTGGGGTCCTGAAGATGAGCTCCGCGGATCGCCCGACAAATGTCCGTCAACTGCAATTTGACGCCCAAAATCCCCGTATTTGCGGGGAAAACGTCTCAAAACAGCCATATCCCGTGCAACCGTCATTGCACTCTGATAGCCTGCCGCCCCGAACGCCGAATCCTTGGTCAGAAGCCAAGGAACGGGGGACCCAATGTTGTTGGGGCGAATCCCGCGGTAGATCCGTGAGAAGCGCAGGCTCTTTCAGCGCTAGCCCGTCAGCTAACCCCGCAGGCCGACGAAAGAGGTTGCTTTGCGATTGCGAGCCGCGGGCTCAACGCTATTCAGCATGCTGTTCCTGGCTGTCGCGCCTGTTTCGGCGCTTGCCGCGACCGGCGGTGTCTCGGCGGGAGGCGCTTCGGCGACCGTTGCTCCAGCTGCCGCCGTCGGCGGTGCCGCTCCCACGACCACTACTTCCACGACCACCACCCCGGCTGTCAAGAAGCCGCACGCGCCGATCACCTCGAAATCCACGAGCCTCATCTACAGGGGCCCGATCTACGAGAAGACTGCCACCGGCCAGGTCGTCCCCTATGTTGCCCCCAAGTCACCGAGCGAAATGACCTCCTCGACCGGTGGAAGCGTTGTCGGGGTCGCCGCTGACGCCAAGCCCGAGCTGCTTGTCCCGGGCAGCACCGCTCGTGTCCTGGACGGTCTTGCCGCTGCCCCGATGTCCGCGCCGCCGGCCGTCCAGGAAATCATCTGGGCCGGCGACCAGATAATCGGCCTGCCCTACATCTACGGCGGCGGTCACGCCTCTTTCATCTCGCCGGGCTATGACTGCTCGGGCACCGTCTCCTACGCGCTCCACGGTGCCGACCTGATCGCGACGCCGATGGATTCCTCCGAATTCATGGGCTGGGACTCGGGCGGTATTGGCACATGGGTGACAATCTTCGCCAACGGCGGTCACGCCTATATGACGGTCGCTGGTCTGCGCTTGGACACAAGCCCGGTCGACGACCCTTCCGATCAGAACGGGCCGCGCTGGCGCCCCTTGCGTCCCGGCAACCCTGGCTTCACGGTTCGTCATCCCACCGGCCTGTAGGCCCGTTGAGATTGGCAAAAGTGCTATTCCCCCGTGCGCGCGGGCCATGGCACTTTCGGCGTGATGAGGCGCGGTCCGGGTCCGGGCGCGTGGTGCATCGACTTATGCGCAGCATCCTAGTGCGCGTCGGCTAGGCTAATAGCCTCACTTCCACGCCCTACAGGAGGATCATATGGCCGGTTTGACCGGGCGCATGTCAACCGTCGTGAAGGCCAAGGTATCCAAGCTCTTGGATCGCGCCGAAGACCCCGCCGAGACGCTCGACTACAGCTACCAGAAGCAGGTCGAACAACTGCAGAACGTCAAGAAGGGCATCGCCGACGTGGTGACCGCCAAGAAGCGTTTGCAGCTGCAGGAGACATCGTTGCAGCAACAGGTCGTCAAGCTCGACACCCAGGCCCGCCAAGCGGTCTCCTCCGGCAAGGAAGATCTTGCCCGCGTGGCGCTCGAACGCAAGAACATCGCCCAGACCGAGCTGCAGGGGCTCGACACGCAGGTGACCGAACTGGAAGACCAGCAGCAGAAGCTGACCGACTCCGAGCAGAAGCTGCGCGCCAAGATCGAATCCTTCCGCACCAAGAAGGAGGTCATCAAGGCCCAGTACTCCGCCGCCGAAGCGCAGGTGAAGATCTCCGAAGCGGCCACCGGCGTCGGCGAGCAGATGGCCGACGTGGGGCTCGCCATGCAGCGCGCCGTGGACAAGACCGAAAACATGAAGGCCCGCGCCGACGCGGTGCAGGAGCTCGAAGCGGCCGGCACGTTCGACGACATCACCGCGCTCGGCCCCGGCGAAGACGACATCGATCGCCAGCTCAAATCGCTCTCCAGCAAATCGGCCGTCGACGACGATCTCGCAAAGCTGAAGGGCGAACTCGGCTCGGGCGCTCCCGGCGCCGCGGGCGAGCTTGGAGCGGGTGACGAGGGAGCCGCGGCCACGGTCGATCCCAGCAAGGAGCAGTCGGCATGATCGTGCGCATCTCAGGTGAGGACCAGTACCGCCTCGACGACGGTCTGCACGACCAGCTCGACCAACTTGCCGGTGTCGCCCACGACGCGGTCGATGCCGACCACGAGGCCGCATTTTCGCAATCGCTCGACGAGCTGCTCGCCTTCGTGCGCGCTAACGGCACGCTGGTGGGGGACGAGGAGATCGAGACCTCTGACGTGATCCTGCCGCCCAGCGACACGACACTTGCCGAGGCTCGTACAGAGTTCACCGGCGAGGGCCTGATTCCGGACTGACATATCAATTTTGTGCGATTCACGATGGTGACTACAATGTGTAGTTACTAATCTGAATCGCTTAAACGAATACGTAGTCGAGGCGCCTTTATGCGGCCGGGCGCGAACAGGGTCGTGGAACCCCGACGTCAACCTCTAGATCGGAATCCCCCACAAAGGGAACCATCGCTCGAGCTCCGGCTCGATCGGCAGTTCCGAGGCCATCTGCGCCTTCAGTTGCAGCTCGCGCTCGGTGGAGCGTTCGCCGGGCTGGGTCGAGCTCGAAGAGCTGCCACCGCCCGAGGCCGGTACGAACGGATACCAGAAGCCGCGCTTGTAGTTGTAGATGAAATAAATGGGATGCCCACCGCCACCCCCGCCCACCCCTTGGCCTTTGGCGTCCTTGAAGGCGAACACCGCGCACAGCAGCCGCTCGCCGTGGCCGGCGGTCTCGATTGAGCTGGACACCGCGTTGATGCCGACCGCCAGGTCTTCCACGGAGCTGCCGCGCAACACCATCCAGCGGTAGCCGAAACTGTCGTCCTGGGTGTGCACCTTGGTCCCGCTCTCGCCGCCGGTGGCAACGACGACTTCTTCCATTTCCTTGATGACGCCTTCGAACTCGCTGGTCTGCAACGCCTGGAAGACGATCGCCGCGGCTCCCGCGGGTTCGATGTTGTGCTCTGTCTGCAGTGTTATATAGGCCGTGGAGATTGCAAACAGGCGGTCTGGGGCTGGGCCCTTGACCTCGTGGCGGCCCGTCAGGATGTCTTTGAGGCCCATCGGCTAGCGCGTGCGGTGCCTTCGGAACATGGGCTTTGCCGGTGGCACAGGTCAGGCGGCGCTCTGCAGCTGGGACTCCAGCCGGCTGAGCGCGTCCAAGCGCTTCTCGAGCGAGGGGTGGTCGGAGAAGAGGTTCATGAGCGACTGCTTGGTACGCGCGGGCACAATGAAGAAGGCGCTCATGCCTTCGGCCTGGCGCAGGTCCTGGCTGGGAATACGTTCGATCGTGCCGCTGATCTTGACAAGCGCCGAGGCCAGCGCGCTGGGACGGCCTGTGAGCACCGCCGAGCCGCGGTCGGCCGCGAACTCGCGGTAGCGCGAGAGCGCTTGCAGCAGCAGGAAGGAGATCGCATAGACGAGCACTGAGGCGACCAGCACGAGCAGTGCGCCCTCCTCCTGTTCCTGGTTACGCCCATAGCCGCCGCCGAAGCCGCCTCCGAAAAACAGTGAGAACTGGGCTATCAATGCTGCGAGCGTGGCGAAGAAGCTGGCGAGCGTCATCACCATCACGTCGCGGTTGATCACGTGCGTCAGCTCGTGGCCGATCACGCCTTCGAGCTCGGCTGTGTCGAGCATCCGTAGGATGCCGCTTGTCGCGCACACGGTTGCCTTCTTCTGCGAGCGACCCATCGCGAAGGCGTTGGGCATTGGTGTATCCATCACGCACACGCGTGGCTTGGGCAGGTCCGCCTGCACGCACAGTCGCTCGATGATCCCGTGCAGCTCCGGCTGTTCCTCGGGAGTGACCTCTTTGGCTCCAAGCGTTGAAAGCGCGATCTTGTCCGAGGTGAAGAACTGCATCGCCAGCATGAACAGCGCGATCACGACGATGACGCCGGCGGCGGCGCCGGCAGCGATCAGTGCGCCGACGAACACCACGTAGACGAGTCCGAGCAGGAACATCGTGAACAGCATGCGTACTTGCAGGCCGCCGTCTTTGCCGAACTCTGAGCTTCGCTTTGCCATCTGGATTGATTGTAGAGTCCCCGAGTGCCGGTGTCGCCGCCCGCCAGATGGCCCTGTTCGCGCCAAGGCAAATCGCCAGGCGCCTTGCGTATGCGCGTGCCGCGGCAAATCGCCAGGCGCCGTTTGCGTAGAGTCCCGTGTATGCAGGCCCTCGAGGAGCGACACAACCCGTGAAGCCGGAAGTCGTCATCTTCGGCATCTCGATCAAGACGTTCGGCGTCACGTTCGCGATCTGTTTCCTAGCCTGCGGCGCGATCGTCGCGCGTCGCCTGCGTGAGCTCGACAAGCCGGTCGACTGGGCGTATGAGATCGTGTTCGCCGCGCTCATCGGTGGGCTGCTCGGAGCGCGCGGCTACTTCATCGTGCAGAACTACGGCGAAGTCAAGCACGACCTGCTCGGACACATCTTCTCCGGGTCTGGTTTGGTCTGGTACGGCGGCGCGATCGGCGGCGCGATCGCTGTGGTGGCTTGGATGCGCTGGCGTAACACGCTCAACCTCGCCACCGTCGATATGTGCGCCACAGTGCTGGCGCTGGGCTATGGGATCGGGCGGATCGGCTGTCAGGTCTCCGGCGACGGGGACTACGGCATCCGCTCGAAACTGCCCTGGGCAATGGGCTATCCGCATGGAACGGTGCCCACGCCTCCAGGCGTGACCGTGCAGCCAACACCGATCTACGAGACCGTCTTGATGTGCCTGCTTGCCTATGCGCTGTGGCAGCTACGCGATCGTGTGCGGCCCGGGGTGATCTTTGGGCTGTACCTGGTGCTGAGCGGTCTCGAGCGGCTGCTTGTAGAGTTCGTACGGCGCAACAAAGAGATCTTCGCGGGCTTGACGGGGCCGCAGCTGGAGAGCATCGTGCTGATGGCGATCGGCGTCGTGTTGCTCTGGGTCTTGGCTCGCGGTGGAGGTTGGACGGCAGCGCGTGGGGGCCGTGGTGTCTCCGTTTCGGGTCGCCCCCCGCGTACGCGCGCGAGCACTGCTTAACCCCAGCCAACTGTTAAGTAGGACACCCGCGTACGCGGGGTATGTCTTCGCGTGTTAGGTCCTTGTCGTGCTCTGTCGGCCGCGGCAGAAGGCTCTTGTGGACGGCCAGGGTGACGCTGCGCCGAGTTCCGTCCCCTGCAAGCCGCCATAATCCAACGCATGGCGACGGGAACCTCTCTTTCGCATGTTTTCCCATTGGGCAGCCGCCTCAACGAGCGCGGCCGAGTCGAGGTGGGAGGATGCGACACGATCGAGCTTTCGCGGGAATTCGGCACGCCCGCGTATGTTGTCGCCGAGGACGATCTACGGGCGCGTGCGCGTGCGTTCGTGCAGGCGGGGTCCGCGGCCGGCCACGAGGACTTCCACGTCGTGTTCGCATCCAAGGCGTTCCCGTGCACGGCGGTGCTGAGTCTGTTCGCCGAGGAGGGCCTGTGGTGCGACGTGGCCTCCGGTGGCGAGCTTCACCTTGCTTTGAATGCGGGATTCCCGCCCGAGCGGATCCTGATGCACGGCAACGCCAAGTCCGAGGCCGAGCTGCGTATGGCCCTGGAGCATGGGATCGGGTTGATCGTGATCGACAATTTTGACGAGATCGATCGGCTCGCGCGACTCATCAATTCTTTCCAGCCGGCGCATGCGCCGGCTGGCCGGGCCGCACATGTGCGGCCCGGGACATCGCCGCATGCGGCGATGTCTTCCCCGATAGGAGGAGAAGGGGACGGTCAGTCCGTGCTCATAAGGGCTACACCCGATGTTCGAGGAGACACGCACGAGAAGATCTCCACGGGTCAGGCCGACTCGAAGTTCGGCTTCTCGATGGCCGATATCCCAGCCGCGATCGAGCATGTGCGGGCAGTCGCGGGGCTCGAGCTGCAGGGCATCCACGCCCATATCGGTTCGCAGCTGCTCGAATTGGAGCCTTACCGTCGCGAGGCGGAGGCGCTCGCGAAGATCGGCGACGGGGTGGGTGGGTTCTCCACCTACGATCTCGGCGGCGGGCTCGGGGTCGCATATGCCGAGAGCCAGCATCCGCCTGAGATAGAGGAATGGGTAGGTGCGGTTCTAGATGCTGCGCACCAGGCCGGCATCGATCCTGGTAAGCGCATACTGGTCGAGCCGGGGCGCGCGCTCACGGCAAATGCGGGTGTCACGCTCTACACGGTGGAGAGCGTCAAGCGCAATGTCTCGACCTGGGTGGCGGTCGACGGCGGCATGTCCGACAACCTGCGCCCGATGCTCTACGGGGCCGCCTACGAAGCGCACGTCGCCGATCGCCTCGCCGATCCCGCGAGCGCGGCCGGCTGCGTGCTGGCCGGCAAGCACTGCGAGTCCGGCGACGTGATCGTGCGTGAGGCGCTGCTCGAGGATCCAAGGCCCGGAGACGTGATCGTGACGCCGGCCACCGGCGCTTACGGATTTGCGATGGCGAGCAATTACAACGGCGTGCCGCGCCCGCCGGTCGTGTTCTGCAAGGACGGCGATGCCCGCGTAGTGGTCAGGCGCGAGAGCTTCGAGGATCTCACGGCCCGCGATGTCCTCTGAGCGCTCAGCGATGACCTCCGTGCGCCCAGCCCCGTCCTCTGAGCGTGCCGGGACCGAAGCTGGGCCCTTCAACGTCGGTCTGCTCGGTTTCGGCACCGTCGGCTCGGCTTTCGCTGGTCTGCTGCAGGAGCGTACCCCTCACATCGAAAAGCTCACCGGACGCCTGCCGGTACTGGGCGAGGCACTCACCACCAGCAAAGGCGACTTCGCCCAGATTCTCAAGTCCTCTGACTTGATCGTCGAGCTGATCGGCGGGATCGAGCCCGCGCGCGAGTATGTGCTTACCGCGCTACAGGCAGGCAAGCACGTTGTCACAGCCAACAAGCAGCTGCTCTCTCAGCACGGCGAGGAACTGTTTGACGCGGCGCGAGCAAGCGGTGTGCAGCTGCGCTTCGAGGCTGCCGTGGCGGGCGTCGTCCCAGTCATCCGGGTGCTGTGCGAGTCGCTCGCCGGCGCGCACGTCGAGCGTATCCACGGGATTGTCAACGGCACGACCAACTTCATCTTGAGTGAGATGACTCATGGCTCCTCATACGAGCAGGCACTTGCCGAGGCCCAGCGCCAGGGCTATGCCGAGGCCGATCCAAGCGACGACGTGAGCGGGCGTGATGCCGCGGCCAAGATGGCGATCCTCGCGCGGCTCGCCTTCGGCACACCGGTCCACATCGACCAAGTCCCATACGAGGGCATCGAGCAGCTGCAAACCGACGACCTGCAGTATGCGCGCGAGCTGGGGCTTGGCTTGAAGCTGGTTGGCACGGCCGAGCGTCGCGACGGCGGTCTGTCAGTGCGCGTGCACCCAGCCTTCCTTTACTCCGGCCACCCGCTGGCATCGGTCAACGGCCCCTTCAACGCGGTCACGGTCGAGTCTGAGGCGATCACCGAGATCACGATGTCCGGACCGGGCGCCGGAGGACGCCAGACGGCGAGCGCCGTGCTCGGCGACCTCGTCAGCGCGATGCTCACGCTGGGCGCGCCCTCCGCGCCGCTCGATCCACTGCCGCTGGTGCAGGATGTCGAGAGTGGCTTCTACATCCACATGGAGGTCGCCGACACACCGGGCACACTCGCCTCGATTGCCCAGTTGCTAGGCGAGCAGGGTGCCTCGATCAAGTCCGTCGCCCAGCATGGCCTGGGCGAGCACGCACGCCTCGTGATGGTCATTCATCCGCTGGCTGAATCGCGCCTGCGCGAGGCTCTGAGACGCATCGCCGCGCTGGACTTCCTACGCTCAACCCCGCGCGCGATACGAGTGATAGAAGAGGAGTTCATGTGATCCTGAACACGTATGGCGGCGTTGAGCGGCGTCCTCGGTCTCCTGCGTGCGTAGCACGCGGCGTAGGGTGGGTGGGTCCTTTATATCTTGCCCAGCTTGCCCTACGCGCCCAGGATGGGCTTTACCGAAAGGAGTTCATGTGATGTCTCTATGAGCAAGTGCCATGTGCCGCTGATCGAGCGCTACCGCGATCGCCTACCTTTTGCCGAGGACGATCCGATCGTCAGCCTGCAGGAGGGGTCCACGCCGCTGCTGCGCGCGCCCGTGCTCTCGGAGATGGTGGGTGCCAGCGTGCGCCTCAAGCTCGAGGGTGCCAACCCCACCGGGTCCTTCAAGGACCGCGGCATGACCTGTGCCGTCTCGGCAGCTGTGCGCGATGGCGCCAAGGCCGTGATCTGCGCGTCCACGGGCAACACAGCCGGCAGTGCCGCCGCCTATGCCGCTCGCGCGGGCATTACCTGTGCCGTGATCGTGCCCGAGGGCAAGATCGCCGAAGGCAAGATGGCCCAGACCTTGATGCACGGCGCGCGCGTAATCTCGCTCGCCGGCAACTTCGACCAGGCTCTGAAACTGGTGCGCGAGCTTGTCGAAAAGAACCCGATCGTGCTCGTCAACTCGGTCAACGAATTTCGCATCGAAGGCCAGAAGACGGCGGCCTTCGAGATTCACGAGGACCTCGACGGGCAGCTCGAAGCGCTCTGCATCCCGGTTGGCAACGCCGGCAACATAACCTCCTATTGGCGCGGCTTCCGCGAGATGGGAGCGACGCCGAGGCTATTTGGCTTCCAAGCCGAGGGCGCCTCGCCGCTGGTGCGTGGTGAGGCGTTTGAGCACCCTGAAACCGTGGCAAGCGCGATCCGCATCGGTCACCCGGTGCGCGGCGACGATGCGCTCGTTGCCGTGAGTGAGTCCGGTGGTGCGATTCGTGCCGTCTCAGATCACGAGATCCTCGCCGCCTACCGTCTGCTCGCCTCCAAGGAAGGCATGTTTTGCGAGCCCGCCTCGGCGGCTTCGGTCGCCGGTCTGCTCAAGTACGGGCCCGACGGCGCCGAGCAGGTCGTGTGCGTGCTTACCGGCCGTGGCATCAAGGACCCGCAGACCGCGATCGAACACAACGGCGGCGCGGTGATTCCCTGTGCCCCCGACATTGGGGCGATCGAAGAGGCGGTTCTCAGTTGAGTCGCGAGCGTTTTCTCGCGGGCCGCATGCGTCGATTTCGCTCGAGGGGAACGAGGGGTATGTATAAATTGTGAAGACGACAATAATAGATACAAATAGTAGCTACTATCGTAGCTTTGGAAAAAAGTGTGAGATGGGCCGCGGGTGATTCGCAGGCGCGTCGTGCGCGTGCCGGCGTCGTCGGCAAACCTCGGCCCGGGCTTCGACTGTCTCGCCGCCGCTATCGGATTGCACCTGGAGTTGGAGGTCGCAGAGACCGGCAGCTTCGCTGTCGAGACTGACCTCGATGTCTCCCACGGCAAGGACAACCTCTGCGTGCGCGCCTTCGAGAGCCTGCACCCAGCCGACGATTTCACTTTCCGCATCCGCTCGGAGATCCCGCTGACGGGCGGTCTCGGCTCGAGTGCGTCGGCGATCGTTGCGGGCCTGCTCGCCGCCGACCACCTGTTCGAGTTGGACGTGGACCTGCTGGAGTGCGCGACCGCGATCGAGGGCCACCCCGACAACGTCGCCGCGGCGCTCTACGGTGGATTTGTGATTTGCGCGGACGGCCAAGCCGTGCGCTTCGAGCCGCCCACCGGTCTGGAGGCACTTGCGGTCGTGCCCGAGCAGGCTGTGCGTACCAGCGAGGCGCGCGGTGCGCTGCCTGCGCAGGTTCCGATCGAGCAGGCGGTCTTCAACGTGGCTCACGGTGCGCTGCTTACTCTCGGGCTCGCGCGCGGCGACTGGGACCTGGTGGCACGTGGTCTACACGACAGCTTGCACGAGCAACGGCGCTCGCACCTGTTCCCGCGCTCCTACGCGCTTGCCCAGCGCGCAGCGGATTTCGGTGCGCTGGGCGCCACGATCTCCGGCGCCGGGCCCACCGTCCTGTTGTGGTGTTTCTACGAGCACACAGGTGCGGTCGTGGAGGGATTGCGGTCGGAGATCGAGGGCTGGGCCACGCTCTTGCGCGCCCCGTTTGAGGCTCAGGGTGCCTACGTGGGGGAGCTGTAGGCGCTTCAGCGAAGCTCAGCCAGGCGCTCGCGGGCGCCCGATATGCCAGGCAGGCGCTCAAGCATTTCGTCGGCGACCGCCAGGTAATCGGCGCCGAGATCGGGGCGGTGGTCGAGGATCGACGTTGCCCGCTCGGCGGACTCCGCGTAGGCGATCGAGCCGCGTACCGGCGTCTCGAAGAGCTTCTCGCCAAAGCGCTCTTGCAGCGAGGCCTTCGCCTCGCGTGAGTGCACCGTGCGCATATCGGCCAAGTTCAGCAACACCCCAAGCAGCGAAAGCTCGTCGTTGAGGCTGTCGCGTGCTATCTCGATCACCTCCATCGCCTGCTCGACACCCTGCAACGCGAAGTACTGGGCCTCGGCCGTAATCAGCGCATAGTCGGCCGCGACGAGCGCGTTCACGGTCAGCAGCCCTAGCGAAGGCGGGCAGTCGATAAGCACCACTTCGTAGTAGTCCTCGGGTAGCTTGGCAAGCGCTCGCCTCAAGGTCATCTCACGCCCGATCTTGCCGCCGAGCATCAGCTCGGCCTCGGCCAGATTCAAGCTGGCCGGGATCACGTCCTCGTGAATCGCGTCGGCGGCAGAGCTCGTACCGGCAAGCACGTCGGCAACCGTGGGATCGCTATCGGGAGGCAGGTCAAAGTAGTCCGACAGGTTGCCCTGCGGGTCGAGATCGATCGCCAACGTCCTCACACCGATCCGGCGTAGCACGTCGGTGAGCGTGCGCACCGTTGTCGTCTTGCCGGTGCCGCCCTTCTGCGAGAGCACAGCGATCGTTTGGGCCATGACGGCCGATAGTACGTGGAATGGGCGTCGGCGGGACTCAGGGCCTACAGCCGCTCACGCTCAGCGCCCAGGCGGTGGCAAAGCTCGATCGCGGACGACAGGCGCTCAGGTCCGCGCCGGCGGGGCAAAGCTCGATCGCGGACGACGGCGCTCAGGCTCGCGCCAGCAACGGCGGGCGCTGGGTACGCTCGCCCGGCACACTCACGAACGTGAGCCGATAACGGCCGACAAGAATCTCGTCGCCGTCGTTCAAAGGCCGCCACTCGACGCGCTCGCCGTTGACGAAGACACCGTTGAGGCTACGGTCGTCGAGCACTCTCACGCCATCTGCTTGGCGTACTACGAGCGCGTGGCGTCGGGAGACGGTCGGATCGTCGAAGCGCACGTCGGCGGCGAGGCTGCGCCCGATGCGCGTCCACTCGCGCGTGAGCGCGACCGTCCTTGACTCCTCGCCGTCGTCATACAGCAGATACTCGCCTGGCTCGATCAGCTCTTCACGCGCGCGAACGATCCACTCTTGGGGCTCGTAGGAGTGCGATTGCGCCTGAGTCTCGACAGGAGCGACGACCGCGTTGAACAGCGAAGCCCTGACGAAATCATGCCCACCACATTCCGGACAGTCGCGCAGCGCGTCGAGCGACGTGAGAGTCAATACGTATCCGCAGCCCTGGCAGCGGAACGATCCAGCGCCAGCCATCGTGCCCGAAATATGCGACTCCATAGTGCGCTACCCCTTCCTCTCGTTCCCGGACGGTTGGGAACTTTCTACAGGGTGGAATCCGGCGGGAATCATAACGAAGCTGTCAAGCGAGCTTGTAAGAAGCAAGTAAACGAGGTGCTACATCGTCGCCTGCACTTTGTCGCTGGTCTCAGCATACCCCTCCGATTCGGCAGTCAAACGAATCGCGTCGAAAGATCAATGAAGAGTGCAGGACCTAGCACGACCCTGGCGAAAGTAGCGCGCATGGCCACGCCTCATGTCGACGTCGAGCAGCTCGAGCGCTTCCTCCTGCGCCGCGGTGTCGGCTCGCTGACCGCCGATCGCCACCGTTGCGTCGATTGTGACCGTACGCCGCTCGTGGGCGAGCGCATCCACGTGTACGAGCAGGCAAAGGGCATCGTTTGCGAGCTGTGCCGCCAGCTGCGTCGTGGAGCGCCGCTTCAGAGCGAGATCGTCCGCCACAGCGAGCTCGGCCATACGGTGCGGCTCACCGCTCGCGCCGCCTGAGGCCGCAGGCCGCGACTCGCCGCTCAAGCTGGTGCAAGGTACGACAACACGCTCAAGCGGGTGCAAGGTACGACAACACGCTCAAGCGGGTGCAAGGTACGACAACAGCAACAGCAGATCCAGCAATATAACCTTCAAGTTGTTTTGCGAGATTCGGCGATATAACCTCTAGGTTGTTTTCGTGATCTTTCGGGCGGATAACCCCCTGATGACCTTTGCTCGGGGCACGAAACCGCCCTGCCAGTCATTAGACTGCCGCGCCGTGGACCCTCTGACCGTATCGATCGTCATCAGCGCTCCTCGCGAGCGGGTGTTCGACTACCTGCAGGACATCGCCAACCACCCCGAGTTCACCGACCACTATCTGGTCGACTGGCATCTCACGCGCGAGGACTCGGTCGGTCGTGGCGCGGGGGCGCGTTTTCGCGTAAAGGCTCCAGGCAACCGCTTCAGCTGGGCTGACTCGACGTTCACCGAGATCTCGCGTCCCCACCGCATCGTCGAGGTGGGTCGCACCGGCAAGACCAATCGGGTGCGCACGCTCGGCGTCTACGAGCTGGCTCCCGCCGCCGGTGGAGCCACACGTGTGCGGTTCACGCTGGAGACCGAGACCCATGTGCTGTCCGACCGGATCATGGAGGCGCTCGGCGGCCGTGTGTGGCTGAAGCGCAAGAACGAGAAGGCCATGCGCCGCCTGCGGGCGATCCTCGAGCGGGGCGAGAGCCGTGGAGAGCGCGTCACGGTCGCGGCTGGATAGACTGCCGCTCGCATGAACCGCCGTCCCGCGAACATCCCCCGTAGAGCGCACCCACGCATCGGCGCAGGCCCGCGCTCGCTGGTCGGTTCGCGTGTCCTCGCCGGGCTGTGCTTGCTGGTCGGTTCGCGTGTCCTCGCCGGGCTGCGTTTGCTTGTCGGTATGCGTGCCGTCGCCGAGCTGCGCTCGCTGGTCGGTTCGCGCTCGCTGTCCAAGCTCGCTCTTTCGAGCATCTTGCTGGTCAGCATCCTGGCCTTGAGTGCTTGCTCGGACAACTCTCATACCCGCGTAACGACTGGCACCTACGCCGGCGAGTCCGGCCAGAACGCCCCCTACCTGAATGTCGGCCCGCTGATCTACGAGGTTCAGCTCTCGCGCGAGCTCAACCCGTACGACACGGAAGATTCCACTTACTTGAGCGGCCTGACTCCCGTCCAAAGAAAGCTTGGTCCGGGCGAAGAGTGGTTTGCGGTCTTCCTGCAGGTCTACAACGAAAGCTCGGCCCCTCACGTGGCCACCACGAACATCTCGATCAGCGACACCCAAGAAAACGTATACACGCCGATCGCCCCGGCCCTGACCAACGAATTCGCCTACCGAGGCGGGCTCGTCCCTCCCAAAGGCCGCATCCCGGCGCTCGACACGACCGCCGCCAACGGGCCCACGCAGGGTGCCCTGGTGCTGTTCAAAATCAAGATCGTCTCGCTCGACAACCGTCCGATCGAGATCAAGTTTGTGGATCCGTTCAACCCAGCGGAGACAGCCTCCGCCGAGCTTGACGTTTAGTCAGCGCAAGCCGGCTTCGAGCACCTGTTTGGCCAGTGGCGCGGCCGTTTCCCCGCCGGCGCCGTCTTTCACGAGCAACACCCCGACGGCGATTCTTGGGTGAATGGCCGGCGCGAACGCCGCAAACCAGGCGTCGGTGTTCTGTGGATCGTTGCTTCCCGTAGAGCAGTCTTCGCCTGCCTCCTTTTCGCTTTCTCCGCTCGTCTGAGATTCGCTGCCTTCAGATCCGTGTTCGCTTTTGCTGGGGCAGGCGGGCACGCCTAGTTCGGCGGTGCCCGTCTTGCCTGCCACCACAACCCCGGGGATGGCGGCGGCGGTGCCTGTTCCTTCGCGCACTACCCCGATCATCAAGTGCCGCACGGTGCGCGCCGTGGCGGCGCTCATCACGCGCACGGGCGTGGAACGTAGCGCTTCGAACGTGGGCGTCGGGCGCTTGCCACCGTCGCCGACGGTCGCCGCAATCCTCACCATCTCAAGCGCCGATGCCTGCACCTGTCCCTGCCCGATCGAGGTCGATCCGAGGTCCAGTTCGCCCTGGATCTGGTTTGCCGGTGGCAATGTGCTTTCGACCGCGTCGGGAAGCCCGGGCGAATGGTTGAAGCCGAAGCGCTCAGCCGTTGCCACGAGGCGATCGGCGCCGACCTTCACGCCCAAAGGGGCAAACACCGAGTTGCACGACACCGCGAAGGCAAGTGCCAAGCTGCCCCCGCAGTCCTCACCGTTGGCATTTTCGAGCTTGACCCCATCGAGCGTGGCCGACGTCGCATAGGGGTACATGCTCTTCAAGCTCGCGACTTTGGCTTCCAGAGCGGCGGTGACGGTCACCATCTTGAATGTCGAGCCGGGTGGCTGCAGATCGTCGATGCCGAGACCCGCCACCGCCAGGATCTCGCCGTTTGCGGGGTCCATCGCCACGACCCCGCCGAGCTGTCCGCCGAGCGCCTCCGTGGCGACGCGCTGAAGGTTCGGAGCGATCGTGGTGTGCACGGCAGAGCTCGGCTTGGGCGAGACACTCGCGAGCACTCTCTCGCCTGCGAGCAGCTGTCCACCTGGGGTCCCGCGCAGCTGACTGTCGAGCGCCAGCTCAAGTCCGCTGGTGCCGACGATCGCCTCAGCCGGTACGCCTTGAGCTTCCAGTTCGCTCACGCGAGCGCTTGGCACAGGCCCAACCTCTCCGACGACGCCCGCTGCCGCGGCTCCCAGCGGCGAGTCGCGGGTGCCCGCCGCGGTTGCGGGCCCTTCGGCCAGCACCGAGCCGTCGCGCGCCAGCAGCGTCGCACGGGGCGCCAGCGTCATGCGCCTGCTCAGCGACTCGCCTGCCAGCAGCCCAGGAAAGACCAGTGAGTGCGACCAGATCACGCGCGGGCTGCCGGCGCCGTCTTCGACGTTCACGAGCAGCCTCTCTCTGAGTGTCCCCCAGATTCGCGTGCTCACACGCATCGGCACCGAGAACGCTCCGTGCGCGCTTTCGCTGGCAGGGCCGATGACCGCCAAGCCGGTCTCGGTCGCCGTGCGCGCGGCCGCCTTGTAGGCGCCGGCGAACGTGCTTGCGGAGATGCGTCGCTGTGAGGCGTGGTCGATGTCTTCGTACATCGTTGCGTAGTCGTTGTGCGTCCAAGCGCGCGCGAACCCCTCGGCCAGCCCCAGCTGAGGCGAGCCGCCGTGACCAGAGCCGACGACCGCGCCTACGAGGAAAGCGATCGCGGCGAGAGCGATCACCGGCGCTGCTCGTCGCGTGCGTCGCCGGCGATCATGGGAGGTGTTCACAGCTCGGGACGGTAGAACATGAGCATGACGCGGCTCGACTGGATCATCGTGGGGTTTGCTGTCCTACTGGCGCTGTTCGGGTTTCGACGGGGCTTCATCGTCGCTGCGCTCTCCTTTGGCGGCTTTGCCCTTGGTTCATTCATCGGAACGCGGCTGGGTCCTCTACTGCTCTCTCAGGGTTCCGCCAGCCCGTATGCGCCTGCGTTTGGACTGGTTGGAGCCCTGCTTGCTGGGGCGATCCTGGCGACCGGCTTCGAGGGCGTCGGCTTCAGGCTTCGTCGCACGCTCGTGCTGCCCGGGCTGGGCGTGCTCGACGGTGTGCTCGGAGCCCTGCTCAGTGCGGCACTCGGTTTGGCGATTGCGTGGATCCTCGCCGCGGTAGTGGTGCAGACGGCCGGCACGACCCAGTTGCGCGCCGACATCCAGCGCTCGCAGATCCTGCGCGAGCTCGACCAGTTGCTGCCGCCCAGCGGGCCGATCTTGAACGTGCTGGCAAGTCTCGATCCACTTCCGTCGATCGCAGGTCCGGTTCCGCAGGCCGCGCCGCCGTCGAGAGCGATCGACCGGGAGCCGGGGGTACGCATCGCCGCGCGCAGCGTCGTGCGCGTGCTCGGCACCGCCTGCGGGTTGGCAATCGAGGGCTCGGGCTGGGTGGCGCAGCCGGGTGTGGTGGTCACCAATGCGCACGTGGTCGCGGGCGAGCACGACACGACCGTCGAGGTCGGGGGAGAGGAACCGGAGCTCTCGGCCTACGCGATCGCATTCGACTCCACCGACGACATCGCGATCCTGCGCGTGCCGGGCCTCGATCTGCCGTCGCTCGAGCTTGTCCCCGATCCGGCTCCGGGCAGCGCGGGTGCGATCTTGGGCTACCCGGAGGACGGCCCGCTCGACCCGCAACCGGGGCGCATCGGCACGACACAGAAAATCATCACCGACGACGCCTACGGTCGTGGCCCGGTCTCGCGCCTACTGACGCCGCTGCGAGGCTTGGTGCGGCCGGGTAATTCAGGCGGCCCGCTGGTCAATCGCGAAGGACGCGTGTTGACGACTGTATTCGCCAGCACAACGGGGGGTGGTCCTGCCGGTGGCTACGGTGTGGCCAACGCCACTGTCGCTCAGGTGCTCGCGCCCTTGCGGGCATACACTGAAGGGCACGGGCAAGCGGGGACGGGCCATATGGTCGGCACGGGAGAATGTACCTCCGGCTGAGCAGGAACGCCTTTCCTTAAGTGAGGCGTGTAAGTCAGGCGGTGGAGGGGCGAGTCCGTGGGCGTGTGCGCGGCGCCCTTCTCTCCTGTGCGGGCTTGAGGGGCGTAGCCCGTGGCTCGGCATCGCTCACGCTCTGTCGCTCCTCCGCGGCGGAACTTCGCTTGTCCGCGGAGGCCTTGAGCAACGGCTCGGCGGCGGCGATACGGCGCACGAGCTCCATGCGCACACGCTCTAGCTCCTCGACGCTCAACAGGCGCGGGCCTGCCTGTCTGAATGGTTTGCTCGGCGCGGGCACCAGGCCGGGATGGCTGGACTGGATCTCCGAGAGGGTCTGCTCTAGCGCCGCGATCTGAGCGCGTAGCTCGCGGCGGCGCTCACCTGCCTGCGTGGCCGCGTCGGAGGTCGGCTCGGCGGTGACATACAGGGCGGCGGCCACCTCGCGCGGGTCGACGCCGGTGCGGCGCGCCTGGCGTGCCGCGTCCGCGGCTATCTGGCCGACGGCGGAAGGCTCCTGAGCGACGCTCGCTACGAATGTGCCGGTACCCTGGCGACTGTCGATCAAGCCCTCCTGCTCCAAGCGCTGGTAGACCGTGCGTGCGGTGTTGGCGTTGATCCCGAGCATCTCGGCAAGCTCGCGCAATCCGGGCAGCCGCTGACCGGGGACGAGTCGCCCGTCGCCAATCCGAGCACGCAGTCCCCAAGCAAGCTGAACGCCGATCGGGATCTCCCCGGCGCGGTCGATCGTCAGGTCTTCGAGCTCTAGCTGTGCCGCCGGTGCCTGCCCTTCGGCGGACATCTCCGATGCAGGCATTTCAGTTGACGCTTCTGACGCATGTGGGTCTAGGTAGTCACGTCTTGCCATGCCCCAACTTTAGACGCTCACGGGCGGAAAACATATTGTGCTAGTGAACTAGTACACTAGCGCTATGGAAGGGTTGGGGTCTGGGGAAGTGGCCGGCGGTGACGCGTTGAGCGGTGCGTCTGGCGCAGGGTCGGGTGCGTCCGGCGTAGGGTCGAACGGCGCGTTGAGCGATAAGCCCAGCGATGCGTTGAGCGACGAGGCGAGCCCGACGGGTACAGGGCTTTTGGGACGAGCATTGCTTCCAGCTCGCAACGTGTTCGAGGAAGTGGGGGAGATGATGATCCTCACGGGTCGCACTGTCGTGGCTATCGTGAGGCCGCCCTATCCGTATGGCGGCGAGTTCGTCTGGCAGTTCCTGTTCGCGCTGCGGATCTGCTGGCTGCCGCTGCTGCTATCGACCTTTGCACTCTCCTACGGCGCCGCGGGTTTGCAGGCGGCGAACTTCCTGCAAGTGCTGGGTTCGGTCGATCGCTTGGGCGGCTTCTTCGTGCTGATCGTCGTACGCGAAATCGGCCCGCTGATCACGGCGACGATGCTCGCCGGGGCGGCCGGCACGGCGATCACGGCGGACCTGGGTGCGCGCAAGATCCGCGAGGAGCTCGACGCCCTGCAGGTGTTGGGGGTCGATCCCGTCAAGAATCTCGTGGTGCCGCGGTTCCTGGCGCTGATGCTCGTGACGGGGCTGTTCAACATCTACGCGGTCCTGTTCGGCATCTTTGGCGGCATCCTGGCCGCGCTCGTCCACGGTCAGCCGCTCGGACCCTTCTGGGCGACCTTCTTCAACAACACCTCGACCACCGACTTGTGGGGCTCGACCCTGAAGACGGCTGTGTTCGGGGCAATTATCGCGATCATCTGCTGTTACAAGGGCATGACCGCCTCCGGCGGCGCCGAGGGTGTGGGTCGCGCCGTCAACCAGGCCGTGGTGGCGTCCTTCCTCGCGTTCGGATCGTTCAACTACGCCTTCACGCAGCTGTTGCTCGCGACACACCCGAACTTGATCGCGATCAAATGAATCGCGATTACACCCACAAGGGGACATGGGTTTGGGCAGGGAGGATCAAATGAATGAAGCCCTCACAGGCGCGCGCGAGTGGCTTGCCTCGGCGGGGGAGATCGCCAGCTTCACGGGTCGGATCCTGCGCGACGTGTGGACGCTGCGCGTGCTGCGCTTCTTCGGCGAGGGCGTGCGTCAGGCGGGTCTTTTGATCGTGTCCTCGACCGCGGTGCTGTGGATCATGATCTTCATCATCGGCCTTGGCCCCTGCGGTATCCAGGGCGCCTACTTCGCTATGGCTCAGGGCGCGCCGAGCATCGCGGGGGCTTTTGCGGCCTGGTGCAACCTGCGCGAGGCGATTCCCTATGCGTTCGGCTACATGATGGCGGCGAAGGTCGGCACGGGGATCGTCGCTGAGCTCGGTGCGATGCGCATCAACGACGAGATCGACGCGCTGGAAGTGATGGGAATCGATTCGATGGTGTTCCTTTGCGCGACGCGCCTGCTGGCGGCCTGGATGGTGCTGCCGTTCATGTACATCGCCGGAATCGGGATGGGCTACCTGGCCTCCTACATCGCGGTCGTCAAGCAGGTGGGGGCCGTCACCTCCGGCGGCTACCTGCTGATCTTCTGGCAGTACCAGAACCCGGTGGACTACCTCTACAGCGTGATCAAGGCTATGTCGATGGCCACGGCCGTCGTGCTCGTGTCCTGCTACTACGGCTACAACGCCTCGGGTGGGCCGGTGGGGGTCGGCAGGGCGACGGCCAAGTCGATGGTGCTCAACCTGGTGCTCGTCACGATGATCGGGATGCTCGGCACCGAGGTCTTCTGGGGCACCAGCCCGCGCACGCCGATCGGGGGTTGAGTGCGCGCGTACGCCGGGTCGGGCGTACGCGCGCACTGGTCGGGCTTGTGGCTGTTGGGGTGGAGTGTTGGGGTGGAGTGCGATGGGTCCATCCGCTCCGGGTGTTGGGGTGGTCGATGGGGTGGGCGGGGGGCGGGCGGGATCCCAATCAACCCACCCGCTACGCTGGGCGCCATGTCAAAGACGCTTGTGATCGCGGAGAAGCCTTCGGTGGGGCGCGACTTGGCGCGTGTGCTGCCGGGGCCGTTCGCCAAGCATGAGGGCTACCTGGAGGCTGAGGACTACGTGATCAGCTGGGCCGTCGGCCACCTTGTGCAGCTTGCCGATCCCGACGAATACGACGCTAAGTACAAGCGCTGGCGGATGCCGGATCTGCCGATCGTGCCCTCCAAGTTCAAGCTGGTTGTGCGCGATGAGCGCTCGCGCAAGCAGATGTCCGTGGTCACGACCCAGCTCGGGCGAGACGACGTCGAGCGGGTCGTCAACGCCTGCGACGCTGGGCGCGAGGGCGAGCTGATCTTCGCCTACCTGTATGAGAAGGCCAAATCGAAGAAGCCGGTGCAGCGCCTGTGGCTCAACTCGATGACGACGGCTGCGATGAAGAGCGCCTTCGCGTCGCTGCGGCCCGCCGAGGACTACGCGCTGCTCGAGCAGGCGGCGCGCTCGCGCTCGGAGGCCGACTGGATCGTCGGCATGAACGCCACCCGCGCGGCCACGATCCGGCTCAAATCGTCCTTCGACGGAGCCGTCTCGCTTGGGCGCGTGCAGACGCCGACGCTTGCGATCGTCGCCCGCCGCGAGGAGGAGATCAAGGCGTTCGTGCCCGAGCCCTATTGGCTGGTGGACGCGCGCTTTGACGCGGGCAGCGCCGCCGGAGCAGATGAGGAGGGCGATCTTGGGGGGGGCAACGAGAGCCCCGACGACGGATCCAGCCGGGGTGGAGCTGAAGGTTCGCGTGTCTACGCAGGACGCTTTCATGCTGGGGCGAAGCCGCGTTTGGCCACCGAGGAGGAGGCGCTCGCGATCGTCGCGGCCTGCCAGGGCAGGCAGGGCACGATCACCAAGCTCGACAAGAAGGAACAGCGCGAGCGCGCTCCCATGCTGTACGACCTCACTACGCTGCAACGTGAGGCCAACACGCGCTACGGCTTCTCCGCGCGACGCACGCTTGCCGCGGCACAACGGCTGTACGAGGAGCACAAGGCGCTGACTTATCCGCGAACCAACTCGCGCTACCTGACGACCGACATGGTCGAGGAGATCAAGCCGACCGCCGAGCTCGTGGGGGGGCAGAAGGAGTACGCCAAGGCCGCCGCCTACGTCACGGGTCTCGACGTGCTGCCGCTGGCGCGGGTGGTCAACGACGAGAAGGTCACAGACCACCACGCGATCATTCCGACCAAGGCCGAGCATGGCGTCGATCGCATGGGCGACGACGACAAGCGCGTCTACGACATGGTGGTCAGACGCTTCCTGGCCGTGTTTCACCCCGAGGCGGTGTTCGAGAACACGCGCGTGGAGACGACGGTCGTGCCCGCCGGCAAGCAGGCGGCGGCAGGTGCGGGCGCGGAGGCGGACGGCGCGGAGGCAGCACCGGGGAGCGGTCAAGGGGGAGAGGGCGGCGAGCAGGGCGGAAAGGGTGTGTCCGGCAAGGGGGGCGAGGGCGGGTACGTGTTCAGGACGCGTGGCAAGCTACTGCTCGTCCCGGGTTGGCGCGGTGTCTACGGAGAGGTGCCCTCCGAGGCGAAGTCCGCCGCCGAGGAAGACGAGGGCGCCGACCAACAACTGCCCAAGCTGAACGACGGCGAAGACGTGCAGACGCTCGAGATCGCAAGCGAGCGCAAGGAAACGAAGCCGCCGCGGCGCTACAGCGACGCGTCGCTGCTCGGTGCGATGGAGACCGCCGGCAAGCTCGTCGATGACGATGAGCTGCGCGAGGCGATGAAGGACTCCGGTATCGGCACGCCGGCGACCCGCGCCGCGATCATCGAGCGGCTGATCCAGGTGGGCTACATCGAACGCGACGCACGCGCGCTCGTGGCCACCGAGAAGGGGCTCAACGTGATCAGGCTGCTCGGCGAGCACGCGCTCACCTCGCCGGACATGACCGGCCAGTGGGAGCACCGCCTCGACAAGATCGAGCGCGGCGAGGACTCGCGCGAGAAGTTCATGGGCGACATCGCCGGCTTCGCCGAGCTGACGGTCAAAGAGCTAGATGAGAAATTGAAGGACGTGCGCATCCCGCGGGCCAACCTTGGTCCCTGCCCGATCTGTGGGCACGACATCAAAGAGAACCGCAAGGGCTACTCCTGCTGGGCTCGCGACGATCCAGGGTGTGGCTTTGTGATCTGGAAGGGCAAGTCCGGCAAGCAGCTGCCGGTGGCGGTAGCCAAGGAGCTGATCCACAGCGGCTACACGGCCAAGGCCGTGACAGGCTTCAAGGCGCGCAGCGGGCGCAACTTCCGCGCGCGTCTGGCTCTCAGCCAGAACGAGGAAGGCAAGTGGCGCGTCGAGTTCGACGAGGAGTGGGCCCGCGAGGGAGCCAAGCCGCCCGAGGCCGAGGCTGAGGCAGAGGCGGGTCAGGATGGGGGCGGCCCGGACGCGGCCGGACAGGGCACGGCAGGCCAGGAGGACGCGGTAGCCGCAAGCGCGGCGTAGCGTTTACGGTCGCGCGTCGGGGCGCAGGCCGTTTGTTTGGGTGGTGTTTTACGGTCGTATGTCGGTGTGGGTCGGCTGCGTGACGTTTAGGTCGCATGTGGCCCAGGCTGGTTGCGTGATGTTTGCTGTTGCATGCAGGTGTGGGTCGGTTGCGTGACGTTTAGCTCGCATGTTGGTCCAGGCCGGGTGTGACGGGAGGGTCTTTCAAACCGGGCTGCACGCTTAAGCCCCCCTTTTATGGGATCACGGTTTCGACTGGACCTAACGTGGCGGCCCCGATCGGATCTGACCCGCCGGGTGGGTGCGCCGAGATGGCTGCATGTCATCGGATCTGACCTGTCGGGCCGGTGCGCCAGGATGGAAGCATGTCGATTGCGCTCGTAACCGGACCCGCCAACGCCGGCAAGGCGCGCGTCCTGCTGGATGCTGTGCGTGGACATGTGGCGCGGGGGCAGGAGCCGCTGCTGGTGGTGCCGACCGAGGCTGACCAGGCACGCTACCGGCGTGAGCTGGCCGAGGGAGGGCTGGCGCTCGGTGTCCGGGTCGAGCGCTTCGAGGGCCTCTTGGCCGAGGTGCTGGCCAGGGTCGGAGATGCCCGCACGCCGCTTGGCCCACTGGCACGCGAGCATCTCCTGGCGCGCCTGGCAAACGCCCGCCCGGGCATGGCAAAGGAGCTGGCGACCCTGATTGCCGATCTCGAGACCCAGCGTGTTACCCCCGCCAGGCTGCGTGGCGCGCTGCGCGCCTGCCGATCCGGCGAGCAGAGATCGGGCGAGGAAGCCTTCGTGCAGAGATCGGGCGGGGAAGTTCCCGTGCAGAGATCGGGCGGGGAAGCCTCCGAGCAGGCCTCTGGCGGGCAAGCCCCCGTGCAGGCTTCTGGCGAGCAAGCGCCACTTGAGCGTCTTTGCACGGTGTTCGAGCGCTACCAGCAGACGCTTGCGCAGATGCGCCGCTCCGATCGGGAGTTGCGCGTGACCAGGGCACTGGACCAGTTGCGTCGCAAGCCTGCCTCTTGGGGCTCGGTCCCGGTCTTGCTCTACGGTTTCGACGACTTCACCGAGCTGCAGATCGACACGATCCTCACGCTCGGCGGCGTGGTGGGCGCTCCTGTAATGGTCTCGCTCGCATATGAGCCGGGGCGCGTCGCCTTCCTCGGCCGTGCCTCCACTTTTCAGCGGCTCGTGCCGTTTGCGGAGACTCACACCGAGTTGCGCGCTCGCGCCGATCACTACGCGCCGTCCGCGCGCGAGGCGCTGCATCACTTGGAGCGCTCGCTGCTCAGCGACGATCCGCAACAGGTCGAGCCGGGAGAGGCGGTGAGGCTGCTCGAGGGCGGTAACCCCAGAGCCGAGCTGGAGCTCCTCGCGGGTGAGGTGAGGGCTCTGCTCGACGGCGGCGTGGCGGCACAGGAGATCGCGATCGTGCACCGCTCTCCCGAGTCGATCGCCGGCCTGCTCGGCGAAGTGCTGGAGGACTTCGACATTTCCTACGCGCAGCGCCGACACACGATGTTTGCCGACACCGCGCTCGGTCGCGGCCTGCTGGGAATGCTGCGCTGCGCCACCGAGGTCGGCGAGCTGGGCGATCTGCTGGCCTGGCTGGGAGCTCCGGGCGTGCTCGAGCACCCACAGCTACTCGATCGCTTCGAGCTGCGCGCACGCCGGCAGGGCGTGCTCGACAGCGCCCGCGCCCGCGCTTTGTGGGAGGCCGAGAACTGGCCGCTGGAACGCATCGACCGCGTGCGCGAAGCGGCCGCCGCCGGGACCTCGGCGCTGCTCGACGCGCTCGCGGGCGAGCTGCAACGCCTGTTCTGTGCTTCCCGCGCCAACACCGCGGCGGTGCTCGAGCAGGACGAGCGCGACGAGGCGGGTGCACTTGTGGGCGCACGCCGCGCGTTCGAGGAGCTGCGCGAGCTGGCGCGCGCGGCGCCCGAGCTCGCACCAAGCACGAGCGAGCTGGTAGAGCTACTGGAGCGGCTCGAGTTGACAGCCGGCGAGCACCTGGAGCCGGGGCGGGTCGTGGTCGTCGGCCCCCTTTCACTAAGGGCACGCCGCGTAAGAATGGTGTTTGCCTGTGGGCTGCAGGAGGGTGTCTTTCCAACGACCGCCACGCCCAACCCCCTCCTCCAAGAGCATCGGCGTCGCGAGCTGGCCCAGGGTTCCGGACTGGTGTTGCGCGGCGAGCCTGACGCGCTGGCGGCCGAGCGCTATCTGCTCTACGCGCTGGCCTCGCGTCCGCTCGAGCGCCTCACGCTCAGCTGGCATGTCGCCGACGAGGAGGGTACGCCGCTCGCTCGCTCGCTGTTCGTCGACGACATATGCGATCTGTTCACCGCAACGCTGACTGAGCGCACCGTGCGCCGAGTAGCGGGGTCCGTCGACTGGCCCGGCCCTGGCAGGCCGGCCGGGGAGATGGCGAGGCGCGCGCCCGCGATCTTCGCGGCGGCGGCCGCTCCTGCTCTGCCGGTCAGCCCGATCGCGCCGCTACGGGGCGAGCACATGTTGGAGGAGATGCACGAACGTGTGCTGTGGTCTGCCTCCTCGCTTGAGAGCTGGACAGCCTGTCCTGTGAAGTGGTTTGTGGAGCGCCTGTTGCGCGCCGACGACATCGAGCCCGACCCCGAGCCGCTTGCGCGCGGCGGACTGGCTCACGCGGCGCTAAAGGATACGCTCGAGCGCTTGCGCGAGCGCAACGGCTCGGCACGACTAACCCCGGCGAGCGTCGGCCTTGCCAAGCGCCTGTTGGCAGACGCACTGCGCGAGTTGGAGCCCAGCTATCCGTTGTCGGTCGCGCCCGAGCGTCTGCCCGGAGCGCGCCGGCGCCTGCAGGTGGACCTGGAGCGCTACCTGGAGTGTGCGGCCGAGCACCCCAGTCCGTTGGAGCCGACGTACCTGGAGCTGGAGTTCGGGTTTGCCCAGGAGACGGGCGACGGGTCGGGCGCAAGCTCCGCGGGGAGCGATGGAACGGTTGGGACAGAGGCACTGCCGCCGCTTCGGCTAGACGAGGAGGTGCTCTTGCGCGGGCGCATCGACCGCGTCGATCTTGGCCCGGCGGGAGAGGCGGTGGTCTACGACTACAAGGGTCGCTCCGCGCCGCCGGGAGCCAGATGGCTCGGAGACGGCGCCTTCCAGCTGGCGCTATACATGCGCGCTGTGGAGGCGCTGCTTGGCCGCACCGCGGTGGGCGGCTTCTATCAGCCGCTAGCGGGAAGGGACATCCGCGCGCGCGGCGTGCTCGATGGCGAGGCCGCTGTGGAGCTAGAGTGCGTGCGCACCGACCGCCTGGAGCCGGCCCTGATGCGCGACCTGCTCGACCAGTGCCTTGCCGCCGCCCTGCGCGCCGCCGGGGAGGCCCGCTCGGGAGCACTGGAACCGCGCCCCGACACCTGCGCCTACAACGGCGGCTGTGCATATCCGACGATCTGTCGTTGCGAGCGATGACAGCGCCGCAAGGTAAGGGGGGTGCGCTTGCGAGCGACCTGGCTATTCAACAACAGCTCGCGCTCGACTACGAGCCGGAGCCGCCGCGCGCCGCCGGTCGCGAACGCAGGCTCACCGACGAGCAGGAGCGTGCGGTCGCCAGTCGCCAAGGTTCGCTGCTGCTCGCCGCCGGCGCCGGCAGTGGCAAGACCTCGGTGCTCGTCGAGCGCTTCGTGCGCGCGGTACGTGAGGACGGCGTCGCTCCTGGGCAGATCCTCGCAATCACTTTCACCGAGCGCGCGGCCGGCGAGTTGCGCCAGCGGGTGCGCTCGCGCATGTTGGAGTTGGGGGAGCGTGATGCTGCACGCGAGACCGAGGCCGCGAACGTGTGCACCTTCCACAGCTTCTGTGCACGGCTGCTGCGCATTCACCCCGTGCAGGCCGGGGTCGAACCGGGCTTTGAGATCCTTGAGGAGGGCATCGCCACACGGCTGCGCATACTTGCCTTCAACGACGCGCTGGGCGACTTCTTGGCCGGCGAGCGCCGGGAGGCCGTCGATCTCGCGGCGGCCTACGGCGCCGATCCGCTGCGCACGATGGTGCTGGGCGCCTACGCTCAGCTGCGCAGTCAAGGTCACGCACAGCCGCGCCTGCCCTCAGAGCCACGCCAGACAGCTCTGGACCTCTCGGATGCCGATGTCGATGCGCTTGTTGCTTGCAAGCTCATCGGCGAGTTGCTGGAGCGTTTCGGGGCAAGCTATGCCGAGCGCAAGCACGCACGTGGGGCGCTTGACTTCGACGATCTCGAGCTGGATGCGCGCGCGCTGCTGCAAGCGCACGCGGACGTGCGCGAATCCTGGGCGGAGCGCTTCCAGCTGCTGATGGTGGACGAGTTCCAGGACTCAAATCCGCGCCAACTCCAGGTGCTGGCAGCACTCGATCGCGACAATCTCTTCACCGTCGGAGACGAGTTGCAGTCGATCTACGGCTTTCGGCATGCAGATGTCGGCCTCTTTCGCGAGCGTCGCGCAAGGCTGGCCCGCGATGCCTCAAGCCTTGAGCTGACAAGCAACTTTCGCAGCCGCCCTCCGATTCTCAAGGCCGTCAAGCGGATCTTCTCCGAGCGGATCGGGGAGCACTTCACAGCACTGACCCCGATGCGCCCTCCAGGTGAAGGCCCGGAGTCCGCCAACGAGCCGATCGTCGAGCTGCTGCTCTGCGACAAGCGCGGTTGGGAGCAGCTCCCAGGCGACAAGCAGCTCACGGGCCTGCCTCAAGCCACTTTGTGGCGCCAGGCCGAAGCAGCTCTGCTTGCGCAGCGCATCGCACAGCTGATCGCAAGCGGCGAGGCTGAAGCGGGGGAGATCGTCGTGCTGTTGCGCGCGTTGGGCGACATGCCGGTGTACGAGAGCGCTTTGCGCCGGCACGGCCTGCGCACGCTCGCCGCGGTCGGTGGCTTCTGGAGCCATCAACAGACCGGCGATCTGCTCGCTTGGCTGCGGACTCTGGCAAATCCCTTGGACGAGCTTGCGCTGTACTCGACGCTCGCCTCGCCGCTTGTGGGTCTCTCAAGCGACGCCCTCGCGCTGCTCGCACGCGTCGCCCGCGAGCATGGACGTGGCGTGTGGCAGGCAATCCTCGAGCGCTCCGCGGAGCTTGACGCCCTGCTCGAGGCCGAGGACCGCGAGCGACTCGGCGCCTTCCGTGAGCTGCTTATAGCCGAGCGCAAAGATGCTCGGCTGCACCCTATTGCCGAGCTGTTGCGCCGTGTTATCCGCGCCACCGGCTACGAAACCCACGTGCTCTCGCTCGGCTGGGGCGAGCGACGGCTTGCCAACGTGCACAAGCTCATGGCCATGGCGCGGCGCTTCGAGACGCAGGAGGGTCGCGACCTGCGCGGCTTCCTCGATCACGTCGCCCACCTCGAAGTCGCGCTCGCCGGCCGCGAGGCCGAAGCGCCGGTTGGCGACCCCCCATCGCACCCTGAAGGGCACCCCTCAAGTCGGGTAGCAGGCAAGCGGGGTGCAGGCAAGCGGGGTGCGGGCGGGCAGCTGGACGCCGTGCGTTTGATGAGTATTCATGCGGCCAAGGGACTCGAGTTCCCGGTCGTATGCGTAGCCGATCTGGGCCGCGAAGCGAATCTGCGCGTGCCCGACCTCTTGTTCGACGAGGCCGGCGGGCGCTTGGGAATACGCCTGCAGCAGCTGGGAACCCCGGAGTCGGTCAGCGCGCTCGCCTACGAGCAGTTGCGCGACGAGCGTCGCCTCGCACAGGAAGAAGAGGAGGATCGTGTCCTGTACGTCGCCTGCACGCGAGCGGAGAACAGGCTGCTGTTGAGCGGCTCGGTGGCGTTTGAGCGCTGGCCGGCTGTGAGGCCGGGCGTCGCGCCGATCGCATGGATGGCGCCGGCGCTCGTGCCCGACGCGCCCACGCTCGCGGCCTCTGGGCATCCGCCTACGGAGCCTCTGACGGTGGATTTGGGTAGCGGATTGCGGGTGCGCTGCATGTTTCACCGCTCGAGTGCGGTCGAGCCGCGGGGCGGCGAGGGCTCGCATGCAGACATCGATTTCGACCGTGCCTCGGAGGTCCTCCCGCCGAGGCCGGAGGTCCTCCTGCAAGCGCCGGATGCTCTCGCGTCGCTGTCCCATGCCCCTGCACTGGCGTCGGATGCTGCTCCGCCTGCGTCGGACAGTGCCGCGCTTGCGCTTCCCCCTGAATCGGTCGAGAAACACGCCACATCCCATCCGCTGCCGCTCAGCGACCCTGACGCGACGATCAGCTACACGTCGCTTGCCGAGCTGGACCGCTGCGGCTACCGCTTCTATGTCGAAAGGGTCCTGCGTCTCCCCGAGAATCGCGCGGCCGTCCGCACGGGCAGCGACGATGGCGGAGGGCAGGCGCGCCGGCGCGGCACGATCGTGCATGGGCTGCTGGAGTCGATCGACTTCGCGCATCCCAAGCAAACGTCGCTCAAGGACGTTGCTGAGAGAGCACGGCGGGTCGGCGCTCTGCTGAGTGCGGACGAACGCGAGGAGATCGCGGCTCTGATCGCAGCGGCGCTTGCCTCTGAGCCCGCCCGGCTGCTGGGCAAAGCGCGCAGGGCACGCCGCGAGTACCCGTTCGCATTCTCGCTCGACCAGGGAGAGCCGCTGGTGACAGGCGTGCTCGATCTACTCGTCGAGCAACCCGACGGCAGCGCCCTGATCGTCGACTACAAGAGCGATCGGCTCGCCGAGGGCGAGGATTTGGAGCTGCTCGTGCAACGCGACTATGGCTTCCAGCGGCTGCTCTACGCGCTGGCCGCGATTGAGGGCGGCGCCTCGCGCGTGCAGATCGTCCACTGGTTCCTGGAGCGTCCGAGCGAGTGGGTCGCAGCCAGTTTTGACTCCCGCGAGCGGGAGGGCCTGCGCGAGCTGTTGCTGGAGAGGATCGCGCTCATGAGGGCCAGGGGCTTCGCTGTCACGGAGACGCCTCACCGCGGCGTCTGCCTGACGTGTCCCGCTCGCGGAGGATTGTGTTCATGGGGGGAAACCCGCACGATGGGTGAGCGGTCCACCACATTGGAATTCGGCGGTTGAAGGGGTAGCCTCAAAGTCGAGAATCGCAAGCCTTGCAATTGGGCAAGGTCGACGAGAGGGAACTTATGGCAACCGATAGGTCAGCGACTACGGTCATCCAGATGCCGTCGTTCCTGCCCGATCTCGAGCTCTTTGCCCGTATGCGCCTCGACGGCGATTCGCACGCTCGTGAGCTGCTTGTCGAGCGCTATCTGCCGCTCGCACGCCGGTTGGCGCGCCGCTACCAGCACACCGACGAGCCGATCGAGGATCTGATCCAGGTCGCCTCGATCGGACTTCTGAAGGCCGTCGATCGCTTCGATTGCTCGCGCGAGGTGATGTTCTCCAGCTACGCGGTCCCCACCATCCTCGGCGAGCTCAAGCGCCATTTTCGCGATCGCACATGGTCGGTGCGAGTACCGCGCGATTTGCAGGAGTTGGCGTTGCGCGTCGACCAGACGGTTACGCGCCTATCGCTCGGTCAGCGTCACTCCCCGTCGGTGAGCGAGGTCGCACAGGCAGTCGAAGCCTCCGAGGAGCAGGTGCTCGAGGCGCTCGAGGCGATGGGCGCCTACAGGGCCGGCTCGCTCGACGCGCCACGCTCCGTGCGCGATGAGGAGACCGAGACGGTCGCCGAGGGCCTTGGCTCGGACGACGACGGCTTCGCCAGGGCCGAGGAACGGGCAACTTTGGAGCCGCTGATGGGACAGATCGGCGAGCGCGAGCGCATCGTGCTGAAGCTTCGCTTCAGCGACGATCTCACGCAGGCGGAGATCGGTGAGCGGATAGGCGTCTCCCAGATGCAGGTCTCGCGTTTGATCCGGCAAGCGTTGGCACGCTTGCGCGCGGGCGTGGACGCCTCCTCCCGATAGCCGATCCGGCTATCTCCCACAGGCTGAGGCGTCAGCCCTCCCATAGGCTGAGGCGTCAGCCCTCCCATAGGCTGAGGCGTCAGCCCTCCCATAGGCTGAGGCGTCAGCCCTCCTACAGCCTGAGGTGTTAGCTCTCCCACAGGCCGAGGCGTCAGTGCTCCCAGCGGCCGAGGCGTCAGCGTGCGCGAAGCGCGAGAACCAGCTGTGAGCCTTCGCCGTCGGAACCGGTTCTTATGGACATGCGCTCAGCAATCCGTTCGAGCACGTTGCCTACGACCGGCAGCACCGCGTCTCCGACGAGGCCGCTCGCGCCGTCGTCGATGAGATTGAGCACGCGCAGCTCAGCCTCGTGCTCGTTAGCTTGGATGTTGAATGTCAGGGTGGCGTCGCTGGAGTGTGCGAAGGCGTGCGCCGACAGCGCATCGCATACGAGCCGCATGTCGTCGAGACGGTTCAGGGGCCAGTCGGCGCGAGCGAGCATCATCAATACGACCCGCCACAGCACGGGACCGGCGAGCGGCCCGTCGGCGAGGCGCACACGGGCGAAGCCGTCGCCGGCCGGCTCCGGCTGGTCTGAGATCGACTTGGTCACGGTGGATCCGTCCAGCGATGTGGTGTCCAGCGAGTCGAAGGGGTAGGTGTGGCCAACCGGCTCGATCGTCATGCCTCGTGTCCGCTTACGCCCGGCTGGGTCGGGATGCTCGTATGGGAATCGGCCAGCGAGAAGGTCATCCGCACCTCCGTGTGCTCGCTGTCGCCGTGGGCCAGCTGCACGCTGTCGGCTAGCGCCGCGATCAACGACAGGCCGAGGCCGAGGCCCGGGCTGTCCGGGCGTGGCCCGATGCCGCGCCCCCAGTCGCGCACAAGCACCGTCAGCGTGTCCTCGTCCTTGCTCGCGACGACCTCCATCGGCCCACAATGGCCATCCGGGTAGGCGTGCACGACCACGTTTGCGCACGCCTCGGTGACCGCGAGGCGGATATCCGAGAGCTTGGGCTCGGGCACGGCGAAGGCCTCGCCGAGGCCGCCGAGGGCATACCGAACTACAGCGATGTTCTCAGCTCGCGCTGTAAGCGCGAGCTCCATGTCCGGCGTCATTGCCTCTCCTGGCGCTTTGCCGTACTTAGCGTGCCTTGCAGTCTCGCCCATAATGATCCCCGTCGAGGACGGATTTCACACGTCCAATGCCCAACCAAAGGCGATCTCGATGCTACCCTTTCAGGCTCCGCCTCAGGTGCCGACCCCCCATGTCCGCGAGCGCGCCGCAGCCCATAGGGGCCCGCGTCGCCTCAAGGCAGCACTCACATGACTTCGCAAACATTGCCATCCCAGGCCGCTGGACTCTACGACCCCCGCTATGAGCACGACGCGTGCGGGGTCGGCATGGTCGCGCGCCTGGACAACACCCCCACGCACGAGGTGGTCACACGCGCGCTTGCCGCCCTGGAGAACCTCGAGCACCGCGGCGCCTCCGGCGCTGACCCGCTGACCGGCGACGGCGCCGGGATCCTCATGCAGATGCCCGACGAGCTGTTGCGCGGGGTCGCGGGCTTCGAGTTGCCCCCGCTTGGCGGCTACGGAGTCTTCATGTGCTTTCTGCCCACCGAGGACTCAGCACGCGCCCGGGTCGAGGCGCTGCTCGCTCGCACGGTGAGCGAGGAGGGCCAGCGTGTGCTCGGCTGGCGTGACGTGCCCGTCTGTCCCGAGCACACTGGTGCTACCGCGGCGGCCTCTCGTCCGGTGATCCGTCAGCTGTTCGTTGGCAGCGCGAACGGCCTCGACCAGGACACCTTCGAGCGCAAGCTGTATGTGATCCGACGCATCTGCGAACAGGTTGTTGTCGCATGGTCGCCACAGCAGCGTAAGGGCTTCTATGTCACCTCCAGCTCCTCGCGCACGATCAACTACAAGGGCATGCTCATCAGCTACCAGCTCGGTGCGTTCTATCCCGACCTGCGCGATGAGCGCTGCAAGAGCGGACTGGGGCTGGTGCACTCGCGCTTTTCCACGAATACGTTCCCAAGTTGGGAGCTTGCTCATCCCTACCGCGTGATCTGCCACAACGGCGAGATCAATACGGTGATGGGCAACGTCAACTGGATGCGCGCACGCGAGTCAGAGCTCGCCTCCGAGCTGTTTGGCGAAGATCTGGAGAAGATCCTGCCGGTCGTCACGCAGGGCAACTCCGACTCGGCAACGTTCGACAACGTGCTCGAGCTGTTGCTGCTCGCCGGGCGTTCGTTGCCGCACGCGGTGATGATGATGATCCCCGAGGCCTACCGTGGCCGCGCCGACCTCTCCGAGGAGCTGAAGGGTTTCTATGCCTTCCACTCCTGCCTGATGGAGCCTTGGGACGGCCCGGCGGCGGTCGCCTTTACCGACGGTCGTGTGGTGGGGGCGACGCTCGACCGCAACGGATTGCGTCCGGGGCGCTGGGTCTTGACCAAGGACGGCCATGTGGTGCTCGGCTCGGAGGCCGGTCTGCTCGACGTGCCTGCCGATCAGGTCGTGCGCCTTGGTCGACTACAGCCGGGCAAGTTGTTTCTGGTGGACCTCGAGCAGGGCTGTGTTGTGGATGACGGGGAGATTAAGCACCGGATCGCCACACAGAGGCCGTACGGCGAGTGGTATGCGCGCAACGCGGTGCGCTTTGCCGAGATCGAGCCCTCCGAGCAGGTAACGCTCTCTGACCAGCCGCTGCGCCGTCGCCAGCGTGCCTTTGGCTATTCCCAGGAGGATCTGCGCGTTCTGCTCGAGCCGATGGCGCGCGACGCTCAGGAGCCGCTCGGATCGATGGGCAACGATCTGTCGCTGGCTGTTCTCTCCGATCAGGCGCCGCCGCTGTTCTCCTACTTCAAGCAGTTGTTCGCGCAGGTCACGAATCCGCCGATCGATCCCATTCGCGAGGAAATCGTGATGAGCCTCTCGACCAGCCTCGGCACCGAGCGCAACCTGTTCGACGAGACGCCCGAGCACGCCCACAAGCTGGAGCTCGACCAGCCGATCTTGCTTAACCGGGAGCTTGAGACCCTGCGCCATATCTCAAGCGACGTCTTTTCCTCGCGCACGCTGGACATCACATGGAAGGTCGCCGAGGGACCGGATGGTCTGGCCGCCGCGCTTGCGCGCGTCTGCGAGCAGGCGCATGAGGCAATCGCCGAGGGCGTCAACATCATCATCCTCTCCGACCGCCTGCTCGGGCCTGCACGGGCGGCGATCCCATCGCTTTTGGCGGTCTCCTCGGTCCACCACCATCTGGTGCGTGAGGGCACGCGTCTGCGCGCCGGCATCGTGCTCGAGTCTGGCGAGCCGCGCGAGGTCCACCACTTCGCCACGCTGATCGGCTACGGCGCCAGCGCGATCAACCCCTATGTGATGCTGGAGACGCTCGACGAACTCGTTGCGCAAGGGCGCATCGTTCGCGCCGAGAACGGCTCCACCGTTCCACTCTCTCCCGAGCAGACCGCGCAAAACACGATCAAGGCGATCGGCAAGGGGCTGCTCAAGACGATCTCAAAGATGGGCATCTCCACGATCCAGTCCTATAGGGGCGCGCAGATTTTCGAGGCCGTCGGCCTGGAGCCCAACTTGATCGAGCGCCATTTCACGGGTACCGCCTCACGGATCGGCGGTATCGGCCTGGACGTCTTGGCCGTCGAGGCGCTGGAGCGCCATGCGCGTGCTTATCCGGTGCCGCGCGACGATCTGCTCCCGGTCGGCGGCGTCTACGCCTGGCGCCGCGACGGCGAGCACCACATGTGGAATCCCGAGACGATTGCGCTCGTCCAGCACGCGGTGCGCTCGGCAAACGGTAATGTCGCCGCGGCCTTGCAGGGCGACGCCGACGCCCACGCCGAGGTACGCGACTCGCCTGCTTTCCAGAAGTACCGCGAGTACGCGGCCGCCGTCAACGAGGATGCTGCCCGTAAGGCCACTTTGCGTGGGCTGTTGCGGATCGGGCCGGAGCGCGACGGGACGCCGGGTAGAACCGGCGAGGCCGGCACGAGCGCGATTCCGCTGTCCGAGGTCGAGCCCGCCAAGGAGATCGTCAGGCGCTTTTGCACCGGGGCAATGAGCCTCGGCTCTATATCTCGCGAGGCGCACGAGACGCTTGCGATCGCGATGAATCGCCTCGGCGGACGCTCTAACACCGGCGAGGGCGGGGAGGATCCGGCACGCTTCACACCCGATTCCAATGGCGACAGGCGGCGCTCGGCGATCAAGCAGGTCGCCTCTGGGCGCTTTGGCGTGACGATCCACTATCTGGTCAACGCCGACGAGCTACAGATCAAGATGGCCCAGGGCGCGAAGCCCGGCGAGGGTGGGCAGCTGCCCGGGCACAAGGTGGACGCCTACATCGGCTCGATCCGCCACACCACACCTGGTGTCGGTCTGATTTCCCCGCCGCCCCACCACGACATCTACTCGATCGAGGATCTCAAGCAGCTGATCTACGACCTACGCTGCTCCAACCCCGAGGCCCAGGTGTCGGTCAAGCTCGTCTCCGAGGTGGGCGTTGGCACTGTCGCCGCCGGTGTCTCCAAGGCCAACGCCGACCGCGTCCTGATCGCCGGTCACGACGGCGGCACCGGCGCCTCGCCGCTGTCCTCGATCCAGGCGGCCGGCATACCCTGGGAGATCGGCCTGGCCGAGACCCAGCAGACCCTGTTGCTCAACGACCTGCGCTCACGCATCATTGTGCAGACCGACGGCCAGCTGAAGACCGGCCGCGACGTGGTGATCGCGGCGATGCTCGGCGCGGATGAGATGGGTTTCTCGACAGCGCCGCTGATCGCGACCGGCTGCATCATGATGCGTGCCTGTCACCTGAACACTTGTCCTGTGGGCATCGCTACGCAGGACCCGGAGCTGCGCAAGCGCTTCAAAGGCACGCCCGAGCACGTCGTCAACTTCTTCTTCTTCGTGGCCGAGGAAGTCCGCGAGATTCTGGCTTCGCTGGAGCTGCGCACTATGGACGAGGCGATCGGGCGCGTCGATCTGCTTGGTGCCGAGACCGCGATCGAGCACTGGAAGGCGCGCGGTGTGGACCTCACGCACATTCTCGCCCACGTCGAGCTTGATGAGGATCCCGCTCGCCCCGCGGCCCGCCATCGCGTCAAGGCGCCTCCGAGCGTGCTCGACGACGCACTCGACTGGGAGCTTGTGGAGCGTGCGCGTGCGGTCATCGACGCGCCCGGTCCGGACGCGAATGGGCGCGCCGACGGCGAGGTGCGGGAAATGACCGTGCAGGCCATCGCTCGCGATGGCTCAAGGCGCGCGCGTGTGGAGATCGAGCTGCCGATCCGCAACGTCAATCGCTGCGTCGGCGGCATCCTCTCCAGCCATATCGCACGCGCGCGCGGAGCCGAGGGTCTGCCGCCCGACTCGATTGTCGTGCGCTTCAAAGGATCGGCCGGGCAGAGTTTTGGCGGCTGGCTCGCGCCCGGTGTTACCTTCGAGCTCGAAGGCGACACCAACGACTACACCGGCAAGGGGCTCTCCGGCGGTGTCGTCTCAGTGCGTCCGTCGCGCGAGATGGGCGAGCACTTCATCGCCCAGGAGAACGTGATCGTCGGCAACACGGTGCTTTACGGCGCCACATCCGGGCGAGCCTTCTTCAGGGGGCTTGCCGGTGAGCGCTTTGCCGTGCGCAACTCGGGCGCGTGGGCAGTCGTCGAGGGTGTGGGCGACCACGGCTGCGAGTACATGACCGGCGGTCGCGTCGTCGTGCTCGGCCCCACCGGTCGCAACTTCGCCGCAGGCATGAGTGGTGGGGTCGCCTACGTGCTCGACGAGGACGGCAGCTTTCCCTCTCGCTGCAACATGGGTATGGTCGGCTTCGACGAGATATCGGCGGCCGACGCGATCGAGTTGCGCGCGATGATCGAGGAGCACGCGCGGCACACCGACTCGCCGGTGGCGCGCGACGTGCTCGCACGCTTCGAGCAGTTGCTCGGGAGCGGCTCGCTCGTGAAGGTGATGCCGCACGACTACAAGCGTGTGCTGCGTGAGCTGGCGGAAGTCGAAGAGGGTAGGCCGGAGGGCGTGGTGGCATGAGGTCGGTCATTTGGATGGATGGATTGGGCGTGCCGCTTGGAGTGCCCGCGCTTGCGCCCACGTTCGTGTGTCACTGCTCAGGGGTGGCGCGCTGATGGGCAAGCTTGGCGGTTTCCTACAGATCGAGCGTCACGGGATGACCTATCGCGATCCCGGCGAGCGAACGCACGACTACCAGGAGTTCTTCGTGGAGCGGCCCGTGCAGGAGTTGCGCGACCAGGGCGCGCGCTGCATGGAATGCGGCGTGCCCTTCTGCCATAATGGCTGTCCGCTGGGCAACCTGATCCCCGACTGGAACGACCTTGTGTATCGCGATCGTTGGCAGGAGGCGATCGCCCAACTGCACGCCACCAACAACTTCCCCGATTTCACAGGGCGCCTGTGCCCGGCGCCGTGCGAGGCGGCCTGCGTGCTCGAGATTCGCGAGGGCGACTCGGTCACGATCAAGCAGATCGAGCTTGCGATCGTCGACCGGGCCTTCGAGGAAGGCTGGATCAAGCCTGAGCCGCCCAAGGCCAAGTACGAGACCGGCCAGTCGGTCGCGGTCGTCGGCTCGGGTCCCGCCGGGATGGCCGCCGCACAGCAGCTGCGTCGTATAGGCCACAAAGTCACGCTGTTCGAGCGCGACGAGGCCGCCGGCGGGCTGGTGCGCTTTGGTGTGCCCGACTTCAAGATCGAGAAGCGGGTCGTGCAGCGGCGCGTCGAGCAGTTGATCGCCGAGGGCGTGGACCTGCGCTGCGGCGTGGATGTCGGCAGCGACGTCACCGTAGCCGAGCTGCGCGAGCGCTTCGACGCGGTCGTGCTTGCGACCGGCTCGCGCGTTCCCCGTGACCTGCCGGTGCCTGGGCGCGAGCTTGCGGGCATCCACTTCGCGATGGACTACCTCTACCAGCGCAATCGCTTCGTGGCCAGCGAGTACGGCCCCGAGCCGACGGTGCCACAGCCGCCCCCCGGCGAGCCGATCAGCGCGGCGGGCAAGCATGTGGTCGTGATCGGCGGCGGCGACACGGGCGCCGACTGCGTCGGTAACTCGCTGCGCGAGGGGGCTCTCTCGATCGTCCAGCTGGAGCTTTTGCCCGAGCCCCCAGAACGTAGGCCCGACGAGCGTACGCCGTGGCCGGAGTGGCCACTGAAGTACCGCCTCTCCTATGCGATGGAAGAGGCGAAGACGGCGGCTGTGGGCGAGCAGGACTACTCGGTCACCACCGCCCGCTTCACCGGCGACGAGCACGGCAACGTCGCCGCGCTGCACATTGCCGCGGCCGAGGCAGCGCCACCGTTCGACCCGGTGCCCGGCACCGAACGCGAGCTGCCGGCGCAGCTGGTGCTGTTGGCGATGGGCTTTTTGCACCCCGAGCAGCCGCTGCTGGACCAGCTCGGCGTGGAGAAGGATCCTCGTGGCAACGTCAAGGCGCTAAAGCCCTACACGACCTCGGTGGACGGCGTCTTCGCGGCCGGCGACGCGCGTCGCGGACAGTCGTTGATTGTGTGGGCGATCAACGAGGGACGCCAGTGCGCGCGGATGGTTGATCGCTACCTGGCCGGCCTGCGCGCAGAGCCTTCGACCGCAGCCGCTCCCAACGGAGGCTCGCCCGAAGACGGCGGCATCGCCGGCCACGGAGAAGCCGACGAAGGCCCCGAGGGGCCACCGCAACACGTCGGCCCCGGCGTGCCGGCCGAATAGCCTTCCAGCCGCGGCGCTAGACTGGCTGCGTGGCCAGCGCTCCCGAGAACGTAAGTCCCGCTTTGAACAGCGACAACGGTGGTGCCGGCGGCCTGCCGCGCGCCTGCATTATCGGCGCCGGATCCTCAGGCATAGCTGCGGCTAAGGCACTGCTCGACCGCGGCATTCCCTTCGACTGCTTCGAGAAGTCAGACCAGGTCGGCGGCAACTGGGTGTTTGGCAATCGCAACGGGATGTCAGCCGCCTATAGGGATCTGTTCATCAACGTCTCGCGCGAGCGCATGGCCTACGCCGACTTTCCGATGCCGAGCAGCTATCCCGATTTTCCCCATCACACCCACATCAAGGAGTACTTCGACAATTACGTCGATCGCTTCGGCTTGCGCGAGCACATCACGTTCGAGACCGGCGTCGAGCACGCGAACAAGTGCGAGGACGGCGCTTGGGAGATAAAGCTCGACACGGGGGAGACTCGTGTCTACGACGCGTTGATCGTGGCCAACGGCCATCACTGGGACCCGCGTTGGCCCGAACCGGCCTTCCCCGGGTCGGACACGTTCGAAGGTACGCAGCTGCACGCGCACTCCTACGTGGATAACTCAATCTTCGCCGGTAAGGATGTGGTGGTGCTGGGCATGGGCAACTCGGCGATGGACATCGCGGTCGAGTCTTCCTACGTGGCCGCCAATACATATCTGGCCGCGCGCAAAGGCGCTTGGATCATTCCCAAGTACGTGTTCGGCAAGCCGGTCGACCAGCTGCCCAACAATCCTCGGATCCCGTTCGCGATCCGTCAGCGCATGATTCACCAGACGATCAAGACACTGACCGGGCCGCCCGAGCGCTACGGGCTGCCCAAGCCCGACCACAAGTTCGGCGAGGCTCATCCCACCGTCTCGGGACGTATCCTCGATCGCATCGCCCACGGCACGATCGCGCCGAAGCCGAACATCGCCTCGCTGCAAGGCGATCGTGTGCGCTTCGTCGATGGCAGCGAGGTCCACGCCGATGTGGTCGTTTACTGCACCGGCTACAAGATCAGCTTCCCCTTCTTCGACGCCGATTTCCTGGCGGCACCGGACAACCACATCGAGCTTTTCCGCCGTGTCTTTCACCCCGAGATTGGGGGCCTCTATTTCATCGGTCTCCTGCAGCCGCTCGGCGCGATCATGCCGCTGGCCGAGGCCCAGAGTGCCTGGGTCGGCGATTACCTGCGTGGCGAGTACGCACTGCCCTCGCCGGCCGAGCTGCATCGCGACATCGCCTCCGATCAGGCGGCGATGCGCAAGCGCTACATAGCCTCCAAGCGCCACACGATCCAGGTGGATTTCGACGACTACATCTACGCGCTCGATGCAGAGCGCCGCAGCGGTTCTGAGCGGGCCCGAACACGCGGGTTTGCCGTGCCGATCCCGGCGCGTGCGAACATTGCGGCGCATAGCGCTTGAGCGCCTTCGTCCCGCTAGCGTTACCGGCGTGAGCCCCACCTTCTGTCGTCACAACCGCTTTGTCGATCGCTGCCCGATCTGCCGCGAGAGCGCACCGGGGCAGACCTCGACACGTCGTGCAACCAAGCCCCAGCGTGGGGCGGGGAGAGACGCACGGACAGGCGCGGGCCGCGCGGCAACGTCCCGCGCCGGTGGCGCCGCGCGCGTTCAGGCGGGGCAAACCTCCACGCGACGCAACCAGGAAGTGCGAGTCCATCGTGAGGCACGAGCTCAGGACGACGGCTACCGCTGCGAGCTTGTCCCCGGCCTGCACTCATCCGAGGACGCCGGGCGGCTCGCTGGAGAGATCGGCTTTGCCGGTGGACGCCTGCTGGCGCTTGGCGCGGCTCCTCCGAGCTTCTACGCCGAAGCGCGCGACTGCGAGGACATCGAGCAGGCAACTTGGATGTGTGTCCTGGCGGCCTACCTGTCTCCGCTGCAGGGGGATGAGCCGTTCAGGGGGATCCGCGAGGCGTTGCTTGCGTGCGGCTGGGCGTCGGGCTCCGTACCGGACCTCCAGGGGATACCGCTGGGTCCCCGCACCTCCCACGATCCGGATCGCGGCGCGGAGACAATGAGCGCCTACCGACGCTTTGTCGAGCATGCGGGCTCGCAGCAGCGAACTTTCGCCGGCGAGCCTGAGTGGACACCGCAGCGACGCTTCGCGCGGCTGTTCGAGCGCCTGGCACTTCCCGGCTTCGGACGTATGGGGCGCTATGACCTGCTGGTGACGCTTGGGCGGCTTGGGCTCTACGACTTGCGCGCCGACTCGCTGCAGCTCGTCACGCGCTCTGGGCAAGCGGCATCGGACTTCACCCCGCAGGCCGCCAAGCGGGTCTTCGGGATCGGCGATCCGCTGATCATCGAGCGGCGTGCCTCCGCGCTTGCGCAGGAAGCCTCAATCCCGATCGAAGCACTCGACATGGCGCTTCACAATTGGAGCCTCGGGGCCTCGCTGCAGGACCGCGCAATGCTCGGCTTCCCGGCAGAGACATGCGACGAGCACGCGCTCGAGCGGGCCGAAGCCGCGCTGGGGATCTGAGACTGGCCCGCGCGTCGTGGCCCGCGGCGCGCTGATCTTCGAACGCTGCGTAGCCTTTTGGGCGGAGGTTTAAGCCCGCTTTTTGGGGCGCTCCTCGCATGTCCAGGGGGCTGTCAAATTTGCCGTCCACACCGACGCCTAAAGTCCTGCGTGTCACGTTTTCCTTCCCGCAAGACCTGGGAGCCACAATGCCGCTCTGCTTCATCGAGCCACACGACGCCATCAGAGTGATCGCAGATTCCGTCGGTCGCGAGGCCCGACGACAGCTCGTCGGCGAGGTTGTGCGCGCATGGGTCGACGATCTCCCCGATCAGGAGCTCACATTCCATTACGAGCGTGCGATCGCCGGCTTGGATCAGGACGACCTACACCTACTGGCTGCCTGGCACGCTTCGCTCGAGGTTGGCCATCCAGTCCCCAATACGGACTTCCTCGTTGGTGTCTTCCCAAGCCTCGGCGAGAACCGCCGCGAGGCGCTGAAGATCGCGGCCGGCTTCAAGGGCGAGGAAGCCTTCCAGGCAGGAGTCGCCGAGGAACAAGCGCTCGACACGGTGCTTCCCCATCTGTCCCGTGAGCGAGCCATAGAGCTGGCCGAGGAGTGCATCCAGCTATATCAGTGGGACCGCCTAGGCTCATACAACTAGGACGTTCTATGGGCGGTGCGAGACGGCGTCCTCAGTCGCTTATGTACCGATTGGAGATCGATACCCCATTCGGGGCACGCAGCGGGGTCTCCAATCGGCCAGCACACCGCGGGTCCTGCGTCCTTGTCTCGCTTGCCCCTAGAACGTCCTAGTCGCTAGAGTCATGGGAAATGCATGAGGAAATGACGGTCACCGTCGATGACGTGATGGATGCCCTGTCCAACGTGATCGACCCCGAGCTTGGTCTGGATTTCGTGGAGCTGGGCTTGATCTATGGCGTCGAGGTCTCAGGGGGCGACGTGCATGTGACATTCACGCTCACGACGCCGGGCTGTCCGATCGGGCCTCAGGTGATCGAACAGATCGACGAGTTCGTAGGCGAACTAGACGGGGTTGCGACGATCGAGTCGGAGATGGTCTTCACGCCCCCGTGGTCGCCCGAGAAGATGTCCGAGGACGCAAAGTTCGCTTTGGGCTACTGACGACGCTGGGCGGCGCGATACTGCGTCCTCGGACCCTTATGTGCTAGCGCACACTGCGGGTCCTGCGTCCTTGTCTCGCTTGCCCAGCGACGCCAGTGGCGTTTTTGTTTTTGTCCTTGGTTGTCCGCTGCGTCGGCGTTTGTCTCGCAGCGGCCTGCTTTTCCTTGGCAAGCTCGACCAACTCGGCCAGCTCCGCTTTGATGCTCTCGCCGAGTGAGTCTATGTCTGGTAGCGCGTCGAAGTCGCCGAGCAGGCCGAAGTTCATCTCGCCCGCGTAGGACATGATCGCCACCGCTAGGGCGTGGTTTTCCGGCAGGAACGCCACCGGGAACACGCGCTCCATGCGACGGCCGAGCACGTACAGCGGGAACTGTGGCCCCGGCACGTTTGTCACGATCAAATTGAACAGGCGCGTGGAGAAGTTCAGTCGAGATGCTTGCGCCAAGATCGTGGGCGGCGCGAAGTTCTGTGCGCCTGCGATCACCTCGGCGCCGAGCGCCTGCTTGGACTCCTTCAGGCCGTCCATCGCGTGGCTGACGAAACGCAGGCGCTGCAATGGGTCGGCTATGTAAACAGGCAACGGCCCCCGCATTACGACGATGCGGTTACCGCCCTCGTGGCGCTCACCCACCGTGCGCACAGAGACCGGCACGAGCGCGCGCATCTCCATGCCCTCTGTGCGCACCCCGCGTGCGATCAAGAACGAACGCAGTGCTCCAGTCACAACGGCGAGCACGACATCGTTGACCGTTCCGCCGAACGCGTTCTTTACGAGCTTGAAGTCATCCAGTTGTGCCGCGATCCCGACAAAACGCCGGTGCGGCCCGATCTCCACATTCACTGGCGTCTCGGGCGCCGGGTTCAGTCCGGCCCAGACGATCTCACCGACGCCCTCCGCGGCCTCGCGCGCTCGCTCGAGCGTGCGCTCGGGGTGGGTGAGTGCATGCACGGCGCCGCTGAACATCTCCGCACCGGCGCGCACCGCTCCACGCACGCCCGCCGCGACGAGCTCGGTCGCGTCCGGTTCCGGCTTTGGTTTCCACGCTCTTCCCGAATGGCGCAAAGGCTCCGGTTCGCGCGCGACGTCGAACAAGACCGTCGCGAGGTCGACGCCCGCGATCCCGTCGATCAGCGAATGATGGGTCTTGGATATCAGCGCAAAGCGGTCGCAAGCAGGGGTGTCATAGCCGTCCATCCTTGGGTCAAGACCCTCGATCAGCCACATCTCCCACAACGGCTTGGAGCGGTCGAGTCCTTGCGAGAAGATACGCGCTGTGAGGTTGCGCAACTGTTCCCAGCTACCCGGGGCGGGCAGTGCCGTGTGGCGCACGTGGAACTCGAGGTTGAAGCCGGGGTCGTCCACCCACACCGGACGCCCGCTGTCGAGCGCCGTGTAGGCCAGCTTGTGGCGGTAGCGAGGTACGAGATGCAGACGCTTGCGGATCTGCTCGAGGAACTCCTCCATCGCCGGCGGTGGACCCTCGAGCAGTGTGAGCCCGCCCACGTGCATATGCGAGTTGCGTCCCTCCTGGTGCAGGAAGGAGGCGTCCACCGCTGTGAGCCTGTCGAGGTGTCGCTGTGCCATCGGTTTGCTCAAGGGTACCGGCCACGCTGCCCCTTGCCCAGCCGGACTCTCGCGTTGCACATGGATCGGGGTCGATCGCGGCGGCCCTACAATGGGCGTAGTGGTCAATACGGTCGAGAAGCTTTTGCTTGCAGCGCCGCGCGGATATTGCGCGGGGGTCGATCGTGCCGTGCAGACCGTCGAACGAGCACTCGACCTGCACGGGTCCCCCGTTTACGTGCGCAAGCAGATCGTCCACAACAAGCACGTGGTCGAGTTGCTGGCCGCGCGTGGCGCCATATTTGTCGAGGACGTCTCTGAGGTGCCTGAGGGGGCACTTACCGTCTTCTCTGCCCACGGTGTCTCGCCGAAGGTGCGCAGCGACGCGCAGGCGCGCGGGCTGGAGACGATCGACGCTACTTGTCCACTTGTGACGAAGGTCCACCGCGAGGCGCTCCACTTTGCCCAGGAGGGCTACACGATCGTGCTCGTCGGTCACGCCGGTCACGAGGAGGTGCAGGGGACGATGGGGGAGGCCCCAGAGCACATCGTGCTCGTCGAGAACGAGCAGGACGTTGACGAGCTCATCGTCGAGGATCCCGAGCGCGTTGCCTACATTACGCAGACCACGCTCTCGGTAGACGAAACGACGGCGATCGTCAAGCGGCTGCACGAGCGTTTCCCGGCGATAACCGGTCCGCGTACCGACGACATCTGCTACGCCACCACCAACCGTCAGGCGGCCGTCAAGCAGATGGCCGGCGACTGCGATCTGATGCTTGTGATCGGCTCGCGCAACTCATCCAACTCGGTGCGCCTGGTCGAGGTCGCCCGCGATTGCGGCACAGAGGCCTACTTGATCGATCACGCAGGTGAGGTGCGCGAGGAGTGGCTTACCGGCAAGCGCATCGTCGGCGTCAGCTCCGGGGCCAGCGCACCCGACGATCTGGTTCAGGACCTGCTCAACTTCTTTCGCACGCGTGGAGTGCAGGACATCTCCGAGTTTCATGTTGTGCGCGAGGATGTGCGGTTCATGTTGCCGAAGCCGATCCGCGAGGCAGTCGCCGCGGCGTCTTGACGCGCACACTTGTAGTTTCAGATCTGCATCTAGGCGCCGGTTCCGGTGCCGACGTGTTGCGTCGTTCCGGGCCCCGTTCCGCGCTGATCGACGCGCTCCAGGACATCGATCGACTCGTCTTGTTGGGGGATGTGCTCGAGCTGCGCCATGGCCCTCGTCGCGATGCGCTTGCCGCCGCACGTCCATTTTTCGAGGAGCTTGGCCGAGCTTTTGCCGGGCGAGAGATCGTGGTTGTCGCCGGCAATCACGATCACGCGCTAATGGAGTCCTGGTCGCGATGTCGTGACGAAGCGTCAGAGCTCGTACCGCTTGGCCTGGAGCAGCGCTTTGACGCCGGGGAAGCTTCTTCGATGCTCGCCACGCTTGCCTCGTGGGCTGAGCCTGCACGCCTGAGCGCTGCCTATCCCGGTTTTTGGCTACGCCCTGACGTGTACGCCACGCACGGCCATTACCTCGACTGCCATCTGTCGATTCCGACGATGGAGCGGCTTGGCATCGGCATGACCGCACGCGTGCAGAGTCGACCAACCGATGCGTTTGCCACGGTCGCGGACTACGAGGCCGTCACTGCGCCTGTGTTTGCATGGATCGACGCCGTTGCGCGCCAGGCTCCGACCGGATCCACGCTCAACGGACAGTCAACCGTGCGCGCTTGGCGTGCGCTTGCGGGCAAAGGGCGTAACGGCAATAGCTTCGATTTGCGTGCACGCGCGCTGGCCGGCGCCTTCCCGTTTGCGGTCGCGGCTCTCAACAGGGCGGGCATTGGCTCCTTTCAAGCAGATATCTCGACGACGGAGCTGCGCCGAGCGGGCTTGCGCGCGATGGGAGAGGTAGCTGCACGGCTCGGTCTCGGCGATGCACATGTGATCTTCGGGCACACGCATCGCTCTGGGCCGCTCAGCGGAGACCTCGACGCTGAGTGGCGTGGGCCCGGCGGCGCGCGTTTGCTCAATGCCGGCTGCTGGACCTATGACTCGTATTTCGTCACGGACACACCCGGCGAGAGCCCCTACTGGCCTGGGGGTGCGGTGCTCGTCGAAGATGACGGTCCGCCTCTCTTGCGACGGCTGCTCGACGATCGTTCAGCGGCGGAGATTCGTGCTTGATCGGGAAATGTGGGCATAAGCTTTTGAAAATTACGATAGTAATTACAGGCGTAGTCACTATGGCAAAATTTCAAAATGTACATATACCTTGCGGCGAGTACCGTCGGCGGCTCAAGCGATCAGAGGATTCCCGGCGTGAAGCAAGTCGCCAGGCACTCCACCCCTGCGCCGACCTGGAGGCTGAATATCCCCTGGGTATGGCGCTCGTGCTCGACCAGCTTGTATGCGCCCGGGAACTCGACGCTCAGCGTTCTTGCCTCGGTAGGTTCGTCTTCATTGCCAGCCGCGCTGACCGTCACCGTGCCAGACCCGTCGAGGACAGCCCAAATGCTGCCGGCTTCATAGGGCCCCGACCATGGGCCCGCCTGCTCCGCGGTCTGAGGCAGCAGCTGGGCATCGAGTGCGTCCTCTGGGCGCAGCGGATCGAGCGGCTCGCGCTCGACGCTCAGTAGCTCTTGTATAGCCAGCTCTGTCTCTACGTAGGCACCCTCGCCGTAGTGGTACTCGAACAGGCGCGCGTGCCCGTCGAATAGGTAGCGCGCGGGCCAGCCGCGGTTCTCGTACTCCTGCCAGACCTCGAACTCGCTGTCGATCAGCACGGGGTGGGCGATCTCCAGGCGCTCGACGGCGTCACGGACGGCCTGCTCGGGGTGCGATGGCGCGAAGCCGGGACAGTGAACGCCGATCACACGCAACCCGTCGCTTGCATAACGCTCGTGCCATGCCTTCATGTATGGGAGCGTCCTGATCGAGTTGGGACGGCAGAAATCCCAGAACTCGACCAGCATTGGCTGTCCCCGCTTGAGGATGCTCGCCTGAGCCCCGTTGGTGTTGACCCACGGTAGCTTCGTGGGAAACAGCGGCGCAGCAATCGTGTCAACGGGGGCTCTCATCGGGACTACAGGCCTCTGAGCGCCGCGAATCGCACCGCCTAGCCGATTGAGCCGACCATCTCCAACTGAATCAGCCGGTTGAGCTCGACCGCGTACTCCATTGGCAGCTCCTTCGTAACCGGCTCGATGAAGCCGTTGACGATCATTGCCGCGGCCTCGTCCTCGGTGAAGCCACGCGAGCCCATGTAGAAGAGCTGGTCGTCGGAGATGCGCCCGACGGTGGCCTCGTGTGCCACGGCCACGTTGGGGTTCTGGATCTGGATGTCCGGCCATGTGTCCGAGCGCGATTCGCCGTCCATCATCAGCCCGTCGCACTGCACGCGTGACTTGGAGCCGGCGCTGTTGGCGCCCATCTTGACCAGGCCCCTGTAGCCCATGATCCCGCCGTCCTTGGAGATCGACTTGGCAAGGATGTTGGAGGTGGTGTTGGGCGCGAGGTGCACGACCTTGGCGCCGGTGTCCTTGTGCACGCCCTTGCCGGCGACACCCACGTTGAGGTGGTCGGCGCGCGCGCCCTCGCCCATCAGGAAGGAGCCGGGGTAGAGCATCACGTACTTGGCGCCCATCGAGCCACCGACCCACTCGACCGTTCCCTCGGCGTCAACGATGGCGCGCTTGGTGTTGAGGTTGTAGACGTCCTTGGACCAGTTCTGCACAGTGGTGTAGCGCGCCTTGGCCCCCTCGTGCACGAAGATCTCGACCACGGCTGAGTGCATCGAGTTGACGCTGTAGGTCTGGGCCGTGCAGCCCTCGATGTAGTTCACGTCCGAGCCCTCGTCGGCGATGATCAGCGTGTGCTCGAAGGTACCCTCGCCGGCGCCCTCCATGCGGAAATAGGCCTGCAGGGGCAGATCGACCTTGACGCCCTTGGGGACGTACAGAAACGAGCCGCCCGACCACACCGCGCCGTGCAGCGCCGAGAACTTGTTGTCTTGTGGCGGCACGCACTTGTTCATGAAGTACTTCTGCACCAGATCCGGGTACTTGGTGATGGCGGTGTCCATCGAGCAGAAGAGGATGCCGAGCTTTGCGTACTCTTCCTTCAGGCCCTCGTACACGGGCTCCTGGCGCCACACGCCGACGACGCCCGCGAGCTGCTCACGCTCGGCCTGGGGGATGCCGAGGTCCTCATAGGTTTTCTTCATCTCCTCGGGCACGTCGTCCCACGAGTTGAAGCGCCCGGCGGTGGGCGGGGAGTAGAGCACCAGCTCGTCCAGGTTCAAGCCGCTGAGGTCTGGCCCCCACATCGGGATCGGCTTGCGTTCGAAGATTTCAAGCGACTTGATGCGCTTCTCGGCCATCCAGTCTGGCTCGCCCTTGATCTTGGACAGCTCTTGGACCACCTCGCGCGAGATGCCTTTGCGCGCCAGCAATTGCCCCTGCTCGTCCTCGACGATCGGGCTGGGCTTTGCGATCTTCGTCTGGTCTAGCGTCGCCATAGGGCTCCCTTTGTGAATCCTGTGCTCTGGACTAAGAATTGTATCGAGCCGGTCATGCCGATCCCACGGGCCAACTGTTGTCGCCGGTGACCGCGCCCTTCACGACCTTCAGTCCGAGCAGCGCACACTTGCGTCGCGTCGCCGACACGGGGATGCCCAGCAGGTCGATCGCCCAGTCGGCGTCGAGCTCAGCCACCTCATCGAGATCCATCCCCATCAGCTCCTCGGAGGCGATCGACGCCGAGGCCTGGGAAATCGCACAGCCGTGGCCGTGAAAGCGCAAGTCCTCGATCTTCCCGTCTTTCACGCGGATGTGCACGCCCAGCTCGTCGCCGCACAACGGATTGTGCTCGAGCGCCTCCATGTCATGCGGGTCCAGCTCGCCGAAGTTGCGAGGGCGCTTGTAGTGGTCGAGGATGTAATCGCGGTAGAGGTCGTCCATTGGCTTCGTGCGGGTTGGTGGGTTTGTTTGGAGGGGTTTGGGCGTGCGTGTCGGCGGTCGGAGGCTTTGTGGTCGGGGCGAGATCGGATGTCGAAAGTTCGTGAGTGCGGGTCGGTCCTCTAGAGCCCGAACACTTCTCTACCCGCGATCAGCGCGTCGATCAGCGCATCCACGTCACTCGCCTCGTTGTACACGCCCACGCTCGCGCGCGCTGTCGCTCCGACCCCCAAGCAGCGCATCAGCGGTTGCGCGCAGTGGTGCCCGGCGCGGATGCACACGCCACCACGGTTGGCCAGCTCGGCGATGTCATGTGCGTGCATACCCTCGATCGTGAACGAGACAAGCCCACCGCGATTCTCGGGCTCGGGCGGCCCGACGAAGCGCAGGCCCGGCACCTCCTGTAGGCGCTCGAGTAGGTAGCCGGTCAACTCTTGCTCGTGTGCGCGGACCTGCTCCATACCGAGCGCCGATAGGTAATCCACGGCCACTCCCAGCCCTATGGCCTCGGCGATCGGGGGTGTGCCCGCCTCGAACTTGTAGGGCAGCTCATTCCAGGTGGCCCCATCGAAGTCCACCGAGGCGATCATGTCGCCGCCGGTCAGGAACGGCTGCATCCGATCCAGGATCTCGGCGCGTCCGTGCAGCACGCCGATACCGGTCGGTCCAAGCGCCTTGTGCCCGGTCCAGGCGTAGAAGTCGGCGCCCAGAGTACTCAGGTCCACGGGCATGTGCGGTACCGCCTGGGCGCCGTCCACCAGCGAAATCGCCCCCGTGGCGCGGACGCGCGCGGTCATCTCCGCGACCGGCACGATCGTGCCGAGCACATTTGAGACGTGCGTAAAGGCCACCAGCTTCACATCGCCCTTGGCAAGCTCGTGGTCAAGCTGGTCGAGCGATAGTTCGCCGCGCTCGTCCACCTCCAGGTAGCGCAGCCGCGCGCCACGTTCCTTGCACAGCTGCTGCCAAGGCACGATGTTCGCGTGGTGCTCCATCTGGGTTGTGAGCACCGCGTCTCCGGGGTCTATGTTGGTGCGGCCCCACGCATAGGCCACCAGATTGATCGCCTCGGTTACGTTCTTGGTGAAGATCGTCGTCTTCGGATCCCAACCGACGAAGCCGGCAACCTTCTTGCGGGCGCCGTCGTACGCGGCGTCGGACTCCTGTGCGAGTGCGTACACGCCGCGGTGCACGTTCGCGTTGCGCTCGCTCAGGTAAGAGGAGATCGCGTCGATGACAATCGCCGGCTTCTGCGAGGTCGCACCCGAGTCGAGGTAGATGAGCGGCTGTCCGTTGAACTCGCGCGAGAAGATCGGGAAGTCGCCGCGAACATTGAAGGTGGCGTCGGGCGCGGAGGAGTTGGACCTGGGCGCGTCCGCGGAACCCGCTGGGGATCCGTTGAGGGTGGGGATACGTACGCTCTTTTCGTTAACTACCATGGTGACTACAAACGTATGTACGATGGTAATCTGCAAAAAAAGCGTGCATGACCTTGTCGCTCTGGATGTGGCTATCTCGCTGTCGCGTACGCCTCGATGTCCTCTCGCGCCGTCGCGAGCTTCGCCGCGATCTTGCTGCGCACCAGCTCTTCCAGCGGCTCGTCCTCGAGTTGACCCAGCACCGGCTCGAAGAAACCCTCCACGAGCAGGCGCACGGCCGAGGGACGATCCAAGCCGCGGCTTGCCATGTAGAAGATCGACGCCTCGTCGAGTTCACCCACCGTGCCGCCGTGCGAGGCCGACACGTCGTCGGCGGACACGAGCACGGAGGGAATCGCGTCCAGGCGCGCCTTGGGGGAGAGCATCAGCGTGTGGATCTGCAGGTAGGTGTGCGTCTTCTGTGCGCCCGGGTCGATCTGGATCAAGCCCTCGAAGCTCGCTCGGCTGGAGCCGGTGGCGGCACCGCGCCAGTGCACGTCCCCGCCGGAGGGCCCCGTCTCGTGCAGGTCCACGGCGAAGGTGTCCAGGTGCTCCTGAGCCTCGGTGAAGAACAAACCGCGGAAGGCCATGTCGCCGCCCGGCTCGCTCACCGCCAGCTCGAGGTGGTGGCGCACCAGATGGCCGCCAAGCAGCGCCGGCAGCCAGTGGCAGTAGGCGTCACGACCGACTCCGACGAAGCGGGTGGATGCGTCGAACACTTGATTGGGGGACCCCCAATCCTGGACCTGCGCGAGCCGGCAGCGGGCGTTGTCCTTGAGGTACAGCTCGAACGCGCCGGCGTGCAGGGATTGGCCGGCGCCCTGCTCGGAGTCGCCACCCAGCGCGTCGTTGGCGTTGCCGAAGTCCGCGGCCAGGTCGTGCTCGTGGACCTTGAAGTCGCTTCCCCTGCCACCCACCACGAGCGTTCGGCCGTACTGCGCGACGCCTGCCCCCCCAATTGCATAAACAATCTCGAACGGGTCCTCCACGAGTAGCCCGTCGGGCACGTACAGGAACGCCCCACCAATCCAAAAAGCGGCGTTGGCGGCCTCCAACTTGTTACGGTCGATCGTTAGACGCTTGGAATACCACTGCTCGAACAGCTCTTTGTGCTCTTTCGCGGCCTGCTCCAGCGGACACAGGATCACGCCACGCTCGGCGAGTGAGGGGTCCAGCTCGAGGTGGACGGTCGAGCTGTCGAGCTGCACGATCCGCCCCGCACGTGGGCGGTCGGGGACGGCGCTTGAGACGAACTCCGGTACACCTGCGTCTGCGGCATGCTCACGCGGGGCGAGCGCCCCGAGATCCAGCTCGGAGAAGCTTGTGGTCCAGAAGCCCGAGCGGCGCCAAACCGGCAACTCGCTGTGCTCGAAAGCCTCCAATGCGGCCGCACGCAGCTCGGCGAGTGTTCTGTGTCCGCCGGCCTGCCTGCCGTGTGCCCTTTGGGTATGCCCTTCGGGGTGCGCGCCAGAGGGTGTGCCCGTCGTGGTAGCGCCGGCGCCGGCCAGCGCGTGGTAGAGCGACGCCTCGCGGTGGCGCCCAGGCTTGACGACGATACCCTCGCCGGCGCCTGTCGCATCGTCGGGGGCGCCCACGCCTGCTGTCGCGGAGCCATTGGCCGCGCTCATGCCGCCAGCTCTCCCGACTCGCCGAATTCCTGGCGGATCTGGTCGTAGCCTTCGCGCTCCAAGCGCTCCACCAACTCGACTCCACCCTCCAGCACGATGCGCCCGTCCATCAGGATGTGTACGAACTGAGGCTTTACGTAGTGCAGGATGCGCTGGTAGTGGGTAATGATCAGTGCGCCCAGTCCCTGCTCGTCGTGCAGCTTCTGCACGCCCTCGGCGACGGTGCGCAGCGCATCGATGTCGAGGCCCGAGTCGGTCTCGTCGAGAATCGCGACATCGGGTGAGAGCATCGCCATCTGCAGGATCTCCGCGCGCTTCTTCTCGCCGCCGGAGAAGCCGTCGTTGAGGTGGCGGGAAGTGAAGGCTCTGTCAACGTCGAGCAGCTCGATCGCATGCTGCAGTTGCACGCCGAACTCCTTCACGCGGATTGGCTCCTCCCTTTTCGCGTTGATCGCCATGCGCAGGAAGTTGGCCACCGACACGCCCGGAATCGATACCGGGTACTGGAAGGCGAGGAACAACCCAGCCTTGGCGCGCTCGTGCGACTCGGCCTCGGTGATGTCCTCGCCCTTGAACACGATCTTGCCCTCGGTCACCTCGTAGGAGGGGTGGCCGAGGATTGTGTTGGCGAGCGTCGACTTGCCTGAGCCGTTGGGCCCCATCAGGGCGTGAACCTCGCCCTTGTCGATGCTCAGGTTGACGCCCTTGAGGATCTCGCGATCCTCGGTGCGCACATGCAGGTTGATGATTTCGAGGTCGGCCATGGTTCCTTTGTTCTAGGCGGGGACGGGGATGGGAAAGGCGTTCAGGTGGGGATAGGAAAGCGTTCAGGCGGGGAGGAGCGTTCAGGTGGGGAGGAGTTCAGGTGGGGAGGAGCGTTCAGGCGGGGACCGAAGGAAGTGGGTCGGAGGCAGGTATCGGGGAGGGGGAGAGTGGCGTAGATGTGGCGCCGTTCGTGCCATGCGTCGCGGCCATCGGCGCCTGTGCTTCGTTTCCGACCAAGAGGTCGGCAAGCGTTGTCTCGCGCAACGTGCGCACGATCGAGAAGCGCACACGAGTCCACAGCAGCTTCGTGGGGCAGACATGGTCGGGATCGGACTCGCGTGAGCACACCACGCGTCCGTCCGAGGCTTGGGAGATGCACTCGATCGGAGCGATTGAGCCCTCCAGCGCCTCGACCACCTCGGCCATCGTGATCTGCTCCGCGCCGCGTGCCAACATGTAGCCACCGCGCGAGCCTCTGCGACTGTCGATCAAGCCCGCCTTGCGCAAGCGCGCCACGAGATGCTCCAGGTAGGCAAGTGGCAGACCGTCGTGCTCGGCGATCTCGGCGAGCGGCACGACCGACTCGCCGCCGTCGGGAGCGTTGCCGGCTCGCCGAGCCAGCTCCACCATCACACGCACGCCGTACTCGGCCTTGGTTGAGAACATCATCGTCTGAATACCTACCTGCTGGCTAGGGTATCAGGCGTCTGCGAGCAGCCGAATGTCGTGGGCGAGGCTTTCGGGGGTTATCTGTTCCAGTCCAAAGCCGACGCGCTCGGCACCGTTGTGGTCGATCAACAGCACGGTGCTGCCCTCCTCGGAGGCGTGCTTGCCGGCGCTCACGGGGGGGATCGCGTAGGCCTTCCAGATCGGTTGCAGATCCTGCGGTGTGCCGGTCAGGTATTCGACGTGCCCAAGCAACGAGGTTTCGCCCAGGAAGCGGCTGACGCTCGCGCGCGTATCGGCCCGTGGGTCGGTGCTGACGAAGATCGTCGCGACACCGCGCGTGCCTTCGATTTCGTCGAGCGCGCCCCGTACTTGCTCGGCGACCAGCACGCATGTTCGGCAGTTGGAGAAGAGAAAGGCGAGCACTACCACCTTGCCGCGATAGGCGCTCAGCGACACGCGCCGGCCGTGCTGGTTTGTCAGCGTGAAATCGTGTGCCCGCACGCCGGGCGGAAACGCCGCACCGTCGAAGTTGCCGCTGCGGTTGGCGTTGGGCGCGCTGGGCGAGGAGTCGTGGCCGTCGCCAAGGACGATCGCCAAGACAAGCGCGATCGCCAGGATGGTCGAAATGGCCGGAAGTACGAAGCGAGGTTGGTAGCGCACCGGCAGGCAAGGGTAGGGGACCGGTCGAGGCACAGGCTGCAGGCAGGCCGTCAGGAGGTGGTCGTTAACGAAGACCGTTGGAGGTGGTTAAAGAAGAAGACCGTTGGAGGTGGTCGTGAACGCCGGAGCCCAGCGCCTCGGGCAGCTATTCAAATGTCGAGCGACGGGCGCTATACTTTTTGAAGTTCCATGAATTCCGACCGCAATTCAGGAGATTTCAGATGAGCCCGTCGAGTGCGGACCTGCTGCGCCAGGTGAAGAGCGAAATAGGGGAGGTCGACCCCTCCGAGGTCAAGGAGCTCTTGCAAGAGGGCGCGGTGATCATCGACCTGCGCGAGACCGACGAGCTTGCCTCTGGCATCCTGCCGGGCGCCAAGCATGTGCCGCGCTCCTATCTGGAGACGCGCATCGAGGGCATCGTGCCAAATCGCGATGCCCACGTGATTCTCTACTGCGCCTCGGGCAACCGCTCCGCTTACGGCGCACGCACTCTGCGCGACGATCTCGGCTATGAGCACGTCGAGTCGATGACAGGCGGCATCACCTTGTGGAAGGACCGCGGCTACGAGGTCGACGTGCCGCGCACGCTGTCGGCCGAGCAACGCGATCGCTACTCGCGTCACCTACTGATCCCCGAGATCGGCAACGAGGGCCAGCAAAAGCTGCTCGACGCCAAGGTACTTCTGCTCGGTGCCGGTGGTCTGGGCTCGCCGACCGCGCTTTATTTGGCGGCGGCCGGTGTCGGCACGCTTGGGATCGTTGACGACGACGTCGTCGATCTCTCCAATCTTCAACGCCAGGTGATCCACTCCACCCAGCGCGTTGGCATTCCAAAGGTGGACTCGGCCGAGGAGTCGATCCACGCGCTCAACCCCGACGTGAAGGTCGTCAAGTACCCGGTGCGTCTGGATGCCTCGAACATCATGGAGATCATCGAGGGGTATGACGTGATCGTCGACGGCGTTGACAACTTCCCCACGCGCTACCTGCTCAACGACGCAACCGTGCGCCTGAAGATCCCGGTCGTATCAGCCTCGATCCTTGGCTTCGACGGCCAGCTGTCGGTCTTCAAGCCCTATGAGGGGCCGTGCTACCGCTGCCTGTTCCGCGAGCCACCGCCGGCCGAGCTTGCGCCTTCATGCGGCGCGAACGGCGTGCTCGGCGTGCTGCCCGGGACGATGGGCCTTCTGCAAGCCACGGAGGTCGTAAAGCTGATCCTCGGCATCGGCGATCCGGCGATTGGACGGTTGTTGCTCTACGACGCGCTGGCCGCCACGCTCACCGAGGTCAAGGTCCATCGCGACCCAGACTGCCCGATCTGCTCGCGCCCACCGGAGGAGATCTCCGACGAGGAGATGGGCGTGTTCCCAGACTACGAGGCGTTTTGCGCGGCGGCAGGGTAGCCTGCAGTTCGCGATGGCCAAGATCAAGATCCCACCGGTGCTGCGCCCCTCTGTGGGCGGCGAGCGCGAGGTGAGCGCCTCGGGCGAGAACGTCGGCGAGATTCTGCGTGACCTGGCCGACTCGCATCCGGCCACGGCCGACCAGCTTTTCTCGGCTGACGGCGAGCTGAATCGCTACGTCAACGTCTACCTCAACGATGAGGACGTACGCGTGCTGGACGGACTGGAGACCACTGTCGCCGAGAGCGACACAGTGGTGATCCTGCCGGCGATGGCCGGCGGGCGCTGAACGTCCAACTTCTCGCCCAAGGCTAAATGTTCCGACCGGGCGAACGAATATGTTCTCGTGTCGATGAGAGCTGCTCACCTTCTTTGCCTACGTAATCTCATGGGTTTCCTGTGCGTCGCGCCGTTGGCGTTTGTCGCCACGGCTCTCGTGGCGTCGCCGGCGGTCGCCGACGAACGCTCGAAAGCCCCCGAATACTCGCTGTCGGTCGTCGAGGGAGCTGACACCCAGCCCGAAGACTCGATCGGGCACGTCAGCGCCAGCATCAATAAAAAAGCCGAAGTGGCCGTCTCGATCACCCATAGCGGGCTCGTCGTGGACAAGCAGAGCGGCGAAGGTGGCGCGTGGCTCTCACAGGTGCCGCAGGTCGGGGACATCGTCACGTTCGAATCCTCCGGCTTCGTCACGGCAGTCACATACGATGGGTTGCCATCGCTGGAACCCACTGTTTGCGCAGGCTCGACCAACTTCTCCGGCCAGCGCACCGCTGGCTACACCGTGGAAGGCGGCTACTACACGGTTGTGCCTCACCCCAGATACTTCGCCAGGCGCAACGGCGGCTTGGCCCAGGTTCAAGTGCTTAGCGGCTCAAGCTTCGGCGGCGACTTTCTTACGCCACTCCTCGGTGGCGAGACCGTCTACGCCGTCGAGTCGCTGACTTCCCCCCTTGCGGGTGGCGCGACCTTCACCTACTCCAGCGAGAACGACCGCCCGGTCGGCGGCTGCCCTCCGCCACCGCCGCCTCCTCCGCCACCACCTCCGCTCGCGCTCTCCGGGGCATTCGCGAAATTCACCCGGACTTCGATCGCCAAGCTGCTTCATTCCGGATGGTCGACACATGTGACAATCAACCAGCCTGCGACGATCGTTGAGGGCCTCTACCAGCACAGTGGGGTCCTACCGGCGTTCGCGGCGACAAGCAAACAGAAGCGACCCCGCAGAGAACCCAAGGCGCTGCTGCTCGCCCGGGGCACGGCCACAGCCAAAGTGGCCGGGACGGCGACAGTCACAATGCATCTCACCTCTGTCGGCCGGCGCCTGCTCAAGCACGCACACAGCGTCAAAGTGGTCCTGGTCACGACGCTCACCGCTAGCTCGGGCGCGAAGCTCGCGCTTGGACGCCACGTCCTTACGCTTCACCGCTAGAGTCACGTTTCCAGTCGGCGCAACCGCGGACACTGGTCTTGACTTGTCGTTCCTGGCGCTAGAGGGGGCCGCTCCGACGGGTTTCGCCGGGGGGCGCTTGAGGTTCCCACCGTACGCCTTTGAGGGCCTTTGAAGCGTGCTCTTCAAACCGCGTCGGTATTGCTCAGCGCGATCGCCTGGCTGCAGCCTCCTACGGTCCTGCCACTGCCATCGCGGACCGGTGCCGACGGGCCACCGCGGCCGTACGGCGTGGAGCCGCCGGCGGGAACGGTCCCCGCGAATACCAGTCCGTCGGTTGTCCGGGTACAGAACCACGCGCTGCTCCATGGTCCCTTTCCAGACGGTGGGCTAGCGCGCGGGGTCTCCGACGGAAGGCTGATGCTGAGCGAAGACGCCGAAGTTCGCACCCAGACGATGAGCAGAGTCCGGGCGCTGGGAGGGAACGTCGCGCGCATTCCCGTGGACTGGCGCAACGTCGTCGAAGCCAACTCGCACGTGGGGTTTCAAGCGCGCGATCCGGCCAGTCCCACCTACCGCTTCGCCCCGCTTGACGCGGCCGTACGCAGCGCTGTCGCCGCCGGGCTGCAGCCCTTGTTGGTCGTCTCTCACGCGCCCGCTTTCGCCGAAGCTCCGCACCGCTGGCCCTATGCCTACCCGGGTAGCTGGGCGCCGAGCCCGGTGGCGCTGGAGGAATTCGCGGTGGCTCTCGCCAGCCGCTACGACGGCGCCTTCCCCGACCCGCTGCGCCCCGGCGCCGTGCTGCCACGTGTACGCCTGTTCCAGGCTTGGAATGAGCCCAACCTCGCGCGCTACCTGGAGCCCCAATGGGTGGCGGTCGGCCGCCGCTGGAGCGCCTTCTCGCCACAGCTCTACCGTCAGCTGCTGAACGGGTTCTATGCGGGCGTCAAGTCGGTCCAGCCCAGCGACACCGTCGTCGCTGCCGGCATTGCCCCTGAGGGCGAACCCGCAGGCGTTGGCGCAATGGCGCCCGTGACCTTTATGGAAGGGTTGCTCTGCCTGGGCGCGGCAAAGTCAAGCTGCCCACAGAAGCCCCATCTAGACGTGCTGGCGTTCCATCCGCTATCAGTCTTCGACCCGGATATCCCGGCCGTGTCAAAGCTCGACGTGGCGGTCTCCGACATCGCCAAGATCACAGGACTGCTGGCGCGGGCCGAGCGTCTGCACACAGTCCTGCCGGCGGAGTCCCATTCGCTTTGGGTCACCGAGCTCAACTGGGAGAGCTCCCCGCCCAGCTCCACAGGCGTGCCCAGCTCGTTGCAGGCCGCGTGGATCTCGCGCGGGCTACACCGTCTATGGGTCGCCGGTGTGAGCCTCGTAGATTGGCAGTTCCTGATCGACCCTTACGGGGGGACTCCACTGGCCTCGCCCGATGGGGGCATCAACCTCTACCCGCGACCCGCTGGGCTATACGAGTCTGGCCCGGGAGGCGATACCGCGCTCGCTCGACCCAAGCAGTTCCTTCGAGGCTTCACGATGCCGTTCGACCCGCTGCGTGTGAACCAACGGCAGTTGCGTGTATGGGCACTGCTGATGCGTGGAGGTCAGTCGGCTCTCCTGCAACGACAGGGCGGTGGCGGTCGCTGGCAGACGATCGATCGCCTACCCGCCAATCGCTATGGCGTGATCAACCGACTTCTGCGTCTGAGTGGCGCCGCGCGTCTGCGGTTGCGTGTCGGGAAGCTGGACTCGGCCTCTGCATCGGTGCCTCGGGCCCAGAGCCACCTGTGAGCACAGCGCGCAGTGCGCAGCACGTCGATCGCGATCTGCCCACGAAGGGCAGCGTTTTCGCAGGGTGGTTTGCCCGCTGAACGGCAGCGTTCTCACAGGGGGGCTTGCTCGTGAGCGGTATTGTCGCGAGCACTAGGTCGTTCGTCCATGTTTCGTTGGCGGGCATCGACCGCAGGGTAGTGCGGATTCGTGCTTCCAGAATATTGGTCGATAAGGAGAGTGTCGATGAGCCTGTGCTTCGACATACGCCCGATCTTGCGAGGACGGCTGCTGCCGTTCCTGTTCGCGGGCGCCGGCATGCTGGCGTTCGCGGTGCCCGCGGGCGGCGAGGCAAGTCACGCCGGCTGGCCGTCGATCGGTCACCACGAGGGACATCCCAATAACGAAAGCGGAACGTTGCGAGGCGTGGAAGACGTCCACAACGAGCTGCTTGGGGGCGACGGCAATGACATCATTTGGGGTGGAGACGATGGCGACGTGATCTGGGGCGATTCGCACGCCGAGGCCAACCCAACAACTCAAATCGACGAGCTGCACGGTGGTAACGGCAACGACTGGATCTACGCGAGCCATGGTTACAACCACATCTGGACCGGCGCCGGCAACGACCATATGGCGCTCGTCTACGGCCACGGAATCGTCGATTGCAACGGTTCCGGGGTAAAGACGCTCGTGATGCGCTACCTGCCGCAGAACAGGCCGTGGAAGCTGGTCGGCTGCACTCACACGGTGGTCGTGCCCTACCGGGCATAGGGCCAGGGTGAAAAGAAGGGACCCAGACGCGGAGAGAGGATCCCGGGCGGGAAGGGGCCCGGACGAGAGGGGGCCTGGGCTGGCTCTACGCCGCTGCGGCAGTGCTTGTGGTCAACCCGTTGGTCTCCGGGTCGAACGCCCCAGGCGTGGCCGTGGTCGACTGACCAGCCATCGGCACATGGCTCATCGCGTGCTCGGCCAGCGCTGTGATCGTGAGGCTCGGGTTGACGCCCACGTTCGCCGGAACTGCCGAGCCGTCGCAGACGAGCAGGTTCTCGTAGCCGAAGACATGCTGGTGGGCGTCCACCACGCCGTGCTCAGCGTCGGCGCCGATCACCGCTCCGCCGAGGATGTGGGCGGTCGTGGGGATGTTCAGGGCAGCCTCGGTGAACGAGCTCTGCGCGATGCCGCCGGTGCGCTCGGCAAACCATTCGGCGGCCTTGTTCGCGACCGGTATGAACGTGGGGATCGGACGCTCGGGATCCTGTTCGGTGCTCAACCATAGTGTTTTGAACGGGCCCTGTTTTGGACGCAGCGCAATCGCATTGTCGAGTGTCTGCATCACGAGGATGATGATCGTGCGCCGCGACCAGTTCTTGGGCCGCACAACTTGCACGAAGCGCTTGGGGTGGCGAATGATCTGGCCGAGCAGCTTTAGTGGACGCGTCGCGCGCGTGCCGTCGCCTGTCAGCAGCGTGTTCAAGCGGCTCATCGAGTCGCCGTCGTTGCCGTAGGTGACGGTCTCGATGTGCGTGTGTGCGTCGGGATAGATGCTCGAGGTGATCGCAACTCGTTTGATCAGGTTCTCCGGATAGCCCTCGGGCACAGTCACGGCGAGGATCGCCTCGCTGTTGGTGCGCACCAGCTCTCCAAGCCGCGCGGAGATGCGTGGTAGCGAGCCGCCGACGCGGCAACGTTGAAGGAGCGTGTTCGTGCCGAGCGGACCGGCCGAGACAACCACGCCGCGTGCTCGTTGCACCTTGCGTTCGCGGCGCACCCACGCGCCCGAGCGGATGCTTTCCACCTCATAGCCGTCGCTGCCGTCGCCCGCACCCAGCGGGCGAATGTCGATCACCGTGCGCTCAGGGGAGACGCGCGCGCCGCGCTTTTCCGCCAGGTAGAGGTAGTTCTTTACAAGCGTGTTCTTCGAGCCGTGCGGGCAGCCGACCATGCAACGACCGCACAGCTGGCAGCCGGTGCGGTCGGGACCGTCACCGCCGAAGAAGGGATCGGGCACGCGCTTACCGGCCTCACCCTCCGCGCCGAAGAACACGCCGACGGGCGTCTTTTTGTAGGTGTCGGAAACACCCAGCTCCTCACCCAGCTCGCGCAGCAGCTGGTCGGCGGGGTCGTCATGGGGGTTCATCGTCACGCCCAACATCCGCTGCGCTTCGTCGTAGTGGGGCGCCAGCTCCGACTCCCATTTGGCGATCCCAGCCCACTGGGGATCCTCGAAGAACGGCGTTGGCGGCACGTACAGGGTGTTGGCGTAGCCAAGGCTGCCGCCGCCGACGCCACAGCCGCTCACGACCGAGACGTCTTTGAAGGTGGTGAGGCGGAAGATGCCCTTCCAGCCGATCCTCGGGCGCCAGAAGTAGCGCTTGTAGTCGGCGGTGGACTCGGGAAACTCGTGGTCGGCAAAGCGCCGACCGCACTCCAACACGCCGACCTTATAGCCCTTCTCGGAGAGGCGCAGCGCCGAGACGCTGCCGCCGAAGCCCGAGCCGATCACCAACCAGTCGTAGTCGAAGTCCCCGTCCATGTTCCTCCAGCATATTGGTTGTGCAGCCAGTCGAGCAACCGAGTGGGTGCGCGCGTCGTCCGTTTCACTCATCCCCACAATTTCGTTGAGCGTTTCAATGGCGCTATATTCCGTGAAGTAATGGCTGCGGAGCGGGTCCAGAACAAGCCGTGCGGAGGTCGCTACGGCGACATCATCCAGTCGATCGGCAACACGCCGCTCGTGGAGCTGCCACGTCTCTCGCCGAAGCCGGGCGTGCGCATCTGGGCCAAGCTCGAGTCGCGCAACCCCACCGGCTCGGTCAAGGACCGTGTGGCGCGCGCGCTGATAGAGGACGCCGAGAGCCAGGGCGCGATCCTCCCAGGGCAGACGATCCTGGAGCCAACTTCAGGCAACACGGGCATCTCGCTCGGCATGATCTGCTCGCGCAAGGGCTACCGCTTGAAGGTAGTGATGCCCGAGAACGTCACTCCCGAGCGCACCCAGCTGCTGAAGATGTACGGGGCGGAGATCGTCTATTCCGAGGGCTCCAAGGGCTCCAACGGCGCGGTTGAGAAGGCACTCGACATGGCTGAGAAAGACTCCTCCTACTACATGCCCTACCAGTACGGCAACATGGCCAACCCGAACGCCCATTACAACGGCACGGCGCTTGAGATTCTTGAGGAGCTGGACGAGGTGTCCGCGTTCGTTGCGGGGCTTGGCACGGGTGGCACGCTGATGGGCAACGGTCGCCGTTTGAAGGAGACCTTCGGCGACGCATGCAAGATCGTCGCCGCCGAGCCGATGCAGGGCGAGCCAGTTCAGGGCTTGCGCTCGCTCGACGATGGCTTCATCCCACCCATCATCGACCTCTCCATCTTGGATCGCAAGATCTTCGTTACGAACACCGATGCGATCCTGTGGACGCGCAAGCTGCTCGACGAGGAGAGCGTCTTTGCGGGCGTCTCCAGTGGAGCGATCGCGCGCGTGGCGGTCCGTATCGCGGGCGAGCTCGACGAGGGCAACGTCGTCTTCGTCGTCGCCGACGACGGCTGGAAGTACTTGTCGAGCGGCATCTACACGCTGCCGGTCGAGGAGATCGAGAACCTTGACTCCACCGTTTGGTGGTGAGCCGGCAGGTGTGGGGTGGTCGGATTTGGGATGCCCCGCGCGCGCGGGGGGGAGAAGGCTGACAGAGATGGATATCGCTCCGGAGCTACTCGAGCAGATCCTCGAGCACGCGCGCGAAGAGGCGCCCAACGAGTGTTGCGGAGTCGTGGCGGTCGTGCCGGCCGTCGACGGTAGGGCGGCGCAGGCGACGCGCATACGCTCGGCGCGCAACATACATGCGAGTCCCAAGCGCTTTGAGATCGACGGCAAAGACGTGATTCAGGCGATCAACGAGTTCGACGAGGCGGGCTGGGACATAGGCGCGATCTATCACTCGCACACGCACACGCCGCCCTATCCCTCGCAGACCGACATCAACTTTGCGGCAAGCTGGCCGGGCGTGGAGTGGATCATCGTCGGGCTCTCCGATCCACAAATGCCAGAGATCCGCTCTTATCTGATCGAGGAAGGTAGTGTCCGTGAGGTGGAGATCGGGCAAATCGCGGTCTAGCGACCGCGTTCATCTCGTCAAGGTTGCCTATGCGCGCAATCTGGCCGAGGCTGAACTGATCCAGGGTCTCTTGCGCCAAGAGCAGATCCCGAGCATGCTCAAGCGCAATGGTGGCGCCGATGTGCCCGACTTCATCGCGGCAGGCGGGCGCGATGTGCTCGTGCCCGTGTCGCAGGCCGACCGCGCGCGAGAGTTGTTGGCCTAGACGAGGACCGGCTGGCCCATCGGCTGCCCGGCTTCGCGCGTGATCGACTCGATCTCTTCGGCGGCGCGTTCAAACTCGCCGTCGGAGAGAACGGGTGTGCCCTCGAAGGGCAGCTCGCGCTGGAGCTCAAGCCAAGAGCTGCAAACGCCGTACTCGTCCTTGACCTTGACGGTGACCGGACGGGGAATCCGGTAGGTGCGCAGCAGCAGCACGTGCAGAGGATGGCGGCGCTTCCATTCAAGGCGCTTCTCGGCGTAGTCGGGTGTCCACACGTAGAACGGGGACAGCGCATCGACACAGCGGGGATCGGAGATCGTGAAGTGACCGGCCACTTCGGCCCAAGCCCTGATGCGCACACGCTCAGGCTGCTGGATGCCGCCTTCGACGCTGAAAGCGTTTACGGACGGCTCGCCGTCGTTCCACACGCCTTCCTCGAGCGCTCGGCGCAGCTCTGGCTGATGGGACTCGCGCACGAGGTCGTTGCGCTGGTGGTCGAACGTGGGATACAGGAAAAAGCGGTCGTGATCGAGCTTGAAGTGCTTTTCGGGCTCGCGAATACCGCCCTTGCGCAGAGTGATGAGCTGCTCGCCTTCGGCGAGGGCGCGGACGGTGACCGCCCATTCCTTAAGAGCAATTGGCATTTTGAAAAGACCTGACTACGAGGGATCGTCTAAGAACCGTGCGACCCCATCCGTGCCGCCTAGGAGGCCTTGGCACGGGGCGCCGCTGCCATTAAAGATACGAAATCCGAGCGGAAATCCCAAATCCCCTGCAAATGGAAGGTTTTTTTTGGTGGTCTGGCGGTTACGGGGCGTTTACAGCCGCCGTCCGGCGAGGCCCTCGGCTGACTCGATCAATGCCGAATAGTCATCCGCACCGTGCCCACGACCCATCGTCGCGGCCAACAGGTCGCGAGCATGGGCGGCCGCCGGGAAGGGGATTCCGGCGGCCTGTGCTTCCTCCAGGCACAACCGCACGTCCTTGAGCAGGTGCTCGGTCTTGAACAACGTCGAATAATCGTGGGCGCGCATCGGCCCAGACTTCATCTGCATCTGCGCCGAGGCGCCCGAGCCGCTCTGGGTTACTGCCACGAGCGCATCCAAGTCGACGCCGGTCGCCTTGGCGAGCAACAGCGCCTCGGCCACGGCGGCTGCGTTTGCGGCCCCCAGGGAGTTGTTGATCAGCTTGAGCATCTCGCCCTGGCCAAGCTCGCCGACGTGCACGATCAGCTCGCCCATCGTTTCAAGCAGCGCTTTCACGCGCTCGAACTGCTCGGCCTCGCTACCGACCATGATCGTCAGCGTCCCCGCCTCAGCGCGCGGCGAAGAGCCGGTAACAGGCGCGTCGATCATGCCGACCCCGCGCTCCTTCAAACGCGCGGCGATACGGCGCGTGTCGGTCGGGGCGATCGTCGACATGTCCACGCAAAGCAGCCTGTCTTTGGCGCCGTCAGCCACACCGTTCTCCTCGCACAGGACGCTCTCAACCTGGGCGCCGTCAACGACCATGCTTACGACGATGTCGCTGGCTGCCGCCACCTCTGCCGGTGTGTTCACCGCAGTAGCTTTGTGCTCTTCGGCCCAGCGCTGTGCCTTGCCCTCGGTATGCGTCCAGACCGTCAGCGGATAGCCCGCCTTGGCCACGTTCGCGGCCATGCGCGAGCCCATGATTCCCAGGCCAAGGAAGCCGATTCGCTCAGCCATATCCACCGCCTCCGGGGGTTTCGATGCGGAGTCGCTCACCTGCATGAAGCCTACCCGTCGTCTTCGCCGGCAACCGTCGTGGCTCGCCGTTCAGCCCAATCAGCGTGTCGCGGCCGGGCTTGCCCGGGCTGCCGCCGTTTGCGCCTGGGGCAGCGTGGCGGCGGCGCTCGCCGATCAGCGAGAAGGTCATGTCGCTGAGCGCCTTAAGCTCGCGCACGACGCCGTCGCCGCCCCTGTGCAGGCCGGCTCCGCCTGAGTCGCGTCGCAGCGTGTACTCGCTTACGAGTAGCGGCAGTTCGCGCTCGAGCGCCTCTACAGGTGTGTTCAGCGTGTTGCTCATCGCCACGTGCACGCCGCTGGGCCCGTCGGCATCCGCGCAAGCCCCTTGCCCGCCACCGAGTGTCTCGTAGTAGCTGAAGTCGGCGTTGCCAAGCGTCAGGTTGTTCATCGTGCCCTGACCAAGCGCCTTGCCAAAAGCGCCGAGCACAAGGTCGGCGACGCGAGAGGAGGTCTCCACGTTGCCGGCGGCAACCGCCGGGGCCGGCTCCCCACTGTCGGCGGGTGACTTGGCGTTCAACAGCGATCCCTCCGGCACGATCACCTCGACGGGACGGTATGCGCCGGCCGAGGGCGGAATGTCGGGGTCGGTGAGCACACGCACCGCAAACCAGCAGGCAGACAGCGTGACCGCAAGCGGGCAGTTGAGGTTGCCGGGATGGCGCCAAGCGGAGCCGCTGAAGTCGAGCGTCAGCTGCTCCCCGGCGACCGTCGCCTTCAGGCACAGCAGCAGATCGCCCTCGGGCGCCTCCAATACATCGCGGGTTTCGCGCACCCCGTCTGTCAGCGCCGCGATGCACGCACGTGTGCGCCGCTCCGCGTAGTCGAGTACCTCCTCCATCGCCGTGGCGAGTCGCTGCACCCCGGCGCGCTCAGCCAGCTCGGAGAGACGCAGGGCGCCGATGCGGTTGGCTGCGAGCTGCGCCCGCAGGTCCGCTCTGCGCTCCTGTGGCTGGCGCATCTGCGCGACAAGTTCCTCGATTGCCGCCTCGCTCAGCTCACGGGGATGGATCACGACGCCCTCTTCCTCAAGCGTTCGGCTGTCAGCCGGCATCGATCCAGGGACCAGACCGCCCACGTCGGCGTGATGTGCGCGGCTGGCGGCGAAGCCGATCAGCGGACCGCTTTGGGGAGGCCCCGGAGGAGAATGCTCTGGGGGGCTTTGCGGGAGGGCGCCACCTGGGGTTTTGGATGCTCTGAGCACACGGTGCCCCCCGCGCGCGCGGGGGGCACCGGCAAAAATAGGAGTCACAACCGTGATGTCCGGCAAGTGCGTGCCGCCTGCGAAGGGATCGTTCAGAATCCAGGACACGCCGGGTCGCTGCTCGCGCTCGAGCACGGCAAGCACCGCGGCAGGCATCGAGCCGAGGTGCACGGGAATGTGCTCGGCCTGCATCACCATCTCGCCGTGATGGTCGAACAGCGCGGTCGAGGCGTCGCGACGCTCCTTGATGTTGGCCGAGTGCGCTGAGCGAACGAGCGCGCCACCCATCTCCTCGCAGGTCGCCCTGAGCGCACCGACGATCACCTGTAGCTCGATCGGGTCGAGTGAGCTCACGTTGTCCCCTTGGAGCTTTGCTGCTGTCCGTCGCGTTCCCCAGAGCTTCGTGTTTGCCTGTTGCGACTCGACTCCGGCGGAGCCCCCTCCAGCACGACCGTCCCATGCTCGTCCACCGCGCCGCTCCAACCGGGCGGCACGAGCAGCGTGGACTCGGGCATCGCACAAAGGGCAGGCCCGCGCACTTGCGTTCCCACGGGCAGATCTCCCCGCCACAGCTCTGCCTCGAGCCACTCCCTGTCGAATGCCACCAGCTTGCTCTCGTGCACCGGTTGCTCATCGGTAGCAACGCTCAGTCGCAGCGCGGGCCGTGACCCGATCGCCGACACACGCACATTCACCAGCTCCACTTGGGCGTCCACGTCGCGATAGCCATAGCGCTGTTCGTGCTCGGCTTCAAAGGCTTCGCGCAAGCGCAGGGGATCGCACAATGTGTGGGAGTCGACCCTCGGAGTGTCAGCGACGGGAACGACATCTCCTCCAAACCAATTCCCGGGGTCGATTTCCTCCTCAACCGTCAGCTCAAACGATTGCCCCAGATATCGCAGCTCGTAGCGCAGTCCGATGTGCTCGGTTGGTTCATCGAGCTCCCCTGAGGCGCGCGCAATCAGCGCATCGAGCGTCTGGGCGATGTTCTCCCCCGTGAGGCTTGCGCCACTGAGCATGACCGTGCTCGATGCGTCCCGCCGTGGCGCCGCGGCGGCCAGACCGAGCGCGCTCAGCACGCCGCAAGCGCGTGGGCATAGCACCCGCTCGATCCCAAGCTCGCCGGCCATCGAGGCGGCGTGCAGTGGCCCGGCGCCCCCGAACGGCATCAGCGCAAAGCGGCGCGGGTCGATCCCACGCTCCACGGTCATCCCGGCCAGAGCCCGCCTCATCTCCGTCTCGGCGACTTGCACGATCCCCTCGGCACAGGCAAGCGGATCGAGCCCCAACTCGTCTGCCAGCGCTCCCACAGCGCGCTCGGCCGCCACCCGATCGAGACGCACGCCGCCGGCCAGCGGCGCGTCATCGAGCAGCCTACCCAGCATCAGGTTGGCGTCTGTCACGGTTGCCCGCTCGCCTCCGTACCCGTAGCAAGCGGGCCCCGGATCGGCCCCTGCCGACTCCGGACCGACGCGCAGTGCCCCGCCCGGGTCACGCCAGGCGATCGAGCCACCACCCGCACCAACCGTGTGGATATCGAGCGCGGGTAGCGCGAGCGGGCGACCGCCCACGCTGCGCTGCGCCGTCTCGGCCACTCGCCCTTCGTCGATTACGCACACATCGCACGAGGTACCGCCCATGTCGAAGCACAACACGTCGTGCTCGCCCGTTGCCTGGCTGAGCATCAGCGCCCCGTCGACGCCGCCGGCGGGACCGGAGAGCACCGTCAGCGCTGCATGGGCGGCGGCTCCTCGAGCGTCGGTGAGCCCGCCCGAGGACTGCATCACCTGGACCTCGGGCAGGCGCTGCTCGGCGGCAAGCTCGCCAAGCTTGCGCAGATAGGAGGAGAGCAAGGGGGAGAGCGCTGCATCCACCTCAGTGGTGCTTGCACGCTCGTACTCCCTAAACGTGCCGACAAGCTCGTGCGAGAGCGACAAGTGCACTCCGGGCAGACCGGACGAGATCAGCTCGCCGATCTTGCGCTCATGCTCAGGATGGGCGTAGGAGTGCAGCAACACAACCGCCACGGCTTCGACCTGGCTGGCCTGGAGTCGCTCCAGCAGCGTCTCGGTGGCCTCGACTTCGAGCTCACGCAATACCCCGTTTGGACCCATCCGCTCCGGAGCCCCGAAGCGCAGGTGCGGCGGCACAAGCGGCCTTGGACCCGCCTCACACAGGCGATACAGGCTTGGGCGAGCCTGGCGCCCAAGCTCGACAATGTCTGTGAAGCCCTCGGTCGCGACAAGTGCCGTGCGTGCGGGCGGGTGGGCCGGTGGGTGGACTTCCGCTTCAAGCAGGGCGTTCGTCGCGACGGTCATGCCGTGGGCGAAGCGTTGGGTTTGACAGGCCTCGGCGTCGGCGCGAGCGAGCACGGCCGCGATCGCGGCCATCACGCCTTGCTCCTGGGCGCCGGGTGTGCTTGGCGCCTTGGCGGTGTGGACGATCCCATCGTCGCCCAGAAGCACCGCATCGGTGAACGTTCCACCCACATCTACCCCGAGCAGCATGCCCGGGAGGCTACTCAGGCCGCAGCGAGGACCGCGAGCAGCATGCCCGGGAGGCTACTCAAGCCGCAGCGAGGACCGCGAGCAGCATGCCTGGGAAGACTACTCAAGCCGCAGCGAGGCGCTCGTTGTGCTCGGTGTCGGCCAGGTGCTGGTGCGAGGGGCAGTATCCGTTGTGCGGCAACGGCACGCGCTGGCAGGTCGAGCCCTTGCGCGTGGTGGCACGGCAAGTGGGTGGCTCGTCGGTTACGGCCGCGTGCGCCTCCAACGGGTTCTCGGCAAGGAAGCGTTGGGCAAGCCCGATATAGCGGCAAACGGTCTGCAACACCCGCTCCTGCGCATTCATCGGGAAGTAGGTCCTGATGTCATAGAACAGTGTGCGAGCGGGCTTGGCGAAGTAATGACGGTCGGTTGCAAGCCGCTCGACGGCCGACTCGCACGCGTCAAGCACGTGCTTGTGGTTGGAGGCGGCCCCGGCATTGGGCTTAGACTCCGTTATATACGGCGCCAACTCCCTGTATATGGCTCGGCTGAACTGATACATAGTTCTGCTCTCTTCAACACCGGTCTATGCCAAAAGGACCGGACTTATCGAGTATCCAAGCCATTCCTAAGTGGCACAGAAGTAATTGATTAAGCTCGGGTTAGCTTTTCGCCCGTTGCGCGTTTTTTGAGGATTTCTCACCCCATTTTGCGGAGTATCGGCAGCTAGGTCGTGGCGCTGCCAGTGCCATTCCTGCCGGTTGAGCTGCGGCTTCTCGCTCGTCGCTAGCGCCAATCCTGCCAGTCGAGCTCCAGCTCGCCGCCGCTCTGCACAACCACGTGCTTGCCGTCGAGCCGCGCATCGCACTCCAAATGGTCGCTGCGTGTGTGGGTGCCGCGACTCTCCTCGCGCATCAGCGCCGAACGCGCGATCAGTCGTGCAAGCGGGTGCGGACTATCGAGCAGTTCCGTCAATCCCTCGGCCGAGCGATCGATTCCCGCGTGTTGCCACAACGCCTGTCTGATGTCCTGCTGGTCCTCGGAAGACCTCTCCGATCGCCAATCTACGCTCGCGCCCGCTCCCGGCGTCGAAGCGCCAGCGTCGATCGCGGCCTCGCTGACTTCCGCGGCCACAGCGCCGAGCGTAGGCTCCTCGAGTGCCGCCAGCGCCGCGCGGCGACCGAACACGAAGCACTCGCTCAACGAGTTCGACGCCAGCCGGTTGGCTCCGTGCAGGCCGGTGCAGGCCGTCTCGCCAACCGCATACAGCCCAGCTACCGCTGAGCGCGCATACAGGTCGGTAACGATCCCTCCAATCGTGTAGTGCGCGGCAGGCGCCACCGGCACCAACTCGCGCATCGGGTCGAGCCCGGCCTCGCGCAACGCACCAACCACGTTGGGAAACAGGGCCGGGTCGATCGCGCGCATGTCGAGGCTGACCGAGCGCTCCCCACTGCTGCGCAAGCGGCTTTGGATCGCACGCGAGACCTCGTCACGCGGCGCCAGCTCGTCGACGAAGCGCTGCCCGTCACCATCGAGCAGTGTGGCCCCCTCGCCGCGGATCGCCTCGGTGATCAAAAAGCCTTCTCTGCCCTCTATGCCAATCACAGCCGTGGGATGGAACTGCACGAACTCGAGGTCGGCCAGGGTCGCTCCGGCAGCGTGCGCAAGCAAAAGCCCTTGGCCGATCGAGCCAGGCGGATTGGTTGTGCGCGCCCAAAGGGCGGCGGCGCCGCCGGTGCTCAGCAACGTCGCCCGGGCTGTAACGATGCGGCCGAGTGCGCGAGGATCGTCCGGATCTCCGCTGGCCTGGCAAACGACGCCTATACAGCGCCCCCCCTCGCACAGCAACCGGCTCACGCGCGCCCCCTCGATCACTCGCACGCGGGGGTGCCCCACGACCAGCGCCGAGAGCTCGCGCAATAGCCGCCTCCCGGTCGCGCTACCGCCGGCGTGCACGATCCGACGCACCGAATGCCCGCCCTCCAGCCCGAGTGCCAAGCGCCCGTGGCGGTCCGCGTCGAAGTGAAAGCCGAGCCGCTCGAGATCGCGCACCCGCTCGGGCGCCTCTTTGACGAGCACCTCAGCGGCTGAGCTGCGCACCGCTCCGCGCCCAGCCCGCTCGGTATCGCTCAGGTGCAGCTCGAAGCTGTCGTCGGTCGCGAGCACTGCTGCGAGCCCACCCTGCGCCCAGTAGCTGGCCGTCTGCGCGAGCGGCATCGCCGATAGCAGCGCGACCGTGGCGCCCTCGTTGGCGGCACACAGCGCCGCGTATAGCCCCGCCGCACCGGCTCCGACCACCGCTACGTCGACATCGCCGTGTCGCTCCCCCACCGACATGGCGGAACTCATCCGCGCTCCCTCTCAACACGGACCCACCTAGAAGGGGGGGATGAGCTCACAGCACATTTCCTGTCAACACGGACCCACCTAGAAAGGAGGTATGAGCCCACAGTGCATTCCCTCTCAACCCATGTCCCCGAAGGGGGGCGTGACCCAACCCGGGTGTAGGGGAGGCTCATCCCGCAAGCTTTACCAGCGCCGCCGCGAGTACCCCCAGCGACAGCACTACAACGAGCAGCAAGGCCACCACAAGCGCCTTCCATTTCGGCTGTGCCGCCAGGCGCGTGCGCGCGGCGGCGCCGCAGCGTAGGCACCAATTCTGATCGGAACTCAACGGAGCCTGGCAGAGCGGGCAGAGGTCGCGCGGCAAAGCTTCCACCTGGGCGACAGCCGGCGCCTGAGCGCTCACGGATTTGCGTCCCCATGCGGTGGCCGCAAAATCTGCGTCGGTTCGTCCTCCTGTGCTTGTTCAGGGGTTTTTGGCGCCGCGGTAGGCGAGGACGCGGCAGGTTTGGTCTCGACCGGCGAGGGGGAGGTTTTGACGGCAACCGCGGGGGCGGCAGTTGGCTTGGCCGCGACCGGTGGGGCTGTCGGCTTCAGTGGAGGCGCTGAGGGCGTTGCTGGGGCTGGTGCTGAGGGCGGGGACGAAGTCGACGCCGGCGTGGTCGTGCCGGGTGGGGTGGCGATCGGGGCCTGCACGAAAGCAGCCGCCGCTTGCACCTGGGGAGCTACCGGCGCGGTGGAGATCGGGCGGTCCGCATTGGTGTCGAACGCCAGTCCGCAGCCGGGGCAGAAGCGGTCGTCGCTGCCGTGGATCGCGGCACAGCGTGGGCACGCCGCAATCCCAACTTCACGCAGCACCGTCACCGGCCGGTGGTCGTGCAAGCCGTCTTCGAGTCCACGCAACTCGGTGTCGATCTCGCGCAGCGTCGCAAGCTTGGCGAGCACCAGCGGGTCGTTGCGCTGGCCGAAGCGGTGCAAGTCAAACACGAGCCCACCGAGGTCGCGGTAGGCAAGCTCGCGTGCCTTGCGCAAGAAGCGGGCGCGCCGGCGCATGCGCCCGCGCTCGCCAAAGCCAGGCGCCGGCGGGGCCTGCTCAATGGGGGGCTCAGCCTCTGAGGCCTGCTGCCCGGAGCTCTGTGCAGCGTGATTGGTAGTTGCCGAGGCCTGCTCGGCGGTTAGCGCAGCACCTTGGGAAACCCCTGGCGCTTGCTCGGGGGCCTGCGCTGTCTGCGCGGCGGCCTGTGGTGTCCGAGTAGCCGCATGCGGCGTCTGCTCAGCTTCGTCCGCTCCTGCCACGACTCCCATGCTATCCGGCATCCGCGACGAGTGAGCGCCATGCCACCGCCACCCGCTCGGCCATCCGTCGTGCCGAGAAGCGCTCTGCATGGGCGCGACCCGCTACCCGCGGGTCCTCCGCGGCCAAGTGGGGCTCCAGTGCAGCCCCCCAGCGCCCGAGCTCGAACGGTGCGCAAAGTGTCCCCGCCAAGCCGTCGAGCGCCTGTGCGTGGATACCGACGGGCGTTGCCAGCACCGGCACGTCGCACGCCAGGGCCTCGAGCACCGCAAGCCCGAACCCCTCTCGCTCCGACGGTACGATCACGGCATTAGCTGCGTTCACGTATAGAGGCACGCGCTCCGGGTCCACACCGCCGAGGGTGAGCAATCGTGCTTTGGCCGCCTCAGCTAGCGCCTGGGCACGGTCATAGCGCTTCTCTGGGCGACTCGGGTCGGCTGGGAACAGCAGGTAGGGAGTTTGTGCGTCCAAATCGGCGATGCCCCGCGCGCGCGCGCGGGGCATCGCCATAAAACGTTCCATGTCCACCCCGCAAGGCAGCACCTGAGCGCGGGCGCGCGCCTTGCGACTGGGCAGCTCCTCGACGAGCGCCTGCGAGACCGCTGCGAGCAGACCGACGCTGGGCAGCACGGCACGCGTTGCCAGCCGCGTGCGCGGATGACGTACGTCGGTGCCGTGCACCGTCAGCGCACGTCCGCGTGCCTTCACTGCCAGCGCCGCCCAGGCCGTCAGGCCGAAGTGAGCGTGCACCACGTCGAAGCGCTTGCCCGCATAGCGTGTGCGCAAGTCGCGTATTGCACGAGCCAGAGCCCCGGCACCCGGCGCGAACTCGTGCAGCTCGACCTGCCACTCACCCAGGTCACGCAGCGCGTCAACCTGATCGCGTACGAAGCGACCCCGCTCCGGATGGCGCCCATCGGGACGCATGTTCGACAGCACAAGCGCGCGCAAGCCCCCGGTGTGTGAGTCCGCCGATCCCTCGATCTGCTCTGGCACAGGCCCCGACGGTAGCGCTCTGGAATGATGGTGCGCGTGACGAGCAGCGTCAGCGACCCGCGTGCCCGACCGATCGGCGTGTTCGACTCCGGTGTAGGCGGGCTCACCGTCTTGCACGAGCTGCTGGTGCAGTTGCCGCATGAGGACTTCGTCTATCTGGGGGACACGGCGCGCTTCCCGTATGGCGAACGCTCGCCGGAGGAACTGGCACGCTTTGCCTCAGAGATTGCCGAGGAGCTCCTGCATCGCCACGCCAAGCTGCTCGTGATCGCCTGCAATTCCGCCACTGCCGCCGCCCTGCCGATCCTCGAGCGGCGCATGATGGAGACGACACTGGGCATCGACGTGCTCGGAGTCGTGCGCCCAGAGGCCTCACAAGCCGTTGCCGTCACGCACAGCGGACGCATCGGTCTGCTCGCCACACCGACCACGGTGGCCAGTGGCAGCTACGAGCGCGCGGTCGGTGCAATCGACGCGCACGTCACGTTGCACGCGGTCGCCTGCCCGACGCTGGCCTCGATCATCCAGGTCGGCCGGCAGTTCGACGAGAGCGCGGTCGAGCAGGTGCGCGAGGCCTGCGCTCCGCTACGCGAAGCTGAGGTCGACACGGTCATCCTCGGCTGCACGCACTATCCGCTCATCAGCCCGATGCTTCAACGCATGCTCGGTCCCGGCGTACGGCTCGTCAGCTCAGGTGGGGCGCTTGCCCGTCAAGTCGAGCACGCGCTGTCCACGCGCAACCTGGGCAATCCCCGTACGCAAGGCGAGGGCGATTATCGCTTCCTCTGTACGGGTGACGGGCCCGCCTTCAGGGACCTTGGCACACGCTTTCTACAGATGCCGCTTGGCGAGGTCGAGCATGTCGAGTTGCACAGCGTCGGGGCGTTGGCATGAGCGACGATCGGCAGCCGGTTGAGGCTGTGGGACCGACCCCTGCCGGGTCGGCCGCTGAGAGCGTTCACGGGACCGACGCTGAGAGCGTTCACGGGACCGAAAGTGTCATGCGCAAACGCAGCTATGGACGTAGCGCGGGTCAGCTGCGCCCCGTGGAGATCGAGCTCGGGTTTGTGCGCACCGCGACCGGCTCGGCGCTGATCTCGATGGGCGAGACGCGTGTCATCTGCACAGCCTCCGCGCAGGAGGGCGTGCCGCGTTGGATGACCGGCAAGGGCCGTGGCTGGCTGACAGCCGAGTACGGCATGCTGCCCGCCTCCACCGGCGATCGCAAGGCGCGCGACATCTCCAAGGGTCGCCTCGACGGGCGCTCGGTGGAGATCCAGCGCCTGATCGGTCGCTCGCTGCGCGTCGTCATCGACCTGAATGCGCTCGGCGAACGCACCATCTACCTCGACTGCGACGTGTTGCAGGCCGACGGCGGCACCCGCTGTGCCTCGATCACCGGGGCATACGTTGCCCTTGCACTCGCCTGTAAGCGGCTGCAGAGCAAGGAGCGCATCGAGCGCTCGCCGCTCACCGGCTCGATCGCCGCCGTCTCCTGCGGGATCGTGGGGGGCGCCGCGCTGCTCGATCTCGACTATGGCGAGGACTCCAACGCAGAGGTCGACGCCAACGTCGTCATGACAGGCGAAGGCGGCCTGGTCGAGGTGCAGGCGACCGCAGAGCGCACGCCGCTGTCGCGCGCCTCGCTCGATGAGCTGCTGGCACTCGCCGCCGATGGGATCGAGCAGCTGCGCGCCGTGCAGGAGCAGGTGCTCGCCGTCGCCTGAGGCGGGGCGTGGGCCGGCGCAAGGGCGTGGGTGAGCACAACGACACTGCTGGTGGCAAACGCGCATCAGGCGTCCCACGGCTGCTGCTGGCCACCCGCAACGAGCACAAGCGCCGCGAGTTCGCGCGACTGCTCAGCGGCGCTGAGGTCGATGCGCTACCCGACGAGGTGATTTTGCCGCCGGAGGACGGCGATACCTTCGAGGAGAACGCGCTCGGCAAGGCGCGAGCTGCCGCGGCCGCCACCGGCAGAGTCAGCATTGCCGACGACTCTGGCATCGAAGCGCAGGCACTCGGCGGCGCGCCTGGGGTGCGCTCTGCTCGATACGCGGGAGAGCACGCAAGCGACGAGCAAAACCTCGCCAAGCTGTTGCGTGAGGCGCCTGCCGGGAGTCCGCTCGCCTACGTGTGCGCGCTCGCCTACGTCGATCCGGTGCGCGGTGTCGAGCGTGTCTTCGAAGGCCGTTGCACGGGCCGGCTTGCCGAGCACCCGCGCGGCGAGCGCGGCTTCGGCTACGACCCGGCGTTCCTGGTGGATGACGAGCCGGGCGATGTGACGATGGCGCAGCTCAGCGACGAGCGCAAGGACGCCATCAGCCACCGTGGCCGCGCCCTACGCGTGCTGCAGCAGTGGCTCACAACAAGCTGATCGCCGCGGAGGCTACGCCGCCACAAGGCACGGCTGAGCAGATCACAGCAGGTTGATTGAGGCTGAGGCCGAGCAGCTGCAGCAGCCGTAAGGTCCGGCTGAGCAGATCACAGCAGGTTGATTGAGGCTGAGGCCGAGCAGCTGCAGCAGCCGTAAGGTCCGGCTGAGCAGATCACAACAGGTTGATCGAGGCTGGGGCTAAGCAGCCGCGGCAGCCGTAAGGTCCAGCTGAGCAGATCACAACAGGTTGATCGAAGCAGAAGCTGCCACCGCAACGCTCAGTGCTGCATAACCGGTGTAGTCGGACAGCAGCAGCAACACCGCCGTCAACAGCGCTACGAGCACGGTCACGATCCAGGAGACGCGGGCGAGGTCCATCTGTCCGCGTATTCTTACGTGTCGTGTCCCCGTCTGCTCGTCCGCCCGCTCCAAGTGCCGACATCGGAGGCCGGTTGCCAAGCTCAGGCGACGGACTCAGCAATTTCGGCGACAGGCTCGCCGCGCTGGTCGCGCAGCGCGAGTCGCAGATCGTGCTCGGCCTCGATCCCGATCCGATGGGGCTGTGGCCGGCCGCTGTCGAGCGCGTGCGCGACGACGCGGACGTTTTGCCGGTGCAACGTGCCGGGATGGCGATGCTCAACCACTGTCGCGCGCTGATCGACGCGGTCGGCGATGCTTGTGTCGCGGTCAAGCCGCAACTGGCTCGCTTCGAGGTATTGGGCGACGTTGGTTGGACGCTGCTCACCGCGGTGGTGCGCCATGCCCAGGCTGAGGGACTGCTCGTGATCGCCGACGGCAAGCGCGGCGATATCGATGTGAGTGCCGGCGCCTACGCACGCGCGCTTCTGGGGGCCAGCGACACGCCTTTCGGCAGCGTCGAAGGGCTGGGCGTCGATCTCGCGACGGTTAACCCGCTGATGGGCTCGGATGCGCTAACGCCGTTCGTCTCTACAGCACGTAATGCAGTCAGCCTCAACGGCAACGCGGCCGGCGTGCTCGTGCTCGTACGTACCTCAAACCCAGGCGCCGCTGACATCGAGGACCTCGAGCTTGCCGGCGGCGAGCGTGTCTGGGAGCGGATCGCGATGCTCGTCGAGCAGCTCGGGAACGATGCTGTCGGCGAGGCCGGTATCAGCGATGTGGGGGCCGTTGTCGGGGCCACCGTGCCCGAGCATTTGACACGCGCACGCGAACTGATGCCTCATGCCGTGTTCTTGCTGCCAGGAGTTGGCGCCCAGGGCGGGCGCGTCGAGGATCTGGCCCCAGCCTTCGCGCCTGGTCGTGCCGCGGGCTTGGTCAGCGCCTCACGCTCGATTGTCGATGCCTACCGTAAGACGGGAGGCGAACCGGCCGAGGCCGCTCGCGCAGAGGCCGAGCGCTTGCGCGAGTTGGCTTGGACGCTTTCGGGGGCTTGAGGACTCGGGTCTGGCGGATTTCGGCCCGGCAGCTCTAGGCCTGGTACTTCTCGGCCCGGCACTCTCGGCCCGGCGGACGAATCGTCCGACTGACGCGAACGGCAGCGCAAGGCGGCGCCCGTGACGCAGGAATTTATCCAGGTTTTCTGCTTTATCGCGGCCCGTCCGCTAGCCTCTGCAGGGCGTGTAGGCGACTATCCGGTCTGCCCGGCGCGAGAACGCGGATGAAGAGCACCAGATGATCATCACGGTCACGCTCAACGCGGCTATCGACAAGTCGCTGTCGGTGCCCAACTTCCGCCTCGGCCGACGTCACCGCACCGTCGAGCAGCGCACGATGGCCGGCGGCAAGGGCGTCAACATCGCGCGTGCTCTGAAGGCGCTCGGGCAGCCCGTGATCGCGACCGGCCTGGCCGGCGGCGCGACCGGTACGCACATCGTGGAGCAGCTCACCGAGGAGGCGATCCTCAACGACTTCGTACGCATCCGCGACGAGTCGCGCACCAATACCTCGGTGCTCGACCCGACCAACGGTGAGCAGACGGAGGTCAACGAACGCGGTCCTGCCGTCTCAGAGCAGGAGGTCGAGCTGTTTCGCGACAAGCTGCTCTACCTTGCGCGTGGCGCCGCGATCGTGGTGCTGGCAGGATCGCTGCCGCGGGGCGTCTCCTCGGAGATCTACGCCGAGCTGATCCGCGACCTGCAGAAAGCCGGTGTCACCACGGTGATCGACACCGACGGTGATGCCTTGATGCACGCTGTCCGCGCCGAGCCCGATGTCGTGTCCCCGAACATCCTCGAGGCCGAGGAGCTGGTCGGCCACGAGTTCGCCTCCGAGGAGGAAAGGCTGCTTGCGGTGCGCGAGATCGTCGCGCTGGGAGCGCACGAGGCGATCATGACGATGGGCGACGGCTGTGTCGCCGACGTGCTCGTCGACGGGAAATCGTGTTTGCGTCGTGCCCAGACCGCGCCACGCGAGCCGGTCGCCAAGCGCGGTTCGGGCGATGCCTTCCTTGCCGGCTACGTGGCCGCTCGCTACGAGGGACGCGCACCCGACCAATGCCTACGCTTCGGCGTTGCCTGCGGCGCGGAGTCGACGGGACGGCTCGGCGCCGGCCTGATCGACCCCAAGGAAGCTCGGCGCCTGTTGGCCGAGGTCGAGGTCGGGGCGGTCGAGTTGCCGGTTGAAGTGAGCTGAGAAGGTCATTCAAATCAACTGTGCGACTCTCGATACCCCCTTGCGTGGAGCCGGCGAGTTTATTTATGTACCAAACCTTTATCTAAGGTCCCGCAAAGGGGGGGGTGTAAAGGGGATCGCGTCCAAATGAGCACAACGCCGGCGTTCACGACCCTGAACATCCCGCCGCAAGCTCATTTGGAAGACCTTCTAAGCCTTAGCCGCCGGCTACATCTCGACGCAGGAATACGAGATACCCGGCGATCAGCGCCGGTACTGCGTACAGCGCGCAGACCCACAGCGAGTGTGTGACCGGCGCCCAGTCGGTCGGGGTGCGCAACAGACCGTGCCAACCCTGGAATTGTTCGGTAAGCAAATAGGGCTTGATGCCTTCAAGGCCCGGTATGCCGGCCACGATGTACAGCAGGATCACAAAGCCGATCGTGCCGACCACCGACGCCGTGCTGTTGCGTGTCGCCGTCGACAACAGCACCCCGATGCTTGCCACTGCGAACAGCGGGATCAGATAGCAGCCGTTGGCGGCGAACACAAGCAGCAGACCTTCGGCGGCAGAGACGACGCTTCCCGAGAGAGTGATAATTGGGTGAAAGCCCCACGAGACGACGCCGGCGATGGTGGCCACCGCCGCTGAGAGAAAGACGGCCAGCGCACCGTAGCTCAGCGCGACGAGTGCCTTGGCGGCGAACACTTGGCCGCGGTCGACCGAGCGCGTGAGGATCGTCTTCAGCGTGCCGTTACCGTCCTCGGCTGCCACTATGTCGCCGGCCACGAGCGCCGCGATCAGCGGCAGCATGAAGTAAGCCTGGAACTCGAGCATCAGCACAGGGGTTGCCAAGCCAGACTGAGTGATCTGGGTGGCGATTATGCTTTCGCCGCCGTGGCCGTGATGCTGGTGCAGGTTCTGAACGACCACGAAGATCAGCGGCAACAGCACAGCCAAGCCGAGGCCTAGATAAGTGCGCTTCTGGGAGACGAGCTTGCGTAGCTCCCAGCGGTAGATGACGAGCGTCGAAGGACGGCGCGCGCGGGTTGGTGCGGCCGGCGCCGGCAGGGGAGGGGAGGCGGCGACGCTGCTCATGGTCCACTCGCGATTCCGCGCGAGAGCGCCCGAGTACCAGCGCCGGAACCGTCTTCATGCGGATCTGGCGGCGTGTCTTCGCCTGTACCGGCGCCTTGCTGTGGATCTGGCGACATGTCGTCGCCTGTAGTGAGGCCTTGCTGTGGATCTGGCGACATGTCGTCGCCTGCACCGGCGCCGTTCTCCGTCAACCTGAAGAACAGGTCCTCCAGCGTGGCCAGCTCCGGTGTAAGCGCGAGGATGCCTACGCCGGCCTGCCCAAGTATCAGCGAAAGTGCGCCTACGCTCTCCTCGTCGGCCTGGAAGCTGAGACCGTGCTCCCCGGCCACCACGTGCTCCACACCGGGCTGCTCGCGTACGACGCCGAGCGCGCGCGCATCGTCAGTCGTGCGCAGCCTGTAGCCCGCTCCACCCTGACGGCGCAGATCTGCCAGTGCGCCCTCATAGACCACTTTCCCGCGGTCGACGATCGCTACGCGATCGCAAAGTTCCTGCACCTCCGGCAGCTGGTGACTTGAGAGCAGTACCGTTATGCCTTCCCCGGCAAGGCGGCGGATCAACGTGCGCATGTCGCGCATCCCGGCCGGGTCGAGGCCTGTGGCCGGCTCGTCGAGGATCAACAGGCGCGGGCGCCGCAACAGCGCCGCTGCGATTCCCAGACGCTGGCGCATGCCGTGGGAGTAGCCGCCCACCTTGTGCTTGCCGCGTGGCTCGAGCTCGACCGCCTCGAGCACCTGCTCGACGCGCTCGCTTGCATCGTCGCCGTCCAGCGCCGCGAGCAACTGGAGGTTCTTGCGACCGGTTATGTACGGGTAGAAGCGCGGCGCCTCGACGAAGCCGGCGACGCCCTCGAGCGCCAGTGCGCCCTCGCGCATCGGGTCGCGCCCGAACAGCTCGACCACCCCCGCGCTTGGCGTGATCAGGCCGAGCGCCATGCGCAGCGTTGTCGTCTTGCCCGCGCCGTTGGGGCCGAGAAACCCGTACACGTCGCCCGCCTGCACATTCAGGTCGATGTGGTCTACCGCCAGAACGTCGTTGTAGCGCTTGACTAGGCCGCGCGCCTTGACGGGCTGGGCCTCGCCGTCGGTCACCTAGATGCCTCGCGCGAACGCCTCTATCGATGCCGGCGTGACCGAGCCGGCGAGCAGGTAGCGCACGCCCGCGCGCTCGAAAGTCAGTAGCGTCCCGAGCTGGGTTGGCAGCTCGCTGGCGCTCGTGCCGTCGATGCTCACCTTCGGCAGATCTTCGAGCTCAGAGGATGTCGATTCCTTCGTGCCGGTCTTGACTGGGCTTTCGAGCAGCACGATCGAGCCGAGGCCCTTGCCGCTGGTGCTCACGTGCGGCTTTTCGCCTGCCGAGGAGGACCCGGAGGCGCCCGTATCGTGCTTTGTCGGGAGCTTTACTTCCTCGACCTTGGCATTCGCGGGCGGGGTGAAGTCGAGTATCGAGCTTTCGACGGGACCGTAGGAGATTGCGGTGGCGGCCAGTTCGATCACTGGAGCAGAGCTGTTTATGGAGTAGACGGCGGCGCGCAGGGGTACGCCGGTGGTGGCATCCCAAGACAGCTCGGCACCACCGATCAAGCCGCCGTTTTCGCGAGGCGAGACCCTTACGGTGTAGGCGGCCTGTCCCGCCACGTCGGTCGGAGTGGCGGGGGAGATGTTGGCGTGCTTGCCGGCTTTAGCTAGCCCTTCTTCGATTTCGCTGACCGTGGGTGTACCGTGCAGGTTCGTGCCGGTCGAAGAATGAGGGCCGTCCCCCGAGGGATTGTCTGAGCCGGCTTCGCTAGAGGCGCCGCTCGAGCACGTCGGGAGGCACGCCGATCCGGGTGCTGGGTAGCTCGCCGCGGGAGCGGACGCGCCTTCTTGTTGTGGCGTGTAGCGGTAGAGCGTGTTGGTGGACGCGTCGTACAGTTCGGCAGTCTTGCCGTCCCACAGGATCTGTGTGTCGCCTTGTTCAGACTGCAGTTCCAAGCGCGCCCGTCCGTTCGCGCCGATCCAAAGGCGGCCAGATGCACCTGTCAGCAGTGGACTCGAGCCGATCTGCCCTGTTCCGCCGCCGCTGTTTGCAAGGTTGGCGCCTTCCAGCAGATGGTTGGTGAACTGGATGCGCGCGCTGACGCCGTCCACCTTCGGCGCAGACAGAGCATCGTGAACCGCGTCGGCGAGTGGCTTGGGCGGTGGCGTGGGGCCTGTGCCGACGGCCAGAGCAAGCGCCGTCGCGCCGATCCCCACAGCCACCACCACACCGCACAACAGCAGCAGACGGGAGAGGGGGAGGCGGCGCAGGATGTTCACGTGGGGCACGTCCAGTTCTCTGAGACTTGGGCCTTCCACCAGCGTAGCGCCGAACTTAGATCTGTCCTAAAGACAGATGAAGAGAGCTCACATCTAAGGCATCGACGTCACCGCAAGCAGGAGTACTTGCGACCTCCGCTCAGAAGCTCGATGGTCATGAGCTGGAGCTTGAGGCTAGTCGTGCTTGGGTGGCGGGCTCGGTCGCGGTGAGGAGCACTCCGAGCCGGGTGCTCATGTATCGTGCCGACCCGATGATCTACGCAGTCATTGCTTTCTGGGTCCTGGTCGGCCTCGGCGTGTTCTTCGTCGCCATGCGGCGAGGCGGCTCGGGCGGAGAGGGCGACGCCCAAAACACCGAATCGAAGGCGAGCCAGCGGGGCGTGTTCCTAATCGTCGCGCTTGCATTCGCTTTCGGGCTGGCCGTGCCGGCGATCGTGCTCATCGACAACGGCAACAACAAGGCCAGGGAAGCGGTTGGCGGGGTCAAGCTGAATGCTCAGGAGCAGCACGGTCGCATACTTTTTTCCGACACTTGTGCGTTCTGTCACACACTCTCAGGGACCAACTCCGTCGGACGGACCGGTCCCAATCTCGACATCAGGCTCGGCTCGGAGATCCCGACCGAAGCCGGTCGCCGGGCGCTGGTGCTGAACGCGATCGCGGAAGGTCGCGCGCGAGGTAACGGCAACATGCCGGCGCAGCTGTATCAGGGCAAGGAAGCGGAAGCGGTCGCGAACTTCGTGGCTGCCGTCGCCGGGCATTAGATCTCAGCGGCGCCGTCTGGCCGCTGTCGCCGGGCATCGGGCTGGCCGCTGAGAAAAGCTTCTCGCAAAATCGGTGAAGCTTTATCGCAGTGGCTTATTTAGCCGCCGCGGGCGTTGTTAGCATCGCTGCCGATGTCACGAGCTTCTGAGGCCCGTGCTTGGTGGGCCGACGCCGAGGATGTGCGCGAGCGGATCGAGCGCCGCAGGGATGGAGAGCGGCGCGCGGCCACTGCCGCCGGCAGGAACGCTGTTCCAGCGATGCGCCGCGGCGTGCGCGAAATCCGTCCTGGCCAGCGTTTGATGCTCGTCGAGCGAGCCGCGCCGCCAGCGCGCGACTCGCGCCGCCGTCCACGGCTTCCCGCGGCGCAGAGAGTGGGCCCAAGGCCCGACATGATCGCAGCCTGGGCGGTCGCGCTCGGCTTCTTGCTGGTAGCTGTAGCCATTTTGAGCGCACACTAGCCGTGTCTCTTTAGCCAGCCGTCCAAGGCGGGCGGTGGGTCCATCCATTACGCTGCGCCACTGATGGCCGAGATCGAGCAGCCCAAGAGTCGCGAGGATGTAAAGGCGCTTGTAGCCGAACGCGACATTCGCTTCATCCGCTTCTGGTTTACCGACATCCTCGGTCAGCTCAAGTCGTTCTCGATTAACGTCGCGGAGCTCGACGATGCCTTCGAGGCCGGCATGGGCTTCGACGGCTCTTCGATTACCGGCTTCAACGCGATCGAGGAGTCCGACATGATCGCGCTGCCCGATCCGAGCACCTTCGCCGTGCTGCCTTGGCGCCCCGAAGAGCAGGGGGTTGGGCGCATGTTTTGTGACGTGCTCACGCCCGAGCGCACGCCGTACGAGGGCGACCCCCGGCATGTGTTGCGCCGTGCTTTGCAGCGTGCGCAGGGGATGGGCTTCGACACGTTCAACGTCGGTCCCGAGCTCGAGTACTTTCTGTTCAAAGACAGCAAGACTACCGAAGTGCTCGACGAAGGCGGCTATTTCGACCTGACGACGCTCGACGCCGGCACCGACGTGCGCCGCGAGACCGTGCTCGCGCTCGAGCAGCTGGGCATTCACGTCGAGTACACCCATCACGAGGTCGGCCCCTCACAGCACGAGATCGACATGCGCTACGCCCCAGCGCTGAAGATGGCCGACGACTGCATGACCTACCGCATAACCGTCAAGGAGTATGCGGTCAAGTACGGCTGGCACGCAACCTTCATGCCGAAGCCCCTGTTCGGCGAGAACGGCTCAGGTATGCACACGCACCAATCGCTCTTTGCCGAGGGCAAGAACGCGTTCTACGACGCGGATGATCAGTACTTCCTCTCGGATGTCGGCAAGGCGTTCATCGCCGGTCAGCTCAAGCACGCGCGCGAGATCTGCTCGGTCTTCGCCCAGTGGGTCAACTCCTACAAGCGGCTCGTGCCTGGATACGAGGCGCCGGTTTACGCCGCTTGGTCGCGACGCAACCGCTCGGCGCTTGTACGTGTGCCGTTGTATCACCCCGGCAAGGAGCAGGCCACGCGCATGGAGCTGCGCTGTCCCGATCCGGCCTGCAACCCCTACCTGACCTTCGCTGCGCTCCTGCAGGCCGGCTTGGAGGGCATCGAGAAGGGCTACGAGCTGCCCGACCCGATGGAGAAGAACCTCTACCACCTGACCGCCGAGGAGCGCCGGCGTCTCGGCATCGAGCAGCTGCCCGAGACGCTCGGCGAGGCGATCGAGATCACAGCAGAGTCGGAGCTAATGCTGCGCACGCTGGGCGAGCACACTTTCAACCGCTACATCGAGATCAAGCGCCAGGAGTGGGAGGACTACCGCGTGCAGGTCACGCGGTGGGAGCTCGATCGCTACCTGGCAATCTTGTAGTTGGCGAAGCGCGGGCAAGCTGCGTCGAGGGGCGATGCCCCCCGCGCGCGCGGGGGGCATCGCCCAAATGGTCTCGGCGCGACATCTCGTGTCGACTTCGCTACTGGACCGTCCCCGCGGCTGGATAGCATGCGCTGATCGTGCGCTTGCGACTTCTTCCCACGACGGGCTCTGTGCTCGTCTTTGCGCTTGCGGTGCTCGCCGGTTGCGGCAGCTCCTCGAGCTCCAACAACATCGCCTCCAAGAGCGCGACTGAGATCCTCACTGAAAGCAAGGCAGCGGCAGACAGCGCCAGCTCAGTTCACGTCTCGGGGTCGATCAAGAGCGGCGCCGCACCCGTCACGATCGATCTGAACCTCGCATCCGGCAAAGGGGCGCGCGGTGAAATCTCAGAGAACGGGGCCAGTTTCAAGCTGATCCTGGTTGGAGGGACGGCATACATCAGCGGCAGCAAGGCTTTCTATCGCAGCCTCGGCGGTGCCGCAGCGGCGCAGCTACTCGACGGCAAGTGGCTGAAGGTCTCGGCGACGAGCGGCGAATTTGCCTCATTCAACTCGCTCGCCAACATGCGCCAGCTGATCGACACCACGCTTGCCGCTCATGGAACGTTGACGAAGGGCGCCACGAGCACCGTCAACGGGCAGCAGGCGATCGCCATCACAGACACCAACAAAACCGGCACGCTGTACGTGGCTACGAGCGGAAAGCCCTACCCGGTGGCGATCACAAAGGGCGGCTCGGAAAACGGCAAGATCGTCTTTAGCAACTGGAATCAGCCGGTCACGATCACGGCGCCCGCAAACGCGGTGGACCTCTCAGAACTCAAGGCGTTGGCCGGACACTGAGCGGGGCCGGGCCGGGAACCGCGCAGGCGATCGGGCGCGGCGGGGCCAGGCGCCAGTGCATCGCCTGCAGCAGATACCCGAAGGATGTCGGGTGGCGTGGGGCGATCGTGTGCAGCAGCGCTATGACGCTTGCGCCGTGGCGCTCGTAGCGCTCCTTGCCCGTCAGCTGTGCGAGACGCAACAGGCCCATCGCGGCGCTCGACCCGCCGGCCGGAATCGGCGAGTCCTCCAGCTCCTTGCGCCTGGCGATCAACTGTTCGCTGTCGGCCGCGGTCGAGAAGAAGCCGCCGTGCTCAGGGTCTGAGAAGCGCTCGATCAGCTGGTCGGCGAGTGTTGTGGCCTCAATGAGCCAACGCTCATCGCATGTTGCTTCGAACAGGGCGATCAGCGCCTCCAGCAGGAACGCGTAATCCTCGAGATAGGCGTCAATCTTGGCTTCGCCTTTGCTGTACGTTCGCAACAGCCCCCCTTGTGGGGTACGCAGCTCTCGCAGAACGAATTCTGTGCACGCGACGGCGGCGTCCAGGAAGCTCACCATGTGGCCGGTTTGCGTCCCTGCCTCCGCGAGCGCCGTGATCATTAGCGCGTTCCAACTCGTCAGGCGCTTGTCGTCGAGTCCAGGTCTCGTTCGCCGGCCTCGCGCTTGAAGCAGCTGCTCGCGAATCCGCTCACGCGTCTGCTCATCGGGGCGCGGGCCGCGATCCTCGGGCACGTTCAGACCTGGCTGAGGATGGTGCGGATCGACAAAATTGCCCTCCTCAGTCGCGCCAAGCCAGCGAATCGCAACGTCTGCCGTGGTGTGATCTTCGGGTGTTCGCGCTTCGGGTGTTCGCTCCCCTGACGCGTCCTCGCCGAGGACCTCTTCGAGCTCGGCGATCGTCCATACGTAGAAGCTTCCCTCGATGCCGTCGGAATCCGCATCGAGCGCGCTGTAGAAACCTCCCTCCGGTCCCCGCATCTCGCGCAGCGCCCATCCCAGTGTGTCGTGGCACACCTCCAGCAGGGCTCTGTCTCCCGACAATTGAAAGCCGTGCATGTACGCACGTGCCAGCAGTGCATTGTCGTAGAGCATCTTCTCGAAGTGCGGCACCGTCCACGTCTGATCGACCGCGTAGCGGTGAAAGCCGCCGCCGATTTGGTCGTGGATGCCGCCGCCGGCCATGCTGCGCAAGGTGTACAGCGACATCTCGCGCTCTCCACGGGCCAGCAAGAACTCAAGGACCGAGGCTTGCGGGAACTTTGGTGCACCGCCGAAGCCGCCGTTCACCGCGTCGAAGGACGCTTTCAGTCTTTGCGCGGCGTCATCGAGCGAGCCCTCGTCGAATGGCTCCTCGGCCGCCCGCAGCAAGGCGCCGCCGGCGAGCCGCTCGCGCAACTGCTCGCCGCTTGCCCTGATCTCCACGCTACGCTCGCTCCACGCCTCAGACACCGCCAGCAGCACCTGCGTAAAAGACGGCATCCCTGGGCGATCCTGTGGCGGAAAATATGTGCCGCCGTAGAACGGCAGACCCTCCGGAGTCAAGAACACGTTCAGCGGCCAGCCGCCATGGCCCGTCATGCCCTGCACGGCCTCCATGTACAACGCGTCGACGTCGGGGCGCTCCTCTCGATCGACCTTCACGCACACGAAGCTCTGGTTCATCAGCTGGGCGGTGCGCTTGTCCTCGAAGGACTCACGCTCCATCACGTGACACCAGTGGCAGGAGGAGTAACCGATCGAAACGAGCAAGGGAACATCGCGCTCGTGTGCGCGTGCCAGTGCCTGCGGGCCCCAGGGCAGCCAGTCCACTGGGTTGTTCGCGTGTTGGCGTAGATAGGGAGAGCTCTCGGCCGCCAGTGCGTTGGGCATCGCCTTCAGCCTAGTCGCGTTGGCTTGAACCGCTTGCCGGAGCAAGTCCGAGCGAGTGCTCTAGAAGTTCGAGCGAGTGCTCTAGGTCTCAACGTAGGCGCTCCGCCGGCGCTCAACGAGTCTGAGCCCAATGTAGGCGCTCCGCCGGCGCTCAACGAGTCTGAGCCAGAGCCGGTGCCGGGAAGCTCAGGTTCATCGCCGGCCAGCCTGTCTGCGTGCCGTCGGTGGCGGCGCGCGCCAGTTTTATTTTGGTGAGGTCGACGTTGAAGCGACGGCCGCCAAGCGTGCCGCTGACGTGTGCGCCCGCGCCGACGCGGATCGTTCCGCGGGCGGCTTGGGAGCCTTCGACGCGCAGGTTGGTTGCCAGCAGATGGCCATCCTTGATCGGGAAACTGCCGCTTAGTTGCACGCCGCCCACGAAGGACAGACCGTGCAATTGAAGCGCTGAGGATGTGAGCTGCGCAAAGCCACCACGCAAGCCGCCGAAACTCGACCCGCTCGGCAGTTCCTGGTCGGCTTGAAGCGTTGCCCCAACCACCTGTCGTTCGAGGTCGAGGATCGTGTCCAGCGCCACCGCGAGCGTGCTGCCGGCCCGACCGGGAATTCCGCCCACAGCTTTTACCAGTGAGAGCTTCCTCGGGGTGACCGGCGTGGGCGGGAGGGGGTCTTGTGCGATCGTGCACGGTTGTACGACTCCGCCTGAGAAGAAGGCGGTGACGGCGGCTTGGGAGCAGCCGCTGAAATCGGTACCCAGCACCGAGTGGCCGGTATAAGGCGCCACGACCAGCTTAGATCCGGGAATCCGCGCCGCGATCGCCTGCGCGCCCGAGGTGGGCGTGCGCAGGTCCTGGGCGCCGGAGAGGATCAGCGTCGGCACGCTCGGCAGCGAGGCGACGGCCGGGGGCGCCGGCGCTATGTTCGGCCATTGTGCGCACCCGGGCAGCACGCTATTGGCCCAGGCGACGCTTGCGTCGAACGGGTAGAAGTCCGATTGGGGCAGGCTGTGCAGCGCGTTCAGCGCTTCGGCAAGCCGCGTGCTCGCAGGTGCGGAGCGTTGCCAAGGGAAGGGCTCCTCTTCGCAGGTGGTGTCCACGAACAGCGCTTCGTCGATGCCGTCGGAGCTGGCCAGCGGCGTGCCCCGCGGGTGGCTTGCGCTCGCAACGGGTGTGGCCTGGGTGTTCCGCTTGCGACCCGGCCCTGTCGCGGCAGCGCTCTGTCCACCCTGCTTGCCGTCAGCGCTCCTCAGCGGGGTGCCCGGCAGGTTTGGGATCAACCCCTCGGAGAGCAGATTCAAGCGCAGCAGCGGAGCCGGATCGCCATGCAGCGCCGATTGCACCGCGGCCGGCAGCAGCGCCCGCAGAGCTGGGTTCAAGTCGCCGGCTCCGATCAGGTTGAGTAGGTCCACGTTTGTCATCGTCGAGCGGTGGCGGTGCCCGGAGCCGTCGTATATGTAGCCGTTCAGTGCGTGCTTCTGAAGAGTCGCCGCTAGGCGCGCGACATCGCCGAGCGGGCTCGAGGTGATGCCGGCGCAAACGTGTGCGGAGCACAGCTCTTCCAATACAGGCTTCATCGCCTGGAACATCCCTACCGAGAAGGGATCGTCTCGTTCCGGCGGAACGACCGAGTCGAGTACAAGCGATTCTACGTTCTGGGGATAGCGTTCGGCGTACTCGAGTGCCACCTTTGTGCCGTAGGAGACGCCGAACAGCACGAGCTTTTCGTAGCCGGCTGCTTGGCGGATCGCCTCGATGTCGGCCACCGATTCCTGGGTCGTGTAGGAACCGCGGGCGGCGCCGATCTGTAGCGCACAGCGTTCAAAGGCTTGCCCGATCGCGCCGAAGACTTCGGCGGAGCTTTCAAGTGCCGGGCAGGCAAGTGGGCCGGAGCTGCCCGTGCCGCGTTGGTCGAATACGAGCAAGTCGCGCGAGCCGAGCGCCGGCGCCATCTCCTTAGCCATCCCCGCGGCCAGCGGTAGCGCCGCTTGGCCCGGACCGCCGGCCAGTCCGATCACGGCGGTATGGGTTGGCACAGCGCCGGCTTGCAGGCGCTCGATGTTCAGCCCCACAGCGCCGGGCGCGCCTCCGTTGCGGGCGAGTGGTACGGTCAGCGTCGCGCAGGTAAATCCGGTGGCTGTTGAGCTCGGACACGAAGCGAATGTCAACGCTTGTGCCGGCGAGGCCTGTACGGCGGCGGCGACAGCGATCGAGACCAGCGGTGCGCTGAGCGCAAGTGTCAAGATCCGCCGCAGCACAGCGACAGACGTTAGCGGCAGATCCGTAAGCGTCCGTAAACGGGAGCGGCGGTGCACGCGATGGCCTGGCCTGGCCGGTCAATGCACGGCCATGGTCTGGCCAGGCTGGTCAAGGGCGTGTCGCTCTACGTCTGTGGCTCGGCGCAGCCTTGATCTTGATGGGCCCTTTCAGCCGAGCACGTAGCGCAACAGCGCCGCGGTACCGGCCGAGCGTAGCGCCGCGTATCTCTGAGGTGACGCCGTTAGGTCGGCCAAGTGCGACTCGACCGTAAGCGTCGAGGCGCCGTGCTCGACTTCGGCCGCTGCGGCGGTTGTGAGATGGACATGCTTGCCGGCGAGCACGCCGGTGAGTGTTCCGTGCGCAATCGTGAGCGTCCCATGCGCGGCCGCCGAGCCGCCGATATTCAGTTTGGTGACGCCGGCGGAAACCTCCCCGGACACGGTGACGCCAGGTACATAGGAATAGCCGTGTAGCAGCTGCGTGTCGTCCGAGATCCCGCACCAGCCGGCAAGCAAACCGCCGGCTCGTGCCGAGGGGCCTTGTAGCGATTCCGAGCCTGCTTCGGAAAGCAGTGTGAGCAGTAGCTGACGATCGCAATCCGCAAGCGTCAAGGCTGCGGCGTCGATGGTCAGGCCTGTCTTGCCGTGGCTTCCCCGAGTGAGCGGAACGCCGCTCAGGTTCCGTGGCGGTAGCGGTGTTGGCAACTCCAGGGCGGGCGGTGTCCGGTCCCTGCACTGTTTGACGGGCTTACCCTCGAACAGTGCCTGCAGAGCGTTGTGTGCGCAGGGGCTCGGGTCCGCGCCGAGCACGGAGTGGCCTGTGTTGGGCACGACCAGCAGTTGTGCGTCGGGTATTTGGGCGGCCACCTGGCGTGCGTTCGCTGTCGGTGTGCGTAGGTCGTCGGCGCCGCTCAGGATCAAGGTCGGCACATTCGGGAATGGCGCTTCGTCGACTTCAGGACCCGCCGAGGCAAACGGCCATGAGGCACAAGGGACCACATCGCTCAGCGCGAGCGCGTTGGCCGCTGTGAAGGGCGCAAACGCCCTTGCCGGCTGTGCGCGCAACGTGGCGAGTGCTTCGCGGAGGCGCGCCTTGGGGCTCGCGGAGCGATTCCATGGGAACACGCTCTCTTCGCAGATCGTCGAGTAGTACAGCGGCGTGTCAAACCCCTCGCTCAGGCTTTCTTCGCCTTCGCCTTCTTCGCCGCTACCGGCGCGTGCGAGCAGCCGCACGAGCGCGGCCGTGTCGCCGTCCACGGCTGAGCGCACGGCGGCTGGGAATTCTGCGCGTAGGATCGGGTCAAAATCGCCCTCCATCAACACTCCAAGCAGGTCGTTCGCGTCGATGTGCACAGGCTCGGACTGTCCCTGGTTGTCGATGAAGCGACCACCGATCGAGCCGCTGCCCATTCGCTTCACCAGTCGCGCGAGATCGGCCACCGGTTCGGAGGTGATGTGTGTACATCCCCCCACCGAGCACAATTGGTGCAGGATGCGACGGACGGCGGTAAACGTCGGTTCCTCGAACGCGTCCCGGCCGGAAGTCGGTACGACCGAATCGAGCACGAGTGCTTCGACGTGGCTCGGGTACTCCTGGGCGTAGCGCTCGGCGACCTTAGTGCCATAGCTCGTCCCGTACAACACGAGCTTTTCATAGCCGCCGGCCTGGCGGATGGCCTCGATGTCGGCGACCGTGTCGGCGGTTGTGTAGAGGCCTCGCGTCTGTCCGATCTGGCCCGCGCAGATCGACACCGCGGGTGGCGTTATCCCGCTTTTGAGGTGTTCGAAAGCGGCACAGGAAAGCGGGTGGGAGAGGCCGGTGCCACGCTGGTCGAACACGATCAGATCGCGAGTGGAGACGATCGGTCCGAGGATCTGGGCGAAGTCGCTCGTGAACGGCAGCGCGGACTGGCCGGGTCCGCCGGCGAGCGCGATCACGGCGGTCTTGGCCGTGCCGACAGGGGAGAGGTGGCGGCGCATTGCCAGCGCGATCGTGCCCGGGATTGCCCCGCTGGGGTCGACCGGGACCGTCAGATGGGCGCACGCGACTTCGTTCGTGCCCGCACAAGGCTTCCATTCGATCTGCGCTTGTGCTGTGGCTGACCACAGCGTCGTGCATGCCAAAACCGCCAGGAATGCGCTCGCGAATGTCCCGGCTGCTCGTCGCACAGTCGGAATCTAGCGCACTGTCAACTGAGCTTGCGCCGACACCAGTCAGCGTCCGACACCTTGGAATAGGGGTCTCTAAGCGTTTGGCGGTGTGGCGGATGAGGCCGATAAGCTCGTGTGCGATGAGCAGCGATCGCGAAACGATTGACGCCCCAGGCGCGCCGGCTGCAATTGGGCCGTACTCGCACGGGGTACGCGCCGGCTCCATGCTGTTCTGCTCTGGGCAAATCCCGCTCGATCCGATAAGCGGCGAGCTGGTCGGCGAGACGGCGGCCGAGCAGGCACGCCAGTGCCTGAAGAATCTGACGGCCGTCTGTGACGCCGCGGGTGCGTCGCTTGCCGACGCGGTGCGCCTGACCGTCTACATGACCAACCTCTCGGCCTTTGCCGAGGTGGGCGAGGTCTACGCGACGTTCTTTCCAAAGGAGCCGCCGGCACGAGTGGCTGTTGGCGTGGCGGCCCTGCCACGGGGAGCCCAAGTTGAGATAGATGCAATTGTCGCTCTTCATTAGGAAGACGTCGCCGCATGCGGCGACGTCCCTGACGTGCATGCACGTCAGGCTGACCGGCGCATGCGCCGGTCAGAACAGCATCATTTGGTGCGCAGCTCTGCTCGCCTGACCTTGCCGCTCGCCGTCTTGGGCAACTCGTCCGCGAACTCCACGATCCGCGGGTACTTGTACGGCGCCGTCTCGTGCTTGACGTGCTCCTGCAGCTCGCGCGCCAAGGCATCTGAGGGCTCGTAGCCTTCGCGCAACACGATCACCGCGCGCACCACCGCTCCGCGCTCCTCGTCTGGCGCAGCCACGGCGGCGGCCTCGGCGACAGCGGGATGGGCGACGAGTGCCGACTCGACCTCGAAGGGACCGATGCGATACCCGGCGGAGATGATCACATCGTCGGCGCGCCCCTCGAAGTGCAGATACCCGTCGTCGTCTTCGTGTACCCGATCGCCCGTGTGCCAGCTGCCACCGTCGCGGCGGTCGCGCACCGTCCAACTCCCGTCCGCTTCGTGCTGCACCCCCTCTCCGAGGTACCCAAGGAAGAACGTCGGCACGCTCTCAGGATCAGCCACGAGCTCGCCGTGGATCACCGCAAGCCCAACGCCGGGAAGGGCCTGGCCCATCGAACCGGGAAGGGCACGCCCATCCATCCCCATCCCCGTCATCTGTCCGGTCTCCGTCTGCCCATAGCCGTCGCGGATGTCGAGCCCCGTCGCTTGGCGCCAGACTGCCAACACCTCGGGGTTCAACGCCTCGCCGGCCGCGACCATCCCCTTCAGGCTCGGCAGCGCGCGCAGCTCCGCTCGCTTGGCGATCACGCGGTACTCGGTGGGCGCCATGCAAAGCACGCTCACCTGCTCTCGCTCGATGATTTCGAGACGCTCGTGCGGATCGAAGCGCGCATCGTGCAGCAGGACTGGCGCCCCCATCAGCCAGGGCGCCATGAAGACGTTGCGAGCCGACTTGCTCCAGCCGCTGGCGGCTGTGCACCAAACCAGCTCGCCTGCTTTCGCCCCTAGCCAATGCTCGGCCTGTATGCGCTGTCCGTATAGGTAGCGCTGGCCGTGAACGACCGCCTTCGGTTCGCCGGCCGTGCCGCTCGTGAAGGTGATGAGGACCGGGTCTGTCGCGCTCAGGTCGGCGTGGGGTGGTGGTGTCTGGAGGGGCGATGCCCCCTGCGCGCGCGGGGGGCGCTCGGTTTTCGAAGTATCGGGACGGGGTGTCGTCTCCTCGGTGTCCGGGGGCGTCCCGAAAGGCGATGCCCCCTGCGCGCGCGGGGGCATCGCTGTTTGCGAAGCATCCCCACCGTGTGTCTCCTCGGCTCGGGCGCCCTCGCCTCCACCCACCCACATCACCGGACAGCTGGGCGCAGCTGCTTCGACCTGCTCGCGGTTGCGCTCGTCGGCCACGATCAGCGAGGGGCGCGCAACGCTAAGGCGCAGGCGCAGGTCCTTGGCGCGCAGCTGCTCGGTGCAAGGCAGCACAACCGCGCCGATGCGAAAGCAGCCCATCATCGCGAACACCCACTCGGGCCGGTTGCCGATCAGCGTCATCGCCACGTCTCCGCGCTGCAGCCCGTATCGCACAAATGCGCCTGCCAGCGCGGCGCTACATCGCTCGACATCGCCAAAGCTCCACTCGCGTCGCGAGCCGTCGCGAGCCAACTCGACCAGCGCGAGCCGGTCCGGCGGCTGGGCTTGCATGAGGTCAAATGCGAAGTTCATGCGCCCGCAGTCTGTCAGGCTGGATCGATTGGGCGGTGTGCGAGCCAGTTTGTCTCGCCACGCCCAGGTATCCTGCAAGGACGCCCCGATTCCCGACCTTGGAGCCGCACGAATGGCCGTAGCCTCAGCCCCTTTCACCGAGAAGACCGACGAGCAGAAGGCGATCACCGAGATGGTGCATCAGTTCGCCGACGAGCAGATCCTCCCCAACGCCGAGCACTACGACCACGAGGACCTGTTCCCCGAGCCGATCGTCGAGCAGATGAAGGAGCTCGGCCTGTTCGGGGTCACGATCCCCGAGGAGTACGGCGGCATGGGCTTGGACCTGACGACCTACGCGATGATCGTCGAGGAGCTCTCGCGCGGCTGGATCTCGATCTCGGGCGTGATCAACACCCATTTCATCGGCTCCTACCTGCTGATGAAGTTTGGCTCGGAGGAGCAGAAGCAGAAGTACCTGCCACGTATGGCCACCGGCGAGATTCGCGCCGCTTTCTCGTTGTCGGAGCCCGAGCTCGGGAGTGACGTGCAGGCGATCAAAACCGCCGCCAAGAAGGGCGAGGACGGCAAGTACGAGATCAACGGCCAAAAGATGTGGGTCACCAATGGCCTGATGTCCGACCTCGTTTTCGTCTTGGTCAAGACCGACCCCGACGCTCAGCCGCGTCACAAGGGCTTCACGTGCTTCATCGCCGAAAAGGAGGGTGGAGTCTCGAAGAACACAGGCGACTACGCCGGCTTGATCGTGCCAGAGAAGCTCAAAAAGATGGGTTACAAGGGCGTCGAGTCGACCGAGCTCGTGTTCGACGGCTATCGCTGTCCGGCCGAGAACATTCTTGGCGGCGAGGACGCAGGTCTCAACAAGGGCTTCGCCCAAATGATGGACGCGCTGGAGGTCGGTCGCGTCAACGTCGCCGCCCGGGGCGTCGGCATCGCTCAACGCGCCCTGGAGCTGGGACTGCGCTACTCCCAGGAGCGCAAGACGTTCGGTAAGCCGATAGCCGAGCATCAGGCGATCCAGTTCAAGCTCGCCGACATGGCCACCCAGGTCGATGCGGCCCGCCTGCTCACATTGCGTGCAGCTCGCCTGAAGGACGCCGGGGAGCGCTCGGACCTGGAGGCCGGCATGGCCAAGCTGTTCGCCTCCGAGGCCGGCCGCTTCTGCGTAGAGGAGAGCTTTCGCATCCACGGCGGCTATGGCTACTCCAAGGAGTACGAGATCGAGCGTCTCTACCGTGACGCGCCGCTGCTGTTGATCGGCGAGGGCACCTCGGAGATCCAGCGTATGGTGATCGGCAAGAAGCTTCTGCAAAGACACAAGATTTGAGCCCTGTGTCAGTCACACGGGGTTCGGAGGGAGGGGGCTGATGAGCGGCGACGCAAAGACTCTGATCGAGGCGGCAGCACGACGTTTTGTCGAGGAAGTGCCGGCGCTCGCGCCGATGAAGCTCGTCGTCGGGGTGGAGCTGCACGGCCGCGGCGACGTCCAGCACTTCCGTTTGCAGATGCCCGAGGCACAGGTGACCAAGGGTCCCGCCGACGACGCGCGCATCAACGTGGAAATGCGCCGCGAGTTCTTCAACGTGATGGCCGCCGAGGGCAAGGTCCCCGACTGGATCGAGGCCTTTACTTACGGCAAGGCCAAGGCGACGGGCCCAACGCAGTTCCTGAAGCTGATCTCGACGGTCGTGGACAAGCACCAGGAACGCGAACGCCTCAAGAGCGCTCGCAAGCACGCCTGAACTGCCCCGAGCACTGGGTGGCGATCGGGCTTGCCTGGCCACCCGGGTGGCCAGGGGAGTCTGTCCAACTCCCTTGCAAGATATCTTGCAAGGAGTGTTGCCGATAACACACATCCCTCGATCCCCTTTTATTGGAGCGGTTCTGCCCATTTGAGATTCGTATATGCAGAAGCTCTCCAATAGCAAAATAGTGTCGGCCTTCCGAAGTCGTCCTTCGTCTGCTGTAGGTTGGCCGAACCAACGGGCCCAGGGCGGGCACGGAGAAGATCGGGGGCGGGATGGCTCGTGTGAGACGGCTGGTGGTGTGCCTGGGGGTATGTGCCGCGGTGACAGCCGTGTCCGGCGGTCTGGTGTTTGCCGCCGGGACGTCGCGGCCTGCGCGCCACTCCACTGTTCACGGTGCTTCCTCGGCCCGCCGCTCTCGTAGCCGGCGGTATGGGCGAAGGTCCCGCAAGCGGGTGTCTCGTCGTGTGGTTCGGGCCGCGGGGCGGCGTCGTGCGGTTCGGGGTGCGCGCGGAGCTGGACAGGTTCCATCGCTGGTTGTCGGTGGGTTGGTGGTAGGGGGTGTTCAGTCGCTGGTCGATGGAGAAGGAGCCGCCGCGGGAGCAGGTGCTGCGCCGGAGACCCCGGAAGCGAAGAGCTTGATAGGGGAATCGAGCGTGAAGTTCGCCAATCTCGATTCAGAACAGGCTATGGCGGTGGCTGGGGAAGCGTTTCCCGAAGTGGTGGATCGCCGGTTGGGTGGTCCACCCTCTTTGCCGGCGGGCCAGTCGATCGCTGCTTATCCCGACGATTTTGCCGCGCAGGTGGATCTGGGTGGCGGGATGCGTGGGTTGGTGGAAACGCTGGAACCGATGGCGGTCGAAACGTCGCCGGGAGAGCGTCTGCCGATCGATCTCGGTCTGAGTAAGGCTGGGGACGCGTTTGAGCCCGTGAGGCCAGCCGTCGGTGTGGTAATCCCGCAACGGTTGGGCGAAGGCGTGCAGGTGCCTGCGCTGGGTTTGTCTTTGACGCCGGTCGGTGCCGAAGGCTCGCCGCTGGGGGGTGCCGCGGGTGTTGTGGACGGGGCGGGTGTCTTTTATGCGAATACGCAGACTGACACGGACACGCTCGTCAAGCCCACCACTACCGGTTTTGCGACCGACTCGATGCTGAGGTCGGCGTCCAGTGTGGAACAGCTCAATTTTCGAGTCGGTATGCCGAGTGGGGCCAGTCTTGTGTCGGCGAAGAGTGGGTCTGGGGGCGCTGAAGTGGTTGAGGAAGGCGCCGTTATAGCGGTGGTCCGTCCGCCGGCTGCTGTGGATGCGGCGGGCAGATCTGTGCCGGTGTCTATGCGTGTCGAAGGCGATCTGCTTGTTCTCACGGTCTCGGCCGGTGAAGACGAATACCAGCGTCCTATATCAGTGGATCCTGAATTGCGTACTAAAGCGGACATTACTATCAATGAATCCAGTAACTGGGTGTCTCATGGCGAAAAAGAAGCGACGTTCAAACATGAGTGGTGGAGCCATACTCTAGAACTTTATAATTCGCTTACGTACATTCCCGGCGAATACGTTTATGGTGGGTACCACACCGACGGCGACTCCAAAATCTACAAGCTGGAATCGAGCACCATCAGTCACGTTCAGAAGGGGCGGGCGTTGCTGGAGTTTCTTCACGAAGGCGCGGTCGAAGAAAAAGACCTGCTTGGAGAAAATGTCAGCACGGTGGAAAGCAAAGCTCCCTTCTGCGTAAAAGCGGGATGCCCGGACACCGCTGGCGGCGAAGGCAATGTCGTTTGGTACAAGCTGGAAGCCACCGAACCCGACGAAGATGACAGCTATGGCTTGTACGGTGCGTTGTGGAATACCAGTGTGTATATCGCGCAGGAAAAGGAACCCGAAGCCAAGTTCAATACGGGCAGCGAAAAGATCGCGAGCAGGGAAAACCGGACCAACGTGCTGTATGGCAGTGGCAGCTGGCTCAGTCCCTCTCAAGGCGCGTACGAAATTCAGACACACGACGGCGGCGTCGGCGTGAGCTTTGCGGCCGTGTCAGGGCCGGGCTCGGGCGGCCAGCAGTTCAAAATTCTCGAAGAAGGGCTTTGTAAAGGTCTTCAGTGCAACGAAAATTACGATGCTGCGTTGACCTACAAATCCGGGATGCCCGACGGCGAAGACTCCTACGAGGCGTTTGCCGAAGACGCGATGGGATTGATTGGCTATTCCTTAAAGACGATAAAGGTCGACGCGACACCCCCTCGCAACATAGGTTTCTCGGGAATGCCTGAATTCGCCGCGGAAATCCGGCCTGTGTCGCGCAGACTGACGGTCCATGCGACCGACGGGACGAAACCGGTACCGAGCTCGGGCGTGAAGTCGATATCGGTCTCGGTCGACGGTGGCCAGAACGTGGTCGTGCCGGGAACCACTTGTCCGGAAGGGGAATGCACCGCGACCGGGGAATATACGCTCAAAGCGGAAAGTCTCTCCGAAGGCGTGCACAGGCTTGTCCTGACGGCGGCTGACAATGCGGGCAACCTGGCCTCGAAAGAATTCCTTTTTTACGTTCGTCACACCAGCTCTGTCGCGGTTGGTCCCGGCTCGGTCGAAGCCACGAATGGCCAGTTTGAACTGGCGAGCACCGATGTCTCGCTGGCCGGCACCGGGGGAGTCTCGCGTGTGTACCGCTCGCAGAGCTTGACCGCGGGTGTCGAAGGCCCGCTCGGTCCGCAGTGGGCGCTCAGCGACGGCGGTGGAGAGCAGCTCGACGTGCTTCCGAACGGCAGCGTTGCGGTGATGGCCGGCGATGGCGGTCGGACGACGTATACGCTCAACTCCAAAGACGAATTCGAATCGCCGAAGGGCGACGGAAACGTAAAGATCGAATATAAGGCTTCTGAGCACGAACGTCGGTACGTGCTGAGCGATGCGACCGCCGGTACGGAAACTGTCTTCGAACAGCCCGAAGGGGACGCTTCTCTGAGTCCGAGCTACAGCAACCAGTTTGGCTCCGAAGGCTCTGAACTGGCTCACCCGGAGAGCGACGCCACCGACGCCAAGGGTGACGTCTGGGTCACGGATTTCACAAACGATCGTGTTCAGGAGTTCTCTGCGGCAGGCACGCTGATGAGGACGTTTGGTACCGAGGGATCGGGTGTGGGTCAGTTCGTTGGGCCGTGGGGTATCGCGGTCAACCAGGGCACCGGAGATGTGTATGTGACCGACCAGGGGAACAGTCGCGTCCAGGAGTTCAACTCTTCCGGTGAATTCATGCAAATGTTTGGCTGGGGAGTAAAAAACGGCAGCGCGGAACTGCAGATATGTACCAGCGAATGCAGGGCAGGCATAGCGGGGTCCGGTGCCGGACAGGTCTACACCGAGGCAGGCGTAGCGGTCGATTCGAGCGGCGACGTTTGGGTCGCCGATTACGGCAACAACAGGGTGCAGGAGTTCAACGAAAAAGGTTCCTATTTGCAGAGCTTTGGCACTGAAGGGAGCGGCAACGGCCAGTTCAAAGGCCCTTTGAACATAGCCTTCTCCGGCGCTAATGTGTACGTGACAGATTACGGGAACAACAGGGTCCAAGAGTTCTCCGCGGCAGGGAAATACGAAGGCACGATTGGTAAAGAAGGGAAAGAAACCGGCCAGTTCATCAACCCAAGGGGCATAGGTGTTGAACCATCGACCGGTAATCTCTATGTCACCGACGCGGGAAACAACCGAGTTCAGGAGTTCACTGCTTCCGGGACGTTCGTCACGACGTTCGGGACTGCGGGCTCGGAACCGGGGCAACTCTCCGCACCTACGGACGCCGCGGTGAGTGCGTCGGGCGGCATCTACGTCACCGACTACAACAACAGCCGCGTGGAGGAGTGGTCGCGCTCGACGTGGTGGCCGACGAGCGCCAAAGGACCGCTTTCGAGCGAAACGACGTACACGTACCAGTCGGTTCTCGGTGGCGAAGGACGGACGTCCATGGAGCCGGCGGAGGTGCTCTCTCCGGCGCCCGCGGGAGTATCTTGTGGCACCAAGATCGCGGAACTGAAACGGGGCTGTCGCGCGCTCGCGTTCAAGTACGCCGAAACGACAACCGCGTCAGGGGAAAACCCCAGCGAATGGGGCGAATACAAGGGCAGGCTGAGCGAGATCGTCTTCCACTCCTACAACCCCGTCACCAAAGCCATGGCGGAATCGGTTGTAGCGCAATATTCATATGACAAACAAGGCAGGTTGCGCGCGGAGTGGGACCCACGCATCTCACCGGCGCTGAAGACGACGTATGGCTATGACGCGGAAGGACATGTGACCGCCATGACCCCGGCGGGTCAGCAGATCTGGGCCTTCGTCTATGGCGGTATATCGGGCGAACCGGGCACCGGCCGACTTTTGAAGGCGACCAGAGCACAACCTCCGGCCCATGCCTCGGAAGCGACGGTCGAGGAAAAGCTCCGCGAACAGGAAATAGAGACGAAATACACCGAAGCTCCCAAACTCGTTGGAACGGCGCAAACCTATCACAGGATGTCGATCAACTATGGTACGTGGACCCAGAGCCCGGTCGTCTATGACTACCAATGGGAGGAGTGTAATTCCTCGGGCGAAGAATGCGCTCCGATAGATGGCGCCACAAACGCGAACTATACGCCAACAGCTGGCGATATCGGGCATAAGTTGGTCGCCGTGGTGACGGCTACCAACGGCGGGGGATCTCAGACCGCTTCCAGCGTGGCCAGTGCGGTCGTGGTAAACGGCATCGAAGAAAAAACAGCACCGGTGTATTCGAGCACGTTTGGCTCGTATGGTACGGGTAATGGTCAGTTGCGTGAACCGGAGGGTGGTTTGGCCACGGATTCCTCGGGTGATGTGTGGGTTACGGACACGTATAATAACCGGTTGGAGGAGTTCAACGCCAAAGGCGAATTCGTGCGGGCCGTCGGCTCGTACGGCAGTGGCGCCGGCCAGTTCGGTTGGACCTCGGGTGTGGCGGTCGACTCCAAGGGGAATGTTTGGGCTACCGACCAGAGTAACGAGCGCGTCGACGAGTTCAGCAGCGAAGGCGTGTTCGTCAAGGCGTTCGGTTGGGGTGTGGCTAACGGCGAAAACAAGCTGGAGGTCTGCACCGTGTCTTGTCGTGGGGGCATCCAGGGCGCGGGTAGCGGCGAGTTCTATATCCCCGAAGGTATAGCGGTCGATTCCAAAGGTGACGTTTTCGTAGCCGATCGAGGCAACAAGCGTGTGCAGGAGTTCAGCTCCGAAGGCCTGTTCGTGCGGAGCATCTCACAGACCGAAGAAAGGGAAGGTCCTTTCGACGTGACTGTGGATTCTAGCGGCGATGTGTGGGTGGCGTATGCTTGGGACAACAAGATCGGGGAGTTCAACCCCGAAGGCAAACTTATCCGAACTTGGGGCACCCAGGGCTCAGAACCGGGCAAGCTCAGTATCCCATACGATCTGGCCATCGGACCCAATGGCGATGTCTGGGTGTCTGAATACGGGAACAGTCGTGTGCAGATATTCACGCCGAGCGGCGAATATCTGTCTGGTTTCGGCAGTCAGGGCAACGGGCCTGGACAGTTCAAGGATGCTCCTCATGGTATCGCGTTCTACGGGCTGAACGTGTATGTGCTCGACAGCGGGGCGTGGTGGGAAAACACGGGTAACAGCCGGGTCGAGACGTGGCTGATGAAAACAGAACACGCCGAAGAAGGCCCACTCGATGCGCCTGAACCCGGTAGCGCAGTCGAGTACCGGCTCCCCGTGTCCGGTGGAGGTTTGCCGACGTTGACGAGAGAAGAAGTGGAAAAGTGGGGTCAGAAAGACAACGGGGAATACGAAGACAACGATCCCGTCGAAGGTATGGCTATATTCCCGCCCGACGAACCCCAGGGCTGGCCTGCGTCCAAATACACACGCGCCACGATCGACTATGTCAATGAAAAGGGGATGACGGTCAACACGGCGTCCCCAAGTGGTGCGATATCCACGACGGAATACAACGAAACGAACGAGGTGATCCGCACTCTCAGCCCGGACAATCGTCTGGCCGCACTGAAAGAAACGGGTAAAACCGTCGCTGCATCCGAACTGCTGGATACTAGGACCGAATACGACCCCGAAGACAGCGAGATAGTCAAGGTCCTTGGCCCTCAGCACAAAGTAAAGCTCTCCAGCGGCGCGGAAGTCGAAGCTCGCGAAGTGACACATAACTATTACGACGAAGAATCCAAAGAAGCCGAAGAAGAAACGCACGAATCGTACAGGCTGGTGACGAAGACCACACGCGGCGCGCGGCTGGCCAACGGAGAAGAAAAGGATGTGCGAACGGCCAAGACGTCCTATACCGGTACTGGAAATCAGGAAAATCTCGGGTGGCGCCTACGCGAGCCGACATCGGTCACCACCGATCCAGGAGGCCTGAACCTCACGTCTACGACGACTTACAATCCGACCACGGGTGCGGTCGTGGAAACCACGACACCCGCGGGCAAGCATTCTGAATCCAACCCCCCGACGTATTCGAGCGCGTTCGGATCGTATGGCACGGGTAATGGTCAGTTGCGTGAACCGGAGGGCGGTTTGGCCACGGATTCCTCGGGTGATGTGTGGGTGACGGACACGTATAACGACAGGTTGGAGGAGTTCAACGGCAAAGGCGAATTCGTGCGTACTGTCGGCTCCTACGGCAGCGGCGCCGGCCAGTTTGGTTGGACCTCTGGTGTGGCGGTGGACTCGAAAGGTAATGTTTGGGCTACCGATGAGGGGAATGAGCGCGTAGACGAGTTCAACGGTGAAGGCGTGTTCATCAAGATGTTCGGTTGGGGTGTGGCTAACGGCGAAAATAAGCTGGAGGTCTGTACGGTGTCTTGTCGTGCGGGTATCCAGGGGTCGGGCGGCGGCGAGTTCTATATCCCCGAAGGTATAGCGGTCGATTCCAAAGGGGATGTTTTCGTAGCCGATCGTGGTAACAAGCGTGTGCAGGAGTTCACCTCCGAAGGTGCGTTCGTGCGAAGCATCTCACAGGCTGAAGAAAAGGAAGGACCCTTCGACGTAGCTGTGGACTCCAGCGGCGATCTGTGGGTGGCATACGCTTGGGACAATAAGATCGCCGAGTTCAACCCCGAAGGAAAACTTATACGGAGGTGGGGCACCGCCGGGTCAGAACCGGGCAAGCTCAGCATCCCATACGATCTTTCGGTCGGTCCTGAAGGTAACATCTGGGTATCCGAATACGGCAACAATCGTGTGCAGGTGTTCACCCAGGGCGGGAGATACCTGTCTGGCTTCGGTAGCCAGGGCAACGGCCCCGGACAGTTCAAGGACGCGCCGCACGGACTCGCGTTCTACGGCTCGAGCATTTACGTGCTGGACAGCGGGATATGGTGGGAAAATACTGGTAACAGCAGGATAGAGAAATGGACGATGCCCGCAGCAGGCAAAAAAGAAGCACCGGATACCCAGTACATTTACTACTCGGCGGGAGCGAATACCAGCTACCCGGGCTGTGGAGAACATCCAGAGTGGGCCAACCTGCTCTGCCAGACGCAGCCGACCGCGCAACCCGAAGCCAGTGGGCTGCCTGAATTGCCCATCACGACATTGACCTACAACATGTGGGACGAGGTCGAAACGACCACCGAAAAAACTGGCTCGGCAACACGCACGAGAACTCAGACATACGATTCCGCAGGACGCGCACTGACCAGCGAAGAGACATCGACGACAGAAGACAAAACGCTACCCAAGGTCACCAACAAATACAACACCAGTGCCGGATGGCTGGAAACGCAGAGCACTACCACCGGCGGCAAAACGGAGACGATCGCCAGCAAGTACAATACGCTGGGCCAGCTCGTAACGTACACCGACGCGGCTGGGGGCATCACAGAATACGCTTACGAAGAAGGTGGGGACGATCGCCTCAAGAAAATCGGCATGGACGGCGTCGAAGGCGAAAAAGAACGAGAAAAGGGATCGCAAACCTACTCGTATGACCCAACCACCGGCTTCATGACCAAGCTCGTGGACTCCGCGGCCGGCGAATTCACCGCGACCTACGACGCCGAAGGGAGGATGCTCACCGACGGCTACCCCGATGGCTTGACCGCCACATACACCTACAACCAGGTTGGCGCCGCGACAGGGATCGAATACGTCAAGAGTGCGCATTGCGCCACGAAATGCCCGGAAACGTGGTTCAGCGACACGGCGCTGTCCTCAATCCACGGCCAAACCCTCAGCCAGACCAGTACGCTCGCGAAAGAGAGCTACCTCTACGACGAAGCCGGACGGCTCACGGAAACGCAGGAAACCCCTGCCGGCAAAGGCTGCAAAGCCCGGATTTACGCTTACAACGAAGAATCCGACCGCACAAGCGAGACGACAAGGGAATCGGCCACGGAAACGTGTCCCACCGAAGGCGGGACAGCCGAAACCCATTCCTATGACACGGCGAACCGTCTAGATGACACGGGCACGACATACGAAGCCCTCGGCAACGCGACGAAACTCCCTGCCGCGGATGCCGGTGAACACGCGCTGACCAGCACTTACTATGTCGATAGCCAGCTGGCCACGCAAGAACAGAACGGCAAGAGCATCAAATACTCCTACGATCCCGCCGGCCGCGCCCTCGAAACCGAAGCCAAAGAAGGCGCTACCACAACCGCCAGCGTCTCGCACTACTCCGGACCGGGCGAAGCGCTGACGTGGGCCAGCGAAGCAAGCGGGGGAACCGAAAAATGGACACGCAACATCCCGGGTATCGACGGCGCGCTGGCCGCGATCCAAACCAGCGCGGGAACGACCAGACTCCAGCTGCACGATTTGCAGGGTGATATCATCGGCGAAGCGGCTCTCAGCGAAACCGAAACAAAATTGCTCTCTTCTTACAACAGCACAGAATTCGGCGTGCCAACCACAAGCAGTCATCCCAAGTATTCGTGGCTCGGCGCCGGTGGCATAGCGAGTGAACTGTCCTCCGGTGTTGTGGCTCAAGGCGGGGCGTCATATGTTCCGCAGATTGCCCGTGATCTCCAGACCGCCCCGGTCGTGGCACCGGGTGCCTTCCCCAACGGGAGTGGAACACCGTCGCCCCATGTATCAGAAATCCCGGGATGGGCGGGTACTCTGGCAAATGGAGAGTCAGCGGCCACTGTCACTGAATGGACGGCAAAGCTAAAAGCACGCGAAGAAGAAGCATTGCGGAAATGTGAAGAAGAGGGAGGATGTGGAGCAGAAGTAGCTGGCCCGCCGGAAGGAGAAGGAGAGGAAGAATACGGAGAAAACGAAGCTGGTGTAGGGGATCCAACTGTATGCGTGGCTATCGCATACAGTCCGACTCGCACAAAAAAACATCGACACACCCTTAATATCAAGGGCGGCTACATCTGTGGTGGCGAATATGCCGATGTAATCGGGGTTACGGTACAGATGTGTGTGCAAGAACAAGTCGCGGAAATCTGGAAAAATGCCAAGTGTCGACCGGTGCAGACGTTTTACGGGAAGCCAGCGATGAATTTCCAATTTACCTTTCGTTGTACTCCAGGCAAAAAATACCAGACGTGGTTTTGGATATATCCATTTGGCCACGGAATATGGATTAAAGATCCAGCAACGGATGAAAGCAGTCACTACGGAGAAGTTATCACGTGTTAGCGAGTGGGTTAGACCAGTGCGTAGTGGGGAAGGATCCACATTCGGATGATTGGACGATGCTGTGCTAGGGCATGACCTGTACAAAGTGCCAAACGCCCCGCCTAGGTGGGTTTCGCAGGCACAAGAAGATCAAGTACCTGGCAGCATTGGTGAGGATCTGCAGCTAGGCGCCAACAATCGTGCGGTCGTATGGCTACTTCGTCCAGCTAGCTATTCCACAGGACTGCGGTTTGAAATGGTTGTGGCATTTCGAGCGGACGCATTGAAGCCCTCCGACTTGCGGATACTGGTCGACATAGGCCGTCCGCCCGATGGTGTGCCAGTTCCATTTGTGTTCCCGCGACTGGCGGTCGAGTTTGCTGATGGACTTCGCCTAAGCAACCTCGATGTCAGAGATGGTGAGGAGATTTCCCGAGTCGGGCTATGGCAGCTTTCTGCTGGCGGAGACGTCCTGACCGATGTCTTGCGGGGGCGGTATCGTTATTGTCGGTACTCGTGGTATCTTTCGCCTTTGCCCAGCCGAGGTGATCTCACCTTCGTCTTTGAGTGGTCAGCAGTTGGCATCAGAGAGACGCGTACATGGATGAGTGGGGATACGGTGAGACGTGCTGCCGCGCGAGCGCATAATCTCTGATGTGAGAATATAGACTCATGGTTTACAAAGGGCAACAACGATGGATTGAGCCACCGCAAGATGAGATCCCGGGTAGCGTGGGCATCGATCTGGGGCTAGCAAGCAGTGACAATGCCGTGGTTTATGTGGTCCGGCCCGCCAGCTATGGTGACGCGTTGGTGTTCGACACGATTGCTGTGTGTCGCATTGATGCTGATAAAAGCGTAGCAAACCAGATGTTCCCCGCGGATATACCAGAAGGCAATCCCGACGATTTTTTGCGCCTCGCTATCGAGTTCGCCGACGGTCGACGCGTCAGCAACGTCGATGACGGTGAGTTCGACAATCCGCCGGAAATCGCACTGTGGCAAGTGAGTGGGCAGGACGGTGGAGGTTATTATTTGTATGAATGGTACTTGTGGCCGCTGCCCGAGGAGGGAGATCTTGTCTTCGTATGCGAGTGGCCAGCATTAGGCATTCCTGAGCATCGTACGACGATGAGTGGTGAGGCTGTGCGGTCGGCTGCTCTGCGCGCGCGTAACCTGTGGGACTGAACGGGAACATGGCGCCCATGACACGTATCTATGCCTACGACGGCATGATTACTAACCGGTCAATGAAATTCGCACGTGGTCCGGGGCGCTTGTTCATCCGTCCCAGACTGACCGTATTACTAAGTTTCATTATTCTCTCGGTGCTGATCGCTGCTTGTGGAACGTCCCCAAATAACGAAGGATCAACGATCGCTGGCGGCATTAGGGCGCCACTCGCTGATTTCATGCGACGAGACGCGCCGGCATTCTGTAGTGATTTCACACCTGCTATCGCAGCTCGACTCGGCAGGAGGCACTCGTGCCAAATGAGCGTGGAACGCGCATTTGCACTTGTACACCAAGTAGCTGAACATTACGGGGTTGCTGAACTACCGTCAGGACTGGTGATAAGCAATGTCCGGTGGCAGGGCAACCGTGCAAGCGCAACTACGACTTGGCCTTGGCCCGACATTCGTCGCAGGATTCATCTTGATCTAGAAAAGCTGGCCGGGCGGTGGCGCGTTGCTACGCCCATCGCGCTAGTCGATAGGCCACTGTGCGCAAGGCAGTTCCATGAAACTGTATGTCGTCACTTGATCTCGATGGAATTCAGTTCGTAAGTCGGTCTGAACCGCCCCGGGAATTTTGGAGGCGGTAGTCCGCCCTGGGTTTGTGGTGATGTTTGAGTCCTTTCAAGAAGAATGCGGGTATGAAGAAGATGGTCGAAATCATTATCGATCCAGTACTGCGGAAAATACGAGGAAGAGGACTGATGCAGAGCGGAAGTAACGGAAAGTGGCTAAGCTTCGCGCCGAGTGGTTAGGCGGTGTATCGTGGCATAGTCTTTGAGATCGCTGGTAGCGTCTTGTGGCGCTAGTGGGGTGACGGTAGTGTCACGAGAACATTCCCAACAAGGTGACGGGTCGCTGAGCGCGAGGCCGGCAACTGGTCCCGAGCTCGCGTCGTTCGTGGCATCGGCCACTGCCCGAGATTGGCGGTTTTAATCCTGCGATAGATCGCCTGGCGTTTGTATTTGTAACCAACAACGGTTGGGCTACCGCAAGCATAGTCCGTACTGGGGGTGGAGAAGTGGAACAAGAGAGGCCGGGTGCGTCCGGGAATAGGGCCATCATATTTCGACGTACCAAAGGTCAGTGGCAGATCGTAGCCTTCGGGTCGAGTTACCTCGACGGTGCAGCGTTCAGAAAGGTGGGCATTCCAGGCCGTGTGCTCAGGGCGCTCGGGCTGGAGGATAACCCGCCTGGATAGACCTGGATGAACTTCCCCGAGGGTGAAATACGCGACAGCGGCGGCGTAGAGCAAATACTCCTACGACGAAGCCGCTACTCGGGCTGTCGCCGAGCGGTGGGTATGCTCGGCTAGACTTGGTTGATCTTGTCGGCGTCGCACGCGAGCGAGTCATCGGCTGTGATGGGCCACGCGTCCAGCTCTGGTGTGCGGAGGATCGCGTCTATCAGTCGGAGAGGACCGCCCACGAGTGTGGAGTCGAAGTCGATCTCGCTTGCCACGCACCATGCCTGGTCGGCCGGCCAGAACAGGTTGGGCGATTGGGGCCAGAAGAGTTCGGCACCGAAGCTCCCAATTCGCAGAGCGCTGCGTAGCGGCCCAGCGAGGACGACATAATCCCGGTCGGGGAGGTGCAGTCGTGAGCGGGCGATCTCGTCGGACGTGAAGGTATGTCGGTTTCGCGCCGTGACCTTGGAATGCGGAGCAAAGTTTGTCTCCAGCCATCCGTAGGTCTCCAGCTCGCCGTGGCCTTCCCACAGACAGAAGTAGCAGTCAGGCTCATCCTCTGCATGCTCGGCGAGCCGGTTGCACAGAACGGTGAGCGCGGAGTGGGCGAGGTCGCCGCGGCAGGGATTTGTACCGTCCCACACGGAGCCCGCCATGTTCAGGTAGTCGGGCGATTCCACAAGTGCGTGCCACTGCATCAACGCGTGTGGCAGCCGCCCCGTGGCTTTAGCCACCTCCGACCAGCTCACCGGCTCGCCTGCCGTGTTCGTGGCGGGATGGCAGATGCGCGCATATGCCGGATAGCCTCGCGGCACCGTCAGGCCGACGGCGCCAAAGTGTCCGCTCAGTCGTGGAGCAATCCATTCGGCCGGCGAGACGTCATCGACGACGCGTAGCTTCTCAACGCTCACGATCCTATTGTCGGGTCAGCTTGTCGTTCACGCGGCTGGTGCTAGCTTGCGGTGCTCGATCTTCGGCAGAAACCAGCCATGCTCCCGAGACTCCAGGTAGAACCCCATTGCCTCCCGGATCATGGTGGCTGCCTCGTCGAGCGTCTAGTGGTAGGCGAGGATCTGCTGCGCGAGGAACGCCAGCGAGGCAAGCATGAAGACGCACATCACGATCAGTGAGAAGTTTTCGCTCACGGTCCGCATACCATACCGCTGACTGAGGTCGTTTGGGCAGCTCCTTGCCGGCTCAAGGCACCCTGTACGGCGCTGAGCTGCCGATCACATTGCCGTTTGCATCGAGCGCCTGACTCTCTACATAGGTCGCGCTGCTCGTCAGCGTCGCATCCGTTTGAAAGCCGCTCTTGGGCGTGGTGGAGAGTGCTGTCAACGAGCTGGGGGAGCTGCCGGCGAGCAGCTTCCAGGAAGCGACTTCGGTGGCGCCGTTCCAGCTCGTCAGCACGGTGATGCGTGAACCGTTGCGTTTGGCGACGATTGCCGGGGATATCGCCGGATGCTCGCTCCAGGGCGAGAGATAGGTGCGGAAGTCCTGCACGTTCGGCCCCAGCTCGCCGTCGAGCAGCACCCCACCGGATGCGCTGTACTCGGTGAAGTTGGGCAGGTTGCCGTAGCCCATCAGCCAGTTGCCGAACCGTCTCGATGACACGGGCACGACATACGAAGCCCTCGGCGACGCGACAAACTTCCTGCCGCGGATGCCGGTGAACACGCGCTGACCAGCACGTATTACGTCGACAGTCAGCTGGCCACACAAGAACAAAACGGCAAGAGCATCAAATATTCCTACGATCCCGCGGGCCGTGCCCTCGAAACCGAAGCCAAAGAAGGCGTCACCACAACCGCCAGCGTCTCGCACTACTCCGGACCGGGCGAAGCGCTGACGTGGGCCAGCGAAGCGAGCGGAGGAGCCGGAAAGTGGACACGCAACATCCAGGGTATCGACGGTGCGCTGGCCGCGATTCAAACCAGCGCAGGAACGACCAGGCTGCAGCTGCACGATTTGCAGGGTGATATCATCGGCGAAGCGGCGCTCGGCGAAACCGAAACAAAACTGCTCTCTTCTTACAACAGCACAGAATTCGGCGTGCCAACCACAAGCAGCCATCCCAAGTATTCGTGGCTCGGCGCTGGCGGCATAGCGAGTGAACTGTCCTCCGGTGTTGTGGCTCAAGGCGGGGCGTCATATGTTCCGCAGATTGCCCGTGATCTCCAGGCCGCGCCGGTCGTGGCGCCGGGTGCTTTCCCCAACGGGGGTGGAACCCCGTCGCCCCATGTGTCGGAAATCCCAGGATGGGCATACTCTGGCAAATGGAGAGTCGGCGGCCACTGTCACTGAATGGACGGCAAAGCTAAAAGCACGCGAAGAAGAAGCACTGCGGAAATGTCAGGAAGAGGGCGGGTGCGGAGCGGAAGTCGCGGAAGAAGAAGGGCCCGGCGAAGAGACGTTTGGAGATCCGTTCAAATGTTATGCTGGTGGAACAATGGTTAGTGTCAAAGAACACGCTACAATTAACGGGTACGGTGGTTGCAATCAAGGCCTACCTGCTGGCACGTGGATCAAGGTCTGCGTATATGATTGGCCTGACTCTAGCCCTTATCCCACCGGGGGCTGCTCCAAAACACTCCAGGTCAAAGGTCACACCAGCAGATACTGGTCGATAGGTACTGGCTTTACGATACAATGCTCTGAAGGCGACATAGTTCGCGGCTATATAGCGTTCTGGGTACCGGGAGGCAGAACTCTTTATGCCGGAACAGAAGAGGGCGAATGCACGGCTTATGACGAAAGCGTCTGGGAAGCTCTAACGCCGTGGCAGGCGCTCCCGGATGACATTGGGGTAGTTTGATGCCGTTGAAAGTTCTCTTTTGTATCTCCTCCCATCAGGGTCGGCGGTTTGGATTCATAACACCGGATACGAGACAATGCATAACGAGGTAAGAGGTAGACTATGCTTTGCGATAGTGTTCATGCTTTCTGTTGTAACACCATTCTTTGATGGATGCGGTGGCGAGCATCCTCAGAGCAACTCAGGTCCCACGCCCCACTCCCTTATAGTAAATATAGAACATCAATGTGGCGTCGTCTACGCTCGGCCGAGCGTTAAGGGTGAAGAGTTGGGTTTTGCGTGCGGTGAGACTACGAGCGGGGCTCGTGTCGCTGCGACGTTTACGAGGCGCCTGCGGTGTCGGCTTTTTATGACGCTTGCCGACACGGACCATGATCGATTTCAACAGTGTCTTTCTTCGCCGCCGCGTAATCCCCGGGGGGTTATCCTGTGTGAGAACAATCGGGAGATCTTCGCGGCACGCACCTTGCCACGGGCGCAGTCAGGTACCGTGCGATTGAGCACCGGACAGAAAGCCACATCACCAGTGTTCACTCTCAACGTAAGGGAAGTAACGGAAAGTGGCTAAGCTTCGCGCCGAGTGGTTAGGCGGTGTATCGTGGCATAGTCTTTGACATCGCTGGTAGCGTCTTGTGGCGCTAGTGGGGTGACGGTAGTGTCACGAGAACATTCCCAACAAGGGTGACGGGTCGCTGAGCGCGAGGCCGGCAACTAGTCCCGAGCTCGCGTCGTTCGTGGCATCGGCCACTGCCCGAGATTGGCGGTTTTAATCCTGCGATAGATCGCCTGGCGTTTGTATTTGTAACCAACAACGGTTGGGCTACCGCAAGCATAGTCCGTACTGGGGGTGGAGAAGTGGAACAAGAGAGGCCGGGTGCGTCCGGGAATAGGGTCATCATATTTCGACGTACCAGAGGTCAGTGGCAGATCGTAGCCTTCGGGTCGAGTTACCTCGACGGTGCAGCGTTCAGAAAGGTGGGCATTCCAGGCCGTGTGCTCAGGGCGCTCGGGCTAGAGCATAACCCGCCTGGATAGTTCTCCGAGGGTGAAATGCGCGACAGCGGGTGGCATAGAACAAAACACTCCTACGACGAAGCCAACCGGTGTTACAGCAACTTGCGTAGTTCGTCGCGGCTGATATCTGCGTCCTTGAGCAGACGAGAGAGCGTCCCAATCGACATGCTTCGCCGGGCGACGGGCACGGTGAGCGTTCGTCGTGAGGCCGAATGGATGTAAATATGGTGGCTGCCGCGGCTGCGGTCGAGTTCCCAGCCCTTGCGCTCTAGAACTCGGATAAGTTCCTTGGCTGTGAGCCGGGGGAGCTTGTCACTCACGCGGCTGGTGCTAGCTTGCGGTGCTCGATCTTCGGCAGAGACCAACCATGCTCCCGACGAGACTCCAGGTAGAGCGCCATTGCCTCGCGGATCATGGCGGCTGCCTCGTCGAGCGTCTCGCCCTCGCTGACACAGCCGGGAAGGTCCGGAACGTAGGCTGTGTAGCTGCCGTCGTCCTGTGGTTCAAAGACGACGTCAAACTGGTGCTTGTCGTTGTTGGGGCTCGTCATGGGCTTACTTCCTTGACCTCATCCTACCTGGCCGGCTGTAGAGGTCTAATGCCATCCGCTGCATCGTGGTAGGCGCGGCTCAGCGGGCGTCTAGTGGTAGGCCAAGATCTGCTGCGCCAAGAACGCCAACGAAGCCAGCATGAAGACGCACATCACGATCAGTGAGAAGTTTTCGCTCACGGTTCCCATATCATACCGCTGAGAGGGGGCGTTTGGGGCGGTCGTTGCCGGCTCAAGGCACCTTGTATGGCGCTGAGCTGCCAATCACGCTGCCGTTTGCGTTGAGCGCCTGGCTCTCCACATACGTGGCGCTGCTACTCAGCGTTGCATCAGTTTGAAAGCCGCTCTTGGGTACGGTCGAGATAGCTGTCAACGAACTGGGTGAGCTGCCGGCGAGCAGCTGCCAGGAGGCGACTTCCGTGGCGCCGTTCCAGCTTGTCAGCACGGTGATGCTCGAACCGCTGCGTTTGGCGACGATCGCAGGCGTTGTCGTCGGGTGCCCGCTCCAGGGGGAGAGGTAGGTGCGGAAGTCCTGCACGTTGGGGCCCAGTTCGCCGTCGAGCAGCACCCCACCTGATGCGTTGTACTCGGTGAAGTTGGGCAGGTTGCCGTAGCCCATCAGCCAGTTACCTTCGGAGAGTTTGATCAGGCTGCCCTGCGCGGGCGCCAACAGCGTCTTCGTCGGGTTCGTGAAGGCCTTCACGAGCGACACGGTCTTGTTGGCGTAGTCGGGCTTAAGCAGCACGCCACGCGACTGCTTCTCCTTGGGCGGCGTCGAGCCGTTGTCGAACACTGAGATCAGGCCGCCGGGCTGCCATTCGGCGTCGTGCTGCCAGTAGGTCTTCGTGCCAGGGCCGAGCTTGAAGTTCGAGTGCGCGCCGCCGAGCTGCCAGTTGAAGGCGCCGGTCTTGATGTTCACGTCGTACAGCTCCCAGGAGTTGCGCGCCGAGAGCAGAACGTCATCGGAGGTGCCCGGATCGATCGAGTTGACGTGGATGTAGTCCCAGGGATAGCCGTTGCTCGGGACGGTGTTATAGGAGTCGTGCAACGGGATATGTCCGAGCGCGTGCCACTCCCACATGACCAGCCCGGTCTTGACGTCGATCTCCTGGACGACCGAGTCGGTCAAGATGCCGTTGGCCGCGCCGTGCATGGAGCGGAGGTCCATGTGGATCGGGTCGAACGAATCGATCCAGGCGGTGCCTTGCGGGGTCAGCAAGATCACATGTAGATCGGCCTTGTATCCGTTGCCCGCCCTGACTTTGGCCACGGGTTGGTAGGAGCTGTCGTAGATCTCGTCTTCGCCCTGCCCGAAGCCGACCTTCAGGATGCGCCCCTGCCACCAGGTGAGTACCGGCTTGCCTTCGTACTGCTGCACTTGGAAGTTGGTCGACTCATAGCCCCGGGGTAGGGGGTGGAACCAGACAAGCGTGCCGTCCTGTTCTGAGATCATCGGTCCAGGCGAGCCCTCGCCTTGGTAGGGGGCGAGGAACAGGTCTCCGGGGGAGGCCCCGGGCTGGGCGGATGTCGTCAGCTTCACGGTCGAAGGCGTCAGCGTCGGGGCTGATGCGTAGTGCTGCACGTCGTGCGCGTTGCCTGGGTTGGTGGGGAACTCTTCCTGGCTCACGGCGGCCTGGTGGGCGACGGTGAACACGGTCGTCACCGGCTGCGCGGGAGTCCCGGAGTCGACGCCGACCAGCGCGTGGACTGCCACTTGCTCTCCTGCTTGAAACGGCGAGTTGGAGATGAAGCTCATTCCCGTGCCCGTGGAGTAGCGCTCAAGTTTGCCGGAGTGGTTGCCGCTGCGCGAGCCCACGACGCTTACGTCGGCAACAGTGGTGTCGCCTTCGCCGAGGAAGCTGATCTGCGTGTCGGGGGACGCGTCCTCGGTTCCTGGAAGCGGCGAGACGGCGACAGCATTGGCCTGAGCCTCGGACTTGTCGGCTGTCGGCGTCAGCGCATTCACCGCGGCATGTGAGGAGCTCGCTTCGCCGCATGCCGCCAGTCCGACGCACAGCGTCAGCGCCGCTCCCGCCGTTGCTATTACCGCGCCTATCCTCATGTTCCCCCCTGCGAAGTGAATGGCCGGGAAGCTCCGATCATCCGACCCTTGACATTGATCGCCTCAACCTCGAAGCTCTTGTAGCTCGATGGCACTGGGACCGCCGTCTCGAATCCGGCCCTCGCGGCGCTTGCCACGGCGGTCAGTCTACCGGTGGCAGGTTCGCCCAGTACCCGCCAGGACGCCACTTCGGTCGCGCCGTTCCAACTCGCATACACCGTCGTCTTGCCGCCGGCTTGACGGGCGGCGCCCGCGGGCGCGGTGAGCGGCTTGCCGACCCACGGCTCCACTGTCTCGCGGTAGCTCAGATCGGGCCCGGGGAAGTTCGCCTCCAGCAGCTGCTGGCCCGAGGGCCCGTACTCCGAGAAGTACGGTTCCGAGCCCCAGCCGACAAACGTATTGCGGTTGGCCAGCGGTTGTGTATCGCCCATGTATTCGGTTTCGAACTTGTTCCCGCCGGAGTACTGGGCGACGAGCGTGGCCGTACGCGCGCTGTGGTTCAAGTTGAGCACGAGCGCGCGAGAGGCCCCAGTCGCCGGGACCGATGTGCCTCCACCAGTCAGCTGACAGCAGTGATCGTCGAACATCGTAATCGTGGAATCGGAATGCCCGCCCACCCCGAAGGCAACGTCGTGCTGCCACTGGAAGTCGGCGCCGGGGCCGAACGTGAAGCTCGATTTCTTGCCGCCGAGCGTCCATTCGATTTTGTCTGTAGCGACGTTGACGAGATAGGCGGCCCAGGTGTTGCGCATCGAGACGAGAAAGTCACCATTGCCTGTGAGGGCGATGGAGTTGACGTGGTAGGCGTCCCAGGGAAAGCCGTTGGTCGGCACGCTGGCGTAGGAATCGTCCAGCTGAATGTGATCGAGCGCGTCCCAGCTGTGCAGCAGCTTGCCGCTCTTGAGGTTGTACTCCTGCACAGCGGAGTCGATCAGCGCGCCGTTGTAGGCGCCGCCGTAGCTCGACAGATCCTTGGCTACGTTCTTGTTGGCCGTGACCCAGGCGTTTTCGCCTGAGATCACCATCTCGTGCAGCGTGAGCACCCAGCCGTCGGCCCCTTTCAGTCGTGCGACAGGGCGGTAGTGCTGGTTGACGACCACGTCTTCGCCGCTCTCGGTTTGACCGGTATTGGTGACAACCCCTTGCCACCACGCAAGCGCCGGCTTGCCTTCATAGGTCTGCAGGCTCAAGTTGGAGGCGACGACCTTTTCAGGAACGGGCTGGAACCAGACGGGCTGCAGGTTGTGGTCGAGGATCAACGGCCCGCTCTGGCCGACGAGCGGCGGATAATTGAGGTTGTAGAAGTTGGCGGTGAAGATGTAGCCGCTGGCCAGCTTGCCGGTGAGCGTGGGGCCGTCCTTGTGAAGCATGGGCGGGTGCAGGGTGGGCTCGGTGACGAAGCTGTAGGCGCCTTTGGTGGTGTAGGCGCCAACCGGAGCGCCGTGCGAGCCGGCGAAGGCAAGGTCGAGCGCGACGAAAGCGACGACGACGAGTGCGATCGCTGCCGCGAATCGCCGGGTGGCGCGCCGTGTCTCGATAGTCGCTCCACCAGCCGGTCCTGCTCCCAGATCGGGCTCAGTTCCAGGGGCCCCCGCCGCCACAGGTTTGGGCAGCGCCGTGAACGTGACAAATGCCGCCGCCGCGGCCAGGCCGGCGCCGATCAGGTAGGCAAGCCGGAAGCCGTCGGTAAGCGCCTGTGGCACGAGCGAGCCGGTGCCGATCAGATGGCTGGAGTGCTGAGTAGCCAGCGTGACAAGCACCGCCAGACCGAGCCCGCCACCGATCTGGCGCGAAGTGTTGACTAGGCCCGAGGCAAGTCCGGCCTGGCCCTCCTTGGCGCCCTGGGTCGCGGCGATCGTCGAGGGAACGATCGACATTGCGATCCCTGCCGCCGTCAAAAGCCCAGGGATCATGATGTAGACGATCGGGCTGCCGCTGGCGCCGATCCTCGAGAGCAGCAGCATTCCCCCCGTCAACATGATCAGCCCGCCACCCAGCACGGGGCGAACCCCGAAGCGGCTGACGAGCTTGCCGGTGCGCGAGGCGACCAGCATGATCATCAACGTCATCGGCAGGAAGATCAGGCCTGTATGTAGCGGCGAGAGCCCGAGCACCTGCTGTAGGTAGAGCGAGCTGACGAACCACATCGGGAATAGCGATGCGCTGAACAGCAGCACGATGTTGTTGGCGGTTCGCAGCGGCTTGGTCAGGTCCTTGAAAGGGATCAACGGATCTTTTGCCACGCGCGTCTCGATCACGCCGAAGACCGCCAGCAGGGCGATGCCCGCGAGGATCGGACCAAGCGCGGCGAACGTATCCCAGCCAGCCAGCCCGGCTTCGACAACGCCGAACACCAGCACCATCTGGCCGATCGTGAGCGTCAACGCGCCGGCAAGGTCGAAAGTTCGTCCTGGGGCGCGGCGGCGCTCGCTCACGACCGCGTAGGCCACGATCGCGGCGGCGATCCCGATCGGCGGGTTGATCAACAGGACCCAGCGCCAGCTGAGCTCCTGGGTGATCAGCCCTCCGAACAGCATCCCGGCGGCGCCCCCGAGCCCGTTCATCGCTGCCCATGCGCCGATCGCGCGATTGAGCTTTGGCCCCGGCGCAAAGGAGGAGGTGATGATCGCCAGCGAGCATGCCGCCATCAGCGCCCCCCCGATGCCCTGGGCCGCGCGAGCGAGGATCAGCGTCAAGCGGTCGGCCGCGAGGCCGCCGGCAAGCGAGGCGAGCCCGAACACGAGCAGTGCGATCACGAACATGCGGCGCTGGCCGAAGTGATCGGCCGCGCGCCCACCGAGCATCAAGAAGCCCGCGAAGGTGATCGCGTAGGCATCGACTATCCATTGGAGTTCTGGCGCCGTGAAGCCGAGGCTCAATTGGATCGAGGGCAATGCGACGTTGACGATGCTCAGGTCGAGGATGACCATGAACTGCGCCGCGCAGCACACGCCAAGCAGCCAAGCCTCGCGTGAGCCCAGGCGGCGCTTGGAGGGCTCGGCGCCAATTGCTCCGGGATTTGTCGGTGTCACGGTGCTCATGTCAGGATTGGTGTTGCCGACGCCTGGTAGGGTGGGCGCCGAAGTTCCTGCCCGTACGGGTGCTCCCCATGGCGGTGCGCAGGTAAGAGAGCGACGACAGGAGGCCGGCCGATGAAACGAACGTCACTGGCCGCCATGCTAACGCTGCTGGCCGTCCTCGCGGCCACGCTGGTGGTGGCAGGGTGCGGCGGCAAAACAACGAGCGGCTCGACATCCACGCAGACGAGCGGCACGACGAGCACCTCGGGCCCGGCCCCGCACAAGCACTCCACAAAACCGGCTTACTAGGCATCCTGCTCATCCCGGCTGTGCGCCGGTCATCCTGACTGTGCGCCGGAAGGCAGCGCGGCCGCGTACGTGCTGACCTTGGCGGGCTTCGAGATGCCGAGCACCTTGCCTGTAGCGCCCAGCGCCTGCACCGCCGCGTAGGCGTACTTCTTAGGCAGGATCGTCGAGCTTTCAAAGCTGTTGGCCGGGATCGTGGTCCGTGTCGTAAGCGAGCCGGGGTGTTCGCCGGCAAGCACGCGCCAGGAGGCCACTTCGCTTGCACCGTTCCAGCTCATGTGCACGATCGTCTCTTCGCCGGTGTTGCTCAAGTTGGCCAGCACGCTCGGCGGGGATGAGGGACGTCCGCTCCAGGGGACGCGGAACGCGCGATAAAAGGACATGTCGAAGGGCAGGTGGGCGTCGAACAGCAGTGTTCCCCCCCGGGAAAACTCGCTGATCGCCGGCACCCCGCCATAGCCCACCACCGCGTTGCCGCCGGCCAGCGTCTGCATGTTGCCCTGGCTCGGGGTGAGCAAGGGGGGGTCGGGGTGCGTGTACGCCGCGAGGAGGTGCGCTTCATGTGTTCTGAAATCGAGTGCGATCCGCAGGCCGCGCGACTGCTGGTGGATGGGCGGATTCGAGCCGTCGTCGAAGAGGGTGACTTCGCCGCTGGAGAGGATGCGCCCGTCGTGCTGCCATGCCGTTTCGGTGCCCGGCTCCATCTTGAATGAGCTCTTCAGGCCGCCCAGGCGCCAGAGGATGGTGCCGCTGCCGCCCTCCAACTGATAGCCGGCCCAGGTGTTGCGTGCCGAGATGAAGATGTTCCCGGATTCATTGGCGTTCCCACCCTCCACGTCGATCGAGTTGATGTGAAACCAGTCCCAAGGCGTCGCGCTCTTGGGCGCGGGGGTCTCGGACTCCGAGGCGCCCACGTGGTCGACGCTGTGCCATTCCCAGCGCACGAGCCCGGTCTTCATGTCTATCTCTTGCACAGCGGTGTCGACGATCACCCCGTCGCTGGCTCCGTCGACCGATGAGAGGTTGCAGCGGATCGTGTTGAAGGCCGTCGTATAGGAGATGTCGTGGGGGGTGATCTGAAAGTCGTGCAGGTCCGCCTGCAGGCCGTTGCCTCCAGGGACCCTGGCGACGGTCTGGTAGCGGGAGTTCATGACGACGTCTTCGCCCTGGCCGAAACCGAGCGAGAGCACCTTGCCGTGCCAGAAGGTCAGGTCGCGCCGGCCTTCGTAGCTCTGTACGTTCAGGTCCTCAGCGGTCTCGAGACCCGGCAGATGGTCAAACCACACGAGTCGGCCTTGGGGGCTGTAGATCAGCGGCCCGTATTGGCCCGGCCCGGGTCCATTGGTCGTAAGGATGTCCCCCGCGGCGGGATCGCGATCGGGCACGGTGACGCTCAGGACAGGGACTTGGACCCCGGGCAGCGTGTCGAAGCTCTGGTAGTCGGCCGCTGCCGCCTGCGGGTTGGGAAACGCCGGTGCGCTCTTAGTCGAATAGGGGGTGTCGATGCGAAAGTCGAAGGAGACCTGTTTTCCGTTCGTGCTCGTCTCGGATTGGCCGTTCGCGGCTCCCGGCCGACCGTTCAAGGCTGATCCTGATTGGCCTGTGCCGATGGTGGCGCTCACCCTCACGCGCTCGCCCGAGTCGAAGGTGGTGTCGGGCACGAAGCTCGCGCCGTCACCTTGGGAGTAGGGGTGGAGCTGGCCAGAGTGATGGCCGCTGTGTTCTCCGACGACGGACACGTCTTGGATCTGTGCCGGCGCCACCCCTAGGAAGCTGATCTGCGTGTGCGGGTTGGCCGTGTCGGTTTCCGGCGCGGGCGTTACATCGACGGGCAGTCCCCCAAGCTTGGCGCTGTGGTTGAGCGTGGACGGCAGGCACGATGGCGATGCGGCGCTGGGCGTGCTCGCTTTGTGCCCCGTGCCCGACAGTGCGCCTGTGGCAAGCACTACTGCCACGGCAATTACAACAGCCGTTGCAAGTACGGCAATGACGAAGCGGGCTCTGCTCATGCCCGACGGCCGCTGGCGTCCCGAGTCGGCAATCGGGTCACTAAGCCGTCGCGGACTTCACTGCGTCGGCCTCCTCGGCGCGCCACGTCTGCAGCGCTCCAAGTGCGCCGTCGATCACGCGCCCGAGGAAGGTCTCGCGGTCGTTGACATGCGGCAGTGGCTCCGCGGGCACGGGCACCCCGAGGAACTCGCACAGAGGCTCCCAGCCTTCGGTCACGTTCCACACGAGCAGTCGCTCGGGCGGCACGGTCGCCTCGACCAGCTCGTTATGACGATTGAACCCGGCAATCAGCTGCTCGGGTAGCTCGTGCCCAGCGGCGAATGGCGCCTGCTCGATCCAGAACATGCGCTCAACCAGCTTCAGATAGCGAGCCCAGCGTGGATCGACCTGGGCGCGCGCGCTCGAGAGCAGTCGGATCAGCGACTCGCCGTAACACATGTTCCAGATCGTCTCTCTGAAGCTTGGCTCCCACTTCTCGGGGTCGCGTACACTGAGCAGCACCTTGGCGTCCGGGTAGAAGTCCATTAGCTCGCGCCAGAAGTAGCCGCCGGGCCAGTCCACCGTCGCTTGGGAGTCGCCGAACACCTCATTCCACTCCTCGCCACCGTCGAGCGCGCGGTTCCAGACGTCCACCTGGTCGAGGTCGGCGATGACGTTGACCCAGTGGTAGCACGGCTCGAAGCCGAGCGTCTCGAGCGCCACCTTTTGCGTCAGTGTGCCCGTGCGCGGCATTCCGGCTCCGATCACCTTCATTTGCTTCCCTCCAGGCTCCATGGATGTTGTGGTCCCTGCAGGCTAATCATGGACGCCTGTCGAAGGGTTTGTGAAGAAACATGTCGATAGGATGAAGAGTCTATGAAGAAAAGCCACCCAGGCGCCGCTCTTTCGCGGTTGCCGACGGGTTGCTCACGTATCCTCATATTTCGTCCGGCCCAAACGTCTGCCCTATGAACCAAGCGACTCCAGGGGGTCCATCTTGAAGGCTATAGCCGACCTCCCCGGCTTGCGAGAGCAGCCACTTGCATGGGATGATCGGAGCCCCAGGCTCCCGCACATTAGCCGGCTGGCGCTGGCCGGCCCTGAGACGTCATTCACCCAGCAGGACGTGCTCGGCCTGCTGGGCCTCTCGGGCGATGAGTTCGCGCAGCGCATCTTCAGCCGTTGCGGCGTGCAGCGGCGCAGCCTGACGCTGACCGACGAGTTTCTCGCGACCACCGTTCAGGGTCGCACACCCGCGATCGAGGAGCATCTGCTCGGCTATGCGGTGCGCGCGATCGACGAGCTCGAAATCGACCCGCTGGAGATCGGCGTGGTCGTGAGCGCGACGCTCTATTCGCTCGGCGGTCCCACGATCGCCCACCGGCTCGTAGATCACTACGAGATGGACCCGTCTACCGACAAGTATCACATCGTCGGCGTCGGCTGTGCAAGCGCTGTGCCGCTCATACGGCTGGCCTCGCAGACTCTGCGCGAGTGCCCCGGTAAGAAGGCGCTCGTCGTCGCTGCCGAGAGTATGACGGGCATTCTCATGGGAGCGGCCGAGGATGACGAGCGCAGCAAGACGGTCGGGTCCTCGATCTTCGGCGATGGCTGTGCGGCGGCGCTGATCGAGTTCGACGAGGAGCTCACCCAAGCCGCCGGCCCGGTGGTGCTTGCGTCCAAGGTCCACCAGGTGGCGGGGACGCTTGGTGCGGTACGGATGCAGCTGACGCCTGAGGACAGCTATCTGCACTTGATCCGTGAGCTCCCGGATGTCGCCAGCGCAGGGCTACTCGAGCTGGTCGACGATTTCCTCGGGGCAAACGGCTTGGAGCGAGAGGCGATCGACCACTGGCTCGTGCATCCGGGTGGACGGCGCATCATCGAGAGCGTGCAGGAAGCGCTTGATCTCTCGCATGAGGATGTCGCCGCCAGCTACGACGTGCTCGCCGAGCACGGCAACATGGGCACGCCGTCGATCTTCTACGTGATGCAGCGTGCGGTCGATTTGCGCAAGCCTCAGACCGGCGATCTGGGCTTGATGGTCACTGTCGGCCCGGGTGTCACCGTTGGGCTGATGCTTTTGCAGTGGTAAGGGCCTACGAAAGCGAGAATCCACACCGCATGGTGGCCCTATAGCCTGGCCCTCAGACGTTAGGCCTTTGCGAGGGTCGCCTCATTGTCGTAAAGCTTGATGATGGTAACCACGCCCTCTGGGGCCGCGGCGAGGCACAGCCCGCAGAGCACGCACTCATCAAGGTTCTTCTCGACGATGCTCACGCCGCCGCCGTCTGACTGGGCGAAGATGTCCACGGGGCAGGCGTCGCTGAGCTTGACAGCGAGCGCGGGGTCGGTAGCTGCCTGGTCATCGACCTCGACGGCGATGAAGGTCCCATCGGCTCTCATGCTGGGCTCCTCTCGGAGATCTTGGACTGAATCAGCTCGGGTATGTCCTCGATACGCTCAGCTACGGTGATCCCGGCCTGTGCGAGGCGCGCGATCTTCTCGCTGGCCGTGTCCTCCTTGCCTTCGACGATTGTGCCGGCATGGCCGAAGCTCATGCCGGGCATCTCATCCATGAAGCGGCCGGCCATGAAAGCCACGATCGGCAGGCGCGATTTGTTCTCGGTGACCCAGTGCGCAAGCTCGGCCTCCATGCGTCCACCGGGCTCGGTGTAGATGACGATGCCCTGCGTTTGCTCATCAGCCTCGAACAGCGGCATCAGCTCGGCGTAGCTCGAGCCAATGATCGCATCGCCGCCAATCGAGACGGCTGTTGACTGCCCGAGTCCCGCCGCGCTCAGCGTCGAGGACATCTCGGTCGTCATACCGCCCGAGCGTGAGATGACCCCGATCGGGCCGGGGGTGTAGGCCTGCGCGGCGTTGCGCGCGGGTCCGCCGATGCCGCCCATCTTGATCACGTCGGGGACGATGATCCCGAGGCAGTTGGGGCCGATGATGCGAGCGCCTCTGAGCGTCGCCAGCTCGACCATCTGCGCCACGTCGCGGCGTGGGATGCGCTCGGTGACGATCACGATCAGCTTTATGCCGTTCTCGATCGCCTCGAACACAGCGTCCTTGGTGAAGGCGGGGGGGACCGTCACGACCGAGCCGTAGATCGGCGAGCCGTGGTGGGCTACGGCCTGGGCTACCGTGTCGAATACGGGCACGCCGTGCACGTCGCGGCCGAGACGCCCCGGTGTGACGCCGCCCACGACCTTGGCGCCGGCGCCGTAGTCCAGGCACTCGCGGGTCAGGTTGACGGCCTCGCGGCCGGTGATGCCTTGGACGATGAAGGTGGTGTTTGCGTCGATCAGGATGCTCATATTGAGAGTGGGGTTGTGTTTTTGGGATCGTCCGCGCGTCTCGGTCTCGCGCCGAGGCCGTGGGCGCGGGACGTCCTGTCCCGCGGCAATGCCCTCGTGTCCGAATATGGGCTCATGCGGCCACGGGTGGGTGGGGTTTAATCTTCTCGACCGCTCTACGCGCGGCCTCGTTGAGCGAGACGGAGCGGTCGGCGTAGTCGACGCCGTACTTCTCAAGGATCTTGAAGCCCTCCTCCTCCCACGCGCCAGGGATGCGGAAGATCGCGATCTTCTCGGACGGGTCCATGCCCAGCTCGATGCATGCCTTGATGACTCCCCGTGCGACGATGTCTACGCGCGTATTGGACACGATCGACATCATCACTGCGATCTTGTCCACGCCGGGCTTTTGCAGAACGAGCTTGGCGAGTCCGCAGGCCTTGGCGACGGAGGGGTTGCCGCCGATCTCGCAGTAGTTGGCCGGCTTGCCGCCGTGGGCGCGCACCGCGTCGAACAGTGTGAGTGAGCCGCCACCCGCGCCAATTACAAGGCCGAGGTTGCCGTCGAACTCGGTGACATTGCCGGCGACGCCGCGGTGATCGGTGGCGTCGACTTCCTCGCCTGCCAGCTCGAAGGGCGTGGCCTCGCGCGCTTGGCGCGTCTCCTCGTCGCCCACGCCTAGATCGGCGAGCAGCTTCTTGTGTCGACCGCGGGCCTCGTTCTCGATGTCCATGTGCGCGTCCAGCGCCACGAACGACCCGTCGGCGAGTTGCCCGAGCGGATTGATCTCGGCGAGCGTCATGTCGTTGTCCACGAACAGCTTCGCCAGGCGCGTCACGATCGGAACAAGCTTGTTCAGTGCCGAGCCGGTCACGCCAGTGGAGGCGATCACCTCCTTGGCCTGGAAGTCGCTCAGAGGCAGGATGTTGGAGAAGTGCCGGCGCCCCACCTTGTCGGGCTGCTCCTCGGCAACCTGCTCGATGTCGATGCCGCCGACAGGGGAGAAGATCATCACCGGCTGCTTGCGGATGCCGTCCCATACGACGCCCGCGTAGTACTCCTGGGCAACCTCTGCCTTGGGATCGACCAGCACGCCGCGTGGCATGTGGCCGTTGATCTCAAGCGCAAGGATTTCGCGTGCGTACTGCTCGGCCTGCTCGGGCGTGTCGGCAAACTTGACGCCGCCGGCCTTCATGCGCCCACCGGTCAGTACCTGGGACTTGATGACGGTAGGTCCGCCGATGCGCTCGGCGATCTGCCGCGCCTCGGCTGGGTCGGTGGTGAAGCCGTAGTCGGTTACCGGGATACCGGCGCGCTTGACTACCTCGCGCGCCTCAAACTCAAAGAATCTCATCGCGTCCTTGGTTGCTTGGGGACGGGGCGTCGGAACCCTATCGGGACGGCCGCTCCCATGCGCTCGTGGCAGGTCGCCGGCGAGTGCTTAAACGGTCAGCTTGAAGGTGGGATGCTGAGCGGCAGTCACACTGCCGGCCGGGTTGCTCGCCTTCAGCGACAGGCGGTAGGTGCCTGCCGGGAGCGGCTTGTTGGTGTCGAGGACGCCTTCGAAGTGGATCTTGTCAAGGCCGGCGTGCCCGGTGCGGGTGACGTTGCCGTGGACGGGTACCCAAAGCGAGCATCGCTTGTCTTTTGTGCGTTGCTTTGATTTCGCCATGCACCGCTTGCCCGTCTTCACGCCCGATTGGCTCTCTTCGAAGGTGAGTGTCGCGGTTGCCGCCTCGGAGAGCTGGAAGGAGATGGAAGTGGCCGTGGGAACCTTCTTCCTCGCCTTGGTTTTCGCCAAGGTGGCTGTGTGTTTGCCGCGTCGGAAGGTTGAGGAGCTGAGTTTGAGTTCGCTGACACTTAGCAACGCTGCCGGGCCGCCGGGTGGCGTCGCGCTCTGCGTTATGAACGAGACCGGGCTTCCGCTGCTCGCTCCCTGGATGGTGGATGCCATGAGCGTGACGGTGTACTTCGTCCCCGGAGTCAGTCCGGCTGCTGTGGCAGAGATCGGAACCGGTATGCCGCCGGTGGCCAGCTGCTGCGTGCATGGGAAGCTGGAGAGGCCCATCGGCGCTGGTGAGATTGAGAAGCCGCAGCCCGTCGGTTGCCAGGCATTCGGGTTGACGGTGCCGTTCAACGTCGCAGTCGTCTCGGTAATGGCGCTCACCGTCGTCGTGATCACGGCCGGAGGTGGTGGAGTCCAGCTGAAGGTGATGGATGGCTGGGCTCCTTCGGCGGTCGGCGCGAATGCGAAGCTCGAGACACCTGCAGCCGCGGTGAGAACCCCCGAAGACCCGCCTCCGCCTCCGCCTCCTCCCCCGTTGGTGTAGGCGAAGCTCGGTTCGATCGTTCCGGCGCCGCCTCCGCCTCCGCCTCCGCCAAAGATTCCTCCCCCGCCTCCTCCGCCCCCACCACCCAAGCCATAGCCTCCAACTCCGCCGCTACCGAGCTGACCGGCCGAGGGGCAGGCTTCAGGGTTGGCCTGGGTGCAATCCACGGATGGGCTGCCGGCCGCTCCTCCGGAGGATGGCGTTCCGCGCAGTCCACCACTTCCGCCTTGGTCACCTCTGGTGTCGTATGCGCCGGCGTTGCCACCCATGTCCGCGGGACCACCGTTGCCGCCAGCAGTGGTCGGCGGGGATTCGCCGTTTCCGCCTCCGCCTCCGCCTCCGCCGGCGACGACTATTCGTGAAGCCAACGACTGCGCCACGCCACAGCCAACGGGGGGCGCGCTGGGTGAGCATCTCCTCACGTCAGAAGCCCCTCCGCCTCCGCCGCCGCCTGAGGCCGTCCCAAAGGTTTGGCGTAGCCCGCCGGCGCCACCGCCGTTATAGCCACCCATATCGTTGACGCCGGTCCCAAGGGCCACTCCGTTGCCCCCCACCTCGGCGTACAACGTTTCCCCGGGACTCACCGTTAGGGTCCCGCTCACGGTCGCGCCGGGTCCTCCGGGCGCTCCAGTGCCCGCTGCGCCATTTCCTCCGACGAGCGTCACCTTCACGCTCGTCACCCCAGGCGGGACCACAAACGGTTGCTCGCCGGGCGTGGTGAACACTTGCGAGACGACTTCGGTCGCCACTGCGGTTAGCGGCAGTCCGAGTACGACCGTCATACACGCACACGTGCCGGCCACGCCGATGCGAAGTCCGTCCCCGATTCGCATTGCGTGACCCTAGCGCGTGGGGTGGTCGTCCCAACCTGAATGGATAGGACGACCACCCCCTGACTACATGACCTCGATCGTCTCGTACACGTCCACCTTGCCGCCCGCGGTGATGATCGGGCAGTCGGTGACGAGGCTCGCGGCCGCGTCGAGGCTGTCAGCGGCAATGAGCGAGTAGCCGGTCAGGCCGGAACCCGCCGCACCGTTGCTGCCGGAGGCACTTACGGACGTGGATGCGCCGACCGGGTTACCGGGTGCTACGACTGCCGATCCGAGCTTGCCAAACCACTGCCCCCAGGCCGCCATGGCCTGTTCGCGCTCGGCCTCTGTCGCCGCCATGCCGCCGCCCGTGTATGCCAGTAGGTAGTTCGCCATCTTCATGCTCCTTCTGTTGGTTTTGTTGTGTGAGTTTTGTCCGCGCTACCCGTCGGAAGTGCCTTATCGTGCCCTGACCGGCATTTGCGAGGGTCTTTCAGGACGTTTGTACGGCAGGCTTATTCAGATGCGTCTGGAATGCCTCCAACACGCCTTCCCAGCCGTGTCCGTGCGAGTCGCGAGACTCCAGTGACTCGAAGCCCGTGTGTTCGAGCACGACCGTCGTCTGCTCACCCTCGCCGCGAAAGTCGACCGCCACGGTGCTGGAGTGGCCGAGCTCGCCATCTTCCTGTTCCCACTGCCAGCTGTAGACGAGCCGATTGGGGCGACTGACCTCGCTGTACTCGCCTCCCGCCGTGAATTTTTTGCCGCTCTCGGGGTCTTCCATCGAGATGCGATAGCGCCCGCCGACACGCAGATCGACCTCGGCGATCGGCGTGATCCAGGCGGGGTTCGCCTTCCACCAGCGCCGCAACACCTCGGGATTGGTCCACGCGTCGAACACGTCCTCGGCGGGGGCGTTGTATGTGCGCTGCAGGCGCAGGCTGGTCTCGCTGGGCTTGGTTATCTCGGTCATTTCGACTCCTTCGCTGGTTTGTTCTCTTGCTTTGGCGCTCCCTGCGGGGGCTGTCGGCGCTCTCTCTGCTCGCGTAGGTACCGATCGACTGTGTCGAGCTTGCGCTCCCATAGCTCGCGCTGATTTGTCATCCACGCGTACGCCTCGTCCAGCGGCTGCTCGCGCAGATGCAGGCGATGCGTGCGCCCGTCGATCACGCGTGTAATCGCGCCCGCCTCCTCCAGCAGCTTCAGGTGCTTGCTGATAGCGGGCTTGGATACACCGAAGTCGCCCGTTGCCTCGCCCACGGTCATCTCGCCGCCGGCCAGGCGTTCGAGGATGCCGCGTCTTATCGGATGCGAGCAGGCGACGAAGGCGCGGTCCAGGAGGGCATTGTTAGCCATGTGGTTAACAATAGCAGGGCGATGGGCGATGGGCGATGGGCGATGGGAATTGGGAGGTGTGCAGCCCGTTGCAGTGCGTAGGATCTTCCGTCAGGGGCGACGACGGCTCACTCATACGATCCGCGCCGTGTACACACGTGTCTGGCGATGGTGGATGGTTGGAGCCTTGTCCCTGGCGCTCGTCGGCGCGGGTGCCTCGTCGGTCAGCCCGGCCATCGCCGAAGAATCGATGGCGATCAAGTGCGGGTCGGAAGCAAAGAAGGCGACCGAAGCGATTCGAAAAGGCGATCGAAAAGGGCGAGCTCAATCGAGGTCGAACGCGGCCCGGATCGCGTTGCTGAGAGCTGGCTCCTGGCGGTCGAGCAAGACGCCTATCTGTGTTCCGAGGGCGCTGGCGGGGATGGTATTGACGTTGTCACAGCTAACAACCGAAGGCCCTGCAAGGCCGTTCGAGGCATCGACATGCACCTCGGTAGAGAGTCCTCGAATGGTGGTTGTGATCGGTGCGACGGTCACGGTGGAAAGGTGAGACCGAACAAGCTCGCGCGTGAGGACGAGGACCGGGCGTGCCTTGTCGAGGTGCGCGACGTGGATCGGCCGCATCAGGCAAGCTGAGAAGGCAGACCAACCGCGTACTCGGCCAATCCTGCCAGCTCCGGATCCGGACCAGTGCGAGCAAGGATCTCAGCGTCGCGTTCGGCGACCGCACGTCGACGCTCGCGCTCAAGTGCTCGTGTGACGACGGCCGCACGGCTGCGTCCGTCGCCGGAGTCGACGATGTCATCGACAAACTCGACTAGCTCGTCGGGGAGTCGGACAGCAATTTGCTTACTCATCCCATAATGGTAGCAAATCGGTAGCAGCCTGCAGCCCATTCTGCTGAATGCCGCTTTTCGTTTCTATATTTAGATCTTTTTGAGCACGCCTTTTTTCGACGGTTTGTGGCCCTTGAGCTTCACGGTGCCCGTCGCGGTCTTGAAGACCGAGCCGGAGAGGTAGCTGGCACTGGCGGTGCTGCTCAGTTTGTAGCCGCCGATCGCGAGCAGGCTCTTGCCATGGTTGTTGAGTTTTATCGACAGCGTGTCGACGCCGAGGGCAAGCGAGTTGAACGAGGCGGTGCCGATCGTCTGGACCACGATCTTTGTTTTCTTTTTTTTGCCTTTACCCGTGGTCTTCTTGAACTTTGCGAGCAGCTCAAGGTCGCCTGTGCACTTTACGTTCGAACAATCGACGACGACGGAAAGATCGCCTTTGCCGTTGACCTGGTCGCTCTGGTTGGGGATCGTGAGTGACGACACGGCTGGTGGTGGTGGCGGCGGCGGCGGTGGTGGTGTGGATTTTGATGGGGGTGCGGGCAGCGCGTTGAGGTCTGCGACCTCTTGACCCACGGCGTCGTTGAACGTGAGCCAGCCCTGGCCGTCGGTGGCTACCGCAAGGCGGGGAATTTCTGAGTAGCCAAAGCCGATCGTCGCGATATCGCGTTCGCCGGTGAAGCTCATGCCTCCGTTGGTGGATTCCCACAGACGCATCACATATTCACCTGCGCCGTTGACGACCGGCTGAGCCACGTAGATGTAGCCCGTTGTCGGGTTCTCGTAGATGTCGCCCGAGTTGAACAGCGTGCCCGCGCTCGTGGGGATCTTCGCGATCTGTACCGGTTCCCCAAAGGTGTGGGTCGTTTCGTCGAACTTGCGCACGTCGACCGCTGAGGGCTGAGCTTCAGGCGATTCCCCGGAAGGGATATCGGTCGAGAGCATGAACAGCCCGGCGGGACCGCTGGCTAGACGCGGCACATACCCGTTGCTGGCCTTGAAAGGCCCTTCCCATCCCGTTTCTTCGCCGTCGACATTGCCGCCCTTGGCGTAGTAGCGGTAGAAGAAGACTCCGGGCGCCGGGGATGAGAGGTTGTAGTAGGCCTCGACTTCGGGATGGATCTGCGCTTTGGTGGATTTGTCTTCGATCGTGCCGGTGACATAGCCGAGCGTCGAGCTGGCCACGCCGCCTTCGCCAGGGCTCGCGAAGGTGAAGGAGGTCGTTCCCGAGACGATCTCGTTGGCCGTGAAGCCGAATCCAAGGCCCGGGTTGTTGAATGCCATCCCGAAATAGTCTTGGGTTGGTTCGATGCCCGCGGGAGTGTTCGGGTCCAGCAGCACATCGCCGACGCCCGTCTTACCGGGCGAGGCCGAATGGATTGTCTTTGCGGAAAACGTTGCGCCGCCGTCGGTTGAGGTCCAGATCAGCGTGTCTTCGTCTTTGATGTAACGAGGCCCGACGACGTAGACCACCCCGGGGTGAGAGCCGAGTACGGGGAAGGGCTGGATGATTTCTTCGCTCGGTCCGGCTGGGAGCGGGAGGGTGATAGGGGCGGTGCAGGTCCCGCCACGTGGAATCTTGCAGAACTGCACAACTTCCGGTTCAGTGGCCGGATTGGCGGCGGGCTGGTCCCAGGCTACGTAGCCGGTTCCGCTCGCGTCGGTGACGATCGCGTTCGTCTTGCCTTTGGAGCCGAGTGTGAACAGGTTGGTGGCCTGTGCCGTCGCGGGGACCAGCACCGCAAAGGACATACCCAGCAGTCCAGCCGCAAGCCGGCCGGCAGTCGCCCTCGGCATGATCCCGCTTAGGAGTGAGTTGCGAAACATGCCGTCCCCTTCTGTTGGTGGCCACCCGCCGACGCCGGCGGACGCTCTCAAGGTGGGCCGAAGTCTAAGCGGTATAGCGGCGGACACTAAGCGGTATAGCGGCGGACAAGTGCCTATCTAGACGTATGTACGGGCGTCTCGAGAAAGGGCATCTGGGCGTCGTGGGGTCTCAGCCTGTCCAACTGAGTCCTTACGATCTCCAAGACCTGTACCGGTGTGCCAGGAGTTTCGCTCTCGGCCCGCTTGACCGCGTCAGGCATGCGGGCAAGGAGGTCGCTCACAATCTCCTCGGCCCTGGTGTGCGATAGCCCCCACCGTGCCGCCTCATTGATCAGCCGCTCGAACGTCAGCCGGTTTGTGCGGTGCACGTTATCGATGTGCATCGCGAGCCGATCGTCGCCATACACGAGTGTGGAGAGAAGGTCGTACAGCGGCGCGAGGCGGAGCGCTCCACCGCGATCGTGCAGCAGCGAGAAGTTCTTCGCGTGGGCGTCGCCGTTGCCGATGATCACGTTGAGCGTTACGGCTCTGAGCAGGGCCTGGAGCGAGTCGGGGTCGGCCTCGCTGAGAATGCTCGCCAACTTGCGCAAAGAAGGACCACCGTCCTCCTCGTACTTCTGTGCAGGCAGCATCCCCGTCGCTTGGCAGAAGTCCTCCTGATGGATGCGCTCGACCTCCCCGGTGGGCTTGACAACGCGGTCGTAGCGCGACACGACGATCACCCGTCGGCCCCCTATCGTGGTCGTCTCGACGTCGGCGACACTCATGCCGAGGTTCTTTGCGATCCGCATGCAAAACGCCTCGTTCTCGACGGTCCGCGGATAGTTGCGTACCTCCGGCTTGAGGATGTGCGTAGAGGGCGTCCCGTCAACAGGCCGGCCCCACCGTCCGTCGGGTAGGCGAGTGAGAAGCAGCTTCTCCTGGACGCCGGCGAGTGAGATGCGGACTCGCTGGTCCACGCCCAGCGGCGCGCTGCGGAGGTTTTCGACGAGGTGCGCGATTTCCGCTTCATTCAGCGGCTGGGCGGTCAGCGTGGTCGCCGGCGGTGGCGGCTCGTCTTCGTCCGGTTGGATCACGAGCGCTCCCGCACAGTCGCGCCCGAGTGCTCTGGCCAAGGCAAACGTGTCGTCTGCCCTCAGCCCTAGGTCTTGGGCGATCAGGCGCCTCGAGTCGTCCTCGGGCAGGAGGCCGTCGAGGAATGAGCGAACCACTCCATTAGGGAATCGCTTCCCCGTGACGCTCAGTTGCAGGGATAGCAGCGGAGCGCCGGCGGGAAAAGCTTGGATGGCCCGCGGCGTGTACTGAAGACGCATGCGCCGGCGCTCCCGCTCGACCACCGCGACCTTTGTGCCATACAGCCAGATCGCCAGACGGTCGCTCATCACCAGTCCGTGTGCTGCAGCGTGGCGCGCACGCCCAGACGACGCAGAAGCACGATGACGCGACGCAGCTGCTCGGTTCCCTCGCCTTTCTCAAGCCGCGAGAGATAGGTTCGGTCGATTCCAACCTGCTTCGCCAGCTCCTCCTGGGTCAGGCCGGCCTGCTCGCGGTAATGCTTTATCGCATGGCCCAGGGAGGCGGTGGTGTAGATACGAAAGGGCTGCTCGTTCGGCGGGAGAGATGTGCACATATCCCGACATTAGCACAAATCTCCACTATGTGCTGATTTTCTCACGTGGTGTCGAGAGCGCGCGATGTGCGGATTTTAGGACATCCTCGTGCTAGGCCCCAATCGGCACGAACCCGTAGGCTTCGGCCAGCTCGGGATCCTTGCGCGCAAGCATCTCGGCCAGTTTGACCATCACCTGACACTGCTTCCAGGTGGCGTCGTCCTGCATCTTGCCGTCGATCATGTGCACGCCGCGACCGTCTGGGATCGCCTCGATCACCTTCTTGGCGAAGCGGACCTCCTCCGGGTCGGGGGAGAAGACCTTCTTAGCGATCCCGATCTGCACGGGATGCAGCGACCACGCACCGACGCAGCCGAGCAGGAAGGCGGCGCGGAACTGTGTCTCGCAGCCGAGCTCGTCCTTGATGTCGCCGTAGGGTCCGTAGAAGGGAAGCGCGCCGACCGCGGTGCAGGCGTCCACCATGCGTGCGATCGAGTAGTGCCACGGATCCTGCTGGTAGCTGGCACGAGGTAGCTCGGGGTTCTCGGCGTTGGGATCGGCGATCGTGCGATAACCGGGATGCCCGCCGCCCACACGTGTCGTCTTCATGCGCCGCGAAGCGGCCAGATCGGCGGGGCCAAAGCTCATCCCTTGGATGCGCGGTGAGGCGGCTGCGATCTCCTCGAGGTTCGCAACGCCGAGCGCCGTCTCGAGGATCGCGTGCACGAGGATCGGCTTCTCGATGCCGGCCTTTGCCTCCAACTGGGCCAGCAGCCGGTCCACATAGTGGATGTCCCATGGACCCTCGACCTTGGGAACCATGATCACCTCGATCTTGTCTCCGATCGCGGCCACGATTTCGGTCAGATCGTCCAGCACCCACGGCGACTCGAGGGAATTGACGCGCGTCCACAGCGCCGTATCGCCCATGTCAATCTCGCGGCCCACCTTGATCAGCCCGGCGCGCGCTGCCTCCTTGCGATCCACTGACACCGCGTCCTCCAAGTTGCCGAGCAGGATGTCAACGGTCGGCGCGATGGCAGGCACCTTTTCCACCATTTTCTCGTTGGAGAGATCGAGGAAATGGATCATTCGCGACGGCTTGAAGGGGATCTCACGCGCCGGCTCGGGCGCGCCGATCGCAAGGGGCTTGTCGAAGGCTCTGGGGTTGCGCAAGATGGTCTCCTGATCCTCGGCACGTCTACCGGCCGGATTGAAAGTGGCCCCAAACGCTATCGACTAAGGCTCCGATCATCACGGCGCTTCGCGGTCCCGACGTACCCCGCCCCCGAACACAGACGCGCTGTTCCGACTACTCCTCCGGGGCGGTGGCGGGGTCTGGTGCGCATAATGCGGGTGCTCGCCCAAACCCTCCAGAGGAGCAACCGCAATAGAGTTCGCGTTCGGTTCAACCACATCCACGCACCACAGGAGACGCCCCCCACCCATGAGCGATACCCACCCCCTCGAGACCGAGCAGGCCGCCCGCGAGGCATCCGGCGCCCACCCTTACGGCCGCTACCTGGAGGAGTTCGAGGTTGGCGCCATCTACAAGCACTGGCCCGCCAAGACCGTCACCGAGTCAGACGACCACCTCTTCTGTCTGATCACGATGAACCACCATCCCTTGCACCTGAACGACGTCTACGCTGCCAAATCGCAGCAAAAACGCAACGTCGTCGTCGGTCCGCTGGTCTACTCACTCGCGCTCGGAATGTCCGTCTCAGACGTCTCCGGCAAGGCGATCGCCAACCTCGCCACCGAAGAACTCAAGCACCCCGCGCCCGTCTTCCATGGCGACACGCTCTTCTGCGAGTCCGAGGTGCTGGAGAAGCGCGAGTCCCAGTCAAAGCCCGACCGCGGCACCGTGAAGGTGCACACGCGCGTCTACAACCAGGACGGGGTGCTCGTCGCCGAGTTCAAGCGGCTCGTCTTGGTCCCTCGTCGTGAGCCTGGTGCCCCGGCCGCAGAGGGCAACGTCGAGTAGACGTAGCGAGCATCTCCGGGCCGTTCTGCTCAGAAGGCGGCGAGCCCGGCGGGTGTCGGGACTGGGACAGCCGCTCGCCGGGTGTAGAGGGCCGCTATGGGGTGGAAGTTTGAGTTCGCAAAACCGACCATGCCCCCCGCGCGCGCGGGGGGCATGGTCTTTTTGGACGAAACGTCTCGCCACGGTGCGATAGTCTGCAAGTACGCGCCCCTCACGGGCGTTTTTCCGTTCCCAGGCGGGATTCAAATCCCAGCCACCCGGCGGCCGGGATTGAAGCCCACCCGCCCGCAGCCAACGCGACACCGAGGAGCCGCTCGCACGTCATGGAGACCACCGCCACCGCCGCCCCGAACACCAATAACGAGCGTCTGCTGACGTGGGTCGAGGAGATCGTCGCTCTCACTGAGCCCGAGGCCATTTACTGGTGTGACGGCTCCGCCGAGGAGTACGACCGCCTCTGCCAGCTACTGGTCGACGCCGGCACCTTCAAGCGCCTCTCCGACGCCAAGCGTCCCAACTCCTATCTCGGTCTCTCAGACCCCGGCGACGTCGCCCGTGTCGAAGATCGCACCTTCATTTGCTCGCCCATCGAGGAGGAAGCGGGTCCGACCAACAACTGGCGCGATCCCGAGGAGATGAAGGAAGCGCTCAAAGAGCTGTTCGCCGGCTGTATGCATGGTCGCACGATGTACGTGGTCCCGTTCTCGATGGGCCCGATCGGCTCGGACAAGAGCCAGATCGGCGTACAGCTGACCGACTCGCCTTACGTGGCGGTCTCGATGCGAATCATGACCAGGATGGGCTCCGACGCGCTCGACGCGCTCGGCGAGGAAGGCGACTTCATTCCCTGTCTTCACTCAGTCGGCATGCCGCTCGAGGACGGCGTGAAGGACGTGTCCTGGCCGTGCAACGCCGAGAACAAGTACATCGTCCACTTCCCCGCCACGCGCGAGATCACTTCCTACGGTTCCGGCTATGGCGGCAACGCGCTGCTCGGCAAGAAGTGCTTCGCGCTGCGGATCGCCTCGGTGATGGCGCGCGACGAGGGCTGGATGGCCGAGCACATGCTGATCCTCAAGCTGACCTCGCCCGAGAAGGACGTCAAGTACATCGCGGCCGCGTTCCCGTCGGCGTGTGGCAAGACCAACCTGGCGATGCTGATCCCCACCCTGGAGGGCTGGGAGGTCGAGACGATCGGCGACGACATCGCCTGGATGAAGTTCGGCGAGGACGGACGGCTGTACGCGATCAACCCCGAGGCCGGCTTCTTCGGTGTGGCCCCCGGGACCGGCGAGCACACGAACCCGAACGCGATCAAGACGATCGAGTCGAACACGATCTTCACCAACTGCGCGTTGACCGACGACGGCGACGTCTGGTGGGAGGGTCTGACTGGCGAGCCGCCCGCTCACCTGATCGACTGGCGCGGCAAAGACTGGACACCTGCCTCGGAGACGCCGGCAGCGCACCCCAACGCTCGCTTCACCGTTGCCGCCGCGCAGGACCCGGCGATCGCCCCGGAGTGGGAGGACACAGCCGGCGTCCCGATCTCGGCGATCCTGTTCGGCGGTCGTCGCTCGACGGTTGTGCCGCTGGTGACCGAGGCATTCGACTGGGAGCACGGCGTCTTCCTCGGCGCGACAATGGGCTCTGAGAAGACCGCCGCGGCAGCCGGCACGGTCGGTGAGCTGCGCTTCGACCCGTTCGCGATGCTGCCATTCTGCGGCTACAACATGGCCGACTATTTCGCCCACTGGCTGAAGATCGGGCGTGAAGCCGATGTGGCGAAGCTGCCGAAGATCTTTTACGTCAACTGGTTCCGCAAGAACGGCGAGGGCAAATTCCTGTGGCCTGGATACGGTGAGAACTCACGCGTGCTGGCCTGGGTCTTCGCGCGCTGCGCGGGTCACGGTGCGTCTGTGGAGACGCCAATCGGCCATATGCCGCCCGTCGGCCCCGAGGGCCTAGACACTCGCGGTGTCAACGTTTCCGACGAGGACATCGCCGAGCTATTGCGCGTCGACGTCGCCGAATGGAAGGCTCAGCTGCCTCACTTCCACGAGCATCTCGGCAAGTTCGACCATCTGCCCAAGGAGCTGCAAGAGCAGCTGACGGCGCTCGAGCAGCGGCTCTCCGCTTAGCGGTTCTGCCTTGGATGCGGGCGCTGGGTGAGAGCCTGGCGTGCCGTTAGCTCGCAAAGGACGTGGCGTCCGCGTCAGTAGGGTCCTAGAGTGGCTCGACCATCGGTTCGCGTCGGCGCCAGGTAACGGTCAGCGCTACCGCCTGCGTTGTCAGCGCGGCGAGCGTCGCAAGCAGGAAGCTCTCGGCAATCCCCAAGGCTTCTAGCGACACCGCCAGCACGAAGCAGAACAGAGCGTAGGCGACCAGGCCAAGCACGAATCCGCGCATGATTCGCAGCAAGTCCTGCTCGCCATACTGGGCGTGTGTGAACACCGCAAGCACGCTCGCGATCACGGGAAACGGTGCCAGCAGGCCGCTCAATTTCGCTCCCAGCTGACCCGCGACCGCTGTCAACGCGAGCACGAGCGCGACCGCGCTGAGTGCACGCAAAGGTAGATCCCAAGCAGGCAGCTCGACGGCGGTCTGTTGGCCGCGCCGCGCCCGAGGGAGGACCAGGAGTGTCGCTCCAATCGCCACGAGCACCACCGCGAGTGCGGGGCCGGCGCTCACTGTCGTGGTACTCAGCGCCGCTGTCATCACAAAGAACGCACCCCATCCCAAAAAAAGACTGCCAGCCCAGCGCATGCGACTGGCGAGATGCGTATACACCAAGATGAAGGCAAGCAGCGACACAAGCCCAAGCAGCGTGCCGGCGGCGGCGCCGGCAGCAAACGCGGCCCCGTGATCGAGCGCGAACACGAGCAGGATCGGGCCCGCAACGACCGGCAATCCACCCACTAGCCCGCCGATCCGAGCGCCATAGCGTCTCGCCACAAGCGAAGCCGCGATCACGAACGTCGGCGCGAGCAGTATCTTCGCCGCGAGCACTCCCACCGGTCAGATGATGACCGTTGGGCTACTAATCGTGTTCGTGGGGTTCGCTGCTCCCCGACGATGCCGGCGGGCGCGACTCCTCGGCCAGCGAAGTGATCGTCAGCAGGCCCCGAGCCGCTGATTCAAGCACCTCGGTCGCCTCCTCCAGCGAGCGCGCATACAGCTCGACGAGCAGGTGCACGACGATCTGGTCCTCCTCGTGCTTATGAAAGCGCACATGCGTGAAGAACTCCCGCACCCCGTACTCGCCGAAGGCCGCATAGGAAAGGGCGTCGCCGGCCTCGGGCCCGGAACAGATCTCCACATCGTCGGCCTCGACGGTCACTGTGCACGAGGCAACCCAGGGCGTCCCGGCGATCATTCTCTCCCAGCGGTCCTCGATCGGCTCCACGCGCCCGCCGGAGAAACCGAGGTGCGGCTGGTCGTGCATGCAGTCCAAGCACTGTACAACCGCCTCCTGCAGCTCGTCAACGACTTCCGAGCGCTCCCCGGTTTCCGGATCGATCTTGTGGATTCCCTCGTAGTGCACCTGCACCTCGAGGTTCTGTGACCAGCAGCGGTAGCAGCGCAGCCAAGCTCTGGCGGTCGTCTCGGGTGCTGGGCCTCCCTCCATGGCCATCATTGTATGCCTCTGCGCGGGGAGCCCCCTGGAAGGTGGTGGGCCGAGTCGACGAGGGAATGGTGGATGCGTCGTCGCGGGGCAAGCGGGATCGCGCCTACCCGAACGTGAAGGCGTAGCCGGAGACGCGGGGAGAGAGCCGCAGCGAAAGACGATGTTGCCGATCGCCCGGCAGCGAAACGAGTGAGTACAGGCGCTCGTTTTGCACCGTCAGTATGCCGTTGTGCACGTCGGCTCCGGCGTACTTGTTGGGTATCGGCTTGCCGTCGAGCAGCACCTGCACCTGACGTGGCTTTTCACCTTCGGAGCTGAGCACCAGATACACGTTCTTGGCCTCGAACTCCATGTCGATCCCAGCGTTAGAAACCGCCGTCGCCGGCTGGGCGGCGATGTTCCACGTGCCGCTGTAGTCGAATTCGTTGAGCGCCAGATCGGTGGCCACGCTCGTGCCGTAGTCGTGCAGTCCGGACTGTGGCCCGTTGCGCCACCCTTGCGCGCGGTCAGTGCCGAGATAGGTCTCGGGTGTGGCCACTTCGCTCGGCGTCACGACTTCGGCCGGGTGTGCCATCCCACCGACGCTCGCTCCCGCTTCGGCAAGCAGCGAACGAATCGCGGTTTCGGTTTGCGGGTAGTCGCCCTCGCCCGCTGTGGCGTAGCGCACGTCGCCTTTGGAGTCGATCAGGTAGTCCGCCGGCCAGTACTCGTTGCCGTAAGCGTTCCAAGTCCCCATTTCGTTGTCCTGCACGACGGGATAGCGCAGGCCGAATTGTTCGATCGCGTCTTTGACGTTAGAGGCCTCGTGCTCGAAGGCGAACTCCGGTGTCTCCACGCCGACGACCGTCAGGCCATCCTTGCGGTAGGCGGCGTCCCAGGCCTTCAGATAGGGCAGCGTGCGGATGCAGTTGATGCAGGTATAGGTCCAGAAGTCGATCAGCACCACTTTCCCGTGCAGCCCTTTGAGCGTAAGCGGCTGGTTTGAATGCCCATCCGCCCCGGTGTTGAACCAGTCCTCGGTATCGGCGAATTCCGGCGCGGGCCCGAGGTTCTTCAGTTTGCCCGCGTCCGCGAGCAGCGTGGCTTGGCTCGCGTTGCGGGGCGCGGTGGTCGTTTTCGAGCCGGAGATGAACTTCGCGGTGTGACCGGTGACCTGGGGCAGGCGGCTTTCCACCGCCTTGGTTTTTTCAAGGCCGGCGGTCAGGTTTACGTTGGGGATGTGTTCGGCCACGTACTGGTCGAAGTCAACGTCAACGCCCACGACGATCGCCAGTGCGGTGATGATCATCACGATGCCGAGCGCACGTTGCAACGCCGGCCCTCGGCCGGCAGCACGCACCCGGTCAAACAGTTTGCGCCCGCCGAGCGTCAGCGCGAACAGTACTACCGCGCTGCCGAGCGAATAGGCAACGGCCACAGCCACTGTTCGCCCGCTGGCGGCGCTGACCGAGATCACCGCGGCCAGGATCGGCCCTGCGCAGGGTGTATACACGAAACCAAGCGCTCCGCCGACAAGCAGCCCTGAACGAAAGCCATCGCCGCGTGAGCGCGGACCGAGTGCCGAGATCCTCGACATGCGCGCCTCAAGTCGGTCGGCCAGGCCAGGCACGATCAGCGCTAGGCCGCATGCGAGTAGCACTGCCACCGCGATGTCGCGCAGCGGATCCGAGCCGAGCCCGACCCCGTCGACCACGTTGGCCACGCCGACAATCACGACCGTGAACGTCACGGTCAAGCCGATCACTACGCCGAGTGGCCGGCGCCGGCCACCCACGCCGCCCGAGGCGAGCAGCGCCGGCAGTACTGGAAGCACGCACGGCGACAGTGCCGTACCGGCGCCGGCGAGAAACGCGAATCCGAGCAAGACGATCATCTGGCCTCAGAGCCTAGATCGCGTAGCAAGATAAAGAGCCGGATGGGGGTTGTACTCTTTTTTTGAAGATTTCCATAGTGGCTACAAGTTGTATTCACTATTGTAAATTGCAAAAATAAAATATAACTGCACAAGCTCTCGCCGTGTGGAGAGTCTCGCCGTGTGGAGAGCGTGACCTTGATCGCGGCTGGGACGATCTCCGTCCTAGTGGCGCTATCGACGTGTGTCAACGCTTGAGCATGATGTAGACCGTAGCTATCGCGAACGCGATCTGGCCAAAGGCGAGTGCCGTACCGAGATTGATTGCGCCGAGCGCTCCGGCGAGCAAGCTGGCAAGCACAAACGCGCCGAACATCGTCGCCAGGTCACGCGCAACCGGTCTCATCGTGAGGTACCCGCCCGTCCGGCTGTCCGTTCGAGGCTGAGCACGAGTGCTTGTGTGTCTAGCCCTGCGTCCTCTCGCTCGAGCAGTCGTTCGGCCGCGGGACGTCCGCCTAGCGCCCGCAGCCCTCGCTCGCCGTGCTCGGCCGCGAAATCGAGCAAAGCTCCCCTGCGGCGCGCGCGCAGGCGCCTGACGGCAATGTCGGTGCCGGCGCGCTCTTCCTCCAGTGCATCTATCAGCTCATCGATCCCCTGGGGTGGAGGCACGGAGGAGACGCTGAGCACACGCGTCGCCTTGGTCCCGAGCGAGCGCAGCGCCGCGCTGAGATCGCGCCTAGTGGCAAGCGCGATCTGGCCGAGGTCGGCCTTGGTGACGACGAGCACGTCTGGAGTCTCCATGATTCCCGACTTCAAGAACTGCAGTACATCGCCGCTGCCGGGCTGCACGACGACCACGACCGTGTCGGCGATGTCGGCGACCTCTGTCTCGGCTTGGCCGACGCCGACAGTCTCGATCACGACCACGTCAAATGCGGCAGCCAAAGCCTGCGCCGCCGTACGTGTGGCGGGGGCGAGTCCGCCAAGCCTCTCGCCCGCGGCGGTCGAGCGGATCAGCACGCCCCGGTCGGCAGGGTCGAAGTCGATCCGTGCGCGGTCGCCAAGCAGCGAGCCCCCCGAGCGCTTGGAGCTGGGGTCGACCGCGAGCATCGCGACGCTCTTGTCCTCGCCGTTGGCGGGTTGCCGCCAAGCATGCAGCAGCGCCGAGAGCAGCGTCGACTTGCCCGCGCCGGGAGGCCCCGTCACGCCGACGATGTGTCCTTTGGCCTCGCCTCCAAGCGCCGCAGGGGAGACCTCGCGCAGCAGCGTTGTCGCCTGCTCACGGTCGGCGATGGTGTTGCTCTCCAGCAGGTTGAGGGCTGCCGGCGCCGCGCTCAGGTCGCGCTCGCGCAGGCGCCTGCCCAAGCTTTCCCCCACGGAAATGGACGACGGCGAAGTCACGGTGCGATGGGATCGCGCGATGTCGGGGAGGAGGAGCGCCGGCTCTCGGTCTGCCTGCCCCGCCCTTGCGCTGCCTCGGCCCTCACGCCGAGCCGTTGGCGGAGGGGCCGTGTCCATTCCTCTCGGCCCCCACAATCCCAACGATGTCGTGCATGATGCGCGAGATGTCAAAGTCCTTCGGGGTGTAGACGGCAGCCACGCCGGCTTGCTTGAGCTGGGCCACATCCTGCTCGGGGATGATCCCGCCGACCACGACCGGCACGTCCACTTCTGCGTCGTGCAGAGCATCTATCACGGCGGGGATCAGCTCTCTGTGCGAGCCCGAGAGGATCGACAGGCCGATCACGTGCACCCCCTCCTGCAGCGCCGAGGCGGCGATCTGTGCGGGGGTCAGGCGGATGCCTTCATAGACCACGTCCATGCCGGCGTCGCGGGCACGTACCGCGATCTGCTCGGCGCCGTTTGAATGACCGTCGAGCCCGGGCTTGCCTACGAGGATCTTCGGGCGCCGTCCGAGCTTCTCGGTCAGGCCGGCGACTTCTTCGCGCAGTGTTGAGAGCTCATCGTCCGCCGGCGCCGCGCTTGCCTCCCCGACACCCGTTGGCGCGCGGTAGCTGCCGAAGACCTCACGCAGCGTGTGCGCCCACTCGCCTGTGGTTGCGCCGGCGCGCGCCGCGGCGATCGTCGGCTCCATCAGGTTCTCGTGACCCTGCTCGCCAGCGGCGACACGCGCAAGTTCGGCTAGCGCCGTGTCGACCGCTTGCTGGTCGCGCTCGGCGCGCCATTTGCGCACCGACTCGATCTGCTCGGCCTCGACCGCGGGGTCAACGACGAGGATGCCGCCCTCGGCATCCTCGGTGAGCGGGGAGACCTCGGTCTCGGTGAACCTGTTCTGGCCGACAACGATCTGCTCGCCCGACTCGATCCGCTGGATGCGCGCACGATGGGAATCAACGAGCGCGGCCTTCATGTACGGCACCGCTTGGACGGCGCCGCCGTGCTCGGCGACGATCGCCATCTCCTCGCGTGCGCCCTCGAGCAGCTCGGCCACGAGCCCGTCCATCACCTTTGAGCCCTCGAAGATGTCCGGGTACTCGAGGATGTCGGTTTCGTAGGCCAACACTTGCTGGATGCGCAGCGACCACTGCTGGTCCCAGGGCCGTGGCAGGCCAAGCGCCTCGTTCCAGGCAGGCAACTGGATCGCGCGGGCGCGGGCGTCGCGGCCGAGCGTCACGGCTAGCGCCTCCAGCACGATGCGCTGCACATTGTTCTCCGGCTGAGCCTCGGTCAGGCCGAGCGAGTTGACCTGCACGCCGTAGCGAAAGCGCAGGCGACGCTCATCGTTCACGCCGTAGCGCTCGCGCCCGAGCTCTTCCCAGAGGATGCCCATTGCCCGCAGCTTGGCGTGCTCCTCAACGAAACGCACGCCGGCGTTGACGAAGAAGGAGATACGTCCGAACACATCCGCCATCAGCTGCTGCGCTCGGTCGGGCGCTCCCCCAGGCTGGGGGGGCGGGCCGGAATGGGTGGGACGGGTGCTCTGGAGACGCTCGCGCGTGGCATCAAGCACCGCGATCGCGTTGCTCATCGCGTAGGCGATCTCCTGCACCGGAGTCGCGCCGGCCTCCTGTAGGTGGTAGGAGCAGATGTTGATTGGGTTCCACTTCGGCACGTGCTCGACGGTGTAGGCGATCATGTCGGCGATCAAGCGCATCGAGGGCGCGGGCGGGAAGGCGTAGGTGCCGCGTGCGAGGAACTCCTTAATGATGTCGTTCTGGGTCGTGCCTTGGAGGCTGCGCTGCCCTACGCCCTGATCCTCGGCGGCCACGATGTACAGCGCGAGCAGCCAGGCGGCGGTCGCGTTGATCGTCATCGACGTGTTCATCTCGCCGAGCGGTATCCCGTTCATCAGGACAGCCATGTCGCCGCGATGGACGACGGGTACGCCTACCTTGCCGACCTCGCCGCGCGCGAGCTCGTCGTCGGGGTCATAGCCAGTCTGCGTCGGTAGGTCGAATGCCACCGACAGGCCGGTCTGGCCCTTCGCCAAATTGCCTCGATACAGCTCATTAGAAGCCTTCGCCGTGGAATGCCCGGCGTAGGTGCGCATCATCCAGGGACGGTCGCGCTCAGGCAGGCGCGGAATGGAATCGCTACTCATGAGCGCAATTGTATGCGGGAGCGCCAGGCTTTATCCTGAAGGGTCATGAGCCAAACGATCGAGCTGCCACACATACGCCTTCCGGGGAGCGGTTACGGAGACTCCTGGAGGGTGATCGTGCGCAACGACGACCACAACACCTTCGAGCACGTCGCCCGCACCCTCGCGCGCTTCATCCCGGGTGTGAGCATCGAGCGCGGCCACGAGATCGCCAATATCATCCATAACTCCGGCCAAGCAATCGTCTTTGGTGGCCATCAGGAGGCCGCCGAGCATTACTGGGAGCTGTTGAAGGGCGCGGGTTTGACGATGGCGCCCCTGGAGCAGTGCTGAGACGCCAAGAAATCGTCTGAAAGCTCACGATCCCTTCGGAGAGGCGGGAGACGATCTGACGGATGTCGTCGCATGGATGCTTGGTATGAGCGTGGGCTCGGGTAAGCCCGAATTCTAATGTGCAGCACCACCCCCTCTTTGCTGACCGTAAAATTATGCGCAAAAAATTTAGGGACGCATTTTCGTGGTCGTTTCTGGACCACGTCTTTTCGGCTCAAAGCTTGCAGCGGGCCGTGAGGGGCACTTCCGGTGCGCCGCTGAAAGGTGGTGGGTCCACCTTGCACCATGTGAGTTCTCGGGTACGGGTATTGAGCACCGCTAGGTAGGAGTAAGCGACGCTGGCGGCGTGCACGGTGCAACGAAACGCCCGGTTGGCGCCAACAGCGCCCTTCGTTGCGCAGTGCACGCTCTGAAATGGTCCCGTGAGGTTTCCGGACCGGACCCGGCCGTGCGCGTCGTCTGAGATCGCGCGTTCCAATGCGGCGAGCGTCGCTACGCCGGCGCCGAGCCGAGCGGTGTGCGGCGCCTGGTCTTCTTCGATGACGACGTTCCCCTCGCGATTTGCTTCGACTTCCGCTTCGCGTTCGGACTTTGTTGGTGCTGAGGTGCCTTCGCTGTGATCGTGGACGAACACCACAACCGCAAGGGTCGCCGCGGCGAAGGCGAAGATCGTGAGCAGCCAGCGCGCCCACAACGGGGGGTGGCGTGCGGCTAGCGCCAGGCGCCTTAGCGAGCTATCGCGCATCCGGGGCCGTCAGATCGCTCCGACGGAGTCATCGCTCGCGAGCGCGAAACTCACACGTAATGTGGCGCGGGGGCGTCGCTTAGCTGCCCGTTGGGCGTGTCGCCCGTCTGCCCGTAGGGGCCGTCGCCGGGGAGGCCGTTGGGAGCGACGGGAACCACCGGCTCGCCCTCGATGCTGCCTGCGGCTGTGCGATCCCACCAGCCGTAGAGCACTGGAATCTGGTACCAGCTGGAATAGCGCACCCTGAAGTCGGTCATCTCCGGGCCGTCCCAATAGCGTTCCCAGTCGATGTGCTTGTCGAAGTGGGCGAACTGCTGGAAGCGGTAGCGGTCGTCTTTTGAGCGATACACCGCATAGGAGCTGGCGCCATAGCGAAGCGCCGTTGCAGCGACCTCGCCCAACGCCTCCTCGAAGCCATCCGCGCGAAAACCGGTCGCATACCAGGGGACGATTACCGTGCCATCCATCAGTCTCGCACCTCCGTGCTTGTCGCCGTCAAATTGGCCATCAGCCGCCCACCTCGGCGTGTATCGCTCCTGGGCCCTCGGCGGTCTTGCCCTCGCTGTCGGACTCAGCGCCGACGAGGATCGAGATCTTGCCCAGATGCTTGTTTTCGAGCATCAGTTGGTGTGCTTCGGCGACGCCCTCGAAGCCGAGCGTGCGCCACAGCACGGGCCGGATCTGACCTGACTCGATCAGCTCGTTGGCCTTCATGCACTCATAGGCGTTGGCGAAGTGCGAGCCGAGGATCTCCTTCTGCTTCATCCACAGGTAGCGCACGTCGAAGTCGAGGTTGAAACCGGTCGTGCCGGCGCAGATCACGACCTTGCCGAACGGCTTGACCGTAAACACCGACGTCGGGAAAGTCGCCTGCCCGACGTGCTCGAACACGATGTCGGGGGCGTCACCGAGGATCTGCTTCACGCGCTTTGAGAACTCGCGCGAGACGAGGAAGCGCGCCTTGTCCTCCTCGGGGGTCTCGCCGCCCTTGCGCATCATCCCCGCGAACTCGGCCCGGTCGATGTAGTCCACGGCGCCGAGACGCTTCACCAGCTCACCCTTCTCGGCCGAGGACACCACGCCTACGCAGTGTGCTCCCGCCGCCGCGCACAGCTGCGTGGCGAACACACCCAGGCCGCCCGCGGCGCCCCAGATCAGCACCTTCTGGCCGGCCTGCAGTTTGCAGCGGGTGATCAACATTCGGTAGGCGGTGAAGTACACGAGACCGTAGGAGGCCGACTCTGACCAGCTAAGTGCCTGCGGCTTGGGCAGCAGCTGCTGGGCCTGCACCTTCGTGAACTGGGCGAACGACCCCCAGGTCGTCTCATAGCCCCAGATCTTCTGTGAGGGTGCGGCCATCGGGTCGAGACCGTGTACCTCCGGGTCCTCGTAGGAGGCCTGGTTGCAATGCACTACCACCTCATCGCCCGGCTTCCAACGGGTCACACCCGCGCCGACCTTCCACACGATCCCGGAGGCGTCCGAGCCTCCAATGTGGTGTCCGTACTGCGGGTGATCGCCGTACTTCATCACCGACACCGGCTTGCCCAGTGCCGCCCAAACGTTGTTGTAGTTGACGCCGGCGGCCATCACGCGCACGATCACCTCGAACGCGCCAGGCTCGGGAACCTCGATCTCCTCCAGCTGGAAGGCATCCTTCGGTTCGCCTTGGCGCTCCTCGCGGATGACCCAGGCGGCCATTGTGGAGGGCAGCTCGCCAGGCTCGGCGTCCACGCTTGAAACTCGTTGAAGATCGATTGCCACGGTGCTTCTAAACCTCGCGTGTCGGGGACGGGCCAGCAATCCTACCTGGGGCCGGTTCGGGAGGTGTGCATGAGCGACGCGGCGCCTCGCAAGCTCCAGTGGTGGCTCGCTAGCCCCAGGCCCGGCCTATGCAAACGGCAGCTCGACCACCACTGCGCTTGCGCCTTGCTCCCCAACGGAGACGGTCGCGCCATGCTCTGCCTCGCGACGCACGAGCGCCAGCCCGATTGCCCCAAACCTGGGGGAGAGGACGGAGCTGCCCAGCCTGCCAACCGACTTCTCGCCAAGCGCAAGAGGTGCGCCTGATTCGGTCGGCTGCGACAGCAGTAGGCCACGTAGGTGACGGTTGGGCTTGCCCTTGTAGTACAGGCGCGCAACGGTCTCCTGGCCGACGTAGCAACCCTTGGTGAAGCTCACCGCGCGTTCGTTGAGAGCCGCCTCCTGAGGAATGGTGTTCTCGTCCAGATCGATCCCGTAGCGGGGTCGGCCATGCTCGACGCGCACGATCTCGGCTGCTGCCTCGCTCACCGAGACAGCGCCGATTGCTTCGAGCGCGCCGCGCACCTTCTTCGAGCGCCTCGGCCTCGAACAGGGCGTCGATTCCCAAGTCGGTGCGGATCAGGCGCACGGGCGTCTGCCCAAGGTGGGTGAGTAGATGACTGTGCTCCTGGACCGGCAGTGCGGTCGCTTCTGGCGCGAGCGCTTTCGCCGCGATCGCCTCCGTGTCGGGTCCGACGAGCGACAGCAGCGAGGACTCGAGCGTCCGCTTGTGCAGCTCGACGGCGTAGCCGACCTTGAAGCGGCGGATCATGTCGAACAGCGCCTGCAGGGCGCCTCGCTCGGTGTCGAGCAGTAGTTCGCTTGGTTCCTGTGCAGCCTCCTCGTCCTCGCGCGAGCCGCCAGCAACAGACTGGGCTTGCTTTGTGCCGGCAACGGCAAGGATGCGCAGGTCGCCGAGCATCTTGCCCTTGTGTGTCAAGAACGCCGCATAACAGCCCTTGCCTGAGCTCAGGCCGATCAGCTCGTTCGTGACCTGGCCGTTTAGGAACTCGATGGCGCCTGAGCCCGTCAGCGCGAGCTTGCCGCGCCCAGAGCGGTCCACAATTCCGCAGCGCTCGGTTAGTGTCTCGTACTCAGATGTGAGCGCCGCGTCGAGTGCTGTCGTGTCCGCTGCAGCCACGCTTTGGAGGATAGCCACGCTATGTTTGCGCCAAGGGTCCGCAGGTGGTTGGGGAGGCGTCGATGGTTGCGCCCTCGCAGAGGCACCGGGCGGCCGCCCAGGCCGCTAGGCTTCCCAGACGATGGCCCTAGCGGACACTTTCCAGAGCATCGTCGATTCTTTGCCCGACGACTGGACCGACCTCGAGCTCGACTTGCGTATCGCCGACGAGTCGCGCTACATCGACGCGTCTGTATATCTCGCCACATGCAACGCGCGGCCCTATTCCCACTACGATTGGCATTGGCGCCTGCTCGTCGCTCACCGCTTCGGCCACGCCGCCTCCGCACCCACCGTTCATGGCACGCTGCGATTGCTTGACGAAGCCGGCATCGAGGGTGAGATGGCTGTGCGCGAGCAGCGTGTCGGGCGCGTAGAGGTCACGCAGATGTGGGGTCGTCCGCACTCGGTGCGCGAGGAGTTCGCGCGCCTACGGGCGCAGTAGCCGGCGGCGGGCGCCAGCGAGCCAAAGCGCCAAGGCAAGAGCGGAGAGGGTGACACGGATTTCGATGGTGCGCGTCGTGGCGTTCATCCCCGATCTACTGTTCGGCTCGCAAGTCCAGACGGCTTTGCGGACCGCTGGCTATACGGTCGAGTTGGTGGGGGACGAGGAGAAGCTCCGCAGCGCGATGCGCGACGCGCAGGCGTTGGTGGTCGATCTCACCGTCGATCCAGCACAGCGGTCGACAGTGGTCGAATCGCTGTCCAGCGATGGGTTGCTTGCCGGCGTGTGCACGCTCGCTTTCTATTCCCACGTCGAGGCGGACACGCGTGCCCGCGCGGAAGCGGCCGGCTTCAGCCTGGTTGTGCCACGTTCGCGGATGGCACGCGAGGGAGCGCTTTTGGTTAAGCGTCTATTGGAGTCGAGACCGGATTAGCCTCGGCTCTTGGCGAGTGCGTAGGGCGCCGTGCCTGTGGGGCAAGCAAGTAGACGATCGCTGCGAAGGCCGTCAGGCTGCCGGCCTGAAAGAGAATGTTGCGGATGATGCCGGCATAGATTTCGCCCTGGTTGTTGAGGGGGCCCGGTGACCGAGCTTCCATCTCGTGGACAAGCGAATAGATGTGCAACCCAGCCAGGCTGAGTGCGGCTCCGAGCAGACCGCACACCAGAAGAAAGGCGATCCCGCCAACTAGTCCTGGATCGAGGTCTGGCAGGTAGCGTGCCGAAATAGCGGTCCCTGCGCCGAAGCAGGCGACGAATGTCAAGATTGGGATGGCCACAATCCGGATCCTTTCAATTGTTTCGGACGTTCAGCTCGGCGGCAACGCCTCACTACCGCCGACATCGGTGCTTTCGGCCTCGGCTGGGTCGAGCGGGACCAATGCTGCGTTCGGAACTCGCTCTGCCAAGGCCACCTTGTGGCCTGCGCGCTGGAAGAGCGCGATGCGGATGACAACGCCGTGACAGACGACGAGAGCGGGTAGATCGCCGCGCTCAACATCGGCAAGCGCAGCGGCGACGCGGATGCCCTGCTGCGCGAACGACTCTCCGTCCGGGAAGCCGAAGTCGGGGCGGCCTTCGATGAAGCCCGCGAAGCCGTCCGGATCCTCGGCCTGTACGTCGGCGAAGAAACGGTCTGTCCAAGCGCCCGCGTCGGTCTCCATCAGGCGCGGCTCCTCGCGCGGCTGCAGGTCCAGGTGTGCGGCGACGATGTCAGCCGTTTCACGCGCTCGCAGCAGCGGACTGCACCACAGGGCGACGAATGGGATCCCATCGCCCGTCCCCGCGGCGGCGCGCTCGGCAAGGTTCGCCGCCTGTTCGCGTCCCGTGTCGTCTAGTGGGACCGGCAGGTGGCCTTGAAAGCGGCGCTCTAGGTTGTAGGCGGTCTGGCCGTGGCGGGCCAGGTAGACGTTCGCTGCGCTCACCTCCGCAGGTGTTCCGAGCACGACCCGGACACTAGGTGGCCGCTGGCTTGACTCCGGGCTTACGCAGGTAGAGGAACGCGTATAGGCCGGCCGCGACCGCGGCCCCGAGCAGCGGCCCCGCGTACCAAACCCAGGCGTTGGCCCAGTGGTCGCCCACGAGCTGCGGCCCGAACGCACGCGAAGGGTTCAAGGCGGCGCCCGTAAAAGGGCCTCCGAACAGCACGCCGATCGTGATCGTCAGGCCGATCGCCAGCCCGGCGACGACGCTGAACTGGTTGCGCGCGTCTACCGCTGCACCGAAGATCACGAACACGAGGAAGAAGGTGAGAATCGCTTCCAGCCAGAAGCCGGAGCCCGCGTTCACGCCGTGGCCGAGCGCCGGCACGCCGAGTTTGGAGGCTTCGGTTGTCGCCCGGGGCAACAGCTGCTTGACGAGCAGTGCCGCCAGCGCCGCCCCACCAAATTGGGCTACCCAATAGACGCCCGCGAGCGCGGGCTTGATCTTGCGCGTGATCAGGAATCCGAACGTCACGGCCGGGTTGAAGTGCCCGCCGGAGATGTGGCCAAGCGCGCACACCATCACGCCGATGGCGAGACCGTTAGCGATCGCTACACCGATCAGCGAGGGATCTGAGATGACGCCTGACGCGGCTGCCGCGCCGGCACCGATGAATGTGAGAGTGAACGCGCCGACCATCTCGGCCACAGCACGTCGCAAGGTATCTTCGGTCATTCGCGCAATGTAGGGATGGTGTCGGACGGCACATGTGCCGTCGGTCCATCTGGCGCATGCGCCAGATGGAACAGCACCGAGGCGTCATAGACTGCCTACATGCGCCGCCGCGTCACGTTCTCGCGCAATCTCACGCTCTCGCTGTCGCGCACTTGCCGGTGCTACTGCAAGTACTGCGCCTTCGCCACGCACAAGGCGCACCTGTACTCGCCCGGGGAGGTGCTCGAGATCCTCGACGGGGCGGCGCGCCGGCAGGTCAAGGAGCTGCTTGTGCTCACGGGCGAGCGCCCCGAGGTCAACCCGCAGGTGCGCGAACGCCTTGGCGAGCACGGCCATGAGGATTTCACGGCGTACGTCGTATGGACGTGCGAACGGGCCCTGGAGCGTGGCTTGCTGCCGCACACAAACCTGGGCGTGCTCTCACGCGAGGACCTGAGCCGCCTTCGTGAGGTCACGGCTTCGCAGGGATTGATGTTGGAGTCTGTCTCAGAGCGGCTGATGCAGACCGTGCACGCCGGCTCGCCCACAAAGCACCCGGCTCGGCGCCTGGAGACGATTCAAGCGGCAGGCGAGCTTCGCGTCCCGTTCACGAGCGGCATCCTCGTGGGCATCGGCGAGACCGCCGAGGAGCGCATCGCCTCGCTGGAGGCGCTGGCCGCGCTGCACGCCGAGTACGGACACATCCAAGAGGTGATCCTGCAGAACTTCGTGCCCCACCAGAGCTATTACGGGCAGGAGCCGGCCGAGATCGCCGAGGCGGCCGCGCGTCGCTATTGGCAGACGGGCGTTAGGGACCCCGAGGATGTGGCCGAGGGGGTTAGTGCGGGGGATGGGTCTGATGGTCTCGAAAAGGGCGATGCCCCCCGCGCGCGCGGGGGGCATGCGCTTCCGAAGTGGGCTACACAGGGGGCTGGCCCGGTTTCGATCGAGGACATGAAGCAGCTGATCGCCGAGACGCGGCGGCTGATGCCGGATGTGGGTATCCAGATCCCGCCGAACCTCGCCGACTGGTGGAGCGAGCTTGTGGCGGCCGGAGCCACCGACCTGGGTGGCCTGTCCGCCAACGGCGACCACATCTCCCCGGAGCACCCGTTCCCCTCGCCCCACCAGGTGCGCAAGCGCCTGCAGGCCGACGGGTTTGCGCTCACCGAGCGACTGTGCGTCTATCCGCAGTACATCGACCCGGAGTGGGTCTCCCAGGGTGTGCTCGACACGATCAAGCTCAAGTACTGGAGTTTCATCCCGCGCCGCGGATCTGGTCGTGGCGATCCTCCCGCTCCGATTCGCCCCGAGCTTGTGAGCGGCGCGATCGAGAAGGGACGCAATGGCTTGCCGCTAAGCGCTGAGGAGCTGACCGCCATGTTCGCCGAGACGCGCCCCGAGGCGATCGAGCAGATGCGCCTGGCCGCGGACGAGCTACGCGCAGAGCTGGCGGGGGACACGGTCACGTTCGTGGTCAACCGCAACATCAATATCTCCAACGTGTGCATCGTCGGCTGCGCGTTTTGTGGCTTTGGTCAGGGCAAGCGCTCGCCCGACGCCTACCAGCATGACGAGGCCGAGTTCGTGCGTCGCGTGCGCGAGGCGATCGACTATGGCGCCTCCGAGCTGTGCATCCAGTCGGGCATTCACCCCGACTGGGAGCTCAAGGACTACCTCGGCTGGTTGCGCCTCGCCAAGTCCGCCTCGCGCGAGGCCGGCAACGAGCTGCACCTGCACGCCTACTCGCCGATGGAGATCGCCCATATGTGCGATATCTCCGGGTTGCCCCCTTCCGAGGTGTTCGCACAGCTGCGCGACGCCGGCCTCGACTCGACTCCGGGCACTGCTGCCGAGGTGCTCCACGACGGGGTGCGCGAGCGCATCTCGCCCAATAAGCTGCCCGTCGCACGCTGGGTGGAGATCGTAGAAGCCTCGCATGCGGCCGGTCTGCGCTCGACCTCCACGGTCATGTTCGGCCACATCGAGGAGCCGTGGGAGCTGGCCGAGCACATGCGCGTCGTCCGCGAGCTGCAACAGCGCACCGGCGGCATCACCGAGTTCGTGCCACTCTCGTTCATCCCGTTTCAAACCTTGCTTGGGCGTACGCATGGGGTGGAGGAGATCTCGTGCGAGGAGAACCTCAAGCACACCGCCGTCTTCCGCCTCGCGCTCGGGCGCACGATCCCGAGCTTGCAGGCCTCGTGGGTGAAGATGGGCCTCGACGCCGCCACCGAGTCGTTGCGTTGGGGCGTTAACGACCTCGGCGGCACCTTGATGGAGGAGTCGATCTCACGGCTTGCCGGCTCCTACCACGGCACCAAGCTCGACCCCGATCAGCTCGTCGCCGCGGCCCATCGTGCCGGGCGGCCTGCAGCTGAGCGCACGACGCTCTACGGCGTCAGGCGGAGATACCCACTTCAGGGTTCACCGTATGAGCCTGTTGCGGCGTAGCTGATTCCCCACCCCACGGCGGGTCAGCCTGCGCGGGTCGGCGCTGTCGATTGGCTGCGAGTAGAGGCAGCCGAGGCGGTGTTGGGACCCGCGCCGGCAAGCCCACGCACCGCGGCTGCAATCGCGGCTGGATGGTCGTAGGGCTGCATGTGCCCTCCGTAGAGCATCACCAGTCGTGCGTGGGGTAGCGTCGCGGCGAGCTTGCGGCTGTGGGTCTGGTTGACGAGCTCATCCTGTTCGCCCTGGATCACGATAGCCGGAGTCTCGATGCCGCTAAGGCCCTTGTCGAGCTGCGCGATCACTCCAGTGGAGGCCAGGATCTCCCCGGACCACGCTTCCAGGTTGCCGTGCGTCATGTTGATCTCGAGCACACGTCGGCGATGCGCTTCCACGACCGGCAACGGGTGAAACGCTTCGGCGTCCGCCTCATTGACCGACACGGTGGTGAGCAGTTGACCGAACGTGGCGTTTGAGACCTGGCGGATCACCGGCAGTTGTAGGAATTTCACCAAGTGCGCTTGCGCGCTTGTGAGCCCATCGATTTTCTGCCCGGCGGCAGCCGCGTCGACGAGCACAAGCCCGCGCACGTCGCTGGGATAGCGCTCTGCAAGCCCTAGCGAGATGGTTCCGCCGTAGGAGTGCCCGACGAGGATCGGTCGCGAGACGTGAAGCTTTGCGAGCAGTTCGTGGATGACTTCAAGTTGTCTGTTGAATGGCATATAGCCGCCGGTCGAGTAGCCAAAGCCAGGACGGTCGATCGCGATCGTGCGATGCCCGGTCAGCAGCGGCGTGACGTCATCCCAATCCTCGGCGGTGCCGGGTAGCCCGTGGATGAGGACCACGGGCGCCCCTGCTCCCGGGTGTTCGATGTAGTGGATACGCAGCTTGCCCACTTGGATGAAGGAGCCGGTTGGTTTGGGCTCAGCGGGCAGACGCCCATAGGTCCAGTTGAGCACGACGACCGCGAGCGCAAGTACGCCAAAGAGGATGAGCAGCATTCTCTTGACAGAGATTCGAGCGGGCATGGGCGGATAGTAGTGCGCGAATCGCTGCCGGCGAGCGTTTCTGTCCGAGAGTTTGGCGTCTGCTTCCGATATGGTCCGGCGTCGTGCCGCACGATCCTGTCGAGCTGTTGCGCCAGCTGATCCGGTTCGACACAACCAATCCACCCGGGGACGAGGCTCAGTGCATCGGGTGGATCAAGGATCTCTGCGACGGAGCTGGCCTGCTGACGAGGATCTTGGCCAAGGACGCGGCACGGCCGAACCTGTTGGCGCGGCTGCCCGGTCGGGGTGCCGCGCCGCCGCTTCTTCTCCAGGGTCACGTCGACGTGGTCACGACAGACGACCAGAGCTGGCGCCACGATCCATTCGGTGCCGAGCTGATCGAAGGCGAGATTTGGGGCCGGGGCGCCCTGGACATGAAGGGTGGGGTGGCGATGATGCTCGGGGCGATCCTGCGGCTCGCCGAGTCCGCTGAGCCTCCACCGGGCGATGTGCTGTTGTGTGTGCTCGCGGATGAGGAGAATCTGGGGCCGTACGGCGCGCGCTTTGTAGTCGAGGAGCACGCCGAGCTGTTCGAGGGTGTGAGGCACGCGCTCGGTGAGTTTGGTGGCGCGCGTACCGAGCTTGCGGGTCTGAGCACTTACCCGATTCAGGTGGGTGAGAAGCAGGTGTGCTGGTCGCGCGCGACCATCCGGGGGCCCGGCGGGCACGGCTCGATGCCGATGCGCGGCGGTGCGATGGCGAAGCTTGCCCAGTTGCTGAGCGCACTGGATTCGCGACGACTTCCGGTGCACGTCACCGAGATTCCGCGATCGACGATCGAGGCGGTGGTGGCTGCGCTACCCGCCGGCGGGCGCGAGCTGGCCGACGGGTTGCTCGACCCCGAGCGCACCGACGCGACGATCGACATGCTCGGCGAGGCGGGCCAGACGCTGGATCCGATGTTCCACAACACGGTCAATGCCACCGTCGTGCGAGGTGGCACCAAGGTCAACATGATTCCGAGCGAGTTGCAGCTCGATCTCGACGGGCGTCTGCTTCCTGGGCAGACGGCGGACGATCTCTTCCGCGAGCTGCGTGAGCTGGTCGGTGACGATGATCTCGAGCTGGAGGCACTGAGCTACGAGCAGAGATCCGATCGGGTTGACCTGTCTCTGATGCCGCTGCTGAGTGACGTGCTTACCGCCGCCGACCCCGACGCCGTGCCTTTGCCGATGCTCATGCCAGGTGTCACCGACGGTCGGTTCTTCGCCCGGCTTGGAATCCAGACCTACGGCTTTCTACCGATGCGCCTTCCGGCGGAGATGAAGTTCACGAGCCTCATTCACGCGGCGGACGAGCGTGTACCAGCGCAGGAGATCGGCTGGGGCACTGACCGCATCTGCGAGGTGCTGACGCGGTACAGGTAGCGACCGGGACCGCGGCGTCGCCATCGGACAGGCTGGTAGGTGTCCTACATCAAGCGGAACACGTAACCCGATTTCCGGAGCAAGCTCCCGGTCCCGAAAGGCCGTCAGCAAGATCGGACTATTGCTGCGAGCGCTCCTCCCCGAGTCGCTCAAAGATCTCGGCCAACTGGCGGTGGTAGGCGATGCCACCCACGAGCGTCGTGTAGGCGCCACGCCACCGGTCTTCGATGGTCCCACTCGGCTCGCACTCCAGCGCCTCCATGTAGCCCTCCAGTTCAGCGAGCTTGGCGCGGTGCCAGGCTCCTCGTCCCGCAAAAACTACTTGCGGATCGGCCCCGGCGAATACCTTCAGCAAACCCTCGTCGCGATACTGCGAGGGTGGCGAACCGGGGGCGTCGGCCCACGCGCGCAGCGCCTCGCGCCCGGCGTCGGTGAGCGCATAGCGCTTGCGCCTGCGCCCGCCTTGCTCTTGGCTGTGTGAGAGATAGCCGGCCTTCGCCAGACGCGCGGGCTCGTCGTAGAAGGTCGTGTGCGGGACCGGCCAGAAGTTCTCGATCGTATGCTCGAGCGCCTGCTTGAGCTCGTAGGGCGTCGCCTCCCCGAACGTGTCGAGCAGGCTCAGCACCGCATACGAGGTGGTGGTGAGACGAAGCGTCTTGATTTGGGCAGACTTGTCTTGGATGGGCTTGCTTTCCATAGTTCGTTCTGTATAGTTCGGCTCGAACTATAGAGCGTGCGTCCCGCATGGGTGGGGGCGTGCCTGTGCGAGGAGCTGAAATCGATGGCCGATCAAACGCATGCAAGTGACATCCTCTCCGATGGCTCGGATCGTGACGATTCCGCTGTCCCATTCGCCGAGCAGACCCGAGTGGCCGACTACGACGTGGCGATTGTCGGTGCGAGCCTTGCCGGTTGCGCCGCTGCGATCATGCTCGCGCGCTCGGGCGCACGGATCGCCCTGATCGAGAAGAGCCCGGACCCGCGCGCCTTCAAGCGGGTCTGCACGCACTACATTCAGTCCTCGGGTGTGCGCCCACTGGAACGGATGGGTCTCGTCGAGCCGATGATGCAGGCGGGTGCGATTCGCTCGCGTGCCTGTGCGTACACGCGTTGGGGGTGGGTCGATCCGCCGGCCACCAGCACGTTGCCGGACGGCATCAACCTCCGCCGCGAACGCCTCGACCCTTTGATTCGCGAGATGGCCGCGGAGACGCCGGGCGTTGACCTGATCCTTGGTCACACAGTCCAAGAGCTCGTCTACGAGGGGGAGCGGGTGTGTGGGTGCAAGGCACGCGACACCCATGGGCAGACCCTCGAATTGCGCGTACGCCTCGTAGTGGGTGCCGACGGTCGCGGCTCGCGCATTGCCAAGCTGGCGCAGGTTGACACCAAGACTTCGCCACACGGACGCTTCGCCTATGGCGGCTACTTCGACGGGCCCATGCCGGAGCGATACCCCAACTCCGCGCTGTGGCTGCTCGATCCAGACATGGTGGGTGCCTTCCCAACCGACAACGGTCAAACCGTCTACGCCGTGATGCCCGCGAGCGAGCGTTTGCCGGAATTCCGAGAGGACCCCGCGGCGGCACTGCAGAGGTTCGTGGCGTCGATCCCCGACGCTCCCCCGATCGCCGAATCGCAACTGGTTGGCGAGGTAGTGGGCAAGATCGACATGACGAACGTCATCAATACGCCCACCGCCCCTGGTCTCGCGCTCGTGGGCGACGCGGCCAGCGCGGTAGATCCCTTGTGGGGAGTGGGTTGCGGCTTTGCACTGCAATCCTCCGAATGGCTTGCCGACAGCCTTGCTCCGGCTCTCGGCGGAGCAGAGTCCGTGGATCGGGGCCTGCAGCGCTACCGTCGCCGTCATGCGCGCGGGTTGAAAGGCCACACCAGGGAAATTCTCAGCTACGCGACAGGCCGGAAGATCAATGCTGGGGAGAGGCTGTTCTTCTCGACGGCGAGCTACGACGAGCGCACCGCGAAAGTGTTCGAGGCCTTCGGCTCGCGCAACATGGGCCCAGGTCGGATGCTCGCCACGGGCATGCCGCTCGCGGTGTTTGCCAGCGCACGTCGCTCGGTCAGCGAAAGAGGTCCTCGGTCAACGGTCGCAGCAGGGCAAGCGCGCCCGGACCGTCATCCTCTGTGACGAAGCGCTCCAGGCCTTCGACGATCACGACCGGCTCGCGCGAGTCCTTGGCGCGTGCGAGGTCGGCGAGTGAGGCGATTGCGTCAGCGACCGCCAACCACGTGGCGTGCAGCTCCATGCCGACGCTGTCTCTGCGCCCGCGCCAGTCCTCAAGCGGCGTTATGCCGGCGCAGCCGATCGCGACATCGCATTGACCGTGGCGCCAGGGACGGCCGAAGCTGTCGCTGATCAGCACGCCCACTTTTGCCCTTGTCAGCTCGTACAGGCGTTTGCGAATTGCACGAGCCGAGGCATCGGGATCGCGCGGCAGCACGATTAGCGTCTCGGCGTCGAGGGAGTTAGAAGCATCGACGCCGGCATTGGCGCACACGAAGCCGTGGTGGGTGCGGCAGATCAACACGCCATTCGCCGCACGCACGATCTCCGCGGACTGATCCAGCACCACCTGCGCTACACGCGGGTCCTTTTGTACGACAACGGCCCCCGCGCCGGCACGCGAGGTTGGGGCTCCCGGGGAGAGAGCGGACAACTCGACCGCGCGAGCGCTCGGCTGCACACCGCTCAACCGCACCACCGCGCCCTCTGCCTTGGAGACGGCCTTGTGCGCGATCGCCACGATCTGCCCGTCGTGCAGCATGCTCGCCGGTTTCCCCTCGTCGAGCGCGATCGCGATCAGCTCGCCGAGGTCAGCACCAACGACGATCTCGGGCAGACCGCCCAAGCCGCGGGCCGAGAGGCTGCTCACCAGCTCAAGCCGCCCCGGTCGTCTCAGTAGACGTTCCCGCCGGTCTCGGCGCATCTCCGTCCACCGCGGCGCGGGTCAGTACCGCACGCGTGCGCAGCGCTCGGATACGCTCGCCCGCAAGGCGCTCGCGCAACACCGCAAGATCCTCGCCGGTGTCGATATCGAGCAACAGCGACGCAGGCTGTGAGATCCGCCAGCGCACGCCAACGTCTCGTGCCAACTGCTCGTGGCGGGCGCGACTGTCGGGGCCGAAGCTGGGGGAGAGCGCGTCGGGCGGCGCGAGCAGCAGGCCATTGGTGCCGCTGCCGTGACGGTCGGGAACGATCACGACCTCGCGCGTCTCGCCGGCAAGCAGCTTCACCAGCTCGCTCGGATCGAGCGTGGGACAGTCGCCCGGCACGCACAGTGCGCGCTCGAAGCCCTCCTGGAGCGCCCGCTCCAGCCCGAGCGCCGCCGCCGCGCTCTGACCCGCCTCGGCCGAATCCTCCACCACGATCGCACCGATATAGCGGGCGGCCGCCACCACCGCCGGCTCGCGCGTGACGACGATCGTGGCGTCGATCGCGACGCAGTCGCGCAACGCGCTCAGCACGTCACCTACCATCGCTCGCGCGAGATGCGCCCGCAGCGAGTCGGCGACGCTTTCGCCGAGGCGCTGCTTGGCGAGCGGGAAGCTCTTTACGGGGAGGATCGCGGCGGTGCGCACGTGGGTGCAGGGTATCCTTCCTTGCCGCCGAGTCCGTTTCGATGAGGGCTTGGCGCTGAGTGAGAGACACGCTTGACCACCTCTTGGTGTTGGTTACACTTGAAGTGAATTCGCGTGGATGGAATAGGAGGAGGTGGCTCATGGGAACTCGACGTAGCGGAAGCCATATGCGAGTACCAAATGTCGGTCTGTTGCTCTCGCTAGCGATAACGGCAATAGCCTGCGGAGTGCTCGCAACTTCGGCACAGGCGGAGGAAGGCGTCGCTACTGGACAACCCTCGATCGGACACGTGTCGGCGACGCCGGTCACCCCGAAACGGGCGACGTTGGAAGCCACCATCGATCCGAACGGCCTTGAAACGAAGTACGAATTCTGGTTGGAGTTTGGATGTGGGTTGCAGACGCCGGAACCGGGTCGGGTTCAGTGTGAGTGGATTAGCATGGCGACAGTTGGGCGAGGACGGATAAGCGCAGATGCTGGAGCAGAGACGGTGAGTCTTGCTCTGGCAAACCGAAAGCCTCGCGAAATTTCTTACTACTGGGTGGTTGCCACCAACTCGGCGGGCAGCACCGAAAGCCTTCACACGGAACGCCCCCCTGATAAGGAAACAGGATTCGGCCCGCCGCGGTTCGGCGAAAGAAACGGCGAGCTTGTGATGCCACCAGAGCCAGTCCCGCCCCTCCCAGAAGCCACGTCCGAGTCTGTCTCGGGCGTCACCAACAGCGACGCCAGGCTCGAAGCACAGATCGACCCAGAGGGTCAAGCCGTCTACTACCAGTTCCAGATCGTCGCCGAACCAAGCGAATTCGCGTCTGAAATCGAGTGTCCCCCCAGGTCGGCGTCCGGACCGCTGCCGTGTATCGGAACGCCTACGGAGGGAGCGCTGCCGATCGGGTACCTCCCCGCCGGCTCCGAAGATCAAAGTGTCAGCCTCAACCTTGCACAAGCGGGTGTAACGCTCAAATCGGATACCACCTACCACTACAGGGTAATCGTCGCCCCCGCCGTGCAGACCGAAGATACGATCGAATGGAAAGGACCGTCCGAATACGGCGCCGACCAGACATTTACGACGACCTCGGGACCCTCGCCTCCGTCGATCGAAGGCGTCTCGCTATCGCATCTGACCTCCACCGACGCGACGCTGGAAGCAGAGATCGACACCGAGGGGCTCGAAACCACCTACCAGTTCAAGATGTGGGCTGTGCCGTGCGCTCCGCATTGCGAACTGATCGAGGATGTACTCCTCCCGAGCGGGAAGCTGTTGGGCTCGTTTGTCGACCAAAGCATCAGCCTCGACTTGAACAGCGCCGGTGTGACGTTGATACCGGGCGGCGAATACGGGTATTCGGTGACTGCAGCCAGCTCGGCCGGAAGCGTCGAAGGCGAATGGCAGAAATTCATCGCCCCAGGACCGGTGATCGCTCTCCCGAAAGACACAACCTCCAGCGGAGGCGGTCCAAGCTCCGGCTCCGGCTCCGGCACGCAGACTCCAGGCTCTCAGGCTCCCGGCTCGTCTTCAACCCCGTTGGTCAGCGCCCCGGTCCTCTTGGGTCACGCACCGGCGAGCAAGGCGCCAGTGAAAGGCCACTCAAAGACCAAACGCTCCGTCGAGCGCAAAAGGCACAAGCGTCACAAATCAAGGACGACCGGGAAAAAGCACCCCAAAACCCGCAAGGGTTGAACGGCTCGTCGTGGGCGGTTGCGCTAGCGTCGGCGCCAGGGTGGGATCGATTCTCAGTGTGCGAGAGCCAGCGCGAACTCCAGCGTGCGCGCCGCGACTTGCGCACGCGAGGGCGAGTCGGCCATCAGGGTGTTGAGCTGCAGGGTGGGGAGCTGTGGCAGCCGCTCGTCGGTGACGATCCCATCGAGCAGCCCCGGCTGGACGGTCTCATAGAACGCGACCACGCCGGCGGTGCTGACCGGCTGGTCGTATGCCTCTAGGAAGGCTGCGGTTGGTCCCTTGAGGATCTCACCGCCGACCACCGGGCTGACGCATACAACCGGGGCGGCGGTAGCGGCGAGTGCGTCGCCGAGGACCGTCAGTATGGGCCAGATCGAGATGACGGGATTGCTAGGGCCGACGATCACCGCGCGTGCTTCGGCCAGTGCAGCGAGCACCTCGGGTGTGGGGTGGGGCGCGGTGTCCGTCGGCGGCGCCTCCCCCGCTTGTACGAGGCGCGCCTGCGCCGGCGTGGCGAATGCCACCTCGCGCACGGCGCCCTCAGCCCGATCGCGGATCATGAATTGCTGGAAGTCGCGCCAGCCGGCGTCGGTGCGCACGTGCGTATGCAGCGGCTCGTCGCACATCGGCAGTACGCGCGCGCCCACGCCGATCGCCGCGTTCAGCCTTGCCAGTGCCTCGGTGGGGCGCAGTCCTTGATCCTCCATGCGCCTGCGCTCCAAGCACCAGGCAAGGTCGCGGTCGCCGAGGTTGAACCACACGTCTGTGCCCAGCGCGCGCAGAGCATCCATGACGGCGAAGGTGTCGCCCTCGATGCCCCAGCCGCGCTCGTCGATGAGGTCGGCCAGCCAGAAGGACACGAGGTCGGGGTCGGGAGATACGTGTGAGCCGTAGATGTCGATGTCGTCGCCGGTGTTGGCGATTACGACGAGCTCATCGGCTCCCACTACGTCAAGCATGCCGCGCGCGAGCTTCGCGCCGCCGGTGCCGCCGGCGAGCACCACCACAGGTCCCGTGGGCTCGCTCACTCCCAGGAATCGTCGGGCAGGCCGGTGATGCGGACGCCTGCGTGACATTTGTGCTTGGCGTTGATTGAGATCATCAAGGCGGTCATCGACTCGGCGATGCGCGCCATCTCCAGGCGCCCGCAGTCAACGCAGCGCAGTCCGTCGATCTGCTGAAGCAAGAGCGCAGCGCGGCGCTTGTCCTCGCGCGCGTCGCCGCAGATGAGCACGTCCTGGGCCATGTCGTGGTCGAGGTTTGTCAGCGAGGCGGCGGACACCGTGTGCAGGGCGGAGACGACTTTCACCCCATCGGGCACCATCTCCAAGGCGGCCTGTGCGGCTGAGCCCTGCCATACGCCAAGCATGCGCGTCGCGCGCCCGCTGACAGCAGCGGCGAGCGGGACCGTGGCGTCGATCAACAGCTGGCCCTCGCGCAGGGACCTCTTGATGTTTTTGAGCGTCTCGGACTGGCTGCGGAAGGGCACGCTCAGAATGATCGTTTCCGCGGCCTCGACGGCCTGCTCGTTCTCAGCGCCTGTGAAGCCACCGTCCGGGACGGCCGCACGCGCGCGGTCGGCCGCCTCGATCGCACGACTCTCTTCGCGCGAGCCGATCACGACAGGCACGCCGGCCTGCCCAAGGCGCACCGCCAAGCCGAAGCCGAGCGCTCCCGATGCTCCGATGATTGCTACGGGGTCGGTCGGGGAGGCGGCCACGGCGGCGGAGTATAGGACGGCGAGGTGTCCCATCGGCAAAGAGAGACCGGTGGGGTCGGCTGAAGGCGGGCCTCCCCGCTCGACCCGTATGCTCCACGAATGCGATTCGAGGGCAAGATTGCACTCGTCACCGGCGGAGCATCGGGAATCGGCGCCGCCACGGTAAGGCTGCTCGCCGCCGAGGGCGCCCGCGTGGCGATCGGCGATGTCAACGAGGACGGCGCCCGTGAGATCGCAGGCGAGCTGGACGGTGTCGGCTGCGAGCTCGACGTCACCGACGTGGCCTCGGTACGCGCCGCGGTGGCCACGGTCGAGGAGCGGCTCGGCCCGGTGGACGTGCTCGTCAACAATGCCGGCACGGATCTCTTCTCCTACTTCGTCAATAGCGACGAGGGCCTGTGGGACTTCGTCCTGGGTGTCAACCTGCGCGGGGTGCTGGCGGTCACGCATGCAGTGCTTCCCTCCATGCAGGAGCGCCGCACGGGTGCGATCGTCAACGTCTCGAGCGAGGCGGGCCGCGTCGGTTCGCAGGGCTCGGCTGTCTACTCTGCCGCCAAGGCCGGGGTAATCGGCTTTACCAAGGCGATCGCGCGTGAGTCGGCGCGCTACCGAGTGCGCTGCAACGCCGTGGCTCCGGGGCCGATCGAGACGCCGCTGCTCAATGCTGCGCCCAAGCTGCTCGGCGAGCTGGGGGAGCGGCTCAAGCAGGGCATGGTCAACCAGACGGTCTTGCATCGCTCGGGCGAGCCGGAGGAGGTCGCCGCGGCGATCGCCTTCCTGGCTTCTGAGGACGCTTCGTATGTGACGGGCCAGACGCTGAACGTGTCTGGCGGCCTGTCGATGTGGTGATGCTGTCCCGGACGGCGCATGCGCCGTCCGGCCGACCCGTGCATGCACGGGTCGGTAGCAGGGCCGCATGCGGCCCTGCTCGGGGTGCGCATGCGCACCCCGCCCATCGGTGCATGCACCGATGGGTCCCAATGGGATTGATTGGATGAGCCTCCCCGCCTCGGTCCAGATCAGGGAGGTCGGTCCGCGCGACGGCTTTCAGAACGAGTCGGAGATCGTCCCCACAGAGCGCAAGGTCGAGCTGATCGACATGCTGGCACGCACGGGCCTGCGCCGCCTGGAGGTTACGAGCTTCGTGCGCCCCGACGTGATCCCTCAGCTGGCCGACGCTTCCGAGGTGTTGGCACGGATCGACGTGCCCGAGGAGGTGGCGATCAGCGTGCTCGTCCCCAACGAGCGGGGGCTGGAGCGGGCGCTGCAGGTGCGCGAGGGGCTTTCGCGCGATCGCCCCGCGTTCAATGAGATCAACGTCTTCTTGTCAGCCTCTGAGTCGCACAACCGCCACAACGTCAACCGCTCGGTCGAGGAGTCGTTGGCGTCGCTCGAAAAAGTGCTGCCCCTCGCGCGCGCGGAGGGGTTGCGCTGCGAGGCAGTCATCTCCACGTCCTTCGGCTGCCCTTACGAGGGCCACATACCGCCCGAGCGGGTGATCGAGATCGCCAAGCGCTTGCGCGATGCAGGCGCGCGGGAGATCGGTTTTGGCGATACCACCGGCATGGCCAACCCGGTGCAGGTGGGATCGTTCTTCGGGCGGGCGTTCGAGTTGCTTGGCGCCTCGCCCGGCAGCGGTCCCGACAAAGGGGGTGTGCAGCTAACCGCGCATTTTCACAACACCCGCGGTCAGGGACTGGCCAACGTACTGTCCGCACTGCAAGCAGGCGTCGCGAGCTTCGAGTCGAGCTTTGGCGAGCTCGGCGGCTGTCCGGTGCCGCCGGGCGCAACGGGCAACATCGCCAGCGAGGATCTCGTCTCGATGCTGCACGAGATGGGCATCTCTACGGGGATCGACCTCGACGCACTGCTTGCCTGTGCGCGTCGCGTCCAGGAGGTGCTCGGTCGCTCGCTCGGCTCGCACACGCTTGTGGCCGGCGGCGTGGATTGGCAGTAGATCAGGGCCAGGTTTCAAACGCGGCCACCAAAAGCTTCCACATGAATTTGCGGATCGGCTTCCCGTCTTTTTGCTGTGGCGTTGCGGGTCGACGTCTGAGTCTCAGTTCAATGCGCGCCGACCTCCTGTTGCTGTTGAGCGCTGTCACGCATCGCCGCCACGCAATACTCCTGCACCGCCACCTCCATCTCCAAGGTCTGCGCCAACGCCGGGCGTGCCGATGCGTCGATCACGCGCTTAGCACGGCCCACCGCCACAGGCGAGTTCGCCAGCAGCTCGTCCACCAGCGCCTGTGTGGCCTGCTCCAGATGACCGGGCGCGACGACTCGATTCAGCAGGCCAATGCGCTCGGCCTCGGCAGCGTCGATCGTGCGGCCCGTCATTATCAGCTCCTTGGCCCTGCCGAGGCCCACGACGGCCGGCAGACGTGTGGAGCCGCCGACGTCGGGGATGATCCCGAACTTCACCTCCGGCAGGCCCAGTTGCGCGTCGTCTGAGGCGATACGCAGATCACAGCCGAGCGCCACCTCGAGCGCCCCGCCCACGCAGGTCTTGTGGATCTGACATATAACCGGCTTGGGCATCGCTTCGGCGAGGTTCGGGCATTCCAGGAACGTGTTTCTGAACGGACGCAAATTACCCGGCTTACTCGCCGACGCCATCAACTCGCCGAGGTCCACGCCGGCTGAGAACACCGGACCCTCGCCGCGCAGCACCACGCAATGCACCGATTCATCCGCGGCGGCAGTGCGCAGGGCCTCCGCGAGCGCATGCAGCAGCTCCTGGCTCATCGCGTTGCGCTTCTCGGGACGGTTCAGGACAATGTGGCGCGCCGCGCCGCGGTCTTCGGTGGTGACGATGCTCATTGGCTTGGTTCCTCGTGTCGGTGTGAAGTCCAAAATCGGGTCGCCCACGTTACGTGGGCCCTAGCTGGACAAGGGTGTACCTGGCAGGGTTTTGGGCCCGGCAGGGTTGGCCTTGGCGGACAATTACTCTGGTAGTCAAGGGCCGGACTCGGTTGTCCTCAACTCAGGTCCAGCACCTGCGTCGGCGCTTCGATCTTGCCGTCGTGACCCTCGCTCGGCACGATCGCTGTGCCCACAGCGAAGAACTCGATCGTATGGCTGCCCCACCCATGGCTCTTCTCCTGCAGATCCACGCCGACGATGCCCTCCGCGCTCAGCGTCTGTGCCTCTGACTGCATGCGCTCCATCGCGAGCTCGCGCGCGTCGTACAGGGCCTGTGTGAAGTTCGCAAGCTCCACGTTGCGCCCGGTTTGTGCCATCGACTTGAGCATGCCGCGGTGGGCTACGTGATATACGCAGCTGCCCATCACCATCCCCACAGGTCGGTGCCCCGTGCGCAGCAGTGTCCAGAAGTCCTGGCCTGAGAGGTCGCTTGTGAACGGCCGTCCGTTGGGTGCCCTGTGCAGCACCCCCTCGCGGTGCTTCACGGCGGTTCCGATGGCGATGAACTCGGCCATGTCCTGGCCCCACTCGTAGCGGCCGATATCCAGGCGCACACCCACGACGCCGTCGGCACCGAGCTGGTCGGCCTCCTCCTCCATGCGCGTCATCGCCAGCTGGCGCGCGCCGTACATGGCTTCGGAGAGGACCGTCATCTCCTGGCTCTTCTTCCAGCCGGCGACCTGGATGCCGATGTGGTAAATCGAGCTGCCGACGACCAGTCCCACCGGGTCGAAGCCGGCCTGCTTGATCAGCAGGAACTCGTTCACGCTCAGGTCGGAGGTGAACAGCCCCGCACGATTCTGCTGCAGGCGCGCCCTACCCGCCTCGGGAACGCCCTCGAGCGACGTGGGGTCATATGCAGTCTCGCTCTCCTCGATGTCGCTCATATCGCTGCTCCTCGTGTCTGGCTCATGTTTGGGTTGGCTCTCATCGGTGCTGTTCTCTGTGGATTGTCATGTGCTTGCTCACTCTCTAGGTCTGATCCTGGGCGACTGCTCGAGGTGAGCGCCTCAGCTCGTCAGATCGATAATTGTCTCGGGCGCATATGGGATCGTCGCGCGGTCCTCCCGGATGGCGGTGCCGATCGCGTGAAATGTCACCATCAGCCCACCGCGCGAATAAGTGCCGGCGCCGACCGTGGTCCGCTGGATGCCGTGCGCGATGCGCACGCCGATCACACCGCTGGCGTCGAGCTCCGCTGCCTGGTGGGTCAAGCGTGCGACAACGCTCTCGCGTGCGCTGTACACGCCCTGGGTGAATTCGGGCAGCTCCTGGTTCTGGGTGAACCCCATGCCGCCAACTCCGCTCATCATCTGCGTTGAGTAGGAGGCGCCCACGAAGAAGACCGAGCTCCACGCCACCACCCCGAGCGGCTCCACGCCGGCGCTGAGCAGCTTCGCGTAGTCGGCGACCGACAGCTCCGTTAGGACAGGGGTGCCGCGCCGACGCTGCCCTCTACCGGCTGTCGGGCCGTCGCCGCTGCTCCGTGCATCGCTGGGCTGCGTGTCATCGGACTTGGCGGTGTCCTCGTGGCGAATGGCAGTACCGATGACCACGTACTCGATCGCGTTTTCGGCCCAGTCGTGCTCGCCGGTACGTAGATCCACACCTACCACCGCGTCCGCTCCAACATGGCCCGCCTCCTGGGCAAGGCGTCCTAGCGCGAGTTCGCGCACCTCGTTCCAAGCTTCTGAGAGCGCTTGCATCTCGAACATGAAGCCGCCGCCCATCGCTGACGGCCACGGCGTCGACTGGTAGCCGACCTGGTAGATCGAGCTGCCCATCACCTGCGAGACGGGTTTCAGCCCCAGCTGATGGCACAGCGCGAAGTCGCCGACCGATAGGTCTGAGGTGAACGCACCGCCCTGTTCGCCGAGCTCGCGCAGCCGCCGTTCGGCTCCCAGCGGGATGCCGCCTCGCTCGACTTGTGCCAACGACGCTGCCTGCTCGGCGGCGCTCTCGCCGGGGTCCGTCGGCTCGTCATCTTGCTCGAGGTCGAGTGGCGGGTCCTTCGTGCTCATCGCGTCTCGCCTGGCTGTGTCGTGCACAGAGGGCAGGCAGTCCACTTTGCGGTGCAGATCGGGATCACCCGACTAGCTTTTCCAGCGCTGTACGCGCCTCGGCACTGCGCTCGGCCTCTTCGCGCAGCTGGGCGGCGAGCTCGCTGACCCACTGTCCCGCGTCGAGCTGCTCGCGCTTGATCGCGATGCCGCCGACCTTGCGCTCGCGGCTGCCCTGCACACGATCGCCTTCGACAGTCAGTTCATATGAAGTCTCGCCGAGATTGACCTCGACGCGACGCACCTGCTTCTCTCCACGTCCCAATAGCCCCCCGCCGCGACGCTCCACGCGCGTACGCCCGGGCAGCGAGCTCTCCAGCTTGCTTGCCAGCACGGCCACCGAGATGCGCAGATCCGAACCATCGGCACGCAGCCCGGCGGCGGAGAGGTCGAAGTCATCGTCGGCGGACATCTATTGGAAAGGCTACTCCCACGCCTATCGGGAACGTGCGGCCCCCCGCCAGCTGTGTGATCTACATTTGAGATATGCCAGATCCTGGCCAAATACGCGTATCCGATGCCGAGCGCGAGCGCCTTGTCGAGGAGCTGCACGAGCATACCGTTGCGGGACGGCTCACCGCCGAGGAGTACGAGCAGCGCCTTGAGGCCGTCTACGCGGCGCGTACGCGTGCAGATCTCGATGCGCTACGCGCCGATCTCCCAATCAGCTCGCTTGCCGCCCAGCTTGCGCTGGTGGAGCGCAAGTCCAAGCTTCGACGTCGCCTCGTGCACGAGGCGAGCGGCTCGCTCACCCTGTCGTTGATCTGCGTCGGGGTATGGATCGCGGCAGGCGCAAGCGGCGCTTTCTGGCCGATCTGGGTGATCCTCTTTACGCTATTGCCGGCACTGCGCGATGGCTTCATGTTGCTAGGGCCGGGCTCGGACATCGATGTCGTGGAGGCGCGGCTACAGGCACGTCACGAGCGCCAGCTCGCACGCGACCATCGCCGCTCAAGACGCCGGCGCTTGCTGCCATGAGCCCGATCGATAGGGGTTCTGTGCCGGTCGCCTCGCTCGGGGCGAGGGGTGGGGCCGCTGCGACCCCACCCGATCGCCGTATCCGTCAGTGCAGCAGGCCCAGCGTATTGTTGGCGTCGTCGACGAAGTAGACGCCCTGACGTGCGGGCGCCACGACGAGCCCGAACAGGCCGCCTTCGCCGGCACCGGTATCGACCGGCTGGAACTCAGCGCCGATCGGTGTCGTCTCGACGATGTTCCCGTCATTGCCGTTGGCCGTCAGGATGTCGCCGTTTGGCGCGAGGGTGAGCCCCAGCGGGTTGTTGAGATATCCGCCTAGCGCGATCGTCGTGCCCCCGCCTTCAAGCGGCGTTTGCCGGTTGGCGGCATATGGGATGGCGGCGATGCGGTTGCCCTCTGTGTCGGCTACGTACAGGGTGCCTTCGTTGCCCAGAGCGACGCCAGTAGGACCGACCACCAGCGCGGCTGGATCGGTGCGCTCTGGGAAGCCGCCCGCGATCACGTCCATCGCGGTGACCCTCGGGGGACGGTGTTTGCCATCGATATCCAGGCGAATGCGCACGACTGTGCCGCCGTCGGTCGGCGTTTCGCCGGACGCGACAGTGCCGTTCAGGACGTTGGTGACAAACAGCGTGGCCCCCGAGCCTTGATTGACGGATGTCATGTCCCAGGGCCCGTTGATTGGCGGACCGAAGATCGTCTCGACAACGTTGCCGTTCTTGTCGAGCACGATCAGGCATCCCGCCTGTGCGGTGGCGGCACTTCCGTCCGCGGTGGGCAGGCTTCCGACCACGACATAGCCGTGTGGCAGGATCGCCAAGGCTGTGGTCAGTCCGACCCCGCCGGGGCAAGCGCCGGGGAGCTTGGCCGGGTTGATCTGAGCGAACAGGGACAAGCTGCCCGTTGGGGTCATCTGCACGATCGTCGTGCCCGTACCCTGGAGGTTTTCGGCGTTGTTGAAGTTGCTGATGAGTATGTCTCCTCCCACCAGCGAGCCGACGCTTCTGGGCACGTTCACGATTCCGTAGGGGTTCACATCTTCGTTGGTAGGCACTGTGCTGCCCACCGAGGAGATCGTCGAGAACTGGCCGATAAATGGATGATCGAACGCCAGGGCCGCGCCTGGGGAGATCGCGAAGCACGCGAGCAGAGTCGCGAACAGCAGGGGTAAGCCGAGCTTCGCGGCATACCGGTGCGCCCGTGGACGGTTGCGGGCCCGAGCGGCAGGTTGGAGCGAGGAGCCTGTTGTAGGACTGGACATGAACATGCCTCCTTCTCGTAGATGGCTCTCACACGCGCAGACTCCGCGTCGTGCGAAACCTTCCCGTGACGCGTGATTTTCTCAGCGCTGTGGGCTCCGCGAATCCTCAGGTCAAAACCGACCGATAGGCTCCGCGACGATGGGAGATCTGCACGAGGCTGAAGCCCGCGCTCTCGCCGGTGGGCCTGAGCGCCACCGCGAGAAGGCGCTCGAACAGGGCAAGCTGCCCGTGCGCGAGCGCGTGGCGCTGTTGCTCGACGATGGGTCCTTCTCCGAGGAGGCTCTGCTCGCCAATTGGAACGAGGACGGCCTCGGCGCCGACGGGGTCGTCACGGGCGTCGGCACGATCGAAGGACGGCCAGTCGCGCTGATGGCCAACGATCCCACGGTTAAGGCCGGCTCGTGGGGGCCGAAGACGGTCGAGAAGATCTTGCGCATACAGGAGCGCGCCGCCGGCCTGCGCATACCGATGGTCTATCTCGTGGACTCGGCCGGAGCGCGCATCACCGAGCAGGTGCAGATGTTCCCGGGTCGGCGGGGCGCGGGACGCATCTTCTTCAACCAGGTGCGCATGTCCGGCGTGGTGCCGCAGGTATGCGTTCTGTTCGGGCCGAGTGCCGCCGGAGGCGCCTACATCCCCGCCTTCTGCGACATCGTGATCATGCGCGACGGCAACGCTTCGATGTATCTGGGCTCGCCGCGCATGGCCCAGATGGTGATCGGTGAGGACGTCACTTTGGAGGAGATGGGCGGCGCGCGCATGCACACAGGCGTCTCCGGCTGCGCCCACCAGCTGGTCAAGAGCGACGAGGAGGGCATCGCGTTTGCGCGGCGCTACCTCTCCTACTTCCCGAATAATTGGGAAACCCACCCGCCCACGCAAGCGCCCCCGGCAAGCGAGGGGCGGGCGCCTGCTGGGCTCCCAGCGCGGAGCTCGGTTTCGGCTCCTGAGGCAGCAGACCCCGGGCCAGGCACGACGCAGGCAAGTGCCTCCTCCATCGCCGATCTGATCCCGGCCGACGAGAACAAGCCATTCGACATGCTCCTGCTGATCGGTGCTCTCGTCGACGAGGGCTTGTTGCTCCAGGTCCATGCGCGTTGGGCCAAGGAGCTCATCGTCGGCTATGCGCGCCTGGATGGGCGTACGGTTGGGATCGTCGCCAACCAGCCCAAGCACAAGGGTGGCGTGCTGTTTTCGGACTCGGCCGACAAGGCCGCCCGATTCATCTGGACCTGCAACGCGTTCAACATTCCGCTGCTGTTCCTCGCCGACGTGCCAGGCTTCATGATTGGGACACAGGTTGAGCGCCAGGGCATCATCCGTCACGGCGCCAAGATGATCAGCGCCGTCTCGGAAGCCACCGTCCCGAAGATCTCGGTGATCGTGCGCAAGGCCTACGGCGCGGGGCTCTACGCGATGGCTGGTCCAGCCTTCGACCCGGACTGCTGCATCGCGTTGCCAAGCGCCTCGATCGCGGTGATGGGGCCGCAGGCCGCCATCAACGCCGTCTACTACAACCAGTTGCAGGCAATCCCAGACGGAGCCGAGCGCGCGGCCAAGACCGAGGAGCTCAGGCACGAGTACGCCGAGGACATCGACATCCTGCACCTCGCCTCCGAACTCGTGATCGACGCTGTTGTAGAGCCCGAGCATCTGCGCGACGATCTGATCAGGCGCTTCGCGAATGCCGCCGGCAAGCAGCGAGTGTGGCCCGCCAAGCGCAACCCTTTGACACCCGTCTGATAGCTGGGGCGCGCGACCGCAACGCGTCGATACCTCACGATGGGATCCTTGAGGAGGACTCTCCCCACGTCTGGCCGACGAGCCAATCGGGTAGGTTTCCACGCGTGGATGCAACAGACCTAGCGTTCGCCGGCATCGCCGGACAGGCAGAGCTGATCTCCGCAGGAGAGGTGTCCTCGCGCGAGCTGGTCGAGCTTTACCTGGGGCGGATCGAGCGCTTTGACGGGCAGCTGAATGCCTTCCGGGTCGTGTTCGCCGAACGCGCGTTGCTCGAAGCCGACCAGGCCGACGCGCGGCGACGGGCTGGCAGCCCACCCGCCCAGCGCCCGCTGCTCGGTGTGCCGATCGCCGTCAAGGACGACATCGACATCGGCGGCGAGGTAACCGCGCTCGGCAGCAACGCCCATGGCGATGTCGCCGCACCCGCCGACGCCGAGGTTGTGCGTAGGCTGCGCGAGGCGGGCGCGATCGTGCTCGGTAAGACCAACGTGCCCGAGCTGTGCATCTGGCCGTTCACCGAGACGCCCACGTTCGGCGCGACGCGCAATCCCTGGGACCTGCAGCGTGCTCCGGGTGGCTCCAGCGGTGGCAGCGGGGCCGCCGTGGCGGCCGGCCTCGTCGGTGCCGCGCTCGGCTCCGACGGCGCCGGCTCGATTCGCATTCCCTCTGCCTGGTGCGGACTGTTCGGGCTCAAGCCCCAGCGCGGGCGTGTCTCGATGGCGCCCAAAGCCGAGGCTTGGTTTGGTATGTCGGTCAACGGGGTGCTCAGCCGCTCGGTAATCGACACGGCGCTTTTTCACGATGTCGGCTCCGGTTCGGCTCCGGTGGATCGCGACCGTCCCGAGCCGCCTTCGATCTCGTTCCTATCCGCCGCGCGCACTCCGCCCGGCAAACTGCGCATCGCCTTCTCGACCAAGATCCCGCCGCTGGTGATCGCGCGCTTGGACGGCGACGCGCGTCGTGCTTTGGATGAGACGGTCGAGCTGCTGCGCTCGCTTGGGCACGACGTCAAAGAGCAGGACCCCGACTACGGCTTCGACACGATGCCCGCCGTGCTGCTGCGCTTTCTGCGCGGCATCCACGAGGAAGCCAATGCGCGCCCGTATCCTGAGCGTCTGGCGCGCCGCACGCGCTCGATGTCGGTGCTCGGGGCACTTGTGCCACCGGCGCTGTTGGAGCGCTCGCGTGCCGCCGAGCACACGATCGCCGACAAGTTGAATCGGGTGCTTGCCGACCACGACGTACTGATCACGCCGACGACCGCTCAGCCGCCGCCGCGGATCGGCCAATACGACGGACGCGGAGCGCTGTGGACGCTCAACGCGGTGACGGCGCTCGTCCCTTACAACGCACCTTGGAATCTCACCGGCCAGCCGGCTGCTTCGGTACCGGCGGGCTTCGGTTCCGACGGCCTGCCGCGTGGTGTGCAGATCGTCGGGCGCCCCGGCGCCGAGACCACGCTGCTCTCGCTTGCCGGCCAGATCGAGGCTGAGCACCCCTGGGCACAGCATCGCCCCGACGCGTTCGCGTGAGCGGCGCATCCGAGCCCGAGGGATCGGAGGTCGTTCCTGCCGACTCAGGCGAGCTTGTAGCGGCTGGGCGCATCGAGGCGGGCGGATTGGGCCTGCAGGCCGAGCTACTGGAGATCGCGGTCGGGCTCGCTCGTGATGCCGGCGCGCTGCTGCTGGAGCGCTTCGAGGGGGGCCGTGAGCGGGCACTCGCCAGCAAGAGCACGCCAACCGACCTGGTCAGCGAGGCTGATCTCGCCTCCGAGCGACTGATCCGCGAGAGGCTCTCTCAGCTACGCGCCGCCGATGGAATCCTCGGCGAGGAGGGGGGAGGCACCGAGGGCACCAGCGGTCTCACCTGGGTGGTGGACCCGCTTGACGGCACCGTCAACTTCTTGTTTGGCATCCCCCAGTGGTGTGTAAGCGTCGCTGTCACCGACGAGCAAGGTTCGCTTGTGGGGGCAATCTTCGACCCGTGCCGCGGTGAATTGTTCATCGCCACGCGCGAGGGGCCCGCACTGCTCACCGCTCCGAGTCGACCTGGCGCGGTCGGGGCGACCGTCCACGCCGATCGGCCTCGTACGCAAACGCTCGTGGACCCGCGCCGCTGCGAGGGTCTCGGCGAGGCGATGGTCGCCACCGGCTTCGCCTATGACGCCTCCGTCCGCGCCGCCCAGGCAGAGGTGCTCGCGCGACTATTGCCCCGCGTGCGCGACATCCGCCGCTTCGGCTCCGCCGCGCTCGACCTCGCTTGGACGGCGTGTGGACGCTACGACGCCTACTTCGAGCGCACGACCAAGCCGTGGGACATAGCGGCCGGCACGCTCCTCTGCGAACGGGCGGGACTGACCGTGCAAGAGCTGCCGGAGCGCGAGGGCCTGCCGCTGGGCGTGCTCGCCGCCACGCCTGCGCTCGTCCGTGAGCTGTTCGAGCTGGTTGGGTGAGGAACGCCGTGCCAGTGCCTCGCGCACGCCGGCTTTGAGGGGCGTAGCACCCCGACGAGACACACAAGCGTCCCGCCGGGGCACCCAAGCTGTCTATTCGGAAGAACCAGAAAGCGTCCCTTCGGACGAAGTCAGTTCACCCGTTCCTTCCACAACGCCGGTTTCTTTTTCTGAAGAGGCAGTACAAGTCGCGTTTAGCTCCCCTGCGGATAATGTCAATAATTCAGAGAGTTTTGAGGTAACACCGCCCGTAGCGTTCGTTGCTTCGCTTGCGCTTTGGGTAGTCGTACATTCGTCGTCCACGGTCCCGAGTGCAGTTTTGCACTGAACATACCAACTAGGGAAGATGCCTAATATAATAAAGCCCACAACTAACACCGGGCTTTCCATTTCGTATAACTCAAATACCGTTTTCCACGGCAGTTTCACCGCCCAAACTTCAGCACCTTCTGCGCTCGTTTCACAACCTTCCTGACCGGCACATAACAGTGCCGTACCAGATAAAGCAGTTAACGAGACGCCAGTTCCACCTAAAGTTAACGCTTCCGTGAATTCACCTTCGCCTTTGGCGCTAATAGTACCATCGAGGATACCACTGCATAAGACAGCCGCTTTGACGCCAAGCGAAGCTTTTAAATCTATGAGAGTCAGCGTGAACGTCGCCGTCACTAATAATGTCCCAACGACGGCACTCCCGTTAACTAACCATTCACCCGATAAGAACAATATTAATTCGAAACCGCCATCGCTGGCCGGTAATACTTCTTCACATGCACCGGTACCGGCATTCATCCTCATGAATAAGCCGGTGTTGTCCGTGCTAATACCGCAAACATCTAGTTCGGCCATAGCCGCGGAAGTGCCTATAGCGAACAGCACAAATACCGCGACCAACCCAACACACATCCCCACTAGCCCGAATTTCTTCGTCATTAGGCAATCAACCTTTCCCTCATTCGAGACCTGGCTGAGCGCCTCATCAGAGGCTTGGAACGGTCAGGCCGTGCACTCGTCCATCCTGGTCAGAGAGGCACGGAGACCCAGTTCGCTGTAGGCTTGCACATGTCGCCACGGTTGTCAAGAGTCCAAACTGCGATAGCTGCCCAATTGTTGATCACCCCAATGTATCCTCGATCCTGTGCAATCATTGACACGATTCGGATTATTGGACGCGGATATGGATCAGTGAGGTTGCAGCCCGCGAGCGCTTCGCGGAGTTCGATGCCAAGTGGGGCAAGCAATATCCAGCGCGATCGGCAAGCTGTGGGAGAACGCTGGAGCGAGTTCATACCGTTCTTGGACTACGACGTCGAGATCCGACGCGTGACCTGCTCCACGAACGCGATCGAGTCGCTCAACGCCCGTTATCGTCGCGCTGTCCACGCGCGAGGACACTTCCCGGACGACACGGCCGCGCTGAAGTGCCTCTACCGCGTCACGAGAGCCCTGGACCCCATCGGGCGTAGCAGGGCACGCTGGGCGATGAGATGGAAGCCCACCTAAACTCGTTCGCAAGCCGGGCGGGAAGCCGCCGGCGGCGCCGACGCCGCCCGTCAACAGGGAAGTTCCCCGACCCCTACTGGGCCGGGGAACTTCCCGTGTTGGTTCGATTAGCAAACATCTGATGCGGCGGGTGGGAATCGAACCCACACGCCCTTTCGGACAATGCCTTTTGAGAGCATCGCGTCTACCGTTCCGCCACCGCCGCTCGACGAGACAGTCTAGCCCTCACGGCGGTGGGAGTGTGTCGCGAGTGGGGTGTCGGGAGAGGGGTGCGGGAGTGGGGTGTCGCGAGTGGGGTGCGGGAGTGGGGTGTCGCGAGTGGGGTGCGGGAGTGGGGTGTCGCGAGTGGGGTGCGGGAGTGGGGTGTCGCGAGTGGGGTCGCGCGAGGCGCGAGTAGGGTCGCGAGAGGCTGCCGCTAGACCGGTCGCGCCAGCGCGTCACGCTCGGCGTGCGGATCCAGCTGCTCAAGCTCTATGTTCCAGCCCTGCTGGAAGCCACGCATCGCGAATGCGATCAACAGGATCTGTACCGGGATGATCATGAGCGTGAGCACGCCGAGCAGACCGGCGTTGAGCGTCGGCTGAGCGAAGCCGACGTTGTTGCGCGCGAACCAGCTTGGCGCGGCGACCAGCGCGAACACGAGCAGCAGCAGCGCGAGCGCGGCCGCCATCGGCAGCACGCCGCGACTCCAGCGTGCGGTGAAGTAGGCCATCAGCAGGTAGGCGATCGCCCAGGCCAGCAGAATCGGAATGCCGCCTTCGAGCGTCCCCCATCCGCCGATCGTGACGATCAGGATCAAAGCGGTCGATACGAGCAGCAACAGCACGACCGTCGCACGCGTCGCCTGAGCCACCGGCTTACCCCGATTTGGATGCGTGATGATCACGCCCGGCTCCCCACTTCTCTCCCCACTGGATGCCATCGCACAGATGACCATACAATCTCAGGCGGTCCTCACGCAACTTGACCCGCGGGCGTGGTGGAATTGGTAGACACGCTGGCCTTAGGAGCCAGTGGGCTTATGCCCTTGGGGGTTCGAGTCCCTCCGCCCGCATTTTCGAGGACCGGTTGGCCGTCGTTGGAACCCAAGGCCCCTTGGGGGGTAGCCGTTCTGGGGCCGATTTGGAGTGGTGGGAACGCCTGACTGCGCACCGCCGTCTACATCCGCCCGTATCGTGGTGCTGTGGAGAGTCACGAGCAGAGCGCTGTTGATCCGGACGGCCGGCAGGTCGTATTCGACACCGGTTCGCACCTGCACCTCGCTCAAGGTCGCCGCGGCTGGCTACTCGACCACATCCAGACGATCCTCGCGACGGTCGCACGGCCCGACCATCGGGAAGACGATCCACGACCGGGCCGCGAGCGCTTCTACCGCCAGCACGCACTCGATCCTGGACGCTGGCTGCGGGTTGTCGTAGACTTCAACGACGAGCCCGGCTGGATCGTGACTGTCCTGGTCCAGGACGACGATCCCCGCCGAAGACCAGCATGAGCGTCACGATCGCAGGCACCACCTTCGAGGATCATCACTACGACGAGCGCGGAGATGTGCTCTATCTCAGCGTGGCATATCACCAAGGGCCACCCGCACGCGCGCTGTCGACACCAGAGGGCCACAACCTCGAATACGACACCAGTGGACGCATCGTCGGCATGACACTCATCAACGTTCGCTGGCTGCTGGACCGTGACGGACAGTTGGCGATCACTCTGCCCGTCGGTCATGCTGGGCCTGACGATCTCGCGCAGGCGCTGAAGCCCGCCGCCTAGCACTCGTCTCAGCCGATTTGACGCGTCGCCCTGAGAGCCCGCCTTCGGGCTTGCCGCCCCACCGGCTCCATTAGATCCTCAAACAGCAAGTCGTGGTTCCGACGTTGTCCCCGACGCCGCACCTCGAGCGAGAGACCGACACGCTCTTGCGAGCGCGCCAAACAGGTCAGCCACGTCAGTCGCGGGGCAGGTCAGCCGGCGATCAGCGCCGCGGGCTGGGCCAGAGCCTCTTCGGCCGCACGCACCGACTCGACGAAGATCTCGACTCCGGTGAGCAGCAGCTCGCGTGTGATCACCAGCGGGGGCAGGAAGCGCGCGACGTTGCCGTAGTGGCCGCCCACCTCGATGATCACACCCTTGCGAAAGCACTCAGTGCGGATCTGCGCCGCCATCTCGGGCCACGGTGCCTTGGTGTCGCGATCCTTGACTAGCTCGATGCCGATCATCAGGCCGCGGCCGCGCACGTCGCCGACGGAGGCCAGCGTATGTTGCGCTTCGCGCAGCAGCTTGAGCGTCAGTTCGCCGAGGCTCGCCGCGTGTGCGGACAGGTCAACATCCTGCATGAACTCGATTGCCGCCAGGCCGGCTGCCATCGCCACTTGATGGCCACGAAAGGTGCCGATGTGGGCTCCCTGCTTCCAGGTATCGAGCGCTGAGTCGTAGGCAATGCAGGAGATCGGGTAGCCGATCCCGCCGAGCGCCTTGGAGAGGGTGATCACGTCGGGCGAAACTCCGTCGTGCTCGCACGCGAACATCGTGCCCGTCCTTGCGAAGCCGGTCTGGATCTCGTCGCAGATCAGCGGCACGTCGTGCTTACGGGTGATCGCGCGCACCTTGCTCAGGTAGCCGTCGGGCGGGACTATCGTGCCACCCTCGCCCTGGATCGGCTCGATTAGCACGGCTGCCGGATGGGGGATGCCGCTGTGCGGGTCTTCAAGCGAAGTGTCGAGCAGGTTCGCGCACGCCAGCTCGCAGGAGTCGGGCTTCAGGCCGAGCGGGCAGCGGTAACAGTAGGGGTAGGGCATGAAGTGCACAGGACTTGAGGTCGGGCCGCCGAAGCCGATGTCGCTTGTCACCGAAAGTGCTCCGGTCGTCATGCCGTGGTAGGAGCCCTGGAAGGCGATCACAGCGTCGCGCCCGGTGTGCGCGCGGGTCAGCTTCAGCGCCGACTCGATCGCGTCCGAGCCGGTGGGACCGCCGAAGTGAAACTTGGCGCTCTCGCGCAGGCGGCCGGGGAGCAGGGTCTTGAGCTTGCTCATCAGGCGCAGCTTGGGCTTGGTGGGAAAGTCGAGCGCGTGCACGAGCTTGCGCTCCTGCTCGGCCGCCGCGGCCAGCACCGCAGGATGGCTGTGGCCAACGTTGAGCACGCCCGCGCCGCCGAAGAAGTCGATGAACGTGTTGCCGTCGACGTCCTTCATGGTCGCGCCGCGCCCTTCTTCGATCGCAACGGGCACGCTGCGGGGATAGGAGCGGGCGTTTGACTCGAGCTCGTCCTGCTGGGCGAGCATCTCACGCGAGAGGGGACCGGGCACCTCGCCGTCGAGCGCCGGGGCGGGCTCGAAGTGCAGCTCCTCGAAGTTGTGCTCCCCTTGGCTCATCTCTCAGATCTCAGGCGACTATAGCCTTCCGTGGCTCGCGTCTAGTCCGATCGCTCGGAGATGGAAGGGGTCTCCTCGGACGTGGGATCGGCGGGCGTGCCGGTAGGAGCACGCCCGTGAGATGTGGAGGGAGCGGCATCGATTGTGGGATTGGCTTGCGTACCCGTAGTGGAACCGGCGCCGGCGACCGAGACAGCCGTCTCGGTTGTGGTACCGGCGGGCGTGCCGGTAGGGGCACGCAGCATCTCCCTCATAACCGGAAACGGTGCGACCTCCCTGAGCGTCTCGTGCCCGGTGAGGATCATCAGCAGACGATCGACACCCATGCCGCCACTGGCTGACGGGGCCAACCCGTACTCGAGCGCGCGCACGTACTCCTCGTCGTGGGGATGGGGGGCGTCGTCGTCATCGGCGCGACGCTGCTTGCGCTGCTCGACGAAGCGCTCGTACTGCTCGACGGGATCGTTGACCTCCGAGTCGCCGCTGACCAGCTCGATGCCGCCGATAACGGCGTCGAAGTGCTCGGCAAGCCTTGTGTCGCCGGCGTGGCTCTTGGTGATCGGAAAGGACTCGAGCGGGAAGTCATACACGTGCGTGGGCTGGTTGAGGGTCGGCTCAACGAGCTTCGAGTAGACGGCCTGAACCGCCTGTGCCCAGCTCGCGTCGGGGTGGATCTTGCCCTCCAGCAGCGCCATCAGCTCCTCGCGCTCGACCGCCAGGAAGTCCACGCCAGTGACGCGCAGGATCTCGGCTTGCATGGTCGTGTTGCGCCAGGGCTTTGCCAGGTCGATCCTCTCGCCGCCGCGCTCGATCACGGTCGTGCCGAGCACGTGTTGGGCCACGTAGGCGACCATCTCTTCGGTGAAGCGCGCCACGTCTGTGTGGTCGGAGTAGCTCATCAGCCACTCGAGCATCGTGAACTCGGGCGAGTGCCGGTAGGAGATGCCCTCGTTGCGGAAGCACTTGCCGAGGTCGTATACGTTCTCAAGCCCACCGATCAGGCAACGGTTGAGATATAGCTCGACGGAGATGCGCAGCGACATCTCCTGGTCGAGCGCGTTGTGGTGGGTCAAAAACGGTCGCGCCGATGCTCCCCCGGCGAGCGCTTGCAGGACGGGTGTTTCCACCTCGATGAAGCCGCGCTCGGCCATGAAGGCGCGGAGCGCGTCGACCGTCTTGGCACGCGTGACGAATAGTTCGCGCGTGCTCTCGTTGGCGAGCAGGTCGAGCTCGCGGTAGCGGTAGCGGGTGCCGGTATCGCCGAGCCCGTGGCGCTTGTCGGGCGGTGGGCGCAGCGCCTTGGTCAGCAACACACAGCGGTGCACGCTGAGCGCCAGCTGCCCGCGCTGGGTTACGTAGATGGGCCCTTCGGCTTCGACGATGTCGCCGACGTCGAGGTCCACGATGCGCTCGTAGCTTTCCTCGCCGAGCGTGTCTTGGCGCACGGCAAGCTGGATCTCACCGGAGAAGTCGCGCAGGTCGATGAAGGTAGTCTTGCCGTGTCCGCGTCTTGAGATGACGCGTCCGGCCAGGCGATAACTGAAGTTCTGATGCTCGCCGGGCTCAAGTTCCGCTGGATCGTGGGCGGCGTACAGCTTGGCGATCTCGGTGCGCTCGCTCGCGGGAATGTGCGGGAACGGCTCGACCCCTTGCGCGCGCAGGCGCTCGGCCTTGGCGAGCCGCTCGTGCGTGACGGCGTCGTCAAGCGCGTTATCGAACATTTGAGATCACCAGCAGAAGGTACCAGTGGGGCCTTTCGCGGTCCTCGCGCCACCCCGACTCAAACCCGTCCTCGCGGGGCGTGAGGACGGTTGCGACTTTGCTTGTGTTTTCACAGTGGTGTTTCTGTAGGCGAATGTGGATGATGCGCTCGTGAGACACACAAAGGACCCAGAGATCGACGAACAGGTGCGCGTTTTCGGCGAGAGTATGCGCGCCACGCGCTTGAGTGTTGGGCTCTCGCAGGTGGGCTTGTCAGAGGCCACGAAACTCGACCGCGCCGCGATCAGCTTCCTCGAGCGGGCGGAACGCGCCCCGGATCTCTCGACACTCGTGCGTGTAGCGCGTGCGCTTGGCACGACGCCGGCAGACCTGCTTGTGGGGATCGGCCTCGCCGGCCCGCGAGCGATCTCGCTGCCGGCGGAGGTAACGCGAGCGAGCGAGCCTGGCCTGCGCTTCGGCGCGAACCTACGCGCGGCGCGCAAGGAAGCTTCGCTTTCGCAAGAGGCGCTCGCCTATGAGGCCGACGTCGATCGGGCTGCGATCAGCGTGTACGAGCGCGGGCGCCGCGAACCGAACCTGCGCACGCTCTTGAAGCTCGCGCGGGCGCTCCAGTTGAGCCCGGTGGCGTTGCTCGACGGCGTACGTTGAGTACGCGCTAGAAGCTCAACTCGCTCGCGCGGATCGCAGCGCGCGTGGGTCGGTAGATCGGTTGAGGCGGGATGTTGGCCGCGTGCGTTGTTTCGGGCTCGCGCCTGGTGCCGGGCTGTGCGGCGCTGGATTCACACGCGGCGCCGGACTCACACGCGGTATTGGGCTTGCGCCTGGGGGCGGTCTGGCGTTCTGCCAAGCCATCCTTGAGCAGGATTTCCAGGGCCACCATGACCTCATCGATGCCCCGCTGCATGTCGGGATCGCGCTCACAGGCGAGAGCAACCGCGGCGGCGGTCATACCGTCGCGAGCTTCGCTTACAAGCGTGTGCAGCACAACCGCCGCCAGCAGATCCGGGTGTTGAGAGGGGCCCCCGTCTTGTGAATTCGCCACATTTTGAAATTACACTACGGAGCGGTCGAATGCTGGATGGGTCGCGCAAACGCCTGTGTGCCGGCGGCCTCGGCGCTAAAGCAGCGTCGCGTATGTGCCGAAACGCGTATCGAGGACAAGTATTCGGAACTCGTGATGATCCGCACAACCCCCTTTTGGCCAAAGCAATGCCCCCGGCGCCCGGCGTTGATGGCTTTCGTGCGCCCGCCGGAAAATCTCTCAGTGTCCGCCACGCCCGCGCCCACGCTCGCGCCCCCGCCCACGCTCGCGCCCCCGCCCACGCTCGCGCCCGCGCCCCCGCCAAGGCGGTTGCCGTCACTGGGCTCCGAGAGTGGCGACACGCTGATCGAGGTGGTGATCAGCGTCGCACTGATCTCGCTCGTCGTGATCGCCGTGCTGTTTGGGCTCGACAGCACCAACCGCGCTACCGCAAGCAGTCGCGCCCGCTCGCAAGCGGATGCGCTGGCCCAGCAGGACGAGGAGCGGCTGCGCAGCGAACCGGTCAGGAAACTCGGCAAACTGGAACGCAAAGAAACGGTGACCGTGGGGGCGACCACGTACACGATCAAGACGACTGCCGAATACCACGCCGATGCGACAGGCACCGCGAGCTGCACCTCGAGTGTGCCGACCGCAGACTACCTCCAGACGGCATCCGAAGTTACATGGCCCTCGATGGGTCCTCACGGAGCTGTGATTGAGACGGGTGTCATAAGTCCGCCCGCCGATTCGGCCCTGATCGTGCAGGTCGAGGATGTCGGGACACCGCTGGCAGGTGCTGTGGTGGTGGCAAAAGGTCCTGCGCCCTCAAGCAGCGCGCACGAACTGGAAACATCTGTAAACGGTTGCGCGATCCTTGCGCTACCGCCTGGTGAATACACGATCAACGTCAGCAAGGCTGGCTACGTGGACCCGAACGGTTACGCGAACACCGAATCTGACAAAAGCGTGACAAAAGCGGTCTACCTTCCTGCCGAGACGACATCCAAGGAGGGCTACAACCTCGGGCTGGCAGGCAAGCTCCAGGCCAGCTTCAAGGAAGCCGCAGGGACCGGCAAACTGGAAGGCGATTCGGTTGTCTACTTCAACACCGGGATGGCCCACTACGAAACGCTTCCTGAAACGGCCACGCTCGAAACGTACAAACCGACCATAGAATCCCCAACGCCCAACAACATCTTCCCGTTTGCCTCCACCACCAAGTACACGGTTTACGCCGGCACCTGCGAAGCAAACCTGCCGACGAGAAACGGTCAGAGCTCCAACCCGGAAGTCGTCGTGGCCCCGGGCGAAACGGTGCCCGTGACGGTGCCACTGGCTCCGATCGACATTAAGGTGCTGGAAAGCAAAGTGGGTCCGGAAAAACCGCTGCAGAGTGCCACCGTCATCTTGGAAGACACAGGCTGCAGCGTCGTCCGCAAACTCACTACAAGTTCCACGGGGGCGCTCAGTCGTCCATGGATGCCCTTCGGCACCTATTCCTTGTGCGTGACGACGGCGGTGGGCGGGAAACAGCGCGAAGATACCGTGTCGATAGATAACGACATCGCGAGCGGAACCCCGCTCCAGACCATATACCTGGGCGAAGAAGGCAAAGAAGGGTCTGTTTGCTGATGGGCCGGACACGTATGTCACTAAAAGCGCTGCGTGACGAGCGCGGCTTTACGCTCATCGAGCTGTTGGTGGCGATGTCGCTCGGAATTCTGGTCTCCGGGATTGCCCTGTCGCTGCTCAATTTCACGACAGCCGACGTGACACGCATCACCGAACGGGTACATGCCGACCAGACTGGACGGGTGGCGCTGGAGAAGCTGATGCTTGCGCTGCACTCTTCTTGCTTGACCGCGAAATCGGATCCTATCAGGCCGGAAAGCACTGAAAGCAAACTCAGGTTTGTCAGCGAAACCAGCGCTGAAAACGAACACGGAGAACCGTCCGCGGCTCTGCCGACGATCGGGTTGCACGAAGTCATCTATACGCCAGGGTCGGGCAAAACGGAAGGAACGCTCACGGAAAAGTTGTGGTTTAGCAAAGGCATTCCACCGAAATACGAATTCAATGAAAAAGAAACCCCCACGAAACGAACCCTGCTGACCGGGGTGGAGCAGACCGAAACCGCAAAAAAAGAAACTCTACCTGTCTTCCGATACTACCGCTATTACCGTGAAACCGACAGCAAAGCGGTACTGGGAGAATTGGACCCTAATCCGATAACGGGCAAATTGACAGAAGAATCCGGTCCGGAGGTGGCTAGGGTGAACGTGAACTTCACGGCTGTGCCGGAAGGCAAAGAAAACAAATTGAATACCGGACTTGGTGGCGGTCGTCCCGTTGCGCTCGAAGACTCCGCGATCCTGCGTCTTTCTCCATCCTCGGAAGAATCCTCCAACTCCCCCTGCGCCGAACTGTGATGACTATCTTCAATCGCTCACTAAGTCAGTCGCTGGCGGTGCTTCGCGGCCAGGAGGGGATCACGATGATTATCGCGATCGGTGTAATGTTCGTCACCTCGCTGCTGCTCGTCGCCACGTTCACGGCAGCAAATGGCGAGATTCATCTGAGTGCAACCGACACCTCGCAGAAGAAGGCCTACTATGCCGCCCTTGCGGGAATCGAGAACTACGAGAACCACCTCACCGAGGACGGCAACTACCTGACCTACTGCACAAACCCTCCCGTGGTCAACACAGCCCTGAACCAAGTTGGGGAAACGACCCACCGAACCAAGATCAACAGTGAAACCGGGGAATTCCTCAACGAGGAATACGCGATTCAGTTGCTGCCGGCGGAAAGCGCGCCTGTAACTGATCGCAAGTGCGATCCCAACAATCTAGTCGAAACAATGCTCGAAGAGAAGTCTCCTGGAGCTGTTGGAACGTTTCGTATCGAGTCGACGGGTTACTCAGGCAACCAGCGGCGCACTCTGGTTGCGGACTTCCGCAACGCCAACTTCGTCAGCTTTGTCTGGTACTCGAAGTACGAAACCGGTGACCCGGCCATCTACGGCGAACCGCTTAAAGAAAAAGAGCCTGCTAATTACTACACCGAATGCTCCAAGTTCTACGGCGAACGTCCTGCTGACGGCGGTACTCCACGGCGCTGCATCAACAACTTCTTCATAAACGGAGAATCGGTAAACGGACCGATGCACACCGAGGACCACGTCGGCGTGTGCGGGTCGCCTATCTTCGGCCGCGGCGAAAACGATCGCATCGAATTCGGGCACGCGTATGGCAAACCCGAAGACGAAGGCTACTCGGGCGAGGGTGTCTGCTCGGAAGTGAAACCGATCTTCAAGGGCAAGCATGTGCTGCCCAAGGAAGTCGTGTCTATCGAGCCTCCGCCGGGCGATGAAGAACTGAAACACATCGTCGAACCGGCTTACGAATTCAAGAACAAGACGGAAATCGTTCTTGAAGACGGCACGATGTCCGTGACAAATTGGGAAGAAAATACGACTACGAAAATCTGGACCTCTAAAACTCAGGTTGGCCTTGCCTACCCGCCCAATGGCATCATCTACGTGGACGGGGGTTGTTCAGTGCCCTACTCGCCATATGGGCCGAAGCCAACGTACGCAGAAGACGACGCATGCGGCAACGTGTACGTCCGAGGCGAATACACGAGTTCGCTCACGATCGCGGCAGAAAACGACGTGATCATCAACGGCAACCTCACGACTCCGACGAATTCGGCGGGGGCTCCGACGACAAACGCTTTGCTGGGGCTAATCGCGAACAATTTTGTGCGCATCTACCATCCGGTGGAAACCACCTATCCAGCCACGGGCACGAAAAAAGAAACGTGTAAAACAAACGGCAAAAAAGAAGTTGAGAAATACATTGGGTCAGGTAAGTGCGAATACACCGACAATGCTGCCGAATGCGATGCCCCCAATGGCGCCGCGGATCTGGAAAACCCCAAGGTCTATGCTGCGATGCTCGCCGTCAAACACGCCGTGATCGTGGACAACTACATCTGCGGCGAAGCGTCGCTCGGAAACCTGGACGTCTACGGTGCCGTCGCCGGCCTCTACACAAACGGCTTCACCGGCGAGTTCTCAGGCAGTTCGATCATCCACGGCTACCCCTACGACGCCAACTACGACGACCGCCTGCAGGTCGAGGAGCCGCCGCACTTCCTCAACCCGATCGAGGCTTCGTGGTTCGTGCAGCGCGAGACTTTGGCGGCCAATCCCAAGGGAGAAGGCTGAGCGCGAGCCTCCCCGATCAGCGCGATCAGGGGTATCCTGGAAGCGCAGCAGCCCTGTATGGACTGCGGATCTCGCCCTGACGGGCGAGCGTGTAAAGTCTAGGAGCGCTCCGCGCACTGCAGAAGCGCCTGCAAATCAAGCGTTTCTGGGGGACTGGTGTAACGGTAACATGGGGGTCTCCAAAACCCTTGCTCGAGGTTCGATTCCTCGGTCCCCCGTTGCGGGTTCTGGACGGAATGCCTGGAAAGACGCTGGTTTTGCTGGGTTTTTGGGGGAGGGGCGAAAACACCGAGACGTGCTGAAACGCACTGAGCCGTGCAAAAAGTGCAACCAAAGTGCAACCAGATGGAGGGGTGGAGGCGGAGGCCGATGTGGGCCTCGGGCCGGTCTCGTGGGTCCCGAGGATCTGGAGAGCCTGGAGGAGACGCTTGCGATCGTGTCCGACTCGGCAGTCGTGGCCCAGACCGTCGGGAGCGGCCAGGCAGTTGCCGATGGCGAGCCCGGCACGACGCTTGTGGAGGTTCGTGCGGAGCATGAGCGGGGCGTGAGCGACGCTCCACGGGATGCGCGCGTAATGGCACTCGTTTGTCGCGGGCTCGATGGTCCTTGCCATCGTGCGCTGGGCGGTGGTGTACCGCCTGCGATGAGCGTTGGTGCCAATCGCAGGGCATCGTGTGCGTTTCGGCGCCCGTATGGACCACGACGTAGAGTTTGCGGGGGACCTCTGTGCTGCCAGAGACCTCGATGCTGACGGGCGCCGTTTTCCGTGGCAGTCGGGTTGATGGACACGGAGACCGATCCGGCAGGCGTCCCAGCCGTGAAACTGCCGCTCCCCGTCGCATCAGGGGTCGTGTATTCGACTTCATCCACGTAGCCACAGATGGTGTAGATGCCCGGTTGCGGGGGCTTAAACGAGTATTCCTCGCTGTAAGAGCCAGCGCTTAGGCTCTCGCCGCTGACCAAGTGGTGCCCGTCTCAAAGTCGGGGTACGTGGCGCACGCTTCGTCGCTTTCAGGGACCACGACGTAGAGCTTGTGGCGGCCGTCAGCTATGCCGGGGACGGTGATGCTGAGCGGACGTTCAAGTCCGGCTCTGCGTGAGCGGGACGCACGCTGAGCCATCCGTAAAATGTCTGGCGTGATGGGAGGGGTTATCGTGAGTGTAGGATTAGCAGCGTCTGACATACTGGGGTCTGAATGCGCGTAGGGGGATGGCTCAGAAACTTGAGGCGGATCGCCCGCCTGTGTACGGTTGCTGTTCTTGGCACTTCGGCCGTAGCTGTGTCAGGGGCGCTCTCGTCTCCGGTATCAATGACGGAAAAGGCGATAGTCACGGCGGCGCGCGCGCCCTTGGTGGGTTACTTCGACAAAGACGCTGGCGCCTTGTGTTCGGACTTTACACAGCCGGCGGCGGCCGCTTTGGCGAGAGGCCAGCCGGGTGGTAAAAATTGCTACAAGCGCGTCAGCGGGGCGTTTGCCAAGGGCGTGATCCTCGGAGCAGCAAAATCGCGAAGTCTGCTGGCAGCAACCAAAGCCACACATGTGACCTGGCATGGCGACAACGCTCGTGTGGTGTTGACGTTTACCGAAGGACAACGCGCTGGGAAATTCACGCTCGAACTTCTCCGGCGGGACGGAAGGTGGCGTGTATCGACCCGACCCATAATGGAAGTCGTGACGTGTGACATTCGACTCTACGAGGGAACTTGTCCAAACAAAACCTCCGTTGTCGTGCTTGCTTTCACGACTGAAATGACGGCTGCTCCGTTTATTCCGCCGGCCATCAAGCACGTTGGCGGTCGTGTGCTCCAGGAATACAAGGCCGGCGCGACGGTAATGGCACAGTCGGGATGCCTCGCGTGTCACCGCATCGGCGAGGATGGAAATCGCGGACCAGGCCAAAACCTGACTCACATCGGCGCACAACTGGACGAAGCGCAGATCGAGCGGGCGATCCGCGACCCGTCTGAGCCGATGCCGTCCTTCAAGAACCTCCCGACGGCAAAGTTCCATGCGCTCGTGAGGTTCCTGCAGCTTCTCCGCTAACCACGATCGCGGCCATCCCACCGCAAATCGCTACCAGGGACTGATAGCGCGGGAGCCACCAAAGCTGGGCCATGGTCGGACAGGCGTCCACCTGAAACCAAGTTTTTGGCCGGTCTCCCGTTCTCGCGGTCAGTTGGTATATGCGAAGTCTCGATCGACCAGCGAAACGACAGGACCGGAACGTTCCAGTTCTCGCGCTGAGCAAGCAAAGGCAGACATATCTTGGCCATTCTTCGATCACGACCACCTACGCCCGTTACGGGCACCTGATGCCAGGAGCCGAGCGTGAGAGCGCCGATCGTTTGAGCGCCTATCTGGACACGCAAGACGTACACCCCATGCCCTCGGCGGTGTCGATGTGACGATCGGCCACGCTAGACTTCGATCAATGGAGGCGATCCACACCGATTTCACGGGCTACGAGGGCCAGTACGTGGCTATCGACTGGCGCACTGGCGAGATCGTGTTGGCCGACGAGGATCCTCGCGTGGTGCTTGAGCAGGCGAAGGGCCGCAACCACGTCGTTGTGCATGGGCGCGTTCCCTACGCGGATGAGCCTCTCTACGTCGGTCTTGGCTGACGAGCACTCACTTCCCTGGCTCTACGCTTACCGTGAGGACGCGCAGTCCACTCGGCTTGGCGGACCGGTCCTTCGACCGTTCGTGCCGGTATCGCTCGCATACGGGGAGCAGACCACGGGTCAGCTGGTCGGCTTGGTCGATACCGGAGCCGACGCGATTCTCGCGAGCGATCTGCTTACCGAGCAGCTTGGAATCGACCTTGAAGAGAAACGAGGGGGAGACCTCACACGCGGTTGGAGGCAGGGTCGTCACGGCCCGCTATAAGACCGTCAACTTGCGTTTGCACTCGAATGACGCCGAGACAGGCGACTATCGCGAATGGCAGGCACAGGTCGGGTTCATCGAGGGCTGGCATCGCGATGGCCTGGTGTTGCTCGGCAGCGTTGGATTCCTCGACCGCTTTACGGTCACCGTCAGCCGGTTCGCCCAGGCGATCGCGGTCGAGTCGCGCGACGCTTTCGATGAGCGCTTTGGCGCGGTACTCAGCGCCTGAATCATCCATCCAGACTTACCGCGACGGTCGTCGCTACGACACCTGATCCACGACAAGGTCGTTACGTCTTTTCGGGGTCCACTCCGATAGCGCAACGGTACGCTATGCGGCCTGATGGATTTCTTTGAGCCTTCCACAGTCCAGCCTCCGCCACCACGCCGAGAGCGGCACCATACGCCGCCTTGGCTTGCCGCCCCGAGAGGTACTTTGCCGGGGGTGGTGTCATTGGAGCTGATCCTCGCGCGTACCGCGCAAGTTGCGGTATGCGTGACCCGCTTGGGGGCATACGCCTCAGGCTTTGAGCTTGATTTCGTGACGATGGCCAGCGATGAGGCTGAGGACCTCGACCCGCTGCTCTTCGAGGGTCGTCGGATGCGCGGTCGTCGCCGGCAAGGCGCGGCGAGCGAGATCCCCGATGAGATGCTCAGGTTCGGAGTCGAATTCGCCGACGGCAGGAAGGCTACGAACACAGCCGACCAGCGGTTGGCGAATCTTGCGGGTGGCACGATGAGCGTGTCGACTTTTGTGTCGGAGTCAGAGACGGTTCAGGTCCCCGCTGCGCCAGTGCTGCATCTTGGTGGTGGTGGCGGTGGTGGCGGCAATTGGAGGCAGAGCGTCTGGATCTGGCCACTACCGCCCCCCGGCAGATTGACGTTTGTATGCCAATGGCCAGAGGCGGGCATCGAGCTAACCCGCAACGACATAGATGCCCAGTCGATCCTGGATGCCGCAGACCGAGCCCAGGTGATCTTCTCCGACACCGAACCATCCGAGCCGGCGCCACCATCTGGTTAAGCGTTGGAAGCCCGCGTGTTGTGGGTGAGGCATGGTCGCTCGATTCGCCCAGATGGCAAATCCACCGGCGAAGTGCAACCAAAAAGACGAAACCGCATGTCTACAGGCCAAACGACTCCATATCACCGGGTCTCCCAAACCCCTTGCTCGAGGTTGGATTCCTCGGTCCCCCGTTGGTTTGTCGGGCGGAATGGCTGGAAAAAGCGGGTTTTGCGTTCATAGCCGTCCGTGGGGGCTCATGCTGTCGAATCCTGGATACTCAGCAACTGGTCGGCGTAGCCGGCAGCAAGAAGGCGTTTGTCGGTGATCCCGAATGTCGCGCGTAGCTCGACGACGAGATCGTGCTCGTGGGCAGAATGCGATCCTCGGCGGTTGCCCATCTGGTGGATGGACTTCACCAGAGTCAGAGGTGGGAACTCGGCGCCACTTGGCGATGTATCCGTGATAGGCATATACAAGAGGGTGCATTGAGCGACGCCGACGAAAATCTCAAGCAAACGCTACGGATCACTGGTGGTCTAACGATCCCACTGTCCGAGATCACGGTCCGTGCAAGTCGCTCCTCCGGGCCCGGCGGCCAGCACGCCAACGTCACGGCCTCCCGTGTCGAAGCAAGCTTTGACGTGCATGTTTCGCACACGCTAACTGGAGCGCAACGGGATCGGATACTGGCGCGTGTCGGTCCCCGTGTGGTGGCTATCGCGCAGGACGAGCGCTCGCAAGCTCGTAACCGAGAGTTGGCGCTTGCTCGCTTGGCTGAGCGGCTTGCGGCGGCGCTTGCCATCCCCAAGTACCGCCGTGCCACACGCCCCACCGCGGCCTCACGCGAGCGCCGGCTTCAGGCCAAGCGCCAGCGCACTGAACGTAAGCGCGAGCGGCGCCCGCCAGAGGACTAGGGAGAGGGTACGTGCGAGTTCGCATCGACCCGTTGTCCTAACCTAGGTCTCGTGGAGCACACCCCAGCCGCCCTCATCGAGTTCCCCGCCGACGATCCCCAACGCGCTCTGCGCTTTTGGAGTGGACTCCTGGGTGTCGAGCTGGAGGTTCGTCAAGGTGCGGAGGGAGAGGGTTGGCAAACGCGTTCACAGGCCCCGGCGATCGGTGTCCACCCACGGGGACGCGGTCCGGGCGACTCGTTCTCGCTGCCGTACTTTTCCGTGGACGATATGGCCGAGGCGCTCGCGGACGTTCAGGCGCTGGGTGGCAGCGTTATCCATCCGGGCGAGAAGTGGGCGGTCTGCAAGGACTCTGAGGGGAGCCCCTTCGGGCTTACCGGTGCTGACGAGCTATGAGGGGACGGCCATGGAGCTGAGAAGCGAGCGGGTTGGCTACGACAGTCCCGCCGGAGGCGTCTCCGCCTATCTGAGCCGCCCGGTCGCGGCAGAGGGGCCGCTGCCGGGCGTCGTGGTGATCCAGGAGATTTGGGGTGTCGATCGCCATATCCAGGACGTGGCCGACCGCTTTGCCGGCGCCGGCTATGTAGCCCTGGCGCCCGACCTTTATTCGGCCGGCGGAGGTAGACCGCCAACCCTGGCTGTCGAGCGGGTAGAAGCAGCCAAGGCCTTTCTCAACTCGATCCCGCCCGGGCAGTGGATGGCTGTGCTTGGCGATGACGCTCGTCGGGCGGAGGCCCTCTCGGCGCTGCCTGACGAGCAGGCGCGCAATGTCGGCGAGACGATTGCGGCCCTGTTTGGCGGAGCGGGTGGCGACAACGAACGCCACCTGAGTGTTCTAAGGGCTGCGGTGGCCTGCTTGAGCGCAAATTCCGCATGCGCAGGACGAGCGGTCGGTTCGATTGGTTTCTGCTTGGGTGGTGCGCTGTCGGCGTTGTTGGCCTGCGAGGAGCCGCGACTGAGAGCGGCGGTTGTCTACTACGGCTCTTCGCCGGAGGAGGAGCGGGTTGGCTCGATCCACTGTCCGCTGCGCGGCTTCTATGGGCAGGATGACCCACGCATCGTGGCCGGGCTGCCAGCCTTCGATGCGGCACTTAGCGCGGCCGGTGCGGATCATGAGCTGCGTATCTATCCAGACACAGGACACGCGTTCTTCAACGACACCCGACCCAGCTACGGGCCTGAGGCTGCCAGAGACGCTTGGAGCCGTACGCTTGTCTTCTTTGCCCAGACGCTCGCACCAGTCGCCGCGGTGGCGATGGAGCAGGCAGGGAGCCCAGCCTGATGTGCCCTCAAGCAGCGGATACGGAAGGCGTGCGATCGTCACATGAGCAGACCGACGAGAAGCGGGGGCGCGCGGCTTGGTTCTTGTTTGGCGTCCGCTACGCACTTCCTGTTGCCGCCGTGATTGCCGGTGTGATCGTGATGTCGCTGGGGAGCGAATCCGACCTGGAGGGCGGTGCCGGCATTATCGGTGCCGGGTTGGCGATCTATGCGATCAACTGGCTCTACCGCGCCGCTTTCGAGGGCGATCGTGTCGAGCGCGAGAAAGAGGCGGCGGCACGGGCCTACCTCGCCGAGCACGGACACTGGCCGGATGAAGCGCCTCACACCAAGAACCGTGCTGACAAGATCAGCCGGCCAATCTAAGCGGGCGTGGCTTCGCGGGGCATGGAGGAGACGCTCGCATGGTCGAGCGAGGGTGCGACGGGAAGCAGTGCGACCTCGTTCTCGCCACGCAAGCGACGATAAGGCCACACGACATTGCAGTATGAGAGTACGCGTCGCCGATCCTCCTCCTCGCAAGCGACGATTGCGGCGCCAATACGCCATTCCTGGCCGTGCGCCAAGCACGAGCGCACAGCCACCTCCAGTCGTGTTGGCACCGGCTCTCCGCTGACGTCGGGAAGCTGCACGGTGAGGTCCGCAAGCGTCCCAATCGGCAGTGGGCGCGAGAGCTCGAAGCCGACGCCACCGGTTGTGATGTCGTGCATGCGGCCCAACAGGGAGGGATCGTCGTCGGCAAGATCTCCGCTGGGGACGATCACCGCCGCAGCTGTGATCGGTGTCCGATACTCGCCACGCAGCTGTCGCCGGCGCCCCACGAACGCAAGCGTGCGCACGATTCGGCGCAACTCGAAAGCGCCGAGCAGAGGCACGAACCAGGCGGCAAAGCCGTGCATCGCCGGCAACGGTCCTACACCCGTGTCCTCGGCGATTCTCAGTACAAGTCCCAGGCCCAGTAGCACGGCGAGCACGAGCAATGCTCGAAACTGACGTACCGCTTCCCAGCCGCCGCGGTCGATGCCCTCCTTTGGTGTCACGCGAAAGCTTGTGCGACCTGGGCGAACGATGCAGCGCAGCGCGCGCGTGAAGATCTCGGCGGTGCACAGTTCATAGTGAATCGCCTCGCCGCTGCTCTGCTTTCCGCGACAGAGGGCCGAGCCGGCAAGCACCATCAGCACGGTCGCGGGAGCCCACAGTGCTGCCAAAGCCAGCGGCGCGATGCGCAAGGGGAGCGCTCCACTCCACAGCACGGCCGCGAGCACCAGAATCATCAGCAGGCGCATCGGACCTGCCAGATAGGACAGCAGGCTGGCCAGGTAGCTCATGCGCTGGCTCAAGGTCAGTTCACGCGCACGCAAAGGGCTCTCCGGCGTGGTGAACACCGCGAGGTTGCCGCGCGCCCAGCGGTCGCGCTGGAGTAGGTAGGCGGCAAGGTCGTGAGGTGCGCGTCCCTGCGCGATGATGCGATCGTCGTAGTGGGTGCGCCAACCCTGCCGGTGGAGCTTGATCGTGGTGTGGAAGTCCTCGGCGATCGTCTCGGTCGCGACACCTCCGATCGAGAGCAGCGCCTCGCGCCGCATCAGGGCGCACGAGCCGCACCAGAAGGCGGCTTCGTGGCGGTTCTTGCCAATACAGATGGCCGAGAAGAACACCGACTGCTCGTGGCGGCCGAGGTCGTAGTGTTGGATCGAGTCGTGGTTTGAGAAGTCGTGCGGCGTCTGCACCAAAGCCACGTCGGGGTCCTCGAAATAGCCGACCATTGTGTCCAAGGCGTCGGGCAGGGGTACGTGGTCGGCATCGAGCACAAGTACGAGCTCGCCCTCGGTCAGTGGCAGCGCATGGTTGATGTTGCCTGCCTTCGCATGGCTTTTGTCGGGACGGGTCATGTAGCGCACACCCCACTGGCGGGCAAGCTCCGCGACCTCAGGACGAGTGCCGTCGTCCAAGATCCAAGTTGTGTGTGGATAGCTCATGAGTGCACAGCCGGCGAGCGTCGCCTCGAGCACGCTCGGCGCCTCGTCATAGGTGCAGATGTACACGTCGACGCTTCTTCCCGGCGACGCGCATGGTCGCTCGCGCGGCGTCACGTCCCACGTCAGCCATGCCAGTGCTGCGAGATTCCACAGGCCGTAGCACTCGGCCAACAACAGGCAAGACCAAAGGATCGGGTTGGAACGATGCCAGCTCCAGCCGATGCGCCAAGCCAGGTACGCCGTCGACCAGCCCAGCGTGACGGCCACAAGCAAGCGCAGTAGACGCGGATGAGTCGCCCACCAGGATCCCCAGCTTTTCGCGACCGGCGCGTTCTCGCCAATCCGCTCGGGCGGCATTGCCGGCCGCGGCAATCCGCACAGCGCCCAGCCGAGGAGCCCGAGCGCCATCCTCGGTCGTGGTAGACGACTTCCTATATATCCCGCAAAGCTGCGCATGTCAGCTCATCGGCTCTCGCGGGGCCCCGGTTGAGCTGGGGAAGCCGTCGTGTACGGCGATTTGCGAGCCTTAGCGTATGTACCACGTCGAGCTGCGCCAGTTCCCCCACAACTTCTGCCGCTTCAACCTCACGGAGGCGGAGTTGCGCGAGGCCGTCCTTGACGCATGGGCGCGAGGCGAGTGGATCGAGTTCGGCGAACGCAAGTGGAATCCGCAGCAGGCCAAGCTGGTCGTCGTGGAGGGTCCGCAGATACCGCTCGAGCAACTCTCGATGGGACGCGGCTGGCGTATCGTCGAACGCGAGGGCAACGACGTCACCGAGCAACTGATCGCAGCGACGCACAGCGCGATGGTCCCAGCCGCAGGGAGTCCAGCGACAAGCGAGCAGGTGGGCTCCCAAGCTGCCGATGCTCCCAGCGTTGACCAGGCGACCGTATCGCTGGTGGCGGAGCTGCTCGGGTTGCTTGGCGAGGATCCCCTAGCGCTGATGCGAGCCTGGCAGCTCGCCCTGGAAGGTCATCCGGACCGGACGCCGAGCGAATGCCTGGCGCTGGCCGAAGGCCTCGTGCGCGGTTGATCTGACGCTAAACTCCGCCTACCAACGTGGTGGGCGTAGCTCAGTTGGTAGAGCTCCGGGTTGTGGTCTCGGCGGTCGCGGGTTCGAATCCCGTCGCTCACCCTTCAAAAGTCCTGCAAAAGCTAGGTTTGTGCGCAGTGGAGGCTAGCAAGTTTTGTTCCGTGCGGAACAATTCCGGGGCTGATTTGCGCTCGTTTGGCTGGCTGCGCTGTGCGGTTGGGCTTCGGGTAGGACGGTGATTCGCGCTCAACCGCGGCGTGTTGGGTCGATCTTCGGGGGGAGCTGTTGGACGAAGCTACTCAGTAATCCAGCAACCGCCGGGACGCCTTGAACGCCGATCCGGAGCGTTTGTGGCACCCGAAGGTGTAGGCAGGCTGGACTCAACTGGTCCTTGCACACGTCGCTCTCCGAGAGGCGTTCATCTGGTCCGGGTAGTTGGCAACACCCCGGAAGTGTTCGTCCGACATAGGGCTGACCCAACGCCTCTCTCGTCCATTGGGAGAATCGCCTCCCGTGGTGACGATCGTCTGCTCGGAGAAGCGCGGCGGCCGTAGCCTTGTCGCGGTCTCTCGGGAGAAGCTCGGGAGACGCCTTATCCGCATGGCGAAGCAGCAGTCTGACACGCTGGCACGTGGACTAATGCTGCTCGTCCGATGCGGAAGCCCATAGCGACTGTGGCGGAGACTTCTGCTTTCGCGGAGAGCAGGGTGGACCTCGAGTTTGCACAGACAGTCGATCGCGCCGTTTCGCCAATGAGATTTGCTCATCAGCGCACGGACCTGACCGCGCAATCCCCGCCGCCATATGATTGGCAGAGACCGTTCCATGGCAAGGCTATTCATCTCTCATCGTGGCGCCGACGCCGACGCAGCAACAAGGCTCGCACGCGATCTAGAGACGCGTGGGCATGTCGTTCGCCTAGATACGACTGAACTCCTAGTCGGCGATTCCATTCCGGAATGGATGAACGCAGCACTCGCGGACGTGGACTTCGTCCTCCTATGTTTGTCTACCTGGGGCGTAGATGCACCGTGGATTACTCGCGAGTGGTTCTCCACTCTCGCTCGTCAGCTCAACGGCGAAGGAATCCGACTTCTGCCAGTCCGGCTAACCGGCGGAACACTCCCGCCAATCCTAGCCGACATAAAGTACGCCGACGCCGTGACAGACTGGGCCTCGGCCATCGACGCGATCGACCGCGCTGTAATGCGTCGCTAATTCCCGGAAGAGCATCCGAACGGGCGCCAACTGCACTCATGCGTGCCAACGGTACTACTCTGCGGCGTCACCGTAGACCGTTGCGACGCGTCGCAACGCGGGTAGCTCCCACACCATTAGCGCTGGACGATCGAACCCGCCGCCGCTCACCAGATACGCACCATCAGGAGAGAAAGCGAGACCTCCAACCTTACGCTCGTGAGCACGAACCGCTCCTGCCAGCTTCCAATCGGGGGCGGCATACAGCATGATAACTCCATCCCAATCTCCGGCCGCAAGAGTCGTTCCGTCGCCCGAGAACGCGACGGCGCTGACCTGATCGGTGTGCTGCCGAAAGGTCGCCTCGAGACGAGGCTGGGCAAGGTCTCTTATCATCACGCCGTCCCACGCGCCTGCTCCATACGCGAGAAACCGCTGATCCGGCGCCAAAGCGACTGTATGGATCCCCGCATCCCGTGCGACCTCCATCATGCCGGAATTCGTGTCGATCGTCCATGCGGACGTGTCGTCGAACGCGAGAAACGATCCCGATCGCATTGCCCGCAGGCGTCGTGCTCCTTGCGGGCCCTTGAGTGTCAGACGTCGGCGCGCGTGCTCACTGAAACTCCGAATGATGACGGTTCCATCTTCGCACAGGACTGCATACCGACCGTCGCCGGCAGTGGCAAGGCCGACTGGGCTCGTGCCAATGAACGAGTGGACCTCGCGTGCTCCTGTGACGGCCTCGAATATGGTGACGTTGGTATCTGTCAACACGGTAATACGGGAGCCGTCCTCTGACACGCATGCGTCGGCTGGCCGGTCCCGGGCGAAGTAAGCTCTGACAAGCCGGAGCTCAGGCACGGTCCACAACCGAACGACCGAATCCTCTGTAAGAACCAGCACGCAATCGTTCCGCCGGGCTGGGATTTGAAGGTCGCGAATGTATTGCCACTCGACGGTGACAGCGATTTGAGGATCAAACGCATGACGCTCCCTCCAATGGCTGGTTAGTGCGCGGTGGATCTGCCGGAAGGCAGGCTGATAACCATGGCGGAAATCAGCGTAATTCTTGCCGGTAAGTGGCGGTGGTAGTTCAGAGCCTTCCAAGAGGACCGGAAGTACGCTCACGGCGTTTGCTTCTAGCTCTCTTACGGTGGCAGCACTGATCTCTCGATTGACCCAAGGCGAGTTAAGCGCCGCAGGAGTGATCACGAAGAGAGCAAAGTCAGTCTCGCGAATTGCTGCAGATATCTTGTCGAGGATGGAATCGCCGACACGTACTTCCCACGTGTCGAGCCAGACCGCCACCTCCCCAGTAGCGCGCAGGTCCGTGGCTAGGCGCTCGGCAAACGCGGCGTCAGCCGAGCAATAGCTGATGAAGACCTTGGCCTTGCTTGCCGGGCCTGACGTCACGGGAAGCATCTTCTCACGGTCTGGGATTCGAGGCTGGAGTCGTTCTGCATTGCCTCGATCATCGTCGACCGGTCGCACGTTTCGAGCAGGCCAGGGATCATCGCCTTCGAGTTTGCCGGCACCCAATCGCGCGCGGCGCAGATCATGGCCGAATGGGGAACGAAGGGCCGCAGCTCCGCGCAGAGAGGAGAGCTCTTGCTTTGCGTGGTTGCGAGCGTGCGTACGATTGAGCAGTCGCGCCCGTTCCGGACGAGACGGAGAAACCGAGGCCGACACGCCGTGACCACGCCTGCTTCGTCGTTCGCTAGCGTGCTTGCTCAGGCCCGAAAGCAGAAGCGTCTGGCGCCCCGGCTGAGTGAAGACAATCGTTTCAGTCTCCGTGGAGGTCCATCTCGGACACGGTGGGAACCGCTGGACGGGCGATGTCGGCCCAGATCTCCTCGACGACGCCGAACGGCCACATCCCGGCGAGAAAGCCATATATGCTGGGCGGAGGTTGTTTTCCTCTAGTCTGCGGTGCCCTGGATGGAGCACTACGAGGTCTTTCTGAGCTATCACCACGCGAACACCGCGGTAGCTAAGCCGCTGTATGACGCGCTGGTTGGCAAGGGCCTGAAAGTCTTCTTCGATGATAAGGAGCTGGCCAGCCATGAGAGCATCACCGGCAGGCTTGAAAGCGGGCTGGCTCGCTCAAAGGTGCTGCTGGCGGTGTACTCGAAGACGTACCCGACGCGCCCTGCTTGCCAGTTCGAGCTGACTGCGGCATTCCTAGCGGCCCAGCGAGTAGGAGACCCGAGAGACCGGGTCCTGGTGGTCAACCCAGACGAGGGCACTGAGCACATTGAGCCCATCCAGCTACGCGACGCGGTGTTTGAGAAACTGCACGAGACGGACACACCGAAGCGCTTTAAGCAGCTCGCCACGAAGATCAAGCGCAAGGTTACAGGGATCAAGGGCGCGCTTGGTGAATCGCGGCTGCTCTGCGGGGTGCCGTGGCACGGACGCCGTCCGATCAGCTCTCCCGGGTTCGTCGGCCGGCTCCCAGCGATGTGGGAGATTCACTCCTCCCTACACGCCAGCGAGCTGCGTCCGATCACTGGCGATGCGGGCCCAGCTGTGGCGCAGCTGATCGGAATCGGGGGACAGGGCAAGACGATGCTCGCGGAGGAGTACGCGCTGCGGTTCGCCTCGGCCTACCCCAGCGGGGTGTTCTGGCTAACGGTGCCCGCAGATAAGGCCAAGAGCCGAGCTACTCGAGAGGCTAGCCGCAAGCAGCAGATCGAAGCGCTGGCGGCGAGTCTTGGAGCACCTATAGCTGGGCGGACCGAGGTGGGCGATATCGAGGCAGTGCTGCGAGAGGAGCTTGAGCGTCGCGGGGAGGCGCATCTGTGGGTGGTCGACGATGTGCCCGACGGGATGCAGGCGGATGAGCTGCGCGCCTGGTTTGCTCCCCACAGGCTCGGTAAGACGCTGCTCACCACCCAGACCCACGGTTACGAGGAGCTCGCGAGGAAGATAAAGCTCGAGGAGCTCTCACCCCAAGAGGCAGGAGAACTACTCGCCCGCCATTGCGCCCCTGAGGGGGAAAGCGAGCGAGAAGAAGCTGCCCGACTGGCGGAGGACCTCGCGCACCACGCGATGGCACTCAAGGTCGCCGGCGCGGCGTTGAAGGTCGCCGCCGGCCCAATTCCCTACGCAGATTTTCGCCGCGAGCTTGAGAACCCGAGCAAAGACGCGCTTGAGTTCGCCGCAGAGCTGACGGACACTCTTGCTACTGGGCACGATCCGAGCATCGCAAAGACGCTCCTGTTGAGTGTCGCGAGGGTCGGGGCTGAGGCGACCGACGTGTTGCGTCTTGCCAGCCAGCTAGCCAACACGCCGATTCCCTCCAGCTTCATTGACCGCGTCCTGGGCGCTGTAGATAAGCGCGACCAGTCAGAAGCGCGCGAGCGCGGTATGCGCGCCCGCAAGGATCTCGCGGAAGCCTCGCTGAGCGAACTTGTAGAGAACGGCACGGCGATAAGCGTTCACTCGCTCGTTGCTCGCACGATGCGCTTCGCGGAGCGAAAAACGCCAGACCGCCAACAGCAGCTGCGAAGCGCAGCGACCGCTGTTCTAAATGACGATCTTGATCCTGACCGTGCCGAAGGCGTCTCCGCTGACGCTGAGTCTCTGATCCCCCACGCCCGCCAGCTAGCGGTCACCGCCACTACCTCAGAAGAGACCACGCTCGCCTCACACCTAGCCATCTACGACTATCGACGAGGGGCATTCGCTTCAGCGCGCGAGCTAGAGGAGCAGGTCCTCAAAGAGTTCCGGGAGCTGCTGGGCGAGCACCACCCCGACACCCTCACCGCGATGGGCAGCCTCGCCGCGACGCTGCGCACGCTGGGCGAGCTAGATGAGGCGCGCAAGCTAGGGGAGCAGGCCCTCAATGGGTTCCGGGAGCTGCTGGGCGAGCGCGACCCCCACACCCTCAAAGCGATGAACGGCCTCGCTGGGACGCTGTGCGTGCAGAGGGAGCTAGACCAGGCGCGCAAGCTACAGAAGCAGGCCCTCAAAGGGTTCCGGACGGTGCTGGGCGAGCACCGCCACGAAACCCTTTCCGCGATGAGCAACCTCGCCGAGATACTGCGAGCGCAGGGTGAACTGGACGAGGCGCGCAACGACCTAGGCAACGCGCGCAAGCTACAGAAGCAGGCCCTCAATGGGTTCCGGGAGCTGCTGGGCGAGCGCGACCCCCACACCCTCGCCGCGATGAACGGTCTCGCCGGGATACTGTACGAGCAGGGTAAGCTAGGCAAGGCGCGCAAGCTAGAGGAGCAGGCCCTCAAAGGGTTCCGGACGGTGCTGGGCAAGCACCACCCCCTTACCCTCGCCGTGATGAGCGGCCTCGCCGGGATACTGTACGAGCAGGGTAAGCTAGGCAAGGCGCGCAAGCTAGAGGAGCAGGCCCTCAAAGGGTTCCGGACGGTGCTAGGCGACCGTCACCCCGACACCCTCACCGCGATGAGCAGACTCGCCGTGACGCTGCGAGCGCAAGGTGAGCTAGGCAAGGCGCGCGAGCTAGAAGAGCAGGTCCCCAAGTTTGCCGAGACGCCGCGAAATCAAGAAATGAAGAACGCGGCGAACTCACCTAAACGAAGTAGTGAGCCGGTCCAACCCCGACGGAGGCTCGATTTCGTGCTCGCACTCGGAGGCAGCAGCAGCTCACAGACTCCTGCTCAGGGCGGAAGCAGGCGTCTCGATCAGCCCTCGTAGGTGCCTGGTTTGGACGAGACCCGATCGTGAAGTGATGCAGACCCACCGAGGACTGCGGCAGCCGGGACGTTGTCAGTCCCGATCAGATCGGGAGCCCTCGGCTACATGGCGGAGCAAAGGCTCAGGATCGGCGACATCGAGTGCTTCGGATATGTCTTGTAGGGCCTTCCTTCTGAGGCGGACCGCCCAGCTCTTGTCTACGCCGAGGATGTTCGCGACCGTGTGCAGGCTCAGGTTCTCGTAGTAGTAGAGAGCAATCATCAGCTTCTCGCGCTCTGGGAGTCCGGCAACGGCCTGTGCGACTTGATCTCTCGCCGCCGCATCGGCGAGACCGGACTCCCAGCGATCCGCTGCAAGCGCCAAGGGCTGCGTCGCGATCCGAGCGGACGGAACATGCCGTGCGAGTTCCGTGACAGCGCGGTGCAGCTCGTCGAATGCGATCTTCGACTGCTGCTCGACTCGCAACAGTTGCTCCTGGACGTTACGGGTGGTGGCGCTGTCCGCGGCTGCCCACTTCACACCGAACGGCAACTCTGACGGAAGATCGTCGCGCCAAAGCTGGAGCAGGACCACCGCGAACACCGCGATGAGCGCCGCAGCAGCGGCGCCGCGCTCGACTTGGAGGAAGAACGGCCAGCCCAGTGCCACGCCGGGGAGCCGCTTTGAGGTGCCGTGCAGGAACCCTAGAGTGACACCGGCCGCGAAGGCGAGCACGGCCAAGATCACGACCAAGCGCCCGTGCTCTCTAGGTAGCTGGATTCGCACGCTGTGGGATGTTCGCGCACCCGCCCGACGCATCGACTGGTGTCGCCCACTGTCGTGGCACGGTGGGGTCGCCTCGCTTGTGCGTGGCCTCTCGCGGGCCGAAACGGGCCGCTCGGGGCCGTCCGTGTGTCGACCTACTGTGCTGCCCGGCTCCTGCTCTGCGGGGAGCGGAAATCCTCGGCTACGCAGTCGTCGCTCACGCAACGGACGAGTAGCGACTGTTGTGACTGAGCTGCGGCGCGCCTGCTCTTGCGACCGAAGCGGGTGGGATTCCGCGATAATCAGATTTCGACGAGTCGCCGAGCGTTGTTGGCGAAGATTGTCCCGCCGGCGCGCTGGATCGCATCAAGCAGCTCATCGATAGATCGACCGCCGCCCCATGCCTCGGCCTGGGCTCGGATCGCGCCTATGATCGCGTCGGGGTCTTCCTGGAGGGTCGTGTCGAGGAACGCGTCGGGCGTGAGGACTCGGATGCCGTGCTCTGCGAGCGACTTGCTGAGGTACCCCTGATCGAATGTGAGCAGCACGTCCGCATGACCCGCGATTGCGAGCGCACAGATATGGTGATCGCCGGGGTCGGTGGTCAACGTGGTGAGGTCCACCTCGGCGGGCATCTGGTCGATCTGGATGCGCTGGTCGGGGAACGCTTGGCGCATGTAGTCCACCCAGCGCTCGGCTGCTTCTTCGGGCATTGGCTTGCGCTCCACGAGGATTCGCTTTGCCTCGTCTAGAAGCTCCTCGCTCCAAATCAGCGTCAGCAGTCTCTCTTGGTATGCGAGTCGTCCGATGAGCTCGTGCAGTACACGCGAGTAGATGACGTCTGTGTCGAGGACGGCGCGAGGCGGCCGGGCGGCGTCACTCAAGCGGTGCGCCTAGCTGGTCAAGCTCGCGTGAGAACGCGTCCGATTGTTCCCGTGCGTGTTCGCGGCGTTGCTCGAAGTCAAGCATCGAGTCCAGCGGGATTTGCCAGTAGCTGGAGCTTGGCAGCTTGCGCGCGCTGATTTCCCCGGCGTTGATGAGCCTCACAACGTGTTGGCGGGAGAATCCGAGACGCTCAGCCGCTTGCTGAGGGGAGAGCAGCTCTTGCTCCTCGGCAACGGTCACCGTGATGCTCTTGCCCTCGCTGAGCAACCTGTCGATCTCCTCGGTCACCCGGGCAGTCTGGTCAGCAGTATCTGGGTCCAAATGCAGAGTCTTCATAACACCCATCCTATCAAACCTGTCCTACCTGCACATATTGGGGGGGCATCACTGCTCGGGAGATCACATCATCGCCTCTCTCACTCCCCTGGCGAACTCTCGCTGACGGAGCTGTCAGACCGTGGGCGGGGACTCCGATCCGCTGGCAGGCGCGTCTCCTGGAGGGTTCGGCTCGGGGTCGGACGCGAATGCGTCGTCGACGAGTTGGATCTCGTGCTCGGAGCGGGCGTAGTGCACGTAGATTTGGGTCGTCTTGGTGTCGGCGTGACCCATGAACTCTTGGATCGTCCGCAGCGGCACGCCGCTCGCCGCGAGGCGTGTGCCGAAGGTGTGGCGCAGGTCGTGGAAGCGGATCACGGGCACCTTCGCGTCCTTGCAGGCAGCCTTGAAGCGCTTGAGCACCTTCGATCGATCCAGCGGTTTTCCAGTCTGCGGGTGAGCGAACACGAGATCAAGATCGCCGCAGAAGACGGTGCGTTGAGACCAACCGTCGAGTAGGCCCGCAAGAAGCGTGGTCATCGGCACGGAGCGCTTAGTTGAGAGCTCGGACTTCCCGTCTGCATCGTGCTCACGCCGGACGTAAGTGTTGCGCACCCGAAGTCGCTGGGCTGCCCAATCGACATCGCGCCAGCGAAGACCGCGCAACTCGGACATCCGAAGCCCCGTCATCGCGGCCGTGAGGATGATGACCCTCAAAACAGGGCCTAGAACATCGGGCGATGGCGGGGGAGAAGGACCACGACATCCTTTGCGCGTCGGGTTCGGCTCGCGGATCACGGGCTCGTCGGGGATCTCGCGTATCACCGCTTCAAGCTGACTCACAGTCAAGAACTGAATGTCGGAGTTGACGCCCGCTTTCTTGCCGTCGGGCTTCTCGGCGTGACGCACCGGATTGTCTCGGATCAACTTGAGCGCGATCGCGTGCTCAAAGACTTGGTGTAGGAAGCCGAGCATGTTGCGCACGGTCTTCGGCGCCAAGCCCTTCTTGAGCAAGGCCGCTGAGAAAGCTTCGACATCGTCGGTGTCGACGGTGGTGATCGGTCGCGATCCGAGCAGCGGCGACACATGCACCCGCTGGATCGACTCGTAGCTCTCGAGCGAGGACGGTCGAAGACCGCGCACCTGTAGCCGGCGCCGCAGCGAGTTGGTCACGTCCTCCACCGTGGGTACGTCGGGTCCGCGAGCCAGACGCGGGGTGAGCTCCTCCTCGTTTTGCATCTGCCGCAGCTTGCGCTCAGCCTGCGGACCCGTGAGACCATCAGGATGCTCAGGCCCACGCATCGGACCCACCTTACGGTTCAGATTCTTCCCGTCGGACGTCCGCCAGCGCCCGTACCACGCTTTGCGCGAAGAGTAGAGGTGACCGGTGCCATACGTCCGCTTGGCCATGCACCCATTCTAAAGCTCACCACCGATGTTCGCGACCGCACGCGGAACAATTTGCGGAACAAACTGAGGCGAACTAAGACACAGTTAGCAACACGAAAACCCAATAGAAACAGGGGTACGTCCCTCAGCGACACCCCATCGGTCAGGTTGTGGTCTCGGCGGTCGCGGGTTCGAATCCCGTCGCTCACCCTCACGAGATTGCCCATGTTTATGGGCTTTCCTGGGTTTTGGCCGCGCTTGTGGCTGGCGCTGCCTGGTGCGGAGGTAGGAGAGGCGCCGGCGAGCGCTGTTTGACTGAAGTTCAGCCGTCGCAGCGATGTTGCGGGCGGCACCCGCTCGATGAGGATGCCGCGCTATCCGTGCGCCGTGGCGGAGTACAGTGGATCTCGATGCCGCTTTACATGGATCGCCACAACCTTCCGGGTACGACTGCTGCCGATATCGCAACCGCTCACCTGCGCGATCTCGAGGTGCAAGACAGGTTTGGCGTACGCTTCGTCACCTACTGGTTCGAAGAGGAGGCCGGCAGCGGATTTTGTCTCGTCGAGGGTCCCGACAAGGAGTCGGTCGAGGCAGCCCACAGAGCCTCGCACGGGCTGCTTCCGCTGAACGTGGTCGAAGTCGACGAGGCGAGCATTCGAGGGTTCTTTGGACGGCTCAATACTCATCCCCCGGGCGTGCCCTACGTAGAAAGCGCCTTCCGAGCGATCCTCTTCACCGACATGGTCGACTCCACTCGTCTCACCCAACAATTGGGCGATCGCGAGGCCATGCAGCTAGTTCGCCAACACGACTCGATAGTGCGCTCTGGCTTGGCGCGGTTCGGCGGCAGCGAAGTCAAGCACACTGGGGATGGGATCATGGCGGCGTTCGACGCGGCGTCCCAAGCGGTCGGCGCGGCCGTGCAAATCCAGCGGGCGCTTGGAGAGCTCAATGCCGGTGGGCAGTCGGGACTGCGGGTGCGCATCGGGGTGGCCGCGGGAGAGCCCGTGACTGAGCAAGACGATCTCTTCGGAGCGGCTGTGCAGCAGGCCGCGCGGCTGTGCACATGCGCTCAGCCAGATTGCATTGTCGTCTCATCCGGGGTGCACGATCTCTGCCGCGGAAAGGGAATCCGGTTCTCCGACGCAGGGCCACTCGCCGCGAAGGGCTTCGACGAGCCAATCGGGCACTTTGAGGTCGACTGGCGCGATTGACCCCACGGACGCGACGGTGCGCTCATGCGAGCGTCTGCTCAGGACACGCCGACCGCTCGCGAAGCAGGCAAAGGCTCTTCGTCCTCTGCGAACTGCAGCGGCGTTGCGCTGCCGAGCCGGCCTGGCGAGGACGGGTCGCGACCGAACAGCAAAGCCACATTCCAGTCCGTCAGCAGGCGCAGCTTGCGCCCGAGACCCGGCATCAGCAACAGATGGTAAGTGCGTGCCAGCAACCATGCCGGCAATCCGCGCCAGCGTAGTCCGAGCGTGATCGCCACCGCCTTGTTGTGACCGAGCTCGGCTACCACCCCGGCGGTGCGGTAGCGGAAGGCATGTAGCGGTCGGTGCTCGAGGGCCGCGGCGATGTTGGACGCGGCGAGGCGTCCTTGACGGATCGCGTGCTGGGCGGTTGGCGGGCACGCTTGTCCGCGTCTTGCAGGGTCGGGCACCGCGGCACAGTCGCCGATTGCCCACACGCCCGGATGACCAGCGACACGCAGCTCTCTGTCGACCGCGATCCGCCCACCGGCCTCAAGCGGCAGTCCAAACGAGGACACCACTGGGCTGGGCGCCACGCCGGCGGTCCACACGACCGTGCGCGCGGGGATCTGCTCGCCGCTTGAGATAAGTGCGCCACCTGCTGTCACAGCCGCAAGTGTCGTATGCGTCTTGATCTCGATGCCGCGGCCCAGCAACTCACGTGCGGCGAACGCTGACAGGCTCGCCGGCACCTCGGGCATGATCCGCGCTTGCGCCTCGACGAGCACCCAACGCATGCCCTGCGCGCGACAGCGTGGGTACAGCTCGATCGCCTGCGCGGCGAAATCCTGCAGCTCCGCCAGACCCTCGAGGCCCGCGTAGCCGGCGCCCACGAATACGAAGCCGAGATACTCGGCACGACGCAGCGGGTCATCCAGCGACTCGGCGATATCCAGACATGTCAGCAACCGATTGCGCAAATGCGTCGCATCGGACAAGGACTTCAGGCCGGTCGCATGCTCGGCCAGGCCGGGGATCGGCAGCGTGCGCGAGACCGATCCCAGCGCGACGAGCAAATGGTCGTAGCCGAGCGTGAGGCGCTCGCCGTCGACACGACGCACCAGCAGCCGCCGGGACTCGGGGTCGGCGCCCGTGACGCTTCCGATCAACAGCTCGGTTCGCCTGAGCTGCGAGCGCAACGGAACGACCACATGGCGCGGGTCGAGCGTGCCTCCTGCGGTACCCGGTAGCAAGGGCGTGTAGAGCATGAAGTTCGCGTCGTTGACAAGCGTCACACGCGCACCCCGGGGCGCGGCAAGTCGCTCCAGTGCTCGGGCGGCATAGAAGCCGCCAAAGCCGCCGCCGGCGATCAAAATTTGTCTGGCCATGCTTTGACGTTAGCTCCCAAAAGCGGTTGAGACCAATGTCACAAGCGTGTTACAAAGTCCCGGCGGTTTGGGTATGGGGGATTTGTTCGTTCCGGCTACCGGTACGAGCGGCTTGGCCCGAGACAGAAGGCTGTCAGCGGTCGCCGCACGTGAATTGCTGGGCCGCGGCATCGAGCAGTCGAGACGGCCCCGATTGGTGTCCACCCGCGTGCTTCGCTACGGTGTCGCCGTGGAGCCTAAGGAGATCATCGAGGCCGCAGGCAAAACGCTCGCCGAGCTCGCGGACGACCCGGTCAAGATCCTGCTGTTCGGTTCGCGCGCGCGCGGCGACGCGGGGCCAGAGAGCGACTACGACTTCCTGGTGGTGGAGCGTGATCTAAAGGACAGAAAAGCCGAGATGGTCAGATTGCGCCGCGCGCTACGACCGCTCGGCGTGCCCTGTGACGTACTGGTTGTGAGCGAGCGGTATGCCGAGGAATGGGGCAGTGCGTTGAACTCGACAATGCACTCTGCCTTGACCGAGGGTCGGGTGCTCCATGTCGCAGCGTGACAACTTCGATGTGGCCCGGGTACTGCTCGCCAAGGCGATCGAAGACGAAGTGCTCGTGCAAACTGTTGTCGATGATCCCCATATTGGGGACGCGATTATCGGCTTCCACGGACAGCAGGCCGTGGAGAAGCTGACCAAGGCGGTTCTTACCGCCCATGGGATCGCATTTGCCAGGACGCACGATCTCGACTACCTGATCGACCTCGTCGAGAAAAATGGGATCGTCGCTCCAGATAAGTTGGAGTCTGCCGAAGCGCTTTCGGTGTGGGCCGTGGAATCACGTTACGACGACGAGGACACCCCGGCGCTGGACCGCCGACAAACGCTTGCGCTCCTTGGACCGTTGAGGGCCTGGGCCGAGCAAGAGATAGAGACCCTAGCCAACCTCGCCGAGCCCGGAGAAGAGCAGAGGTTCTGAGCGGAGGAGGGCTGTTTAGTCGAGCCCGAGCAGTCGCGGCAGCTGATCCAACGACTGCATCAGCTCAGCACCGGCCTGCCGTATGGCCTCTTCATCGCTGTCGGCGACGTAGCCCAGGACGCGCATGCCGGCCGATACCGCCGCCGCGACTCCGGAAGCTGTGTCCTCGATGACGACACAACCAGACGGCTCCGCGCCCATCGTCGAAGCTGCGTGCAGGAACAGGTCAGGATGGGGCTTGCCGCGCGGAACGTCGCGCGCTGAGAAAAGAGCACCGTCGGGGAACAGCTTGCGAAGGCCCGTCAGCTCAAGTGACAAGCGCGTCTTCTCGAGCTTGCCTTGGGATGCAACGCACACGGCGATCCCGGCGCCGATCACATGCCGCACGGCCTCGGCGGCGCCCGGCACGGGTCGCAAGTCTCTACGGAACGCCTCGCTCCGATCGCGCTCGTAATTGGCAAGCCAGTCCTCTGGAAGCGGCTGGCCGAGCCTCGCCTCCGCCTGCGAGACCACTTCGGAGAGCAGCAGCCCCTGATAATCGCGCCGGGCCTCTGCCAATGTGGTCGGCAATCCCTTCGCTCTGAGCGCACGGGCAAGCACGCCGTTTGAGATGACCTCGCTGTCGACCAAGACGCCGTCGCAGTCGAATATGACGAGCTGTAGATCGCGCACGAGCGAGATCCTGACGGATTGTCTGGACGGCGAGGCCGGCGAACTGGGAAGGCTCCGAGCGATGCGACCCCTTGGTCGGCCAGCCCAAGTGGTCAGAACAGCGGAAAGAATCGCAAATTGGGGATTCAGTCATATTAGATCATTTGACACAGCTGGGCGAGACTGGCTAGGGTCCACAGCAGATTTCTGTCTTAGCAATGGCGCTTAAGGGAGACCAATGTTGCTGAAATGTCGGCGTAGGTATCAGGATGAAAGTTGCGGGTCGCTAGATCGCACGTCGGGAACATCGCCTCTTTTGTATTCGCGCCTTCTGTTCTTCTGCGCCGTCCTGCTCGTCTAGTGCAGTCGTCAACTCAATGGTGGCAGTGATTGTTGGCGCATATGACGGAGTGTCGTTCGTCATCTGGGAACCGAGCTGAGCCGACCGGAAGGCGTTCCTGGTTGTGCGGCTCAGCGTGTGGTCTCGTGTCTGAGCAGGATGCTCTAGATGACTGGAGGCTCCGTGGCCAAGAACGTTACCTACGTGGAGCGACGCTCATCTGGAAGCGCTATGTCGCTTGCAGCGAGACGTGGGACCACGACCACTGCGTGTTCTGTTGGGCGAAGTTCATGGACCCAGATCTCTCGGAGGCCCATCGCCAGTGGGTGGCCGAGCGCACCGACATTCTGGTTGAGGGCTACACGACCACTGTTGAGCACGAGCACGGTGCCGACTACCACTGGATCTGCAAGTCGTGCTTTGACGATCTTCGCCGAGCGTTTTCAGTGGCGGGTTTTGCCACCGAGCGACTGATTGGCGGCCGGTGTCCTCGTGTTCGCCGTTTGGGGTGCTGCTCTTGCGCCTTGACTTAGGATGCATCGTGGCGCGGGATTCCGCGAATCATCTGCAAACGGAGCGATGAGGACGTGAGCTCGACCACATATCGAAAGACCCCCTTAACCGAGCGCCCCGCCTGGGGTGAGCTGGCCGCTCACCAACGCGAGATAGGGAACACCTCGTTGCGTGAGCTGTTCGCTGCGGACCCCGCGCGGGGCGAGCGCCTCACCGCCGAGGGCTCGGGCTTCTACCTGGACTACTCGAAGAACCGTGTGACCGACGAGACGATCCGTCTGCTGATCGACCTGGCCAAGCAGTCCGGCGTTGCCGAGCGCACGGCGGCGATGTTCGCGGGCGAGCGCATCAACGTCTCCGAGGATCGCTCTGTCCTGCATGTGGCTCTGCGCATGCCAAGGAGCGCCTCGCTGCTGGTCGACGGGGTCGATGTGGTGCGGGAGGTGCATGCGGTGCTGGATCGGATGGCAGCTTTCTGCGAGCGGATCCGCTCCGGAGAGTGGCGGGGCCACACCGGCAAGCCGATTGTGAACGTAGTCAACATCGGCATCGGCGGCTCGGACCTTGGTCCGGTCATGGCCTACGAGGCGCTGCGCCACTACAGCGCGCGAGAGTTGACTTTCCGCTTCGTCTCAAACGTCGACTCCACCGACTTCGTCGAGGCAACGCGCGACCTCGACCCTGAGCAAACCTTGTTCATCGTCTCATCCAAGACGTTCACGACCTTGGAGACGATGACCAACGCCCGTTCCGCGCGCGAGTGGTCGCTGGCGGCCTTGGGCGACGAGGCGGCGATCGCCAAGCACTTTGTTGCCGTCTCCACCAATGCGCAAGCGGTGGCCGAGTTCGGGATCGACACCGAGAATATGTTTGGCTTCTGGGACTGGGTTGGGGGCCGCTACTCGATGGACTCGGCGATCGGCCTCTCGACGATGCTGGCAATAGGCCCGCCCAGCTTTCACGAGCTGCTCGCCGGCTTCCACGCGATGGACGAGCATTTCCGCAGCACCCCGCTCGAGCGCAACCTGCCGGTGCTGATGGGTCTGCTGGCTGTCTGGTACTCCAACTTCTTCGGGGCTCAGACCGTGGGAGTCATGCCCTACAGCCAGTACCTGAAGCGCTTCCCTGCCTACCTGCAGCAGCTGGCGATGGAGTCAAACGGCAAGCATGTAACGCTTGAGGGCGTCGCCTGCGACTACGACACCGGGGCGATCTACTGGGGTGAGCCGGGCACAAACGGACAGCACTCCTTCTACCAGCTGATCCACCAGGGCACGAGGCTGATCCCAGTCGATCTGATCGGCTTCGCGCATTCGCTGAACCCGCTGCGCAACCATCACGACCTGCTCATGTCAAATGTCTTCGCTCAAGCCGAGGCGTTGGCGTTCGGCAAGACCGAGGAGCAGCTGCGCGCCGAAGGGGTGCCCGAGGCGATCGTCCCTCATCGCGTCATGCAGGGCAACCGTCCGACGAACGTCCTGCTGGCCGAGCAGCTCACCCCGCGCACGCTCGGAGCGCTGGTGGCCCTGTACGAGCACAGCGTCTTCACGCAGGGCACGATCTGGGGCATCGACTCCTTCGACCAGTGGGGTGTGGAGCTGGGCAAGGCGCTGGCCAAGCGCATCATCCCCGAGCTCGAAGCCGAGCAGGAGCCTGAGCTCGAGCACGACAGCTCGACCAACGCGCTGATCCGCCGCTACCGTTCGCTGCGCGGCTGATGAGCAGAAAACGAACGTTGAGCACGAGCACTGACTAAACCCCCGCGACGAGCATCGACCAAACAGCCACGACATGAGCGCCAAGCGAACCCCGACGACATGAGCGCCGAGCAGATTCCGATCGAGGTCCTCTCCGACGACATTTCTGTCGCTCTGCGCGCCGCTGGGCTGGTCGTCGAGCACGCGGCTGCTGCGATCGCCGCGCGCGGCAGCTTCACGCTGGCCGTAAGCGGCGGCCACACCCCCGGGCAGATGTTCGCGGACCTGGCCGGTCGTAAGGATTTTCCATGGGAGCAAACGGCGATCTACCAGGTCGACGAGCGCATCGCACCCGATGGCGACGCCAACCGCAACCTCACACTTTTGTGGGACAACCTCTCGCCGCAGGCTGTCAGCCGGCTGCGCCCGATGCCGGTCACAGCCGACGATCTGGACGTGGCCGCCCACGCTTACTCGGTCGCGCTACCCGAGCGCTTCGACCTAGTTCACCTCGGCATTGGCGCCGATGGTCACACGGCCTCACTCGTCCTGGGCGACCCGGTGTTGGACGTGTGCGATCGCGACGTAGCGCTCACGGCCGAGTACATGGGCCTGGCGCGTATGACGCTCACCTACCCCGTGCTGAACCGCGCAAGGGCGCTGCTGTGGCTGGTGACCGGCGGGGCCAAGCGCGACGCGCTCAACCGGCTGCAGGCCGGCGATGAGTCGGTCCCGGCCGGCCGCATTTCGCGGGCGCAGGCGCAGATCGTCGCTGACGATGCGGCCGCCGGCTAGACCGGCAGCGGCTGGCCCGCTGAGGCCGCCTGCCCCTGCAGCTCGCTGAGCACCGCCAGCATCGACTCGACGTCGCACTCGCTCTTCGGCCAGGGCTTCTCGGGATGGTCCTCGAGCGTCTTCAGCCCGTTGCCGGTGATGATCGCCACGACGGTGGCATCGGGATCGAGCTCGCCCGACTCGGCAAGCTTCTTCAGCACCGCGATCGTGGTGCCTCCGGCCGGCTCGGTCAGGATCCCCTCAGTTTCGGCAAGCAGGTCGATCCCGGCGAAGATCTCCTCGTCATTGGCCGTCCCGGCACTGCCTTTGCGCGAGAGGACAGCGTCGATCACCAGATAGCCGTCGCCGGGAGAGCCGATCGCCAGCGAGTGCGCGATCGTCGTCGGTTTGCGTGGCTGGATCTCAGGCTCGCCGGAGACGATCGCGTCGGCGATCGGCGAGCACCCATCCGGCTGGGCGATGTGCATCTTCGTCGCGCTCGTCTCGGCCAGCCCGACTGTCTCCAACTCGACCAGTCCCTTGTGCAACCGTGAGGAAAGCGTCCCGCCGGCGGTGGCCGAGACGATGTGATCCGGAGCCTTCCAACCGAGCTGCTCGACGATCTCGAAAACCGCCGTCTTGGCGCCCTCGGCGTAGAACGGCCGCAACGTGATGTTGGCGAACTCGAGTCCGCTGGCCGCCGCCACCTTCTTGCACTCGCGGTTGGCTTCGTCGTAGTTGCCGCCAACCTGGCAAACCCGTGCGCCAAGGGCGCGGCAGACGCGCGCCTTGGTCTGCTCCAGGCGGTTGGGATAAAAGACATAGGGCGTGATCCCGGCCTTGGCCGCCAGCGAGGCGACGGCGGTACCGACGTTGCCGGTGGAGACGCAGCCGATCTCGGTCTTGCCGAGCTCGAGCGCACGGGCGATCGCGCTCGAGACGACCCTGTCCTTATAGGAAAAGCTCGGTCGCTGTGAGCTGTCGTCCTTCAAATAGAGTTTGCTCAAGCCCAGTCGTGCCCCCAGTCGGTTTGCCGGGATCAGCGGCGTCATGCCCGATATCTGACCCACTTCGGCCTGAGCATGAGCCGAGCGGATCGGTGACAGCTCGGACAGCCGCCAAATGTTGCGAGGACGCTCGTCCATCGGCAGCTCACGCAAGCGAGTCTTCGCAAGCTCGTAGTCGTAAGCGACGTCAAAGCACTTACCGCACGAAGGGCAAAACGCCTCAGTGTCGGTAATTGGGCGTTTGACGTCGCATCTCTGGCACACCAGTTCGGTCACGCACGAGCGCGTTGTCTCGTTCAGGCTCGCGTGCCCTGTAGCGGTGCTCATCGGGTCTCACCCCTTCTTGTTTGGGTTGGTTGACTTCGGTTTGTCCAAATCATCGTGGCACAAGCTCCCCTTGAGGCCATGACGCGTCGATCTCGGCGCCGCTCGGAGCCGAGTCAATCAGCAGTTGCTCTGCGATGTGCGGAGCGAACGGCATCAGCACGCGCGCAAGCATCCGCAGCGCCTCGATCAGCGCCTCGTAGTCCTCGGCGCACAGCGAGCCGCGCTTGGCGATCACACGCTTCTCGTAGTCGCGGATGCGATCGAACAGTCGCATCACGTTGCGAACAGCGCTGTGCATCTCAAGCTCGCGCGCGTCCTCGGTGATCTTCTCCACGGCGGTCTCACACCACTGCGCAAGGCGTTTGCGCAGGTGCTCGGTCTTGTCGGGCCCCATCGCCGCGGCTTGCTCGCCGTCGGCGGTCGCGCCGTTTGTGGCGTCCTGACTCAACTCAGCGGGATCGAGTGTGAAGCGAGCATGCGAGTAGTCCCAAAGCTGGCGCAAAAAGCGGTGGCAGCGCTTGACGTCGCCGTCGCTCCAGTTCAACGAACGCTGTGCGCGAGCGGCGAACAGCACCGCCAGCCGCACGGTGTCGGCTCCATACTGCGCGACCAGCTCGTCGGGATCGACCACGTTGCCAAGGTGCTTGCTCATCTTGCGCCCGTCCCTGATCACCATCTCGTGAAACAGGCAGCCGGCGAACGGCTCGCCGTCCGAGAGGAACTCAAGCGGTCCGATGTCGCGCAACGCCTTGGTGACGGTGCGCTGGTCGAAGACGAAGTTGCCGCTGTCCGAGCCGGCGACGACGCGCTCGCAGGGCAGCCAAGCGCGCAGGTCCTCGAGCGCAAGGATGTGCTCCAAGCTCTGCTCACGCTCGGCGGGAGGCACGCACACGGGAATCCAAAGCCACAGCGCGTCGAAGTGACAGTCGAGGGTGTCGGTCTCACGCGTTGCGGGACCGCCGCACTTGGGGCAAGTGGTCTGTACGAAGTCCTCGCGCTCGGCCAGCGGATTGCCGGTGCCGGTCGGCGTCAGGTCGAGCGGCAGAATCACCGGTAGCGCCTCCTTGGGCAGCGGCACCGTCCCGCACCCGTCGCAGTAGAGGATTGGAATCGGCGTGCCCCAGGAACGCTGTCTGGAGATGGTGAAGTCGTTGGCGCGGTAGCGGACGGCCTCGCGCGCACCCGGCACGGAGGCATGAGGCGGGCTTGTGGGGGAAGCGTGAGGCGGGCTTGTGGGGGGAGCGTCTGCGGAGTGCGTGCCCTCAGTGTGCGCGGGGGCGGGGACATCGTCGGTTGGGTCGGAATCGGTTGGGCCAAACAGCCGCTCGGCGATCAGTGCGTCGGTGCGATCGCGCTCGGGGACGCCAAACACGGCGGTAGGCCCAAAGCGACCGTCCACGGTAGGGGTAACGATCACCGGCAGCGGCTCACCACCGGTGGGGGAGGCGAGCAGGCGACCGGTATCGACAAAGGGCATCGTTTGCGCCTCACGCGCACTTCGCTCCAACCCAACCGCTCGCAGCTCCTCCAGCCGTTGAGCCAACCCCTCGTCGCGCGCCCACTCCTCTACTTGCGGGTGTCGCGGTGAGACGCTTACGAAGCGGGCCAGATCGAGCGCGTCGGCGTGCGGTGTGAAGACGGTCAGCGGCTCGCCGTCCGCGCCGAGCAGGTCGAGCTCGACCCCGTCGACGCGCCCCAGCACGAAGCGCTGTGAGGCAAGTGCGTTCTCGTCCCATATCCCGCCGGCGGCGAGCTCGGCAAGGCGCCGGTCGTTCTCCGGCACGTACTCGCTGATGCGCAGATACCACTGCGGCCGTTGGATCAAGCGCACCGGATTGTGGCAACGCCAACACAACCCATCCTCGACCTGGATCGTCGCGAGCACTGTCTGGCAGGTATCGCACCAATCCACGCTCCCTGTCCCGCGATATACCAGTCCGGCCTCGAGCAAGGTCAGGAACAACCACTGCGACCAGCGGTACATGATCGCCTCGGAGCTCATGAAAGTGCGCTCCCAATCGAACGAAAAACCGAGCCTGCGCAGCTGCAGAATCATGTGCTCGGCACAGCGATTCACCCAGTTGCTGGGCGGCTCTTTGCCGGCGATCGCGCCAAGCTCGGCGGGCAGCCCGAAAGAGTCGAAGCCGAAGGCGAACAGCACGTCCTCGCCACGTCCCCGACAAAAGCGCGCGTAAGCATCCCCGATCGAATAGCTGCGCACGTGCCCGATATGGATGTTCCCCGAAGTGAACGGAGCCGACGGCTTGATGTACTTGCGAGCACGATCCTCGGCGGCGGGAGGCGTGCGAAAGGCGTCCTGCTCGTGCCATGCGGCCTGGCGAGACGCCTCGATTGCCTGGGGGTCATAGCCGGCGAGATCGTCGTCGCTCATTTGACCGAGAATACCCAAGGGGAACCCCGGCGCGGGCGTCAAGCCCGTTGCTATGCTCGTCCGCCACGACTGTAAGGATTCTCAGATGGAAGTAGAGATTGGCCGCGGCAAGAGCGGCCGCCGCGCATACGGCTTCGATGACATAGCGATTGTCCCGTCCAGGCGGACACGCGACCCTGACGACATCGACATCTCCTGGAAGCTTGGCCCGTACCAGTTCGAGCTGCCGATGATGGCCTCGGCGATGGACGGCGTCGTCTCGCCGGAGACGGCCGCGATCGTGGGCGGGCTCGGAGGCTTGGCGGTGCTCAACCTCGAGGGAATTTTCACGCGCTACGAGGACGCGGACGAGCAGCTGGAGCGGATCGCGGGATTGCCGAAGGAGATCGCCACGCGCGAGATGCAGGAGATCTACAACACCCCGGTCAAGCCGGAGCTGATCGCGCAGCGCATCCGTGAGGTCAAGGAACAGAAGGTTGTCGTGGCCGCGTCCTTGACCCCGCAAAAGGTGCTCGCGTACTACGAGATAGCGCTCGAGGCGGGGCTTGACGTGCTGGTCATCCAGGGCACCGTCGTATCAGGCGAACACGTCTCCACGGTCTCCGAGCCGCTCAACCTCAAGGAGTTCATCCCTTCGCTCGACGTGCCGGTGGTGGTCGGTGGCTGTGCTTCCTACCAGACGGGTTTGCACTTGATGCGCACAGGTGCGGCGGGTGTGCTCGTAGGCGTTGGACCGGGTGCCGCGTGTACTACCCGTGGGGTTCTCGGTATCGGCGTCCCGCAGGCGACCGCGATCGCCGACGTGGCTCACGCGCGCTCGACGCACATGCTGGAGACGGGTGAGTACTGCCAGGTGATCGCCGACGGCGGCATGCGCAACGGCGGTGACGTCTCCAAGGCAATCGCCCTCGGCGCCGACGCGGTCATGATCGGCTCGCCGCTGGCCCGCGCCCACGAAGCCCCTGGCAGGGGCTTTCACTGGGGCATGGCCACGTTCCACCCAACCTTGCCGCGCGGCGCGCGCGTGGCGACGACCCGCAACGGCACCTTGGAGGAGATCCTCGTGGGTCCCGCGCGTGAGAACGACGGCAGCTTCAACCTGTTCGGCGGTTTGCGCACCTCGATGGCGACGTGTGGTCACAAGGACTTGGCGGAGTTCAACCGCGCCGAGGTGGTGATCGCCCCGTCCTTGCAAACCGAGGGAAAGCAGCTGCAGCGGGACCAGTCTGTGGGTATGGGTTCAAATGGGAAGGCCGCGGAACTGGTAAACGACTGAGGCAGTAAGCGAGTGGGCCGAGTTTGTGAGATGTGAAGGTGGAGGGTTATACATTTTTTCAAATTTACAAAAGTGGCTACATTTGTGAATACTATTGTGAATTCTACAAAAAATAGATGACCCCGACCTCTCTAGATGCTCTCACCGCCGATGATCTGCATGATGCTGATGCCCTCGATACGCGCGAGCAAACCCGTGAGGAGGTCGTTGTCCTCGATTACGGCGGCCAGTACTCCCAACTGATCGCGCGTCGCATCCGCGACTGTGGTGTCTTCTCCGAGCTGTTGCCCCATCACGTGCCGCTGGAGGAGGTGGCCAAGCGCAAACCGCGTGGGATCATCCTCTCCGGAGGCCCCGCGTCGGTGTACGCGCCGGGAGCGCCGAGCTTGGAGCGTGGCCTGCTAGAGCTTGGCGTGCCGGTACTTGGCATCTGTTACGGCATGCAGCTGCTGGTCCACGACCTCGGCGGCCGAGTCGAGCAGGCCGAGGTGGGCGAGTTCGGTCGCTCCGAGCTGACCGTCACCACGCCGGGCGTGCTGCTGGCGGGCATGCCGAAGGAGCAAACGTGCTGGATGTCCCACCGCGACACCGTCTTCGAGCCGCCAGTCGGCTTTACGGCGCTCGCATCCTCCACCGGCTCGCCGGTCGCGGCCGTCGAGGACCCGGCCCGTGGGATCTACGGCATCCAATTCCATCCGGAGGTTGTCCACACCCCCTACGGCCAGGAGATCCTCACGCGCTTCCTGACCGAGGTGTGTGGCTGCGAGCTCACCTGGTCGGCGGCCTCGATCGCCGAAGACCAGATCGCGCGCATTCGCAAGCAGGTAGGGGACGGTCGCGTCATCTGCGGCCTCTCGGGCGGGGTCGACTCCTCGGTGGCCGCGTTGCTGGTGCACCGCGCCGTCGGCGATCAGCTCACGTGCGTGTTCGTCGACCACGGCCTGATGCGAAAGGACGAGGGCGAGCAGGTGATCAGCGCTTTCAGGGATACGTTCGGTGTCCCACTGGTGGCGGTCGACGCCGAGCAGCGTTTCCTCGAGAAGCTAAAAGGCGTCACTGAGCCCGAGGCCAAGCGCAAGGCGATCGGCGCCGAGTTCATCCGCGTGTTCGAGGAGGAGGCGGCCAAGATCTCCGCTTCGAACCCGGCGCGTTATCTCGTGCAGGGCACGCTCTACTCCGATGTGATCGAGTCAGGCGGAGGAACGGGCGCCGCGACGATCAAGTCCCACCACAATGTCGGCGGCTTGCCAGATGACATGCAGTTCGAGCTGGTCGAGCCGCTGCGCGCCTTGTTCAAGGACGAGGTACGCGCCGTGGGGGCAGAGCTAGGCTTGCCAGAGCGCATGGTTTGGCGCCAGCCGTTTCCCGGACCGGGCTTGGCGATCAGGATCGTTGGCGGTGAGGCGACGCGCGAGCGCCTAGACGTGCTGCGCGAGGCCGACCACATCCTGCAGGAGGAGATCCGCAAGGCGGGCTTGTACCGCGAGCTGTGGCAGTCCTTCTGTGTCTTGCCGGACGTGCGCACGGTCGGAGTCCAGGGCGACGAGCGCACGTACGGCTATGTGGTCGTGATCCGCGCGGTCACAAGCGACGACGCGATGACGGCCGACTGGGCGCGCCTGCCCTACGACCTACTGGAGACGATCGCCTCGCGCATGATCAATGAGCTGCGCGAGGTCAACCGGGTCGTACTGGACATCACCAGCAAGCCGCCCGGCACGATCGAGTGGGAGTAAAACCGCTTGTAACTTTGGCTAAACGAGCGAAACGGTGTCGAAACACGCTGTTTTTGCTGATTTGGTCTAGGATGTGCCTCTCGCCGCGCGCGACAGATTGCGTGCGGCCTTTTTCACGCCATGAAGACCTACGTCGCCAAGCCCACAGATCGCGAGCGCAACTGGCTCGTCGTTGACGCCAACGGACAAACGTTGGGACGTCTCGCGACGCAGATCGCCGACGTTCTGCGCGGCAAGCGCAAGCCGGAGTACACCCCCCATATCGACACGGGCGACTTCGTGGTGGTCATCAACGCCGAGAAGATCGCGGTCACCGGCAAAAAGCGCCAGGACAAGCGCTACTACCGCCACTCCGGTTATCCAGGCGGCTTGCGCTCACGCACCTTCGAGGAAATGATCGATCGCCGCCCGGAGGAGATCATCCGCCTGGCGGTCAAGGGCATGCTGCCGCGCAATCGCTTGGCCCGTAAGCAGATCACCAAGCTGAAGATCTACGCCGGCCCCGAGCACCCCCACGTCGCCCAGAAACCGCAACAGATGGAGATCGAGGCGTAATGGCCGACGAGCCCACAGAGCAGACTGACGAGCAGCCCGAGCAGCCCGCCGATACCCCTGAGCCCGCTGCGCAGGCCCCAGTCGAGGGTGCCCCGGTGGCCGAGTCGGCCGCCGAGGAGACGCCAGCGGAGGAGCCTGTTGCTGAGGACCCCCTGTCGGCAGGGTCGGCCGACGAGGAGACGCCAGCGGAGGAGCCTGTTGCTGAGGACCCCCTGTCGGCAGGGTCGGCCGCCGAGGAGACGCCAGCGGAGGAGCCTGTTGCTGAGGAGGCCCCAGCTGAGGAGCCCGCTGCCGAGGAGCCCATCGCTGAGGAGCCCGCACCGGCGGAGCCTGTCGCAGAGGAGGCTCCAGCCGAGGAGCCTGTTGCGGCTGAGCCTGCCGCTGAGGAGCCTGCTCCCGCGGAGCCCGTCGCCGAGGAGCCGGCGGCCGAGGAGGATGACGTCGAGGAGGAGGAAGAGGAAGAGCCGGCCCCGCGCGTAAAGCCGTCGGTACCAGGAGCCCACCTCGAAGTGGACATCGTTCCCGAAGGCGTCGACCCGCTCGCGCCCGAGCAACCGTCCGATCCCTATGCGCTCGATGAGGACGAGGAGCCGAAGTCAGAGGAGGACGGCGAGGTCGAGCAACTTGCCCAGCCGATCTCAAGCGCCGCGATCGACCTGGCCGCGGGAGCGCGCTACAAGGCCACCGGCAAGCGTAAGACCGCGATTGCACGAGTCATCCTCAGGCCTGGTAGCGGCACGTATCTCGTCAACGGGCGCACGCTCGACGAGCACTTCCCGCGCGCCACGTTGCAGCGCAACATCCGTCAGCCGCTGGAGACCGTCGGCTATCAGGAGCGCATGGACGTGGTGGCACGGCTGCACGGCGGCGGTATCTCCGCTCAGGCGGGCGCGCTGCGCCACGGCATCTCTCGCGCGCTGCTCGAGGCCGATCCGAACCTGCGTGGCGAGCTCAAGCGCCGCGGCTTCCTCACGCGCGACTCGCGCGCCAAGGAGCGCAAGAAGGCCGGCCTGAAGAAGGCGCGCAAGCGGCCGCAGTTCTCCAAGCGCTGATCCGCGTATCCGCTCCGCTCGCTGTGGTGAGCGGAGACAGCGAGAATCGCTGCATGACGATCCTCAAGGGCGAATGACACCGAGGCTGTTCGGGACCGACGGGGTCCGCGGCGTTGCCGGCGAGCTACTCAGCGCTGAGCTGGCGCTTGCGCTGGGCAAGGCTGTCACTGCTCGCAGCCCAGCAGATCGTCCCCGAGTGCTGATCGTGCGCGACACGCGCGAGTCCGGCGAGATGCTGCAGGCAGCGCTGGCGGCCGGCGTCAGCGCGGCCGGGGGAGAAGCGCTGCTCGGCGGCGTGTTGCCAACGCCGGCAGCGCCGCTGCTGATCAAGCGCTACGGCTTCGATCTGGCGGCGGTCTTGTCCGCCTCGCACAACCCCTACCGGGACAACGGCATCAAGTTCTTCGCCGCCGACGGCTTCAAGCTCAGCGACGAGCAGGAGCAAACGATCGAAGCGGAATTGAGGGAAGCCGAGGATGCGGCGGACGGTGCGCGCGCAGGCGGTGCGCAATCAGGTGATACGCGTGCTGACAGTCCGTCAAAAAGCCCGATGTCCCCCCCGGGCGCGCGGGGCATGCGTGCAATCGGGCATGTGCGTGAGCTGCGCGGCACGCACGAGGACTACCTGCGCGAGCTCGAGACGCGCTTCGCCGAGCTGCGCCTCGACGGGCTCGACGTCTTGCTTGACTGCGCCAACGGCGCCACATACAAGGTTGCCCCGGAGATCTTCCGCCGCCTTGGCGCAAAAGTCACGGTCCTGGCCGCAAGCCCCGACGGGCGCAACATCAACGAGGGCTGTGGCTCGACCCATGTCGCCGCTCTCGGCGAGCAGGTGCGCGTGGGTGGGCATGCGCTCGGCTTCGCCTTCGACGGCGACGGCGACCGCGTGCTCGCGGTCGACCGTACCGGCGCCGTGGTGGACGGCGACGAGCTGATTGCGCTGGCGGCGCTGCACCTACGCGAGCAGGGGCGGCTCGCCGGAGAGGGTGTGGTCGTGACGGTGATGACCAACTATGGCTTTCACTCAGCGATGCGCGAGGCCGGCATCGAGGTCGCCTGTACGAACGTCGGCGACCGCTACGTGCTCGAGCAGTTGCGCAGCAGCGGCTGGGCGCTCGGGGGAGAGCAGTCTGGGCACATCATCGAGATGGGCTTCAACAGCACCGGCGACGGGATCGCGGGCGCGCTGCTGACGCTTGAGGCGCTCGCCGGACGCGACCTGAGCGAACGCGAAGCGATGCGCAAGCTGCCGCAGCGGCTCGTGAACGTGCGCGTGCTCGACCGAGGCGCGCTCGCGAGCTCCGAGAGTGTCGCGCAGGCCGTCACCGAGGAGGAACAGGCGCTTGCCGGCCGTGGGCGTGTGCTTGTCCGTCCCAGCGGCACCGAGCCGCTAGTACGCGTGATGGTCGAGGCGCCCAGCAACGAAGAGGCCGAGGCGGTCTGCGGGCGGCTGGTGGCGCTCGTAGAGCGCGAGTTGGGCTAGGAATGTGTTTCGAATGAGCTGTGTAGCGGGATGTCTCACCGGTTGTGCGTCGGGGTGCTTCGTTCGTCTTTGATTGGTCCCGCCAACGCCCCCCTTTTCTGAACGAGTAGATAAAGGTTAGGTACCTAAATAAAGCATTCGTGTCCAAACAAGGGGGTGTTGGGCGTGCAAGTCATTTTTTGAAAGACCTTCTACAGGCTCGTGAGCCCCAGGACTCGCTGATATCGTCGTCGCCGTGTGCGGCATCGTCGGCTATGTAGGCAAGCGCCCGGCCCGCGAGCTGCTGCTCGCTGGCTTGCAGAAGCTCGAGTACCGCGGCTATGACAGCGCCGGCATCTCGCTGCTCGCGGGCGATCGGATCGAAGCGGTGCGCTCGGTCGGCAATCTGAGCGCGCTGCAGGCAAAGCTCGACCACGGCGAGCGTTCCGGCGCCGTCGCGGTAGCCGAGCGCGTCGCCAACACCGGGATCGGCCACACGCGCTGGGCTACGCACGGGCGCGTCAGCGAGGAGAACGCCCATCCCCACTACGACCCTGAGGACCGGTTGCACGTCGTTGTCAACGGGATCGTTGAGAACTACATGGCGCTGAAGGAGCGCCTGGCAGGCGAAGGCAACCTGTTCACCTCGGAGACCGACGCCGAGGTGATCGCCCACCTGGTGGCCGCGCACTACGAAGGCGATCTCACGCTTGCCGTGCGCAAGGCGTTCGCCGAGCTCGAGGGCCACTTCGCGTTCGTGGCAATGAGCGTCGAGCAGCCTGACACGCTCGTCGGCGCTCGCAAGGAGTGCCCGCTGGTGATCGGTCGCGGCGAGGGTGAGCAGTTTATCGCCTCGGCCGTGCCGGCCTTTCTGGCCCAGACGCGCTCGGTGCAGTACCTGGACAACGGCGAGCTGGCGGTGCTGCGACCCGATGGCGTCACGATCTTGACGCTCGCGGGGGAGGAGGTCTTGCGCGAGGTGGAGGAGGTCGACTGGGACGAGGAGACCGCCGAGAAGGGTGGTTACGAGACGTTCATGCTCAAGGAGATCCACGAACAGGCCGACGCCGTGGCCGAGACGATCGCCGATCGCGTGGCGCGTGGCGACGGCGTCGATCTGGACGAGCCGGGCGCCCTCGACGAGGCGATCCTCGCCGACATCAAGCGAGTGGTAGTCGTCGCCTGTGGGACCTCCTACCACGCCGGTCTGGTGGGCCGCTACGCGATCGAGGAATGGGCGCGGCTGCCCGTTGAAATGGATATCGCCTCTGAGTACCGCTATCGCAATCCGGTCGTCGGCCCCGGCGATCTCGTGATTGGGATCTCCCAGTCCGGCGAGACAGCGGACACGCTCGCTGCGATGCGCAAGGCGCGCGAGGCCGGCGCGACAGTGCTTGCCATCACCAACGTGATGGGCTCGCAGGCCACGCGCGACGCCGACGGCGTGCTATTTACGCGCGCCGGACTTGAGATCGGCGTGGCGGCCACCAAGACGTTCGTCTGCCAGGTGGCTGTCATCTACCTGCTCGGCCTGCGCCTGGCCGAGCTGCGGGGCACGCTCTCGCCCGAGCGTCTGACGGAGCTCGTCAGCGAGATCAAGCGCCTGCCCCACTGCATCGACCAGGTGATCGCGAACGTCGACGAGCAGATCGAGCAGGTGGCCTCCGAACACGCGCAAAAGGAATTCTTCCTCTACCTGGGCCGTCACGTCGGGTTGCCGGTGGCGCTTGAGGGGGCGTTGAAGCTGAAGGAGATCTCCTACATAGCAACCGACGCCTACGCGGCCGGCGAGATGAAGCACGGCCCGATCGCACTGCTCGATGAGTCCACGCCCGTGGTTTGTGTGGCAACCGACTCGCCGGTGCTGGAGAAGATCGTGTCCAACATGCAGGAGGTGCGAGCACGCGGCGCCCACGTGATCGCTTTGACGACCGAGGGCAACGGCTTGGAGGGCCAAGTCGATGTCGCCATCCCGGTGCCGGCGATCGACTGGATGTTGCAGCCGGTTCTGGCGGTCATCCCGCTGCAGATGCTCGCCTATCGGATCGCCAGGCTACGCGGCCTGAATGTCGATCAGCCGCGAAACCTCGCCAAGACGGTCACGGTGGAGTAGACGGGCGGCTCGGCGGCGCCCAAAACCTTGATCCAGGCAAAGGGGGTGTTTACGTGCAGGTCATTTTGAAAGGCCTTCAAAGCCGGTGGGTTTCCGAGCCAGCCCCTAGTATCGCTCGTCATGACGGAGCTTCCCGACTGGTGTGAGCCATTGCTCGACGCCCCGCAGATGCGGGCTGTGGACCGATGGGCGATCGAGCAACGGAGGATATCGTCGCTCGACTTGATGGAGCGGGCGGGGCAGGGCGTCGCTCGCTCCGTAGAAGAGCTCGCACCCGACGGGCCTGTGGTCGTGGTCTGCGGCAAGGGCAACAATGGCGGCGACGGCTTCGTGGTGGCCAGGCTGTTGCGCGAGGCGGCAAGAGACGTGACGGTCGTGTGCATGGCCGCCGGCGAGGAGCTCTCGCTCGACGCGCGTGCCAACCTCGAACGCCTGCCTGGGGCGCCACCGCTTGCGCTATTGGATGGAGCCGCCTCCGAGGCGATCGCGCATGCGCATGTCATCGTTGATGCGCTGCTTGGCACAGGCTTCTCGGGTGTTGCTCACGGAGCGGTGGCCGAGGCGATCGCGGCTATCGACCGCGCGCCTGCGCTTATCGTGAGCGTGGACATGCCCAGCGGGGTCGACGCTTCCACCGGTGTCGTCGCCGGTCGCGCGATCAAAGCTGCCAAGACCGTCACATTTCATGCGGCCAAGCCTGGGCTATGGATCTATCCCGGCAAGGGCCACGCCGGTGAGCTCGACGTGATCGACATCGGGATCCCGCGCGGCGCGCCGGGCACGAGCGATATCGGCCTGATCCGTGACGATGTGCTCGACGCTCTGCCTGGCAGGGAGGCCGCCTCGACCAAGTTCAGCAGTGGCCACGTTGTCCTCGTCGGTGGCTCGCGTGGGTTGATGGGTGCCCCGGCGATGGCCTCGCTTGCCGCGCTACGCGCCGGTGCCGGCTATGTGACCGCGTGTGTCCCCGCTTCGTTGCAACAGATCCTCGACGTGCAGCTGTTGGAGGTGATGACTCGCGGACTGGTCGATACGGACGGCGCGCTTACGTCCGAGGGATTGTCCGCGGTCAAGGACTCGCTTGGGCGCTCCGGTTGCCTGGCGCTTGGCCCCGGACTCGGTCGGGATTCCCAGAGTGTGCGCTTTGCGCGCGAGCTGGCTCGTGAAGCATCGCTCGCGCTGGTGCTCGACGCCGACGGTTTGAACGCCCACGCTGGGTCGCTTGCCGAGCTTGCGCTGAGAGAGGCGCCGACGGTGCTTACGCCGCATGCCGGTGAGCTGGCGCGACTGCTGGGCATCGACAGCGAACAGGTACAGAGCGAGCGGCTCGCACGCGCGCGCAAAGCCGCAGAGCAAGCCCAGGCGATCGTTGTGCTCAAGGGTGACGACACGCTTGTCGTCGAGCCCGGCGGCCGTGTCGCGGTCAGCCGCGGCAACAGTCCCGCGCTTGCTACAGCCGGCACCGGCGACGTGCTCACCGGCACGCTCGCGGCGCTGTTGGCGCAGGGTATGGAACCGTTTGCGGCAGCCGCCGCGGGCGTCCAGTTGCATGCGCAGGCAGGCCGCGAGGCAGCCCGCCGGCAGGGAGCAGCCGAGGGCGTCATTGCCGGCGACGTGATTGCTGCACTGCCCGCGGCGAGGCGCCGATGAGCACACATCGCCTCGCCACCTCGCCGATGGGCGCGCGGCGCGCGATCGCGCGCGTCAACCTGGCGGCAATCGAGCGCAACTGTCGGCGGCTGCGCGAGGAGCTGAAGCCGGGCTGCGAGCTGTGCGTGGTCGTCAAGGCTGACGGCTATGGTCACGGGGCAGCGCAGAGCGCGCGCGCAGCACTCGACGCCGGTGCGACCTGGCTTGCGGTGGCGGGTGCGCACGAGGCCGTGCAGCTGCGGCGCGCGGGCTTCGGTGAAGTGCGACTGCTCGTAATGGGCGCGCTCAGTCCGGTTGAGCTGGACGAAGCGCTCGATGCCGAGGCCGACGTCGTCGTGTGGAGCGAGCAGATGGTTGCTGCTGTCGAGCAAGCAGGCGGCGGTCGTGTGCACGTCAAGCTCGACAGCGGCATGGGCCGGCTCGGGACGCGCGACGCAGAGCTTGGGCTGCGCGTGGCGGCGCTTGCCGCCGAGACCGCACAGGTCGAGCTGGCCGGGGCGATGACTCACTTCGCGACTGCCGACGATGAGGACGACCAGTTCTTCGCGCGCCAGCTTGAGACGTTCAGCGACTGGGCTGAGCAGCTCAAGGCCTCATATCCGGAGATTGTCGTGCACGCGGCCAACAGTGCCGCCGCTCTGCGCGAGCCGCGCTCGCACTTCGACATGGTTCGCTGCGGCATCGGCATATACGGGATGGATCCCTTCGGGCGCGATCCGCTGGCACACCGGCTAGACCCGGCGCTCGAGCTGGTCTCCTATTTGGCCGAGGTCAAGGACTGCGCTCCCGGCCAGAGCGCCGGCTACGGACGACGCTTCGTCGCCGAGCGGCAGACACAGCTTGGTGTGCTTCCGATCGGCTACGGCGACGGCTGGCGACGGGCGCTGTCGAACAGCGGCGAGGTGTTGATCGCCGAGCGGCGGCGGCCGATCGTGGGCACGGTCAGCATGGACAACCTGACGGTCGATCTCGGCGTGGACGCTGATGCTCGTGGTTTGCGCGGCAGCGAGGCCGTGCTGATCGGCGCGCGCGGCGATCAGCGGATAACCGCGGAGGAGGTCGCGCAGCGGATGGACACGATCAGCTACGAGGTGACCTGCGCGCTGACCGGCCGTGTGCCGCGCGTCTACCATTATGACGGCCAAGCGGCGCGTGAGCCGGCAGCCGGACAGACGGGGGGCTTGCGGGGCCGGCAAAGCGGCGCGGCGCAAGCCTCAGCCGGTCCTCAGGCGCCCTCGCTCGGCGCGAGCCGATGAGCGCGCAGGCGCTGGAGATCGTCCGCTCGGCGCTTGAGGGGCGGCGCGCTTGGCTTGTCGGCGGCGCGGTGCGCGACCGCCTGCTTGGCAGGCCTGGGGCAGATCTGGATGTCGTGCTCGACGGCGACCCAGGAGAGGGCGCCCGCGCGATCGCGCAGGTGGCCAAGAACGCCGGCGCTCCCGCGGCTTGTTTTGCGCTCTCAGAAGAGTTCGGGGCGTGGCGCGTGGTCGCCCGCGAAGGCGCTTGGCAGGTCGACGTAGAGGCTATGCGCGGACCCTCGCTGGAAGCGGACCTGCGTCTGCGCGACTTCACCGTCAACGCGATCGCCGAGCCTTTGGCTGGAGGAGAGCCGCTTGACCCGCTCGGCGGTTGCGGCGACCTGCACGCCGGACGTCTGCGCATGGCGGGCCCCGATGCCTTCAAGGACGACCCACTACGAGTCCTGCGTCTGGTGCGGGTCGCGGTTGAGCTGGAGCTAGAGCCGGAGGCGGAGGCGATCGCAGCTGCGCGTGTACAGGCGCAGCGACTGGAGCAGATCTCGCCCGAGCGCGTGTTCCTTGAGCTGCAGCGGATCGTCGCCTCGGCCCAGGCTGTGCGGGGACTTGAGCTGATGAGCGAGCTTGGCGCGACGCGGGTTGTGCTGCCGGAGCTCGAAGCTTTGCGCGGCGTAGAGCAGAGTCGTTTTCATCACCGCGACGTCTACGGTCATACGTTGGAGGTGTTCGAGCGGGCGATCGAGCTCACGGCGATCCCTGGCTTGCAGGGCTCTGATACTGGCTCGACCGCAGTCGCGAGCGCGCTGAGCACCGAGCCAATCGCGGCGCTTGAGGAGGAGCAGCGCGCGCCGGTGCTAGAGCTGCTTGCAGAGCCGCTTGCTGACGGGATGACGCGCGGGCAGGCATTGCGCTGGGCGGCTTTGCTGCACGATGCCGCCAAGCCGGCCACGCGCTCGGTGCGGGTGCTCGACCGGCGCGTGACCTTCCTCGGGCATGACTTACAAGGGGCGGAGCTCGCCCGGGACGTGCTCGGACGCCTGCGCGTCAGTGTGCGTCTGCGCGAACACGTCGCGGCAATGGTGCGCCACCACCTGCGCCTCGGCTTTCTCGTGCATGAGTCCCAGCCGCTGGCGCGCGGAGCGGTCTACGACTATCTGCACGCCTGCGAGCCCGTGGAGGTGGATGTCACGCTGCTGTCGGTATGCGATCGCCTTGCCACGCGCGGGGCAAAAGCCGAGCAGGCGATCGCGGCGCACGTCGATCTGGCTCGACGGATGCTCGACGACGCGCTGCGATGGCATCGGGCGGGCGCGCCTAAGCCGCTGTTGCGCGGCGACCAGCTCGCGCGCGAGCTCGGCGTCCCACTAGGCCCGCGCGTAGGTGAGTTGCTGGCCGTGCTTGTGCGGGCTCAGTACACAGGTGAGGTCAGCACGCACGAGCAGGCGCTAGCTCTCACACGGACGTATGACTTCAAGTCTCGCGATCCATAGGGGGAGAAGGTGTGATGTCCTATTTTGCGCGATTGCCGATAGTGGCTACATATCGTAGCTACATAGGTGAATCTCAAAAAAAGTATGTAACTACACCCGCGACCTACACGTGCTGTCCATCGCCTGGCATCCCCTTGGGAACGCGTCGACGCGGCTAGGATTGGCCGCTATGAGCGAGCAAGACTGCATCTTCTGCAAGATCGTGGCGGGCGAGCTGCCGGCGACGATTGTCGACCAGGACGAGCATACGCTGGCCTTTATGGACATCAATCCCGCCACCCGCGGTCATGCGCTTGTGATTCCGCGTACGCACACGCAGGACCTGTTGAGCATCGAGGAGTCCGAGCTAGAGGCCGTCGCCATCGCGGCACAGCGCCTTGCCCGTCGCGCGAAGCAGCGCTTGGGAGCAGACGGGGTCAACCTGATCAACTCCTGCGGGGCCGCCGCTTGGCAGACGGTTTTCCACTTCCACCTGCACGTTATTCCTCGCTATGTCGACGACCCGCTGAAGCTGCCCTGGACACCGGCGCCCGGCGATCCCGCGGAGATCGCCGCCGCGGCGGCCGCAATCGGGCCCATAGCTTGAGCTCGGTCGCTGAGATCAAGAGTCACCGCAAAGGGGGAATAATGGCTTGCGTGTCGAACCGCTACATCGTGCCTATTCCCGTGTTTCCTCTTGGATGCTCCGTATGAGACGCCTCATCACCACGATTGTGCTCGGCTGCGGACTGGCGCTGGCCATACCCGCCGGCTCGCTGGCCACGCTGACCGAAGTTGGCGTGATACCCGCCACCACGCCGGCCACGGTGCCCAGTTGTCCTACGCCCTCCTGCCTTGCCGTCAGTCGCACGACCGGCTTCCAGGTCAAGGTCGAAACGAACAACAACACCGAGGCGGCGCCTCGTGAAGGCACGGTTGTCGCCTGGACGATCACGCTCGGCAAGCCCACCGCGGCTCAGATCAAGTTCTTCAATGCCAACGAGGGCGGCTCGGCGTCGGCCGGCATCGCAATACTGCGCGCCGAAAAGAGCCCCAAATTGACGTACAAGGTGATCGGCCAGAGCCCTGTGGTTCCGCTTGAAAAGTACTTCGGCAAGACCGCCCAGTTCCCGCTCGCCACCACCATTGCCGTCAAGAAGGGCGACATCGTTGCCTTGACCGTGCCTACTTGGGCGCCCGCGCTGGCGCTCGGCTTCGGCAAGGGCACCTCATGGCGGGCAAGCCGGGCGAAGGGTCAGTGCACGACAACCGGCACTCAGACCGCACAGACAAGCATCGGCACCAGTACCCAGTACTACTGCCTCTATCAAACCGCGCGCCTGACCTACAGCGCGACGCTGATCTCGACGCCCTGATTGTCGGTCAGCCCGGGTTTAGCCCGCGTGGCCAGCGGCAATTGAGCAACCGCGGACTCACGCCGCGAACAGGGCCTAAGGCATGGGAGTAACAGCGGACTCAGGTCGCGAACAGGGGCCCAAGGCGCGGGGCAGCTCCGCGGGCAGAGGGCTTAAGGCGCGCTGGCGCCGCCGTTCGAGCCGACGCTGCCAGAGGATTTTTCAGGCGTTTTTTCTGTAGCAGCTTTTTCCGACGCTGTTTTTTCGCTAGCGGCTTTTTCGGCTGATTCGCCGCCTGCGGCTGTTCCTCCGGCGGCTTCGGTGCCGCTTTCTCCAGAGGCGCTTTCGCTCGATTCGCTGCCTCCCGTCGTGCTCGTGGGGCTTTCACCGGTCGTCGGGGTCGTGGACGTCGTCGCGGTGGTCGACGTCGCGGTCGTTTCGGTCGCTTCCTTTTCGGCCGAAGTGTCGTTCGGCGGCGTTATTTCCGGGGTGCTCTTGGGGGTCGCGTCCGAGACGCTTGTGCCGCCGCAGGCGGAGAGACCGAGACAGGAGAGCAGTATCAAGGCGCTCGCCGCGAGCGCGATCGTACGCGAGCGCGACAGGCGCTGGGTCACGCGCCGAGCGGGCCCATCCGCCGGCCGCATGTGGGGCAATCGTTCAGGTCCTTCTGAGCATGCTGCTCGCACCATGGACAGAAGCGCAGGTTCTCAACCGCCCACGGTAGACGCGAATGGTCGGGGGCGAGCGGCAGCAGCTTGCCCACCACCTCCATCTCCTCGCCGGTGTCGCGGTCGCGGTATATCTCGCCGGGAACGGCCTCCACCAGGACCTCTCGGCCGGTGGAAGGGGTGCGCAGGCGATAGCGCTGGCTCGTGCTCACGCCCGGCACTTTAGCGGAGCGTCCGGGCGGATGGGCGTGTGGGCCAGGACGCGTGAGCGTGCGGGTAGACGGCGAATAGGCTGCAGGGATGCGCATCTTGATCTTCCACGGCTACCTGCTGAGCGGGACCGGCTCGAACGTCTACAACGCGCGCCTGGCCGAAGCGCTGGTCGGGCTCGGGCACGAGGTGCACCTGTTCAGCCAGGATCGTCATCCCGAGCGCTATGCGTTTGTCGATGCCGCCGGGGATTGGGATGGCGGCAAGCTCCGACTGAAAGCGATCGGAGACTCTCACGGCGAGCGGGATGGTGGTGAGCACGGCGCCGGGGAGCCGTCCGCCGGCACGGACGCGGGCGCTGGGGCGGGTGCGGGGGGCGGGCCGGGCCGCGACAGCGTGGCTCGCTCGTCTGCGGGCTGCACGGTCTATCGCCCGAACATCGGCGGACTCCTTCCCCTGTACGTGCAGGACCGCTACGAGGGGATCGAAACCAAGACGTTTGCCAACTGCTCGGACGAGGAGATTGCGCGCTACATCCAAGCCAACGTGGAGGCCGTGCGCGAGGTCGCCGAGCTTGTTCGTCCCGAAGCGGCGCTGGCGAACCATCTAGTGATGGGGCCGGTGATCCTGGCGCGGGCGCTTGGCGAGCAGACGCCCTATGCGGTGAAGGTGCATGGGAGCGCGCTTGAGTACACGGTCAAGCCCGAACCTGAGCGCTTCATGGGCTTCGCCCGCGAGGGGCTTGCCGGCGCCAAGACCGTGCTTGTCGGCTCGCTGCACACCGCTGAGAGCCTTTGGCGGGCGTTTGGCGGGCAGGACGGGGCCCAGGTCAGGCGGCGCACGCGTCTGGGTCCTCCAGGGGTCGACGTCGAGCGCTTTCGCCCGCACGAGCCGCGCGAGGCTTGGGCGGCCATGCGTGGGTTGCAACAGCGTCTACAGAGTGGCGCTACCGCTTCCCCTGAGGAGCCGTCAAGCACTTTCGCGCGCAACGAGCAGCTGGTTGCAGCTGCACTCGAAAAGATTTTGGATAGGAGGGGCGTGCTCGTAGCCTACGTGGGCAAGCTGATCGTCAGCAAGGGCGTGGACTTGCTCGTCGCCGCTTGGCCTCTCGTCTTGATGCAGGTTCCCGACGCGCAGCTTGCGATCGTGGGCTTCGGCGCTTACCGCGCAGGCTTGGAGCGCCTGGTGGCGTGCCTCGCCGCGGGCGACCTCGACGGCGCGATGGAGATTGGCCGCCTTGGGCGTGCCTTGGAGGCTGAGGGAGGCGAATCGCACGACCCGCGGCAGGCGACACCGACGGCACCTCTGCGTCACCTGCTCGCGTTCTTGAGTTCGCTGTCCTGCGTAGAGACGGAGCGCTACCTGGAGGCCGCCCGCGGCCTTGACGAGCGGATCGTATTCACCGGGCGCCTCGACCACGAGGAGTTGGCGGAGGTGCTGCCCGCGTGCTCGGCGCTGGCGGTGCCGAGCACCTTTCCCGAGGCGTTCGGGATGGTCGCCGTCGAGGCTGGGGCGTGCGCTGCGCTGCCGATCAGCGCCGCCCATTCGGGTTTGGCCGAGGTGAGCCAGGAGCTCGCCGGAGAGCTGCCGCCCGAGGTCGCCGCATGGCTTTCCTTCCCAGTCGACGACGGTGCTGTGCAAGCACTTGGCGAGCGGCTCGCGGCCTGGTTGGGAGCCGACAGTGCGCTACAGGATCGCACGCGGACAGCGTTGGTCGCTGCGGTGCGTGAGCGTTGGTCGTGGCAGGGCGTCGCGCGGGGGGTAATCGCAGCGGCCGGCGGAGAGCCTGTCGGCCGGTCCTTTGGATAGAGTGGACCCGCTGATGTATGGGGTGGGTTTGCATAGGGGGTTGTCTGCGCGCAGGGTCGGTGCACTGCTCGGAGTGGTTTGCCTGCTGCTCGTGCTCGCTGGCTGTGGCGACGCGGAGAAAGACAACGATGCAAACCTGATCGTCGGCAAGCAACAATTCGTTGCCAAGTGCGGCTCCTGTCATACGCTCGCCCGGGCTAATACAAAGGGCACCATCGGTCCCAACCTCGACGAAGCATTTCGCGCGAGCGTCGACGAAGGCCTGGAGCGCAACGCGATTCGCACGGTCGTCGAAGGACAGGTGCAGAACCCCAATCGCGAAGGTGTGATGCCCGGCGGACTGGCAAGCGGCTCAACGTTGACCGACATCGCCGCCTACGTCGCCCAAGTGGCTGACCGTCCCGGTCAGGACACCGGACTGCTCGCCGACGCGGTGAAAGCCCCCGGTTCAGGCAAGCCGGCTGTGGAGAAGGCCGGCAAGCTTGAATTCGAAGCCGACCCGCAGGGCCTGCTTGCGTACACCGCCACCAAGGCTACGGCCACTCCTGGCACGGTAAGCGTTTCGATGAAGAACATGTCCGGTGTCTCTCACAACATCGCGTTTGAAGCCGGCTCGGGTGGGGCCAACGGCAGCGGCCCCGTGCTGGGTGCCACGACCTTCCAGACGAAGGGCACCGCGTCGATCACCGTCAAGCTCAAGCCCGGCACCTACACGTTCTTCTGCCAGGCTGCCGGGCACCGCGCCGCAGGGATGTACGGCACTCTCACCGTGAAGTAGTTGTTCGTCGGTCGCCCGACTGGGGCTTCTCAATGCCTCGGGCGGTGAGCTCTTAGAGGATGGCGCGCAGGATGAGAATCAGCACGACGATGGCGGCGATCACGGCGATCGCGTAGAGCAGGAAGCGGAAAGCCTCGTCCTCTGTCCGCAGCGGGTTCAGCACGTCCCTGAGGCCCGTGGACGCGGCGCATTCCTGCGTCCTCGCTCGCTTGTGTACCGATTGGAGATCGACGGGATCTCCAATCGGCCAGCACACTGCGCTTGTTGCGTCCTTGGACTGCTTGGTCCACGAACCTCAGGGCAAGCTATACGACTAACTGTCCGCAGCGGGTTCAGCACGTTGGCTTAGGCCCTGATCGGTTTCAGATCACATAGACCGTCGTGTATACGACGATCCACATGATGTCCACGAAGTGCCAGTAGATACCGGGGATTTCGATGCCACGATGCTCCTCTGGCGAGTAGTGCCCTCGGAACGCTCTGGTCGTGACGACCAGCAGCAGCAGCAGGCCGATGAACACGTGCGCTCCGTGCAGGCCGGTGAGCGAGTAGAAGATCGTCGCCTGCGCCTGGTCTTGCGGGGCGAAGCCGATGTTGGCGTACTCGTTGATCTGAATGAACAGGAAAGCGCAGCCGAGCAGGAAGGTCGTCAGCATGCCGGCCTTCAGGCCGAAGCGGTTGCCTTTCTTGATCGACTGCTCAGCCCAGTGCAGCGTGAACGAGGAGGAGACGAGGATCGCCGTGTTCAAGCCCGCGACTTCCAGCGGCAAGTGCGTTCCAGGCGCCGGCCACGGGTCGCCCTGGGCTACACGGATGAAGAAGTAAGCCGTGAAGAAGGCCCCGAACACCATGATCTCGGAGATGATGAAAAGCAACATTCCGAGTAGCTGTGGCTCGACACGCGAGCTGCGGTGCGCCGCGAGCGGCCCTTGGTGCTCGCCGTCACCGTGAGTGTCGTGGGCGGCTGTGTGGGCGACGCTTGCGGCCTCCATGATCAAATGCTCCGCGGCCTAGTTTGCGGCCGTAGCCGCGGTAGCGTTGGGCTCAAGCGTCACGACCACGTGCTCGACGGGGACGGTGGTCGCGTGTCCGACGCGCTCGATCAGGTTCGAACGCAGCCAACCCGAGCGCTCGTTGGGGAGCGTCGAGATGACGACGTCGTCGGCCTTGAACAGCTCCAGCGCGTTCATCGTCGCTGTATAGGGATCGGGGTCGCCGATCATGCCGGCGCTCAGCAGACCCGCCGCGTCAAGTCGATCGAGCATCGTGCCAAGCCGGATGCGTGCCTCGCGGTGAGCCGCGCCACTGCGGTCCTGTTGGGGGATCACCGCGATGAACATATGTGGCTCGCCCCCGGACGCCTTGGCGCCGAGGCGGTCGATCAGCTCCTCGCCGCTCGAGGTCTTGTGTGCGACAACGAGCGTCACCGCGAACGGCAGGCTTTCCCGGGTCAAGTCGACGACGACGTGCTCCACAGGCAGCCCCGAGGCTCGCTGTACACGATCGATCAGATCCCGGCGCAGCCAGCCCGATTGGGTGGCCGGGTGAGTGGAGATGATCACCTCTTGAGGGCGGCGCCTGGCGATCGCATCCATCGTCGCGAGGAATGGGTCGTGGTCGCCAACTTCGCCGATGGCTGTTATTCCCTCTGTCGCCAGCAGCGACGTCGCCAGGTCGACACGAATCTGTGCCGCTTCGCGCACAGCGTCGTCTTGGATGACGAGTCCCGCCGTGGGCTTCGTCTGGGGCACGACGAGGCGGAACGTCACATCGCCCTGCGCGGCGCGTGCGCGTACCAGCTCCAGCAACTTCTCGCCGCCCAGTGTGCGGTTGGCTATGACCAGGATCTCTTTCATCGGACCTGCTCCTTCACTCGATGGCTGCGTGGAAGACTGTGTCCGATCCACCGGCGGCGCCACCTACGGTGGCCGGCGTCGGCGGCGGAGCGAAGGTGCCGTGCACCGCTCCCGGTACGCCGTACTCGTAGGGTCCGCCGACGACGGTCGGGATGCGGTCGAAGTTGAAGACCGGTGGCGGTGAGGAGACCTGCCACTCGAGCGTCATCCCGCGCCAAGGGTTGGCCGGTGCGTGCGGGCCACCGCGCCAGCTGGTGACCATGTTGTAGACGAAGATCAGCGTGCTCGCGCCCAGGGCAAAGCTCGCGAGTGAGATGAACAGGTTGGCGGTGGCGAACTGCGCGGAGTAGCTCGCCACACGGCGGGGCATGCCTTCCAGCCCGAGCAGGTGCATCGGCGCGAACGTGAGGTTGAAGAACACGAACGTGCTCCAGAAGTGCCACTTGCCCAGGCGCTCGTCGAACATGCGCCCGGTCATCTTCGGGAACCAGTAGTAGGCGCCAGCGAAGATCGTCATGAGAGAGCCACCGAACAGCACGTAGTGCAGGTGCGCCACCACGAAGTAGCTGCTGCTCACGTGGATGTCGAACGGCAACATCGCGAGCATCACGCCGCTGATGCCGCCGAGCGTGAACGTCACCAGGAAGCCGAGTGTGAACAGCATCGGCGTGTCGAGGTGCAGCACTCCGCGCCACAGCGTCGCTAGCCAAGAGAAGATCTTGATGCCCGTGGGAACCGCGATGATGCAGGTCGTGATCGCCATCGGGATGCGGATCCAGGCGGGCATGCCGGAAGTGAACATGTGGTGTGCCCACACGGTGAAGCCGAGGCCAACGATCGCAAGCAGGGAGAAGGCCATCATGCGGTAGCCGAAGATCGGCTTGCGCGCCTTCACGGCGATGATTTCGCTGACGATCCCGAAGCCCGGCAGCATCATGATGTAGACAGCCGGATGCGAGTAGAACCAGAAGACGTGCTGGTACATGAGCACGTCTCCGCCCTTGCCGGCGTTGAAGAAGTTGAAGCCCAGGCCGCGGTCGAGCAGCACGAAGAACTGCGACGCGGCGATGAAGGGAGTGGCGATCACCACCAACAGCGACGTGGCGAAGTTCGCCCAGACGAGTAGCGGCATGCGGAAGAAGCTCATTCCCGGCGCGCGCATCGTGATGATCGTCACCAGGAAGTTCAGCGCCGTCATGATCGACGAGGCGCCCGCGAACTGCACCCCGACAGAGAAGAAGTCCTGTCCGATCGGTGCGTTGATCGACAGAGGGGCGTAGGCGGTCCAGCCGTCGGCGAAAGCGCCGCCGGGAGCGGCGAAGCTCAGCAGCATCATCGCGCCGGCCAGCGGCAAAAGCCAATAGGAGAGCGCGTTCAGGCGCGGAAAGGCCATGTCGGGTGCGCCGATCATGATCGGCAGCACGTAGTTGGCAAAGCCCGCGAACACAGGGATCACGAATAGGAAGATGAGCAGCGAGGCGTGCACCGAGAAGAGCCCGTTGTAGGTGTTCGCGCTGACGAACTGAGCGCCGGGCTGGGCCAGCTGAGCGCGCATCAGCATCGCCAACAGTCCCCCGACGAGCAGGAAGAAGAAGGCGGTGACCGTGTACTGGATGCCGATCACCTTGTGGTCGGTGTTGATGCGGAAGTAGTCCTTCCAGCTGTAGGCCCCGTGTCCGGAGTGATCCTCGGGGCGGGTCGGGCGCCCTGCGGCCCAGTAGAGCCAGTAGTCGAAACCGCCAAGTCCGAAGAGGAAGAAGATCGGAGCGGCGAGCAGCGAGACCGCCATCACGGCTTCCTCGTTGAGGAAATGGCTATAGGTCGCATGGCCGGTGGCCATGCGCACGAGCCAGGTCAACCCGGCGGCGAACGCGATCCCGAGCGCCAGCCCGACGAACGCGCGATACAGCCCCGGAGCGCGCACCCGGGCGACCATCAGCTCTCGTCCCCTTGGTCTCCAACCATGCCGATCATCGAATCGCATCTCCCCATTGCATCGATCACCATACCCCCACTATGCGCCCGACGGTGTGCTCGTCTGACGTTTCAGCCAGATGCGGAATTGGGCGGGTGTCACGACGTGAATCGTCGAGCGCATCAGCGAATGTCCGACGCCGCAAAGCAGGTTGCATACGACCGGATAGGAGCCCAACAGATCGGGCGTCGCCCGGTAGCTGGTCGTGATGCCGGGCACCGCGTCGATCTGCAGCCGGAAGGCGGGGATCCAGAAGGCGTGGATCACGTCGAGCGAATGGATCTTGAATTCGACCGATTCGTTGTCGGGCACGTACAGCTGTGCCGTCTTCAGCGGCGCCCCCCCGGTCACCGAGGACGGATATGCGTAGGTCCACTCGAACTGGCGGCCGGTGACTTCGACCACCATCTCCTTGGCAGGCTTCTTTTCGTTTTCGTGCAACACGACGAACGAGTAGGAGACGAGACCGAGCAGGAGCACGGCCGGGAACACGGTCCAGATCACCTCGAGACGTGTGTTGCCGTGGATCGGCGGCCCGTCCTTCTCCTCCTCGCCCGGCTTCATGCGGAACTGCCAGACCGAGAAGAGGATCACCGTGACGACCAGCACGAAGATCGGCACCGAGGCGATCACGAGCACGTGATAGAGCGTGTCGGTGTGGTGCGCCTGCGTCGATGCCTGCGGCGGAAACCATTTGATCGTGTAGCTGAGCACGATCCCGATCGCGGTCGCAAGCACTCCCGCCACGATCGTCCCCACAATCGTGCGCTTGGACATCTCAGGCACCCCCTCGGTGCGCCACGCTGCTGTTCAGGGCAACCCTGTACATCGCAATGGCTGATGCTAATGCTTCGAGCCGATGGACGCGTTTTGTGCGTTTGAAGCCTCCCGTTTGGACTGACCCATCACGGGTACTCCCGGTCCAGCGCCAGGCGCTTGACGGGGAGCGCTACACGCAATACATTGAGACAATCGTTGCAAATACGGATGAGGATCGGAGGTGGAGGCGATGCAGGTTCGAGACGGTATGAGCCGGGTAGTCTTGACGATCGGCCCCAGCCATACGCTGCGCGAGGCCGCAAGGCTGATGTCCGAGCGCCACGTCGGAGCCGCCGTGGTGAACGATCCCGATTCCGGTGGGCTGGGGATCTTGACCGAGCGCGACGTGCTCGCCTCCGTTGGCGCGGAGCAGAGTCCGGAGCTCGAGCTCGTGGCCGACCACCTGACCCGTGACGTCGTTTTTGCCGAGCCGTCCTGGTCCTTGGAGGAGGCCGCGGCCACAATGGTTCGCGGCGGCTTTCGCCACCTGATCGTCATCGAGCATGGGGAGACAATGGGGATCCTCTCTGTGCGCGACGTCGTGCGCTGCTGGACAGATGAGGGGGCTATCTGCCCTGTCCCGACAAGCGCAGCCGTGGGGTGAGCAAAGCAGGGAGGTCGAGCGCCTTTAGGGGCAGGTGTGACCTTCCATCGGGGCCGCGCGTGGACTGGGAGTCCCACCTGCGCGCGGCGCCCCACCTGATGCTACAGCGAATCAGTGGTGGTGGTCGAGTGGGAGCTCGTCGATTTCGCGACGCGTGTCCATGACCCAGCGGACAATGCACACGATCGTCAGGATCACTCCGGCGACAAGCAGGATCTTGCTGAGAGTGATGCCGATAACTGCGAGAGTGATGCCTACTGCGGTCAACAGCGGCAGGATCGTCGGCCCCGGAAGATGGATCTCCTCGCCGGTCGGTGGGATCTCGGGATCGAGCGGGCTCATGAGAGGTACGCCGCCGCGACGATGAACGTCAGCCCGAACATGAACATGCAGATACCGGCAACGATCAGGCCGGCACGGATGTTCTTCTTGGCGAGGCGACGATCCATCGGGACCTGAAGATTACAACTTCGTGGCGACGAGCATCGCGCTCAAGGTACGTCTCAAGCCGACTCACGGCCATAAACATCGTGTTCGGTTCGCAACTGCCACCCAGGGCCGCGAAAGCCTGGCGCTCTCAGAGCTTCACGTCGGCGACCATCGCGCAGAACAGCAGCGCCAAGTAGGCCAGCGAGAACAGGTAGAGCTGCAGCGCGCTGCGTCGATCGGCGCGTCGATAGAGCCGCACGGCGCCGGCGATGAAGCCGAGCCCGAGGATCAGCGAGGCGGTCAGGTAGATCCCTCCGAAGCCGCCGGCGCAGAAGGGCAATTGCGTGACCGCGTACAGGAGCACGGTGTAGAGCAAGATCTGCCTACGCGTCTCGGCCTCACCGCGCACGACCGGCAGCATCGGTACTCCCACCTTCTCGTACTCGTCCTTCATCAGCAGCGACAGCGCCCAGAAGTGCGGCGGCGTCCAAAAGAACACGGTGAAGAACAGCAGCACGGCGATCCCGTTGACAGAGCCGGTCACGGCGGCCCACGCGACAAGCGGCGGGACCGCGCCTGCCGCTCCGCCGATCACGATGTTCTGGGGCGTGCGCCGCTTCAGCCACATCGTGTAGACGAGCACATAGCCGAGGAAACCGGCAAACGAGAGGCTTGCCGCGAGCACGTTGACCGTCAGCGACAGCTCCAGGAAGGACAGCCCAGCCAGAATGCATCCGAAGGTGAGCGCCGCTGCCGGGGATATCCGTCCCGAAGGTACCGGTCGATTGGATGTGCGCGCCATGCTTGCGTCGATGTCGCGGTCGAACCAGTGGTTGACAGCGCCGGCGCCGCCCGCCGAGAGATAACCGCCGAGGCAGGTCAAGGCGATCAGTGCCAACGATGGATTGCCGGCGACGAGCATCGTCGTGACTGTCGTCAGCAGCAGCAGCGACTGCACCTTCGGCTTTGTCAGCTCGAGGTAGTCCGAGAGCAGCTGGCGCGTCCTGGAGCGCTCGTTTGCGAGCGGCGCCGCGATTCCGCCGGCGCTTTGCGATGGGTAGGTCGTGGACGTGCCGTCCATCAACAATCCTCCCGCGCGCTGCGAGTTCCCTGGGTCACGACCCGCACTCTACCGGTGCGCGGTGCGTTTGACTCCAGCGCTGTCAAACCCCGACTTGGGTGGCCCCGGCGGGCACAGTGGCGCCTCCCGGGGCCGGTACTACAGCAGAGGTGCGCTGCTCGATCTCGCGGCGGATGTCCTTCATCGGCTCGTAGGAGCGTACTAGCGGAATCGCGTCGAAGTTGTTGGTCGGCGGGGGAGAGGTCGTGAACCACTCGAGCGAATTGGCCTTCCAGGGATCTGGCCCGGCGACAGCGCCGTGCTTGAGGCTGCGCGTGACGTTGACGATCGTCACTAGCACACCCGAGGCGAGCACGAACGAGCCGATCGTCGAAATCAGGTTGTAGAGCGCGAGGTTGCCCACGTTGTCGTACTCGTACACGCGTCTTGGCATCCCGTCGAGGCCGATCACGTGCTGGATCAGGAAGGTCATCAGGAAGCCGACGAACATCAGCCAGAAGCTCAGCTTGCCGAGACTCTCGCTGAGCATCCTGCCGCTGATCTTCGGGAACCAGAAGTAGATCCCCGCGAAGATCGTGAACACCGCTCCGCCCATCAACACGAAGTGGATGTGGGCCACGACGAAATACGTTTCGTTCAGCTGCCAGTCGACCGGGAATACGGCCAGGAACACGCCGGAGATGCCGCCGATCATGAACAGCGCGATGAAGCCGGCGCTGAACAGCAGCGGCGTCTTGAATTCGATCGTGCCATGCCACAGCGTGGCGATCCAGTTGAAGATCTTCACGCCCGTCGGCACCGCGATCAAGAACGAGCTCATCATCACGAAGATCAGCAGCGCCTCTGGGATCGGTGCGGTGAACATATGGTGCGCCCAGGTCAAGAAGCCGAGGAACGCGATCGCAACTGTCGATGCCGCGATTGCCTTGTAGCCGAAAATCGGCTTGCGCGCGAACACGGGCAGGATCTCCGAGACGATGCCGAAGCCCGGGAGCACCATGATGTAGACCTCGGGGTGCCCGAAGAACCAAAACAAGTTCTGCCACAAGAGTGCCGAGCCGCCGTTGGCTGGATCGAAGAAGTGCGTGCCGAAGTGCCGGTCGGTCAGCAGCATCGTGACCGCTCCCGCGATCACGGGCATCGCGAAGATGATCAGGATCGAGTAGGTCAGGATCGCCCAGATGAACAGCGGCAAGCGGCCCCAGGACATTCCGCGAGCACGCATGTTGGCGATCGTCACGTAGAAGTTCATCGCGCCGAGGATCGAGGACAGGCCGGTGAGGTGGACCAGATAGATCCACGCATCCTGGCCGCCCCCGGGCGAGTAGGTGATGCTGGACAGCGGCACGTAGCTCGTCCAGCCCGCTTCGGGTGGGTTCCAGAAGATCGAGGCGTAGAAGACGATCCCGCCGGCCAGCAGTAGCCAGTAGGAGAGCGCGTTCAGGCGCGGATATGCCATGTCGCGCGCGCCCACCATCAGCGGCACGAAGTAGTTGGCAAGGCCGGCCATCATCGGCACGACGAACAGGAAGATCATGGTCGTCCCATGCATCGTGAACAGCTGGTTGTAGATCTGGGGAGAGACCAGCGTGTTGTTGGGCACGCCCAACTGCAGGCGGATCAGCAGAGCCTCGACGCCGCCGAGGATGAAGAACGCGAAGGTCGTGACCATGTACATGATCCCGATGCGCTTGTGATCGGTCGTCGTGATCCAGCTCGCCCAACCTTTCGGCTTGGGCTTGACATCGTGCGCGACTACTTGTGGGATCGGGGCTGCATAGGTGGCCATCTTCTTGCTGGGCTCCTAGTGTCCGGAGTCGGAGATTCGGTGGTGGGGGCGGCGGGGGCTGCGCATCACGGGTTCTGGACCTGGCCGGCACCGACCTGCTTGTTGAGCTTCGCGCGTGCCACCGCGGCTTGTGCGTTGGCTTCGGCGATCAGCTTCTTCTGGTAGGCCAGCCATGCTTCGAATTGCGCCGGCGGGACAGCCTTCACGGTGGCGGTCATGCGCGCGTGACCGCGCCCACAGATGAGCGCACACTGCCCACGGAAGATGCCCGGTTTTTCGACCTTGAACCAGGTGTAGTTGTGGTAGCCGGGCACTGCCTGGAACTTGCCGCCGAGCTGGGGCACCCACCACGAGTGGACCACGTCGGCGGAAACTATGTTGAGCGTCACAGTGGTTTTCGTAGGCACCACCATCTGCTGGTAGGAATATGGGGCACCTAGCCCATCGGCTTCGCCTGCACCGGGATAGACGTACTGCCACACGAATTGGCGACCAATCACCGTGATTTTCAGCGACTTGCCGCTCGGAGGCAGCTTTTGCTGGGCACTCGCATACAGACGCGAGCTGTCGCTGACGAGGTGTTCGCCTTCGGGGCTTGAGTTGACTGGATCCTGGATCGAGGAGAGCTTGGCGAATGTGAGCCCGGCCAAGGCCAGCAGGATCACCGCGGCGCCGACAGTCCAGCCGATCTCCAGGCGCGTGTTGCCGTGAATCTGGGCGGCCACGGCGCCCTTGCGCGAGCGGAAGCGGAACAAGGCATAGCCGAGAGCGCCCTCGACCAGCACGAAGATTACGAGCGCCACATACAGCGTGATCTTGTAGAGGCTGTCGATCTGATCGGCGTTGGTCGACCCGCCCGACTGGGGCGTGAAGAACGCGAGGGGGGTAGCAAGCAGATGACTCAAGGCGGGCGGGATTCTATTCAGGAGCGGACGGAACGCGCGTGCCCAACAACCGGAACCGGTGCAAATGGCTTTGCGAAAGGTGCTAGGGAGCTGCTCGAAAGCTACTCAACGCCCCGAAAAATTGGCTGGGCGCTTTGTCAAGAAGGCGCTGACGCCCTCAACGAAATCATCGCTACCGGCCATCTCTTGCTGAAGCGTCGCCTCCAGCTCAAGCTGCTCAGCCATGTTCGAGTACAGCTGGGCATTGAGCAGGCGCTTGCCGGCGGCATAGGAGCGCGTCGGCCCGGCGGCCAGGCGTGCCGTCAGCGCAGCGCTCTCGTGCGCGAAGTCCTCATCGGCGAAGACGCGATTTACGAGTCCCCAATCGAGCGCCTGCGCGGCGGACACGCGCTCGCCAAGCATTGCCATCTCGGCGGCCCGTGCCATTCCAATACGGGTGGGAACGAATAGCGAGGAGCCCCCGTCGGGCACCAGCCCGATGTTGACGAAAGCGAGCAGGAAGTAAGCGCTTTGTGTCGCTAGGACCAGGTCGCAGCAAAGCGCAAGCGAACAGCCGATGCCGACCGCACCGCCATTTACAGCCGCCACTACCGGCTTTTCCATCTCGCGGATGGCGTGCATGATCGGGTGGTAGCGCTCAGTGAGCACTCCGTAGACGTTTGGACGCCCCTCGGGCGTCAAGTCATCGCCGCTGATGTCGCGCAGGTCGGCGCCTGAGGAGAAGGCCCGGCCGGCGCCGGTGATGCGAACAGCCCGGACGGCCTCGTCAGCGGCCGCGTGGGCGAGCGCCGCCAGCAGGTCTTCGCCAAGCTGCTTGTTCCATGCGTTTAGAGCTTGTGGCCGGTTCAACTCGATCGTCGCTGCGCCGTCGAGGAGCGTCAAGTTGACTGTGTCGAGCTGCATCGCCACGGGAGTTTATGGTGTGTGGAGATGGACAGACCTGCGATCGGCATATGCACGGCGCTAGAGCGGGCCCGCTGGGGCATGTGGGACCAAGAGGCGGTGCTGCTCTCCCGCAGCTATGTCGAAGCTGTCCAGCGTGCCGGAGCGCTTGTCCTGATGCTGGCACCCGACGAGCTTTTGCTCACAAAGCCGGATGAAGCGCTCGATTTGCTTGACGGTCTCGTGATTGCCGGTGGCGCGGACATCGACCCGGCGAGCTACGGGGCACAGCCTCATCCGGAGACGCTCGACACCGTGCCCGAGCGCGACCGTTTCGAGATTGCCCTGGTACGGGCGGCGATCGAACGTGAACTGCCGGTGCTCGGCATCTGCCGCGGCATGCAGCTGATCAACGTGGCCTATGGCGGCACGCTGCTGCAGCATCTACCCGAGCGCTTCGGCCATCACGAACACCTGCGCGTGCCCGGCACCTTCGACGGAGCCGACCACGACGTAGAGCTGATCGAGGGCTCACTTGCCGCGCGCGCCGCGGGCGAGACCCACCACGCCACCAAGTCCCACCATCATCAGGGTGTGGACCAGCTGGGAGACGGGCTTGAAATCAGCGGCTCCTCGGCGATGGACGGTCTGCCCGAGGCAATCGAGATGCCCGACCGACGCTTTGTACTTGGTGTGCAATGGCACCCTGAGGCGGACGAGACCAGTCGCGTCGTCGGCGCGCTCGTGCTCGAGGCCACAAACCACATGCGTGAGCGTCTCGCGGAAGGAACTGCCGCATAGGTTCATATACTCCTCGCCCCGTGCGGGGGTCGAGGGCCATCAGGACAGTCGCCTGGGGCCTGGTGGCCGCGGGCGCGATGGCACCGCTGTTGCGTAAGCGCCTCTCGACACCACCGATCCTCGCGCAGACGGTCGCGTTTGCCGCTCCGATCGGCCTGTGCGTGGCCGTGCGCCGCTCGCGGATGCGCGACGTGGCCGTGTGTTCTTTGCAGATGTGGGCCTACCTGGCCGCCTACAAGGCTCCCCACGACGACGAGCGCGCGCAAGAGCAGCGGGTACTAGTCGACTATCCGATTGCTGTGGACCGAGTGCTCGGGTTGGGCCAGTTGCCCACCGTGCGCCTCCAGCGCAGGCTTGCGCGGGGGCAATGGCGGCTCGGTGACCGGGTGCTGGTCTGGGCGCACTGGCTCTGGTTTCTGGTTCCACACGGAACGCTCCTCTACGTCATGTTGCGCCACCGCTCCCGCTTCGACCGCTCCGCGGTGATGACCTACGCTGTGTTCGACATCGGCGCGATGGTCTACTGGATTCTGCCGACTGCCCCGCCTTGGTATGCGGCGCGACACGCCGGCCGGGGTAGGCATTTCAACGGGCGTCTGATCGGCTCCTCGAGTACGAACGGAGGCTCGCATGACAACGCCACAGAGCCCGCAAGCATGTCCTCGGCGGGTGCCGAGGACATAGCGGTCAGACGCATGATGGTGGAATACGGGGAGTTCTTTTGGAAAGACGGCTGGGGCCCCCTTTACAGTGTGCTTGGAGGCAATCCATTGGCCGCGATGCCCTCGCTGCACTTCGCCACATCGATGATGGCCGCTCAGCTGCTCGCAGAGACTGGGCCGGTTGCCGGTGCCCTGGGTTGGAGCTACACGGCCATGCTCGGTTTTGCGCTGGTATATCTCGGCGAGCATTATGTCGTCGACCTGATCGCCGGGGCAGCGCTAACGACGACGGTGCGCCGCTTGGGTCCACAGGCCAGTCCGGCGCTGTGGCGCATTGGCACGGCGGTCGCGGCGATCGAGGCCCGGGCGCACGATGCGAGATGAGCCTGCGAGGAGATGAGATGAGCGCGGCAGACTCCTCCGCGGGTGAGCGCGCGAGGGCCGACCAAGAGGAGACGATCGCGGGGGAGGATCGCGCCGCGGCCAATGACAGGGCGGTCGATCGAGAGGAGACCGTCGCGGGGGAGGATCGCGACGTGGCACACGGCAGGGCGGTCAATCGAGAGGACGTATCGGCGCAGGCGGATCTGGCGGCATCCGGGGAGGCGATTAGCGATGAGCAGATGCCGCGCGTGCCGGTCACTCGGCGCAGCGCGGTCGCCTTTGGCGTGTTCGTGCTCTCGGCGGTCGCGTTCCTGTATTTCGTGCTGCCCAAGCTCACCGGTTTCAGCAGCACCGCCCATCGCATCGAGAGTGGCGACACATGGTGGATCGCGATCGGGGTGCTGCTTGAGATCTGCTCATTCGCGGGCTACGTTGTGCTCTTCCGTGCGGTCTTCGTGCGCGATCCCAGCCCGATCGGCTGGTCTGAGAGCTACCAGATCACGATGGCGGGACTGGCGGCCACGCGCCTGTTTGCCGCCGCCGGCGCCGGCGGCATCGCGCTCACCGCTTGGGCCCTGCGCCGCTCAGGCATGGAGGCGCGGCTGGTGGCGTGTCGGATGGTTGCCTTCATGGTGTTGCTGTACGTGGTCTATGCCGGTGCCGTATTGCTTGACGGGATCGGCATGGGTACTGGTTTGCTTCCCGGCGAAGGCTCGTTTGCCCTGACGATCGTGCCGGCCGTCGTCGCCGCGTTGTTGTTTGCGTTGGCCGGTGCGATGGCGCTGCTGCCTGGCGACATCGAGCGGCGTTTGGCTCGCTGGGCGGCCGGATCGGGCCGTTTGGAGCGTTGGTTGGCAAGCGCGGTGACCGTGCCGGCGCTGGCGGCAAGCGGCGTGCGCACGGCGATCGAGCTGGTCCGCGAGCGCGACCCCGGGTTGCTGGGAGCGCCGGCTTGGTGGGGCTTTGACATCTGCGTGCTTTGGGCGTGTTTTCACGCATTCGGCTCCGCGCCCTCGTTTACGGTCATTCTGATGGCCTACTTCCTTGGCATGGTCGGCAACCTGCTGCCGCTGCCGGGCGGGCTCGGCGGTGTCGAGGGCGGGATGATCGGCGCCTTCGCGGCCTTCGGTGTCAACCTCGACCAAGCGGTGCTCGCGGTGCTCGCCTACCGTGCGATCTCCTTCTGGCTACCTACTGTCCCGGGCGCGATTGCCTACTTCCAGCTGCGCCGCACGGTGGCGCGCTGGCGCAGCGAGCAGATGGCTCCCACGTCCGTCCCGGCGAAGCCGATCGAGACTGCTGGACCGCTTCACGCCTAGCAAACGCGCTATACTTTACAAAGTAAAGCAGGTGTCAGTCTGGCCTTGACGGGAGCGGGGCACACGAGCTTTCAGCGCTGGATTGGCTACCTTGAGTTGACGGCGCTCGCAGCTGCGAGTGGAAAACCAATGAGACGGGAGTCAGCGAGATGGCGGAGGTCGAGAACACGATCATCATCGGCAGCGGACCCGCGGGATATACGGCGGCGCTGTACACCTCGCGCGCCAACCTCTCGCCGCTCGTCGTCGAGGGCTTCGCATGGGGCGGTCTGCTGCAGCAGACGACCGATGTCGAGAACTATCCAGGCTTCCCCGAGGGCATTATGGGCCCCGACTTGATGATGAAGCTGCGCGAGCAGGCTGAGCGTTTCGGCGCGACGCTGGAGACAGATCAGGTCGAGCGCGTGGAACTTGCCAATGAGCCAGGCGGAGTGCATAGCGTCTGGGTTGGCGACACAGAGCATCGTGCACGCACCGTGATCCTTGCGATGGGAGCCGAGCACAAGAAGCTCGGCGTACCTGGAGAGGAGGAGCTGAGCGGCCGTGGTGTCTCCTACTGCGCCACGTGCGATGCCGCCTTCTTCAAGGACGCCCAGACCGTGATCGTCGGCGGCGGGGACTCGGCGATGGAGGAGGCGATCTTCCTCTCGAAGTTCGCCGCCAAGGTCATCGTGGTGCACCGCCGCGACGAGTTTCGCGCCTCGAAGATCATGCTTGAGCGGGCGCGCGAGCAGGCGAACATCGAATTGCTGACGCCCTACGCCGTCGAGCGTTTCGAGCCGGGCGAGAACGGTGCCTTGAGCATTGCCAAGCTTGTCAATACCGAGACCGGCGAACACCGCGAGATACCGATCACCGGAGCGTTCATCGCCGTTGGCCACGAGCCGCAGTCCTCGCTCGTGGACGGTCAGATCGAGCTTGACGAGAACGGATATGTGAAGGTCGAGGGTCGTTCCACTCGCACCAACAGGCCCGGTGTGTTTGCCGCCGGCGATCTCGTCGATCACACCTACCGCCAGGCGATCACGGCCGCCGGCTCTGGCTGTCAGGCGGCGCTCGACGCCGAGTGGTACTTGCGCGACACGCCCGAGGTGCCCACGCCCGAGGGGATGCCAGTTGGCGATCTGGCCGAGGCTCAGTGGGCAGCACCGGCCCCGGTCGTCGACGCGACCTCCTGAGAATCGACGCCAGTGGTGGCGGCCACATCGCGGGTCAGCAGCCTTTTCGGCTATAAGGCCGCGAAATACGGGAGTGGGAGGTGGTGCTCCGCGAGCGTTGGGGTCAGCCAGCTTCGTTTGCGAGGCGTCGCAACGCCGGCGCTGGGCGGTAGCGCTCCTCGCGGTACTCCTCGCCCAGCGCTTCAAGTGTCCTGAGCACGTGGTCCGGCCCGATCTCGCGCATCCACGCGAACGGCCCACGGGGATGGCTGAGGCCGAGCATCATGCCGGTGTCGATGTCATCGGCTGAGCCGACGCCTTCGCCGAGCGCGAACGCCGACTCGTTGATCACCTGACACACGATCCTTGCGAGCACGCCGGCGGGGGCGGGTTGCACGCGCTCGGTGTGCAGGCCAAGGCCCCTGAATGCCTGCTCGCCCGCCTCGCCGGTGACCTCGACCAGGGCGAGCGGCACGATCGCGTAGAACGGCTCGCCGTCCACGGTGCCGCCGAGCCCCTCAACGGCGATCTCAGCGCCACCTTGGCCGGGGGCGAGCGCGCGCAGTGCATCTGCCACGGGCCCACTCCCCGTCACGATCGCGTCGCCACCGCCCGTGGGCGGGTCAGGATCGGCGGGCCGATGCGGGCCCTCTGCGCTGTAGTCGTAGTAGCCGCGCCCCGTCTTACGCCCGTACAGCCCGGCCGCCACCTGGCGCGCCTGAATTGGCGAGGGGCGCCAGCGCGGCTCGCCGAAGCTCAGCTCGTAGAAGCTCTTTGACACGTCGAAGCCGGTGTCGACGCCGACGAGGTCGCTCAGCTCGAACGGCCCCATGCGAAAGCCGCCGCCGAGGCGCACGATGCGATCGATCGTCTCTATGTCCGCGACGCGCTCTTGCAATAGGCGCAGTGCCTCCAAGCCGAAGGGTCGGTTGCAACGGTTCACGATGAAGCCGGGCACATCGGCGGCCCGGATCACGTTCTTGCCCATTGCAAGGCCAGTCGTCCGAGCGATCTCAAGCGCTCGCTCGTCGGAGAGCAAACCGGCGATGACCTCGAGCAGGGGCATCAGCGGCGCCGGGTTGAAGAAGTGCATGCCCACCACGCGCTCGGGATGCGTGGCGCCGGCAGCCACCGCGGTGATCGGCAGCGAGGAGGTGTTGCTTGCAAGGACGCAGTCGTCTCCCACGATCTGCGACAGGCGCCCGTACAGCTCGTGCTTGACGTCAAGACGCTCGGGCGCCGCCTCGATCACCAGTTCGCACGAGCTGAGCTGCTCCAGTTGCTGCACGGGCTCAAGGCGCTCGCCGGCCTCACGGGCCTGCTCGGGCGTCAGCTTTCCCTTAGCGGCTTCCTTCTCTAGACCATTAATCACCCCCTGCGTCCCGCGTTCGAGCGCCGTGGAGATGGGATCGTGCAGGAGCGTGCGGGCACCGGCCTTACAAGCAAGCTGGGCGATACCACTGCCCATAGTGCCAGCGCCAACAACCCCTATGACACTGGCGGCACGCCCATCCAATTCCCCAAAATCCGACGCCTCAGAGGTCACAGAGGCTCCTTTCAGGAGGGCACGAGCGCGTTGATGCCGGTCATCGCGCGGCCGATGATCAGCTTCTGGATCTGTGAGGTGCCCTCGTACAGGGTCGTGACGCGTACGTCGCGGAAGTAGCGCTCGACCGGATGGTCGTCCACGTAGCCGGCACCACCGTGCACTTGGATCGCCGTGTTCGAGCACTCCACAGCCGCCTCTGTGGCGTGCAGCTTGGCCACCGAGGTCTCGAGCGTGTTCGGGCGCCCCTTGTCCTTGAGGAAGCCCGCGCGCCACACGAGCATGCGCGAGGCGTCGGTCTTCAGGACCATGTCGGCGATCATCGCCTGCACGAGCTGGAAGCTCGCGATCGGTTTGCCGAACTGCTCGCGCTCCTTGGCGTATTTCACCGACTCCTCGACGCAGCCTTGGCAGATGCCCACACAGCCGGCTGCCACCGAGTAGCGCCCGGAGTCGAGCGAGGACATCGCGACCTTGAAGCCGTCGCCTATCTCGCCAAGCATCTGATCGTCTGTGACCTCGACGTCTTCGAGGGCGATCGAGGCCGTGTCGGAGGCGTGCAACCCCATCTTGTGCTCGATCGTGCTTGGCTGGTAGCCGGGCTGGTCGGTGTCCACCATGAAGCACGCCAAGCCCCTGTGGCCCTTCTCGGGGTCGGTCTGGGCGAAGATCAGCGCGACCTTCGCGTAGTTGCCCATCGAGATCCACATCTTCGCGCCGTTGATGACCCAGCCATTGTCGGTCTTCTTGGCGCGCGTGCGCTGTTTGGCGGCGTCCGATCCGGTGTCGGGCTCGGTCAACCCGAAGCAGCCGAGCCACTCGCCCGAGCACAGCTTCGGCAGGTAGTGCTGCTTCTGCTCCTCGGTGCCCCACTTGAGGATCGCACTGCACACCAGCGAGGTTTGCACCGAGATGACGGTGCGCACCGACGAGCAGCCTCTGCCGATCTCCTCGACCACCAGCCCGTAGGAGAGGTAGTCGAGGCCCGCGCCGCCGTACTCACGTGGCACGATCGCACCGAGATAGCCTTGATCGGCGATCTTCTTGACGATCTCCAGGTCGAAGTGATGGTTGCGCGCGTTCTGCTTGGCCTGCTCCACGATCTCCTTGTCGGTGAACTCGCGCGCGGTGCTACGGATCAGCTCTTGCTCGTCGGTCAGGTCGAAGTCCATGTCTCTCCTCGCGGTGGTCTTGCGTGTAGGCGGTGCAGGATATGCGCGGCTCGCACGCTAGCGAGCCTCGGGCTCCGGTGGTCCCAACTTGGGCGTGTGCCAAGGGGCGGTCAACCGGCTTTCGAGCTCACCGGCAAGCTCCTCGATCTTGATGCGATCCTGGGCCAGCGAGTCGCGGTCTCGCAGCGTAACGGTCCCATCGTCGATCGACTGGTGGTCGATCGTCACGCCCCACGGGGTGCCGATCTCATCCTGGCGGCGGTAGCGCTTGCCGATCGAGCCGCCCTCGTCGTACTCGCTCTGCATGCGTCCCCGCAGGTCCTGGTAGACCTCGCGCGCAAGCTCCGGTTGGCCTTCCTTCTTGACAAGCGGCATCACCGCCACCTTCACCGGGGCCAGGCGCGGGTGCAGCCGCAACACGGTACGGGTTTCCTGCGGCTTGCCACCCTTATCCGCCGATCCTCCTGCGGTGTCCGCGCTCTGCACGACTTCCTCGTCGTAGGCGTCCACCAGAAACGCGAGCGTTGCTCGGTCGGCGCCAGCGGCCGGCTCGATCACATGGGGTATGTAGCGCTCGCCGCTCTGCGGGTCGAAGTACTCGAGCTTCTCGCCCGAGAACTCGGCATGTTGTTTGAGATCGAAGTCGCCGCGATTGGCGATTCCCTCGAGCTCCGACCAGCCGATCGGGAAGAGGTACTCCACGTCGCTCGTCCCCGAGGAGTAGTGCGAGAGCTCGTCGGGATCGTGCGCGCGCAGGCGCAGGTGGTCAGGGCGCAGTCCCAGTGAGGTGTACCAGCTCATCCGCTCTGCGAGCCAATGCTCGAACCACTTCTGTGCCTCAGCCGGCGGCGTGAAGAACTCCATCTCCATCTGCTCGAACTCGCGTGTGCGGAAGATGAAGTTGCCGGGCGTGATCTCGTTGCGAAATGACTTGCCCACCTGCGCGATCCCGAAGGGCGGCTTCTTGCGCGAGAACTGCAGCACGTTCTTGAAGTTGATGAAGATCCCCTGCGCGGTCTCCGGGCGCAGGTAGGCGACCGAGCCCGACTCCTTCACCGGCCCGATCGTCGTCTCGAACATCAGGTTGAAGTCGCGCGCGTCGGTGAGGTCGCACTCATCGGTCTCGCCTGGGTGCTTGGAGGGCTTGCGCCCACAGGGCAGATCGCCCAAGTGGTCGGCGCGGAAGCGCTGCCCGCAGGTCTTGCAGTCCACGAGCGGGTCGGTGAAGCCGGCGAGATGGCCCGAGGCCTCCCACACGCGCGGGTGTTGCAGGATCGCCGAGTCGAGCGCGACGATGTCATCGCGCTGCCCCACCATCGCGCGCCACCACTCGCTCTTGACGTTGCCCTTGAGCAGCACCCCGTAGTGGCCGAAGTCGTAGGTCGAGCCGACGCCGCCGTAGATCTCCGAGGAGGGGAAGATGAAGCCGCGGCGCTTGCACAGCGCCACGATCTTGTCCATCGTGACCACATCGTCGCTGAGGGTGTCCTGGTCGGGCATCGGCTCGGATGGTATTGGAGCACGCTTACAGGCGGGCTAAGCGGGGTCCGCGGGGACGTGGGCGGAGCGCGGCCCACACAAAAAGAACGCCCTTGACATATCCCCGTATTTGTGTTTACATACGTTGTGTTCTCTTGCTGACAAGATGATGGGGAAGGGACTCTCCGCCGTTAGGCGGCAAGAGCAATCGCAGGAGCGTGAGTGAATGAGCACGATCGCGCACAGGGGTCGCGGGGCGTTGTATCCAACCTCTCCCACAGCGTCTCGCAATTTTCCCCGGTGCCATCAGACGTGCCGCTCTCCTCGACAGGGCGCCGCGGTCCCCCACCGGCCGCGGCGCCCAAACGCGTGGGTCGTAGGATTGCCGGGTGGCCAGAGTCCTGATCGTGGAGGGTGCAGATAGGGGCTTGCGCCTTGCCGAGGCGCTGCTTGCCGGCGGCCATGCGGTGCGAGCCACGACGAGCGATTCCGTCAGGGCGGCTGCGATCGAGGCTATTGGAGGCGAATGTTTGCTCGGCACGCCCGAGCGACTTGCCACGCTGCGTGGCGCGCTCGAGCACGTCACGATCGCCTGCTGGCTGCTGGCCGACGTAGATGATCTGGAGTTGGCCGGTGCGTTGCACGGCCCACGCCTGGAGCGCTTCCTCGGCGATGCGATCGACAGCACGCTGCGCGGCTTTGTGTACGAGGTTGGCGGCAAGACCGTGCCGGCGGAGGTGCTTGCCGTCGGCGAGCGAATCGTGTCAGAGGCGGCGCGGCTCAACTCGATCCCCGTGGCACTGCTGACGGTCGATCCGCTCGATCTTGACGCTTGGCTGGAGCGGGCGTTGGGCGCGATCGGGGACCTGTTGGAAGGTCGCGAGGCCGGCGCGCAAGCGCTATCCTGATCTATATACCCAAAAACTGATCGACTTTTGGGTGTAAGCTTCCAGGCACGACAGACTTCGAGTTCACCCCCTCTGGGCTCGTGGATGGACCGCCGCGTCACTCATTGGCGCGGCGGTCAAGTAACGACCCGACCCGCCCCATCCGCTCCAGCAGTGGGCCCATCCGCTCCAGCAGTCCCTCAAGGATGCGTGCCGTCGCGCCCCACACAAGCTGCTCATCGAACACGTAGGCATCGGTCTCAAAGGAGATTCCACGCCGTTCGAGGCGTGTACGAGTCCTTCCTGCGCGGACTTCGTGCAGCGTTGGCTCGAGCACCGCGTCGACCTCAAGCTCCGATGTGTGCCATGGATGGGGACCTTTCAGCAGGCCGACGAAAGGATGGATCGCGTAGTTGGTCACGAACGTGGAGGTTCGCTCCAGCGCCCCGACCACCATTACCTCCGAGCGCGAGAGCCCGATCTCCTCTTCGGCCTCGCGCAGCGCGGTATCCATCAACGTGGCGTCCTCGGGATCGCGACGCCCGCCGGGAAAGGAAATCTCGCCCGCGTGGCGGCGTAGGTCCGCGCGGCGCTTGGTCAGGACCACACGCAACTCGCCGTCGTCAGACTCGTACAAAGCCACAAGCACGGCCGCTGGGACCTGCTCGTCGGCGTTCGGTCGGGAATGCGAGGCAGCGTCGAGCAGAACCTCGCGCAGCGCCGGCGCCAGTCCTACGTCTGAGTCTGAGTCTGAGTCTGAGTCTGAGTCTGGCAGCTTCTCAGACCGGGACGCTGGTGCGCTCGACACGCTCCAGGAACATGACCTCGCCGTCGAGCGTCCTGTGGACCGGGCACTTCGCCGCTATCACCTGCAGGCGCTCCACTTGCTCCTGGGGTAGATCGTCCGGCAGTCGCAACACGATGTCGAACTTGGTTGGGCAGCCGCGCTCAGCAGGGGTGTACTGGACATCCACCTCCACTTTGCCGATGTCCCAGCCCTTGCGGGCCGCGTACATCTCCATCGTGATCGCCGTACAAGAAGCAAGACTCACTGCGAGCAGCTCCTGCGGGTCGGGGCCTGCATCCTCACCGCCGGACTCAAGCGGCTCGTCCACCGTCAACTGATGCTCGCGCACCTGAACCGTGTGTTTGAACGCCGAATCGTTGCGCCTAACACTAGCCTTCATAACTGCAACACCTTCCGATCGGGTTGTCACAGCACCCTCTCCTTCCATGGTATCGACGGCACTGAGCTACGAAAGGGGGTTAAACAGCAGCCCGGTCAGTAGCTTCGGGTAAAAGAACGTGGACTTGGGCGGCATATTCTCGCCGACGGCGGCAATCTTGCGCACCTGGTCGACAAGCGTCGGACGCATCAGGAAGGCAGCGTCGTACTCGCCTGAGCGCACCATCGCCACGGCCTCCTCGGTGCTGCGTGCATAGAAGAGACCGTTGAAGTGCGAGATGTCTTCGTCTGACAAACCAAGTGTCTGCTTGAGAAGTAGGGCCTCCAGCACCCCCGTGTCCAGGCTGCGATAGGCCTCGGAGAAGCCAGGCAGAGCGCCGTCGGCGATCGCCTGATTCTTGAGCGTCAGACGGTAGGGCTGCTGGTGGTGGGCGTCGATGTAGCCGAGCTGCAGTGGTCCGCTTCTGGGCTCGGGCGCGAGCTGCTCGAGTGGCACCTCGGCGATCTCGAAGTCGCGGCGCAATGTTTCTCTTAGCGCCTCCTGGCGCTCGCGATCGAGGCCGCGCACGAGGCGGTGGGTCGGGAAGACGGTCAGTCCAGGGTCCTCAAGCGCCACCAGGCACATGAGCATGTAGCGGTGCTCGCCGTCGCCACCGAGCTCGTCGGCGTAGGTGGCGGCGGTCTCGTAGCGGTGATGGCCGTCGGCGATCAGCAACTCGACGTCGCGGGTGGCGGCTTGCACTGCGGCGATCGCCTGGGGGTCGGTTACGCGCCACAGCCGGTGGATCGTGCCGTCCGCGTCGGTGACCTCGCCCCAGGGGGTCTTCTTCTCGGTGGCAGGCTCCAGGGCCTGCCACACGGCGTTTGCGGGGTCGGAGAACAGGGAGAAGATGGGGGAGAGGTTCGTGCGTGTACTCCTCATGAGGCGCAACCGATCCTCCTTCGGGCCGGGATGCGTCCGCTCGTGGGGGCGTACCCGTCCCGGTCCATAGCCCTCGATTCGGACCCGGCAGAAGAAGCCGCTGCGGGTACGGGTCTGGCCGTCGGGACCGGTGTAGGTCTGGGTATGGGGCCAGATGGCGGGCTCGGGGTCGCGGATGATCGCGCCCTGGAGCTGCCAGGCTTTCCACAGCTCGCCGGCGGCGGCGTACGGATCCGGCTCGCCTTTGGGGAGGTCCACGGCGACCACGTTGAACGGTGAGCGTTGGAGCAGTTGCTCACGCTGCTGGGCATCGATTACGTCGTAGGGCGGGGATGTCACATGTGACAGCGCCCCGACAAGCGATTGGTCGTAGTGCAGGGCTCGCAGGGGTTGGATATCGGCCATGGCGGGGGCGACCCTAGCAGTAGGAGGTATGAGACTGCAAAGCGATGACGTAGACATCTGTCCGCATCGTGTGGGAACATATGTTCGAGATGGCCCACGCCAGCTACCTACGAGAGAAGGCACGCTCGATGCGGATAGAGCGCAAGCTTACGATTGACGAGCTGGCCGAGCGCCTGGCACTGTCGCGCAGCACCATCTATTACTGGGTGCGCGACTTGCCGATCCCGGGGTCGGGGTCCGGCGGTGGCTTTCCGACGCATGCGCAGGGAAAGGGCACGATCGCGATGCAGCGCAAGTTCGCCCCGGCGCGCGTGTCGGATACGCTACTTCGGGCACGCCTACAGGCCTGGATGGGTTGCTTGCAGGCCGAATGGCTGTAGAATGCGGCCATCGGGGCGTAGCGAAGCCTGGTATCGCGCACCGTTTGGGTCGGTGAGATCGTGGGTTCAAATCCCGCCGCCCCGATTTGCCGTAGGTCTTTCTCTTGAGAAGGTCGTTTCGGAGGACTCGCGGTACAAGGGTCCAAGCGGGAGTATGCGACTCAGCGCGACGGTCTGCTGGTCATCGTCCCAGGCGGGCGTCTCGTTGGCTGGGGGGAGGGAGGCGCTTGCTCTCCGCGCATTGCTGGGTGCCCCTCGATTCTCGCGGCAGGCGCGTACCGCGCGGGGCACCGCCGAAACAGCTTATCCCGGCCGCAGCCGTATTCCGCCTCGAGGACGCAGGGGCGGCCAGACGGGGGCTGACGGGCGCGCGTAGACTCTCCCGGGGTGTCGGCTACGGGAGACCCTGGGTATGCGTTGAGCTCCTCCAGCGAGGATGAGCATGAGCGGCTGGTCCGCCAGGCCGACATGTACGCGCCGTTCACGCGCCGTTTGATGGCGCGCGCGGGGATCGAGCCAGGGATGCGGGTGCTTGATGTCGGTTGCGGACCGGGCGATGTCAGTTTGCTTCTGTCAGAGCTAGTCGGCGCCGACGGTTCGGTGGTCGGGGTCGAGCGTGACGAGCAGGCACTCGCGCGGGCGCGTCAGCGCGCGGCCGAGTCTGACATCGAGAACGTCGAGTTCGTGCTCGGTGACTTTCGCGACATCGAGCTCGCCGGTGACCCGTTCGATGCACTGGTCGGGCGGCTCGTGCTGATGTACCAGGGTGACCCGCCCGCGGCGGTGCGAGCAACGGCACGCCACGTACGCCCGGGTGGGGTGGTCGTGTTCGCGGAGATGTGCATGCGCACGGGGTCTGCGATACCGCAGAGGTTCTTGGTGTCCTGGCCGCATACCCCCGCGTCTGAGCAGCTCAGCGAGTGGATTGATGGCGCTTTCGGCGGCCTGGGCACGCAGCCGGACATGGGAATGCGGTTGCCCGCGACGTTTGCCGAAGCCGGCCTCGAACCAAACCTGGACCTCGATAGCGAAGTCGCGATTGCTGTTGGCGAGGAGGCGGTCTCCGAGGCTGTGGATTTCGCCCGCAGTTTGCTGCCCGGGATCGTGGCTGCCGGGGTGGCCACCGAAGAGGAAGTGGACATCGACACCCTCGCCGAGCGCCTGCGTGCCGACACCGGACCGGTCGGGCGCATCTCGTTCTGGCCGACGATCATCGGCGCCTACGCGACAAAGCCACAGAGCACCGCTCCGTCAGCGAGATCGCCCGTACAGCTCTGCGCGAAATACGTAGACCGAGCCGTCTAAACGGCCGATCACGGCGCGCCCCCATGCACGAGACTGCACGGCATGGCAGCGCCGGCAAATGCACCTACCGAAACCTCCGTCTGGCGCGGCGGCGGTCCTCGTTGGAAGTGCGTTCGAGCAACAAGGCAGGACGTGGCCCAGGTCCTGCGGGCAACGCCTGTGCGCCGAATAGCAGAGCCAGCAGCGTGGCGCCGCCGACGGCTACATAGAACCACTCCGCATCGCTCGCGCCAGACGGCCGTGTCGAGAATGCCGACTGGCTCGCTTGCTTGCGTGCCTTCTCCTTGCGCTCGGCCGCCGAGGGGCTCTGGGCATAGCCGCTGGCGCCCGGCGGTATCGGCTCGACCGGAGGAGTGGCCGCCGGCAGGATCGCTGGCGGTGCGACTACGCTTTCGATCGGTGCCGGCAGGGGCGGTTCTACCGGTATCGGCTTGGTTGCCGGCGGCGCGAGCGGCTTGGTTGCTGGTGGCGTGGGCGGCGCTGGTAGCGGCGCCGGCGCGGGCGGGATCGTGGCAAGCGTCGTGGGGAACGTGCCTGCGGGGGCCGGGGAGGGTGGAGGTGGCGCCGCTGCCCCACCCACTCTGCCCTGCGACTGGGCGGTATGGACTCTGATCACTTCGCCGACACCGGGCCGGTAGACCGTGCCGCATGGCGACCCGAAGCCGCCCGGTTTGACCGTGACCGGCAGCGAGTAGCTCAAGAGGCCGGTGGTGATCGAGACGACGGTCGTGCCAGCGTTGTACGCGCAGAACAGGTTTGAAGTGGAGGAGGCAATCGGGTGCCCGCCGGCGCCCAGCTTAGGGAGCGGCGAGCCCGGGCCACTGGGTTCCACGAAGTCGCCGATCGTCGGTTCTGAGGAGGCGAATGTGTAGCTGGGCTGCACGCACGGTCTCGCCCCACAGCTCGGCGCTGGGATTTCGACGTAGTTGTCGTAGCCGGGAAACGGTTCGCCCGGTTCACTCGATTCTTCTGGGCGCCCGGCGATCGTGGCCAGCGTGCCCGGGGGGCGGCGGGCGATCGCTTCGAACTGCAGTGTCAGGCTCCTTGAGACGCTCAGCCCATCCAGCGGCTTGAGCGCGAGCGACTCGATCACGGGCACAGCGGCGACGTGAACTTCGCGCGCGTGCGTGTCGGCCGACACGAAATACCACTTCACTCCGTTGTTCTGGGGCTTCTGATAGCCGAGCGAGGCGCCCTCGTACTCGGGGATCTGGGGGGCCCCAGGACTAGGGTTTTCGGGGACGAGGCGGCGTTCGTCAAGTCGTCGTTCGCTGGTCGTGAACACCGCCAGCACGCCCGAGCTCGCGAGCAGCGCGGCGACGGATTCCCCTTCCTTGACGCTTTGCAGTGGTGTGGCGGCGATCGTCACCACCGAGAGGCCCTGCCCGTGGGCGGCGGCGAGTTGTTCTTCAAGCCAGCCCCGCTGCCCCGCTGTCGGCGCACCTGCTTCGAGCTGGCCTTCGGCGTCGTCGAGCACGATCACGCGCAGCGTCGCGCCATTCTGGTTGGCGTCGAAGGCGTAGTAGCGATGGACGTCTCCGTTCGGCGTCGGCGATCCCGAGGAGACCGGCGCGATTGCGCTGGCCGGCGCTCCCGTGCCGAAAGGCTCCGGGGCTTCCGCGAATGCTTCCGAGAAGGGCGTTTCATACGCCTGGTCGGAGTGGCCAATGGCCGCGAACGTCGGCAGGCGGCCGAGTGGCTCGAGCAGTTCGGGCAAACGGGCGAAGTCAGCCGCCGGTTCGGCGCCTTTTTCGTGTTCCAGCGGCCCAACGGCGTTGCCGCCGAGCATGGCGAACGCCGGCCCCCCCGGCTGCGAGGCGTAGGTCGCGATCTGCTTGGCCGCCGCGCTCAGGTTCACGTCGGGCTGGGCGTCGGGCACCGCCGAGCACTGCACCTTGCACTCGGGGCTTGTGAAGAAGGCGAAGGAGACCAAGCCCGGCTTGGCCGGAAGGCTTGGGGCCGCGGAAGTCAAGCCGGAGGGCTGTGCGTTGCCTGTCGTGTCATAGCGCCAGATCGACGCTGTCCTCCAGCCGGAGGGGCGGGCTGAGAGGACTTCGGTCGTCCCTTGGTGGGCGGCGTCTTCGGTGCCGTCGTAGCCGCCGACAGCCCAAGCGTGCTCGCCGGTCGGGCCGGTGGCGACCGCCAGCACAGGGTCGCTCTTGACTGCCCCGTCCCCGGCGATCGCGTTGCCCGCATACTGTGAGCGGCTCAGATCCTGCCAGCCGCTTTCGCTTTGGCGCAGCAGCTCGCCGTCGCCGGGGGGGAATCCGGCCACTTCGCCGCTCAGCAGGTTGACCGGCGGCGCGACCGAAACGTAGGCTCGAAGCTTGCCGGAGGCTTCGCGGTATGGCGCGAGCGCGACGGCGACGCCCGACAGCGGCTGGTCGGCGTATTCGAAGCTTCGGCCGGCCGCTTCGCGAACGAGCATGATCGAGCGTCCGGCTGCGATCACCCCCCCGTCGGGCAGACCGGCGACCAGGCGCAAATGGCCCGGTGCGGGCTTTGGGTTGTTCGGTAGCAGCGATTCTTCGAGCTCCTCCCAACCGCCGCCGGGCCGGCGCTCGATCAGGTTGCCGCCCGCGACCGCGAAGGCTTCCGAGCCGGCTACCGCGACCGAGCTGATGTTCTCCCCGGACGCGGCGGATGGAGGATCTTCGATGCTCCAGCGTTGCCCGTCGTAGTGGAGGATCGTCCCGTTGGCTCCCACGGCCCAGCCTTCGCCGTTGGCCGCGAACGCCACGGCGTTGAGCTGCGACGGTGTCAGCGAAAGCGACTGCGGATCTTCAGACCAGGAAGTGCCGTCCCAGCGCAGGATGACGCCGAACTGCCCGACGGCGAAGGCGCTGGAGGGCCCATTGAAAGCGACGCCGAGCAGGTTGAGATGGTGGGCGCGTGGGGCGGCGGGCTCGACCTGCCAGCCGGTTGAAGCGTCGTAGCGCAACGTCGCGCCGTCCAGGCCGACCGCTAGCGCACCCGATTCGCCGACACCCGCGCCGCTGCCCGGCGCCAGCGCGACGCTTGTCAGTGGCGAGCCGTCGGGCAGCGGCCAAGGTGTGAGCAGGCTCGAGCCCTGTTCTGGCGACCACTGCCCGAGTGCCTTGGTGCCGCCAAGCCAGCCGGCGTTTGGCCCGGTAAACGCATCTCCATTTTCCGGTCCATGGCCGGGTGCCAGGACGCTGCTCCAGCGACCACGGGCGTAGACGTCGACGGCTGCTTCTTGCAGCGAGAGCGCTACCGGTCCGCTTTCGGTCGTAAAGAAGGCATCGGGCACCGCCGCCGAGCCGAGCGGTTCTTCGCAGGAGTTGGCCACCGGCAGCGTGCACCACGAGTTGGTGACGTCGCCGCTGTTGCCGTCGTAGCGCGCAACCACGTGGCCAGCCTCGTGGTTGTTGATGGAGACTTTCGCTCCTATCCAGACGGCCGCGCCGCCCGGCTCCACCTTCAGCGCTTCCGGTTCGATCTGATTGCTTTGACTTGCCAGGGCGCCGCTGAGGTTGAGAGCATCGAGGCCGACCCCGCTTGGGGGGAAGTGCCATTCGTGGTTGTAGAGGTGGCCCAGGATGAGCCCGTGCCCCTGAGGATTGGCAAGCGAGAACGCGCCCCAGGCTTCGCCCTGGCCCTCGACGTCGCCGACTCGGAGGGTCATCGGTTCGCTGCCGGGGACGCCGGGGGGTCGCTGCAAAGCTGTTTCGCGCGTCCATGAGCCTTCCTTCAGGAGCGCGTATTCCGATGTTCTCGCCGTCAGCATGCCGTACACATGACCTTCGGGATCTTGGCCGAGGCGCAGTTGCGCGGATCCCGATACCAACAGGGGCGCCGCGGTTTCCGTGGCGCTCTTGTCGTATTCAAACGGACCGCCGGGATTTCTGTGGAAGAAGCCGATCGTCTTGGCGCCTTCGCGCGGGGTCTCGACTAGACCCAGCCACGCTTCGCCGGAGGGCGCCATCGCGCCGGCTACTTTGATCCCGCCGCCGGCGTTGATGTCGAGCTCGTTGGCGGGCACCAACTGGAACGACTTTGCGCCTCCAGCCTCGCGCAGCACGTCGGCGATCTGCCAACCGCCCTTTTGCGCATAGCGCAGAAGCACGAGTTGATGGCCTTCAGCCGTGTATTCGAGCCGTTCTCCATCCGCGGCGGCGGGCGGCGCACTCGTGACGCCGTAGGCCCAAGTTTCCGCTTCGTGCCGAGAGCTGGCGCCGGCGGAGACGGTGCCGAGGATCGTGATGTCTTCGGCGGGCGCGACCACGCCGGTGATAGACGCCGAGACCGCGGGCGCCGAGACGGTGTTGGCGACTTCGACTTCGGTTTCTTGCGAGCTTGCCTGGTTGCCGGCGGCGTCGAGGACACGCGCGCGGAACATGTAGCGGCCATTTTCCAGGATTTCGGTGTGTAGGCGGTGGGTGTATGTATCGGCGCTTGGGGAGGATGGGACCGTCACTTCGCCTCCTGGGAGCAGCGTCCAGGCCGAGCTGTCGGCACGGGCCCGTTCGAAGATCACAGACGCTATGCCCGAGCCCGGTTCTCCGTTGGGGAGGTTGGGATCGACAGCTGTTGCCTCGAGCGTGACATCGCCGCTCAAGGTCGTATCGGGCGGTTCCAGTTCGACTTTGCCGACTTCCGGCGGGGTGTTGTCCACCAGTCGGCCACGCACCGGGAGCGAGACGAAGCTGAGGCCTTCCCCGCCGGCCGACACGACGCGGAAGTCGTCGCGACCGTTCGGCGCTTCGCTCGTCGCGGTGTCGAAGCAGGCCGTGGTCGCCGTAGCCACGCAGCTTGTGGGTTCGCTTCCGCTGGGCATCGTTGGCACCGGCCTCCAGGTGCTCGTGCCCGATGGGGCCCATTCGAAGCGGATCGGCTGGATTTCGGCGTCGCGAGGGACTTCGGCCTGGAGCTTGATCACGCCGCGGAGCGGCGATTCGGGGACGGCGAGCTTCACGACAGGCGATTCGCCTACGACGATCAGCCGTTCGATCATCGGCGATTCATATTGGGTGTGCGTTGTCTTTTCAGTGACGACGACACGTAGTTCATATGGACCGTCCTGTGCTATTTCTTCTTCCGGTTGCAGGAACGCATATGGCTGGGTTGGGCTCTTCGTGCTTTCGACTTCCTGCCAGGTTGTGCTCTCGTCCGGTCGAATCTCGAACATGATCGATTCGATCGATCCGGAGGCCAGTGTCGTGTTGAGCTTGAGGGTGACGACGGATTCACCTATGAAGTTGGGCCCGGCCGGTACGGTTTCCAGGATGACGGCCGGTTTGGATTGCAGAGATGTCGGGGCAAGCAGCGCCGCCTCCGGCACGATCGGGCCAGTGAAGGGGGAAGCGAAACTCGGCGGGCCATCGCCGGAGCTCGGCTGCATACCCTGACCTGCCGGGGTACCAGTCTGATCTGCGGGCACACCAGCTTGACCCGCGGGTACAGAACCGCTGAGCGCTGGCGGGACCCAGGCAGGCGGCGAGGCGGCCGGCGCGGGCGAGCTCGGGGTGTCGGCCAGTGCGGCGCTGGTCGGTCGCCGCGGTACGTGCGGTTGTGGCAGACGCGATATATGAGCGATCAGCCTCGGCCACTGCGCGCTGCCCAGCACCGGACCGGGGTGCGCAGCGCTCGAAGAGACCCTGGCGGCCGCCAGCCTGGCGAGCAAGCCCAGAGGGTGGTTGCCGCGGATCGGAAGATCCTCCAACGTGAAGATAGTCCTGCGCAACGCTGGATCGGACAGCAGGCGGGCCTCCAGCTGGCGCTTGCTCATCAACCGGATCTCCTCGATGAGTCCGTTGCGGGCGTTCGGGCCAAAGAGCGGTTGAGTGCCTCGCTGGGGGTGGCCCTGCGCTTGGCCCAGCAGACGCCAGGCCTCGAGCAGCGGACGCGGATCGATCGCACCGGCGCCCGCCGGTTGAACCTCGAAGAGGAAGCGTGCTCGCCCGCCACGCGAGCGGCGCGCCACCCCGCCACGCAAGCGGCCTGCCACGTTACCGAGCACAGTCCCGGACGCGACCCATGTGCCCATGCGCAGCGGCGCCAGTCGCACCCCAGTAGACCGCGCCGCACGCCGGCTCGGCGTCGTCGCCGGGCCGGCGGGTCGTGGTTGCGGCGGGAGGCTGTAGCGCTTGCTGACCCGGCCAAGCCTGGCGTAGGTGTAGACGTCGCCGTAGCCGTCGCGAAGCTCTATGAAGCGACCCAGCTTCGCACTGCGCCCGATGCGGATGACCTCGCTGCTCTGAACGGCGAGGACAGGCGCGCCTGGAGCGGTGGCGATGTTCGCCCCAATGATGGTGGGCGTCAAAGCGCGGGCGCCAGGGGCGGTTGCCACTTTGGCCCACGCGGGTGTCGCGGCGAGCTCGCCTGTGCTCTCAACGGGAATGCGTCCATCGACGATCGCGGCCAGGCCGCCGATCATCGACCGCGGGGTCTTCCCGAGCAGCCGGGCGCGCAGCAGCACCGATTCGACGTAGCCCGAAGAGTGGTTGTAAGCGTAGATCGCCGCGCGCAAATCGTGAGCGGCGCCGGCTGCCTGAAGGTAGCGGGCAGCGGCGAAGATCGCGTCGGCTGGGTTGTAGGGATCGCGCACGCCGGCGCCGTTGGCGTCCACGCCGTAGGCGGACCACTCTTCCGGCATGAATTGCATCCACCCCTCCGCGCCGGCGCTCGAGACGCCGAGGTCGTAGCCGTAGTTGCTCTCGACTTCGTTGATGGCGGCCAGTACCTGCCAGGGAACCGCGTAGCGCTCGGCGGCGGCGAGATATATGGGCAGCAGGAAGGGCGGTGTACGGTAGGTGTCGATGAAGAAGTTCAGCACTGGGCTCGTGCCCGGGAGCATCAGAGCGGATGAGGGTATGAGCGGTTCGAATGCGTTTGGGTTTGGTCCGAGGGGCGGCGCTCCAGCGGGGCGGGACGGCAAGGCCGTACCTGATGGTGCGCCGCCGGTTTCTCTGACTACGGCTGGTTGCCTCTTGGCAGGCGTCCGCGGCGAGTGGCGTTTCGGGGTGGCCTCGGTCGGCTGCTGGCTGTGTGAAACCACGACGGGAGGCGGCTCTGTTGGCGCTGCGGCGGGTGTCGATGTGGTTTCTGGGGCTTCGGGTGTCGTTGAGGGCGGCGAGGAGGGCGAAGCTGAGGGGGAGGCTTGGGTTGATGGCGGCAGGGAGGGCGCGGCCGTGGAAGCCGCGCTGCTGCCGGACGTCAGGCCTTCTTCTTGCCCCGACGTGGAGGCAACCTGCCCGGACTGCGTTTCGGTGATCGTCGATGCGCCGCTGTCGGACGGGGGGGCGGTGATGGTGCCTGCGAAGACAAGCGCAAGAAGGAAGAACCTTCTCACGCGAGCACCGCCATCGTCTTAGATCTCACAAGTGTCTGGTTCATGGCCGTTGGCGTAACGAGCCGTTCGCGGATCACGCCACGCAGAAGCGGGCATCTTGAAGTCCTCGCACAGGTGCGTGGTGAAGAAGCCGTTATCTACAGGCGCTTGTTCACGCGACGAAACGCACCTTTGTCGGCCAGCGCTTGCGATCGAGCTTGAGGATCAGCAGCCCTCGCGCGCCCGCGAAGCGCCGCGGACGGGCCTCGCTGACGATGCGCCCATGCTGAAGCGCCTGTGCGCCGATCGTGACCGGGCGGCGTATCCTAAAGCTCAGGTAGAGACTGAGGCTGCGCTTGCCGTGGAGCCTGGCTTTGACGCCGTATATAGCTGGTGGCAGCTTGACCGTGTGCGTCTTGGTGACAGTTGCCGGGGGAGGCGGTGGTGGTGGCGGCGGTGGAGGTTCGAGCACGAGGATCGGCGGATCGAGATTGAGTTCCAGCGGCCGTTCTTCAAGGTCGTCGCCTTCCGGGGCGTCCGGCTTGGACCCATCGGTCAGTCGGTAGAGGTGGGGCGGTTGTGGTTCGGAGTTCGCGACCACGCCGGAATCCATAGTCAGCCGACCGGGAGTAGTGGCGGCCCAGGCGTCGTTGGCGGCGTTGGCGGCGACGGCGCTCACGTAGCCTTCGCGGTCGGCGGGCACGAGCGGCGGCTTGGGCAGGGAACCTTTGTAGGTAGGGTCTTCGACGCGAAAGCGTGTCACGGTTGTTTCCCCGTCGCAGGTCGCCTGGGCGATGACGGGTTCACCTTCGACCGGTCTGGAATTTGGGTCCTGTACCGTTCCTTCCCTAGGGGGGAGCAGGCTGCCGCCCGCTAGTGCTTCGCTCGAGCCCGGGATGACTGCGATCGAAGACCACAGGAAGGAGTTGGGAGGTTCGGCGACGTTGAAGGCGGGGGGCGTGAAGGTGAAGCGGCCCCGCGGCGGGCCCGAGCAGGTCGTGCTCGCCCCCGACGTGGACACCGGCACGAGCGGGGAGAGCGGTGCGAGAGGGGGCGAAACGGGCGGGAATTCGTGTCCAGAGAAAGGGCCGACGCGCCTCCCGGGGGGGTTGCCGGCCACCCAACCCTGGCCCGCGGAGTCGAAGTCGACCGCGACCAGGTCGGTCCGGTAGGAGTCGCCCGCCTGCGGGTTTGTGGGCGGCGTGAACGCCACCGGCGTAAAGGCCCCGCCGCTTGAGGCCTGCATCTCGGGTGGGGCCGCCTCTTCGTGTTCGGGCAGGATTTCACTCGTCGATTCGCCGCTGTGGAATTCAGCCGTGGCGCCGACCGCCACGCCGAACGGGTCGCCCAGCGGATCCTGACGGGCGACCGCGGCCGTGTATTCGCCCTGGAGCCACTTCAGCGACAGGTTCGGAGAGGCGTCGCTGAGCTGCGTCCCGTCCCAGTGCACGACCGTGCCATAGGTGCCGAAGAACCAGCAGTCGTTCCAGGCCAGGCAGGCGGCCGAGGTGATCCCGCCGGGCCTGCGCCTTTCTTCTTTGCCCGCGATCACGGTCACACGCTGCTTCGTCGCCGCCGGAAGTTCCAGCGACTCCCATTCGAGTGTGGCGCCGTCGAAACGGCACAGGCGGCTCCAACCTAGGTCGGTGGGTCCCCCGATCAGCCAGTAGTCGAGCTTGCCCGCCCACACGACCGTGTGGCCCGGGCAGACGTTGTAGCCCGGGAAGCCCGGGCTCGGGAACCACGTGACGCCGTTGAAGAGCCAGACTCCGTAGGGATTGCTCGCCGGCGTTTCGCTGGTGGTGGTCGCCGCGAGCCCACGGTTCCAGGCTCTGAAGGCCATCGAGGTCACCGTGAGGGCGCACTGGCTCGCCGGTGGGGCTTCTCCTTTGAAGACGAGCGCGCACGACTGGGCGGGGGTCTCGACAGGGATGCCTTCGCTGCCGAAGGGGTACGGATCGACTTCGACCCAGCATGGGCTGCCGGGCGCCGGGCCGGCGGGAGGGTAGGTGGGGGGGCCTTCGATCCCCGCCGGCGTGGTCGTCGTCGTGGTCGCGCTCTGCGTGCAGGCAACCGCCGAGCCGCCTTTGGCGGCGTAGGCCGGGGCGGCCCCGACAAGGGCGAGGACGAGGATGCATGGCGGCAGGGCGAGTAGGCCGAAGCGGCGGCGCATGGCGCGAGATGTTAGCCGGACGGCAGATCCCGGACGGCAAGCGTTCACAGGAAGTTTACGATCAGCCGAACCAAAATATACTTACAACACACAATGGGACTCTGAGTTCACCGGGCAGCGAGTTCATGTTCACGCCGTGGTGACACGCGCTTCACCGTGACGTAACGACGTTCACCAAGAAGACACAAGGATCTTCACCGGGGGGCAACAACGGTCTCCGCCCCAACTGAATAGGTTGGCGTCATGCCTGGGAAGCTTCGCAGTCAAGGCGGGTGTCACTCGCTCGTTCTTGGTGCGTGCCACCGAGAGGTGGACGACCATCTGCCAGTTCGGAGCGACTAGGTCAGTGACCATCGTTATCCTCGACCCAAGCAAGGGGAAGAAACATATGGACATCGCAGTTCGGAAACGATTCAACTTGGCCCCACTCGTCGCATTGCTGATCGGACTCAGCGCGATCTTCTGCATGGTCTTTGCGGAGACAAGCTCCGCGGCGGCGCCGGCAGGCGTCGGTTGTCAGCCCACCGACGGCAAGATCAATGGGCGCGGCTCCACCTATCAGACTGTTCTGCTGAAAGAATACGCCAAGGCCTTCGGCGAAGATGTCTGCGGAAACGTGGCGGAACAGTACTCCGGAGACCCTGCAGGCAGCGCCATGCTCGTCTACAACTACGCGAAAGCGGCCGAAGCGAGCGCTACCGGCTCGGGCAACGGTGTCAAGGCCGCGAACTGCCGTACGGATGCGTTCGGGGGCACGGACATTCCCTACAGCCAGGCTCAGCTCGTGGAACTCGATGGAACCCCGGGTGCGGCGGGCATTGGCGGATGTGGCATCACCTTCGAACCGCCCTTCACGCCCAACTCCGCGCCGTTCCCCAACGCCAACGACATTCAGGCCAACGTCATGGCACTGCCGGTCGGCGGCTCAGCCGTGACGGTCGCGGTGCACCTCGGGACTACCAGCTGCACTGGTGCTGCGCCGACGAGCCTGCAGTTCACCCCCAAGGAGGTCTCGCGTCTCTACGGTGGCGATGTCGCGAACTGGAATGACGCCGAACTGGTGGCGACCAACCCGTCGCTGAAAGAATGCACAGGCCCAGTCACGCGGGTCGTGCGTCAGGACTCATCCGGGACGACGAACATCCTGAAGCAGTACCTGATTCGCGTGGACAACGAACGGACCGGTGCTACGTGTAAAGGCGAAGGAAACCCAACTACGCCTATTACTTGGGAAGCCGGCTATTTTACAAACAACGTACTATGGCCGGGTAAGCAGCATGAAGGCGCGGAAGGCACCTGCAGCAAAATCACGACGGGGGCCCTGAGCGGTGGGGCTGAACTGATCGCGAAGCTCAAGACGGTCGAAGGCGGCATCGGCTACATCGATCTCGCCGAAGCCGTGGGTCAGGCAGGCATTGTGCTCGCGAGCGTCCAGAACGCCACGGGGACTAAATCCGAAGCGCCCAGCATTGGCGGCGGAGCGGCCAACTGCCTCTACAGCGCGCTCAGTCTTCCGGGCAGCAGCAAGAACGACGCTGTCGGGCTGAATACGGAAGATAACTGGAGCAACAACAACGAACTAAGCGGAAACCCCAACCATGAGAACGCCACGGATCTGGGCAGCAAGTACCCGATCTGTGGACTTACGTTCGACCTGGTCTACACGGGCCTGCACAGCAACAACGGAGAAGGGAAGAGCGCCATCAGCAGGCTCACGCCCGACCAACGGAGGACGCTGTACGCGTTCTTCACGTTCATCCTTTCCTCGACCGGACAGGAAGTTCCTGGAAAGATCCACTACGCACCATTGCCGGCGAGCTGGCTGCCACTGCTCGAGCAGGGATTCCAGGCAAACTTCTAGACATGGACGTCTAGAGAGGCATAGTCGATCCGCGGCAACGGATCTGCTGAAAACGGGGGGAGCCGGTTTGAGCCCTGCTCCCCCCGTTCCTACGTTTCCCATCCTTTATGTATCTAAAATGTGAATATCCCCCCGCGACTGCTTCCCTTATGGCGAACGCTCTGGTAGAAGAGGAGATGGTGAAGATGAGCATCAACCTATTGCGCTGGTGTCGCCACGCCGTGAGCCTCACGGTGGCGGTCGCGTGTCTCGGCCTACTCGCGGCAAGCCCCGCGAGTGCCACAACCTTTGTCGTTAAAAGCACCTTGGAACTCGAAAAAGCAGTCGCCTCGGCCAATCAGAACGCCGAAGCGAACACGATCGAACTCGCGGCCGGCACCTACCAACCGACCAAGACTTTGATTATCACCAACACGGGTGGCACGCAGACGATTGCCGGACCCGTCGGGTCGATTGGCATCTTTACGCCAGGAGCGAAGATCTCAGGCAGCAATGTCGTACCGGTAGGGGCTTCCGAACACGAACTGATTACTGTCCCAATAGGTGTTTCGCTGGCGGTCAAGCACGTCGTTGTCACGGGTGGCGGCAGTGCATCGAACAGCGCGATCGAAGATCAAGGGAGCCTGAATGTCGAAAACTCGACGATCGACGGCAACGTTGGTACCCAGATCAACGTTCATGGAGGCGCGGTGGCCAGTCTCACCAACTCGACGCTGGCCGACGGCCTCGAATTGGGGATGGCCGATGAAGGCGAAGCCAGCTTCGCGAACGTGACGGTCGTGCACAACGGCATCGGGGGCATTGGGGGCACGGGCAGCGGCAAGTTGAGCCTGACGAACACGATCGTCGCTCTCAACGAAGGCTCCGCGCAGTGTGGAAGCTTCAGCAGTCTTACGAACGATCACAGCCTTGCCTCCGATGCCAGTTGCGGTGGCGAAGCAGCGTTCCAGAAAAAGACGCCGCTGCTGCAGACGTCGTTGAGCAACGACGGCGGTTCCACGACGCTATATTCGGAGAAGGCTGGCAGCCCGACGATCGGAGCCGGCGACACGGCAAAATGTCCCGCGACGGACCAGCGTGGTTATCCGCGTCCTGCCGCTGGCGGCACGGGTTGCGACATCGGCGCTGACCAGTACAGCTCGACGCCGCCTCAGATCACGGTGCCCGCGGAAATAGTGACTCCGGCTACGAGTCCGTCGGGAGCGGTGGTTACTTATAGCGTCGAAGCGAGCGACTCCGATGCGCTGGTCAAGTCCTTGAGCTGCCTGCCAGCGTCGGGCGCGACCTTCCCGGTTGGCACGACCAAAGTAGAATGCACCGCTGTCGATGGTCATGAAAACAAAGCCGCCGCGTCGTTCAACGTGACGGTGACTACGCCCCCGCCTGTGTTGCCGGTTGTGACGAGTGTCGTTCCGGTGGAAGGGCCTGAAGCGGGTGGGACGCTGGTCACGGTCAAGGGTGAACATTTGGAAGGCGCGACCGAAGCTAAGTTCGGAACGACGACCGCGACAGAACTGAAAGTCGTGAGCGGCACCGAAATCACGGTCAAGGATCCCGCACACACACCGGGCACGATCGACGTGACGGTCAAGACGTCTGCCGGGACCAGCACGACTAGCAGTGCGGATCACTTCACTTACAAGGCTCCGGCTTCTCCCCCAGCACCGGTTGTGACGAGTGTCGTTCCGGTGGAAGGGCCTGAAGCGGGTGGGACGCTGGTCACGGTCAAGGGTGAACATTTGGAAGGCGCGACCGAAGCTAAGTTCGGAACGACGACCGCGACAGAACTGAAAGTCGTGAGCGGCACCGAAATCACGGTCAAGGATCCCGCACACACACCGGGCACGATCGACGTGACGGTCAAGACGTCTGCCGGGACCAGCACGACTAGCAGTGCGGATCACTTCACTTACAAGGCTCCGGCTTCTCCCCCAGCACCGGTTGTGACGAGTGTCGTTCCGGTGGAAGGGCCTGAAGCGGGTGGGACGCTGGTCACGGTCAAGGGTGAACATTTGGAAGGCGCGACCGAAGCTAAGTTCGGAACGACGACCGCGACAGAACTGAAAGTCGTGAGCGGCACCGAAATCACGGTCAAGGATCCCGCACACACACCGGGCACGATCGACGTGACGGTCAAGACGTCTGCCGGGACCAGCACGACTAGCAGTGCGGATCACTTCACTTACAAGGCTCCGGCTTCTCCCCCAGCACCGGTTGTGACGAGTGTCGTTCCGGTGGAAGGGCCTGAAGCGGGTGGGACGCTGGTCACGGTCAAGGGTGAACATTTGGAAGGCGCGACCGAAGCTAAGTTCGGAACGACGACCGCGACAGAACTGAAAGTCGTGAGTGGTACTGAAGTGACGGTCAAGGATCCCGCGCACACGGGGGCGGGCACGGTTGATGTGACGGTCAAGACGTCTGCCGGGACCAGCACGACCAGTAGCTCCGATCATTTCACCTACCAAGCCCCAGCCCCACCGCCAGTACCCGTCGTTACCGGGGTGGTTCCCAACGAAGGGCCTGAAGCGGGTGGGACGCTCGTCACGGTCAAGGGTGAACATCTCGAAGGCGCGACCGAAGCTAAGTTCGGGACGACGACCGCGACAGAACTGAAAGTCGTGAACGGCACCGAAATCACGGTCAAGGATCCCGCACACACACCGGGCACGGTCGACGTGACGGTCAAGACCCCAGCCGGGACAAGCACAACCAGCAACAACGACCACTTCACCTACCAAGCCCCAGCCCCACCGCCACCAGCGCTACCGGTCGTGACGAGTGTCGCTCCGGGTGAAGGTCCTGAAGCGGGTGGGACGGTCGTCACGATCAAGGGTCAACACCTCGAAGGCGCAACTGAAGCAAAGTTCGGGACGACCACCGCGACAGAACTCAAAGTCGTGAGCGGTACCGAAATCACGGTCAAGAACCCCACACACACAGCGGGCACAGTCGACGTGACGGTCAAGACGTCGGCCGGGACTAGCGCGACCAGCAACACCGACCACTTCACCTACCAAGCCGCGCAAGTTACTCCGCCCGAAACGACGCCTGAAGTAAAGCTACGCGATCTTCTTCAAGAAGTCAGGTCGTCAAGCATTCAGCGCCAAATTCACAATGAGCTCTCCTGTCTGTTGACCGATGCGTTGCACAGCCTCGGTGGGCTGAGCGGCTATCGGCATTCGTCGAAATGTGACATAGGGCGTCTTTCCTCGCGAGCAGCGACGAAGGTCGATCGGCGGAAAAGCACGCAGTTTGCCTGCGAGGACCTTGAACAGTTCGTTGACGTGATCAGGGGTGACCAGCACAGGAACAGGCCGAAGATTCCCGCGAAGCTCGCTACGGCTTGGAGCCAGGCAGCTAACGGCATCGAGGCTTCGCTGGGCTGTGTGCGGCACGGACGGCAGTCTTCTCGCAAACCCAGCCCGCCTGTCCACGGGCAGCACCATGGACATCGTTCCGGCGGCCGGTGAGTAGCAACTGGAGAGGCTCGCGGCTTGGCCGACCGTGGGATGCGTAAATGTTGAGTCAGCGCCTGAGGGGTCGCTCCGGGGTCTTGCGGTTGGCGCTGGCGGCAGTGGCCGCCGGCGTCGTGGTGCTTGGGGTGGTCTTGACAACCGGTGGCCACGGATCGCGTAGCTTGGCGCGTCCGATCTCTGGCAAGCAGTCGCTCGTCCAACAAAGTGTCCCCTCGCCGAAAGGGGATGCAGCCGTGACGCGCTCGCTGGGGCATGGTGTCATGGTCGTGGCGATCGACCAGCCGCCATCCGGTCTGTTCTCCGAACAGAACGCTTCCATCGCACAGGGGGCCACGGTCGCTGTCGACGAACTCGACGCCACGGGCGGACTTGCCCGGCATATTCGGATCAAGCTCGTGTCCCAGGACCTGGAAGGCCTTTCCCCCGCTGTGGTGGAGGGCCGGCTGCACTCCGAGGCAGCCGCCGCCCTGATCCTGCCGTGCGACACGGACTCGCAATTGAGCCTCGCCGCGGGGGCGGCTCGGTATGGGACGCTCATGCTCGCGCCGTGCAACGTGGACTCGACGGCTGGAGAACGCTACCCAACGTATTGGCCGATCGGGATGTCCACGAGCGAAGAAATGGCCGGGTTGACGAGCTTCATGCGCACGATCGGCTACGGAAGCGCCTTCATCGTCACCGCTCCGGGCAGCCGTTATGTCCAGCTCGTTACAGATGAGTTCCGCACCGCCGCGCAACGCAGGCACATACGGATAGTCGGCAGCGCATCGATCGCCATGACAACGAGCGATTTCTCGGGCTTGGCGCACACCATCAAAGCTGCCAGCACGCGACCGTCGATCATTTTCACAGCGCTTCCGCCGCCATTGGTGAACCAGATGGCGGCTGGCCTGAAGGCGCAGGGCATACCTCAGAGCGTGGTCGGTGCCTCGGTGATGGATACGCAGCTTACCGTCAGAAGCAACGCTGGCGCGCTCGATGATTCGGTTTTTCCCTCATATGGCTTCCCCCGTGAAAGTCCCGCAGGACACCAGTTCCTTGTCAGCTATAAGAAGCGGTTCGGGAGTGAGCCGGTTGGCAGCTTTCCCGGCCTTGGGTTCGAAACGATCCGGGTGCTCGAGGCCGCCGCGCACCAAGCGCGCTCGCCCGACCCAGGCGCCATCGAGCAAGCGCTTTCCCGGGGCCTCGCCCTGGAAGGGGTCGCGCTCGCCGAACGCCGCTATCAGCCTGGCACGGATCACAACCCGATAGGTCCCGTGGCTGTGGAAAAGGACATCGCGGGCCACTTTGAACAGGTCCTCGCCACCACGCCCTAAAGGTCCCCGCCACCACGCCCTGAAATGGCGAGGAGATGAGCAGCGGCGCCGCTCGCGAATCGCGCCGCGCTGTCCTGATCAGTAGACGGGTAGCACGTGCGTCGTGGCACGCGCGTCGTGATCGTTCATGTAGCGGTACGTTCCCTTGAGGAAATGGATTCCCCATAGAGCCACGCCCGGGACCTTCGCCTTGGTGGATGAGTTCACGCTCGGACCAGTGAGGTGGAAATCCGTACCTGAGGCGTTGACCGTGACGAATATTGTGTACCAGCCGCTGTGCAAGCTGGTGATGGCGCGACCGCCTGAGTCCGTCAACGTCACTCCTCTTCCCGTGGTGCTGACTGTCGCGAGAAGTTTGTTGGTCGGGGCAGGCGCCTCTGCCTGCTTTGTGGTGGTCATCTGCTTTGCGGTGGTCGTCTGCTTTGCGGCGCCGGATACTTCGCCGCACCCCCCAATGGCGAGGGCAGCCGTGGCCCCCGCTATTGCCAGGACCGCCCGGCTGGCCGTATAGGAGGCAGGACGGCTCACGACCAGTCAGAGAACTTCGGTGTCGCCGGGCGAATCGTCGATCTCGCCGCCGACGACGCCGACGGCTTCTCGCAGGGCCACCGGTGGCACGTGGCCGTTGACGCCCTTCACCAGCGGCGTTCGCCATGGGAGCACAGCCTCGAGGAACGTATCGAGCGCCGGCCCGCTCAACGTCTCGGCGTCGAGGAGCGTGTTGGCAAGCTCCTCCAGGATCGCTCTGTTCATCTCGATGATCTGCTTGGCGGTGTCCTCCGCGTCGTGGGTCAGCCGCCGCGTCTCGCTGTCCACCAGTTCGTGCGTCGCCGCGGCGATGTTCGCTGTTTTCGCCAGGTCGCGGGCGATGAAGATCTCGCCGGGTTTCTCGCCTACGGTCACGGGTCCGATCGCCTCGCTCATGCCCCAGACCGAGACCATCGCATGGGCGGTCTTCGTTGCTTCGTCGAGATCGTTCTCGCCTCCGGTGGAGAGCATGCCGAAGACGTAGTCCTCGGCTGCCACCCCGGCCATGGCTGTGATCAGATTCTTCGTCAGGTCGAGGTGCGTCAGCATGAGCTTGTCTTCGCTCGAGTAAACGGTCGCGCCGCCGCGTCCGCGGGCGCGCGAGACAACCGAGAGCTTCTGCAGCGCCGCCGAGTTGCCGATTGCGCGGGCGACGATCGCGTGTCCAGACTCGTGCACGGCGATCCGCCAGACCTCGTCCCGCGAGAGCACGTGGCTCTTGCGTGCGGGCCCGGACATAACCCTATCGATCGCCTCCTCGAGCTCTTCCTGCTCAATGAGTTGCTTGCCGGCACGCACGGTGAGCAGCGCGGCCTCGTTGATGATGTTCGCGAGGTCGGCGCCGGTGAAGCCGGGCGTCTGGTGGGCAATGCGCACCAGGTCGGCATGGGGCGAGATCGGACTTCTGCCGGCGTGCAGCTCCAGGATCTCGGTGCGCCCGTGTACGTCCGGGACATCGACGACGACCTGCCGGTCAAAGCGGCCCGGTCGCAGCAGTGCGTTGTCGAGGATGTCCGGCCGGTTGGTCGCGGCCATGATCACGATGCCTGACTCTGCGCCGAACCCATCCATCTCGACGAGGATCTGGTTGAGCGTCTGCTCGCGCTCGTCGTTGCCCTGTCCCATACCCGCGCCGCGCTGCCGACCGATGGCGTCGAGCTCGTCGATGAAGATGATGGCCGGCGCCACTTCGCGTGCCTGATGGAAGAGGTCACGCACGCGGGCGGCGCCGACGCCGACCAGCGACTCGACGAACTCCGAGCCGGAGAGGGAGAAAAAGTTGGCCTGTGCCTCACCGGCAACGGCACGTGCGAGCAGAGTCTTTCCCGTCCCTGGGGGCCCGGTGAGTATTACTCCCTTGGGCGCCTTGGCGCCGAGGCGGGCGTAGCGTCCCGGGTTCTCGAGGTAGTCGCAGACCTCGCCCAACTCGATCAGCGCCTCGGGGGCGCCGGCCACATCGGCAAACGTTGTCCGGCCCTCGCCGGCCTTCTGCTCGCTCCCGCTCCATTTCGAAAACGACGCAAAGGCTGCTCCCTGCTCTCGCACCAGCGTCATGAAGAAGGCGAACAGCGTGACAAGGATGAGAATCGGTAGCAGGAACTGGACGGTTGCACGCAGGATTGCCTTGCCCGACTGCGGGTTGACGGTAGTGGGTACGTGCTTGCTCTGAAGGAGGGCGATCAGCGTGCCCGTGTAGGAGTCCGAATGGGGGTAGCTTGCCCACAGCGCTTGGCCATTGTGCGTGCGCAGTTCCAGCTGGGAGTCTTGGTCGAGGAGCGTTGCCTGAGTTGCCTGTCCGTTTGAGATCAGTTCGGTGGCGCTTGAGAGCGTGGTCTGTTGTCCGGCCGAGTGCGGGCCGATGATCGACAGGCCGACGAAGAAGAGGACCACCAGCAAGACCGCTGTCGCTGCCAGGCCGGTCAGCAGCGGACTCTCTGTGAGTACCGTCAATACGGCGGCTGCGCCGCGGCGCAGTCCGGCAAAGCGCGACTTCCTGAAGGCGGAAGCCGTGGCTGTGGCGCTATTTGTAGAGGCCTTTGTGCGCGAGTTCGTCATTGCCTATTTGGAACGGATCGCTGGAAAATTACGGGTGTGGCGGTGCGCTTACCAGCGACCTTCACTCCGAGGTCCGGTATTCTCCGGCATCCTCCGACCTCACACGTGAACAATCTGTGAACGCATATGTGATCACAACGTAAACAGCTCGTGACGGCGGCGTAATGAAGTGAACAGAATGTGACGCCGAGAGTCGTGACGACGCGGTGAACAATCGTGACGATGCGGTGAATGGGCTTGCCGTGGGCTTAATCGCCTTGATAGGAAGCACATGCCGGGTGGTCGAGGTGGGTGCGCGAGTGCGCCATCGCGTCCATCTCTCACCATCAATACTGTGCCCCACTGAACTGGAGGACATAATGATGCACCTGATGCACCGAGTCGTGAAGCGCCGCCGAACGTGTTCGGCGGCGCTCGCGTTGGCCGTGACGGCATCGCTCCTGATGCTGGCCGCCGGCGCGAACGCCGCAACCATTGTCGTCAAAAACACCGCGGAACTCGAAAAAGCGGTCACCACGGCCAACGGCAACACCGAAGCGAACACGATCGAACTCACGGCCGGCACCTACCTGCCGCTCAAAACGATGGTTTTCACCAACACACACGGCACGCAGACGTTGGCGGGACCGGTGGGCAAAATCGGTGAAGTGACGCCTGGAGCAAAGATCTCAGGCGCCAGCGTCACCCCGACTCCACCGACGGAACAGGAACTGCTTACTGTCTCAGCAGGTGTTTCGCTGACGGTCAAGCACGTCGTTGTCACGGGTGGCGGCAGTGCATCGAACAGCGCGATCGAAGATCAAGGGAGCCTGAATGTCGAAAACTCGACGATCGACGGCAACGTTGGTACCCAGATCAACGTTCATGGAGGCGCGGTGGCCAGTCTCACCAACTCGACGCTGGCCGACGGCCTCGAATTGGGGATGGCCGATGAAGGCGAAGCCAGCTTCGTGAACGTGACGGTCGTGCACAACGCCTCCGACGGCATCGGGGGCACGGGCAGCGGCAAGTTGAGCCTGACGAACACGATCGTCGCTCTCAACGAAGGCTCCGCGCAGTGTGGAAGCTTCAGTAGTCTTACGAACGATCACAGCCTTGCCTCCGATGCCAGTTGCGGTGGCGAAGCAGCGTTCCAGAAAAAGACGCCGCTGCTGCAGACGTCGTTGAGCAACGACGGCGGTTCCACGACGCTATATTCGGAGAAGGCCGGTAGCCCGACGATCGATGCTGGCGATCCGGCCAAGTGTCCGGCGACCGACCAGCGCGGTTATCCGCGTCCCGATGTCGTCAGCACAGCGTGCGACATTGGCGCCGACGAGTACAGCCCGACGGCGCCTCAGATCACGGTGCCCGCGGAAATAGTGACTCCGGCTACGAGTGGGTCGGGAGCGGTGGTCACCTATAGCGTCGAAGCGACCGACCCCGACGCGCTGGTCAAGACCTTGACCTGCGCACCCGCATCGGGCGCGACGTTCAAAGTGGGCACGACCAAAGTAGAATGCACCGCGGTGGATGGCCATGAAAACAGCGCGAAAGCGTCCTTCAACGTGAAGGTGACCACTCCAAAGCACACTCTCACCGTGACGGTCAACGGCGAAGGTACCGTGACCTCAACTCCCGCGGGCATCGAATGCGGGCAGGGTCACACGAAATGCAGCGCCGAATTCGAAGAAGTAGCCGTTACCTTGACGCCGGCGCCGGCAGCCGGCTTTTCGCTCGGAGCGTGGGGCGGCGCCTGTTCAGGCACCGGAGCATGCTCGTTCAGTCCGCTGGGCGCGACCGAGTCTGTCACGGCCGAATTCAGTTCGGTACCGCTGAACACCGGGCTGCCGGTCATCAGCGGTACGCTGCAAGGTGGACGTACGCTGAGCACGAGCAACGGCGTGTGGACCGGGTCGCCGACCTCCTACACCTACCAGTGGGAGGACTGCAACTCCTCAGGCGCCTCGTGTGCGAGCATCGCTGGCGCGACGGCCGGCGAATACACGTTGAACGAAGCGGATCTCGGTCACACGATCCGCGTCGTGCTCGTCGCACACAACGCGAGTGGCGTGTCGGCTCCGGCCACATCGGAACCGTCCGCCGTCGTAGAAGCATCCGTCGGGATAGTCGTGGAAGGCAAAGTGCCGTTCACGCAGACTCTGGCAACGACGTGCTCGCCGGTGGTGCTGGGTTCGTTCGTTCCGGGCAAAACGCAGGAATATCACAACACCTGTGGTCTGAAGGCGACGAGCACGGCAGCTGAAAGCAAGCTGGTCGCCGAAGACGCGAGCGCCACTGACACCGGGCATCTCGTTCAGGCATACACTCACGGGGCGTTCAAAGAAACCTACGAGCTGCCTGAACCGCTCGAAAGCAAGGCAACATCCACGCCGCAGGGAGGAATTGGCGGTGCCCTCACGTCGTTGGTAGCGCCGACGACGCTGTTGACATACGCCAAACCGTTCAGCGAAGACGAAATGACGGTGACGTTCAACCAGAAGATCGGGCAGCACGATCATCTGCACACCGGCACCTACGCCAAGACGATCACGCTGACCCTGTCAACCACAACCCCGTAGCTCAATCAGTGCGATGACGCAAAACAGGCGCACGTTGACGCGCCTGAGGAGTACCACCGCCGTCGCGGCCGTCATGGTCGCGGCGGCGGTGCTCGTTCCCTCAAGTGCACAGGCGACCGTGACATCCAGATCCTCATCAATCGCGCTCGGCGTGCAGGACAGCACGCCCAGCGGAGCTGTCGGCGGGGTACAGAGCCCCGCGGAAGCGGGCTCGACGCTGAGCCTGACGATCGACGCCAGCGACACGGGCTCCGGCCTGGCGAGCGCGCAGGCCTCGATCGACGGCAACACCGCGTCCGTGAGCCTGTGCTCGACCCCTCAGTGTCCGGAAGTCGTTTCGAACATCCCGCTCGCGATCGGCGTCGGCGTTGCCGGCTCGCATGTGCTGCTCGTCACCGTAACCGATGCGGCTGGCAACACCGACACGCTCCTCGAAGCGCCGATCGAAGTCTTGGACCCTCTCCCGCCCGGCAGCAACACGGTCACGGTCGGGATCACAGCCATGCACGAAGGTCCGCCTGTGGAACCGCCGGAAGAACCAGTCCACAAACATCCGCGCAAAGAACCGCCGCCGCGGGTGCCACCTGTCTGCCCCTCACCGATGCTGGAAATGCACCTTGCCTCCAAGCCGCTCGGCTATACCCGCAAAGGCCTACCCGTCCTGCACCGAAGCCGGCGCTACCGCTTCAAAGGCCGGCTCACCTGCCTGCACGGCCACCGCCGCGCCTCGGCACCCGACGGTACGCCCGTCCGCGTTCTCTATGAGGTTGGGCGGCGCACCTTTAAGGCTGGCCCCGGCACGATGCTCGTGCATGAAGGCAGTCTCAGCGCGATGTTCGAGCTCGAGAGCGCGCGTACGATCATCTTCCGTTACAGCCAGGCCGGCGGCGAAGACGTCGAGGTGCGGATAAGCACGGCGATCGCGCGTCGAGACCCCCACAACCACCGCAGAGATCCCCACAACCACCGCAGAGATCCCCACAACCACCGCAGAGATCCCCACAACCACCGCAGAGACCCCGGCAACCACCGCAGAGATCCCGGCAAGCACCGCAGAGATACCCACAACCACCGCGGTAAGAGGGGGGGTGGAGCGCGATGATCCCCGCAACGCGCCTGGGGAGACTGGCGCTGCTCGTCGCGGTGCTCGCCGTGTTCGGCGGTGCGCCCGTCGCGTTGGCCGAAGGCACGCCCGTGGGCGGCACGGTGGAAAGCACGCTCGCGCTTTCGCTCGGCGAACCGAGGCCCTTTGCGCGCGTGAGTGCCGGCCGCAGGCGGAGCGTGTATGACGCGACGGTCCCCGTGGAAGTGACCGCCACCGACGCACCGGTCAGGCTGAGCCTCGCCGACGGCGAAGCGATCTCCGGCGCCCGTCGCGGGCACCTGGTGCGAGGGCACTCGACCCTCGCGATCGCGCTGCAGGCCGCGGCCGGCCGCGGCCGCTTTCGCTCGCTCGATGCAAGCGTGGACCCGGTGATCGAGCAGTGGGGCGAACCGCTTTCGTTGGAAGGAGCCACGATCCGGCTGCTCCAGACGGTGCCTGGCACCCGCCAGCCGCCCATCGGCGGCTACCACAAGCTCCTGTTGGTGACCGTCAGTACCGCTGGACCGTGACACGCGCGGCGCGCTGAAGGCCCATCGGCAAAGACACCCCCAACCCATGAGAGAGGAAGCAGCGATCATGAGACTTCACAACATCAGGCGATTGACGCTCGCCATAGCACTCGTCACGACGGTCGCGATGCTCACCGTCGCCGGCGCAAGCCTCGCGGCGGGCGGCGGCGTGTCGATCTCGCCCGGCATCTTTGAGCACGTCGCCGGCCGCGGTAGCGTCGGCTCGATCAAGATCTCGAACACCACCAGCACCTCGATGGTGGTGAGGGTCGCGCTGCGGCCGTGGCTGCAGGGGCTCAGCGGCGAAGTGTCGCCCAACCGCGGCGCCAAGCTGTCCGGGGTGAGCCTCAGCGCGAGCTCCTTCACGCTTGCCGCCGGCTCCTCGCGCACGGTCGGCGTGTCGCTGACGGGCACCCCCCCCAGCCGCTCCCAGTACGGCGCGATCGAAGTCGTGGGCACGCCGCCCGGCCACGCCGCGAAAGGGATCAAGCTTGCCTACCGCCTGGTGAGCAGCCTGCGGCTCGACGCGCCGAAGAACGCGCAGTCCTTTCGCGCGCAGCCGGGCGGCCTCGTCGAGCAGGGCAGCTCACGGCATGGCACGCTGCTGCTGGCTGTGCGCAACACCGGCAACACGATTGTTCCGATCGGTGGCACGGTGCTTATCAGCGGGCAGGGGCGCTCGCTCCGCGCCACCGCGGGAACAAAGGCGATCGTGCCGGGACAGACCGTTAATGTGCCGCTTGCCGAACTGTTGGGCTCGCTGCCCGCCGGCCGCTACACCGTCACGGTCGGCCTCTCCCAGGGCGGCCACGGTCTCGGGACGGTCACGCGTACGATCGCGCTGCGGTAGCGCACAGGGGGTCCAGGAGAGCCCGGAAGGCTCTGGCCGGGCAGGGGCACAGCGCCAAGGTGTGCTTCAGGATGCTCGGGGTGGTGGTTCTTCTACCGGCAGCAAAGACCACCGAGGATCAGGGAGCTACGCAACGAGCTGGGGTTCGGCGCCGCCCGCCCGACGCCGGTCCACGGGCCTGACGGCGTAAGCCGACGCGATAGCTCTCGCCCATCAAACAGAACTTATTTGAGCTACGGAAACTTGGAGCCTGTGGCCCCTAAGTATCGTTTCGCCGGATACTTCGGAGCACTAGAACAGGTGGCCATACTTGCACTTATGGCTAAAGCTCTCTACTATGCCGCAAGCGCGCTGTCGTATTCGACTGGTTCAATGCGTCCCAAAATAAGAGATGCTGTCCGAGATAAATAAGCCACGCCGGGTCGGCTCTGCCGTGAAGCCCATGGCGCGATCGTTTAGTCGGGGCTCCGCGGAGATGTCCAGCGAGTGGGGTGGCTGGCCATTTTCGGGCCCAGGCCCTGTTAGGGTTGGTCCGACTATTACGGTCAGCCTAATAGGTGGGCAATGCCTGTTGCGTGATGCGATCGGGCGTCATCTCGCGGCGCAGGATGGAATGGATGTGCTGGGGACCTTCGAGTCGGTAGCCGATTTCTTGGCCGGAGACGTTGAGAAGCAGCCGGGCGTTCTATTGCTCGACTGCGATGGAGGAGCTTCCGGTGGCTGTCAGAGGGCTGTCGGGACGCTCAGCGCCCAAACGAAGTCCTCAATCGTGATGTTCTGCGGAGAGATGTGCGAGGAAATCATTCGCTGCGCGATCGAGCACCGAGTGGGTGGCGTCATCCTCAAGAGTTTCTCGACCGACGACGTGATGGCAGCCATGCAGTACATGTCGACCGGCCGTACCGTCATGCCGGCAGGATGGCAGCGAGTGGTCGCCGCACCCTTGGAGCAGAAGATTAGCCTGAGTCCGCGTCACCGACAGATACTCGCTCTCATCGCACAGGGCATGCGCAACGAGGAGATCGCAGGCGAGCTCGATCTCAGCCCGAACACGATCAAGTTTCATATCCAGGCTCTCTACTTACGATTGGAAGTGCGTAATCGGGTCCAAGCGGCCAATCAGTACGCGCAGATCACCGGTGACAGCAGCTGATCCCAGGATCGCGATCGTCGGTGTGGTTGGGGCGCTTGCGACGGAGGCCCTCGCCTGGATTATCACGAACAACGGGAACCACGTGGTCGGCGTCTATTCGACCGCCTGCGAGCTGGATTCGGTATTGAGCTCCGGCCGGCAAGAATTGCAGGCGGCGATCATTGATGCCGACGAGCAAACGGCTGGGCTGGAGGCAGTGGCAGAGATCAGATGTCGATATCCCGAGTTGAAGATCCTGCTGCTGTGTGAGGTAGCCACACCAGCCGTTGTCCGCTGTGCGATGGAGGAGCATGCCGAGGGCGTAGTCCTGAAGTCGGAGACCGTCGAGGACATGGTCCTGGCTCTCCGGCATGTGCTGGCGGGACGCGCGGTGATGCCTGCCGGCTGGCAGGCCGCCTCGGCCGAATCAGAACCTGGCCTTATCCGCGCTGCCGCGTTGAGCGTGCGCGAGCGTGAAGTTCTCGATCTTGTGACGGCGGGAATGAGCAATGAGGAAGTAGCTAAACATCTGGTGATCTCGTCTAACACAGTCAAGTTCCATCTGCGGATGATCTACTCGAGGCTGGGCGTGCACAACCGCGTAGAGGCGACACGCGTGGGTAGTCACGTGCAGGTAAAACGTGATAGTGCATCGAATCTGTCCGATAGCAGCTGAAGAAAGCCACAAATTCTGGTCGCCGGAGAATTGCTCGATCTCCACGCTTTCGCCGAATTTTGCCCTTTGGTACCTGTGGATCGCGGTCCTTTATTGCATTTCGGGTAGGGCCTCACCTACCCGTTTGCACTAGTTAAGACTACCCGACATAACGATTGTGGAGGGCGGACAACAAGCATAATATGCCGCCCCGATATGCCCGCTCGTGGGCTTATTGAGACATCTGTGATGTCGATAGAAACGGACTTCTAGTCCACTCATTCAAGGAGGAGGCCGCACACAAATGCGACCACAGCAGAATAAAAAAATGATCGCTGGACTAGTTTCCGCGGTAGGAGCGGCGGTATTGGCTTTGTGCTTGCTTGCCGCAGGCGCCGTTGCCGCTCCCAATCCGGGGCCCGGATCCGACGGCCCACAGAGTGCAAACGTTCCGTATGTCGCCTGGGTGGGTGAGCACGTGCGCCTGGTGGTGTGCGACCCGGCGATAACCACCGGCGACGAAGGTCAGGTCGCCAACTATCAGGTCGAGGACTGGTCCGGTTATCAGTTTCAGCCGCCGACGCCTGACGGCGATTCGGGAAGCAGCATCGGCCAGATATTCGATCCAGGGCCGGCTGCGTTCTTCAGATCCTCTGAGCCTGCTCATCGGATCGGTGAGAGCGATGAACAAGAGGGCTGTGTAGCGACCGACTACAAGTCGCTGAATCCCGGCTTGACTCGGATAAGGGTCGATGTCAGGAATGAGGGAACGGGAGCCATTGTGTTCTCGCATCAGTTCCTCGTGATCTGGTTGACGGTCAACAAGCCAACGCTGGCCGAGTCCGGTCTCTCTGGCAACGTCAACGCTGACGGTAGCCCCGGAGACAACACCTTCCAGTCGCAGGCGAATAGCAGCGACCTGAGCAAATTCCTGGGCGATCCGCTTGGCGATGGCAAATTCATGCCCTCGCCGTTCAACCCACAGACGGCCACTAATGAAGACAAGGGCCTGATCCAGATCAAGGTGACGGGGAGCTTCCCGGTCGTAAAGGAATCTCCGCTGTCCAACATCCTCCCCAACTCGTCCTACACGCTGCCTAGCGACTGGGCGTCCCTTGCCGAAACGTTGGCAAGCAGCTCAGAAGAAACAGAACCGCCAGGCAGCAACCCAATGCTGTGGGATATCCACGGCACGCCGAGCGAAGCCACGACATCCAACGCCGGCTCGGCGACGAATGATCCGTTGCACGACCTGTTCTTCCGACCCGCGTTCTCCAGCTTCACCTCAGGTGAAACGGCGACTGTCGGGCCTTACGACCCACAGGCTGCTAACGAAACGCTGCTCAGTGATGGCAGGCTTAACGCTGACGATGCCCCGATGCCGGCTATGCGTGTTGACGTGAACCTTGCCGCGAACGAAGGCGGGACCGACCTGGGTGGTGTGGGCCAGATCTCGGGTGCCAGCAAGGCCCAGGTCTACAGCCACGACTTCACAGGCAACGCGGAAGAGGAAGGCAACCTGTACAACCCGTACTACGGCGAGTACATCCCGGCCACCGATCGTCCCGTGAACGAGGCGTCGGGTGTCACCGGACCGAGCCCCGGTGGCGACTTCCCCGGGTTCTTGAACGAACACCCAAATCCGTACACGTTCTGGAATTCGGTTCGCACCACTAACTACAGGTCCTCGTCTTCGACGGGATGCCTGCGACGGGCGCCTGGGCTGTCGACTGAAGCGACGCCGGAAGACGATTACCAGACCCCGAGCGGTCCTCGGACCGAGACGTTCTACACAGACGAGCGCGGCGAGGCGTATGTGTTGTACACGCCAGGTGATCAATTCTATTTGAACCAGATCCCGTCGATCACGTCTGACGCCAATGGTGGGTGCGATCTCGAATCGCTCTACGAAAAGGAAATCGGCCACTCCTCGATCATGGCGAAAGCCGTGTATCCATATGAGCCAGTCGATTACCCATCGCTCACATCGGAATCGCTGGTCAAGACGGTTAGCTCCTTATGGTTGAAGGAAATCTACGAGTTCCCGAAGGGTACGACCACGGCGGACCAGAACGTGCGCATCGTGGTCGCGAAGGCCCAGGACATCGATGGATACCCGTTTGTCGGCGAGACGGTGTGCTTCCATGCACAGCAGGAAAGCGGAGTGCTCCAGTTCACCGGAAGCGTTGTGGACACGAAAGGTGTTCTCGGACAGGGTGAAGGTGCAACGGTCGGCCTGAGCGGCACATCTGTGGTGCCCTCTCCTGTCCCGTCGCAGGGCGAGTTCTGCGAGACCACAAACTCGCAGGGCCTGGCTGGGATCGAGCTGCAGAACAGCTCATTCCCCGCGGTGGACCTGACCACGTTCTACGCCAACGAGGGCATCACGCGCGACAATTCGATCGACTTCTCGACGAATGCCGCGGGTGCCAAGGAAGCCGAAGAAAAGAAGAAGGCAGAAGAAGCAAAGGCAGCTGAAGAAAAGAAGAAAGCCGAAGAAGCAAAAGCGGCTGAAGAAGCAAAGAAAGCAGAAGAAACAAAGAAGGCTGAAGAAAAGCAGAAAGCAGAAGAAGAAAAGACTGCCTCTGAAGCGAAAAGCAAGGCTGAAGAGAAGGCCAACACTGAAGCCCGTGAAGCGCAAGAAGCGGCTAACAAGGCTCTACGCGAAAAGGAAGTCGCTGAAAAAAAGATCACTGAAACAGAAGCCAATGAAAAGGCTGCCGCCGAAAAGAAGTCCAACGAAGAAATGGCGGCCGCAGAAGTAAAGAAGCACGAAGAAGAAGCAAAGACGCACGAAGAACAAATAAAGAAGCTCACCGAAGAACTAGAAAAACTGGCCAAATCGGCAGCAACGCCGGCGGTAGTGGTTAGCAGCGGTGCCTCACCACTGCTTTACACGCCGGTTGCGGGTACGGTTGGTCTGGGCAATGCGGTCGCCACTACGGCGAGCAGCAAAGGGCATAAAGCACTGGTTGCCAACCACAAAAAGAAGGCGAAAAAGGCCAAGAAGGGCAAGAAAGGCAAGCAGAGCAAGAAGGGCAAAAGCAAGAAGAAGTAGCGGTAGGCCTGGTAGCGATGAGTAAAGACTGAGGGTCCGCCTAGGCGGGCCCTCAGTGCGTCTACGCAAGGCTGAAGATACGTCGCCGGCCCGATGAGTGGATTGGGCTCGGCATTGATCGTGGTTGAGCAGGCGACCCGCTCGGAGTAGCTGGAGGTCTCCCAGCTCATGTCGATACGCTGCTCGTGAGTGTCATAGCGTCACATGCTCGCGTCTCCTAGCTTTGTGCTCAGGGGCTGATGTGCGTCATTGCCCTCCTGCGCCGCTGTGTCGCTGTGTCGCTGTGCCGCTGCGCTCCTGTGTCGTTCGCTGCGAGAATAAGCCGCCCTGAGAAACAACCTGACCCCGGAAGGACATGTATGGCCCCCGACCTGTTGAGCACGATCCGCTGTGAAATCGATGAGCGTCTGAGTGAGTTGCGGCCGCTATTTGCGGAGCATGAGCGATTGCTCGGCGCCGTCGAGGCGCTCGATGTGGCAGGGGACCAAGGCGACACGGCCTCCGTGTCTGAGGCGGCTGCACCTAAGCGAGCCGCGTTTGCCAAGTCGGTGACGGCCAAGGCCGTCCGAAGTCCTGCCCGCCCGTCCGCTACTCGCCGTGGGTCGGCGGCCGGAGTCATCGAGCTGGCGGCGACTGGCCCGGTGCAGGCTGCGATCGAGGAAGGGAACGGCAAGGAGCCCAACGTCAAGGACAAGCCCGAGAGATCTGCCCGCGGTGTTGTGCGCGAAGTTATTCTTGCTGCCCTAGATCACGGCTCGCATACCGTAGGCGAGCTGGCTATGGTCACGGCAATGAGCGGACCCAGCATCAACGGCAACCTGCGCAAGCTCGTGGCCGAGGGTGAGGTCGTCAAGATCGAGCGCGAAGGCAAGGCCGCCTGGGCGTTAGCGGCTATCGCCTCTTAGCCGAATGCGCTCGGGGTCTCGCCCGCTGGCGCCTCTGTGACGGTGCCCTGTCCGTGGAGACGGCGCAGCGAGAAGTAGAGCACCGCTCCTATCAGTGCCGCAAAGGGGGCCAACAAGATGTCGAGAACCCACTGCGCGATCGCGACGCCCACGGTGCCAAGGCCCGAGGACACGACGGCGACGACGATCGAGATGACGATGCTCAGCGCGATCACTACGAGGATCACGCCGAAGACCTGCCAGCCGTGGCCGCGCACAAGTTCTCTGCTGCGACCGAAGGCAGCGAACACGCCTTGGCGCTCGATAACGAGCGAAGGGGCTGCCACTGACCAGATCGTCATCAGGAACAGGCCGGGGACGATGATCAGGATGAAGCCGATGCCGACGCCGATCGCCAAGAGGATCGAAAGGCCGATCAGCGGGAGTACTACCGGAGCGACGCTGCGAAACAGCTGCTCCACAGAGCTGTCGCGACGCCCGTCCTGGATGTCGCGCACGAGTTCTACGACCATCCCCTGGTAGAAAGTTCCAACCACAAGTGCAATAAGCGAGACGAGCGCCGCGGCGCCGCCTGTGAAGAGGAGTCGCGAAAGCGCAACGATCGCGAACACGGCAACGGCTGCCGGAAGCAGCACGCCGGCCTGTTCGCGGTAGATCTCCAGTGCAGAGCCGATGACCTCGCCCGGCTTGATCTTCTCAGTGGACATGCGCTCCTCCTCGTCGGATGCGAGACCGTCGCTGGGTAATGCTTCGTGCTCGGTGCGTGGTACCCGCGGCGCGCGACGGCTTACCCTGGTGTTCGGCCCGAAGCCTCTCGGTCCTGCTTGCCGGTGCACACACCCTCATTTACAAGGATGGCTACCGTGGTCTGATGGCTGGTGTTCTGGAGGTCCTGCGCAGCGACGCCTACAGGAAGAGACTGACCCTGGTGGCGTGCATTCTCGGCTCGGGTATTGCACTGCTCGACAGCACCGTGGTCAACGTCGCGCTGCCGACAATCCAGCACGATCTCGGTGGAGGGCTGGCGGCGCAGCAGTGGGTCGTCAATGCCTATCTGCTCACACTCGGCTCGTTGATCCTGATCGGCGGCTCGCTGGGGGATCTATATGGCGAGCGACGGATCTTCGCGCTTGGTGTTGGGGGATTTGGAGTGGCTTCACTGCTCTGTGCGCTTGCACCGACGATCGGAACGCTGATCGCTGCCCGGGCGCTGCAAGGCGTGGCAGGTGCGCTACTGACGCCTAGTGCCCTGGCCGTGATCGTCGCGACCTTCCGCGAGTCCGAGCGCGGTCCGGCGATCGGTAGCTGGACGGCGTGGGGAGGAATCGCCACGGTGATCGGACCGCTGGCCGGAGGTGAGTTGCTGCATATCGCCTCATGGCGGTGGATCTTCCTGATCAACCTGCCGTTCGTCGCGGTCTGCATGACATTGATCTTGGCTGTCATCCCGCGCGCGGAGCCAAGAGTGCAGACAGGGCGAAGCATCGATTTCCTCGGCGGCCTGCTCTGTGCGCTGGGTCTCGGCGGGCCGGTATTCGCGTTGATCGAGCAGCCGCGCCTTGGGTGGTCGAGCCCTGGTGTGATCTTTCCGCTGGTTGCCGGCGTCGTGCTATTTGGCTGCTTCTTGGCGCACGAGTCAAGGACCCGCGATCCGATGCTGCCGCTTGTCCTGTTTCGCCGGCGCAACTTCTCGGCCGGCAACATCGAGACATTGGCGATGTATGCGGGCCTGGCGATCCTGTTCTTCTTTCTGACGATCTTCCTACAGCAGATCGGCGGCTACACGCCGTTGCAAGCCGGGCTTGCGACGTTGCCCGCCACCGTTGTGATGTTCATGCTCTCAAAGCGCTTCGGCGGGCTGGCGGACAAGTTTGGCCCGCGTCTGTTCATGGGGGCTGGACCGCTGGTAGCGGCGTGTGGGCTATTGCTCTTTCAGCGCATCGGCATACACGTCGACTACGTGACAGAGGTGTTGCCGGGGATTCTCGTCTTCGCGCTCGGCCTCTCAATGACCGTTGCTCCGCTGACGGCAGCGGTGCTCGCAGGCGTCGATACCTCTCAGGCGGGAATCGCCTCCGCTGTCAACAATGCCATTGCTCGCGTGGCGGGGCTGCTCGGCACAGCGGCGGTTGGCGCAGTCGTCGCAGGCTCGTTTGTGTCGGGCCTGGACAGCAATCTCGCCGGTCGCCCGCTAGGGCCGCCGGCGAAGGCCGCGGTCGCCGAAGCCAAGAAGCTGCCGCTTGGTCGTCCCAACACAGCTGGTCTGCCGCGAGTCCAGGCGAATGCGATCACCATGGCGGCGGATGAAGCGTCGCTGAAAAGTTTTCGTCTCGGCCTCGGGATAGCGGCACTACTCGTGGCTGCCGGAGGATTGGCGGGGGCTGTCGGCGTGCGTAATCCCCAGCGAGTGGTGAGCGCTGAGGACTGCGAGGGAGGAGCGCTTGTCGGCGCGTCGCCGGACGCCGCCGGCTGTCATGAGGGAGACCTGGGGATCAGCGAGGAGTCTCAGCCGACGCTCTCCGTATAGGGCGCCCGCTGGGAGCGAGGCGCTGAGGCTCAGCCGACGGTCTCGGCGTAGGCGCGCATCGCCTCGATCACCGGTGCGAGCCGCCTCCCGCGCACCGTCAGTCGATACTCGACCATCGGTGGACTGGTGGGCAGCACGGTCCGCTCGATCAAGCCGGCGCCCTCGAGATCGCGTAGGCGCTCGGAGAGCATTCGCGGTGAGATTCCTTGCACGGCCTCGGCGAATTCGTTGAAGCGCAATGCGCCGCTCAGGGCCGCGTAGATGATCGACAGCTGCCAGCGGCGCTCGAGCAGGTCCGCGGCTTGGCGGACCTCCAAGGGCACCGGCTGACAGCGGCGTGAGCTACGTGTGGACATGGGCGGACTCCTTAGGAGACCTGTGCGACCTTGGGCGCCGGCTCCAAGGCCACATCGAGCACTTCGTCGATGCTCATTACCGGGTGGAAGCTCATCTGCTCGCGAACCTCCTCAGGGATGTCGTCGAGATCGCCACGGTTGCGCTCCGGCAGGATCACGTCCGTGAGTCCGGCCGCGTGGGCGGCAAGCACCTTTTGCTTGAGCCCGCCGATCGGCAGCACGCGACCCTGCAGCGTGACCTCGCCGGTCATGCCGACCGTGTGCTTGACCGGACGCGCCGACAGCAACGAGGCGAGTGCTGTGACCATCGTGACACCGGCGCTCGGGCCGTCCTTGGGGATGGCTCCCGCGGGCACGTGCACGTGAAACTCGCTGTTCTCGAACACGGAGGGGTCGATACCCAGCTCCTCCGCGTGGCCGCGGACGTAGGAGAGGGCGATGCGCGCCGACTCCTTCATCACGTCGCCCAGCTGGCCGGTGAGCACGAGCCCGTTGCCCGCGGAGCCACTGCCCTTCATGGCGGTGGCCTCGACGAACAGCACGTCGCCGCCGGTGCCGGTTACAGCCAGGCCGGTGGCAACACCCGGGGTGGCGGTACGCGCCGCGGACTCCTGGAAGAACTTCTGGCGCCCGAGCGCGTCGCGCACGGTCTCCAGATCGATCTCCACGGGAGGCTCCACCTCTCCTGAGGCCACTCTGGTTGCGGTCTTGCGCAACACGGTGCCAAGCTCGCGCTCGAGGTTGCGCACACCCGCCTCACGCGTGTACTCGGCGATGATCGTGCGCAACACCTCGTCGGACACGCTCACCTCCTCCTCGCGCAGACCGTTGCGGTCACGCTGGCGCGGCCACAGGTAGCCCTTGGCGATCGCCAGCTTCTCCTCTGAGGTGTACCCGTCGAAGCGAATCACCTCCATACGGTCGAGCAGCGGTCCGGGAATCGTGTCGGCGACGTTTGCCGTAGCGATGAACATGACCTGGCTCAGGTCAAGCTCCACGTCCAGATAGTGGTCGCGGAAGGAGTGGTTCTGAGCAGGGTCGAGCACCTCAAGCAGGGCGGCCGAGGGGTCACCGCGCCAGTCGGCGCCGACCTTGTCGACCTCGTCGAGCAGGATCACCGGGTTCATCGTGCCGGCATCGCGCAGCGCCCGGACCAGCCGTCCCGGCAGAGCGCCTATGTAGGTACGCCTGTGCCCGCGGATCTCGGCCTCGTCGCGCACGCCGCCGAGCGACATGCGCACGAACTCACGTCCGGTAGCGCGAGCGATCGACTCGCCGATCGAGGTCTTGCCGGTTCCAGGAGGTCCGATCAGCGTCAGGATCGCGCCTGACTTTGGGTCCGCCTCGATGCCGCGGTCCTGGCGCAGCTTGCGCACCGCCAGGTACTCGGTGATGCGATCCTTGACGTCCTCCAGGCCCTCGTGGTCGGCGTCGAGAACCTCGCGTGCTGCCACCGGGTCCAGGTGCTCCTCTGAGCGCTTGCTCCACGGCACCGCGATCAGCCAGTCCAGGTAGGTGCGGATCATGCTCGACTCGCCGGTCTGCTCGCCCATCCGCTCCAGGCGGCCGAGCTCCTTGAGCGCCTGCTCTTGGACCTCCTCGGGCATTCCGGCGGCCTCGATCTTCGCGCGGTACTCCTCGACGATCGACGTCTCGTCCTCATCGAGCTCCTTGCGGATCGACTCCATCTGCTTGCGCAGGAAGTACTCGCGCTGCTGCTTGTCTGCGCCCTCCTGCACGTCCTCGCGGATGCGCTTTCTCACCTGCAGCTCGGCGAGGCTGTCGCGTTGCAGTTTGACCGCCAGCTCCAGCCGGTCTGTCACCCCGAGTGTGCGCAGCAGCTCGACCTTCTGTTCATAAGTCAGGTTGGGGGAGTAGCCGGCCGAGTCGGCCAGCGGGCCGGGCTCTACGATCGCGCGCAGGAACGCGGCGATACGCCCGTCGTCGCCGCGCAGCTCGAGGATCTCCTCAACCACGGCGCGGTATTCGCGCTCAAGCTCGCGTGTGCGCTTGTCCACCGGCACGTCGTCGGGGCGCTCGTCGACCTCGACGCGCAGCTCGCCTTCAGGGCCGGTCTGAGCGGCGCCGATCAGCGCGCGGTGCTCACCGGAGAGTGCGACGGCATGTCCGCCGCCGGGCAGCCGTAGCTGCTCCGAGACCTCGGCAATCGTCCCGACCTCGAGGAACTCGTTCTCATGGCGCGGCACGAGTACCACGCGCTCGTCATCGCCGACGTCGATCGTGAGTGTGATCCCCATGCTGGGGAAGACAACGGTGTCGTCGAGCGGAATCAGGCGCAACACGGGCTTGGCCTGAGGCTCGGGCGGCTGAGAGATTTGTGAAGGGTGTGAGGGAGTTGAAGCCATCGCTATACGCTCCATATAAGGTTACGAATTGATAGTTAGTATAGCGCCGTCACGATCGTTTTCAAGGGCTCGATCGGTCCGGTCGAATGTGTCGAACAGGCCACCAGGGCCACGATTCAAAGGAGTGTCAATCGGATATCGTTTTTGTAAGGTGTTGGGCCCGCTGGTTGGTTCAAGAATCTGGGCTGTCCGAGTCCTCCCCGAACAGTTTGCGCGGCCATAGCCGCTTGGCGCGTACGACGTTCACCTCGGCGGCGACCAGTGTCACCTGGCCGCCCAGGTACAGCCAGGTGAGCAGTCCGAGCACGAATGAGAACAGGCCCGAGGTGTCCTTCGCATGACGCACCACGTGCTCGACGTAGAAGCCGCCGAGGTGTTGCAGGATCTGCCAAAGGACAGCCGCCACGACCACGCCGACGAGCAGGTCGCGGGTGGCGACCTCATCGGCGGTCAGCAACCGGAACACGGCAAAGAACAGCACCAAGTTCGCGGCCAGTGCGATCACGATCCCCACGAGCACTCCGACGATCCCCATCGTCTGAGCCGTCACATAGCCGGCCGCCACGGTCGAGACGATCGTGAGCAGGCCGAAGACGATCAGCAGCCCCACTCCGCGCACGCGCCACGCGAGGAAGCCGAGCTGACGTTTGCGCGGGATGTGCCACACGTTGTTGAGTGCGCTCTGGGCCGCTCCCGTTATGCCAAGGCCGGCCAGCGTGGCGCCCACGAGCCCGATCGCGAGTGCCGGCACGCTGCCCTTCAGCGAGTGCACGTTGTTCTGCAGTTGTGTGCCGATGATCGGGAACTGGCTCAAGGTCGAGTGCAGAACGCTCTCCTGGGTGCTGGGGCTGCCTTCGAGCACGAAGCCGAGCACGGTCACGAACACCAGCAGCAGCGGGAACAGCGAGAAGAAGCCGTAGTAGGCGATCAGTGCTCCCATCTGACTGCATTGGTCGTCGTCGAAGCGCTTGAAGACAGCGACCGCGAAGCCGAGCAGACGTTTGCGCTGCTGGTAGCGGTCCACCGCGCCTAGTCCGTCGCGGAGAAATTGGGAGGGGGGTCTGCGGGCCACTTGCACCGACATGCTTACGTGTCTACCCGACAACAGCGCTCGAGGCGACCTATTGGAGGGCCAGGAGGGCCAGGAGGGCTCGGTGGGCACGCGCTTGGCCTGCTTGACCCGAGCGAAATGGTCGCGCTGGTAGCCCGCTCGCGTCGCGAGCTTCTGCTCGCTTCCCACCGCCGGCGGCTGGGGCACGAGGACCTGGAGGACTGCTACAGCCAGGCCACGCTCGAGCTGTTGACCCGAGCCGGACGCGGAGAAGGTTTCGCCGACGCTGCCCACGTCGCCAACGCGCTCGAGCAGAAATTCCTTTCGCGCATCCACGATCGTCGTCGTGCGCTGAACGGGCGCAGCCCGATCCAAGCGGCGCTGGCCGGCTCGCTTCACCTTTCCGCTGGCGCGTGCGGTGGGGTCGATGTGGCCGACGTACGCGCCGACGTCGAGCGGTTGGTCTGCCTGCGCGAGGACCTGTTCAGCGCCGTGCGACTCTCGCGCGAGCTCTCAGACGACCAGCGACTGGTGCTGGCAAGCCGGCTCTCGGGTGAGGAAGCCTGTGCGGAGTTCTGTCGCAGGCACGGTTGGAGCACCGAGAAGTACCGCAAGGTGTCCCAACGGGGACGCCTGCGTCTGCTGCGATTGCTTGCGGGCGAGGCCTCGCGCGCTCAGGCGGTCGCCCACGCTCAGGCAGACAGGTCGGCTCAGGCAGGCAGGTCGTCTCAGGCAGACAGGTCCGCTCAGGCATACGGACACATTCAGGCAAGCATGCGTGTCCCGCTCGGCGTGGGCTCGTCGGATCAGTCAGCAGGGACACACCTATGAGACCACCTCGCCCCACACATAGGCGCGTCCTCTGGGACGCCGACGATCGGTTGCCGAGACGATCGAACGGCGCTTCCCACCCGCACGTAGGCGGCCGGGAGCTTGGCTGCTCCCCCTCCTCGCTCCCGGTCGCATACGTGCTGTGCCTCGAATTGGAAGCTCCGTGCGCATGAGCCTCTGGCACCGGGCTCCGCGCGAGGTGTACCGCGTTTACGGGGAGGATCGGTATCTCGAAGGGGATACGGCTCCAGAGGGGGTGACGGTTGCGCAGGAAGACGCAACGGCCGCCGACCCAGACAGCCGCGGGGTGGCGTCTTGGGCCGCTTTTGCCGCTGATGTTGCGCCTGCCTCTGCAGATACCGCCGGCAGCTCATCCGCTCGCCCGAGCGGGTCGCACGCCGGCCGTATGGTCGGGGTTGGTCTGCTTGTGGGCGTCGGTCTCGCAACGCTCGCGCTCGTCTTCCTGAATATTGCGCATCGGCGCGGAGCCGCGCCTGAGCCGGTTGGGCAGGGCATCGGGGCGGGGGTCGAGCAGGGAGTGCAGCGTGCAACTGGTCCCGGCCGCGCGCAGGCAATTAGACACAGTCTGAACAGCGGCGCAGTTCAGGCTTCGCACTCTTCTGCCTCGCCTGTGAGGCCTATACGCGTGTCCGGGTCGACGCTCCAGCATCGCGCGCCTGTAGGTCGCCGACCAGACATCGCCGCGCATCCGGAGCGAGCGTTGTCGGCGGTGCTGCAAACGCCCGGCAAGGGAGCGCCGGCGATGGCTGCGGTCGAACCGCCGGCGGAGGTCGCGGTCGAACCATCTGCGCAAGACGAATTTGGCTTTGAGCAGTGACTTCTGATGTCCCATATCCGCTCACAACCACTCGTAAGCGTCACCCCAAAGTCGATCTGGCGTATACGGCTCGCGCGGGAACTACCGCGTTACCTCCTCCAGGCGCTGGCGTTGGTGGGGGTGCTTGCGAGCGCACGTTTTGCGATTGCACCACCTCGCCCGGTTCTTGCGCGCGGCTCGACATCTGGTTTCGTGGCGCCCGACCGAGCGGCAGAAGGCTTCGCCACGCTGTTTGCTCGCGCCTATCTCGACTGGGACTCGCGCGATCCCGAAGCACAGCGGCTTGCCCTGACCCCGTTCGTGGGCTCCTGGATGGAACCGGGAGCCGGGCTGCAGCTGCCGGAAGGCGGTGAGCAGCAAGTGCAGTGGACACAGGTCGTGCAGGTGCGCCCGCTGGCCTCAGGCGAGCAGCTGTATACCGTTGCCGCACAAACCGACACGGCGGGCCTGCTGTACCTGAACGTCGGCGTGGTACGCGAGGCCGATGGAGCGTTGGCGTTGGCCGGTTATCCGGCTTTCGTCGGTGCGCCTGCCGCCACCGGTGCCGCGGCTCCGGCGCATCTGCATGAATTGGAAGACCCAGCGCTCGAGACCGTCGTGGTTCGAGCCTTGCGCAACTACCTGGGGCGCGCGGAATCGGAGCTCGCCGCCGACCTGGCCGTAGGTACCCGCGTCTCGCTCCCCACACAGACGTTGACGCTTCAGTCGCTCGACAGTCTCGACTGGTCATCAAACGGACGCACGCTACTCGCGACGCTGCGTGTTCGCGATGAGCGTGGCACCCAATACACGCTCGCCTACGAACTCGGCGTGCGGCTCAGCGCTGGACGCTGGGAGATATCGGCGATCCAGACCAACCCCGATAGCTGAGCACTGCAAATGGCAACGATCGAACCAAAGGAGACCCGATGCACACGATCCACATGATCCACGCATTGATGGCCGCGGCTGAAGGGGCAAGCTCGCTCGAATCCGCGGCAACCAAGGCGGGTGAAACCGGCCGCAAGGTCGCGATGAGCTTGATCGCGCTTGGCTTCGCGATCGCCTCGATAGTGCTCGCCTTCAGACGCGACTTCAAGGAGGCGGCGGGCATATTCGCGGTCGGGCTACTCGCGATCCTGCTCGCCACCCCGGCTGGGGTCAACGTCCTGCACGACACCGTAAATACGCTGTTTGGCGCATCCTGAGAGATGTCAAGCGAGATCCGCTCCTACAGGTGTGTGTTCGACCTGGAGCGGCGCCTATATCGCATCGACAGGTTGCGGCTCAACCCAGCTGGTGTGCCGGTGCGCGGGATTGTCTACTTCCTGGCGCTGCTTGGCACGGTTCTGCTGGTCGGGGCGTTGCCGTTCCTCGGCTTGCTCGTGCGAATGCTGCCCTGGTACTTGCGCGACGTTGGTGCGCCGGGCGTCTGTGCCGCGTTGTTGACGCTGATAAAGGTCGAGGGAAGACCATTCCACTTGGCGGTACTGGCACTGGTGCGCTACGGCGTCGGGCCACGAGAGCTGTCCGGTCTCAGGCCGTGCCGCGCCGCCGATCGACACTGGCGTCTTGACGAGCTGGTCGTGCTGGCGGACGGGTCCGATTCACGCCTGCGTCGCCTGCGCTACAGCGGACCGGGGACCGTCCTCGTCAGTGCGGCTCACGTTCGCAGTAGCTGGCGCCGCGGGCTCGTGCGAGGTCTCATGCGCCAGCCCGATATGCGGCTCACGACACTGCCGGCAAAGCCGCGACCGGCCAAAGGGCAGGTGATCGCGCTCACCGACGGAGCTCGCTTGGAGGTAGAAGCTTGAAGTCGCCGATCTCTTTCGTCTACGGCAACCTGGTGTTCGGAGCGAGCACCGACGACGTATGGGCGGCGTTCTCGATTCCTTGCGCGTCATACGAGTGGCTTTCAGACGAGACCAAGCGTGCACGCATGCTTGCCCTGATGGGCGCGCTGGAAGCGCTCGAAGCCGACGTGCAGATCCTGCGCGTCGGACGCCGCTGGGATCTGGAGGGCTATCTCGGCGAATTGGAGCAGGCAGGTCGCGGCAAGCACGTACAGGCAAACCAGCGTTACGCGCGCGAGCATGCCGAGCAGCTGAGCGAAGTCGGCCACGCACGACCAGCGCTGTTTCTACTCGTCAGCTTGCGCGAGCCCGAGCGCGATGTCGCCTTCTACGTATCTCAAGCCGTCGAACAGCATCCGCGCGAATGGCTGCGCTCGATCGCGCGCGTCCTCTCGACGAGCGATCGGCGCCTGTTGAAGGCCTCGGTACTCGAGGACCTGCGCGTGCGAGCCGATCGGGCTCATGCACGACTCGCGGGCTTCCTGAGTGCCAGGCCCGCGCGTGGCATCGAGTTGCAGTGGCTTGTGCGCAGAGCCTTCTGTCGCGGCCTCGGCGAGCCGGTCGTCGAGGGCTTGCACGAGCCCCGAGCACTGGCTTTCGAGCGCAACGGAGAAGCGTTGCTCGCTCCACTGGAAGGCGACGTGGTGCGTTGGCTTGACGGCTACGTCGAGCACCGTGGTCGTGCCCTGCGCATCGAATCAGAGCTTGGCGTGAGTTGGCAGGCACAGCTGGTGCTCGGCGCGCTACCCGAGCGCGCTGTTTTCCCGGGCGCGCGCGTAGAGCTGATGTTCGCGGCCGTCGAGAGCCTGCCGTTCGGAGTGGACCTGTCGCTCAATGCGCGCTTCCTGCCGAACGAGCTGGCTCTGAGGATCGCGCGCCGGCGCGTGCAGGACGCCGACCAGATTCTGCGGGCCGAGTCAGACGGCGATCAGGGTGTCTCCGACGTCGGCTACCAGCGCACTCAGGAAGCACGTGATCTGCTCGCGCACCTACAGGCCTCCAGTCGCCCACCGCTCTTGCGAGCAACGCTGGCGCTGGCGATCGGCGCCGAGAGCGAGACACTTCTCTCAGAGCGGGTGGAGATGTGCAGGCGTGCTTACGGCGAGATCCGTCTGCACCGCCCGCTCGGCGATCAGCTGGCGCTCTTCATCCAGCAGCTTCCCGGGCAGCGCACGCGCGTCGCCGGCTATGACGACACGCTCACGACCGAGCAGGTGGGGGCAATGATGCCGACCGCTACGCATGCAGTTGGCTCGCGTGTCGGCTTCTACCTGGGACACACGCTGTCAGGCTCGCGTCAACCGGTGCGTTTCAACCTGCGCGAGGGCTCTGAGCGTGATCGCAACACGGCGATCCTGAGCGTGGGCGCCCTCGGCTCGGGCAAGACGACGCTCGCGCAGAAGCTCAAGTACGAGGCTTTTCTGCAAGGCGCGCGTGTGATCGATTGCGACCCGAAGGGCGACCACCGATTTCACTTGCTCGAGGAGGTGGCGCCACACGCCGAGACGATCGCGCTGCGCCCAGATCCGGCTTTGCGTGGAATGCTAGATCCGCTGCGTGTCGCGCCCGAGCACTTGCGCCAAGACGCCGCCGTGTCCTTCTTGCGCGATCTGCTTCCCGGGCGCGCCGAGGCGGCCTGGGAGACGGCTGTCGTCGGCGCGGTGGACGTCGTTCTGCGGCGCGCGAGCGAGCCGACGTGCACGGAGGTAGTACGTGTCTTGTGCGATGGCGAGGGCGCCGAGGCCCAGGTCGGCGAGGCGCTCGCCGTCTACGCGCGCTCAGGTCTCACTCAGCTGGGCTTTGCCGATGCCTCGGTGAAGCTGGCGCCGGTCGGTCGCCAGCAGGTCACCTACATCCCGATCCGCGACCTCCCAGGGCCTGAGCCTGGCACACCGCGCTCTGAGTACACGCAGGCCGAGCGCGTCGGCGTGCAGATCGTGCGCCTGATCGCGATGTTCGCGATGCACCTGATGTCGCGCGAGCGTGAGCGCCTGAAGATTTTCAGCTTCGACGAGGGGTGGCGCTTGCTCAGCGACCCCGTCGGGCGCACGCTGCTTGCCTCGCTACAACGCATGGGTCGCTCAGAGCTAGCGGTGCCGATCGTCAGCACGCAGCTTGTGACCGATGCGCTTGTCGGCGAGCGCGAGTCGCTTGAGAATCTGCTCGGCGCCACGTTCGTGTTCGGCATGCGCTCTGAGGCCGAGGCCGCCAGGGCGCTGATCTTGCTCGGGCTCGATCCGGAAGATCGTCGTGCGCGAGAGCGCCTGCTCGAGATGCAGGCCGGGCGCTGTCTGCTGCGCGACCACAGCGGGCGCGTGGAGGCGATCCAGGTCGACGTGGTGGCGCCGTCGCTGCTGCGCGCTTTCTCCACCACCCCGCCGGTGCAGGTTCGGTGAACGTCAACGGGGGCGTGGGGCTGGTCTTGAGCACGGTGCTCGCCCTGTCGTTTGGGGTGAACAAGGCGGACGCGGCTTCCGTCTCGCCCGGCACGTCCCCCATACCTATGAGCGGAGGCCAAGCAGTCAAGGTCCACTCCCAGGAAAGGACCGCTCCGAGTGGACCGCCACTCACTTCTCCTACTGGTGAGGTTAGAAGTGAAGACACAAGTGCTGGGGTGCCTTCGCTGGAAGGCGACCAGCTTGTCGAAAACGGCCTATCCAGCCCGCTCTGCGATGGCGCCGATGCCACGGCTCTGTCGAATGCCGCGCGGAGCAACTGCCAAACCTCGGCCTTCGTTGGCGCGCCGGCGCCGACCAACAACTACGACCTGGACGTCAACATCGATGCCGGCACGCTTGGGGTCGGCCACGGACAGCTGCTGTCGGTGATCCAGGACGTGTTCATCGCGCCGGTCTGGGAGGGACTTGTCTGGCTCATTCACGCGCTCGTCGTGATGCTCCAATGGTGCTACACGCTTGAACTGCTGGGCGGCTCGACGACGAGTGGCTTGAGGAGTTCCTTGGGTCAAGCGCAGGCGAGCTTCACTGAGCCATGGCTCGCATTGGTGCTCTCAGCCGCATCCGCGCTTGCCGTATACAACGGCCTGATCCGTCGCCGCATCGGAGAGACACTCGGCCAGGTAATGCTGACGATCGCGATGATGGCTGTCGGACTGTGGCTGATCGCGGACCCGCTCGGCACCGTCGGCACCGTCAGTCGATTTGCCAATCAGGCCAGTCTCGGAACGTTCGACGCGGTGGCCCAGGGCACGACGGTCAACGCCTCAAGGACGCTTGGCGACAGCATGCGCGCGTTGTTTGCGAGTGCGATCGAAGTGCCGTGGTGCTACATGGAGTTTGGCGATGTGCGCTGGTGCAGCGACCCGGCGATGGTCGAACCGCGCCTGCGCGCGGCGGCCTCGAAAATCGCCGCTTCTGAGCAGGCAAAGCTCAGCTGTCAGCCCAGTTTCACCCATCCGCTGTGTCGCCCGTCGAGCAAGAGCTCGGCGCCTGCGCTCCAGCGTACGAGCGAGCTGCTGCGTGAGGCCACCACCAACGGAGCTCTGTTTCTGGCGTTCCCGGCCAACGGCCCTGAACGCAACTCCACCAAAGACAGCAGCTCGCTTTTGCACGTCCTATGTCAGAGTGAAAACGACACTAAATGTGAAGGTGCCACGGCGACACAGGCGGAGTTTCGCTCCGACGGCGGCACATTTCCGCGCATGCTCGGGATTGTCCTGATCGCTGTTGGGGTGATCGGCATGGCGATGCTGTTCGGGCTGATCGCCATCCACCTGCTCGTCTCGGCGCTATTCAGTCTGTTCCTGCTGTTGCTGGCGCCGTTCGTCGTGCTTGCCCCAGCGCTCGGAGACGCGGGGCGTGCTGTGTTCAGCGGTTGGCTAACACGGCTACTGGGCGCCGTCTGCTCGAAGCTGATTTTCTCGTTTGTGCTAGGCGCGCTGCTCACGATGCAGCGCATTCTCGCCTCGCTGCATCAGATGGGTTGGTGGACACAGTGGTTGTTGATCTCGACTTTCTGGTGGTTTGTGTTTCTCAAGCGCAATCAGGCGCTGGAATTCGTGCGCAGCGGTGGACGGGCGCCGACACCGACTCACAAGACGCTCGGTCAGAGGATCCGGGCAGTGCGACAGATAAAGCAAGACCTTGCCCGCCCGGTGCGCTGGGCCAAGGACAAGCTGCTGTCACCGCTGCCCGAGGACGAGGAACTGGACTGGCCAAGACTTCAGCGTCCTGGACCTGGCAAACCGGACTCAGGGCTGACGGATCGGGGGCAGCAGGAGGCTGGAGGGATACAGCGGCGGAGATGGCAGGGGCAACAGTCAGAGGGCCACCGTGACGAGCAGCGTGAGCAGGCGCAACCGTCCGGGCAATCCGAACCCAGGGACGCGGTGGAGCGCCACGGTCGTCGAGACGAGCAGACGGCGCAGGCCACGAAGGGGACAGCGGCTGCCGGGCCGCCGGTCACCGTAGCTCCGGATCAAGCCAGCTCTGACGCACCCGGTGGCGCAGGCGCCTCTCATCGAAATCGAGTCGAGGCCGAGAAGCCACCTCGGATCGAGCGCATCGCGAGGGTGGCCGCTTACGCCAGCGACCCAGAGGCCGACGAGATGGCGTGGCTTGCGAGCGCTCGCCGCTCGCCCGCGCCTGCGCAGCCGCCGGGCCAGTCGCAGCCTCCGGCTCACCAGCACCGGCGGTCTCCGGGAGTAGGGACTGAGTCCGCGGGCGCACCTCCGAAGCGCACGGCGTCTAATCCGGGCGCGTCCAACCCGCAAGGCATGCGCATGCGGACATCGCGCGAAATCATGGACGACGCGCGCGAGGTTGCCGCGGGCCGCAAGCGCCAGCTCGGACTCGAGTCACTCGCCGGGGAGGAGCTGGAGCCATGAGTACGCAAGCGCTTGCACACCCGGGCATTTCGCCGCGCCGCTCACTGAAGCTGGCGGGCGTGCTGATTGCCACGGCGGCGGTCGTGGGGTTGTTCGCACTGATGCTGATCGCCTCGCTCCTTGGCGCCGGCACCATCTCGCTCGGCAGCGCGCCGGATAGCTTCGGCGTCTCGGCGCTGGCCGAGGCCGAAATCCCTCCGCTCTACCTCAGCTTGTATGAGCAGGCGGCCAGGCGCTACGGCCTTGACTGGGCGATCCTTGCCGGTATCGGCAAGGTCGAGTGCGACCACGGACGCGACCCCGATCCTTCGTGTACGAGGCAGGGTGCCGTCAACTCGGCCGGCGCCGGCGGTCCCGCCCAGTTCCTTGCCTCAACCTGGGCCGAGTACGGAGTGGACGCTGACGGCGAGGGACCGCCAGACAGGTGGGATCCGGCCGATGCCATCTATGGGATGGCCAATTATCTGCATGCCTCGGGAGCTCCTCAGCATTATCGCAAGGCGATCTATGCATACAACCACGCGTGGTTGTATGTGAATGAGGTAGAGCACTGGGCCTCGCTCTATCGCGGTACCGCGCAGGTCGGTGTCGGGATCGACCCTGGGGGTGCCCTCGGAGTCTCAAGCGTCGACTGGCCGGGCGTCGGTGCAGTTGAGACGATCGCCGGCTCACGGGCGCTGCTCTTGCCGGGAGACGGTCACCTTGCGCTCGTGCCCGCACAGGCGCCGACGGTGGTGCAGGCGATGGTGATCGCAGGCAACGAGCTGCAGGACCTGCCATATGGCCCCGACGGCCACCCAGATCCGCTAGGAGCGCTGGACGAGGACTGCTCGAGCACAGTCAGTTACGTGCTCTACCGCTCTGGCATTCGCCCTCTCCCAGAAATCCTGCGCGAGAACCCGCTCGCCCAGGATTACATCGGCTGGGGCGCTCCAGGCCCAGGTCGCTGGGTAACGATCTACGCCACCACCGAGCCAACCGATCACGTGTTCATAGTCATCGCTGGGCTGCGGCTGGACACTTCCTACAAAGGCACGGACGTCGGCCCAAACCGTGAGGAAAGCGGGCCGCGCTGGCGCGTCCTCGGCCACATCCCATCCTGGGCACATTGGTCGGTGCGCCACCCGCCGGGGTTGTGAGGTGGCGAGCATGCGCGCGGTCGAACGCCGGAGCCGGCTAGACACCATGACACACATTAGGATGTATCATGGTGTGTGGGTGACGAGAACAAACATTGACATAGACGATGAGCTGATCGATCGTGCGATGCGTGTCTACCGGCTGCGTAGCAAGCGCGAGGCGGTGGACCTTGCGTTGCGACGGCTGGTCAGCGAACCGATGAACGATGAGGAAGCGCTCGCGATGGAGGGAAGCGGTTGGGCGGGCGACCTCAATGAGATTCGCGCACCCGATGAGTTCCCGCAGCGATGATTCTGGTTGACAGCTCCGCGTGGGTTGAGTATCTGCGCTGCACGGGCAGTCCAGTCCATCTCCATGTACGGACGGCCCTCGAAGAAAAAGTCCAGCTTGCGAGCACGGACGTCGTCCTCATGGAGATTCTCGCCGGCGCTCGCGATGGCCGGGATCGCGAGCGGCTTCGACGCCTGATCTATGGACGTACATTGTTGGCCGTCGAAGGCCCTTCGGACTATGAGCAGGCGGCCGAGCTCTATCGCGCCTGTCGTCGTCAAGGCGAGACCCCTCGCAAGCTGACCGACTGCCTGATCGCGGCCGTGGCGATCCGCCACCAAACGCAAGTCCTCCATGCCGACGCTGACTTCGATGTCATTGCGCGCCACACACCGTTGAGTCTCGCCACACCCGCGACCTGAGCATGTCCTCGCCGCCCGCCGGCTAGCCGAGCCATCCGCCGGGTTGTAATGTGGCGAGCATGCGCGAGGTCGAACACCTGCTGATCGGGGGCGGTCTCGCCTGTGCCACCTGCGCCCAGTCGCTGCGTGAGGGCGGTGCTCAGGGAGAGATCGTGCTTGTCGGGCGTGAGCCAGACCCGCCTTACAACCGTCCGGAGTGCTCGAAGGGCTATCTGCGCGGCGAAGAGAGTCGTGAGGAGCCACTCGTGCAGCCGCAAGAGTTCTGGTCCGAGCAGAACGTGGAGCTGCTCACGCGTACAAGCGTCACGGCCTTGGATTTGGGCAGCCGCATCGCAAAGCTCTCGGACAAGCAGGAGATCCATTTTGAGAAGGCGCTAATTGCGACCGGTGCCAACGTGCGGCGGCTGAACGTGGCGGGCTGCGAGTTGGAGCAGATCCACTATCTGCGCACGCTCGGCAACTCCGACCACATCCGCGCGGGCGTGGCCGACGCGAAGCGCGTCGTCTTGATCGGTGGCTCCTACATCGGCTGCGAGGTTGCCGCCTCGTTGACGATGATGGGCAAGCAGGCGACGATCGTGATGCAGGAGGACGTTACGCTCGAGCGCGGCTTCGGCAAAGCGGCTGGGCGCTTCTTCCAAGGCTTGCTGGAATCCCACGGCGTCACGATCCACGGCGCCGACGGCTTGGGGCGTTTCGAGGGCAATACCCTCGCGAGCACACCCTCTGGGGCGCAGGCAAGCGGCCGCGTCGGCAAGGTCGTTACGACAAACGGCTTGGAGCTCGCGGCCGACGCGGTCGTGATCGGCGCCGGGGTCACCCCGGACATCGCGCTTGCCAAGCGCGCCGGCCTCGAGATCGGCGAGCGCGGCGGCGTGCTCTGCTCCTCGCGCCTTGAGACGGCGGTTCCGGGTGTGTTCGCCGCCGGCGACATCGCCGAGTACGACTCGCCTCTGCACGGGACACACGTGCGCATCGAGCACTGGGACGTGGCCTTCAACCACGGCAAGACCGCTGCTGCCAACATGCTCGGCGGCGACGTCCCGCACGAGGTTGTGCCCTACTTCTATTCGGTGCTCGCCGACTGGGGCGAACTGGAATACGTCGGCCCCGCCTACGAGTGGGATGAGGAGATCGTGCGCGGCTCCTACGAGGATGCAAACTTCACGACTTGGTATCTGAAGGATGGTCGATTGGTCGCGGCCCTCACCTTCGGTCGTCCGGACGATCTCGATGCCGCCCGCCGGTTGATCGCCGAGCGTCCGGTGCTAGAGGAGGCTCAGCGCCAAAAGCTTAAGAGCCTCGATGCAGACCTCGCCACCCTGTAGGATGACCCTGTAAACAAACGGTCGGTGGCGAAGGGAAGCCGGTGCGAATCCGGCGCGGACCCGCCACTGTGACCGGGGATGCCAGCCGCGGCGCGAAAGCGCAGCCACTGATCGGCCGCTCGGCGGATCGGGAAGGCGCGGGGGGTGGGCCCGGGAGCCAGGAGACCTGCCTCCGACCACAAGCCCACAAGCCCTCGTGGAAAGGGGTGGCTCATGCTCACATCTCGTATCTACTTGCGCGCGTTTATCTTGGCCGGCGCGCTGCTCTGTCTGGTTGTGCCGGCCTCAGCGCTCGCCGGAGTTCCCGCAGCGGTCACGGTCCGGGTCGAGGGCCTGACCGAAACCAAGCTTCTTCCGACGTCCGTGACGACAACCACGACGCCGGTCTTCAAGGCCGAAAGCCCGACGGATACCTGTCCCGGCACGGGCGCGCTCGGCGCTCTGCAACTCGCTACGTCCGGCAACTGGTCAGGGCCGTGGGAAGCGGAATACAACCAGTATGCGATCTACGCGATCCAGGGCGAGACGCACGAATTTGAAGAAAGCTCAAAGGCCAACTACTACTGGTCCTTCTGGCTCGACAACAAAGAAGCGACGGTCGGCGCGTGCGCTGCCGAACTCCAAGCAGGAGACCAGGTGCTGTTCTTTCCCGCCTGCTACGGCGCTGCCTGTCCGACCCCCGAACCGACTCCGCTTGCGATTGAGGCTCCAACGACCGCAAATGCAGGCGAACAGGTGAATGTCACGGTCGAGCAATACAACTCCAAGGGCGAAGCCGCACCTGCGGTGGGCGCAAATGTGGGCGGTGGCGGCACCAGCGCGGTGACCGACTCGCAAGGCCACGCGACCTTGAAGTTCGCCGGTGACGGGACCTATACGTTGCGTGCTACCAGCGGTTTCGAAGAGCCCCCTGCGATTCGTGATGAGACAACGATCTGCGTTCACGAAGGCAACGACGGGACTTGCGGGACGGCCCGTCCTGGCGCTCCGAATACCAACACCGGACCGCCGACAGTGAATGTCACGCCCGTGGTTGGCGACATCGCCACGATCGGTGGTGTCAAGAACGGCCACCACTATTCCCGCCGCAAAGGGCCGCGCATCCTGCAGGGTTCTGTCCAGGCGCCTGCCGGCGGAACGCTGCGCGAAGTGCGCATCAGCCTCCAGCGTCGTAACGGCAAGCGCTGCACAGTGTTCAGCGGCACCAAGGAGGCATTCGTGCATGCCCGTTGCGGGTCTACCGGCTTCTTCTCCGTCGGCGGAGCCGAGTCGTTCAGCTACCTGCTTCCAGCATCGCTGCCGGCGGGTCGCTACGTCTACGACATCGAGGCGATCGACGGCACCGGCAACGCAACTAAGCTCGTTCCAGGTGTCAGTCACGTCGTCTTCTATGTCAAGTAGATCTCGTTCGTTGGGCGCGCGTGCTCGGCGCGCGCCCGGTGGGGCGCTGCTCGGCCTCTCCGGTCTGGCGCTGCTGGCGCTGGCGGGATTGCTGGTGCTTGCCGGCTGCGGACTTGGCGCGGGCTCGACACCCAGCGGAATCAGTCTGTCGGTGACACAAGACTTCGGCGCCCTCCCTGTGGGCTATGCCGGCACGCCGCGTGTGAGTGGACAGGAGACGGCGATGAGCCTCCTGCAGCGTAACTACGAAGTCAAGACCCGCTACGGCGGCGGCTTCGTGGAGAGTGTCAATGGGCACGCCGGCGGCACACAAGCAGGGGAACCGATCGACTGGTTCTATTACGTCAACGGCGTAGAGGCGCCAAAGGGAGCCGCCGATACCAATGTCGAATCTGGCGATCGTATCTGGTGGGATCTGCACGACTGGAGCCAGACCGACAACATCCCCGCGGTCGTCGGCTCCTTCCCCGAGCCGTTCGTGGGGGGAATCGAAGGCAAGCGCTATCCAGTGCGCGTCGAATGCTCGGAACCGTCGAGCTCGGCATGTTCGACGGTGCACGCGCGTCTCAGCAGGTTTGGTGTGCCGGTGGCCGGGGCGGCCGTCTCAGACGAAGAAGAGCAGCTGACGATGCGCGTGCTGGTCGGCCCCTATTCGGCCTTGGGCAACTCGCTCAGCGTGCACGACCTCGGCGCTGGTCCGCGCTCGAGCGGCGTGTACGCTCGCTTCTCAGACGGTGGCAGCGTGCTCAGCCTGCTCGACCCCGCCGGCAGTGTCGTGCGGAAACTGGGCGCAGGTGCCGGGCTAATCGCGGCGACGCGCTATAGCAAAGAGGCGCCTGTATGGCTCATCACCGGCACCAATGCGGCCGGCGTGACGCACGCTGCGAACTCACTGCGCGAAAGCACGCTGCATAACGTCTTCGCACTTGCACTCGAACCGTCGGGAACGGCCCAGCCAGTACCGGTTTCGGGGCCATGAGCACGCGGAGATAGCTATGGCAATAGGCGCCACGCTCTTCTACCGCCGTCTCGCGAGTCCGCTGCACGCGACAAGCGCGACCGTGGCGGCCATCTGGGCCTGCGCGCTGATCGCCGCGACGCTGCTCAGCGAAAGCCCCCTTGTGCTGGGAGCGCTGCTGATTGGCGTGCTCGGCGCGGGCGCTGGCGCCGGTCTGGGGCGTGAGCTCGTGCACACCCTGCGCACGGTTTTGATCGTGGCGATCCCGATCGTGCTCATCAACGTGCTCGTCTACCACGAAGGTCTCACCGTGTTCGTGCGCCTCGGCGATCTGGGCCCCTTCGGTCAAGGCGACTTGACGGTCGAGGCGCTCGTCTACGGCGCCGTGATCGCGCTGAAGGTCAGCCTGTTGATGCTCGTCACGACGCTCGCAAGCCTCGCGATCGATCCGGACGAGCTGCTGGCTGTGTTTCGCCGACACTCGTTTCGCTCGGCGCTCACCGCTTCGCTAGCTACACGCATGATCGGTGTGCTGTCGGCCGACTCGCAACGTCTGGCCGAGGCACAGCGCACGCGTCCCGGAGGCAGCGCCACGGGCGCACGCGCACGTGTCAGGTTGTTGAGCGCGATCGTCGGCTCCTCGCTGGATCGCTCGATGGACGTGGCCGCCACACTCGAGCTGCGCGGCTTCGCTTCAGGCCGGCGCACAGGCGGCCGAGCGCAGCGCCGCCCTTTTTCGCGCCACGACCGCGCGTTCGCCCTGTCCGCCGCGTGTGTGTTCGCGCTCGTGCTGCTCGGGCGACTGGCGGAAGCCGCGCCGTTCAACGCCTACCCGCTCCTGAGCATGCCGGTATCCGCGGTGACTTTCGCACTGTGCGTAGCGCTGCCGGTGGCTGTCCTGCTGCCATTCGCGGATCGCAGGGGGATTGAATTTTGAGATCCGTTGTGGCGTTCTCGAACGTGACCTACGCCTATCCCGAAAGTTCCGAGGCGGCCTTGCGCGGAGTGACCCTGGAGCTGGACCAGGGTGAGTTGTGCCTGCTCGCCGGTCGCTCCGGACAGGGCAAGTCGACGCTGTTGCGCGCCGCCTGCGGTCTCGTCCCGCACTTCCACGGCGGTACGTTCGCCGGCAGCGTCAGCGTCGTGGGCATGGACACGCGCGAGCACCCGCCGTCGCGACTCGGCGCCCACGTCGGCGTGTTGCAAGGTGACTCCGAGGCACAGCTGGTGATGAGCTCGGTGCGCGCTGAGCTGGCATTGGCGATGGAGAGCCGCGGTCACGGTGCCACAGCCGTCGCGCGCGCCGTCGAGGAGGTCGCGCTGGCGCTCGGCATCGATCATCTGCTCGAGCGCTCCACCCACGACCTCTCCGGCGGGGAGAAGCAGCGCGTGGCGCTCGGCGCCGCACTCGTCGGTCGTCCACGCGTGGTCTTGTTGGACGAGCCCACCTCCCAGCTCGACCCGGTTGCAGGCGACGAGTTGATCGGCCTGCTGCGCCGGCTCAACCAGGAGTGGGACACAACGATCCTGCTATCAGAGCACCGTTTGGAGCGCTGTCTGTCGGCCGCCGATCGTGTGATCGCACTTGATGGTGGCGCGATAGTCCATGACGGCTCGCCAAGCTCGTTCCTGTGCTTCGCGGCGGAGCACGAGCCCTCACTGCAAACGCCCGGCGCGAAGCTGTTCGCGCTCGCCGGCATCGGCCCCCCGCCGGTTGGCGTCAAGCAGGCGCGTGCCTCTCTGCGCCGCGAGGGGCTGCTGCCCGACGAGCCAGGTCCGCACGGCGTGTCCACCACGAGTGGCCCTGAGGAGGACGCAGACACCTGGCCGCAGGTTGTCGGTGTGCGCGAGCGGCTCACGAGGCGAGCTAGGAGAGGGGCTGTCGCAGCCTCAGCACTCACTTTGCACGGCGTGTGGTGTGAGATCCCGCGCGGGCCGGCGATCTTGCGCGGCGTTGACATCACGATCGCCCCAGGCGAACGTGTTGCGCTGATGGGCCGCAACGGGGCTGGCAAGTCCACGCTGCTACGCCACGCCGCAGGCTTGGTCGCACCGACGCGGGGAAAGATCGAACGCTCGGGCAGGGTGGCGCTGCTACTGCAAAACCCCAACGACTATTTCCTACACGAGCGCGTCCGCGACGAGCTCTCGGCCGAGGCGCTACAGCGCGCGAGCCTAGACGTTTTGGCCGAACGCAACCCGCGTGACCTCTCAGGAGGCGAGCGCCAACGGTTGGCGTTGGCGATTGTCGCCGACGGAGGCGAGACCCCGGTGGTGGTCGCACTCGACGAGCCCACGCGCGGCATGGATCGCGAGGCCAAGGCGCAACTGGCCGACGAGTTGCACCGTCGTGCTGGGCGGGGGCAAGCGGTGATCGTCGCCACACACGATCCCGAGTTCGCGGCAAGCTGTGCGCGGCGGGCAATCCTGCTTGCCGACGGGCGCGTGATCGCCGACGGCCCGGCTGCCGACCTGCTGGCGGGCGGCTGGTACTTCGCCACCGAGACCGCTCGCATCCTCGGCGGCGCCGGCGGGGCTCTGCGCCCCGAGGACGGCGCGGAGTTGTTGCGCGGCGCACACATGGGCGAAGCCGGATCGCTGTCAGACGGGCTCAAGGCCCATCCAGCGGGGGACGTGCGACAAGCGCGCGGTTCCCAACAAGGAACGAACAAACAATCCCAAGAAACACCCGGACTCTTGATCCACGCCGCGGGAGAGACACACACGTGAGCTGGCCGCTTGCTTCTTTCGCGATCGTCGCCGGCATCCTGCTGGCCGGCTGGCTTGCCTATGAGCGCTCGCGCCCGTCCGCGCGCATGGTCGCGGTCGTGGCCACGCTTGCGGCGGTCGCCGCGCTCGGCCGCGACGCGTTCGTGGCGCTGCCCGACGTCAAGCCGATTACCGCGATCGCGCTCGTCGTCGGCTATGCGCTCGGCCCGCTGCCGGGCTTCACGGTCGGCGCGATCGGGATGCTGGCCTCCAACATGATGCTCGGCCAGGGCCCATACACGCCGTGGCAGATGGCGGCTTGGGGCCTTGTCGGCCTGGCCGGCGCGCTGCTCGGGCGCGTGAGCGCTAGGCATATGGGCCGCTTCGGCCTGGCGCTCGCCTGCGCCGTGATGGCGCTGGTGGCCAAGGAGATCATGAACGTGTACACATGGACGCTCGGCGCCGCGCATACGCTGGCCGCGTTCGTCTTGATCGCCGGTCAGGGTCTGCCGTTTGACATCACCGACACGGTGGCAAGCTTCCTGTTCGGGTTTGCCTTCGGCCCCGAGCTTGCGCGCCTGTTGGGACGCATGCGCGCCCGCATGACCATCGAATGGGAACCCACCCACCTACCAGTCCGCCCGTCTGCCCGGCCGCCCGTCGCGACGCCGCCGGCGCTGCTCGTGCTGGTGTGCGTCGTAGGGGTCGTGGGTGTCGCAATAACGGCTGCCCCCCCGCGCGCGCGGGGGGCCGTGCCGTTTCGGGCATCGGACGTCGTGTCGTCCGTGTCCGCGCCGTCAGCGCCCGTTTCGGCCGGCGCCGCAACATCGAAGCACCCCCGCGCTCGTGCCGCGACATCCGCGGCGATCTCGCGCGCGGTTGCCTACCTCGCACGCGCTCAGAACGCGGACGGCGGCTTTGGCGGCGCGCCGGGAGCGCACAGCAGCGAGCTCTACTCGGCCTGGGCCGCGATCGGCCTGGCCGCGGCCGGGCGCAACCCGCTGACGTTCACCCGCGACAGGCATTCGCTGCTGAGCTCGCTGCGCGGCGAAGCGGCGACGCTTGAAGGTGCCGGTGACGAGGAGCGCACGATCCTCGCTCTGCACGCATGTGGTTTGCCAGCCTCCGATTTTCCGGGCACGAGCCTGCTCACCGAGTTGGTGCATGAACGCTCGAGCGACGGCTCCTTCGGACATCTCGTCAACATCACCGCGTTTGCGGTCTTTGCGCTGCGCGTCGCCGGCAGCTCCGCGGACAACCGGCTCGTCAGCGACGCCGGACGCTGGATCGCGGCCCAGCAGGACAGCAACGGCGGCTTCGGCTTCGCTGGCCGCGGCGGCGGCGAGGACGTCGACGACACGGCCGCGGCGCTGGAGGCCATGGTCGACGCGAGTGGTCGGCGTAGTGGCACGGCCGTCGCGCGCACTGTTGCGTATCTACGTCGCGCGCAGAATCCCGACGGCGGCTTTCCGCAGCAGCTGGGCGGCGAATCGAACGCTCAGTCGACTGCGTGGGCAACGCAGGGCTTGGACGCGGCCGGCGTGAACGTGAGCGCGGTCAAACGCGGCCACAGTCGCTCACCGCTCGTCTACCTAGAAAGCCTCATGGCCCCAAACGGCAGCGTCTACTACTCGCGCACCAGCGCACAGTCGCCGGTGTGGGTCACCGAGGAGGCGCTCACGGCACTTGCGGGCAAGCCGTTTCCGATCGGCCCGGACTTCAGCGGCTCCTAAGGAGACTCTCCTACCCTTGGGTGATGTCCGCGAGCTTCCCCAGAGCCGCCGTCAAGCGCCCACGCGGCTACGGGCCGTCGTTGCTGCTTGCCGTGATATGCCTCGCCGGCTTGGCTGTGACGTGGGTGCTGGCGGCGCTGGTTCCGCTTACCCACGAGAAGGATGCTGTCGCCTTGTATGACTTCACGCGCCTGGACCGGCCTGCCGTCGAAGCCCCCGCACGCCTGTTGCTCGATTTGCTCGAACCGGCGTTCTTCATCGTGTGGGGGATCGCGCTTGTGACAATCGCGCTTTTGCGTGGGCGGGTGCACGTCGCGCTTGCCGTGGCCTTGGTTCTCTCGCTGGCGCCGGCCAGCGCCGAGCTGCTCAAGCCGCTGCTTGCCCACACGCACGCGGAGCTCGTGCCGCTCTACATCACGGACGCCTCGTGGCCTAGCGGCCATGCGACCGCGGCCACAGCGCTGGTCTGGTGTGTATTGCTCGTCGCGCCGTCCAACCTGCGGCGTGCGTTGGCGCTGCTTGGCGCCGTGCTGCTCGCGGCAGTCGGCTGCTCGCTTCTGATCCTCGCCTGGCACATGCCAAGCGATGTAATCGGCGGCTACCTGCTCGGCACGCTGTGGTTCGCGCTGGCGCTACTCGGCCTGCGAGCGAGCGACCGTGCTCCTACCGCTTACTCCTCGCCACCGGCTGAGCCGGCATGCTCGCCGGGAGCCCAGAGCAGCTCGGTCCCCGCCGGCTCGGGAGCGGTCGGATCGTCGTTGGCCGCCCGGCTGAGGATGAACAGCATGTCCGACAATCGGTTCAAGTAGCGGATCACCTCGGGGTTGCACTCATCGCCGACTGCGATCGCGCGCCGCTCCGCACGGCGGCAGACGGTACGGCAGACGTGTAGCTGTGCTGCTGCTGGGGTGCCGCCGGGGATCACGAATGAGCGCAGCGGCTCGAGCGTCGCGTTGACCTCGTCGCAGACTTGCTCCAGCCACTGTGCGTACACGGCGGTGACGCGAAGGCGCTCATGGCCCTTACGCGTAGCATCGGGCACACCGTCGGTGGGAGTGGGCACCGACAGGTCGGCTCCGACGTCGAGCAGATCGTTCTGCACACGTGCCAGCCACCGCGCGAAATCGGCTGGCAGCCCCGGCGCGAGCAGGGCCACGCCGAGCGTCGCGTTGAGCTCGTCGACGGTGCCGTAGGCCTCCACGCGGGGATGGCACTTGGACACGCGGCTCATGTCTCCGAGGTGGGTCTCGCCGCGGTCTCCGCCCTTGGTGTAGATGCGTGTCAGGTTGACCGTCACAGCACCTTGAGTTTCGCATATAGGGCTCGTATGCCTGCCTTCAGGGCGCCGCCGGTGGAGCGGACTGGCCGCCAGAATGCCGGTCTGTAGGTCCCGTGTGACCAGTCGCACTGCGCGATGTCTGGCAGATCGGATACTTTCCCGGCCTTCATGCGGGTAGCTGTTCCGAAGGAGACAGCCGAGGGCGAGCACAGAGTTGCGCTCGTTCCGGAGGTCGTAGCCAAGTTGAAGGCCAAGGGCGTCGAAGTCCTGGTCGAGAATGGCGCGGGCGCGGACGCGCTGCTGCCCGACGCCGCCTTCGTTGAGGCCGGCGCGCAGATGACCGCGGATACAGCCGAGCTGTGGCAGTCGGATGTGGTCGTCAAGATCTCGCCGCCCAGCGAGGCCGAGATCGGGCGGCTCGGGGCCGGTTCGATCCTGATCGGCTTCCTGGCGCCGCTCACGAGTCCGCAGACGACGCGTGCGCTCGCGGCAGCCAAAGCCACCGCCTTCGCAATGGAGTCAATCCCGCGCATCTCGCGTGCGCAGTCGATGGACGCGCTCTCCTCGCAGAGCAATATCGCCGGCTATAAGGCGGCGCTTTTGGGCGCGGAGAACATGGGACGTTTCTATCCGATGCTGATGACCGCCGCCGGCACGATCCCGCCAGCCAAGGTGCTCGTGCTGGGAGCAGGCGTCGCGGGCTTGCAGGCGCTCGCCACCGCCAAGCGCCTGGGCGCGCGCACAACGGGCTATGACGTCCGCCCGGAGGTGGCCGAGCAGGTGCAGTCGCTCGGCGCGCAGTGGCTCGACCTGGGCCTTGAGGCAAGCGGCGCGGGCGGCTATGCACGCGAGTTGACCGAGCAGGAGCGCGCCCAGCAACAGCAGGCGCTCACCGATGCGATCAAGGGCTTTGACGTCGTGATCACGACGGCGCTGGTGCCGGGCCGCCCGGCCCCCAAGCTGGTTACCGCCGAGGCGGTGCAGGGCATGAAGCCGGGCTCTGTGATCGTCGATCTGGCGGGGGAGTCGGGTGGCAACTGTGAGTTGACCGAGCCCGGCCAAACCGTCGTCAAGCACGACGTGAAGATCCTCTCGCCCCTGAACCTGCCGGCGAGCATGGCCGAGCACTCCTCGCAACTGTTCGCCCGCAACGTGCAAGCGCTGCTGGACTTGTTGGTCGCTCCGAAGGAAGGCGGACCCGCCCACCCCGGCGCCGAGGGCGAGGTCGAGCTCAAACTCGACTTCGAGGACGAGATCGTCGCCGGCGCTTGCATTGTGCGCGACGGAGAGATTGTCAACCCCGGCGCCAAGGCGGCCGTGGAGGCGAGCGCATGATCCTCGCAAGTGTCCTGACGACCAACCTCGCGATCCTCGTGCTCGCGGGCTTCATCGGCTTCGTCGTCATCTCCAAGGTGCCAAACACGCTGCACACGCCGCTGATGAGCGGTACCAACGCGATCCACGGGATCGTGCTGGTCGGAGGGCTGTTGCTGTTCGGTCTCGCCGAACTGGACTCGTTCAGCAAGGCCTTGCTTGTGATCGCCGTCGCCTTCGGGACGATCAACGTCGTTGGCGGCTTCCTGGTCACGGACCGGATGCTCGATATGTTCAAGTCGCGCCCGAAGCCCAACGCGTCTGAGAAGGATTCGGCCGACGAGGGCAAGCCCGGCACGGACGGCAAGGCAGGCTCATGACCGGTCTGCCGCTTGCCACCAGCTTCCTGCAGAGCGAAAGCTTCATCTACGTCCTCTACATCGTCGCCTTCGCGCTGTTTATCCAGGGCTTGCGCGGGCTCTCCGGCCCGACCGGCGCCGTGCGCGGCAACCGCATCGCCGCGGTTGGCATGGGTATCGCGGTCGTCGCGACGCTGCTCAACCCAGGCGAGGGCAACTGGGGTCTGATCGCGCTCGGCATCGCGCTTGGCGTCGCCGTCGGGGTGCCCGCTGCGCGCCAGGTGAAGATGACCGCGATGCCGCAGATGGTCGCCCTCTTCAACGGCGTCGGCGGCGGCGCGGTGGCGATCATCGCTTGGGTCGAGTTCCGCAACCACGGCTCCACCTACGGGTCGCACCTCGCGCTGCGCACGTTCGAATCAGGTCCGTTCGTCGAACACGCCATCGTTCGCACCGGCGCGCTGCCAACCTATGTGGCGATCTTCTCGGTATTCGCCGCGATCGTCGGCTCGATTTCCTTCTGGGGTTCGAACATCGCTTTCGGCAAGCTCCAGGAAATCATCCCCGGACGTCCGATCTCGCTCGGCTCGGCCCAGCAGATCGTCAATCTCGTGCTCTTGATCCTCGCGCTCGCGGCAGGCATCGACCTCGTCTCCGGCGCCCACTCGGAAGTGCTGTTCATCGGCATGCTGATCGTGGCGGCGCTGCTCGGCAACGCCGTGGTGCTGCCGATCGGCGGCGCGGACATGCCGGTCGTGATCTCGCTGCTGAACGCATTCACTGGGCTCTCCGCAGCCGCCACCGGCATGGCGCTCAACAATCCCGCGCTGATCGTGGCTGGCATGATCGTGGGCGCCTCGGGCTCGATCCTCACCAACCTGATGGCGACCGCGATGAATCGCTCGATCCCCTCGATCGTCGCGGGCGGCTTCGGTGGCGGCGGCGCCATCGAGGGAGCCGAAGGCGCAGGTGAGCACCAGGGCACCGTGCGCTCCACCAGCGCCTCCGACGCGGCGATTCAGCTTGCTTATGCCAACCGCGTAGTGGTCGTCCCCGGCTACGGCATGGCCGTCGCCCAGGCCCAACACGCCGTGCGCGAGTTGACCAAGGAGTTGGAGGCCCGGGGGGTGGAGGTCAGCTACGCGATCCATCCTGTAGCGGGGCGTATGCCCGGGCATATGAACGTGCTGCTGGCCGAGGCCGACGTGCCCTATGACCAGCTCAAGGAGATGGACGACGCCAACCCCGAGTTCCAGCGCACCGACGTGTCGCTTGTGATTGGTGCCAACGACGTCACCAACCCGGCGGCCAAGAACACCCCGTCCTCGCCAATCTACGGGATGCCGATCCTCGAAGTGTCCGACTCGCGCTCCGTGATCGTGATTAAGCGCTCGATGAACCCAGGCTTCGCCGGCATCGAGAACGAGCTCTACTTCGACCCGAAGACTTCGATGCTCTTCGGCGATGCCAAGTCGGCTGTGAGTGAGATCACAGCCGAGCTGTCGGCTCTCTGAGTCCCAGCCGGTAAAGAAGCGCCCCGTTGCTCTTGCATTTGGGCGGGCCTTTGTGCTCGCGCATGCAGTGGCGGCATCCTCCGGGCGTAATGCCAGCTTTGACGGCTGCTGTGCGCGGCGGTCACGCTTCAGTCAAATTGGTACACCATGCAGACAATACAGACATTGTCAAGAAGGTACTCGTCTATTAGGCTGAGTTAAGGAGAGATAGAGACACACCGTTCAGAGGGAGCCGGCATTTCGGCACATGGCGGTACAGGTTTTGGTCGATTTTGGTTCGTGCCGACTCTTGGCGTGCTGGCCTGTACCACGTCCCTTTGTTGGGCAGTTCTGTACGTGGGCGCCAAGCCGTCAGCTGCCTCCTCCTCCTCCTCCTCCTCCTCCTCCTCCTCCTCCCTGACGCGAGCTACCGCACAGCGCCCAGGCTCAGGCCCACGCGCAAACACCAGCATCGTCGGCGGTCAGAACGCCTCGATAGCGAGCTTTCCCTTTCAGGTCGCCCTGTACGACCCCCAAGCAGGCTCGCCGGCTGCCGGCTTCTTCTGCGGCGGGGTCATCGTCGATGCCACCCATGTGATCACAGCCGCTCACTGCGTCTCCGGTGGCGCCCACCAAGTGGCCCCCTCCGCCGGCATCGAAGTGCTCGCCGGCTCCACCTCGCTCGACCAGCCGGCTGCGGACAGCGTCCGCGACCCGGTGCAGTCCAGCGCTGTCGATCCAGGCTATAACCCGCTCAGCAGCAACGAGGACATCGCGCTGCTCACGCTCACCCATCCGCTGTGGTCGGGCTCGATCGCACCGACCGTCAACGGCGTCAACACGATCGCGCCGCTGGCACTCGACCCCGGTGCCGCGTTGAGGTACGCAAATCCCAACCAGAGCCCGGCGATCACGGCCACGGCGAGCGGCTGGGGCGAGGTCAACCCGGCGCCTGGGCACGCGATGAGCTACCCCACGAGCCTGCAGGCGGTGAGGCTGCCGCTTATCTCAGAATCGACCTGTGAAGAACAGTACGCGGCCATAGAACAGCCGATCACACCGAACATGATCTGTGCCGGTGGGGGTAGCGCTCACATGGACACTTGCTACGGGGATAGCGGCGGATCACTCCTCGTCGACGCGGACACGCCCGCACGCCCACCACAGGACTACGTGCTTGCGGGACTCGTAGACTTTGGCAACGGTTGCGCTCAGCCGGGCTATGCCGGCGTATACACACGGATCTCGAGCCCCCAGATCGTGCGCTTCCTGAGCTCGGGCGTCGGCAATGCCGTGGTGCCTGTGGGAACCCAGGCCAAGCACAAGAAGAAGCGACGTAAGAAGCACGATCGCCGGTAAGAAGCACCGTTACCGTAGCGTCCACCAGCAACCCTTCCGCCTCCTCTGGAAGACTGGGAGTGTGATCTCCCGAGAAGCGGCAATCGACGCTCTACGCACGAACGAGTTCGACCTTGTGGTCGTCGGCGGTGGGATCACCGGGGCTGGAGTCGCGCTCGACGCCGCGGCGCGCGGCTACAGCGTCGCCCTGGTCGAGCGCGCCGATTATGCCTCGGGTACCTCGAGCCGCTCCAGCAAGCTCGTACACGGTGGCTTGCGCTACCTGCAGCACTTCGACCTCGGCCTGGTGCGCGAGGCGCTGTTGGAGCGCCAACTGATGGTCGCCTTGGCACCGCATCTGGTGCATCCACTGCCGCTGGTTGTGCCGGCTTTCGACGGCGTTCGACCCGACCGGCTGATGGGGGTCGGGCTGAACCTATATGACGTGATGTCAGTCGATCGCGAGCGCCTACGTGCACGCCGCTCGCGTCGAAACCGGGGCGAGCAATCGTCGCGAGGCGAGCAAGTGGTCGGCGAGGCGAGCGGTACCGCGCCAAGGACAGCCGTGCTCGAGCAGGGAGAGTCCTGGAGTCCTGAGCGTCACCGCGTCATCTCGGGCGAGGAAGTGCTCGAGATGTTGCCCGCGATGGCTGGACGCGAGCCAACCAGCGGATATCTCTTCTATGACTGCCAGACAGACGACGCGCGTCTGGTCCTGACCGTCCTCGGTGAGGCAGAGCGCTTCGGAGCGTTGTGCGCGAATCGGGTCAACGCGACCGCGCTGCTGCAGCACGACGGACGTGCCTGTGGCGTGTGTCTGTGCGATGAGGAGAGTGGTGAGTCTTTTGAGGTGCGGGCTGAGAACGTCGTCAACGCGACCGGGGTGTGGGCCGACGAGCTACGACCGCGAGAGCTGCACGATGAGGCTGAGCTGCCACAGATCAGACCGAGTCGTGGGACCCACGTCACGCTGCATCACGAGGATCTGCCACTCGTGGCAGGCGCGATCGTGCCGGCGGGCGCCGGTCGGACGATCTTCGCGCTGCCGTGGCTCGGACGCACTCTGATCGGTACCACCGACAACGACTACGAGGGTCCGCTCGCGCACATACGACCTTCTGAGGAGGACATTCATTACCTCCTGGCAGCGGTCAACGAGTTCTTTGCTACTGACCTCACCAGCCAGAACCTCACCGGCGCTTATGCCGGCGTGCGCCCACTGATCTCGACAGGCGATACAAAGAAATCGGTCGACATCTCGCGCAAGGCCGAGCTGTACGAGACCTCAAGCGGCATGATCACGATCACCGGTGGCAAGCTCACGACGTGGCGGCGGATGGCGAAGATGGTCGTCGATCGGATGGTGGAGCGCGAAGCGCGCGACGCCCCTTGTCGCACCGCCGAGATTCCGCTTGGGCAGGCCGTCGCGGTCGAGGATCTTCCGTCGGTAGACGGACTCTCCGAGTCGGCCAAGGCAGCGCTCGCGGCGCGCTACGGGTTCGGAGCGCACGAGGTGCTTGCGCTGATCGCGGATAGGCCAGAGCTTGCTCGGCCGGTCGTTTCCGGACTCCCGGACGTAATGGCCGAGGTCGTGATCGCCGCCCGCCGCGAGCAGGCACGCAGTATCGGTGACGTGTTGCTCAGGCGGACGCGACTCGGCTTGCTGGCTGCGCGCGAATTGCTCGCCGACACCATAGAGGCCGAGTCATCTGTCAGGCGCGTGGCTGCATTGCTGGCAGACGAGCTCGACTGGAGCGAGCAGCGCACTGCCGGGGAGGTTGAGCGTTTCCTGGAGGAGGCCGGCGCGGAGGGCATCCTCGGCCTCGGCTAGGGTATGAGGCGCATACGGGGGTGCCGGTCGCTGTCCAACGCGACCGGACGCCAACCGCCCTTACCGACTAGCCAAGGAGAAGACTCAAATGACAGTGCTCGACCGTTCCGAGCTGCAGGCAAGTCCGCTTGCCGATCTGCACCTGATTGCCGACCAGATCGGACTAGAGGGCTTTAGGCGCCTGCGCAAGGCCGATCTGATCGATGCGATCCTGGGCGAGAAAGGGCCTGCCGAGGACGCGGACGCCGGCAAGAGCGACGGTGACGGTGACGGCGAGACGTCGGAGCGTCGTCCACGCACGCGTCGTCCTTCGCGTTCGCGCCGCGCGGGCGCGGGCTCGGCGACGAAGAAGGCTGCTGAGAGCGAGGACGAGCAGGATGAGCAACCTGCCGCGGAGAAGCCTGCGACCGCTCGACGCACCCAAAGGGCATCGGGTGCCCAAAAGGCTTCGGGCACGCAAAGGGGCCAGAGCGGGGGCGCTCGCCGCGAGCGTGAGAAGTCCGAGGATGGCGAGCGCGTTGCCGAGGGAGTGGTCGAGGTGATGGGCAACGGCTCCGCCTTCTTGCGGGTGGCGGGGCCAGAGCCGTCCGACGGCGACATCTACGTCTCGGCTGCTCAGGTGCGCCGCTGCGAGCTGGTCTCGGGCGACCGCGTGAGCGGGCCGGTACGCACGCCGCGGCGCTCTGAGCGCTATTGCTCACTCGTCCGGATCGACACGATCAACGGCGAGCCGGCGGACTCGGTGGCGGAGGGCGCGCGCTACGACGAGCTCCCGGTCTCCTACCCAAGCGAGCGGCTTGCATTCGACTCCGAGGACCCGACGTTGAAGGCGATCGAGTGGCTGACCCCGCTCGGCCGCGGCTCGCGTGCGGTAATAGCCGGCGGTGCACGCTCGGGCAAGAGCGAGACACTGCGTGGCGTGCTTGGCGCGCTTGCGGGGCGCGAGGGCCTCGAGCTATCGCTTGTGCTTGCCGGTGCACGCCCGGAGGAGCTGGCCGATTGGCAGCAGGGACCTGTGGCGCCGGCTGTGGCGCTCACCTTCGCGGCCTCGCCGGAGGCTCGGGCGCAGGCAATCGAGCCGGTGGTAGAGACGGCAAAGCGGGTTGCCGCTCGTGGCGGCGATGCGATCGTCTTGATCGATGGCTTGGACGGACTGCCGCCCCACAGCGCGCGCAAGCTGTTGGCGGCGGCGCGCAAGCTCACCGATGGAGGCTCGCTGACGGTGATCGCAACCGCCGCGGAGCCGCTTGGCGGCGAGACGACGGTTATCGCTTTGGACGCTGTACGCGCGAACACCGGCAAGCTGCCGGCGCTCGACCTGGTGAGCAGCGGCACCCTGAAGCCGGAGCTGCTGGTCGGCGAGGACGGGGCCGAGGCAATTACCCGCGCCCGCGCTACTGCTGCGGAGGGATGAGCCTCCTAGCGACGGTAGGCGACCCGGCCCCACGAGGGCTCGGGTGCCAGCTCGATCGGCTCGCCGGAACGATCGTGTTGCACGTAGACGAAGCTGCCGGTGTCCTCGATGAAGGCGAATGTCAGCTCGCCCTCGTTGACGCGCTGGTCTAGCCAGGCGCCGCGGAACACCAAGCGGCGCAGCCAGTGCACGAGCGAGCGCTCGGCGGGGCCGACCAATTCGGGCCAGCAGTCGTTGACGTGCTCGCCAAGCGCCGAGGCCGGGTCCTGGATGTCGCCGTTGACCGCCAGATTGACGAGATCCTCGAGCTCGTCGTCGCCAAGGCGTCCGCCGACGAAGCCAAGCTTGAGCGCGGCCTGCTCGCAGCGTTCGCTGAAGTCGCGTTCGTTGAAGGTGAAGCGCAGATCGCCATATTCGAGGACGAAGTCCTCACCGGAGTTGTAGTTGCCGCGACGTGTCTTGTCCATGGATATAGGTTTCGTGGAAGGGGATATGGGCTGGTAACGAGCGGTAGGCCTTGAGTCTCTTATCGGCCGTAAGCGTCGAGATCATATGCTGGCCTCCTGCTCGTCCGCTGTACCTGCACGCGATATTGCATTCAAAGGATGCGAACCCCAGGCGGGTAACGAGCGCTGAAGAGGAGCTATCCGATGGCAAATCCGTATGGGCGAGAAGACGGCCTTTGGCCCTGTTGGGGTGCTCGACTGTGGTGTGCTCGCCCGTAGCGGCTTCGACGTAGCGGCGCTCCGCTATACGCTCCGCCGTAGATGGCACGCCTCACAGAACACGGGCTACGTCGGTCGGTCGGAGTCTCTGGCCTGTTCGCGACCGCATACGGAAACGTCGGTTCCTCGATCTACTACGCGCTGGGGCTTGTGGCGGCACACGCGCTTGGGCTCACACCGCTTGTGTTCGTCTTCGCCGGCGGGCTGTTCGCGCTGACGGCCAAGACTTACGCTGAGGGCGCCGCGATGTTCCCCGAGGCGGGCGGGTCCTCCTCGTTTGCTCGTCATGCCTTCAACGAGCTCGTCTCTTTCTTCGCCGGCTGGGCGCTGAGCCTGGACTACATCCTCACGATCGCGATCTCCGCGTTCTTCGTGCCCCACTACTTGAGCACGTTTCCAGGTCTGGGAGGACTGAACCACAACCCAGGCGACATCTTCGGCGGACTGATCGTGATCGTCGCCCTCGCCGGCCTGAACATCCGCGGCTTGGGCGAGTCGGCCAAGCTCAACTTCATCCTTGCGATCGTCGATCTCTCGACACAGGTGCTGCTTGTGGCGGTTGGCGCGGTGCTGGTGCTGGACCCCTCGCTGCTGATACATCAGGTCCACCTGGGGAAGGTGCCGACTTGGCATGAACTGATCTTCGCGCTGTCGCTGGCGATGCTCGCCTACACCGGCATCGAGACCGTCTCGAACATGGCCGAGGAGGCGCGCGATCCAGGTACGCAGGTTCCCAAGGCGGTGAATCTCGTCGTGCTCGCCGTGCTCGGCGTGTACCTGGGCATCTCGTTGATCGCGCTGTCGGCACTGCCCGTCACAGCCGTGGCGGGGCATCCGCATCAGTACCAGACGCTGCTCGGTGTCGAAGGCCACGGCGGCTTCCAGAACGACCCGGTGCTGGGGATCGTCTCGCGCCTGGGCCTGCACGGAACATTGCTCACGATTGCCCAGTACTACGTAGGGCTGCTTGCCGCCACGATCCTGTTCATCGCTACCAACGCAGGCATGATCGGGATCTCACGCCTGTCGTGGTCGCTCTCTGAACACCGCCAGCTGCCCGGCATCTTCTCCCAGCTGCACGCGCGCTTTCGCACGCCCTGGTTCACGATCCTGTTCTTCTCGGGGCTGGCAGGGACGCTGGTGCTCTATGGCAATACCAACGTGCTGGGCAACCTCTATTCGTTTGGTGCGCTGCTGTCCTTCACGATCGCACACATCTCGGTGATCGCGCTGCGCGTCAAGCTGCCCGACCAAGAGAGGCCATACCGGCTGCCTTGGAACGTACGCATTCGCGGTTCCTCGATCCCGCTCACCGCCGTGATTGGAGGCATCGGTACGGCCACCGTCTGGGTGGTAGTCGTCATCACACACCCTGAGGCACGTGTCGTCGGCATCCCCTGGATGGTGTTGGGGATGGTGGCTTACATCATCTACCGACGCAGTCAGGGTCTTGACCTGCGCGAGACCGCTCACATCCAGCGCGCTGAGAGGCCCGCCGACTTCGAGGCGCTCGGCTACCGCACCGCGCTCGTGCCGATCTTCGGGGGCGACGTCAGCGCCAGCGCGCTGTCGAGCGCGGCGAAGTTGATCGGCGAAGAGGGCGTGGTGTACGCGGTGTTCGTGCTGCCGGTGCCCAGCCAGCTCTCGCTCGAGTCGGGCTTGGAGGCCGAGGAGGCCGAGGGTCGCGCGGCGCTCGAGAGCGCACGCATCAAGGCACGGCGCTCAGGTATCAAGATCCGCACCGGGCTAATTCGCACACGCAACCCCGGCGCGGCGCTGGTCGACGAGGCAAAGCGCGTGGACGCGGACGTCATCTACTGGTCAACGATCCATGCCCCCGTGGGCGAGCAGCGGATCGGCCCGACCGCCACCTACCTGCTCAGCAAGCGTCCCTGCCGGGTGATCATCGAGACCGAGAACCGCCCTTCCCGGGCGCATGGTCAAGCTGTCGGGACGCCGCTCAGCGGCACCCCCGCCTGAGCATGAGCAAGCTGTTCGCTGCCCGGTCTGTCTTCGTGACGCTGCCAGGCACAACGAACGCTCAGATGGTCTATTGGGATGCAGAAGGGCTGCCGTATGTCACAATCGACATTAGATATGCGGGGGAGCTTGATCGGTCTTGCGATAGTGCTCGCTGTTGGGCTGGTGCCCGGCTCGGCGTCTGCCGCCTCACAGCGGGATGTGTCCTCGACACACGCGGTGCTTGTTGCCGCCAATTCGACTTTGCAGTCGGTCGTGCGTACCTGGCCCGCCATGGAAGCAAGCTTGCGCAAGCTCGACCGCAAGTTCGCCGCCGAATGCCCCGACGTCGGCGCCGGCTCCCCACAGAGCGAAGCCGAGCAGAATCTGGCCTACGAGGTTGCGGGCGCGCTGTGGGCGACCGCCTATCACGCGGACTCGAAGTTCGCTCAGGAGTTCATCAAAGCGGTAAGCCCTCTGCGATGGAGTAACCCCGCAATCGGACGCACGGCGCGGAAATTCATCAAAGGGCTGCGTGAAATGACTTCCTTGCCTGTACCAAACCTATGCGCCGATGTGCGCTCATGGACGGCAAGCGGCTACCAGACAATCCCAGCGAGCACGCTGCGATTCGACCGACACGTCGAAGCGATCGAAGTAGAAGTGCCCTCGCCGAGGATCGTCTCGACATACGTACAGCCCGCTGACCGTAACCTCTTTGCGAAAGTGGAGCACCTCCTAACTAGGTTTGAAGAACTAGAATTTAGTACGGGTCAGCGGTATTGGAACACGGTGCTTGAAACGCTCGGGTTGAACCAGTAGCGCCTACCAGTAGCGCCTACCAGTAGCGCCTACCAGTAGTGCCCGGTAGCGCGAGGCTCAAGCAAGACCGAGGACCATGCGGAAGTGCTGGACGCCGCCCTGGCTCGTGGCACCCGCGGTCAGCGTGCCGAGCGACTTGAAGTAGGGCAGGAGGCTGGAGACGCCTGGGCTCTGGGCCAGCCCGACTCCTTCGAGGAAGCCGAGTAGCGTCGGGAATTCGACGATCAGGCTCGGTTCGATGCCTCCGCCCAGCGCGGAGGTCGCGCTGGCGTAGGAGGGGGAGGTGGACAGCGTGCTCGACGGGTTGAGCGCGCCCTGGACTGAGGGTTCTCCGAGCCCGAGCACGAACTTGCCATCGCCGTCGGCGATGTAGATGACCGCCGGGAAGCCTTGCAACTTGACGCTAACAGCGGCGTCGGTCCCGGCGATCGAGACATTGCTGACGATCGCTCCAGCGCTTTTCATCAGACTGCCCAGCTGACCGACCGCGGCGCGCGAGGCACTAGGGTTGTTCGAGGAGATCACCAGCGCGGCCTGCAGGTTGAACAGGCCCGTGCCGCTCACGAACATCCCGCCGGAGCCCGCCCAGCCGGCGAAGTCTTGTTGCAGTTTGGCGTTCGGCGAATCGATTGCCGTGAACAGCTTTTCGATGCTCGGTCCGCCGAGCGAAGAGAAGATCGTCGAGGTGCCAAACGAGGCGACGCCGTGCAGCAGCGCAAGCGCACGAGGAAGGTTGGCGCCGACGTTGCCAACGCCTGCGGCAAGCCAGGAGCCGCCTGGCAGCTCACCCAGCTGTTTCGCGCCTTCTTGGCCGAACAGGGGCGCCGAGTCATTGCTCGAATGGATTTCGCCCTGTATCGAGATTGTGTTCGACGTGGGTGTCACAGACAATGAAGCGGTCTGTGCGTCGGCAAACAGCTCGCCGAGCAGCGACACGCCCTGGCCGGCCAGGCCGCCAGAGCCGTGAATCGCCTTAATCAGGGCTTCGGGCTGGGCATAGGCGCTGGCGATCGCGTCGCTTGGCGGCTTGACATAGCCGGATGCACTGGTGATGGGCGAGCCTCCAAGCGATGTGTCGATAGCTTCCTTGACGCCCGATTCGCTGCCGATCACAGCGAAATCCTTGACTATGCCCTCGGCCTCTCCGCCGGCTGAGACCTGGTAGGTGACTCCCCGGTAGCTCGTCGTGTGCGCTTGCTGTTCGTGCGCGCGCCCTTCCAAGAACGACCGAGCCTTGCCGACGTCAGATGTCTCAAGGATTATTGCCCCCTGGGCGCCACTCGCGCCAAATGTGCCGGCGCCGAGCGAGGATGCGGCGCTCGTCAGACCGCCTTCGAGTAGCGCCTGGGCGGAGCTTCCGCTTCCCGGCAGCTTGCTCGTGTCCAGCGAGGTGATGAAGATGCCGGCGCTCTGTCCGACCCACGGCTCGATGTCGCGTTTGAATTCGACATGGCTGCCTCCGCTTGAGAGCAGCGCTTGGGAGAGGCTGCCGTACGGTTCGGCCAGGTGCGTGAGATCCTTGGCGGCCGTCGACGCGTCGCCACCGGCTCCACCGCTCGGCTTGACGGTCACGTTCGCATAGAGCGGCGCGGACACCGGCACGAGGCCGGCCGGGTCGCCGCTTGAGCCAGAGGACCCGCATCCCGCGAGCGCGCCCGCACCGAGGAGCGATATCAGCGCGAGGGCTATGCAGCTTGTACGGCCCTTGTGTGCGCTTGTGCGGCCGTACTGCGCTGTACGAGCGCGCCTGCGTCGGCGCGCGTACTGGGCGGGCTTGGCGGGCGCGCAGCGGCGATCGTGCGGGTCGGTCGTGGCGGAGGGCAACACGTTCCTTTCTCTTGCTGACTCTGGTCGGAGCTCTGCAACGAACGTTACACGCGCCGCCCCTGCAAGCTTGCATGCACGCGCCCAGCGTGGTTGCGCACATGCCTCCCACCGGCAAAACCCAAGCTGAGCAGGCTCTTTTGTGCGTTTTTGGGTCTCGAGGTATGCATTGTGGGAGAAAATGTGCAATCAGGGTTGCATTGTGGGGGAAAGTGGGGTAAGTTCGCGGCAGCGAGCCGTGGTGGAGGAGCTCCTCCCACTCCTCCACCGCGGCTCGATCAACTTGATTGGAGTCCCCAGTGGCCTTCCGCGGCACCTTTGACCACACGCTCGACGCGAAGAACCGGCTCACCGTTCCGGCCCGTTATCGCGCCGCGCTGTCGGAGGGCGTGGTGCTCGCGATGCCGGTGGACCTCAAGCCATATGTCGGCGTGTGGCGCCCGCAGGACTACGAGCGCTACACCGAGCGCTCGCTCGCAGAGCTCCCACCACTGTCCTCGCGACTGACCGAGCTCGAGCGCTTCTTCTACGGTAGCTCTCACGACATTGATTTGGATGCCGCCGGACGGATCATGGTGCCGGGCTTCCTCGGCGAGCACGCAAAGCTGAGCAAGGACGTCGTCGTGGTGGGGGCCGGCGATCGACTGGAGCTGTGGGATCGCACCAGCTGGGACGAACATCGACCGGCGTTGCTTGGCAGCGTCGCAGAGATCACCGCGCGCGTTGACCATCCTGCTTGACATGACCACCGTTCACATCCCGGTGCTCGCGGAGGAGCTGCTCGAGTTGCTCGACCCGCGTCCCGGTCAGACCATCGTCGACTGCACCTTTGGCGGCGGCGGGCACGCTCGTGCCCTCGCCGAGCGCCTTGGCTCGCAGGGAACGCTCGTTGCGATCGACCGAGATCCGTTCGCGCAGGAGCGCTTCCTCGAGCTCGCCCAGGAGATTCCCTGCTCGGCGCGCTTTATCCGTGGCGATTATGCGGATGGCCTGGAGATGCTCTCTGAAGAAGGAGTGATCGCGGACGCCGTCTACTTCGACTTGGGCATGTCCTCGATGCAGATCGACACGCGCGAGCGCGGTTTCTCCTACTCCTACGACGCGCCGCTTGACATGCGTATGGATCCGCGTCAAGAGCTCACAGCTCGAGAGATCGTCGCCACCTGGGACGAGCGCCGGCTGGCGGGGATCCTGCGCGAGTTCGGCGAGGAGCGCCATGCCACACAGATCGCCCGTGCGATCGTGCGCGCTCGCGCCCAGTCTCCGATCGAGACGACGCTCGCGCTCGTGGAGGTCATCGCTGCCGCGATTCCCACCCCGGCTCGCTTTGCTGCGGGGCATCCCGCCAAGCGCACGTTTCAGGCGCTGCGAATCGCCGTCAACGACGAGCTGGGACAGCTCGATCAGGCGTTGCCACTTGCTTGGGGTTTGTTGCGCGAGGGCGGCGTGCTTGCCGCGATCTCCTTTCACTCACTCGAGGACAGGCGCGTGAAGCGCTTCCTCGTCGAGCGCGCTCGCGGCTGCATCTGCCCGCCTGACATGCCGGTGTGCGGTTGCGGGCGCGTGCCCGAGGGGACGCTGCTCACACGTGGGTCGATCGTGCCCTCAGCAGAGGAGACGGCGCGTAACCCGCGTGCTTCCTCTGCGCGTCTGCGCGTGGGCGCAAAGCTTGCAGGTCTCTCAATCGATCAAGGAGGTCAAGCATGACCCCGCCCGCCACGGCCCGCTCGCTTCCCAAGCGCGCCGCGCCCGAACGATCGAAGGCCGGCGGGCGCCGCGCCGCGCCGCGCCGCGCCAGACGCGTATCCGGCCCCAGCGCTCCCGTTCGCTCGGGCTCGCTGGCCGCCGCGGTCGCGATCCCGGCGCCGGGTGTTGCGCTACCGCGCGAGCGTCCGGCGCGACCGAGCTCACCCTCGCGTAAGCGCTCGGCTCCCGCGAGCAGGCGCGTCTCGGCTGGAGCTACCCCGGGTATCGCGCTGCGTGGCGTCCAGGCACTGGACGGAATATCGAGCAGCGCTTTCGTGGACAGGTTGATTCGGGGACGCTTGTGGATCGGTCTGCTGGCCTTCGCCTTGATCGGGATCGTCGCGATGCAGCTACTGGTACTCAAGCTCAACACGGGCATCGGTCGCACGCTCGGGCATGTGGCGACACTGCAGCGTGAAAACGCTCAACTGAACATCGAAGACTCGATGTACTCATCTGAAAACCGGGTCGCGCCCCTGGCGACGGCCGCAGGTATGACGCTTGCGCCGGCCGGGACGGTTCACTTCGTGGCGGCGAGCGTCGCGGACATCTCACGCGCCGCCGCCGCGCTCTCCAGCGCCGCTCGGACATCCGCGAGCACCGCGTCCGCGGCGAGCACCACCGGTGGCGAAGCCTCCGCGGGCAGTGCCGGCAGTGAAGCTGTCTCCCAGACGAGTACTGGAGCGGAAAGTGGAGCGGAAGCGTCCGGCTCAGTGGAAGGCTCCAGCTCCTCCACGGACTCCTCGACGGGCGAAAGCGTAGGGTCGGGAGAAACCCAGTCGCCAAGCTCGTCGTCGGGCGCCTCATCGTCAAGCACCTCCTCGGCTCCGGCCGACAGCGCTCCATCGGTCGCGGGCGCCCAAGCCGCCGAAGCGCCGTCGTCGTCGGGCTCCAATGGCGCGGCGGCGAGCTCGGCTGCCGGCGGCGCCCAGGCCGGCACGGGGGAATAGCCGATGGCGGCCGTCCAGCGTCGCGTCGGGTTGCTGTTCGGGCTGTTCGTCGTGCTGTTGCTGATCGCAAGCGCACGCGCTCTCTACCTCGGTGGTCCCCATAGCGGTGTGCTGCGCAGAGCCGCGCAGACGCAGCAGCTCACCGACGAATTGGTGCCCGCTCAGCGCGGCACGATCACCGATCGCAACGGTGTTGCGCTTGCGATCTCAGAACCCGCGCAAGAGCTTTCGGCCGATCCGTATCTGATCAAACAGCCGCTTGCGGCTGCTGGGCAACTGGCGCCTTTGCTCGGGCTCTCTCAGACACGGGTGCTGACATTGCTCAGTGAGCACACCGGCTTTGTGTACTTGGCGCACGCGCTCGGCTACAAAGCGGCGCAGCGGGTGCTTGCCTTGAAATTGCCAGGTGTCCAGGGAGTTCCGGTTATGCACCGTGTCTATCCTCGCTCGACGCTTGCCGCGCAGGTGCTCGGGATCGTCGGCACCGAACACGAAGGAGCCGGGCTCATGGGTCTCGAGTATTCGGAGAACTCGACACTCGTGGGGCTCGCCGGCAAACGCAGCGTCGTCAGCGACGAGATCGGTCAGCCGATCTCGATCGCCGAAACCCGTCATGAGCGGGCGGGCTCTTCGATCGCGCTCACACTCGATGCCAATATCCAACAGCGTGCCGAAGACGTGCTCAGCGCCGTCGGCCGCGTCTTTCATCCCAAGGACTCCACCGCGATCGTGATGGACCCACGCACGGGCGCGATCCTCGCGATGGCCAACTGGCCGCTTGTTAACAGCAACGATCCACCCGCAAAGCCCGAAGAAGCGTTCGAGAACCGGGCGGTCAGCTTCAACTACGAACCTGGATCGACTTTCAAGGTCGTGACCGTCTCCGGGGCCCTACAGGAAGGGCGGATCACGCCAAACAGTGGCTTTGAAATCCCCGATCGGATTGAACTCGGCGGGCGCACGATCCACGACGACACCGAACATGAAACAGAGTCCTTGACCGCCTCACAGATACTGGCTCAGTCGAGTAACGTCGGCGCGATCAAGATCGCCAGTCTGTTGGGTCCTGAAAAGTTCAACTCCTGGGTGCACAGCTTTGGCTTTGGCGCGCCGACGGGCGCGAACATTCCCGGCGAAGAAAGCGGAGCCACGCTGCCGCTGGAGAAATACTCCGGCTCCTCGATGGGCAACTTGCCGATCGGCCAGGGCGAGCTGGTGACGCCGATTCAGATGGCCACGCTCTATTCGGCGATCGCCAACGGCGGCATCCTGCGCCCGCCGCACATCGTCGGGGCGGTCGGTGGCCGTATTGTCGCGGAGCCGGCAGGGCGACGGGTCATATCATCGGGCGTCGCGGCCGAGATTCGCGAAATGCTCAAGGGCGTGCTTGCGCCTGGGGGGACGGCCAGTGAGGTGTCGATACCCGGCTACCAGCTTGCCGGCAAGACCGGAACTGCCAGCAAGATCGACCCTGAAACAGGCGAATACTCCAAAAGCGCGTATGTCGCTTCGTTTGTCGGCTTTGCTCCGGCATCCAAACCAAAGCTGCTGTGTGCGGTGATCGTCGACGAACCGCAGGCCGACTCGATCTATGGTGGTGTCGTCGCCGCCCCGGCCTTCGGCCAGATCATGGAATTCGCATTGCCATACCTGGGGATCCCTTCAGGGTAGCGCTTCGGAGTTGGATCGGACCTGACGTATGTCGGGTGGGGTATCGCGAAACGGTCGGGCTAGGGGTTGGGGGTATGCGCGAAACGGTCGGGCTAGGTTGAGACCGACATGCACCGATCGGTCGCATGTCACCGCAGGCCTGGCCACTGGATACAGACATGCCCTCTGGCGCGAGCCCTAGACTCTCGCTCCTTGAGCTCAGACGGCGCAAAGCCATGAGGTTGGACGAGTTGACCGCCACCGAGGTGCCCGGACTACGGGTTCTCTCGCCGATCCCCGATTCGCCTGAGATAACCGGGTTGGCCTACGACAGCCGTCGTGTGCAGGCCGGTACGCTGTTCTTCTGCGTGCCAGGTTACGAGCACGACGGCCACGATTTCGCGGCGCAGGCGGTGGCTCAGGGGGCGGCGGCTCTGGTCGTCGAGCGTCCGCTCGGATTGGGTGTGCCCGAGCTGCTGGTGGGCTCGACACGGGCGGCGATGGGGCCGCTCGCGGCGCGTTTCTACGGCGAGCCGACGGCGCGCTTGCGTGTCGTCGGCATCACGGGTACCAACGGCAAGACGACGAGCGCCCATTTGGTGTGCGCGCTGTTGGAAGCCACAGGCGAGCGCTGTGGTTTGCTTGGCACCGTGGAATCGCGTATCGCCGGCGAGCGGCGAGCGGCGAGTCGCACGACTCCCGAGGCAATCGACCTACAGGGCGACTTTCGGGCGATGCTCGACGGTGGCCAGAGCAGCTGTGCGATGGAGGTCTCCTCGCACGCTCTCGCTCTGGGACGCACTGACTGTGTGCGCTTCGCCGCGGCGATCTTCACGAACCTGACCCAGGATCACCTTGACTTTCACGAGACGATGGAGGATTACTTCCAAGCCAAGAGGAGACTGTTCGTAGCGTCCGGACAACAGGTCAAGCCCGGCGTCGCGATCGTGAACCTGGACGATCCCTACGGGCGACGCCTGGCCGCCGAACTGGACGAGGTGGTGACCTTTGCGATCGACACCGAGGCCGACTACCGTGCGCGCGAGGTGCGGATCGAGCTAGGTAGGACGCATCTAGAGCTGGACACCCCGTCGGGCACACACTCGCTCTCACTCGGCCTGCCGGGCCGCTTCAACGTCTCGAACGCGCTTGGCGCCCTTGCCGCCGTTCACGCGCTCGGCGGAGATCTCGACACGCTGCTTGGCGCGCTCGAGCGCGGCGTGCGTGTGCCGGGCCGCCTGGAGCCGGTCAACGCTGGACAGGATTTCGCGGTGCTCGTCGACTACGCGCACACACCCGACTCGCTGCAGAACGTATTGAATACGGCCCATGAAGTCGGTTATGGCAGGGTGATTTGCGTATTCGGCGCCGGTGGCGATCGCGATCGTGGCAAGCGTCCGCTGATGGGTGAGATCGGGGCTTCTCTGGCCGACGTGCTGCTCGTCACCTCCGACAACCCGCGCTCGGAGGATCCGCAGGCGATTATCGCCGAGATCATGCAGGGCGCGGTCCGCGCAGAGCGTCCCTCCGGGGCTCCGGCGGTCGCCTGCGAGGTCGACCGGCGTGCCGCGATCGAGCGGGCTGTGTCGCTCGCACAGGATGGCGACGTACTCGTGATCGCCGGCAAGGGTCACGAGCAGGGACAGGAGCTCGCCGAAGGCGTCAAGGTGCCCTTCGACGACGTCACGGTTGCCCGCGAAGCTTTGGGCGCCCGAATTTTCGAGTCCAGACACTGATGGGCCGCATTCTCATCGGGGGCACTGCAGCCCTACTCATCTGCATCTTCTTGAGCCCGAAGTTCATCGAATTCTTGCGCCGCCGCGAGTTCGGCCAGCACATCCGCGAGGACGGTCCTCAGGGTCACCACGAGAAGGCCGGCACGCCGACGATGGGCGGAATCATCATCTTCGTCGCGGTCGCGATCCCATATCTGATACTCACGAATTTCGAATGGCGCTCCGTTGGCGTCTTCGGGACCGCGATCGCCTGCGCATTGCTTGGTTTCGCCGATGACTACACAAAGCTCGTCAAGCGCCGCTCGCTCGGTCTGCGCGGACGTACCAAGCTCGCAATCACAATCGCGATTTCGCTGGGGCTTTGGTACGTGGCAAGACACGGGGCAGATCTCGCGCCGACATTGCGTTTGCGTTTCGTCGACTACACCGTTGATCTAGGTGTCTTCTATCCGGTGCTCATCTATTTCGTGGTCGCCGGAACCACCAATGCGGTTAACCTGACCGACGGCCTCGACGGGCTTGCGGCCGGCTGCGGCGCAATCGTGTTGCTTACCTATATCGGCATCACGTTCATAGCCGAAGACTCCGATCTGGCGATGCTGGCAGGTGTGCTTGTTGGCGCTTGCATTGGCTTCCTGTGGTTCAACGCGTTCCCGGCCACGATCTTCATGGGGGATACCGGTTCGCTCGGCATCGGTGGCGCGATTGCCGGCCTTGCTGTGATGACCAAGACCGAGACGTTGTTGATCCTGATCGGTGGCATCTTCGTGATCGAGGCGCTATCGGTGGTGATCCAAGTGATCTCCTTCCAGATGACACGAAAGCGGGTATTCCTGATGGCGCCCATCCACCATCACTTCGAGCTACGTGCCTGGTCTGAGACGAAGATCATCCTGCGCTTTTGGATCGTCGCCGCGATCTGCTGTGCGATCGGCTTCACGCTCTACCGTCAGAGTCTGCACGGTTGATGAGCGCTCGCGCAGGACGGTTGACGAGCGCCCGGGCAGGACTGTCCGAGTGAGATCGATAACGTCGTGAAGCCTCGGCCCGATCTCCCACCGGGTCCCTACCTGATCGTGGGTCTAGCCCGCTCAGGCATAGCCGCGGCCCTTGCGCTGCGCGCGAGGGGAGAGGAGGTGCTCGGGGTCGACGCCGGCGCTCCAGATGGCCTGGAAGTGCTTGTCGAGGCGGGTGTCGATGTGCACCTGCGCGAGCAGGGAGTCGGGCTGCTCGAGCGTGCGCGTACGCTCGTCAAGAGCCCGGGCGTGCCGGCGCAGGCGCCGGTAATCGCCCAAGCGCGCTCGCGCGGAATACCCGTCATCGGCGAGCTCGAGCTGGCATGGCGACTTCTGCCCAACGAGTTCATCGCGGTTACGGGCACAAATGGCAAGACCACGACGGTCGAGCTGGTCGGCCACATTCACCGTGAGGCGCGCCTTGCGGTGGCCGTGGCGGGCAATGTAGGAGTGGCGCTCAGTGGGCTCGATGGGCGTATCGACGAGCACGTCACGATCGCGTGCGAGGCGTCCTCCTTCCAGTTGGAAGACACGCTGACGTTCGCGCCCGAGGCGGCGGTCTTGCTCAACCTCACGCCCGACCACCTCGACCGTCACGGAACGCTCGATGCCTACCTCGCCGCCAAGCTCGAGATCTTCGCGCGACAGGAGAGCGAGGACCTTGCGGTGGCGCCGGCTGAGTTCCAGCCCGAGGGCCTGCCTGGCAGCGCACGAAAGGTGAGTTTTGGCAGCAACCCAGATGCACAGCTCTCAGAGCGCGACGGGACGCTCTACTGGCAAGGCCAAGCGCTACTCGCATCGAGCGAGTTGTCGCTGCGGGGCCGCCACAACCTGGAGAACGCCATGGCCGCCGCGGCGGTGTGCTTGGCGCGCGGCCTGGATGTCGAGGCGGTGCGGGCCGGACTGCGCAGCTTCGCCGGGGTACCTCACCGCTTGGAGCATGTCGCAAGCAGGGGGGGCGTTGTCTTTGTCAACGACTCCAAGGCGACCAACGTGGCAAGCACGCTTGTTGCGCTCGAGGCGATGGCAGCCGAGCATCTGCCCGTACACCTGATCCTCGGCGGCCAAGGCAAGGCGCAGGACTTCACGGCGCTGCGCGGCCCCATCGGTGCCGGTTGTCGCGCTGTCTACCTGATCGGCGAAGACGCGGAGGCGATCGAGCAGGCGATAAGTGGGGAGCAGGTGGAGGGACAGGCGATAGCTAGGGAGCAGGTGGAGGTGCATATGTGCGGCGACCTCGACCATGCGCTCTCGCTGGCCGCCGCTACGGCCGTCCACGGTGAGGTGGTGCTGCTCTCGCCCGGCTGCGCGAGCTTCGACCAGTTCGCGGACTTCGAAGCTCGTGGGGAGCGCTTCCGCGAGCTCGTCCGGCAGTTGTAGTATCGCGGCGCGCGTCGCTGCGCACGGGCCGTTGCGCACGGCCACTTGCGCACGCCGCGCCTTCTCCTAAGCGCTGAGAAGGCCGTAGAGGCTTCCACGGACCGGTGTCGAAGAGGGCTCTGATGTCTGTAGCCGGACGGCGCTCAAACTCTGCCGCAACCCCGAAGTCGCGGGCTAAGCGCGCAGGGCGGGCAGTATCCGTCCAGGCCAAGCGCGGGCAGTCGCTCGAGTACAACATCCTGTTGACGGCCACACTTTGCCTGCTCGCCTTCGGGGCGGTTATGGTCTATAGCGCCTCTTCTGCCAGCAGCCTGTTGGCGAGCGGCGGCAGCGGCACGGGCGAGCTTGTGAGGTTCGTTCTATACGGTGCCCTCGGGCTGTTTTTGATGAGGGTGCTCGCACGCGATGGCATCGCGCGAGTCCAGAGCGTGGTCGCGCCGCTACTTGCCGTCTCCTTCGTGCTCGTGCTCGCCGTGCACATCCCTCACATCGGCGTCAGCGTCAACGGCGCGCGCCGCTGGATCGGCAGCGGGCCGCTTCAATTCCAGCCCTCCGAGCTGCTCAAGCTCGCGCTCGTGCTCTACTCGGCGACGCTGCTTGCCAGCCGCCCTCAACGTGTGCACGACCTGCGCGAGCTGTGCAAACCACTACTGGCGGTCGTGGGTGCTGCCTGTCTGCTGGTCGTCACCCAGCCTGACCTCGGCACCGCGATGGTGATCGCCTTCACGACCTGCGCGTTGCTTGTAGCGGCCGGCATCTCGGCTCGCAACTTGGCGATCATCGGCGGCTCGGTAGTCGCGATCGTCGCCCTGATCGCGATCGCACGCCCCTATGAGCGAGCCCGACTGACCTCGTTTATCGACCCGTGGGCCCACGCTTCAGGCAGCGGCTTTCAGGCGGTCCAAGGGCAGATAGCGATCGGCTCCGGCGGGCTGTTCGGCGTTGGTCCTGGACAGTCGGTGCAGAAGATCTTCTACCTGCCCGAGGCCCAGACCGACTTCATCCTTGCCGTGATCGGCGAGGAGCTCGGCGTCGTCGGTGTATTTGCGCTGCTGTTCTTGTACGGCATGATCGCCTACGCCGGCCTGCGCGTAGCAAAGGCGGCTCGCAGCCTGCACAGTGCGCTGATCGCCGTCGGCATGACCTCGCTGATCGTCTCCCAGGCGTTGCTCAACGCCTTCGCAGTGCTTGGTTTGGCGCCGCTCACCGGCGTTCCGTTGCCGCTGGTCTCCTATGGCTCAAGCAGCCTGATCGTCACGCTTGTCGCGATGGGGTTGCTGCTGAATGTGGCAGCCGGCGGTAGCGCGCATGTGCGCGCGGTGAGCTCGTCGCGAGGCAAGCGTCCGCGCGCGATCTCCGCCGAGGAGGACGAGTCGAGGAACAGCGCACGGGGGGGCCGGCGAGGAGTGGCCGACGCCCCGCCGCGCGAACCGGCACGATGGGGCCGTGAGCACAGCGCAAAAGAGGATCGTGATAGCCGCCGGCGGGACGGCCGGGCACGTGGTTCCAGCGCTCGCGGTGGCGGACGCGCTACGGGCTGAGAGCGCGGCGGTCACATTCATCGGCGGGGCGCGGGCGGAGGCACAGCTGGTGCCGGCAGCCGGCTACCCGTTCAGGGCGATCTCGGTGGAAGGCCTCAGTCGCTCAAGCCCGCTGCGCGCCGCACGTGCGCTGCTGCGCGCGGCGCGTGCGACGTTGCGTGCACGTGCGCTTCTGGCAGAGCTCAAAGCGGATGCCGTAATGGGGGGCGGGGGCTATGTCGCCGGGCCGGTCGGCGTGGCGGCGCTCACAAGACGCATCCCGCTCGTGTTGAGCGAGGCCGACAGCCATCTCGGGCTCACCAATCGGATGCTTGCTCGCTTTGCGCGACGCGTGTGCCTGGCGTTCCCGATCGCTGGCCGCGAAGGAGCGCGCTACCGGCTCACCGGGCGACCGATCCCCGCGCTGCAGGTCGAGCGCGCAGATGCACGTGAGCGGCTCGGGATCGCGGCCGATGAGATCTGTGTGCTCATCTTCGGTGGCTCGCTCGGAGCGCGCACACTCAACCAGGCCGCGCTCGGCGCATTCGCCTCGACCACATTTCACGTCCTGCATGTGTGCGGGCGGCGCGATTACCCTGAGCTGTCAGACCAGCCGCTTCCGGTCGGCTACGACCTGCGCGAGTATCTCGACATCGACGAGTTCACGGCCGCGCTGGCCGCCAGCGATCTGGTTGTGGCGCGTGCCGGAGGCTCGTTGTTCGAGATCGCCGCGCACGGCCTGCCGGCGATCCTCGTGCCCTATCCGCACGCCTCGGCAGACCATCAGAGCGCCAACGCCCGCTGGATGTCCGAGGCCGGCGCGGCGATCGTCGTGCAGGATGCTGAGCTCGGTGCTTCCAGGCTGGCGCGCGAGGTGGCCCAGCTGCTGGCCAACCCAGCTCGTCTGAGCGCTATGGCAAGCGCCTCGCGACGGCTCGCGCGCCCGGATGCGGCGCGAGAGATCGCGGCTGAGCTGCTGGAGGTAGCCCAGCGATGAGGGGTCTCGACCGGTGGCGTATCGGAGAGCCTGATGATGGCGCGTATCGGGCCGGCGCGGGGCCCGGGCGCGAGATTCCGCGTCCGGGTCTTGCGCCGGGCGCGAGATTCCGCGCGTTCCTCTCTCAGGGGGTGTGTAATGAGTACGCCTGAGCGGCCGTGGCATGGGCGTCGTCTGCACTTTGTCGGAGTTGGGGGCGCCGGGATGAGCGGCTACGCGCGCGCCGCGCATGCGCTTGGCGCGACCGTCAGCGGCTCGGACCGCATGGCCACGCCATATCTGGAGCGCTTGCGCGAGGAGGGGGTGCTCGAAGCGAGCATTGGACACGACGCAGCCAACGTGCCTGCCGGCGATGACGTCGAGATCGTCTACTCAAGCGCCGTCCCGGCCGAGAACTCCGAGCGTCTCGCCGCGCGCCGGCGAGGCCTTGCCGACCGCCCAAGGGCAGAGCTGCTGGCCGAGCTGAGCGCATTGCGCCGCACGATCGCCGTCGCCGGCGCTCACGGCAAGACGACCACCGCCTCGATGATCGTGCACCTGCTGCGCGAAGGCGGAGCCGACCCCGGCTGGCTTGTCGGTAGCTCGGTTGGCCCGGGCCTTGCCAACTCACACTGGAGCGAGGGCGAGTGGCTCGTCGTCGAGGCTGATGAGTCCGATCGCTCGATGCTAAGCCTCGACGTTGAGATCGCGCTGCTCACGAACGTTGAGCTTGACCACCACGCCACATTCGGCTCGCTGGAGGAGTTGCGCGAGGCCTTCCGCGAGTTCCTCGCCCACGCACGCTCCGCGATCGTCATTTGGGATCGGCCCGAGCTGCTCGCCCTGATCGAGCCGGCTGTCGTTGCCACGACGACCCAGCCGAGGGATCGGAAGGGGGGGGCTGCGCAGGACATGCCCGGCTTGGCCGCGCGTCCGCTCTCGGCGGGCTCCCGCAAGGCGGGGCGCACCGGCAGCGTCGAGGTTGTCGCCTACGACGTGCCCGTGCCTGAGCTCGAACCGGGCGGCTCGCGTTTTGGCTGGCGTGGCGCGGAGGTGCACGTGGCGGTTCCCGGCGCGCACAACGCGCGCAATGCGGCCGCGTCGCTGGAGGTCGCCCGCCTGGTCGGCCTGGGAGAGGATGCATCCGGCGCGATCACGGGTTTCAGCGGCGCCGCGCGGCGCTTTCAACGTCTGGGAGCCACTGCGAGTGGAGCAGTCGTGATCGATGACTACGCTCACCACCCAACCGAGGTGGCGGCCACCCTGAACGCGGCCCGCACGCTTGGCCTGAGGCGCCTCGTGGCGGTCTTCCAGCCGCATCTATATTCGCGTACGGCGCTGCTCGCCGATGAGTTCGGGGCAGCGCTTGCGATTGCCGACATCGTTGTGGTGCTCGACGTCTATCCAGCACGCGAGCGGGCCGAGGATCATCCAGGCGTCAGCGGAGAGACGCTCGTGCACTCGACCATTGCGCATGCCGAGGGACGTGAAGTGCTGTGGCGGGCTGGTTTCGATGAGGCACTCCAGACGCTCGGCGAACTACTTGAAGATGGCGATCTGTGCGTGGTGATGGGAGCCGGCGACGTGGATGCGCTGGGACGAGGGTTGGTGGATGAACTGGGACGAGGATTGGTAGATGACGATGGCCTCTAGAGATTCGCCAAAGACCGCGCCGTCGATCGTGCAACGCGATTTTCCGCTCGCTCGTTTGGCGACGATCCGGACCGGCGGGGATGCCGACTATTTCGCTCGTGCTGGGAGCAACGCTCAACTGCGCGAGCTGCTCGCTTGGGCGAGCGCCATCGGGATTCCGATCGCCGTAGTGGGTTCGGGCTCGAATCTGCTGATCGCCGACGAGGGCGTCCCTGGTCTGGTCGCCAAGCTCGATCGCAAGTTGGCGCTGATCCAGCACGAGGGGCAGCGCATGGTGTGCGGGGGCGGAGCCCGTCTGCCTTCGGTTGCCGCCCGCGCGGCTCAGGCAGGGCTGTCGGGCATCGAGTTCGGCGTCAACATTCCCGGTAGCGTCGGAGGTGCGTTGCGGATGAACGCAAACGCCTATGGCGGCCAGCTGGCAGACACGCTCGAGTGGGCAGAGATAGTCACCGCGGAGGGAATCGATCGTCGTGCAGCGGCACAGCTGGGCTTCGGCTACCGCCACTCCAATCTGGTGGCAGGCGAAGTCGTCGCGCGGGCCTCGTTCCTGCTCGCCCCCGCCGGCGTGGACACGGTCAAGGAGACGCTCGCGCAGATGCGCGCACGCCGCCACGAAGCCCAGCCTCAGGGAATCAAGACGTTCGGCTCCACTTTCAAGAACCCACAGGAGGATCCGAAGGCCGAGGGACGCAGCGCCGGACTGCTGCTGTCCGAGGCCGGATGCAACGGCCTGACCGTCGGTGGCGCGCGCTTTGCGCCCAAGCACGCCAACTTCATCGAGAACACGGGTACAGCCAGGACAGCCGAGGTGGTATCGCTGATGGCGGAGGGACGCCGCCGTGTGATCGAGCACTTCGGAGTGGAGCTAGAGCCAGAGGTTCAAACGCTTGGTGATGTCCGCTTCCCCTGGGCGTCGTAGCGCTCGGCCGCCTGCGCAAGGATCTCGAGCATCGCCGGCGTAGCGGGGCTCAAGCGCGCGTCGGTCGGCGCCGCAGCGATCACCTGGCGCAGTGGTGGTTGTGGCGCGAGTGTGCGAATCGCGATGTCCTCGCGTACGACTGACAGTGCCAGCTCGGGAATCAGCGCGACGCCGACTCCGGCAGCTACGAGTCCCTGAACTGTCTGGTAATCGTCGCTCTCGAACGCGACGTTCGGCTCAAAGCCGGCGGCGTGGCAACAACGTACGACATGGCGCGCGCACGGACTGGAGCGGGATGTCTGCACCCACGCCTCGCCCTGCAGATCCTCCAGGCGCAGGCCGCTCTTCTGGGCGAGCTTGTGCTCGCGGGGCAGGGTCAAGTACATCGGATCCTCGAGCAGATCTACGCGCGTCAGGCCCTCTGCGCCCGCAGGCTCGTCGAACTCGAACAATAGGGCCAGGTCAAACTCGCCCGCCTGCAGGCGAGGAATGATTTCCTCGGGCTCCCCCTCGGCGAGCGTCAACTCCAGCTCGGGATAGCGCGAGCGGAAGGTGGCGATCGCAAGCGGCATCAGTGTGGCGCCGGCGGTCGGAAAAGAGGCCATACGCAGTCTCCCTGCGCGTAGGCCGGCGATCGCAGACAGCTCGTCTTCGGCAGCCTCCAGACGCACGAGGATGCCTTCGGCGTGCTCCACGAGTGCCTGCCCGGAGACGGTTACGCGCACTCCGCGGGCATGGCGCTCGAGCAGCGTCATGCCTGTTTCGGCCTCTAGCGTCGCAACTTGCTGGGAGACGGCCGACTGGGTGTAGGAGAGCGCCTCGGCTGCGCCGGAGAACGAGCCGCGCCTGGCGACCTCTACGAGGACTCGCAATCGAGCAACGTTGAGCATTAGCTGTCCTTATAGCTCAGATTACGAGATTCACTGGAGCTGATGGCAGGGAATGGGCACCATGTAATGGAAGTTCAGTTTGGATCGTGCCACAGGACGATCGCCAAAAGACGGCAATAGGCGCCAGGCCCTCAACGAAGCCGGGCGAAACGGCACAAGAGAAAAGAGTCAAGAAATGTCCGCCAACATCATCATCTCCTATGACGGAACCAACAACGAGGACGATGCGGTTGCACTCGGCCGGTTGTTCGCAAGCGCGGGTGCGACGGTGTCGCTCGCGTACGTACGCCACGCGCCTGAGGGGGAGACCAGTCGCGAGATTCTGGCTCAGCACGAGGCCGAAGAGCTGCTGCGCAAGGGCACAGAGCTACTCGGCGACAGCGATGCTCCTCGTCACGTCATCACCGACCCCTCCACTCCCGGTGGCCTGAGCAAGCTGGCCGCGCAGACCGAGGCCGACATGATCGTGTTCTGCTCGGACTCGCACACCGCGAAGGGCAGCGTCACGGTCGGCAACTCCGCGCAGCGTCTCCTGAACGGCGGCACCGTCGCCGTCGCGATTGCCCCAGCCGGATACGCACAGAACAGCGATTCGCAGCTCACGCGCGGTATTGCGGTGGCCGGCGACGGTGGCGCCCAGGCGACCGCCGAGGCACTTGCCCGCGCGTTTGAAGCAGAGCTCGTCGCGGCAGAGCGAGAGGCCGGCCTGATAGTAGTCGGCTCGCGCCCGGAGACCGAGGAGGGTCGTGTCTCGCTCAGCGCCGCCAGCGAGAACCTGATCGAGAATGCAGGTTGCCCGGTGCTCGTCGTCCCGCGCGGCAAGGCGCTGGCGTTCGACGGTCACGTGGTGGCGGCCGCATAACAATTGGCACGTAGCAGTTCGCGTGAAGCTGGCCGCGCGGTTTGTGTTGCCGCGTGGCCGCTCGTGCTCTTTGACTCGTGCTTGGGCGAAAACTGTAGCGTCCTCTGCGCCCGCGGAGCTCGGTGCTCGTGAGTGCTTGGCTTAGCGTTTAGTCGCGCGCCTGGTGCGCACATAGTTGAGGAGCGCTTCTGAGAAATCCAGCGAGCCGCCGAGCAGGTGTCCAACGGGGCCTGTCCAAAGCCAAGCCTCCAGACGGCGTATGCCACGAGCGCGAACCAGCATCGGCTCGCACGGTATCGTGGCAGCCATGTCAACGGCCTTGAAGACAACCGTCACCGAGCTGCCCGAGTCGCGCGTGCGCGTGCAGGTAGAAGTCCCTTCGAGTGAGATCGAGGATCGCCTAGCACGCAAGGCCCGCCAGTTGGGGCGCGAAATGAAGCTCCCCGGCTTTCGTCGCGGCAAGGTCCCGGCGCCGCTCGTGATCCAGCGCGTGGGACGTGAGGTGGTGCTGGAGGAAGCGGTCCGCGACACCTTGGGCAGCTGGTATTCGGATGCGATTGAGACGGCCGGGATAGTGCCGGTGGGAGATCCGCAACTGGATCTCGCCGATCTTCCAGGGCAGGGCGCGGCACTGGAGTTCTCGATCGAGATAGGCGTGTTGCCGACGGCACAGCTCGGAAACTACAAGGCCCTGGAGGTCGGTCGCCGCGAGGTCGTCGTCGAGGACGAGGCGATCCAACAGGAGATCGACGGGCTGCGCGATCGCCTGGCACGACTGGAGACCGTCGAGCGTCCAGCAGCCTCTGGCGATTTTGTTGTAGTCGACTACCTCGGATCGACCGCGGGCGAGCGGTTCGAGGGAGGTGAGGGACGCGATCAACTCATCGAGCTCGGCTCGGGCAACTTGATCCCCGGCTTCGAGGAGGGCTTGGAGGGAGCCGCGGCGGGGGACGAGCGGACGATCGACGTCTCTTTCCCGGCCGACTATCAGAGCGAGCAGCTGGCGGGCGCCGACGCCTCCTTTGAAGTAACGGTCAAGGAGGTAAAGCACAAGCTGCTCCCAGAGGTGGACGAGGATTTCGCCGTGGATATGGGCTTTGACTCGGTTGAGGAGCTAACCGAGGACATTCGCACGCGCCTGGCGGATGCCGACAGCAAGCGCATCGAGGCCGAGTTTCGCGAGGCCGCGCTCGACGTGGCGGCGTCTGAGGCCCACGTCGAGACGCCCGAGGCACTTGTTCAGGCAAAGGCCCGCGAGATGTGGGATCGCATGCTGCACTCCCTATCCCATCGGGGCATCACCCGCGAGGTGTATCTGAAGATCACCGGACGCGAGGAGGACGAGATGATCGCCGAGCTGCTGCCCGACGCCGGTCAGTCGCTGCGCCGCGAGGCGGTGATCGCCGCGGTCGTCGCGGCCGAGAAGATCGTGCCGAGCGAGGAGGATCTGCTCGAGGTCCTGACTCCGACTGCGGAGCGCGAGGGAGTCGAGCCGCAGAAGCTGCTGGAGGAACTGCGCGACTCCGGGCGCCTAGAGGACATCCGCGAGGATCTTGCCGCCCGCCAAGCCGTCGAGCTGATCGCCTCCGAGGCCACGCCGATCCCGATCGAGCAGGCCCAGGCACGCGAGAAGCTGTGGACGCCGGAGTCCGAGGAGAAGCAGGGCGAGAGCACCGGCGAGGCCGCGGCGGCGAGACTGTGGACTCCGGAGCGCTAGCCTAGTCAGCACCCCGCTCGGGATATGTTCAGAAGGAATCCGGCCTGTAAAGCGAAACTGAAGCGAGGACCATGAGCCCACTTGTACCAATGGTGGTCGAGCAGACCTCGCGAGGCGAGCGTGCGTTCGACATCTACAGCCGTCTGCTCAACGAGCGGATCATCTTTCTTGGCACGCCGGTCGACGACCAGATCGCCAACCTGGTCGTCGCGCAGCTGCTGCATCTGGAGTCCGAGGACCCCACCAAGGATGTCTCGATCTACATCAACTCGCCGGGTGGCTCGGTGTACGCCGGCCTTGCGATCTACGACACGATGCAGTTCATCAAGCCTGACGTGCAGACGATCTGCGTCGGCATAGCGATGTCGATGGGTGCGCTGCTGCTTGCCGGAGGCGCCAAGGGCAAGCGCATGGCGCTTCCCAACGCGAAGATCCTGATCCATCAGGTCTCATCCAGCTTTCAGGGGCAGGCGACCGACATCGAGATCCACGCGAAGGAGATCATCGACGTGCGCAAACGCCTGGACGAGATCATCGCCAAACACACGGGTAAGAAGCTCGACCAAGTCAGCAAGGACACGGAGCGCGACTACTTCATGAGCTCCGAGGAGGCCAAGGAGTACGGCATCATCGATCGCGTCATCTCAGAGCACTAGTTCTGAGATGACGGTCGCGTTGTAGGAGGAGAGACCCAACATGGCCAGACCAACCGATTCCAACGAGCAGCTCCTCTGCAGTTTCTGCGGCAAGTCTCAGCGGCAGGTCAAGAAGCTGATCGCAGGCCCCGGCGTCTACATCTGCGACGAGTGCATCGACCTCTGCAACGAGATCATCGACGAGGAGTTGGCGGCACCGCCCGCGTTCGATCTGGAGAACCTGCCCAAGCCGCGTGCCATCTATGACGTGCTCGACGAGTATGTCGTCGGCCAGGAGGCATCCAAGCGCACGCTGTCGGTTGCCGTCTACAACCATTACAAGCGCGTGCAGATGATGCAGTCCGAGGATTCGGACATCGAGTTGCAGAAGTCCAACATCCTGCTACTCGGCCCCACCGGCTGTGGCAAGACGCTTCTCGCCCAGACGCTTGCTCGCATCCTCAATGTGCCGTTCGCGATCGCCGATGCCACCGCGTTGACCGAGGCGGGCTATGTCGGCGAGGATGTCGAGAACATTCTGCTCAAGCTAATCCAGGCTGCCGACTACGACGTCAAGAAGGCCGAGACTGGCATCATCTACATCGACGAGGTCGACAAGATCGCGCGCAAGGCGGACAACCCGTCGATCACGCGCGACGTCTCCGGCGAGGGAGTCCAGCAGGCGCTGTTGAAGATCCTTGAGGGCACACAGGCCTCGGTGCCGCCGCAAGGGGGACGCAAGCACCCACACCAGGAGTTCCTGACGATTGACACGACCAACATCCTGTTTATCTGCGGGGGCGCGTTCGCGCACCTCGACAAGGTGATCGAGCGACGCATCGGCCACAACGGCATCGGCTTTGCCTCGGCGATCGAAACCAAACTTGAGCGCGACACCGGCGAAATATTCGAGCATTGCCTGCCGGAGGACTTGATCGAGTACGGCCTGATTCCCGAGTTCATCGGACGCCTGCCGGTGATGTCAGCTGTCCACCAGCTCACCTGCGAGGATCTCGTCTCGATCCTCACCGAGCCGCGCAACGCGCTGGTCAAGCAATTCCAGCGCTTCTTCTCCTTCGACGGCATCGAGCTTGTGTTCGCCGAGGACTCGCTGCTCGCGGTCGCGGAGAAGGGCCTGGAGCGAGAAACCGGCGCGCGTGGCTTGCGCTCGATCATCGAGGAGATCCTGCTCGAGGTCCAGTTCGAGCTGCCCTCCCGCCGCGATGTCAAGAAGTGCGTCGTCACGCGCGATACGGTCGAGAAAGGCACGACGCCCACGCTGGTCACCGAAGCCGCGCCAGAGGAGCCCGCCGAGCGCTCTTTGCGTGAGGAGTCGGCTTAGTAGCGCTTGTCGGGAGGGTTCTCGTCTATGTCAAGGGAGGGCTCTCGTCTGCTTCAAGGGAAGGCTCTCGTCTGCTTCAAGCCGATGCGCGGGGGCTGCGCTTAGCTCGAGACGGTGGCCGGTGGCCCACAAGACATTGTCGAGTGTGTCCACGGTCGGGTTGGCTCCCTGCCGCTCCAGCTTGGCGATAGCGGCCTGGCTGACATCGAGTCGCTCGGCCAACGCGGCTTGGGTAAGGCCTGCTGCGTAGCGCGCCTCGCGGATGAGTATTGCGGCTCGGGACATGTCGAAGACACGATTATAACCAATGGGTTATAAGTGGGTTCTGCGATATGCAGAGCACCAAGCTTTCTCCGCTGGCAGTATCGTCCGCTAGCATCCCCCGCCGTGCCCACACACATCCGTGATCTCCATGCATGACGACTTTCGCATCCGCGTAGAGCTGTCACGCGCACAAGCACACGAGCTGCTGCACGCCCTGGAGGCGCACGAGCGCGGCGGTAGTGGTGGCCTTCCAAGTCCAGAGCATGTCGCCGTAAGCCACGAGGATGGGCATGTCTTCCTGTACGCCGACTCCGGCGATGAGGCCGCGAGCGCACGGACAACCGTCGAAGCGATCCTCTCCCAGAAGGGCATCGCCGCTCAGGTCAGCTCCTGGCGTTGGCATCCCGAGGAGGAGCGTTGGGAGGACGCCTCGCTTGCGTTGCCCAATACCTACCCAGAGCACGCCGTCGAGCACGAGCGTCTGGAGAAGCTGGAGACCGAGGAGTCAGAGCAAACCGGCTACCCGGAGTGGGAAGTGCGTGTCACGCTGCCCACCCATCACGACGCGCGTGCGTTTGCCGAGCGCCTTGTCGCCGAGGGGATCCCGGTACAGCGCCACTGGCGTCATCTCACGCTCGGCGCCGAGGACGAGGACGACGCTCGTGCGCTGGCAGAGCGCTTGCGCTCTGAGGCCCCGCAGGGCTCGACCCTCGATGTGGAGGGTGCCGCTTGGGACGCCTGGGTAGCGGTGAACCGACCGGCACTCCCATTTGCGCTGTTCGGCGGTCTTGCGCAGTAGCGGCCGCGGAGGGGGCCCAGGCTAGGGCGTTTGCCTGCAGGCGCAGGCTAGAGCGCGGCCTGAACGTGGCCGCAGTCCTGCGAGGCGTACTGCGCAGCGCAGTAAGTCTGGTCGGTCCACTTGTTCCTGAAGCCGTTCACAAAGTGCTTCAGCGCCTCCTGCTTCTTGCGCGCGCCATGCTTGCCGGCTACGACGCGCCGCTGAAGGCGCTGTGAGAGAAGATCCAGTTCCACGCGCAGAAGTATGTCCGTCACGGTCTCCTTGCTCTTTCCCAGGAAGGCTTGGAATTCGCTTTGCTTAGGGAACTGAGTCTTTCGCGTTCGGTTGAATGTTCGCCTTACCTCAGCATGGCTCACATGGATATTCAAGTCGCGTGCTTCGCCGATTACCCAATCCGCCGATATCAGGAAGCCCATGACCTGGGTTGTGACTTCGGCGGTGCTTGGCTGGTGCCCTGCTTGCGAGGTGGGCTCGGCTTGAGCTACGGCGCTCCAGTGTTGGAAGGTCGCTTCTGTGATCGCCTGGGACCCGACGCATGCAACGAGAGTCTGCGACGGGGTCGTGGGCGTCGATGGGCTCGTGGCGCCGGGCGTGGCACTCGGGCTAGGCGGACAAGTTATGTCGGCTGCCGCTTGGGCCTGGTTTGGCAGTTGTCCCAGGAGGCAGAAGCAGGCGATCGTCGCCGCGCAGGCGCCGACACCCGGCCGCATCGTTATATGCGCGTACAAGTTGAACATTCGCAAGAACCATATCTCGAAAGATGGAATCACGCCCTGTGATCGGGCCTGGCGTGGTGCGGCTGCGTACACTCACGCTCCATGAGTGAGCGCATCAAAGAGCTTGAGGATCGCACCCGGTTCGAGCCCTCACAGGTCGAGCCGCAGATCGTCGAGCGCTGGCTTGCTTCGGGTCTGTTTCATCCCGAGCCAGATGGAGAGGCGAGCGAGAACTACTCGATCGCGATACCGCCGCCGAACGTAACCGGTTCGCTGCACATGGGGCACGCGCTCAACGGCTCGGTGCAAGACACCTTGATTCGCTACAACCGGATGAACTCCCCGCCCACCCGACGCACGAAGTGGATCTTCGGCACCGACCATGCTGGGATTGCCACGCAGGCGCAGGTCGAGAAGGCGCTGCTCGTCGAGGGCATCAACCGTCACGAGTTGGGGCGTGAAGCGTTCGTGGAGCGCGTGTGGGAGTGGCGAGCGCACTACGGTGGCACGATCGTCGAGCAGTTCAAGCGGCTTGGCGCCTCGTGCGACTACTCTGAGGAGCGCTTTACGCTCGATGAGGGCTACGCGCGTGCGGTCGTGCAGGTCTTCGTCAACCTCTACGAGAAGGGCTGGATCTACCGCGATCGCTACATCGTCAACTGGGATCCGGGTAGTCGCTCGGCGATCTCCGACCTAGAGGTGGAGGAGCGTCGCGAGACAGACACGCTCTACTCGATTCGCTACGACGTCGAGGGGGGTGGCAGCGTCACGATCGCCACCGTTCGTCCTGAGACGATGCTCGGTGACACCGCAGTGGCTGTTCATCCAGAGGACGAGCGCTACCGGGCGCTGGTCGGGCGCAAGGCGATCCTGCCGCTTGTCGGGCGACATTTGCAGATCATCGCCGACGACTACGTGAAGATGGATTTTGGCACCGGCCAGTTGAAGGTCACCCCGGCCCACGATCCCAACGATTTCGAGATAGGCAGTCGCCATGAGCTCGATCAGGTGTCGGTGATCGGCGAGGATGGACGCATGACCGCCGAGGCCGGCGAGCGCTTCGCCGGCCTTACGGTCATGGAGGCGCGCGAGGCCGTTGTCGCCGAGCTAGAGCGCGAAGGTCGGATCGTCGCGCGCGAGGACTACGAGCACGAGGTGCCCTATTCGCACCGCTCCGGTCAGCGCATCGAGCCGCTGATCTCGCTGCAATGGTTCATGAGCATGGACGAGCTGGCGCGCCCGGCGGTGGCTGCCGTGCGCGAGGGACGCGTGCGACTCGTGCCCGATAACCACCGGCGCGTCTACCTGGACTGGATGGAGAACATCCGTCCCTGGTGCATCTCACGCCAGCTCTGGTGGGGTCACCGTCTGCCCGTCTACTACTGCGAGACCTGCGGTCACGTCAACGTGGCGCTCAGCGCACCAGACGCTTGCGCGGAGTGCGGAGGGCACCTCCGCCAAGAGGAAGACGTGCTGGACACGTGGTTCTCCTCTGCGCTGTGGCCCTTTGCAACGCTCGGTTGGCCTGAGGACACCCCCGAGCTGAAAGCGTTCTACCCGACGAATGTGCTCTCCACAGCCAGGGACATCCTGTTCCTGTGGGTTGCGCGCATGATCATGATGGGCATCGAGTTGACGGGCGAGGTGCCGTTCTCCGACGTCTACATCCACTCGGTGATCCAGGCGCCGGACGGCCGGCGCATGTCCAAGTCGTTGGGAACCGGCATCGACCCATTGCAGGAGATCGACCGTCACGGCGCCGACGCGGTGCGCTTCGGCCTGCTTGCGATGTCCTCCACACAGGACGTTCGCTACTCCGCTGAGAAGGTCCAGCAAGGGCAAGCCCTGGCCAACAAGCTATTCAACGCGGCGCGCTTCGCGCTGGTACGTATCGACGCGAGCCTAGGATCAGAGCGCGCACAGGCTGTCGAACCGCAGCCGTTGCCGCGCACGGTTGAGGATCGTTGGATCCTCTCACGCCTCACGCGGGTTCTGGCGGACACTGCCGCGCGCATCGAGCAGTACGACTTCTCTCACGCCGCGCTCGGCCTCTATGACTTCGTCTACGGGGAGCTGTGCGATTGGTATCTGGAGATCGTCAAGCAGCGGCTGCCCGATCTCGCCGAGGCAGACGACATCGATGACGGCAGGCAGGAGCTCGCCGCGACGTTGCTCTACGTGCTGCGCGAGACGGTCGCTATGGCCCATCCGCTGATCCCGTTTGTCACTGAGGAGCTTTGGCGATACCTAGACGACACAGGCGAGTTGCTCGTCGGGTCTGCCTACCCACGTGCTCGAGAGGATTTGATCGACCTGCAGGCGGAGGCCGAGCTGGCGCGCACGATCGAGGCGGTAACGCTCGTGCGCGGTTGGCGAGACTCGGTCGGTGCTAAGGCCGGCCTATTCGTGGCCGCGCGTCTTTGCGCGGATGGCTACGAGATGACCGCCCCGCTGCTCGCGCGCCTGGCGCGTTTGCGGCTTTCCCCCGAGGACGAGCGGTCGCAGAAACTCGACGCGGCGAACTCTGACTCCAAGGGTGAGGACGTTCCCATCGCGGGCGAGGGAATGCCAAACAGAGAAATGCCAAACGAAGAAATGCCCTCATCTGAGCCTACCGCGGTCGCCTCCGTCCCCATCCCCGGCGGCACGGTCGAGGTGCTCTCGGGGGAGGGTCTGGATCTCGGCGCCGCCGAGCGGCGACGCGAGGCGGCAAAGCAGAAGCTGCTCGTGGAGATCGAGCGCGTGCAGGGGAAGCTGGAGCGCCCGGGCTTCGTGGAGAAGGCGCCGGCAGCTGTGGTCGAGGGCGAGCGGGAGCGTCTTGGGCGCCTGCGCGCCGAGTTGGAGGTCCTGTGAGTCGCCCTGAGCGCCCCGGAATTGGAGGTCTTATGAGTCGCCCTGAGCGCCCCGGAATTGGAGGTCCTGTGAGCCGCCCCGAGCGCGCCGAGTTGGAGGTCCTATGAGCCAGGATTGGAGCCCCGAGCACGCCGAGCGTCATTTGCGCTCACTCGAGCTGTTCGGGATGCGCTTCGGATTGGACCGGATGCACCGCATGATGACGGTGCTCGGATCGCCCGAGCGCAGCTTTGACTCGATCCACGTCGTGGGCACGAACGGAAAGAGCTCGACCACACGCATGATCGCGGCGATCCTCGAGCGCCACGGGCTGCGTAGCGGCTGCTACCTCTCACCGCACCTCCTGTCCTATTCTGAGCGCGTTCAGATCGGCGAGCGCGATGTCGAGACTCACGCCTTCGCGGCGGCGATCGCGCGCGCTGCATGGGCGGCTGAGCGGGTCAACCGTACCCTCGCCGAGGATGACCACGTGACCCAGTTCGAGCTGTTGACCGCAGCTGCTTTCTGGGAGCTCGCGCGACGCGAGGCCCAGGTCGTAGTCGTCGAGGCCGGTCTTGGCGGGCGCTATGACGCGACGAACGTGATCGACTCGAAGCTGGCTGCTCTCACCAACGTGGGCCTCGAGCACACGCGCTGGCTTGGTCCCACGCTGGTCGATATCGCCACCGAGAAGTTCGCTGTCCTCGGCGAGCAGTCGGTATTGGCGGTCGGTTCTCAGCTGCAGCCGGAGGTGCTCGCGCTCGCGCGCCGTGTTGCGGCCGAACGTAGTGCCGAGCTGTTGATCGCGGACGCAGCTCCCGAGGATCTACAGATGGGCGCGCGCGGCTTGTTCCAGCGTGAGAACTTCGCGCTCGCGGGGCTGGTAGCGGAGTCCTACCTGCAGCGATCAGGGTTCATCTTGAGCGAGCAGGCCGTGCGAGACGCCGCGACCTCGACATTGGTTGCGGGCCGCATGCAAGTCCTCGGGGACGACCCACTCACGGCGGTAGACGGCGCGCACAATCCGGCTGCGATCGCTGCATTGGTGGAGTCCTTGCCAGAGCTGCTTGACGGACGCCCGCTGGCGCTAGTGCTCGGTGTGCTCGAGGACAAGGATGCCGCCAGCATGCTCCGTACGCTGCTGCCGTTGTGCGAGCGGGCCTGGTTCACTGCGCCCCCGAGCCAAAGGGCGCTCTCGCCAGCGACGCTGCAATCGCTGGCGGGCCAGCTCGGCTTCGAGCAGTGCACCTGCGAGTTCCGGCCGGCCAAAGCTTTGGCGGCGGCGCGCAACTGGGCGCGTGAGCGCGGCGCCGCGGTTCTGGCAACTGGATCTGTATATCTAGTCGGAGATCTGCTCGCTCACGCAGGGGAGCTCGATCTGGACGTCGCGATAGGGCTTGGGGAGCTCGACGAGCAGGGAAAGCGCTTGCAGGAAAGGGGGTCGCCGTGAACGATGACGGCCCATCGGTGCTGACGATGATCGGTGCCGTCGCGTTGATCGTGGCGCTCGTGATCCTCGTGTTCTTTGCTGCCGGCTACGGTTTTGGCCGGCTGTTCTTGTGAGGTCGGAGATCTGCAAGAACATGCCCTCGGAAAGCTTGATCGCGCATTTTTTGCCCGATAGCCTCTAAACTCGGCCGCCCGATGCGCCATCACGGATCGAAGCGCCCCGTTTCACGCATGCTTGCAGGGAAATCCCTCGGCGGAGCCGTATAGGAACATCGATGTCATCACCAATCGCCTACTTCGGAATAGAAAGCAAAAGCTTGAGCCTGGTCATCGACTTGTTGATCCTGTTCGTCGTGGTCCTCTACTTCTCGCTGTTGTACTGGACCTACGCGGACGCCCGCCGTCGCATCGCCGATCCGATGTTGGTGGGCTGCGCCACGGTCGCGTCGCTGTTCCCGTTCGTGGGGACGATCGTCTACATGATCCTGCGTCCGCCGGAGTACCTGGAGGACGTGCGTGAGCGCGAACTGGAGTTGCAGGCGGCCGAAGCGCGGCTGCACGATCTCGATTACAGCCTCTGCCCGCACTGCGACTATCGCATCGAACGCGACTTCATTCGTTGCCCGAGCTGCCTGCGCAAGCTAAAGGAGCGTTGCGTCAGCTGCTCGCGACCACTCGATCGCGCATGGACGATCTGTCCGTACTGCGAGACCGACGTGCCTACGACGGCCAAGGCGACGCGGCGGGGCGCTCGCTCTGAGCGTGCGGGCGCCTCGGCTACAGATCGCACTCGCGCAAGCGCCGAGGACGAACTGGAGGTGGCTGCGCTCGATGTGGAGGCGGTATCGCCGGCACGTGCGCGCGCGGCCAAGCGCGCCGCGGTAAGGGCGCCTGAGCCGGCCACCTTCGTCGGCGAGGTCTCGTTTGCCTCGGAGTCGAGCCCTGCCGCTGAGGCTCCCGAGACCGTGCGTGAGGACTCCGAGCCTGAAACCACCGTCAAGCCGAGCTCGCGTCCGCGCTCACGTCGTCCGCGCCCGACTTCCTGAGCGCCCCCGAACCTTCTTCTCAAGACCAGCCGGCCCCGGGCCGCGACTATCTCCTACGAACCAAAGGAACCCATGGACCGCACGTTGATCCTCGTAAAGCCAGACGCCTTCGCCCGCTCACTCACGGGCGAGATCATCGCTCGCTTCGAGCGCAAGGACCTGCGCATCGTCGCGCTGCGACACATGACCGTGACGCGCGAGCTGGCGGAACGCCACTACGCCGAGCATGCCGAGAAGCCATTCTTTGGCGAGTTGGTGCAGTTCATCACCTCTGGGCCGATCGTGGCGATGGTGCTAGAGGGTCTCGAGGCCGTCAAGGCGGCACGGCAGACGATCGGTGCCACCAACCCGCTCGATGCCGCTCCCGGCTCGATCCGTGGCGACTTCGCCATCGAGATGGGCCAGAACATGGTCCACGGCTCGGACTCGCCCGAGTCTGCGGCTCGCGAGGCGGCATTGTTCTTTCCCGAGCTCTCGGCCTGAGCAGGCGCACGAGTGCGGCTAAAGGCGGCTCTCGTGCGGCTCGAGCGTGGCTAAAGGCGGCTCTCGTACGGCTAGAGCGCGGCTAGAGCGGCGTACGATCTGCGCGGAGGATGTGAGGGCAGCGATGGTTCGCGAAAAGGCGGTCATTCCAGTGGGGCACCCATGAACGAGTGCTATCCACTCGTGCTTGCCTCAGCCTCGCCGCAGCGTCGGGCAACTCTCGAACGCCTCGGGGTGCCGTTTACGGTGCGCGCGACCAACGTCGAGGAGATAGAGCAGGGGGAGCCTGAGACGGTCGCGGTCGAGAATGCCCTGCTCAAGGCGCGCGCGGCGTGCTCCGCCGATGCGGGGGAGACGGTGCTCGGGGCCGACACGCTGGTGACGCTCGGCGGCCGCATATACGGCAAGCCGACGGACGAACAGGCGGCGCGCGAAACGCTGCGGGCGCTCAGCGGCGAGACGCACGCCGTGCTCAGCGGTGTGGCGCTGTTGCGCAGAGATCGTGAGCAGGTGGGGATCGCACGGACGGAGGTCCTCTTCAGAGAGTGCTCCGCGGAGATGATCGACTGGTATGTGGCCGGCGGCGAGTGGCGCGGGCGCGCCGGCGGCTATGCGATCCAGGGGATTGGAGCAATATTGGTGCGCGAGATTCGTGGGGACTACGAGAACGTTGTCGGCTTGCCCGTGGCCAAGCTCATGGACATGGCCCCCGAGCTTTTCCCCGTACCAGTAAACGACCGGGCCTGAGGAGCTTTCCCGCTGCAAATACGCTGTCAAGGTTGCAAGCCGGGCGACGCGGTCCGCTAGACTCCCCGCGGGTACGCCCCGGAGCGCCGGGATGCCAGCCAACCGGCCAGGCGAAGCCGAATCCGAGCGTGCTTCCTACCTAAAGATGAGCATCCTTACCTACCTCACAGGGTTCGGTGGCCGCGACATGGCGGTCGACCTGGGAACCGCCAATACGCTCGTGTATGTGCGCGGGCGCGGGATCGTGCTGTCCGAGCCGAGCGTGGTGGCGATCGACTCGCGTACGGGCGAGGTGCACGCGGTGGGCATAGAGGCCAAGCGCATGCTCGGCCGAACCCCCGGCACGATCCAAGCGATCCGCCCGCTCAAGGACGGGGTGATCGCCGACTTCGACGTGACCGAGGAGATGTTGCGTCACTTCATCCAGAAGGTCCACCAGAACCGCTGGGCCCACCCGCGCGTCGTCGTTTGCGTGCCCTCGGGCGTGACGGGCGTGGAGAAGCGCGCTGTGGAGGAGGCGTGCCTGTCGGCCGGCGCGCGTACCGCCTACCTGATCGAGGAGCCGATGGCCGCCGCGATCGGCGCCGGCCTGCCGGTCGGAGAGCCGACCGGCTCGATGGTCGTCGACATCGGCGGGGGAACCTCCGAGGTAGCGGTCATCTCGCTCGGAGGGATCGTCGTCTCGCAGTCCATCAGGGTTGGCGGGGACGAGATGGACGAGGCGATCATCAACTACGCAAAGAAGGAGTACAAGCTTCTGATCGGCCAGCAGACCGCCGAGGAGCTCAAGCTCGAGATCGGCTCTGCCTGCGCGATGGAGGAGGAGCTGCAAGCCGAGATTCGCGGGCGCGACATGGTGGCGGGCCTACCCAAGACGGTCGTGCTCACCAGCGAGGAGATCCGTCAAGCACTCGAGGAGCCGCTTTCGCAGATCATCGAGGCGGTCAAGGAGACACTCGACCGCACCCCGCCGGAGCTTGCCTCGGACATCATGGATCGCGGGATCATGCTTGCGGGGGGTGGTGCGCTGCTACAAGGACTCGATCAGCGTTTGCGTGAGGAGACACAGATGCCCGCGCACCTGGCAGAGTCTCCGCTGACGTGCGTGGCGGTCGGGTCGGGGCGCTCGCTCGAGGAGTTCGAGGCGATCCACCGTTCCAACCGCAACTCACGCAGTCGCCGCCGTCGATGAGGGCTGCCGCTGTCGGCGCGACGCGCAGGTACTCTTTCCCATGAACGCTTCGGAAGGTTCCAATTCGTGTATGAGAAGACGGTTCGGCGCAGACGTGCGGTGCTCGCACTGCTCGTCGTGCTCTCCCTGATACTGCTAACCGCCTATTTCGGCGAGGCTCCAAGCGGAGGTCTGCACTCTGTGCAGCGCGACTTCCTAACCGTTGTCTCGCCGATCCAGGATGGCGCCAATAAGGCGGTGAAGCCTGTTCGGGACCTGTTTGGCTGGTTTGGCAGCACCCTGAAAGCCAAGAGTCAGAACGCCGAACTGCGCAAGCAACTTGACAAGCTGCGCAGCCAGTACACGGCTAATCAGGAAAATGAACATTCGCGCGTGGAACTGCTTAAGCTCTTCCACCTCGATCACGAGCTCAGCATCGCCGACTACAACCCGGTTACCGCCACCGTCGTTTATCAGTCGCCCAACATCTGGTATTCGATCATCACGATCGATCGAGGCTCCTCCTCGGGAGTGCGCGTCAACGATCCTGTGATCGCCGACGAAGCACTTGTCGGCAAGGTAACCGAGGTCGTTCCGGATGCCGCCCAGGTGAGCTTGATCACCGACAGTGCGGTTGAAGTGACGGCCAAGATCAGCGCGACCGGAGCAGTGGGCCTCGTGCAGCCGCAGGTCGGCGAACCGGGCCGTCTGCTGATGCAGATCTATAAGTCCTCAGCGGCCACGCCGGTACCGGGCGACTACGTAGTGACCTCCGGCACCGTGGCCGGCCCCGGTGTTTCGCTCTACCCGAAGGGGATTCCGATCGGCCAGGTCACTTCCGTCAACGAACAAGGAGGCTTCAAGTCGGTCGGTGTAAGCCCGCTCGCCGACCTGCGCAGCCTTGAATTCGTGCAGGTGCTGACCTACTCGTCCGGCTCGCAGGCAGCCTCTGCCAGCAATGCCGCTGCCAATCTGACGCCAACCCATCAGCTCAGTCCAGAAGAAGAATCTCAGAGCGGCCAGGTGGCGCAAACGGGAGGAGGCGGCTGATGAGCGCGCCGCTGGCCGGTAGGCGAGGAGCCACATCGATCGCAACTGGCCGGAGTGCGGGCAGCGAAGCCGGCGCGGCGTGGCTCCCGGGCTCACTGGTGTGGCGCGTGGCGGTGCTGGCGGTCATCGTTGTCTTCGTACAGATCAGCGTCGTCTCCGAGATCCCGGTATTCGGTGTAAGCGTTGACCTGACACCGCTGCTGGTGGCGTTCGTCGGACTGCTGTGTGGCTCCACCTTGGGCGCGATCGCCGGCTTCTGTGTCGGGTTGTTGGTCGACCTGGCGTTGATGCAGACACTTGGCGTGACTTCGCTCACATTCACGATCATCGGCTATTGGGCAGGTCGTCTGCGCGAGTTGCGCGATCCGCAGGCGGCGCTTACGCCGTTGTTCGTCGGAGCGGCGGCGGCGAGCGCCGCGATGGTCGGCTATTCGGTGATCGAGTTCCTGCTTGGCGTGGACGCTCCCGTGAGCTTCGAGTTGCTGCGCGAGATCGTCGTCGGCGTCCTGCTCGACACGGTCGTGGCGTTGCCGATGTGGGCCTTGGTGCGTCGTTGCCTGGTTGGCGCTTTGCCCGACGATCCACGTCGCCGCCGCCGCCGCGCCTACACGACCGGCGGCCTCAGCCCGCTCTCGCAGAGCAGGGGAGGTGTGCGGTGAGCCCGATCGGGCAGTTGCGACCAAGCGTCCCGCACGCTGGTTTTAGCCGGTTCTCGCAGAGCGGAGGAGGGACGCGGTGAGCACGATCGAGCACTTGCGACCGAGCGATCCACGCGGGGTGGGTGGGCCTTCATCGCCTTCGCTCGCATTGCGCGTAGCGATTCTCGGCAGCATCGCGCTTGTCATGTTCGGGATCATCTTCTTCCGCCTGTGGTACCTGCAGGTGCTCAGCGGCGAACAGTACGTACAGCAGGCTCAGGCAAACGACCAGCGTGAACTGTCGATACCGGCTCCACGCGGGGAGATCCTCGCCCGCGAAGGCCAGCCGATCGTGACGAGCGAGGTCAGCAACGCCGTCCAGATACTGCCGAGCTCGCTGCCCGAGTCCGTTAAGGAAGAGGCGGCCAAATATCAAGCACATCTGGCCGAAGCGGACAAGCAATACGTGGCGGCGGGCGAACGACTGAAAGCGTATGAGGAGAACCTAAACGACTATGGGAGTGAGGGTCGTCACGGGCACAGGCATGCCGACAAGGCTCAGCTGGCCGAGCTGCACGCGCTTGCCCGCGCGGACCATCTGCGCAGGGTCCCGATTCCCGTACTGCCTGCCTCGGCCACCAAGACTCGCGAGCTCTTTCACCGGCTGGCACCTGTGATCGGGCTCAGCCCCAGATTGATCGACGAACGCGTGATCGCCGGCATTACACAGCTCCCATATGCGCCGGTAACGATCAAGACGGACGCCGGACTTGCGGCGTTGACGGTGCTCGCCGAGCGCCAGAACGATTTTCCCGGCGTCAAGCAGGAACCGGTCTCGATCAGGAGCTATCCGTATCGCGAATTGGCTGCCCAGACACTCGGTCACGTCGGCTCGGTCAGCGAAGAAGAGCTCAAGCTGCCGGCCTTCAAGGGCGTACCAAAGGACACCGTCGTAGGGCAGTCGGGTTTGGAGTACTACTACGATCGCTATCTGCGCGGCAAGCCGGGAGAGCGGTTCGTGCAGGTCAACGCGGAAGGTCAGCCGGAGCCAACCAAGCTGCCGGCAATCGAGCCAACGGCCGGCCACGACCTCAAGTTGACGATCGACCTTGGGCTTCAGCAGATAGGCGAAAAGGCGCTGCGAGATGGGGTGGCGCTCGCCCAGGGGAAAGGCAACCCGGGCTCCGGGGCGGCGTTCGTGGCGATGAACCCGCTCAACGGCGAAATCTATGCGATGGGCTCATACCCGAGCTACGACCCCAATCGCTTTGCCAAACCGATGACCCAAAGCGAATTCGACCAGCTCAACGGCAGCGGCGAAAACGAAGGTCCCGATCCGCGCGCGCCGCTGCTAAACCGCGCTGTGGAAGGTCAGTATCCGACCGGCTCGACGTTCAAGCCGATCACGGCGATGGGCGCTCTCGAAGCCGGTGTGATCAATCCGCAGGAGCCCCTGGGAGGCGGCTCCTGCATCACCGTGGGCGCCGAGCAGTTTTGCAATTCAGGCAAAAACGATTACGGCGCATTGCCGCTGGTCCAGGCGCTCACAGTCTCCTCGGACACTTATTTCTTCACGGTCGGCGAGTACGCAAACAGCCACGGCGACGTGATCCAGAACACGGCCAAGGAGCTTGGGATCGGCAAAGAAACGCAGGTGGATCTGCCGAACGAGATCGAAGGGACCGTGCCCGATGCTGCTTGGCGCGCTCAGCAGAACAAGCTGCAGGAACGCTGCGAACACAACCACCCAAAGACCGCTGCGAGCATCTGCCACATCGTCTCGGAAATCGGACCGTGGACCGTCGGCGACGACATGCACCTGGCGGTAGGACAGGGCGAACTGCTGACCTCGCCGCTGCAGATGGCGGTCGCCTACTCGACGCTTGCCAGTGCATACATGAACGGTGGCGAAGGCACGGTCGTGCGTCCGCACCTGGGACTGGAGATCGACAATTCGGGCGGCGGTCTCCTCCAGTCGCTACCCGCAGCTCCGATTCACCACGTCCACCTCGACTACTCGGACCTGAACGACGTGATGGAAGGCATTCACGACGCGACGTTCGCGCCGGGCGGCACCTCGGCCGACGTGTGGTCGGGCTGGAACCAGACAGAACATCCGGTGTACGGCAAGACGGGCACCGCCGAACGCGCCGGCCAGGTCGAACAGGCCTGGTACATGTGCTTCCTGCCCGACCCGAAGCGCCCGCTTGTGATCGCGGCCACCGTCGAACAGGGCGGCTTCGGCGACGAAGCCGCCGCACCGATCGCGCGGCTGATCGCCTCAAAGTGGTTCCACAAGTCGCTGACGCTCGTCTCCGGCTCAAACCCAGACAAGTGAGCACGAGCATTCCGGCCTCATCGCTCAGCCCGATCCAACCGACCGAGGCACCTCCCACACCTTCCGGCGGTGGGCTACGTCTGCCGTTGGACCCGCTGCTGACACTCGCCACGGTCGGGCTCGGGGTCTGCTCGATCCTCACGCTGCGAGTGGCGACCCGCAAACTGATCCCAGGCAATCCCCACTACTACGTGGAGCGCCAGGCCATCTACCTGGCGGTGGGGCTGGCGTTGATGGTGGCGCTCTCACGCGTCGACTACTCGCGCTTGCGCCACCTCATGTACCCAATCTACGGCGCGCTGATCTTGAGCATCCTTGCGGTGCTCGCGCTCGGTCGTGAAATTAAGGGCTCGGTGCACTCGACGCGCGCGATCAGCTTCCCGCTGTTCTCATTTCAGGCATCCGAGCTCGGCAAGGTGCTGCTGATCGTCGCATTGTCGGCGTTCGTAGTGGCCCGCTCGCGGCGGCTGCGCGAGCTCGATACGACCGCACGCGTGCTGCTCGTGGCGCTCGTGCCCGCAATGCTGGTGATCCTTCAGCCGGATCTCGGTTCGGGGCTCGTATACATGGCGATCGCGTTCATGCTGCTGTTCGTGGCGGGAACCTCGTGGCGGCAACTGGCGGGACTCCTCGCGCTGGTCGTCGTCTCGGGCACGATCGTGCTGGTGGCCGCGCCCGCGATCGGCGTGCACGTGCTCAAGCCCTACCAGGAAGAACGCCTGACCGTCTTTTTGAATCCCTCGGGCAGCACCGGCGAAGGGGCCTACCAGCAGTTGCAGTCGAAGGTCGCGATCGGCTCAGGTCAGAAGACGGGCCGCGGCGGCGAATCGACCCAGATCGAAGGCAAATATGTGCCCGAGGACGAAACCGACTTCGTCTTCGCCGCGGTCGGCGAGCAGTACGGATTCGTCGGAGCGGCGCTCGTGCTGTCGCTATATGCGCTGCTGATCTGGCGCACGCTGCGGATCCTGACGATATCCAAGGACCTGTTCGGCTCGCTGGTCGCCGCCGGGGTCCTGGCTATGCTGATGTTCCAGGTCTTCGTGAACGTTGGCATGGCGGTTGGGATAATGCCGATCACCGGCGTCACGTTGCCTCTAATGAGCTATGGCGGATCGTCGGTCATCACAACCCTTCTGGCAGTGGGTCTACTGCAATCGATCTACGTCCAAGGACGCGCCTCCCAGGCGCTGAAGGGCCGCGTTGTCCGCCATTAGAGAAGATGTCAGCCGAGACTCCCCACCAACCAGCCAAGGCCGCGCCAGAGACCGCAGTGCTCGGGCGCCCGCTTGCATGGGATTCGGCGATGACACGGGCGCAGGGATTCGAAAACCCGCCCGTCCAACCCATTACAGATCTCGAAAGACTGGATCAAATTGAGAAAGCAAGTGCTTGTCAGCGTCGATCGCGCGGAGACGCGCGTCGCGCTCTTGGAGGCAGCCGGAACGCCCGGCGCCCTACCTGCCCCGAATGGTGCATCACGTTCCGCCGGGCGCGGCTCGAAACGCTCGAACGCTCGTCCCGGCGCCGGCTACCGGATAGCTGAGCTCTACATCGAGCGCCGCGGCGGGCGCTCGATCGTAGGCAACATCTACAAGGGCAAGGTCGACAATGTGTTGCCCGGCTTGGAGGCCGCATTCGTTGACATAGGCCTTGAGAAGAACGGTTTCCTGCACGTCGATGAGATCGTGCTCCCGGGAGTTGAGGCGCCCAAGCGGGGACGGGGCGGCGGGCGCAAGATCTCAGAGCTGCTCCAGCCGGGTCAGGAGATCGTTGTGCAGGTCGTCAAGGACCCGCTGAAAACCAAGGGGGCGCGTCTGTCGATGGAGGTCACCATCGCGGGGCGCTACATGGTGTACGCGCCCACCGGCGAGGGCGTCGGTGTATCGCGACGCTTGGAGGACAAAGAGCGCGAGCGCCTGCGCCGCCAGACGGCCAAGCTCGAGATCGGCCAGGGGGGAGTCATCATCCGCACCGCCGCTCACGGCGCGCAGCGGGCGGACTTCGAGCGGGAGCTGCTCTACCTGCACAAGTTGCACGAGGTGTTGATGAAGCGCGTAGAGGAGATTCAGGCGCCGGAGATGGTCTTTCAGGAGGCAGACCTCTCGGTACGGGTGGTGCGTGACATCTTCTCCGAGCACTTCGAGCGTGCGATCGTCGATAACGAGCAACAGCACCGCCGGCTCGTCTCGTTTTTCGCGCGCACTGCTCCCGAGCTGGTCGAGCGCGTCGAGCTGTGGGAGGAGACGGAGCCGCTGCTCGACGCCTACAAGGTCACCGAGGCGATCGACGGGGTCCTGTCGCGGCGCGTGGATCTTCCCAGCGGCGGCTACCTGATGATCGACTATGCCGAGGCGCTGACCGTGATCGACGTGAACTCGGGCAGCTTCATCGGGCGCGGCAAGGGCGCGAGCCTCGAGGACACGATCACAAAGACCAACCTTGAGGCCGCTGAGGAGGTCGTCAACCAGCTGCGCCTGCGCGACATCGGCGGAATCATCGTGATCGACTTCATCGACATGGCGCGCGCGCGCAACCGCGACGCCGTGATGAAGACACTGCGCAAAACGCTCGACGAGGACCGCACGAAGACGTTCACCGCCGAGATATCGCGTTTGGGGCTGGTGGAGATGACCCGCCAGAACGTCACCGAGGGAGTGCGCGAGATCATGAGTCGTCCCTGCCCCACCTGTGAGGGAGAGGGCGTGATCCGCTCGGAGGAGACGATTGCGATCGAATTCGAGCGCAAGCTACGCGACCTTGTGGTCGAGCACCCCGACGCGGAGGCGTTCCTCGTACAGATCAACCCGCGCGTCACCGCCCAGTTCACTGGGCAGGGCTCGCGCGTGCTGCACGCGCTGGAGGCCCAGACGGAGCGCTCGTTTCACTTCGAGGGTTCAGAAGGGCTTGTGCTCGACCACTTCGCGATCACCTTTCAGGGAACGCGCGAGGAGGTCGAAGAACGCGCGCTGCCGTTCCGTGAGGGCGACGAGGTGCTCGTGGACATCGTCGAGCCACATATGTATGACGTGGATGACGCGGTGGCCAAGCTCGACGGCTACATCATCTCGATCGCCGGTGCCGCACGCAACGTCGGCGAGAAGCGCATGGTGCGGATCGAGACGGTTGGTCGCACAGCAGCCAACGCGCTGCTACTCGACGAGTCCGGCGAGGTAATACGTCCGGCGCCGCGTCCGGCCGCGCGCCCTGCGGCCAAACGTCCTCGCAGGCGCTCGAAGTCTGTGGCGCGAGCCGGCGCCGGTGAGTCGCAAGCCGGCGAGCAAGCGCCGGCGACTCTGGACGTAGAGGCCACGCCATCGCGATCCGAGCAAGAGTCGCCAGGTGACGAGCAAGAGTCTCCACGGGAGCCTGAGCAGCAGCCGGTGGCGAGCGACGCGCCGGCCGACGCGCAGGAGTCGGCGGACGCAGGCGGCGAGGATGACCTACAATCCAAGCCACGGCGCCGCGGCCGAAGAGGCGGACGGCGCCGTTCGGCTGCTAAGGCAGAGGCAACCTCGGAGTAGTAGGAGCACATGTACGCGATCGTCAAGACAGGCGGCAAGCAGTACCGCGTCGAGCGTGGTCAGACCCTGCTCGTGGAGCGCCTCCCCGCTGAGGAGGGCGCGAGCGTGGCGCTCGAGCCGATCCTGTATCGCTCCGAGGACGCGGTATTCGACGCGGCTTCGCTGAAGAATGTCAAGGTCACGGCGAAGGTACTGGCGCATGAGCGTGGCGAGAAGCTGCGCGTGTTCAAGTTCAAGCCAAAGCGCGGCTACAAGCGCCGCACAGGCCATCGCCAGGAGCTGACGCGGATCGAGGTCACGAACATCTCGATGGGGGCGGCCGCGAAGGAGCCCGCAGCGAAGGCCGCCGCCAAGCCCACCCCCGCTACTTCCCCAACACCTGCCGTCGCTTCGCGCGGCGGCAAGGAGCAGGAGGACCCCAATGGCTCATAAGAAGGGACTCGGGTCGAGCCGCAACGGCCGCGACTCCAATGCTCAACGACTTGGCGTCAAGACGTTCGCCGGTCAGACCGTCACCGGCGGAGAGATCATCGTGCGCCAGCGCGGCACTCGCTTCAAGCCGGGAGTCGGTGTCGGCATCGGCAAAGACGACACGCTCTACGCGCGCGCGGCCGGCACTCTGCAGTTCACGACAGGCCGCCGGGGTAGGGTTGTGAACGTGCTCTCCGAGAACAGCTGAAGCGCCCTGCCCGCGGCGCGGGCAGGAAGGCTTGGCTGGTGTCCCGAATCATAAATTCGGTGTGTATTTCCCGGATGGATGGTCGTGATCTGAGGTTCGACGGTATCGGTCTGCGTGCCGGTAGCACGTGGGCCGATACCGGCGTGCCTCAGGCGCGACCAGGCGCCGGGGAATGCCATCAAATTTATGATTCGGGACACTAGATGTTGGACGATCGCGCACGAATTGAAGTGAGGGCAGGCGCCGGCGGCGACGGCTCGGCGGGTTTCCGCCGCGAAGCGCACGTCCCGCGTGGCGGCCCCGACGGCGGCGACGGCGGTCGCGGCGGCGACGTCGTGCTCGTCTGCGACGACTCGTTGCGCGACCTGCAGAGCTTTCGGCGCACCCCCCATTACCGGGCGGGTCGCGGCGGCCACGGAGAAGGCTCTCAGCGGCACGGCGCCGACGGCCAGACGCTGATCGTACGGGTGCCGCCGGGCACGCAGGTAGAAGGAGTCGAGGGCGACGTCGCGGGACGGCGCTGGGACCTGCTGGCTGCGGGACAGCGCGCGCTGGTGGCCAAGGGCGGCTCGGGAGGAAGAGGCAACAAGCGTTTCGCCACACCAACGCGCCAAGCACCGCGTTTTGCCGAGCGCGGCTTGGTCGGCGAGGAGGGTTGGCTGCAGCTACAGCTCAAGCTGCTGGCCGACGTCGGCTTGGTGGGTCTGCCGAACGCAGGCAAGTCCTCATTGCTGGCACGCCTCACAAGAGCCACCCCCAAGGTCGCGAGTTACCCGTTCACGACGCTCTCGCCGGCGCTCGGCGTGCTCGAGGCGGACGAGCGCCAGCTGGTGATCGCCGACATCCCCGGATTGATCGAGGGCGCAAGCGAAGGCGCCGGCTTGGGCCACGACTTCCTCGCTCACGTTGAGCGCACACGCTTGCTCGTACATGTGCTGGACCTAGCCCCAGAGCTCAGTGGCGAGGAGCAGGCAGACGCGCTGGCCAATCACGCCACGATCGAGCACGAGCTGGCCGCACACGACGAGCGTCTAGCACGCCTGCCGCGTGTGCTTGCGCTTTCCAAGGCCGATCTCGTGCCGGCCCAACGCGTCAGCGAAGAGGTCTCGCGCTGGTCAGGGCGCCTCGGAGAGGATGTGCGGGTGATCGCGACATCCAGCGCCACGGGCGCCGGGCTGGAAGAGCTGGCCGTCGAGCTGCTGCGACTCGTGCCGGCCATCGAACAAGCTGGTCAGGGTGCCGGAGGCAGCGCCGGCGTTCGGCCTGGTATCGGCTCCGCGGCAGAGGCTGCCCGAAGTACCAGTCCCTCGAGGAGTGGCCAGCTATCCCGCGGCCCCGGCCCTGGCCCTGGTCCCGAGCTCGCCGAGCACATGGTGTTCCGTCCGGCGGCCTCCACCGGCTTTGTGGTCGAGCGCATCGGCCCTGACTCCTTTGCGGTGAAGGGCCGGGGAATCGAGCGCCTAGTGGCGCGCTATGACGTGGAGAACGAGGACGCGATGGCCTACTTGGAGGGACGCCTGCGCAAGATCGGAGTGCTGCGAGCGCTGGAAGCGGAGGGCTTTCAGCCAGGAGATGACCTAGAGATAGCGGGAGTGGTCTTCGAGCTCGACCCGGACGAGGCGCCATAGCCGGCGTCCGCCGCGGCGTTTCGACCGCGATTCAGCTCCACCGTGCGCACGTCCCGTCGCGTCGCCCCGCTCAGCCCAAATCCACTCCGCTCACATGCGACTCCTGCTCGCACCATCTAGGCTGCCCTCGATGAAGCGTGTGGTCATAAAGCTGGGCTCCAGCATCGTCGCTGACGATCAAGGCGAGTTGCGCAGGGATGTGCTCGCGCGTATCTGTGACGAGGTTGTCGCTTTGCACAGCGAGGGCAAGGAGGTCGTGATTGTCTCCTCGGGCGCGATCGCACGCGGGGTTCGCATCATGGGCCTGCCCGCCCGCCCGGTAGCTGTCGATGAGCTGCAGGCCGCAAGCGCGGTCGGCCAGGGCAAGCTCTACCGCGCCTACGACGAGCTGCTGCGCGAGCGCGAGCTGGTCTCCGCTCAGGTGCTGCTGACGTTCATGGATATGAGCGTCCGCACTCACTACCTCAATGCTCGCCAAACTTTGCGCAAGCTGCTCGATTGGCGGGTTGTGCCGGTCATCAATGAGAACGACACGACCGCTACCGATGAGATCTCCTTCGGCGACAACGACTTCCTCGCGGCGCAGGTGGCGATCCTGACGAGCGCGGATCTGCTCGTGCTGCTGACCGACATCGACGGCCTGCACACCGCTGACCCAAGACACGACCCGCAGGCCAGCCTGGTCGGAGAGGTCACAGATTTCGAGGCACTCGAGGGTGTCGAGGTCGGTCATACGACCTCGCCGTTGGGCTCCGGCGGAATGCGCTCCAAGGTCGTCGCCGCCGACATGTCCACGGCGGCGGGTATTCGAGCGGTCATCTGCAACGGAGTGCGAGAGGGCGCTTTGCACGCGGTGCTGGCCGGGCAAATGGAGGGCACGAACTTCCCCCCGCGCGTAGCACGCCACTCCTCCTTCAAGCTGTGGTTGCGCTACGCCAAGCCTAGCCACGGGACGCTGATCGTCGATACGGGCGCCGCGAGGGCGTTGCGCGAGGAGGGCACCAGTCTACTGCCGGTCGGGATCGTCGATGTGCTCGGCAACTTTGATGCGGGCGATGCGGTGGAGATAGCCGAGCACGATGAGGACAGCCGGGTACAGGAGGGGGGTCAGGTCCCGGCGAAAAGCGGGGGTCAGGTCCTAGCGAAGGGCATATGCAGCTATTCGGCCGAGGAGCTAAGGCGCGTGATGGGCCTGAAGTCAAAGGCGGTCCAGGAAATCCTGCCACGCGCCAGCGAGGAGGCGGTGCACCGCGACTACATGGTGCTGGCGTGAGGTCTGTGTGTTGTTCAAAATTTAGGCAATTGACGATAGTGACTACGTAAGTAATTACTATGGTAATTTGAATAAAACAGAAAACAATCACTCCAGATGCCGCGAGACTGCCGCACAGCGTCCCTGTCGTACCCTTACCTGAATGGCGATCACTGTCTCATCGGTGGCGGACACATGCGAGCGCGCACGCGAGGCGTCGAGGGTTCTGGCCCGCATCGACACCGCCACGAAGAACGCCGCACTCATGGCGATCGCAGTCGCGCTGCGTGAGCGCGCTGAGGAGATCCTCGGCGCCAACGAGCGCGATCTGGTGGCCGGTCGCGAGGCCGGCATCGGCGCGGCACTGCTCGATCGTCTGCGGCTCGACCTAGAGCGGATCGAGGGGATCGCACAGGCGGTCGAAGCGGTCGCCAAGCTGCCCGACCCAGTGGGCGAGGCGATCGACGGTCAGCGCTTGCCCAATGGCCTGGACGTACGCAAGGTACGCGTCCCGCTGGGCGTGATCGCGGTTGTCTACGAGGCACGTCCGAACGTCACGATCGACGCCGCGGCACTGTGTCTGAAGTCCGGCAACGCGATCGTGCTGCGTGGCTCCTCAAGCGCCGAGCACTCAAACGCGGTGCTGTCCTCGATCGCGGCTGAGGCGGCTGTTGCCGCGGGCCTGCCCGAGGGCTGCGTCGGCCTGGTCGCCGGCGGCGGGCGCGGCGAGCTGGCCGAGCTGGCAACCCAGGACGGGTTGATCGATCTGCTAATCCCGCGCGGCGGCGAGGGTCTGAAGGCAGCCCTGAAGGAGGTGGCAAGCGTGCCGGTCATCTATGCCGCGTCTGGTAACTGCCACGTCTACGTGGACGCGTCCGCGGATATAGACGATGCGCTTGCGATCGTGCTGAACGCCAAGACGCAACGTCCGGGTGTGTGCAACGCTGCTGAGACGCTGCTCGTCCACGCCGATGTCGCACCTGTTTTTCTACCACGGGCATTGGCCGCGTTGGGTGACGCCGGCGTGGAGCTGCGGGTCGACGAGCGTGCGGCCGAACTTGCCTGCGAGAGCGCCTCAGTCACGGTGCCCGCGAACGAGGAAGACTGGGACACCGAGTATCTGGCGCTAGCGCTCGCGGTCGCGGTCGTCGATTCGCTCGCAGAGGCGATCGAGCACATCGCCCGTCACGGCTCCGGCCACTCCGAGGCGATCCTCACGAAAGACACGCTCAGCGCCCGCGAATTCCAGCTCGGCGTGGATGCCGCCTGCGTGTATGTCAACGCCTCGACGCGCTTTACCGACGGAGGCGAGTTCGGGATGGGGGCCGAGATCGGCAACTCGACACAGAAGCTCCACGCCCGCGGCCCGATCGGACTGAGAGAGCTGTGCACCTCCAAGTATCTCGTCGAAGGCGCCGGCCACGTCCGCGCGTGACTTGGTGGATTCCTCGGGATCTGGCGATATCGATCGCCCCTCCGCGGCTAGGGAGCGCATCGGCATCCTCGGCGGCATGTTCAATCCGCCCCACGTCGGACATCTCGCGCTTGCACGGGCGGCGGCGAGCGGATTGGATTTGCGGCAGGTGCTGCTGACGCCTGTGCTGATCCCGCCGCACAAGCCGGCCAAGTGGGATCCGGGCGCCCAGCACCGCCTGAGGATGTGCCAACTGGCCATCGGCGAGGATCCACGCCTAGGCGTATGCACGCTCGAGCTGGAACGCCCTGGCCCGTCCTACACAATCGATACCCTGAGAAGCATCCATGCAAGCGCCCCTGACGCAGAGCTGACCCTGATCGTCGGTGCCGACATGGCCAGCACGCTGGGTTCCTGGCGCGAGCCGCGCGAGATTCTGAAGCTGGCGAGCCTCGCGGTGGCTGAGCGTGAGGATACGAGTCGGCGCGATGTGCTGGACGCGCTCGCCTCTCTGGACGTGGAGGCACGCGCCGAGTTCGTGGAGATGCCGCGATTCGACATCTCTTCCTCACTGGTTCGCAAGCGTCTAACGGCCGGCGAGCCGATCGACGAGTTGGTGGGCCACGAGGTGGCGGCCTACATAACCGAGCACGAGCTCTACGGCCGCCAGCCCGCGGGGCGTGTGGGAGGGATGAGATGACCTCCGAGGAGCTGCTCGCTGAGGTCTGTCGTTACGCCGAGGATAAGAAGGCCGGCGAGCTGGTCACGCTCGACTTGCGCGAGCTGCTCGGCTACACCGACTGGTTTGTGATCTGCTCAGGCAGCACCGAGCGTCAGGTCAAGGCGATCCACGATGGCATCCTCGAGGGCCTCAAGCACGAGCACGACCTGATTCCACGGCGCGTCGAGGGGCTTGGTAGCGCCGACTGGATCCTGATGGACTACCTGGACGTGGTCGTACACATCTTCACGCCGGCCACGCGCGAGTTCTATCGCTTGGAGCAGCTGTGGGGAGAGGTCCCGGCGCGCCGAGCCGAGAACGTCTAGGTACCGTCGGGTGCCAGGGTTTGACGAGTGGCAGATTGAGTTGCATGGACGCCGCGCGGTCTACCGAATCGCGGGTGAGGGCCCGCCGGTGGTGCTCGTGCACGGGATGCTCAATTCCTCGAGCCATTGGCAGGCGGTTGCACTCGACCTAGCCCACGAGCACACTGTCATCGCTCCCGATCTGATCGGCCACGGCGATTCGGCGGCGCCGCGCGGGGACTACTCGCTGGGTGCGCACGCGGCGAGCATTCGCGACCTGCTCACGGCTCTTGGCATAGAGCGCGCGTCAATCGTTGGTCATTCGCTCGGGGGCGGTGTGGCGATGCAGTTCTTCTACCAGTTCCCTGCCCGCGTAGAGCGACTCGTGCTCGTCTCAAGCGGCGGCCTCGGGCACGAGGTAAGTCCTATGCTGCGCACAGCGGCGTTGCCAGGCATGTCTGCCGCTCTCTCACTCGCGGCTCATCCATGGTTGCTCGGCGCCATGTGGGGTGTGGGCACTCGTCTGCGCCGCGCCGGCGTGCGCCAGGGCGCCTACGTGCAGGCGGTTGCCCGCGCGTTGCGCCCGCTGGAGCGCCCGCAGGCGCGCGAGGCATTCCTGCAGACGTTGCGCGCTGTGATCGACGTGCGTGGCCAGCGTGTCAGCGCCACAGATCGCCTGTACCTGCTCGAGTCGATGCCGACGATGATCGTGTGGGGCGAGCGCGACAACACGATCCCGATCGAGCACGGACGCAGCGCGCACGAAGCTATCCCGGGCAGCCGCTTTCGCACGCTCCCGCGCGCCGCGCACTTCCCCCACTTGGAAGACCCCGAGGCCCTGGTCGCCGTGCTGCGTGAATTCCTGAGCGACAGCGAACCGTGCGAAATGGACGACGCCGATTGGGGCACTCTGCTCTCCAGGCGCGCGCTGCGCAGGCGGCGTTTGGCGGACGCTGCTGCATAGGCGGTTTCTTGGACCAGTCAGATTGTGAGAAGATCTCCTGAGCAGGAGGGGCGCCGCTGCCATCGGGAAACAAGCGATTGATCCCATTGCACAGAATGGAGGCGGTTCGTATGACCGAGGCTCTGGAGTTGGACACGGGCGAAGCCCAACCCACACGGGGCGGATCCGCGGCGAAAACACCGCCGGTTACGCGCGGCTCTGTGTTGCTGCACACTTTGCGCTTCACGCTCGACCCCGACGGCTATTTCGCAGCTGCGCATCGTCGCTACGGTGACGTGTTCGCGCTGCGGGTCCTGGGGCAGCAATGGGTCGCGATCGCCCACCCCGACGCCGTCAAGGAAGTGCTGTCGCTTGGCCCGGAGAAGGTCGACTCCGGCGCGGCCAACCAGTCACTCAGCCCTGTATTGGGCGTGCGTAACCTGCTGCTGCTCGACGGCGCGGAGCACCTGCGCCGTCGCCGCATCGTGCTGCCGCCGTTTCACGGAGAGCGCATGCGCGCCTACGAAGAGACGATCCGTGCGGCGATCAACGCGCAGATCCAACAGTGGCCGCTCGGTGAGCCGGTGGCGACGTTGCCACGCATGCAGGCACTCACCTTCGCGGTGATCATGAGCTGCGTGTTCGGCGTGGAGGAGGGCGAGTGCGTGGGTGATCTGGGGGAGGCGTTGCAAGCCATGATCTCGTGGGCCACAGACATGCGGCGCGTGCTGTTCTTCTTCCTGGTCGGGCCCGAGCGCCTGAACAGCGTGCCCGCCTTTCGTCGCCAGCTGGCACGGGTTGACAGGGAGATCCTCGCGGAGATTTCACGCAGGCGAGCCCTGCCGGACCTCGACGAGCGCGAGGACATCCTCTCGATGTTGGTTCAAGCCACCGACGAGGACGGAAAGCATCTCAGCGACGAGGAGTTGCGCGACGAACTGATGACGCTCTTGATCGCCGGTCACGAGACCACTGCCACGCTGCTTGCCTGGGCGATTCACGATCTCGCTCGTGACCCGGACAGCCAGGATCGCCTCACAAGCGAGGGCGGTGCGTTCTGCGACGCGGTGGTCACTGAGACGCTGCGGCTGCACCCACCGACCGGCGGGATCGTCCGCCGTCTGCGCGAGCCGCTTACGATCGGGGGCTATGAGTTGCCGGCGGGCACCGATGTGCTGCCAATCACACTGCTTGTGCATCGTCGCGCTGACGTCTATCCAGACCCTTGGACGTTCAGGCCGACACGCTTCCTGGACACTCGCCCACCAGCCGGCGGCTGGTTTCCGTTCGGCGGTTCGGTCCGCCGTTGCATCGGGGCGTCCTTCGCCCAGTTCGAGGCGAAAATCGTGCTCGAAGAGTTGACCAAGACGCTCAACCTGCGCCCAGTCGAGCGCCGGCCGGAGCGAACCAGCAGGCGCGCGGTCGTGCTCGTGCCGTCGAAGGGCGCGCGGGTGATCGCCGAGCGGCGTTGAGAGCCTAGCCCTCGGACCTCCACTTGATTGAGCAGCCCAGCTTTTCGTTGCCACTACGCCTGGTTAGTTGCCACCGGGCTGTAACCATCATGTCGCAAAACCGCCAGACTTCCGCCTGTCGGTAGGTCAGACTGGGATGCATGATCGAGGACTTCGACCGTTGTTATCAAGCCGCTCAGTCGCGTGACCCGCGCTTCGACGGGTGGTTCATCACGGCTGTGGTAACGACCGGCATCTACTGCCGGCCGAGCTGTCCCGCGATGACGCCGAAGCGCGAGAACGTGCGCTTCTACCCATCGGCTGCAGCCGCGCAACAGGCAGGCTTTCGCGCCTGCAAGCGCTGTCGTCCCGACGCCGCTCCAGGCTCACCGGAGTGGGACGGGCGCGCGGATGTCGTGGCACGCGCAATGCGTCTGATCGGCGATGGTGTCGTGGATCGTGAGGGCGTGCCAGGTCTTGCAACGAAGCTCGGCTACAGCGTGCGCCAACTGCAGCGAATGCTGCTCGCCGAGCTGGGCGCCGGGCCGATCGCGATCGCTCGAGCCCAACGCGCTCAGACTGCTCGAATCCTGATCGAGACGACCACGCTGAGCATGGTCGAGATCGCGTTCGCGGCGGGCTTCTCGAGCGTGCGTCAATTCAACGACACGATCCGCACGGTGTTCGCGACAGCTCCGACGGAGCTGCGAGCTCGAGCGAGCACGCGACGCGACGCCGGCAAGGACTCGCTAGGTGGTCACGGTGGCAGGGAGGTCTCACTCTCCGGTGCCGGTGCACAGGGCGCGATCCTGTTGCGGCTGCCGTTCCGTAAGCCCCTGTGTCCCGACAACCTCTTCGGTCACCTCGCGGCCACGGCGATCCCAGGAGTCGAGGAGGTGCGCGGTGGCGCCTACCGACGAACCATACGTCTACCGCATGGCCCGGGCATAGTCGAGTTGACGCCCACGCCGGAGCACGTTGTGTGCCGCGCCCGGCTCGCCGACGTGCGCGACCTCACGACCGCCATAGCGCGTTGCCGCTGGCTGCTCGACCTCGACGCCGACCCGGTCGCGATCGACGAGCTTCTGCGCGGCGACCCACAACTGGGGCCAGTCGTGGCGAGGGCGCCGGGACGGCGGGTGCCGCGCTGCGTCGACGGAGCCGAGCTTGCGATTCGCGCGGTTTTGGGACAACAGGTCTCCACAGCCGCCGCGCGTACGCACGCGGCCCGGATCGTCGCCTGCCACGGTGAGCCGATCGGCGATGAGCAGGGTAGGCTCACGCATCTCTTCCCCGAGCCCGAGGCGTTGGGTCAGGTGCGGCTGGCGATGCCGCAGGCGCGCAAGCGCACGCTCGCGGCGCTTATCGACGCTTTGCAAAACAAGCGTCTGTCGTTTGACGCGGGCTGCGATCGTGCTGAGGCGCTCGCGACCCTCTCAGGGCTTCCCGGCTTTGGTCCATGGACGACGCAGGTGGTCGCGATGCGAGCGCTTGGCGATCCCGACGCGTTCCCGGTGGCCGATCTGGGCGTGCGTCGCGCGGCTGAAGCACTCGGTCTGCCGGCCTCTCCAGGAGCGTTGAGCGCCCACGCCGAGCGCTGGCGACCGTGGCGAGCTTACGCGGTGCAGTACCTCTGGTCGGCCAGCTCCCATCCGATCAACCATTGGCCGCCGCTTGAGAGCGGCGAAAGCGTCGATCCAGCGTCCACAGGGACGCTGGCACAGGAGGCAGCATGACACTCACAGGCACGAGCCTGCCCACGATCCTCACCACGACGATGGTCAGCCCGATAGGCGAGCTGACTATTACCTCTGACGGGGAGAAGCTCACTGGCATCCAAATGCACGAACAGCGTCACCTCAAAAAAATTCCGGCTGGAGCGCAGCGAAACGATGATGGACTCGCGCCTGTCGTCGCGCAGTTGCAGGCGTATTTCGCCGGCGAGTTGACCGATTTCGACTTGCCGCTTCAGGTGCACGGCACGGAGTTCCAACGCCGGGTATGGGCGGCCTTGTGTGAGATCCCATACGGCGAGACGATCAGCTACGGCGAGCTGGCGCGCTGGGTCGGTAACCCCAAAGCCTCGCGCGCGGTCGGCCTGGCGAATGGACGCAACCCAGTTGCAATTGTTGTGCCCTGCCACCGCGTGATCGGCGCCGACGGCAGCCTCACGGGTTATGGCGGTGGGCTCGACCGCAAGGTGTGGCTGCTGGAGCACGAGGCCGCGTATCGCCCCGGCGCGGGAGTTCAGGCCAAGCTCGACCTACAGACTCAGATCGCCTAGCGCTTCGCGCGCCGCCCCATGTCCGCACATGCCGTGCACGCCACCACCGGGCGGCGTGGAGGAGGAGCACAGGTAGACGTTTGGGAAGGGTGTGCGGTAGGGATGCAGGCTGGGGGCGGGGCGGAACACGGTCTGGCGCAAAGTGGCAGCACCGGAGTTGATGTCGCCACCAACGTAGTTGGGGTTGTGGCGCTCGGTTTCCACGGCGTTGACGCTCCGGCGCGCGAGGATGAGATCGCGAAAGCCGGGAGCGAAGCGCTCGATCTGCGCCTCGATCCGCTCGCTCATGTCATGCTCAGAGCCTGAGGGCACGTGACAGTAGGCGTAGAAGGTGTGCTTTCCCGCGGGCGCGCGTGTCGGGTCCGCCACACAGGGCTGCACCGCGATGCAGAAAGGATGCTCCGAGTGGCGCCCCGCCGCTACATCGCTCTCGCTGCGCGCGATCTCCTCGAAGGTCCCCCCGATGTGCAGCGTCGGCGCGCTATGGCAGACCTCTGCCTGCCAGGGCACAGGCCCATCCAGCGCCCAGTCCATCTTAAAGATGCCCGGCCCGTATTTGAAGCGACGCATGGCTTTGGCGTAACGCGCGGGTACGTGTTGGCCGGCGAGCTCGAGCAGATTGCGAGGGGCGAGGCCCAGCAGCGTGCTTCGCGATTGTGGAAGCTCGCGCAAATCCGTGATCCAGTGGCCGCTGTGCACTCGACCGCCGAGACCCTCGAGCTCGGCGACCATCGCCTCGACGATGCGCACGCTGCCCCCTTCCACCACCGGCCAACCGACGGCGTGCGCGAGCATGCCGAGCAGCAGCGCGAACGCGCCGGTGCCAGGCGCCCCAAGCGGTCGCATCGAATGGGCGCCCAACCCGGCCAGCAGCGCACGCCCTTGTTCGGTCTTGAACGGGCGCGCAAGCACCGTCGTCGGCCATAGCCCAAGCAAACCGAAGCGGGCCATGGCCAGGGGATGGGCCGGGGGAGAGAGCAACGGCGCCAGCACCGAGCGTACGATCGCGTCGGTGTCCTCGACGAGCTTCGCGAAGATGCGACGGTAGGCGCGCGCGTCGTCGCCAAGCGCCGTCGCCGTCTGCTCGACCGAGCCTGAGACGGCTGCGGCTCGGCCGCCGTCGAGGGGATGGGCGAAGGCGATATCCAGGGTCTTCAGCGAGAGCCCGGCAAGTGGCTTCTCTGTGAAGAAGGGAGATGCCGCGAGCAGCGGGTGAACTGTCGAGCAGACGTCGTGCGCGAAGCCGGAAAGCGTCAGCTGCTCGGTGCGGCAGCCGCCACCAGGCGTGTCAGCCCCCTCGTAAACGTGCACGGCAAGTCCAGCACGCGCAAGCGTGAGGGCGGCGGCAAGACCGTTGGGACCGGAGCCGACGACGACCGCATCTGGAGTGCCACTGGGCGTGCCGTTCGCGCTCATCGGCTCTAACCGGCTTGGCTTGGCCGTCGTGTGGGAAGGTCTCGTATTCGTGCCATGCTCACAATTGCAGCACGGCATCCTGCGCGGCGACGATCACCTCGACCTCAGAAGTCTCGGCGAAGCGCTCTTTCAGATCGTCAAGCGCATCGTCGTCGCGGTCAGGCCGATGGTGAGCGAGCAGGACCTTTCCTGCTCGTGCACGGCGCCCAAGCTCGACCGCGTAGTCGGCGGCGGCGTGCCCGAAGCGTCCTTCCGCGGCGAGCTCGGCCGGCGTGAGCAGCTGCGAGTCGTGCAGCAACGCATCCGTCTCAGCGGCAAGCTCCAATGCAGCGGCGTGGTATTCGCCGCAGCCGTCCGGCCCGGCACCGAGAGAGGTAGGACAGTGGTCGGGCATATAGGTGAAAGTCGAGCGTTCGTCGCTGACGCGATAGCCGAAAGTGCGCCCGCCCTTGTGTGGGATCTCGCGCGCCAGCACAGTGAAGCCGTCGAATTCTTGCTCGCCGGGAGCAAGCGTCGCAAAGCTCCACGTACCGCGCATCTGGTCCGGTTCCATTGGAAAATGGGGCGGCGACATCGAACGTGCCAGCACCGAGATTGCCTCGGCGCCGTCCTCCTGCTCGGGCAGCAATAGGCGCACACGAGCATCGTCGCGGTCGCCTGCATGGAAGAACGGCAATCCCTGCACGTGATCCCAGTGCAGGTGAGTCAACAGGATCGTGCCGACGAACGCCTGCTTGCCGAGCAGCCCCGTCACCGAGCGTATGCCTGTGCCGGCATCGAGGATAAAAGTGGGGGAAGGCGCGTCGTCGTGGGCGATCGCCACACAGGAGGTATGTCCGCCGTAGCGCAGGAACTCGGCGCCGGGCGCGGGGGTCGAGCCCCGAACCCCGCAGAGATGGACCCGCACGGGCTAGCCCCGCACGGGCTCTGACGGGTCGCGAGCGTCGGTGAGGTCGCTGATGATCTGAAAGTCGGCGGTGTTGTGGGTTAGCAGCGGTACGCCGTGCACGTTGGCCGTCGCCGCGAGCGCCAAGTCGATGGCGCGTCTGCGCGGTTGGCCTCCTCTATTACTTACTGCCGCAGCGAGGCGCCCCCACTCGCGGGCTACGTCGGCGCCGACCGGCAAAGGGTCGAACGTGGACTCGATTGCCCCGAGACGCTGAGTACGGATGGAGCGCTCGTCGTCGTCAGACGCGATGAGCACGCCGAAGTAGAGCTCGACGAGCGAGGCAACACTGATCGCCGCCTCGACGTCGGGCGGTGACGCCTCGCCAATCAGCACCGTCGTGTCGAGCAGCGCACGCATCGATCAAGCAAAGGGGTCTTGGAGGGAAGCGGGGAACCGCTGGAGGTCTGTCGCAAAGGTCAGCGGCGTGGGGGTTTGCCACACCGCTCGAAGTGCAGGGCCTCTGACCCAGCGGTGGCGCCCTGTGGGCCCCAGTTGGGCGACTGGTCTCCCGGCGACAGTGATAGTGATCTCCTCGCCCGCCTCCGCACGGCGCAACACCTCGCCTACATGATTGCGGAGCTCCTTTTGTGGAATAGTCGCCATTCGGCACTAGGGTAGCAGAACTGCTACCCGACGACGACTGGTCTTAGTCAGGGAGTTTCCGCTTCTGCGGATGCGGCGTCTCGCCTCGTGCCAGCATTGCCACGAACTGCTCGATCCGCCGTGCCCGCGTGTCGGCGCGCTTGGCGCTTTGTGTCCGCAGCAGCACCGCATATCGATTCTGGCTGGTGAGGGTCTCGAACATTGCCTGGGCACGCGGCTCGGCCTTGAGCGCGCTCGCCAAATCGGGCGGGATCTCCATCTTCGCCTGGCCCTCGTAGGCAGCTTCCCAGCGTCCGTCGGCCTTGGCCCGCTCCACGGCGCCCAGGCCCGCCGGCTGCATCCTGCCTTCCTCCGTCAGTCGCGCGACATGGGCGACGTTGCGCTTGGACCACGCGCTACGGCTGCGCCGCGGCGTGAAGCGCTGACGGAAGGTCAGCTCGTCCAGGCGTCTCACCTGCCCGTCGATCCAGCCGTGGCACAACGCCTCGTCGAGCGCCTCGCTGTAGCTGAGGTTTGTCGGCTCTTGGGTGCCCTTCTTGGCCAAACGTAGCCAGATGCCCGTCGAATGCTCGTGATGCTCGGTCAGCCATGCATGCCACGCCGCGACGTCGGGCACGCTGAGAATCTCCTCCTCGTCGATCATTCTTGAAGCTTGCCAGCCACGGGTGTCGACTCATGCACGCTCAGCGAGGCCGCGCCGGGCGCGCCGGCAGGCAAGCGCAGAGCGCTTATCTAATGAGCCACCGTGAGGTCTTCTGGATCCGGCTCGACCAGTTTGCGCAGGACCCAGTTCACCACGCTGATGATGATCGCCGCGAGTGCCGCCCACCAGAAGCTCGAAATCGTGAACTGGGGAACGATCCAATGCGTCAAGTACAGCATCAGGATGTTGATCAGGAAATAGAAGATCCCGAGCGTAACAACGATGAACGGGATCGAGAGGATCGCCAGGACGGGCTTCAAGAAGAAGTTGACCAGCGTGAACACGAGTCCGGAGATCAGCAATGCCCACCAATCGTTTCCATAGCTGAGCCCGGACAGCAGCCACGTCGCCACGAACAGGGCGATGGTGTTGAACACCCACGTGATCGCGAGCCGCTGAAGCATCGGTCAAAGGGTAGCTCGTCGTCCTCGAACGCCTTTCTGCCAGCCTATTCCGCGCTGCGCCAGAAGACCTTTGCTCGCCGGTGCAACCGCTCTGTCGAGCTGCCGAATTCCCCCACCGCGTGCGCTAGCGTTTTCAAGCTGTGGCGACGACGGTGCAGCGACGGGTTGTGAGCGCAGGTCCCGCGCACCGGCGCTGGCCGGTGGTTGGTGCGCTCGTGCTGGTATTGCTGCTGCTGGTCGGGCTGCGCAGGGTCACGACGGAGGGCACGCCGTCGCTGCTCATCCATCGCACGCTGCCGGCCTATGTGCGCCTCTCTGGGAGTGCGCCCACGCTTGCCTGGCCTGAGGAAGGGCAGGCGGCGGTTGAGGTCGAGGGAATAGGCAGTCTCGGCAGCATCGGAGGCTCCGCGCCTGTGCCGATCGCAAGCGTGGCGAAGGTGATGACCGCCTACCTGACGTTGCGCGAACATCCGTTGGCCGCTGGTCAGGAAGGCTTCTCGGTGACGATCACCGCCGCCGACGCCGCCGAAGAGGAGCAGCGCGAGGCGCTTGGCGAGTCCACTTTGAACGTGCGCGCCGGCGAGCGGCTCAGCGAGCGCCAGCTGCTGCAAGCTCTGATGCTGCCCTCGGCCAACAACATCGCGGCACTGCTGGCTCGCTACGACGCTGGTGGGGTCGCGCAATTCGTGGGACGCATGAACGCGATCGGACGAGCACTCGGCATGGCTTCGAGCACGTACACGGACCCGAGCGGGTTCAACGACGAAACGGTCTCCACGGCAGACGACCAGCTAAAGCTTGCGCGCGCGGCGATGCGTATTCCCGCGTTCGCTGAGATCGTCGACGAGCCCTCAGTTGTGCTGCCGGTGGTCGGCCGCGTCGCCAACTACAACGGGCTCGTTGGCGAAGACGGATATGTGGGCGTCAAGACGGGCTCGGACAGAGCCGCGGGGGGGTGCCTGGTCTTCGCCGAGAAGGTTTTGATTAATGGGCGTGCCTTGACTGTGCTTGGCGTCGTGCTGAGTCAGCGAGGTGGGTCGCTGATCCAAGCTGCGTTGGACAGTGCTCGTAATCTCGGGGACTCGGCCGCGGCAAGCCTGCGTCTCAGGACGGCCCTCCGGGCCGGTACGGTCGTGCTGAGCGCGGGCTCGGTGGACGGTCGTGGGACCACGGCCATCGCCGCGGGCGCTTTGCGCGAGGTCGGTTGGGGAGGGGAGAGGGTTCCTGTGCGCGTGGTCGCGCGGCCCGCGATGACATGGCTGAAGGCTGGTGAGCAGATGGCGAGGGTGGAGGTCTCCGGTGTGCGTGGCGCAAACACGAGCGCGCTCGCGAGAAGCTCAGTCGGCGGTCCTTCGCTCGGCTGGCGTTTGCGGCATTTGTTCTGAGGGCCCCGAGCGGCCTCTGGGTGGCTCCAGTCACGTCAGTCAGATGTGGCCGTTATGCCTCCCCAATCCTCGGGGGCGACATCGGCGATTGTCTGCGAGAACGTCCACTGGTGGCCGGCCAGGTCCTCCGCCGTGTACTGCCGCTCGCCATAAGGGAAGTCGGTCGGCTCCTCGACGATGCGTGCACCGTGCTCTCGGGCGCGCCCACAGTGTGCGTGCGCGTCGTCCACGCGCACCATCACCGAGTGCGTTGACTCGCCCGGTCGCGGCGGTAGGCGGTCGTGGCGTACATCACCGAGGATTACCGCGCCGTCGCCAAAGCTCATCTGGGAACGGTGGTCGTCGCCGATCTGCACACGCTCGATGAAACCGAACGCCGCACCCAGCCAGTTGACCGCAGCGCGCACGTCCGGGTAGATCAGGACGGGGATGACGGTCGCTTTTGGAATGGAGCGATTGGGCTTCATCGTGGCCATCCTATATTGCCGAATCCGCTCTGAGGACTCGGCGAAGCCCTATGAGATGGCTCGCCAGGCGATATAAAGCGACCTTCGATGGGTTCAGTGACTGTGCCACCATTCGTCAGATGGCACGAAATGCAAGCGCCGAATAGCCGCGCTGAGATTTTGCGACGTGTGCGGGCAATTCCCCCAGGCTTTGTCCGTACCTACGGCGATGTTTCGCCGAGTGCACCGCGTCTGGCGGGCTATGTGCTGAGTCTCACCGACGCACACGACGTCCCATGGCACCGAGTCGTTCGCGCCGATGGCTCACTGGCAAAGGGTGTGCGCCAGCGGCGCCTGCTTGAAGCCGAGACAGTCCCGTTCCGGGGTGAGCGTGTAGTGCTGTCGAGTGCACGACTCGACGATCTCGATGTGACGTGACGCAGTAGGGGGTCCGAACCAGACGGTCAGCGCATCGCGTACTCCGGTATCTGTGCCGGCCGAATGTATGGCGTGTGCCTGCTCGACTAGCTCGAAACTAGCGAATAGGTCTGGCAGCCTGCCACGGCGGCAGCGCTGGGAATGCCCACCAAGAACATGCCCGCGACGACGTTGCTCAAAGCCAATTCGCTCACTAGGTAGCCTTGTGTCATGCAGATGACGGGGCTACCGATCGCAGCTGTGCTCGCCGATGTGGATGGCACGCTAGTGACGCAGGAGAAGCTTCTGAGCGAGCGTGCGATCGCGGCCGTCGGTCGTTTGCGGGAGCAGGGCATCGAGTTTGCCGTGACCAGCGGGCGTCCGCCCCGCGGCATGTCAATGCTGATCGAGCCGCTTGCCCTGACCACGCCGATCTCGGCCTTCAATGGCGGGCTGATCGTGCGTCCGGACATGTCGGTTCTGGAGCAGAAGACTGTCCCAGAAGCGGTCGTCGGCCCCGCAATTCAGTTGCTATCCGCGGCTGGGCTTGACGTGTGGCTATATAGCGGCGCCGACTGGCTCGTTCGCGACCCCAAGGCTCCCCACGTGGACCGGGAGTCGAGCACGGTGAGATTTGAGCCGACGGTGACGAAAAGCTTCGACGGCGTCAAGGACATCGCCAAGATCGTGGGGATCTCCGACGACCACGATCTGGTGGCGAAGACCACGGAGCAGGTGCGCGAGAAGTTCGGCGATCACATCTCCGCTGCGCAATCCCAGCCTTACTACCTGGACATTACCCACCCGCGTGCGAACAAGGGCGAGGTCGTCAACTACCTCTCCGCGCATCTCGGTATTCCGGACAACCAGTTCGTGACGATCGGGGATATGCCCAACGACGTCCTCATGTTCGCCCACTCCGGTCTCAGCATTGCGATGGGCAACGCGAGCCCAGAGGTGCAGCGCGCCGCCCGGCGCGTAACCGCCCCCAACGAGCAGGAGGGGTTTGCAAAGGCGATAGAGCGCTTCGTGCTACGGGGGAATAGCGTCAGCTAAACCTAGACCGCTCACGCTATCGCGCTGCCGACATTGTCTATATGGAGCTAGTCGGGCTCGAACCGACGACCTTCTGGCTGCCAGCCAGACGCTCTTCCAGCTGAGCTATAGCCCCTCGTCTTCGATCAATCGTATAACAACGCTTGGTTTCTAGACCGTGTCTCACCCTCGCGGCATGAACTCCGGCACGTCCAGATCGCTGTCCGAATCGTCGTACGACCTTCGGCTGGAGCGGGGGAGGGAACGTTCGCGGCGCGATCCGCCTGAGGGCGAAGCGCCCGGCGCAACTTGATCCAGGCGGGCGGTCATGCTGCCGTGGGTCAGCCTCACGTCGCGCAAAAGTCGCTCTGCGTTGTTGCGCATCGAGACCGATAGGTCGTGCAGGTTGCGCGATACTTCGTTGCCGTCGTCGAGCACTTCCCGTGCGATCTCGTTTGCCTCACTGACGATCTCGCGCGCATCCGCTCGTGCGCGGGCTCGTATCTCGCCGGCCTGCTCCTCCGCGGCCGCGCGTCGCACGGCAAGCTGCTTCTTACCCTCCGCAAGGGTCTGTTCGGCTTGCGCCTTGGCTTGCGTGAGTATCTCCTGTGCCTCTTCCTCGGCTGCCTGTACGCGGTTGGCCCCGGCGCGGTCGGCCTCGGCGATCCGCTCGGCCGCTCGCTGCTCGGCCTGATCGCGCAGCTCTCGAGCCGCGCGCTCGGCGGCGTCGACGATTCCCTGGACGCGTTGTGGTGTCTCATCCAACTCCATCGGCTCATGGTACGGCCTCTTGCCGGCGCCTATCGTCCCGGCCGTGCGTATGCTCTCGCGCTTGCCATTCCGTATCGGAGTTGTCCAGGGGAGCGTCGCGGCTGCCTTCCTCGCCGCGGTCGCGCTTGGCTTCACGGCGTCCGCGAGCCGCGCGGCCACGATAGCGCCTAGTTGCGTGCCATCGACGCTGAACGAGTCGGCCGCCTTGGCAAATGGCTCCGTCACTGTCACGCCGGCGCCGGACACGCTTGACGCCTCCTACCTGACTCAGATCAGCTTTCTGGGCCCGCCGTCGGCCGACATCGCAGACGTCAGGGTCTCGGGCTCACACAGCGGTGTCCACAGCGGACGGTTGCTGGCCTACTCCCAGGGTGACGGGGCGAGCTTCGTGCCGACTAAGCCCTTCGCCCAAGGCGAGGTGGTCACGATTCGTGCGGTCCTGCGCGGCCTCGCCTCCAGCACACCTATCGCATGGCGCTTCACCGTTGCCGACGTGGATAGCGTGAGTCGCTCGCTGGAGACGCCGCCGCCCCCGCCGCCGCCATCGAAGCCAAGCGAACTCCAGCACTTCGTCTCGCGACCCGACCTGCGGCCACCCACGGTTGACGTAACTACGAGCACAGGTTCTCAAGCATCCGGCGACATCTTCCTGGCGCCCTATGCGGGCCCGGGCCAATACGGGCCGATGGTGCTCGATGGATCGGGCAAACTGGTGTGGTTCAAGCCCATACCGAACGAAGAGCGGGCGGCAGACCTGCGCGTCCAGGAGTACGAAGGTCACCCGGTGCTCACGTGGTGGCAGGATCCGCTGGTCTCTGGAGGTCAGCGCGACGCTGGGGTCGTGATTGCCAACAGCTCCTACGAAGACATCGCGATCGTGCGCGCCGGCAACGGCTACCAACCGGACCTCCACGCGTTTGCGATTTCACCGCGCGACACTGCGCTATTCACGGTCTATGACGCAATCCGCTGCAACCTGAGCTCCTACGGCGGATTGACCAACGGCGCCGTCGCGGACACCCTCTTCCAGGAGATAGACTTGCGCACAGGCCTCGTTCGCTTTGAGTGGCACGCGCTCGACCATGTCCCCGTCACCAACTCCTACATGCCGATCGGCGGTGGCGGCACGCCACTCTCACCGTGGGACTGGTTTCACATCAACGCGGTCTCAGAACATGGCTCGAATCTACTGGTGGATTCGCGCAACACCTGGGCCGCATACGAGGTGCAAGCGAGCGGCGGACAGGTGGCTTGGCGTCTGGGAGGCAAGCAATCGAGCTTCGCGATGGGCCCAGGAGCGGCCCCGGCGTACCAGCACGATGTGCGTGAAGAGCCGAACGGCACGATCTCCTTCTTCGATAACGGTGGCACCCCCAATGTGCACTCGCAATCGCGCGTCATCGTGCTCTCGCTCAACCGCCGGAAGATGACAGCAACGCTCGTCTCGAGCTTCACCCACACGCCGCCGCTGTCGGCTCCGAGTCAAGGCGACTTTCAACCGCAGGCCGACGGTAATTGGTTCGTCGGCTGGGGTCAGGAACCATATTTCTCGGAACTCGCCCCCGAAGGCAAATTGCTGTTTGACGCCCATCTCCCCGCGCTCTACCAGTCCTATACGGTGCTCAAGTTCCCTTGGACCGGCGACCCACCGCAACCGCCGCGGCTCGTTGTGCGCGCCGGCTCACATGGAGGTGTCGTCGCCTACGCCAGCTGGAACGGAGCTACGGACGTGACGCAATGGGCTCTATTGGGTGGGGCAAGTGCGCATGCGCTTTCACCGGTGGCGGTTGCTCCGCACAACGGCTTCGAGACGACGATCGCAAGCCCGAGCGCACCGCGCTACCTCGCGGTGCAGGCGCTCGGGGCCCACGGTCAGGTGCTTGGCACCTCGGCCATCGTCAGTCCCTGAGTCTCGGCTCCAGACGAGGCAAGGAACACGAGTTCCGGGGTCAGCTCGTTCGTTGTCCTGGGCCTTGTCTCAGGTCTGATGTCCTGGCAGAAAATGTTGGAAATCCGTCCTTGCGGACAGATGCGTGGTCGGGCATGATCGATGGATGCCCACGCGCCAGACACCTCGCCAAGTAGCGATCCTCGCCTTCCCGGAGGTCCAGAGTCTCGATGTCACAGGCCCGCTAGAGGTGTTTGCCGGGGCGCAGACGCTGATCGAAGCCGTCGGTCGAGACGATCGTGGATATGAGGTTTCGATCGTCAGTCTTGAAGGCGTACCTTTGCGCACGTCCAGCGGGCTCCAGATCATCCCGAACGGCAGCTTCTCCGCGACTCCACGGCGGCTGGACACGCTGATCGTCGCCGGGGGATACGGTTCACACGCGGCGAGCAAGGACACAGCCACGCTCGAATGGATCGCAAGTGCTTCCAAGCGCGCGCGACGCACAGCCTCAGTCTGCACCGGTGCCTTCCTGCTAGCCGCTGCGGGCCTGTTGGATGCCCGGCACGCCACCACCCACTGGTCAGCTGCCAAAGAGCTTGCCAAGCGCTATCCGAGGGTGCAAGTCGACCCCGAGCCGATCTTTTTGCGCGATGGCCCGATCTGGACCTCCGCCGGCGTCACGGCGGGAATGGACTTGGCGCTTGCGCTAGTCGAAGAAGACCTTGACCGTGACGCTGCGCTTGCGATTGCTCGTCAACTTGTCCTGTTCTTGCGCCGCCCGGGCAACCAGTCACAGTTCAGCGCGACGCTGGCCGCCCAAGAGCCCCAACACGAGCCCCTGCGCGAGCTTCGTCGCCACATTGTCGAGAACCCCGCCACGGATCTGTCCGTCGAGGCGCTCGCGCAGCGCGCCCATATGAGCCCTCGACACTTCGCTCGCCTGTTTCGCGCCGAGACCGGTGTCACCCCGGCGCGCTATGTCGAGAGCATTCGCCTCGAAGCGGCCCGACGTGTCTTGGAGGACAGTGCCCGGCCGGTCGCGGACGTGGCACTCAAATGCGGCTTTGGCACGCCCGAGACGATGCGCCGTTGCTTCCTGCGCGCTCTCGGTGTCGGCCCGGCTGAGTACCGCCGCCGCTTCCGTCCGACGGGATCGCCCTCCGACGAGACGGTGGCGGCGTGAACGCTCAGCCGCGTTCCCGCTGAAGGCACGCCCCCCCCAAATCCAAACCCAAAAGAGAGCAGGCAAAAGATGGAGATCGCGATACTCGTCTACCCGAGGTTCACTGCCCTGGATGCGGTGGGTCCATATGAGGTGCTCAGTCGTCTGCCCGGCGCCAAAGTGACGTTCGTCGCCAAGCACGCCGCGCCGCAGCGCACCGACACAACGCAGCTGGCGATCCTTGCCGACGCCACGATCGATGAGCTGCCACACCCTGACATCGTGCTCGTCCCCGGTGGACCCGGTCAGACGGCTCTGATGGAGGACGGCCCGATCCACGAATGGCTGCGCGCAGCCCAGGAGACCTCGACCTGGACGACCTCGGTCTGCACAGGCTCACTGGTGCTCGCTGCCGCCGGCCTGCTCGACGGCAAGCGCGCCACGAGCAACTGGCAGGCCATCGAGGAGCTGCGCGCGCTCGGGGTCGATGCCGTCGAGGAGCGGGTCGTCTTCGACGGGAAGATCGCCACCTCAGCCGGCGTCACTGCCGGCATCGACATGGCACTCCAGCTTGCCGCTCGCATCGGCGGCGACCAGCTGGCCCAAGCGATCCAGCTGGGGATCGAGTATGACCCCCAGCCGCCGTTCGATGCAGGCTCACCCGCGAAGGCGCCTGCGGAGATCGTGGAGGCCGTGCGGGCCTACTCGCGCTTTGCCGAACAACCAGCCTGAGAAGTAGACAAGTTCTGAGCCTGAGCCGAACTGCTTTACCCGCCCCGGCGAGGGTATTGGCCTCGTCATTGTGCGTATGCGGGGCGAGGGTCGGTGCTTCGGGCTAGGAGTCGGTGTGTCGTGTCTTGGATTGCGAATGCCCCCCGCGCGCGCGGGGGGCATCGCGTTTTCAAAGAACCGTCCGGGGCCGACCGCTAACCTGCGCTGTCCAATGGCAGAGCGCCGCTATCACCCGCAGGAGATCGAGCCCCGCTGGCAGAGGGTGTGGGCCGAGGAGCACACCTGGGAGGTCTCGAACGAGGCCGTCGTGGGCGAGGCCGAAGACGCCACCTCCTACGTGCTCGAGATGCTGCCGTATCCGAGCGGCGAGCCGCATATCGGCCACCTCAAGAAATACGCGGTAGGCGATGCGATAGCGCACTTCCACAGGCGCACGGGTCACCGTGTGCTGCACCCGATGGGCTACGACGCCTTCGGTCTGCCAGCCGAGAACCATGCGATCAAGACGGGAGTTCATCCGCGTGACTCGAGCGCCGAGTCGATCGCCTCCTTCCAGCGCCAGTTCCGCTCGTGGGGAATCTCGATCGACTGGTCGCGCGAGCTGGGAACGCACGAACCTTCCTACTACCGCTGGACCCAATGGATCTTCTTGCGGCTGTTCGAGGCAGGTCTGGCCTACCGGCGCGATGCCGCCGTCAAGTGGTGCCCGAACGATCAGACGGTGCTGGCCAACGAGCAGGTCGTCGACGGCTGTTGCGAGCGCTGTGGCGCCGTGGTCGAAGTCAAGCAGCTGGAGCAGTGGTTTTTTCGCATCACCGACTATGCCGAGCGCTTGCTGGGCGATCTAGACGGTATCGACTGGCCCGAGCACGTCAAGACGATGCAGCGCAACTGGATCGGCCGCTCCGAGGGTGCCGAGGTCACTTTCCGCTGCGAGGAGCTCGATATCGACTACCCGGTCTTCACAACGCGCCCGGACACGCTGTTCGGCGCCACCTTCTTCGTGATGGCCCCAGAGCACCCGGACGTGCTGCGCCTGGTAGAGGGCACACCGCAAGAGCAGGCAGTGCGCGATTACATCAACCAGGTGCTCACCGAGTCCGGCGAGGAACGCGGTTCGATCGAGAAGACCAAGACCGGGGTCGCGCTGGGTCGCAGCGTGATCAACCCGGTCAACGGCGAGGCGATACCGATGTACGTCGCCGACTACGTGTTGATGGAGTACGGTACCGGCGCGATCATGGCGGTCCCGGGCCACGACGAACGCGACTACGCGTTCGCGCGCGCATACGACCTACCGATTCGCCGCGTGATCGAAGAGGTCCCAGACGATGGGGGAGACACGCACGCTTGGGAGGGAGAGCAGGAGGATGGACCAGCGGGTGGGCGGGAGGATGGGCTTCCCTATATAGGCGACGGTCCGCTGGTGAGCTCCCACCCCGACTTCGACGGCATGCACAACCGCGAGGCGCTCACCGCGATCGTGACGTGGCTGGACCGTGAGGGCAAGGGCCATGCATCGGTCAACTATCGCCTGCGCGACTGGCTGGTCTCGCGTCAGCGCTACTGGGGCTGTCCGATCCCGATCGTTTACTGCGAGGACTGCGGCATGCAGCCAGTTCCTGTGGAGCAGCTGCCGGTGATCTTGCCGGACGTCGAGGACTACGCGCCTCAGGGCCGCTCGCCGCTGGCCGGCGCCGAGGAGTGGGTCGCTACCGAGTGCCCGTCGTGCGGTGGCCCGGCTCGGCGTGAGACCGACACGATGGACACGTTCGTGGACTCGAGTTGGTACTTCCTGCGCTACTGCGATGCCCGCAACGAGCGTGCGGCCTGGGATCCGGCCGCATTGCGGCAATGGATGCCAGTCGATCAGTACATCGGTGGTGTCGAGCACGCGATCCTGCACCTGATGTACGCGCGCTTCTTCACCAAGGCCCTGGCGGACCTGGGCCATCTCGACTTCCAGGAGCCCTTCAAGGCGCTGTTCACGCAGGGGATGGTCACCAAGGACGGCGCCAAGATGAGCAAGTCCAAGGGCAACGTGGTCTCGCCGGCTTCGATCGTCGAGCGCTACGGTGCCGACACCGCGCGCTGCTACATCCTGTTCGTTGGGCCGCCGGACCAGGACGCCGACTGGTCTGACGAGGGCGTTGAGGGCGTGCATCGCTTCCTGGCACGACTATGGCGTCTGGCGGCCGACACGGCCGAGCGCGGAGAGCAGGGCCCGCTGCCGTCGGTCCAGGCGTTTGGTTCGGACAACGGCTCGCCGGCCGGCGATGACCTGGAGCTTGTGCGCAAGGCCCACTGGGCGATCGAGAAGGTCTCTGAGGACATGCGCCGCTTTGGCTTCAACACGTGCATCGCTGCCGTGATGGAGTTGCTCAACGATTGCTCGCGCATGCGCGACACGCTGCAGGTGGACACGCTGCGCTTCGGCCTTGCCACCGCGGCTTCGCTGCTGTTCCCGTTCGCTCCGCACCTCTCCTCGGACATTTATGACATGCTCACCGGCGAGCGTGTCTGGGAGCAACCGTGGCCGCAAGCCGACCCCGAGATGCTCGAACGCGAGGAATACGAGCTTGTCTGTCAGGTCAACGGCAAGCTGCGTGACCGTGTGCAGGCGCCGAGTGAGGCCGGCACCGAGGAGCTGAAGGCACTGTGTCTCGCTGCGCCTAATGTGCTTACGCACATCGAGGGTCGCGAGGTCGTCAAGGAGATTGTGGTGCCGGGGCGGCTTGTGAACCTCGTCGTGCGCTGAGGCGTGTTGCTGCTTACGTGGTCGGTGGACAGTCCAGAAGCGATGGAATGCCGTCGAACAGACGACCGGCGGGTACTTGAAAAGCTTCGGCAAGCCGTACGATCGTTCCGAATTTTGCTGCACGTTCCCTGCACTCAAGCTTAGAGATAGCCGTCGTATGCATGCCGGAGTAACGCGAGAGATCCTCTTGCGACCAATTGCGCTCATGACGCAGCTGCTTGACGTTGGCGGCGAACCGTTCCTGTGGACCCACCGCCTGAGCTTGGGGGAGCTAACCCATAAAGCCAATAGACAAAACGACAACCTGGCGTTATCGTGGCAAGGGTTGTATCGTGCGTTTAGGAACCATCCTTGCGACGTGTTTTGAGTATGCGAATTTACTTTCCATTTGGCAGAAAGATTCAATTTCTAGGATCCTGGAGATGATGCGGTGGGCGTTGAAGATCGTGCACTGAGTATCCAAGAGCAGATCAGAGCCGAGGAAACGCTTGGAGTCGACCTAATTGAATATGCTGGGCGCTGGGTAGCGGTCCAGGACCATCGAGTCGTGGATGACGACGAGAACCTGGGGCGCCTAGTTGATCGACTTAATGGACAGCGGGAGACAGCCGCAATCTTCAAGGTACGCGAGCGACCAAACCCGACCCTGGGCTGATGTTGGTCTCCTCGGCGCCGCGACCGAGGCAGCGACGGTCCAAGAGTTCAAGTACCTGCCCACAGGGGAGTGGACCGAGGAAAGCAGGCCGATCCTCAGACCGGCGCTCGACGTTAAGCTGTTCGACAACGCCGGTCTTACTGTCGCTAACGCTCGCGCATTGATAGACAGTGGCGCCGACTTCGTGACATTCTCGACCGACTGGGCTGAGTTGCTGGGGATCGACGTTCGTAGCGACTGCGCTCCGCTAACCGCGACCGTTGCGGACGGCCGTCTCTCCATGCGCTATGCCTATACCGAAGGGCTCGAAGTAGAGCTTGCCGGCGAGCGAGTATTCCTCCCGGTTGTGCTGTTTTGTCAAGATATGCCGGTGCCGCTTCTTGGTCGTCGCGGCTTCTTCGATCGCTTCCTTGTGCTCATCGACCAGCCAAACCTGCGGTTCTTCCTTGAGCCTTCGACCGTTGTCGAGGACGATGACGATTCAGGCGATGGCGCCGAGCCAGACACGGCTCTGGCGCTCGACTGAGGACTGTCGTTAGTCTGCCGCTATCGCCGGCCGGCGCTCGCCGACCTTCACGGCCGCCGCGGCGTGCTGGCCGAGTGCCTCGATCGAGGTGTCGGGCAGGTATCGCGCAAGACCGCCCGGCAGCCACCAGTTCCACTTGCCGAACAGCTCCATCGCCGTCGGCACGAGCACCAGTCGCACGATCGTCGCGTCGATCGCGATCGCAAGCGCACAGCCGAGGCCAAGCTCTTTGATCGAGGGCACACCGGTCAGCGCGAATACGCTGAACACGCACACCATGATCAAGGCAGCGCTCGTGATTGTCGGGGCGCTTGCCGACAGTCCTTCGACGACCGCACGGCGCGTGTCGCCGGTCGCGGCGTAGCGCTCGCGTATGCGGCTGAGCAGGAAGACCTCGTAATCCATCGAGAGGCCGAACACGACGGCGAGTACGAGTGGCAGAATCAGCGTTTCCACCGAGCCAAATACGAGCGTCAACACGCCGTAGGCGGCGCTCACCGACAGCAGGTTCATCACCACCGCCTTCAGTGGCAGCACGATCGAACGCAACAACAGCATCAGGACGAAGAAGGTCACCGTCATCACGAACAGCGCCACCTTCCACATCGAGCCGATCACTTCCGTGTGATAGTCGGCCAGATAAGCGGCGTCGCCACCAAGCAGCGCACCCGCTGGCAAACGCGAGCGCAGGCGCTTCACCGCTTCCTGTCCTTGCGGAGACTCGCCGTCGTCGCGTGGCGTCGCGCGGATCAACACTTCCTGTCCATTGCTGGAGACGATCGTCGGCGCCACGCTCAGTACCTCTCGGTCGGCGGCGAGCACGCTCCGAACCGTGGCTGCCTGCGACTTCGGGGCGATTACTTCAAATGGGCTCGACGCGCCAGGCCCGGTGACCGCGGCGGCCGCCTGGAAGCCGCGCAACGTCTCGTTGCCCTTCGGGAACTGACGCAGGGCACCGTCGGTCGTCTTCAGATGCAAGGCGGGAGAGGCAAGTGCGAGCATCGCGATCGCCGCGGTGGCAGCCGTCAACGCGGGCCGGCGGGTCACGCGCGCGGTCCAGCTCTCCCAAAAGCCTTTGGGGCTCGGCAGTCGCGCCGAGATCCACGCGAACATGCGCCCGCGCGTGTGCGTGCGCTCGCCGAGCAGCGAGATGATGCTCGGCAGCAGCGTCGAGGCGGCCAGCACCGATACGGTCACGACAACGATCGCGCCGAGTGCCATCGAGCGGATCGCGGCCGCACGCACCAGATATAGGCCGATGAGTGCCGTCACGACCGTAGCCCCCGAGAATATGACCGCTACACCGGAAGTTGCAAGCGCAGTCGCGCGCGCCTTCACCGGATCGGCGCCCGCCTGAATCTCTTGGCGATAGCGCGCGAGCACGAACAGCGAATAGTCGACAGCTACGCCGATCCCGATCATCGACGCCATGTTCGTAACGAACACCGACATTTCCATCGTCAGCGAAAGGAAGTAGATGATCGCGCCGGTGATCAGCACCGACACCAGCCCAAGTGCAAGCGGCAGGCTCGCGGCGATCAGCGAGCCGAACACGGCAACCAGGATCAAGGCGACGATCGGAAAGCCGGTCGCCTCGGCCTTCGACAAATCCTTCTTCGAGAGGTCCTGAAGTCCGGCCCAGAGCGCGGACTGGCCGACCAGGTGCAATGCCACGGGCCCATCGTCGGGGCCGTTTAGGTCGAGCTCGCCGCGCAGCTTGGTGGCGACGTTGGTCGCGCCTTCTTCGTTGACCGTCATATCGAACGGTACGACGAGCGTGCGCTGGTGTGCCCCGGCGGCTGCAATAGCGTGCTGCGTTTGGATGCGCGCGGCGGGGGAGATGCTCACGTGCGCGGTGCCGCGAATCGCGGCGTCCAGATGGGCGAGAGCCGCGGTCATCTCGTCGGCGGTGGCGTTGCTCGTGGGTGCCAGCACGCCTGCAAGTCGGGCCTTTTGGGCCTCGGGAGCGATGGCCGGTAGCTGCTTCAAGACCTTCTGGGAACCCGAGCCAGGGATCGTGTATCCGCCACCGGACAGGTGTTCGCTCTGTTTCGCGGCGAAGGGTACGGCGGCCAACACGAGTACGAGCCAGGTTCCGATCACGATCCCGCGGCGGCGGCGTAGCCAGCGGTCGAGCTTGAGCATCAGGTTCTGCATGAGGCCTCCCGGGATCGGTTTGGCTGCCCGGCCAGTTTCTCGCTTCGGGAGGTTATCTAGTGTGCGGGGGGACACAGATTGAACTGGCTGACAGGCTTGGTTGTCTGCCAAGTCTGTTCCACGGCACGCCAAATGTCTGGCGGGATTACGCCGTCAACGCCGTCATTGCTGGTGGTGTCATAACACTCGCCTAGACTCGCCTGGATGCTCGCCCTAAAGCCCGCCTACCTAATCCACGGCGACGACCACGGCGCGATCGCTGAGCGCCGTTCTCGCCTCAAGGCGCTCGCCGAATCGGATGGCGACGCCGGCAGCGTGGAGGTCCTCTCCGGAGACAACGGCACGCCGGAAGCCGTCGCGCTTGTGCTCTCGACGATGACCTTCGCTATCGGCAGGCGCGTAATCGTGGTCGACGGGGTCGAGCGCTTCAAGGAGGCCGAGGTTTCCGAGCAGATCGTGCCCGCTATGGCCGCGATGCCTCCGGATACGACGATCGCCTTCTTCGCGCGCGAGGAAGGCAAGACGAAGGCGCCGGCGGCGTTGCACGCGGCCGTGAAGGGCACCAAAGGCCAGATCGTGGCGGAGACGACGATCAAGCCGTGGGAGCTTGCCGGCTGGGTGCGCGAGCAAGCTGCCCGGCTCGGACTTTCGCTCGACGCGTTCGCTGCCAAGACGCTCGTGGCGCAGGTCGGTGAGCGCCAGCAGCGGCTGCTGCGCGAGCTCGAGAAGCTCAAGCTCGCCGCCGAGCAGAGCGACGACGCTCCCATCAAGATCAGCGCCGACGACATCGAGCAGCAGTCGGCCCACTCGACCGCCTACCGCGCCTTCACGTTCGCCGATGCGCTTGTCGGCGGCGACGCGGCCGAGGCGATGCGCTCCTACCTACGCCTGCGCACCCAGGGCGAGCGCCTTTCGGGACTCGTATACCTGATGGCCCAGCGACTGCGAGATGCAGAGGGTGTCTCCGTGCGGATTCAGGCCGGCGAGGCGCCCGCCGCGATCAAGCGCACGTTGCGGATGCCGCCACGCGCAGCCGATCGTTTCATCGCCGATGTGGCACGCACCGAGCCCGAGCGGCTACGCGCCGCGCTCTGCCGGATTGCCGACCTGGAACTGGACACGCGCGGGGGAGCCCCGTTGAGCAAGTCGCGCACATCGTTGTCCTCGCTTGAAGAGGACACGCTTGCGATGCGGGCAATATTGGCGATCGCGAGCTGAGGATGTATGTTTGTTTTTCTGTCGACTACAATAGTGACTACTAAATGTAGCAACCATAGTAGTTGGTAGAAAAAGAGAGAATAACTTCGTGCGTTGCTTCGATCTTCTCGACCGCCAGCTAGGAGACGACGGCGAGAACAGTGCTCCGAACGAAGGGAGTGGCGCTCAGGAACCGCTTTTGGCGACGGTACGGGCCGCACGGGACTTCTTGCGAGCGCCGGTGTTGCGATGCAGCGCGCCGCGCTTGACGGCCTTGTCGATCGTGCGCACGAGGCGACGATGCTCGGCCTCGGTGGCCTCGCTGTCGCTCTCCTTGGCGAGAGCCTCCAGGCGACGGAAGTACGTCTTGATCGCCGAGGTGTACTGGCGGTTCTCAAGACGCTCGCGCTCGGAGCGGAGGATGCGCTTCTTTTGGGATGCGATGTTGGCCATGTGAAGAGACGCTTGCGGCCCAGACGACCTGCCCGAGCGCGCCGCGCAGCGCCGTACTATAGCGCCCCGTGGCTGTGAGCTCTGAGACGGGAGAGGAAGCGACGGGGCCCAAGCCTCCGAACAGCATCGCGCGCAACACCGCGATGTTCTCGATCGTGACGGGCTTCTCGCGGATCGTGGGGCTGCTGCGCGAGATCGCGTTCGCCAGCTACTTCGGCACCACACCGGCCGCGTCGGCCTACACGATCGCCTTTCTGGTGCCGAGCTTCGTCGCGCAGCTGTTTGCCAACGCAGCGCTGTCGGCCGCGTTCGTACCGGTCTTCACCGACCTGCTGCAGAAGGGCAAGAAGCGCGAGGCGTTCCGATTGGCCTCGACCTTGTTTTGGATCCTGCTGATCGCGTTGAGCGTCGTCACGGCCTTCTTCATCCTTGCGGCCGGCACGATCATGCCGCTGTTCACGGGACCCAAGTTCGAAAGCGCGACCGTCGCGCTCACGGTCGGGCTCTCACAGGTGCTGTTCCCGGTCGTGCTCCTACTCGGCCTAACCGGTCTGCTGCTCGGCATCCTGCAGTCCTACGACCGTTTCACCCTCCAGGCGATTTCCCCGGCGATATGGAACGTGATCATCATCGTGTTCCTCGTCGTGCTGCACCCGCACTTCCATGGGGAAGCGAGCATCTACGCGTTCGCGATCGGCGTGTTGGTGGCGACGGGTGTGCAGATGCTGATGGCACTGGGGGCGCTGGCGCGGATCGACTTCCGCTTGCAGATGACGATCGACTGGCACGACCCTCGTGTGAGCCGCGTGTTCCTGTTGATGATGCCCGTGACGATCGGTCTGGGCATCGTCAACCTCGATCAGCTCATCAACTCGGCTTTCGGCACGCTCGTATCCGCAGAAGCGCCGCGCGCGATCGAAAACGCCTTTCGCGTCTACATGCTCCCTCAGGGCATGTTCAGCGTCGCGGTGGCGACCGTGCTGTTTCCGACGATGAGCCGCATGGCTTCTCGTCGCGACACGGCGTCGATGCGCAGCACCGTTGCCTCGGGGATGCGCCAGATCAACCTGCTGCTGATCCCGGCGGCGGCATTCATGGCGGTGCTGGCAACCCCGATCGTGCGCCTGCTCTTCCAGCGTGGAGAATTCGACGCGCAGTCGACGCACCTGGTCTCGATCGCGCTGTTCTGGTTTGCCTTCAGCCTGCCCTTCGGCGGGCTGAACCTGCTCTTGACGCGCACCTTCTTCGCCGTGCAGCGGCCGTGGATTCCCACGCGTCTGGCCGGGATCAACATCATCGTGGACATCATTGTCAGCGTCAGCCTCTACAAGCCGTTGGGGATCGCGGGGCTCGTGATCGGGACGCTCGTGGCCAACATCGTGATGACCGTGCTGCTGGCAACGCGTGTGCGCACAGGCTTCGATGGGCGTCTCGACGGGGCGCGCACGACGATGATCACCGTGCGCGTTTGCACTGCCTCCGCTTTGCTGGCGGGTGTGTCCTATCTCGTGTGGTACTTGCTCGACACGTTGCTGGGGGTGTCGTTGCCGGCGCAGATCGTCAGTGTCGGCGCCGCCGCGCTCGCCGGCCTGTGGGTCTACTCGCGTGCTGTGCTCGTAATGAGTGTGCCCGAGGCCCACCAGGTGCATCGCCTGATCATGGCTCAGCTCGGCCGCGCCTGACATTCCGCACGGGCCGGTCGAGAATAGGCCAGAGCGTGAAATACCTCTCGGCCCCGCCGTTGACAAACCTTCGTAGGCTGGCGCGTTGGCGGGGACGAAAGACGAGGTTGAGAAAGGGCTTTCATCCTCTCGGCGACGCGAAAACGAAGGGCCGAGAAGACTTTCGCCCTCCCGGCCCTGGTCCGGTCATAGATCGCCATTGAACTACTACGTCCCAGGACTTGTGTCTTATGCCTGGGCGGCTATGACACTCCCGACCACCTGGACTGGCCGTCCCCGAGGGGACGCGTTGCCCGGCTTGAGCCCGAAGGCTCCGGTCGAGTGGGCGATCCGCCGAATCTCTAAGGCTATCGCGCCACGGTCTCGTCCAACGAGCGCGGTGACCGGCGCGACGGGCCATCCTGCGGTTGTGAGCGGATCTTGTCTCCCATCCAATCCCATCGCAGACGCGGGCCATCTACGCTGTAGCGGCCCATGGACCAAAGCCGCATACGTAACTTCTCGATCATCGCGCACATCGACCACGGCAAGTCGACGCTTGCCGACCGCATCCTGGAGCTGACGCACGCCGTCGATGAGCGGGCGATGCGCGCGCAGGTGCTCGACTCGATGGACCTGGAGCGCGAGCGCGGGATCACGATCAAGGCGCAGGCGGTGAAGGTGGCCTACACGGCCTCCGACGGGGAGACCTACCAGCTGCATTTGATCGACACGCCCGGGCACGTGGATTTCACCTATGAGGTGTCGCGCTCGCTTGCGGCATGCGAGGGCGCGTTGCTCGTCGTGGACGCCTCCCAAGGCGTCGAGGCACAGACGGTGGCGAACACCTATCTGGCGGTGGAGGCCGGATTGGAGTTGATCCCGTGCCTGAACAAGATCGACCTGCCCGGCGCCGAGCCCGAGCGCGTGGCGGGCGAAGTGGCCGAGCTGATCGGCGAGCCGGAGGATGCGATCCTGAAGATCAGCGGCAAGACGGGCGCCGGTGTAGCAGAGGTTCTCGATGAGCTGGTGCGGCGCGTGCCGCCACCTTCGGGCGACCCGGATGCGCCCCCGCGCGCGCTGATCTTCGACTCGGAGTTCGACCAGTATCGGGGCGTGATCGCCTACATCCGCGTGGTCGACGGGGTGTTCAGAAAGGGCGAGGCGATTCGCGCGATGGCTGCTGGCACGCACGCGGAGATCGACGACATCGGCTTCTTCTCGCCGACGATGACGCCGGTGAAGCAGCTCAGCGCGGGCGAGGTGGGATATCTGATCACGGGCATCAAGGATGTGACGCACCTACGTGTGGGCGACACGCTGACAACGACGGTGCATGGTGAGAAGCGCACCTCCGAGCCGCTGCCGGGCTATCGCGAGGTCAAGCCGATGGTGTTCTGTGGGTTGTTCCCGATCGACTCCGACCGCTACCCCGACCTGCGCGATGCGCTTGAGAAGCTGACGCTCAACGACGCGGCGCTCTCGTGGGAGCCCGAGACATCCGATGCGCTCGGCTTCGGCTTCCGCTGTGGTTTCCTCGGCCTGCTGCACATGGACATCGTGCGCGAGCGACTGGAGCGCGAGTACGACCTGGAGCTACTTGCGACGATGCCGTCGGTCGAGTTTGACGTGACGTTGACCAACGGCGAGGAGCTGGAGGTGCACAACCCCTCCGACATGCCCGACCCCGGCACGATCGCCGAGATCCGCGAGCCGTTCATTAAGGCGCAGGTGATCGCCCCGCGCGAGTTCGTCGGCGCGGTGATGGAGCTGTGTCAGGAACGCCGCGGCGAGCCGGCCGGCATGCACTACCTCTCGCCCGAGCGCGTGCAGATGAGCTACGACCTGCCGCTCGCGGAAATCGTGCTCGACTTCTTCGACCAACTCAAGTCGCGCACGCGTGGCTATGCCTCGCTCGACTATGAGCTGAGCGACATGAAGCCGGCCAACCTCGTCAAGCTCGACGTGCTGCTCGCCGGCGACACGGTGGACGCGCTGTCGATGGTCGTGCACCGCGAGAAGGCCTACGACATGGGCCGCACGCTCGCCGAAAAGTTGCGCAAGCGCATCCCGCGCCAGCAGTACGACGTGCCGATCCAAGCGGCGATCGGCTCGCACATCATCGCGCGCGAGACCGTCAAGGCTTTCCGCAAGGACGTGATCGCCAAGTGCTACGGCGGCGACATCTCGCGCAAGAAGAAGCTCCTGGGCAAGCAGAAGGAGGGCAAGAAGCGTATGAAGCAGGTGGGTCGCGTGGAGGTGCCGCAGGAGGCATTCCTGGCGGTGCTGGAGATCGGCGATGAGTAGCTGGCTCCTCTCGCGAAAGCTGTTCCCGGAATATAACTCGCAGGTTGTTTTTGGGATTGGATGGGCGTGCCTTTCGAGGTACCGCGCGTAGATGCAAATCCTGTTTGTGTGTCTCGGCAACATCTGCCGCTCGCCGACCGCGGAGGGTGTGATGCGCAAGCTCGTCGCTGAGGCCGGGCTGCAGGAGGAGATCGAGCTCGATAGTGCCGGGACCGGTGCCTGGCATGTGGGTGAGCCCCCGGATGCCCGTGCCACCGCGGCTGCGCGCGCGCGTGGCATCGCGCTGGACGGCGCTGCACGCCAGGTGCGTGCGGCGGACTTCGAGCGCTTCGGCTTGATCCTGGCGATGGACGGCTCCAACCTGCACGCACTGCGCCAACTGGCGCCCGATGAGGCTGCGCGCGAGAAGGTCAGGCTGCTGCGCGAGTTCGATCCGGCCAGTACCGACCTGCACGATCTGGACGTGCCCGACCCTTACTACGACAGTCAGCGCGGCTTCGAGATCGTGCTCGACCAGGTACAGGGGGCGTGCGCGGGTTTGCTTGAGTACGTGCGGGAATCCGAGTCGGCGGGGGCAACAGAGGATCGCAGGTGAGCCTGCTGGCGTGCACGGTAGGTTGCGGTGATCTTGCCTGTAATCAGGGCCAGTCGCCGTGAGCCTGCCGGCTGGAGCCGCCGACCCACGCCGTGTCGGCGGAGGGGACATCAACGAGGCTTGGCAGGTGTTGCTCGACGGCCGCGAGACGTTCGTCAAGACTCGCTCCGATGCTGGGGAGGGCGAGTACGCGCTCGAGGCGGCGGGCCTGGAATGGCTGGCGGAACCCGGTGCGCTAGGAGTGCCGCGAGTAATCGAGGTGGCTGAGGACTATCTGGCGCTCGAATGGGTGCAGCCGGGCCGGCTGAGCGCTGAGGGCGCCGAGGAGCTGGGGCGTGGCCTGGCGAGGATCCACGTGGCCGGTTCGCCCAATTTCGGCGATCCGGGCTTCGGCGAGCGCTTGGGGGTGCAGGCGCGGATCGGCTCGCTGCGCCTGCCCAACGAGCCCTGCGCAGATTGGATCTCCTTCTACGCCGAGCGCCGTCTGCTGCCACTTGCGCGCATCGCCGCCGAGCGCAATGCATTGTCCGCCTCTGGCGTAGCGGCGGTTGAGCGGGTGTCTGAGCAGCTCGAGCAGCTGGCCGGCCCCGCTGAGCCTCCCGCACGTCTGCACGGCGATCTTTGGAGTGGCAACGTCTACGCCGACAACGAGGGGCGGCCCTGGCTGATCGATCCCTCCGCCTATGGCGGGCACCGTGAGGTAGATCTGGCGATGCTGCGCTTGTTCGGCGCTCCCTCCGAGCGTGTCTTCGCTGCTTATGAGGAGCTGACGCCGCTGGCGGACGGGTGGCGCGAGCGCGTAAGCCTTTGGCAACTGTTGCCGCTGCTGGTGCACGCGCTCCTATTCGGCGGCTCGTATTGCGACAAGGCCGAGCGCGTCGCCAAGAGCTACGCCGGCTGAGCCCGGATGCCGAGCCCGTCGCCAAGAGGCTACGCCGGCTGAGTCCGGATGCCGAGCCCGTCGCCAAGAGGCTACGCCGGCTGAGTCCGGATGCCGAGCCCGTCGCCAAGAGGCTACGCCGGCTGGCCCGGACGCCGAGCCCGTCGCTAAGAGGGTACGCCGGCTGAGCCGCATTGTCAGCCCAGATGCACCCTACCTCGCCGCTCCTTGGGCTTGCGCGTCTGTGGGCCGAACGTCCTGGGATGTCACGTTGCGGAGGGCCCGTCGGATAAGGGGCCATGCGTCCCGCCACGATCGAGCAGCGCCGCCGTCTGTACCTGCTGGCGCGGGTCGTCATCGCCCGTCATTACCGGCGTCCTCTGACGCTCGACGAGGTCGCGCGGGCACTGTCGAGTTCGCCGCGCCAGTTGACGCGCGCATACGCGCAGTTCGGCGAGACGACCTTTCGCGAGGACCTGCTCACACGCCGTCTGAAAGTGGCGGCACAACTGCTGATCGAGCAGCCGGCGATCTCCGTGCGCGACGTGGCCCGGCTGGTCGGCTTTCGCCAGGCGCCTCACTTCGCCAAGGCGTTTCGCCGTCGCTACGGCTTGACGCCGGCGGCCTTTCGCGCCGAGGGGCGGGCCTACGCGCGAGCTGCGCAGGGACAGGACAGGGCGCCTCGTGGCACGGAGGAGCAGACGCACGGTCAGCGTGTCTAGCGCGCCGCGTGCAACTCGGTGTCGAGCGCCGGCAGCGACTCGACCGGTCCCGCTCCCGGTAGGCGCAGAAGCATCAGCGTGCCACCTCCGGGTGCGACCTGGGCGCTGACGCGGCCGCCGTGCTGTTCGGCGACTTGGCGCACGATCGCAAGGCCCAGACCCGAGCCTGGGCGTCCACGCGCCTCGGCACCGCGGTAGAAGCGATCGAAGACGTGGGGGAGATCAACGGTTGAGATGCCCGGCCCGTGGTCGCGTACGGTCAGCTTCTCGCCGTGCACCGCGATCTCGACCGGGCTGCCCGGTGGGCTGTAGTTGACGGCGTTGTCGAGCAGGTTGTTGATCGCGCGAGCCAGCCTTCCCGGCTCGCCGGTAAGGACGACTGGGTCTAGCTCGACGTCGAAGGGCGTGTCTGGCGAATGGCGACGCGCGCGCTCGACCGCCTCCTCGACGATCAAATCCAGGCGCACGTCCTCGCTACCGCTGCGCGGCTGCTCGCCGCGACCGAGCTCGATCAGGTCGTTCATCAGCAGCGTCAGCTCCTCGATCTGCTCGACCACGTCGTCGAGCATGCGTTGGCGTTCCTGCACCGGCATATTCGACTCCTGCTTGAGGATTTCGATGTTTGTGCGCAGGCTGGTGACGGGTGTGCGCAGCTCGTGAGAGGCGTCGGCGACGAGCTGGCGCTGAGCGTGCACAGAGGCGTCTAGCGCGCTCATCGAGCTCTCAAGCGCGTCGAGCATCGCGTTGAAGCTTTCCGCGAGGCGTCCGATCTCATCAACGCCCGCGGATTGGATCCGGTTGGAGAGGTCCTGCGTGCGCGTAACGTGCTCGGTGGCTTGGGTCAGGTGCTTGATCGGCGCCACCGCCGCGCCGGCGACGAGTCGACCGAGTAGTGCGGCCAGCGCGACTCCGCCGATATCGAGCAGCACGAGGATCAGGCGCAAGCGCGCGAGCGCGCTGTCCACGTCGGTCAACGGCTGGGCGAGCTGGGCGGCATAGCCGTGAGATATGGCCTCGGTCAGGACGCGTAGGTGGATGCCATCGGCGCTTGAGTCCTCGAAGAACGATTTCCCGCCGTGCGCGGCGAGACTGAGCGTCTTGGCGCCGATCGGCAATTTTACGTTCGGCGAGGATGCGAACAGAATTGTTCCCTTGGAGTTGACCAACTGCTGGTAGCCACGTACCTGATCAGGCCCCGGCGGTATCCCCGGGAAGGCGTTGCGATGGCCTCGCCGAAGCGCGAAGGGTGTCGGCCCGTGCTCGAAGCGGCTCACCAGCGGTTGCGCGCGAGCGTGCAGTTGGCTGTCGACCTGGCCGTACAGCTCGCGGGCGGAGAGCAGATAGGTCAGAGCTGAGGCCAGCACCACAGCGATCGCCACCGCGGCGGCCGAGACGAGCGTGATGCGCCGGCGGAAGCTCATGGCAGCCGCCGGCCTGAGCGTCGGGTTGCCTTCGGCGGGCTCATCAGACCCTCAGAACGTAGCCCACGCCACGCACCGTGTGCAGCAGGCGCGGCTCGTCGCCGGCCTCGGTCTTGCGGCGCAGATAGCCCATGTAGACGCCGAGTGAATTCGAGCTCGAACCGAAATCGTAACCCCAGACATGCTCGAAGATGATCGAACGGGTCAGCACCTGCTTCGGGTGGCGCAGGAACAGCTCGAGCAGCAGGAACTCGGTGCGGGTCAGGTTCAGCGAACGCTCTCTGCGCCAGGCCTCGTGGGCTAGACGGTCCAGGCGCAAATCCTCAAAATGCAGCGTCTCCTCCTGGTCGATCTCGTCTGCCCGTCTGAGCAGCGCGCGCACGCGTGCCATCAGCTCGCGCAGGGCAAAGGGCTTGACGAGGTAGTCGTCTGCGCCGGCGTCCAGACCGGCGACACGGTCATCGACCTGCTCGCGTGCGGTGAGCATCAGCACCGGCGTGCGGTCGCCGCTCTCGCGCACGCGCCGGCACACTTCCAGGCCGTCGAGCACCGGCATCGAGACGTCGAGGATGACCGCGTCATAAGAGTTCTCGCTGAGGCGCTCCAGCGCGTCGCCGCCGTCGCCGGAGAGCGAGACCTCGTAGCGCTCGAGCGTCAGTGCCCGCGACAGCGCGTGCTGGACTGCGGGCTCGTCGTCAACGACCAGTATGCGCGCGGGCTCTGCCATGTCTGTTTCGTTCTCACACGCCCAGGGCAATTGACACCGGGGCAGTCGGGCTATGGTGACGGTAGCGGTTCAAAGCTAATAGCGAGGCCGAAGAGGATGCGAAGAATCGTCGATGAGGAGGCTGCCGAGGCGATTCGAGCAGTTCAGTCCCGTGCGAGCGCGGAGCAGTTATCCGCCGACGGCGACGACTCGTCTTCGCGCGCTGACGGACCGCCCCCGAGCGCTAGCGCCTCGCATGCCGACTCTGAGGATTCCTCCTCGTCCGGGAACGACCCTGCGCGCGGGGACGGGGGCGGCGACATGTCGAGCCAGTCGCGGCGGCTGCGCAACGGGCTGATAAGTCTCGCCATCTTCTTTGCGCTGGTCGCGGCTCTGCTGTTTGCCGTGCCGGGGTTGCGATCGGCCGGCGAGCTGATTACCGATGCCGACATTCCCTGGGTTGCGGCCGGCATCGGCTTCGAGCTGCTCTCCTGCGCTGGCTACGTGGTCCTGTTCGAGCTCGTCTTCAAGATGGAGCGGGGCTTCAGCCGTCGACTGGCGTTGTCCGAGCTTGGGGTCAACTCGGTCGTCTCTGCGGGCGGCATCGGCGGGATCGCGCTTGGAGCATGGGTGCTGCGCACAAAGGGTGTGGCGGTCGACCGGATTGCGAGGCGCTCGGTGTTGATCTTCGTATTGACCAGCGCAGTCAACGTCGGTGCTACTGCACTGATCGGCATTCCGATGTGGCTTGGGTTGCTGCCTGGCTCGGAAGATCCGCTGCTCACACTGTTGCCGGCCGGGCTTGCGATTGTGACGATCGTGGGGACACTCGCGATCGCGGGCCTCGCGGGGCGGCTCGCGATGCGCAAGCGATTGAGCAGCGGACGCTTGCACGTCGCGCTTGTCGCGGTCAGCGATGGCGTGCGCGGCGCATTGCGAGTGATCGCCCGCCACGATTGGCGTCTGCTTGGCGCGGTCGGCTATTGGCTGTTTGACACGCTCGTGCTTTACGCGTGCCTACTTGCCTACGGTCAATCGCCGACGTTCTGGGTGGTGGCGATGGCCTATCTCGTCGGTCAGCTGGCGAACTCGATCCCGATACCGGCGGGCCTTGTGGCTGTCGAAGGGGGGCTGATCGGAATGCTTGTGTTGTTTCACGTGCGGCCGGTCTCTGTAGTCGTGGCGGCGGTGGTCACCTACCGGGCGATCTCGCTGTGGCTGCCTGCTTTGATCGGCTCAGCCGCCTTTTTCGGCCTGCGCAATGAGATTGGCGAGCCGGTGGTGGCGGCATCCGATGTGCCCGCTCATAACTAGCCGCCGGAGGGGTTGCTTCCAAAGTCGGCATCGAGGCTGAGGCAGACGCTAGGCGATTCCGACAGGCACGTCGAGCTGACGCACGCTAAGGCGATTCCGACAGGCACGTCGAGCTGACGCACGCTAAGGCGATTCCGACAGGCGCTGGCCGGCGGCGAGCGCTGCCCGCGCCTTCTGGCAGGGATGGCCTGGGAGCGTGTTCATGACGGCAGTCAGCTTGGGGGAGACGGGACCCGAGAGCCCTGGACAGTAGACGGGCGGCGGCAGCTTGCCGGTCGACCCAGAAGCGTTCAGCGGCTGTAGCTGTCCGGCCGCGAGCAGCGCGTGGGCGAGCGTGTCTGAGTAGAGGTCGATCGCCACCCGGCCGCTGTAGAGCTCGATCGAGCGTTCTTCGTTGTAGACGGTCGCCGGTACGCCTCTGATCAGCATGTTGTGCTGAGGACCCAGCGGCGCGTTGGAGTGCAGCGAGTAGATCACGGTCGTGACTTGTAGGGGCAGCAGGCAGCTGCCGCCGCCGCCGAGCAGGCCCTTGCCGCTGACGCAGTCGCCGTAGTAGACGCTGTCGCCGATCCCGGCGCTGTAGCTCTTCAGGCCGTCGGTGGCGGCCAGCGGGTGTCCGGCGAAGTTGGGGCCCGCCCAATAGAGCCTGAAGTAAGGGAATGTCTGCGCTTCGGCCAGAGACGCGCCGCTGAGCGCCGGTGGGTGGACGGTGCCACAGCCTGATAGGAGTGCCGCGAGGGCAAGCAGCGCGAGCGCAAGCCCCCGGCGGGCGTGCTTAGTGGAGGCGGTCATCGGCGCTGATTATCGGCTACCGGCGTTTGCGATGCGCAAACGCGACTTCTGATGCTGTCGTCTGTTCATACAGGTACAAGCGCGCGACTCGTCCATCTTGAGATCCGACTCGCGTGCGTGCTGAGGCTCGGCGGGGTAGCACGCCGAGCCTCAGCCAACTTATCGGCTCGCGTGGCTTTGTAGTGCAGCAGCCCGAGCGATTTGCGACCTCAGCAGGCCATTCCATCCGGTCGCGCCGCATGAGTGGGTCTCCCGGCCATTTTCCGCGTCGCCCACGACCTACGCCTGTCTCACGCCGGTGGCGACCTCGCCATACTGAGCCGCTTGGGTTCCGCGGATAGCCAAGCACTCGCTGGGGGGCAGCCCCGGCTGGGGTCCTCGCGCAGGTCGCTCGCGGACGTGCGTATCTCGTTGGCGATGGTTACGGCGATCGTGCTCGTCGGGAGCTGGCTGCTGCTCGCGCCCCTCTCGCCAGACTTCGCTGCGCAGACCTATCGCGCGACGCTGTTCGAACACTTTGGCTTCACGGTTTGGGACAACAACTGGTACGGCGGGCACCATCTCCCCGGCTACAGCCTGGTGTTCCCTTGGCTTGCCCTGATGCTCGGAATCCGCCTTGCCGGTGCGCTGGCGGTGCTCGTCTCTACTTTTGCGTTCGAGCGGATAGCGCTTGGCGAGTACGGGCCGCGTGCTCGCTGGGGGGCTGCGTGCTTTGCGCTGGCGGCAGCCGGCGATCTATGGATCGGGCGCGTGACGTTTGCGCTTGGGGTCACATTTGCCGTGCTTGCCGTGCTCGCACTTGTGCGCGAGCGGCCTTGGCCGGCGGTCGTGCTCACGGTGCTGTGTACTGCCACGAGTCCCGTCGCTGGGTTGCTGCTTGCGCTGGCCGGCGTTACGCACGTGTTCGTCAGCCGCCGTGCGCTTGCTGGGCTGACGCTGGTGTTGCCTGTGCTCGTCGTCGTCCTGCCACTCGAGGCTCTCTTTCCCGAGGGTGGTTGGGAGCCGTTTGCCGCTAGCTCGATAATCGCAACTGTTGCCGTGACTTTGGCGTTTCTATACGCCGTGCCGTGGGAGGAGCGGTTGTTGCGGATCGGCGCGCTGATCTATTTGGGCGTGACCTTTCTTTCGATCGCGCCGACACCGATGGGCAGCAACATCGCTCGCTATGCCGTGATCTTGGCTGGGCCGCTTGCGTTGTGCGTGCTGGGGCGCGATGGTTTCAGTCGTCCTGGTAGGCCGTTGGCGAGTATCGTGCTTGCCGTCGGGGTGATCGTCGTTTGGACTGCCTGGGGGCCGGTGCGCGAGAGCGCCGAGGTGATCGGCGACCCCTCGACGAGCGCCGCTTATTACGTCCCTCTCGAAGGTTTCCTCGACGCCCACGGTGGGCGATTCGTACGCGTCGAGGTCCCCTTCACCCATTCTCATTGGGAGGCTGCCTACCTGGCCCAACGCTTCTCGTTGGCGCGCGGCTGGGAGCGCCAGCTCGACACGAAGTACGACCCGCTGTTCTTCGGCGGCACCCTGACCGCCGCTGACTACCGTTCGTGGTTGAAGGGTCTTGCCGTCAGCTATGTCGCTCTGCCCGACGTGCGTCTGGATGGGTCCAGCGACGAAGAGGCGGCACTGATCCGCAAAGGCCTTCCCTACTTGCGCGAAGTGTTCTCGAGTAGGCATTGGCGCGTGTTCAAGGTGATCGATCCCACGCCGATCGCCTCAGCGCCGGCCGTGCTGACAGGGCTGAATCACTACTCGTTCACGCTGCGCTTTGCCACGTCTGGGACTTCGCTTGTGCGGCTGCACTACACGCGCTACTGGATGCTCACACGCGGCCACGGTTGCGTGGCGTCCGCGCCCGGCGGGTGGACTGCCGTGAGCGTCAAGTCCCCCGGCGTCGTGCGTGTCGTGGCGCACTTTTCGCTCGCGCATGGGCTTGGGCTTGCCGGCGATGGCTGCGATTGAGTCGTGCGGCGGCGGGCAGCGCGGCAGCTCTTGCCGCGGCGCGTTTGTGCGTCAAGGCAGCCTTTGCCTTCGCGCCGGAGCCGGGCGCGTTCGGCGTCTTTGCTCTTTGCGGTGTCGCATCTAGAGGTGCGAGCGCGTATAGGCCCGTGATGCCCGACAGGTAGAGGTAGTGGTTGTCGCTAATGACCGGGTCGAAGGAGCCTGTGTTCATCGAGAACACGACTTTCCCTGTGGAGACGCCTAGGCCGATCGTGCGGTGTGTGCCGAGATCGGCGAAGTACACGATGTTGCCGATGATTGTGGCCGAGCCAGAGATCTTGCCGCCTGCGTGGTACTGCCACTCGATGTGGCCCGAACGTGCGTTGAGGGCGTAGAAGGTGCCGTCGTATGAGCCCAGATAGATAGTCGGGCCGAGGCCTGGGGCGTTCGTGACAGCGGGCGAGGCATACACGTAGGCCCCTGTTTGAACGGCCCAGTCGAGCGCGCCGGAGGAGGCGTCGTAGGCGTATACGCGCCCGTCGGTGTTTCCCAGGAACACCCTGCCGTACATGACCGCAGGGGTCGAGTAGAAGGTGCCGCTGCCGAGCAGGGCGCCGCCCGAGCCACTGCGCCACAGCAGATGCCCATGCTCCTCGCCTACCGCCTGCAGCTCGCCAGAGTAGTCGCCGAAATAGAGTACCCCGCCGGAGAGGCTTGGGCTGGCCTTGACCGCGCCGGCCGCGTGGTAGGTCCACAGGAGGTTGCCGTCGCTTGCGTCGAGCGCGTATACCGTGCCGTTTTGGGAGCCGAAGAACAGCTTGCCTTTGTCGAGCAGGGGGGAGGACTCCGCGCGGCTGGGTAGGTTGCGCGTCCAGCGGAAGTGGCCGTTGAGCGTGTTCAGGGCTACGACTCTTCCTGCCTGGGATCCGGACGAGCGTGAGAGTACGGTCGCGTATACGGTGTTGCCGGCGACCGCCGGTGTGGACGCCGAGAGGGCTCCTAGGCGCCTGCTCCAGAGGGTCTGTCCGGTGTACTTGTCGATCGCGTTGAGTGTGGCGTCGTCGTCAAGCTGGAAGATCCGGTTGCCCGACATCACCGGTGGGAACTCGAGCAGGGCGTTACCGCCGCGCGCCCATACGGTTCTAAAGGGGGGCTTCATCGTCGGCGAAGCCGGGAAGAAGCGGGTGTGGTTCTTGGTGTAGCCGTACAGCGGCCAGGCGAAGTGGTCCTGGCCTTTTGCCTTCGGCAGAGTCGGCGTCGGTTGCGGCACGAACGGTGCTTGCGGGTGGTAGATGTTGCCGGTGCGATGTTTCTCGTAGAGATAGCCTGTAAGGACTATTCCTGCCAGTACGAGCAGGGCCACGGCCGCTGTCGCCAGTCGGGATCTGGTGGTGTTGGGGAGCAGGCGGAAGCGCCGCTTGTCGCTCATCGGTCAGCCTTCAAACTGTGGGCCGCCCTTAGGCGGCGAGTCTGCTCGACGGCGGATCGGACTCCACCGCTGAGACCTGTCGTGCGTGCTCGGCTGCGGCAATCTCTCGCGCTATTCGCCTAGCGCGAGCGCTGTGCGAGGGACGGCCGAGCAGCAGGCCCATGATCCGGGCTGCGCCAAGTGCGAGCTGGGCGATGCTAACCGTTCCCAACGGCAGCAGCGTGAGACCCGCCACGAGCGAGACAATGTCATGACCGCCGGCGATCGACCAGTTCCACAGCAAGTAGTCGGCCGCCGTGAGCACGAGCAGGAAAGCCAAGGCTCTTGGACGCACGGCTATACCTTAGTGGGCGCGCGTGACGGTACGATGAAGGGCGCTCTTGCGGGCGAAGTGTTGTGGTTGCACAAAAGCCTTCCAAGCTTTTAGGGCGGGTTCGATTCCCGTCGCCCGCTTCAGGCAGAGGCTTCAGACAACCGCTTAAGGAGGCAGCGTATGGCCAAGCCGATACCGGACAACTACCCGCAGGTGATGCCCTATCTGATCGTCGACGGCGCCGGCGAGGCGATCGAGTTCTACAAAGGCGTGTTCGGGGCCACCGAGCGCATGCGCCTGGAGGGACCCGACGGCAAGCTCGGCCATGCCGAGCTTCAAATCGGCGAGGCGGTGATCATGCTCGCCGATGAGAACCCGGGGATGAACATTGAAGGCCCGCAGTCGGTCGGAGGCACGCCTGTGACGATCCATGTCTACGTCGAGGACGCTGACGACGCCTTCGAGCGTGCGGTCGAGGCCGGAGCCAAGCCGTTGCGAGCGGTCGAAGATCAGTTCTATGGGGACCGCTCCGGACAGTTCGAGGATCCCTACGGCCACCGCTGGAACGTGGCCACGCACGTCGAGGACATCTCCGAAGAGGAGATGGTGCGGCGCGCCGCGGAGATCGGTGGGGGTGAGCATGGCTGAGCCGGCAAGTAAACCTGGCGGGATCGCTGCGGACCGGCCAGGAGTCGATTCGTCGCCCGTGCCCGTGGTCGAGCGCTTCCTGGAGTTCCTACGCCGCGGGGATCTCGATGAGGCGGTGGAGCTCCTGGCGGTGGACGTGGTCTACGAGAACGTCGGTCTGCCTACTGTTCACGGACGCGAGCGCGTTCGGCGCGTGTTTGGGAGGGGATACGACGATGGCGCCGGTTTCGACGTCGTCATCCACACGATCTGCGCGGACGGAGCGTCGGTTCTCACCGAGCGCACGGACTTCCTAACTTTCCGCAAGCTCCACATCAAGCTCTGGGTCTGCGGGCGCTTCGACGTTCGCGACGGGCAGATCGTGTTGTGGCGTGACTACTTTGACTTCCTCAACTTCAATACGGCTCTGTTGCGCGGGCTGCTGGGGGTGCATCTGCCCAAACTACGGGCCAAGCTGCCTGCGAGGGCTTGATCTCGTGGGGGAAGTGCCCCGAGGGCTTTGTCCGTAGAATCGAAGAGCACCACGGGGAGTGGCGCAGTCTGGTAGCGCACCCGGCTGGGGGCCGGGCGGTCGCAGGTTCAAATCCTGTCTCCCCGATTAGAAAATCCCTGCAAATTGGCTGGTTTTGAGAACTTGGCTAGGTAGCCAGTTTTGGGGTTGGGGTCCAATTTGGGGTCCAAAGTGCGTTCAACGCTGGGAGTTGGTCGTAGGGGCCGGGTGGTCGCAGGTTCCAAATTCGGCATATTGGTGTTGAAAGACGCGTGCTTGCGTCTCGTAGCTGTATCACCCGATCCCGCTAGGCCCCTTAAATTCGTCGTCGCGCTCTCAGCCGAACCTGATCTCGACCGTCGCCCGCACTTCTACACTCGTCGGCTACCGTCGCAACGACGAGACGGCAGCGGCAAGTGAGGGCTACACCACACGTGGGCAGTAGTTATGCTCGCATCTTCGTCCAATTCCGCTCGTTCGACAAGGGGGTTCCTTGTGGCCGTTGCTTCTTTGCCGCTGAGCCTGCGGCCTTGGTACGTGTATAGGTGGCTCCGATGAAGCATCCCCAACCGACGAAGCCGGAGTTGCTCGATCGAATCGACGAGCTTCTCGAGGCGCGTTATCGGTCTAGCGATCTCGGCAACGTGGACGATCCGCTCGCGGAGACGGTTTACATCCTCCTGAGCAAGCAGACGCAGGAGCCCGTTTATCAGCGCATCTTCCGCGACCTACGGCACCGCTACCCGCTCTGGCTAGACGTTCTTGCTGCACCCGAGAAGGAGCTCATCGAGCTGCTTCGACCCGCAGGGTTTCAAGATCAGCGCGCCGGACAGCTCCGCGGTCTTCTCTCCGCAGTCGACACTGCGAATCGCGACCGTGGTATCGGCCCAGCTGCCCCGGCCCTGGGCGACCTGACCCTAAGCTTCCTTGAGGAACTCGATGACGCTGCAGCCGAGGCATTTCTGACCTCACTTCCCGGCATCGGGCCCAAGAGCGCCCGCTGCGTACTCGCCTACGCGCTAGAGCGCCCAGCATTCGCGGTTGATACTCACGTGCACCGAGTCTTCGTGCGCCTCGGCCTAGTGAAGTCCAACGGCCGCAAGAAGGACCACGACCCATTTCAAGACGCAGTCCCAACCAAAATGCGCAAGCGGTTGCATATCAATTTGATCCACCATGGCCGTGCCATATGCCGGAGTCAGAACGCTATATGTGGAGACTGCGTCATTGTCTCTTTCTGTAGTCATGGACGCAAGGCCATCGTCGACGATAAACGGCCCGTCGCCGTTGATCTGTTCGCCGGCGCGGGGGGCCTCGGATCTGGTTTCCGTAGGGCCGGATACCGGGTGGCTCTTGCAGTCGAGCCTGACCGGAACGCCGCGCAGACTTATCGTCTTAACAACCCCGGTGTCCCTGTCATTGAGGCTGAGATCAACGACACGACCACTTCCCGGGAGCTGCGCCGCTACATGCCCGGACTGAAGAAGGTCACAACGCTACTCGCCGGACCGCCATGTCAGGGATATTCGTGGGCCGGTACGCGCGACCCGCAAGCAGAGGTCAACCTCCTCTACCGACACGTCGCCCGACTTGGTAGCGCGTTGAACGCTCAGACGATCTGCTTGGAGAACGTTCCTGGTGTACAGCGTGTGAACGGGCACGGCTTTCTTACTTCGATCTCCGAAGCACTCCGTGATGCCGGCTTCGCGACCGAAGCCCATCTCCTCCATGCCTGCGAATTCGGCGTTCCCCAGCACCGGGCGCGTTACTTCTTCCTTGGCCGGCGCGGCAAGCTCGCTTTAGCACCAACCAAGCCCAGCGCGACTCACCGGCCCCGACATGCGGACAGCGGCGTCAACCTCCCGACGACCGCGCGATTGATCGACTTGTTCGCGGGGCTTCCCAAGCTCGGGCCTGGTGTGGTTCGCGAGTATCACCGCGAGGCTGACGGTCGCGAGCACTTCAACCTGTCTACGATGCGCCACGGCAGGTCTGTGATCAACAAGATCCGCCAGATCGGTCCAGGCGAGGGCCCCATCTCTTACCGCCGTTTGGAGCGCGACGAGGCTCGGACCCTGATTGCAGGGCACCGTGCGCTGCCAGTTCATCCCACGCAGCACAGATCCATCTCGGCGCGAGAGGCAGCTGTGATCCAGGGGTTTCCAAACAACTACATCTTCTGTGGACCGCGAGCCTGGCAGCCGCTCCAGGTCGCGAATGCAGTGCCTCCGCCCCTCGCTGAGGCCGTAGCTCGCCATCTCCTCGAGCATCTGCGAGCCGAGAATGACTACAACCGCTACTCGTGACCAGATCTTGCACGAGATCCAGACATCAAGCGTCGGCAGCGAGGCAAGGCCCGCCGAGCTCCCACGAACTTATATCGAGTGGAACGACGCACTCGCCGCTAGCATCTTCCGCCAGGACATGGCTGGACGCGAGGTATTCCTCTATGTCAATGACGATCTCATCGAGGAGCTGGGCGGTACCGGTAGTGTCCCCGACTTCGTCGCGGCTGTCCAAGAGGGGCCACCAGGCGTTAGTCCGAATGTGGGCTTGTGTCAAAAGGCCCTGCGGACCTTCGACCGTTGGCGGGAAGGCGAGTTTAGCTATCCGCCTTACATTGGCTATCTAGGACTTTTTGTTCTGGCAGTAGGGCTTGAGGGTGACTTCGAAGCTCACGCGTACTACAAGCGCCTCAGGACTCTCCTCGACTTGACCCCCGTCGATGCGGGCGCACTGCCCTCGTTTGATCAGATGCTGCGTCTTTGGGAGGACCTTGAGGTCTGGTCAAACCGGGATATGGAAGGCGCCGTCGGGATTTTTAGTATCAGGATCGCCGGTGAGTGGATTCATGTGGGACTGCCAAAGGCGCAGGCGATTCTTACTGAGCATGAGCGAAAAGGACTCTCCGATATTTTCACGGTCGCGGCATTGGATCCAACCGCACCCGTATCTGACACGGAGCTTGCTCGCGTCGTTCGCAAATATGGCGCTGACAATCTGAGACCAGCTACGCTCGCATTGCTTGGTGGTCGTTCGTCAGAACCTGCGCTCTTTTCCGTGCTTCTCGACGCAATTCGTCGAGAGCTAGACGATTGGGACGGAGAGGTACCCGGTGTCGACACCGGGTACGACGGAGGCACTGGTGGTGGGTATGCCGTCACCGTCACCGCCCGCGTATGCATACACGTGGATGAGATTGCAAGTAGGGCATCGACGACGCTTCGTCTAGCAGCGAGACCAGCTTTCCCCGAAGACGGTCTGATGCTCGAGTCTCCGGATGAGTTGATGCGCCTGACTTGCCACGAATACCTACCAGGCTGGTCGTCGCCGCTATGCGATCCTGCTACTAACAACGTTCTGTCCGCCTCCGCGTTTGACTGGCGGGAGCCACCGATACTGGCGGATCGCGGAGCGGGGTGGCGCGTACGCCTCCCGAGCGGGCACGCACGTATATTTGTCTCTGGCCGTGCCTCCGATCTACCGGGCTATGTTGAAGTGCGCCGGCTGCCTCTCAAGTCTCCCTTTCTGTTGGCGGCACAGAACTCGATCATCCCAGCCCTCGACCGCTGGGTGGAGAGCGGGCAAGCCGACCTGAAACGGATCGACATCCTCGAAGGGCTACCGGCCGGATGGACACTGTTTCGATCAGACGGAGCCACACAAGACAGCGCTATCCGTCAAACGCTCCCGGAGCTCTCGTTGCCTTCCGCCATCACTATCCGGCTGGTGGGCGGGATCCGCAGCGGAATGGGGAACACCTACTTCAAGTTCGCCCCTCCGACGATCGTAGTAGAGGGGGCGTCAGGAGATGACATTGTGACCTGCAACGGTCACACTCTTGCCCAAGCTGCCGACAACGCTGAGGCGTACTCGCTCCCCGCTCACCTGGAACAGGGAACACCGATCACCGTCGAGGTGGTCGCCAATGGTGAAGTGGTCCGTAGGCAATCCTTGTTCCTAGCAGACGGCTTTGACTGGAACCTCACCGCGCCCTTGTTCAGCTCAGATCCGTCTGGGGCGGTCCATCGGCACGGAGACTTGGCTGGTGACGGCATAGCTGGAGCGCTCATAACTGCAGCCTCGCCGCGTGGGTTTCCAGTACGTCCGACGATTCCCTCGACTCAGCGCATATTCCTAGTTGGTCGCCGTACGGGTGAGATCGCAAACTCTACGACTCAAGCTCCACCGGATGCATGGGAGCCCATCTGGTTAGTGGAGCTCACCCGTCGCGGTCGTGCTGAGTATTGCGGTCTCGACCTCGCGTGTTCTAGCCCGATGCCAGACATCGCTGGCAGCGTGGAGGACCAAGCGCTGTGGCGCGAAGTTCTCTGGCATCGCCGCAAGCGGATCGAGCGGCGGCCCACCCCAGGCTGCGCGCACTCTGGCACGATTACGTGGAGGCCGCTCGTGTCCCGGCCAGGTGATGAGATGCTCGCTGTCATCTCAGCACGTCAGCGGCTCCCGTGGCGCGCATATCGCGACGCGTTCGACATATTGCACATGCGAGCCGTCGCTTCACGGTCAGGCCTCACTGAGCCCCTGGGACGCCTGCGGTCCAGATCCCTGCGTCTACTCTCTGAACTGGCTCACGCCGAGCTCCCGCCCTATGACTCGCCGACGACCGTCGCCGCTGCACCAACGGTGCTCGCAAGAGTGCCGCGACCAGGACTACCCCGCGCTGTACTGTGTGGCGCGCGAGATATTAGTACCGCTTCCCTCTTGCGCAGCGTATGCTCAACGTTTAGCGCATCAGCAAAGGTTGTTACTGCCACACACCCGTACAGTGGGGGCTATGCGCCTTCAGCTGTTCTTGTTGAAGCCGACGATGAGTCAACCCTACACCTGGTCTCTGAACAAGCGGGGATCTACTTTGCTTCGCACCCGCCAGCGTGGAGCATACTCAGGGCTACAGCATCACTAGCTAGCTGCGAGGAGTCGCTCGAATGGACGTCCGAGCCAGACCCGACATGGTCCAGGCGCGATCTTGATACATCCAGGCTAGCCTTCGCAGCTTCCTGGGATGATCACGACATCCGGTTCAGCGAGTTTAAGGATCCTGTCACGCGTCGGCAGGTCCATAGGCTCTGGCGCGGCACGTCTGCCACGCTCATTGACAGGTACTGGGGGCGCTGGCTTCTTCTGCGAGATCGAGACATCCCTGTTGTGCTGTTCGACAGTGACGCGCAGATGCTGGCAATTCCAGCGACCGTGCCTCTTCCTCCTTTGCATGCGCGTGCGCTCACGTTGTTTTCCGGCCTGGCTCCGTCCCGCCAGTCACACCCTGACAGCCCGTCAAGCCAGATTGACGTCTACACAGGCATCCCGCAGGAGGCGGCGGCATTGCTCGCATCCAAGATAGACCAGCCACTCACTCCCTGTCACCTCGAGAGATAACCAGCGTCATGCGTGATCCCATCGGCAGCTTCGAAACTATTCGCGACAATTTCCTGCTCTATGTAAAGACTGCGTTCGGCACGCAGTTCCCTGGCCTGGAGCGCGAACGGCTGTCGCTACTCCAGCGGCCCGGCGCCTTTGCTCAAGAGCCGTGGATCGAGCCGATGCCTCAATACGAGTCATCGGGCACGACTATTGATGCCCTCACCGGAGACAGCTTGCCCGGGTTCGATGCCGCAGCAGTGGAAGACTTCAAGGGCCTGGCTAAGTGCGGATTGGTGGGTAGCTTTCCGCTCCACAGACATCAGATGGCGATGCTTACCCGCGTGCTTTCCGGAGCTAACTGTATCGTGACTTCCGGCACGGGATCGGGTAAGACCGAGGCGTTTCTACTCCCGCTGTTTGCCTATCTCGCGCGTGAGTCCAAAGGCTGGAGCGCGCCAGAACTCCAGCCGCCTCACTGGAGCGACTGGTGGAAGAGCGACCAGTGGAGAGATCACTGCATCCCGCAGCAGGCCAACGGAAACCGGCGCATTAACCGCTCGCTTCGGGTGCCGCAGCGTGCTCACGACACACGAGCCCCTGGCATGCGCGCTCTCATCCTTTACCCGATGAACGCACTGGTCGAGGATCAGATGAGCCGTTTGCGCCGCGCACTCGATTCGGACGCCGCCCGTGCATGGCTTGATGAGAACCGCCACGGAAACCGCATCTACCTCGGGCGATACAACGGAGCCACGCCTATCCCTGGACATGAGTTGAATGCTGGCGGCAGGCCGGATCGTTCCCGCATTGAACGACTTGCAACAGAGATGGTCAAGGCCGACCGAGCAGCACAACAAGCCGCACAGTATGTACAGGGCATGGACGAGGACGATCCCCGACGGGATGTGCAGTACTTCTTTCCCCGACTCGACGGCGCGGAGATGCGGTCGCGATGGGATATGCAGAATGCACCGCCAGACATCCTGATCAGCAACTACAGCATGCTCAGCATCATGTTGATGCGTGAGGCAGACCAACCAATCTTTGAGCGGACTAAGGAGTGGCTACAACAGGATGGCAGCGTCTTCCACCTCATCGTCGACGAGCTCCATCTTTACCGCGGAACTGCAGGTACCGAGGTTGCATACCTGATCCGGTTGCTTCTACGCAGGCTCGGCCTGACTCCGGACAGCCCGAAGCTCCGGATCATCGGGTCAAGTGCCTCGCTTGAGCCTCATGATGACAAGAGTTACTCATACCTTTCAGAGTTCTTTGGGGCAGACTGGGAGCCGGCTAGCATCGTACCTGGGTATCCAGACCCGGCACCGGATACACCTGCCGCGCCTCTACCAGCACATAATTCACTAAAGAGACTCGCCGCATCGGCGAAATCTGACGATGTGGTCGACGAGGATACTCTTGCTCAGCTCGCTCGGGACTTTGGCGCCACTGCTACCGACGGCGATCCGGGGGATCAGATCCGCGCGGCGGTACAGCTCCGGGAACCAGAGCTCAGGGCACAGCTTCTAGCAGCAGCGAGTGTCAATGGGGAAGTCCGTGCAGTCTCCTTTAGCGACTTCTGCAGCAACCTGTTCGGGCCTGACGTCGCATCCGATGACGCATGGGCTGCCGGGCGTGGTCTGCTAATCGCCCGTAGCTATTGCGAGCAAAGCCAGACGACTTCCCTGCCCTCCTTCAGATTTCACCTCTTCTTTCGAAACATAGAGGGGCTGTGGGCCTGTGCGGCACCGAACTGTGGGGTGCATAACGCCGATGCGGAACCAGCTCGCACGTGTGGAAGTCTAAGCACCGATCCTTCGGTGCTCTGCGAGAACTCCCACAGGATGTTGGAGCTTCTGTACTGCGAGCAATGCGGGACGGCCTTTCTGGCCGGAAACCGTCTCTCGCTACCAAGTGGCGGTTGGGAACTACTCAGGACAGATGCAGACATTGAGGGTATTCCCGACAGGCAGGCAGCACGATTTGTTGAGCGCCGTACATACGACCAGTATGCGGTTTTCTGGCCCCGGGGACAGGCGGATCTCGATACCGCCGCACGCACGTGGAAACAGGCCCTCCTAGATGGCTCGACGGAAGCGCGATGGAGTCCGGCAGCGCTGAACGTCGAGAGCGCAAACGTGGAACTTGCAGAGGGCGGGACAGCCTATCCCGATGGGCCTTGGGTCCCGGGATACCTATTTGTGCTGCCGGAAGCATCGGTCGAGGAGCAGCGACAGGCGCGTGCTCTTCCCTCGGTATGTCCACGTTGCGCGGTCAGCTACACGCGTCGCCTGATCCGTAAGTCGCCGATTCGAGGATTTCGTACCGGTTTCTCAAAGGTCACTCAGTTGCTGTCGAAGGAGCTATTTTATTTCTTGGACGAGGCGAACAGGAAGCTAGTCGTGTTTTCTGACAGTCGCGAGGACGCTGCGTCGCTGGCGAACGGTGTCGAGCGCTCGCACTACAAGGATCTGGTACGTGAAGTCCTGTACGACGAGCTAGCGCTCGAAGCTCTTGGCCGGCCGCGACTTCTCGAGGATCTCGAACGGGCCGGAGAACCTCTCGCGGCAGAGGCTACCCGGCTAGCTGAAATAGCCCCTTCGGCTGTAGCGGAATTGCGTCAAGCGCTTGATGATGCAACACGCGACATCAACGGCGACTATCCGCAAGACGTTCGAGATATCCTCGAGTCCAAGAAGCGCGCGGGCGCCGCGATAATCGATGATGTCCGGAGTGCGGCTACCACAAGAACAGTTCCGCTTCGCACGTTGTTTGAGGGTCGCCCAGACCCGGTCGACCCGGGATCGCTCATAACCAGGCTAAAGCGTCTAGGCATAAATCCAGCGGGAAACGACGTCCTCTACCAGGATTTCCGGATCGACGGTCGATATCAGCGCTGGACCGAACTCCTCGACTTCGAGCATCAGGATGGTGGCTGGCATGATGGCCTCTCAGCGGAAGGTGCTGAGGCAAGAGAGCGGCTGAGGCGGAAGGTTATGGGGGAGGCATGTGGTGTCCTTTTCAACCGTCTCTACTTTGGGTTCGAGTCGGCCGGACTCGGATACGCACGCTGCGGCCTGAGTCGAGCTAGTTTGGAAACAGTTGCTCACGAGGTAGGCGCAGACCCAGACCTCTTCGCGCACCTGTGCGACAGCGTGATCAGAATCCTCGGCGACCTCTATCGATACCAGCAAGAGACGCAGGACTTTCCGCCTCCTTCCCCATGGCCAGACTGGCAAGCGGCGCGCGCGAAGGTCCGAAACTTTGTGAACCAGTGTTCCACTGAGTTGCAGGTCGGCGAACAAGCCCTGCATAACGCCGTTTGGCGCGCCGTGGCGCGAGAAGCCCGCCACGAAGGAATGATTATCAACCCGCGGCATCTGACAGTTCGTATAGCCATGCCCGACGATTCCGTCTGGACTTGCGAGACCTGCAGGCGCGATCATCTCTACTCTGTTGGCATCTGTACGAACTGTCTACGGCGACTGCCAGCCACGCCGACAACGACGTGCGCCGCTCTCCAGCGCGACAATTACTATTCCACCCAAGCGGTAGAGCTAAGGCCCCCCATTCGCCTTCACACCGAAGAGATGACAGCGCAGACGGACGACCAAGCGGAGCGTCAGCGTCTATTTCGCAACATCGTGGTCAATGTGGACGAGGGTCAAGGTACCCACTTGATCCCGTCGGTCGATGAGATTGACGTTCTGAGTGTGACGACCACAATGGAGGTCGGAGTTGATATCGGCAACCTTCAATCCGTAATCCTCGCGAACATGCCGCCAATGCGTTTCAATTACCAGCAGCGTGCAGGGCGAGCGGGGCGCCGAGGACAGGCATTCGCGATCGTTCTCACACTCTGCCGGGGCCGGAGTCACGACGAGTTCTACTACCGCCACCCTGAGCGTATTACTGGGGACTCACCGCCTGTGCCGTTCCTGTCTCTAAGCCGTCTCGAGATCGCCCAGCGGCTCATAGCCAAGGAGGTGCTATACCACGCACTCCGTGCTGCTGGGGTGATGTGGCATCAAGGCCCGACACCACCCGACAGCCACGGCGAGTTTGGACTGGTCGCACGGTGGCGTGACGATTCAGATCTCCGCAACGCCGTCGCTACATGGCTCCGGACCTCGCCAGAAGTCCGCGATATCGCGGAGACACTGGTAACGCAAAACCCCGCACTGACTGCCGCCGAGCTCGAGGAATTTGCGAGAGACACGCTCTTTGATCGGCTCGACGCGGCGGCGCACAACACTGAACTCAGCGGAGACGGACTTGCCGAGAGGCTGGCCGAGGGGGCGGTGCTCCCGATGTACGGGATGCCATCGCGTGTGCGCCTTCTCTACCACGGGATACGAACCAACGAGCTTTTCTCGATCGACCGCGATCTCGATCTAGCGATCAGCGAGTTCGCTCCTGGCTCAGAAAAGACCAAGGATAAGCGCATACATCAGGCGATTGGATTCACCGCGCCGCTGCTGTATCGCAGGGACCGATTTGTTCCCACCGAGGACGACCCACTCACGAGTCGCCGCTGGATGGCGCGGTGCGAGAACTGTCACTTCACTCGGACCCATGACGCTGAGCCCATCGACCAGTTTTGCCCGAATTGTGGAGCACTCCCAGACGAACCGCGTGGCTTTGGTATTTATCGATTCGCGGTCCCCCTGGGGTTCCGGACTGCGCTCGGTCGTGGGACAGACACTCGAGACGAAGACGAGCTGATGATCACAGGCGCAACGGTCATAGCAGAGTCCGATGGACTACCGTGCGATCCTATCGGGCAAACGAATTCGGCGATTGCCCTGTCGCGCGGAGGAAGAATCTTTCGTATCAATCATCGGCGGGGCTTGCTATTCCGGGGTCAGCTCGGCACCGCACGCCGGGGACGTAGTTCTGCCCTTAACAATCAGTGGATCGACGAGCGGTTTCAAAATACAGATGACGGTGTCACCTTTACACCCACCGGAGACGTTGAGGAGCTAGCGCTTGCAGCCCCGAAGACGACCGACGTGCTTCGGCTGCGTCCGGCTATCATACCCGACGGTCTGACACTTGATCCCGGCGCCCCGCGCACGGGCGTGAAGGGCGCTTATTACTCCGCGGCATTTATTCTGCGCTCAATTGTGGCCGAGCGCCTTGACGTCGATCCGGACGAGATCGAGATAAGCAATGTCCGGCAGACCGCTATCGGCCCTGAACTAACAGCCGGCGAAATCGTACTAAACGACTACCTTCCAAATGGTGCCGGTTTCGTGCAATGGTTTCATGCGCACTGGCGTGAGCTTCTAGAGTACGCAACGGATCTGGAAGCGCCGCCAGACACATTTGTCGGAGAGCTTATCTCCGAGGGCCATAGGCACTCATGTGATTCGGCAGGCTATGACTGCCTTCGTCAATATCGGAATATGATCTACCACGGACTTCTCGACTGGCGTCTCGGGATTTCGCTACTCCGCTGCCTAGCATCACCCGACTATGTCTGCGGTCTTGACGGCAACTTTGCAACGCCCGAGCTCATCGAGTGGCCGGACCTCGCACTCCGACTGCGAGATTCGTTCAGTAGCTCGTTTTCTGCGCAGCCACACGACTTTGGACAGCTCCCCGGGCTACGAGTTGGTCGCCACGACGTCATCGTAGTTCACCCGCTATGGGACACAGGGGCACCGCAAGGGGTTCTCGCTGAAGCTATAGCGGCGGCCGGAGAGCAGCCTCGCTTTCTTGACACCTTCAATCTTCTGCGGCGGGAGAGTTGGGCCTACCAGTCACTCAACCAGCAAAACGCCTAACAGAGGCGCTTTGCGTCACGGCCCCCGTTGCGCGGCTAGCACCGACGTCACTGCCGTCGTTCGCGGAGTGCCGGCTGCGTGGCATCTGGCAAGCGGTACGCCAGCCGCCGCTCCTGCCTTCAAGCGCGGCGGCGCGGCTCGGTACGATAGTCCACCGGCTGCTTGAGGAGGCAGGTGGCGGCTCGTTCTCACCGGTTACGGATCCCGATGTCATCGAACTGCGGTGGTGTGAGCTTGTCGCAAACGCCGAGCAGGCTATGGCGACCAACCCGCTGGAGCGACGGTCCGTGCCATTGGAAGCGAACATCAAGAAGTTTGAGGTTCTTCGACTCCGTGCTGTAGCACGAGCGCTAGAGCTGGCTCAAAATATCACGGATCCTTCCGGACGGGCGCGGGACGCGGCTGTCACACCGTACGGCTATGAGCTTCGCGTGGCGTCGGCCGACGGTCTGATCGCAGGTAGGATTGACCGGGTAATACCAGCGTCTGGTGGGCCCGTGCTCCAGGACTACAAGTCGGGTGCGATATTTAGTCTTCGTCCGGACGGTGAGACTGAACTTAAGCCCGCGTATACGTTTCAGCTTCGCCTCTACGCGGTGCTTTACTACGAGGCGACCGGTACCTGGCCAAGCAAGCTACAACTGGTTCCGCTCGCAGGCGCGCCTCACGACGTTTCATTCTCCCCTGCGGACAGCTTGCGTCTGCTTGAGGACTCTCGTAGCCTTCTAGCTCAAGTCAATGACGATATTGTGCGTGGTCGCGAAGACTGGGTAGCAAACGAAGCTCTTACGAGCCATCGAGCATTTGGAATCGGAATCGTTGTTACGGCCTGGCCGTCCGTCGGGGAACTTCTATTCTGGCGAGAAACTGACCCCTCTTCGCTGCAGGGTCAATTCGAGATCGGCCTTGAGAAGCTCTCGTCGAGCATCTGCAGGAGGATGGTGGAGCTACTGGTGTAGTTTGTGGTAGGCTTTGCTGTAGAAGCTTCTGCTGGTATCCGTCTGAGAGGAGTATCGAGATGTCGATATTGACTGTGCCCGAGGCTGAGCGACTGGATCACGACGCGGCGACGCTTCCCGTCGCGGAGATTGCGGCCTACCTGCAGGAAAGTCTCGGCCAGCGGATGGCTGCTTTCCTGGCGGGGCTTTCCGATGCGAAGCAGATCGGTCGCTATGCCCACGAGGATGGGCCTGAGCCTCGGGCGGCCGTGGCGCGCCGTTTGCGGCATGGCTACAAGATTGTGCGGATGATCAGCGATGCTTATGACGCTGAGACGGCGAAGGCGTGGTTGTTCGGCACGAATACTCGTCTGGATGATCAGGCGCCGATCGAGATGCTGCGCGCGGCGGAGTCGCCCGAGCAGTTCACGGCCGTCGTTCGCGCCGCTCGCCAGCTGGCGAGCTTTCAGACGTGAGCGACGCACCAGCGGAACGCACGTATTGGAGGGTCGGCTACCACGGCGATCCGCTCGGCTTCGTCCCGTCGGAGATCTGCGAGTGGAGCCACCGCTTCGATGATCGTCGCCAACGCTTCCGCACCGTCTACGTCGCCGAGCTTGCCGAGACCTGTCTCCGGGAGGTGCTCGCCGACTTCCGCCCCAAGCTCTCCGCGATTCGCCGCTTCCAGCAGGAGATGGGAGCGGAGGCTGCGCGGGAACTTGCCGCTCAGCCCATCACGGCAGCTTGGCGCCGCGAACATATCCTCGCGCCCGTGCGACTGCGATCGGACAGTCCGATCTACGACCTCACCGATGTGCCCCAGCGCCACAGGATTGAGGAGCGACATGTCGATCTCCTACTCGAGCACGACATGCGGCATCTGGACCTACACGAGATCACGACTAGCCGTCGCGTGGTCACGCAAGCGATCGCTGCAGACATTTACGAGGATGGTGCAGCCGGGATTCGCTTCCCATCGTCTATGGACGGAAACCCATGTGTCGCCGTGTTCGAGGGGCGTGGCGAGCTTGAACTCACCGGTGAGATTCTGCCGCTTACCGACCCTCCGCCAACGGCGCTTCTCAAGGTCGTCGCGCCGTGGCATCTTGACCTGCAGCCGGCTCCCGCCGTCACGCCGGCCGACCCTCGATAGGCGCACATGTGGTCGGTAGCAAGCAGCGAGTGTCCGCTGCAAGATTCTGGGGTCCAATTTGGGGTCCAAAGTGAGAGAAACTCAGAAGCACTCAGAGGCACTCAGCCCCAGTAAACACGGGCTACGAGCACTCAGAAACCCCAGGACGCTCCGGCTGGGGGCCGGGCGGTCGCAGGTTCAAATCCTGTCTCACCGATACCGAGAATCTCCTGTATCTGAGCCAAAATTTAGATTGCTAGCTCAGTCAGATAGTAGGCTTCATGTTCTATTCATGTTCTATTCATGAAGGGGCTTCCCACGACTCGCGCCGGTCGAATGATCGCTGACCTGCTGGGCGATCATGTTTGAGCCGGCGAGCGTGGCTCAGATCACCGCTGAGGTAGAGCGCTAGTCCTTACGATGGCCCTGATGCGCTACTGCATGCGGTGGCCGATCGCCTCGTCCGCTGGCTCTCGCGACCGGGGCGCTCCACTCAGCAGCCTTCAGCGACGGGTCGCTTACGATCGACTGCTGTGCCGAGTGTTCCGCACCGAGCCTGAACAGTGGGTGCTGAAGGGTGCGACCGCTGCTCGCCCGGCTGGGAGGTCAGGCTAGGCACACGCGCGACAGCGATCTACTCAATCGCGCTGGCCGTCGGGAATTCGGCAGAGCGGTCGCTGCGTGCCGCCGCCGTAGCTGACCTGGGTGACTCCATCGGGCGTGACTGGCCGCGAGGCTACGCACGCGCGACGCGCCCCGACTGCGTGATCTACCGAATGCGCTTGCAACCGCCAAGACCGTCATGACCCCCTGGTGGCTTCGACCATTGGCTGTAGGTGACCGAAGTCCGGTGAGCTGGCAGTTACCTCCGCGGCGAGCACGATCTGATGCTCGTTCACCGCGGCCTGCGTGTTGTAGCCCTGGGTGTAGCTACGCGGGGTCTTCACGTTGCGCGAATCAAGATCGGTCGTGTTGATCTTCCCCGCCGGGATCTCCGGCGGCTCGTATGGCTTCGGTGGGCAACCGAGCCGTCGGCCTCCGCGTGTCCCGTCCATGCGCCCGGTAGTGCTCATACGCCTCGTTCGCTTCGCGCTCGACTGCGAGGTTCTGCTGCAACCGTCGCTCTGCCTCCAACAGCCGCCCGGCACGCGAGCGCCCGATCGGCATGGCCTCACGCTGACGGTGCTCATCGAGCTGACGGCGAGCCTCAAGCAACCATCCATCGCGACCCTGAACCCGCGCGACGATCACCCCAGCATCAAGCTCGATCTTCACCCCAGAAGAGCCCGCCCTGCGCGGCCGCTTCGGTCTCCACGCTCCCGTTCTCCCCGCGGTCACGCTCGAGTCTTTGCTTAGCCTCCCGCAACGCTGCACGACGCCCCTCACGGGTCTGTAGCTGCTCGGGCAGCTCGTCGCCAGGCGCATCGCCGTAAAGCTCGTCCTCGGCCGCGTCGAGTGCCTCGGCCTCCCTGAGGATCTCCCGCGCGAGCTGCTCGTAATCAAGGTTGCAGTGATGTGACGCGTTGGCGTGGACCTTGGTGCCGTCGATCGCGATCAGCCCGACCTTCACCAACCCCGCCTCCTTGCACAGCGAGAGCACCTCCGTGAACAAGGCGGCCAGCGACTCCTCATGGCGGGCACGGAAGCGCGCGATCGTGGCGTGATCGGGGGTCTGCTGGCAAGCGATCACCCGGTAGGCAACATCCTCCACACACCGGCGCTCGATCCCGCGCGAAGAGCGTTCACCCCGCGCGTAGGAGTACAAAAGCAGCGACACCATCATGCTCGGCTCGAACGCCGCGCGCCCCCACCCATCCAGCCGATAGGACGCATAGAACGCCGAGAGATCCATCTCCTGCACCGACTCCAACACAAACCACGCGAAATGACCCTCCGGCAGCCAATCCCGCGGGTCCGGCGGCAACAAGAACACCTGCTCACGATCACACTCAAGAAAGTTCTGGGGCATACCCAGAAGTGTCTTAACCACACCGGACGGACCCGAGAGTTGCGCGACACCCACCGTCCTGAACGGGCAGATGCCGCTTGGTCACGGGCACGCTCGCATCCACGAGGAAGTGGTGATAAGAGGAGCTTCGAGCCATTCGCCCAGACCGTCTCTCAGACCAAATCATCCGCGCCTGGCCCCGGCTCAGAAAGTGTAGGGTGGAGTGCCCGACTGGGAGGTAACCATGGAGTCCAAGACAGTTGATGCCGTCGAGTTTCGAGACGGACAGCGCCATCAGTGGAACAGTGCTGCGACCGGCTGGCGCAGATGGTCGAAGCTGATCGACGGGGCGGCGAGTGGAATCAGTGAGCGCCTAGTCGAGATGGCCGGCGTCGAGCCCGGAAGCAGAGTGTTGGATGTGGCCGCCGGCTACGGGGAGCCGTCGCTGACCGCGGCCAGAAGGGCTGGGCCCGAGGGCGCCGTGCTGGCCACCGACATCTCCGCCGAGATGATCGCCTTCGGCCGCGAGCGCGCCGCTGCCACCGGGCTTGAAAACATCGAATTCGTTCAGTCGGATGCAGCATCTCTGGACTTCCCCGAGGCCAGCTTCGACGCCGCGCTCTCACGCTGGGGGATCATCTTCGAGCCCGACGCAGAGGCCGCCGCGGCGCGTATCCGCAGCTTCCTAAAGCCCGGCGGGCGGATGGCGATCAGCTCGTGGGGATCACCGGACCGCGTCCCGTTCCTCGCGATTCCCATGCGGACCGCGATGCAGCACCTCCAAGTCCCGCCCCCGCCGCCGGGAACACCCGGTCCGCTCTCGCGCCCGACGCCGCAGGCGCTGGGCGACCTGCTGGAAGCGGCCGGCTTCTCCGATGTGGAGGTGGAGGAGGCCGAGGTCACTTTCGAGTGGCAGTCGCCCGAGGAGTTCACCACCTTCATCAGGGAGATCGCCCCGCCGATCACCGCGATGATCGCTCCGCACCCGCAGGAGGTGCAAGACGAGACCTGGACCGCTATAACCGAGGCGATCCGGGAGGCGGCCGGAGGTGGCAGAGCGGTGAGCCTTTCGAACCTGGTCCTGCTGGCCGCCGGACGAGCGTAGCCGACCGGCTTTCGACCCCGCCCTTAGAAAGGCTCCAGTAAGCCCGCCGAGGGTTTGCGCGACACCCACCGTCCGATGCGAGCGTGAGCGCAGCTCTTGTTCGGACACTCGCTCGTCCTGCGAGAGCAGCAGTCGCTTTGGAGCGGCGGTCAAGTGGTAGCCGGCTGGGCCGGCGTGAGGCCGTGGCGGCGCATCACCTCGGCCAGCGCGGCGACGTCCGGCGGGCCGCCGGCGGAGGCGGCCAACACCTCGCCGACCTCTCGGAAGTAGGCGGGTCCGAAGACTCCTGGGCTGGCGATCGCGAGGAACGTGGCGTCGGTGCCGCCGCTGTTTTGGAACCCGTGGACCGCTCCGCGCGGCACACATAGCGCTTCGCCGACCCCAATTCCGATGCTCTCGCCGTCGACGGTCCAGGACGTGGTGCCCTTGAGCCCGTAGATGGTCTCCTCGAACGCATCGTGGCTGTGGGGCGCTGGCATCCTGGCGTTGGTCGGGACGTAGCACTCAAACACGCTCACGCTGCCGCTGGAGTCGGGACCCTCTACGAGGAAGCGGACGCCGAGCTGTCCAACGGTGATGGTCTCTGCAGTGGCTTGGCTCACGGTGGTCTCCTTTGGCGCGATGCGCCGCTGAGGAAAGTAGCTTGACCACCGTATACCCCGGCGATTGGCGCAGCTTCGCGACATCCTCGCGCGGCCCAGCACCACCACGGACTGCGAACCGCAAACGCCCGCCGAAGGTACGCGTCCGGACGCCCTGACCGCTGCTTTGCAGGCCGAGCGAGCGTGCGGGGAACCTGGCCCCACGCTGTCGCTCGGGACGAGCACCGGGTCTGAGACGGTGCACGGCGAGAGCTTGTGCTTCCGTCAGCGAAAACGGGCGAGCGCTGAGCTCCAGTCGAAGCTACCGAGCTTCGTTTTGAGCGGCAGTGCAGGGGATGCCGGCGGGCGCGCCTGCTTTGCTGGCAGCGGGGTCGTCTCGCTGACCGGCGCGTGTCGCAGACAACGTAAGTCACTCCGACAGCTGGACTCGGGGCTCCTGAACTAGACCTCGCCGTGCTCGCCTCGCACGCATGGAGCGCACTCGGGTTGCACCTCGATGACATCCTCCACTACGCGCTGCAGATCGGCGAGCGACGTGTCAACCGCGAAGCGGGTGCGACTCTACAAATTGGTCTGCGATTGTCGAGCAGCACTGCGTATCGCGCTAGGCACCGGCGCTTTTCTGTGAGGCGCTCTCGCGGTCTTGCGCCTCCAGATATGGCGACAGGTACTTCGCGGCGATCTTGCTCGGCGGCGACCAGGCCGGTGTCTCGGTGATCTCCGAGCTGAACCCGTGCCCTCCCGTGACGTGGGCGGTGAGATATCGCGGCTTCTCATTGGTCAGCAGCATCCCGTGGATCACGGGGTTGAAACGTTCAGGCGTCACGGAGGCCCCAGCCAGAGCCGCGATCGACTGCGCAGCGACGTCGGCCTGCTGCGATCCGATACCGCCCTGCTTGATCGGGAAGTCGGTCGCGTCGCCGGCAGCATAGATGCACTCGACATCGGGGACCCGGCAATGCGAGTCGACCCGGATGAAGCTGTGTTCGCCTAGCGGAATGCCGCGCACGACGGGGCCATAAAGCTCGGGCAACGCAACTACCCGATCCACCTCAAGGTGCCGTTCGCCGGGGTTGATCAGCACTTTGCCGGAGCTGGGGACCTCGACGTAGGCGGAGTTGATCGTCTCGACGTTCGCGGCTGCAAGCAAGTCGACGACAGCTTCGCTAGCCGCCGAGCCGAAGATCGCCAGTGGGCTGTCCTCGGGGGTGACGATCGTTGTCTCTAGCTCGATCTGCATGTCGTATGCGCGCCCGGCCGTCATCATCGCGAGCTCGTATAGCGGTAGTGGCCAGGCCATACGTCCTGGCGCAACAAATGCCAACCTGTGGATGTAGTTCCCCTCGATGTCCTGGATCAGCCCGTGCAGGGTGTCGTCCAAGTTGCGGTCGTCGATCGTCAGGGCATGGGGGTAGCGCTTGGTGACTGTCGCTCCGAGCGCCAGCACCAACACGTCGTACCCGATCGTCTCATCGGCCTTGGTGTAGATCGTCCGCGCGGCCGGGTCGATCCAGCCAAGCTCACCTTCGAGTAGTTTTGCTCCGGCGTCGCGGACGATCCGTGCGAGCGGGTAGCGCTGCGCCGAGCCGTAGGCAAATGGTTCGCGGACGACCGTTGGCCTGTAGACAAACTCAGTGTTGGGAGCGATGACGGTTACGTCCGTGCGGTCGGGCGCGAGATCGGCCAAGGCGAGTGCTGTCTCCAGAGCCGCCACTCCTCCGCCGGCGATGAGGACGCGGAGCTTCCCGTGATGTGAAGCGCTTTTGGACACGGCGGTAGGGCTAAGCCTCGGCTTCGTGTTCGCGGTAGTGCTCGCGCCAGATCAGCCGGTAGATCGGGATTCGGCGTGGGATGCCGCGTATGCCCGGGATGAACGGAATGCATACGAACGCCAGGCTGAGCGCGCCCATCACCAACATCACCAGAATGTCAGCGTTTTCGGAGGCCTTGAACGGTTCGACTTGATACCAGACGGTGTACAGCCATAGCCACGTCTGGCCCGGGTAACTGCCCGTCTCGTTCATCATGCCCCACTGGCCGCCAAGCAGATGCTGGGCTTCAGCGCGTTCGGCGAGCAACCCGCCGTCGGCCATGAACAGCAACGGCTTGGTGTAATCAGTCTGGAAGAACTGTCGGCTCGTCAGCAGGCTGCCTTCCAAGCCTCCGCTCTTTGCGAGCCCCAGCAGGCCACTCATCATGATCGGGACAGGGCCCGCTTCCCCGGCTTTGACCGTTACCGAACCGGTGGTCGGATCGACCGAAACATCCCTGTTCGGTGCCTTGTTTTCTTCCAACGCCGTTTCATGTTCTTCCAACGGCTTGGCAAAGGCTTCCGCCCAAGCCGTTCGTGTCTTTTCGGGCGCCGCCTGATATTGGGCGATAGCGCTCTGCAGCGCGGGGTTGTCGGGAACCGTCTTCAGAGGGTCGATCACGAAGTCGTTGGCGGTGTTGATCGGATGGCTGACGCCCAACCATTTCTGCGGATAGAGGAACGCGGCGTGCTGGCCATCGCCGTTGTGGTTGTAAGGAGGACCGTAGGTGGCGGTATCGCTCGTGCCGGCCAGCTCCTTCGCCGCTGCCGCGACGAAGTTGATGGGCTGCTCACGAGACCACTGCGCGACGGTGCTCGGCGGATCGTCCGGCGAGGAGAACAGCACGGTCAGCAGCACGGCCAGCAGCGTGACCACACCGACCGCGATGAACAGCTCTTTCACCAAGTCGTATGGCGCGTATCCGCCCTTCCACTCGGCTGTTTGCGCTTCGCGTCGCGACCAGCGCGGACGAGTCACGATGACGCTACCTGCGCGCCGGACCCCGGAGGCGCCGTCTCGGGAGCGGCCGGTGAGGAACTCAGTCCCTTATCGAGCTCAAAAGGCGGGACGACGCCGTGCTTACGCACGAGCAGGACGTGCGCGACCACGAGGGCGATCACGGTCACCGGCAGCAGCAGGACGTGGTAACTGTACATCTGACCGAAGTTGGTGACGTTGAAGAATGCGCCGACGCCGACTGAGTTCAGGCCGTCCTTGGCCTGCGTGGCGATCCACTGCGCATCGAAGTTCTGCTGGGAGACATAGCCCGTCAACGCCGCGGGAACCGCGACCAGGAACGTGATGGCTCCAGTGACCCATACGCGGGAGCGCCCGCCACGCCACGCTGCCATCCAATACTTGCCCCACAGATGGATGACCATGAAGAAGAAGAACAACTCCACAGACCACAGGTGGATGCTGTTAAAGAAGTGCCCGATCCCGGTGAAGTGCCACCATGCGGGACCCTTGAGGCTCAAGATCACGCCGGAGCTGATGATTACCACTAGCGCTCCGAGGCTCGCGACGCCGAACACGTAGATCCAAGATGCGACGTATGTGGGCTGGTTGTCGGGCAGCAGCTTCTCCGGCGGCAGAGCACCCATCGCAAGTTCGCGCGTGCGAGTAGTCCACGACGGTTTGGAGGTTCGGGCGACGCTCATGACCCTCTACCGCGACGACGCGACGCCGCTCCTGGGAACGGCAGCGCGATCGCGAGGGCGAAGACGACCAGCATCAGCCCGATCACGACGATGTTCGAGACCGACATTTGGAAGAAATGCCAATGCACGAGATGCGACGGATGGTTCAGGTTGAAGACGGCTGCCAACACGCTCATACTCCTCACCCTCGGAGCTGGGACTCTCGTCCACCTTACGCCTTTAGCGCCGCCCGTCCGGCCAGGAGCGCTAGAAACCCTGCTCGGCGTCCGCGCACCGAGGACCCGCCGCGACCCATCTACCTACCTGGGCAAGTGCGGAGTTGTCGCGACGCGCGATGATCAGCGTGCCAGCGGCTTGCCGGCACCGGGGTGGACTACTCGCCCTGTGCGGCCCAGTAGGCCTCGGCCTCGGCCTCCATGACGGCCAAGCGGGTGTAGTAGTCAGGGAACTCGTTGAGGTGGGCTCGTGCGATCTTTGCGGTTACGGTTACATCGTCGTCGGTGACGTTAGTCTCGAGATCCTGCGTGCCGTGCTCGAGCTCGACGTCTATCCCCATCCGAAACTGCTCGACCCCGAACCGCGATGTCTCCCATTCGATGCCTATCCGCTCGCCTGCGGCGCGAGCCTCCTCGGCGGTGAAGCGTGCCTTCTCGCTCATGCTACGGAGCCTAGCGGCCTCATCAAATGCTACGAGGGACTTCATGGCGGCGTGCGCGGGCAACTAGAAGGGCTGGCCCTTCATCTTTCCAAGCGCGGGCCAGTGCGCTCCCCCTTTCCCATACAAGCGAGCGTCTCGATCAGTAGTCCTTAGACGCTCGCAAGGGACGGTGGATGTCGCGCAAAGGGTTCGCGCTGAGCTGGCGGCGAGGTCTGTTGCGGGTTCTCCTGGCCGTTGTCGGTTTCCGTCGGGCCCGTAGGGTGCTCACCGGTGGCTGCCAGGGCCGTCTTTCAGGCCGCTGCGACGGCCATCTGGCGCCTGTGGAGCTTCAGCAGGTGGTGGGTGGCGGTAATCAGCCGCCATTCGGAGAGTGCGGCGGATCTCGCTGTTTGCGTCCCTGCGATGGGCTCGTATGCAGTTCGTGTTTGGTCTGCGGGGTGTTGCGGATGTGGGGCTCCGGAAAAGAGGGAGATTGGATCGACACCGGCTAGGCTGGGTGATGGGGAAGTCTCCGATAAGGATTGCGGATGGCCGAGAAGCGTCAAAAGAGGGTTGCTGAGTTCATTGAGCCGTTCCGGGTCGAGCCCGGTGCGAAAATGATCCTCACCAGGGACTTCGACCCTGCGTTCAAGGGGGGCGTGAAGAAGAAGCGGGAGGGTCGTGACTTGCTCGCCGAGGGCGTGCGGCTGCTGTCTGAGTACCAGGCTCGGCTTGCGGCTCAGGATACGTGGGGGGTGCTGGTGGTCTTGCAGGCGTTGGATGCGGCCGGCAAGGACGGGACGATCCGTCACGTGATGAGTGGGGTGAATCCCCAGGGTGTCGAGGTGCATAGCTTCAAGGTGCCCTCGGCGGAGGAGCTCGACCACGACTTCCTCTGGCGTTATGCGCAGCGTCTCCCCGCGCGCGGGGAGATCGGCATCTTCAATCGCTCTCACTACGAGGAGGTGCTCGTGGTGAGAGTGCATCCGGAGAACCTCGATCGCCAGAAGCTGCCGAAGGCGGCGAAGAAGGGCGATGTGTGGCGCCGGCGCTACCGGGAGATCAATGACTGGGAGCGTTACCTCACCGACAACGGTTTTCGCATCGTCAAGCTGTTCTTGAACATCTCCAAGGAGGAGCAGCGCGCTCGCTTCCTGCGCCGGATCGACCTTCCCGACCACAACTGGAAGTTCTCCACGGCCGACGTCAGGGAGCGTGAGCACTGGGATGAGTACCAGCAGGCGTTCTCCCAGACGCTCTCGAACACGAGCACAGAGTGGGCTCCGTGGTATGTGATCCCGGCGGATCGCAAGTGGTTTGCCAGGATCGGCGTCGCAGCCGTCCTGGTTCACACGCTGATGGAGATCGACCCTCGCTTTCCGCCCGTCACCGACCAACAGCGCGAGGCGCTGCTCGAGATCGGGCAGCGCCTCGAGGAGCCGTGAGAATGGTGTCGATCTCCTGGAGGGCGGCCTCGAGCGTCGGGTAGAAGTGTTCGCTGTCGAGGGTCTCAAGCAGGCCGTAGCGCAATGTGAGGTCCTGGAGGCGGCTGCGCATCTCCGCGAACGCCATGTGAATTCCTGCCGCGTTGAGCTCGTTGTCGAGCTGCTCGAGCATCTCGGCGGCGGTGACGTCGACGTCGGTGACGGCCTCGCACTGTATGACCACCCATTCGGGTTCGCGGTCACGCACGAGGTGGCGGATCTGCTGGCGGAACGAGCCAGCGTTGGCGAAGAAAAGAGGCGCCTCCCAGCGGTAGACGACGACGCCCGGGATTTGCTCTGCATCTGGATGACCGTCAACGTCGTGCCAACCTTGGTCCCCTTCGACCTTGCCCAAGATGGCACCGTGTGGCCACCAGTTGCGCCGAAAGAAGAGGAGGATCGCCAAGGTGACGGCGACGACTATCCCCTGCAGCACGCCCAGCAGCATCACGCCGGCTGTGGCGACCAGGGACACAGCGAACGCGCTCTTGCGTACGCGCAGGTAACGGCGCAGGAGGCCCAAGTCCATCAACGACAACGCGGCGACGATGACCACGGCGGCGAGCACGGTCTGCGGGAGATCGGCAAGCAGCGAGTTCAGGAACAGCAGCAACACCACGACCAGAGCTGCACCCACGACGCCGGTGACCTGGCTCTTCGCCTTCGACTGTTCCGCCACCGCGGTCCGTGAGCCGCTGGTCGAGACGGCGAAGCCCTGGAAGAGCCCTGCCGCGATGTTCGCGGCACCCATGCCGATCATCTCCTGGTTGGGCTCGACCTCTTCACCCCGGCGAGCCGCGAAACTCGTCGCGGTGGCGATCGTGTCGGTCAAGGACACGAGTGTGATGCCCACCGCTGCAATGAGCAGAGGGACCACATTACTGGCGGTCGTCCACGGGAACGTGGGCGTGGGGATCCCCCGGGGCAGGGCACCGACCGTGCTGACGCCCTCGCCCGCGAGCCCGAGCAACGCCGATGCCAGGGTGGCGCCAACGACCCCAACCAGCACCGCCGGCAGACGCGTGGTGACGCGGGGAAGCACCAGCAGGAGCACCAGCACGGCGACGCCGACCACGAGCGTCGTCGTGTGCGTCTCATCGAGGTTGGAAGCGAACGCGCGCAGCTCCGCGAGGAACGAGTCGGCGTGTGTGGAAAAGCCGAATAGCTTTGGCAGCTGGCCCACGATGATCGTGATCGCAAGGCCGTTCATGTATCCGACCTGCACCTCCTTGGACAGGAGATCGGCCACGAACCCGAGCTTGCCCAGTCCGAGCCCGATCTCGGCGAGTCCCACCAGCACCGCCAGGATCCCGGCCAGGGCTATGGCGCTCGCGGGATCCCTGGTCACGAGCAGCGGCGTGATCGCTGCCAGGATCAAGGGCGAGATCGAAGAATCGGGTCCCAGCACGAGCACCCGCGAAGGCCCGAACACCGCGTAGCCGACCAAGCAGGCGATCGTCGTATAGAGACCGGTGACCGCCGGAAGCCCGGCCAGCTCGGCGTACGCCATTCCCTGCGGAACGAGAATCGCCGCCAGCACCGCACCGGCGAGGAGGTCCGCTCGTAGCCACGCCCGCCGATACGTGCGGACGACGCGAACGCCCGGCACCCACCGTTCGACCCCGCTTGAGCTCGGAACGCTCACGGGCCAGCACCCGCTGAGCTGGCTCGAAGCGAGCGCCTCATCAGACGCTGGTCCAGGCGCCGGACACGGCCCCGCGGCTGTCGCGCGACCCGACTCCTCACCTGACCGAGGCCTCCCGCATGCAGCGTGCGACGAATACCGCCCAGCCTGTCCCGAGGAGCACGCCGGCGAGGACGTCTCCCGGATAGTGCACGCCCAGGTAGACGCGTGAGAGGGCGACCGCGAGCACGAGTATTAGCGCCAGCCCGGCGGTCACCTGGGTGACCAGCGGCGCGACCCCTGCCGTTGCCAGTGCCAGCACGAGCGAGAACCAGAACGCGCTCGCCTGCGTGGCATGTCCTGAGGGAAAGCTCGAGCCGGTCACGCCCTGCAGGTGCTCGACGGGGGGCGTGGTCGGGACACGAGCAGCTTGACGACGTCCGAGAGCAGCATCGCGCCGGCGAGGCTCACAGCCACCGCGAAGGCCTCCCCGCGCAGACCCGCGCAGGCGAGCAGCAGACAGCAGAGCAGGGCGAGCGGGACCAGCACAAATGCGCTGCCCATCCAGGTCACGGCTTGCGCCGCGGCGGTCAGACCGGCCGAGCGCTCATCCGCGACGTCGCGTACCGCGTCCAGCCCACCCGACCCGACCAGCAAGGTCACGAGCGCCCCAGCCACCCAACCGACCAGCACGAGGACGATCAGGCCGAGCGCCAGACGTGCCGCGGGAAGCCTCACCTGCCCGCAGCCACCCGCAGCAGTGCGCCCAGGTTGTCCGTGCTCAGCGCCGTCGCGCGGGCGCCAGGCGCGAGGCCGACCGTGCGGGGCAGCCGCACGCGCAGTGCGCCCGGCATGGACGTGAAGCGCAACGGCGGCTCCAGCACGAGCGCCTCGCCGTCGAGCCCGACCTCCACGGGGGCCCCGGAGCGGACTTCGAGCTCCAGGGTGGGCCAAGACACTAGGGCGGAATAGCGTCCCACCTGGCCGACCATCTCGAGCGCGACGAGCTTTGACACATCCGCAGGGGTGCGGACCCGCGCGGCCACGACCCCGAGCAGGCCCGTGTCGAGCCGTGCGCGCGTGCCGGCGCCGGCCAGGCTCGTCAGCCGATACGGGTTGTTGGAGACGAGTACGAGCGGAGCGTCGTCGCAGAGGCTCCCGTCCGGCGCGGTGAACTCTAGGTCGATCGGTTCGGCGTCGGGACCGAGCAGATCGGGCAGCATGCGTGTCCATGTCTCGAGCTTGGCGTCGCGATAGGCCTCGGACTGGACGACCTTCGCGTAGACGCCGAGAGACGCGTTGTTGACGAACACGCGGTCGTTGACACGCGCAAGATCGATGCGCCGCTCGACGGCGTCTGTGAAAGCGTCAAGCGCGCCCACAACGTCGTCGCGGTCCAGCCCGAGGTCGAGGGCGAAGTGGTTCCGCGTCCCCGCGGGAACACAGACATAGGCAGCCTCGCGCCGCGCGGCAACAGTCGCGACAAGCGCCTGCGACCCGTCGCCCCCGGCCATCCCGACCACCTGCGCGCCGCGCTCGATCGCGTCCTCAGCGAGCTCGAGCAGGTCATCGCCGGGCTGCAGCACGATTGGCTCGATACCTCGCCGCCGAGCCTCAGCAGCGAGATCGAAACGCTCGGCCTTTCCACCGCCCGACTTCAGATTGACGATCAGCACGGCCGAGCCGGCGGCCCCCACCGGCACAAGCGCCGCACTCGCCCTCAGAGCCGCTGCGTCCCCCGTCCGCCCCAGCGCATAGCGGGCAGCCAAGCCGAACAGAGCAAGCAACAGGAGCAGCCCAACCATCGCCAGCACGCCCTGCCAGTGAGTCGCCAACACCACGATCAGGCCGGCCCCGGCGAGCCCCGCCAGCACCACACCGGCAGCTCGCCGGGCGCCGCGACGAGTCAGGGCGAACCAGACTGCCGCGCTTGCCCCAAGCACGAGCACAACCGCCAATGCGGCGATGGCAACATCGCCCGCCAGCGCGACCGCGGCCACAACTGCCATGGCAACCGGCGCGAGGAGCGCCACGACCGCCACGACGCGAGTCCGCCACGGTGACCCCGCCACCATGTCGCCTCCGACATGGATTTCCTTGTCCTATGCGCCTGTCGCCGCCGGTTCATGGGGCGTCAAGGCCTCCTGCAGCTTCTCGGTGTCCTCGTCGGAAAGGGATGTCTTGATGACCGTACCGCCGTACTGATCGAGTGCTGCGATCGCCTTGTCCGGGGTCGCCTTCTCGATGATCATGAACAGCGCCGAAGTGCCTGGCTTCACGTAGTCGCGCACCTGCTCCTGGAACGACTGGTCGATCGCGTTTTTGCCGAGATGGCCGAACAGAGCGCCGAAGCCCGCACCGATCGCCCAGCCCGCGAACGGGATGAAGAACAGTAGGCCGAACAGCAGACCCCAAAATCCACCCCATACCGCGCCGCCCGCTGTGGAGGAGGCGCCATGCGTGGTCGTGACGTGGTACTTGCCGGCGCTGTCACGAGAGATTGCAGCTACTTGATCGGCCTGGATCACCAGGTCGGCTTCGAGGCTTTGCACAGTTACCCGTGCCCGCTCGGCGGTCACCTCGTCTGGATATCCAATTGCAACTAGGTTCGCCATGGAACCCTTCCTTTCGTGTTGTAACTTGAAGCGCCGTCTGCGCTAGACGCCGAGAACCTTCCCCTTGGCCGCTGCGAACTCCTCGTCGGTGAGGACGCCCGACGTGTGCAGATCGCCCAGTTCGCGGAGCTTGTCGATCTGGCTTCCTTCGGGGGCACTCGCCGGCGCTTGGCGCTGGGATCGTCTCAAGCAGGTCTCGAGCGCCGACCCGCTCGGCGGCGAGCAGACGGCCGCCGTTGCGTTGAACTGCAGTGACAAAGGGCGCTGCCCAACTGTTCTCGAAGCAGATCAGGACTGCGGCTTCGCCGGGTTCGAGTGCTTCTCCCGCGAACGCTGCCTCCTCGCCGCCCAGCATCCCGGTCTGCGCTCCATCAAACACGGCAACGCTCGCGAGCACGGTTCCGTCGAGGCCATCAACCTCGAGTCGTGCCACGTTGCCGTCGGCGTCCTTCTGCACGATCAGCACGTCGAGCACCCGGATGATCCGCCGGTCGACCAAATCTAGGAACAACGGGATCGCATCCCCGGTTTGTGGCGCCTCTGGAGGAAAACCGATCACGATTATGTCGACCGGTCCAAGCCCGAGCTCTTTGCTGGTGATTGCCATCTTCTCCTCCAGTTGGATTGATGCGTCAGCTCGCGCACGCGCCGCAGGGCAATCTCGCGATCGGAGCCCCTAGTGGAATGCGAGCGTACGCACTTTGTCGTCGTATGCAAGTGAAAGTGCGCGATTCATCCAGGTGAATGGGATCCGGGTGGCGCGGCGATTCGCAGCGACCCGAACGCAGGAATCCGGCTCGACAGCACTAGTCTCCTGGGCGCTATGCCGACCACTACCAATTCAAGATCGATATATCGGACTTCAGATGTCAGTTGGAATTATCCTGGACTCTTGATCGGGTACGCGCTATCGTGGTAGCCGTGGGGGACTGACAGCCAGGGAGTAGTGCACTTGGCGGGCAACCGACAGTCGAGGCGAACCGAGGACCCACTGCTTGCGGAGGCGAAGCTGGCTATGCCTTGCGTGCGGCGTCGGATGATCGACAGGCCGCGGGTCTTCAGAGCATTGGCCGTCGAGGAGGGGTCGGGGCTCACGCTGGTGGCGGCCCCTGCCGGCTATGGCAAGACGACTGCGGTCCGTGCGTGGTGCGCTGCAGAGCGAGCGCGGATCGCATGGGTTACTCTCGACGCCGCTGACAACGATCCTACGATCCTGTGGCGATACGTTGGAGCGGCACTTAATCGTGCTGGGGGAGGCCGCCTCGACCCGCCGCTGGCGAGCATTGATGCACAGGACGCGCCGGTCGAGGACGTGATTGACGAAGCGATGAACCGAGTCGCACGGTTCGCCGAGCGTGTCGTGCTCGTCCTCGACGAGCTGCAATACGTGACCAGTAGGGCGAGCGTGGGTTCGCTCGAGTACGCGGTGCGTCATCTCCCGCCGAACGTGCGCATGGTCTTGCTCACGCGGGTCAACCCCAGTCTGCCGCTGTCGTACTTGCGTGGGAGTGGCGCCCTCACCGAGCTTCGTGCGAGTGACCTCGCGTTCACGGTCGACGAGGTTTATGAGCTGCTCGTCCGTCGCTATCGCATCGCACTCGGGCGAAGCGACGTCGAGTTGCTGCACGCGCGGACCGAGGGCTGGCCCGCGGCGCTCGTGCTGGCCGCGTTGTGGTTGGGTAGTGTCGGGGATCCGTCGCGTGGCGTGCGTGCGTTCGGGGGCGACCATCGCTTCCTCGTGGACTACTTGAGCCGCGAGGTGCTCGGCTTGCTCGATGCCGACAAGCGCTCGTTTCTGTTGCGCACCTCGGTGTTGGGACATTTCACCGTCGAGCTGTGCAACAGCGTTCTCAGACGTGCGGACTCCGCGACGATGCTGGATGAGCTCGACCGCTTCAACCTGTTTGTTATCCGGCTGGAGCATGGAGGTTGGTTTCAGCTGCACCCGTTGCTGGCCGAGTTCGCGCGAGTGCAGCTGAGATCCAGCGATCCCCACGCGGCGGTCGAGCTGCGCAGGCGCGCGGCGGACTGGTTGCGCACCGCTGGGCGGCCAGTCGAAGCGGCCGCTCACGCGAGCGCCATCGGCGATCAAGCGCTCGTCTCCGAAATCGTGTGCGAGTCCCAGTTCTCCATGATTCGTGGCGACGGTGCGCGCACGTTCCTGCGATTCGTGCAGACCCGTTCCAACGAGCAGCTGTGCGAGCACCCGGAACTCCTCGTCAGCGCGGCCACGGCGGCCGTCATGCTCGGCAAGCGCACGATCGAACGGCGCCGGCTGCTTCAGCTCGCGGATCGCGCGAAGGAACGATTCCCGGATCGCTTTCCACCGTACTTGGAGGCCATGGCGGCGATGGTCCGTGCCGCCGTCCTCGACGACGGCGTGGCGCAGGCCGTGCGCCACGGTCGCGAAGCCGTGGATCTAGCCACCGAGCACGCGGAGGACATCCTGGTGAGCGCGCTCGCCGCTTATGCACGAGCGCTCTACCTATCCGGCGATCTCGATGGCGCGTGGTTTGCGGCGCTACACGCGGTCGAGCATGCCGATGCCGAGCAGCACACACCGGGGCACACCTTCGCTCGCTCTACGCTCGCGCTCGTCGCCGCGGACCGTGGATGGCTCGAGTCGGCGCAGACGCACGCGTCTAAGGCCAAGGCGATCGTCGTCTCGGCCGGGAGCAGTCGCGGCTGGCCGGGTGCGAACGCAGCGATCGCGCTGGGATGCGTGCTCGAGCGCGAGCGCCAGCTCGCCGACGCTGAGCGCGAGCTCATCCACGCCGAGCACTTCTTCGCTGATGAGGTCGCGACCGTCCACCATGCGTGGCTACTGGTGCTGCTTGCCCGCGTCCGCTGTCGGCGCGGACACGTCGACGACGCGGAAGCGGCGTTGCGGTTAGCCTGGGAGGCGATCGGGCAGCAAACTGACGCCGGACGGGTCCCGGCGCTCGCGGCCGCGGTGGACGGCGAGCTCGAACAGGCTCGTGAGCGCGCCAATAGAGGCGAGATGCTCGATCTCCCGAGCAATGCCGAGGTGGCGGTGCTGCGGCTGCTCTCCACCGACCTGTCGGCTCGGGAGATCGGCGCGGAACTGTTCATCTCGCCGAACACCGTGCGATCTCACACTCGCGCGCTCTATCGCAAGCTTGGTGTGAGCTCGCGCTCGGACGCGGTCGCGCGCGCTGACGCCTTCGGGCTCTGCGAGCAAACGCAATCACCCATATGAGCTACCGCGCGAGTTCACATGAGATCGCGCCGATGCGCTAATGCTGTCTCAGTGAATGATCGCCGGTACCGACTTGTCGTCGAAGGAGAGCTCAGCGACGACATCGGGGACTTGTTCGACGGCATGACGCTCACGCGCCAGCATGGCAAGACACTATTGGTCGGCCGCGTCGCAGACCAAGCGGAGCTCCAAGGGCTGTTGCAGCGTGTCACGGACCTTGGGCTGAACTTGATCAGCGCCACCGCGCTCGACAGTGAGGACATCTGAGCCTCTGCGCGGGCGAGCACGCATTCGAATTCACCTGGATGAACTATCGCTCGGTGAAGCGATGACCGTTTAGCTTGCAGAGACATGAGCCAGCCGATCGTCACGAAGCCTGGCCGGAGGACGCACATCCTCAGCGACTCAGTATTTGGAGGTAACTGATGGCATCGATGGACATTCCCGCCGATCGACCGATCGCGGTCCCTTCGATCAAGGCGGTAGCTAAGCCGACTTACATCACCTGGCTTACCTTGGCGCTGATGACGACGGCGTCGGTCGCGAGTTTGCGCAGCGCGCCGACCATGGCCGTTTACGGCCTGGCCTGCGTGTTCCTGTACATCGTGCCGGCAATCGTGTTCCTGCTCCCGCAGGCGCTGGTCGCGGCCGAGCTTGCGTCCGGATGGGATGGTGGCGTATTTCGCTGGGTCAGCGAAGGCATCTCCGCGCGCTGGGGGCTGCTCGCCGTTTGGTGCCAGTTCGCGATGACGATCTTCTACTACCCCACACTGTTGGGGTTCGTCGCCAGCACGCTCGCGTATGTCTTTAACCCCGATCTGGCGACTAACGGCGTCTACACGGGGATCGTGATCGTCGTCGTGTTCTGGTCGGGAGTGTTCCTCTCTGCGCGCGGTGGCACCGGCGGGGTCGCCAAGCTCGCCTCAAGCGGCCTGGTCGTCGGCACGCTAATCCCGGGCGTGCTGCTGGTCGTTCTCGGCGTCGTCTTCTTGCTGCAGGGCAATCCGTCGGCGGCACCGATGAACGCGGGGCACCTGCTTCCCGAATGGACAGGGATCGCGAGCCTCGTGTTGATCGTCAACAATTTTCTCTCCTATTCCGGCATGGAGATGAACGCTGTGCACGTCTCCTCGCTGCGCAACCCACGCGGCGAGTTCCCGAAGTCGATGTTCTTCGCGGTCGGCCTGGTGCTGTTGATCTTCATCTTGCCGGCGCTCGCGATCAGCTGGGTGATCCCAGCCGAAGAGCTGAGCCTGACCGCGGGGGTGATGCAGGCATTCAACGCCTTCTTTGCCTACTTCGGCCTGTCCAAGCTCGTGCCGATCGTGGCAATAGCGCTCGTGTGCGCCTCGACGGGCGGGATGCTCACCTGGCTCGCGGGCCCCTCGAAGGGACTGCTTTTGATCGCACGTCGCGAGGGGTACCTGCCACCGTTCTTCCAGGAGCAGAACGAGAACGAAATCCCGATTCACATACTCGTTACTCAGGGTGCGATCACGACAGTGATCGCATTGCTGTACGCCTTGATCCCGTCAGTATCGAGCGCCTACTGGATTCTCAGTGTGATGACGACTCAGGTATACCTGATCGTGTACCTGCTGATGTTCGTAGCCGCCGTACGACTCCGCCGCGACCAGCCCGACGTGAAGCGCGGATACAAGGCCCCAGCGCTGAAGTTCATGTGCGGACTCGGCTTCGTCGCTTCAGCTGCCGCGATCGTCATCGGTTTCGTGCCGCCATCGCAGTTCGAAAGCGGCAACACTATCGCCTACGCTGCGCTGATCCTGGCCGGTACCGTGCTGCTCGGCCTGCTCCCGCCGTTGCTGTTCCTGCGGTTTCGCAAGCCCAGCTGGCAGATGAACGCGGGCGGGAACAGCGGCAACGGTAGAGCCTCCTCGACACCGGCTCCCGCGCAGCCACAGTCCGCGGCCCCCAGCGTCGTGGCGCAGGCCACCACGACCCGACCTGAGGCCAGCGAGCCGCCGGTACCGCCGACGCCACCCCCGCCGACGCCGCAGACCGCGAAGCCTCCTTCGAGCGGTGACCATCGCTGGCTGTACTGGGTGGCGGGCGCGGCCGTCGTCGTGCTGCTCGTCATCGGCCTGATCACCTTCAACGGCGAAAAGAAGGATCAGGAATCCCAGGCTAAGGCCCAGCAGCTGACCCAAAAGCTTCAGCAGGCCGGCCTGCATGTGCCGCCCAGCCAAGACACGATCATCAGCTCGCTCGGTGCCGACGGCGGCCCGGTCTGCGAAAACCCAGCCAACGCGCTGGGCAAGGCAGCACTGTTCGAACAGTTCCGCAACGGCGCCGACTTCGTCGGAGTGCGTCCGGTCATCGTAGATCAGCAAGTCGTGCAGGGCGAGAAGCTGATCCTGGAGACCTACTGCCCAGAGAAGCTCCCTAAGTACGAAGAAACGATCGCGCATCTGGAATACGAAGGCACGATCAAGCCATGACCGCGCGGGCCGAGACCCCTGAAAACTCCGCTGCTGCGCAGTCGAGCGCCGGACCGGACCGGCCGGCCGCGCTTGGCGTCCTCGCCGCGGCCTGCGTCTCGGCTTTGGTGGTCAACGCCAACACCTCAGCCGTCACGATCCTGCTCCCTTCGATCAGTGAGGATGTGCACGCGCCGGTCGCGCAGCTGCAATGGGCGGTGACTGGCTATTCGCTCGTCGGTGCTGCGGTGGTCATTACTTCGGGCGCGCTCGGCGACGTGCTCGGGCGCAGGCGCGTGTTCACGGCCGGTCTTGCACTGTTCATCGGCTCCTGCGTGCTGATCGCCCTGTCGAGCACCGGCACAGGGGTCGTCGTTGGGCGCATGATCCAGGGCGCCTCGGGCGCGACGATCCTCGCCTGCGGCATGAGCCTGCTGTCCGTCGCCTCCTCCGGACCCGGGCAGATGAAAGCGATCACGATCTGGGGCGCGGCCTCGGCGGCTGGCGCCGCGGCCGGTCCGCTCGTGGGTGGAGTGCTCGTGGACTCCACCGGATGGCAGGGCCTGTTCTGGATCGATGCGGGGATCGCCGCCGTCTGCATCCCTGTGACGCTCGCGACGGTCGGCGAGTCGCGCGATACACAGCGCTCGCACTCGATCGACTTTGCCGGGACGATCCTGATCGCGCTCGCGCTCGCACCATTTGTGCTCGCGCTCAGCAAGGGCAACGACTGGGGCTGGGCGTCGGCCGCGACACTCGGGTGCTTCGCAACCACCGTGATAGCCACGGTGCTGTTCGTGATCGTCGAGCGGCGCGTGAGCGCCCCGCTGGTCGACCTCAAGCTGCTTCGCAATCGCGTGCTCGTCGGGGCGACGCTCGCGATCCTGATCGTCGCCGGCACGATCAACGGACTCATGTACGTCCTCAGCCTTTACTTCCAGAACCCGGCCGCGCTGGACATGAGCGCCCTACAGGCGGGGCTCGCGACGCTGCCAGCCGCTGCCGGGATGATCGCGATCACGCCGTTGATCACACCGGTTGCCGGGTGGATCGGCGCACGCGCCGCCGTGGGCCTGGGGTTCGGTCTCGCTGCCGTCGGTTTTGCCGCGCTGGCATTCGTGCACGCGTCCTGGACCTATGGAGCCTTCGTGCTGCCGCTGGTTGCACTCGCCGTCGGCCTCGGCTTCGCCAACGGGCCTGCCTCGTCCGCCTCGACGGCGGCGGTCTCAAGCGACCAGGTGGGCCAAGCCTCGGGGATCTCGAACATGGCCCGCTACATCGGTGCAGCGGTGGCGGTGGCAGCGGTGGCGATGATCGACAACGCGGTCGCCAACAACCACCACCAGGCAGGCGCGTCCGAAGGCGAAGCTCTGGCCGCCGGCCTCTCGCGCGCTTCGCTAATGATGGCGATCTGGACGGCGTGCGGTGTAGCGCTGGTCGTGTTGATGGGTCGCCATCGAGTCGATCGCCCACGGGCGATCGACCGTGCGGCGGCGGCAGCGGCAAGCTCACACACAATCCCAGTCCAACCCGTGGGAGCGTCGTGAAGCCACAGCTTGGACGCTTGAGAAGGAGTGACGATGCCTGTTGAGGATCTACGCGAGGCCGTGACCGGTCTGATGGACCGCGCCAAACACGAGCTGGCGGAACTGGTGGCGTTCAAGTCGGTCGCGGACGCCAAGCAGTTCCCACCGGAGGAGTGCCAGAAGGCAGCTCAGTGGGTGATCGATGCGTTCGCCGAGGTCGGCCTGCGGGATGTCGCGCAATCGCGGACTCCGGACGGAAGCGCCGCGGTGCACGGCCACTCGCCGGCCCCTGACGGGACGCCCACGGTACTGCTCTACTGCCACTACGATGTCCAGCCACCGCTCGGCGAGCAGGAGTGGCGAACGCCGGTGTTCGAGCTGACCGAGCAGAACGGCCGCTGGTATGGCCGCGGATCTGCCGACTGCAAGGGCAACATCGTCATGCACCTGACGGCACTGCGCGCGCTGCAACAGGTTCACGGCGACTTCCGCTGCGGGATCAAGCTGATCAGCGAGGGCTCCGAGGAGCAGGGCACGGGCGGGCTCGAGGCATTCGTGCCCGACAACGTCGAGCTGCTGCGCGCCGACACGATCCTCGTCTGCGACACCGGGAACTTCGCGGTCGGCGTGCCGACGCTGACAACGACGCTGCGCGGGATGACGAGCGTCGACGTCAAACTGACGGCTCTCGACAGCGCGATGCACTCGGGCATGTTCGGCGGTCCGGCCCCCGACCCCGTCGCCGGGCTGATCGCGATGCTTGCCTCCATCCGCGACGCGCAGGGCAACACGACGATCGACTCTCTAGAGAGCTCGCAGAGCTGGAGCGGCGTCGACTATCCCACCGAGCAGTTCCGCAGCGACGCGAACGTGCTCGACGGCGTCGAGCTGATCGGCGACGGCTCCGTCGCGGACATGCTCTGGGCGCGTCCGGCGGTGACCGTCCTCGGCATCGACGTCCCCCCCGTGATCGGCTCCGCCGCCGCGATCCAGTCCTCGGCGACGGCACGCGTGAGCCTGCGGATCCCACCCGGAATGAACGGGCAAGCCTCACAGGACGCCTTGATCGAGCACCTGCGCAACCGCGTCCCCTGGGGCCTGCGCTGCGACATCGAGAAGGTGGCCGTGGGCGACCCGTTCGTCGGCTCGTTGCAAGGGCCCGGCTTCGACTCGCTGAAGGTGGCGATGGAGGAAGCGTTCGGGCGCGAGATGGTGACCGAGGGCCAGGGCGGCTCGATCCCCCTGTGCAACGTGCTCGCCGAGACCTATCCAGACGCGGAGATCTTCCTGATGGGTGTGGAGGAGCCGAGATGCTTGATCCACGCGCCCAACGAGAGCGTCGACCCGTCCGAGATCGAGCACCTCGCCCTTGCCGAGGCGCTGTTCCTCGAGAAGTACGCGGGGGTCAAGCGATGACGCGAGCGATTTATGGCCGGTATGTAAATAGCTTCAGTAGAGAGAGGCACTCATGATCAGAACCCTACGATCGCAGCTCCGCCGCACCCGATCCTCCAAGCCGTGTCCGCCGGGCCGGACAGTGCGCATCGGCCTACTCGGTGTCCTAGTCACCTGTCTGCTCGGGTGCGGCTCGGCAGTGGCCATCGCCGCCCCTACCACTCCCTCCACCACCACGAGCACCGTGACAGCTCCAGCCAAAACGGTGACGCAAACGCAGACGACCACCGCGCCGGAGAGAACCACGACCGTGACGACTCCCACGCAGACGAACACCGTCATCAAGACCCAAACGGCCACTGCTCCCACGACCACGACTACGACCTCCAAGAGCAACGCTCCTGCGGCGGCCCTCGGAGCGGCGGCGGCCAGCCACAAAAACGCGTCCAAACCAGAAGAATCCAGCGGCCTGCCTGGATGGGCATGGGCGTTGATCGGTGCCGCAGCGGTCGCCCTGCTCATCTGGATCATCGCCGCGATTCGCCACCGGCGAAAAGGCTCGCCTCCCGGTCCAGGAACAGTGCCGCCAAGCGACGGGCCACCCCGCCCAGCCCCGCCACCGCTGTAGCGGTAGCGATGGGAGCCTTCGATGACGACGCTCGTGAAGAGGAGATGGTGGCAGCTGACCAGCGGGACGTTCGGGAGATGCAGGAGTTCGTGCTGGAGCTCGGGCGTATGTTGGGTCTCGCCGGTACGGCGGTCAGCGAGACCCAAGAACGGTTGACGGCGATCGCCGCCGCCATGGGTGCGAGCGACGCGCGCGTGGTGGTGCTACCGACCGCGCTGATGATCGCCTTCGGCCGTGCCGGCTGGGCGACGATCGAGTCGATTCCGCAATTCGCGGGTGCATTGCGCCTCGATCAGATCTCGTTCCTCTACGAGCTGATCCACCGAGCCGAACGGGGCGAGGTCGAGCCGGCCGAGGGATTGCGCCAACTGCAACACATCCGCACAATGAGTCCCCGCCACGGAACGCTAGTCACGCTGCTCAGCTACACGGCCATGACGATCGGGCTCTGCCTAGTGCTGCAACCCACGCTCGGCGACGTGAAGATCGCAGCCGGCCTGGGGCTGATCGTAGGCGTCTTCGTGCTCGCGGCACGGGGTCACCAAACACTGACGATATTGGTGCCGGTCATCTCAGCGACAGTCGTCTCGGCGCTCAGCTTCGAGGCTGTCAAGCACGGCGCCGCCGACCCCGGCCTACGAGCACTGATCGCACCGCTCGTCACCTTCCTGCCAGGCAGCGCGCTGACGACGGCCACCGTCGAGCTGGCCTCCGGCGAGATGGTCGCCGGGGCAAGCCGGCTGGTATTCGGAAGCGTACAAATGCTGCTGCTTGCGTTCGGGATCGTGGCAGGGGTAGGACTGGTCGGGCTACCAAGCGAGACCGTGCTGCACGACCAACGCGTAAACCTGCTCGGCAGTTGGGCGCCATGGCTCGGCGTGATCGTGTTCGGAGTCGCCGCAGCGCTTTTCTTCTCCGCTCCACGCGGAGCACTTCGCTGGTTGATGATCGTCTTGCTGGCAGCCTGGATCGGACAGCTTCTCGGCAACCTACTGTTCGGCGCCGAAATCAGTGGCTTCTTCGGCGCCCTGGTAATGACGCCAATCGCGCTCGCCATAGCCCGCCTACCAAGCGGCCCACCCTCACAAGTCACTTTCTTGCCAGCGTTCTGGCTGCTAGTCCCGGGCGCGCTCGGCCTAATCGGTGTCACCCAACTCGTGGGCAATCCAGCCGCCGCAAACATCGGCGCTCTCGTAAAGCCAGTTGGGTCGATCGTCTCGATCGCACTCGGCGTCCTCGGCGGAGTATCGATCTACCGCGGCATCGCAGCGGCGCCCCGGTGGCAGCTGAGGGGCCGGGCACACTAATCACAGTGCTAAGTGCCGTGGCTGGTCCCCTACTCCCTGCCCGCCATGACGGCGAGCCAGACGCGATGGTGCTGCCCAGGTGAGCCAGACCCCGACCAACGGCCAGCCTCCTGTGCGCCGGCGCGAGCGAATCGCGGACGGTGCCAGCCGGCGGTTCGCCACCGTGCGGCTCCGCTTGGAGGGTTCGTGGCTAGGAGACCTCAGTGCGCGGCTCAGCGCGATCGACTTCGGCAACGCGATCGTTCTGTTTGGAGCCTCGTTGCTGCTGTGCGCGCTCCCGCTGATGATCCTCCTGAGCTCAGCCGCGGACGAACGGATCGATGACGATCTGAGCCGGCACATCGGCCTCAATGGTCGAGGCGCCCACATCATGGAGGAGCTGTTTCGCAAAACGCCGACCCATGCGGCCACCCCGATCATCCTCGGCGTGATCATCGCGTTTGCCGGGACGGTGACGGTGGCGAACTCCTTGCAAGTGATCTACGAGCGAACGTTCGACCAGGAGCACCGCGGCTGGCGCGATCTCCCACGGTTCATCGTCTGGGTTCTCGTGCTGCTCGGAGCATTGGTCCTCGAGGGGAGCACCGACATCCCCCTGCGTCGCACGGTGGGCGTCATCGGCCGGAATCTCGTAAGTTTCGCGGTGGTAACGATTTTCTTTTGGTGGACCATGCACCTCTTGCTCGCGGGGCGAGTCGGGTGGCGCTACCTCATTCGACCGGCGTTTATCAGCGGACTGTTTTGGTTCGGCTTTGCCCTTTTCTCCTCGGTCTACTTCTCCCCAGCGCTCATCTCCGAACACAAGCTCTACGGCACACTCGGGGTCGTATTCATCCTCGTGAGCTGGTTCATCGCCATCGGCGCCATCATCGTGCTAGGCGCCGCGTGCGGTGCGGTATGGCAAGAGCGAAAAGAACCCAGTTTCTCCTGAGCCCAGTTTCGACGGTCACGACGACGAGGAGGGCGAGGATGGCCCAGGAGCGGTATGCCACAGATCACGTCGATAGCGTCTCGTTGCTGATCCTGCCGCCTCGGAGCTCGAGCACGTCGCGACAGTGCTGCTTCCGCACGACAGCGAACGCCTTGCGGATGCCGTTGACGCCCCCCGGATTGGACGAGAACCGGGTCGGAGGTGTGGCGAGGCGCGCCCTTCCGCTTTGACCGTACGAGCGGGCGTGTGCCGATCGACAGTCGGCGTCTTCGGAAGCGCCGGATGCGTCACCGGGCCTTGACCAAAAGTGAGAGTATTGAGTTCGCCAGCGAGCTTTCGTTTGCATCTTCAGGGATCTGTTGATCTAATCGATTCTGCCGGCGGAGCCAAATAGCCGTCGCGTCACTATTCGATTCCAGGGCCGAAGTCGTGGACTTGTTCTAGGTCGCGTTCGTCGGTTTGTTCGTGTGTGAGCTGGTTGGGCTCGCGGTCGGGTTGTCGTTCGTGGTTGGTTTCGGTGGTATCGCGGTCGTAGAGTTCGGCTGAGGGGTCGGGGCCGTTTGGGGCGGCGGCGCCGACCCCGTCTTCGATGGTCTGGCTGGGTTGGAGGTCGGGGGTGGTTTCGGCGGTTTGGTCGAGGCTGCGGTCTGCGACAGGTTGGCGGGTGATGCTTGCTTGCTTGGCGTTGCTTTGCGCGATTTTTTCGGCGAGGCGTTCTATTGCGTCTGTGTTCATGTCTTGGGTGCCGAGGTTCTGCTTGCTCGTGTAGATGTTGGTTTGCTCGCGGGCTCTGGTGAGTGAGACGTAGGCGTGCTCGCGGTCGGTTTGCCAGCCTCCGATCAGCGCGAGACTATTGTTGGCTGTGAGGCCGAGGCCCTTGTATACGTGTTGAGCGTAGGCGAGACGCAGGTCGGGGAAGTCTTTTCGGTGTGCGCCTTCTAGCCCTGGCACAGGCGCTCAAATCGCCCGTCGTTATTGGGTTGACGGCCCGATTTCAAGATTGCTTGGCCGTTTTGGCCTTCTCACGGTCAATAAGGGTATGGAGTCGCATCCATATTCGAGCGGCGACACGCTGGCGGATCAGGCGCTTGAGCACTACGTTGGGCGGCGAGATCTGGCGGAGATCATGGGTGTGAGTTTGGCGACCGTCGATCGTATGGTCGCTGAGGGCATGCCCTCGGTGACGTGGGGGCGACGTACGCGGCGTTTCAAGCCGTCTGCGGCGGTCTCCTGGGCTTTGGAACGCCGGAGGGTGGCATGAGTATTGCCAAGCTTCCTTCGGGTCGCTGGCGGGCGCAGGTGTACGACTCGGTGACAGGCACGAACCTGAGCGTGTCGAAGATCATCGGTGGTCCTGGCACGTTCGCAACTAAGACCGAGGCCAAGCGAGCACGCGAGCAGGCACGCGGACGGCTTCGGGAGCCGCGCTCGCGTGAGGTGACGGTTGCTGCGTTCTGGGAGCGCTGGACGACCGATCCGCTGTTCGCGCGGCCCAAGGACTCCACGAACATCCACAACCGAGAGCGGACGCAAGCGTTTGTCGAGCGCTATGGAGCCCGACGCGTCGATCAGGTGGACGATGAGGTCGTTGGTGAGTGGCTCGCTGGAGGCAGGCACAACGGCACCGTCCCGGCGCTGCGAGCCATGTTCAACGACGCGGCTTCGGCGAAGGCGGGACGGCTCATCCGCCACAACCCCTTTGCGCGGCTCGGCATCTCGAAGGGTCCGGGGCGTCGCCACGAGCAGCCACCGAGTGAGGAGCAGGTCTGGAGGCTGGTTCGCTGTGCACGCGAGCTGGCAAGCCCGTCATTCGCCGCGTGGCTCCAGGTCGCCGCGTTCACGGGCCTTCGTCCTGGCGAGCTGGATGCGCTGCGCCGCGCTAACGTCGATCTCGACCGGTCTCGCATCCTGGTCGTGGAGCAGTTCAATGCCAAGACGCGCACGTTCACGCTGCCGAAGAACGGTCTGACGCGCGAGGCTCCATTGACCGATCCAGCACGTGAGGCGATCATGGCTCTGCCGGTCGAAAGCGAGTTCTGCTTTGTGCCGATACGAGGCGAGCACTGGACCGCGAGTGCTCGCGCCTACCACTGGAAGGCCGTCAGGGTTGCAGCTGGATGGGGCGGGAGCCTTTATCTCGCCACCCGCCACTTCGCGGGTTGGTACATGGTCAACGTCCTCGACGTGCCCTCCGAGGACGTGGCGATCGCGCTTGGGCACACCGACGGGGGAGAGTTGGTGCGGCGCCTCTACGGTCACCGCGATCATGAGCGTGCTCTGGATCGCGTGACGGCCGCTTACGGGCGGACGGCGAGCTTTACTCAGGCGAGCTTGTGGTAGGCCCGATAAGGCGCTCGGGCGTGCCAATGCGGCGTAGAAACTCAGCCTCGAAGGCGTTGCGGGGCTTCTGGCGTCGAGGTGGCTTGAAGCCTGCAAGGGCCTTCTCGATCTTGGCGCGTCGCTTGGGACCTTCGCGCCGCCACTGCTCGATACTGAGTTTTTCTGTAGTCATGACGTATCCAGGATACCCCGACGGCCAGCAGGAATAGACTCGCCGCATTCGTGTCCAACAAGCGCGACATCAAGCAATTCAGGCAGGCCTGCCGCGAGGCCGGATTGACCGTCAGTGAGCGCTACGAAGCGAGTGACGCCTGCACGGCGAGAAGGCGTCTGGTGATATCCAAGCTGACATGACCTATGGCGAATTGCTGACTTGGCTGCGACAATGGAAGGACCGATGGCAACCGTCGTAGCCCTAGATGCCTCACCCGCGAACGTGCTGCGCTCCCTGCGCGGGTCGATAGTCGGCGCACGGATCGCTTACCCGGAGGTGCTCCACGTTGAGGTTCGTGACTCGCGCGGCGATCTCTGGCGTCTTGCCACGCAAGATGCTGAATGGTCGCCAGCGGATCCAGGTCAGCTGGTCGGGCGCTCCATCGATGACGTCGCCATTGAGGGGGAGACAGGAGAGCTGCGTTGCATGCTTTCCGATGGTTCAGTGCTCGATGTGAGACCCGCCGCCATTGAAGCGGAGGACGATCCACCGAACTGGGAGCTGGTCAGTCCCGATGGGGTAGTCCTAGAGTTCGGTCCTGGACTGCGTTGGCAGATCAGCGGCGCCGACGTGCCCGTGTCATCGCGTCGCTGAGGCCGCAAACGCGCTCCTTTAGCGTAGGCTGCGCCTGAGGGGTAGGCCCGACCGCCCACGAAACCGCTCACGCTCATCGGAATCCCGCTCAACCGCGCGGTCCAGAATCTGTCTCCCCGATTGCAACACGCAAGATGCAGCGAAGTGCATGAGTGAGCAAAATAGCCTGCAAATTATGCTAATTCGGGGTGCAGCGGCATGCACCCTGTGACCTCGTTGAATCGCCCTGTCTCGGAGCTTTCGGGAGCAAATCGGGAGCAACTTGCTCCCGAACCGGGGGATGGGTCTCAGAAGAGTTGCCAGAGGGCTCAGAGCGGACAAGGCCAGCGGTGCTCAAGTCATGTGGCCTAGGTCCGATGCCTCCCTGGATGCAGCATTCGTTGACCCCATCGACCAGCTCTCCACGTGGTCTGGCAACCCGCCCACGCCGTGGTGCTGCGCATTGCATCGTGCCATCGCGTGTCCGGCGTGCGGGTATCCGTTGAGACGCCGGGACTACAGCCGCCCGATGGGTCTTCCGCAGCGGTCATTATCGAGACGCCCCAAGCGACGGTAACGTGGTCGCAAGCATGAGTTCCGTACCTGCTCAAATCGATCTTCGACGGTTGCGCGCTCGGCGAGAGGAGATCCTGGGGTTCGCTGCTGAGCATGGTGCGCGCAACGTGCGTGTGTTCGGCTCGGTGGTGCGCGGCGAGTCGGATGCGTCGAGCGACGTGGACCTCTTGGTCGAGATGGAACCGGGGCGCAGCCTGATCGACCTTGTGGGGCTGTGGCAGGACTTGGAGGACATGCTCGGCACGCATGTCGATGTGCTCAGCGACGGCGGTGTGAGCCCGCATCTGCGCGAGCGCATCTATGCCGAGGCCGTATCGCTATGAAGGACGAGCGTGCCTATCTGCTGCACGCCATCGAAGCGATCGACGCGATCCTGAGCTACACCGTCGATGGCAGCGAAGCGTTCTTCTCAGACGGCAAGACCCAGGATGCAGTCATTCGCAACATCGAGATCATCGGCCAAGCGGTCAAGGGAATCTCAGGCAGTACACGCGCTTTGGAGCCAGCGGTGCCCTGGCGGCAGATCGCCGGTATGCGCGACAAGCTCATTCACGAATACTTTGGTGTCGATCTCGCGCTCGTCTGGGATGTCGTTGAACGCGAACTGCCTGTGCTGCGCCTGCAACTTGAGAAGCTGAACCAGCAATTGGCGGATGACGCAAGCTCAGAGGATCGACCGGCTTCCTGAATAGATCGTCCTGGACGGCCAGATGGAGGAGCGACAGTGAAGCCGTATCGCTTTGCCCCTGACCACTTCGAGCAAGAGGGCTGGGAGGTCCAACTCCGGCGAGTCGAACGCTGGCACCAGCGAGCTATGCGTGTCCTCGACCCAAACGACGGGGTGGCCGGGGAGGAGGCCACTGACTTCCTTTACGCCTTCTTCCAATCCGCCTACCACATACGCGACTGGCTCCAAAACAGCGGTGCTGCATCGAAGGCGAGCCTCGATGCTCTCATGAGCGCCAACCACTCGCTACAGCTCTGCCGCGACGTATGCAACGGATCGAAGCACTTCGCCCTCGACCCACGGCGCGGCAAGACCGACCACATTGGGCTGATGCGCGAGTATGTCCCACCTCAGGTGGGCCAGAGCACGGGGAGCAGCAGACCGCGCTTGCTCGTTTTCGAGAGTCGCGACGGTGGCATCGAGTTCAAGTACATCGATGAGCTGATAGCCGAATGCCTTGCTACTTGGCAGGGGTTCTGCGCCACGATGATGCCTCTTGATGGCGACAATCCTCCACCGGAGGTGGGCCGGACATGACGCGAAGGATAGTCAAGAAACACTCTTGAACGGCTGTCTACGCTGCTATGTGGCGCAGACGGCGGAGTCGATAGATTGCTCCCTGTCGCACAGTATCTAAGGGACGCTTTGGGTATCGCCGCCGGAGGGCTCACCCAGAGCGTCAGTGTACCGTTCAATGACGGGAAGTATTGGCTTCAATGCCTCAAGTCGATTTCTTCCCCGACATGAGATACCCAATGCATAAGTCAAAGGAAAGCGCAGCCTTCGCTGAAGTCTTGGCCGAGAGCTTCCCAACCGCTGGGGAGCGTGCGGCTCACGAGCGCGAGGTCGCCAAGCTCGTCGCCTTCGCCGAGCTGCTGATCGCTCTAGACGAGATTCGCGCCGGCAGCCAGCTCTCCAAGGCCGAGCTGGCGCGTCGGATCGGCGTGAAGCCGTCGGTCGTCTCGCGTCTGCTGGACGGCCAGGGTCGCAACGTGCAACTGGACACCGTCGCCGACGTAGCCGATGCGCTGGATGTCTACATCGAGATGCGAGTGCGCCGGCAACCCAAGCGCCAGCAGGATCGCCACGCCCCGATTGAGGTCATTACCGCCTGACCGCCGCCAATCTCTCTTCTTGACCTTCACACCATGTCATCTAACTTCGCCCGACTGATCTCTGACATCGAACGAGAGACCAGCGAGGAAGGCCCGCAAGCCGTCCATGAGCTGGAGCACTTTCGCGAGGAGTTTGGGCTTGCCGCCACAACGATCGCCGCCTCGTTGCTCAGGGCGTCGAACCATGTCTTTGACCGCACGGTTGATGCCTGACCCGTTTGGAGAAACACCAGAGCCATGGTGGCGGCGCATGTGGCGGCGCGACCGTTCCGCGAGTGCGCCGAAAGGCTATGCGTTTGTCGCCGGGGGGTAGCGTCGATCGCGGCGTTCTCGCTGGCGCAGATACCCGGCATCGACCATGGTGCGAAGGTCGTGTTGTGCACTCTCGTTACAGGACTCCCGCCGCTGCTCCTGGAGACATGGTGGAAGCGGCGACGTCGACGAGCCGCCGAGCAGCTGTTCGTCCTTCCGCAGCCACGGATAGGGACCTTTCCTCCTATTCGGTCGTGGGACGCCGCGCGGGTTCAGCCGCGCAGCTCCAAACTCACCCCATGAACGACATGGGGGGACCGATCTCTTCTACACACCCCAGGCCGGACAGACCAACAATCAATATTGTCTAACGCTGCCAATCTGCGTTCGCCTCGCGCCCTTGGGTGAGCGTGACGCGCCCAAGAAGCTCTCGACGACACAGCGAGACCTGCTGGCGTGCCCGATGGCAGAGCGCGACGCGGCAGCCGTCGCCTGAGCTGGACGGCTCGAAGTAAGCGTGACGGAGACGGCTCGGGTTGTTAAAGGGCATTGAGAGGGACAGCGGGCCTTCAGGCGACAAGCGCACTGGGGTTCGGCCTGTCACACCGGCAGTGCGATCTTCGCGATCCCGGGCCGTGGCTCCCAGTCGACGTCAGTGGAGTGCAGACCCGCACGGACCGTCGCGCTGGCGGATATCTCTGCAAACGCTGGGACGTTCCTACGCGCCTCAACTATCAAGGCCATCTCTTGCGTACCGACAAGCTCGACGGTCTCGGTGCGTTCGTATCGCCACTCGGGATCTGACTCGCCCAGACCTGCAGAGTAGACATAGGGACGCCGAATCTCGAGCGTCTCGGTCGAGGAGTGCTGGGCGTCCAAGCCGGCACCGAGGACGCCCGCCTTGATGCCGAGGGTCATGCCCCTAGCGACCGTGAAGGGTCCGGCCGAGAGGCGATCCGGGACGAGCACGCGCGCGGTCGGTTCCTCGGCTTCATCGTCCTCGGAACGCAGCGTCACGACGAGCAAGGCACGGTCGAAGCGCTCCCCTCGGGACGGGCGGAAGCTCATACGCAGCGCTAGCCTAACGAGAACCAGCTCATCTTGGCGCTCGCGCAGGTGGGAGGCGAGTGCCGGATCGGCAGTCGCTTCCTCTACGCCGATAGTCAAAGCGTCAGATCGCCCGACGGTGAGACGGCTCTTGACCTCCCGGCCGAAACCAAGCGTTTGCGCGACCGATGCCGTGGCGTCGTCCTCGTAGGCGATCTCCGGAATCACGATCTGTGCTGGCACCGTTATCCCCATGATCCTATATAGATGAAGGCGCCCCAATCGGCGAAACGAGGATGCTGCTCGCGGCACGACAGCTGGGCGGAGCGGAAAGCGTGCAGCTTGCCGGCGCCTGCCGCGAGGTCACGGTGAAGGACGCTGAAGAAGTGCAGCGCGGGCTCGGCAGCTACCGGCCAAAGGGTGGCGACGACGGCCTTGGCGCCTGCAACCATCAGGGCGAACGGTAGGCCTCTGACGTTCCCGGCAGGGTCGACTCGGCCGAGGGCTGTCTCGCATGCACAGAGCGTTACGAGCTCCAGCCCGCGCAGGTCGCTGCGCATGATCTGCTCGGCGAATAGGCGGCCGTCGAGCCCATCCCGAGCGTCGAGGTAGACGCAGTGGAACGACGGGATCTGGCTGAGCCCCGAGCCGTGGCTGGCTATGTGTGCGTAGCGGCTTTCCGCGAGTAGCGCGAGTGTCGCTTCGGGTGTCGCTGCGCCATCCGTGAGCAACCTGCTGCTGGAACTAATCGATGCCAGCTCGCGTGCCTGCTCGGCGAGGCGGGGCTCCGCATGCAGTCCGAAGGAAACACCGCCGTGTGGCGATGCGACCACACCGAGTTCGACGACCGGTTGACCATCGAACGGCTTGGAGACCGCGAACAGGGTGCTGAGGGACGGGCTAGTCGTGACGGTGAACGAGTCCGCGAGCACAGAGTTCTCGATCGGCAATAGGTGGAAAGGCAGAAAGGCCAGCGGCCCGTGAGGGCAGACGACGATGTGATCGCATCCGGACTCGCGTAGCACGCGGAGGTCCTCTCCGTCCCATCCGAGGACGTTCTGGCTTGCGGCCATCAACGCTGCGGCTCCGTCCCGGCTCACCCGCCGCGCACCCGGTGGCTCCAGGACCCTATGTCTCACCGACGCGACGAGTGGCGCCAGGCCGTCGAGGAGCAGCGAGGCATGTTCGTCCGAGGGATCGGGCATCGGTTCGATCTCCTCGTAGACCTGGTTGACCGAGTACCTGCGCATCTCCTGCGGGAGGCGGAAGATCGAGTGGCAGGCGTAGCCGCCGGTGACGTTTCGTCCGAGGTAGATGTCGAGGACCGCCGTGGAGGCGAGCAGCTGCTCGGGGGGAGCATTGCCGCCGAGCGGCGCCTCCACTGAGGGCTCCTTGACCCGTCGCATCGACCTGATCAGCATCTCGTCGTATTGCGCCTGCAGGTTCCGGCGGAGCTGGCGAGCGGTGGTCCCGGACTGTCGCTCAGCAGCATGTAGCCAGGCGCACAGTCGCAACTCCTCGTCGAGAGGATGCGGCGCCTCGACCGATGCCATGCTGTCTGTCGGTTCGTGGTCCAGGCTGGCGATTTCGCGGCGCGTCTGACGCGGCCCCTCGCCTTCGGCCCATGGGATGTCGCTCGAGATCAACTGGCCGCTCAGCGCCCCCTTAAAGGCCAGGCTATGCATGGTCGCGAGTATGGGTTGGGCTGTGGCGCCGGCGTGGGTGGCCGTGGAGAGAATCCGCCCGACACGCAGTAGCCACTCTCGGCCCATGTCACTGAGCTCTCCGTCGACGGTGGCCGCCTCGCGCAGACACCCGTCGAGCACGCCCTCGAGTTGGTGGCGAGCCTCGTCGATCTTCGCTTCGCCGGAGAGCTGTGCGATCGAGGCTGTCCAGCCCTCCAGCAGAACGATTCCTACGCTCAAAGCACCTTTCGCGTTCCCCCTTAGACCGACGCGCATGAAGCCAACCGCGGCGAGTAGCGAACAGCGGAACAGGAACGCCGGATCGTCCTCTTGCCAGTCGGCGGCCGAGCGCCTGGCGTGGATCACAGCCAGCGCAAAGGTTGCCGCGTAGGAGAGCGCAGACGGTTCAAATCCGGCGGCGAGCATCGGCGCGTGGGTGATCGCCCAGCCACTTGAGGGGCCGCCGTCCGGAGACGCTATCGCGAGGTGAAGGCGCGCTGCGAGCTGCTCGGTCGCCGACAGTCGCTCCGTCCCGGAAAAGAGCTCGATCTCCTCTTCGGCGCTCACCGCTCGGCATGGGATGATGCCGCGATCGAGCGACTGGATCGCGACGGTGAGAAGCCGCTCGAGCGTCCGTTCAGAAGGGCATTCCCGGACGTGGAGCGGCTCCCAGAGCGCTTCCAGTAGATCAGCGGCATCGCTCGCATATCCGTGCTCGCTCAGGTCCGTCGCCTGTAGGGCGAGGCATTCGCGGGCAATGTTGTCGTCGTGGCGATCGCATACGGCAAGCAGCTCGGAGCCGTCGAAGTCACGCTCGCCCGAGACGTCCATGCCGTAGCTTCGGCCGAGGCTGCGCGCCGCTAGCCATTGCACCGGCCGGTCTTGGCGGTCGATGTGCTGGAGGGCCTCCTGCGCGGTGGCGGCGACGGCCTCTTCGGCAATGTGCCCACGCGTCGCGAGCGTAGCCTGGACTTGGGCGAGACTTGAGAGGGTGCGCCCGCGCTCGGCGCCCGCGCGCATACGCACGGCCTCGCGCAGCTCTCGCTCGGCGCGTAGCAGCTCCTGGAGCCCCTCGTCCTCCTCGCGGTCCCGCGCGACGCGGTGCCAGAACTGGCCGGAGGCCGAGAGCGCGGCGGCGAGTAGTTGGTCGCGGCCGAGCTCGCGGGCGCGCGCGACAAGCTCACTGGTATGCGGCGGCGCGGCGGCGAGCTTCTCGTCGAATGGAGACCAGATCGCGGCCGCCGCCTGCACAAGAGCCGTCGTGGCTTGAATCCACTCAACGCTGGTACGGCCGTGCGCTCGGTCGGCCGCGACTCCCGACAGCGTCGCGAGCGTTAGCGCTTCCTCGGCACGCGCTGCGAGCACGAGGCTCGTCGCGATCGAGTTCAGTCGCCCGAGGTACTCGGTCGGCGCGTTCAGATGGCTCGCCTCGCGTTCGAGCACAGCGACGGTGGCCGCGAGAGAGCGCCAGCCCTGGGTCACATCGAGGAACAGCGCGGCAACCTGGCCCATCCGGTGAGGAAATGAGCCAGGCTCGACACAAAGAATGAAAAGCGCGTCGAGCTCTTCCTCCCCCCGTGGAAGAACGAAACGCTCCTCAGAGGCCCTCGCCTCTGCGGCCGCCACGCCGTGGATGCCACGCGCACGAAACTCAGCACGCGCTTGGTCAGCTGGCGAAAGCTCTGTCATCGCGGTTTGAAGATACGGAAGCGCGCGACCCGGTGACACCGCCAAGAGCCGAGCTCACTGTTCGCAGCTAGCCGCAGCTCTGCCGCCCACGAAACCGCCCACTCGCCGCCGAATCGCCCACGACCACGCCCTCCAACCCCTGTCTCCTCGACAGGTTCAAAATCCCCGAAAAGAGACGAAGGGATAGTCATTGGGCGAACAGAGACGAAAGTTCGGTCGTTTGCGATATATCGCGTACGGCATAGCCGAGGAGCTTGCGCAAGTGCTCTGGGGCGACGAGTTGGACCAGCGCTGTGATTGCAAGCCTCGAAAAAGCGGTTGCGATCGCGAAGACCGAAGGCATGGCTGGCAGTAAGCACGGTGAACCGGAGTAATCGATTCTCAGCGTCGGCAGCAATCGCCCGTCCCCGAGCGAGTCGAGGCGACACTTCGATAGCGATGCCTCGCAGCGTCGGACGCTGCGAGGGCCCGCGAGGCGCCCTGCTTGAGTCATCACCCGCGGCCGGCTATGTGGCAACGGCAGTGTTAAGAATTGTAAGAGGAGGGTGTCGACTGAGGGGAGCGCTTGTCCCATCCGTGAAATGACGCGTAGTCGCCCGCATCCCACCCTTCCCGCAGCCCGGGCTTGCTGAGATCCCAGTCGGGACGGATCTCGCGGGTCACGGTCCGTAGATCGTGTGAGAGATCGACGAAGGAGGGGCGCCCCCAGAACCAGTAGCCGTTGTAGATGCTGTGGATGACCAGCCCCGGCTTGAGCACGAGGGTGTGGGGGATCATCGGGTCGTGCTCGGGGTCGGTGTACTCCTGGATTTCGAGGTCCTTCTGAACGGTCCGCTCCGGGTCGGAGAGGAAGGGCCACTGCGCGCCGACCGACGCGCGGAACTCCTGGCTCGTGTGATGGGTGTCGGTCGAGATGGTGGCAACCTTCGTATAGCCCACTGCGATCTTGGCGTAGTTGGCGGCGAGCTCGAGGTGCTGCTGGTGCTCCTTGGGGCAGTAGTGCCCGCGCGCGAGCGTGAGGATCAGGGGGTCCTCGCCCTGGATCTCGCTGAGCTTTCGAGGGACGCTTTCGTGATCGGGCAACGCGTAATCGGGGAAGGTGCTGCCGGGGGCGATGTCGCTGCGCATGATCTGCTCCTATCCATGGTTGAGGAGTGACGAGAACGATGGCCCCGTCGCGTCCATTCGCGCCCGGTGGTCCACTGGTCCCGAGCCCTGTCCATGGCACGGTGTGGACTAGTGGAGACCCGGACGCCATCGGAGCCTCTCGGGGTCTACATTGAGCCTAGTCAAAAGGCGCCGCGGGCGCCAGAAAGGGGCCATCCCAATGAGCGCCCACACGCCGGTGTGCGAGTTGCTGGGGATAGAACACCCGATCGTCCAGGCGCCGCTGTCTGCGGATCCCCGCCTGCCCGCCGCGGTCTCAAATGCCGGCGCTCTCGGCAGCGTGGCGCTGTGGTGGGCCGATGACGCCGGCGCGCTGGTTCGTGAAACGGCAGCTCTCACCGATCGGCCCTTTGCCGGCAATTTCGTTCTTGCCTCGGATCAGCACCGTCGACTCGATCAGGCACTTTCCGCTGGGCTGCGGATCGTGTCGTTTCTGATGGGCGATCCCGACAGCTATGTCGACTCGGTGCATGAGGCCGGAGGGCTTGTTCTGCACACGGTGGGGAGTGCTGAGGAAGCGCGGCGCGCGGTCGGATGTGGGGTGGACATCGTCGTTGCGCAAGGTTGGGAGGCCGGCGGGCACGTATCGGGTGGTGTGGCGACGCTTCCGTTGGTGCCGGCGGTAGTCGACGCGGTGGCACCGGTGCCGGTCATTGCGGCCGGTGGGATTGGCGACGCTCGAGGGGTCGCGGCTGTGCTCGCTCTCGGCGCGCAGGCGGCCTGGTTGGGCACCCGGTTTCTCGTGGCTGAGGAGATGCCGATCCACGAGGAGTATCGGCGCCGTCTGATAGCCGCGACCGAGACCGATGCAGAGTGGTACGCCAACCTCTATGAGGTGGGATGGCCGGACTCCCCTCATCGCGCCCTCCGCAACTCGACGGCCGAGAAATGGGAGGCCGCGGGCCGCCCACCACCGGGCAGTCGACCGGGAGAAGGGGACGTGATAGCGCACTTCGCTTCGGGCGAACCGATCCTTCGATATTCCCCCGCGCCCCCGCTCGTTGGAACGACGGGCCAGATCGAGGCGCTATCGCTGTGGGCCGGACAAAGCGTTGCGCTCGCCAAACAACCACAGCTCGCTGCCGAAATCGTGGCCGAGCTCGTCTCGCGCTTGTAGCCCCATGCACCATCCAGGACTTCAACGCCCCAGCCGTAGGCGACAGACGAGAGGTCGTGGGGGCGGGGCTACAGGCTCCGCCCCCAGAGCACGGCGGGCGCAGCGCGCTGTCTCGGCGACAGGGTGTCCTAGACTCGCAGTGATGTCGTTGCACCTCTTCGCGGGTCTGCGTGTGCGGAGCTTCCAAGCGGCCAGACCGTGGTACGAACAGTTGCTGGGCGAGCCGACATTCTTCCCCCACGCCACTGAGGCGGTATGGACGCTTGCCGAGGACCGGTCGGTCTATATCGTCGAGCACGCCGACGGCGCGGGTAACTCCGTGGTGACGATCTTCCTCGACGATCTCGATGCCCACATAGCCGCGATCGCTGCCCGCGGCATCGAGCCTGACGAAAGCGAGACGTACTCTAACGGCGTGCGCAAGGTGATCTATCGCGACTCCGACGGCAACGAGATGGGGTTCGGCGGCGTGCCGCTCAACACCGGCTCATAGTCCTAACGGCTGAAGCCGACGCGACGCGATAAGTGAGAGGAAACCATGGGCATCATATTTCCAGGAGAGTCAGCGGAGTAACGGCGAGACCGCGGATCTGGCGCTAGAGGATGGTCCGTGCCCGTCGTGTACCTCGTTGCTGGACCAGTGGGGCGGCGCAGCACCGCACGCCACCCCGCTGGGAAGCTTCTTGACGCCGCTGCGTTGCTGGCTGACCTTCGAGCAAACATCGGTGTCGATCCTGCGTTGCATTTGCCGGGGGTGAACTCTGGCCTGAGCGGTCGACTGTCAGTTTGACACGCTCGTGAGCATGAAGAGCGGTCGCAACGGCACGAACGTCAGGTAGGCCGTCGTCGACGCACACTGGAAGTGCGATGCCGCCACACTTCATTCCACGACAAGCGTCGCCTTCATCCCCTTAGCCTCGTGCCCAGGCAGCGAGCAGAACAAGGTGTAGCTGCCGGGACGCAGATCGACCGTCAAGCTCAGATGGCCGTTTGACGGGGTGTTCGGAAGCGAGCCGGCTACCGAGTCTTCGCTCTCTTCGACCGTGTTCAAGTTGTGTTCGTCCTGGCCGTGGTTGACGAATTCGATGATCACCTTGCCCGCGGGAACGGTGGGGCGCGAGAGGACGAAGCGAAACGCCTCGGTGTCTTCGGCGGTGACCTCGACGTGCGGGGTCGCTTCAGGGGCGGGAGCAGCCGGGGATTTGACCGGTGGGGCATTGTCAGCCGGAGCCTTGGTGGACTGACCGGAATTGGGCGTCGTGGGTGAAGATCCTGGGACGGCAGAGGGGGGAACCGTCGACCATGGTGTGCTCGCGCCAGGGCCGCTTGAGCTCGGATTGCCTGGCTTTGAGGTCGTGTGCTGCTTGTGTTTGCGACGAGATTTCTTCTCGGCGTGAGTGAGTTGGCAATGGCGATGCCTTGTCCGGTGGCATACCCGTGCGGCGTGGGAAGGTCGGTGGCGCGAGGTGCGTCCGGGTGCGGCGATCGCGATCGCGATGCATCCCCAGCACACAAGGCACAGGGTGCTCAGCAGGAGCACGGATCTCGCCGCGCGCGACATCGTCACTTCACCAAGACGGGTCGCTCGAAGGACGCTGCTTCGGGGATCACCAGCCCCGCTTCGGTCTGAAACCACTGTTCCAGCAGCGAGCAGTACATCGCTCTGAAGTCTGAGGTATTAAGCAGGTTTTCGTTTTCGTCCAGTTTGCTGAGGCCCGGGAATTCACCCACCATCTTCCCCGCGGCGCGGCTGCCGATCAGGAATGCCAGACCGCCCGCGCCGTGGTCGGTGCCCGAACCATTTTCCTGTGGGCGGCGACCGAACTCGGACCACAGTTGGATCAGCACGCGCTGGTCGAGTTTGCGCGCTTCCAGGTCGCGCTGGAAGGCGACTAGGGCGCTCACCGTCTGCTCGAGGTTCGTGCTCAGCGTGTTGGCCTCGTCCGAATGGGTGTCATAGGAGCCGGCGGCGTTCAGCGAGGCGCACTTGATCGGCATCCCTGTGTGCAGCATCGCGGCGAGCACCGCCAGTCTTTCGGCGAAGTCCCCGTTTGGGTAGGCGACGGGGGACTTATCGCCCGATTCCTTCTCGGACTGCACGAAGCCGGCCATCTTTTCGAGCACCAGGCCCGTGTCATAGGAAGCGGCGCGAGCTTGAGCGTAAGCTGGCGAGGGCGCCGGCAGAGCGCCCAGGGCGCCGAAGGTTTCAAGCGCCGGTCCGCTGACCGGTTCGCCCAGGCCGTTGGCCCACATCGTGTAATCGGCGGGCGAGGAGACCGCCGCGACAGGCATCTTCGCCGTGGCGAGCGCCGGCGCCAGTGAGTAGTCGAGCGAAAGTCCCTGCAGCGGGTTGTTCGGTTCGCCGACCAAGTCCAGGTAGCGGCCCATCCAGCCCGAGCGCGTTTGCGCGTCGAGCTGGCCGACCTCCCAGTAGTGGCGGCTTGTGAAGTGGCTCTCGTCGGCTGGCTGATAGCCGATCGCCGGGAAAGTCGTGACCTTGCCTTCTTCGTGCAGTTCGGCCAGGCCGCCGGCGGCCGGATGCCACATCAGGCTCTTGTCCTCGCTGAATAGCCTGCTGCCTGGCCCTTCGGTCAGAGCGAGGGCGGGGCGCAGTTCCTTGTACTTCGCTTCTCCCACCGGCGCGAGCACCGACAGCGCGTCCCAGCCGCCTTCCATGAAGATCGACACGAGCACAGGTTCTTCTGTGCCGCCGGCGGCCATGGCCTGGGCAATGCCCTCTTCGAAGTGGCGGGGGCCGAGCATCGAGGCGCCGTAAACCGAGAGGGCCGCTCCGGCGGAGCGCAGCAGGAACGTGCGCCGGTCGAGGCCTGTGCCCGCCGGCAGCGGCATTCCCGGCTCGATCCCCGGCAGTCCCTTGCCTGCGGCCGCCACGCCGCGACGCAGGAATTGCGAGCGAGTGAAATCGTTGCACGAGCAGCTCTTGGCCACGATCAGTTCTTCCTCGCTGTGGTGGCTTGCTGGGACACGTCAGCTGACCTGCATATCTGGCGAGGTGGCGATCAACATGCGCAACGCGTTCTGGCGCATCGCCCTGTAGGGGCTCTGCTCCCATTCGGCGAGCGGTTCCTTCAGGCAGGATTGGGCAAAGGCGGCGATGCACTGCTCCGATTCATCTGAAAGCAGAGGGTTGGCCCAGTAGGCACGCGCGCTCGACAACGCTTCCGCCGAGTTCTCGGTAGCGCTGTATTGCGGTTGGCCTTTTGGCGGCCACGGGTTCGGGTAGGTCTTCGAGGTCACGTAGCTGGCCATTTCCCAACGAGCCTTGGCGGTCGAGGTATCCAGCCAGCGGGTGAAATCCCAGCCGGACACATTGGGGGGATAAAAGAGCTGTTGGCCCGCATTGGCCGACAGCCAAGTCCAGGAAGTCGTGTCGATCGGGCGACCGATCGAGCGCAACAGCCCCGCGTTGTAAACGACAGGCGGCGTCACCAGCTCGGGTCCTTCGTAGAAGTCGGGGTGCTGCAAGATTGCCTCGACAACGGCTTGGATGCTGTAGTTTGAGCCCACATACAGCCCTTGCAACGACGCGAGCGTAGCTTCGTCTGGCGGGCTTGGAATGAAATAACCCCACAGCTTGGTGACGAAGAACGAGGCGTGCAGTGGATGTTCGATGCACAGGCGCACGGCGTCTTCCCAGTCCCAATTGCCCGTCTTCCCGAACACGGTCTTTTCGTGTTTGTCGTGGCGGGCCGTGTCGAATTCGAATTCGTGCAGTCCTTCCTCGGAGGACCATTCAGCCGTCCAGCCCGTCAGCGCACGGGCCATTTCGCGCACGTCGTCCTCGCTGTACGCGCCGCGGTCGGCGCCCAACGAGAACAGCTCCATCATCTCGCGGGCGTAGTTCTCGTTCGGTTCGTTCTTGTCGTTGTAGATCCCATCGAGGAACACGAGCATCGCGGGGTTCGACGTGACGGCCAGAAACAGGTCGTGGAAGCTGCCGAGCGCCATGCCGCGAAAGAGTTCGTTCTGTTCGAGCATCATCCGCTGGTTGTTCACCTTTTCGTTGGAATTGGCAAACCAGTCGTGGAAGATGAAGGTCATCCGCTCGACGAGCTGGTGATCGGAGCGGACCATGCGGTCCAGCCACCAGCAGTGGTCCTGACCCCAGGCGTTGGCGGGATCGAGCGGTTCGCCCGCTTCATCGACAGGTTCGGGGCCGGTGAGCGTCGCCGACCCTGAGGGCCGGGTGAGGCTGAAGACCACCTGTTGCAAGGGCTGACCGACGAGCGCCTCGGCTTGTCCGGGAGTTGGCCCAAAGCCGGCGCGCCATAGTAGGCGGTTGGCTTGCCGGAGAGTTATCGGCGGGGAGCCGAGCGTGGGAGGCGGAACAGACGAGGGAGCGGGGGGTGAGACCGGTGGGAGCGCCAGTGCGACCCCGATCGTTCCGTGCGGCGCTAGGACACGACGGCGAACCGACGGCTTGTGGCGCTTACGCCGACGCTTGTGGCGCTTGGAGTGCGAGCTGTGCTTCTCGTGAAGTTTCTCGTGCTCCTTGGCTCGCCTCTGCTGCTCCTCGCGACCGGCGCGGGAGTGGCTACCTGCGTGCTTCGTCGCGAGGCTCGTCCTCATCGAGTTGGTGTCTTCCCCGCGCGAATATGAGCCTGAGCCTGGCGCCGATCGGGCATCAGCAGTACTTCGACCATCGCGGCTCGTTGCTGCGCCTACGCGACACGGTGATCGACAGATGTCCTACTAGGCTGGCTGTTGAGATGTTCGTGCTCGTCCTGATCGGAGTGGCTGTCGTCGAGGTGTTCGCCTTCATCGAGGTCGGACGTGCGATTGGCTGGCTCCTAGCAGTCGTGCTACTGCTGGGGACTTCCGCATTCGGCGCGCGGATGCTGTTCATACAGGGCCGCTTGGCGATCCAGCGCGTCTCACTGGCGCTGTCTGAGCGTCGTGCGCCCGGCAATACCGCGATCGATGGGGCGCTCGGATTTCTCGGAGGCGTGCTGCTCCTGATTCCCGGCTTTGTAACAGATGTCCTCGGCGCGCTGCTCTTGTTCCCGCTCATCCAAAAACTGACGCGTCGCTGGATGTCACGCCATTACGCAGGTCGCATGATGCGCTTCGTCGCAACGGCAGGACGCTTTGTGCCAGGTGATCGCGGTGGCCGTCCACCTGACGTCGAGTCGCCTCCTGCTGACATCGAATCAACGTTGGTCGAGGAGGATCCCAATCAGCTCGGCCGCTGAGATGACCCGTCGAGCGGTCGCGCACGAAGCGCTCGGGGTTCGAGGAGTGCGCGGCGGATATGATAAGGACTGTCCGCGAGTAGCGCAAGGGAGTGGCCAGTCGGGCCCAGGGAATCGGCGGTGAGTACTCTCCAGGGGTGGTCGATAGCTGATGTTCGTCGTGCTCTTCGAGGTTCAGCCCAAGCGTGAGCAATGGGATCGCTACCTGGAGCTCGCCGCGATGCTGCGTCCGGAATTGCTCCAGATCGGTGGATTCATCGACAACGAGCGGTACTCGAGCGAGCGCACCGAGGGAAAGCTGCTGTCGTTGTCGACCTGGGAGGATGAGAAGGCGCTGATCCGATGGCGCACCCAAGCACGCCACCACGACGTCCAGCGTCAAGGCCGCTTTGAGGTGTTCGAGGATTACCACCTGCGTGTTGGGGAGGTTCTCAGCGACAGCGACGAGGAGGATCTTCCTCACAGTCGTCTCGACCTGACCGAGGTTGGCGCCGCCCCGGCGGTCACCGTGACTGAAATAGTCGCCGATGGAGAGGTGAGTCTTCCTTCGTCCTCAGCGGACCTCCTAGATGCTGAGTCCTATAGCGGGATCACTGTCACCGGTAAGCGTCTGACGCTCGCTTCCTGGCTCAGCGACGAGGCGGCCGGCGCGTGGATAGAGCGCCAGCCCACGGGCGTACGGAATCGTCATGTCCGTGTCATCCGCGACTACGGTATGCATCGGCGCGAGGAGGCGCCGCAATATTTCCCGGCGATGGATGCTCCGGACGCTGGGGCGTCGCCCGGCGGTTGAGACGGCAAGCAAGTAGCTCTACCTTTGGCGGTGCCTCTAACTGACTATCGCGACGGTCCGGCTTGGCCGTGACGTCGTCGTATCCGCGAGTGGCTTACGCGCCTGAAAGCGAAACGAGCTGCCTCCAGTCTCGACATTCGGCTCGACCAGGCCGGCGCGCTCCAAGCGCGCCGGCAGCTCGTCCGGGCTGACGGGAACCAGCGTGTCGTGGATGTGCAGCAGTTTGAAGGCTCTTCCGGTGCCAAGGCTGTCGGTCCCAGCGAACACGCCTCCAGGGCGTAGCACTCGCGAGGCCTCGCCTAGAAGTCGGTCCTGCAGCTCGCGCGAGGGCACATGGTGGAGCATCGTGAAGCACACCACCCCCGAGAAACACCCGTCGGCAAAGGGCATATGGGTCGCGTCGGCCTGCACGATCTCGACCTCGCCACCCAGTGTCTGCGTGAGCCGCTTGCAATAGTCCTCTGAGAGCTCGAGGACGGTCAGCGAGCCGGAGCGGCGAGCGAGCACGCGGGTCGTGGCGCCGAATCCTGGCCCGATCTCGAGCACGTCGTCGCCCAGGTCCAAGCCGGCAAGGCCCCAGGGGAGCAGCTCGCGCTCCACGGTGCGTGCCCACCAGCCCGATGAGCAGAGGACGGCATGAGCCTTGTTCATGTCAAGAGCAATCTAGCCGAGTCAGAACAACTTGCGTCAACGACCTACCCGCTCAGATGAATAGGGATAGAAGTTCGTGCCGGGACTTTGCTAGACGCCGAGAAGATCTGCGGGCGCGGTAGCCGAGGCACCACGAGAGTTCCTTGCCAGTGCTATGTGGCGATCCACGAACTCGCTGATCGTCTGCACGACGAGCCGCGTGTCATCCCACATCGGCATATGGCCGCAACCAGGGAGCATGTGCGACTCGACACCCGGTATCTCACGCTTGAAGCGCGGTGCGTGACGCTCAGCCGGCAGGATGCGATCGAACTCGGGCGATGCGAGCAGCACGGGACAGGCGATGCGGTCGAGCTCCTGCAGCGATAGCCCTTTGTCGGCACGCGCTGCCTGGATCGCCTCGCCGGCCACCGGGCAGCGCACGGAGGTAAGCGCGAGATCGATGGCATCGGCAGGGGCGACCAGCTCCCCGTGGCACATAACGTCGCGCATCGCCAGACGCCTGCTCCCAGGCCGCTTCATGACAGTGCCGATGTATCGTGAGCTGAGACGCGTGACGCGCAGCTGGCGCGCGAACGGCAAGCTCGCCCAGCACGGGACGCCAGTGATGCCAGGTACCGGTGAACCCATGGACCAACACCAGCGGCTCGCCGGAGCCGGCGCGGTAAAGCGCAGGAGAGATCTCGCCCGGCATCAGTCGCGCGCGGGTCTCCGCGCACCGAGCTGGATTGCTATGGCCGTGTCGCCAGGGAGATCTGCTCCCTTGGGATGGCTCTGACTTGTGACGATCAGGGGTGCTTGGTGCCGGTGAGGTCTCGTGACCTTTCCCAGCTTGCAGTGCGCCTTGCGCAAAGCGGTATGCGCGACAGCAAGGGAGTCGCCCTTGAGCGACGGCACCAAACAGACGGTCACGGATGCTGACTTCGTCAAAAGCTCTCGTCGCGCTGCTTCTCGACCTGCGCGTTCACCGGCTTCACGGATTGCACGTTCTTTGGCGGCGCGTTCGGCCGCTTCCTTGGCTGGCCGTTCTTCTTCTTCCTTCTTCTTGGCTTGTTCTTCTGCTGCGAGTCTCGATGCTTCTTCCTCCGCTCTCTTTCCGCCTTCCCCGTTCCAGGATTCCGCTTCGAATTCGGCCTTCTTACCGCCACCGATGCTTACGGGATAGCCGGCCTGAGGCGAGGTAGTCGTGAATTGCAGCGGATAGCTGTCTTTTGTGCCGTCCGAGTTGGTGGCGCTCACCCAGAAGGTGTAAGTGTCGTTCGATCTGAGCGAGATCAGGTTCGCGCTCACGGCTTCTTCCAGGTGTCCGGCCGGAATGTATCCCTGTCCGACTTGTTCTGTGACGATCGATTCACAGCCACCATTAGTCGTCGAAGGGCACGCTGGGTACTGCAACCAGAATTCGTACTTGGTTTCAAGGCCCTCGGGTCTGATCGACGCTTCCAGCGTCGCGGTGTCTTCGCTGCCGGACGTTGATACGGAAGCGATCGACGGTGCCGAAGATGCAAGCGACTCGGCCGGTAGCACAGCGATGCAAAGAGCAGCACCAAACGCCGTGAGGGCCACCAGGCGCGCTTGCCGGACTAGCCAGCTTCTCGATTCCGCTCCCACGTGCATCGGGAAAGCCTAACTCATGGAACCGCAGATATTCTGATCTGGGTGACCGACGTTGTTCCCGGTCCCGGCGCGATCCGGGTAGTCATTGCCGGCGCTGTCCAGGGCGTCGGCTTCCGTGCTGCCGTCCGAGACCGAGCGTGCGGGCTCGGCGTGATGGGCTGGGTACGTAACGTAGACGATGGCACCGTGGTTGTTCATGCGGAGGGTCGGTCGGCGGCACTTGACGCGCTCATCGCCTTTCTGCGCGACGGTGTGCCGAGCGCCGGTGTTCAAGACGTGACGACGGAGGAGGTCAAGACCGAGGGCCACGAGCAGTTCGCGATTCGCGGCGTAAGCGCAGGCGTGTTTGTCGTGCAAGAGCACCTCGCCACGACGCATCACTTCGACCTGCGCCTCGAGGTTGACGGAGTGATGTGCTCGTGGGCGGTGCCCAAGGGCCCGTCGCTCGATCCGTCCGTCAAGCGCATGGCGATCCAGGTACCAGACCACTCGATCGACTACAACGCCTTCGAGGGACGAACGGATGACGGAGCGGTGATTGTGTGGGATCGCGGTGATTACGAGCAGGGCGGCAGGGTCGCCTGGCCGCAGGCGCTGGAGCGTGGTCACGCTGTGTTCGTCCTACATGGTGAGAAGCTTCGCGGTGGATTCGCGCTGCAGCGCACACGGCCGGGTCTCAAGCCACAGTGGTTGTTGATCAAGCGTCGCGACGAGCAGGCGCTCCCAGGCTCCGATGTCCTTTCAGAACAGCCGGCCTCGGTCCTCAGCGGCCGGACTTTGCGGGAGCTGTCAGCTGACGGTTGGGGCTCTGGGTAAGAACACGAGGTGGCGGACGGATCGCCAGTCTTTTGCGGGAAGCCTCGTTGTCGCCAGTTCCCAGCAGTTGTCGATGTCGGCTACGGACGCTTGCTGCTGGGTAGAGTGGTGGCGTGGCGGACACTGGCGACAGCGACGCTTATCCCCGCCCGATGTTGACGGTCGATGTCGTGGTACTCGCTGGTACCGAGGCGAGCCGGCGCGTCTTGCTCATTCAGCGCGGCGACCCGCCGTTTCGCGGCAGCTGGGCGTTGCCGGGTGGCTTTGTCGAGGAGGGCGAGCAAGTCCTCGAGGCCGCGCCGCGAGAGCTTGCCGAGGAGACCGGCCTACGAGTCGGCGAGCTGCGACTACTGGGTGTCTATGACACGCCGGGGCGTGATCCTCGAGGCTGGACAGTGTCCGTCGTCTATCTCGCCCGCGTGCCAAGCGAGAAAGCGGTCGCGGGGGCGGATGACGCCGCCGACGCGCGCTGGTTTGCCGCAGATGAGCTGCCCATGCTCGCCTTCGATCATGCTCTCATCCTTGCCGACGTGCTGGCACTCCCTTGATCGCCGCCGGGGCTCGTAAAGGCTGAACACATGGGGGAGTAGGCGCGGGCTTTGCGGGCGCGATCCGCGTCTGTGGAGCGAGTTTCGGGGTCGGATGTAAAGAAGTAGTGGGCTCCGCAGCATAATCCTCACTAATCTGATAAAGATTATGATAATTACGAGAGGGAGTGCTCTCCATGAAGAGCGCTCCCATCGTGATTCCCATCCCCGCTCATCGAACAACCCAACAGGAGAAGGCCAGATGTCTCATACTCACGCTTCACCCACCGCTCACAAGAGCAGGCGCCGAACGCGCCAAGTCGCACTCGGCGCCGTGACGATGCTGCTCGGCGTGCTGCCCGGCGCGTTCGCCGGCGCCGCGCAGGCCGCGCCGACAGCGCCGCCGCCGGTGTCGATCCTCAGCTCCCAGCCGAATACCGGTCAGGGCGACATCTTCGTCTCGCCTTTTGGCGACTCGACCACCTATGCCAACGGCCCGGAGATCCTCGACAGCCATGGCAACGTAGTTTGGTTCCAGCCGGTTCCCGCAGGTGAGGAGGCAAGCGACTTTCGCACTCAGACCTACCTTGGCCAGCCGGTGCTCACCTTCTGGCAGGGGACCGGTCTCGGCGGTCTCGCCAGCGGGACCGACTACATCTACAACAACCACTACCAGCAGATCGCCGCGGTCAACGCCGGCAACGGGCTCAGCGCGGACGGGCACGAGTTCCTCATCACTCCGTGGAACACGGCGCTGATCCTCTCCTATACGACGGCCACCGCCGACCTGAGCTCGATCGGCGGCCCAGCCGATCAGACGGTGGTCGACGGCGTCGTCCAGGAGGTCGATATTGCCACCGGCAAGGTGCTCTTCCAGTGGAACAGCGCCGATCGTGTCCCCTACAGTCAGAGCGAGCAGCCGTTGCCGGCCTCGGCGAGCAAGCCGTGGGATTGGTTCCACATCAACGCGGTGAAGCTCGACACAGACGGCAACTTGCTGATCGACGCGCGCGACACCTGGACCACCTACAAGGTGAGCCTGGCCAGCGGAAACATCATCTGGCAGCTGGGAGGCAAGGACAGCGACTTCACAGTGCAGGCGGCTCCGGGGCAGACGCTGGACAGCGCGAACGAGATATTCGCCTGGCAGCACGATCCAGAGCCGATCGGCAACAACGAGTACACGTTCTTCGACAACGAGTCCTCGGGTACAGCATTGCTCCCCTACAGCCGCGCGATCACGGTGAAGTTGAACCCGTGGAGCAAAGTCGCCACGCTCGTAGCATCCGACAACCAGCCCGAGGGGCTTTCCGCGGCCTCGCAAGGCAACGCCCAGACAACCGGCGACGGGAATCTCTTCGTCGGCTGGGGAATCCTCCCGTACATCTCGGAGTTCGATAGACAGGGCAACCTGATCTTCAACGCCGGGTTCCCGACCGGAGTGAACACTTACCGTGCCTACCTGTTGCCCTGGAATCCCGCAGGCTCAGGCCAGGGTGGCCCGAAAGGCCCCCGGAGGAGGCCAGGGTGGCAAAGGCCCAGGCGGCGGTCAGGGCTCAGGTCCGGGGTCGAAAGGCTCCGGGGGAGGTAACGGCGGTCCGAAAGGTGGCCATAACGGTCCGAAATACTCCGGAAAAGGTCACTACTCCGGACGTAGGAAAGACCGAGGGCATCGAGGAGGCCGCTGAGTCTGTGAGCAGCCGCTGACTCAAGCACCCGGAGAGTCCGGCGCGGCGTGTGTCGCGTCGGACTCTGCGTCACCGTAAAGAAGCCGGCCAAGGCCAAAAAGAAATGATCTCGGGCCTCGCCGGCCTTGGGTCGGCGAGGGATCGCGAGACACGCCGTCATGCGGCGACGTTCAAAGCAAGTTCACTCGTCGATAGTCGCCATGCTCGCGTAGCGATCGCCGGCCGTGACGCCGAGCGGCGCGGCCTCGTCGATACGAGCGAGATCGCCCTCTGAGAGCTCGATCTCGGTGGCCGCGACGTTCTCTTCCAGATAGGAGCGGCGCTTGGTACCTGGGATCGGCACGATGTCCTCGCCACGGCTGAGCACCCACGCGAGCGCCAGCTGTCCGGCCGTGACCTGCTTCTCCTCGGCTATCTGCTCGATGCGCTGCACGAGCTCGAGGTTCTTCTGGAAGTTCTTCCCCTGAAAGCGGGGATGGTGGCGGCGGAAATCGTCCTCGGGCAGATCCTCCGGTTTCTTGTACTTGCCCGAGAGGAACCCGCGCCCGAGTGGGGAGTAGGCGACGAAGCCGATGCCCAGCTCGCGCACCGTCGGCAGGATCGCCTCCTCGGGGTCGCGCGACCACAGCGAGTACTCGGTCTGCAGCGCCGAGATCGGATGCACGGCGTGCGCGCGGCGGATCGTCTGCGGCGAGGCCTCGGAGAGGCCGAGATAGCGCACCTTGCCCTCGCTGACCAGCTCCGCCATCGCTCCGACCGTGTCCTCAATCGGCACGTTCTTGTCGACGCGGTGCTGGTAGTAGAGGTCGATGTGATCGACGCCCAGACGCTTGAGCGACGCCTCGCAGGCGCTGCGTACGTACTCGGGCTTGCCGTTGATGCCGACCCAGCTGCCGTCCTCTTTGCGCTCGTTGCCGAACTTCGTGGCCAGCACCACCTGCTCGCGACGGTCGGCGATCGCGCGACCGAGGAGCTTCTCGTTGGTGAACGGGCCGTACATGTCGGCCGTGTCCAAGAACGTTACCCCGAGCTCCAGTGCGCGATGGATCGTGGCGATCGCCTCGTCCTCGTCGGCACGGCCGTAGAACTCGGACATGCCCATGCAGCCGAGCCCCTCTTCCGACACCTGTAGTCCCTCGCTTCCAAGCTTGCGTGCCTTCATGCCCTTTGCTCCTTCTCTCGGTAGCTGCCCCGCTCGATAGCTGTCCAGTTTGTCCGCTGGTTATGCCGCGTACTCGTTTTAGCGCACAACTCGGAGCGTCGCGTGCATTCCCAGCCTGGCGTGTTCGGGCAGCGAGCACCACAGGTGATAGACGCCGGGCTTGAGGTCAACCACACCGTCCCAGCGCTTTCCCGAGGTCAATTCCGGGGCGCCCACCAGCTCCGGTCCGCTGCCGCTGTGGCGCAGGCGTAGGTCGTGTGGGTCCATACCGGCGTTGATCGCCTCCAGGTTGACCGGCCCGGCTTTGACGACGCCGCGTGAGAGGATCAGGCGGTACTCGACCTCGGTGACCTGCAAATGGCCGATGCCCCCTGCGCGCGCGCGGGGCATCGCGTTTTTGTCGACGTGTGCGCTGGCCGGCGCCCAGGAGAGCGCCGAAGCGCCAACTGCGGCGGCGACGAGCACGCCTGTGGACAGACGCCGTGTCGCGGTAAACCTCACTGCACCACCTGCATGCGCTTACAGCATAGGCTCGAATACCTATCTCCAAGGTCCATATCCGTCGATATAGGTCTTTGGCTCCGGCGCTAGGATGCCTTTGCGGGTTTGCCGGCAATCGGGAGCGAGCACTGCAAGTGAACACGGTGGCATCCACTTCAGCTGTTTCCCGCTCCGCAGCGAACCATCGTCTCGGAGTCATCTTCAGCGGGCTGATGCTGGTGATGTTGTTGGCGGCGCTGGACTCGACGATCGTCGCGACGGCGCTGCCGACGATCGTCGGCGATCTCGGTGGGCTGGAGCGGCTTTCGTGGGTGACGAGCGCCTACCTGCTTGCGCAGACGGCGGTCACGCCGCTGTACGGCAAGCTTGGCGACCAGCTTGGGCGCAAGCGCGTTCTGCAGAGCGCGGTAGTGCTGTTCCTGGTGGGCTCGGGTTTGTGCGGCTTGGCCCAGTCGATGACCGAGCTGATTGCCTTTCGTGCGCTGCAGGGGCTCGGCGCCGGCGGCTTGATCGTGCTTGTGCAGGCGACGGTCGGCGATGTCGTCTCGCCGCGCGAGCGTGGGCGCTACCAGGGGCTTTTCGGGGCCGTCTTCGGCTTTGCGAGCGTCGCCGGGCCGCTGCTAGGAGGCGTGATCGTCGAGCATCTTTCCTGGCGCTGGATCTTCTATGTGAATCTGCCGGTCGGTCTGGTCGCGTTGGTGGTGATCGCCACTACGCTGCCGGCAACGAGCGTGCGCACACGGCCAGCGATCGACTACCTCGGCGCCGGCGTGCTCGCAGCCGCGCTCAGCGCGATCGTGCTCGTGGCAAGCCTCGGTGGCACGACGTGGGCCTGGGGGTCGGGCCAGACGGTGCTCGTCGCGATCGTGGGCGTCCTGCTGCTCGGCGTGTTCTTGGCGGTGGAGCGCCGCGCGCGTGAGCCCGTGCTGCCGATCCCGGTACTGCGCGACGAGGTGTTCCGCATCGCCGGCCTGCTGTCGCTGATCGTGGGCTTCGCGCTGTTCGGCTCGGTCACGTTCCTACCGCTGTTCTTCCAGACCGTGTTCCATTCCAGCCCGACAGGAGCCGGTCTGCGACTGATCCCCTTGATGGGCGGGCTGGTGCTCACTTCCGTCGTCTCCGGCCGCGTGATCTCGCGTACCGGCCACTACCGGGTATTCCCAATCGCCGGCACGGCCACGATGACTGTGGGGCTGCTGCTGCTCTCGCGCCTCGATGTCGGCACGAGCTCGGTGGCAGCCGATCTGTACCTGTTGGTGCTCGGCCTCGGCTTGGGGATGGTGATGCAGGTGCTGGTGCTGGCCGTACAGAACGCCGTCGATTACTCAGTGCTCGGCGCCGCCACCTCGGGGGTCACGCTCGCGCGCGGAATCGGCGGCTCGATCGGGGCGGCCGTGTTCGGCACGATCTTCTCCAGTCGTCTGCGCTCGGAGTTGCACGACGTGATCAGTGGCGCGCTCGGGGCGCAGGTCGCCGGGGGTGCGCGTCTGACTGGCGCTCAGGTCGCGAGCCTGCCGGCAGCGGCCAGGCTTGCCTATGAGAATGCCTACGTTCATGCGCTACGGCCGGTGTTCCTCGTCGCGGCCGGGGTGGGTGCGCTTGGGTTCGTGTTGAGCCTGCGCTTGCGCGAGCGACCGCTGCGCGCGACCGCCTCCACCAGTCAGGGAATAGACGACGCGCTTGCGGCGCCGAAGAGTCCCAGCTCGCTTGCGGAGATAGATCGTGCGCTCGGTGTGCTCGTGAGTCGCGAGGACAGGCGCGCGTTCAACGAGCGGGTGGGAGCTCGTGCCAGCGTCGATCTGAGCTCGGGGGCGATCTGGGCGCTTGCTCGATTCGACAGCTATGGAATCGATGGGACACGTGAGATGGCACACGAGCAGGCGGTCGAGGATGAGCGTGTGCTCGCGGTTGAACAGGAGTTGCGCGAACGGGGATTGGTGGTCGAAGCAGACGATGGCGCGAAGCTCACGCCGGCAGGTCTCGCGATGGCCGACCAGCTGCTGAGCGCTCGTCGCGATGAGCTTCACGCAATGCTGGCGGACCACACCACGCAGCAGGTTCCCGAGGTTCACCAGCTGCTGGAGCAACTCTGTGTCGAGCTTTCCGGTCAACGACCGTGAGACATGTCTCACGCGAGGTGCAGACGCAAGCTGCGACAGCCTCAGTTTCAGTGCGCCCGCTCTGTCTTTAGGCTGACGGTGCGGTCTCTCAACGGCTGCGGCTCAACACGTAGGTAGCAAAGCTCGCGGCGCCCGTCCCGGCGGCGACCGCGAGCGGCAAGCCGAGATCGTGCTTCTCCAGCAGGGCGCCGATGAACGCGCCGAGGAGCATCGCCGCCACGGCGTACAGTCGCCGCGCCGACTGACGTGGCACGCGCCCCTCGAGCACGGCGCGAAATGCGATCGGCCGCTCGGTGGATTGTGTCGCCCTCAGGCATCGCCGCGCACACTCGTAGAGATAGCGCACACCTCCACGGGGTTCAGCGGCGGCGGGACGTCAGGAATCGGGTGGCAGCGGGACGTCAGGAATCGGGTGGCAGCGGGGCGGAGGTTGAAAATGGCAGATCCGACAAAGGGGGGGTGTAACAGGAACACAGGTTTTGGAGCGCTCCATGTCCTCCCTCCGGGCGCGCGCCGACTACGCGTCGTCGAAACGTCGCGCCTCACCCCTCATCTCACGCCGCAACCGCTGCACCTGGCGCAGTTCGCGCACGTCGTCGTCGAGCAGCGGTTGAATAGCAGGCTCGCCCGCGCCGAGCAGATCGGGCTCCAGACGGTGGCGCACGAGCTCGCCGGCGATCGCGTCTACACGTTGTGCACCGGCGCCCGGGCGCGAGCTGACGATGTGCGCAAGCCGCTGTCCGCGAAACAGCAGTCCCACGCCGTCGTCGGCCGCCCAGCCCCCCGGCAACACGCCCTCGCGCACACTCTTCAGCCACACTGGGAGGCGTTCGGGCTCGCCGTCGGCGTGGACGGTCAAGGACCCCTCCAAGAGTCCCAGGCCCGTCATCGGCTCGGGCGTGCCGCTGGAGCTGGTGACGCCGCCTTCGAACCAGCACATCGCTCCGGCGCTGATCCCCGCCAGCACGGTGCCTTTGCTCCACGCTTGGATCAGCAACTCGTCGAGCCCGTGCGCGCTCCAGATCGCCAGCAGGTTGCGCATCGAGCCGCCGCCGACATAGATGACGTCCTGTTCGAGCACGATCTCTTGCAAGGGCCGCTCGAGGTCACCGAGCCTGAACAGCGAGACATGGGTGGGCACGCACGCGCGCCCGCCGAAGCGCGCGTAGAAGGCGTTGATCTGCGTGGTCGTGTCGCCCGAGGCGGTCGGCAGGAAGAGAACGCGAGGCTGCTTGGCTTGGGCGAGCGTCAGCACGTAATCGTCGAGCAGGGGATTGGCGGGCTCCATCGTGAAGCCGCCGCCGCCCATTGCGAAGATCTGGCGCTGCTCGTCGCAGTGTGAGGCGTTCACGCGTGTGCCGCCGGTCTCGCGGTGGACTGACCGGGTGCCTCGATGGCGTTCACGCGAGCACCGCTGTCATGGCGGCGGCCCGGCCCGCCGACCTCTCCATTTGCTTGGCGGTGTCGCTGGCCTTGGCGCCGCCGCGCTTGGTTGGGCCGCTGCGCTCGCCGAGGTATGAGACATCGAGCGCCGTCTCTCTGACCCGGCCGTCGTTGCGGCGTACGTGAAATGCGCCGCCGCGCTCGCGCGAGCTGACCACACGATCCAGCTTGGTTCCCTTGAAGTGAAGCGCCACCCCGTCGTCGGCGGCGTATCCAGCCCGCATGCCTTCGCCCACGAGCGCGTGGTACTCGGCGCGGCGTGCCGGCTCGGCGTCGTAGTGCACGCAGTTGGAGTAGGGCAGCAGTCCCAGGCCGCTGACGCGACACGGCGATCCATGGAAGGCGCTGAGCGCTTCGGAAAACCAGCACAGCGAGCCCGCCGAGGGCCCGCACAGCACGATCCCGCGCTGCCACGCCTCGCGCAGAACCTCGTGCAGGCCATGCGCGCGCCAAACCCCGAGCATGCTGACGACGTTGCCGCCGCCGACGTAGATCAGATCCTGGCCGAGCAGGTGCGCGGCGAGGTCGTCCTCGACCCCGCGCCCGCCCTGGTCGCGGCGGAACATCGAGATATGGCTGGCCTCGCACTGCGCTGAGAAGCGCCGATAAAAGCGCACCACATAGTGGTCGGCGTCGCCGGAGGCGGTCGGCAGAAAGCACACCCGCGGCCTGCGAGCTTTGGTCAACGCAAGGATGTAGTCATCCAAGAGCGTGCTGTCTTTCTCCATGGAGAAGCCGCCGCCGCCAAGGGCCACGATCTGCGGGATCCGGGTTCGCATCGCTTGCTCTCGCTTTTGCACAAACTGCGGGGAATGGACTGCCAGTGTCGCTGGAGGGGGTGCTCACGCGTATGGACTTGCGCCCAAGATCAGCCGTCTGCCGCTCGACAATCATCCAAATCGTTGTCGACCATGGCGCATGCGCCATGGTCCCGGCCGCGCATGCGCGGCCGGCCAGACAGTGCATGCACTGTCTGGAACATCGCGCCGCATGCGGCGCGATGCGGGACGTGCATGCACGTCCCGACCCCTCGGCGCATTCGCCGAGGGGAACATCACATCAAGTCATGCGCGACCCGACCTCCACGCTGCGCTGAGGAGAACGGCACATTCAAGCCCTGTAAGCTCGACGGATGCCTTCTTCTATGAACTCGCTGGAACATGTAGACGTATTGATCGTCGGTGCCGGCCTCTCGGGGATCGGCGCCGCCTGTCACCTGCAAGCCAATTGTCCGGGTAAGAGCTACGCGATCCTCGAGGCGCGCGAGCGTACCGGTGGCACATGGGATCTCTTCAAATACCCCGGTATCCGTTCGGACTCGGACATGTACACGCTCGGCTACTCCTTCCGGCCGTGGACGCAGGCCAAGTCGATCGCCGACGGCTCCTCGATCCTCGACTACGTGCGCCAGACCGCGGTCGACAACGGCGTCGACGAGAAGATCCGCTTCAACCATCGCGTACTGCGCGCCGAGTGGTCGAGCGAGGACGCGCGCTGGACGGTCGAGGCTGAGCACGGCGAGGGGGAGAGCGTGCGCATCAGCTGCAACTTCCTCTTCCTGTGCAGCGGCTACTACCGCTACGACGAAGGCTATACGCCGGAGTTTCCAGGCAGCGAGCAGTTCGCTGGGAGGATCGTGCACCCGCAGCATTGGGATGAGGACATCGACTATGCGGGCAAGCGCGTCGTGGTGATCGGCAGCGGCGCGACCGCAGTGACGCTGGTGCCCTCGATGGCCGAGAGCGCAGCGCACGTGACGATGCTGCAGCGCTCACCCACCTACATCGTCTCCCTACCGGCCGAAGACCCGGTCGCCAAGCTGCTGCGTCGCTTCCTGCCGGCCAAGGTCTCCTATCCGATCATGCGCTGGAAGAACGTGCTGATGACGATGGCAAGCTTCCAGCTCTCGCGCCGCCGCCCCAAGGCGATGAAGGCCGTCTTGCGCAAGGGCCTGGAACGCCAGTTGCCCGCAGGCTATGACATCGACACTCACTTCAACCCCAGCTACAACCCGTGGGATCAGCGCCTGTGCTTGGTGCCGAACGGCGATCTGTTCGAGTCGATCAGCGCCGGTCGCGCCTCGGTCGTAACCGACCGTATCGAGAGGTTCACCGAGACCGGCATCAAGCTTGTCTCCGGCGCCGAACTGGAGGCCGACGTGGTCGTCACTGCCACGGGTCTGAATCTCGTGGCTTTGGGTGGCATGCAGTTCTCTGTGGACGGTCAAGATGTGACGCTCGCCGACACGATGAGCTACAAGGGCATGATGCTCAGCGGCGTACCCAATATGGCTTTCTCGGTGGGCTACACAAACGCTTCGTGGACGCTCAAGTGCGATCTCACCTGCGAGTATGTTTGCCGCCTGCTCAACCATATGGACGAGGCAGGCTTGCGTCAGTGCACACCACACAACCGCGACCCGCGCGTGTCAGAGCGCCCATTCATCGATTTCTCCTCCGGCTATGTGCTGCGCTCGATCGACCAGTTTCCCAAGCAGGGTTCCAAGGCACCGTGGAAGTTGCACCAGAATTATCCGCTGGACATTCTCAACCTGCGCTTCGGCTCGGTTGCCGACGGTGTGATGGAGTTCTCCAATAGCGGAGGAGCAAAGGTCGAAGCTCCGGAGCTGGTCGCTGTCTGAGGTGCACGTGGTCGGTGAGTCGCGCATGGTCCTGCGTCCGCTAGCAAAGGGGGACGAGGCCGAGCTGTTGCGCATCCACAGAACTCCAGAGGTGGTGCTCTGGTGGGATGTGCCCGACGAGGGCTTTCCTTGGAGCGATGAGCCCGAGTCGACGCGTATGACGATCGAGGTGGACGGCGCCGTCGCCGGGATGATCCAGTTCTACGAGGAGCAGACGCCCAAATACAGGCACGCCACGATCGACCTGTTCCTCGATCCCGCGCTACACGGGCAGGGCTTGGGCACCGAGGCCGTGGGCCGCGTCGTGCGCCATCTGATCGACGAGCGCGACCATCATCGCGTCACGATCGACCCGGGTAAGGAAAACAAGGCGGCGATCCGCTCCTATGAAAAGGTCGGCTTCAGGCCGGTAGGAGTGATGCGCTGCTACGAGCGTCGCGTCGGCGCCGAGGAATGGCGCGACGGGCTGTTGATGGAGCTGCTTGCCGCGGATTTGTGAGGCGCCCGGACCGTCTCGAAGTATGAACGTCGGTGAGAGCGGTCGGGCGGCGGGTGGCCGGCGAGCGGGGGGTAGAGCGGTGCTGGCCTGGGCCGAGAGCCTGCCGGTGAGTAACCGTGGCTCCAGCCCAAGCTCAGCTGCAGCTGCCCTTAGGCCAGCTGGACGTTTACTGCCTTGGGTCCCTTGTCGCCGGCCTCGGCGTCATAGGTGACCTTCGCGCCCTCGGCCAGGGAGCGGTAGCCGTCGCCGGCAATCCCTGAGTGATGGACGAACAGGTCCTTGGACTGATCGTCGGGCGTGATGAAGCCAAAGCCCTTGTCGTCGCTGAACCACTTGACGGTTCCTGTAGCCATGTTGCTTTTCCTCCGTGTTTTCGCGTGCTGCGAACGCGGAGATTGCTATGAGCAAAGGCTACGAGCGCTGACACTGCGGTTGTTCGGGATCGATTATCCCGCTTGGATCAAGCCACTATATAGCAATCGCTACGTAGCCTCCGAGAATTGCTATGCGGCCTGAAATCGCTATGCCGCCTCTGAGAATGCCGGCTCGTCCTCGGCGCGCTCGCCGGTGCTCTCGTGTTGCGCGGCACCTGCCGGCTGCGGACGCAATACGGCCAAGGCCACGCCGATACCGACCAGTACAAGACCTGTGGCGATCCAGAATGCAAGCTGATAGCCGCCGGTCAACGCCGTTGCCTGGGACTGTCCTTGGGCGAGCAGCTTGTTCGTGTGCGATGTCGAGAGCGTGGCTAGCACGGCGAGCCCGAGCGCGCCGCCGACCTGGGCGGTCGTGTTGACAAGCCCGGAGGCGAGCCCGGCGTCGCTGGGCGTGGCACCGGACATCGCTACGCCCATCAGCGCCGGGAAGCACACGCCCGCGCCCGTGCCGAGCAGCAGCATCGAGGGCAACAGGCCGGTCAGGTAGCTCGCGTGAACGGGCGCGATGGCCAGCAGCGCGAGTGCCGCCGCGATCATGGCCAAGCCCGGAGGCAGCAGCGCACGCGCGCCGAAGCGTGTGATCAGGGGCTCTGAGAAACGAATCGACATCGAGCCCATCGTGATCGTCACCGGCAGGAACGCAAGCCCGATCTCCAGGGCGTCGTAGCCGAGCACCTTGCGCATGTAGAGCGCACCCATGAAGAACATTCCGAACATCCCCGCGACGGAGAACACCTGGATCAGGTTCGCGCCGCTGACGTTGCGCGAGCGGAAGATGCGCAGCGGTATGAGCGGGTTGCGTGCCGTTGCCTCGCGTGCGATGAAGGCCGCGAGCAGCACGAGCGAGAGCGCGCCCAGGGCCAGGGTGGTCCCCGCGCCCCAGCCGTCTTCGGCCGCGGGCGAGACGATCGTGTAGACGCTCAGCATCAGCGCGCTGGTGATGAGCACCGCACCCGGAATGTCGGCGCCCTGGCCGAAGCCGATCCCCTCGTCTTTGTCGAGCAGGCGCCTGGCAAAGAGGATCGTCGCGATCCCGATCGGGACGTTTACGAAGAAGATCCAGTGCCAGTCGAGCGCTTGCGTGAGCACGCCGCCCGCCAGCAGCCCGACGGACCCGCCGGCGGAGGCGACGAAGGCGTACACGCCGATCGCCTTGGCCTGGTCGCGCGGGCTGGGGAACATCGTGACGATCATGCCCAGGACGACGGCCGAGGTCATCGCGCCGGCGATGCCCTGTACGAAGCGTGCGCAGACCAGCAACGTCTGTGTCCAGGCCAGGCCGCACATCAAGGAGGCCAGCGTGAACAGGGCCACACCCAGCAGGAAGATGCGGCTGCGCCCCAATAGGTCGCCAAAGCGCCCGGCCAGCAGCAGCAGCCCACCGAAGGCGATCAGATAGGCGTTGACGACCCAAGCGAGGCTGGAGGTGGAGAAGTGCAGTTCTTCCTGGATCGAGGGCAAAGCGACGTTGACGACGGTCACGTCGAGCACGATCATCAGGACGCCGACGCACAGCACGTACAGCGCTATCCAGCGCGAGCGCTCGGCGGCGTGGGTGCTGTTTTGCTCGTCGTGTGTGGGCATTGTCACAAGCTCTCCTTTCTCAGTACCTCACCCAGGCTATCGAGCAAGACCGCGCTTCCATGTTCACGCTCGGCCGGTGTGTCGAGACCGTCGAGAAAGACCCCCTGCTCGGTAAAGCGCAGCTTCGTCGCGGCGCCGACCGCCTCGAACTCGACCGTGGCGAGGGAGACCGAGATGCGTGCCTCGTCTAGATACATGTCATAGGCATAGACGATCCTCTCGTCTTCCACGATGTCCTGGTAGCGGCTGTCGAAGCGGTAGACCGAGCCGCCGGGTGTCTCGACCGCGAAACGCTCGTGGCCGCCGACCTCGAAGTCGAACTCACGACTCTCGTGCGGAAGGTTCTTGGGTCCGAACCAGCTGGCCTTGGCCGCGGGCTCGGCCCACGCTTTGAAGACGTGGGCCGGTTTCGCCTCGTATGTGCGCTCGATCGTGAAAGTGGCATGGAGAGCAGATCGCTCTTGCGGTGTATTCATGACTTGCTCCCTTGTGGTTGTTCGGGGTGCTCGGCCAGGTATTCGCCGAGCCGGTCCAGGCGCTGCTCCCAGCTCTTGCGTCGTCGCGCGATCCAATCCTCAGCTCCGCCGAGCGCCTTCGGCTGCACATGGCAGGTGCGCACGCGCCCAACCTTCTCGGAGCGGACCAGTCCGCTGGCCTCCAGTACGTGCAGATGCTGGACGACGGCCGGCAGCGACATGGCAAGCGGCTCTGCAAGCTCGCTGACCGAGGCCGAGCCGAGTGTCAGGCGATCGACCATCGCGCGGCGCGTCGGATCCGCGAGCGCGTGGAACGTAAGGTCGAGCGGGACGGCCTGTTGGTTAAGCACTCACTTAAGTATTGCACATCGCGCGGCTACGAACCTGTTTCAGGATGAGCCGTGGCGAGATGTCCCGTCGTTGCGAACGTCGGGGGTGCGCGCGGCTTGTGTTTGCATGGTCCATCAAACACCCCCCTTTGCGAACACGTAGATAAAGATTAGGTACCTAAATAAAGTATTCGTGTTCAAACAAGGGGGGTATTGAGCGCGCAGGTCGTTTTGAAGACCCTTCTAGCCCGAGACGGCGCGGCGGCTCTGGCGGGTGAGTGCGCTCACGAGCTTGTCGATCGAGCGCTGTAGCTGCTCGATGCTCGCCGACTCGACCCGGCTCACGCCGACCTCGCGGTTGATCCAGGCGTTGATCTCGCGGTGGCTGCTGCGGCTGCGTGCGGCGAGGTCGGCCACCAGGCGGCGGCGCTCCTCGCGCAGCTGTGTCCTGCGCTCGAACGCGGCTACCGGCGCCGGCTCAGGGGGTGTGGGTGTGGCGGCTTTGGCTTTCGGGGCGGTAGGCGCTGGTCCGAACAGCGTCATCTGCGGCACTACTTCGGCGCTCAGCGGCACGAACTCGAGCGCCGGCGAGGGCTCGCTTGCGCGGCGCTCGCGCGGCTCGTCCAGACCCTCGTCCTGCTCGCGCTGGCGCAGCGCGTGGCGCAGCTCGCTCTCGACTTGCGCCGCGTGTGCGCGCAGCACCGGCTCTGCGGGCAGGTAGACCCAGCTGGGCTCCGGCGGGCTGCCGGGAATCGTGCGCACGAAGCGGCCGACGATCTGCCTGAAGATCATCGGCGTCTTCGCCGCGGTGGCGTACACGCCGACGCGCAGGCGGGGAATGTCCACGCCCTCGGAGACCATGTTCACCGCCACGATCCACGGCTCGCGCGACTCCCTGAAGGCGGCGAGCTTCTGTGCGGCGCGCGCCTCGGTGTGCAACACCACCACCGGTGCCTTGCCGGTAGCGTCGCCGAGCAGCTTTGCGATCTTGCGTGCGTGCGTGGCGTCGGCCGCGACAGCAAGGCCACCGGCGTCGCGATGGCCCCCGCCGCGCAACTCGTTCAGCTTCGTGTCGGCCTCGCGCAGGATGCGCGGCAGCCCGTCCGGCAGCTCTGTCGAGATTGCGGTGCGATAGCGGCGGCTGGCCTCGCGAGCGGTGAGCACCGTCTCGAACGAGGACTCGATCACGTCCTCGCCGCTGCGCCAGGAGAGCGTGCCGTCGAAGGTCACGAACGCCACGGGCCTGCAGATGCCTTCGGCCACCGCCTCGGCGTAGGTGTAGGACACGTCGGGTTCGGCGACCCCTTCGGCGTCGTAGTTGACGCCTGGAATCGGTGTTGCGTCGGAGCGAAACGGCGTCCCCGACAGCAACAGCCAGAGGGGGGCCGCGGCGAAGGCCATTTGAAAGCCAGTGCCCCACGCCAGCTCCTCGCCGAGGTGGTGGGCCTCGTCCACGATCACCAGCGTGTCCGGCGCGACCTTCGCGCGCCACCCCTTTGGATCGGAGGCCACGCGCGCGTAGGTCACGGCCACGCCGTGAAAGTCGCGCGGCGGTAGCGGACCTGGAGCGTCGGGCTGCAGTTGCACGCCCAGCTGCGCGCCGGCCGCGGCCCATTGGCGCGTTAGCGGGGTAGTCGGGCACAGCACCGCCACACGGCTCACCTCGCCGCCGGAGAGCATCCGTCGCGCCAGCTCGAGCGCGGGGCGTGTCTTTCCGGCGCCGGGCGCCGCCGAGATCAGGAAGGGACCGTCTCGCCAACCGTGCAGACGTTCGAGCGCGTTGCGCTGCCAGGCGCGCAGGGATGTGACGGAGGCTCCAGACAAGAGCCGGCATCCTGCGCCATCCCCCGGACGGATCGCCCGGTTTGGCTCAGGGCCTAGGAACGCGGCGGGGGCGGGGCGTAACGGTGATGGAGGATGAGGAGATTGCCGTCGGGATCGTCGAAGATCGCCATGTGGCAGACGCTTGTGTCGATCGTGTCTCGGGCAAAGCTGACACCACGCTCTTCGAGCGTCGCGCGTGCGCTCGCCACGTCGTCCACGTGCAGGGCGATCCCGCTGCGCATCGGCACGTGCTCCAGACCCATCTTCTCGGCGTCGATCACGCTGATCGTGAGGTTGCCGGTCTCGAACTCGGCGTAGTTGCGCTCTTCCAGGTAGACCGAACGTTCCAGGCCGAGTGTCTCACCGTAGAACTCGACCGCTTTGGGAAGGTCGTGCGTGGGCACGGCCACGAAGTCCACACGCTTGATCATCTTCTCGGTCGCGTTGCCCACGGCGTGGCTCCTAGGTCGTAGCTTCAGGCGTTCTCCGCCTGTACCTGCCCCGACTTTACCGCCTGTGCGAGGGCGTCGTAGTCGCGTTCGTTCTGGTCGGCATAGGCCTCCGAGAAGTCCACGATCGCCTGGTCGAAGACGCCGCCGGCGCCGAGATACGAGGCGATCGCGATGCGGCTTCCCGTGCGCGCGTGCGCGCGTGCCAGCGTCCAAGCGCAGAGGGCGCCGTAGGCGCGCAGCATCGGGTGGGTCATCGTCTCTATCTCAACGCTCAGCTTGCCATCCCACAGCTGGCGCACATAGAAGTCGCGCTTCACGTCGTCGATGCCCGTAGCGGGCAGCCAGCCCAAGAGGATGTCGCCGGAGGCCTGCATCAGGCGTTGACCCTCGACCACACGCTGGCCGTGGTTTGAGTACTGGGAGGCGCCGGCGAAGGGCTCGAGCACCGAGGCCTGGGCTTCCTTGGCCTGAAGGACGAGCGGGTCCTGCTCGTCGCGTCCCATGAACAGCAGCACCCACGCACGCGTGCCGACGCTGCCCACGCCCACGACCTTGCGCGCGATGCTCTGGAAGGTGTAGTCGGCGAGCAGCACGCTGTACTCGTCGGTGAGGCTGTTGCTGTAGTCGGCGAGCATTCCCTTCAGTCGCTCGCGCAGCGCCTCGCTCTCCGCTTCTCCCAGGAGCTCCTGAAGCGGCACGATCAGGGGCGGTTCGCTTACGAAGCGCAGCTGTCCGTCAACCGTTTCGGTGAGCTTGAGCACCGCGCGTGTGCTGTTCTTCGCGCGGGCCTTTCCCAGGCGCTTTTCCATCTGCTGCAAACGCTTGCCTTTGACGAGCTGCTGGGCGCGCACGACGCCCATGATGTCCTTTGCGTTCAGGCTGGCGTACCACACGTCCAGGTTGCTCATCTGGGCAAAGCCGCGCATCGACAGCCTGTAGGCCTGAGCTGCCCAGACGATGACGTCGGCGACCTCTTGCTTGCTCAAGTTGAGGTCGCGACCGGCGACGCACAGGCTCACGGCCAGCCGCTTCACGTCCCACTCCCACGGCCCCGGCAGGGTCTCGTCAAAATCGTTGATGTCGAACAGCATCTCGCGCTCGGGCGAGGCGAAGACGCCGAAGTTGGAGAGGTGGGCGTCTCCGCACAGCTGTACCCGCAGGCCCGAGGCGGGGGTCTGGGCGAGGTCGGCCGCCATGATCGCCGCCGCGCCGCGGTAGAAGGTGAAGGGGGAGACGAGCATCCGCCCATATCGGATTGGCACCAGCTCGGGCACCCTGCTCTCCGCTTGGCCTTCGAGAATGGCCACAGGATCCTTGCGGTCCTTCGGCGCCTTCCATTCGGCGTGGCTCGAGCGCGGCGTGTGCGCTCGCGCATCCTTGCCTTCGGCTTCGCGTCGCTTGACGGTCTCTGCGTCGCTCATGTGTCGCTCCCTGGGTTCTCGTCAGGGTCACGCTCAGGCGCGGAGGACGGGGGAGTGGGCTTGGCCGCTCCCGGGCTGGGCGGTGGACCGGTCGTTTGGGATGGCTTCCCGCCAGACGGTCTCGTCGCGGGAGGGACGGGCACCGCGGCGTGGTGCACAGCACCGCCCATCGCGTGGTGCACGTGCGCGTCGGGGAACTCCAGCGCCGTTTGGCGGCGCAGCGTCTCGGTGCCGAACACCGCAAGCACGATGATGATGAGGATCCCCGAAAGCGATTTCGTCGCCTCGATCGGGCCCCACGCGAACAGCAACAGCAACAGCAGGCCGAGCGCGCCGAAGGTGACGTCCGGACGGTCGCGCATGTAGGGAGCCATCAGACGACGCAGCGACGTGGCGATCCTCGTGGGCCCGGCCAGCATCGCCGCGAGGACCACGACCACGCCGATGAACACGGTCGACCACGCGACATCGGCGAGCACGCTCGTCCCGATCGACCAGGCCGCCTGTGCGGCCGGCCTTACGGCTTCGGTAGTTGCCAGCGAGTCGACCACCTTCGATCCGGCGATCCCGCGCACCACCACAACCGCCAAGCCCGCGCCAACGAAGGCCGCGCCGACCTCGGTCAAGGTCTGGCGTCGTCTTCCGCGAGCCAAATAGACCGCCAGCGCGAACATCGCCACGACCAGCAGCGGCAGGATCAGTGCCAGGCTGCGCAGCAGGTTGACCGCGTCCTGCATCGTACCGAGTTGTTTGGAGGTCACGATCCTAAGTTGCGCGACATTCGCCGGGATCTTTTCGGAGATGCTCGCGGGAGCCCCCACCTTTTCGGCAACTTCGCCGAGCATCGGGCGTAGGTCTAGCACCACCGCACCGCCGCCGGGCAGCTTCACGACACTGCCTTTGTTCTCGATCAGGCGCACGAACTGGGCATGCGTGACTTGATTTGCCTTGCTCCACAGTTCCTGAACACGTGGGCGTTCGAGCAAGAGATTGATCCCCTTTTGCACAACGTCTTTGAGTGCACCGGCAGCCGGTGCGGCCAGCGGCTTCAGTTCGCTGGGCAGCTCTTTGCCGAGTTCGCCGGCCACGTCCACGTTGGCGTACAGCTGTTCCGTCAGGTAGCCAGACACGGCTTCGCGGATCGGTGGACTCTCGATCAGCTTCGTGTTCGTACTAGTCCAGTAGCCGGTATCAAGTAGTTGCCTGTTAGCCCAGACCGCGAAGATCGCCACGATGCCGAGCACGGTTGCCACGCCGATCAGGCTCCGCACCAGCCAGCGGTGTGGGTGAGCTGCGCTCGGGGGCGGGGCGTAGGCTTGGGCCTGCGGGCCTGAAGCCGGGGGGTCGGCGGCGGAGCTCACGTTACGGGAGGCTATCCGGGGGTTCGGCGGGCAGTAACCGTGTTACTCCGCACCGGGGTAAGTGTTTTCACGCAAGCCGCCGGCATTTCAGGAGCCCTCGCGCTCTGCCATGTCGGCGCCGGTGGTGGTCGTCATCACCTGCGCCGCGCCCCCACCAAGCACCTTGCGCACAAGTCCAGGGGCCACGATACGCAGGGCCGCGGCAAGCGCATACGGGCGCGGCACGTAGCGCTCGGGACGCCGCTCCACGCCTGCCTGATAGATCGCCTCAGCGGCCTTCTCGGGCGTCGAGACGATCCAACGGGTGAGCGCGCGGCCGGTCAGCTCGGCTTGGGGGAAGCCCTCGGTGGAGATGAATCCCGGGAGTACGAGCCCGACGTGCACACCGTGCGGGCGCTCCTCGGCCCACAGCGAGTCAGACCAGCCGGCAAGCGCGAACTTGGAGGCGCTGTAGGCGCCCGAGCCGGCACGCGCTACGCGCCCGGCTGTACTGGCCACGTTGACGATCGCGCTAGGCGCGCTCGCGCGCAGCAGCTCGAGCAGTGCCTCGGTCAGCCGCAGCTGAGCGTCGAAGTTGATGTCCATCGTGCGCTTGACGTTGGCGTAGCCGCCCTCGGCGAAGCGTGCACGCCAGGCGGCGCCGGCGTTGTTGACGAGCAGGTCGAGCCGTCCGTGGTGCTCGCTTATGTGCGCTCGCATGCGCTCGGGAGCGTCCTCGTCGAGCAGGTCCAGCGCGAGAAAGCTTGCCTGTGGGCCGAGCGAGCCGGCGAGCGCGCGCAGGCGCTCTTCGCGGCGTGCCACGAGCACCAGCTGTGCTTTGGGGACGCTCGCCAGTCGGCGGGCGGTAGCTTCGCCGATTCCGCTGGAAGCACCTGTGACGATGGCGACGAACGGATGCGCACTTGCGCTTTGGGGGTGTCGGTTAGTCATGTGTTTGCGCCTTTCTCGAGTTCACGATGCTCGACACCGTCGGGTCCGGCGATCAGGATGTCGCTGACCATCTGCGCCGCGAACAGGCCATGATCCACGACCCCGGGCGTATTGGCCAAGCGCGCTGCCAGTGCTCGCGCGTCTTCGATCGGACCAAAGTAGTCGGCGATCAGGTTGTTCTCGGGGCTGGGAGGCACGTCGCGCAGCCTCGTCTCGCCGATCAGGGCCAGCGTTGCTTGGGTGCCGAAGCGCAGGATCTCCAGCGGCACGGGCGGACGCAACTCTGTGACCGCCTTCTCGGCTGAGGCGATCACAACAAAGCGCGCGCTGGCTGCCGCGACGATCTTCTCGTGCGTGTGAGCGGCGCCGCCGCCCTTGATGAGCCACCCGCTGGGATCTATCTGATCGGCTCCGTCGATCGCGATGTCGAGATGGAGGAGCGCGTCGAGCTCCTCGACTACCAGTCCGAGCTCGCGTGCGGCACGCTCGGTGGCAGGTGAGGTGGCGACGCAGCGCAAGCTCAGGCCGCGTGCCTGAAGCGCAGGCAGCAGGTGGGCGACGGTGGAACCTGTGCCAAGGCCGACACGATCGCCGTCTTTTACGAGCAGGGCAGCAGCCTCGGCCGCTGCACGCTTCTGCTCATCCGTATCTGTCATGGGCGCCTGTGCCGACGCGCGAGATGACGCCATCGTGCAGCGAGCCTACAGGCCTAGTGCTCGGCAGGCCGTCCAAAGGTGGATCTTCAGCTTGCGCTCACGCTTGCTGTTTGAGACCCTTCGTCGGCGGTGAGTGGTTGGGAGTCGTACTCCTCGGGCCCTCCGCGCAAAAAGCGCCATATTGTCAGCAGCATCATGATCGTCAATAGTCCCGCGCTGGTCGCGCACTCCTCGCATACGGCGTGGATCGAGAACAGCTCACGGTAGGTCAGGTAGGCGGAGAAGCCGAAGCCGCCGATTGTCAGTACGAGCGTCGCAAAGCGTGTGTTCTCGCTTTCCGGTGCGAGCAGAGAGGCCATGATCGCGATGTAACCAAGCAGGCCCATCAAGGCCACGGGGACGCCCGCGAGCTTTGAGTAGGTCGACGTCTGGACCTTGAAGCAGCTACCGCCTGAGGTGCAGACCGGCCTGAGGTTGGCGTAATGAACGTAGGTCAGGTAGCTAGCGAGCGCCAGGCCGAGCGCCGTCAGCACGATCAGCACGATTCTGAGGGTGCGCTGGCTCATCTCGGGGCGGGGCCGATCTGCTCCATCGCCCGATCACTCTCAGGCCTTCAACTGCTTTTCGATCGCCGCTTCAAATTCGCTGGCGTCGGTGAACCCGGCGACTTCAAGCTTTTGCAGCGCTCCGCCCGTCTTACCGATCATGAAGGACGGCGTCCCCGTGAAGCCGTTCTGGTTGGCGGCCTGCGCGTCGGCGAGAACCTGGCTGGGGTAAGCCGAATTGTTGCGATCTTCGCTCCATTGCGAGAGATTCAAGCCTGGTATCTGGGCAGCCAATCCCTGTAGGTAGCTTTCGGTGACGTAGCCGCTGTCCTCTTCTCCCTGCTCGTGATAGAAGAGCTCGACGAAGTGCCACATCAGGTTCTGCTTGCCGGCGGCGAGTGCGGCGACCTGCTGGGTCTGGAAGATTTCTTTTTCGCGCGTTGCGGTCTCCATCGAGTGGTACTGGATCTTGACCTTGCCGGTGCGCACGTACTTCTTGATGACCGTGGGTAGCACGCTGAGCGTAAACTGCTTGCAGAACGGGCACTCCAGGTCGCCGAAGTATTGGATCGTCACCGGCGCGTTGGGGTTGCCGAGCGTGATCGTGCTCTGGGGGATGCCTTGCAGCAACGAGATTACTTCCGAGCTGGCGGTCTTCGCCGCCGCGCTTTTCGGAGCGGGCGCGTTTTTGGAGCCGCCGCTACCGGTTGCGATCAGGATGATCGCGATGATTACGACAACCACGCCCGCGACCCCGCCAAGCTGGATCAGGCGCTTGCGCTGGGCGCTTTGCGCCGCATGCGCTTCCTCCTGGGCCTTGCGGTCGGCGCGCGCCTGCTCGCGGCGCTCCTTGCGGGTCAGATCTGAGTCGGCTGGAGTCATGGATGCAACTTTTGCATACTTTGCCTGAAGATTGCTTAAGGACTTGCCTAGGCGGTCTCGCCGAGCCTGGCCGCCGGGGTGGGCGGCGGGCCTGCAATGAGCCAGGCCGCAAGGCTCTTGGCGGAAGCGGGAGACGTTCCGGGGCCTGCGCGGAGCGCATGGCTGCGGCTAGGAACTTCTCGCGCGCGCGAGAGTGCGAGAGCGGGATAGCTTGCTCGCGTCCCTTTATGGCCTGCTCGTCGCGTACCGTAGATGGAGACATTGCCCCCGTAGCTCAGCTGGATAGAGCGTCGGACTTCTAATCCGAGGGTCGCAGGTTCGAATCCTGCCGGGGGCATACGTTTGGCAGCATTGCTATCCGCATGGCCGATCCGCGCGAGCTAAAGGAGCGGATGGGTCACTCGGACTTCTCGACCACGCAGATCTATATGCACTACCGGCCGAGGGCGGATGCGGCGCGACGGCTGTCCGTGGCGTTCGTTGGGGCCGCTCCAGACGCAGAAACGACCGGAGCGTTCGGTAGAAATTTGTCGGCATGAAGACAAGTGAGGTTGTTCGCCTTCTCGAAGAGGCTGGTTGGAAGCTGTCGCGGACGCGCGGGAGCCATGGCCAGTACAAGCACCCGCACCGGCCGGGCAAGGTCACTGTGCCTGGGAAGCCGAGTAGCACCTTACATCCCAAGACACTCGCTAGCATCTTGAGGCAGGCAGGAATGGAGAAGCCATGACTCACCGCTATCTCATCATTGTCGAGGGCGACGGCTCGACGAACTATTCGGCTTACAGCCCGGATGTGCCTGGCGTCGCCGCTGTGGGAGCCACGCGCGAGGAGTGCGAACGCGAGATGCGCGAGGCAATCGAGTTCCACATCGAAGGTCTGGCTGAGGACGGGGAACCCGTGCCCGAGGCGAACAGCACGGCCGGCTACGCCGTCGTTCGGATTGCTTGAAGGTCTCCGTCGGTCCTTACACGTTCGACAACGTCTCCTATGACGCCGAAGCCGACGTAAACTGGTGCCGCTTTATCTGTCCTCATCCGATCTGCATCGAGAATTCACGTCAAACGGATCCGGTGGTCTTGTGGCTTAACGTCGCTTTTGCTGCCAAGGCGAGCCACCAAGGTTGTTTAACGGTCGGATGCTCGCGTGGCAACCATCAACGCGAGCTCTTGCCACTTGAAATGACAGTCAACCTCATCGAAGCCCACATCTTTTAGCCAGGCAAGCTGCTCGCAAAGCCCGGCGAGTCGATCTTCCGGGTCATCCTCCACGCGCCCTATGTCGCGACGGAAACGCTCATGCAGTTGTGGGCTCGCGGAGCGCACAAGATCGAGATTCGCGAACACCCCGCCCGGTACGAGCAGCTCATGAATCTCCACGAACAGTGCGCGCTTGCGCTCGTCGCGGAGATGGTGGATCGCCAGGCCGGAGACCACGACGTCGAACGGTGCCGAGGCGGTGAGCGGCTCGTTGAGGTCGTGGACCGCAAGCTTCACTTGCGTTCCTGCACCGAAGCGTTCGTGCGCCCGCGCGAGCATCGGACGTGAGGTATCGATGCCGACCCCGGCTACACCTATATGGCGGCCGCACACCAATGCCAGCAACCGCCCATCCCCTGTGCCGAGATCGAGCACTCGCCCTACACGCTCGGGCAGCGCCTCCAGCAGCATCCCCTCGGCGACGTCGCGGTGCGGTATCTCGCGGGAGAGGTACTCGCTAACGCGCTCTGGGTTAGCCCACTCGCCAGTCACCGCGCGAACCATACCGACCGGCCTCGGATACAAGAGAAAGTGTCTTGCTCCGCAGGAAGTTGTCCCGCATGGGGCGTTGTCGGAGGAGTAGGCGTGGTGCGCACCCACGAAACGAGCTACCGCGATGAATTCGACACTGACGTAGCGATTGACGTTCGTTTCTTTACGCAGCATGGAGAGGTAGTCGACTACGCCGTAGTGCTCCTTGTAGAAGAGCGGGGTGAGCGGTATGCGGTACGTGTCTACGACAACGCTCACCAGATCAACGACATGCACCGATACAATCGAGAAGGCGAAAAGCAGCCGGCTGAGACGTTTCACAGGGGCTCTGCGAGCGAGGCTCTACAGAGCGCGATTGAGACGATCCGAAGCGGCTACAGCCAGATGATCGAATCATGGCGACGGTAAGCAAAGACACTCGAACACCGGGCAGCATCCTTGCCTCACAGAGGTTCGATGCCGCGATAGAGGACGGCATCGCGGAACGTCCGGCTCGATATCCAAACGGAGCTGCGTTCGTCGGTGCCGATCTTCCAGGTCTCGGCGAGATCCTTGCCCGGAATGCGCGCGAAGATCGAGCCGTGGTACTCGTCTACCCAGATGGGGAGGAGTGGGTTGTCGAGCCACACAAGCCTGCAGGTGCACAGGCGGCCCCATAGGCTACATAAGGCCGCGACTGTCGGGAACCGTCCTAAGAAGACCGAGCGAACAGCCGCAAGAACAGCAGGAAGATGTTCAGCACGTCAAGGAAGATCCCCGCGGCCAGCGGGATCGCTTCGTCTGTTCCGGCGCGCCGCAAACGATTGAAGTCCACCACCGTGTACAGACCGAAGATCACAAGCCCGAGCAGCGCGTAGACCGTGTAGAGCGCCGGTATACGAATGAAGATCAGCACGATGCCGGCAAGGATCAATCCGAGCAGCAGCCAGAACAGCGTGCGGTACAGAAACGAGAGATCGCGCCGGATCGCATAGCCACCCGCGCCGAGGCCACCGACGAACAGCGCGGTGGCCCCGAGTGCCTGACGTACCGCGGTTGGATCGGTGGCGGAGTAATAGTTGACGGTACTCGACACTCCCACGCCAAGCAAAAGGCCGAAGGCAAACAGCAACACCAACGCGAGGCGGTGATTGCCGCGCGCGTTTGCGGCGTTGAGGCCAAACAGGCAACCAAACGCGACCAGCCACGCGATGAACCAACCCGCGCCGCCCATTTCGCGGGCGACGTATACGCCGAGCGTCGCGAAACCGGTGGTGAGCGCCACAAGCCCCATCACCCTGCCGAAAAGCGTCTGTGTTCGGGCCGGTGTCAGGCCTGCCGCATAGCTTGCCGTGCTCATTGGGGAGATCGTAGTGTGTCGGCCGGTCTCAGAGCAAGCTACTCGACTATTTGAGCGAGCTCATATCGTGCGCTTAGCGCATACCCCGAGCACGACGAACGAGAGGATCGCCATGCCCGAAGCCATTTTCTACTTCGACCTCGGATCGCCCTACGCCTACCTGGCTGCCGAGCGCATCGACGATGTTCTGCCAGAACCGGCTATCTGGCAACCCATATCGCTTGGTGGCCTGTTCAAGGCCAATGGGCGCTCCTCGTGGGCGCTTGGCGGAGATGACAGCCGTCAAGGCGGGATCGCGGAGGTCGAGCGACGTGCGCGCGAGTACGGGCTCGGGACCGTGCGCTGGCCGGAACCTTGGCCCACCAACTACCTGTACGCGATGCGTGCGGCCACCTACGCCTTTCAGGTTGGCCATGGTCGCGAGTTCACGATCGAGGCGTTTCGTCACGCCTTCGCGCACGGCCAAGATCTCGCGATCGAGGAGAACGTGCTGCAGGCGGCCGAGCGGGCCGGCTTGGATCCCGAAGCGGTGGATGAGGCTACCTGCGATCGGGAGATCAAGCTGGCATTGCGCACTGCCACCGACGCAGCCCATGCGCGCGGTGTCTTCGGCGTGCCGACGGTCGCCGTCGGAGAGGAGATTCTCTGGGGAGATGACCGTCTGCCGGACGCAGCCGCGGCGCTTGCAGGCATCTAGAGACTTGCTACGGGCGCTCTCGCGACGCGCCGTCTGTAGCATCGGCCGCCGCCGATGTTCGTGCTCACGACGCTGGTCTACCCGGTTGTGCTCGCGCTGCTGTGCCTCGGCGGGGCGCTGCTGGTCGACCGGGCCAGCGGCGGGCTGCTGCCGACGATGCTGTTTCCCGCGGTCGGCGCCGCGGCATTGATCGTGCTCTCACAGTTGAGCACGTACATAGCCCCGCTCGCACCTGGGACTCCCTACCTGCTTGTGGCACTTGCGCTCGCGGGGCTTTTGCTTGGACGGCAGCGGCTACGCAGGCTCACGCTCGCGTGGCGTGGCTCCGTTTGGCAGCTGCTCGTGTGTCCGCTCGCCTACGTCCTGGCGCTAGCCCCAGTGCTGCTCGCGGGACGGTCGACCTTCTCCTCCTACATGGCGCTCGCCGACTCCGCCGTGCATATGCTCGGTGCGGACTTTCTGATTCGCCACGGGCAGGACTACTCACACCTGGACCTGCATAACTCCTACGGGCTCTTTGTTCACAGTTACTACGGATCGAGCTATCCCTCGGGCGCCGACACGCTGTTCGGCGGCAGCTCGTTTCTGCTCGGACTGCCGCTGATCTGGACGTTCCAGCCATTCGTGGCGTTCATGCTCGCGACCGCCGCCGGCCCAGCTTGGGTGCTTGTTAGGCGCTTGGGCCTGGGCGGCGGCTGGGCGGTGCTCGCGACGCTCACAGTCACGCTGCCGGCGCTCGTGTACGCATATGAGCTGATCGGCTCGGTCAAGGAGATCGCGGCGCTCCCATTGATCCTGTGTATGGGCGCGCTGGTCGTGGATCATCGACGCTGGCTGTGGAATGGCGCACGCGCGGCAATCCCGTTTGCGCTCGTGGTCGCCGCCGGCGTGGCGGCGCTCGGCATCGCATTCGGCGCATGGGCGCTTGCCGCTTCGTTGGTGCTCGCGGGCGTGGCTCTCGCCGAGCTACGCGATGGCCGAGCGCTCAGCCGGGATCGGGAAAGTCCGTCGCAGCGGGGTGTTGGTGGAATGTCGAGCAAGGCAAGTGCACACGGCTTGCTCGTGCTACTCGCGGCCGGCCTGCTCGTGCTGCTCGTGGCGGCCTGGCCAACATGGGCGCAGCTCTCCGGCTCGTTGAAAGTCGCGCAGGCGATTGCCTCGACCTCCAACTCCGGCAACCTGCACTCGCCGCTGCGTCCGTCCCAACTCTTCGGTGTGTGGCTTGGCGGTAGCTACAAACTGTTGCCAGCCGGAGGAGCACTCACGCTCACGAGCCTGCTGATCGCGCTGGTGCTCGTCCTTGTGGTGGTGGGAGTGGGGAATCTTGTTCGTTCCCGTCGGTATGCGCCGGCTGGTTGGTTCGCTGGGATGGTGATCGTGTGGCTCGCGCTCGCGGGCTTTGCCAGCACCTGGGCAAATGCGAAGACGCTGATGCTGACCTCGCCCGCGGTGATGCTTATGGCCTGGGCTGGGATCGCGGCATTGCGCGACTCGCGTGTTCGCATCGCCGCTCCGCTTGTTGCCTTTCTGCTTGTGGGCGGGGTGCTCTGCTCAGACGCGCTGCTCTACCACAGCTCGAATCTTGCGCCTACCGCGCGCTATGAAGAGCTTTCCTCGATCGACAAGCGCTTCGCCGGACGCGGGCCGACGCTTTTCACCGATTTCGACGAATACTCCCTGTACGAGTTGCGCGACATGGATGTTGGCGGGCCCGACTTCGTCTATCCACCGCCCGCGCTCGCCTCGGCCGCCCGCGGCTACGGGGACCCGGTCGATCTCAACGAGGTTGCTCCGGCCGCACTGCTGTCGTATCCGCTGATCGTCACCCGCCGCGACCCTACGGCCGTTCGCCCGCCGTCCGTCTACCAGCTGCTATGGCAGGGCGTCTATTACCAGGTGTGGGGTCGCGCTCAGAGTGCCTCGCGCGGAAGACCGTCTGGCGCAGCACGCCTTGCTCGGCTCGTAAAGGTGCCTCTTGCGCGTACGTTTCGCCCACCTGGCTGGAGGCTCTCGCGCAAGGGCATCGTCATGAATGGCGCGGGAACGCTGAGTGCCCGGTTCGTTCTTCCCCGCGGCGGTGTGTGGGAACTGTGGCTGAAGGGCGATGTCATGCGTACGCTGACCGTTCGCATCGACGGCCGCAAGCTCGGTACGCTCGGCGGGCAGCTCGACGGCAACTCGCTCGTGGTCAACGTCCTTACTCCACTCCCTACACGGCTGGGCGCGGGACGCCACACGTTGACGATCTCTCGTCCTAGCGCGGATCTTGCGCCCGGCGACGGCGGCGCCGCGACGCTCGCGGCGATCGTCTTTGTCCCCGGGGGCACTACGTGAACGGCTCGCTAAAGCCACCCTTGGAGGACCAGATCCTGCTCGGTGATTGTCTGGAGCTTTTGCCGCGCTTTGCCGATGGTTCGTTCCAGCTGATCTACATCGACCCGCCGTTCAACACGGGTCGCGAGCAGACGCGCAAGACGCTGCGGACAGTCTCTGATGAGGGCGGTGATCGAGTCGGCTTTGAGGGACGACGCTATTCCACGCGGCTACTCGCCAAGAGCTCCTATCGCGACAGCTTCGAGGATTACTTGGCGTTCCTGGCTCCACGGCTGGAGCAGGTACACCGACTGCTCGCGCGCGAGGGCACGCTCTACTTCCACATCGACTATCGCGAGGCTCACTACTGCAAGCTGCTGCTGGACGAGATCTTCGGTCGCGAGTGCTTTCTCAACGAGCTGATCTGGGCTTACGACTATGGGGCGCGCTCACGCCGGCGCTGGCCGTCCAAGCACGACACGATTCTTGTCTACGTGCGCGATCCAGGCGCCTACTACTTCGACGCTGAGGAGGTGGACCGCGAGCCATATATGGCGCCAGGTCTGGTCACGCCCGAGAAGGCCGCACGCGGCAAGTTGCCCACCGACGTGTGGTGGCACACGATCGTCCCCACCAACGGCGCCGAGAAGACCGGCTATCCGACGCAGAAGCCCGAGGGCATCGTGCGGCGCATGGTTCTCGCCTCCAGTCGTCCCGGCGACTGGTGCCTTGACTTCTTCGCGGGCTCGGGCACGCTCGGCGCCGTCGCGGCGCAGCTAGGCCGCCGCTACGTGCTGATCGACTCCAATCCGAATGCCGTCGAGGTGATGCGCGAGCGTCTGAGCGATGCGGGGGCGGAGATAGCAAATTGAGCGTGCCCCCCCCGCGCGCGGGGGGCATGTGCGTTGTGGGACACGCCGAGATACGCCTCGCGGGACAGGTCGTGATAGGTGTCGGGGGACACGTCGTGATACGCGTCGCGGGGACCCGTGGACGCCGGGCGAGATAGGGTCTAGGCGGTGGCCGACCGCGTCCTGATCCTCTCGTGGGAGTACCCCCCGGTGATCGAGGGCGGCCTAGCGCGTCATGTGCGCAAGCTGGCCGAGGAGCTTGTCTGTCAGGGAGTCGCCGTCGACGTGCTCACGCGCGGGCGCGATGAGTCTCCGGCGTGCGAACAGCAGCATGGAGTAACCGTCCATCGCGTGAGCGAGCCGCGCTTCCCGCTTGACCTCGACCGCTTCCTCGGGTGGGTAGCGCGGATGAACGACGACATGCTCGCCGCAGGCAGCGCATTGGCCGAGGAGTACACCTACGACCTCGTGCACGGCCACGACTGGCTCGTCGCGCATGCCTCCGTCGCGTTGTCTGAGCGTCTGGACATTCCCTACGTGACGACGATCCATGCCACCGAGCATGGCCGCCATCAGGGCTGGGTCGATAAATCGCCGCAATCGGACATCCACGCGATCGAGCGCTGGATGGCCCACCGCGCCGACTCGGTGATCACCTGTTCGCACTACATGCGAGGGCATGTAGCCGACATCTACGACATCGACGAGCGCCGCATCACCGTGATTCCAAACGGCATCGATCCTCGCGATCTGCGCCCGGTCGACGATCTCCTAACATTGCGCCTGCAGTTCGCACAGCCCGAGCAGAAGCTGGTGCTGCTCGTCGGGCGCCTGGTCTATGAGAAGGGCTTTCAGCTGGCGCTGGATGCGCTTCCGGGCGTGATCGAGAAAGTCGCGGGCGTGCGCTTTCTTGTGGCGGGCAGTGGCACCCACGAGGGCGAGCTGAAGGCGCAGGCCGAGCGCCTCGGCCTCTCAGAGCACGGCGTGTTCCTCGGCTGGATTGGCGACGACGCGCTGCACTCGCTCTACCGCATCGCCGACCTGTGCGTGGTGCCCTCGCTGTATGAGCCGTTCGGGCTCGTGGCCCTGGAGGCAATGGCCTCGGGCTGTCCGTGCATCGTGGCGGACACCGGCGGCCTGCGCGAGGTTGTCCCCGCCGGCGAGCGCGTCGGCCTGCGCTTCAACGGCGGCGACCCAGAGCACCTGGGCGTGATGATCGAGCGCTTGCTCGTCGATGTCGAGCTGCGCGATCGCCTCGTCGCCGAGGCCACAGAGCACGTGCTCAGCTTCGACTGGAGCGACGTCGCGCAGCGCACGCGCGCGATCTACAGTGATGTCCTACCGCGTAGAGAAGCCACCAAGAGGGAGTAGGGGAGATGCTCGAAGGGTTGATGCAGGACGACTTCCAGCTGACGCTGCACCACCCGCTGCACCGCATGCGCAGCGTCCACCCAGGTGCGGAGGTGGTCACGCTCACCGACGGTGGCACTGTGCGAGCCACCTACGGCGAAGTGGCAGAGCGCGTCGATCGGCTTGCCCGTGTGCTCGACCGGCTCGGCGTCAAACAGGGCGATCGCGTTGGCACGTTCGCCTGGAACAACCAGCGCCACCTCGAGCTCTACATGGCGGTGCCCTGCGTAGGCGCGGTTTTGCACACCCTCAACATCCGCCTGTTCGCCGAGCAGCTCACCTACATCGTCAACCACGCCGAGGACGGCATCGTCTTCGTTGACGACTCGGTGGTGCCGATCTTGCAAGAGCTTGCGCCCACGTTCGAAGGTGTGCGCCACTACGTGGTGATGGGCGAGCGCCACGGCGCCGCCCACAGCTCGCGGGGCTGGGCCGGCTCACTGCCAAACGCATTGCACTACGAGGACCTCCTGGAGGAGGCGGGGGAAGCTCCTTATGACTACCCCGAGCTCGATGAGCGCCAGGCCGCGGCGCTCTGCTACACGAGCGGCACCACCGGCAACCCCAAGGGCGTGCTCTATTCGCATCGCTCGATCTCGCTGCACTCCTCGGCCTCACTGATGACCGACGCGCTCGGTCTTTCCACGCGCGATCGCGCGCTCGTGGTGGTGCCGATGTTCCATGCCAACGCCTGGGGCATTCCGCACGCCGCGGCCCTTGCCGGCGCGGACCTGATCATGCCCGACCGCTTTCTTCAAGCGGAGCCGCTGGCCCGATTGATCGAGACCGAGCGGCCCACGATCATGGGTTGTGTGCCCACGATCTTTGCCGACATGCTTCGCTACGCCGACACCAAAGACGTGGACCTCTCCTCGCTGAAGAACGCCGCCTGCGGCGGCTCGGCTGTGCCGAGGCAGCTGATGAAGGATTACGAGCAGCACCATGATGTGGGTGTCTTCCAGGCCTGGGGGATGACCGAGACGAGCCCCGTTGCCTCCTACTCTCGCCCGGATGAGAGCGCCGGCCACGACGAGGCTTATTGGGACATGCGCGCCAAGCAGGGCAAGCCGCTGCCGTGGGTGCAGGCACGGCTCGTGGACGACGACGGCGCCGAGGTCCCGTGGGACGGCGAGTCCACCGGTGAGCTCGAGGTACGCGGACCGTGGATTGCCGCCCGCTACTTCAACGACGACTCCGGCGAGCAGCGCTTCCACGACGGTTGGCTGCGCACCGGCGACATCGCCTCGATCGACTCCCATGCCTTCATCCAGATCACCGACCGCTCCAAGGACGTGATCAAGTCCGGCGGCGAGTGGATCTCCTCGGTCGAGCTGGAGAACGAGGTGATGGCCCACCCAGACGTGATCGAGGCGGCTGTGATCGCAAAGCCCGACGAAAAGTGGGCCGAGCGACCGTTGTGCTGCGTCGTAGTACGCGAGGGTGCTGAGGTGAGCGCCGAGGACCTGCAGGCGCACCTGAGCGGGCGCGTCGCGAAGTGGTGGCTGCCGGACGAGTTCGCCTTCATCGCCGAGGTCCCGAAGACGAGCGTCGGCAAGTTCGACAAGAAGGTGCTGCGCGCGCATTTGCAGGACGGAACACTCGAGGGGCGCGTCAAGCTGGGCGCATGAGGGCCTGCCGGCGTTTGTCGCGGAGTGGGGCGCTTGCCGGACAGTGGGCCGCTCGCCGGGGTGGGTGTCGCACAAAGTTGCTGGTTTGTGTGACACCCACCGGGGATGGGGGCGTTGTCGGACAGTGGGGCGTTGCCGGCACCTGAGGCGCTCGCCGGGTGCATGACCTGTCCAGATTGCGGGCAATGATGCAGGAGAATGGACGCTCGAGCAAAAAGATTCCTCGGGTAGACTGATGCGCTCGCAGCATCGCCAAGCGATTTGGCAAAGCTCTCAAAGGAAATGAGGGGCGGCTCGCAGAGCAGCCCAAGCGAACCACCGGACGCGGGAGATAGCAACATGCAAAACGACTTGACGGCCTGCGAAGGGCCACGGCAGGCAAATGCGACATCGATCGGCCGCGTACGCTCGCGTAGGCGCCGCACGGTGAGCGGGTTGCTGGCCCTCCCGCTCGCCCTGATGCTGATCGCGCCCGGCACGGCGCTGGCAGCCGAACCGACGTCCGGCTACAGCCAGACAACGCCTGCGCCGAAAACGACGACCACGCCGACTCCCAAACAGGAAACGGCGCCGACGAAAACGTCGAGTACCCCCAAAGAAACCCCCGCAAAATCCGCCGTGGAACCGGCCAAAGCCACCGAACCGACTGCCACCACGGCGGCCAAAACGCTGCCTTTCACCGGTCTGAACCTGACCTGGATCGTGATCGGCGGCGTGCTGCTGGTGGCAATGGGCGCTTCGATCCTGGCCACCCAGCGTCGTCGAGATACGGGCCGTTAGGCGGCTGAGGGGCAAGCAAGACAAGGACGCACTGACCGAAGTGTGCTTTAGCACACGAGGGAGGGAGGACGCAGTATTGCGCCGCCCGTCAGCCGCCTAACTGACGATCACAAGATCGCCGATTGCTAGCAGCGGGTAGACCTGACCCGCTGTTCCGATCGGCAGCTCGACGCAGCCGTTTGACTGCGGGAAGCCATATGACGCGCGCGGGAAGCCGTGCACAGCGTCGCCGCCGTTGAAATAGTTGACCCAGGGCACGCCTGGATCGCTGTAGTGCGATCCGTCTGGGTTGGTGCCGGTCATCGTCGTAGACACGTAGCGGGCATAGATCGGGAAGGTGCCGCGTTCGGTTTCCGCCCCGGGCACACCAGTGTTGGCGGGTGTTGAGATCACCACGCGGCCGCCGCGGTGGACCTCGAGCGTCTCGGGACTCGACTCGCTCACGGTCACAAACGTGTATGGCGTCGGGTCGACGTGACCGAGCGTCTCCGCCGCCAGCAGTGATGCCCACGTCGAGCCGTCTGCTGCGCCTGTGGCGGGCAGCCCGTGATCTGACTGGTAGACAATCAGCGCGCCGCGCGTAGTCGGATCGAGCGAGCCATAGGCAAGCCCGGGCGCATTGGACTCGTTTGAGATGAGCCTCGCCGCGGGCGGGTTGAAGGCATAGTGCGCGGCGCTGCCCCGGCTCTCGGCTCGCGCGCCGCTGTTGCGGCCGTGAGTGGCGTCGATCGTGTAGGGCAGGTAGCGCAGCCGCGCAAGCGCCTGCTGGAGCCCGCGCAGCGACGGGCAGGCGACGCGCAGCGTCCGCCTGTGCGCCGTGCCGAGTGGGGGATGCCCGAGCGCGTCCGTGCCGGCCCACACGGTCAGCGTGTAGCTACTGCAAGGCTCGAGCGTTGACTTCGGCGTGAAGGTCTCGGAGTCGCCAACAGACTTCCACGTACCGGCGACGCTGGGACTGAGCAGTGGCGCGGGCGAGTTCGGTGCGGGCGCGGCCGACAGGCGCACCACAAGTTGCGCAGTCCCGTCCGCGATCGCCCCTGAGGGCAGGCCGATCAGGCGCGTGCGCGGGGCCGGCTTAGGCGGCGTCGTCGCCGGGGGAGTGTTGGCCGGTGTAGAGGGTGTGCCGGTGGTCGTGCTCGGTGTGGTCTGGTCGGCTGTAGTGGTCGTCGTTGAGCCGGCAGGCGTTGTCTGCATAGCCTCGCCTGAGGCTGTCGTCGCGGCGCTGATCTGCGCGGCGCTTGCGCTCGCCAGTGCCACCAGCGCCACCAGTGTGCAGGCCAACATGATGAATCTTGTCTTAGTCACGGGGATGAAGAGTAGCCAGTCAAGCGGAAGCTGGCGACGGGGGATCGGTAGAAATCCATTAACACGTATTATTCCGATATGGTCCCATCGGTGGGTGGCGCTCCCGAGCATTTCGACGCGATCGTCGTCGGCTCTGGGTTCGGCGGCTCGGTAACAGCCGCACGCTTGGCCGAGGCGGGTTGGAGCGTGTGCGTGCTCGAGCGCGGCAAGGCCTATCCACCGACGACTTTCCCGCGCAGCCCGCTCGCGATGAAGCGCAACTTCTGGGATCCGAGCGAAGGCCTGCACGGCATGTTCGACTTCTGGTCCTTCAGCGGGATCGACGTGCTCTGTGCAAGCGGGCTCGGCGGAGGATCGCTGATCTACGCCAACGTATTCCTACGCAAGGACGAGCGCTGGTTTGTCAAAGAAGACCTGGCCAATGGCGGCTACGAGGACTGGCCCGTGACCCGCGCCAACCTCGACCCTCACTACGACGAGGTCGAACGGCGTATCGGGGTGCAGCACTTTCCGCTCGATCAGTCGCCGTACGACCAGACCCCAAAGGTGCTCGCCTACCGCGAAGCGGCAGAGCGCCTGGGGCTCGATTGGTTACTGGCGCCGCTTGCCGTGACGTTCGCGAATGAGGGCTCGCGGGCTGTCCCAGGCGAGCCGATCCGTGAGGCCGAGCCCAACCTGCACGGACGCACGCGCACAACTTGTCAGATGTGCGGGGAGTGCGACATAGGCTGCAACTACGGTGCGAAGAACACGCTCGACTACAACTACCTGACATACGCTTCGCGGGCGGGTGCCGAGCTGCGCACGCTTTGCGAGGTGCGCTCGTTCGAGCCCGCCGAGGGCGGCGGCTACACGGTTCACTACGTCCACCACGCCCCGGCGTCTGAGGGCAAGGTCACCGACACCGCGGCGCTGAAGCTCGAGACGCTCAGCTGCAAGCACCTGATCCTCTCGGCCGGCACGCTCGGCACCAACTGGCTGATGCTGCGCAATCGCGCGGCCCTGCCCGCGCTCTCCGACCAGCTGGGCCTTGGCTTCTCCGGCAACGGCGACTTGCTCACCTTCGCAGTACGTGCCACACGCGAGAACGCTGAGGGAAGGCATGTAGCACGTGAGATCGAACCGGGGATCGGCCCTGTGATCACGAGCGCGATCCGCATGCCCGACAAGCTAGAAGGTGGCGAAGGGCGCGGCTTCTACCTCGAGGACGCGGGCTTTCCACAGTTCGGCGGCTGGATGCTCGAGATGCTCGAGGAGCCGGAGGCGATCGCGAGAGCGCTGCCGAAGATCGCGCACTACGTGTGGTCGTTGATCCACGGCCAGCGCCATAGCGAGGTCGGCGATCTGTCCTCGGCGCTACTCGGCAACTGCGACCTGTCCTCCGGCCTGCTGCCGCTGCTCGGCATGGGCCGCGACATCCCCGGCGGGAAAATGTCGCTCCAGCAAGGGAGCCTGGAGCTCGACTGGTCCAAGGACGGTCGCTCAGCCCCTTACTTCGATCACGTCCGCAAGCTCTCCCGCGAAGTGGCGGGCGAGCTCGGCGCCGACTTCCTGGACAACCCGATCTGGCACGTGAATCGCGTGATCACGGTTCATTCGTTGGGCGGTTGTCGCATGGGACGCTCGCCGCGGGAAGGCGTTGTCGACCCGTTCGGCCGCGTCTTCGGGCATCCAGGCCTGCACATCGCCGATGGCTCGGTCATGCCCGGGCCGGTCGGCGCCAACCCATCGCTGACGATCGCGGCGCTCGCCGACCGCTTTTCCGACGCGATACTCGACGAAGGAAAGGGGCCCAGCTGAGATGACCTCGCTCGCTTTTACAGAGGAGATGAAGGGCTACGTGAGCTTCGGCGAGTCCGACTTCGATCGTGGCTATCGCGCCGGCAAGGACGCGGGCACGGCCTTCATGTTTCACCTCACAATCGAAACGGAGGACATCGACCGCTTCATCGCCGACCCGCGTCACACCGCCCGTGCCGAGGGCTGGATCGACTCTGATGCCTTCGGCGGCAAGCTGCCCGTCAGCGAAGGCGTCTTCAACCTGTTCGTGGAGGAGAGCCCTGGACACAAGCGCATGCTCTATCGCCTGCAGTTCGCCGACGCCCAGCAACACCCGCTGACGATGACCGGCTTCAAGGAGGTCCGCCACGACCATGGCCTCGACGTCTGGTCCGAGACAACGACGCTGTTCACGCGTGTGCTCGAGGGCCACCTAGCGCCCGAGCAGGACGCCGCTGCGCAGATGGTGGCAAGTGGCATCCTGCATATCCATCCGCTGGACTTCGCACGTCAGATGACGACGTTCCGCACGGATCCCGCTCACCGCGTGGACGCGATCGCACGCTTCGGCGAGCTGTTCGCCGGTGAGCTGTGGAGCGTGTACGGGCCAGGAGGTAGAGCGTGAGTCCTCGCCGTGGCATCAGCGACACGCCCGAGACCGTTCGATGAGCGAGCAGCCCGAGCGCGTGGTCGAGTTCACCGCGGGCGACGGCCTGAGATGCAACGTGATCAACGTGCGCGGCAAGCAAGCGCCGGCAAAGGGCCCGGTGCTGCTCGTGCATGGCGCGGGCGTGCGCGCCAACATCTTCCGCGCCCCGAGCGGACGCAACCTCGTTGATCTGCTCGTCGATGAGGGCTGGGACGTGTGGCTGGAGAACTGGCGTGCCTCGATCGAAATCCCCCACAATCGCTGGACGCTCGACCAGGCCGCCGTCTACGACCACCCGCAGGCTGTGCAGACAGTCTGCGCGCAGACAGGCGCGAGCGAGATTAAGGCGGTGATCCACTGTCAGGGCTCAACCAGCTTCATGATGAGCGCGCTTGCGGGGCTCGTGCCGCAAGTGAGCACGATCGTCTCCAACGCCGTCTCGATCCATCCGGTCGTCCCACGGCTCGCGAACCTGAAGTTGCGCAGCATGATCCCCGCGACGGCAAGGGTGCTCGGCTACTTGGACCCGCAATGGGGGAGGGTCGGCGCGCCATGGATCGTCCCCAAGCTCGTCGACGCATGGATCAAGCTCGACCATCACGAGTGCAACAACAGCGTGTGCAAGTGGTCGAGCTTTACCTACGGCGCGGCCAAGCCAACGCTGTGGCGCCACGAGAACCTCAACGAGCCCACGCACGAATGGCTCAAGGGCGAGTTCGCGGCCGTGCCGCTGACCTTCTTCTCCCAGATCCTGCGCTGCGTGCGCGCACGCCGGCTGCTCGCCGTCGAAGACCACCCAGAGCTGCCGCGCGACTTCACTGCCCAGCCGCCAAAGACCGACGCTCGCATAGCGTTCATCGCCGGCGCCGCCAACCGCTGCTTCACGGCTGAGAGCCAGCGCCTCTCGCACGCCTGGTACTCAGATCACGCCCCGGAGCACACTGCGTTGCACGTCTTCGACGGCTACGGCCACCTCGACATGTTCATGGGCGAGAGGGCCGCGCGTGACGTATTCCCGACGATCCTCGCTGAGTTGGAGGGGGCCGTGTGAGTATCGCGGGCTACCTGTTGGGCGAATCCGGTGGCCGTCTGCGCCGTGAGCCCGGCCGCCACGCGCTCGTGGACGGGATCCCCTTCACGCTGCCCGTCGCCTCTCACGAAAGCCCAGCTTTGATGGCGGCTTTCTCGATCGACGCCCGTGCGGCGGCAGAGCTGTTGCCTGGCGATGAGGTCCACCCGCTGCGTGTATGGGGCGAGCGTGGGCTACTGCTGATCTCGGTGGTCGACTACCGCTCCACCAACATCGGCCGCTACATCGAGTTCTCGGTGGCGATCGCATGCACCCACGGCGAGCGCCCCGCGCCGGCCTTGACGCCGGCGTTGCCGTTGGCTCAGCGGCTCTACGGCACCGGTCAGTACGTCATCGACCTGCCGGTCTCAAGCGAAGTCTCGGTCAAGGGCGGCAAGGGCATCTGGGGTATGCCAAAGCACCAGGCGAACCTCGACTTCGCGATCGCCCCGCGCAAGGTTTGGAGCCAATACGACCTCGATGGCCAGTTGTGCGTGCGCATCGAGGTCGATCGTCCTCGTTTCGAGTCCCTGCCGCTGTCGCTGGCCACATCCAACTACTGCGCTTTCCGAGGCATGCTGATGAAGTCGAACATCTCCTTTCGCGGACGCGCCGGCTTCAACCTGCCTTTGTCGCGCTCCGCGCGCCTCCAGGTCGGCGAGCACCCGCGCGTACAGGCGCTCAAGCGGCTGGGGATCTCATCACGCCCGCTCCTCAGCGGCTACTTCCCCTCCACCGAAGGCATCCTCGACGATCACATCGACTCGTGGTTCCTGGCCCTTCAGGCGCCATCGAGCGTTGTCCCGGAAGGGCTGGAGAGCGTCGCCGGCCTCGGTCAAAGCCAGGAGTGGCTCGAGTCGCCACAAGACCCAGCGCTCGACGAGCCAGGCGTGCAAGTGGCCAAACCGTAGAGCGCCTCGGGCCCGATACGCTCGGATCCGATAAGCCCTAGCCGGACGCGCAGGTGGCCGAGCCGTTATCCGCTCGGCCGTCATCGACCGCGTCAGTCGATCGCCTCTTCGCGCGAGGTTAAACCCAGTTCGTTGCGATAGCGCACCTTGATCCGCGCCCCGTCGAGGTCGAGGATCGCAAACCCCATCCGTCCCCAATGGTCTCCGTGGTACTCGGAGAAGTCGCGTTCCTCCCACGCGCCTGGGGTAGGGATCGATTCGCCCTGCTTGTGCTCCATCAGCACCGGCACACCCCCGTGTCCGATGCAGCGCGGGAACTTCACCTTCTTGGCCTCCTCAAAGCCCATGCAGCGATGCTCGTGGCCCCATAGCCAGGCTGTTACGCGATCGCCGTCGAGCACCGGAGCAAGCTTCTCTTCAAGCGTCGGGCCGAGATCCTCCTTGTCGTAGACAGACAGCAACTGGTGGTGGCTGAGCAGCATCAGCTTGCGGGTCGATTCGCCGGCCACGCGCTGTGCGAACTCTGCCTGAGGGTCCTCGAGCACGCCGATGAAGCCCTTCGAGAGGACATCGCTATCCCAAGAGGTGTCGAGCGCGAGGAAATCCCAGGATGGCGAGCGCAGCCTGAAGAAGCTTGTGGCCTTGCCGTCGGGCGAGCGCTGCCTCGAGAAGCGCTTGTCTCCCAGCAGCGTCTCGTAGTAGCCGAAGCCGCCGCTGTACATGTCGTGGTTGCCGTTGAGCGACCACGAGGTGACGCCGGCGCTTGCCTGTTCGCTACTCACCGGCCACATCCCGGGTTCCAGCACATGACGGTGCACCTCTCCCTTCAGGCCCGAGTAGTAGATGTCGCCGAGGTGGATGACGTGGGCTTCACGGCCTTCGGCTAGGGCTTCGGAGACCTCTTGCGCCATGAACTTGGCCACCTCTTGCGCGCGCGGCAGTCCTGTGCCCCAGTCGCCGACGATCACGACGCGGGCGTTGTCTGAGATCTCGTATTCGGCAGGTAGGGGATTGAAGGGATGGTTTCCCTTGGCCATGCGTTCGAGCACGGACCCGGCGACGTCTATCACCCAGTTGGGATCGTCGGGCCCGAAGCGTACGGGATGCAGGATCGACTGGATTAGATGGAGCAGCCAGGCCAGAAAGCCGCGACGCTTGGGCGCCTCGCCGGGCACGCCGCGTTCGCGCAGCTTGTCCTCGAGCGTGCTCTGAAGTAGGCTCTGGATCGGATCGCGCGAGATGAAGGGTGCGACGTCGGTGGCGTCGGCCCCGGAGGAGGCGAGCTTCTCGGTCACAGGGGGAAGGGCTTCGCGCAGCTTCTCGACGGGATCGTCCGCACCTTCGAGTGTGTCGGCGGCCTGCGCGGCCTTGTCCTGCAACTGCGGCGCGTCGAGCTGATCGCGCAGCGCCTCGACGTACCGGCGCATTTCGCCCCGGTCGACTACTTGTTTGATCATTGGTCTATTTCCATTTATTGGGCATCGCTAATTGGTCGCCAGCATACCCCAAGAGCAGAGCTGCACACCAGTCTCTTGTATCTGCTGGGTGGGAGGAGAAACAGCTCCTCGTTGTGCACCGTCCAGTCGATCGCGCCATCGGGTCCGGCGATGTAGCCGTCTAGCGACACAGTCATCCCGTGGATCGGCTTCCGCATCACGGTCCTTCCTTCCATCGGACATCATTGTTCTGCGGATAAATGACTTCGCACCACCTCATTGCTCATTGGTTGGACTAGAGGTCGTAGATCTGTGTGCGGTGGTGCTGGCGCGCTGAGCCGCCCCTATGTCCACTAGGGTTCTCTGGATGTTCGATGTCATCGAGCATCACGCGAACGGTCGCCGGCTGTCGTCGTGGATGAGTTTGTTTGCGCTTTTGCTGGCGCTCCTTCTGGTACCCCCGATCGCGCACGGCGCGGTTCGCACGCCGACTCGCGGTCCGCTTTCGAGAAGACCGACGATCAGGCCACACAAGGGGCCACCGTCGAAGGTGTTGGTCATTCGGGACATCGTCCGCGGTACCGGACAGCGGGCCAAGAGCGGTGATCTGCTGACGACGAACTACCTGGGCGTGCTTTACGGCGACGGCAAGGTCTTCGATAGCAGCTGGTCGCGTGGCGAACCGTTCAGCTTCGCGTTCGGCAGTGGAGACGTCATCCCAGGCTGGGAAAGGGGTCTCGTCGGTATGCGTGTCGGGGGGAGGCGTGAACTGATCATCCCCCCGGCACTCGCTTACGGTAAGCGTGGTAGTCCACCGACGGTGCCACCGAACTCGACTCTGATTTTCATCGTCGATTTGTTGGTGGCCTGAGCGCCAATTGCGAGGCCGCGGGTAGCGCCGAACGAATGCCAATGCGAAGTGCGGGACTTGAACCAGCCGCCGGATAAAATAGTGGCTTCTTGAAGGGTGATTTAGGTGTGGGGGCCCATAGAATGGGGTCTTAGCTCTGCCCAGATGACCTTCGAAATGCTCGTTTCGGGACCAATTCGAGGGGTGCCGGATCTACCGGTGGGTAACTGTCTGCGAACAGCGTTAGGGTCGCTTCGACTGCCATGAGCGATATCCAGCCCGAAAGCGAGCAGTCCTCATCTGTTGAGGTTGGTGTCCAGGTTGCTCCGATTGTCCTCAGGGTGGTCTTCGTCACTGACTGGGTTCAATCGCATCTCAGTCCTTATGGCTTGATGCTGAGGTACTTCTCTTCTCGCAGGCAGCGCATCTGTCCTGCTCGTCCACTTCGGGGTCGCCCACGAAGGACTGCGGACGGCAGTCAGCGGATACTCGTTGCGAAGTCTCCCGATGCCGCGGCCGCGTATGTCGGGACTTGGCTTTGCGTCCTCGTCGCCTTGGCCGCTTTCGTTCCACATCTGAATGGAGCTGCTGCACCCATGCCGGCTTTCGGCATCCTCTGCCTAGGGCTTGCCACTCTTCGTTACGTCGATCTCATCTGTTATCAGGTCGGCATTCTGCTCGACCCGCGTCAGCGTCGATTGCGCGGAGTAGAGCGAAGTCTCGTGCTGCTCACACTGAACCTCGTCGAGCTGACTTTGATCGGGATGATCTGGCTCTATGCCGGAAGCCTCGGGGGCCTTGGACATCCTCTCTCCCGCGGCGATGCCCTTCTGCAGGCCTTCAACCTCACAAGCCTGCTCACGCCAGCTATCTCGGCTTCCTTGCCTCTGGTCGTCGCCCAACTCGCCTCTCACTTCGGTGCCGTTCTTCTGCTCGTCGTCACGATCGGCATGTTGCTCGGCTTGATCAGCGCCAGCTTCGAGTCCTCAGAAGAGGTAGGCGACACGGCCATCGGGCTACAACGGAGCGCTGGGACCGAGTCCGCGGATCGCTTATGAGTGGTCGACCGGTCACGGTTCTGGGTGCCGTGAGCGTCATGTGTCAATGCAGACACAACGCGTCTCGCTGCTCCGTCTACGTCGCTTGCGGTGAGACTGCGGTCGCCGAGGCGCAGAGACTGAGTGCGCTCTATGTCCACCAGATGCTTCAGCGTTCCGACGATCTCGGAGAGGACGCGCTCTGGAAGAACCATCACGTGTCTCTGCCTGGATGGCTACGTAACGCGTATTGCGAACTCGAGCATGTGGAACCTTGACTTGAGCGGGTCGAGCGGTAGCTCGTGCTCCCAGGGCCCGTCGGGCTTGACGGTAGACGTCGCTGATGTCCGTGGGAGTGGGGCACGGCGGCTGCGGGACCGTGGCACCCGCGAGGACGCGGCCGTGGCGACCCTGTTGTAGGCGGATTGCGGACACGGCAGAGGCGCAGGCAACTTCGCGACGCTTGCGCTCCGCCCGACCAACTAAGTCCTATCCAATCCGTTCAGAGATCCTTACGTCCAAGCGAGATGCGGATGAGAGGACTCGAACCTCCACGCCCTTACGGGCACGGCGACCTGAACGCCGCGCGTCTACCAATTCCGCCACATCCGCGTGTCGGGCAGGCGACGATATCGCACCGGCGCCAGGGTAGGGGAGCGAGCCGTTCGTTCGATCGTTCTCTCCCATAGTTGCGGTCTTAGGGCGCTGCCCCTTCGTTCTGCCCTCCGCTTTGCTAGCCTCGACGACGACTAGACAGGCCGCCATCGTCTAGGGGACTAGGACGCCGCCCTCTCACGGCGGTAACACGGGTTCGAATCCCGTTGGCGGTATTGCCGCTGGTCGGGCAGCTGGCTTAGGCGGCTGCCGGGCCAGAGAAGCGCTGGACTTCCGCAAGGCCACCGCTGGTCGCGGTGAACGATCGGTTAGACCTAAAGGTTCAAGCAGATACAGCCGGCTTCTCCATGACTCGCTGCGACTGCGCCACCCACTCGCACAGGCTCTCGTGCATGGCTTCGACGCCTATGATCGGCGACCCCGGTTCGCTCCACTCCGCAGGCACGACCGCGAACGGCTTGGTCTGTGGGCCGCCCAGCCCACCATGTGAGCCCATGAACTCCTCAAACGGGGCCACCTCTTCTGATGCAGGGTCGTACATGCAGTTGACGAGGATGTCCGGACAGTGCGGAAAGCCGTCGTGGCGGCGCAGGTGATCGGCCGCCGTGGCGTCGAAATCGGCTAGTGGGTCATCCCCGTCGATCGTGTCGTCGCTCAGGTGTCGTCGGCCGGCGCCGCCGATCACGAGCGCGCCATGCTCTCGCGAGCGCACCATCAAATATCCGATGCCCGGATGCGCTGCCAGGGTGTTGAGCAGGTGCGGGTGTGCTTCGCTGATCTGCTCGACCGTAAGTCGCTCAGGACTCGAGGGCAGATATATGAGACCAAGGCCGCCCGAGGCCATCACGATCGCCTCCTTGGTGCCGCTCCCATCCGCGGTTGCATCGCTTGAACCCGTGCGTTGGCCGCCAAGCCGTTGCTCGCTCGCGGGACCGGTCGCGTCGCGTTCAGCAAGAGCCTCCCGGTTCGGTCCCAAGGCGACCGTGCCATCGACCGATCGGCTGCGCGTGGCTCGCGCCAGCATGCGCCCGCCGACACTCGGCTCCTGGCGAGCGTCGGCCAAGACGGCGCCAACGTCACCCCAGGCCTCGTCAACCGCCGCCGGTGCGAATACCTCGCCTTGGGACAGGGCTCCACGCACGACATCCTCCAGCGTCTCGTCGTAGCGCTGGCGAAACGGAGCGCCTTGTGTCTGCCCATGGTCGGAGAGCACGACAAGGTGGTAGGGGCGAGGCGACTGCGCGGTCGCACGCTCCAGCCGAGCCAGTTGTCGATCGTGTCGCTTAAGCACCGCGAGGGCATCCGGCTCGCGAATCCCCGAATGATGGGCCACCTCGTCGTAGCCCACGAAGGTTGCGTAGGAGACCGGAACGCCCTCGACGATGTCCGCCATCAAGAGCGCTGTCACGAGGTCGCGCATGACCACTGCGATCGCGGCCCGAATCAGCGGATACAGGCCTTTTCGGTCGACATGGGCCGCGCCAGAGCGTCGCTGGCGGAAGGCCGCCCGGCGCTCATAGCCGATGTCCGCGAGCGACAGAACGATCGTTCGCATGAACCCATAGGGGTCGGAGAAGTAGGCGAACAGGTCTCCCGCCTTCGAGCGAGAGCGGTCACGGATCACGCTCATCGTGGCCGTGCAGCGCGGAGCGTCGCCGGAGAACATGTTTCCTCGGCTCGTCCCGGCTGTGAGCAGACCAGCGCCTGTGGAGCGTCTGCGCTCGATCTCGGCCGCATCGGCGGGATGGTTGGAGACCATCGTGCGTCCGGACTCCTTCTCATACCAGCGAAAAGCGGGCATGTCCCAGTTGCTGCCGAGCAGCAGGGCCGCCTGACTTGCCCCTGTCTGGGAGGACAGATCGCACTCCCAGCCGAGCATGCGGTGAGTGCCGTCGGATAGCCAGCGCGCGATCGTGGGAGTGTGGCCGTCGCGGATCGCCTCGCGCAGGACCTGCTCGCCCAACCCATCGATCTCGAACAGGATCACCCCGGGAACGTCTGTGTGATTGTCCCTTCGCGTGCGTTTCACCCGTCGGCGCACGATCCTCAAGTGACGAGCATCGCCGTCGACATCGAGTAGCGGCGCGACGAGCATCGAGACGAGGGCGAGGCCAAACGCGATCGCCACGTCAGTCCAGAAGGAGGGGGTCTTGCCGTCCACGGCGTAGAAGGCGAGCGCGACCATACCGGCGCTGAGGGCGAGCGAGCCGAGCCCAAACGTGACGATCGTGAGAGGCAGCGCAACGCGTATGAGCAGGGGCCACAGGACGGCATTGATGATCGCCATGACTGCCGCAACCAGGATCGCCGCGTCGAAGGAGAGCGTGTCGCGACCGGACAGAAGCGCGGTCATGGCCAGCAACACCAGCGCCTGGACCACCAGCATCGCCGCTGTTCTCAAACAGAACCCCAACAACGTTCGCACGCCGCTCAGTCGGCGTCGGCTGTTGCGCTCCTCGATCGCCGAGTCGGTCACTTGCTAGCTTCCGACGATGGTCGATGGCGCCAATTCTGTCCGCAGCGCAGACACAGCCGCAGACCGTATCGTCTTCTTGGGACACGCCACGGTTCTTGTCGAATTGGAGCGGGTGCGCCTGCTCTTCGATCCGTTCCTGCGCGGCCGCGTCCTGCATCTGCGCCGCCAGGTCCCGCCGGTTGAAGAGAGGGTGGTCGCCGGCCCGGATGCGGTGCTGATCTCACACTCCCACCACGATCACCTCGACCTGCCCTCATTGCGGCGTCTGGGTCGCGACACGCGTCTGATCGTACCCAGCGGAGCCGGCGCGTGGCTTGAGAGCAAGGGGTTCGCAAACGTGTCGGAGATGGACATCGGTGACGTCCTGAAGGTGGCCGAGCTCGAGATCACAGCGGTTGTTGCCCACCACAATGGGGGACGTATGGGCGGCCCTCAGGCAAAGGCGCTCGGCTATCTCGTTGCAGGCAGGCACGTGGTCTACTTCGCTGGAGACACCGAACTGTTCGCCGGTATGGGCAGCTTTTCGCCGGCGCCCGATATTGCGTTGCTGCCAGTCGCGGGGTGGGGTCCGAAGCTGGGTCCCGGCCACATGGATCCGCTTCAGGCGGCTCACGCAGTCCAGTTGCTCGAGCCGCGCCTGGCCATACCCATACATTGGGGCACCCTGCTGCCGATCGGGCTTGCCCGCAACTACCGTGCGCGCCTCGGGGACCCGCCGCGACAGTTCGCCGAGCACGTTGCCCGCTTGACACCCAACGTCGATGTGCGAATTTTGACACCGGGGGAGTCCACAGCTGTAGACTGCTAACAGTTTCGTTCCTGTTGTGAGGACAACCCATCTCTTGGAGATGTTCGTGACGCACAGAGTTCGCAACCAGTCGTTCGTCGTGATCGCCTCTCTGCTCAGCGTATTCGTGCTCGCGTCCTGTGGCGAATCTTCCCAGGAAAAAGCGAAGGCCCAGGTGTGCCAAGCGCGCTCTGACATCTCCAAGGAAGTCAAGAAGCTCAGCGAATTGACGCTCTCCACGAGCATCCTCACCGAAGCTAAGAGCGGCGTGGAAGCGATTGGCAAGGATCTCACGACGATCAAGAACGCTCAACCAGACCTTGAACCGGCGCGCAAGGAACAGGTTCAGGCTGCGACCCGCACCTTCGAAGGCCAGATCAATGCGATCCTCTCAGAACTGGTCTCCAAACCTTCGCTCAGCAAACTCGAAACACAGCTCAAATCCTCGTTGACGCAGCTCGCAGCCAGCTACGAAAAAGCGCTGGCTCCACTCAACTGCTCTTAGCGGTAGACGGGTAGAGGGACTGGGCGTTACACTCGGCCGTAGTCCCCACTTTGGGACGTCTTCAGTGCTCTAATCAGGTCATATTGGGCCGGACAGAGCGCAGACCAATCAGAGGAGCAGCCATGAGCAACGAGGAGCTGGAGCTCGGTCCTGTCGACGTTGTGGTGATCGGCTATCCGCCGGATGCGCCGCGTACGGGAGAGGCGATCCCGCTATTCGTAGATCTCGTGGACCGTGGGATCATCAGAGTGCTCGACGTGCTCATGGTCCAGAAGGACGGCGAGGGAAACATCTCAGGCCTTGAGATCGCCGATCTCGACGGCGACGGGGTGGACGACCTGCTGGTCTTCGCCGGCGCGCGCACCGGCATGCTTGGCGCTGAGGATGCGAGCACCGCAGGCGAGGCGCTCCAGCCCGGCGAAGCGGCACTGATGATCTGCTTCGAGAATGCTTGGGCCGCACCGTTCGCAACCGCCGTGCGCCGCAACGGCGGACAAGTGCTTGCGTTCGAGCGGGTCGCCGCGCAGGACGTCCTGGACACACTCGATGCGCTCGACAGCGCATCCTGAACTGAAAGGCGTATCTCATGCCACTACTTCGCGCCATGGCCCGCACTGCCGTCGTTGCCGGCACAGCCACAACCGTCTCCAATCGTGTCAGTCGTCGCCAGCAAGGTCGCTGGGCCGCGCAAGAACAGCAACAGACGGCTGCCGCGCCACCGCAGCAAACATATGCGGCTCCGCCGCCGCCACCGGCACAGGTTGCCGATCCGATCGAGCGCTTGAAGGAGCTCGGGCAGCTACACGAGTCGGGTGTGCTGACCGATCAGGAGTTCGCAGATGCAAAGGCGAAGATCCTGGGTTGAAGGACTACGAGCCGGCACGCGTGCCAGCGCGCCGGCTCGTATGAGATCGGGTGGCTCCGCTCAGGCCGTCTTGGGCTCGCCGAGAACGGCCAGTCCGTGGATCACGATCAGGCAGATCGCGAAAATTCCGAGCGACCAGAACGGGTAGGCCCCTCCGATCGACAGCAAGGCGCCGACGGCTCCGATCGTGGCGGCGATGATCCCGACAATGCGCCCGTAGGCACCCCCACCGAACAGCGAAAGCCCGGCGGTCAACTGGATGACACCCAGGATGATCGTGATCCAGCCCCACGTGTGCAGGCTTGCGAACACGTACCTGTTGTCGTTTACGAAAAAGGTCGCGTTCCCGGTTGCCGCTATGCCGTAGATGATGTTGATGGTGCCCGCGATAAGCAACAGGATGCCCGCGAACAACGCACTACCAACTCCTCGCATACACACTCCCTCCGTAAGGGTGCCTTGTGACACCTGTCACGAGATTCGATAGAGGTAGACGTAATCCTGTGCCTGGCAGTAATTCGTCAGTCGTCGCAATTGCTTGTGATGGCGCCCTTTTGTGCGATGTTCTCGGGGGATCTTCCTTTGTGACTCGCTCAAAGCGAGGAGCTGTCGGCTGCGGGTTGCTTAATAGCCGGGGTTCGTCTTTACACGTTTGCGGTCTGACTCGTGTAGGCGACCCTTCTTCTCGAGCGTGGCGCAGGCTTCGGTAATGTCGGCTCCCAGCGTCGCCACGAGCGAGTGCCCGAGCGTCTGCTTGACGAGCGCGCGCATGATCTTCACGTGCTCGGCGTTGGGAGGCAGTGTGTAAGCAGGCACCATCCAACCTCGCTCGGCCGCGAGCTGGGAGGCGACGTCGAACTCGTCGTAGGAGTGCTCGCCTTCGAGCTGGAAGGCGACAAGTGGCAGCTGCTCGCCCAGCTCTGTGCCGACCAGGGCAAACTCGCCGCAATCGACTATCTCCTTGGCGAGCAGGCGCGCGTTGTACTGCATCGTCTCCATGATGTAGCGATAGCCGTCGTGGCCGTAGCGCACGAAGTTGTAGTACTGCGCGAGCACCATCGCCGAGCCGGTGGAGAAGTTCAAGGTGAACGTCGCGTCGCGCTTGCCGAGGTAGTTCTCGTAGAAGACGAGGTCGTCGGGAAGGTCGCTCTTCTCTCTGAACACGAGCCAGCCGATGCCGGGATAGACGAGGCCGAACTTGTGGCCGGACACGTTGATCGAGCGAACCTGCTCCAAGCGGAAGTCCCACTCGGTGTGCGGGTAGAGGAACGGCCACACAAAGCCGCCGCTGGCCGCGTCGACGTGCAGCGGAACATCCAGGCCTTTCTCGTTCTTGAGTTGAACCAGGTAGTCGTTGATCCCGGTTATGTCGTCGGAGTGCCCGGTGAAAGTGGTTCCCAGCACCGCCGCGACGCCGATCGTGTTCTCATCGACATGTGGCTCCACGTCCTCGGGCCCGATCGTGTACTTGTCGCGCGCGAGCGGCACGATACGCGGCTCGACGTCGAAGTAGCGACAAAACTTCTCCCACACGACATGCACGTCGCCGCCGAAGACTAGGTTGGGCCGGTCGACTGCCTTGCCTTCGGCCTGGCGACGATCGCGCCACTTCCACTTCAGCGAGAGCGCGCCGAGCATGATCGCCTCGGAGGATCCCTGTGTGCGCGCCCCGGTTGTCTCGCCCGGAGCGTTGAAGAGGTCGGCGAGCATGCGGATGCAGCGCTGCTCGATCTCGGCGGTCTGCGGATACTCGGCGTGGTCGATGAAATTGGTGTGAAGCGATCCGGCGATCAGGCGCTCGGCCTCGGGCTCCATCCAGGTCGTGACGAAGGTCGCCAGGTTGCGCATCGGGATACCGTCGAGCAGCACCTCTTCGCTTACCAGCCCGAGCGCGTCCTCGGCCGGCATGCCGCCCTTGGGCAGCCTGTTGTCGGGCGGCGGCTCGAGCCGGTAGCGGTTGCCGTACTCGCTCTCCAGCTTCTCGATTCGCCTGCCCATCAGATCGGGTGGTGTCTCATCCGTTTGCTGTCGGCCTGTCTGATCGTTGGACGGCACGGTCAACCTCCTGGAGTCACGCTACGGATGGCGAATCGCCTGCGATCAGCATAAGTCCTGCGCACAGTCTTCGCATAGATGCCGCGCTTCATCTAAGCGGCCCGCTGAGCTACTCGTATGGTCTGCCGCGCTACCCGTAAGATCACGCGGATGGCGACTCAGACGGAGCATTTCTCCTGGCGAGGGCGGTTGCACCCGAGGCGGATCCTGATCGGCTTGCTGGTCATCGTCGTGATCGGCGCCGCCGCGACGCTTGCCGGCTGGGACATAACGAGCTGGTTCAAACACATCTGGGACACGCTCACGAAAATCCCGCTCGGCGACGTGGTCGCGGCGATCGTGCTGATCAGCCTGCAGACGACCGCCACCGCCTATGCCTGGTACTCGATCCTGCGCTACGGATATCCCGACTCGGAGGTGCGCTGGATACAAGTCCTGGCCTGCTATGCGGCCGCGGTCGCGCTCAACTCCGTCCTGCCGGCGAACATCGGCACGCTGGCGATGCTGCTGATGTACACCACGATCATCGCCGCCGCCACGTTCGCCGGTGTGCTGGCAGGGATGGCGGTGCAGAAGATCTTCTTCACGCTGATCGGCGCATTTTGTTACCTGTATCTGTTCCTGGCGGTCGGCGGATCGTTCTCGCTGCAGCTGGGGTTCATAAGCGAACATCCCTGGGCCACCGCGATCTTGCTCGTGGGCATCGCGATGCTGCTGTTCCTGGTGGGAAGGGTGCTTCGCAGGCGCGTCAAGCAATGGTGGGAGCAGGCGAAGGTGGGCGCGCAGATACTCGTCCATGTCCGAGCATTCCTCGGACGGGTCGTGCTCCCGGAGGCGATCGCCTGGGTCGCGATGCTCGGTACGATCGCCGTGTTCCTCTCCGCTTACAACATCCCCGTCAGCTTTCACATCTTGATGCGGGTGGTCGCCGGTAACTCGATAGCGAATGTCAGCTCTGTGACGCCGGGCGGCGCAGGTGTTGTACAAGGCTTCAACGTACTCTCGCTGAAGGGCATAACCAGCACGTCCAACGCGACTGCCTACTCGGTGGCTCAACAATTGGTGACAACGGCCTGGGGCATTCTCTTTGCGATCGCGCTACTCGTCCGGGCCTTCGGTTGGTCCGACGGTAAGACGCTTGTCTCGCAGTCATACAGTCAGGCGCGCGAGAAGAACGCCGAGCGCTCGGCGGCGCGCAAGGCCAAGCGCCACGCCGATGCGCCCTCCGGCACGTGATCTCAGGACTACTTCCGTGTGAGCACCCCTTGCTTTGCGCCCGAGGCGATGCGCCCTCCGCCAAGCTTCTCCTTGCCGGGTAAAACACGACCGTCCCTGCCGAGCGCTACGTTGCCTGAATGACGGCAACGCCAGGGTCCGACGACCGGACGCCATCGGATCCTTCCCGACGCACTTCCCTTGCCGCCGAGCGGACGTGGCTCGCTTGGTGGCGCACCGGGCTTGGGGCCAGCGCCGTCGCGCTGGCAGTCGGTAGAGGCCTGCCGGACCTCACTGCGGGGTCTCATCTGCCCCTGAGGTTGCTGGGTATCGGTTATGGAGCGCTCGCAGTCGCTGTACTTGTGATCGGCGCGGTGCGTCAGAACCGGGTCGCGACAGCATTGCGACGGGGGCACTATGAGGAGATCTCCCCAACTCTGGTGACGTTGCTCACGATCGTCGCCGTAGCGCTCGCGCTCGCGACGATCTTGGTGGTTGCGCTCTAGCGGCTGCCCGAGCCGTCGAGATCGGTACAACCCAAGCCCTCAGCTCACCTCGACGATATCCCCGATCTTGAGCATCGGGTAGACCTGCGCCGCCGCTTCGATCGGGAGCTCGACGCAGCCGTTTGACTGAGGGAAGCCGTAGGAGGCGCGTGGGTATCCGTGGACGGCGTCGCCGCCGTTGAAGTAGTTGACCCAGGGGACGTCAGGCACTGTGTATTTGGTGCCGTCGACGTCGGTGCCGGTCATCGTGGTGGAGACAAAGCGGGAGTAGATGGGGAAGATCCCCTGGGCGGTTTCGGCGCCCGAAACGCCTGTGTTGGCCGGGGTGGAGAACACGACGTGGCCGTCGCGGTGGACCTCGAGCGTCTCGGGCAACGACTCGGTGACGGTCACGAACGTGTAGGGAGAGGGATTGCGTTCATTTTTCTCGGCGGCCTTCAGCAGCTCCTTCCAAGTCGCCGCTTCCAGCGTTCCTGTCGGTTCAATTTCGTGTTCGGACTGGAACACCATCAAGGCCCCCTTGGTGGTCACGTCGAGCTGGCCGTATTCGAGCATGGGTGCGTCGCTGACGCGCGCGTCGGGCTGCGCGGGGGAGGGATCGAACATGTCGATTGCGGCCACGCGCCTTGCGACATGTGCCGCCGAGTAGAGGGGGGCGCTGGCTTGTGTGGTCGTGGCAGTGTCCGAGGCCGCAGGTGCGGCGCTGGCCGCTTGCGCCTGGGCCACCTGCGAACGGAACGCACGGGCGCGTATTGCGGAATGAGCGATGTAGGGAAGGTAGTCGAGCCGCGCGAGCGTCTGTTGTAGGCCCTTCACCGAAGGGCACTCCACGGACAGCGCCATGCTCCGTTGCCTACCTAGCGGTGAGTGCCCCACAGCGGTGCTCGAGGCTGGGATCGTGAGTGTGTAGCTCGCGCAGGGGTCGAGCGTCGAAGCAGGCGTGAAGATCTCCGAGTCGCCGCGAGTGCTCCACGTGCCGGCGACGGCAGGGCTCAGCTGCGGCCGCGGCGAGAACGAAGCAGGCGGCCCCGACAGTCTTACGCGAAGCGACAGCGTGCCATCGAGGATCGGCTTGTGGGGCAGAGCGGTGAGACGGGTCGCGGACAGTTGGCCCCGCTTGTCCGAGGCACTCGAGAAACGCGATTCCAGTCCGCCTACGCCGAATCCGACGCCAATGCACAACAGGGCGATCGCGAGCACGGCAACCAAGCCCACACGCTCGGCAAGTCTGATCGCGCTCATGTCTCGTCCTCATCGGTGAAGCTGAAAGCAGCGGACTGCGCCATTCTACCCTTTCCAGAACAGTTCAAAAAGCGGGTATCGACAACCGAGCTGGCCCCGCATCTTGGAATCGACAGTGCTCGCTCCCGACCTTTGGGTGGATCTCGAACCTGGACTGGTATTCGCCGTCGGACTCGGGACTCCTCAGGCGAACAAGGGGTTGGCACCTCGGGGTCGAACAAGCTCGGATGGAGCTGTCGCTTCCCTTCCCGCGCCGTCTGCCCAGTGGCGGCGCTCGCCGCGGAGCGCGGCGCAAAGGACGGCCTGGCGGCGCCCCGACGGAATACGTCCGACACACACTGGGGTGGCTGTCCGGCAACCGGCTCGCGTTGCGCACGACGATCGTGCTGCTGTTGGCGCTGCCGCTGCTTGGCGGCGGCTGGCTGTGGCTGCGTGGCTCCTCGTTGGTCGCAGTCGAGCACGTGCACATATCCGGGGTGCACGGGCCAGAGGCGATCGAGATCAGGGCGACGCTTGAGGACTCCGCCAGACGCATGACCACGATGGACTTCAACGCCGGCGCGCTTCGCTCCGCGCTTGCCTCCTATGCGATCGTCGCAAGCCTGCATGTCAGGACAAGCTTCCCGCACACCGTCAGCATCTCGGTGAGCGAGCGCCCGCCGGTTGCCGCGCTCGTCTCGGCCGGGCAACGCACAGCCGTCGCGGCCGACGGGACCGTGCTCGGACCTGCCCTCTCATCCAGCTCGTTGCCGAGCGTGAGCGGCTCGGTCGAGCCGGCGCCGGGAGCGCGCCTCAGCGAACCCGCGGCGCTGGCAGCGGTTACGGTGCTCGGCGCTGCGCCGGCGCCGCTCGCTCGAAATGTGGCGCGCGTCTATGAGGGTCCCGAAGGGCTCACGGTGGCGATGCGCAGCGGGCTGCTCGTCTATTTCGGCAACGACACGCGCCCGCACGCCAAGTGGCTGTCGCTCGCGCGCGTGCTCGTCTCGCCTAGCTCGGCCGGTGCCCTGTACATCGACGTGCGCCTGCCTGAACGCCCGGCAGCCGGGTTCTCCACGAGCTCGACCTCGGGCTCGGCAACGAGCTCATCGACGAGTGGCACGCCTCTGCAAACCAACACGTGCCCTGCAGGGTGTACATCCGAACCCACTGCGGCCGCACTCGCGGCAAGCCTTGCCAACGCCGTTGGCGGCAGCGGCACTCCTTCCTCAGGGTCGACCACGACCGCAAGCGAAAGCGCCGACAAAGAAAGCGAAAGCACCGCGACCGCCGCCGGCTCTTCGACCTCGAGTGGCGAAGTTAGCTCGTCCTCGTCTGCCACCAGCACTACCTCAAGCGCTGTTCCCGGCTCGAGCGAAGCCTCGACATCGCCTGGAACAGAAGCCTCCACGGGCTCGAGCGAAAGCGGCTGACGCGGTATCAGCCTCGACTAGAGGGTTACTACGGTGAAAGGCCAATTCTCAAGTAATGATCGAGGGTTGGCGGTTCTGCAATGAATGTTGCGAGAGTGAGGGTTGCCGTTGACAGGGCGAAGTTCCCTGCATAACTTGCGTATTCTGAAGGTGCGCTCCGCCACGCGGGGCAAACCTTAAACAACTACTTGAAGGCTCGGACATCATGGAGAGCGGCGGCAGTTACCTGGCGGTCATAAAGGTCGTTGGAGTCGGCGGAGGCGGGACCAACGCGGTCAGCCGGATGGTTGACGCGGGGCTCCGCGGCGTGGAGTTCATCGCCGCCAACACCGATGCGCAGGCGCTCGCGATGTGCGACGCCGACATCAAGCTGAACATCGGCCACGAGTCCACCAAGGGGCTTGGTGCGGGTGCCAACCCCGACGTCGGCTCCGGCGCCGCGGCAGAGTCGCGCGATGACATCAAGGAGGCGCTGAAGGGCGCCGACATGGTGTTCGTCACCGCGGGCGAGGGCGGCGGTACCGGCACCGGCGCCGCGCCGGTGATCGCCGAGATCGCCAAGAACGAGATCGGTGCGCTCACCGTCGGAGTAGTCACCAGGCCCTTTGAGTTCGAGGGCTCCCAGCGCGGACGCCAGGCGGTCGAGGGCATCGAGCGCCTGCGCGAGGTCGTGGACACACTGATCGTGATCCCCAACGAGAAGCTGCTTGCCGTCGTCGAGCGACGCACCTCGATGCTCGACGCGTTTCGCGAGGCCGACAACGTGCTGCGCCAGGGCGTTCAGGGCATCACCGACCTGATCACGATTCCGGGCCTGATCAACCTCGATTTCGCCGATGTGCGCACGATCATGCACGACGCCGGCTCGGCCCTGATGGGTATCGGCAGCGGTAGCGGCGAGGCCCGTAGCGCCGACGCCGCCCGCGCGGCGATCTCCTCGCCGCTACTGGAAGAGTCCGTGGACGGTGCGACCGGCATCCTCCTGAACATCACCGGCGGCAAGGACCTGGGCCTGTTTGAGGTCAACGACGCCGCCGAGATCATTCAGAACGCCGCCGACCCGAACGCAAACATCATCTTCGGCGCCGTGATCGACGAGACGATGGGCGACGATGTGCGTGTCACGGTGATCGGCACCGGCTTCGACCACCGTCCCGGACGGGCCGTACGTGGAGATCGCAAGCGCCGCGACGAGGGACGCCCGGACCGCGGCCCGCGCATCGACGATCGTCAGCGTTCCGCGCTCAAGATCTCCGACGACGACATCGACGTACCGCCGTTCTTGCGGTAGTCGCCCTGCGCGGGAGCGCTGGGTGCATGCTTTGAATTAGCGTGAAGCGCCGAGCACATGCTTTGAATTAATGACTGAGTCGGGGTCGCACATGTGCGACCCCGAGACACGCCGCATGCGGCGTGTCTCCGCTGGGCGCATGCGCCCAGCGGCACCCCCGCACATGTGCGGGGGTGAACAGCAATCGGTGCGCTCCCGATAACCTGCGCGCCGTGCCGAACCCTCGCCGCACTCCGCTATACGAGCGCCACGTCGCGGCCGGCGCGAAGCTCGTGGACTTCGCTGGCTGGGAGATGCCCGTCCAGTACCCCGACGGCGTACGTGCCGAGCACATGGCGGTGCGCGAGCGGTGTGGCATCTTCGACGTCTCGCACATGGGTGAGATCGAAACCTCCGGGCCGGCGGCCGAGGCGCTCTTGCAACGTCTTCTCTCAAACGATGTCTCGAAGATTCCCGCCGGCGGAGCGCAGTACAGCGTGCTGTGCAACGAGAGCGGTGGTGTGCTCGACGACCTTTTCACCTACCGCCTGGAGGCCGACCGCTACCTCACGGTCACGAACGCCTCAAACCACGAGCGCGACCTCGCCTGGTTTCGCTCGCACGCAGGCGACTTCGACGTCGAGCTGCACGACCGCATCGACGACTACGCGATGCTCGCTGTACAGGGACCGCTCGCGCGCGAGATCGTCCAGGCGATCTCCGACGCGCCCTTGCCCGCCCGCATGACCGCCGCCACCCGCCGGCTCGCCGGCGCTGAGGTGCTTGTGTGCGGCACCGGCTACACAGGCGAGGATGGAGTCGAGCTGCTCGCCGATCCGCTCGACGCGCCGGCCCTGTGGGACGAACTGGTGCACCGCGGCGCCGTGCCCTGTGGGCTTGCCGCGCGCGACACGCTGCGCCTGGAGGCCTGTTTTCACCTGTACGGCAACGACCTGTCGCTCGATCGCAACCCGATCGAAGCGGGGCTAGGGTGGTGCTGTCGCGAGGACACGGGATTCATCGGGGCGGAGGCGATCCGCTCCGCGCGCACGACCGGGGTGGGTGGGACCTCAGACAAGCTGGTCGCGTTCAAGCTCGACGCTCCGGGCATCGCACGTCATGGTAATCCCATTCTCGGAGGAGGCGTGGTTACCAGTGGCACGCTCTCGCCCTGCCTGAACGCGGGCATCGGCATGGCGTATGTACCTATCGAGCTGGCCGTCGTAGGCACGCCCATACAGATCGATGTGCGCGGAAGGGTGCGCGACGCGACGGTTCACGCAAAGCCGTTTGTGGCGAAGCACTGAGATCAGCGTCGAGATTTGCCATCGGTGGGCTCGCGCCGTTCATTCGGAGGGCAGACGCTCCAGTCTGGCGGACAGGGTCATTGCAAATCGGTAGCGTAACGTATTGCGAAATGGTAGTCTACACTGCTGCATAATGGTAGTGTAGACCCATGTCAACGAGTGCCGACACACCCACATCGAAGGGCTCCGTTCCGTACCAGCCGCGCGTAGTTGACGGCGAGCTCGACGAGCTCATGGCGAGCCTGCCCGCCCTCCTGATCGAGGGCGCAAAGGGGGTCGGCAAGACCGCCACGGCTTCGCGTCGCGCGGCGGTTGTGCACGGCTTGGACGATCCCCAGCAACGCGCCATCTCAAGGGCCGACCCGGTGCGACTGCTGGGCGACCAGGGCACGACCTTGATCGACGAGTGGCAGTACGTGCCGGAGTCGTGGGACTTGGTGCGCAGAGCGGTCGACGCGGGCGCCTCACCGGGCAGCTTTCTGCTCACGGGATCGACGACGCCCGCCAAGCCCGAGACCCACTCGGGCGCCGGGCGCATCGTGAATGTGCGCATGCGCCCACTGGCACTGGCCGAGCGCGGCGGCTTCACACCCAGCGTAAGCCTGCACGAGCTCTTGACTGGCACGAGGCCTGCCGTGAGCGGCCGCACAGACCGCGGACTGGAGGACTACGCAAGGGAGATCCTGGCCTCGGGCTTTCCGGGCTTGCGTGGCTTCGAGGGCCGCGCGCTGCGCACTCAGCTCGACGGCTATCTGAGGCGCATCGTCGATCGCGACTTCCCCGAGCTGGGCCACTCGATCCGCAACCCGGCGGCGCTTGAGCGTTGGATGAGAGCCTACGCAGCGGCGTCCTCGACGAGCACGTCGTTCGAGAAGATCCGCGACGCGGCCAGCGCCGGACACTCAGAGAAGTCGGCGAAGAGCACCACGATTCCCTACAGAGACGCGCTCGAGCGCCTGTGGATCCTCGACCCGGTCGCGGCCTGGCTGCCGAGCCGCAACCGCATCGCGCGACTCTCAGCCCCACCCAAGCATCAGCTCGCCGATCCCGCGCTCGCGGCGCGATTGCTCCGCGTCAACCTGGACGGCCTCCTGAAAGCGTCTGCCGTGAGTCCACCGATTCCGGGCGACGGGACCCTGCTCGGTGCGTTGTTCGAGTCGCTTGTGACTCTGTCGGTGCGCGTCTACGCGCAGGCGGCCGAGGCGAGCGTGAGTCACCTTCGCACTGCCGCGGGCGCGCACGAGGTGGCCCTGATCCTGGAGCGCTCAAACGGCGGAGTGCTCGCGATCGAGGTGAAGCTCACACGCGACATCGGCGAGCACGACACACGCCATCTCAAGTGGCTGGCCGAGCAGATCGGAGACGAGCTGCTCGACGCGATCGTCATCACCACAGGCCAGGAGGCATACCGCCGCCGCGATGGCATAGCCGTGATTCCCGCCGGACTGCTCGGTCCCTGACACTCGGCACGTCAGGCTGGCATGTCAGCCTGACACGGCGGACCGATAACCGTTCCACAAAGCGAATATCTTGTCGGTCCGAGAACAACGCCGAGACGAGGAGCCGCGCCGATGGCCGAGGTGAGCTATCCAGACGACTTGCTGTACCACCCCGAACACGACTGGGCGCGGATCGACGCTGACGATCCCGATGTCGCGGTGCTAGGCATCACCTGGTTCGCCCAGGACGCATTGGGGGAGGTCGTGTTCTTCGACCCACCCGCGCCCGGCACGATTGTCCACAAGGACGAGCCCTACGCCGAGGTCGAGTCCGTCAAGGCGGTCTCCGATGTCGTCGCGCCCCTGTCAGGGGAGATCGTCGAGGTCAACGAGAAGCTCGCCGACAGTCCCGACGCGATCAACGAGGACCCCTACGGCGAGGGCTGGCTCGTGAAGGTGCGCATGTCCGATCCCACCGAGCGCGAAGCACTGCTCGACGCAGCCGCTTACAGCGCCACGCTTGGCTAGCGGAGCGTGGCGCTGTAAGCGGCTAGGCTGACTCGACACTTGACTCGCTACACCTCAGTCACCGACAGCGACCTCACCGCGATGCTCGCGGCGATCGGGGTCTCCTCCGTGCGGGAGATCTTCGACCGCCAGATTCCCGAGGCTGTGCGGCTCGACCGTCCGCTCGATCTGCCCGACGGCATGGGCGAGCAGGAGGTCTACGAGCACCTGCTCGCTCTCGCCGCCCGCAACGTCAGCGCCGAGGACGAGCTGTGCTTCCTGGGCGCCGGTATGTACGACCACTACGTGCCCGCGATGGTGGACATGCTGATGGAGCGCTCGGAGTTCCTGACGCCCTACACGCCTTACCAGCCGGAGATCTCACAGGGCGGCCTGCAGGTGATGTTCGAGTACCAGACGGCGATCTGCGAGCTGACGGGACTGCCGGTCGCCAACGCCTCGGTGTACGAGGGCCCAAGCGCCGTCGCCTCGGCTGGTTATCTGGCAAAGCTCCACAACGGCCGCCGGTGCTTTGTGGTCTCCGCGGGGCTACACCCGCACACGCTCGCGACGCTGCGCACGTACGCGCACGGCTACGGGATCGAGGTGGTCGAGGTTCCGCTCTCAGGCGGTGTCACGGATTCCGATGCGTGGGCGTCGGCGATCGACCAGGACACGAGCGCTGCGATCTTCGCCCAGCCCAACTTCTACGGCGCCGTCGAGGACGCCGCCGCACTGTCTGCCGCCGCCAAGGCCGCAGGTGGCGAGCAGCTTGTCACGATCGCCCAAGTCGACCCGATCGCGCTCGGCGTGCTCGCTCCGCCAGGGGAGTGCGGCGTGGACGTGGCCGTGGGGGAGGGTCAGTCGCTCGGTAATCGCCTCGACTTCGGCGGCCCCTCCTTCGGCTTCTTCGCCGCGCGCGAGACCTACCTGCGCAGGATGCCCGGGCGCATCGCGGGGGAGACGACCGACGCGGACGGGCGTCGCGGCTTCGTGCTCACTCTGCAGACGCGCGAGCAGCACATCCGCCGCGAGAAGGCCACTTCCAACATCTGCACATCCCAGGCGCTCAACGCGCTCGCCGGCGTCGTGTACCTGTCGTGGCTCGGGCGGCGCGGATTCGTGGAGCTGGGCGAGCTGCTGCTGCGGCGCACCCACTATGCGCGCGAGACGCTGTGCGCGCTGCCCGGAGTCTCGCCGTTGCACTCCCAGCCGGTTGTGCGTGAGCTCGCCGTGCGCCTCGACGCGGAGGTCGTCGCCGTGCGTCGGCGCTGCGCCGCGCAGGGCGTCAATCCCGGCGCCGACCTATACGCGCTCACGGGCCGCGACGAGGATCGCGGTGGCCTGCTCGTCGCGATCACCGAGCGGCGCTCGCGCGCCGATATCGACCGCTTGGCCGAGGTCCTCGGGGCCGCCGTCATGGCCGAGCGAGGAGCACCCGACGGCGAGGCGCACCCCAAGGCGCACCCCGAGGGGCACGCCCAACGGGCACACGGCGAGCAAGCCGGCGCCGAGACGAGCGATCCGGTCGAGGTCGGAGCGCGCGGATGAGGCCACCCGCCCACAGCGCCGATACCGCGCTCCAGCGCGAGCCGGCGGTCACGATCTTCGAGCGCGGCGCGCCCAGCAGACGCGCGTTCCAGTGTCCCGAGCTGGATGTCCCCGACGTGGCGCTCGACGAGCTGCTGCCCGCGCGCCTGCGACGCAGCGAGCCCCCGCGCCTGCCCGAGGTCTCAGAGCCAGAGATCGTGCGTCATTACGTGCGCCTCTCCAAGCGCAACTTCGATCTGGACTCCGGCTTCTACCCACTCGGCTCGTGCACGATGAAGCACAACCCGCGCCTGCACGAGCGCGTGGCGGCGCTCCCCGGTCACGCCCGCCTGCACCCGCTCCAGGATCCCGAGCGTGCGCAGGGAGCGCTTGAGCTGATGTGGAACCTCGAACGAGCGCTTGCTGAGATATCGGGCCTGCCGCACGTGTGCCTGCAGCCCTCGGCCGGCTCCCACGGCGAGCTGGCGGGAGTGCTGCTCACGCGTGCCTACCACGAGGCGCGCGGAGAGACGCGCCACAAGGTACTCACGCCCGACACGGCCCACGGCACCAACCCGGCGACGGTCACGATGGCGGGTTTCGAAGTCGTGAAGATCGCCACCAACCCCGACGGCGGCGTGGACCTCGACGATCTGCGCGCGAAGGCCGACACGGATGTGGCCTGCCTGATGCTCACTAATCCCAACACGCTCGGGCTGTTCGACTGGAACATCCAAGAGATCGCCCGGATCGTGCACAAGGTTGGGGCGACGCTCTACTACGACGGCGCCAACCTCAACGCAGTCATGGGCCTCTCGCGCCCCGGGGACATGGGCTTTGACATCGTTCATTTCAACCTGCACAAGTCCTTCACCCAGCCGCACGGGGGAGGCGGACCGGGCTCTGGCCCGATCGCCGTGTCCGAGCGGATCGAGCCGTTCCTGCCGGTGCCGCGGATCGTGCGCAGCGAGGGCTCCAACGGCGACGGTCCACGGTTCGACCTGGTCGAGGACTGGCCCGGCGCCAAATCGATCGGCCGTCTGCGCGGCTTTCAGGGCAACTACGGCTGCTTCGTGCGCTCCTACGCCTACATCTGCTCGCTGGGCGCCCCGGGTCTGAAGGACGCCTCCGAGACGGCGGTATTGAACGCCAATTACCTGCTCGCGCGGTTGCGAGAGTTGGGGGTAGGAGAGCACCTGCCGTTGGCCTACTCCAATGCCCAACCCAATACCTCATCCCCGTCGGGGGATGAGGAGGTTAGAGGGATGTGCCTCCACGAGTTCGTGCTCTCCGGCGGCCCGATGAAGCGCGCGCTGAAGATCAAGACGCTCGACCTCGCTAAGCGCCTGCTCGACTACGGCTACCACCCGCCGACCGTGTACTTCCCGTTGCTCGTCGAGGAGGCTTTGATGGTGGAGCCGACCGAGACCGAGACCAAGGAGACGCTCGACGGCTTTGCCGAGGCGCTCGCCGAGCTGCTGGCCGAGGCGGCCGAGGACCCCGAGATAGCGCTACACGCGCCCTACACCACGCCGGTGCGCAGGCTGGACGAGGTCGGCGCGGCCAAGAATCCGGTCATCCGCCAGTCGCTTTGACGCTGCGCTCGCGCTCCTGCCGGCTGGGCCGGCATCCATGTAGCCTGGCTCCTCATGCGCATCTTCTCCGGCATCCAGCCCACGGGCACCAAGCACCTCGGTAACTACATCGGTGCGATTCGCCAGTACGTGCAGGGCCAGACGCGCGGCGAGGGGCTGTATTGCATCGTGGACATGCACGCGATCACGGTCGCCTACGATCCGCTCGAGTTGCGCCGCAGCACCTATGACCTGACAGCGTTGCTGCTGGCGGCCGGCCTCGACCCTGCCCGTTGCATCCTGTTTCGCCAAGGCGATGTACCCGAGCACACAGAGCTGTGCTGGCTGCTCTCGGGCGTCACCGAGCTGGGTCGCCTGCAGCGCATGCACCAGTTCCGCGACAAGTCGCTCGCCCAGCGCGAGCTCGTCTCCGCTGGGTTGCTTCTGTATCCGGTCCTGCAGGCCGCCGACGTGTTGGCCTACCGTGCCGAGGAGGTACCCGTCGGCGAGGATCAGCGTGAGCACCTGGAGCTGATGCGCGACGTCGCCCGGCGTTTCAACGCGCGCTTCTGCGACGGCAAGGAGGTGCTGCTCGTGCCCGAGCACCGCATTCCGGAGGTGGGGGCCAGGATCATGGACTTGCAGGACCCCACACGCAAGATGTCGACCACCGGCGGCAGCGAGCAGGGCACCGTGTACGTGCTCGACGAGCCGGCCGCGATCCTCAAGAAGTTCAAGAGCGCGGTGACCGACTCGGGCAGAGAGATCGTTCGCTCGCCCGAGAAGCCCGGTGTCTCCAACCTGATCGAAATCCTTGCGGTGGCGCGGGATGTCTCGCCTGCGCGGGTCGAAGCCGACTTGCACGACGCGCGTGGCTACGGCGACCTGAAGATGGCTGTGGCCGAGGCGGTCACGGAGATGCTGTCGCCGGTGCGCGAGCGCTATGTGCGGCTGCGCGAGGACGAACCTGCGCTCGAGGCGGTGCTGGTTGGGGGAGCGGAGCGAGCTCACGCGATCGCGGCCGAGACGCTGGCCGATGTGCGCGAATACATGGGCGTCGGTCCGCCGCGCACGCATTGAGAGCGGGTCGCGCGGGATCCAAGGTCTCGGTTATCGACTATGGATAGTCGGCTTATCGGCTGTGTGTAGTCGTTGCTCTTATTTTGCCGATGCCCCCCGCGCGCGCGGGGGGCATCGTCATTTTCGAAGACAAACGACCGATACAGCTCACGCCGTCGGGAGCGATCGATACGGTAGGCGCATGACGCTCCCCGCGCTCGACCTCGACCTCGAGATTTTCAGTGGCCCGTTCGATCTGTTGCTCGCGCTTGTCCTGCGCGAGGAGGTGGACCTGCTCGATCTCGAACTCGCCGATGTTGTGCTCGCCTACCTCGACCACCTCGAGGGCCGCGGCGAGCTCGATCTGGAGACCGCCACCGAATTCATCGTTCTGATCGCGGCGCTGTTGGAATTGAAGTCGCGCCTGATGCTCGCCGAGGACAGCGAGGAGCTGCTTGACATCGAGCCCGGAGAGGCGGCTGAGGAGTTGCTGGAGCGGATGCTGCAGGCGCGCCGCTACCGTTCGGCCTCGACCCACCTGCTGGAGCTGTTCAAGGCCGAGGAAGGCGTTCGCTTTCGCAGAGCGCCGCTGCCCGCCCACCTGCGTAAGTCGGTCGCCCCCCCCAGCGACGGCTCACAGAATGCCGCTGTGCTCGGAGCGGCGATCGGACGGCTGTTGCGGATGCCGCCCACGATCAACCTGCGCCATATCTCGATCCAGCGTGTCACCGTGGCTGAGCGCCTCGATCGCCTGCGCACGCTGCTAAGAGGTGGCGACTTCTCCTTCGAGGAGGCAGTGCGCGGCGAGGATCGCATGACCGTCGCTGTTACCGTGTTCGCGCTGCTCGAGCTCTACAAGCGTGGCGAGGCGTGGTGGGAGCAGGGTGAGAGCTTCGGCGAGATCGCTGTCCACGCCGTCCATGCCGTCGCCGCCGAGCCGCGACACGCACGCGCCGGATGAGCGACACCCCCCGGGCCGCCGGTGAGCCGGGGCAGGAACCACCGGCGCTTGAGGATCGGCAGCCATCTGCCGATCAGGACCGTGTGTCTGTGACAGATGTCGAGTCAGAGCAGGTCAGCGAGCACGCCCACGATGATTTCGATGGGCCAGGGCTGGCACAAGGCTTTGAGCATGTTGATGAGACCGACGGTGAGGACACCGCCGCGATAGCTGACCCCGCGGCCAGCGCGCTTGACATTGAGGGTTTGCCAGAGCCCGAGCCGTACATCGTGCGCACGATCGAGGCGCTGCTGTTCCTGGCACCCGATCCGCTCAGTCCTCAAGAGCTCTCAGACGCCGCGGCTGTCGAGGAGCTTGCGGTGATCGCGGCGCTCGTCGAGTTGGCGGAACGCTACGCGCCGGGGCGCAGCGGCATCAACCTGCGCGAGCTGGGTGGCGGCTTTACTTTCGCGAGCGATCCAGAGACCGAGGAGTCGGCCAAGCGCCTGTTCAGTCGTCCCCGCGCCTCGCTGTTGACACCTGCGCAAGCCGAGACGCTTGCGATTGTCGCTTACCTGCAGCCGATCTCTCGCCCCGAGATCACCCGTATTCGTGGCGTCAGTGCCGACTCGGCCGCCTCGACTCTGTTGGAGCGAGGGCTTCTAGAAGAGTCCGGGCGCTCGCAGTTCGGCGCGGTTATGTACCGCACGACTACCCAATTTCTCAAGTTGTTCGGTCTGAAGAGCCTTGAGGAGTTGCCCGACATCGGGCAATGGGACCCGAGCCCTGACGAGGAAGCGGAGCTGCGCGATCGCCTCCTGCGTGCCGGTGAGGCCCGTGCCGGCGGCGGTCCCCAGCCAGAGCTTCAATAGCGTCCTCCAGGTGACGCCCGGTGGGGCCCCAGGCGGCTCCCATTAAGTGTGCCTAGCTTGACGCGCTCAGGCGGCGCGCGCGGCGAGTTGTCCGCAGGCAGCGTCGATATCTCGTCCGCGCGTGAGGCGCACTGTGGCGGGTATGCCGCGCGCCTCAAGCGCCCCCTTGAATGCCGCAATCGACTCGCGGCTGGAACCGTCATACATATCCCCTTCATCGGCGCGCGCGCCGCTTGCGGCACGCGTGGGGGACGCGGGGTGACGCGCCCCAGTCGGGTTGTAAGGGATCAGATTGACCTTGAACATGTATGGCTGCTCACCGGAGCCACGCGGCTCGAGCAGCTTGGCCAGCGCAAGCGCCTGCTCATAGCGGTCGTTGACGCCGGCGAGCATCACGTACTCAACGAACACGCGGCGGCGCTTGCGCTCGTAGAAGGCTCTACACGCGTCGATCACATCCGACAGCGGATAACGCTCGTTGACCGGCATTAGCTCGCTGCGCAAGGCTTCGTCGGCGGCGTGCAGCGAGAGCGCGAGGCGCAGCGGCATCTCCTGCTCGGTGAGGACTTCGATCCCAGGAATCCAGCCGACCGTGGAGATCGCGGTGCGGCGATGGGTGATGCCGATGTCGGGCAGGCGCTCGCAGGCGCTGAGCACGTTGTCGAGGTTGAGCATCGGCTCGCCCATACCCATGAACACGCAATGGTCAACGGCGGTCATGCGCCGGAAATGAAGCGCCTGCTCGACGATCTCAGAGGCGCTCAGATTGCGGCCGAATTTCATCTGGCCGGTAGCGCAGAACGTGCAGGTCAGCGGACAGCCCGACTGCGATGAGACGCAGATCGAGCTGCGCCCGTCGCGATAGCGCATCAGCACGGCCTCCAACGGCCGCCCGTCGGCTGTCGTAAACAAGGCCTTGACCGTGCCGTCGCTCGCGCGTCGCTGCTCGCGCAACTCGAGGCTCGAGAACGGAACGTTTTCGTCCAGCCACTCGCGCAACGGGCCAGGCAGGTTCGTCATCTGCTCGTAGCCCGAGATGCCCTTGGCGGCCCACTCCCACACCTGGCGCGCACGGAACGGCGGTTGGCCGGCGGCCGCGAGCGCTTGCTCTAGGAGTTCCAGGTCCATACCCCTATCGTTGCAGCCCATGCGCCTTGCCAAGTATCTGGCTCACGCGGGAGTGGCCTCGCGCCGGGCCGCGGAGACGATCATCGCCGAAGGGCGGGTGACCGTCGCCGGGCAAGTCGTGCTCGATCCTGCACGCGATGTCGATGAGCGCAGCTCGCTCACGGTTGACGGGCGCGCGGTCTCCGGGCCTGAGCAACCAGTCGTCTATGCGCTCAACAAGCCGCTTGGAGTGCTGAGCACAGCACAAGACACTCACGGTCGACCAACCGTCATCTCGCTAGTCCCGGATGAGACGCGGCGCCTGTATCCCGTTGGGCGTCTGGACGCCGATTCCAGCGGACTGATCCTGCTCACCAACGACGGCGCGCTCGCGCAGCGCTTGACGCATCCGAGCTTTGAAGTTCCCAAGACCTACCGTGTGCGCGTTGGTGGTGGGGCTGTTGGCGAGAGCGCGCTTGCCAAGCTGCGCACGGGGGTACGCTTGGAGGACGGGATGACCGCTCCCGCGCAGGTGCGGCGCGCGGAGCAGGGAGCGCTGGAAGTGACGATCCATGAGGGCCGCAACCGTCAGGTACGGCGCATGTGCGAGGCGGTGGGTCATCCTGTGGTCGCGCTTGAGCGCATCGCGTTCGGGCGGTTGAAGCTCGGAGAGCTGGCGCCGGGCGCCTCTCGCCGTCTCACCGAGGCCGAGCTCGCGCGCCTGCGCGGCAGTCCAGAGGATCGCAAGCAATCCGTGCCGTCCGTGGCCGGTCAGCCGAAGAGGCGTTGGCCCGCGCGCAAGTCGTGAGCGGCGACTGCGTGGGTTGGCTCTTAGGGCGCCTATGAAAGAATCGCGTCGATGCCGCAACGCCTCTATGCCCTGCGGGGCGCGATCTCGGTATCTCAGGACGACGCGCGGGAGATCCTCAGCGCGACGACCGAGCTTATGCAGGAGATCATGGAGCGCAACTCGCTTGGGCCCGACCACGTAGTGAGCTGTATCTTCACGCTCACCGACGATCTCACCGCCGAGTTCCCCGCGGTGGCGGCGCGCGCGCTGGGTTTCGAGCGTGTGCCGCTGCTGTGTGCGCGTGAGATTCCGGTGCCGGGCTCCTTACCCCGGGTGATTCGCGTTCTGATTCATTACTACGCAGATGAGGGGCACGAGGCAAGGCATGTCTATCTGGGCGAGGCGGCAAGCTTGCGAGTGGACCTGCTCGCCGCCCAGTAGTAGCCCTGTCGCGTACAAGCCGAGGCTGAATTGAAGTTGTTCGCGGCATCGCCCGCCTGGGATGGACGCCGTCGTCGCGGGCGTCCGCCACAATAGACCGGTGGCACTCGAGTTCTCAGAGCGCATCGCGCGTATCCCCGTCTACCCGGCCGCCGGCGGCTACGCACAGCGTGCGCCGAAGGTGCGCTTGGCATCCAACGAGTCCCCGTGGCCGCCACTGCCGGCAGTGATCGATGCGATCCAAGGAGCGCTACCGACGCTCAATCGCTATCCGGACCCGACCAATTCGCTCTTGCGTGAGCGCCTGTCCGAGCGCTACGGCGTCCCGGTATCGCGGATCGCGATCGGCAACGGCTCGTGCGACATCCTGCTTGCCGCGGGCGAGGCGCTGCTCGAGCCCGGCGCCGAGCTTGTGTATGCATGGCCGTCCTTCTCTGTCTACCCCCACCTGAGCGCCGCTTCGGGGGCCCGTGCGGTCACCGTTGCACTAGACGCAAACGACTGCCACAACCTCGACGCGATGTTGCGCGAGATCACGGTCGCTACACGCCTTGCGATCGTGTGCAACCCAAACAACCCGACGAGCACCGCGCTGCCACTGGCGGATATCGCGGAGTTCATCGCGGAAGTGCCCAAGCACGTTTGCGTGATCGTGGACGAGGCCTATTGCGAGTTCAACCTGCTCGACGATCCCGATGCGTCGGTCGAGCTGCTTGCGCATCATCCCAATCTCGTGCTGCTGCGTACCTTCTCCAAGGTCTACGGGCTCTGCGGCCTGCGCGTCGGCTTCGCGCTGTGCGGCTCGGAGGATTTGCCGCGCGCGGTCGACCAGATCCGTCAGCCCTTCTTCTGCAACGCCGTTGCTCAGGTCGCGGCCGTGGAGGCGCTCTCACATCAGGACGCCGTGACCGAGCGCGTCACGCGCACGATCGCCGAGCGCATCTCAGTCGACGAGCGCCTGCGCGCGCTTGGCATCGAGCCGGCGCGGTCGCAGGCGAACTTCTGCTGGTTCGCTCTCGGCGAGGACGACCCAGAGCTGATGGTGGCGCGCGAGCAGGAGGTAATCCAGGGCCTGGCCGAGCGCGGCGTGCTCGTGCGCGGCGGCGGTGCGCTCGGCAAGCCCGGGTCGCTGCGTGTGACCTACGGTACGCCCGAGGAGAACGCGATCTTCCTCGACGCGCTCGCGGAAGTGCTATGAAAAGTCCGAGACAGTCGCCTCCCAGCGCTGGACTGCCAGTCGAGCATCTGCTACAAAGCTTGCAGACGATCATGCAGATGACCGCTTTGACATTCGTTCCCGCATTCGCGTCCGCGCGTGCCCGTATGTCCTATCGGTCGTTTCGCTGCGCCTGGCGATTTAGCTAGGCGCTTCGGCCGTGCCCTCCGTCCGTGAGCGGAGGCCGCTAGGCCGCACAGGGTCCTTCACAGGATCGAGCGCCGTTCACCGGCCCACACCTATCGCGACTCGCCCTGGCGACGCGGTGCTCACGGAGCAGACGAGCACCCAAAACCAACCCGTACTTGAAAGGATGAGCGAATGATGATCGTCATGAAGGAGACAGCAACCGAGGACGAGATCGGCTTGGTCGTTGAGAAGATCGAGCGAGCCGGCGCGCTCGCCCATCGCAGTCAGGGCGCGCGCGTGACCATAATCGGCGCGATCGGCGACGTCGAGCAGGACGCGAGCGTCGAGAGTCTGGGCCTCGAGGGCCAGCCCGGCGTGGACCGCGTCGTGCCGATCCTCAAGCCCTACAAGCTCGCCTCCTCGCAGATGCGCCACGGCGAGCGTACGGTGCTCGACATCGAAGGGCGCAAGATCGGCGGCGAGCACTTCGCCCTGATTGCGGGCCCGTGCACGATCGAGACGCGCGAGCAGACGCTCACGACAGCCGAGGTCGTTAAGGATGCCGGCGCCGCGCTGTTCCGCGGTGGCGCCTACAAGCCCCGCACCTCCCCGTATGCCTTCCAAGGGCTCGGCCAAGAGGGTCTGCGCCTACTTGCCGAGGCCAAGGAGCAGAGCGGGTTGCCGATCGTCACCGAGCTGATGGACATGCGCGACCTGGAGCCGGTGCTGGAGGTCGCCGACGTGGTGCAGATCGGCGCGCGCAACATGCAGAACTACCCGCTGCTCGCCGAGGTGGGCCGCTCCGGGCGTCCGGCGCTGCTCAAGCGCGGGCTCTCCTCGACACTGGATGAGCTGCTGATGGCGGCGGAGTACATCCTCAAGGAGGGCAACCCGAACGTGATGTTGTGCGAGCGAGGCATTCGCACGTTCGAGACGGCCTATCGCTTCACACTCGACCTGATGGCGGTGCCGGTGCTCAAGGAGCTCTCGCACCTGCCGGTGATCGTCGATCCAAGCCATGCGGCAGGCAGGCGCGATCTCGTGTTGCCGCTGTCGTTGGCGGCGGCTGCCGCCGGGGCCGATGGGATCATCGTCGAGGTGCATCCGAACCCCGACGAGGCGATCTGCGACGGGCCACAGGCGCTGGTCGCGGACGAGTTCGCCGACTACGCGGCGGCAGTGCAGAGCGCCGCGGCGCTCGCGGGGAAGGCGTTCACCACGGCGTGAGGCTAGCGGTGCTCGGGGTCGGGCTGATCGGGGGCTCCATCGGCCTGGCCGCGCGCCGTCGTACCGGCGCATACGTCGTTGGCTACGACCGCGAGGCGAGTGCGCTGTCGAGCGCTGTCGAGCTTGGTGCGATCGACGAGCCGGCGTTTGCTATCTCAGATGCGGTGCGCGAGGCCGACGTGGTGTTCATAGCCACACCGGTCGGGGCGGCGACAGACACGGCCCTACTCGCTCTGGAGGCGGCCGGTTGCGAATGCGCGCTCAGCGATGTGGGCTCGACCAAGCGCGCGATCGTCAGTGCAATCTCCGACCCACGTTTCGTCGGGGGCCATCCGTTGGCTGGAGCGGAGACCGCCGGAGTGGCCGGCGCTCGCGAGGACCTGTTCCAGGGCGCTACTTGGTATCTCACACCTGCCGCCGGAGCGTCATGGTCGGCCGCCGGCGCCGGCTCACACGGAGGGGTCGAAGAGCCGGGGGAGATTGGTGCATCCTCCGAGGTCAAAGCGACGACTCCCGTTGATGCGGCACCGTGGGCGGTTGAGCGCCTGCGCGGAGTCATAGAGCGCATCGGCGGGCGACCCGCGGCGATCGAGCCTGACGCTCACGACCGTCTGATGGCAAGCGTCTCACACTTGCCACATGTGCTCGCCAACGTGCTTGTCGCACAGGCCGTGCAGGCCATAGAGTCGCACGGGACGACGCTCGATCCCGATGTTCCTCTTGGTTCTGGTCCGAGCTTTCGCGACGCGACGCGCGTAGCCGGAGCGAACACGGCAATCTGGACCGACATTTACCTTTCCAACCGCGATCTGCTCGCCGAGGCGCTCGATGGGACGATCAAAGAGCTGGGAGCGGTTCGGGAGGCGCTACAAGCCGGCGATGCCCAGACGCTTGCCACATGGAACGAGCGAGCGCGTGCCGAGCGGACACTGCTGCGGCGAGCAGGGCTCGTCTCAGGCTCGTAGGCTAGATCACGATGGACGTACGCTTCGAGCCTTCCAGTGGTTTGCACGGCGAGCTGACTGCTCCGGCCGACAAGTCGATCTCTCATCGCGCCGCCCTGCTGGGTGCGATGGCCTCTGAGCCGACGCGGATCGAGAACTACCTACACGCCGCCGATACCGATTCCACGCTCGCGGCGGTGCAAGCGCTCGGTGCCCTGGTGGAGGAGCGCGACGGTGCGATCACGGTACGCGGCACGGGCCTGCGCGAGGCACGCATACCCGCGGAGACGATCGACGTCGGTAACGCCGGCACGCTGCTGCGTCTGCTGCCCGGCTGGTTGGCGGCCCAGGAGGGGCGCTCGTTCACGCTCGACGGCGACGAGTCGATCCGTCGTCGCCCGGTGAATCGTGTGGCCGAGCCGCTGCGCTTCATGGGTGCCTCGATCGACGCGCGTGAGGGACGCTTCGCGCCGCTCACGATTCATGGTGCGCGCCTGCGCTCGATCGCTTATGAGCTGCCGGTTGCCTCGGCCCAGGTCAAGTCGTGCGTGCTCTTGGCGGCGCTCGCGGCCGACGGCGCCACGACCGTCGGCGAGCCCGCGCGCAGCCGCGATCACACCGAGCGCATGCTGCTACGTGCCGGAGTCAACATCCACCGCAACGGCAAGCATGTGACGGTCGTCAACGCCGACGAGCTCGTGCTCGACCGCGTGATCGTGCCGAGCGACCCGAGCTCGGCCGCATTTGCGATCGCCGCGGGCGTGCTCGTCCCAGGCTCGCGCTTGCTTGTGCGCGACCTCGGCGCTAACTGGACGCGCACGGGGTTCCTACGAATCGTGCAGCGCATGCGCGGGATCGTGCTCGGCGACCTGGAGGACGAAAGCGGCGAGCTGATCGCAGAGGAGCCGATCTGTGACCTCGATGTGGCTCACGGGGCGCTGGAGGGCACCTTCGTCGAACCGGACGAGGTTCCGCTGGCGATAGACGAGCTGCCGCTGGTCGCATTGCTGGGCTGCTTCGCCGAAGGGGAAACGGTCGTGCGCGGCGCCCAGGAGCTGCGCGTGAAGGAGTCAGATCGCATCGCGACTGTGGTCGAGGGCCTGCGCGGGCTCGGTGCCGACATCGACGCGCTGGAGGACGGTTTTGCCGTGACAGGAACAGGTGGTCTGCGCGGTGGAACGATCGACGCCGCCGGCGATCATCGTATGGCGATGATGGGTGCGGTCGCCGGCCTGGCCTCACGCGAGGGGGTCACGGTACGCGGCATGGAGGCGGCGGCGGTGTCATATCCGAGGTTTGTGCACGACATTAGGGCGTTGTCGTGAGAGACGGTTTTCGACCACCGACCGTGCGATAGTTCGACGCAGATGATCGTTGCAATTGACGGCCCTGCGGGCGCCGGGAAGTCGACCGTCGCGCGTGCTGTGGCCGCGCGCCTGGGATTCGCGTTTCTTGATACGGGTGCGCTCTACAGGTGTGCGGTGCTCTACGGCTTGCGCCGTGGTCGCCAGCCGGAGGAGGTCGTCGAAGATATGGACGTTCGACTCGGAGAACGGGTTCTGCTCGACGGGGAGGACGTGACTGGCGCTATCCGTGAACCGCACATCAGTCGTCTCACGCCTGCCGCTGCTGCTAACCCTCAGTTGCGCCAAGCTCTCACAGACAAGCAACGCGGCCTGCTCGCGCACGGGGATTGGGTCGCAGAGGGTCGGGACATCGGCACCGTGGTCGTACCGGACGCCGAGGTCAAGGTCTTTCTGACCGCCTCGGCGCAAGTACGTGCGCAGAGGCGCGCCCGTGAGAGTGGCGAGACTGTTGACGATGTGCGTATCGCGCTGGAAGAGCGCGACCAATTAGACAGCATGCGCGAGCATGGCCGTCTTCGCGCCGCGCCCGACGCGATCGAGATCGACACGACCGATATGGACCTGGCGGACGCGATTGACGCCGTTATAGCGCTCGTGCCGCATGGGTTCACCCGGACGCCGGCGCTGTTTGCTATCTCCCCCGAGGGGGTTGCTCGGCCCGCCAAGCATCGCCGGCGACCATGAGACCTGCCTGAGACCCTGCCGCCGGCGCGGAGATTCAGAGACGAGACCTGCGCTTGTGCAACGGGATGGGTTTCCGTTTCAAACGAAATGGTGTACGTGCCGCTCGTACCCCTATCCATGAGCACGTCACAATCGCAAGCAGACTGGTCACCATGATGCCCAAGAGCAGCAGGACGCCACTAGAGTGATGTTCGAGGTTATATAGGTCGGTCATGGCCCCATGTTTTTGTGCGAGTGAGAGGACCGTCGTAAATGACGTACCGATTAGTGCGACGGCAAGCACCACAAACCCAAACAACATTACCTCTCTACTGCGAGTATCCGTGAGTTCCACCCGGCTCTTCAGATCCTTCATCTCAGTCAAGAAGCCGAGGGATGGCAGCGTTTGGTCTGCCCACTTGGAGTCGGGGACCTCACGTGTTTCGCTGTCGTGGCCGCCGCAGACGAGAAGGAACTGGATCGTGGCGATGCGATCCTTCTTTGGCCGGATTTCTATTGCCTGCTTACCAATATTCGCGACGTGCAAATATATGCGGCTCCCCGAGTCTGGCTCGTCATCGTTCCACCCGTAGCCCGGGTCGATGAGCATTCCCGAGAGAAGCATCAGGCCTCGCGTAGCCACGCGATTCTTGATTGTAATGTTTCCAGCGATATTTAACGGCAATCGAAACTCCTCCTCCGTTGAGAGAAGTGCAGTGTCGCCGGGCTCAAGTACGATGCTGCGTGGACGTGAGCCATCGCAATTGGGTGGTACTTCCCTATCGGCAATCAGGCCGTCAGAGGCGACCAAAGCCTCATATGCGGCGGGCCGCAGGGCATCCCGGACGATCTCGCATTTCACCAGCAATTCTTTGAGCTGTGCTCTGCGACAGATCTCGACATCTGACAATACCCCTCCTGTGACCACGGTCATACGAGCTTTTCCTTGACAAGATGGGTAATGTCTACGACGTTCTGTGAGACGCGCAGGTCAAGCCGCTCGGTGTCAATCCGAATCACGGGACAGCGCGTCCACTCACCGATGAGCTCTCGGTAGCGTGTATCCAACTTAATAAGGCGCTCAAGCGTCAAACAAGTCTCCTGTCGGCGCCCTCGGCGCCGCACACGGCGCTCTAGCTCTTCTGGGGAGGCGTGCAGAAAAACAAGTAGGTCCGGGCTTGGAAGCAGCGCGTCAAACGATGAATATGCTGCATCGAGAAGACAAGCGTCGTCGTCGCTCAGGGCGTCCGCCGCAAACACGAGCGCATGTTCATGGATGCAACGCTCCTGTATACCTCCCAAACCGCCGCTGATCCGTTGGTTGTCGGTCGCGGCCGAGACGAGAAACCAGAGTTGTGAGGCGAGTGCATGATCGGGCTTGGAACCGAACCATGGGTTATCCTCCCATCGCTCGGCAAACGTACTCGCGTTCAGGACCTTGCCGAGCGCCACGAGAAGCGTGGACTTGCCAGTCGCAATGTTCCCTCCGACGACCACAAACGGCGTGCCTAAAACCATGTCGCGCTATTTCGTCCTGCGGAATCGGATTCCTTGTTGCTCGGATGGGCCGGAGAGTCTGCGGCCACTCAGTCATACTCCCCTGATGCAGAAGGTGGCGATAGTCGGCTATCCGAATGTGGGCAAGTCCTCGCTTGTGAACCGCTTGACGGGCTCGCGTGAGGCTGTCGTGCACGAGCGCCCGGGGATCACACGCGATCGCAACGAGATCGAGTGCGAGTGGAACGGGCGCACGTTCACGCTGATCGACACCGGCGGCGTGGACTTCCAGGATGAGGATCCGTTGTCGGGCTCGATCCGCGAGCAGGCTCGAGCAGGCCTTGCCGACGCACAGGTAGCGGTGCTCGTCGTGGACGCCAAGGCTGGCGCTCGTCCCGGGGACGAGGAGATGGCCGAGCTGTTGCGCCGTGCGCCGCTGCCAAGCATCGTCGCCGCGAACAAGTGCGATGGGGTCGCCGATCTGCCGCTTGCCGCTGACTTCCATCGGCTTGGCCTCGGCGAGCCCCTAGCGGTCTCGGCCGCGCAGGGGCTCGGTACGGGAGACCTGCTCGATCGCATCGTGGAGCTGCTCCCACCGGAGGAGCAGGATGAGGCTGAAGAGGAGGAAATCCGCCTGGCGTTGATCGGCCGCCCGAACGTTGGCAAGTCCTCACTTGTCAACCGCTTCCTCGGCGAAGACCGCGTGATCGTCTCAGAGGTCGCCGGCACCACCCGCGATGCGATCGACACGCCTCTAACGGTGGATGCTCCGGAGGGCACAGGTAGCCGACGGCTGGTGTTGATCGATACCGCCGGCATGCGTCGCCAATCCAAGGTGGAGGACTCGGTCGAGTACTACACGACACTGCGCTCCCAGCGTGCCGCCGAGCGCGCCGATGTGGCGCTTGTCGTATGCGACGCGAGCGACGGAGTCACCGCGCAGGATTTGCGCATCGCCGAGCTTGCGATGAAGACAGGCTGTGCGACTGCGATCGTGCTCAACAAGTGGGACCTCCACGAAGGCACAGAGAAGGATCTCGATCACGAGCGTGCCCGTGTCGCTGAAAAGCTGCGATTGCGCCCGCGTGTGCTGACCGCGAGCGCGAAGACGGGTCGCAACGTCTCACGATTGATCGCCGAGGCGCTGGCGCTCGGCGACCGCCGCCGTGGACGCATTCCCACGCCCGAGCTCAACCGCTTCCTCGCCGAGGCGGTACAGGCGCGCCAGCCGCCCGTGGGCACGCGTCGCGGCTCCGGCCAGCATCGTCTGAAGCTGATCTACATGGCCCAGATCGAGGAGGCCCCGCCTCGTTTTGCGATCCAGGTCAACTCGCGTGCGCGGGTCACGCGTGACTACGCATACTTCATCGAGAACCGTCTGCGTGCCCGCTACGGGATGGACGGAGTCCCACTGATCATCGACTTTGTCGAGCGTGGCACCCGCACACGCACGCAGGCCGCATAGACTGCTGTCCACTTTTCAAGCGACGCACGGAGCCGACCCCCAGCCATGAGCCAACATTCCGATACAGAGTTCCTGTTCACCTCCGAGTCGGTCACGGAGGGGCACCCCGACAAGATCGCCGATCAGATTTCAGACGGCGTGCTTGACGCGGTGCTCACCGACGACCCCTACGGCCGTGTCGCCTGCGAGACGCTCGTCAACACCGGCCTGATCGTGGTCTCTGGCGAGATATCCACCGACACTTATGTCGACATCCAGGAAATCGCGCGTGAGACGGTGCGCAAGATCGGCTATGACAACGCTGCCTATGGCTTCGACTGCGATACCTGCGCGGTCATAAACGCGATCGACAAGCAGTCGCCGGACATCGCCCAAGGCGTCGACGCGGCCTATGAGACGCGTCACGATCCGGCTGATGAGGACGAGCTCGACATCGCCGGTGCGGGTGACCAGGGCATGATGTTCGGCTACGCCTCAAACGAGACCGAGGAGCTGATGCCGCTGCCGATCGCACTGGCTCACAAGCTCTCCAAGCGCTTGGCGGAGGTGCGCAAGGGTGATGTGCTTCCCTACTTGCGCCCTGACGGAAAGACGCAGGTCACCGTGCGCTACCAGGACGGACGGCCTGTGGAGATCGAAAAGATCCTGATCTCCACGCAACACGCGGACGGCATCGACTCCGAGACGCTGATCAAGCCTGACCTGCTCGAGCACGTGCTGCGTCCCGTGCTGCCGGTTGAGCTATACGACGAGAAGAAGCTGACCAAGAACTTTCTCGTCAACCCAACCGGCCGTTTTGTGATCGGCGGCCCAATGGGCGATTGCGGTTTGACTGGGCGCAAGATTATCGTCGACACCTACGGCGGCATGGCACGTCACGGTGGGGGTGCATTCTCCGGCAAGGACCCTTCCAAGGTCGATCGCTCTGCCGCCTACGCTGCACGCTGGGTCGCCAAGAACATCGTCGCCGCCGGCCTGGCCGACCGTGCAGAGGTCCAGGTTGCCTACGCGATTGGTGTCGCACACCCGGTATCGGTCATGGTCGAGACGTTCGGCACCGAGAAGATCGGTCGCGCAAAGATCGCAAAGCTGGTTGACGAGCATTTCGACCTGCGCCCCGGGGCGTTCCGCGAGGAGCTGAAACTGCACCGCCCGATCTACCAGAAGACCGCTGCTTACGGTCACTTCGGTCGCGACGACCACGATTTCACGTGGGAGAAGACCGACAAGGCCGAGACTTTGCGGGCGGCAGCCGGTCTGACCGCCGCCGGTGCGAGCGTCTGACCGGAGGCACCCGTACTGTCTTGAGGTGCCCGCCCACCCGTTCGCTCCGCCGTCTGCGATAGCCCAGGTCGAGCCGATGACGACGGCCCGTGTGTTGCGCGGGCCGTTTGACTATCGCCTCTCTGCGGAGCTGAGCGAGACCGTCACTGTCGGCTCGATGCTCGTAGTCCCCTTCGGGCGACGCGAGATCCTTGGTGTGGTGACGGCCCTTGCCGATCACAGTGAGGTCTCCGAGGAGAAGCTCCTGGCGCCGCTGCGTGCTGTTGACGATGGCCCACCCACCCTTCCCATCGACCTCGTTGCGCTCGCCGAGTGGCTGGCAGAGGAGTACTGCTCCACACTCGCCAGGGCGCTTTCACTTGTGCTACCACCCGGGGCTACGCGCCGTCTGAGCGGAAGAAAACGTCGCACTCGACCCGCGCTGCCCAAGCACATCCGGCTCGGCGCGCGCACCGCCGAGCCGCCTACGCTCACCGGCGAGCAGTCAGCCGCGCTGAGCGATCTCATCCTGGCGCTGCGCAGTGGCAGGTCGCAGACGCGCCTGCTTGCCGGCATCACAGGCTCGGGCAAGACGGAGGTATACATGCATGCCTGCGCCGAGGCGCTGGAGCAGGGACGTGGCGCGATCGTGCTGGTCCCCGAGATCGCACTCACCACGCAAATCGTCGGGCGTTTCATCGAGCGCTTCGGCGACACCGTGGCCGTTTTGCACTCTCGCCTGACGATTGCTCAGCGTCGCGAGGAGTGGCGACGCCTGCGTGTGGGGGAGGCACGCATATGCGTCGGACCGCGCTCGGCCGTCTTCGCACCGATCGAGCGGCTCGGGCTGATCGTGGTCGACGAGGAGCACGACTCCTCCTACAAGCACGAGGGCGATCCGCGCTATGACGCGCGCGCTGTCGCCGCTCGGCGCGTAAAGGACTGTGGCGCGCTGTTGCTGCTGGGTAGTGCCACCCCACGTCCGGAGAGCGTTCAGCAGGCCGCAGCGGCGATACGACTCTCGCGCCGCGTGGACGGCCGGCCACTGCCGCAAGTCAAGGTGCTCGACATGCGCAACCAGCTGCCCGGCCTGCACCCTCTCACGGCAGAAGCACTCAGGCAGGTGCGCTCGGCACGCGGCAAGGCGATCGTGTTGCTTAACCGTCGCGGCTGGTCGAACTTCTTGAGTTGTCGTGAGTGCGGGCGCGTGTGGGGCTGCCCCGAGTGCGATGTCGCGCTCGTGCTGCACCGCGCGAGCGGGATCGTTGCTTGTCACCACTGCGGCCACCAAGAGCGGGCCCCGCAGCGCTGCACGTGCGGCTCGATGTCGGTCGCTCGCCATGGTGCCGGTACGGAGCGCCTCCAACATGAGCTGGCCGCCACACTCGACGACGGCGACTTCCCGGTCTTCCGGTTGGACGCGGACACGATTGGCGGTGCGAGCGTGGGTGTCGTCGGCACCGCCGGCGGAGTTGGCGACGCGCTGAAGCAAGGTGGAGTGGGCGATCTGTTGAGTCGCTTCGAGGCTGCGCCAGCCGGTGTGCTGGTCGGCACGCAAATGGTCGCCAAGGGCCACGACTTCGCCGACGTCACGCTCGGCGTCGTGCTGGACGCCGACGCAACCTTGCGCTTTCCAGATTTCCGTGCGGAGGAGCGGACTTTTGCGCTCGTCACACAACTTGCCGGCCGTGTCGGGCGCGGCAACGACGGTCACGTGCTCGTACAGAGCATCGCACCCGAGGCGCGCTCGATAGTGCACGCCGCTGCTCACGACAGCGATGGCTTCCTCGCCGGTGAGCTGGAACGCCGCCGTGCACTTGAATATCCGCCCTTCTCGAGTTTGATCCGTGTCGTCTGCTCGGCCGGGCACTCCGCACAGGCACGCACCGCGGCTACGGTCCTGCGCGAGCGACTAGCCGGCTGTGCCGGCAGCATCTTGGGTCCCGCGGCCCTATTTCGCCTACGCGGACGAGAGCGCCAGGTACTGGTCGTCAAGGCGCCGCCCGACCAGCGCTCGCAGGCGATCCGTCTGATCGGTGAGGCGGTTCGGCAAACGGCCGATTCCCGCGCTCACAACGGCGTCAATTTCAGCGTCGATGTAGATCCCCAATAGTCCGTCCGTGGGCATCGCCCCGACCGTCTTTGAAAACTCAGGACACTAGACTTGGGGAGGATGAGCGACGACGAGGTGATGGACTCAGAGGTCGAGCCCGAGGAGGGCGCCTCGACGGTAGCCGAGCTCGACCCGGAGACCAGAGCGCGACGCGACGCGGCCCTGCGCCGTGTTCGCAAGTTCGGTGACCCCGTGCTGCGCGCCACGGCGCTGCCGGTCGATCGCTTCGACGAGTCGCTAGCAAGCGAGGTCGAACATATGGGGGAGCTGATGCACGATGCGCTTGGCATCGGCCTTGCCGCTACCCAGCTTGGCGTGCTGCACCGCGTGCTTGTCTACCGTGCCTATAGCGACGACCCACTGACAGCGCTGGTTAATCCCGTGATCGAGTGGACTGCCGATGAGCTGGAGACACTCGAGGAGGGCTGCCTCAGCCTGCCGGGCGTGCACGTCGAGGTCGAACGTCCCGCAGAGGTACGCGTGCGGGCCCGCGACGTGACCGGCAAGGAGCTGGTCGTCGAGGCGGAGGGGCTGGAGGCACGCGTCATCCAGCATGAGATCGACCATCTCGACGGCATCCTGATCCTCGACCGGATCCCGCGCGAGCTGCGCAAGCAGACGATGCGCGAAATGCGCGAGGCAGTCGCGGCCGCAAGCGCGGTGTAGGCGACACGCCCTTGATGCGCACGGTTTTCCTGGGCACATCCGCGTTCGCCGCCGCTTTGCTGACACGGTTGGTCGGGAAGGGGGGCCAACTCGACAGCTATGCGCCCATGCTGGTGCTCACGCGTCCCGACCGTCCCGCGGGCCGGGGTCGCAAGCTCACCGCGCCACCGGTCGCGGAGACTGCGCGAGCGCTCGGCTTGGAGTTGGCCCAGCCCGAGAGCGTCAACGAACCCCCGGTGCGTGATTTGATCGCCGACCTCGCCCCAGACGCAGTGATCGTTTGCGCGTTCGGTGCGCTCGTCAAGGAGCCGCTGCTTTCCGACTACGAGATGCTCAACGTGCACCCTTCGCTGCTACCACGCTGGCGTGGCGCCGCCCCGATCGAGTGCGCGATCATGGCCGGCGACGAGCGCACCGGCGTCTCGATCATGCGTCTCACCGCTGGGCTAGACAGCGGACCGGTGTGTCTGTCGGCGAGTGAGCCGATACACGCCGATGACACTTTCGGTTCGTTGGCCGAGCGGCTCGAGCTTGCAGGCGGCAACCTACTGCTCAGCGTCCTGCGGACGCTGGATCGGGGAGAGGCGCTGGCATTCGTAGAGCAGGACGAGCGCCAGATCACATATGCCGAGAAGATCGGCCCGGCTGACCGTTTGCTCGACTCAAAACGGCCGGCGGTCGAGCTGGAGCGCGTGGTACGTGCCTTGAGCCCGCACATCGGTGCGCGCGTCGCGCTATCGGACGGGACGCAGCTCGGCGTGCAGCGTGCCGCATTGTCCGACGAAACGGTGCTCGGCGTACAGCGTGCCGCATTGTCCGACGAAACGCAGCTCGGCGTGCAGCGTGCCGCATTGTCCGACGAAACGGTGCTCGGCGTGCAGCGTGCCGCACTGGGGCCGCCGCCGGCGTCAGGTGGGGGTGAGGGCGTCCACGCTCGGGACGGTCGGCTGTTGCTGGACTGCGTAGAGGGAGCGCTCGAGCTGCTCGAAGTCCAGCCGCCCGGCAAGCGCCCGATGCCGGCCGAGGCCTTCCTGCGTGGCCGTGGGCTGAAATCGTCGTGAGCGACCATGCGGCTCGGCGTGCGGGCAAGCATGCACAGGGAAAGCTAGGTGAGCAAACACGCCGATCCGACAACGGTCGGGGGGCCGGCAATGGCCAAGCAGCGCCGCGAGACGCGAGCACTACGATTGCGCCGGCCAGGCGCTGCGCTTACGCGGTTATCCGCCGCGTCTTCGAGCAGGGCGCCTATGCCGACCACGCGCTGCAAGCCGAGGCGCGCGAGCTCGATGCGCGTGACCGCGCGCTTGCGATGCGTCTTGCCTACGGAACGATTCAACGGCGGGCGACGCTCGACCACGTGATCGAACGTCTCGCGGGCCGCCCCCCCGCACGGCTCGACGCGCCCGTGCTGGGCGCGCTGCGGCTCGGCCTATACGAGCTGCTGTACCTGGACGGAGCGCCGGATCGCGCAGTCGTTGCCGACTGCGTTGAGCTTGCAAAGACAGGGCGAAGCTCCGGTCACAATCTCGTCAACGCGGTGCTGCGCAGGGCGGCGCGCGAGGGAGCCGCCGTGCTGATCGGTGGTCTGCGCGAGGACACGCCCGAGCTGGCCGGCATTGCCCATTCCCACCCGCAGTGGCTTGCGCGTCTGTGGTGGGACTATCTGGGTCCGGCGGACGCGCGCGCGCTGATGGCCACCGACAACGAGCCGGGCGAGCTGGCGTTGCGCGTCAACGCGCTGTGCGCCGAGCCCGCCAAGATAGTGCGCGAGGCGGGAGCGCCCATAGAGCTCGACGTCGCGCGCGTGGCGGCTGAGCTGGGGGTGCCTACGCACACCGACTCGGAGCTGCCCGAGGCACTCGTGCTCGACGGGCCGCTCGACCTGCACGGCTCCGAGCTGTGGGAGTCGGGCACGATTCTCGCCCAATCGCGCGCCGCGATGCTGGTCGCACGCGCGCTCGACCCTCAGCCGGGCGAGCGGGTGCTCGACCTGTGCGCCGCGCCGGGCGGCAAGAGCACGCATATTGCCGCGTTGATGCGCGATGAAGGCGAAGTCGTGGCGGTCGAGCACAATCGTGCGCGGGCGGCCGAGCTGGTCGTCACGGCGCGACGTCTGCACGCTCACAGTGTCCGCGTCGAGCTGGCGGATGCCGCGTTGGCGCGCCCTGAGGAATCGGCTTTCGATCGCGTGCTCGTCGATCCGCCGTGCTCTGGCCTGGGTACGCTCCAAGCTCGCCCCGACCTGCGTTGGCGCGTTACCGCCGAGGACATCGAGAAGTTGGCCAAAATTCAGACGGCGATCCTCACGGCAGGCGCCCAGGCGCTCCGTCCGGGCGGCGTGCTGGTCTATTCCACGTGCACGATCTCCCCGCAAGAGAACGAGCAACAGATCGAACGGTTCCTCGATCGGAACTTGGACTTCGCGCTCGATGACCTCAGCCACGAACAACAATCCCATATCCACCCAAGCATGTCCGAGGCCCTGCTGACGATGCCCCACCGCGATCACACCGCCGGTTTCTTCATCGCGCGGATGCGGCGAGTAGGAGAGCCTTCCACGGGTAGGCTCTGACAGGCATGGACGACGCTCAGCCTGCAGCGAAGAAAGATCCGGTCGATCTCGGCCCCCTGTGCCCGAACTGCAGCGAGCCGTGGCTGCGACCGACGAACCTCCCCGGGAGATACCGCTGTGTCTACTGTCTGCACCGTTTCGAGCTGTCCTCGGTATGCCCGAACTGCGGTGAGCACTCGACGATCGTGCGCATGTCATCGACCGCGATCCTCAAGTGCAACAACTGCGGCGATTCGATGTTGATGGCGATATGAACACACCTGGCGGTGCTGGGCGGCGTCCTCAACTTGTGTGCTGAGGCGCGGCGCGTCCTTGCCCAGCTTGCCTATGTCCATATGAGCTCGTCGACTGAGAGGATCCGAACATGTCAAGCAGATATCTCCTGCGCGAGGTGCGTGTGGCGCCGTCGATCCTCTCGGCCGATTTCGCGCGGCTGGGCGCACAGGTCGAGGAGGTGCTCTCCGCGGGAGCGCGCGTTCTCCACGTCGACGTCATGGACGGACACTTCGTCCCGTCGATCACGCTCGGCCCGATAGTGGTTGGCGCGTTGCGCGAGCAGGTCGAGCAGGTCGGGGGCATGCTCGACGTGCACCTAATGATCGAGCGCCCTGAGCGCATGATCCCAGAGTTCCTAAAAGCCGGTGCCCATTCGATCACTTTCCACGCCGAGGCCACGCCTCACATCGCCTATACGGCAAGTCTTGTGCGCGAGGCCGGCGCAAGCGTCGGCGTTGCGATCAACCCGGCAACACCGGTCGGTGCGGTTGCGGAGATATCCGACGCGATCGATCTGGTGCTATGCATGACTGTCAACCCAGGCTGGGGAGGACAGGCGTTCATTGAGCATTCGTTCGACAAGATCGAGCGGCTGCGCCACATTCTTGGCGATAGCGATAGCGATGGCGATGGCGACGGAGACGGAGACGGAGACGGAGACGGCGTAGCGCTCGAGGTCGACGGTGGCATCGATACCGACACCGCAGCGCCCTGTCGAGCAGCGGGCGCAAACTTGTTCGTCGCCGGCTCGGCGATCTTCGGCGAGTCCGATCCAGCCGCGGCCTATCGTCGGCTGGTCGACGCCGCCGGGGCACTCTGAGTTGCTGTATGCCCGACGGACGTTCGCAGCGGGGGGCTTATCGCGTAAACGTCGTCGTCACTGTGCTCTGACGCAGCGGTGCTCCCCGCCGGTACACAAAGCTCAGCATTAGCGCAAGCAAGCTTGTAGCGCCTAGATATCCGATCTCGGTGCGCAGCAGTTCTTCTGAGACAAGCGGCACCAGCATCCAGACAACGAACACCACGGCTGCCACTATCCAACAGGTGGCGGCGGTGCGTGCTTGGTTACGCGCCAACGCCGCCTGGTTCAGCGCTCCTGAGGTCAGGTGCATGCCCATGCCAAGTCCGATCAGTGCCAGACCGACGCGGCCGTATTCAAAGCTCTGGCCAAACAGCTCTTTCATCACCGGCGGCCCGACCGCCAGCAGGCCGAGTGCCGTCGCCAGCGCGAACGCGGCGATCGCCAACACCGTTACTCGGATCGCCCTGGCAAATGCCTCATGGCCCTCCGTCGCCTCCAGGCCGGTCAGGTGTGGCAGCAACGAGGTTTGGATCGCCTGGAAAAGCTGCAGCGGTGCTCGCGCGATCAGCAAGACGTTGAACACGATCCCGGCGAGCGCCACGTTGGTCGAGGTGATGTCCACCGTCAAGACAGCCGCGTTCAGCAGGGTCTGCTCGGAGAGCATCACGCCGGATACCGCAAACGCGAACCCCGAGCCGCGCCGCAGCGACAGCTCGTCTGCCGCGACAGCCTCCTCGATGCCCTCGGTCCCCGGCCCTGCCAAGGCCGCATCCAACTCCTCGAGCTCCTCCATCTCCGGCTTCTCGCGAAGCTCGCCGGAACGCCGTGCGAACGCCACCGGTACGACGATCAACGAGACGAAGGGCGCCGCCGCGATTCCCAACACGACCGCGGTCTGGCCACTGGCGATACCGAGCGCCACCGCCAGCGCGAAGCACAGACGCGAGAGCGATTCGATCAGCACCAGCCCACCGAACAACCCAAAGTATTCGTGCCCTGCCAGCCAGCCGCGGGCGAAATAGCTGGCGGCATAGGCGAGCGTGCCCACCACAAGCACCCAGTACAGCACCGCGTAGTGGTCGAAGACGTCGTCGATCAACACTTCATGCAACGCCAGCGCCAGGACCAAGAACACCAGCGCGAAGCCGGTCTGGATCGCTATTGGTATGCGCACCGAATGCTGTTCGTGTCCGCGTGCGCGACGGTCCGCGATCATGCGTGAGAGCAGCTGTTCAATCGGCCGATAGATGACCGAGATGATCACGAACATGATCGACCACAGCAGGTCGAGTCGCTTGGCCGAGACTTCCCCGAGCACGTGGCTGGCGATGGAGAAGTAGGCGAACGTCAGGACCCCTGTCGAGGCGATCCCGATCGAGAGAATGCGCGCCCCGCTGCCATATGAGCGAGGCGACTTTTGGTGGGTAGGCTTCGGCTCTCCCGTGCCCTGCTCGTCTGTCGTGGTGGGTCGGCCCGTCATGGCAGCAGCCTCAGGTGCCGCCGTGGGCAGCTCACCCGAGGCGGACGAGCAGCATCGTCCAGGGGAACGGCGAGCGTGCCTCGACGACGTCCCCGTAACGCGAGAGTAGTTGCATGAACGAGCGCTTGGACCAGTGGTTGAGGTGCCCGGGCGTATTACCCAGCTGCGACCAGTAGGCGCCGCGAACCATGTTCAGCATCCGCCACAGCGGCTCGCGCGGCACCGAGACAAGCAGCCGATGCTCGGCACAGCGCGCCATCTCCGCAAGCGTGTGCTCGGGGTCGGGCACGTGCTCGAGCACCTCGATCGCGCAGGCAACGTCGAACTCGTTATCGGCAAACGGCAGGTTCTCAGCTCGCATCACCTTGTATTCGAGGTTCGGCGCTTGGCGCTGCTCCCAACCGGCCTGGATCGAAGGCTCCTCAAGGTCGATCCCCACGACACGGCTTCCCTGGAGTCGCTGCGCCCACTTGTGCACGAGCACCCCCTCTCCGCAACCGACATCTAGCAGCGATGCGGGGCTGGCGGCGGCGAACAGCTCATCGAGCGTGCGCTCGAAGCCGGCCATCATGCGCTGCACAAGCGGATTGGTCGAGCCGTACTTGTCGTAGGTGTTGCCGGTGACGACGCCGTCCTTCGACACGGTTACGCCGCTACTCATACCTCCACCGCGCTCTCCGATTCGCGCGCGTCTTGCGGGCGACCCTCGCGGATCGGGCCTGCTCCAGCGTCGCCCAGCCGCGCCGGATTGGCTTCGTAGTGGGAGGGCTCAACACCGAGTTGCAGCTCGATCCTACGCACCCGCTCAAAGGTCTTCTGCGTCATTACGCGCTGCGCTGCAAGCAGGTCGCCGATCACGCCGAGCGCCCACAGCACAACCGCCGCGATGAACAGCACGGCTCCCAGGATCAACGACTGAACGTGTCCCTTGCCGTTGCCTTCGGCATAGGCAACGACGAAGCGAATCCATACGCCCAGGGACGCCACCCCGATCAGTGCCGCCAGGCTCCAGAACACCCGCAACGGCTCGTACTGTGCGTAGATGCGAAAGATCGAGATCGAGTTGCGCCGCACATAGGCGCCCATCGAGGGAAACAGGCGCGACTCGCGCGTCTTCGGGTTGGTCCTGATCGGCACGTGGTCGATCGCGACCAGCTGCTTGCCGGCCTGGATGATCGTCTCCAGCGTGTAGGTGAATTTCGAGACCACCAGCATCTGGATGGCGGCCTCGCGGTTGTAGGCCCTGAAGCCCGAGGTCGTGTCTGGAACAGAAGTGGAGGAGGCCTGGCGCACGACCCACGAGCCGAGGCGCTGCAAGAGCTTCTTCAACGCCGAGAAGTGCTCGATGTTGCTCACTTCGCGGTCGCCCACGACCATGTCGGCACGACCCTCGAGGATCGGCCCGACCAGCTTGACGATGTCCCCGCCGTAGTACTGGTTGTCGGCGTCGGTGTTCACAACGACATCGGCCCCAAGCTTCAAACAAGCATCCAACCCAGCCTGGAAGCCGGCGGCCAGCCCCTTGTTGTTGGTGAGGCGCACCACGTGGTCCACACCGTGCGCGCGAGCAACAGCGATCGTCTCGTCGGTCGAGCCGTCGTCGACGATCAGCCACTCGATGACGTCGAAGCCGGCGATCTCGCGCGGCAGGTCGGCAAGCGTGGCCGGCAGCTGCTCCGCCTCGTTGAAACAGGGGATCTGGATGATGAGCTTCACTGGCCAAATCCTAGTTTGCCGTGCTTCTCCCAATGGGGGGCGAGCACGGGGTTGATGGTGCGGAGCTTCACCGGCCAAAGCCTATCCCGTCGAGCCGGCGTGCCTGGGGGGATGCACCGAAGTTCCCGCCGATGCTTTGCGAAGCGCGTAGGGATGGTGTGGCCGGGTTGGTGCGGGCGGACGCGCAGATAGGCTCTAGCCGGATGGCAAGCGCGACGCTGACACGGCCCGGGCCGGGCGATGAGGGTGGCTCGTTGCAAAGGCTGTGCGCGGTGCCGGCATCGGCGTGGGCAAAGCTCGCGTTCGCCGCGATGTGCGTGCTGGCGCTCGTCGGCTACTTCGCCTTCCCTACCTATCCCACTTACGACTCCTTCTACGCGCTGCTGTGGGGGCGCGACCTGCTGCATCTGCACATGCCCGACTTCAGTGTCTATCGCGGACCGACCGAGCACCCGCTTGCGATCGCCTTCGGCGCGCTCTGCTCGATCGTCGGCCAAAGCGGTGCACGCTTGGTGGTGCTCGGTTCGATTGTCTCCTTCGTGGCGCTGGTCGCGGGCCTCTACCGGCTTGGCAGGCTCTGCTTCGGTCCGATCGTCGGCGCTTTCGCCGGGCTGCTCGTGCTCAGCCGCTTCTTCATCGAGAACCTCGCCGCTCAGGGCTATCTAGACATCAGCTATGTCGCGCTCGTGGTGTGGGCAACAGCGCTCGAGATAGAGCGCCCGCGACGCGGCCCGCTCGTGTTCCTGTTGCTCGCCGCCGCCGGTCTATTGCGCCCTGATGCATGGGTGTTGAGCGGCGTCTACTGGCTGTGGTGTGCCTATCCGGCGGACACCCCTACGCGCCTGCGCTATCTCGCGCTCGCCGCGATCGCGCCGGTGCTGTGGATCGGCGTCGACGCGGTCGTCACCGGCGATCCGCTCTACTCGCTTCACTCCACCTCGGGCCTCGCCTCCGAACTGGAACGTACGCAGGGTTTCTCAAGCGTTCTCTCCTCGACCTGGAACTACGCGGTGCGGATCGACAAGCTACCTGTGGTGCTCGGCAGCATCGCCGGGGCATTGATCGCTGTCTGGCTGACCCCGCGACGCGTGCTCGTGCCACTGGTCGTGCTTGGAACGCTGCTGTTCGTGTTCGTTGCCGAGGGCGCGGTGGGTGCTTCGGTCGTCGATCGCTACATGATCGGCTCCTCGGTCGTGATGCTCGTCTTCTGCGCGGTCGCCATCGGCGGGTGGTCGATGCTCGAGTCTGGGACGGCACTGAGACATGTGTGGATGGTGGCGGCGGCACTGCTCGTCCTCTACGGCGCCGCGTCCGCGGCGAACACGCTCAGCCTCTCGAGCTTGCGCACCACGCTTGCCGACCACGAGAACTTCCACGAGGGGCTTGCCAGTGCCCTCCACAGCCGGGCCGTGGCGGATGAGCTGAAACGCTGCCCGTTGCTGTCGCTGCCCAACAACAAGCTGATTCCCGATGCGCGCTGGATCTTGAACAGCACAGGTCAGCGCGACATCGTCGCTCGCTCTGAGGCCAGCGCGGACGCGCTCAAGGGCTCCTATCGGCTCGAAGATCGCCTGCGCCGTGGCAGCATCGCTGTCTATCCGCTCGGCGAAGCCGTGTTCGTCGATGCGATCGTCGACGTCGGCGACGACCCCCGCAACCAGGTGCCGCCCGCGGGCTACAAACGCTTGTACACGAGCCGCTATTACGCTGTGTATGCCAACTGTTGAGCACAGCGCGCATGCCGCCGGCTGAGTCCGACAGGACCTCGACGCGTGTTCGTAGTTCCCCCGTGAGCGACCTACGCGATCCGTGCGATCCGTTAGGCAAGCCGGTAGCTGATCGCAACGAACGTCTGTGGGCGTGGTGCGGGCTCGCGCTGATCCTGTGCGTCGCGCTCGGCCTGCGCCTATGGGGCATCAAGGAGGGCCTGCCCTACGTCTACAACATCGACGAGGCAGGCCATTTCGTGCCGAAGGCCGTCGCGATGTTCTCCAACGGGCTGAACCCGCGCTACTTCGTCAATCCCCCGGCGCTCACCTACGTGCTGCATTTTGTCCTCGACGCTTGGTTCGGGGGCGCCCACGGCGTGCATAGCGAATATGCACGCCACCCGGGCGAGGTGTTCCTTGTGGGACGGGTGACGGTTGCGCTGCTGGGGACCGCCTCCGTGTGGATGCTGTATCTGCTCGGAGCCCGTCTCCTCGACCGTCGCATCGGCCTGCTCGCGGCCGCGATCGAGGCGGTCGCGTTCCTACCGGTCTCCTATGGGCATCTCGCGCTCAACGACGCGGTCACGCTGCTGCCGCTGACGCTCTCTCTCTTCGGCAGCGCCGGTGTGATGCGATATGGGCGAAGGCGCGACTATGCGCTCGCCGGTATCGGACTTGGGCTGGCGTGCGCGAGTAAGTACACGTCCGGCATCGCGATCGTGCCACTCGTCGTGGCCGCCGCCGCGCACTATCTGGACTCGATCGATGCGGCGCGCATTCGTCCGATCGACGGTCAGCCGACTGGCGGCCACATGACCTCCGGGCAGCCTGGGCGTCGCGTGGCGATCGGCATAGCGCTTGCGGGGGCTTGCGCGCTCCTCTCGTTCTTGATCGCCAACCCTTACGCGCTACTGGATTTCAAATTGTTCTACTCCGAACTGGTACACCAGTCGAGCCTCTCCGACGAAGCGCAAGGCAAGCTGGGCGCGCCCAAGGAGATCGGGATCTTCTACTACCTGTGGTCGTTTTCATGGGGTCTCGGCTGGGTGCCGGCTCTGGCGGCGCTCGGCGGTGCGATCGCGATCTGGCGTCGCCACGCGCGCATCGGTTGGCTGCTCGTGCCCGCGGCGATCCTGTTCTTGGCGTTCATGGGTCTCAAGGACCGTTACTTCGGCCGCTGGCTGCTGCCGATCTTCCCGATTGCGTGCGTGCTCGCCGCATATTGCGCCTCACGGCTCGTGCGTGTCATCGTCGAAAAGGCGATGCCCCCCGCGCGCGCGGGGGGCATGCCGCCCAGCGCGTCTCGCCATATACGCCTTGCGCTACTCCCTGGGGCGCTCGTTGCGATCGTGCTGCTCGCCCAAGGCGTCGTCTACAGCGTCCACAACGATCTTGTGCTCTCGCGCGCGGACACGCGCAACATCACGCGGGCCTGGATGGTTACTCACATACCGCGCGGCGCCCCGATCGTGGTCGAGCCGGTCGTGCTCGACTCGTGGATCGAAGAAGGCTCGGGCGGCTCGCGATCGGACCGTTGGCTGAAGTACCAGTCGCTGCAATCGGTTATCGCCCCGGACGGGAGCCTTGCTCCGCAAGCGATTCACGAAGTGACGCTCGAAGATTATGAGACGACGCTCAGCCCAGCTTTGATCGGCTGGTATGAGAATCTGGGCTATTGCTGGGTGGTGGTCGGCTCCACCGAGTCCGGTCGCGCGCTTGCCGACCCGCGTGCGGCCCCGTTTGCAAGCGCCTACTACCACGCGCTGGCCGCTGAGGCGGAAGTCGTCTACCGCGTCTCGCCCTACTCGCCGGGAAGCAGTCCAACGCGATTCGGCTTCGACTGGTCGTTTGACTACTACCCACTTTCCTATGCGCATCCTGGGCCTGAAATGACCGTGTATCGCCTACACGGCGGGCGCTGCGCACATAGTCGCTGAGGCAGCAGGCCCTATCCTGGAAGGCAAGCATGGCGATTACAACAGATACCGACCGCGCGCTGCTCGGGCGAACGATCGAGCTCGCGCGCAACGGCGCCGAGCAGGTCAAGCCCAACCCGCTCGTCGGGGCGGTCGTCGCGCGCGACGGCGAAGTTCTAGGCGAGGGCTGGCACGAGCGCTATGGCGGGGCGCACGCCGAGGTCAACGCGATCGAGGCGTGCGGGCCGGCGGATCTGACCGGGACGACCCTGTACGTGTCGCTCGAGCCGTGCTGCCACGAGGGCAACACGCCGCCCTGCACCGACGCGATCATGCGCGCGGGCATCGCGCGCGTCGTCGTGGCTTCCGACGATCCGACCGAGAAGGCCTCCGGGCGTGGCCTGGGCATTCTCCGCGACGAGGGCATCGAGGTGCTGGTCGCCGACGGCGAGCTGGCCGCCAGTGCGCGTCTGCTCAACCAGGCGTTTCGCAAGCACGCGCGAGTAGGGCGCCCCTGGGTGCTGTTCAAGTCGGCTATGACGCTCGATGGCAAGGTCGCCACCAGGGCCGGCGACTCGCAATGGATCAGCGGCGAGGAAAGCCGGCTGCTGGCTCACACTTGGCGGGCTTCCGTGGACGCGGTAGTCGTTGGGATTGGCACCGCGCTCGCCGACGATCCACAGCTCACAGCGCGACCCGACGGGATCCTGGCCGAGCTGCCTCGTCAGCCGCGCCGCGTCGTGTTCGACTCGCTCGCGCGTCTGCCGATCTCCTCGCAGCTCGTCGCGGCCGCCGAGCAGGTTCCCTTGACTGTGTGCGTGTCGCGCGCGGCCGCACGCGCGGACACCGATGCGCTCGAGGCTGCCGGTGCGCAGGTGCTCGTCGCGACCGGCCAAAACGAGCCTGCGCGCGTACGCTCCGCACTGGACCAACTCGGCACGAGCGGTATTGCCGCGGTGCTGTTGGAGGGCGGCCCACATCTCGCGGGCGCGTTTCTGGACGCGGGCGAGATCGACGAGATAAGGCTCTTTCTCGCGCCGATCCTGCTCGGTGGCCGGACCGCACGCGATCCGCTGGAGGGCGAGGGCGTCGAGCGCATATCCGAGGCGTTGCGTGCGCTCAGCTTCGACTGCGACCGTGTCGGGGAAGACCTTTTGGTGTCCGCCCGTTTGCGCGAGTGGTGACTGACAGGCACGTATGGCGGCGCTGGGCGGCGCCCCACCGATCGGAGATCGATGCGATCTCCGATCGGCCAGCACATGCGCGAAGCACATTTCGCTGGGTGGGTGGGCCATCGACTTCTTGCCCAGCTTGCCCTACATGCCTGTCAGCGGCTCGAAACTTTGAAAGGAGCTCGTAGAAAATGTTCACCGGCCTGATCGCGGATCTGGGAAGCGTGAAGAGCATCGAGAGCGACCCCAGTGGCGCCACGCTCGAGATCTCGACGGCGCTTGCGGGCGAGCTGGCCGAGGGCGATTCCATTGCGGTCAACGGCGTGTGCCTGACAGCCACCGCCATCGACGATGGCGCCTTCCGTGCCCAGGCGATGCAGGAGACGCTGAGGCGCTCCTCGTTGCAGCAGCTGCGCCGTGGCTCGCGCGTCAACCTTGAGCTTGCGCTGCGCGCCGATGGGCGCCTTGGCGGCCACATCGTGCAGGGCCACGTCGACGGAACCGGCACGCTCGCCGGGCTACACGAGGAGGGGTTCGCACGGGTGCTGGATATCGATGTAGATGACGGGCTGTCGCGCTATCTAGTGGAAAAGGGCTCGGTAGCGCTCGACGGGATCAGTTTGACGGTGAGCGAGCTTCGCGATGGGGGCTTCTCGGTATCGCTGATACCCGAGACGCTCCTGCGCACGAACCTCGGGGAGGCGCAAGTCGGGGATCGGGTCAACATAGAGGCGGACATCCTTGCCAAGCATGTCGAGCGACTTTTGAAGACGGAGGCCCACATATGAACCAGTCCAAGACAACGATCCCGTTCGCGACCATCGAGGAGGCAATCGAGGAGATCAGGCAGGGCAAGATGGTCGTCGTCTGCGACGACGAGGATCGCGAGAACGAGGGCGATCTCACTATGGCGGCCCAGTTCGCCACACCGGAGGCGATCAACTTCATGGCCAAGGAGGGGCGCGGGCTGATCTGCCTCTCGCTAACGCCAGAGCGGTGTGACGAGCTCGGGCTCGACTTGATGGCGGCCAAGAACGAGTCGTCGTTCGAAACGCCGTTCACGGTCTCCATCGAGGCGCGTGAGGGCGTCACCACGGGCATCTCAGCACACGATCGCGCGCACACAATCCAGGTCGCTATAGACCCCGAGAGCGCCCCTCGCGATCTCGTCCAGCCCGGCCATCTGTTCCCGCTCAAGAGTCGTGCGGGAGGTGTGCTCGAGCGGGCGGGGCAGACTGAGGCGGCCGTCGATCTGGCCCGGCTTGCCGGTCTTAACCCGGCCGGTGTGATCTGTGAGGTGATGAACGATGACGGCACGATGGCGCGCGTCCCCGATCTGGTCGATTACTGCACTCGTCACGGGCTGAGGATGATCACCGTCGCGGATTTGATCTCCTACCGCCGGCGTCACGACAAGCTTGTGGAACGCGTCGTGGCCACACGCCTGCCGACGGCCTTCGGGGACTTCGAGGCGGTCGGCTATCGCTCGTTGGTGGACGACAAGCACCATGTCGCGCTCGTCAAGGGCGATGTCGCGGGTCGCGATGACGTGCTCGTGCGCGTGCATTCCGAGTGCCTGACCGGTGACGTGTTCCATTCGCTGCGTTGCGACTGCGGCGAGCAGCTTACCTCGGCGCTTTCGATGATCGAGCGCGAGGGCGAAGGGGTGCTGCTGTACCTCTCCCAGGAGGGGCGCGGCATCGGCCTGCTGAACAAGCTACGCGCCTACCGCCTGCAGGAGGATGGCCTGGACACCGTCGAAGCCAATGAGCGCCTCGGTCTGCCCGCCGACCTGCGCGACTACGGGATCGGGGCACAGATTCTCGTGGATCTCGGGCTCAGCTCAATTCGCATCCTCACCAACAACCCGAAGAAGATCAAGGGCCTGGAGGGCTACGGCCTGTCGGTCAGCGCGCAGATCCCGATCGAGCACGCGCCTAACGAGCACAACGAGGCCTACCTGCGCACCAAGGCCCAGCGCATGGGCCACATCCTGCACCACCAGGGGCTCAACCTCGACGCGGAGCTCCTGCATTCCGAGCGCGAGCAGGATCGCGAGCGCGGCAAATGAGCTTCGCGATCGTCATTGGGCGCTTCTATGATGAGTTGGCCGAGCGTCTGCAAAAGGGTGCTCTCGAGGCTTTTTCCGAAGCCGGATGCTCAGATGTGAAGGTGTTCGACGTGCCGGGCGCATTCGAGTTGCCGCTCGCGGCCAGCTATGCGGCGAACGCCGGACGCTTCAAGGGTGTCGCGTGCCTTGGCGCTGTAATTCGTGGTGAGACCAATCACTACGACTACGTGTGCGCCGAGACTGCCCGTGGAATTCAGCAGGTCGCGCTCAGCACGGGTGTGCCATGTGCTTTCGGGGTGCTCACGTGCGAGACGATGGAGCAGGCGTTGGCCCGCACAGGCGGCGGCAAGCGCGATCAAGGTCGGCACGCGGCCGAAGCCGTGTTGAGAATGGCCGCGTTGCGCTCCGAGCTACAGAGCGGCTAGACTGCGCATCCTTATGGCCAAGATATGTCACAGCTGCGGGAAGGGTCCCGCGTTCGGAAATAGTCGCAGTCACTCGATGGTCGCCACCAAGCGGCGTTTCGATCCGAACCTGCAGAAGGTCAAGATCCTCGTCGGCAAGGCACCCCGTCGCGTGTACGTCTGCACGCGGTGTCTAAAGGCCGGCAAGGTCACCAAGGCCCTCTGAAGAGCCCCAAAGACCGTCCCCCACGAGGGATAGTCTGCGTTGGCGAGAGTGGCTTTGTGACCGACACCAACCTAATTCGCTTCAGAGCGGCCGTGGCCGGTGCGCTGGCGCACCTGGAGTCTCGTCGCGAGGAGGTCAACGATCTGAACGTGTTCCCGGTCGCCGACGGCGACACCGGTGACAACATGGTGTTGACGCTCCGGGCCGTGCTCGACGAGCTCGATCGCCTACAGGACGGCAACGCCGCGCGCACGATCGACGAGATCGGTCGCGATGAGATCGTCCAATCGGTCGCTCGCGCGGCACTGCTGGGGGCGCGGGGCAACTCTGGCGTGATCCTCTCTCAGCTGATCAGAGGCGCGGCCGAGGAGCTCGTCAGCCGCCCGGGCCAGCTGATCGACGCAACCTTGATCGGGGCCGCGCTCGCCAATGCTGCCGACCGTGCTTATGCGTCGGTGCGCGAGCCGGCGGAGGGCACGATCTTGACGGTCGCACGCGAGATGGCCCACGGCATCATGGCCGACCTTGCCCACGGCGAGGACGCGGCGCCACTGGGGCCGGCGACAGAGCCGCGCGAGCAGGATCTCGCAATCGCAAAGACGCTCGAACGCGCCGTTGAGGCTGGAACGGACTCGGTCAAGCGTGGACCGGAGATGCTCGCGGCGTTGCGCGACGCCGGCGTCGTCGATGCAGGCGGTCACGCGCTGACCGTGATCTTCGCCGGGGTGGTGGCGGCGCTACGCGATGAAGATCCGCCGGAGCTCGAGCACTACGCTCCGGCTAAGATCACCCATCCCGAGCACAGCTCGAGTACCTACCGCTATTGCACCAACTTCGCCGTCACGGGTCGCGACCTGGCGGCGGCGAGCTTTGCTCCAGCGCTCGAGCGGCTCGGCGATTCGGTGCTTGTGGTCGGCGACGCCAATACGCTGAAGGTGCACCTGCACACCGACGAGCCCGAGCGTGCGACAGCGTTGTTCGACAGGGTTGGCGAGGTGTCTCACTTGGACGTGGCCGACATGCGCGCGCAGGTAACCGAGCGGGAGCTGCGTTTGGCGGCCGGCTCGCAGAGCAACGGCGGTGGTGCCCATACAGCTGGCAACGGCACCGGCGGCGCCGACCCGACGGCACCCGCTAAGAAGGACAGCGCGCAGGCGAGCGTACGCTGCGGCGCTTTGGCGGTCGTCAGCGGCAGCGGACTTGCGCGTATGTACGGCGAGCTCGGCGTGCACACGATCGACGGCGGTCCGACGCTGAATCCCTCGACCTACGAGCTGTTGGCGGGGATTCACGAGGTGCCGGCCGAGGAGGTCGTCGTGCTGCCCGGCAGCGCAAATGTCGTGATGGCGGCCGAGCGCGCCGCTGAGCTCTCGGACAAGCAGGTACTCGTGGTGCCGGCCACCAGTCAGCAGGCTGGGCTTGCGGTTGCAGTGGCGCTGCAGGGCGACCGTGGCGTGCAGGAGAACGCGCAGGCGATGCACGAAGCGCTCGACGCACTGAGGACCGGCGCGGTTGCGCCCGCAGCCCGCGCGGATGCCCAGGGTCGCTTCCAGCAAGGAGATGCGGTGGGTTTTGTCGAGGAGCAAGTGGTCGCCTGGGGAGAGCCGCGTGCGACACTGCTGGCGGTGTTGCACGCGCTTGCTGCCGATACGGAGCTGATCAGCGTGCTTGCCGGCGCCGGCGCACCTCTGGAGTTGTCTGCGCTGGAGGGCATCATGGATGGTCATGTCGAGCTCGAGCTTCGCCACGGTGGCCAGCCGGCCTATTGGTGGCTGCTCGCCGCTGAGTGAGCAGCGCGACCGGTTGCCTGTCGGCTTCGCAGACGTTCTGCCGCTGACACGCGCGCAGATGCTGGCCGCTCCGGTGCGCTGGCCGCGTCCTTCGCGGCTGGTCGAGCCGTTGGACCTCCCGGCCGGCAAGATGACCGACGGGATGGCGGCGCTCGGGATCGAGACGGTCGGAGATCTACTCGAGCATCTGCCGCGCGACCATCGCGAGGCGCGCATGGTCGCGGAGCTGCGCGAGGGCGAGCAGGCGACGGTGGCGGTGCAGGTGCGCTCGATCGCAAGTCGGGCGGTGCGCAAGCGTGGCATGCGCGGGCTCGTGGAGGCCAGCGTGTTCGATGAGAGCGGCGCGATGCGAGCAACCTTCTTCAACCAACCCTGGCTTGCCAGCCGCTATCCGCCGGGCACGCGTTTGGTGCTGCACGGCAAGGCCGACCGTGGCGGGCGCTTTCGCGTCTCCCATCACGCGATCGGCTCGGAGATCGCTACCGGTGAGACCGGCTCGGTCGCCCACTATCGGGCGGCGGAGGGTGTTAGCTCCACCCAGATCCTGGCGCTCGTGCGCGAGCGTCGCCAGGGTCTTGCCGACGTCGTCGAGTCGCTCAGCGCCGACGTGCGCGTCGCCGAGTGCCTGCCCGCGCGTGCGACGGCGCTCGGCGCGATGCATTTCCAGGGTGCGGGCGTGCAGGCTGAGAGAGCGCGCGAGCGACTTGCCTTCGAGGAGCTACTGCTCAGCCAGCTGGTTTTTCTGATCCGCCGCGGTAGGAGGGCGGTGCAAGGACAGGCCCTGACGTTGAATGAGCCGGCGAGCTTGAGCGCTCGCTGGCTTCGACGTGGACTTCCGTTCGAGCCGACCGGCGACCAGCGCAAGGCGATCGCCACGATCGCCGAAGACCTCGAACGGGAGCAGCCGATGCAACGGCTGCTGATGGGGGAGGTCGGCAGCGGCAAGACCGTCGTTGCCCTGCACGCGATGCTGCGTGCTGTAGAGCACGGCGCGCAAGCGGCGCTGATGGCGCCAACCGAGACGCTCGCCCAACAGCACTTCGCGACGGTGCAGCGGCTGCTCGGTGGCGAGTCGGTGACTGTGGCGCTGCTCACCGGCTCGACTGCCGCGGCGCGGCGAGCCGACACGCTCGGCAAGCTCTCAAGCGGCGAGCTGTCGCTGGTGGTGGGTACGCACGCGCTGATCGAGCCCTCGGTGCGCTTTCGCGAGCTGGCGGTGGCCGTCGTGGACGAGCAGCACCGCTTCGGTGTGCGCCAGCGCGCGGCTCTGGAAGGACAGGAAGGGCAGCTGGAAGGCCAGGGGGGGCGTTCCCGGCGTCCACATGTGCTGCACATGACAGCTACGCCGATCCCGAGGACGCTGGCGCTTGCGCGCTACGGCGACCTCGATCGCAGTGTGCTGCGCGAGCTGCCGCGCGAGCGCAAGCCGATCGCCACGAGCATCGTCACCGGCGAGGCTGGGCGAGAGCAGGCCTATCGCGTCCTGCACGAGCAGTTGCGGGCTGGGCGCCAGGCGTATGTGGTTTGCCCGCTGGTCGAGCAAGCGCAGCAGGACGGCTCAGGGCAGGAGAGAAGCACGTCTGCCAAGGGCCAAAGCGCGTCCGCACAGGGGCGCAAGCAGACCGAGCCGGAGGGCGAGGTAGGCGAGGCCAAGGCGGCGACGGCCGAGTTCGAGCGTCTGCGCGCCGGCGAGCTGGCCGGCTGGAGCCTTGCGCTTTTGCACGGACAGATGCGCCCGCGCGAGAAGCAGGAGGCGATGGAGGCGTTCGCCTCCGGGCGTGCGCAGGTGCTGGTCGCGACGACCGTGATCGAGGTTGGCGTGGACGTCCCCAATGCGACCGTGATGCTGGTCGAGAACGCCGAGCGCTTCGGCATCTCTCAGCTGCACCAGTTGCGCGGACGCGTGGGCCGCGGCGAGCATAGCTCGACCTGCATGCTCGTCGGACCGGCCGGCTCGGCTCGTTTGCGTGCGCTCGCCGAGCACTCCGACGGGTTCAGGCTCGCCGAGATCGACCTGCGGCTGCGCAAGGAGGGAGAGCTGATCGGCACCCGTCAGTCTGGCGTGGGGCAGTTCAAGTTCGCGATCCTGCCGGAGGACAGCGACCTGCTTGAGCGGGCACGCAAGCGTGCGCGAGCGATCCTGGCCGAGGAGCCCGCGCTTGAAGGTCCTTTGCATGGGCTGCTTGGCGCGGAGCTAGAGTGCGCGTTTGGGCGGGAGGCATTGCAGTCGATCCCCGCATGACAGAAGCTGGGTGAACTTGGAGAGGGGCATGTTGAGTGCACTGCCGCCGACCTCGCCATGATGGGCAGGGCATGATTGGTAGATCCGTATGCGGGTGATCGCTGGAAGTTTGGGCGGCCGTCGCTTGAGCGCGCCGCGTGGGCGCACGACGCGGCCGACCTCCGATCGCGTACGCGAGGCACTGTTCTCGATGCTCGGCCCGATCGACGGGACGAGCGTGCTCGACCTGTTCGCCGGGACCGGCGCGCTCGGCATCGAGGCGCTCTCCAGGGGGGCCGCCAAGGCGCTGTTCGTTGAGCGCGACGCGGCGGCGGTAGCGGCGCTCAAGGGCAATCTGGCCCGGCTCGAACTCGCCGAGCCGCTTGTGCGGATAAGGGTGGGCGAGGCGCTCTCGGCACTGCGCAGCGCACGCGGAGCCGGCGAAACGTACGATCTCGTATTCCTAGATCCTCCATACGGCCAGCTGCGCGACTCCGAGCGCGAGCTGTCGGCATTGTTGCCGACCGTGCTCGCCCCGGGCGCGCGCGTGGTTGTCGAGAGCGATCGACGGGTACCGGCGGAGCTGCCTCTGGTCGTGGCGCAGCGCAAGCGCTACGGCGACACCACGATCACAATCCACAGCACAGAGGACAAGGATGAGCGTTGACAAGTCGATAGCCGTCTGCCCGGGTTCCTATGACCCGATCACCAACGGTCACCTGGATGTGATCCGCCGTGCCGCGGACCTGTACGACGAGGTTGTGGTCGCGGTCGTCAACCGCTCGGTGCGCAAGGAGGCCACGCTGTTTACGATCGAGGAGCGGATGGCGTTTATCGAAGAGGCGCTCTCCGAAGTCCCCGGTGTGCGTGCGCAACCTTTCAACACGCTTGTCGTGGACTTTGCCAGGACGGTTGGAGCCAAGACGATCGTCAAGGGGCTGCGGGCGATCTCGGACTTCGAGTACGAGTTCGAGATGAACCAGCTCAACCGCAGGCAGGATCCCGAGATAGAGTCGGTGTATCTGATGGCCTCACCGCAATACAGTTTCCTGTCCTCGAGCGGCGTCAAGGAGCTGGCGACGTTTGGCGGGCGAATCGACGATCTCGTGCCACCACGAGTGGCGGCGCGCTTGCAGGAAGAGCTGGCGCGCTGACGAACTTTGGTTGACGTGAGACCCTTCATATCCTTTTCTTATGTCGTGGGGCCCTATTGGACGCTCCACGGAGGTGATCGCTGATGGACGTGCTGGTGCTGATCGACAAGCTCGACGACTTGGTGCATAACGCCAAGTCGGTGCCCATGACCGACCAGGTCAGGGTCGACAAGGAGGAGATCTACGACATCCTCGACCAGATGCGCGCGACGATCCCCGAGGAGATCAAGCAGGCGCGCTGGATCGTCAAGGAGCGCCAGGAGATGCTCGCCGAGGCCAAGAAGGAGGCCGAGCGCATCGTCAAGGAGGCACGCGAGCGCCAGGAGAAGCTGGTGGGCGAGGAGGAGGTCACCAAGCAGGCCGAGCGTGCCGCCGAGGACATCGTCGAGGACGCCCGTGCCCGTGAGCGCGAGATCAGGCTTGGCGCCGAGGACTACGCGGATGAGATTCTCGGCACGCTGGAGGTCAATCTTTCGAAGTTCATCGCGGCGGTGCAGCGTGGCCGCGAGCGCTTGCAGGGCAAGGACGAACCGGCGGAAGTCTCCTAGAAGGCCATGCCGCATGCGGCATGGCCCCGGACCGCACATGTGCGGTCCGGCCAGTCGGTGCATGCACCGACTGGAACATCGTCGTTTGTGAGCTAAAGGTGCCCGTCCGCGTTTCCCATTCGCGCATGCGTACGCGTGGACTTGAGCATTTTGGGTAGGGTGCCCGCGTGAGCTCGGCCACTAGATTCAAGTTGGAAGCAGCCAAGGTGCTGCTCGGCACCGGCATCCTCACGCCGGTCAGGCCGGATCGCGCCGTGCGCTCGGTGATGGCCTTGCGGCGCTGGGGGCCCACGCCCGCCGCGGCATACACCGGCTCTGCCGCGCGCTTCCCCGAGCGTGAGGCGATCGTCGATGAGCGCGGGACCTTGACCTTCGAGGAGGTGCACCTGCGCACCAACGCACTCGCGCACGAAATGCGCGCGGCGGGGATCAAGGAGGGCGACAGCGTCGCGATCATGTGCCGCAACCACCGTGGCTTCATCGAGGCGACGCTCGCCTGCTCGAAGCTGGGAGCGAGCGCCCTGTATCTGAACACCGCGTTCGCCGGACCGCAGATAACCGATGTGATGCACCGCGAGAACCCGGCAGGGCTCGTGTACGACGAAGACTTCGCGAACCTCGTGCACGACGGCGGCGAGGGTCGCATCCGGTTCGTCGGATGGAGCGAGCCGGCTGCCGCTCCGGCCGACCCAACGCTTGAGGATCTGATCGGAAAAGGAAGCACCGCCGATCTCACCCCACCGGCGGAGCCCGGCAGGGTCGTGATCCTCACCTCCGGCACTACCGGCGCGCCAAAGGGGGCGGCCCGCAAACAGCCCGATTCGCCGCTCCCGCTGGCGGCGCTGTTCTCGAAGATTCCGCTGAAGGCGCGCGAGACGACGATGATCGCCGCGCCGATGTTCCACTCGTGGGGTTTCGGGCACTTCACGCTCGCGCTACCGCTGTCCTCGACGGTCGTGCTGCGCCGGCGCTTCGACCCCGAGGAGACGCTGCGGGCCGTTGCGGAGCACCGGGCGACAGCACTCGCGGTAGTGCCCGTGATGCTGCAACGCATCCTCGAGCTGCCGATCGAGACGATCGAAAACTACGACACCCACGCGCTGAAGATCATCGCGCTGAGCGGCTCGGCGCTGCCGGGAGAGCTGGCGATCCGCGCGATGGACACGTTCGGCGACGTGCTCTACAACCTGTACGGCTCCACCGAGGTGGCGTGGGCGACGATCGCCACGCCCGCCGACCTGCGCGCGGCGCCGGGCACGGCCGGCAAGCCTCCGCTTGGGACCGTTGTGAAGTTGCTTGACGAGCAGGGACATGAGGTGCCAAAGGGCCAGAACGGGCGCATATTTGTCGGCAACGAGATGGTTTTCGAGGGTTACACGGGCGGCGGCGGCAAGGAGATCGTCGAGGGGCTGATGAGCACCGGCGACGTGGGCCGGATGGACGCCGCGGGCCGGCTATTCGTGGATGGGCGCGACGATGAGATGATCGTCTCCGGCGGCGAGAACGTCTTCCCGCGCGAGGTCGAGGACCTGCTCGCCGATCACGAGGCGATCGAGGAGGCCGCGGTGATCGGCGTCGAGGACGAGAAGTTCGGCCAGCGTCTGAAGGCTTTCGTCGTCTTGCGCCAGGGCTCAGGACTCGACGAGGAGACCGTGAAGGAGTACGTCAAGCACAACCTGGCACGCTACAAGGTTCCACGCGAAGTGGTGTTCGTGGAGGAGCTGCCACGCAACGCGACCGGCAAGGTGCTCAAGCGCGAGCTGCACGGGCTCGCCTGACGCTGCTGCGCAAGCTCGCCTGACGGCGGGTTACTAATCTGAGGGGGTGGCTGCTGTGACAGACATCCTCGACCTCGGTGGATTGCGCATGAGCGCCGGCGAGGGGAGAAGCTTCGAGTTGGCGGTGCATATCGAGCCGTTGACGCTCGGAGGCGAGCCGTACGAGGTGGCGCCGGCAACGCTGCCGGTGAAGCTCGACGTATCGCGCATGCTCGGCAACGGTTACGCGCTACGGCTGCGCTTCGTTGCGGCGCTCGTGGGCCCTTGCATGCGCTGTCTGAAGGACGCCGCGCCGCAGATCGACGTCGATTCACGCGAGGTCGATCGCCCCGGCGGCGGCGAGGAGCTTTCAAGTCCTTATCTGGAGGATGAGACACTTGACCTGGCCGGCTGGGCACGCGACGCGCTCGTGCTGGCCCTGCCGACGCAAGTGCTGTGTCGCGAGGATTGCGCCGGGCTGTGCGCGGTGTGCGCCGCCGATCTAAACGAGACCGGCCCCGAACACACGCACGAGCGTCCGCCGGATCCGCGCTGGGCGAAGTTGAGCGAGCTAAAGCTCGAGTAGCGACCTTCTGGCAAAAATTCCTTTAGCGATAGTGCAGCGACGCGATAGTGCTGTGGCGCAGTATTGCGGCGCCGCCCTGCTACCCTGTCCCGCCGATGGCCGTCCCCAAGAAAAAGCAATCGCACAGCCGCACCGCGCTTCGTCGCGCCAATCACAAGATCGAGGCGCCCACGGTGAACGAGTGTCCGCGCTGTCACAGCCCGCGCAGGCCGCACCGCGTGTGCCCCGAGTGCGGGACATATGCAGGTCGTGAGGTGGTGGCGCCCGGCGCGCACAGCCACGATCACGACCACGACCACGAGTAGTCGTCAAGCATGACTGGGTCGGCTAGCCGCGGCGGCCACGCAGCGGAGCCCGACATGCGCGCACATACGGTCGTGGCCGTCGATGCGAGTGGCGCCGACTTGGGACCGTCGGAGGTCGCGGCCGGAGCGCGGCTTGCAGCAGAGCAGGGTGTGCATGTGCTGCTGTTCGGCCCGGCAGCCGAGCTCGGCGAAGTCTGCCCGGGCGTCGAGGTGGTCGACGCGCCCGTGTCGGTCGCCAAGAGCCCCGACCCCGTACGAGCGGTGCGCTCCACGCCCGAGGCGTCGATCGTGCAAGCGGCAAAGGCCGTGGGTGAGGGTCGTGCAGACGCACTTGTGTGCGCGGGCGGCACCGGAGCGGCGCTCGCCGCCGGACTGTTCAACGTCAAGCGCGCGCCCGGCATCCATCGTCCGGCGCTTGCTCTACCGATACCTATCCCGGGCCATGCGGTGACGCTGCTAGACGTCGGCGCCAGCGTGCAGGCGCGCCCGGAGCACCTGGTCCAGTTTGCCTTCATGGGAGCTGCTTTCGCAAGCGCCGTGCTCGGCGTCGAGCGCCCGCGCGTCGGTTTGCTCTCAAATGGCGAGGAGTCAGAGCGCGGCAGCGAGCTGGTCGTCCAGGCGGCCAAGGAGCTCGCCCAACGCTCCAGCGACGGACAGCTGCGCTTTGTCGGTAACGTTGAGGGCGGCGACATCGTCGACGCGGTGGCTGACGTGATCGTCACTGACGGCTTCACGGGCAACATCGCTCTGAAGTTGATGGAGGGCGTCTCGCAGACGATGTTGCGCGCAATCAGAGACGCCGCGATGTCCTCGCCGCGGGGCAAGTTGGGTGGGATTCTGCTGCGTCCCTCGCTACGCGGATTTCGCGACGAAATTGATCCCGAAGGAGAGGGCGGGGCATATCTTTTGGGTCTGCGTCGTCTGGCGGTAGTCCCGCACGGACGCTTTGCCAGACAAGGCTTCGCGCAGGCGATCTTGCGCGCTGAGCGCGGCGTGCGCGAGGACGTGATCGGCGCTACCCGCAACGCGCTGAAGGAGGCTGGCGCGCTGAGGAGCGCGGGGCGGGCGGGTCCTCTATCCGGCGATCCGGCTAGCCTCACGAGCGAATGACCCGCGAGGAAGTGTTCGTCCTGATACAGGCCCATCTGGCCGACGAGCTCGATGTCGAGCCTGGGCTAATCGGAGAGACCACCCATTTCAAGGACGATCTGGGCGCCGACTCGCTGGACCTTTATACGCTCGTGCAGGAGCTCGAGGACACATACGGTGTGAAGATCGAGGACCAGCAGGCCGCTGAGATCCTTACTGTCGGTCAAGCAGTCGATTTCGTCGTGGCACACTCAAACGATGGCTAGCGTTCAGAGCAAGGGGGGTGTGGCGCTGCTGCGCTTGCTGCTCGAGGATTTGCCCGAAGAGCTGGCGCGGCAGGTCTTCACGCATGCTTCATGGACCGAGCGGCGCAGCGACTCCTACACAAGGCTTGCGTTCCTCGGGGACAGTGTGCTTGCGCTGGCAGTGACGGCGCACCTCTATCCACGCCTTGAAGCTGAGCGTTTTGGTGCCGGCCGGCTTACGAAGATTCGTGCGCAGGCGGTGTCCGGTCGCTCCTGTCGCGCCGTGGCTGAACGCCTGCAGGTGGGTGAGCGTCTGCGCGCGGCCGCGCCTGAGAACGGCGAGGGCAGGCTCGTGGGCTTACTGGAGACAGAGCGTGTGCTCGCGTCGGTGATCGAGGCCGTGATCGGAGCCTGCTATTTGCACACGGGCTACGAGCGCACCGCAGAGGCCGTCGTGGAGGCGTTCGGGCCGGAGATGGAGGATGCGCTGGAGCATCCCTTGGACTTCAAGTCGGCCCTTCAGGAGACGCTCGCCAGGAGAGGGGAGACGATCGCCTACGAGGTGACAGACGAGCACGGCCCGCCGCACGACCGCACATTCGTGGTCGTCGCGCTGCTCGAAGGCAAGCCGCTCGGCGAGGGCCGCGGACGCAGCAAGAAGCATGCCGAGCAGCAGGCGGCGGGTAAGGCGCTAGAGAGCCTCGCCAAGGCATGAGCTGCATGGGCACGCACGCCGGCGCCGGGCGGCGTCCTCAGTCGCTTATGTACCGATTGGAGATCGATACCCCATTCGGGGCACGCGGCGGGATCTCCAATCGGCCAGCACACTGCGTCGGGTGGGCGGGCCATCAATCAATTGCCCGACTTGCCCTGCGTGCCCATGCGGAGCCGATGATCATAAACAGTGCTCGGACGGATCACGCGAGGGGTAGGGTTGCTCGATGCATCTGAAGTCGCTCACCATGAAGGGCTTCAAGTCCTTCCCCGACCGCACCAAACTGGACTTCGGCCCGGGAGTGAGCGTCGTGGTCGGGCCGAACGGCTCAGGCAAGTCCAATGTCACCGACGCGCTGCTTTGGGCGATGGGCGAGCAGTCGCCGCTGGCGATCAGAGGCCAGTCGATGCAGGATGTGATCTTCGGCGGCGGCCGCGGCGTGCAGGCACGTAGCGCCGCGGAGGTCGAGATCGTGCTCGACAACTCCGATGAGACGGTCGATCTGCCGTTCTCGGAGATATCGATCGTGCGCAGGCTCGACCGCTCGGGCGACGGCGAGTATCGCCTCAACGGCGCTCGTGCCCGCCTCGTCGACGTGATCGAGGTGCTCTCTGACACCGGTCTTGGCAAGGAGACCCACTCGGTCATCTCCCAGGGACGGGTTGAGGCGATCGTGACCTCAAAGCCGCGCGACCGGCGCCTTTTGATCGAGGAGGCGGCGGGCCTCGGCAAGCACCGCAAGCGCCGCCGCCGCGCGCAGCTGAAGCTGGAGCGCACCCAGGAGAACCTGGACAGAGCCCTCGACGTGGAGCGCGAGGCGCGCACGCGCCTGCGCCCGCTCAAGCGCCAGGCCGAGGCCGCTGAGTTGCACGAGCGCTTGGAGCATCAGATGCTACAGGCGCGCTTCGAGCTCGCTCGTGAGGCGCTCCGCGCCAGGCGGGTAGAGCTCCTCGAGGCCGAGGAAGGCGTGCAGGCAGCAAGGGCGGCGCGCGAGCAGATCGAGTCGCGCTTGCGTGCGGTAGTCGAGCGGCGTGGCCGCGCGGAGAGCGCGCTGGCCAAGCGTACTGAGCGCCACGACGCACTCTCCAAGCGAGTATACGAGGCGCGCTCAGCGCGCGAGCGCCTGCAGATGCGCGGCGAGCAGGCTGCTGCCGCCGCCGTGACACTTGCCCAGCGCGCGAGTCGCATCGAGATCGAGCTCGGCGCGCTCGAGCAGGGCTCGGGCGAGGCGGGCGGGGAGAACGGTGAGCTGGCACAGGAGCAGGCAAGCGTCGATCGTGTACATGCGCTTGAGAGGGCGCTAGTCGGGATCGAGCAGGAACGCGAGCGCGAGCTGGAGCGAGAGATCGAAGGACTCGAGCGTGAGCGTGAGCAGGCAAGCGTTCGTGTGGGTGAATCGCAGGCCCAGGCGCAGAGCGCCCGTGAGGCTCGCGAGCAGGCCGACGCGCTCGCGGAGCTTGCGCGCGTGAGCTTGCGCAGACTAGAAGCTGACGCCGAGGCGGCGCGGCGTGAGGCGGCGAAGGTCGGGGCGGAGTTGGCGGCGGCCAATCAGTTCTTGCGCAGCCATGCGGGATCGCACGGCGCAAAGGCGGACGCGCCGCGCGCTCTAAGCGACGCGCTGAAGGTAAAGGCGGGCTATGAGCTGGCGCTTGCCGCGGCACTGGGGGGACGTCTCGATGCGGCCTTGGTGCGCGACATGGACGGCGCTCGCAGCCTGCTCGACAAAGTCGGTCCGGACGGAGGCGCCGCGTTGCTGGCTGGAGATGCCGCCAACGCGGCCGACGGCTCGATGGAGCCCGACGGCCAAAGTCGTCCAGCGCAGGATGGTCAAGGGCGCCCGGCGGGACAGGGTGAGCAGGGCGATCCAACCGATAAGGTCGGTCATAGCAACCTCGCCAGCGGCCAAGCGCGCGCTCGCGCGGCGGGGTCGGCCAGCGAGCCACCGGTTGCCGGCGCGCTGCGCCTGATCGACCTATTGGACGGATCGGGCGCGGTGCTCGCGCTCGCTGGCGGACTGCTGGCCGACGCTTGGGTGGTCGAGCGCTTGGAGGATCTGGCCGACGATTTTCAAGGTATCGCAACTACTCTCTCCGGTCGCGTGCTGTTCGCCGGCTGGGGTGAGCTACGTCAGATCACCGAGGGGGGCGCCGAGCGCGTGCTAGCCCGCCGTAACGAGCGCGATCGCCTGATCGCCGAGAGCGAGCAAGCCGTCGTCGGCGAGCATGCGGCCCAAGCGGCGGTCGAGCAGGCGCTGGAGCAGGCACGCGAGGCCAATCTGGCGCGCGACCAGGCCGATGGCGCGCTGCGCGACAGCGAGCGCCTGCTAGGCGAGGCTGTCGAGGCTCAGCGTAAAGCGACCTGGCTGATCGAGCAGCGCAAGGCCGCGCCAGAGCAGGGACCGCTGGCTGTGCGTCGCGCGGAGTTGCAGGGTGAGCTGGCGGCGGAGCGCAGGCAAGCGGAGCGCAGGCAGGCAGAACGTGCCGAGCGCGCCCGGCGGATCGAGCGTCTGCGAGCCCAGCGCGCGGCCGACCTCGAGCTAACGCCGCGCGCCGAGCGCCTGGCGGCGGTGCTTGCCGGCACGGGCGAGGCGATGACAGGCCTTTTGCGGCAGATAGATGGGCTTCTGAGCGAGGACCGCGCTACGGGCGAGCAGGTCTCCGCAGAGCTTCGTGCATGTGCACAGGAGGAGGCCGAGATTCAGGCGGCACTGCGTGTCGAGGGCGAGGCCGTCACCGGGGCCGAGGTGGCCGCTCAGCGCTTGCGCGATCAGGCGGCCGAGGCTCAGGAGGAGTTGCGCGATGTCTGCGAGTGTTTGGAGCTACCCGTGCCGGGCCCGGGGCGCAAGCAGCCGGACGATGAGGGCGATCTCGACGCGTGGAGCGGCGAGAGTGCGGATGAGCCACAGGACGCTCCGGACGTCCCGTCACTTGTGAGTGCGGACGTGCCACAGGACGCTCCGGACGTCCCGTCCCCCCTGAGTGCGGAAGAGCCCGCGGTGGAAGGGTCCGAAGCGGAGGCGGTAGAGCCGCTTGGTGAGGAGCAGGAACAGGCGCTGCGCTCACGTCTGGAGCGACTGGCGCGTCGTCGTGAGCAGCTCGGTCCCGTGAACCCGCTTGCCCAGGACGAGTACGCGGAGGCGGTCGCTCATGTCGAGGAGCTCGAGGAGCGGCGCACCGACTTGGAGACGGCGTTGCGCGAGCTGCGGGCCGTGATCCGCGAAACCGACCGCCAGATCCACGAGACCTTCAACGAGACGTTCAGTGCCGCGGCGCGCAATTTCGAGGAGCTCGTCGGCGATGTGTTTCCCGGAGGCAGCGGACGTTTGCGCCTGGTCAAGGACGAGCAGGCTCCACGCGCCGTGCTCGGCGGCGCGCCGCCGCCGGAAAACGGCGAGGCGCCCGATGCTGAGGCGAGGGCCGAGATCGAGGCCGAGACAGATGAGCTGCAGGACGCCGAGGAGATGCTAGGCGTTGAGATCGAGATCACCCCGGCCGGCAAGTCCACCAAGCGGCTGTCGCTGCTGTCCGGCGGTGAGAAGTCGATGACTGCGCTTGCGTTCATGTTCTCTGTGTTCCTGGCGCGGCCTTGTCCTTTCTACGTGCTCGACGAGGTCGAGGCTGCGCTCGACGACCTCAACCTCGACCGCTTTCTGGCGCTGCTGCGCCGCTACGCCAGTCGTGCACAGTTCATCGTGATCACCCACCAGAAGCGCACGATGGAGGCTGCCGACTGGCTGTATGGCGTCTCGATGGCCGACAACGGCGTATCGAAGGTGCTCTCGCGCAGGCTCCCCAAGGAGGAGCCGACGCCGCAGGTGGCCGCGGTGGAGGATCCGCCGCGGGTCGCTCCGGTCGCATAGGCGATGCCACACGACTGGTCTGAGCTGTTCATCACCGACGAGCTGACCCAGGCGTCGGTGCAGACCCAGTCCGGGGAGAGCAGCGAACGTCGACGGGGGTTGTTCAAACGCTTGCGCGAAAACCTTTCCAAGACGCGGCAAGCGCTTGGGTCGGAGATCCAGGCAACGCTCTTTGCCACACTCGACGAGCACACGTGGGAACGCCTGGAGGAGGCCTTGATCATGGCCGACGTGGGTGCAAGCACGACCGCCGCGGTCGTGGAGACGCTCGAGCGGGAAGCAACCGAAGGTGGCGTGAGTAGCGGCGAGGAGCTGTCGGAGCGGCTGATCGGGCTGTTGGCAGATACCGCTCGCAGCGAGCACGACAAGATCGACATCCGCGCTAAGCCGACTGTGATTCTCGCGGTCGGAGTCAACGGCACGGGCAAGACTACGACGATCGGCAAGCTCGCCTGGCATCTGCGTAAGGAGCTGGGCGTGAGCGTTCTGCTGGGAGCGGCGGATACGTTCCGTGCCGCCGCCACCGAGCAGCTGGAAGGATGGGCGCGACGCGCCGACTGTGAGATCGTCACGGGACCTGAAGGCTCAGACCCTGGGTCGGTCGCCTTCGAGGCGGTCGCGCAAGCGCGAGCGCGAGCAATCGACGTGGTGATCGTGGACACAGCCGGGCGCCTACACACCCAGGACGATCTGATGGAGGAGCTGGCGAAGGTCAGGCGCGTGATCGCACGGCAGCTCGAGGGGGCTCCGCACGAGACGCTACTGACCGTAGATGCGACCACCGGTCAGAACGGTTTGCGCCAAGCGCAGATGTTCGCCTCCACGGCCGGCGTCAGCGGTGTCGTGCTGACCAAGCTCGACGGAACCGCCCGTGGCGGGATCGCCCTGGCGATCGCGCGGGAGCTCGGGCTGCCGGTCAAGCTGATCGGGATTGGCGAGCAATTGGAGGACCTGCGCCCGTTCGACGCGGATGATTTCGCCCGCGCTTTGGTGGCGGAGGCATAATCAAGTTATGGACGCTTGGATTCTGTGGTTGGCGGTTGCGTGCATCCTCGGTATCGGGGAGATGCACCAGGGCGGCTTCTACCTGGCGCCCTTCGCCGCCGGAGCAGCGCTTGCGACCGTCGTGAGCTTGCTGGGTGTGGGGGCTCTACTCGCCGTGATCGTCTTCCTGCTTTCCTCAGGACTCGTGTTCGCGACGCTACGACCCGTGGCGAAGCGTCACCGCAGGTTGCCGCCGTCGATTCGCACCGGCGCAGCGGCGCTAATCGGTCGCAGGGCGATCGTCTTGGAGCGGATCGCAAACGACGAGGGTGTCGGCTGCGTGAAGATCGACGGCGAGGTGTGGACAGCGCGCAGCTTCGACGAAGATCAGATATTCGACCCTGGAGAACGCGTCGAAGTCGTCGAAATACGCGGGGCGACGGCGCTTGTGATGCACTGAGGGGCCGCTGGCGCTTCGCGAGGCGTCGTCCTCGGTCACTCATGTGCAAAGCACATTTCGTGGGTGGGTGGGCATGTGGATCCAGCCTCGCTCGACCATCGACCCCTCAGACGCTTAACCGACGTAGGTAACCTCTAGAAAGTCGGAATAGAAAGGACGAATCAGCCTTATGGTCGCTCTCATCGTCATAGCCGTTTTGGTCGTGTTCGCACTGATCGCGGCCGCGCGCACGGTCCGTGTCATTCCTCAGGCACGGGCGGGCGTGGTGGAGCGACTTGGTCGCTACAGCCGCACGCTTGAACCTGGTCTGACGCTTGTCACACCGTTTGTCGATCGCGTGAAGCCGCTGGTAGATCTGCGCGAGCAGGTGGTCAACTTCTCGCCGCAGTCGGTGATCACTGAAGACAACGTCGTCGTTGCGATCGAAACGGTCCTCTACTTCACGATCACCGATCCCCGTTCGGCCACTTACGAAGTCGCCAATCCGCTTCAGGCGATCGAGCAGTTGACCGTCACCACCTTGCGCAATGTGATCGGCGGGCTGTCGCTTGAGGCGACGCTGACCGCGCGTGAGAGCGTCAACACGCAGCTTCGGGTGGTGCTGGACGAGGCAACCGGCAAGTGGGGCATACGCATCAACCGCGTGGAGATCAAGTCGGTCGACCCGCCGCAGGACATCAGAGCGGCGATGGAGAAGCAGATGCGCGCCGAGCGCGACCGTCGCGCGGCGATCCTCACCGCCGAAGGCGAGAAGCAGGCGCAGATCCTCACCGCCGAGGGCCAACAGCAGGCGGTGGTGCTGCGCGCCGAGGGCGACCGCCAGGCCGCCGTGCTGCGCGCCGAGGGCGAAGCGAAGGCGATCGACACCGTCTTCAAAGCGATCCACGACGGCAAACCTTCACGCGAGCTGCTCAGCTACGAATACCTGCAGATGCTGCCCTCGCTCGCCGAAGGCGACTCCAACAAGGTGTTCGTGATCCCCTCGGAATTCGCCGAGGCGTTTGGCGGCATCGGCGAGGCGATCGCGCGCCGTTCCGGACAGCAACCGCCGTCCGCCGGCACTCCAGAGAACGATTGAGGCTCCAAGCCCGGGTCGTTCTGGACGGCAGCGGCCCTCCACCAACACCCCCAAGGGCACCACTGATGCTCTTGGCACGAGGCCAGGTCGGCTCGTGCTTATCTGCGCGGACGAACTCTTACGTCGCCGGCGCGTCAGGCTGCCAGAATTGAGCGTCTGATGTTCGACTCTCTAGCCGAGAAGCTGCAGGCCACACTTGGCGACGTGCGCCAGCGAGGCACGCTGACCGAGAACGACATCGACGGGGCGATGCGTGAGATCCGCCTTGCGCTGCTGGAGGCCGACGTCAACTTCAAGGTCGTCAAGCGGTTCACAAGCGACGTGAAGGAGCGTTGTCTTGGTGCTGACATCGTCGGCAAGCTCAACCCTGGTCAGCAGGTCGTCAAGATCGTCGCCGATGAGCTGACGAGATTGATGGGGGGCCCACCCACCGGGGCCTCAGCCGGACTGAGCTTCTCGCCGCGACCGCCGACCGTGATCCTGATGGCCGGCCTTCAGGGCTCGGGTAAGACGACCGCGACGGCCAAGCTGGCTCGCTACTTGCGTGAGGAGCACTCCTCCTCGGTCGCGCTAGCGGCGTGCGATGTCTATCGACCCGCGGCTGTGGATCAGCTCGTGAAGGTTGGTACCCAAGCAGGCGCGGCTGTATACGAGCAGGGGACCGAGCGAGATCCGGTCGAGATCGCCGCCTGGGCGCTGGAGCGTGCGCGCGAAGAGGGCAAGGACGTTCTGATCGTAGATACCAGCGGACGGCTGCACGTCGACGAGGTCTTGATGGCCGAGCTCGTGAAGATCCGGGATGCCGTCAAGCCGCACAACGTGCTGCTGGTGGTCGACGCGATGACCGGCCAGGACGCCGTCAACGTCGCCGAGCAATTCGCCGCGGCCGTTCAGTTCGACGGTGTCGTCATGAGCAAGCTCGACGGCGACGCCCGCGGTGGTGCTGCCCTATCGGTGAAGGCGGTAACCGGCAAGCCGATCATGTTCGCCTCCACCGGCGAGAAGCTCGACCAGTTCGAGCGCTTCCATCCCGATCGTATGTCCCAGCGCATCCTCGGCATGGGCGATGTGATGAGCCTGATCGAGACCGCCGAGCGCCAGTTCGACGAGACCCAGGCTGCCGAGCTCGAGCGCAAGCTGCGGCGCAACGAGTTCGGCCTGGATGACTTCCTCGATCAGCTCAAGACGATCCGCCGCATGGGCCCTTTGACGAACCTGCTTGGCATGATCCCCGGCTTCGCCGGCGCGCAATTGAAAAACCTGAAGGTCGACGAGCGTGAGCTCGACCGCATCCAGGCGATCATCCTCTCGATGACAGCCGAGGAGCGCAGCCGCCCCGAGCTGATCAAGGGCTCGCGGCGCTTGCGCATCGCACGCGGCTCGGGCACAAATGTTCAGCAGGTCAACCAGCTCGTCAAGCAGTTCGGCCAGATGCGCAAGATGATGCGCGGCATGAGCCGCGGCAAGATGCCCGATGTCGGCGCGCTGATGAGGCAGGCACACTGATAGGCGGTGTGGGGTGTCTGTCGGTCCTCGGCCGTCTCCCGATCTTTTTTCACCGGTCACCCGAACCGTCTAAGGTCACCCGAACCGTCTAAGCTCTCAGCTGGACTGGAAAGCACTCAGAGAGGAAACCGTGTCGGTAAGGCTTAGGCTCACGCGTGTGGGCGCAAGGAAGAACCCAGTGTGGCGAGTAGTCGTCGCCGATCAGCGCTCCCCGCGCGACGGGCGCGTGATCGAGACGATCGGCCACTACAACGCCCAGACAGACCCCTCGACGATCGTGATCGACGAGGAGCGGGCAAAGAGCTGGCTTGCGCGTGGCGCACAGCCGTCGAACACGGTTGCGAAGCTGCTACGCATTCAGGGCATCGGCTAGCGGCAGCATGCTTCGCGGGTGATTGGTGTCCTCCGAGGTCATGAGAGAGCTGTTGGAGTACCTGGCCCAAGGCTTGGTCGACCGCCCTGAAGAGGTTTCGGTGGAGCAGTTCGAGGAGGACGACGGGACCGTGGTGTTGGAGCTGTGCGTGGCAGATGAGGACTACGGACAGGTGATCGGTCGTGGCGGGCGCACCGCGCACGCGTTGAGAACGGTCGTGAAGGCCTCCGCGGTCAACGAGAAGCGCCGCGTGCTCGTTGACATCGTCGACTAGGGGCAACGAGGTGAGCGCCGGTACGGGCGATCCCAAGGCGGGCAGCGATCACGCAACGCCGGCCGAGGAGATCGGTGCATCCGTGGTGGGGGATGACGAGGGGCCGAGCGATCGTGACGGTGGCGTACGCGCCATTCCTGCCGGTCGCGTCGGTCGTTCTCATGGTCTCGACGGCAGCTTCTACGTCACCGGCGCGCGTCCGCGACTGCTTGCCGTTGGTAGGAAGGTAAGGCTCGACGATCGCACGTACACGGTCGTCAGGCGAGCGGGCACAGACGAGCATCCGATCATGCGTCTGGAGGAGATCCAGGATCGTCCAGGCGCCGAGGCACTGCGAGGGCGGGAGCTGACGGTCGAGCTTGCGCAGGCACCGGTACTGGAGGAGGGGGAGTGGTGGGCCCAGGAACTGGTGGGCTGTGAGGTCCTCGACGGCAAACGACACGTGGGCACGGTCATCGGACTGATGGAGCTTCCCTCGTGCGAGGCCTTGGAAGTGCGGCTTGTGGAGTCAGAGGCTGATGGCCGGCAGAAGTCGACGGGCTCCCGGACGCATCAGCTGCTCGTACCGATGGTGAGCGACGCCATTCGCCACGTCGATCCAAAGCGAAGGTGCATTGACGTGAACATGGAGTTTTTGGGGGGGGAATAATGGAGATCGACGTCTTCACGCTCTTCCCCGAGTGGTTTGAGTGGTTCGGGGCCCAGCGCCATGTGCGCAACGCGCTCGACGGGGGGTCGTGCCTGCGCTACGTGAACTTTCGTGAGTACACGCCCCTGAGTGGCGGGCAGGTCGATGACACCCCCTTTGGCGGTGGCGCCGGGATGGTGTTGCGCGTCGACGTGATGGACGCCGCCATGCAAGCTCATTACGGCGTCGACGCGACTGAGGTGCGCAAGCGCCGACGGGTGATCGCGCTTGCCCCCGGAGGAAGGCTGCTCGACGAGTGCTACGCGCAGGAACTGGCGGCCGAGCCGGCCCTGACCTTGCTGTGCGGGCGCTACGAGGGCTTTGACGAGAGGATCGTCGAGCATCTCGCGAGCGAGACATTGTCGATCGGTCGCTATGTCCTCTCTGGCGGCGAGCCCGCGGCGATGGTCCTTTGCGATGCGATCTTGCGCAAGCTGCCAGGTGCGCTCGGACATGTCGACTCGGCGGTCGAGGAGTCATTCAGCGAGGCGTTGGAGGGTGAGCCCGAGTATCCGCACTACACGCGACCGGCTGAGTACCGCGGCTGGAGCGTCCCTGAGATCCTGCTTTCCGGTCACCACGAGCGTATCCGCGAGTGGCGCCTGCGGCAAAGTCGCGCACGTGGAGAAGTAGCGGAGAGCTAAGACTTGCTTGCCCACCTGCGCTCCATAGGGCGGGGTTCGCTACCATTCCGCGAGCGCGTCGGGCAGTGCAGCGACTTCCGCTCACTCGACGCCTTCTTTTTGCCATGAGCACCGTCATCGAAAGCATCGAGCGCAAGCAGCTGCGCCGCGTCCCCGACTTCGGGCCGGGCGACCGCGTGCGCGTCCACTTCCAGGTCATCGAGGGCACCCGTCGCCGTATCCAGGTGTTCGAGGGTGTGGTCATCAAGCGCCAAGGCCATGGAGCTCGCGAGACCTTCACCGTACGCAAGCAGTCCTTTGGCGTGGGGGTCGAGCGTATGTTCCCCGTGCACTCTCCAAAGATCGAGCGCATCGAGGTGGCCGCCCGCGGCGATGTGCGACGGGCCAAGCTCTACTACCTGCGCGACCGCGTCGGCAAGCGTGCCCGCGTGCGCGAGCGTCGCTATACCGGGCCTGAGGAGGCCGTTCAACCGGGCCTGCTGTACGAGGAGCCGACGGAGGCCACGGACGCCGAGGGTGCGACCGCGTCAGAGACCGCGGCTGAGAGTCAGATTGCCGAGACGCAGGGAACAGAGGCAGGAGAGACCAAGGCAAAGGCCGCCGTTGACGCCCAGGGGGCCGAGCAGACAACGACTTCGACCGAGGCTCAGGGCGAGCCATCCACTTCCGCTGCGCCAGTGTCCGACTCGGATGAGGGGGCTCCCGAGACGGCTGCGGCCGCGGCTGACGACGCAGACGCGTCAATTGTGGCCAAGGACGAAGCCGACTCCCCCTCCGACGCCGGCGACAGTGGAGCCGGCGAGCCCTCGGCGTGAAGGAAGGACCCACCTCGGTGAAGCGGACTGAGGACAGGGGCGAGCCGAAGTCCAGAACCAACTCGATCGTCGAGTTGATCGTGATCGTACTGGTCGCGATCGGTCTGGCGCTCGCAATACAGGCTTTCATCGTCAAGCCTTATCGGATCCCCAGCGGTTCGATGGAACCGACCTTGAAAGTAGATCAACGAGTTCTTGTGAACCGCATAGACATGCACTTCAAAGAACCGCACGTGGGCGAGATCCTGGTGTTTCATCCGCCCAAGGACGCCGAACAGCAAGTTTGCGGGCCGCAGCCTCACATGGTCACCCCCGGTGGTGCGGCTTGCGCGACGCCTGAGCCTGAAGAGGCCAGCGTCAACTTCATCAAGCGGGTCGTTGCGGGGCCCGGAGACGAAATCTACATCAAGGAAGGACACGTCTTTCGCAAGGCGGCCGGTACGAGCCAGTTCGTCGGAGAGAAAGACTCCTACATCGACCCGTGCGGTAATGCCTCGGAGTGCAATTTCCCCAAGCCGATCAAGATACCCGCCGGTCATTGGTTCATGATGGGGGACAATCGTGGCGAGTCGGACGACAGCAGATTTTGGGGACCTGTCCCCACAAGCTGGATCATCGGAGGGGCTTTTGCCACCTACTGGCCTCCCGACCGCATCGGCATCCTCTAAGGTCACGCGCGCTAAGCGCACAAGCTCTTCCAGGGCCCCTTACTCTCGGCGAGTCGCTCGTCGGCGCGTGCGGAACAAAAGCGGACAACGCCTGTTCGCCTTCGACCGGGCTCTCGGGATGCGCCTGGTCGCCGGCGCGGACGAGGCGGGGCGCGGCTGTCTGGCCGGTCCGCTGGTCGCCGCCGCGGTCTTGTTCGACTACGAGCAGCTCACGACTCGCGAGCTGCGTGCCCTCGCGACGCTAAACGATTCCAAGCAGCACAAGGCGGAGGCTCGCGAGGAGCTCTATCCGTTTGTGCTCAGCGCTGCCGCTCGCGTTACCGTCGTCTCGCGCTGTGTGCAGGGGATCGACTCGCGAGGTCTGCATAAGACGAATCTGGCGGCCCTGCGCGACGCGATCAGGGGCGTGACGCGTGGTATCCCAGGCGAGGTGATGTGCTTGATCGACGGCTTTGCCGTGCCCGAGTTCGAGCGCCCGCAGCGACCGGTCGTAGGCGGCGATGCCACAAGCGCCGCGATCGCGGCCGCGTCGATCGTGGCCAAGGTCACGCGCGATCGCTATATGCACCGCGCCGATGAGCTGCATCCGGGCTGGAACTTCGCCGAGCACGTCGGCTACTCCACGCCTGTGCACCGTGAGGCGATCGGCCGCCAGGGCGTCTCGCCGCTTCACCGCATGTCGTTTCAGTCGACTGCTTACCGACAGTTGGCGCTCTGATCCTCAGCTGAGGTCGAGAGTCAGAAGCAGCGCCTCGTCGACGGCATGCATCTCGTCCACAGTCAGGTGGCCAGAAGGCTCCCCGAGGACGCGGCTATCGACGGACCCCACCATCTCGCATAGAACGCAGGTCGTTTGGTCTTCCACAGTGATCTCCGGGTGGAAGCTGGCTGGCAACGCAGAGCGCGATGTCGGGCAGATGACGATGGTTGAGAGAGCCAACAGATCGTCTGCCTGGACGATCACGCCATACCTTCGTCCGTGCTGTGCATGTCCGCGGCCGCGAGGTAGGCGAAGCGCATGGATGTCACCACGAACCACGAAGTTCCTCCATCAGGCCTGCCATCTCTCGCATTTCCTCGACGTAGGCGGGGTTTTCCATCAAACGTCGCGCCTCGGCAGCCAGCCCCGCATGTCGACGTTCCCTCTCTGCGGCCTCTGCAATGGCTTGACGGGCCGCCTCGGACCGGCTGATCTTACGTCGCCGAGCCAACTCGTCGAGAGAGCTCAAGCCGTCGTGGCCAAGTCTTAGCGAGAGTGGGGGTGGGGCCGGCATCCCCGACATTGTAGTGTGTATCGCACTACAAGTATCGGGTGTTTTCGTAGCGGCGCTCACCAAGCCCCCTCGATGTGATCGAGGCGCAGCAGCCGGTTTGAGCCGTCGACGATCACACCGACTGCGTCGAAGCGGATCGTGTGCGCCTTGGGCCGCGCGGTGTTCTCGTACAGCCATGCGCAGGCCAGCCGCTTCAGACGTGAGCGCTGGCTGAATTTCAGCCATGCCAGCGGCTGTTCTTCGGGGCACAGGCCGCGACGACGGTTGCTGGCTCTGCGCGTCTTGACCTCTGCGAAAACGAGCGTTCGGCCGTCGAACGCGATCAGGTCGATCTCGCCGTGACGGGTCCGCACGTTGCGCTCGACGATCACGAAGTCCAGTCGCCGGAAATGGCCGACGGCGAAGTCCTCGCCGAGCGCACCCAATACACGTCGCGGGTCACGGGGTGCGGGTGCATTGGGTGGAGATGGGCTATCGGGAGCCATGCCTCGACCATACGGCTAAAAATGTGACGTAAAACACACATTTGTGCCAATTCACGGTCAGATAGGTGTCGTGCCTACACAAGAGCTGCCTGGTGGGCGGATATCCTGTCCTGGGCTCACCAAGTCCCACCTCAGCGCATCCCGTGAACGACACTCCCGATAACCCCAGCGGCTCAGCCGGCACGCCCGATGGCTCAGCCGGCGTGCTTGACGCTTCTTCCGGGGAGGACCGCGATCACAATGGTCCAGCCACTGCACCAGGGACCGGCGCTGTGGGGCAAAGCAATTCAGTCGCCGGACCAGAGGATTCGAGCCGACGGAGCGCGGATCGCTTCGGGATCGACGGCGTCAGCGGTTTCATGGGCATGCGCTGGGACAGCGCCGACACGGTGCGCCTCGAGATCCGCCCGGAGCTGATTAATGCGGGCGGCCTGCTCTCCGGGGTGGTCACGTATGCGCTCGTCGACTACTGCATGGGCTCTACGCTATGGCCACACACGAACAAGGATGAGCACATCGCGACGCTCAACATCTCGATCAATTACATCCAAACCGCGACAGAGGGCGAAATCGTGTGTAAGACCGAGCTCGACCGGCGCAACCGCACGAATGCCGTATTGCGCAGCGACGTGCGCCACGAAGACGGCCGGCTGCTCGTAAGTGCGATCGGCAGTTACGCGATCTTTCCCGCGCGCAAGCGCTCGCGCATACCCTGACGCGCAGCGAAGGCATGGCGGACATCGCCCGTACTCCTCGCGCGCTGAGTATCGCCGGATCGGATTCTGGTGGCGGCGCAGGCATACAGGCCGACCTCAAGGCCTTCGCGCGTTGCGGGGTCCACGGTATGAGCGCGATCACCGCGATCACCGCACAGAACACGCTCGGGGTCGATGCGATTCATGCTCTCCCCCCAGAGATCGTCCTTGCTCAGATTCGCGCCGTGGTCGCGGACATCGGCGTGGACGTCGTCAAGGTGGGGATGCTCGGCAGCGTCGAGACCGTCCATGCGGTGGCGCTCGCGCTGGACGAGCTGCCCGCCGGGACGCCGGTGGTCGTCGATCCGGTGATGGTCAGCGAGTCTGGCGCCCGGCTGCTGGACCGCAACGCCGAGAACGCGCTCGTAGCTGAGATCTTGCCGCGCGCCAGCGTCGTGACGCCGAACATTCCCGAGGCGCGTGTGCTGGCAGGCTACGCAACGCGCCCGCACTATGACAAACAGATCGAGACGAGGCCAGAGGACGAACGCAGCGATGCGATCGACCTTGCGCAGGCGGTCTCCTCGCTCGGCCCCGGAATCGTCGTGCTCACCGGCGGTCATCGCGCGCAGGCAATCGATCTGTTTCTAGAGCGGGGCGCCAAGGCCGAGGAGGTCGTCGAGATTCCCGGTGAGCGATATCCGGACGGGGCAGCTCACGGCTCCGGATGTACTCACTCTTCGGTGCTCGCTGCCCAGTTGGCCTTGGGACACGCACCGCTTCAAGCCGCATTCACAGCCCGTGTCTTGGCTGGAGAGGCCGTCGCGGATGGTCTGCGGGACGTCGGGCAAGGCCCTGGTCCAGTCGACGTGATCGGTCTTGCTCGTATACGCGCGTCCTGACGTCATGGCTGCATGGGCTCCGGGCCTTGCCCATAGCCGCCATGGCCGAATGGGCTCTGGGCCTTGCCCATAGCCGCCATGGCCGAATGGGCTCCGGGCCTTTGCCATAATCGCAAGGCATGCAGTTGCTACGCGTCAAGCCCGGTCATGGTGAGGTCGTACTGGCCGAGGGCGACGTCGCGGTGCCCGAGCAGTACAGCGAATTGCTCGAGACCTTCAGCCGCGAACTCGACGCAGGCATGTGGGCCGCGGTCCCAACCTTGACGCATTCCGGAAAGCGCGAGGCGGAGCTGGTACGCAGCTTCGAGGATGTCCCAGCAGACGCCGAGCGGGTGATCTTCTTTCCCCGTGCCGCCGGAGGCGACTGATGGCGCTGGCCCTCGGCACCGCGGTGCTGATGCTGATGACGTTGCTCTCAGTGCTGGCTTTGCCACCTCTGAAGCGCTCGATTGACCTGGCTCGTCTACGCCTGTCCGAGCGCACACAACACAAGCGGCTTGCGCTTGTGGACGAATACGATCCGGGCCGTGAACTGCGTGCCGAGCAACGTGCACGCGCGCTCTTGCGCTCTTGCGTCAACGAGGAAGACTGGGCCATGTACAGCGAGCTCGGCTTTCTGCGCGTATGGGGAACGTTGGAGACGCAACCCTACGCCTACCTCATCTATCCCCACAAGCCGATTCTCGCCTACGCTCCCTCGACAAACCACATGCTCGGCGAGTACTGCATCGAGTTCCCGGATCGCACACGCCCATTTGGCAGTACCCGCTTGCCGGACTCAGACGACGTGCTTGCCAAGTGGATCGCGCTCACGGCCGACGAGCGCGCTCTGATCGAGCAGGCCAACATGCACTTGGCGGGACGCCAGATTCGCGTCGCCAAGGCAAGGCGCGATCTTGCTCGCCTCACGTGTTGGGAACGTGAGCGCGCCGGGTCACGCACACGAGCCCCACGTCGCGCCGGTAGTGTTCCCGCGCTGTGAGCACATCGGAGCCTTTTGACGTAAAGCACCGCTCGCGTGCCTTGATCGAGGGGCCCGAGCGTGCAGCCGCGCGTGCTTATCTGCATGGGATTGGCTACACCGCCGAGGATCTGGCCAAGCCGATCGTGGGCGTCGCTCACTCGTGGATCGAGACGATGCCGTGCAACTTCAACAACCGCGTGCTTGCCGCGAAGGTCAAGGAGGGCATCCGCGCTGCCGGCGGCACGCCGATGGAGCTCAACACGATCGCCATCTCCGACGGCATCACGATGGGCACATCAGGCATGCGCGCCTCGCTGGTCTCGCGGGAGTTGATCGCCGACTCGATTGAGCTGGTCGCCTCCGCTCACGCCTTCGACGCACTGGTGGTGATCTCCGGCTGCGACAAGACGATCCCTGGTGCGGTCATGGCTCTCGCGCGTCTGGATATTCCCGGCTTGATGCTCTACGGCGGCTCGATCCGTCCCGGCCACTACAAGGGCGAGGACGTCACGATCCAACAGGTGTTCGAGGCAGTTGGCGCGTTCGCGTCCGGCAAGATCACCGAGCGGGAGCTACACGAGCTTGAGGAGGCTGCTTCCCCCGGCGCGGGCGCGTGCGGCGGCCAGTTCACCGCCAACACGATGGCGATGGCCTTCGAGGTGCTCGGCATCTCGCCGGCAGGCTCATCGATGGTCCCGGCCGAGGACGGGCGCAAGCTGCAGGTGGCCATCGACTGCGGCGAACTGGTCATGGATGTTTTGCGCAGGGGCCTGCGCCCCAGCCAGGTCATCACCAAGCCGGCGCTCGAGAACGCGATCGCCGCCGGGGCAACAAGCGGCGGCTCCACCAACATCGTGTTGCACCTGCTGGCCGTCGCTCGTGAAATGGGCGTGCCGTTGTCGATCGACGAGTTCGACCCCATTTCCGATGCGACGCCGCTGCTCTGCGATCTGCAACCTGGCGGCAAGTATGTGGCAACTGACCTGTATGAGGCGGGTGGCGTGCCGCTCGTCATGCGTCGCCTCCAGGAAGTCGGGGTGCTGCGGGGCGACGCGATCACCGTCACGGGGCGCACGATCGGCGAGCACGCCGAGCTCGCGAGCGAAACGCCCGGCCAACAGGTCGTGCGAGCGCTCGTCGATCCGTTGAAGCCCACCGGCGGCTTTGCGATCTTGCACGGCAACGTGGCGCCTGACGGCTGTGTCGTAAAGCTCGCCGGGCACGAGCGCCGTCATCACATCGGCCGCGCTCGTGTGTTCGACGGGGAGGAGGACGCAATGGCCGCGGTGCTAGCCCATGAGATCTCCGAGGGAGACGTGGTCGTGATTCGCGGTGAGGGGCCGGCGGGCGGTCCAGGCATGCGCGAGATGCTCGCCGTTACTGCCGCGATCGTCGGCGAGGGGCTGGGGGAGAGCGTCGCATTGATCACCGACGGGCGCTTCTCCGGCGCCACGCACGGTTTCATGGCCGCGCATATCGCCCCCGAGGCTGTTCGCGGTGGGCCGATTGGCGCGCTGGCTGACGGCGATGAGATAACGATCGACGTCGAAGCGCGCCGCATTGACGTCGCTTTGACCGACGAGCAGATCGCCGAACGCCTGACGGCCTACGTTCAGCCGCCGCGCGCCGACGAGCACATAGATGTGGCTATCCGCAAGTACGCGAAGCTTGTCGGATCCGCAGCCGAGGGTGCCGTCACCAGCTGAAGTGCTTCGCTGAGCGGCTACTCAGCGATGAAGTCGCTCAGCAGCCTGTTGAACGAAGCGGGCCGCTCCAGCATCGCCATGTGGCCCGTGTCCTCGAAGATCGCCTTGCGCGAATTGGGGATAAGCTCCTCGAACACGCTTGCGTCGGTAACCGGAATCACCTTGTCCTCGGCGCCCCACACGATCAGCGTCGGACAGGCGATCTCCGGCAGTCGCTCCTTGATCGGATAGTCGATGTTGGCGCGCAGCGCCTGCATGAAGCCGGGCTTGCCTGCTCCGCGCAGCTGCTCGGCCGCGAGCGCCGCCGGCAGCCGGCCGGGATGGCGTGTCACGAAACCCAAGGTCATGTTGCGCAGGCCCCGACGACGCGATACCCAGTCGGATCTGCTCGCCGTCCAACCGGTGTACGCGGCGATCATCGGCGCCAGCCGGCGCAGGTAGGGCTCGAGCCGTTCGACGTCGCGGTGGCGATATGTGCTGATCCCAGCCGCAGACACGAGCACGAGACGCTCCACGCGCTGCGGGTAGGCGATCGCAAGCTCGGTCGAGGCGAACCCGCCCATCGAGTTGCCCACCACGGTTGCGGCGCTCACCTCAAGCTTCTCCAGCAGTCCGTCAAGCGTGCGCGCATACGCAGAGATCGTGATCTGCTCATTCGGCATCGGCGAATGGCCGAAGCCGGGCAGGTCCATTGCGATCACGCGGTGATTCCGGGCGAACACAGGCAATTGCTCGAGCCAGTTCGGCCAAGAGCCCGAGAGCCCGTGCACGAACACGACCGCCGGGCCCTCGCCCATCTCGATCGTGTTGACCCGGTTCCCGTCGACCGTCACCCAGCGTTGGTGCTCGCGCCAGTCGATATTCAGCCACTCCGAGCGTCCCTCCGGGCCATAGGACTGTCGCCGGTCGCTTCCGTTGAGAGTGCCTACGCCGCTCATCTGTGAATAATCTACCGCTCCATGCGTATCGCCATCGACGTCGACTCGACCCTGCACCACTATTGGGATGTTCTCTCGGAGGTGTCCCGCAGGCGTTTTGGCATCGAGCTGCCCTACGAGGAGCAGTTCACTTGGGGCATCACTCGCTTGCGCCCGGATCAGCTGGAGCTGTGCATCGAGGAGAGCCACAGCGACGAGACGATCCTCGCGGGCCGCCCTTATCCCGGTGCCGTCGAGGCGGTCCGCGAATGGAGTCGGCGAGGTCACTTCATCCACATCACCAGCCATCGTGCGAACGCATGCGCGCCAGCTACCGCGCGCTGGCTGGAGCATCTCGGGCTCCCGTTTGACGATCTGTGCTGCTCCTACGACAAGATCAGCCGCTGCGTGGAGCTCGACATCGACATCCTGGTCGATGACAGCCCACTCAACATCAGTGCGGCGATCGAGCATGGGATCGCCGCGGCGACGATCCTGCACCCGTGGAACGCTGAGTTGTGTGAGGTCGAGGATGTGCTCTGTGCGCACGATTGGAGCGAGCTCGCAGAACTACTGGCGCCGATGCTCTCGATGCCTAAATCTACGCTCGTTAGCCCGCGCTGATCGATCGCGCGCAGAGTATCGAGCGATCCACCGCCGGTGCGGCACACGATCCCAGGCAAAGCCGATCCCCGGCAAAGCTTTAGGTCGAATCTCGGCAGGGTGCCCGCAAGCTACGGCGAATTAGGCGTGGTGATGAGCACTGCTACCGCCGAGACGGCCCCGAGCATCAGCGGACCTTGGTTGCGAGCGCTCGCGCTGCTCGATGAGGATTTGCGCCGCACCAACGCCGCTCCGCGCACCCGACGCGCCTACGCCGTCGACACTTTGCAGTTCGCTTGTTGGGCCGATGCCCAACAGGTCGCACCGTCAGCCGTTGGTCCACGCGATGTCCGTCGCTATCTGGCGATGCTCACCGAGCGCGAATTCTCGGCCACGACAACCGCGCGTAAGCTAGCCGCGGTTCGTGCTCTGTTTCGCAGTCAGCGCGAGCACGGTCACATCGACCAGAGCCCGGCCGATCTGCTCGCCACGCCGCGTCGCGCTTCTCACTTGCCTCGTGTGATGAAGGCGCCTGAGGTTGCGCGTCTGCTCGACTCCATTCCCGCCGGCGGCCCGCTGGAACTGCGCGACCGCGCGCTGTTCGAGCTGGCTTATGCGTGTGGGCTACGGGCCGAGGAGATCGTCACGCTCGATGTCGCGAATGTCGACTACGACGCCGAGCAGTTGCGGGTCGAGGGCAAGGGTTCTAAGACCCGCTTTGTCCCGGTCGGCGAGCTGGCGCTCAACGCTGTGCGTCTATATCTGGAGCGCGGTCGGCCGACGCTCACACGTGCGCCTGGGCGCGACGGCGCGCGGCAGGCTGCCACGCCCACGCTCACGCCCACGCCCACGCCTACGACGCCCGCGCCTACGCCCACGTCTACGACGCCCGCGCCTACGCCCGCGACGCCTACGTCTGCGACGCCCACGCTTGCGGCCCGAGACACCCCTGAGGAGCAGGCGCTATTTCTCAGCCGCTCCGGACGTCGACTGGGCACAAGCGACGTGCGTCGCCGGTTGCGAGCGTGGACGACGCGTGCAGGAATCCCCGGTGGAATCTCGCCTCACGCCCTGCGCCACAGCTTTGCAACCCACCTGCTCGACGGTGGCGCCGACCTGCGTTCGATCCAAGAGCTGCTCGGCCACTCAAGCATCTCAACCACTCAGGTCTACACTCGGGTAGAGTCCGCCAGACTCAGAAGCGCCTATGCGCGCAGTCACCCTAGGGCCTGATCGGCGGGAGAAGACCCTGCAGACGAACGTCAAAGCGATTGAGCTGCGCGAACTGTGGCGGCGCTATAAGAATGACAACGACCCTCGCGCTCGCGAGCGGTTGGTCGTTGCATACTCGCCGCTGGTCAAGTACGTAGCCGGGCGCACCGCCGCCGGCTTGCCTCCGCACGTTGAGGAGGCGGATCTGGTCTCCTATGGCCTTGTCGGCCTGATCTCCGCGATCGAGCGCTTCGACACCTCGCGCGAAATCAAGTTCGAGACCTATGCGATCACGCGTATCAAGGGCGCCATCATCGACGAGCTGCGTTCGATCGACTGGGTGCCGCGCAGCGTGCGTGCCCGCGCTCGTGAGATAGAGCGGGCCAACACGAAGCTCGAGCATCGCTTGCAGCGCACTCCCACAGACGAGGAGATGGCTGCCGAGTTGGAACTCACGGTGCCCGAGCTGCACGAGTCGCTACTTGCCATTTCCCACTCCTCAGTGGCGGCCCTGGACGAGCTGTGGAGCGTGTCCGATTCCAGCGGAGACCAGGTCTCGCTGATGGACACGATCGAGGATCCCAATGCGCCGGACCCCTCGCGCGCTCTCGATGTCGGCGACCTGAAGGATCGCATCGCTGACTCGATCGCCTCGCTGCCCGAGCGCGAGAAGCTCGTGATCGCGCTCTACTACTACGAGAATCTGACCCTCCGTGAGATCGGCGAGGTGCTTGGTGTAACCGAGTCGCGCATCTCCCAGCTGCATACCAAGGCCGTTTTGCGCCTGCGCGGACGCATGCAAGAGGCCTCTTTCGACTAGCGTTTGGGTCGGCGCGGGCGCTTGAGTGTCGCAAGAGGGCAAGCACGTCGCAGCTTACGCTGGCGCTCACACATGAGCCTTACGAGCGGCCTTAGGGCTCGCGAGCGGATGCTGTCGCGCCAGAGCGCGGAGCGCCGTTTCTGTCGTCCGGCTACTCTGGTGGGCCGATGGCTACCCGAGCAATCGTCACCTCCCACCCGATTGTCGCCTGCGACGTATGCGGCAGAAGCCTTTTGCGAGGGGAGACGCCCGACGTGTTTCTCGCTGGCGGCCAGCGCCGCACGGTCTGTGAGCTGTGCGTACCTCGGGCCGCGGCTGAGGGCTGGTTGCGAGAGGCAGACAATCACGGATCGAGTGTCCGCCCGACCCGCGCGCGTCGCGCCGGTTCGCTGTTCGGACGACTACGCCAGTTGCGCGAGCCCGGCCAGAGCCAGTTGCATCGCGAACGCCCTGGTGCCGCAGGCCTTGATGGGCCTGACACAGGCGTAGGGCTTCCTAAGGAGAATCTTTACGACTTCCTCGACGGCGATGCCGAGGGTACAGATCTTCGCGAACACGAGATCTACATTGGCTCTGTAGGAGCAGCAGAGTCGAGCGAGGGCACGTGGAACGCCGAGGACGGTTTCCTGCCCCTCGATGGCGTTGACCCGGGGGATCCGGGCACCGCGCGTGCTCGTCCAATCCGAGCCGGCCAGTCTGGCGAACGTGCATCCATGGCTGGCCCATCCAGCTCTGGCACCTCAACCGCGGGCGAATTGAAGGTCGCACGGGCGCTAAAGGTCTTCAACGCCGGTGAGCAGCCAAGGCGCGTAGCCGGCGTCGCACGCTCGCTTGGCGCGCCTACGGTTACCGTGCGTCCGCTCGAGGACTCGGGCAGCACGGTCGCGATAGTCGTCGCCTGGGAGCTGTGTTGGTACCGCTACGAGGTCGATCTCGGCGACGAGGCCGCCGGCTCGCAGCTCGTGGCTCAGGGCATGGAGCTGGACGAGCTGCCCGAGGAGGACAGGCTCGCGAACGCCGCCGCGGATGAGCGCGGCGAGCTCTCTGCGCTGATCGCCTGAGCAGCTTGGCGTCTTCTACCGGTTTTGGGCGTCCTCGCCGGCTAGGCATCTTCACTGGCGTGGCCTCGTCGGGAGGAGACCTGCCGCCGTCGCGTTCCAAGAAGTTTCGGGCCTGACCGGCGACGCGTTCGGCTGTCGCGTTCCGCGCGCAGTACGATCTAAGGCGATGATCTACTGCGTGGTGCCAAAGCCGCTTGCCGACGAGCTCTATCCGAAGCTCGTCAAGCGCTACGAGAACGACGACAACGTGACGGTCATCATCGACCGCCGCGAGGCCGACCGCCGCGCGCGCGGTTCGCGCCCCTCCGAGGCCGAGCTGCAGCGTCGCCTGATCCGCGATCGCCGTCGCGCCCGCGTGCCGGGAGATCTGCCGCCGCTCGTCGACGGCTCTTAGCGCAAGATGAAGGTGGTCGTGCATGTCGATGGGGGCTCGCGTGGCAACCCCGGGCCCGCGGCGGCCGCAAGCGTCGTCTCGACGCCCGCCGGCGAGGTTCTCGACGAGGCATCGGAGCTGCTGGGAACGGTCACCAACAACGTGGCCGAGTACCGGGCCCTGCTCCTTGGCCTGGTGCGTGCGGGTGCGCTGGGAGCGACCGAGGTCGAGGTTGTAAACGACTCTGAGCTGATCGCCAAGCAGGTTCAGGGTCTCTACAAGGTCAAGCACGCCGCGATGCGTCCGCTCTACAGCGAGGCGATGGCGGCACTGCGTGCGTTTGAGACATGGAAGATCCGCTCGGTTCCACGCGCCCAGAATGCGCACGCAGACGCGCTCGTCAACGCCGCGCTCGACGATGCTCGCGCCACTGCTTGACCTGAAGCCTGCCTCCGCGATCTAAAGCTGCACGACCGCTTGATCTGAAGCTGCCGCGTGCACAGGAGTTTGTGGCAGCAGCCAGACACGACCTATCGTCGATTCGGCCGTGTGCGCTCAGCGCAGCGGCCGTGTTGCCTGGGCGATCGCGATCATCTGTGCGTTCGAGAGATCCTCGAGCAGGGTGTTCGTCACGAAATAGATGACCCTGCCGGCACGCCAGCCGATGTCGTGGATGTGTTCGCCGTCGTCCACGATCAGATAGCTGCGCCCACCGATCTGCTGTACGCGGGCGTGGGCGAACAAGGGGATGTTGACCCAGTCCATGCCCTCCACGTCGTAGTAGCCGCCCAGCGAGTTCTCCTGCCAGACGGCGACATAGGCATGGTGTGGGTGTTTCTGCGGGTCTTCGAGCGTGTAGGCGTGGACCTCCTGCGGTACCGCCGGCCCTGTCTGGATAGACGGGTAGTAGAGCGGGAAGGGCACGCCTGGGGCCGCCGTGAGCGCCATCGCTTGACCGGAGGAGGAGACCGGGTAGAGGTCGAGCTGCGCGTCTGAGGGGCTGTGCGAGCTGTGGTGGTGGGAGTGGTGGGAGTGATGGGAGGACGAGGAGGGGCCGGCGGGAAGCTTGAGTTGTTCGTGACCGTGCAAGAAGTCATCGACGGTTGCTTTGATCAGCGCGGGAGAGGTGGTCACGTAGCTTTCCCCGCTGATCGTCGCGTCCACGTTTTCGGCCTGGAACTTGACTTGGCGCAGCGGCTTCTGCTGGGAGAAGGCGGCGAGTTCGGCGAGTTCGATCAGCTGCCCGGCCGAGGAGTGAAACGTGCTGATGACCGCTTTGCCGACCGCCTTGGAGACCTTGTCTATCTCGCTGATGATCTGGCTCGCCGGCACCTGCTCGCGCAGGTCGCGGATGAAGTCTTGCTGGCGGGCGACGCGCACGAAGTCCGAGTCGTCGTGGCGATAGCGCACATAGCTGAGCGCTTTTTCGTAGCAGAGCTTCTGATAGCCGGGTTGCAGGTTGATCGCGGAGTAGTTGGTTTCAATGCTCCCGTTCGGTTCGTTGAAGTAGCGATGGTCGACGTTTACGTACACGCAGCCGAGCGTGTCGACGATGTCGATGAAACCCTTGAAGGTGACGTCGATCACGCCGTTTACCTTGATGTGCAAAAGGTTCTCGATCGTTTCGGTCGCCAACTCGGCGGCGCGGTCGCTGCCGCCTTCGAGGCTGCCGATCGTGTAGGCGGCGTTGACCTTGCGCGGGTAGTAGACGTGACCCGAGCGGGTCGTGATCGTCGTGAGCAGATCGCGCGGCACCGACAGCACTGAGGTCTGGCCGGCCGCGGGGTCCAGACGCACAAGCAGCAGCGTGTCGCTGTGCGCCGCGTTGTTGCGGTCATAGGCGTCCTTAGAACCCACGCGCCTGTCCGAGCCAATGATCAGAAAGGTCTGCGGTTCGCCCCTATAGGAGGCCTGGATTACGCCTTTGGCCACGTGAATCTGACTGCCCTGCGGGAACACTTCTTTGGCGATGTGGTTGAGCTTGGTCAGCGCGAAAGTCGCCGTCGCCGCACCGCTCAACAGGAGGATCAGTACACCCGCGACAGCAAAGCGTCGCCACATGTGCCCAGCAAGCGACGGCGGGCGTTCGTCGTCGAGAGGTGTTGCCGGAGGGACGCTCATGGTGTGTGGGCAGCCACCACCCGCCACGGCTGGCCCTCAGCTCAGCCTAGCGAGCGTATCGGCCGTTGCGCGCCGGGCATCCCGATACGCTCGCATCTTGCTTAAGCCCCGCAACCGCGAGCTGCTCGGACTCATACCGGCGGCCCTGCTCGTAACGGCCGGTTTCACGGCGATCTTCATCCAGCAGGAAAACAGCTCGCTTGAGGCCTCCACGAACGTAACGCTCAACCGTATCTCGAGCCTGTCGCTCACCTATGGGCTGCTGTTCCTGGGTCTGTGTCTTGGCGCGCACCTCGTGATCCGCTTCGCGCTGCCCCACGCCGACCCGTATCTGTTCCCGTTGGCGGCGGTGCTGGCGAGCGTCGGGATCGTGATGGTCTACCGCATCAACCCGTCGCTGGCGCGCCAGCAGGCGCAGTGGATGGTGCTCGGTCTGATCCTCTTTGCCGTCACGATCCTGTGGCTGCGGCGTACGGGTATCGGCGTGCTCGAGCGCTACCGCTACACGATCGCGGCGGTCGGGATCCTGATGGCGGTCCTGCCGCGCTTCCCGGTGATCGGCGAGCAGGTCAACGGCTCCTATCTGGATATCCACTTCGGCTCGGTCTCCTTCCAGCCGGCCGAGCTCGCGAAGGTCGCGATCGTGATCTTCCTAGCCAGTTACCTGCGAGACAACCGCCAGATCCTCGTGACGGCAGGGCGACGTGTGCTTGGTCTGACCATCCCGCCGATGAAGCAGTTCGGCCCGATGCTCGTCGTGTGGGGCGCCGCGATGGGCACGCTGCTGCTCACGGGAGAGCTTGGAACGTCGCTGATGTTCTATGGGGCGTTCCTGGCGCTGCTGTACGTCGCGACGGGCCGCTTCTCGTTCCCGTTGATCGGGCTCGTGTTGTTTGGTCTGGGTGCGTGGTTCGTAGTCGGCCACGTAGGGCACGTTCACGCGCGCGTGCTTGCCTGGGAAGATCCGCTGGAACCGAAGCTGTTCCACAGCGGCGTCAGCTACCAGCTTGGCCAGTCGCTGTTCGCCCAAGCCGACGGCGGCCTGCTCGGCACGGGCTTTGACCAGTCGCTGCTAGTGATCCCGCATACGCGCGAAGCGATCTTGCCGGTACCTGAAAGCGACATGATCTATGCGGTGATCGTCAACGAGCTGGGGCTCGTGGGAGCCGGTGCGCTGCTGCTCACATACCTGCTGTTCATTGCGCGCGGTCTGAAGACGGCGATGCTTGCGCGCGATTCGTTCTCCAAGCTGCTGGCGGTCGGCCTGTCTTTCATCGTTGCCATGCAGGTTTTCGTGATCGTGGGAGGCGTCACGCGCGTGATCCCGCTCACCGGAGTGACGCTGCCGTTCGTCGCCTACGGCGGCTCCTCGGTGGTCATGAACTTTGTGCTGCTCGCGCTACTGTTGGTGGTCTCAGACCGGGCGCGCAGGCCGTATTCCTCGGCGCGCTGAGCTGGTGCTAGGGCTTTCGCCGCGTTGTTGGTTCGAGCTTTCGGGACACGGCACTGTCGTATGGGCGTTGGCCTTGCTGTTATCCCTGAACCTGAATTTGGCAGCGAACGCGAACCCTCCAGGAGGACAGCGATCGGGCAGCGGTATGCCTTTTGGTTCATACTTCACGACCCGGCCGTGTACACGTTCGGTGTAGCGTAGGTGCAGTGGGCCCAGTGTCGAGTGGAATCGTACGATCGTGACATCGCGGCCGCCCGGGAGGCCGGGGATCAGGGGTAGGTTCATGTCCAAACGCCCTCCGAACGGTGCGGTGGCGGGGAGGATCATTCCCGCGAACATGATTTCTGCGCTTACGGGTGTTTCGCCTTCTGCGTAGATCAGTAGCGTGAGATGCCCGTCGTGTTCGGCGGTCCTGAGGATGGTGACGTGTGCAATCTCTTCGAGGATGTTTGGGCCTATGGGGATCTCTGCGACTGCAGTTCCGTATCCCATGATCGAGTTTGGGGGGCATCCTTCTGGGCCGAACGTTTCGAGTGTGCTTGCACCACACGTCGCCAGTCCGAGTTCGCTCAGGGCGAACCCGAATTCGACGGGGTAGCTGATTTCCACGCCCGTCAGTGGTGGGGGCACATGTCGCGCTGGGGCTGTGATTTGAAATCCGAAGCTGATGGTCGTTCCCTGTCCGAGTCGCTCGGGCGTGAGCGCGGCTTGGAGCCTTACCGATTGCCGCGCTTGTGCGGTGCTGGATAGGGCGATGTAGAGCAGGAGAACGGTCAGGAGGTTGAGGGTTTGGCGCACGGCTTATTCTCGCCTCATCGTGGGCTGCTCGGTGTTGCTCAGTATGAGAGTGAGCCTGTTGTCTGTACGGTGAGGGCGTAGGTACGGCGGTTGAATGTTCCGTAGAGCCCTGCGCGTCCGTGCGCGTGCGCATAGCGGCCCGTCCCGCCTGTGAGGGTCAACGTGCCGGCGAAGCTTTCGTACAGGCCGCCGCCGGCATGTGGTGTGGCGGTGCCGTGCCCGTCGATGGTCCCGCCGTTAGTGTAGATCGTGAAGTCGGCCGCGAACGTGGCGCCGAGGTCGCAGTAGGCGCTCATGTTGCCGGGTATCGTGCCCCGAGCGGTGCCTTCCTCGAACAGGCGCGATGATGAACTTCTGTGCTTGACGTAGTGCATTTGCGCCTCGTCAATGGCTTTCAACAATCGTGACATGTGCGCTGAGAGGGCATCGCCGGTTCTCTTGTCCCTGTTGGGTGTGGCGGCGCTGGTCGAGGTTGGGTAGGAGGCGATCGCGAGCAGGCTGATTGTGGCGAGTGCAGTGAGGCTGAAGTGTTGTCGCAGTTTGGTCATTGAGTCGTAGCTTGTCTATTTACTCTATGTAGAGAGCCGAATAGTTCGATAAGATCCTACAGCGTTTGGGTCAATCGCGCCGCGATAGCGCACGCTCTCGGGGGCGGTTGCCGTCGGCGATGGCCGCCGCGTAGCACGCTCGACTTGGATCACGCTGCGGCGGTTCTGCCATTAGTGGTCGTCTTTGTGTCGGAGCGTTTTGCGGGCTCGCTTTGCTGCTCTCCAGGTGCGCATGATCCCAAGGGTGGGGGTGATGAGGGGCTCGATCTCTCGACGCACCTTGTGGGTCACGGGGCGTGCAAAGTCGCTGTTGGCGGTCGGGGCGGAGATGTAGTAGGCAGCGACGCCGACGAGGGTCATGGCGTGGTGTGCGCCGTTGCGTAGTGGCGTGGCGTGCTCGATGGCGCGTCGTGCTGCGTTGGTGAGGTCTCTTGCGAGTAGGTCGTGGTCGGTGTAGTAGCGGATGTAGCCGGCCTGGCCTGCGGTCATGTCGCGCTGGTAGTCGACGAGGCTGTCGAGCATCGTGCTCAAGGCACAAATCGACAAATAGGTGGTGTCGATCTCGTCGGCCTCGGCGGGTGTTGTGCGCTTGTCGGCTGCCGCTGCGATTAGTGCGTGGACGGCCAAGACTGAGGACGCTGCGCCCGCAAGGAACTCCTGCCATCCGAGCGGGGTTCCGGCGACTTCGTTTGAAGCCCACTCTTCTAGTTGTGCGGTTCCGAGCGTTGGAGCGGCGTGAGCGCGGATCTGTGCCTCTGAGCATCTGGCGGCGGCCCGTCCGGCGGCGCGGGAGATTGTTCCGCTAGCTGGAAGCTTGGTCAGGACTTCCCGTACCACAGCGACTAGCTCCTTCAGGTAGCCACCGTCATCATCAGACCGGGAGGCGTAGTACCCGTCGTCTGTCTCTGGGTTAGGGGCGATCGCGTCGGTGAATGCTCGGTAGAGTTGCTGTCCGTCATGCAGAGGGTCGTTTGTTGGTCGCTCGGTTAGCCCATCGAGGTAGTCGTACATCACCTCATAGGCCACGATCGCTTCGACGACTGCTTGACGATGTTTTTTGGGCGCGAGGGTCGCGAGGGTTGCGGCGACCTCGGAGTTGAACCGCTCCTCTCTGAGCTTATCGAGCGCGAGGCACTGCAGCATAGGGTCCTCGATCATGCGGGCGCGACACTCCCATCGTCGGAGCTCTCCGATTGCGAGGGGTGCGACTTTTGGCCAGAAGCGAGCGTTGGCGAGCGCTAGGGCCACGCCGGCTCGTATGAGGAGCCGGCGATCACCAAATGCGGGCACGCTCTACTCGGCTTTAGCCGTCCGTTGGCCGCTCGTGTTCGCGCGGGTCGCTGCCAGGAAGATTTGTGCACCCTCTACTCATTGAGGGCGAGTGTCGCGGGTACGCGCGAAGCGAACCAGCCCGGTAGGGACACGATCAAAAGCACCGCGAGGATGACGAGCGCGAATATCTCGATCGGACGTTGACCTGTGGCTACGCTTGCGACCGGGAAACCAGTCACATGCTTGAGGTAGCCGTCGATCACTACCTGTCCATAGATGCCTGCTATCGCGCCGGTCAAGCATCCCGTGCTGAGCAGCAGGGCGGATTCGACAAACAGAACCAGTTGCAACTGGCCGGGAGGGGCTCCTTCGAGTCGTAGTTCGGCGAGCGACGCTCGCTGTTGCCAGATACTTGACCCCAGTGCCGCGGCCATTGCGAGGATCGCGGCGAGGACCAGCAGCATCGCGATCCACCCGAGCTGCCCAAGACCTTCGCTGGCAGAACTGTCGATCGCTGTTTTCCTTGCCTTCGCTGTCAATACTTCAAGACCACTGGCAGGACCCAACTCCCGCGCGATTGCGCTCTTAACCACGGTCGGGTTCGCATCTGCTGCAAGTCCAACGCCGAGGGCCGATGGCGTTGCCGTTGCCCATGCTCGTGTGTAGTTGCTGGTGTTCATCAGAATCGCCCCCGGGCTCCATCCGAAGTTCGTAGTCGTAGCAGCGACTTTGAACTTGACTGGTCCGGTTGGGGTTGGGACGGCAAGCATGTCTCCGACTTTGACGTGATGTTCGCTTGCGATCTGATTTGAAACTGTGATCGAGCCGCTTTGCTGGAGGCTCTTGACAGCACTCGCCTGCTGTCCGTGGATGATCTGATCATCAAGCAGTTCGAAGTGCGTGTCCGATGGCCATGCGATCACCCAGATTCTGCGGTTGTTGAAGTCAAGGAAGCTCCCCTGGAAGACGTGTACGCTGGCTACGCCGGGGATTCGAGCGATGCGGGCTGCCGTCCCGTCTGCGGCGAAGTTGTCGATTGCCTGGTTGTCGTTGGGGTTTACTATCCACACGTCCGCGCTACCAACGTAGTGCGCGGTGTATCCGTCGATGCCGCGCAACAGGTCATCGCGGGAGCTCCCGAGCGCGACGCTGCCAAACAGGGCGACCGCGCCGGTCGCGGCGAGCGCCAGCGAACGCATGCTTGTAGCTCTAAGCGATGACAGCGCCAACGGCAGCACAGTCAGGTTCGGTCTGCTCGTTGCAAGCGAGTGAGCGGCATGCAGTACAACCCCGAGGGCTAGCGGGACCGCGAGCATTGTTGCTAGCGCGAGTACGACACACGCGACGATTGCGTCTGCGGGCGCGAACACGAACAGTCCTGTGGCGAGCAAGATCAGGCCGAGGGTGGCGCTGGCCAACCATCGGCCTACGCCTATCGGGATGCCGCCGGCTGACTCGCTTTCGGCGAACACCGCATCGATGGGACGACCGCGGCGGAGGTCTTGCAGCGGCACGATCGAGGCTAGGCACGTTGCGAGTATTCCGCCACAGATAGAGAAAACGACGGGGCGCACTCCTATAACGGTGTTTGTCCCCAGCGTGAAAGCCTTTGTGAGATATCCGGGCGACTGGTGGAAGAGACCGATCGACAGGGCATAGCCGCCGAGTAGTCCTATTAGACAAGCAGCAAACCCCAGACACAGCGCCTCAAAGATGACCATCTGCACGATCGCGGTGCGTGGGGTACCGTCAAGGCGTAGATCGGCGATCGCTTCGCGCCGCTCGGGAACTGTCAACAGCAAAGCATTGAACGCGAACAAGAAACCCAACAGCGCGCTTAGACCGGCAAACAACTCGCTCGCCTGATTACTCGGGCGCAGCGCCTCCCGCAGCAGCGAAACGTCCTGGTCGGCAGCAGCGACAGTGACCCGTCCGCTGGCCACGGCTTGTAGCTCTTGCCGGACGGCTGTTTTGCGTCCGGGCTCGCTCTCAATGAGGATGCGCGTGACGCGATGCGGCAATCGCGCGTATTCCTGTAGGCGGGCAAGCGGCATCACCGCGATACGCGCTTGGGCTAGCGCCCCAGCGGTTTCGTGGCCCAACACCGCCGACACCTTCAGCGGCACGGAGCGTCCGCGCAGCTGCAAGGACACCACGATCGGCTTTGCTCGCGGAGAGGGGAGAGAGAGCCCTAGCTCGCCGGCGCTCGTTTGGCTCAAGCCGATTCCCCCGGGAGAGAGGGCTCCGAGGGGAAGCGTGTGAGCCAGACCGTCAAGCAAAGCCAGCCCGATATCGGTTCCGGCTACATCGACCGTTGCGCGGCGACCGTGAGGTCCGACGACGGTCGCAGTCTCTTCCAATAGTGGCACAGCCTGTTCGACGCCTGGCAGATGTTCGACCCGCGAAAGCAAGTGTTCTTCAAAGCCGTCCGGGCCACGAGCGTGAAGTTGCAGATCGGTGGGACCGATCACCGCATGAACCACGCCGCTCGCGGAGCCCGTGATGCTGTTGTTAGCGACCGTAACCGCGAAAACGAGCGCCACAGCGATGGCTACCCCGATGCCCGCGAGGAGCTCCTGCATTGCATGCACCCGTAGCCGCCTGCCGTAAAAATAGAAGAGCGCACGCGGCCGCATCAGGCCATACACTCCAAAGGCTCGAGGTGTCCCAAGGTTGCTCACCCTCCGGCGGAAGCCGATCGCGCTCGCGCACCCTGAGGTACGCCCGTGTTGTTGAGACGGTCGTCGTCGAGAAGATTGCCGTCATGCAGAGTGCAACAACGATCCGCGATACCAGCGATTTCGGTGTCGTGGGTGACGAGCAACACGCACGCCTCACGCTCGTGAGCGATCGAGCTGAGTAGTGCCACGGTTTCTTGGCTGCGTGCGCTGTCGAGGTTCCCGGTGGGCTCATCGGCAAGGATGAGCTTCGGTTCGGGTGCGAGTGCGCGCGCGATCGCAACGCGCTGGCGCTCCCCACCGGACAACCTCTCGGGGGTGTGTTGCAGGCGGTTGGCAAGCCCGACACGCTCAAGCCACGGGAGCGCACGGGTCTGGGACTGGCGCACCCCCACGCCGCCGATAAGCAGCTTGCGGGCCGAGTTCTCAAGTGCGGAGACACGAGGCATGAGCCGGAAGTTCTGGAAGATGAACCCGACATCACGCAACAAATATTCGCTTGCCTGACGCTCAGAGAACGAGGCGATATCGCGCCCCATGTAGCGGATCGCGCCCGCGTCGGGCTTCAACAGCGCAGCGATCAACAACAAGAGCGTCGTCTTCCCAGAGCCGCTAGGGCCAAGTAGGGCGAGCATTTCCCCAGGAGCGATCGTGAAGCTCACGCCATCGACTGCCGGTATGTCCTCATCCGCGCTTGGGTAGTGCTTGACTAGGTCTTCGAGTTCCAGCATTTGTTGCCGCGCTTGTCCCTGGCTATCCCCGCGCGTGCCGATGGCGGCCGATGTCGGCTACTGGCGCAAGGTTTGGAGCTAGTTCTCCGTCCAGCTTGCCTTTGTCGAGGGCTAGTACACGGTCGGCGCCCAAGAAGCCGGTGCCCTCACCCGTACTGGAGAGAATCGCCATGCCGTCGTCAGCAAGCGAACGCAACAGCTTGAGGATGCTGTCTCGATCGAGCGGCTCAACGCCGAGCGTGGGCTCATCGATAACGAGCAGACGCGGGTAGCAGGCGAGCGCGCGAGCGATTGCTACACGGACAGTCTCATCTGCGGTCAGCTCGGTCACCGCGAATTTCGTACATGAGCTGGCTTCTACGCGCTCCAAGGCTCTCCAGGCATGAGCGAGTGCGGTGGCCTGAGGGACTCTACGGCCGAGCTGGGTCGCGACCAACTGGTCGATGACGGTTGGCCCTCGCCTGGGACGGAACTCCCGGCGGCAGTAGCCGATGCCCTGGCCGAGCTTCTTTCGATCTCTCGTGGTGAGATCGTGGCCCTCGAAGCGCACCGTACCCGTGTCTGGCGTTTCGACTCCAGCGGCGATCCTCAGCAATGTGGAGCGCCCGGACTGGCGCTCACCCCATACAACGACCATTTCGCCTGAATGGATATCCATCGAGATTTTGTCCAGCGCGACGCGAGAACCGCGTCTAAGACGCATACCCACGCGTTCAAGCTCAAGGAGAGTCATCGCTACCGACGCTCCTTGCGCGGCCCTCGAATCGGGCGATAGCAAACCGCAGCCACGAGAGCATCCCTCCAGCGGCGATACGCTGCTGCTCGGCGACGAGCTCGTCGATCAAGGCGCCATGAGAGCCGCTCACCGAATCCCGCGATCCGCACCCGATCTGGCCTGCCTTCTCCAGGTATTCACGCCGAAAACGGCCGATTAGACCGATAGCGACCGCCGGGTCATGAGCAAAGATCGCTAGCTGTCTTGCCCATAGCTCCTGGCTGCGGCGCTGCGTGTCCATCTGCTCTACGTACCACGCCTTAAAGCTGTCTGCTCCGAGAGAGGTGACCCGGTAGTGCGGCTTGGGTTGGCGACCGGTCCCGACCTCGGTAACGGTCTCGATGAATCCACGACTTTCCAGTTCGTTGAGCGCCGTGTAGATATGCGAGCTACCGCTGACCGGCAGCAGGTCCGCATACAGACGCTCATATCGATTGTAAAGCTCCAGACCGTAGCTTGGACGTTCGATCACGAGACAGAGGACTGTCCAGTGGACGACCGAGGTCATCGCCCGGCCAGCAGCCTGTCTTAAAGATGTCCTAGCCATTGAACTATGCAGCGTACTGGAAGTTCTGGTCCGCAGAAAAGCGCTATTTCCTGTCTCGTTTGTGGGTTCCAAACTTTGGAGGCTAAAACAATGCCTAGCCAAACGGCATGAAGGGTCTCATCATGCCAGCCGTGGGATCCAAAGACACGCAACGGAAGGCGGCCGATGAGGACACAGCGAGCCGGCATCGGCCGAATTCTGCGTCTAGTGGCGTGAGCGACGAACCGGATGATCCAGGCCAACTGCCGACTGTACGTGAGCCGCAGTATTCGCAGTCGTTGGGGCGTGGTCTGTCGATCCTTGGTTGCTTTACGCCGCAACGGTCGGCGCTCGGAATTGCTGAGATCGCCGACGATCTTGGGATGAGCCGTTCGACCACTCATAGGTATGTGATCACGCTCGTCGCACTCGGCTTCCTGGAGCAGAGTGCGTCGCGTAAGTATCGCTTGGGGTTGCGTGTCACCGATCTGGGCATGTCGGCGTTGAACTCAACCGGTCTGCGTGAGTCCTCGCGCCCGTACTTGGAAGAGTTGCGCCAGAGCACCTCCTATACCGCGAACCTGTCGGTGCTCGACGGCTTGGAGATCCTGTACGTGGAGCGTGTGCGGAGCTTCCGGCGCGGGCAAAACAAGATAGACCTAAACCTACGTCCCGGTTCACGCCTGCCTGCCTACTGCACGTCGATGGGCAAGGTCCTGCTTGCTCATCTGTCCAAGTCAAAGCAGGATGATCTAATTGGCGAGATAAGGCTCTCGCGTCGTGGGTCGAACTCGATCACGAGCAAGAAGGCTCTACGTGCCGAGCTTGAGCTCGTACTTGACGAGGGGATAGCGGTCAATGACGAAGAGCTTGCGCCTGGTCTGGTGTCGATCGCTTGTCCGGTCCGTGGTGAGAGTCGCGAGGTGGTCGCTGCTATCAACCTGGCGGCTCACGTATCGATGATCTCCTCGGAAGAGCTGGTCGACAAGTTCCTGCCTGACCTGCTGGACGCGGCCGAGACAATCTCTGTTCGTCTCGGCTATCGCCCGACGGTGAGGTAGCACAATGAGCCAAGTGACCGTTGTCTGCCGACCGTTTTGTAGCCAAGAGAACGTGGCGTGCAGAGTTACGTAGATACCACTGGGGTTAAGATTACTGTCGTCACGGCTCGCTTTGGGGTTGTATTCGATCGGGGGCTAACTGCATTCCTACAGGACGAGCCAGATATACAGGTCTTGCAGCACGGGCTTGATTTGAGTGGCCTCGAAGTGGCGATAGCTCGTGAATCTCCTTGTGTAGCGATTCTCGGCGAGGCCGCTATCGCGAATAGCTCGATGCCGCGACGTCTGCAAGCGATTAAGCCCGATATCGGGCTGGTCGCACTGATACATGGGGTCTCTGAACAGGCTGGGAGACAGCTGTTGGCTTTTGGTATAACGGCTTGTGTTGCCCAGGAGGCTGCTTGGTCTGGTATTTCTGCAGCGATCAGATTCGCTGCGGAAGGCAAGCGGATGTGGGTGTCGCCGGCAGCTGGAGCTCGGCCGCGCAGCCATGTGTCCAGGACTTTGACGCGGCGTGAGTGGGACGTGTTCCAGCTTATTCAGGCGGGATGTTCTAATCCCGAGATCGCGAGTGCGTTGCAGATCGGTGTCGAGACTGTGCGTTCTCATGTTCAACGATTGAACCGCAAGCTAGGCGTTACGCGACGTAGTGACCTTGTGACCCTTGACCGGACCGGACGGTCTGCCTAACGGGCCAGTGCTCCTCCGTGTTGCTCGTGCGGTATCGCGGTGCGGCATATTCTGATCGTGCCAGAGTGAGAAACGGTGTCACCGATTTGCTCACCGTTTCTCACCGAAAGATCACCGAAATGGGGATAGACATTCCTCGCTGAATAGCGTAGATATATGTGACCAGCGTCGCTGGCGGGAGTTAGATACTGTGAGATCGGGGGCGGTATGAGCCGTGTAAGGTTTGTCGTTGCGTGCCTAGCGTTGTCTATTGTTGGCGCGGCTAGCGTGGGCCTGGCTGTTGCTGCGGGGTCTTCTGTGTCTGCTGGGCGTTCTTCTGGTGATCTGACTCCGGGACGTCATCGTTCTTTTCGTTCTCGGCATACGCATGGTTCTAGGTCTTCTAAGGTGCGTCGTGGTTCCCGGGGTTCGGGTCATGATCGGCGGCGTGGTCGTGTTCTGAGGGGGCGCGGTCGTGCGGTTGTCGCGGCTGGGTCGCTTTCTTTGAAGGGTAGTCCGTTGACGGTGGCTGGTGTCCAGCCGTTGGTGGAAGGGGAAGGAGTTACGGCGGAACGGAAGGTGGTGCTGTCGACTCCCGATTCGATCGAACAAAGGATGAATTCGGCTTCTGCGTATGAGGGTCTTTCTTCGTCTGAAGCGTTGTCTTTGATTAATAATAAGTTTCCTGCGGTTGGCGGTGAAGCGGGCGCGGGTTTGTCGAGCTTGCCGGAAGGGGATTCTGTTTCTGAATTTATCGGGTCGAATGCGGCGCGGGTCTCCGGGGTTGGTGGTGGTTCTGGTGTGGTGGAAGCTGCTGGTGAAATAGCTTCGCAGGTTTCGCCTGGTAGGTGGGCTGGGCTTGATATGGGTCTTGTTGAATCTGGTGGGGTGTTCGTTCCTAGGCGTGCCAGTATTGAGGCGCGTGTACCGGTGGATTTGTCTGAAGGTGTGTCGTTGCCGGTTTTGGGTGTGTCGTTGACGCCGCTTGCAGCTTCTGCGGGGAGTGTGGCTGGTGCTGCGGGGGGTGTGAGTGATGGTTATGCGGTGTTTTGGGGTGGTGCGTCGGTGGGTTTGGATGTGGATGAGGTCGCGAAGCTTGGCGGGGGCGGTAGTTTTGAGTTGGATAGTATTTTGCGTTCGCAGCGTAGTCCGGAAGTGTTGCGGTTCAGGGTGGGGTTGCCCGAAGGCGCCGTCCTTGAACAGTTGGGTGGGGATACGGGGCCTGTGTTCGTTCGCGAGGATGGACAGACGATAGCGTCGGTTTTGCCGCCGAGTGCTGTCGATGCGCAGGGCACGCAGGTGTCCGGTGTGACGATGAGTGTCTCGGGGGATGTCTTGACGATTACGGTCCCGCATCCGGCGGGTGCTTATGCGTATCCGTTGAGCGTAGACCCTTTCGTGACCGACGAATTGTTGGCTGGTACGAACACGAACTGGCGCGAAGCGTTCAATCCTGAATTAGGTAGTAAATTCGTGGTTTCTGGTTTGTTAGGGAGCGGTGGTGTGACTATCGCGGGTTCTGGGTCTTATGTTCTTAATGAAGCGGGTATGTTGTATTATTCGATTCGTGAAGGTAGCGAAGCGCGGATCACGGAAGTCTCGGTCAGGGCGTCTACGGCGCTTGAAGGGCACGCGGCCGAAGTTGCTGTAGAACTCGAACATAAGCCTAAAGTGGTCGAAGGGAAATCGAGTACTTCTGGGAGTTTCGCCGAAACGTCTCTTTCGGCGAGTGGGGAATGTTGGAAAACGACGAAAACCGAATGTCCTTTTTCGGATGAAAAAGGTACGCCTGAAAATCTTGCGCGGTTCTCGTTGCGTCCGACCGGTGCCGGTAGCGGTGCTTCGACCACTGCGTTGCATGCCTATGTTTATCTCGAACAGGAAAAGGGTCCTGAATTGAGTTTCGATAAAACGGATCCGACGGTCGATGGTGGGCTGACCAACATTTTGTATAGCGGGGGTTGGCTTGGGCCGCATTCGGAAAGCGCGTTTGAAATGCGTGCGAGCGATCCCGGTCTAGGGATAAGTTTTGCGTCGATAATCGATCGGGGTGCGGGCGGTTGGAGCGAAGAATTTCCGTTTTACGCGCACGGCGAATGTCAAGGGGTGCAGTGCAATCCCGTGTTCGATAAGGGTTTTACGTATAACAGTAAAATGGGCGATGGCGAAGATGCCCTGGAAGCGTACGCATACGACGCTGCTAACAAAGATTATGCGTTGGTTTGGCCGCAGTCGATCAAGGTGGATGGGACTCCGCCCCATAATATTGTGCTTTCCGGGCTCGGGCCGGGAGGGCAGGTCGGTGCTGGGGAATACCATTTGAATGCGGAAGCGACGGATGGGTCGGGGAGCGTTTCGAGTTCGGGGATGAAGTCGCTGAAGTTGTTTATAGATGGGCACGAAACGGCTAGTTCCGGTGCGTCGTGTTCGCCGGGGCCGTGTAGCGCTCATAGCGGGACGTGGACGATCTACGGTCATAATTACGCGACGGGACGGCATACGGTGACGGTGGAAGCCGAGGATAACGCGGGGAACGCGTCGAGCGAAAGCTTCGCGATGATTGTGCATCCCGCGAGTCCGGTCTCGCTTGGGCCGGGCTCGTTTAATCCGCAGTCGGGCGAGTATTCGATGAGCGCGACGGACGTCTCGATGGGCGGTGGGTTGACGGTGAGTCGCAGCTATAGCTCTGAGCATCTGACGGCGGGTGTGGGCGGTCCGTTGGGGGCGCAGTGGGGTATCGGTCTCGGCGGGCAGGAGAGCTTGGTCAAACAGCCTACGGGCGGTATGGTGTTGACCGGCGCGAGCGGTGCGCAGACGATCTTCGCGCCTAACGGGACGGGCGGGTATATCTCTCCGGCGGGAGATTCGAACTTGACGTTGTCGAGTACGCCGTGCGAAGTCGGTCAGAGCGAATTCAGTCTCACGAACTCCGCGGCGGACACGACGACGTGTTTCAAGGTGCCCTCGGGCGGTAGCGGCGAAATATGGAGTCCGCATATAACCCAGGGTCAGGTAGCGACGGACACCACGACATATGAATATGAAACGGTCGAAGTGCCGTCCGGTTCTAAACGGATGGTGACGCGTCCCAGCGAGGCGCTGGCGCCGAGGCCGGCGGGCGTGTCGTGCTCGCCGACGTTGAAAGCCGGTTGTCGTGCGCTGACGTTCAACTATGCGACGAGCACTACCGCGAAAGGCGAAGTCCCCGCAGAATGGGGCGATGTAGAAGGCAATCTTACGCGTGTGTATTACACGGCGTGGGAACCGGCTAGTAAAGAAATGAAGAAAGTCGAAGTCGCACACTACGAGTACGATAAACAGGGCCGGTTGCGCGTGGTATGGGATCCAAGGATCAAACCGGAACTGAAGACTTATTATGGGTACGATAGCGAAGGGCACCTTACCGCGCTGACGCCCCCGGGAGGGGAGACGTGGGGCGCGGTGTATGGCGCTATCTCAGGGAGCGCGAGTCCCGGTGCCGTTTTGAAGGTCGCACAGGCCCCGACTTCGGCGAGCGTGTGGAGCGGGGAAGGGTTGACAAACACCGAAGCGCCGAAGCTCACCGGTGTGAGGACTACGGGTGTGCGGATGGCTGTCACCGAAGGAAAATGGTCCGGTAGCCCGGTCCTCTACGGCTACCAGTGGGAGGACTGCAATGCCGCCGGCGGGGAATGCGTGGCGATCCCTGCAGCGACGAACGCGAACTATACGCCTACCAGCAAAGACGGCGGATATCGGCTTGCCGTCGTAGTGAGCGCGACCAACGGTTCGGGCTCGGCGTCGGTGACGGTATACGAACCGCCGCCCACGCCTACGTATACGAGTTCGTTTGGGTCTTACGGGATGGGTAACGGTCAGTTGCGCGAACCGGAGGGCGGTCTGGCGACCGACGCTTCGGGGAACGTATGGGTGTCCGATACGTATAACGACCGTTTGGAGGAGTTCAATAGTAAAGGCGAATTCGTTCGTACGGCAGGGTCGTTTGGGACGGGTGCTGGGCAGATGGGGTGGACGGAGGGCGTTACGGTCGATTCGAAAGGAAACGTTTGGTCTACCGACGAGGGTAATGCGCGGGTCGAGGAGTTCAATAGCAGCGGCACGTTTCTGAAGATGTTTGGTTGGGGTGTCGCTAACGGCGAAAATAAATTTCAGACGTGCACGGTTTCGTGTCATGCGGGTATCCAGGGTTCGGGTAATGGCGAGTTTTATTTGCCGGAGGGTATCGGTGTCGATTCCGCTGGCGATGTTTTCGTTGCCGATCGAGGGAATCGTCGTGTGCAGGAGTTCAACTCGGAACTTGTTTGGGTTAGGAATATTTCTCAGAGCGAAGAACACGAAGGCCCGTTTTATCTAACGGTCGATTCCAGTAACGATGTTTGGGTAGCGTACTCTTGGGAAAATAAGATCGCCGAGTTCAACAACGAAGGCAAACTACTTCATGTTTGGGGCACCAGCGGCTCGGAACCCGGGAAGCTCTCGGACCCTTATGGTGTCGCGGTCGGGACGGAAGGCGATGTTTGGGTTTCCGAATACGCTAACAATCGTGTCCAGGTCTTCACACAAACAGGCGAATATTTGTACGGGTTCGGTAGCAAGGGCAGCGGTAGCGGACAATTCAACTACGGTCCCCACGGACTCGCATTCTCAGGCTCGAGCGTCTATGTTCTCGATAGTGGGATCTGGTGGGAAAACACCGGCAACAGCCGCGTCGAGAAGTGGACAATACCGAGCATGAAAGAAAGCGAAGGCGAACTGAGACCTGTTCAGCCCGGCTCGACGGTCGAGTACAACGTAGCGGTCTCGGGGAGCGGCGCGCCGCACGCGATGGGCGCTAAAGAAGTCGAAGAAGGCTGGGCACAGAAAGACCTTCCGGCAGAAGCCACAGCGGTGTTCCCGCCCGACGAGCCCGAGGGCTGGCCTGCCGCGGACTATAGACGTGCGACCGTCTACTACAGGGACAGAACGGAACGCACCGTCAACCTCGCCACCCCCACCGGAGGCACCTCCACGACCGAATACAACGCCAACAACGACGTCGAACGCTCGCTGAGCCCCGACAACCGCGCGATCGCGCTCAAAGAAGCTAAACCGGCGGTCGTTGCCAAAGAACTAGACACACAAAGCGAATACAACAGCGAAGGCACAGAGCTCCTGAGCAGCCTCGGTCCCCGCCACGCGATCAAGCTCGCCAACGGCGAAGAAGTGCAGGCACGCAGCCACACCGTCTACGAATACGACAACAATGCCCCATCCACAGGCGGACCGTACCGTCTCGTAACCCAGACGACACAAGGCGCCGAGATAGAAGGCAGGGGCGAACAAGAAATTCGCAGAACCCTCACCCGCTATTCCGGGCAGAACGGACTGGGCTGGACGCTACGCAAGCCGACATCGACCACCGCCAACCCAGGCGGTCTGAACCTAACACGAACAACGGTCTACGAACAATCGACCGGCAACGTAATCGAAACGACCGCACCCGGAGCGAACAAACTACCCACCTATACAAGTTCGTTTGGGTCCTATGGGACGGGTAACGGTCAGTTGCGCGAACCCGAGGGCGGTCTGGCGACCGACGCCTCGGGAACGTATGGGTGTCCGATACCTATAATGAGCGTCTGGAGGAGTTCAATAGTAAAGGCGAATTCGTCCGGACCGCCGGATCGGCCGGGACCGGAGCCGGCCAGATGGGATGGACAGAGGGCGTTACGGTCGATTCGAAAGGAAACGTTTGGTCTACCGACGAGGGAAACTCACGGGTCGAGGAGTTCAATAGCGAAGGCAAATTCCTAAAGATGTTCGGTTGGGGTGTCGCTAACGGCGAAAACAAATTCCAGACGTGCACAGTTTCGTGTCATGCGGGTATCCAGGGTTCGGGTAACGGCGAGTTCGATATTCCCGAGGGTATCGGTGTCGATTCCGCTGGCGATGTTTTCGTTGCCGATCGAGGGAATCGTCGTGTGCAGGAGTTCAACTCGGAACTTGTTTGGGTTAGGAATATTTCTCAGAGCGAAGAACACGAAGGCCCGTTTTATCTAACGGTCGATTCCAGTAACGATGTTTGGGTAGCGTACTCTTGGGAAAATAAGATCGCCGAGTTCAACAACGAAGGCAAACTACTTCATGTTTGGGGCACCAGCGGCTCGGAACCCGGGAAGCTCTCGGACCCTTATGGTGTCGCGGTCGGGACGGAAGGCGATGTTTGGGTTTCCGAATACGCTAACAATCGTGTCCAGGTCTTCACACAAACAGGCGAATATTTGTACGGGTTCGGTAGCAAGGGCAGCGGTAGCGGACAATTCAACTACGGTCCCCACGGACTCGCATTCTCAGGCTCGAGCGTCTATGTTCTCGATAGCGGCATCTGGTGGGAAAACACCGGCAACAGTCGCGTCGAGAAGTGGACAATACCAGCCATAAGCAAAACAGGCGTAAACAACACACAAACGATCTACTACACCGCCGCCGCCAACAGCAAATATCCCAAATGCGGGGAACACCCCGAATGGGCAAACATGGTCTGTCAAACCCAGCCTGCCGAACAACCGACTACCAGCGGCCTACCGGGCATACCCGTCACCTCCTACACATACAACATGTACGGCGAGCCAACCGAAATCAAAGCCGAAGTAACAAAGGCAGCGGGCGGCACCGACACGCGCACCACCACTACAAGCTACGACGAAGCGGGCCGACCCCAAAAAACCCATACAACCTCGACAGTCGGGACGAAAATACCGGAAGTCGCCGATAAATACAGCACAACGACGGGCGCGCTCATCGAACAAAGCACAGAAACAGGGACGCTAAAGAGCGAATACAACACGCTCGGCCAGCTAACTAGCTACACCGACGCGGACGGCAACCAAACGACCTACGAATACGAAAAAGAAAAGGATTACCGGCTCAAGAAAACGAGCGACGGTAAGGGCACCCAGACCTACGAATACAACGAAACCACCGGCAACCTGACCGAACTCAAAGACACCCAGGCCGCCAATACTCTGACCTTCGACGCAGCTTACGACGTCGAAGGGAACATGACAAGCGAAACCTACCCCAACGCAATGACCGCGACCTACACCCGCAACACAACAGGCCAGGTCACGGGACTCGTATACCTAAAGACCGCGCACTGCGCGAAAACCTGTCCCGAAGAATGGTACAGCGACACAGTCGTACCCTCAATCCACGGACAGTGGATAACACAACAAAGCACCCAAGCAGCACAAACCTATAGTTACGACGAAGCCGGACGACTAACCCAAGTACTAGACAACGTAGCGGGCAAAGGCTGCATCGGACGCATCTACGCCTACGAAGAAGAAGGCAACCGCACCAGCCTCACAACACGACCCCCAGGCACCGGCGGCGCGTGCGCAACCGAAGGCGGCGAAACACAAAACCACACCTACGATCCTGCCAACCGACTCCTCGACACCGGAGCAGAATACGACTCCTTCGGTAACACCACCAAACTACCCGCCACAGACGCCGGCGGCACGACGCTCACAAGCACCTACTACCAGAACAACGAGATCGCAAGCCAAACACAGGGCACCCAAACCATCGGCGACCAACTAGACCCAGACGGCAGAACCCGCGAAATCGTCTCCACCGGCAAAATCGTCGCGACCGAAATCCAACACTACAGCTCCCCCGAAGCCAGGACCCCGTCCTGGACAGGCGAACTCTCCGGCAACTACACCCGCTACATCACCGGGATAGGCGGCGGACTCGTCGCGATCCGCCACAACAACGAAAAAGCTAGCCTACAACTCCCCAACCTCCACGGCGACATCGTCGCCACGGCCCACGACGAAGAAACCGCCACTGCGCTCGAATCCACAATCGCCGAAGCAAGCGAGTACGGAGTCCCCGCCACCGAAGGACCCCCAAAGTACTCCTGGCTCGGGTCGCACGAGATCCCGACCACGCTACCATCCGGAACCATGGCAATGGGCGCACGCTCCTACATCCCCCAACTAGGCCGCTACCTCCAAACCGACCCCAGACCGGGAGGCTCGGAGAACCAATACGCCTACGTATACGGCGACCCAGTCAACACAACAGACCTCACAGGCGAATGGACCTTCGAAACATCAGCCTGGGTCAACGAAGCAAACGCCGAATTCGCAGTCCGCGAAGAACAAGCCCAACTCGCCCGCGAACAAGCAGCCAGAGAAGAAGCCGAACGCAAAGCAGCACAAGCAGCAGCACAAGCCCAAGCCGAAGCAGCACTACTCGCCCAAATCGCCGGAAACGAAGGACCCGAAGAAGAATACTGGGAAGAAGAAGGCGAATACGAATACGCGAGCTATAAGCATGGCGGCAAACTGGAAAGCGGAGAAGCACACGCCGAATCAGCGCTCCTGATTCAACCTCTAACTACAGCAGAAGGTAGCGAAGGCGCTACTACGACGACCAGTTCGACTGAGAGGCTATGCAAAGCCGGGTCGGAAGGACCATGTACACGGGACGTCTATGGGATTGGAGGACACGGCGGGGGTAAGACACGTGTTGAAAGATTGAAACATCCTAATAATTCATTGCCTCCATGGGCTAAAACGGTTTTCGAAGTGGGTAAGGAAGCCTGGGGTATTGCTCATTGCGCTTACGAACTGTGGAAGCAATATGGGGCGGGTTGCGGTAACCCGTAGGGGAGGTTTTGGTGGAACGACGTGATGTGACACATAGAAGGATGTCGAGGGTTCAACGGGTCGTGCGAACGTTTCGCCGGTTCAAGACGAGAGCGGCGATGGGAGTTGTTGTTCTCGGTGATCCGCGTCACAAGAAGCGGTGGTGGGAGCGTATGTTGGAAGTCTTTCCACCTAGGAACTGACTTGTGACTGGTTCTTCTGATCATCGAAGATGGTGGCGTTGGCTGGCGGGGCTTATGTTGGTGTTGTTTGCGCTCTACACGGTAGTCGTGGTCGTGATCGCCGTGACGTCAGGCAGGGCACACGCGCGGTCCTTTTGGCCGGCTGTCATCTTGATGCTGTTGGTCGCTGGATGGGTGGTTTGGCGTGCGTTTCTGCTGCTGCGGTCGCGTGGTGACGGACGGATGAGACGTGAGTAAGCCGCCAAAGCCTACGCAGCCATGCAAGGAGCCTCACCAGAAGGCGGATACGATGAAGAAGAAGGCGAATACGAATACGCCGCCTACCACGACGTGAACCGCCCCGGGAATCTTGGATGCCGATGATCTGCCCTTGAGAAAGTGGAGTTGGGATACTGAAGTCCTTCGGTAGAGAGGACTGTTTCTGATGCCACGTAGGTATCCTGCGGAGTTCCGTAGCCAGGTGATTGAGCTGGCGCGGTCTGGAACGAAGGTCAAGCAGCTCGCGGCGACGTTTCAGATGTCGCAGGTCACGATCTAATAACTGGCTTAAGCAAGAGCGGATCGAATCGCGGAGAGGCTGAGGGCGCGACCACCAGCCGGCAGCTTGAGCTCGCCGCCGCCAAGCGCAGAATCCGCCAGCTTGAGACCGAGCTCGCGGTCGCGCGGTCGGTATGTCCCGGTGTCGATCGGTGGTTGCGATCCTCAACGTGTGCGATGTCGGTTCGACGGACGATTGGGCTGTTCGCGGGCTTGGTCGTGCTGGTGCTCGTGTGCGTGTCGGGGGCAAGCGCGAGGTCAACAGGGGATAATGAGGGATCGACGACTGCATATTTGAGGGCATCCTATGCGTTGGTGCTTGCGCAGCAGGCGAATGTAGGTAAGAGTATTGTCGCGATGGAACGGCAAGCATCGGGGGTCGCTTCGGCGTGTCCGTCGGTGTTGGTCGATGCGCCCAAGGGTCAGCAGCTCAGTGTTCTCGAAGGAGAGATTTCCTTCGCGGTGTTGTTCTCGTCAATTGCGCCGGACAGTACGGCGGTGCTTGGGTTTGCCCGGCAAGATAGGCGCTCTGCGCTGGAGCGACCCGACGGTCGCAAAGCTCGTTAGAGAGCAGTGGCCGCAGAAGAACGAGTCACAGCGATGCTTGCTTTGCCCGATATCTGCACGGATCTTGGCGAGTGGAAGGCAAGCGGCTATCGCACGCTGTCCTTGAGCACCACGGCCTTTATCAAGGCCGCGGATGCGATCGGCCAAGAAACGACGGGGCGGGCGGTAAGAAAGAATCGCTCGAAGAAGCCGTGCTACACAGGCTGCGGCCATACGAGACCCCCGCCAACAGACGACTCGCTCAACGGGTCAATCGGCTCAACGAACAGGCCGCCAAGCGCCTGCTCTCAACATACGCTTCGGCGCTGTCGCGTACCGGACGGGCGCTGGGACTGAAACCCTCGTGAGCCGCTCTCTAGCCGATGGACGCGGTAGCCGGCCCCCTATGTTTGGCCGGAGATTCCGGGGTTGTGCTTCCCCGGAGGTCCGTATGATTCGAGCCCGATGGGAGGCTTGACCGCCAACAGGCCGTTGCTCGCGGCGTTTTTTGCCGGTGCGCTGGGCGGCGGTCTGCTCTCCGGAGCGATTCTCACGGTGCTGGCCGCTGGCGGCAGCCTCGACTCGAAAACCACCGTCACAGTCCAGCAGCAGCAGTCGCCCGCTGCCCTCACAAGCGCATCGGGGCAGGGTCGTGGGCTGAGCGCCCGCCAGGTCTATGAACGGGACGCCCCAGGGGTTGTGTTCGTGAGCGCTGCCGGTGTCAGCGAGGCGCAGACACCGGCAGAATTCCTCAAGGGCGAAGAAGGCGCAGGCCAAGGCACCGCGACCGGGTCCGGTTTCGAGATCGACGGTAACGGCACGATCCTCACCAACTGGCATGTCGTGCAGGGCGCCTCCAAGATCACGGTCGGCTTCGAGCACTCAAAGACCGTCGAAGCGAAGATCGTCGGCAAGGACCCCTCGCACGACATCGCGGTGCTACGCATACCCACCGCGGGCCTCACGCTGCACCCGCTCGTGCTCGGAGACTCAAGCAAGGCCCACATCGGCGACCCGGTACTCGCGATCGGCAACCCCTTCGGACTCGCACGCACGCTGACCACCGGCGTCATCTCGGCACTGGAACGCAAGATCCAAGCACCCAACGGTCTAGCCATCGACAATGCCTTGCAGACCGACGCACCGATCAACCCCGGCAACTCCGGCGGACCCCTACTCAACCAAGACGGCGAAGTAATCGCCATCAACTCCCAAATCGAGACAGGCGGCGAACACTCGGGCAGCATCGGCATCGCCTTCGCCATCCCAATCGACACCACCAAGAACGAACTACCCAAACTCAAGAAAAACGGCTGAGATCAGCAACTTCGTGGCCGCAGTTGGGCACGATTGTGCGCTTTTGAGCAGGTTTGCTGTGGCTTTCGGTCGAAAACCTCCATATAACCGGAGGCCCCATGGGTATGTGGGTGACGTTCGATGAATATTGCCGCGATGCCAACTTCCACGACCGACGTCAGCTCTAGCTTCGTCATCCGAGCGCGCGATATGCGTCCTGAGGAGAACCGGCGCCGGCGCTACCCGGCCGGTCCGGCTAGCTTCTCCTCGCCCGCCGGTCTGCACCCACGACCGTGGCTGGCGCGTTTGCGCCACGCGCTGCGCGAGGACCTGTTCGTGCTCCACTACCAGCCGATCGTCTCGTTGCAGGGGGGAGCGGTCTCCCACTACGAGGCGCTGATCCGCCTAGCCGACGATCCCAGCGGGCCGCTCACGCCGCCGTGCAGCTTCCTGCCCGCGGCCGAGCGCTATGGCTTGATCCAAGATATCGACCGCATGGTGATCGGCAAGGCGATCGCCTTGATGGGTGGCGAGCTGGCCGAGCGCGAGGCTCGCGTGGCCGTCAACCTGTCTGCTCTGTCGATCACAGACCACGGCATGCTCGCTCACATCGAGCAAGAGCTTGACCGCCGTCGCGTCGATCCCGCACGACTGGTCGTCGAGGTCACCGAGACGGCGGCGATCGGCGATATGCGCCGCGCGCAGAGTTTTTGCGAAGGTGTCCACACGCTCGGCAGCTCGGTCGCGCTCGACGACTTTGGTGCGGGCTTCGGCTCCTTTCAATATCTCAAGCAACTGCCGTTCAAGTATCTGAAGATCGACGGCGACTTCATCCGCACGCTGCCTTCCTCGCACAAGGATCAATTGGTCGTGCAGGCACTTGTCGGCGTAGCTCGCGGCATGGGCAAGCAGACGATCGCCGAGTACGTCGGCGACAAGCCGACGATGCGTTTACTGCGCGAGTACGGCGTGGACTACGCGCAGGGCTTCGAGGTCGGTCGTCCGTGCGGGCAGGTTCAGGCGTTCGCCGAGTCCAAGTGTGTCGTAGGACCTACTATCAGCGCAACAAGGACCAGCGCAACCCTGCCGTGATGCATCCATAGTAAGCATACGATCGTTTGTATGATACGATCGTATGAATGATGTTGTTGTTCATATCCGATGCAAAACAGCGACGAGACCAAGACAGCCCTACTAGAGGCGGCCAAGCGGCTGATCCGCGGGCACGGGTACGCGGGTACGAGCGTGCGCAAGCTGACCGCCGAGGCTGGGGTCAATCTCGGGGCCGTCAACTACCACTTCGGAAGCCGCGAGAACCTGCTGAACGAGGCGATCCTGGAGTCGTTTCTGGAATGGGTCGAAAGCGTTGGCGAGGTGTCCGGCGAGTTGACGGACAGCGACCCGAACGCGGGTCCGCTGGAGCACATGGCCGCACAGGCCCGTCCAACAATGGCCGAGCTCCCGAAGAGGCTGCCGTTGTTCGTGATGTACCTGGAGGCGCTGCTGCAGGCCCAGCGCTCACCGGAGTTGCTGAGCCGGCTGGCGGCGCACTATGCCGAGCAGCGCCGGCGGGCGAGCGAATTCATCATCGCCGGCACCACCGGCGGCGAGCCGCCGCCTCGCGACGAGCCCCTGCCGCGCATGGTGGAAGTCGCCGCGTCCTTCATGATCGCCGTGGTGGACGGCTTGTTCTTTCAGGCGATGCTCGATCCCGACGCGATTCCCACCGGCGATGAGCTTGCCATGTTCTACGAAGGGCTTGCGGCAGCCACCAGAGCCAGCGGACCGGCGGCGTCGGGCTAGGGACGCTGCCTGCCGCGCGATAGCGGCGGCGCTCGTCGTGTCCGCGGCGCTTGTCGTGCTCGAGACGCTCGTCATGTCCGCGGCGCTCGTCGCGCCCGCTTCGGCGCTCAACGCGTTCGCGCCGCTATCGCCCACGCCGATCGGGACCTCCGCGACGATCCTGCCCACGCTCTCCGCGGATCGTCTGCGTGCGCGAGTCTCGCTGACGATCGCAATTCACTTCTCAGGGGGCGAATTCGGCGTCCCCTCGCCGCTGCGACGCTCAGTCCTGCGGCTGCCGGCTGGGATGAGCCTCGAAGTGCCGAGCTTGCGTGCGTGCAGCGTGGCGCGGCTGCAGGCGCGCGGCTTGAGTGGCTGTCCGGCGCGCTCGCGGCTCGGCGCCGGCAATGCGCTTGTTGAGGCGCGGGCAGGCTCGCAAACGATTCTCGAGAAAGTCGCGCTGTGGGCGTTTCTCGGTCCGCCCGAGAACCTGCAGCCGACGTTCGAGATCCTCGCGCTGGGCTACACGCCACTGCAGGAACGGGTCGTGCTGGGCGGGACGGTGCTGTTCGACAGCGCGCCGTACGGGGAAACGCTCGTGATGTCGATCCCCCCAATTGCCACGCTACCCGGCTCGCCGGAAGCGTCGATTCTTGCGTTCACGCTGACAGTCGGAGCCGGTCACACAGGTCATGGTCACGACCGCAACGCGATTCTGACTCCCTCTACCTGCCCGGCCGGCGGGTTCCCGTTTGCCGCTGACTTCACCTATGCCGACGGCACCGGCAGTGAAACGCTGGCAAGGATCCCATGCCCATCGTGAGTCCTCGCGCGGCTTTGGCCGCCACGGTGGTGTCGTGCGGTGTGGCCGCTGCCGCCGCGTCCCTTGGTAGCGGTATCGCTCCGGCGGCGGCCGCCCGCGCGCTCCAGGCGAGGAGCTTCTCGCTGAAGGAGACGGGCAATCTGCACATGACAAGCAAGCACGAATTCACCCTCAACGAGCGGGGCGCTGCGTCGGGCACGATCACGGGCGTCATCTATGTTCACCTGACGGTTGTCTCGACCAGCCGGGTGACAGCCGAAGTCAACATCTATCCGCGCGGTGGCTCGATCACGGGCTACGGCACGGCGAGCTATCACCGGGGCAGTGAGACGGCCACGTTCTCCGGTTCGGCCTCGATCAGCCGCGGGACGGGCCAGTATGCCCACGCCCATGGGTCCGGTCTGAGCTTCAGCGGCACGATCGCGCGCTCCGACGACGCGATCACCGTGCACATGAACGGCACAGTCTCAGACTGACACGAGAGCGGTGGGTGAATGCTGGAGCTGTGTGACATCGTGAAGCACTATCCGGCCGTCGGCGGTGAGACGGTGCGCGCGGTGGACGGCGTGTCGCTGACGGTTAACGCGGGCGAGATGGTGGCGCTGTACGGGCCGAGTGGATCTGGCAAGACGACACTGCTGTTGATGGTGGCCGCGCTGCTGGAGCCGACGGCGGGCGCGGTCTTGATCGGGGGGCGCGACGTGTCCTCGTTGTCTGAGCGTGAGGCGTCGCATTTCAGGCTCTCTGAGATGGGCTTCATTCGTCAGAACTTCGACCTGCTACCAGGTGTGAGCGCGATCGACAACGCGATCCTCAAGCTGCTCGGCACGATGCGCTGGCGCGAGGCCAGGCGCGAGATCACGCCGCTACTCGAGCGTCTCGGGTTGGGTGAGCGTCTGGCGCATCGTGGTGAGACGCTGTCGATGGGCGAGCGCCAGCGCGTGATGATCGCCCGCGCGCTCTCCACCCAGCCGCGCCTGTTGCTCGCCGACGAGCCCACGGGGAGCCTCGACACGCAGCGCGGGCGGGAAGTGCTGGAGCTTCTGCGCGGGCTCTGTCGCGAGCGTCAGGTCGCGGTCGTGCTCGTCAGCCACGATCCGATGGCGGGGGACTACGCCGACCGCGTGCTCGCGCTGCGCGACGGGCGGCTCACCGAGCACAAGACCGATCGCAGCTACGCACTGTGAAGCTGTCCAACGCGCTTCGGTTCTATCGCGTGCGCCTGCGCGCGCGATTGGTGGGGGAGTGCTTTGCGCTCGCGGGCATCGCCGCCGGTGTGGCGCTGCTGTTCGCTTCGCAGGTTTCCAGCCAGAGCCTTGAGAGCTCGGTGGCGCAGCTCTCACACGGGATAGCCGGCAAAGCGACGCTGCAACTGATGGCACGCGATCCCAGCGGCTTTCCACAGAGCCTGCTCGCGCGCGTGCGCGCCATCCCCGGAGTGCGGGTCGCGGCGCCACTGCTTGAAGCCGGCGCCGAGGCGAGTGGCCCGCGCGGCAGCGAATCGGTCGAGCTCGTGGGCGCCGAGGAGAGCCTGTCCGCGCTCGGCGGGACGCTTGTACGTAATGTCGCGCTGGAACCGTTTGGGGGCTTCGGCGCGCTTGCGCTGCCCGCGCCGCTGGCACGCACGATCGGGGTAGGCAGATTCGGCCAGAAAGTTACGCTGCGACTCGCCGGCCACACCACAGGCGCCCCGCTGTACACGGTGCTCTCGGCACGGCAGATCGGTGCGCTCGACACCGCCCCTGTCGCCCTGGCGCCACTTTTCTACGCGCAGGAACTCACCGGCCTTGAGGGTCGTGTCAGCCGCATCTTCGTGGAGCCCGCCCCTGGCATGGGCTCGTCGGTCAAGGTGGCGCTGGAACGCGTGGCGGACGGGCGCTTGAACGTGGAGCCGGTCAGCTACGATCAGACGCTGTTCGCCAAGGCCGCGACGGCGAGCAGTCAGTCGACCCAACTGTTCGCGGTGATAAGCGCGCTGGTGGGATTTCTGTTCGCGTTCAACGCGATGCTGTTGACGGTCCCACAGCGCCGGCGACTGGTCGCGGATCTGCGCCGCGACGGCTACACCCCGCGCACGGTGATCGCGGTGCTCTCGCTTGACGCGCTGCTCCTCGGTCTGGGGGCGTGCGTGGTTGGGTTGGCGCTGGGGGATGAGCTCTCGATTCACGTGCTGCACTCCGATCCCGCGTTCCTCTCGTTGGCGTTCGCGATCGGTTCGCAGCGTGTCGTGACCTGGCAGAGCGTCGCGATCGCATGCGCGGGAGGGATGCTTGCGGCGCTCGTTGCGGTGCTGAGCCCGTTGCGTGACATCCTCGCGCGCGACCCGCTTGCTGCGATCGGCCCGCGGGAGCGACTCGCGAGCGCTCGTGGCGTTGGCGGCGAGGGGGGTTGGCTGGCGCTAGCGGGCGTGGGATGCATCGGAGCCGCGAGCGCGATCCTGCTCGTGGCACCCGACGCGGCGATTCCCGGGACGGTGCTGCTCGTGGCGGCGCTGCTGCTGGTGCTGCCGTTCGTGCTGGGCCTCGCGCTTGCGCTCGTCAGGCGGCTTGCGCGCGCAGTCATAAGTGCCGTGCCGCATGTCGCGACGATGGAGCTCGGTGCTGCGCGCGCACGCGCTGTAGCGATCGCGGCGACCGGCGCGCTCGCGGTGTTCGGCAGCGTCGTGATCGAGGGCGCCCACGAGAACCTGCTCGCGGGCTTGGAAGGCGCGACCCGCGAAATAAACGCCGCCACTGACATATGGGTTGCACCCGCGGGCGCGTATGACCTGCTCGACACGACCCCGTTTGCATTGGTCGACAGGTCAAAGCTTGAACACGTTGCGGGTGTGCGCGCGGTGCGCATCTACCGTGGCGGACTGCTGGACTACGGCAGCCGTCGCGTGCTTGTGATGGCTCCGCCGCAGCAGGCCACGCCGCTGTTGCCTGCGGGTCAGATCGTCGAAGGCGACGCCGCACTTGCGAGCGAACGCGTGCGCGCCGGCGGTTGGCTGGTCCTCTCTCGGGCGCTGGCCTCAGAACAGCATCTGCACGTCGGCCAAGCGCTCACGCTCCCCACCTCCAACCCGAGCGGCTTCCGTGTCGCGGCGCTGTCCACAAACCTCGGCTGGGCGCCCGGCGCGATCATGATGAACGCGACCGACTACGCGCGTGCGTTCGGGGACAGTGACGCGAGCGCCTACAGCATCCTGCTCGCCGCTGGTGTTCCAGCGGCCCGGGTCCTCCGCGAGATCGAGCGGGCGCTGGGCTCCGACTCGGGGTTCACGGTGCAAGCCTCCACACGTCATACCGCCCAGCAGATCGCGCTCAGCCGTCAGGCGCTCGCACGTCTAACCCAGATCGCCACACTGATCGTGATCGTCGCGGTTCTCGCGCTGGCCGCCGCGATCGGCGCAATGGTCTGGCAACGCCGCCCGCGCCTAGCGAAGCTCAAGCTCGAGGGGCTGCGCCGAGCCACGCTGTGGCGCACGATCCTGCTGGAGAGTTTGATACTGCTGGGCGTCGGCTGTCTCACCGGCGCGATCTTCGGGCTGTATGGCCAGCAGCTTGCCGATCGTGCGCTCGCCGAGACGATCAACTTCCCTGTCGCCTATTCGGTAGTCCCACTAAACGCGATCGGCAGCCTCAGCCTGGTAACCGCCACCGCGCTCGCGATTCTGGCGATCCCTGGTTGGTTCGCGGCCAGCGTGCCGGCGGCCCTCGCGCTGCAGGACTGAGGCAGTGTCCTCAGCGCGCTCGGGCGCCTGGCTGTGGAGCATCGTGCCCTTCAGCGTGACTGGGGAATCTTGGTGCGCTGCATCGCGTCCTCAGCGAAGCTCTGGCGTCTGCGTGCCCTGCATCGCGTCCTCAGCGAGGCTCTGGCATCTGCGTGCGCAACACCGCGTCCCACAGCCGGTCGGGCAGCAGTTTGCGCTGCAGCACCGTGAGGCGCGCGGAGGGCGTGAGCAGCATCCGCGACGGCGGACGGCGCCGCGAGATCGCCTTTTCGATTGCCTTGGCCACTACATCCGGTCCGCCGCCGAGGTGGCGCATCGAACCCTCGTAGACGCCGAGCGTCATCGCCTCCAGCTTCGTGTTGAATCGCTTGTAGGGATCGACCGTAGCCGCGCCTGTATCTGCACCGGCTCGTGCGTCCGCATCGGCACCATCCACCTGGCTCACGGTGCTTGTGTCGGTTCCCGCTTCGCCGACGGTGGCAGCCGCCGTCTTGCCGAACTCGGTTGTGATCAAGCCCGGCTCGATCAGCACCACGTCCACGCCGAAGCCCCGCACCTCGAAGCGCAGCGCGTCGCTGATTGCCTCCAGCGAGTGCTTCGTTGCGTGATAGAGACCCCCGCCGGGGAGTGTCAGCTTGCCACCCATCGAGCCGATGTTCACGACCCTGCCCCAATGCTGCTTTCGCATGGCGGGCAGGACGAGCTGGGTGAGCGCGATCAGGCCGAACACGTTCGTCTCAAACTGGCGGCGCACCGCCTCCAGCGGCACCTGCTCGATCGGCCCACCCTGTGAATAGCCGGCGTTGTTGACGAGCGCGCCAACGGCGCCGTGCTCGCGCTCGATCATCTCGACCGCCCGACGCATCGAGGGCTCGTCGCACACATCCAGTTGCAGCAGCTTGCAGCCGGCGTCGGCAAGGTGCTCGATCGACTCCAGGCGTCGCGCGCTCGCGTATACGCTCCAGCCGTGGCCGGTCAGTCGCTTTGCGGTTGCCTCGCCGATCCCCGAGGAGCAGCCGGTGATGAGTACGGCCTTGGAAGGCGCATCGGGCATTTGCTCAGCATACGGGCTAGGCTCCCGTCTTCGATGCGAGCCGTCACCTTCCAAGCACCCGGCGAAGTGCTCGTCAAGGACGTCCCCGAGCCCGAGCTATCGGATCCCGGCGATGCGATCGTCCAGATCGAGGCCACCGGCGTCTGCGGGTCGGACCTGCACATCTACCACGGCCGCGTCAAGATCGAGCCCGGCTTTACGATCGGGCACGAGTACGTCGGCACGGTGCTCGCCGTCGGCGAGGCGGTGCACAGCGTCAAGGCCGGCGACCGTGTACTCGGCTGCTTTCAAACCGCCTGCGGGCACTGTTATTTCTGCCGGCGCGGCTGGTTTCACAAGTGCGACTCTTCGCGCACCTTCGGCCACGGCGCGGCGCTCGGCTCGTTGCAGGGCACCCAGGCCGAGCGGGCTTTGGTGCCAAGTGCCGAGCTCGTCCTGCGCAAGATTCCGGCGGGCATGAGCGACGAGATCGCCTTGTTCGCCGGCGACGTGATGGGCACGGGCTTTCACGCCGTCGCCGACAGCGGCCTGCAACCGGGTGATGTGGCTGCCGTGCTCGGTCTCGGGCCCGTCGGTCTGTGCGCTGTCCAGGTCGCCCGAGCTTGCGGTGCGGCGCATGTGATCGCGATCGACACGGTCCCCGAGCGCCTGGCGATGGCCGAGAGCTTCGGTGCGCAGCCGGTTCACCTCAGCGAGGGCGACCCGCGTGCGGCAGCGCGCGAGGCAAGCGCAGGCCGTGGTGTGGACGTGTGCATCGATGCCGTCGGCCACGCGCAAGCTTTCGACCTGGCGCTGAAGTTGACGCGCAAGTGCGGCACGGTGCAGGCCGTCGGCGTCTACGCCGAGCGTGCCGAGGTGCACATGGGCCTCTTGTGGATCAAGTCACTGCACGTCTGCGCAGGCCACGCCAACGTGATCGGCCACGTCGATCGGGTGCTGGCGATGATGTCCGCCGGCCTGCTCGACCCAACCGCATTGGTCACCCACCACATGAGCTTGGAGCAGGCTCCGGAGGCGTACGCTCTATATGACCGCCGCGAGGCGCTGAAGATTGTCCTCAAGCCCTAAGGAGCTTCGATGAACACCGTTGCCCAACCCACCCTCCCCGACGCGCTCGGCGACGGCGCACGGGATTTCATCGCCAAAGAGCACGGCCTTTTGATCGGCGCGGAGCGCGTGCCGGCCGCCGACGGGCGCACGTTTGCGACGCTCGACCCGGCAAACGGCCGCGAGATCGCCACCGTCGCCCAGGCGGGCGCCGAGGACGTCGCACGCGCCGTAGCCGCCGCGCGCGAGGCATTCCAGAGTGGCCCGTGGTCCTCGATGGCGCCCTCGGCCCGCGGCGCGCTGACGATGGCGTTGGCGGACGCGATCGAATCGCACGAAGAGGAAATCGCTGAGATCGAGTCGCTCGACAACGGCAAGCCGGTGAAGCTGGCCCAGTACGTGGACGTGCGCGGCGCGATCGCCCACCTGCGCTACTACGCCGGCTGGCCTACCAAGATCGAGGGCAGCGTGCTGCCGGTGACGGCGCCGAACATGCTCTGCTACACGCGTCGCGAAGCGGTCGGGGTGTGCGCGCAGATCGTGCCGTGGAACTTCCCGCTGCTGATGGCCGCTTGGAAGATCGGCCCGGCGTTGGCGGCGGGTTGCACGATCGTGCTCAAGCCGGCCGAGCAGACCCCCCTGAGCGCGTTGCGACTTGGCGAGCTGGCACTGGAGGCCGGATTCCCGCCGGGCGTGCTGAACGTACTGACAGGCGACGGTGAGACCGGCGCCGCGCTGGTCGACCATCCCGATGTCGACAAGATCGCTTTCACGGGCTCGACGGCTGTCGGCCGCGAGATCGGGGCAAAGGCAGGGCGTGCGCTGAAGCGCGTGACACTCGAGCTCGGCGGCAAGTCGCCCAACATCATCCTCGACGATGCCGACATCGAGGCGGCCGTCAAGGGCTCCTACCAGGCGATCTATTTCAACTCGGGTCAGGCATGCAACGCGGGCTCGCGACTGTTCGTACCGGCCGCGCACTTCGACGAGGTCGTGGGGGCGCTTGCCGACAGCGCAAAGGCAACCCGCTTGGGCGCGGGCCTCGATCCGCAGACTCAGCTCGGGCCGCTGGTGTCCGCCGAGCAGCGCGACCGCGTGATGTCCTACATCGACGCCGGTCGCGAGCAAGGCGCGGAGCTGATTGCGGGCGGCGGCGTGGCGCTCGCAGAGAGCGGCGGCTGGTTTGTCGAGCCGACCCTGTTCAGCACCACCTCTGAGGACTTGAGCATCGTGCGCGAGGAGATCTTTGGGCCGGTCTTGGTGGCCTCGCCTTATGACACGCTCGAGGAGGTCGCCGAGCGCGCCAACGCAACCGAGTATGGCTTGGCAGCCGGCGTGTGGACTCGCGACGTGGGCAAGGCTCATCGTCTCGCGGCGTTGCTGCGCGCGGGCTCGGTATACATAAACCAGTGGGGCCTGGTCGACCCGGCGGCTCCCTTCGGCGGCTTCAAGGCCTCCGGAGTGGGGCGCGAGCACGGGCACGACGGGCTCGACGCCTATCTGGAGACCAAGACGGTGTGGACCTCGCTGGGTTGAGAAGCCACCTCAAAACGGACACCGTGGTTTGAGACGGATTCAGTGGCGCCATGAGAGACATCCTCAGAGTTACGTAGTGCCCGCAATTCGGACACTACGTGCACTAGAGTCCGGATGATGAGCGGGCATCCTCTGAGGCCCGGGAGCCTTCAGATATCGAGTGCGCTGGTGGACGGCGCCATCAGGGTCTCCCTAGGAGGCGAGCTCGATCTGGCATCCGCGCGCCAAATGGAAGAGCAGTTCGCCGCGATCGACGAGCAGGCGCCCGCGCGCGTCGTGGTCGATCTCAGCGGGCTCGCGTTCATCGACTCCAGCGGCCTGCGCATGCTGTTGCTTGCCGACGCCCGCGCGCGCGAGCATGGTTATGAGCTCGTTCTGCTGGCTGGTAGCGAGCCGGTGCAGCGCGTGTTCGAGATGACCGGCGCGCTCGACGTCCTGCGCTTCGAGTCGTGAAGGTCCTTTGAGCTCGATAGCCGAGCCAAGCACGCTCGTGAGCGAGGAGCGAGCGCGTGAGCACACACGTCACTGGACGGCTGCTCTTGCCGGCGTGCTCACGCTCGTGCTGCTCGCCGCGACGCTCGAGATCGTTTTCGACGGCGCTGTCGGCCATTCGCCGCTGATTCCCAAGTCCCCGGCCATCGCCTCTTGGCTCGCCGGGATCGGCGAGCGCCTCGGTTATCGCGTCTTTTTGATCGCGCTGCTGTCCTACAGCGGCGCGTTCGTCGGCATCCTGCTGCTGGCGCGGCGCATCTCCTCGCGTTGGGCGATCGCGCTGACGATCCTCTTGCAGCTGATCGTGTTCATCGGCCCGGTTCTGATCTCAACGGACGTCTTCAGCTACATCGCCTACGCGCGCATGGGGGTTGTACACGCCGTCAACCCCTATCTGCACGGGCCGACGTCGATCGCGGCCGATCCGGTCTATCGCTACGTGGGCAAAGACTGGGTCAAGGTGGCGACCGCCTACGGGCCGCTGTACACGCTGCTGTCCTATCCGTTGGCGCCTCTGGGGGTCGTGGGAGCGCTGTGGGGCATGAAGCTGGAGGCGCTGGCGGCGAGCGCCGGCACGCTCGCGTTGACGTGGCGCTGTGCGCGCATGCGCGGGCTCGACCCGAAGTTCGCGTTGATCGTGGTCGGCGTCAACCCGCTATGGGTCATCTATGGGCTCGGGGGCGCCCACAACGACCTGATCATGACGCTGTTCCTGATGGGCGCGGTGGCCCTCACGTTCGCGAGCGAACAACGCCACGCGACAACGCGCGACCACGCGGGCGCAGACGAAGTCTCCGGCGAAACGGCTGAGCCCGCGGCGCACAGGCAGGGCTCGCGTGGCTTTCGCGGAGAAATAGAGCGTGCCTTCCAAACGGGTTCGCGCCGCGAAACCTACGCGGGAGCCGCGGTAGTTGGCGCGACGCTGATCAAGGCGACCGGCATCGTGCTGTTGCCGTTCATGCTGCTCAGCCGTCGTCGGCTCGCGCCGCTGATCGGGGCGATTGTGGCCGCGGCAACGGGTGCGCTCATCGCCTACGTCGTGTTCGGGATTCACGGCGTGGACATCGTCTCGGCGCTCAACCGCGATGCGGCGTTCGTGGGCACCGACAGCTTCCCAACCGAGATCGCCCACCTGCTCGGCAAGCCCGGGGTGTTCCCGATAGATCACGACCTGCTCAAGGCCGGTCTCGTGTTGATCGTGTTGCATCTGATGTGGCGCACGTGGCGCGGCTATGACTGGGTTGCTGCCTCGGCTTGGACACTGCTTGCGATCGCGGTCACGAGTACTTGGCTGCTTGCCTGGTACATGTTGTGGTCGTTGCCACTTGCCGCCGTCAGCCGCGACCGGCGTGTGCTCTACGCGACCCTTGCCGTACAGGCGTTGTTCATCGTCCATCAGACCGCGCCACTCTTCGCGCCCGTCTCATGAGCGAGCCTCCGACAGCGGCCAATCGCGACGCGTGGGGGTGGCTGCCCGAATGGGGCCGTCCGCTCGAGCACGAGCGCCGCGGCCTCGGCAGCCTGCGCCTTGCCGAGACGACGATCCTGATCCTGCTGGGCATCTTCCTAGCGGTGGCGACGGTCAACGACGTGGTACAGCAGACGCACGTCAACCATCGCCTCAAGGCCGATTTGCTCACCTGGCGCACGGTGACCGGGCACGACTACGTGAACCTCAACACCGAGCAGGATGTGAAGACCTACAGCACGCGCGACACGGTCTGTGGGAACGTATCGCCGGGTGCACCGGGGGAGCGCGCCCAGGTGTGCCTGATGCTCGCGGGAGCGGTCGTCTCGGGGATGCGCAGCGTGAGCGGCGGCTATTACCTACCGCCGTACAAAGCGGACCTGCGCGCCAACCGCTACAAGTGTTTCGGCCTTGCGGCCGAAACGGACCTGTGCGGTCTCGTCTCGCCGCCGGCCGGCTCGCCGCCGTCCCCGTCCTTGCCGCTTGGCCGCTCGTGAGCGTCTTTGCCAATCTGCGGCCCGTCAGCGGCGTTCCCGTCAATCCTGCGCGCCGGTGAGCGGCTCCGCCGCCGATCCAGCCGCCCTCGGTAGCATGAGCGAGCTCGCGGCGGGCGGCCTTCGGACTGACCGCCGGATCGCTGCCCTAGCCCAGTGGTGGCCGCTACTGGCGATCCTGTTGCTCGCGGCGGCGCTGCGCCTGAGCACGCTCGGCCTGCAGAGCTTCTGGTACGACGAGGCGTTCACGCCGGTACACGTCCTGCGCGCGAGCCTCGGCGCCACCTTGCACAACGTCGTGCACACTGAGAACACGCCGCCGCTTTGGTACGTGCTCGAGTGGGGGGTCTCGCGTGTGCTTGGCACTGGCGTGGTGGCTCTGCGTCTGCTCTCCGCGCTGGCTGGGATCGCCACGGTGGCAATTGCTTGGGCGATCGGATCCGAGCTGGCGGGTCGTCGCACGGCGATCGTCACAGCCACGCTCGTCGCGGTCAACCCACTGCTCGTGTGGTACTCGCAGGAGGCGCGCGCCTACGGCCTGTTCGTGCTCGCCGCCTCACTTGCGTTGCTGTGTTTCCTGCGCGCCATGCGCGAACCGACGAACCGGCGACTGGCGGAGTTCGCGCTTACCGCCTCGCTGGCCCTTCTAACCCACTATTTCGCCGTGTTCCTACTGGTGCCTATGGCGATCTGGCTTCTTTGGAGAGTTCCACGTGCAATATGGGCGCTCGCGCTGCCGGGACTTGTCGGGCTGGCGCTGATCCCGCTGATCCACGCTCAGGGCGGCCATGGCACGCAATGGATCGGCGAATGGGCACTTGCCAGTCGCCTGGAAGCCATTCCCCAGTACTATCTGACCGGCTACAGCGGCTCTTCTCTCGGGCACGGCATCGAGGCGCTGGTGGGGCTCGTGATCTTGGCTGGAGTCCTGTACGGGCTGTGGAGCACGCTCACCCGCCGCGAGGAGCGCGGCGCGCTGATCGCGCTGACGATCGCCGGCGCCGGCGTGCTCACGCCGATCGTGTTGGCGCTGTTCGGAGCCGATTACCTGGCGCCGCGCAACCTCGTGGCGGCGATGGTGCCACTGAGCGCGTTGCTTGCGATCGTGATTGCCGCGCGACGAACGGGCCGCATCGGCATGGCACTGGCGGGACTGCTCGCGCTCGCTTTCCTTGTGCTCAGCATAGACGTGAATCTCAGCCCGCGCCTGCAGCGCGGCGATTGGTCTGGGGTCGCGGATGTGCTGCGCTCAGCTCAACCAAAGCATGCGATCACCACGGTCGAGTTGGGTTCGGCGCCGCTTGAGTACTACCTGCCACGCTTGAACAACCTGCACGCGGGGCAGAGTGTCAGAGTGACTGAGATAGACGAGACCGGCTACGCTCCGCTACGTCCCGACGCCGAACGAGCGCCGGCTCGCGGATTCCATCTCACAGAACGGCGTGACATCAACGGTCTAATCGTGTACCGCTTTGTATCCAGTGCCCCTGTCACGATTTCTCAAAGAATGTTGCTGCACGCGGTGATCGCCGAAGAAGGGCGCCCAGAGGCGCTCGTGCCCACAGCATCGTCAGGGAAAACTCTCTAGCGTCCTTCGCCATGTCATCGCAGATCGCGCAGACAGTCAGCGAGGCGCAGGTGACATTGGAGCTGGCGCGTGAGCGCCTGCTTTCACTGCAAGACCGGGCTGGATGGTGGCGAGGCGAGCTGCAGACGAACGTGACGATGGATGCGGAGGACATGCTCCTGCGCGAGTTTTTGGGCATTCGCCGGGCCGATGAGACAGAGCGCTCGGCGGCCTGGATCCGCTCGCAACAGCGCTCCAACGGAACATGGGCAAATTCTCATGGTGGACCCGCCGATCTGTCAACGACGATCGAGGCCTACTGGGCGCTGCGCCTGGCCGGGGACGAGCTAGAGGCCGAGCACATGCGCACGGCGGCCAAGTTCGTTCGCGCTCAGGGTGGCATAGAGTGCGCCCGCGTCTTCACGCATGTGTGGCTTGCGCTGTTCGGCCTTTGGTCGTGGGATCAGGTGCCGGAGCTGCCCCCGGAGATCGTGCTGCTGCCCTCGTGGGTGGCGCTGAACATCTACGACTTCGCCTGCTGGGCACGTCAGACGATCGTGGCGCTCTCGCTGGTGATGGCTCACCGTCCGCGGCACGAGCTGCCATTCGCGCTCGAGGAGCTGCACGGCCCTGAGCCGTGGCAAGCAGCCGAGCCGACCGGCGCGCGCGGCCGCTGGCTGACGCGTCTGGATCGCGTGCTGCGCGTCTATGGGCGTCGTCCGCCGCGACTTTTGCGTCGGATCGCAATGGCGCGTGCGGAGCGCTGGATCGTGCGCCGCCAGGAGGCCGACGGCTCTTGGGGAGGCATTCAGCCGCCGTGGGTGTACTCGCTGATTGCGTTGCGTTTGAACGGCTACTCGCTCGAGCACCCGCTGATGCGACGCGGGATCGAAGGCATAGACCGGTTCATGGTGGAGCAGCGCGATGGCGGGTCCGGCGGCCTACAGCGCGATGGCGGGTCCGGCGGCCTACAGCGCGATGGCGGGTCCGGCGGCCCATTACCGGTTGGTGGGTCGATCGCACCGGTGGGCAGTCGTCGCTTGGAGGCTTGCCAGTCGCCGGTGTGGGATACAGCGCTCAGCGTGGTCGCGCTTAGCGATTCTGGCTTGCCGGGCGAGCACCCGGCGCTGGTGCGGGCCGGCGAATGGCTGCTCGGTGAGGAGGTGCGGGTTCCAGGCGATTGGCGCGTGCGCCGGCCCAGCCTGCGGCCTGGGGGGTGGGCGTTTGAGTTTGCCAACGCCAATTACCCGGACGTCGACGATACGGCTGAGGTGGTGCTGGCGTTGCTACGTTTGGGCGATGCCCCGCGCGCGCGCGGGGGGCATGCGCTTTCGCAAAGCAACGGCTCGGCCGAGGCGCTCCGGTCCAAACCGTTCGCCGACGAGCAGGCGTTCTCGCCGGGCAACGGTTCAGTTCCGACGCACGAGCTCGCGCTGCTTCCCGAGTGGCAGCGGGATCGGCGCCTGTGTGAGGCGATCGAGCGCGCGGTCAGCTGGACCAAGGGCATGCAGAGCCGCGAAGGTGCATGGGGGGCCTTTGACGCCGACAACACGCGTTCGCTCGCGCGCGAGCTGCCGTTCCTGGACTTCGGCGAGACGATCGACGAGCCGAGCGCGGACGTGACCGCGCACGCGGTCGAGATGCTCGCGGCGCTAGGCCGCACCCGCGACCCTGAGACGGTGGCAGCCGTGCGCTGGTTGACCGAACGCCAAGAGCCCGGCGGCTCGTGGTTCGGACGCTGGGGGGTCAACCACATCTACGGCACCGGTGCGGTACTGCCGGCGCTTGTGGCTGCCGGCGTGGCGCCCTCCGAGCCGTGCATTAGGCGGGCAGTGGCTTGGCTCAAGCGCCACCAGAACAGCGACGGCGGGTGGGGTGAGGATCCGCGTTCCTACGATTACGCCGAGTGGGTCGGGCGCGGCGAGAGCACCGCCTCGCAGACGGCCTGGGCGCTGCTTGCCTTGCACGCCGCCGGCGAGCGCTCGGAGGCGGTTGCCCGGGGTATGCAGTGGCTTGTCGAGACTCAGCGCGAGGATGGCGGCTGGGACGAGCCGCAGTACACCGGTACCGGCTTCCCTTGCGACTACTACATCAATTATCACCTCTACCGGCTTGTGTTCCCTGTGATGGCACTCGGGCGTTGTCTGTCAGCGGGGCGCCGATGATGCACACCGCACCACTTGAGATGACACCGGTGCAAGTCCCGAGCGCGCGTGCCGTGATGGAGCAGGCTGACGCCGAGAATTTCCCAGTGGCGATGCGCATGCTCTCACGCGTGCACCGGTGCCGGTTGCTCGCCGTATATGGGTTCGCGCGGCTCGCCGACGAGTTGGGCGACGAGCTGAAGGGGGATCGCCTGGCGGCGCTCGACTGGCTGGAGGAAGAGCTCGACCGCGCATACGCCGGCGGCGCCCGTCACCCGCTACTCGTGCGTCTGCAACAGACGCTTGCCGAATGCGCAGTGCCGCGCGAGGCGTTCGTGCGCTTGATCGACGCCAACCGGTTGGACCAGCGCAATCAGCGCTATGAGAGCTGGGAGCAGTTGCAGACTTACTGTTCGCTGTCCGCGAACCCTGTCGGGGAGCTGGTCTTGGGTGTCTTCGAGCTGGCGAGCCCCGCGCGCGTCGAGCTGTCAGACCGCGTCTGCACGGCCCTGCAGCTGGTGGAGCACATTCAAGATCTGGGCGAGGACGTGCGTCGTGGTCGCTACTACCTGCCGGCACAGGATTTGGCCCGCTTCGACTGCCAGCACGAGCAGCTCGCGTGGCTGTGTGCACAGGGTGGTCATGATTTGGATTTGAAGGTCGTGCCGGTTGTCTCGTCCACTCCTAGCGGGGATTTCTCACGCCAGTCCGATCGTCTGCGCCAAGCGGTTGCCTTCGAGGTGGCGCGGGCGCGGACACTGCTGGCCGCCGGCCTGCCGCTCGTCGCGAGCGTGCATGGACGGCCAAAGCTCGCGCTGGCAGGCTTCGTTGCCGGTGGCGAGGCGGCACTTGGGACGATCGAGCGAGCCGACTTCGATGTGCTCGGCGCCGTGCCCCGACCTACTGCCAGCCAGCGCATGCGGCTCGTGGTCAGCGTGCTGGCACGCAGCCGTAACCACGGTGGCGCAGACACAGACGTGACCGGTCTGGGACGGCTATGAACCCGCCCGAAGCCTACGAGCACTGTGAGTCGCTGACGCGCAGGGCGGCCGCCAACTTCTATTACGGCATCAGGCTGTTGCCAAACGAGAAGCGTCGTGCAACGTGTGCGGTCTATGCCTTCGCGCGGAGGATCGACGACATCGGCGACGGGCAGATCGATCAGGCTCGAAAGTTAGAGCTGCTGGACGTGGCCGAGCAAGCATTGCGGACAGCCTCGACGTCGAGCATCGATCCTGTGATCGTGGCGCTTGCCGACGCCCATGAGCGCTTCTCGCTGCCGATCGAGGCGCTGGAGGATCTGATCGCCGGCGTGCGCATGGACGTCGAGGGCGCGAACTACGAGAGCTTCGAGGATCTACTCGTCTATTGCCGCCTGGTCGCCGGGTCGATCGGCAGGCTGTGCCTAGCGATCTTCGGCGCTCGCGAGCAGCAGCAGGCGCACCGTCTCGCCGACGATCTCGGTGTCGCTCTGCAGCTGACGAACATCCTGCGCGACCTGCGCGAGGACGCGACGCTCGGGCGCGTGTACGTTCCGCGTGAGGACCTGCGGCGCTACCAGGTGAGCGGCGACGGGCGCTTCGAGGGTGGCGAGGGCCAGCTCGACGCGCTCACTCGCTTTCAGGCGCGGCGGGCCGGCGAATGGTTCGACCGGGGCCTTGAGCTCGTGCCGCTGCTGGATCGCCGCAGCGGTGCTTGCGTGCTTGCGATGGCGAACATTTACCGGGGCGTGCTCAGGCGCATCGAAGACGATCCCGAGCGCTCGCGGATGGTGCGCGTGTCGCTGCCGATCTGGGAGAAGGGCTGGGTGGCGAGCCGCAGCATTCTCACGGCCGCGCTCGGGCGACCACCGGTCCGCGATCGGCGTTGGCAGCTTCCTTGAGCGCACGGCGCGTGGTCGTGTTGGGCGGGGGCCTGGCCGGGATCACGGCGGCGCTTGATTGCGCGGAGGCCGGCGCGCAAGTGACGCTGCTCGAGGTGCGCCCACGCCTAGGCGGTGCCGCCTACTCGTTTGAGCGCGAAGGTTTGTTGCTCGACAACGGCCAGCACGTATTCCTGCGCTGCTGCACGGCTTACCGCGGCCTGCTTGCGCGTCTTGGCAGCGAGCAGCGCGTGATGTTGCAGCCGCGCCTGGAGATTCCGGTGCTCAGTCCACATCGACGCGGAGTGGTGTTGCGTCGCAACGGCTTGCCGGCACCGTTGCACCTGGCGGGCACGTTGCTGCGTTACTCACACCTGACATTGGCACAGCGTCTGAGCGCCGCCCGCGCGGCGCTCGCGCTCGGGCGCCTCGACCTGGACAACGCTTCTGGCACGCTGGGCGAGTGGCTGGCCGCGCATGGCCAGGGGCCGGTAAGCGTGGCGGCGCTGTGGGATCTGATCGCGCTGCCGACGCTCAACCTGCCGGCCGCGCAGGGCTCATTGACGCTCGGCGCCTTCGTGTTGCAGATGGGACTGTTGCGCCACAACGATGCGGGCGACATCGGTTTTCACATGCGGCCTCTGAGCGAGACGCTAGGCGATCCCGCGGTTCGCGTGTTGGGGGAGGCGGGAGTTGAGGTGCGGCTTGGAGTGCGGGTCGAAGGGGTGGAGCGGGTCGAAGGGGTGGAGGGGGTCGAAGGGGTGGAGCGGGTCGAAGGGGTGGAGGGGGTCGAAGGGGTGGAGGGGGTCGAAGCGGGCGAGCGGGTCGGGGCGGAGGTGGCTGAGGTAGAACGTGTCGTTCCCGAGCTCGATGCCCCGCGCACGCGCGGGGGGCATCGCGTTTTTCGGAGCAGGGCATGCACACTGCGCGTGCACGCCGGTGGCGAGGATTTGGAGGCTGACGCGGTCGTGTGTGCGCTACCCCACGAGCGCGCGAGTGCCCTGCTCGGGCCGCTGCTCGGCGAAGAGGCAAGCGGCTGGAGCGGGCTGGGCGCCTCGCCGATCATTAACGTGCACATCGTGTATGACCGGCGTGTGTGTGACCTGCAGTTCGCGGCCGGGGTGGGAACGCCTGTGCAATATGTGTTCGATCGCAGCGAGGCCGCGGGGCTCCCCCTCACGGGGACACCCTCTGGGGCGCACCCTAAAGGGCACAGGCAAGCAGGCAGTGACGGTCAGTATCTAGCGATATCGCTGTCTGGCGCCGCGGGGGAGATGGAGCTCTCCTCCGCGCAGCTGGGCGAGCGCTATGTGGACGCGATGAGGGAGCTGTTCCCGCACGCTCGGGATGCGGTCGTGCGCAGCGTGCACGTCAGCCGAGAGTACGCCGCCACCTTCGCCGCGCGTCCTGGCACGGAATCCTTGCGCCCCGGTCCGCGAACGAGTGTGGCCGGCCTCGTCATGGCCGGGGCTTGGACGGACACGGGTTGGCCGGCGACGCTCGAGGGGGCTGTGCTCAGCGGGCACGCCGCCGCTCGGGAGGTGTTTGCGTGAGTCGAGAGTCACAACGCCTGGAATGCTCTGCATGAGCCGGCAAGTCGCAGGAAGGGGCGTTGCGTGAGCTGGCAAGTCGCGAAGTGGGGCCTGTGCTTGAGCCGGCAAGTCGCGAAGTGGGGTCTTTGCTTGAGCTGGCAAGTCGCAGGAAGTGGGGCCTTTGCGTGAGCCGTGTGAGCCGCGGCGCGAAGAGGGTGCTTGCGTGAGTGACCTGCTCGTGGCTGCTCCGCTGCGCCTGGAGGCGCTTGCGATCAGGGCGGGCGGTAGGAGGCTGCGCATCCAAAAGACCGGGATGGGCCCCGCTCGCTCGCACGCGGCGGTCCCGAGACTGCGCAGCGATCCGGCCGCGGCGCTGGCGGTGATGGGCGTGTGCGGCGGGCTCGACGAGCATTGCGAGCCGGGCGACGTCGTGGTCGCCGACGAGCTGCTCGACGGCGAGCGCGACGAGCCTAGCGACATCACCGGCGCCGGCGAGCGTAGCGAGGCGTTGGACGCCGGTCAGCCCGTGCGCCTCGCCTGCCCTTCGGCCGGGCCGCTCGCCGAGGCGCTCCAGCGACGCGGCATCGCGGTGCGCAAGGCGGCTGTGGTGTCGGTGGCACATATCGCTCATGGTGAGAAGCGTGTCGAGCTGCGCGAACGCGGAGGCGTCGTCGTGGACATGGAGTCGGTGTGGCTCGCCGGCGGCGCACAGGGGCGACCGTTCGCGGTGATCCGCGTCGTGGCCGATACACCCTCGCGTGAGGTCACGCGTCCGCTGTTGACCTTGGCTGGAGCGGCGCGCGCGGCGCTATCGTTGCGTCAAGTAGCGGCGGTACTCGAAGAGCTGGTGCGCGAGCAGGGAGCGCACACCGTGCTCGGCGGCAGCGGTTCTAGCCCCAGGGCTCTCTCCAACGGTCCTGGGGCAAACGAGCGAGGTTCCTAGATGGCGGTTCCGGTTAGACAAGGTGCGCGAATGGGTTGGTACTTGGCGCGTCAGCGCTTGGCGCGGCGCGAGAAGTTTCCGCTGATCGTGGAGCTGGAGCCGCTGTTCCAGTGCAACCTGGCCTGTGCCGGCTGCGGCAAGATCCAGCAGCCCGAGCACGTGCTGCGCCGGCGCATGTCAGTCGTGCAGGCGGTCGGTGCGATCCAGGAGAGCGGCGCGCCGATGGTCTCGATCGCCGGCGGCGAGCCTCTGATCCACCCTGAGATCCACGTGATCGCCTCTGAGCTGATCAAGCGCAAGCGCTTCGTGTATCTGTGCACCAATGCGCTGCTGTTGGAGCGCAAGCTCGCAGACTTCAACCCGAGCCCATACTTCGCCTGGGCGATTCACATGGACGGCCTGCGAGAGCGCCACGACGCCTCTGTCGAACGCGAGGGCGTGTTCGACAAGGCGGTATCGGCGATCCGCGCTGCCAAGGCTGCCGGCTTTCGCGTGACCACCAACACGACCTTCTTCACGCACGACTCGCCCAAGACGGTGCGCGACGCGCTCGACTTCCTCAACGACGACCTTGAAGTCGACGAAATGATGATCTCGCCCGCCTATGCGTATGAGAAGGCGCCCGACCAAGAGCACTTCCTTGGCGTCCGCCAGACGCGTGAGCTGTTTAGTGAGGCGTTTGCGGGTGGGCGGCGCAAACGGTGGCGCCTAAATCACAGTCCTCTGTTCCTCGACTTCCTCGAAGGCAAAGCTGAATTTGACTGTACTGCCTGGGGGATACCGAGCTATTCGCTGTTTGGCTGGCAGCGCCCGTGTTACCTGATGTCAGATGGCTACGCCGCCACCTACAAAGAGTTGGTCGAAACGACCGACTGGAGCAAGTACGGTCGCGGTAAAGACCCGCGCTGTGAGAACTGTATGGCCCACTGTGGGTATGAGCCTACGGCTGTGCTGAAGACAACTCATTCGCTACGCCAGTCTGTACGGGCGCTAGTCAGCTGAGGCTTGCGCCCGGCTGCGGCGAATGTCCTGCCAGGTCATGCCCTCCCTGAGCAGTGCCGGCACGCCGAGACTGAGTGCCGTAACCAACTCGATCGCCTGCAGGATGATGCCGTAGGCCAGGCCCTGCCCGGCGCCGACCCCGTATGCGGCGAGCACGACCAGGCAGGCGGCCTGGAAAACACCGACGTTCGAGGGGGTTGCGGGCAGCACGGCGCTGACGTTGACGGCCAGCAGAATCGCTGCCGCGGTCACCGGCGTGGCTTGAGGGTTCAGGCCAAGCGCGAGGATGACTATGTAGCAGGAGCCCCATTGCAGCGTCCAGGCGAGCAGTTGCGCGCCCACCGCGGGAACTCCATAGCGGGGCTTGGCGAACGCAACGAGGCCCTGACGTCCGAGGCGCAGCAGTCCGGCGAAGGCGATCGCCCCGGTGCGAATGCGTTCGCTGCGCGAGCGCTGGGCTAGGCGCAATAGGGGAGGGAGGCCAAGGACGAACAGCGCCACGAACCCCGGCGCCGCGACCACTGCCTCCAAAGCTGACGCATGGCCGCGCAGCAGCGGCACGCTCGAGAACGTAACGGCGGCGAGGATCCCGAGCGCCGCAAGGTTGATGAGCGTCTGTGAGAAGACTGTGCCGGCGACGACCGGGATCGTGCGTGTTGCGGGGCCCTGTAGACGACGGCTCAGGACGACCACGCGGGTCGGCTCTCCGAGCCGGCCCGGGAAGACCGCGGATGCCATCACGCCGATCATCGTGGCACGCACGATCGGCGCCCATCGCGGCAACTGACCGGGCAGTGCGGCGCTCAGGATGGCGTGCCAGGAGACCGAGCGCGCGATCGGCGAGAGCATCATCAGAGCGAGCGCCAGCCCAAGCCAGCCCGGGCTTGCCGAGATCAGTGCGTGACCGACACGCGGCAAGTTCAGTCGGCTGAGCGCGTAGAGCAGCAGCGCGGCGAGCGCCAACGTTGCTGCGATCAGGCCGACGCGCTGCGCTCTGCGATGCCGTCTCGGTGGGGGCCCCATTTGCAAGGGTATGTATCAGAGCCCTGTGCCGACCGCTCGTGGGTGGCTGAGAAACGTGCCTAGCAGCCTAAACGGTGTCAGCCGACCTCGCCCCGAGAAGTTACTGCTGAGTCGCGGTGAGTTCGATTCGTGGGGACGGCCAAACATGCTCGAGCTCGTCGAATCACCCTAATTATTTGAGTCGAGGGCTCTATCTGGCATCTGAATGATCCGAAGAGCCCCTTTAGACGCAAGAGAAACAACCGATTGTTATCAACCGATTGATTCCCGAATTGGTTGGGTAATATCGAAGTATGGATTGTAAGGGGCGCGTTTAGGTTGGCTCATTCGGACTCTCAAGCAAGCCCATGGCGGTCAACAAGGAGCTCATGACGGTCGGCTTTGGAGGTACCGGAGGAATCTTCGGAAAGCTGCGCTCATAAGTAGTGAGTGAGATTGGGGATGATCAAGGTCATGGCACAAGATCAAGAGGTTGCGATCGCACTGTCGCCGGCACAAATCGAGCAGGTGATTCGTTCCGCGGGTCAAACCAGCAACGGGGCTGTCTCGCGTCTGCTGGTGGCAGCGCTTGACAACGCTCATACCGGCGCAAACGGCGATCGTCATGCCGGCCGCTCTCTACACGAAGAGACCAAACTAGCCCTCTCGGGCGCTTTGAGCGATCCACAGCTCTCGCACTCGTTGCTGCGTGGGTTGGCGATCCTTTCTTGCTACGGGCCAGACCGGCCTTGGCGGGCGATCGTCGATCTAGCTAGAGAGCTGGACATGTCGCCATCGACAACACACCGCTATGTGAAGACGTTGCGCGCGGTCGGGCTGCTCGAACAGGATCCCATGACACGCGAATATCGCCCTGTGGCGGTCTGAGCGCTCTCCAAGCACGGCTGGACTGCTCTACCGGCCCTCGTAAGTCGCATGACCGGGTCCAAGCTCCAGGAACGAGCGCACCGCCCCCTTGAGATCTTCGGTCGCGAACAGGTTGCCAGCGAGTTCGGGGACGCGCCTGTCGGCGCCGTGGGCGCCACCTTCGTCCAGACATGCTCGCACGATCGCCTTGGTGGCGGCGTGCGCGCGCGTGGGGCCATCGGCGAGCTTGCGCGCAAACGCACGTGCTGCCTCGTCGAAGCCCTCGTCTGGGAGCACTCGATTGACTACGTTCCAGCGCTCGAGCGTAGCGGCGTCATACAGTTCGCCGGTCATCACCAGCTCGCGTGCCCGCGACGGTCCAGCCCGCTCCGCGAGGCGCTGGGTACCACCCATTGCGGGCGTCAGACCCACGACTGTCTCGACCAGCCCGAAACGCGCCGACTCAGCTGCCAGCAGAATGTCGCAGCCGAGCGAGAACTCGAATGCCGCTGTCAGGCACAACGAGTGCGCGGCGAAGACCGTGGGCAGCGGCAGCTGCTCGAGGCGGTGGACGAGGTCGAGCAGGCTCACCCACATAGCGGCGGCGTCCTTTGGGCTGAGGCCATCGAAGACGTGTACGTCTACACCGCCGCTGACGACCCGGCCCTGCGCTCTGACGAGTAGGCCGCGCGGGGGTGTGGCCGCGAGCTGGTTGACGGTATCGGAGAGCTCGCCTATTAGCTGCTGGTCGAACAGATTCAAGGGCGGGCTATCGATGCTCAAGATAGCCAGCGGACCGTCGTGGTCGAGTTGGACGATGCTCATCGGGTCGGTTCCATGCTCATCGGGTCGGTTCCATGCTCATCGGGTCGGGTTCCATGCTCATCGGGTCGGCTCCATGCGGCGAGAGCCTACACGGCCGTGCACTCGCAGGCGATCGTGTCCAAGGATGCGACCTCACTCTGAGGCCCCGGACCGTGCGTATGCTCTGTTCGAATGTTTCTGACTCCTCCGCATTGACGAATCAACAAATGTCTCTAACTTCTCCCAGCAGTCGACAAAAGTCAAAAGGACCCGCAAAGCCATCGATTATCGATGAGGTTGCGAGCCCCGCCGATGAGCTCGGGGTAAACCCGACGATGAGCTCGGGGTAAACCCGACAGCGAGCCTGGGTAAACGGTTCAGCAGCAGGCTCCGAGGACCGATCTGGTTGCTGGGGTATTGTCCACAGGCAGGATCCGTCGGTCAGCTGGAAAGGCAGGGGTTGGAGTTGACACGGAGATCTGAAGAGGGCTCGGTGAGGCGTCTTCCGATAGCGACATCGGGGCGCTCTTCGCGAGCGATACCGAAACTTAGAGTGCCCAACGCCTTCATCCTCTTTTTGACTGTCGTTTCTCGCAGCCGTCATATCGACTGCCAATGGCTTGGAGTGCTCTGATGCTGCACCTGGACAAGGTCGTAAAGCACTACCGTGTGGGCGACGGAGAGATCGTGCGCGCGGTGGATGGCGTGAACCTGTCGGTGGCGGCGGGGGAGCTGGTGGCCCTCTATGGACCCAGCGGTTCGGGAAAGACGACGTTGCTGATGCTGATCGCGGGCCTGCTGGTCCCAGACAGCGGCTATGTCAGAGTCAACGGGCGAGATGTCTCAAGGCTCTCGGCGCGCGAGCGGGCACACTACCGGCGCTCTGAGCTCGGTTTCATACGCCAGTCGCTCGACCTGATCCCGGGAGTCCGCGCCGACGACAACGCCGCGCTGAAGCTGTTGGCGAGCACCGGACGGCGCGACGCGCAACGTCGAGTGGCGCCGTTGCTGGAGCGGCTTGGGCTCAACGGACGTGCCGGGCAGCGTGCCGAGCAACTCTCGATGGGTGAGCGCCAGCGGGTCATGATCGCGCGAGCTCTCTCCACCGGACCAAGTCTCGTGCTCGCCGACGAGCCCACCGGTAGTCTCGACACCGACCGTGGTCGAGAAGTGCTCCGTCTGCTCAGTGAGGTGTGTCACGAACGCGATGTGGCCGTGCTGCTAGTCACGCACGATCCCAGGGCGGCAGCATTCGCCGATCAGGTGCACGCGTTGCGCGACGGTCGACTCGTCGAATACGACCCAGATCGCGCGTATGAGCCGTTCAGCTCGCGATGAGTAGGGGACGCGCCGCAGCTTCTCGCGGCTGAGCAGAATATGAGACTCTCGACGATCTTCTACCTCTATCGCGTGCGTCTACGCGCGAGGCTGGTACAGGAGCTGCTTGCGGTCGCCGGCATCGCCGTAGGCGTTGCGCTGCTGTTCGCCTCGCAAGTGGCCAACACAAGCCTCGCGAGCTCGGTTACCCGTCTCACGAACGGGCTCGTGGGCGAAGCACGGCTACAGCTGGCGGCCCGCGATCCACAGGGCTTCAGTGAACGGCTGTTCGCAGAGGTCGATCGGCTCCAAGGCGTGCAGGCTGCCGCCCCGATCCTTCAGCGCAGCGTAAACGTGATCGGTCCCAAGGGGGCTGTGTCCGTCGATCTGGTGGGCATCGATTCGCGCTTTGTGGCGCTCGATGGGCGCCTGCTCGCGCAGGTAAGCACGGCCCATCTCTCTCAGCAGAGTGGTCTTGCGCTGCCGGCGCCCTTGGCAGAGCAGATCGGCGCCGGCCCGCTTCAACCGGTTCGCTTTCAGGTCGGCGATCGCAGTTTCAACACGCTGCTCGCAGTGATCCTGCAGGCAAGCGACATCGGCGAACTGGTCGACAGTCCCCTGGCGATAGCGCCACTGAAACTTGCCCAGAGCCTTGCCGGAATGCAGGGTGCCATCAGTCGCATACTCGTAGAGCCCCGCCCAGGCCAGGACCGCGAAGTCGAACGAGAACTGAAGCGGATTGCCGGTGGACAGTTGGATGTGCTTCCAGCGAACTTCGAGGCGACCGTGTTCGGCCAGGCTGAGGGCCCAACCACCCAGTCAACGGAGCTGTTCTCGGCCATAAGCGCACTTGTGGGATTTCTGTTCGCGTTCAACGCGATGCTACTCACGGCGCCCCAGCGGCGAAACCTGATCAACGATCTACGTCTCGACGGCTATTCGCCGCTCGAGATCGTGGAGGTGATGCTGTTCGACGCGGTGGTGCTCGGGCTCGCGGGCTCGCTGCTCGGGCTGCTGCTCGGAGAGCTGCTCTCTCATGGTCTGTTGCAGGCCAATCCGGGCTATCTTTCATTTGCCTTCCCCGTGGGCTCTTTGCGGATCGTCAGTTGGCAAAGCGTGGCGCTCGCGACGGCCGGCGGGCTACTTGCATCTGTCATCGGGGTCACGGTTCCTCTACGAGCTGAGATCTTCGGTCGTCAGTCACGGGCGGCACGCAGGTCGGTCGGCTCGTCGGTGACAAGAATGATTGCCTTCCTGCTGGCCGGCCTGGCTGGGTTGGCGATCACAAGCACGATCTTGATCGTGGGCATCTCCAGTGTGCCGATAGCTGTGGTGGCGTTTGTCAGTCTGGTGCTTTCGCTTTTGCTGATCCTGCCGATCGCTTTCAGCGGGCTGGTGGCTTTGTTCGACATGTTTCAGCGTCCGGTTATGGGAGTTTCACCCAGGATCGCGGTCATCGAGCTACAGTCCAGCTCGACGCGTGCGCGATCGCTTGCGATCGCGGCCACGGGAGCGATCGCCGTGTTCGGCAGTGTCGCGATCGAGGGGGCACGACAGAACCTCCAGAGTGGGCTCAATCGAGTCTCACGCGAAATGACACAAGTCACCAACATCTGGGTTTCGCCCGGCGGTAAGTCGAACACAATCGGCACGATGCCTTTTGATAACCGGCTACAGGGAACACTCGAGCGCGTGTCCGGAGTGGCGCATGTGAGCATATATCGCAGCGGTTTCTTGGATGTCGGCGATCGGCGCACGCTCGTGCTCGCACCGCCACGTACCACTTCAAACCTGATTCCGCCAAAACAGATCGTTGCTGGAGATTTGACACTTGCAAGCCGGCGGTTGCGTTCGAGTGGCTGGGCAGCACTATCGCAGGCGCTCGCAAGCGAACTTCACTTGCATGTGGGGCAGGCTTTCCTACTACCCGCACCTCACTCGACGCGATTCCGTCTGGCTGCGATCACGACCAACTTCGGCTGGCCTCCTGGTGCGGTGATTCTCAACGCCGATGACTATGCGCGGGCTTGGGTCAGTCCCGATCCGAGTGCCTATGAGGTGGCGGTCAAGCCAGGGGTGTCTGTTGCGACTGTTCAAGGAGAGATACGACGACTGCTCGGTCGGCAGGCGCCACTAATGGTTCAGAGCGCATACGAACGTGAACAGTCGTATCGCTCGACCCAGCGACAAGGACTGTCGCGTCTGGGTCAGATCGCGGCACTAGTGCTGATCGCCGCGGCGCTTGCAATGGCGGCGGCGATGGGTGCCATGATCTGGCAGCGCCGTCCACGTCTCGCCGGTATGAAGGTTGACGGATTCGACCAGGGGGAGCTGTGGCGCGCGCTCTTGTGTGAGAGTGCGTTGCTGCTCGGAGCTGGATGCTCGATCGGTGCAGTGTTCGGTCTATATGGCCAGCTGTTGCTGAGCCACGCGTTGGTGAGCGTCACAGGCTTCCCTGTCGTCTTCACGATAGGTGTTCCAATCGCAATTGGAATATTCGCGATCGTCACCACCATAGCTGTGGCGATCGCGGCATTGCCTGGCTACCTCGCGACACAGGTGAAACCCGCTCTTCAAGACTGACCGAGCACGCGTCCTGCCCCCCGAGAAGTCGATGCAGGGTGCAGTCAAAGATACGAGTCGTATCTCCTTTGGGCAGACGAAGGCGCTTTTGGCGGCGGTTGTGCGCGAGTTGCGTTGGGGGCTCAGAGCCGTTGCGCTGGAGGTGGATGAGTGGCGCGCCAGGGCGGCAGTGATACCAGACCAGGCGATTCGGCATGACGCGCTCGTCTCCCTCGAGAACAAGCGCGGCAACACCGACGGCGCTGCACTCTTCTGGACACTACCGGACAGTCGCAGGCCAACTCTGCTGCGACTGCTCGTGACTTACGAGATCATGTGCGATTTCCTTGACAGCGTGAGTGAGCGTGGGGCAGGAACTGGACTGGCAAACGGGCGGCAATTGCACCTTGCCTTCACCGAGGCACTGGATCCTGGCGTGCCCATCTCCGACTATTATCGTCACCATCCATGGCAGGATGACGGCGGCTATCTACGACTACTCGTAGAATTATGTCGTGCCGCCTGTGTGCTGCTCCCGTCCTATGTGGCGATTCGCCCGACATTGATACGGGCCGCGACTCTTGCGCAGGTACAGGGACTCAATCATGAGCTCGATCCGAGTCTGCGCGACGCGACTCTGCGCAAATGGACGGTGCAGAAGTTCGCAGAGCGATTAGGCCTCGCCTGGTACGAGCTGTCGGGCGCGGCAAGTACATGGATCTCGGTGCTGGCGCTGCTGGCGCTTGCCGCCGAACCGGGGCGCCGGTCCCAGGAGGCTGTGGAGACCTATGCTGCTTACTTCTGGGTATGTCTCGCGGCCACCGTACTCGACAGCTATGTCGACGAGGCTGAGGACACTGCCAACGGGGATCACAGCTATTTCGCTCACTACCCCACAAAAGGGGAGGGAGTACGCCGCGCGCATGAGATCGTGCGGCGAGCCTCTTGCGAAGTACAAAAGCTGCGCGATGGGAACCGACACACAGTGATCATCGCTTGTATGGTCGCCCTGTACCTCTCCAAGGACAGTGCGCTGACCCCAGAGATGGCCGCGACGAGCCAGATGCTGCTGCACTCCGGTGGTCCACTGGCGGCGATGCTCGGTCCAGTGCTGCGCAGCTGGCGAGCGGCGTATTTACTACGGGGTGCGTAAGGGACGGGGCTCTCGATGCGGTAATCGTGCGAGTCCCGATGCGCAAATGGTCCTGTGTGCGCTACTGCGCTTCTCAGGGTCGCGGCCTTGCCTCGACGAAAACGTTCGAGCCCATCGTCGGGGATCGGCTCCCACGGCGCGGCGTAAGCAACGTAGGTACGCCAGCTCAGTCGTATCCCGGGGTCCTCGTCGAACGCGCCCATGCGTACGCTCACCTGGGTAGGGTCCTCTGGGCTGCGGCTGAACAAGTGTGAGCCACACACGCCGCAAAAGCGCTTCTCGTGGCCTCCGTCTGGGTGTCGCCAGCCCCTCAGCAAATCCTCTCCTTGCAAAAATCGCAGAGTGCGACCGTCGATCCGTGCTTGCGCCGACGCGGCCGTCCCGGTTCGGCGCTGGCAGCGAGTACAGTGACAGTACCCGGCACCGTAAGGCGGCTCGCTGAGCGCAAAGCGCACTCCACCACAGAGGCAGCCTCCGGTGATCAGGACATCTTCCACGACCAATATTCTGGCATCTGTCGTGGGCCGGTGGCCAGGAACCAAAGAAGCCCCACGATTGGCAGGGCTTTTTACGAAGCGGCTGAAGGGACTCGAACCCTCGACCTTCTGCATGGCAAGCAGACGCTCTAGCCAACTGAGCTACAGCCGCGCGGGCGCATAACTATAGACCAGGCGCGCTGTGGAGCGCTGAGCTGGCGGGCACGAGCTCGCTGGTGACGAGTCCTTGCTCTCCAGTCAGCTCGTCGACGATCGGAAACAGGGTTGCGATGCGCTCGGGGGTGTCGATCGTCTCGGTCACCACGGGGACGTGGCGGCGGATCGAGAGTAGACGGTCACCGTGGGGTTCATGGTCTCCGTGAAAACCCCAGATCCCGCGCAGCGAGGTGGCGCCGGCGGCGTTTGCGGCGCGCAGGCGCCTCACGAGCTCGACGTATACCGATCTACGCTCGTGTATAGCCGCCTCTGAGCTCACGATCGTGAGCTTCTGGCGGACATCCATACCGTACGCGCTGGTCGAAGTCTCGTCGTGGGGTCGTTCGAGCAGCAGCCCGTCTCGCTTGCATACGCGTACGCGCTCCATCGTGAACAACGGCTTGTTGAGCATCTGCTCGAGACGACCGATCGCCGCGCTGATCTGGCGCTGATCGCCGATGCTGACTACCATCAGCGGCACGTTCTGGTTGCGAGCAAAGAAACGTGCCCGCTCGCGCGCGCCGGCACGAGTTCCGTCCACCCCGAGCAGCACTGTCGCGCCGGCCACGCCGCTTTCATGAAGGGTGCGGCAGACGGCGATAAAGGCTGGGGACCCGTCTATCCGCTCATGGCGGCCCAGGTATACCGTCAGCTTTGTCGTTTGCGCAGGATCCTGAAGATCTTGTCGCCTGTCTATGGTCGTCCTTGCGAGGCGTGATCGCTCGGCTTCTCCTGGGGAGATCTCCTGCTTGCTCTCACGGGCGCCGTCGTACAGTCGAGCACGCTGGAGTGTCAGCAAGCCTTCGTGTCGGATCGAACTCACATCCGCGCGCAGTCGCTCGATCTGCTCGCGTACATCGACGGCCACGCAGACGAGCGGAAGATCTTCGGAAAGGGTCAACTGGCGGTCGCTGCGAAGACGGTGCTTGGCCCCGAACCCCTGCACTCCACGCAGCAGAATGCTGCTGCGGATCTCGTGGTGAGCGTGGATGTCCAGCAGCTCGTCGGCCAGCAGTACACCTTTCACCCGGCTTCGCTCGCCGAAATAGGTGGTGAGCTTCAACCCTGCCTGGCTCAACTCTCACCGCCTCGGTCGAGAGGTTGGTCGGCGATATTCGGGCATGCCCTCACAGCGCCCCGCCAAGCGAGCGGCCGAGCAGGGCTGCGCCAAGCCCTACAAGCACACTTACGAGTACGTTGAGGGCGCCCGCAAGCAGCTGCCCATCCTCGCCGAGTCGGTGGGTCTCGAGCATCCATGTCGAGAACGTCGTGTAGGAGCCGATCGTCGCGGACCCGGCGAGCGTCAGCGCTTCACCCGAGAGCGCAAGCCCGGTGAGCAGACCAAGGATGAAGGCGCCGCTGGCGTTCACAGCCAGCGTGCCCAGCGGGAAGCTCACGGAGCTTCGCGCGGAAACCGCTCCATCGAGCAGAAAGCGGGCAAGCGAGCCGACGCTTCCCAAGACTGCCACGCCGATCCATGCGGCCACGCTCATGCGATCGCCCGCACACGACGCACCAGTGCGGAGGAGCCGAACACCGCGAGATATCCGCCGAGGACGCTCGCGAACAGGTAGCTCACAGCGAGCCCATAGCGATGCTGATCGGCCATCTGCACCAGCTCGATCTGTACGGTGGAGAACGTTGTGAGCGCGCCGCACAGGCCTGTGCCCAGCAGCGGCCGCCGCAGAGTGGACACTGGCAGGCGCTCTTGCAAGCGTGTGACGAAATAGCCGAGCATCATCGCGCCGGCCATGTTCACCGCGAAGGTTGCCCATGGCCAGCTCCCGGCAGCTGCGGGAAGGGTCCGATCCACGGCGATGCGGATGAGTGCGCCGATAGCGCCACCGGCAGCGATCGCGAGCAGCTCGAAGCGGTCGATGCGTGGATCGGAAATGTCCTCGGAAGTGCGCTTGAGGGGGGCTATCGGGTGTCCTGTCCAATACGGCGGGTGGTCGGTGGGACGGAAGGCACCTTAAGGGTCCGGTCAGATAGCCCGTTCCAGTCCGTTCGCGCTGTGATAGTCGATTGAATCGCTCAAACGGTGAGAACCGACGCACACGGCATATACCGACCGCCGTCACCTCGCGAGAGCAGCCCGCGCAACTCCAGCTCGGCGAGTGCCACGGCAACATCCTCTGAGCGTGTGCCGCTCCGTGCCAGCTTTGCCAGCGTGTCCTGTCCGCCGCCTACCAGTTCGAGCACATTCGCGAGTCGCGGCTGGAGATCCGACGTTGCTAGGGACGTGCCAGGGGCTTCGTAGACACCTACTCCGTAGAGCACGTCAAGCGCGTCCTGAGGTCCCCTCACGAGTCGCGCCCCATGCATGAGTAGGCGGTTGGTGCCTCTGGAGCCGATCGAACTGACGCGCCCAGGTATCGCCGCGAGGTGTCTCGCGTGCGAGAGGGCGACGTTTGCGCAAGCCAGGTCCCAAGGCGTGTCTGTTGCCTCGACGACAATGACGAGTTGGGCAAGCAACGCCAGCGTGCGAGCGTTCGCGTATGACCACCAGCGGCGTGTCCGCGAGCTTGCGTGACTCTCGGCTATCGAGCAACCATGCTTCAGGACCCGACGGTAGAGCGGGGCGCGCCACGCCGGTGTGCAGCGCTCCACGCTCGCGCTCATCACCGCCAGTGGCGCGCCGTCGGCTTCGAGCACTCCGGCGAGGACGGCACTTGCGATGCCTTCGGCGAAATCGCTCACGACGGTGATACCGAACGCGGCGAGTCCCCGAGCGAGCTCGCGAGCGACTTCCATGCCGTAGTCGCTGGCCGTGTGCGCTCCCACGATCGCCACGACCTTCTCTTCGAGCAGATCTCGAAGGCGCTCGACTCCACCGCGCAGCTCGAATGAGTGTGGACTAAGCGCGTCGTCGCGCAGGCTTCGTGGATAGGCTGCGTGGTGACGACAGAGCGCCTGCGGCTGCTCGTCTCGACGTCTGGGCGCCGGCTGCCACTCCGCGTAGGCGGTGTGCAGCTCGGCTCGACGACTTCGGGCGATTGCGTCAATCAGCTCCAGATCCGGCAGTTCGAGCACGCTCCAAAAGCTTGATTGATCGTGGCGTTCGATCTCGCGATCCAGTCGGCCCCCAAGCTTTGCCAACAGCCAGGCTCGTCGTGCACACTCCTGGCAGATGCCGCTCATGCCGCTCTGCGCCCGGAGAGGCCGACCTCGGGTCGTAGCGTGAGTGCTCGCGAGATGTGCTCGCCGCCAACACGCTCGCGACCCTTCAAGTCGGCAAGCGTACGTGCGACGCGCAATGCGCGGTGCTGTCCACGCGCGCTCAGCAAACCGCGTTCGCGCGCACGAGCCATTATCTGCTCGCCTTGGCTGTCGAGCTTGAGATGTCTGCGCAGCATCGGTGCATCCATCTGCGCGTTTACGAGAACACCGTCCGCTCGCAACCTCCTGGCCTGACGCTGGCGTGCTTCGATCACTTGTTCCCGAGCTTGCGCAGAGCTCAGCGAAGGTTCGTCGGCCAGATGGTCGGCGGCCGTGCGCTCTACATGCAGGAGTAGATCGATGCGATCGAGCAGCGGCCCGCTCAAGCGGCGGCGGTGGCGCGCTAGATCCACTTCGCGACAAGCACAACGCTCCCGCTCACCCGCGTATCCGCATGGACAGGGATTGGTCGCTGCGATCAGCATGAAGCGTGCCGGATATACGGCTGAGTGGCGCGCCCTCACAATTTTTACCCGTCCGTCCTCGAGTGGTTGGCGCAACGCCTCGAGTGTCGGACGCGCGAACTCAGAGAGCTCGTCCAAAAACAGCACGCCATTGTGGGCGAGCACTGCCTCTCCGACCCATCCGCGCCGTGAGCCACCGATCAGACCCGCGGTCGTGATCGTGTGGTGGGGCGCTCGAAAAGGCCGCTCGGTAAGTAGTTCGTCGCCGGCGAGCTTTCCGGTGGCGCTGTGAATGCGCATCACTTCGATCGCCTCAGAGCGCTCGAGCGGAGGCAAGATCGAAGGAAGGCGCCCGGCTAGCATTGTCTTGCCGGTCCCAGGAGAGCCGCTGAGAAGACTGTTGTGGGCTCCCGCCGCCGCGACGACGAGTGCCCGAACTGCTTCCTCCTGGCCACGAACGTCGCTCAGATCGGGACCGTGTCGAGGTGTGCTCGCTTGCGCTCTGCTCCGCTCTGGCATTCGGTCGCCGGTGCCGCCACTCAGGACGCGAGCGGCGCTCGAGAGGCATTCGACAACGCCCAGGGCAAGCCCGTCGACGAGCGTCGCCTCGCGTGCGCGCTGGGGGCTCAGAACGAGCATCGCCAAACCGGCCTTCTTCGTTGCCTCGGCGACGGCAAGGGTTCCGTGACAGGCGCGTACCTCGCCGTCGAGCGAGAGCTCTCCAAAGAGTGCGTGCGTGTCGAGCAGCTCGCTGGGGATCTGCCCGCTCGCCGCGAGTATTCCGCACGCCAGCGCCAAGTCGAAGCCGGGTCCGATCTTTGGCACGTCGGCAGGGGCGAGGTTTGCGGTGATCCGTCTCGCTGGGAACTCAAAGCCCGAGTTCAGCAGCGCGGCGTGAACGCGGTCGCGCGCCTCGCGCACGGCGGCGTCGGCGAGTCCGACGATCGTAAACGCCGGTAGGCCCGGCCTGATGTCGATCTCCACGTTTACTGCGCGTGCGTTGAGTCCTTCAAGCGTGAATGTGCGCGCCCGAGCGAGCATCCGATGCCTCCCTTCGCGGTTTTCAGGCGAGGCACATCAAGTTACGTCGCGCTTGGGACGGTACTCGGCGCAGGTCAAAATGAGACCAGCCGATATGCCCAAATTTCGCGGTGGTGGCGGTCTTATCGCACAGGCAGATCTGTGCGCCGGCTTATCGCACAAAACGACGATGCCCCCTGCGCGCGCGGGGGGCATCGCCGTTTCGAGGACACTCCTTACAGCTAGAGCCCTGCTGGATGGCGCACGACGTACCCCGCGGTGGAGGTCATCGAATCGGACCAGCGCGAACCGGATTCCTGTAGGGCGACGGTGTCATAGCGTCGACCGTCGATCGTCATCCAGGCGTGTTCGGCGTCTGCGTAGATCGTGATGTAGCGACCAGGCCCGGGTTCGCCATAGGACTCGAGTGCAGAGGAATCCTCAGGCGAGCTGAGCAGGCCGCCGCCGTGCAAGGCGTAGGACACCGAGCCCGAGCAGTCATAGCCGGCGGACTCGAACGAGCCGTGTCCGCCGCCGTAGACGTAGGGCCGGGTTGCGATTTCATCGGCGGCGGCGATCACGCGAGCAATTACACCTGAGGCTTCGCCGCCTGTGCCGCTGCTTTGGCTACCGCCCCCCGTTGCGCCGGTACTGCTTGTCGAAGAGGGCAAAAGCCTGGGCGAGGGATGCAAAGTCGCATGCTCGTCGAGACCGAGCGCATGCCACGTCTCAGGTCCGACCACGCCGTCGACCGGTAGGCCGTCACGTGCCTGCAGTTGCTTGACCGCGGCCTCCGTCTGCGGTCCGAATTGACCGTCGGCTGAGATGTGCAGGGCTTCCTGCAGGCGGCTGACAGGATTCCCGCTCGGAGTGCCGGCGGCTGCCGGAGTACCGGCAGCCGACCCAGCACCGTTCGTGGCTGCTTCGCCGCCGGTGCCGGCGGCGCCACCGGCCACATGAGCGCTTGAGACCTGTGTTGCTCCACGAACGGACCGGTGGCGTGTTGGGAAGAGCGTCTGCTTGAGCTCGCCGTGCCTGTGCAGGCTCAGCGCGCGCCAAGTCTCAGGTCCGACGACACCATCGGCAACGATGTGGTGCAGTGCCTGGGCATGCTTGACCGCCGCCTCGGTTTCGGGACCGAAGGTACCGTCAACCTGAACGCCGAGCGTTTCCTGTAGGCGCACAACCGGGTTGACTGTAGGCGTGGACGCCTTGGTCGTCTCAGCGGCTGTCCCGCCCGTGGTTTCTGGGTCTGTCGTGCTTGTAGTTTCTGGGTCTGTCGTGCCTGTAGTTTCAGGGCCTGTCGTGCCTGTAGCCGCTGTCTTGGTGGTCGTTTCCGGAGCCACGACGTCGGCGCTCCTCGCGAGCACGGGTGTGTTTTCGTCGAGTACCGCGCTTGTCGCGATCGGGGCTGTGTTATCGGCCAAAGCCGCTCCGGTCTTCGCCCCGACGATGCCATCGACTTCCAGTCCATGGCTAGCCTGGAAGGCGCGCACGGCCGCCTCGGTTTCCGGGCCGAATACGCCGTCTTCATGGATGCCCAGAGCATGCTGCAACAGCCGAACCTGGCGGCCTTCCTCGCCATTTTCAAGCGTGATGTAGTGGGTGGTCGTAGTCGTGGGCTCGGGTGTTGGCGCCGGCGTGGAAGCGGGCGTGCCGCTCGCATCGGCCAGACCGGCGGCCGGGCCGGCGGCGAGCGCTATCAGCGTGCCCAGCGAGACTCGCCGCGCGCGTGTTGCTGTAGGGACGAATTGGATCTCTGAGGCGCGCCGGCGTGTACGTGAGCGCAGCGTCGAGCGCTCCCACGGCTCGCTCTCGGCGAGATTGCGCGGCGAGGGTAGGCGGTTGCGTGCGTCCATCAGGTTTGCCAGGTGCATGGGGGACCGGGCGGCACGTTTCTCGGCACGCTCACGGCGTGCACGCGAACGTGCAAGCGAGTCCTCCCAGGGGTCAACAACAGCGAGATCACGCGGGAATCCCGGCATCTGAAAAGCGTCCTTTCGTTATCTCAGGGCGCCTACGGGGTTAGCTGTCGGGCTCGCGTACTTACGCTACGCCACAAACTGTGACGATTCGCCCCCGCAGCCTCTCGGCTGCAACTGGGTCCCCCGCTCCTTGCCCCCGTGGGGACCAGGACTCGGCACGAACGCGAGTCAAAGTATCAGGTCGGCTTGCAAGATGCATCACATAGGAAGGGTTGCAAGGTTTATTGCCGACGAGTTGGCCTTCGGCTGGTCGCATGGGATGCGCGCCGTCCTCGCCGTTGGCTTTCGCCATTCGCTTACCGGGAGACCTTCGTCGGACCCAGTTCATCGTGCTTGGCCTGTTACGGCATTGGCAGCTCACTGCTACGGTTTTTGCTGGCCGGGGCGTCGAAGGGTCCGAACGATCATCGTCTTTGGAGGAACGGGCAGTGCAGGACGGGGTGCGTATCGTCGAGATCCCAGGGGAGTCCGGGCAGTGATACCGCGTCCAGACTTGGCCGGCGGACGTCGCTTGCGAGCGATCCTGCTTGGAATGTTTCCGATCGCGGCCGGTGCGCTCTTGGCGTCGGGTTGTGGGATCGCCGCGGTGTCTGGCTCCTCGGGCACGACGCTTACCCTCTACAGCGCGCAGCACGAGCAGACGACCGACGCCATGATCGCCGCGTTTACCAAGAAGACCGGGATCAAGGTGCGTGTCGCCAACAATGACGAGGACGTGCTCACGGCGCAGATCACCCAAGAGGGCGATCTCTCGGCCGCCGACGTCTTCTATACAGAGAACTCCAACTGGCTCGAACAGCTGAACAACCAAGGACTACTGGTCAAAATTTCTCCCGCCACGCTCGCCAACGTGCCCAAAGAGGACAGCGCGGCGAACGGCAACTGGGTCGGGGTCTCGGCACGCATCAGCGTGCTGATCTACAACACGAGCAAGCTGAAGCCCTCTGAGCTGCCCAAGTCGGTGATGGAACTGGGTGACCCAAAGTGGCTTGGCAAGATCGAGATCGCCCCGGACGAGACCGACCTGTGGCCGGTCATAAGCTCAATCGAGAGGGCCAAGGGACATCGCGCCACACTGCGCTGGCTGATCAAACTCGAGATCAACGCGGCCGGCAACGACAACGTGCCCGACAACGAGACCGTCACCAGAGACGTGAGCCAGGGAGTCAGTGAGCTGGGTCTCATCAACCACTATTACTACTACCGCTTGGTCGCTGAGATTGGCAAGAGCGCGGTCAAAGCGAACATCGCCTACTTCGCCCCGCACGATCCCGGCTACGTGCAGGACATCTCCGGTGTGGGCATTCTGAAGTCCTCCAAGCACAATGCCGCCGCCGAGAAGCTGGTGGAATTCATGACCAGTGCGGCCGGCCAGAAAGTGCTCGCCGAAAGTGACAGCTTCGAGTATCCGATCCATCCTGGTGTAGCAGCGAACCCTCGGCTGACCCCGCTCAGCAAGCTTCAGCCGATAGCCTTCACCCCGGCCGAGCTCGGCACTGGACTGGGCGCCAAGGAACTACTCGAAGAAGCCGGCCTCATATAGGCGGCGGCCGTCGATGAGCGAGGCATTCACACCGAGTATCCTGGCCGCGCCCGCATCCCAAAAGCTGCGTCGACGTCGTGTCGGGCGCGGTCGCACCACGGTGCTGTTCGGGCTTTGCGTCGCGGTGTTCTTGCTGTCCCCGCTTGCACTGCTTGCTATCGATGCACACAGCGCCGGCTGGGGGGAAATCGACCACGTGCTGTTCCGTGCGCGCTCATATTTGCTGCTGCGCCACACCGTGGTATTGACACTGTTGGTTGTCGCGATCGCTGCCACGCTCGGTGTGGCCGCGGCCTGGTGCACGGAGCGTGCTCGGCTGCCGGCACGTCGAGTCTGGACGGTGCTGCTCGTACTTCCGATCGCGATTCCCGACGATGTGGTGGGCTACGCCTGGCACACGACCTTCCCGGGCATGAGCGGGTTGGCGGCGGCCACACTTGTGATGACGCTCGGGACATATCCGCTTGTCTACCTGCCTGTCGCCGCCGCGCTCAGGCGCTCCGATCCCGCGATGCAGGACACTGCATACAGCCTCGGGGCGGGCAGCTTGCGCACATTCGTGCGAGTAACCCTGCCGCTGATCCGCACGGCCGTAATGGGCGGCTGTGTGCTGGTCGCGCTCACGACGATCTCCGAGTACGGAACGTTTGAGATCGTGCGCTACCAGACTTTCACCACGGAGGTCTTCACCGAGTTTCAGTTCAACGGCCGTGCTGCCGGTGCCCTGTCTGTGCCACTTGTGTGTCTTGCGTTGCTTGTGCTCGCTGTGGACGGGATCGTGCCGAGTCGTGCCGCGACCAGGATCGCTCCTTCGCGAGCCGCGGTCCGTGCTCGGCTGCGGTGGCTGCTGGCGCCGATGCTTGGCGCGTTGGTTGCACTTGTTGGGCTTGCGATCGTCTTTCCGATTGGGATTGTTGTCTACTGGATGGCGCAAAGCCAGCACACGACCTTGCCGGCCGCTGCCACGCTCGGGCAGGCCACCTGGAACTCGCTCATATACAGCGTCCTTGGGGCGAGCGCCGCGGTGATGCTTGCGTTGCCGGTGGCGCTGATTACCTTCCGGCGTTCCACCCGTCCAAGGCGAATGTTGCAAAGCAGCACTTACATCCCACTAGCGCTGCCCGGCGTGGTGATCGCGCTCAGCCTTGTGTTCTTTGCGACCCGCTACGCCTACAGCCTCTACCAAAGCAGCTTCCTGTTGATTGTCGCCTACGCGATAATGCACTTTCCCCTGGCCTTGGTGTGCATCAGGGCGTCGGTCGCCCAAGCGCCGGCGCGCCTGGCGGACGTCGGCCTCTCGTTGGGGCGCGGGCCGCTCTCGGTTTTCATTCGCGTCACGCTGCCGCAACTCCTACCCGGCATCCTCGCCGGTTTCTGTCTGGTATTCCTGTTCGCGGTCACCGAGCTGACGGCCACGCTGTTGCTGGCGCCGATCGGTGTGCAGACGCTTGCTACCCAGTTCTGGGCCTATCAGAGCGAGGTCTCTTACGGTGCGGCGGCGCCCTATGCGCTGATGATTATCGTCCTTGCCGCGCTGCCGGCAGTGGTGCTTGCACTGTGGTTCGATCGCGGTCGCTTCCAGCCCCAACTGGCGCCGCTATGAGCGCGATTGAGCTGCTCGGTGTCTGTAAGAGTTTTGGCGCCACACGGGTGCTCAGCGACGTCGAGTTGACGGTGCCGGCCGGGTCGATCACGGCTGTGCTGGGGGCCTCTGGCAGCGGCAAGACCACGATGCTGAGGTTGGTCGCCGGCTTCGAGCAGCTGGACAGTGGCACGATCGCGATCGCCGGGCAGCTCCTCGACGATGGGCAGCGCAGCGTCCGCCCCCAGCAGCGCGGCGTCGGCTATGTTCCGCAGGACGGCGCCCTCTTCCCTCATCTGACCGTGCTCGGCAACATTGGCTTCGGGCTGGCGCGCAAGGATCGCGAGTCCGCGACGCGCGGACTGCTCGAGCTTGTCGGGCTGGAAGGGTTGGAGCGCCGCTATCCGCACGAGCTGTCCGGTGGTCAGCAGCAGCGGGTGGCGTTGGCTCGCGCGCTTGCGATCGAGCCGAGCGTGGTGTTGCTGGACGAGCCGTTCAGCTCACTCGATGCCTCGCTACGGGCAGAGCTCGGCCGCGATGTCGCGCGTATTCTGCGCGCCGCGGCGACCACCGGCGTGCTTGTGACCCACGACCAGAACGAGGCGTTGGCGCTGGCCGATCAGATCGCCGTGCTCGAGCACGGGCGGGTCGTGGCACGCGACGATCCTCGCTCGCTCTACCGCGATCCACCGGATCTGCTCGCGGCCGGCTCGATCGGCGAGGCAAACGTGCTGGTGGGCGAGACCCACGGCGCTCGCGCTCGCTGCGCACTTGGTGACATAGCGCTGCGCGTGAATGGGCACCGTCAACCCGACGGGCCCGCTCGTCTGCTGCTGCGTCCCGAGCAGCTGACGCTCCACCTGCAGGCTACAGCTGAGGCCACACGTGCCACGGTGCTCGAGCTTCGCTATCACGGACACGACGGACTGGCCCACGTCGTTCTGGAGCATCCCGACCGCGAGACCGTACTTGCGCGTGTCTCAGGCGAGCTCGTGCTCGAGCAGGGACAGACAGTTTGGGTGCAGGCCAGTGGACCGGCACACGCCTGGGCCGAGTAGCGGCGCGCGTCCGTCCTCATTCAAATTTCGGGGAAGACAGCGCCGCATGCGGCGCTGTCCCGGGCCGCACATGTGCGGCCCGGCCGGTCGGTGCATGCACCGACCGGAACAGCATCTTGGTTAGGAGCGTCTGAATCCGCGGGCCGGTGGTTTTCGCGTATGCCCATTTTGCTTTTGAGACTGCGAGGCTGCCTTTTGGGGAGCTATGGTGACGAGCGCGGCGCTCCCGGGTGGTATCTCGACAGTCACTCCTCCAGAAATGCTCGCGACACTTTCCGCGCGCAAGGGGGGCTGCCAGGAGCCATTGCTCGCGACAGCGTGGCCGCCAAGCAACACGCCACTGGTGGCACTCGGAGATGAGTCGGTGAGACGCTGGATCTGCGCGGGTCCCATGTCTGAGCCCACTTGAAGCTGCACAGCGAGCGGGCTCGTGCCTTCGGGTTCGTTGTTACAGAGGACTACCTTCAGCGAGTGCCCGGGCCCGGAGAAGCCGGCCGCGACGATATTGGGTGAGCCTTCGGCTGAGATGGTCGTGGGCAGGGGACGATCGCCGATCAACGTGCGTGTCAGCAGCAGCGCATACCACTCGGGCTCGGCGCGCAGCTCCCCTTGGGCAATGGCCGTCGCATCGGGCGCGCACAGGGGGGTGTATCCCACACAGTTCGTTGGGTTGCCCTGAAGGTTGATGCCGGCTGTCCCTGCCGCCATCGCCTGGGTGATGTAGCCGGTCGCCCACAAAGCCGATGCGAACGTGTCGCTGATGCCGGCCACGCCTCCGCAGGAGACGGTGTTGGCCTCGTCGATGCGCAAGGGGATGCCGCGTAATTCTGAGACGGCCATGTAACTTGCCAGCGACAGCGACGCCGCTCCACGACCGGCCGAGCTCAACAGCGCTTCGATTGACGGTGGCGGCGTCTGCGCGCAGCCAAGCGGATAGTGGTGGCCGGTCAACAGCACCGGGCTCTGGGCGAGCGCCTCCTCTTCGCCCCATTCGCTGAAGGCGCCGGAGCCGGACACGTCGGGGCCGGCGATCGGCACGCCCGGTGTAAGTGCATCGATCGCTTCGCGGTAGGCGCTTGCCTGTTCCTCATAGCCCTGGGCGATCCAAGGGAGTTCGCGGAAGCCGTGGCTGCCGTAGGAGTTCGGCTCGTTGCCGATCTCCACGGCGGCGAGGTAGGGTCCGAGCGCGCGGTGGGCGGCCGCGACCTCGCGTGCTGCGACGGTCGGTTCGTAGTGGGCCATGCCGACGGTGAGCAGGACCTGCCAACCGCTGCGCCGGGCAAGCGTCCCGAGCTCGTTCAATTGTGTCGGCCCGATCGTGCTGGTCGCCCAAGCCGGCTGCGGCGTCTGCGAATCGGTCCAGGCAACGTTCTCATCGGCGGTGATGCCGCCGAAGCGCAGCATCCCCGGCCCAAGTGAGCGCAACAGCTCGACCAGGTTGCCGTGATTGGCGTACTGAGCGAGCCGGCTCAATGCCGCCGTCTCGAAAGATAGCCCGAGAAAGCGTTGAGCCACCGTCCGGCCGGGCTCGAGCGGGTTGAAAGCGACGGTAACCGGAAGCACTGACTGAGCGGCGACGGCGGTCTGGTCATTGGTTGCGCGGGCGCGACGGGGGGAGCTTGAGGCGCCAGGCGCCGGCTGTGCTCGCGATGGCCGGCGCAGCGGCCACCAAGAGGATCGCGCTTGCCAGGGCAACGGTGGCAAGCAGCGAGACTCTCACCGCGCGGGAGGCAGATCGCGGGGCCCGTGCCACGATGCGGACGGCGCAAGAGATCGACGTTCCTGTCGGATCCATGTCGTGGGTTAACAGGCTATGCGTCTCATCGGAGCGGACGAACGCGCTCTCATCGGAGCGGACGACCGCGCGCTGTCTCAGACAGGGGTAGCTATGCAAACCTGAACGATCGGCACTCATTTGCACCTAGTTCGCTCGCGCTCGGGATCGGCCTTCTTCTGTCGCCATGTCCTGGCTTCTAGGATTCGTGGAGATGAGCCGCGAGGCAATGGTCGAGATCCCGGCGGGCAGTTTCCGCATGGGCTCCGCTGACTTCTATCCCGAGGAGGCACCGGTGCGGGAGGTTGAGGTCGACGCCTTCGCGATCGACCGCGGGCCGGTCACGGTCGCGCAGTTCGCGCGCTTCGTCGAGCAGACCGGATATCTGACTCTTGCCGAGCGCCCACCCGATCCCGCCGACTATCCCGATGCTGACCCTTCGCTTCTGTGCGAGGGATCGGTCGTCTTTCACCCCACGCCCGGCCCGGTGGCGCTAAACGACCCGATGCGCTGGTGGGCCTACGTCCCCGGCGCGAACTGGCGTCATCCCTGGGGGCCCGACAGCGAGAATTCCACACGAACGGAGCATCCCGTCACCCATGTCGCCTACGCGGATGCTAACTCCTACGCGGAATGGGCCGGCAAGGCATTGCCGAGCGAGGCGGAGTGGGAGTACGCTGCACGCGGCGGGCTCGACGGCGCGATCTTCGCGTGGGGCGAGCGGGAACGCCCAGGCGGCGAGCTGATGGCCAACCACTGGCAGGGCGAGTTCCCGTGGCGCAACACCGGCGCGAGGGGCTGGCGCGGCACTTCGCCTGTGGGCCTCTTCTCTAGCAATGGCTACGGGCTGCAAGACGTCACAGGGAACGTCTGGGAGTGGACCAGCGACTACTACTCCATGAGTGGTCCGGGCGCCGAGATACCTCCAAGCGCGTGCTGCAAACCACCGGTTAACCCGCGCATCGAGGCCCCACAAGGAAGTTATGACCGCGGAGAACCCGGCGCGAGCATTCCCCGCCGCGTAATCAAGGGCGGCTCGCATCTTTGCGCCCCGAGCTATTGCCTGCGCTACCGCCCCGCCGCCCGCCAGCCCGAGGCGATCGACACCTCAACCAGCCACATCGGCTTCCGCTGCATCGTCCGCTGAGACGGAATGCTCCAATACGCCACCAACAGCGTTGTGGTGAAGATCGGCAAGGCGATCCCGAGCCGGTGCCACAGCTCGAGATAGCTCGTGTTCAGGGAAGGCTTGGAGCGTGTCGCGCTCATGGCGTGCCCTTCTTTTTTGGTTGCGTGCATCGGTAGAGTCGCGCTCAGAAGATTTGCTTGTCGAGGAACCCTCCCGTCAGTACGAGCCAGCCGCCGATCTCGGCAATGATCAGGGTGATCATCAGAGCATTGGTCCCGCGAGCTGGATCGCGGAACTGGTTGTCCGTGTCACGGCGCCAGCCGTGAATCGCATAGCCGACGACCGCCCCGAAGAAATAGACCGTCATCGCGCCGGCGGCGAGCAGGTTCACGAGCTCGCTGAAGCCGCTCAGCTGCACGAACGTCGCGATCAGCAGCAGCGCGAAGCTGTAGAGCAGCGCCGCGCGGTGCGCGATGTCGACATAGATGTGTGAGGTGTGGTCCTCGGAGGTCGCGATCTGGTTGTACTTCCAGACCCCGAGCAGCAGCGCTAGCAGGAACATCACGGCGTCCGCGAGGAGCACCGCCTTGGTGTCGGCGTCGATCATCGCTTCACCTCGCTGGGTGTGGGGGGCGGAGCATCAGTCGCAACGGTGGGCTGCCGCCAACGCGCAGCTCGCGGATGAGCTGGAAGCCGAGGCGTTCGTAGAGCGCGGCGTTGCGCTCGCTGGAGGCCTCAATGTAGGCGGGTAGGCCCTGCCGGTCGCAGCGCTCGAGCGTTGGGCGCATCAGTGCGCTGCCGAGACCGTGGCCCTGCATGTCGGGGAGCACGCCGACGTCACGGACGTAGTAGTGGGACTCACGCACCTGACGCATGTGGCGCCACTCGATCGCGGCGCCCATCCTCGCGGCTCTCGACACGTGGATGCCGAAGGCGCTGCCCTCCAGCAGGGTGGTGTGAAGTGGCGAGCGCCATGCGCCGGGTGGCAGGCTCAGCGCGGCGCCGGTGAGGTTGCTGCTCGTCCATATGCGCCCGCGTGCCAGCCCGAGGTGGCGGAGCTCGATCGCGAAGTAGCGACGCAGGCGTGCCGGTCTCTTGGTGTCGTTGGGCATCAGCCAGCCGTAGATCGGGTCCTCGAAGAAGGCCTCTGCCATCACCGCCTTCAGGCGTCCGATGTCCTCTGCGGTTGCCGGGCGCAGCCCCGGATCGAGGACCTGACTGGACGGTGCGTCACGGTCAATGGTTGCTGATCTCTCACCCATCCTTGACTCCTGTCTTTTCGGTTGCTGTTGCTTGTGGAGGGTTTGCGGCGTCTGGATCGGTAGCGCTGCCGCGGGGTGCCTGAAAGCGTGTTCGACTTAGCAGGCGGACCTTTCCTCCACGACTTGGCACCAGGGTTATGTGGCGCACCCTCGTCCTCTCCGAGCGTGCGCCGACTGGCTGCAGCTGCGTACGGGACAGAATCGTTCGTAGAACGGTCTTCATCTCTAGCGTGGCAAAGGCAGCTCCCAGGCAGCGGCGCGAGCCCCCGCCGAACGGGATCCAGCTGTACGGCGGCGCCTGAGTGTCGAGGAAGCGCTCGGGCGCGAACGCGTCGGCGTCGGGGAAGTTGGCATCGGCGGACTGGACCAGGCCGATCGAGGGTGACACCACGGTTCCGGCGGGGAGGTGGTGGCCTGCGACTTCGGCTGGCATGGTGAGCACCCGCCCGACATCGTGGATGACGGGACGCAGGCGCAGGATCTCCTTTACGACTGCGTCCAGGTATTCGTCCTCGCCTGCGGCGATGCTCTCGGACAGTCGGCTCAGGACGTCCGGATGGCGAAGCAGCCGCTCAAAGGCCCAGGCGAGGGCGGTTGTCGTGGTCTCATGGCCCGCTAGCAGCAGGGTCACCAATTGGTCGCGCAGATTGCGGTCGTCGGGGCCAGCAGGATCCGATTGTTCTTGATGCATCAGCAGAGAGAGCACGTCGGTGCGTTGATCGAGACCTGGATCTGCGCGATGCTCGGCGATCTCCTGGTAGAGCAGATCGTCGGCGCGCGCCTGGGCCTGGCGGTAGCGTCGCCAGGGACCGACGCGTCCCAGCTCGGGACGTATCCAGAGCAGCATCACCGTGCCACCGACGTCTGCGACACGAGGCAACGTTTCGCGCAGAGCGCTGAGGCGCTGCGGATCCTTCGCGCCGATCACGGCGCGGAGGATCACCTCCAACGTAACGCGCCGCATGGCGTCCATCAGCTGAAATGGTCTGCCCGGCGCCCAGCGGTCGATCTCAGCGTGTGTCGCGGCCTCGACAACGTCGCGGTAGTTGCTCACGCTGTCGCCGTGGAAGGCGGGCAGCATCCTGCGCCGCTGTGCGATGTGCTCCTCGCCGTCGACCAGCAGCACCGAACGCGAGCCCATGACCGGCTTCAAGACCGCGTTGGCCTCGCCCGCGTGAAAGACCTCCGGGTCGCCCGTGAAAACCGTCTTGATGTCCTTGGGATCGGCGAGGAAAACCCTCGTGCCGAACGGGAAGGCGCGCACGGTGAAGGCGTCGCCGTAGCGCCTGTGGCACGCGCGCAGGTAGTGGTCAGCGTAGCCCCAGTACAAATACGTTTGGATCGCGGCGGGCAACCGCGGGCCAGGGGGGAGGCTGGTTTCGCGCTCGATTGCGGGGCCGGCGTTTGGCGCTTGGACGCTCATCCGGATCGTTGTCCGTCCTTGAAGCTGTCGTGAACCGCGGCGTAGTGCGCGGCGAGCCCAACACCCCAGCCGAGCAGCGGATAGATGAACCAGGGGTATGCCGTTCCTCCCAGCTGCCACTGCAGGACCCACACGGCGAGGATCAGGATCTGGACGGCGACGAAGACCGTCGCGTGGATCCGAAATCCCTTTCGATGGCCGTGCGCCCACCGCTCGCGCCGGCGCTCTCGGGACTCCGCTTCCGCGCGCTCGGCGGCGCGCTCGAATGCATCGGTCATCAGTTTGCCTCCTTGGTTGTTGAGAGCCCAGCGAGACCCTCGATGTCGGCTGCCGCTCGTTGCAGGACGGCCGCTATGGCTTGTGGGTCCACTCGGCCCGAGAGCGGCACAAGCCGCGCTCTGAAGCGGTCCAGCAGCGGTTCGATCGAGTCCGCATCGCCAAACCGCGCGCCGGTGCGAACTTCGAGTGCCGCGAGCGCGTCGCGGCGTGCCTCGATCGCCTGCTCGCCAGCCGCGGTGACGCGATACGTGGTCTTGCCATCGCGGGGGTGACCGTCGATCAACCCCTCGGCGTCGAGCGCCTCGATCGCGGGGTAGACGCTGCCGGGTGAGGGCCGGTAGCGGGGGCCGAAGAGACGCTTCAGCTCCGCCATGATCTCGTACCCGTGCCTCGGGCGCTCGGCAAGAAGCGCGAGCAGGACGAGCGGCAGCTCGCCGTGGCGGAAGAATCTCCTGGGCAACGCAACCGCTCCCTAGACCACCGCTACGCCGATCGTCCCGGCGGCGGATCGTTTGCTGTGCCCTCGCCATTGCTGCTCGTTTGAAAGCGAGGCTCGCACGGTTGGTGGGTTCGCTGCGGGGCGCAGCGCGGTAGCGCTAACCGGATCGCTGAGCCCCTTCAACGCGAGCGCACCGAGAGGCTCGAATGCATGAGCGCTCGGGGAACCGGCGAGCCTGTGCGCCGTCTCGGACACGACAATCTGCCCGCCCTGCGCCACGTCGCAAAGTCGCCGCGCGACGATCACGGGTCTGCCGAAGAAGTCGTCCTGCTCGCGCACGGCCTCACCCAAGTCGATCCCGATCCGCAGAGTCATTGGGTCCCCGCTCATCGCCACCGCGAGCTGCATCGCCACGGCGCACGCGACGGCCGCGCGCGCGTCGGCGAATACCACCATCAATCCGTCGCCCAGGCTCTTGACCTCGGTACCGGCGTGCTCTCCGATCGCTCCGCGCAGCAGCGCAAAATGCCGGCGGCGAAAGACGTGCGCCACGTGCTCGCCGAGACGATCGAGCAACGCTGTCGACCCGACCACATCGGTGAACAGGAACGTGTCGATCCGCGTCTCGGCGCGCTCATCCAATGCCTTGACCCCGGACGCTGTTGTCCTATAGGAGATCTTGCCGCCGCGGACCTCGCTCTCAATCAGGCCCTCAGCCTCCAGTGCCCCGATCGCGCACTCGACCATGTCTGGCGACGGTCGATAGTCGGCGCCCACTCGGCGCGTCAGCTTGGCCACGAGATCGCTGCGGCCCACAGGAGGCTTCGCGCAGAGCGCCAGCAGGACCAACAGGAGTTCACGGTAGCGATGAGTGCTCGACAGCATCTGGCGACCTTTCTAGGACTTACGAAGCTGTTACGAATCTTATATCGAAACTATTACGAAGTCAAGGGCGGGTGGCGGCGGTAGCCCCGAGGCCCAGGGCTCCCCTTTTCTAGAGTCAGCTTACAGAACTATAATAAGATTACATTAATGCTAAAATATTACAAATGACTCCCGCCAACCAGGCATCCGGTAAGGCGAAGGACCGTGAGGGCTCGCGCGCAGAGCGTCGTAAGGCGCGCACCGCGACCGCGATCAGGGACGCCGGTGAGCGACTGTTCATCAGCCGCGGGTACTCCGCCACGACGATGGAGCATCTGGCCGAGGAGGCCGACGTGGCAGTCGGCTCGATCTACGCCCACTTCGCCAGTAAGGAGGGCGTGTACGGCGCCCTGATCGAGCGGGCGCTGGAACTTGACAAGCAATACTGCGACGAGGGCTTTCACGCGGGCAGCCTCCCCGCTGAACGACTGTTCGGCCTGGCCGAGGGCTACCTACGCTTCGCGCGCGAGCATCCGGGCTACTTCCAGCTGTTTCGCTTCCCGCCACCGGACCGCCCCGGTGCGGAGCTGACACCGACAGCGACCGCCAGGGTGGCGCAGCGCATCAAGGATGAGACCAAGCGCATGGCGGGCGAGATCCAAAAAATGATCGACGAAGGCATCGGACGACCCGTGGACGCGGAGAGCACCGCGAGGTTCCTATGGGCGGCGTGGGACGGCGTGATCTGCAGCCACCTGGGACCGAGCAACATGGGCCTCACCGACACGGAGTTCGAGGCGGTGCTGAACAGAGCACGGGAAGGCTTCGCCCTCAGCCTGCTCGCCACATCGGTCCCCAGCCAGGAGCCGTGATCCGGATGAATTGAGCCGTCCTGGGCTCCAGGTAAGGCTTGATCTCCGCTTGATTAGACGTGTTTCGGCGATGCCGGAGGAGGGACTCGAACCCCCGACACGCGGATTATGATTCGTGTCGAGGGGGGTTGTGAGGTGTCTCTCGGTCGGCGAGATTGGCTCTATTGCTGGTGGTTCGCGTCTAGGCCGTTGCGAGGTTTGTCGCCGAATGGTGTGGGACATGTTTGCACTTTGTTTGCACCCCGCGCTGGGCCACGTAGCCGAGGGCAGCCGCATATATTCGCCACTGCTCAGGGGCGGGACCCATTGAGCGACGGAATGTTGGTGGTGGCCGAGATGTATTGGGCGAGCGACGGATCAAGTCGTTCAGCGACCCAAAGAAGATCTTCGAGTCGTGCTACGAGGTTTGTACTCAGGAGGTGCTCGTGGTGGGCAACGCGGTTGCGCAGGTCGTGCAGGCGGCCGACGCGGGCGTCGATGTCGCTGCGGCTTGTCTTGGGCGGGAAGGCGGTGTGCAGGTAGGGCACCCACAAGCCCTTCTCGTGGGCCTTCGAGGATAGGTAGCGCCAGAAGCCGAAGGTCAGGTTCGCAATGACCTTGCCGGGAGGCGCCGATGGGCCTCCCGCATCGCGCACTGCCGTCTCAATGATCTCGCGTGACTTGCGATTGACATCCACGGACGATGGTGCTCTGCCATGGGTGCGCTTGGTGCGGTGCAGGGGCGAGAACACGATCGTTGCGGCAAAACGTCCAGTGCGCGTATCCCGCAGGCGTGGCGCGTGTCAAGGCTCTGTCGTAGGCGTTGCGAAGCGCAACCTCGAAGTGTGCGAGGTCTCGAAGGACCGCCGCGCTGGCGCGGGCGTTCCACTCGTATAGGGCAAGCGCCTTAGCTCGGTTCTGACCTGCCTCATCCAGGTATCTCTGAAGGCGGGGGGCACTCAACCACTGCTCCAGCCACGGCCCGTCATTGGGCTGGCCTGCATGATTGGCATCAGGAGTCATTGTGCTTTGCTGCCGGTGGGGTTATAATTTCCTTGGAAGCCCCGGTGGACCGCTGACTTCGGTCATGTCGCCGGGGCTAAGTCGTTTAACGACGGTAGGCGAGGCGTTTGCGACTCTCGCATTCCCCCTCGACCGCGGATCACCGAAGTGGTGCGTGAAAGCGGTCCTCTGGGGAAATCTCCAGGGAAATCCTCCCGCTGGCTGCTACACCACTAACCGTCACGCCACCAGCCCAAAACGGGCTCCGCGCGAACCGACGGCCAGCCCACTCATCACTGGGCCCCAGCAGGCCCAAACCAAACTACATGGCCGGTTTCGAGCGAGTGGAGGTCTGTAGCGATGATGAGTACGCTCCGGCCCCGAGGGCATATCCAGGTCAAGCTGGACGCGAACGGCCGCACGCGGGCGTTTTGGGCGTTCTGGCGCGACCAGAACGATCAGAAGCGTGCGGCGCCTCGGCCCGCCTACGTCCGCGACTCCGGGCGGCGGACGCCGCGCGGGGCGATCGTGGCGCGCGGGCTACGGCGAGAAGCCGAGCCCTGACTACGGACTCGGCGTCGAGTCCGATCATCCTGGCGGGGCTTCAGGCGACGGGTTGCCAGTCGGGTGATGTTGGTACGTCGGATTGGACGTAGTTCGGGCCGCTGCCGTTCCGGACGATCAGGCGAGGATGGTGTCCTTGGGCGTCTGTTACATATAGGCCCTGGAGACCTGAGATCGCAAACCGTCGCCCGCTCGGCGAACGGGCGGCTTCAACCGCCCAGAATTCATGAACATGGAATAGGCGCTGATGATGCCTGGTCAGCGTGTCGAACAGGCACATGTCGGGCTGGCGATTGCCGACGGACGGGCAGTCGTAGCTGAATTCACTGTTGCCGGTGAATCTTGGGTGTACGGCGTAGAATCGCGGGAAGGCAGAGGCCTCGAAGAACTGCGAGTGGGTGCCATCGAGGCTCTCAACCGTCACGCCCGCGTGCACACCGTCGCTGAGTTTCAATTGGCGTTCCGTCAGCATCTTGGTGCCATCGGGTGAGAATTCGGAGGCGCCAGGCACGGGCAGCCGTCGCTGCGCTGCCGTTTCGATGTTCACCGCCTCCATAGGGCCGTAGTCTTCGCCGAGCGGTTCCGGGGGTTCTATTTCTTCAGCAGGTGGTTTCGGGTAGGCATCCGTGTTGAGCAGGTAGATGACTTCTTTGCCGTCCGGTGAGAACTCGGGACTGTGACCCAGTCCGATGCGTCGCCGATGTTGGCCGTTTGCGTCGGCAACGTAGACGGTCAACGTGTTTGTTTGGATCGACCCGACGCCGTTATGCACAATGTTCGTCTCGAGGTCGTACGTCAGTCGTTGCCCGTCGGGCGAATACCGGGGGTTCCGCGGGACCTTCCATATGACGCAGCCTTTCCCGCAGGTCGATGGTTGCCACGGCACGAGCAGCCGTGAACCAGTGCCGTCTGCTCGCACGGCGTAGATCCCCGTCTTGACGGAGAACGCGATTAGCCCGTCTCCGTGGTACGGCGCAGCGATCGCGGCCGAGGCCGCAACAGCAAGAGCTACCGAGCCGAGCGCGAACGTGAGCGCGACGGTGGCAGCAAGCCAGCTTTTCCGAGCGCGAGGTGACGCCATCGGCGCAGCTTATAGGCCGACGAGATGTTGCCGAGGCTGTCCTGTTCGCCGCGCTCGATGTCTCCCATGTAGGCGCGGTGGATGCCGAGCACGTCGGCGAGCGCCTTCTGGCTGAAACCCTAGCTGCTATCGGCTTCGATCTGTCGAATGAGGCAGTCCGTGCGAGAGTGTGCGGCCAGGAGGTCGGTCTAGCGCTCGACGAACTGCGAGAGCTAGTGGCTCGTGCCCATGACCTTGGCAATGGTCGTCATAGGCAGGCCCTCGCCGTCGGCCGCCCGGATCGCTTCATCCCGTCCGTCCCGTAAGGCTTCGGCGGCTTGTTTCAGCGCTGCTTCGCACCTGGCGTAGTCATCGGCGAAGGCAGCGAGACGGATTCTGGCTCGGGGACCTGGCGTTCCGGTCGGGCGATTCGAGGATCGTGTAGCGTAGCTCCGCTAGTCGGTCGGCAGGAAATAGCTATGTGCCTCAACACGAGCCGAGAACGAGCCCATCCCAGCCCGCGCCCGGCCTTGCGGGCATATCAGCTGGTCCATCTCGGGCGATGAGAGAGGCATGGAGGCTATTTGTGCCCTGTCGGGAGACGTGTCTCGTCCGGTTGGCACTATGGATCCTCCCGGTGATGCTCATGCTATCGGCGGGCGCGTCAAGCACTGAAGCGAGGCCCCTTGCGGCGCACGCGCCTCCGAATCTGACTGTGGCAATGTTGGCGGCGGGGCGCCAAGTCACGGCTACGGGCTCAGTCGGTGGGGTTGTGATGCCGCAGGGAGAAGCGGCTCCGGGCTGGAGCGTGGTGCTCCAGCAGCAATCCTCGGCGTCACACCGGCGTTGGGTAACGCGGGCGGCGGGGCAGCTGACCGGGGCGAGCGGTTCCACGGCGGTGTTGGAGTTGTCTTGGGCGGCTCCGCGACCGCGAACGGCGAGAACGATCACGCTGAGAGTGAGGGTGCTCTCCGGGCGACGCTTGATCGCCCAGAGCGGTGCAAGGCGTGTGACGGTGCGTCCGCTTGTCTCGGTCAACGCAGTAGTGCGTCATGGAACGGTCGAGCTTCCCGGCCGTGTTGTGGTGAGCACCACGGGGGACCCTTCGACGACGCAGACCGTCGTTCTCGCCCCCGGCGCTTCAGTTCCGCCGGTTGGCGGCGTCCTCCTCGCAGATCCTTCGGCCGCCGCCCCCGAGGGGGTATTGAGCGTCGTGACAGGCAGGCATAGCCTGGCCGGTGGAACAACAGAGCTCACCACTCGCCCCGCTGCGCTAAGCGAGGCATTTAGCGCCTTTAGGGCGTCCTTTGGTGGGACCCTCGCCGAACTGTCCAGCCCGCGAGGGACGGGAGCGAGAGTGGCCGATACGGCCACTCTCACATGCGACAGCCACGGTACGATCACGCACACCTTCGATGTTAGCCTCTCAGACTTCGACCTATCCGGCCAGCTTGAGGCGACCGTCATCGCCCCATTCATCGAACTCTCGGTCTGGGCTGCACCGCATGTCACTATCGATGTGACAGCGTCTGGGAGCACGCATTGTGTATCGCATTTCAAGCCCATCACACGCCAGCTTCGCGGACCATTGTTTATCTCGCTCCAGCCGACCGTGACGCTCGACGCCGATGGGACTGTCACGATGACTTACACCTGGCATCCGTTCTTTCTCTATCAGTTCTCGCGAGGTCAGCACAACGACCATGACACGCGGGAATTCTTCAATCGTGGCACACCCACACTCTCGGGCCAGGTTCATGCCAAAGCCCAAGTCGAACTTGCTGTCGAGCTTTCGGTAGCCAAGCGCGTTGGTATCGGCGGATCGCTCGGACCTCACGTCGACGCTACCGCCACCGCCCGTCTCGCGCCCCCGCCTCCCCAGGCGTGTCTGGACGCGACCGCCGCTGTTCACTACGGTCTCTATGTATTTGCCGACGTCTTTGTCAGGCATTGGACCTTCGACCTCGCATCGGGGGACTTCCTCAAACGCACAATCTTCGAGGGTTGTACCACGACCGGCGTAGGGCAAGACCAACCACCGAAAGGCGACGGACAAGGACCTCCGGACGGTGGAGGTGGTAGTGGTAGTGGTAGTGGTGGCGGTCAACCTGGCACGTTGTCCGCCAACTATGCCGACACGTGTGCGTTGCTAGCGGATGGTCGCGTATTCTGCTGGGGCGCCAACGCGTACGGACAACTTGGCGATGGCACGGAAACGGCCAGTCTCACCCCAGTCGCCGTAAGCGGCATAACGAGCGCGACCGCCGTCGCTGTCGGCGGCTACCACGCCTGCGCGCTGCTTTCTAGCGGCGGTGTCGATTGTTGGGGTGGGAACGATGGCGACGTTGGTGACGGTACGGAGACGACCCGCCTACTCCCTGTCGCGGTGAGCGGGATAACGAACGCCACCGCCATCTCTGCGGGTAGCGCAGATACTTGCGCATTGCTGGCAGGCGGAAATGTGGACTGCTGGGGCGACAATGTAAACGGGGAACTCGGCGATGGAACTGAAACAAACCGGCTCACCCCCGTCCCGGTGAGCGGGATCACAACCGCCGTCGCGATATCAGTCGGGAGCGTACAGACCTGTGCGTTGCTTTCGGGCGGCATTGTGGACTGCTGGGGCAGCAACTCGTATGGGTTGGTTGGCGATGGGACGGAAACGAACCGTCTCGCCCCTGTCCCGGTGAGTGGGATAACGAACGCCACCGCCATCTCTGCGGGCTACCTCCACACGTGTGCGCTGCTTTCTGGCGGCGGTGTCGACTGTTGGGGCAACAACGCCTCCGGCATTCTCGGCGATGGGACGGAAACGAGCCGCTCGACGCCCGTGCCCGTGAAAGGGATGACGAACGCCACCGCCATTTCCGCCGGGGCGGACCAGACGTGCGCGTTGCTTTCGGTTGGCAGTATCGACTGCTGGGGGTCTAACTCCGCCGGGCCGCTTGGCGATGGGACAGAAACGACCCGACTCACCCCCGTCGCTGTGAGCGGCATTTCAAGCGCTACGGCCATCGCTGCCGGCTGGTACCACACGTGCGCCTCGCTTTCCGGCGGCGGTATTGACTGCTGGGGTCAAGGAGGCGCGCTTGGCGACGGGCAAACAATGGGCAGCCTCGTGCCCGTGCCTGTCAGTGGTCTTCCGTAGCCGGACTAGCCCTGACCCCACCAGCTCGGGGGAGGGTCGTGCTCGACGCCGAGCGCCCGCTGCATCCACGCGACGTCGTGCCACGCGCCGAACTTCCAGCCAATCCGCCGGTAGACGCCAACCGGCTCGAAGCCCATCGTTCGATGCAGGCCGGCGCTCGCCTCGTTCGGCAGCGTCATGCCCGCGACCACCATCCGGTAGCCGCGCGCCGCGAGCCGCTCGAACAGCACCTCATACAGCACGCGACCCGAGCCGGTGCGTCGTCGGCCCTGCTCGACGTAGACGCTGACCTCGCACGAGAAGCGATAAGCCGCTCGCTTCTGGTGCGGCCCGCCGTACGCGTAGCCGACGACGCGGTCGTCGTCTTCGTGCACGATCCACGCGTGCGTGCGCATCGCCGCCGCGATGCGTTCGGCCATCTGCGCGGGCGTCGGCGTCTCGCCCTCGAAGCTGACGGCCGTCTCGCGCACGTAAGGCGCGTAGATCGCAGCGCACGCCAGCGCGTCGTCCTCGCTCGCATCTCTTACCGTCCCACCGGACACGTTCGGCCGCAGTATACGCGGGCGCGTGCGAGGCGTTTGCAGCCAGGGCAGGCTGTAGAGTGCCCGGCCGCCCATGCATCATCTTGTGATCTTCGACTGCGACGGCGTACTCGTTGACTCCGAGGTGATCTCCAACGAAGTGCTCGCCAGGATGCTCACACGCGAGGGCTTGCCAACGACACTTCACGAGGCCCGTCGCGCCTACCAAGGGCTCGGGCTCACAGACATCCGCGGCCGAGGCGAAGCTAAGCCGACCGTTGCCGCCTGAATGGCTCGCCGAATATGAGCATGAGCGCGCCGAGGAGTTCCACCGCTCGCTCAAAGCAGTGCCAGGCGCCGCTAAGGCAGTACAGCGGGTCAAGGCCGCCGGATTGAAGGTATGCGTCGCTTCGCAAGGCGCGTTGGCAAAGACACGACTAACGCTCGGGCTGACCGGTCTTCGAGAGCTATTCCCGCCCGGCGCACTTTCTCAGCTCACGACGTTCGCTGCCCCAAGCCCGACCCCGCACTCTTTCGGCACGCAGCCGCGACGATGTGCGTTCAGCCGTCGGCCTGCACGGTCATCGAGGACACCCCGTCAGGGGTCACGGCTGCCGTTGCCGCCGGGATGCGAGCGATCGGTTACGCGGCCGACAGCCACGAGCGTGCGCTTCGCAGCGCCGGCGCCGAGATCATCCGATCGCTGGACAAGCTCCCCGAGTTCTTGGGCTTGCCCCGAACGTGAGAACCACCACACCGCTCCGACTATCCAACCCGCGTCGTCGGTCGCAGGTGTTGACTTTGGTCGCGTAGGTTCCCGCTCATGCCGTCCAATTCAGCTACCGTCTCGCTCCGTCGCAAGCGCGCCCTAATCCTGCTCGGGATCGCCACCGTCGCGTTCACGGTGATCCTCGACTGATCGACCCCTCGCACATGTCGCACGGGCCGACGATCCTCAACTTCGAGTTCGCCGGCAGCCAGTCGCACGCGGCGCAGATCATGGCCGAATGGGGAGCGAAAGGCCGCAGCGCCGCCCATCTCTCGCTGCTGCTCGACTACGGCTACATGTTCTCCTACGGCCTGTTCTTCGCGCTCGCCGGCTTCGCCGTCCGCGACACCGCGCGAGCACGCGGCTGGACGCGCCTTGCCGCCATCGGCGTCGTCGTCCCGTTCTTCGCCCTCGCCGCCGCGATGTTTGACGCGACCGAAAATGTCGCCCTCCTCCTCACACTCGCCGGCAACGGCGGCAGCTTCGCCCCACCGTTCGCGGCCGTCTGTTCGGCCATCAAGTTCACGCTCATCAGCATCGCCATCCTCTACGCGATCTGCGGGCTCGCGCTTCGGTTCAGGGCGCGAGTCCTCCAGACGAGTTGATCGGCCATCGCGGGTCCTGTAGTAGTTTCCGCAACCCTTGGGAGCCCAGTGACACGATTCCTAGCCGCCCGGTTTTCGCCCGTGTCTACGAGCGGGTCGCTCAGGTCGCTGAACGTCGCGGGGGTGCCTGTGGGGGGCCAATTTCGGCCCCCCACGCCCCCGCGACGCCCCCTGGGGAAATCAGTGGGGAAATTACGCCCCGTCTGCACTCCCTGATACAGTCAAAACCGCTTGGGAGGAGGCTTTGCGGCAGTGCCGGAGGAGGGACTCGAACCCCCGACACGCGGATTATGATTCCGCTGCTCTAACCAACTGAGCTACTCCGGCGGGAGCGGGGAGTTTAGCCTCTTGTGCAGGATTGCCCGGCTCTCATTGCGGACGATGTCTCGACTCCTCCAGATCATGCCCGACAAGCCTCTGCTAGCCGTCCCAAACGTCTCCGAGGGCCGCCGACAGGCGACAATCGACGCGATCGGCCACGCATTTACGGCTGCTGGAACCGCACGCCTGCTTGACGTCCACTCCGACGCCGATCACCACCGTTCGGTGTTCACGCTTGCGGGCGCCCAGGGTTCGTTGTCTGAGGACCTGCTCGCCGGCGCGCGGGTGGCCGTTGAGCGCATCGACGTTGGGCAGGATCGCGACAGCGGCGAGATCGGGGTGCACCCACACGTGGGCGCGGTCGATGTCATGCCGCTTGTCTACCTTGATGCGAGCCAGAGGGGCGCGGCGTGCGCGGAGGCGCTTGTCGTTGCCTCCGGGCTCGGCGAGGATCTCGGCGTGCCGGTCCTCTTGTATGGAGAACTGGCTGGGGGTCGCACGCGCGCCGAGCTGCGGCGGGGCGGCGTGGCCGGCTTGGCGCAGCGCTTGAGCACAGGCGAGCTGCGCCCAGACTTCGGCCCGCCACGGATGCACCCGACCGCGGGCGCCATGCTTGTTGCCGCCAGGGAGCCGCTTGTGGCGTTCAACATCGAGCTGGCAGCGTCTGCGAGCGTGGAGGACGCGAAGCGCATCGCGAGCCTGATCCGCGAGGGCGGAGCGGAAGGTTTGCCCGGGCTGAGAGCTATAGGCGTGCCGCTGCACCATGCCGAGAGGGACGTTTGGGCCAGCGACGGCGGAGTCGATCGGGACGGGGATGGAAAGTCGGACGAGCATGGGCTGGAGCAGTCGGAGTCCGCCGGGACTGGGGTGTCCAAAAGTCCGATGCCCCCCGCGCGCGCGGGGGGCATGCCCTCTGGGGACGTTGTCGCCCAGCTCTCGATGAACGTCGAGCGCCCGCTCGAGCTGCCGTTGCGAGCGGTCATTGATGCGGTCCGCGAGCACGTTGACATAGCGTGTGCGGAGCTGGTCGGGCTCGCTCCGCAGGCGGCATTTGACGGCTTCCCCGACGACGTTCCATTGCCCGGATTCGATCCTGAAGCGCACGTGATCGAGAAGGCACTAGGGTTCTAGGTGCCCGTCGTATGACGGGCTGCGATTTATCCCTGTAGAGACCACGAAACAAGGCGCGAGATGGCTCAGACGAAGCGCAAGCGGCAGACCAAGCACCGTGGCAATGCCGCCGGCGTGGTCGAGTCGCGTGGGCGCACAGGCCGCAAGCCGACCGAGGCGGAGAAGACGGGCAAGCCAAACGCTCCGAAGCTGACGCGCCAAGAGCGCCTGGAAAAGCCGCCGACGTGGTTGGGAGCGTTCTACCGGGCGATGGCAGCGGCGGTATTGATGCTGCTGATCAGCATCGTCCTTCTGAAAAAGCCAAACGAGGCGATCGCGCTGTTTCCGATCGTGCTGATCGCGTACGTGCCGATCAGCTATTACACCGACAACTGGTTGTACAAACGCAGGATGGCGAGCAAAGCCAGACAGGTGGGTAAGGCAGGTTCCAAGTGATCGACGTCCGCGAGTTCACGGTTGGGCCCGTCCAAGAGAACGCTTACCTGGTGCGCGCCGACGCACAGGCCACCCGCGTACTGATGATCGACCCGGGCGAAGAGCCGCAGCGCCTACTCGATGCGGCCGCCGCGCTCGGTGCCGAGGTCGAGGCGATCTTGATCACCCACTGCCACTTCGACCACATCGGCGCCGTGGCGCCCGTCGCGAGGGCGACGGGAGCGCCGGTGTACTGTCCCGAGATCGAGCTTGGTGTGCTCGCCGACATCATGAAATGGACGATGCCGGGCTTTGGTCCGTTCGAGAGCTGGCAGGCCGAGCACACCGTCAAGGGCGGCGAGCGGCTACAGCTGGCGGACATGGACATCGAGGTGCTGTTCACTCCAGGCCACAGCCCGGGCCATGTGACGTATGCGATCGATCGCACGGGCGCCTCCGTAGAGGGTTCCGCGTCTGTGAAGAGTGAGAAGGGCTCCATGGTCGGTCAACCGGCGCTGCTCTCAGGCGACGTGCTCTTCCAAGGCTCGGTAGGCCGCGTTGACCTGCCCGGTGGCGACTGGGCGACGCTGGAGCGCTCGATCGGCATGTTGATGAGTCGCTTCGAGCGCGACACGGTTGTATACCCAGGCCACATGGGCGTGACGACGCTCGGCCGCGAGTGGGATACCAACCCGTTTCTTGCCGAGCTTCGCGCCGCGGCGACGATCCCTGTACCGGTGCGGGCGGAAGCGCAGGAGCAGCAGTGAAGGGCGCGGCGGTGTCGACGCAATGCACGCGGCCGCAGCGGCGGGCACCGCAGCCTTGAGTGGGGAGCAGATCAAAGCGCCGCGCGGCACCCACGACGTGCTCGGCGAGCAGGCGGCGGGTCGGGCGGCGCTTGAGACACGCGCCCGCACGATCCTCGAGGGCGCGGGCTATGAGCGCATCGAGACGCCAACGTTCGAGGCCACCGAGCTGTTCGCGCGTGGGGTGGGCTCCTCCACTGACATCGTGCAGAAGGAGATGTACACGCTGACCGATGGCAGCGGACGCTCGCTAACGCTGCGTCCGGAGGGCACCGCGCCGGTGTGTAGGGCATATGTCGAACACGGTATGCACAAGCTTCCCCAACCCGTGAAGCTCTGGTACCTATCGAGCTTCTTTCGCTACGAGCGTGCCCAGAAGGGCCGCCAGCGCCAGTTCTGGCAGGTCGGCGCCGAGGCGTTCGGCTCCGAGGACCCGGCACTCGACGCCGAGTCGATCCTGCTGCTCGGCACGTTGCTGGAGGAGCTGGGCGTCAGGGATGTGCGCTTGCGCTTGTCGAGTCTTGGCAGCAGTGACAGTCGCCAACGCTATCGCGAGCGTCTACAGAGACATCTGCACGCAAACGAGGCGAACCTGTCTGAGGAGGTGCGCGAGCGTATCGAGCTGAATCCGTTGCGCGCTTTTGACTCTTCGCACGAGGGCACCGTGGCTGTGATGCACGAAGCCCCGCGGCTGCTCGACGAGCTCGACGCTGAGGACCTCGAGCACTTCGCGACTGTGCGTGAGCTGCTCGACAGCGCGGGCGTGGCCTACGAGGTCGACGCGACACTCGTGCGCGGCCTGGACTACTACACGCGCACTGTCTTCGAGTTCACGAGCGATGCCCTCGGCGCGCAGAGCGGCGTCGGCGGCGGCGGACGCTATGACGGGCTCGTCGGGCAGCTGGGCGGCCCGGCGACGCCAGGCATGGGCTGGGCGGCCGGAATCGAGCGAATCCTGCTTGCCGGCAATCCTTTGGGAGGGGATGCTCATGCCGTCGATCTATATGTAGGCCTGGCGGATGGGGGAGGGGATGGGTCGTTCCCGCAGGTCAAGGCGGCCGCTTTTGCGATCTTGAGCGAGGCGCGCGGGGCGGGTTTGCACGCGCAGATGGAGATGGCCGGCCGCTCTTTGAAGGGACAGCGCGGACATGCCAATCGCATCGGCGCGCGCTTGCTTGCGATCGTGGAGCCCCACCAGACGGTTTTGCGTGACATGCAGGACGGGTTCGAGGAGACGCTCGAGACCGACACGGTCGTGCACGCAGCGTTGCGTCGCCTGCGCGATCTCACATAGCAATAGCAGTGAAATTGCGCTTGCAGAAGTCCACGGCCGATGTCGCCGTTCAACTCGCGCGGCGATTCTGCCGAAGTGAGGGGCGATGGCTCAGCTTTCGCGCCCCTATCAGATCATTCTCGGCGTCGTTGTTGTGTTCGGCCTCATCTGGGCCGTCGCGCTGCGCAGCCATAGCGCAAACCCAAGCGCACCGACAGCCTCGGCCCCGACGTCGCCGAACAGCACCTCCGCCAACGGCAGCTCGGGGGGCAACCCGGCAGCGAAGACCCCGGTCTACCACGGCGCCGCGCCAGGCGTCGAAGGTTTGACAAAGGCGATCGCCAAAGCGCACGGCGCCGTAGCCGAGTCGCAGCGCAACGTCCAGGAGCAGGCCGGCCACGCCCAGGCGCTCAGCGGCGAAGCTCAAGCGTCCGCGACCACGACGCACACGACAGCCGCCGGCAAGACCACGCAAAGCGTGACGGTAACCCACAAGACGGCCGCCGCTCCCAGCCTCGCGCACAGGACGGTCACAACCGTTCACAAGACGAGCACTCGAGCGCACGGCGCCACTACCACCGTTACACACACAAGCACCACCACGGTTCACAAGGCGGCCCCCGTGCACAGAGTCGCTGCGCCCACCGACAAGCCCACGATTCGCGTGCACAGCACCGCCAAGCACTCTTCCACCAAGTCTGCTCAGCAGGTGGCGGTCGAACACGAGCTCACCCAAGGCAAGACGGCGATGCTGTTCTTCTGGACTCCGAGTTCCACGGTCGACCAGCAGAACGTCGCCCAGGCAAAAACGCTCGTTGCGCGCTCCAAAGGCACGCTCACGCTACATCTGGCATTGGCAAATCAGGTGGGCGAGTTCGGCACGATCACCGAAGTCGTCCACGTCTACCAGACGCCGACGATCCTGATCGTCAACAAGCATGGAGTCGTGAGCACGCTCACAGGGCTCACCGACGTGTTCGCGCTCGAACAAGCAGTACAAGAAGCGCAAAGCGCCCTCGTCTGAGCGCACGGCAAGCTGCGCTACATCTGTTACGCGATGTGCGGCATCGAGCTGAGCTGTCTCGCAAACGGTGGGCTGCCGTATGCATAGCCCGCGGCCGTGACCTCGCCGTGTCCTCCTAGCCAAGCGCGGCCTCTTACACTCGACGGAGATGAACGTCGAGATGTTCACCCAGCACCTGCAGTTCCCGCATCGACAGGGCCACATCCCTGTCGATGCCTGTAGCGGCGCGGCCGGTGGCGCGGCCTGCGGCGACTTGATCCGCATATCGCTCGCCGTCGATCGCTCCGGCCCGGACGGACGAATTCTCGACGCGGGCTTCGACGCAAGCGGCTGTGGCGCGGCAATCGCCGCCGGCAGCGCGACGGTTGAGCTGATCGGCGGTATCCCCCTGTTGGATGCCGCGCGCATCGGCGCCCCCGAGATCGCGGCCGAGCTCGGCGGCCTCAACCCGGCAAAGCAGCACGCGGCCGAGCTGGCCGCCGATGCGCTGCACCGCGCGCTCGGCTGGGCGGCTCGTGAACAAGCCGGGCTCGCGTGCTCGGATGCGCGCACGCTGGTGGCGATGAGCGGCGGCGTCGACAGTGCCGTGGCCGCAATGCTGGTTGCCGAGGATGGTGGGCAGGCGGTGGCAGTGACGCTCGAGCTGTGGTCAGATCCCGAGAACGACGGCGAGCGCAGCTGCTGCTCAGCTCAGGCCGTGCGCTCGGCCCGCTCGCTTGCGCACAGCATGGGAATGGCGCATTTCTCTATCGACCTGCGCGAGGAGTTCCGCGCCGGCGTCGTGGACGGCTGGCTGGCAGACCATGCGGCCGGTCTCACGCCGAACCCGTGTGTGCGCTGCAACGGCAACGTGCGGCTCGACGCGATGCTCGAGCTGGCCGACCGGCTCGGCGCGCACACGCTTGCCACCGGCCACTATGCACGCATATCTCGCAGCGACGAATCATTGAGCAATCGGGCCGTATCCGCCGACGAGGCGGCTCCGCTCCTGCGCCCCACCGGAGCGGGCGCGGCGCCTCTGCTACGGATGGCCGTGGACGAGGGTAAGGACCAAAGCTATGCGCTTGCCGCGCTGTCGCCAAGCTCGCTGGCGCGCTTGCGTTTCCCGCTCGGCTCGCTGAGAAAGCCCGAAGTGCGCGAGCACGCGGCACAGGCTGGTCTGGAGGTCGCGCGCCGGCCGGACTCTCAAGACCTCTGCTTCCTCGCGGGCACACGCAGCAGCGACTTCCTCGAACGCCACGGTGGCATAAACCGGAGAGCGGGTGCGATCGTCGACGACCAGGGACGCAAGCTCGGCGAGCATGGCGGCGTCCACACGCTCACCGTCGGCCAGCGCCACGGTTTGGGCATCGGCGGCAGCCCAGTAGAGGGGGTGGGGGGTCCGCTGTATGTGATCGCGACCGATGCGCGCTCGAACACTGTCACGGTCGGTCCACGCGAGCAGCTGCGCACAGCCGCCGTAAGCGTGCGCGAGGTGACCTTGCACCGCGACGGCGGCCAGGTCGACGCGGTAAAGGTTCGCTACCGCGGCCGACGCATGCCCTGCAGGGTGCAGGACCAGCCAAATGCGGGGCTGCACGAGCGCGTTGAGCTAGAGATGCTCGACCCGATCGAGCGCACCGCTCCCGGTCAGATCGCATGTCTGTACGAGGGCGATGTGATCGTTGGCTACGGCACGATCGCGCTTTGACGGATGCGAATCTTGACGCTTGGCTACTGGCACGATCATGCTTTGACGGATGCGAATCTTGACGCTTGACTACGGCACGATCGCGTTTTGACGGATGCGAATCTTGACGCTTGACTACGGCACGATCGCGTTTTGACGGATGCGAGTCCTGGCGCTTGACTATGGCAGCGCGCGCTGTGGCTGTGCACTGAGCGACCCAACGGGGACGATCGTCACGCCGATCGCTGTCCTCGCGCGGCCCGCGAGCCGCCGCGGGCTCGCGGAGCTGATACGGCTCGTAGAGGAGCGCGAGGTGGAGCGTGTTGTCGTGGGTCTACCGTTGTCCTTGCGCGGCGAGGACACGCAGCAGACAAGCGAGACGCGTGAGTTCGCGGCGACTCTCTCCAGCCGCCTCGGCGAGGCTGTTCCGGTTGAGCTCTACGACGAGCGCTTCACCACGCGCATTGCCGCACACGTCGAGCGGCCGACTACCGGCGAGGACTCGCGTGCCGCGGCAGTGCTGCTGGAGGATTGGCTCGCTCGATCTCAGTAGGGTCAGGAACTTGGCCAGGGACCGCGGATCGAATGGGTGGGGGGAGCGCACCGAGCAGGAGCGCGAACGTGCGCGTGAAGAGCGCGAGCGTCGGCGTCTGCACAAGGCGGGAGGCAACACATCTCCGCTACCGCCCCCGCTCGCCGATCTTGAGCCGAGCGACACTCCGGTGCTGCCTCCGCTCGCCGATCCTGAGCCCAGCGACACAGCCCCGTCGAGCGAGCCGATGTCCGATGCCGGCCCTCCCGTGGTCGAACAGAAGTTTGCCGAGCCGGCATATGTTCCGCCCGAGCAGCCACCTCCGATGCCTGCGTCCCTGCCTGCCGGGCAGTCATCCTCATTGCCGGCGGCCCTACCGACCCGTTCACATCTGCGCCGCCCACCTCTGTCAAGAAGAAAGGCGCGAGGGTCGCGTAAATTCGCGGGCCGTGCGGGCCGTGCGGGCATCGTACTGGCACTGATAATCGTGCTCGGTGCTCTCGGCTTTGGTGCAGTGCGTCTCTCACACAACTCGGCACGCCCAAAAATCCCCCTAATCCCCAAGATCGTGAAGATCGTCATACCTGAGGGATTCACTCGTGCCCAGATCGCGGTGCTGGCACATCGGGACGGGCTCAGCGGCAGCTATCTACTGCCGTCCAAGCGCTCCAGCGAAATCGACTTTGCGCATTACGGTGCGCCGGCAAGCACCCCCAACCTCGAAGGGTTTCTGTTTCCCGCCAGCTATGAAATGTATGTCGGCGCGCCGGCCTCGCAGCTGGTCTCAGAGCAGCTCAGCGCGTTTCACGAGAACTTTGGCGGCGGCGAGGTCGATCGCGCGCGCGTGCTTGGGGTCACCCCGTATCAGTTGCTGATCGTGGCTTCGATCATCGAACGCGAGGCGGCGATCGCGCACGACCGCCCGCGGGTCGCGGCGGTCATCTATAACCGTCTGCGTATGAATATGACGCTGGGGATCGACTCCACGCTGCGCTACGCGCTGCACAACTTCACGAGTCCGCTAACCGAAGCCGAGTTGCACAGTGACTCCCCGTATAACACGCGCACACACACGGGTCTGCCGCCGACGCCGATCTCAAACCCGGGAGTCGCCGCGATCCAGGCAGCGGCACACCCAGCGCGCGTCTCCTACTTGTATTACGTCGCCGGCGCCGATGGCTGCGGCGAGGAGGTCTTCTCGACAAGCTACGCGCAGTTCGAAAAGAACGCCGCGGCCTATCGTGAAGCGATCGCCAAGAACGGTGGGCGCGTGCCCACATGTCACAATAAGGGTTGAGCGATGTACCGCTTCGTCGCAATGGAACGCGCAGCGAGAGTAGCTGTGTGCTGATGCCAAAGCTGGGTGTCATCGGTTGGCCGGTCGCCCATAGTCGCTCGCCGGCGATGTTTCGGGCGGCGTTCGAGGCTTGCGCTATGCGGGACTGGAGCTATCAGGCGCTGCCGCTGCCTGAGGAGCTTTTCGAGCAGACAGTGCGCGCGCTGGGCGCAAGTGGCTTCGTGGGAGCGAACGTCACGATCCCACACAAGCACGCGGCGCTCGAGCTGGCCGATCGGGCGAGCGGCCCGGCGCGCGCGATCGGCGCGGCCAACACGCTCACTTTCAGCGCCGACGGCACGATCGAGGCGCACAACACCGACGCGCCCGGCCTGATCGCCGCGCTCGGACGCTTGACTGGGATGCCCGACCATCCGAGTGCCCTCGTGCTGGGCGCCGGGGGCAGCGCGCGCGCCGCCGTTTGGGCCTTGCAGGACGCCGGCGCCGCCAGTGTCTCAGTATGGAATCGCAGCCCCGAGCGAGCAAGGGAATTGGCACAGGACCTCGGTGCCGACGCGGTCACAAAGCCGCCTGCGGCCGACCTCTTGGTCAACTGCACGTCGGTCGGACTGCAACGGTCGGCCACTGACGCTGAGGAGCTCAACCAACTGGAGATGACCGCCGATCACGTCGGTAGGTATGCCTACGTCATCGATCTGGTCTATGGAGACGGCCCAACGTCATTGCTGGCCGTCGCCCAAGCCCACGGAGCGGGCACGGTTGGGGGACTCGAGGTGCTCGTCGCCCAGGGCGCGCTCAGCTTCGAGCACTGGACCGGCAGGGAAGCGCCACGCGAGGCGATGCGCCGCGGCGCCGGAATCGAAGAGGCCACAGGCTAGGGCGACCCTTGGTCAAGGGCGGGGGCGATGAGTACCCCGTCCAATGGCCTGCGCGACGAGAACGACATCTTCGGCGAGGCCGAACCAAGGGTGAGCGTCGAGATCGATCGCGACGAGCTCTCCCACGAGATGCCGGGCGACGCCGATGGACGGCCCCTCGCAGGTGGGGTGGATGCGAAAAGCGTAGGGGTAGGGGACCCGAACGTCTCAAACTATGGCTCAGGCGTCGAGCAGTCCGATCACGACGGGCGTGAGCAGATAGCCGGCGTCACGAGCCCGAGTCGCCGCGGCTCCTCGGCCCGCTTTCTGACCGACGTGATCGTCGACATGGCCCTCGCCCCGCGTGAGCGCGTCGACAGCGCGATCGAGTCCTCGCGCAACGAAGGTATCACGCCCGAGCGCGTACTGCTTGCAAGTGGAGCGATCACATCCGATGGCCTTGCGCGTGCGCTGGCCGAGCGCTACGGCCTCGACCACCTCGACCTCGACATCTTCCCGGTCGACATGGGCGCTGCCAACCTCGTCGTCAACAGCGCCGCCAAGCGCTATCAGGCGGTGCCGGTCGCGTTCGTGGACAAGCGCACGCTGCTGCTGGCGATGGCCGACCCCTCCAACGTCCTGGCGGTTGACGACGTCGCGATCATGACCGGCTACGAGGTGCGGGTCGCCGTTGCCTCGCCCGATGCGATCGGTGACTTGATCTCGCGCATGGCGCGCCTAGAGGATGTCGTCTCGGGAGACGCCGCGGCCGCCGAAGAGGCTGAGGAGACCAGTGCGGATATCGTCAACCTGCGCGAGACCGCCGACGATGCGCCCGTCGTCAAGCTCGTCAACCAGATCGTCGGACAAGCGGTCGAGCTGGGCGCCTCCGACGTGCACATGGCCCCCGACGGCCACGAGGTGCGCGTGCGCGTGCGCGTTGACGGCATCCTGCAAGACATCACCACCGTCCCGCGACGCATGGCCGCGGGCGTTGTCTCGCGCGTAAAGATTATGGCCGAGCTCGACATCTCAGAGCGACGCTTGCCGCAGGACGGTCGTGTCAGCCTCAAAGTCGACGGCCGTCACATCGACCTGCGTGTGGTCACGCTGCCAAGCGTTCACGGCGAGTCGATCGTGATGCGCATCCTCGACAAGGACTCGGTCGTGATGAAGCTCGAGAAGCTCGGCATGGCCGATGCTGAGCGCGAGCGTTTCGAACGTGCCTTTCACGAAACCCACGGCGCCGTGCTCGTCACGGGCCCGACCGGCTCCGGCAAGTCCACGACCCTATATGCGGCGCTGTTGGCGCTCAACACGCCCGAGAAGAACATCATCACCGTCGAGGACCCGGTCGAGTACCAGATCGCCGGGCTGACGCAGGTGCAGGTCTCCGCCAAGTCTGGGCTCACGTTCGCGACCGGTCTGCGCGCGATGGTGCGAGCCGACCCGGACATCATCATGGTGGGCGAGATCCGCGACCGCGAGACCGCGCAGATCGCCGTGGAGTCGGCGCTCACAGGGCACCTCGTGCTCTCCACGCTTCACACCAATGACGCGCCGTCTGCCATCACGCGCCTGACGGAGATGGGTATAGAGCCGTTTCTGGTCGCCTCGGCGCTTGACTGCGTCCTGGCCCAGCGCTTGGCGCGCATGCTCTGCTCCAACTGCAAGCAGCGCACGATCGTACCCGCGGATGTGCTGCGCGACAATGGCTACAAGGCGCTGGTCGACCTGGAGGCCTACGAGCCGAACGGCTGCCGGCGCTGCGCCGGAACCGGATATCGCGGCCGCCTCGGCATCTACGAGGTGATGACGCTTTCCTCGGAGATCCGCAACCTAACGCTTGAACGCCGCTCGGCCGATGAGATTCGCGAGGTGGCGGTTCGCGAGGGCATGCGCCGCCTGCGTGACGACGGCCTTGAGAAGGTGCGCCAGGGCCTGACTTCGATCGCCGAGATCGCACGCGTGATCGGCAGCAGTTGAGGTGTCGGGATCCTCTGCCGATAAGTCGTCCATGAGAGCCTGTGCGCGGCACACCCCCCTTTCACAACACACCCCTTTTTCGCAGCACACCCCCCGTGTGCTGCTCACCCCTGTTCCACGACACACCCCCTGTGCGCGGCACACCAGCGCCGGCACCCAAGAGCGGAGGCGGACAGCATGAGCATTGACTTTGCCGATCTCTTGATGGAGGTCGTGGCGCGCAAAGCCTCCGACTTGCACCTCGCCGCCGGCGCACCGCCGACGGTGCGTGTGCGCGGGCGCCTCGATCGCCTCGAGGGCTATCCCGAGCTCTCGGGCACCGACACGCGCGAGATCGTCTACTCGATCCTCTCCGGCGACCAGCGCCAGCGCCTGGAGACCAATTGGCAGCTGGACTTCGCCTACTCGATCCCAGGTCACGCCCGCTTCCGTGTTAACGCTTACTTCCAACGCGGTGCCGTCGGCGCCGCCTTTCGCCTGATCCCGTTTGGCTTGACCACGATCGACCAGCTCGGGCTGCCGGCCATTGCGCACGACTTGACACGTAAGCCACGTGGTTTCGTGCTCGTCACCGGTCCGACCGGCTCGGGCAAGTCCACCTCGCTCGCGGCGATGCTCGATGAGATCAACGCGACGCGCGAGGAGCACATCATGACGATCGAGGATCCCATCGAGTTCCTGCACGGCCACAAGAAGTGCATCGTCAACCAGCGCGAGCTCGGTTCCGACGCGCACTCGTTTGCAGACGCGCTCAAGGCGGCCTTGCGCCAAGACCCTGACGTGATCCTCGTCGGCGAGATGCGCGACCTGGAGACGATCTCCACGGCTTTGACCGCGGCTGAGACCGGACACCTTGTGTTCGCCACGCTGCACACCCAGGACACCGCGCAAACAGTCGACCGCATCATCGACGTGTTCCCGCCGGAGCAGCAGGGCCAGGTGCGCGTACAGCTGTCGGTGGCGCTGCAGGGGATCCTGACTCAGCAGTTGCTCCCAACCGCCGACGGCTCCGGCCGCGTAGCCGCATGTGAGGTGCTCGTGCCCAACCCGGCCGTGCGCAACCTGATCCGCGAGGGCAAGACCCACCAGATCTACTCGGTCCTGCAGACCGGCTCCGCCCAGGGCATGCAGACGATGGACGCAGCGCTCGTGTCGCTAGTGCGCACCGGCAAGGTCTCCCAGAAACTGGCCGAAGAACGCTCCTCCGCGCCGGAGGAGCTGCGCCGTTTGCTCGGCTCCGGATCGCTGGCGGCGGCATGAGATGAGTACCTATGTCTTCAAGGCGATGGATCTCGCGGGCGTCAAGGCGCGCGGGGAGATCGACGCCGACTCCAAGGAAGCGGTCTCAAATCAGCTGAAGTCGCGCGGCATGATCGTGCTCGACATCGCCGACAAGCATGCCTCGCGCGAGATCGAGCTGAGCTTCATGAAGACGGTCAAGGCCGGCGAGCTCGCCGTCTTCTCGCGTCAGTTGGCAACGATGATCTCCTCCGGGCTGTCGATCCTGCGCGCGCTCTACGTGCTCGAGGAACAGACCGAGAACAAGTTCCTCAAGGAGACGGTCGTGCAGGTACGCAAGGACGTCGAGGCGGGACTCTCGCTCTCGGGCGCGATGGAATCGCACCCGAAGGTCTTCAACCCTCTGTTTGTCGCGATGACACGAGCCGGCGAGGCCGGCGGTTTGCTGGAGGGTTCGCTGATGCAGGTCGCCGACCAGCTCGAGAAGGAAGCTTCGCTGCGCCGCCAGATCCGCTCGGCGATGATCTACCCAGTGCTCGTCATCACTTTCGCGGTAGCGGTCATGATGGCGCTCGTCGCGTTTCTCGTGCCGGTGTTCGTCGGCGTCTTCAAGCAGTTCGGCGGCAAATTGCCGGCGATCACCCAGGTCTCGGTGGACATGTCCCACGCCGTCCTGGGTTACTGGTGGGCGATGTTCGGTGGTGCGGGCCTGTTGGCATTCGCCTTCATCAAGTGGAAGAAATCAAGCTGGGGCCGCCCGCAATGGGACCGCTTCCGCCTGCGCGTGCCGATGAAGATCGGCACGATCGTCCAGCAGGTAGCAGTCGCGCGCTGGTCGCGCACTCTCTCCTCGCTGATGAGCGCCGGCGTGCCGCTATTGCTGGCGCTTGAGATCGTCGGCAAGACCGGCGGCAACATCGCCGTCGAGGAAGCGATGGACGGCGTGATCGCCTCAGTCAAGCGCGGTGGCACGCTCGCGGAGCCGCTCTCCAAGACGACGATCTTCCCGACGATGGTCACGCACATGGTCGGCGTCGGTGAGGAGACGGGTGCGCTCGATGCGATGCTCGCCAAGGTCGCGGACTTCTACGAGGACCAAGTCGAAGCGTCGGTGAAAGCACTCACCTCGATCCTCGAGCCGATCATGATCATCGTCATCGGCTCAATCGTCGGCTTCATCGTCATCTCGATGTACATGCCGATGTTCACTGTCTATAACCACATTGAATAGTCCTCAATATTGGGTGTCGGCAAACACCCCCTTTGTTGGACCGGTGGGTTTGGACAAGTAGGGTCAGACGACGCCACCTCTTGTCGATCGGTGGGTTTGGACAAGTAGGGTCAGACGACACCACCTCTTGTCGATCGGTGGGGTTAGACAAGTAGGGGTTACGAAAACACCCCCCTTGTCGACCTATGGGCTCAGCGGTTGAGTGGCCACCCGCAGGCGGCGGTCTTTTACTGAAAGAGAGATCCGGCCGTCGAGCAGCTCCAGCAGCTCGTTGCCCACCAGCTCGGCGCGCCAACCGCGCAGGGTGCGCACGTCGGCTCGCTCGCCGGCGCGCTGGGCGATTACGATCGACTGCAGGTCGGCGCGCGCGGCGAGCAGCTCGTAGGCGAGGCCTGCCTCGCGCGCGCGGGCTCTGACGAGCGCCTCGCAGAGTGCGATCAGTGGTATGTCGTCGGGACGCGGTTGTGGCGGGCGCGGGTCGCTCCCCAGCGGTTCATGGCTTGCCTGCAGCCCGCGCTGCACGGCATCAAGCAACTCACCGCCGCGCCTGCGCAGGCTGTTCTGGGCAACGCCGCGGATGTCTTCGAGCTTGCGCGCGGATGTCGGCTTGCGCTTGGCGATCTCCACGAGCGCGGCGTCGCCGAGCACGCTCTGCACCGGCTTGTCGCGCTCCTGTGCGGTGCGCTCGCGCCAAGCGACCAGCTCGCGGGCGACATTCTGTGAGGGCGCGCTCATGCCTCTGACGCGCGGCAGCCTCGCGAAGATCGCGTCGAGGTCGCGCTCGTCGTTGACACGCTCCAGGAACTCGCACTCCTCGCGCGCCCACTGCAAGCGGCCCACGTCCTGTAGGCGTCGCTCAAGCTCGGCGGCCAGCGCGGTCAGGTGCACTACATCCTCGCGCGCATAGGAGAGCTGCTCGGCCGAGAGCGGGCGTGCGTCCCAACGCGTGAAGCTGGCGCTCTTGGCGAGCTTGACTCCCAGCATCTCGCTCAGCAGGGTGTCATAGGAGGATTGCGCCGGCATGCCAAGGAAGCCGGCCGCTACCTGCGTATCGAAGATGTTGGTTACCTCGCAGCGAAGCGTGCGGCGCAGCAGCGCGATGTCCTGGCGTCCGGCGTGTACCACCACCTCGATCTGCGGGTCGGCAAGCACGCTCGCGAGTGGCTCGGCGGGAAGCTCGCCCTGGAGCGGGTCGAGTATCTCGATCAGCTCGTCGCCGTCTCTGTTTGCCACCGCGAGCTGGATCAGGCACAGCAACGTCCGATAGCGGCCCTCGCCCATGAACTCGGTGTCAAGCGCGATTCGTCCGGCCGCAGGGGCCTGCTCTGCGATGTTCATAGTCCCTCGTCGTGGTCGTTGTCCATTTGGGTGGCCGGTAGGCTCAAGGTGAAGCATGACCCCTTGCTTTGGGCGTCGCCTGCGTCGTCTAGCAGCGCCAGTGTGCCATTCATGCGACTCGCAAGCTCGCGCCCGATCGCCAGGCCGAGGCCGAAGCCGCTGCTCCCGGCCGAGGCGCTGCCGCGCTGGAAGCGCTCGAAAATTCGCTCGCGCTCGGCGGCCGGCACGCCCGGGCCGGAGTCGCGCACACTCACCTGTGCCCACGAACCCTCCGTTGCGGCCTGGGTCTGCACACGCGTGCCCGGAGGCGCGATCCCGATCGCGTTGTCGAGCAATATCCGCACGATCCGTGCCACCGCACCCGGATCGCCCATCGCCCAGCACGGCAGTGGCGGGTGGCGCAGCTCGAGCTGAACTTCGTGCTCGGCGGCACGACGCTCGAATTCGGCAGCCACCGCCCGGCACATCTCGCCGAGCTCGACCGGCTCGGCGCGCAACGAGATCTCGGCATCGAGGCGACTGAGGTCGAGCAGGTCGGTGGCGAGGCTTGAGAGCCGGTGCGACTGCTCGCGGGCGCGCCGTGTGCGCTCGCGCGCGTCGGCCAGGTCGAGTCGCTGCGGGTCGAGGTCGTCTTCGAGCAGCTCCAAAGTGCCGTCGAGCGAGGCGAGCGGAGTGCGCAGCTCGTGCGACGCGGTCGCCACGAACGCGTGGCGCGCCTGTATTTGGCGACGTAGGCGCACCTGCATACTCGCGAACGCGCGTGTCAGGTCGCCGATCTCATCGGGGCGAGCGTCTAGGCGAATCGGCGCGTCGAGACCATGGCGCTCCAGCTCGCCCGCGGCTTCGCGCAAGCGCTCCAGCCGTCGCAGCAGTGTCGTCGTGAGCGCGAGACCCAACAGCAGCGCGATACCCAACCCGACCGCCGCCGCCTCGAGGAAGGCTTTCTTGACCACTTTCACCGTTGAGATCACGTATTCCAAGCGGCGCACGAGCACCACCGCATCGACCGTACCGCCCTTTCCGATCTGGATCGGCTCGACTGCCACGAGATCGTCACCGATCAGCGTGTGCACACCGCGACCGCTGCGCAAGGCACGACGCGCCTGGGCGTAGTAGTTGGGCACGTCCAGGTCTTGGTCGGCGGGCGCATAGATCGTGTCGAGTTTGTCGCCCAGCACCGTCACCTCTGCACCGGAGCGGTGGCGCAGCAGCGACACGGTGATCGCCAATTCGCCGGCGTCCGGCCGTCCGGTGCTGGGGTCGACACCGATCTCTTCGAACTCCGGGCGCGAGGAGGAGATGGCGGCGTAGACACCCGACTCGCCCTCGGAGCGCAGCCTCTGCTCGAGCGGGGAGAGCAGCGCGAGCGCAGCCACCGCGAGTGTTACAGCGCTTGAGAGCAGCAGCGCCGCGAGCATTCTGGGCCGCAGCCCGAGGACGCGCCGGCGCAGACCGGCGCGCGCATCGACGTCGCCGCTGGGCCGCGCGGGCGGCTCGCTCACGGCTCCTGGAAGCGGTACCCAGCGCCGCGCACGGTCAAGATCAGCTTTGGCGCCTCAGGCTTCTCCTCGACCTTCTCGCGTAGGTGTCTGATGTGCACGTCGATCGCGCGCGGGTCGCGATAGGCCGAGTCGCCCCAGATCGCGCGCAGCAGCTCCTGGCGATTGAAGAGACGGCCCGGTTCGCTCATCAGCTGGGCCAGCAGCTCGAACTCCGAGAAGGTGAGCTTGACCTGCTCGCCGTCCACAGTAGCCTCACGATGGCTGCGGTCGAGCGTCACCGGCCCGATGCTGAGCAGCTCACGACCCATCGCGCGCGGGCCCGAGCGGCGCAGGACGGCGCGGATGCGGCTGCGCAGCTCGGCCAAGCCAAAGGGCTTGGTGACGTAGTCGTCGGCGCCGGCCTCCAGCCCCTGCACGGCGTCGGCCTCGGTGTCGAGCGCGGTGAGCATGATGATCGGCACGATGTTGCGCTGCTCGCGCAGTGTGCGGCACACGTCATAACCGTTGGGGCCGGCGCCGAGCGCGACGTCGAGCAGGACCACGTCGAACTGCTCGTCGCCGGCGCGCTCGATCGCCTCGGCGCCGGTCGCGACTGCCTCGACCGTGTGTCCCTCCTTGGAGAAGGATCGTGTCAGCGTGTCGCGCAAAGGGGCCTCGTCGTCCACGACGAGGATGTGCATCGAGGCAGTTGCGTCCATCGCCGCTTACGCTACCGCCTCTTGCGGACCCCGGAACCAGATATCTGCGCCGCCGCGGGTGCCAGGCAGGACGTTGTGAAGGCGATTCACGAGGCCCTCGCGCGCCGGGGGTATGCGTGCAAAGAGCCGATGCCCCCCGCGCGCGCGGGGGGCATCGCCCCCGGCAATCGCCACAACACCCCCCCGCGTAGGTCTGCCTGGTGCGAGACGTCAGCCGCATGAGTGCGTATCCACAGGGCGGCTGGTGCGCAGCCTGCCGTTGTCTTCGGCGACGTGCGAGTGCACACGGAGTCGAGGAACGCATAGCGGACTTCGCCGCGGGCGATCAGGGCCTTCAGCTGGGCGACGCTTGTGAAGGGGATGCCGTTATAGGTCGTCAGCATCAGTACAGGGCGCTGATCTTGCACGATCAGCGAGGCGACGCTTGTCGATGAGCCTGCGGCCAGCTCATAGTGGGCTCCTCCTTGATGGGCGAGTAGATAAGCGCTGAGCGCGCGCTGCTCGATTGGGTTGAGCGCGCCCACGTTGCCCGCGTCGCTCGTCTTCGCTTCGACCGCTTCCACGCTCGCCACCAGCGGGACGGCGAGCAGTGCCGTCAGCGGCAGCGCAATCAATCGCATGCGGCCTGGAAGGGCTGCTACGAGGCCGACACCGATCCCGAACATGGCCGCAACGGCGGGCGTGAAGCTCTCGACATAGCGTGGGTGCAGGCGTGCCATCGAGCTGAACAAGACGAGCCCGGTGAGCAGCCACACGAACACACCGATCGCCGTAGCTCGCTGCACGCGTCCGGCTTTGCCGCGCAGCACGGAGATGACTACAGCGATACCGAGCAGGAGCGCCGCAAGGGCCTCCCAACCCAGCCACTTGGCGGGCAATTGGCCGTCGCGGGCAAGTAGGCGTGTCGGGGATGGGGGAGCGATGGGCGTGCCTATCGATGTAAGTTCGCCGCTGCCACGACCGTGGGGGGCAACGGACGTACCTACTTCGGCGGTTTTGCCGCTCAGCCGTTCGCTGCCATTGAAGACAAACGCGGCGTTCCAAGCGCTGCCGTTGGTCGAGCCGATTGCGTACGGGCGCTCGTGTGCCGGGAACAGTAGCGTCGCGCCCAGCCACAGCAGCGCGACCACGACATAGACGGCTGCCGCCGCGGTGAACGTGGCAAGGCGGCGTGCAAACTCCGCGCCTTGACTGTCTGCGCCTCGGATGCTCTCGCTTGTGCGCGGCAGGCCCAACCAGGCGAGCGCGAACAGGCCCGGCAGAGCTACGACCGACTCGAGCAGCTTTACGTTGAAGGCCACTCCGAGCATTGCCGCTCCCGTAAGCAGCCAAGCCGTCTTGCCGGTTTCGCAGGCGCGCACGATCGCAAACAACGCCAGCACGAGCAGCAGCATCATGACGGCGTCCATCGTGTCGCTGCGCGCCGTGATCGCCTCGATCGGCAGTACCGCGAGCGCCAGCGCCGCCGCGAGCCCGGCGATCACACCAAACGGACGCTTGACGGCGGCATATAGCAGCGGCACCGAAAGCGTGCCGGCAAGCGCCTCAGGCAGCTTCAGCGAGGTCGAGCCCCAGCCAAACAGCTTCACGCTGGCGACCTGTAGCCACAGGTCGACCGGTGGCTTGTCGATCGAGACGCTGCCTCCCGGCTCATACGCGCCGAAGAAGAAGTTGTGCCAGGAGACGCCCATGCTGCGCACCGCCGCGTCGTAGAACGGGTCAAGGCGTACCGCGCCGAGATCGATCAGTCTGAGCGCGGCGGCCAAGGCGGTTATCAGGGCGAGGGCTAGCCAGCTCAAGGGGAATCTGGGCGACCGCACGCCCGCAACGCTAATCCAGGACGACCCCAGGCGCGCAGCCCGCGCGCGTCAGAAGCGCTCGCGGGTAGGTAGTGTGAGGCCCCATGAGCGATGCAGACGAACGCAAGCCGGCGGACACAAAGCGCCCGCGCCGTGGTTCCTCCGAGGACGCAGGCGAGCAGGACGAGGCCGAGACGACGGCAGCCGAGTCCCAGGAGCCGCGCGTCTGTATGCCCTGTCACGGCAGCGGCAAGGTCATCTCCAACCTCGGCGGCGAGGCTAGCGAGGTCACGTGTCCCTGGTGTCGCGGCGGCGGCGAGCGTCTGAGCGGGCTCGACGCGCAGGAGTTCCACCCGCAGCAGGCTGCCCAGTCGGACGAGTGACCGCCGTTTCTCCTAAAAGATAAGAGCGTTTCAAGTGCAATGTGTCCATGTTGGATGCAGCGCTAAAGCGCCCTTTGCAAGCGGTCGATGTAGGCGCTGACAAGCCAGACCGCGGTACTAGGCAAACACTCCCAGAGGGTGTAAGGCAAAGCCGGCGGAGCCTATACCGATCTTCATCGATCGGCAGGCGACGCACCGTCGTTGAGAGATGGTTGGATCGAGGGCTGGCGCCCCAGATAAGGAAAGAGGACTCAATGCTATATCGACTGCGCCAGCGCTCGAAAGACGAGGGTGGCTTCACGCTCATCGAGCTCCTGGTGGTAATCCTGATCATCGGCATCCTGGCCGCGATCGCCATTCCTTCGTTCCTGAACCAGAAGAGCAAGGCCAATGACGCGGCCGCCAAGGAACAAGTGAAGACAATGCAGACCGCGATAGAGACGTACTCGACCGAACACAACGGCAGCTACGTCGGTGCGACCCTGGCCGAATTGGAAAAAATCGAGCCCACGCTAAAGGATAAAACGACTTCAAACGCCAAGGAAACGAAAACTCTGTCCGCCACCGGCTATGAAGTGGAATCCGAAGCGGTCGGCACTAAAGACACGTTCACGATCCTGAACAACGCGGGAGAAATCACCCGCAAATGTGTCGCACTGAGCGCGAGCAACAAAGGCGGTTGCCCCACCGGCAGCTGGTAGTCAATACTATCCGGGCGTGATTGTCCGGATAGGCATAGTCGTAAACGGGGGCGGCCAATTGGCTGCCCCCGTTGCTGTTCCAGGATTGGTTCTGTTTGTTCTCTGTTAGGAAGATCTGTTGCATCTCGACTTGGATGCTCAAGCTACAGACCCGCAAGTGCCGATCCCATTGCAGTCAGGCACGTAGTACGACAAGCATGGGACACGCGAAGACAAAGTCGACGGCTCTCGGGTCGGGTCGCAATTGGGCGACATGCGAGCACTGGCATTCATGTACATCAAAGTCTAGGAGTAGCCAGTGAGACATCAACGACAGTTGCGTATAAGGGGGGAGTCGGGCTTCACGCTGATCGAGCTGCTGGTCGTGATCTTGATCATCGGCATCCTGGCCGCGATTGCGATTCCTTCGTTCCTAAATCAAAAGAGCAAGGCTAGTGACGCTTCCGCCAAGGAAGTCGTGCACAACGCCCAGACCGCGGCTGAGGCGATCGCAACCGACTTCAGCGGCAGCTATAAAGAAGTCACGACGACCAAGATCAACGAATACGACAAAGCCATTCTGATCGCCGAAGGCTCCAGCAAATCGGCCTACCTGAAGGCCGCGAAAGAAATCGAAGGCGGTATCGGCTACGAACTCGAAGCCGAAGCCTCAGGGACCAAAGACACATTTAAGATCGTGAACAAAGCAGGGACGATTACGCGCACCTGCACGGCCGCGAGTGCCAGCAATAAGGGCGGTTGTCCGACCGGCGACTGGTAGGCCGGGTCCAGAGCCCACTCGCTCTGAGCCATCGCGATAATTTCAAGAGGGCGGTCCAGTGGGCCGCCCTCTCTGCGTCTTGGCTCGGTGTTTGGCGTCCTTTGCGTCTGGGCGGGGTGCCCTTAGGCGTTGCTCATGAAGGCCTCGCACCAGGGCCGCCGTGGTGATCGCGCGATATTGGGCGAGCGATTGCAGAAGCGCTCAAGTGCGCCGCCCCGCGAGCCGATCATCCGTCCATGGAGACAGCAACCTTCGCGGGGGTGTTCGGAGCGATGATCGGATCGTTCCTGAACGTCGTCGTATATCGGCTGCCGCGCCGCGAGTCGCTCGTGCGCCCGGCATCGCACTGCACCGCATGCGGGACGCAGGTCAAGCCCTACGACAACATCCCCGTCGTCTCGTGGCTGCTGCTGCGCGGACGCTGCCGCAACTGTTCGGCCCCGATCTCCAAGCGTTATCCGCTCGTCGAGGCGCTTGCCGCTCTGTTGTGCGTTGGCGCCGTGCTCGCCGGCGGAAGCTCCGCAACGATCGCGCTCAACGTCGCCTTCATCCTTTTGCTCGTGCCGATCGCGCTGATCGACGCCGAGCATCGCATCATCCCCAACCGCCTGACCGCGCTCGGCGCGATCCTGGCGCTTAGCATCGGCACCGCGCTCGACCCAAGCGGCGAGCCCGCGCGTCTGATCGCCGGCGCCGTTGCCGGCGGAGCGTTGCTGATCGCAGCAATGGCCTACCCGGGCGGCATGGGTATGGGCGACGTCAAGCTTGCCGGCGTCATGGGCCTGTTTCTCGGCAGTGCGGTCGCACCGGCGATGCTCGTCGCGCTGCTGGCAGGTGTGCTGTTCGGCCTTCTCATTGTGAGTCGCCAAGGCGCACAGGTCGCACGCAAGACCGCGGTGCCGTTCGGGCCGTTTTTGGCCTTCGGCTCGCTTGTCGCGATTTTCGCCGGCGAGCCACTGGTGAACCTGTACACGACCAACTTCCTGAACTGAGATGGACGCCATGGAGCCTGGACATATGGATAGCGACGAGCTGAGCCTGCTCAGGCCGACGTCGATCGTCGTCGATGCGCCGCCGGAGCCGCCGGCTGCCGACACGGTTGTGATCGAGCCGGCCAAGCGCAAGATGCCTTCGCTCAACGCTTCGATCTCGATGTCGAGCCTCAAGCCGAGTCGTGACGGGCGCTCGCGTGGCGCGACGCTCGTCGGCCTCGACATTCAGCCCGGCTATGTGAGCGCTGTTCAAGCTCGTGTCAACGGCTCGATCCAGGTGCAGAAGGCCGCGGGCGCCGCGCTACCGCCCGACACGATGCGCGAGGGCGAGGTGCTCGACGGCACCGCGCTCGCCGACACGCTGCGCGAGATGTTCCGCGACTCCAAGCTCGACAAGCGTGTGCGCATCGGCGTCGCCAACCAGCGCACCGTGTTGCGCACGCTGGAGCTGCCGCCCTTGACCGACCGTAAGGAGCTGGCCACCGCAGTGCGCTTCCAGGCCGAGGACCAGGTGCCGATGCCACTCGACAACGCAGTGCTCGACTTCCATGCCCTCGGCGTGATCGACACCCCCGCGGGCCCGCGCCAGCGCGTGATCGTCGTCGCAGCCCAGCGCGACATGGTCGAACGCCTGATTGCCGCGGTTCGCGCGGCGGGGTTGCGCCCCGAGGGCGTCGACCTCTCGGCCTTTGCCTTGATCCGCTCGCTGCACCGCGCCGATGAGGACCACGCGGGCCGCGTCCTCTATCTGAACATCGGCGGCCTTACGAACATGGCGATCGCCGAGGGCACCGTCTGCCGCTTCACCCGCGTGATCGGCGGCGGCTTGGAGTCTATGGCCGCGGACATCGCCGAGCGCAACAGCATCAAGCTGACAGAGGCGCGCGAGCTGCTGGCGGCGGTCGACCTTGACGCGCCCTCTCCGGTGGCGCCTTCGCCCTACGCCGATGGTGCTCAGCAAGAACCGCAGCCACCCGATCCTGCGCCTGCCGGGTCGCAGAAACCCGCAATCGATGTACGCCCGGTGCTCTCAAGCGGCGTACGTGAGATCGCCGGCGAGGTACGCAATTCTTTGGACTTTCATCGCTCCCAGGATGGCGGCGGAGAGGTCTCGAGCATCGTGCTCAGTGGCTCGGCGCTACAGATCTCAGGCTTCGCGCGGGCGCTGCAGAGCGAGTTGCGCGTGCCCCTGATACCGCAGACGGTCGGCGTGCTCGACGAGCGCGCCGCCGGCGATGTCTCAGCCGAGCGGCTTGCCGTGGCGACGGGACTCGCGGTCGAGGAGGCGCCGCGATGAAGGCTGTAAACCTGATCCCCGGCGAGCAGCGCCAAGGCGCCGGCGGGCTCTCGGACCTGACCGGCCGCTCCGGCGGCGCAGCGCTGATCTTGCTCGGCGCGATCGTCGGGCTTGCGGTGATGATCGTCATGTACGGCGGCGCCCACCACAGCATCTCCAGCCAGACCGGTGAAGTCGCTCAGATCAAAGCCGAGACGAGCGCGGTCGAAACTCGCACCGGACGACTGACGCCCTACACCAACTTCGTCACTATGGCCGATCAACGCACCGAGACCGTCGCCCAACTCGTGCAAGCGCGCTTCGATTGGTCTCACGCGCTGCGTGAGCTCGGTCGCGTGCTGCCGGCCGGCACCTCGCTCAGCGCGCTGCACGGCACAGTCGGCGCAGCTGGAACAACCCCCAGCGCCGCCGCAGCCGGCGCGACGCCCGTTTCGAGCACGCCTCCTGGCAGCACCCCGATCTTCACGCTCACCGGCTGCGCCACCAGTCAGAGCGTCGTCGCGCAGGCACTCCAGCGTCTACGCCTGATGGATGGCTCAAACGAAGTGCAATTGCAGAGCTCGACCAAGGCCGAAACCGGCGGTGCGAGCGGGGCCGGCGGTGGAAGCGGCGCGTCCGGCAGCTGCTCCGGCAGCGACCCGAGCTTTACAACCCAGGTGACGTTCGTCGGGCTGCCCGCGGCGCCTGCCACAAGCGCGCCCACGGCCGCGGGAGCCGCGGCGGCTTCCGCGCATGGCGCCGGCGCCACCGAGCCTGTCTCGGCAGGAGATCCCTCGAAATGACAACACGCGATCGACTGATGCTGATTGGGATCGTCGCGCTTGCCGTGCTGCTCGGTGCATGGTTTACGACGGTTGCGCCCGAGCGCGAACGAGCCGCGAAGATCAGCGCCGAAGTCGAAACGGCGCGCCAGCAGCTGGCGAGCGCCGAATCGGCGGCCGACAGCGCCAAGAACGCGCAGGCGCAGTACTCGACCGCCTACACCTCACTTGTGAGTCTGGGGCAGGCCGTGCCCGCCTCCGCGGAAACCCCCGGGCTCATATACACGCTGGACAGGGCCACGCACAGCCGCAATGTCAACTTCACCTCGATCACCGCGGGCACCGCGGGCACGGCCAGCACGAGCGCCGCCGCGACGCCGGCTGCGCAAAACACAACTTTCAGTCAGGAGCCGTTCACGTTCGTCTTCAACGGCAGCTTCGTGGACCTCTACAAACTGCTCGACCAGCTCGAAGGCTTCACCGTGCAAACCTCCGCGGGAGCGCTACACGTCAACGGACGGCTGCTGACGATCGACAGCGTCAGTCTCGCGCCCGGCAATAGCAGTGGCGAAAGCTCGACCGGTAAATCCAAGTCGCCGCGGCTGACAGGCACGATCAGCGCCACCGCCTACGTTCTTCCCGCGGGTGCGACACCGCTGGGCGGGGCGACTCCGTCCAGTCCGGCGGGCGCGGCGACGACGGCCTCCAGTACTTCATCCAGCGGCTCGGCGGTCACGCCCGCCGTCGTGAAGGCCACGCCATGATCGAGTTCCTGCAATCGCTGCGCTCTGACCTGACTTCGCGGCGCCTGCTGCCATTTGTGGCCTTGACTGCCGTAGCGTTGATCGCTGCCGTGGCTTACGCGGTGACAGGCTCCTCAGGCGGCTCGAGGCCCGCGCCCGTGGCAAGTCTGCCTAGCATCTCGGTTACCGGCTCGGCTCCGGCACTGCCGGTGACGGTTGCGCCGGCGAACCCGAATGAGGCCGTTTCCGAGACTCCGGGTGGCGCGCGTTTCCAGAGCGGCGGTTCCACCCGCGACCCGTTCATCCCGTTGCCCTCGCCGCCCGCGACGAAAACTTCCGCCACGTCCTCTAGCTCCTCCAGTTCGAGCTCCTCCAGCGGCTCAAGCTCTGGCGGCTCGTCTTCCGGCAGCGGTGGATCCACGAGCAAAGGCTCCGGTGGCGCCCAGGAAGCGCCCGCGCCGGCCCCGAAGAAAACAGGCAAGCCGAAGTTCGCCTACGTCGTCTCCGTCTTGTTCGGGCCCGCCTCGACCACACCCGGTCAGTCCGCGACACTTGCACCCTACGAGGACATCAAGCCGGGAGCTCCATTCCCTTCCAAGCAGAATCCGCGCATATCCTTCGAACGAGTCACGAACAACGGTGCCGGCGCGGTCTTCAAGCTCGTCTCCCCGCCGATTCTGCACGGAACCGGCATCTGCCTGCCAAGTACCTCCGAATGCCAGACGATCGACCTCGAACCAGGGCACTCCGAGGAACTGGAATACATCGAAGCAAACGGCCAGATAGTCGTCTACGAACTGAAGGTCGTGAGCATCGTCAAGGGCACCGGCGCTAGCGCGGCGAGCGTTGAGCGTAGGCGCGCTAGTGCTGCCAGACTGAAGCGCAAAGCACTGCGCGGCTGAGGCGCAAGTCCCCGCGGCTGAGGCACAGCTCGCCCAGCAAATAAGCTACGGCGGAGATGACGCTCCGCTTGATCACCGCCGGCGAGTCCCACGGACCCGGTTTGACATGCATCGTCGAGGGACTGCCCGCCGGCTTGCGCCTGCGCCCGGAGGACCTCAACGAGGACATGGCGCGCCGCCAGCTCGGCCATGGTCGCGGCGGGCGCATGAAGATCGAGAAGGACACCGCGCGCGTCACGGCCGGCGTGCGCCACGGTGCGACGCTCGGCGGCCCGGTCGCCTTGCAGGTCGAGAACCGCGACTACGCCAACTGGGAAGAGCGCATGTCCCCATGGCCGGTCGACGCGGAGATCCCAGAGGTTCATCTACCGCGCCCCGGTCACGCCGACCTTGTGGGCACGCAGAAGTACAAGCAGAGCGATGTGCGCAACATCCTCGAGCGCGCCTCGGCCCGCGAGACGGCAGCGCGCGTGGCCGGCGGGGCACTTTGCAAGGCTTTCCTGGCGGCGCTGGGCGTACAGGTTCGCTCGCATGTGATTCAGATCGCCTCTGTGTATGCGCCCGAGCGCACAGAGGCCTTGACGCCAGAGGCCTTGACGCTCGCCGACTTCGACGAGGTGGATGCATCGCCGGTGCGCTGCCTGGACGCCGAGGCTGGGCGAGCGATGGTCGCCGAGATCAACAGGTTGCGCAAGGCCAACGAGTCGCTCGGGGGGGTCTTCGAGGTGCAGTCCTTCGGGGTCGTTCCCGGACTTGGCTCGCACATCTCCTGGGAGGAGCGCCTGGATGGCCGCTTGGCGATGGGCATCCTCTCGATCCAGGCGATGAAGGGGGTCTCGATCGGCGACGGCTTTCAGATCGCGGGTGTGCCCGGCTCACAAGCACACGATGAGATCTTCTACTCGGAGCTTCGCGGCTATTACCGCGAGACCAACCGCGCCGGCGGCCTTGAGGGTGGCATGACCAACGGCGAGCCGCTGATCGTGCGCGGCGCGATGAAGCCGCTGCCGACGCTGACCAAGCCGTTGCGCTCGGTCGACATCTCAACGCACGAGGTGGCAGAGGCGCTGCGCGAGCGCACAGATTCGTGCACGGTGCCGGCTGCGGGTGTCGTCGGCGAGGCGATGGTTGCGCTTGTGCTGGCCGACGCCTACAAGCGTAAGTTCGGTGGCGACCACATCGACGACACGCGCCAGGCGCTGGATGCATATTGCGAGCGGATCGGATGGCCGGCGCCTTGAGTGTCGCCCGCTCGGGCCAGTGCCGAGAGGGCCCGCGATGGCGTCCATAGCCGACACCCCAAGTCGCGCGCTCGTCTTCATCGGCTTCATGGGCGCCGGCAAGACGACCGTCGCCGGCGAAGTCGCGGCGGCGCTGGGCGTGCGGGCGCTCGACAGCGACCGTCTGCTTGAAGATGAGCTGGGCCATTCCGTAGCCGAGGAGTTTCGCGCTCGGGGAGAGGCTTCGTTCAGAGCCGCCGAGGAGCAGCTCGTCTGCCGTCTGCTCGACCAGGCCGGCGCGGGCTCGGTGATCGCGCTCGGCGGCGGCAGCGTTCTCTCGGAGCGCGTGTGCGCGGCGCTCGAGCCGCACTTGACGGTGCTGCTTGACATCGACGCGCAGGCAGCCTGGCGGCGTGCCGGCGTCAGCACGAGCTCTGGACGCGAGAAGCGACCGCTGGCATCCGATCGCGGGGCCTTCGACAAGTTGCACGCAGGCCGCCTGAGCCTCTACGAAGGCCTTGCGGACGCAATCCTGCCGGCGCTCACGCCGCGCGTCGGCCTGCGTGCCTTGCCTGCCCTGAGCGGCCTCTCCCGTGCGCCTGCCGGTACGCGTCTGCTGTGGGCGAGTGCCGCCTCCGGTGACTACCCAGTGCTGGTCGGGGGTGGACTGCTACACACGGATGTGTGCTCGCAGCCCGATGTATGGCCGCTGGATCGAACCGTCTCGCGGCCGTTCTGCGTATCTGACCAAAACGTCGCCGACCTTTATGCCGAGCGCCTGGGTGGCGTTCAGGAGCCGATCGAGATCGCCCCAGGCGAGCGCAACAAGACGCTTGCAAGCGCCGAGCTCGTATGGAGCGCGCTGGTTGCCGGCGGCATGACCCGCGCCGACCATGTGGTCGCGCTTGGCGGGGGAGTGGTAGGCGATCTGGCCGGCTTCTGCGCCGCCACATATCAACGCGGTGTCCCAGTCGTGCACGTGCCCACCACGCTTGTCGCGCAGGTCGACTCCGCCTACGGCGGCAAGACCGGCGTCGATCTGCCGCAGGCCAAGAACTACGTCGGTGCCTACCACCACCCCGCGGGAGTGATCGTCGACCCAGAGACGCTCTCCACGCTTCCGGCAGCGGAGCTCGCGGCCGGCTACGTCGAGGTGTTGAAGACAGCATTGATCGCTGGCGGCGAGCTGTGGCAGCGCGTCGCCGCGGACGAGCCGCTGGACCAGCGCACGATCCTCGCCTGCGCGCGTACCAAGCTGGCTGTTGTCGCCGAAGACGAGCGCGATGCCGGTCGCCGCCAAGTACTCAACCTCGGGCACACGGTTGGCCATGCCCTGGAGACGGTCACCGGCTACGAGCGCTACCGTCACGGCGAGGCGGTCGGCCTCGGCCTGCTGGCGGCACTGCGGCTGTCGGGCCAGGAGGCGCTGCGTGAGCAAGTACGCGAACTCTTGAGTGCGCACGGGTTGCCGCTGGCGCTGGATGGCGAGGACGTCGAGCAGGTGATTGCGGCGACGATGCGCGACAAGAAGCGCACCGGTACGCATGTCCCGTTCGTACTGCTCGACGCGCCCGGCGATGTGCGCACCGGCTGTCACGTTTCTTCGAGTGAGCTGCACGCCGCCGTGTCGGAGCTAGGAGAGCGCGGGTAGGCTCTGCTTTCAGATGGCGGGCCTGATTCGCATAGAGGTGATGCATGGCGTCAATTTGGACATGCTCGGCAAGCGCGAGTCCGAGCACTACGGCACGCTCACGCTGGATGAGCTGGAGCGCCAGATCGAAGGGTTCGCGAGTGAACTCGGTGTCGAGACGCGCTTCTTTCACAGCAATTTCGAGGGCGAGTACGTCGAGCACTTGCACTCCCTACGTGAGCTTGTGGACGGTGTGGTGCTCAACCCGGGCGCCTGGACGCACTACGCCTGGGCGATCCACGACGCGCTCGCCACGGCAGCCCTGCCTGCCGTAGAAGTGCACCTCTCCGACGTAAAGGCGCGCGAGCCGTGGCGGCAGCTGTCGGTGATTGAGGACTTGTGCATCGCCTCGGTGTCAGGCAAGGGAGCCGAGGGCTACCGGCTGGCGTTGGAGCGCTTGCGCGACGAGCTTGGTGGCCAGCAGCAACACAACGATGCTCCGGGGAGCCCCGACGAGGCGGGTAGAGGCGAGCTATGAGCGAGCTTGCCCGTCTTGGGCGCCTAGCCTCGGCATTGCGCGAGCAGGGCGTCGATCGGCTGCTTGTGAGCGCACCGGTGAACGTACGCTACCTGTGTGGTTACACAGGTTCCAATGGCATGTTGCTGGTCGATGCGGCAGAGCAGGCCGAGCACCGTTTCTTCACTGATTTCCGCTACGTCACCCAGTCGGCTGAGCAGGTGCCGGGGGAGATCGAGCGGGAGATCGCGCCTGGCAACCTGCTCGAGGCGGCAGCACACGCGCTGGGTGAGGGCGGAGCAAAGGGTGCGCAGACGCTCGGCTTCGACGATGCGTCGCTGACCGTCAAGCAGCACGCTCGCCTGCGCGAGCTGCTGGCACAGGGCTGGGAGCTTCTGCCGTGCTCGGGAGTCATCGAGCGTTTGCGCGAGGTCAAGGACGAGCGGGAGATCGCACGCATTCGCGCCGCCTCCGAGCTCGCCGACCAGGCTCTCTCGGAGGTGCTCGGAGCCGGGCTTCTGGGACGTACAGAGCGCGAGCTGGCGATCGAGCTGGAGTTGCGTATGCGTCGCCTAGGAGCGCAGGCGCCGAGCTTCCCATCGATCGTCGCAAGTGGCGAGCACGGTGCGCTCCCGCACGCCGAGCCGCGCGACGTCGAGATTGCCCGGGACGTGCTCGTCACGATCGACTGGGGCGCTTACCTCGATGGCTACTGCTCTGATTGCACCCGCACCTACGCTACCGGAAAGCTTTCGGCTGACGCGGTCGAGGCCTACGAGCTCGTCCTCAGCGCGCAAGAGGCGGGGATTGAGGCCATCCGTTCCGGGATCTCAGGACGCGAGGTAGACGAGATCGCACGCAAAATCATCCACAACGCAGGCCACGGCGAGCACTTCGGCCACGGTCTCGGTCACGGCGTCGGTATGGAGATCCACGAGGCGCCGCGCCTGTCGCGCACAGCGCCCGAGGAGCCGTTGCGCGCCGGCAATGTCGTCACGGTCGAGCCGGGCGTCTACGTGCCCGGAAGCCTCGGCGTGCGCATCGAGGACCTAGTGCTGGTTGGCGAGATCGGCTGTGAGCGGCTCACGAGCTTGCCGAAGCAGCTCATAACGCTCGACTAGTATGCCCCGTGGCTTGTACAAGGCGACGCCGAGCAGCCCCATCAGCGGCAGCGACCAAACCAAGAATAGTGCAGCCTCGGCGTCGGCCGAGATGTGCGTCGGCGCCCACTGGAAGCTGAGCCAAACAAGCAACGTGCTCGACAGCGCCAGCACAGGCGGCCGGTCGCTGGGTCCGATCGCCTCCCAGGTGAGCAGCGTGAACACGCATGGGAGCAGGTAGTACTCGGTGTTCCATGTGTCCAGCACGCAGCGCATCAATAGCAACAGCGCGAGGGCGAGCAGAGCATCGCGCTCACCCAGCAGGGCTCCACTGCCGGCACGCCGACGACGGCTCAGCCACAGCGAGACGGTAACTGCTGCACCGACGAGCAAGATCAGTGGGTGGCTGATCCCACCCACCCAGCTGGGAGCGATGCGATAGCCGACCTTTGGTGAGCCGAACAGACCGTGCACGAGCGCCCCGTGATGGCCGAGAAACCACCACACTTGCCAGGGCTGGAAGATCGAGGACGGCGCGTTCGCGATCGCCTGCGTGCCAGATATGAACCCGCCGGAGGAGACCAGTGCCAGGGGAGCGAGCACTGCCGCTGATGTCGCGGCCGCGATCATCAAGCACAAGAGGCGTCGCTTCGCAGGCATTGCCAGCAGCACAGGCCCGACCGCGAGCAGCGCCCACTCCTTGTTGGCGATCGCCAACCCCAGTATTAGAGCGGCGGGCACCATGCGGTTGCGGTTTGCAAGCAGCACGGCCGCGATGCACATACAGGCTCCGAGCAACTCCTCGGGATGGCCAATTTCAAGCGCCTGAAGTGTCAGTGGACTGGCGACGCACAGGCCGAGCACGACGGCTCGGTTGAGCAGTGAGCGCTCCTCAGCGCGCATCCGCGCCACCAACCACACGCCGAGCACGGCCGCCGCGAGCAGGCACGGCAGCGCGACCATGCGGTAGACGGTCAGCTCGCCGCCTCCCCAAAGACCAGGAAGCAGCGCGAACGGCGCCCGCTCCACGAACGACCCCCCGTAGGCGGGCGCAAGTCGCAGAAACTCGACAACGTGTCCTTGGGCAAGCGCATCGAAGGCTGGGCGCGCCTCGTTTTCGTAGTCGTTCCAGGCAAACCCGTACAGGCCGAGCCAAGCCATCGTGGCGCTCGCCGCCGCCGCGAGGAATGCGCACAGGGCGTTCTCGCGCAGTGCCAGCCTCATTTGAGCTGCATCGACCGAAAATGCCGGTCGCTTGAGGTGAGACGATCCCGAGACGGTTAAGACAACCGCCGAGGATCTTGCCCCCGCGCTCGCCAAGCGCGTCGAGGCCGGGAGGGCCGAGTTTGCCGCCGGACTGGCCGACCACAGAGAGAGACTGCCGTCGTCACCCGCTACCCTCTGCGCCGATGGCCATCACCACAAATCAGTTCAAGAACGGCAACCACATAGACGTCGAGGGCACGATCTTCAAGATCGTTGAGTTCCAGCACGTCAAGCCCGGCAAGGGGGGTGCTTTCGTGCGCACCAAGTTGCGTCGCGCCTCCGACGGCGCGGTGATCGACCGTACGTTCCGCGCCGGCGAGAAGTTTCGTCCCGTGCACACCGAGGCGCGCAAGATGCAGTTTCTCTACGCTGACGGCACCGACGCCCACTTCATGGACACCGAGTCCTTCGAGCAGATCGCTGTTCCCGAAGCCACTTTCGCCGATGCTCTGCGTTGGACCACGCCGAGTAGCGAGGTCGACGTGTTGTTCATCGACGATCAGCCGTCTGACATTCAGCTGCCCAGCGCCGTGGATCTGAGCGTCACCGAGACCGAGCCCGGGCTGCGTGGCGACACAGCCTCCGGCGGCGGTAACAAGCCGGCGACGCTCGAGACGGGCGCGGTGATCCAGGTGCCGCTGTTCATCGAGGTGGGACAGAAGATCCGCGTGGACACGCGCTCCGGCGAATACATGTCGCGGTCCTGATGTCTCAGGCTGAGGCGCAGCGAATCCCACACGCGGGAAAGTAGGGCGCCGTGCGCCGATCCGAGCAGCGTCGGGCGGCTGTGTTCGCGCTCTACCAGCACGATCTCACCGGGCGTCCGCTGGGCGACGTGCTTGGCAAGAACGCAACGCTACTCACGCTCGCGCTGGCCCATGCCGCCGCCGACCGCGCGGAGGAGCTCGACGAGGCGATAGATCGTCATGCGCACGGCTGGTCGGTGCAGCGCATCCAGCCGCTGGAGCGCAGCATCATGCGTGTGGCGCTGATCGAGATGCTGCATCCGGACGTAGCTCCTGGGGAGACGCCGATTCCGCCCGAGGGAGCGATCGAGGAGGCGATAGAGAGCGCCAAGACCTTCTGTGGCAGCGACGCGCCGGGGTTCGTAAACGGGGTGCTGGGCGCGGTGTTGCGCGAGTTGCGCCAGAATGCGACTCGTGAGGTTCCTTAGGAGAACATCTTGCGGTCCGGTGCGTCCGTCTGGCGGCGCCAGAGGCCACCCGCGATGCTCGGCGTGCTACCAGCACGCCTGCGCTCCCGTGCGGCCTCTGGCATCCACCATCCAACCACCCCGATCCCACAATCTGTTCTCCGAAGGAACCTAAATGAGCCTCGAGCGAATCGACGATCTAATCGCGCGACTGGAGCGCGCCTCAGAGCAGCTGCGCTCAGGCGAGCTCTCAGCCGACGCCGCCGCCACGATGGTCGAGGACTGTGCCGCGCTTGCCACACAGGCGAGCAGCGAACTCGAGCGCCAGGCGCGGGCGGAGGTCTCCCAGCCGGCTCCGGGCCAGGACTCGCTGCTCTGAGACTGGTCCTCCTGCCAGGGCGCTAGTTTTGGACGCCGCCTATCCCGAGCAGCTGCGCGAGGAAGTAGAGCGCTATCTGCAACAGATGCACTTCTCCGAGGCGCCGCTCACCGCGGGCTTGGAGGAGGCGATGCGTTACTCGCTGCTGGCGGGAGGCAAGCGCATCCGACCGGTGCTTGCACTCGCTACCGCGCACGCTGTGGGCCTTGAGCGCGAGGATGCAATGCCACTGGCGGCGACGCTCGAGCTGATCCACACCTACTCGCTGATCCACGACGATCTGCCCGCGATGGACGACGACGCGCTCAGGCGTGGGCGTCCCACCTGCCATGTGGCATTTGGCGAGGACGTGGCGATCCTGGCCGGCGACGGGCTGTACGCGGAGGCGTTCAAGCATCTGCTGTCCGTACGTCGAAGCTCACCCGAGCGGGTGCTGGAAGCAGCGGTTGAGCTTGCGAGTGCTACCGGGGTCAACGGCATGGTCGGCGGGCAGTACGTAGACGTCAGGGCGAGCGCTCCGGCTGGAGCCGAGGGGCTGCGCCGTTTGCACGAGTTGAAGACCGGCCGGTTGATCGCCGCATCGGTTGTTTGCGTACTGTCCTTGGCGGGCGTGCGCGGACCTGCGACAATTGCGTTCAAGCGTTTTGCTGTGGAGTTGGGTGTGCTATTTCAGATCGTCGATGACATCTTGGACGTGACCGGCACAGATCTTGCGCTTGGCAAGCCGCAAGGCAGCGATGAGCGACACGGCAAGCGAACATACGTGAGCGAGTTCGGCATAGATCGTGCCAGGGAGCTTGCGGCGGAGTCCCACCGGATAGCACGCTCGGCGCTCGTAGAGGCGGCGCTCGCCGTGACAAAGAAGCAGTCAGGCAGTGCCACTCACCCGGCCGCGACAGGCGAGCTCGAGCAGATCACAGACTTCATCTACACGCGCACATCATGACCATCATCGACGGCATAAACGGCCCCGAGGACCTCAAGACGCTCTCTGAGGAGGAGCTCGCGCAGCTCGCTCAAGAGGTGCGCGAGCACATCATCGACACAGTGGGGGAGATCGGCGGTCATTTCGGCGCCAACCTCGGCACGTGTGAGCTGGCCGTGGCGCTGCACTCGTTGCTTGACTCTCCATACGACAAGATCCTCTGGGACGTAGGCCATCAGGCCTACCCCCACAAGATTCTCACGGGCCGGCGCGAGCAGTTGCAGACGATCCGTCAGTACGGCGGTCTCGCCCCGTTCTGCTCGATCGGAGAGTCCAAGCACGACATCATGGGCGCCGGGCACGCCTCGACTTCGATCGGCTATGCGGTCGGCATCAAGGAGGCGATGCGCCGGCTCGACGACGAGCGCTCGAAGGGCAAGGTTGTGGCCGTGATCGGCGATGGAGCCATGACCGGCGGCGTGGCCTTCGAGGCGATCGGGCAGGCCGGTGGTCTAGGCACGCCGATGGTGGTCGTGCTCAACGACAATGGCATGTCGATCGCCCCCAACGTCGGCGCTCTCTCGCGCTATTTCAACCGTGTCCGCCTGAACCCAAAGCTTTGGCACGCCCGCTCGGGCGTCGAGGGTGGGCTCACCCGCTTGCCGGGCAGCATCGGCTCCGCCTTTGAACGACTCGGACCGCAGCTGAAGGAGTCGATCAAGGCGTTTTGGGCACCGGGCTTGTTCTGGGAGGAGCTGGACTGGGCCTACATGGGCGTGATCGACGGGCACGACGTGCGCGCTTTGCGCGAGGCGTTGCGCGAGGCGCTGGCGGCCGAACGCCCGGTGGTCGTGCATGTCGCGACGGTCAAGGGCAAGGGCTTCGCGCCCGCCGAGGACGGCGGCTTGGAGGGGATGGAGAAGTGGCATGCGGCCAAGCCGAACTCGATCCGGGGTGGCGTGCCCACCGCCCCGCTTTCAAGTCCCCCGCCTTCCTCTCCTGTCGACGAAGCGATGCCGGGGACAACTAAGCAGGGGCAGGACACACCGACCGAGCAGGGGCAGGACACGGTGACCACGCCGGGACAGGGCACGGTGGCTGGAGCAACGCAAGGCAAAGCGGCACCTCAATACACCCAGGTGTTCGGCGAGGCGCTGGTGCGCGAGTGCCGCCGCGACAAGCGCGTGGTGGGAATCACCGCGGCGATGAACTCGGGAACCGGCCTGAACATCCTGCAGAAGGCGTTGCCTGAGCGCTATTTCGACGTCGGTATCGCCGAGCAGCAGGCGATTCTGTTCGCCGCGGGTCTGGCTCTTCAGGGAGTCAAGCCGGTGGCGGCGATCTACTCGACGTTCTTGCAGCGTGCTTTCGACCAGATCGTGCACGACGTATGCCTGCAGAAGTTGAATGTGGTGTTCGCGATGGACAGGGCCGGACTCGTCGGCGACGATGGGCCCACCCATCACGGCGCGTTTGACATCGCCTACTTGCGCTGCCTGCCGAACATCGTGCTGATGGCCCCGCGCGACGAGGCGCTGCTTGTGGACATGCTGCATACAGCCCTCTGCTACGACGATGGGCCGATAGCGCTGCGCTATCCGCGCGGCGAGGGCACGGGTGTGCAATTGCCCGCGGAGCCACGCACGATCGCGATCGGCACCGGCGAGATCTTGATCGCTCCCCACCCGCCCGGCGCTTCAGCTCCGGTGGGAGCTCGTGTCGCGCTGATCGGCTACGGCTCAGGCGTCGGCAAGGCGATCGAGGCGGCAGAGCTCTTGGCGGACGATGAGATCGCAGTCACGGTCGCCGATGCGCGCTTTGCCAAGCCGATCGACGCGGGCTTGATGGCGCAACTGGCGGCCGAGCACGACTTGCTCGTGACCGTCGAGGAGGGTATTCTGGCGGGCGGCTTTGGCTCGGCGATTTGGGAGACGCTCAACGAGGCCGGCATCGCGCCGTCTCGGATCCTGCGCGTTGGCCTGCCAGACCGCTACATCACGCACGGCAAGCCGGCTTTGCTGCATGAGGAGATTGGCTTCACCGGGGAGCGCATCGCCGAGCGCATTCGCGCTGCCATCAGCGATCGCCGTTCAGCCACAGTGGGGGCTTGACTGCGGCCGCGCAGAAATGAGTGCCGCGGAGGAGCGAGGCTTAAATGAAACGGCCCGCTGGGGAGGCGGGCCGTTTCGAGGGGAGGAGGGATGCTGCTGTACTTCGGGTCGAGAGAAATAATGCCTCAGGCGAACGCATGTTTGTGTGATGTCGATCACAGAGACCCCGAATTCTTTACAAAGCTGGAATTTGTGATGTCTGTGTCGAACCCGTGTGCGTACGAACGGATACCGTCCTTCCGTGGCTAAGCAGCGGCTCGACACCCTCTTGGCCGAGCGTGGTCTGTTCAGCTCACGCACGCGCGCGGCGGCGTCGGTGATGGCTGGGGAGGTCACGGTCGGTATGGACGGCAGGCGAGCCGTCAAGCCGGGGGAGATGGTGCCGATCGATACCCAGTTGAGCGTGCGCGAGCGGGCGCCGTATGTTTCTCGTGGTGGGCTCAAGCTCGCCAATGCGCTCGACGCGCTCGAGCTGCCGGTGCAGGGTTGCCGCGCGCTCGATGTTGGCGCATCGACCGGGGGGTTCACGGACTGCCTGCTGCAGCGCGGGGCCGCACACGTCGTTGCGATCGACGTCGGTTATGGAGACTTCGACTTCCGGCTGCGCCAGGATCCACGAGTCACTTTGCACGAGCGTACGAACGCGCGTTCGATGACATCGGACATATTGCCTTATGCGCCCGAGCTCGCCGTGCTCGACGTCTCCTTTATCTCGCTGCGCAAGGTCCTGCCGGCGGTGCTCGGCTGTCTTGCGCAGCGCCATGACGTGCTTGCGCTGGTCAAGCCCCAGTTCGAGGTCGGGCGCGGGCGGGTCGGTAAGGGTGGAGTGGTGCGTCTGGCCGAGGATCGGCGCTCGGCGCTGATCGACGTCGGTGTCGCGGCATTCGAGCTCGACGCTTCGGTGCTTGGCTACCATTCCTCGGGCCTGCCAGGCCCCAAGGGTAATCTCGAGACATTCATCTGGCTGGCTGAGTCCTCGCGTCCGGGTGGGGCAGGAGACATCGCCGAGATCGAGCAGATGGCCAGAAAGGTAGAGCCATGACACAGCTTGTGGCACGGCCGGCGCGCGCGGTGTCGGTCCTGACCCATAGTCGCCCAGCGCAAACCTCGACCGCGCTTGAGATGCTTCTCCGAGTCGCGGCGACGGCGGGCGTGACGCTCCGCTTCGACGCCGAGGAAGCGGCCAAGCATGGGCTTGCAAGCAGCGAGGGCGTGCGACTAGGCGGCACGGACGGCGAGTCGGTCGATCTGTGCGTGGTTCTCGGCGGCGACGGCACGATCCTGCGCGCACTGCGTCGTTATGCCGGTACCGGGGTACCGGTGTTCGCGATCAACTTCGGCGACATCGGCTTTCTCGCGACGGTCGAGCCGCGGGAACTCGCAGACGGCGTGCGCCGCGCCTTCGAGGGCGATTATGAGCTCTTGCCGTTGCCGGCGATCGAGCTCGACGGGGTGGGCGGGAGCATCAAAAAGCAGGAGCGGGCGTTCAACGACGTGGCGATCCACCGCAAGGTCGGAGAGCGTGTTGCGGAGCTCGCCTATGTGCTCGACGGCCAGGAGCTTGGCAGCGTGCGCTGCGATGGGCTTGTCGTCGCGACGCCGGCCGGCTCGACCGGCTACAACCTCGCCAACGGCGGTCCTGTCATGGCCTGGGGGGTCGAGGGGTTCATGGTCTCCTTCATCGCACCCCACTCGCTGACAGCGCGCGCTCTCGTGGCGGCGCCAAGAGACCGCCTTACGATCCACAACCGCTCGCACGAGCCGCTCGACGTGTCGGTTGACGGACGGCCGGTCTGCGAGATCGCGCCTGGGGGCACGATCGACGCGCGTTTCATGGACGACGCGGGCATCATCGCCCAGCTACCGGGCTCGTCCTTCTACCGCCGGCTGCGAGAGAAGTTCGGCCGCCTGGCCCGCTGAGGCGCGGTGGCAACGCGCCCTTCGTTCAGTTGGTTGTCGCTGGGTTGGGGTTCGCTGGGGCATTTGGGTGAGTCCGTTGGGGCTTCATGGGGTGACTCCGTTTGGTTGTGTCCCGTGCGCGGGGTGGATCGCGCTCAGGCGACCTGCGTGTGGCGCTTGGGCCGCTCGCCAGTGCGCTGCAGTGAGTCGATGAAGCCGTCGAGCTGATCGCGTGAGAAGCGCCGCTGCCCGCCCGGCGTGCGGTAGCCGGTGAGGTAGCCGGCGTCGGTCCAGCGGCGAACCGTGGCCAGCGAAACACCCAGGTAGCGCGCTGCCTGTGAGCTCGTGAACACGAGCTGGTGCTCGTGGTTTGGGTCGTGGTTCTCGGGCATCGTGGATCTCTTCTCGGTCGGATTTCTCGCCACAAGGCAGGTTCTCCGAGGCCGGCGGCAGGCCGCACGCGATGCCTCGGATAGGTGGAGATACGGCAATCTGCGCGCAAAGGTTGAGCCTCCGCGAGCTTTGTGGACCTTTGGCGGAGAAAGGTGGCCGGCGTCTTACCGCCCGCGACGGCTTCGACAAACACCGAAGAATGAGTCGAAAAGGCCCATCTGACCGGGCAAAGATCGTCGCCTAGACGGGGCGATGTCCTCTTTCTGCAAGAGCCCATGCACTCATTTGTACGAAGTGGACAATTCGTCTAATGTCTCTATTATCCTACTCGAACCTACTCAACGCTTATCGTGCTTGGCTGAGGATGGAGGCCGTCGCGCGCGGGTGTTGGGCCGCCTTAGCGACGGAAGGAGCATTCAATGGGTTTCAAGGGCTAGTTCGCAGAAGCCGGTCCCCTCGACGAGGCGTGATCGGACCAAGGATGTCGCCGACGGCGACATCCTTGGTGTTTAAGACGTCCATTTGCAGACGATCGTTCGTTCAATTCGCTCGTTCGCGGGACGACCGGCGAACGAGGGTTTTGCGCCGCCTGCACGACCGTATGCACTATCTGCGCGACCGTATTGCAACAATGCGCGACCGTGCGGCGCTAGCGCATCGCGGGTTGAGCGAGACTTCGTGCGCGCCGCTCGAAGGCCAGCTCGGCCTCGAAGTCCGCGTCGTCGCCGTGGGCGAAGGTGACGGGACCCTCGCGCTCCAGCATCGTGATGAACGCGTCGACGATCTCGGCGTCCAACTGGCGCCCGGACACCCGGCGCAGCTCGGTGATCGCGTCCTGAGGGGTCATCGGCGAGCGATAGGAGTCGCGCGCCGTGAGCGTGTCGTAGACGTTGCACACGGCAAGGATGCGCGAGGGGAAGGGTATCTCGTTGCCGATCAGGCCAGCGGGGTAGCCGCTTCCGTCGACGTGCTCGTGGTGGTAGAGGATCGCGTCCGCCACCGGGCCATAGCCGTCGAGGCGTCCCACGAGCGTTGCGCCCTCCTGCGGATGGCGACGCACGACCGCCCAGTCCTCGTCGGAGAGGATCTCCGCGTGCAGGATACGGTCTGGCAAAGCGAACTTGCCGATGTCGTGGAGCAGTCCAGCCGTGTGCGTGAGGTCTTGGTCTGACTCGTCGCAGCCCAGCTCACGCGCCAGCGCACGGGCGTAGCGGGCGACCGCGGCGGCGTGACGAGCAGTCATGCGGTCTCGCAGCGCGAGGGTCTCCACGAGCGTCACCAGCATGCCCAGTTGCATCGAGGCAAGCCGTACAGAGCGGGCCTGTAGTTGCTCGGCGCGCTCCTCGGATTGCATCAAGGCGCGGGCGAGATACTGGAAGATGAGCAGTACCAACACAAGACTCAGCAGGACCGGATAGCCCAGCTTCGTGTATGCGACCGCGAGGATCACCGCGAGCACGTCGGCCGCGACCATGCCGGGGAGAATCGGAACGAGCACGGTGCGCACCTGATTGACAAACGACCTCTCCAGAAGCACGCGCTTTTGGATGGCGATCAGCATGAAATTGAGGAGATTCGTCGCTATGAAGACACCGAAGACGACAGGCGCGAACTGGACGGTCTGAATGTGGCCGCCCCCGATGAGCAAGCTACTGAGCAGGGCGCCGCACAGCGGGAACACCGCGTAGGTGGCCAGATTCGATAGGCATACGTCACGGGGGGGGCGGCGCACGAGCGAATCCGCGGCCATTGCGATGAGGCCGATCGCGACGGCGGGAGCTGGGCCGAGCAGGGTCATCGCAAGCACCAGCCCAGCAAACGAGGCAGAGACGCTCTGGCTGCCGACCGTGATCGTCAGCCACTCGCCGATCAGGCACAAGACGAGCAGCAGCGCGACGAGCTCTACCGGATGCCACTGGGCCGAGCGAGAGGTGAGCACGGCTACCGTGACGGCGCCCGCGAGCAGGAGCCATTGGCTGGCCAGGTAGAGCCGGTATACGTGTCGTCGGGGAATGCTCATCTTCGCGTGTGCCTAGGGTCTGTAGTACGTAGTACTTAACGACCGACAAGACGTCGTACTTAAGGACGGCCGAGCTTGCCGAGTCAGCCGAGCCGTGAACGCGGCAAGCGGAACGAGCGGCGCGTCCGCCGGACATAGCTGGTGTCGATCGCGTCCCTCGGAGGAGGTTGACGCGCCGACCGCGCCGGCTACTGGCGCGAGGCCGCCAGCTCCGGCTCTGTCGCAATGCTCGTGGCGGCCTCGCTCGATGCTCTCAGGTCGCCGATCGGCAGGCGCATGAACGCGAACGTCGCCAGCGTTGCCACGGCGCCGGCGACGAGCATCGCGACTCGCGGCGAGCTCAGCGCGGCGATCGTGCCGCCAAGGATGAACCCGAGCGCCGGACAGAGCGCGTTCAGGGATCCGACGGCGCTCATCAGGCGACCGTGCAAGCCGGCCGGCGTCAACTGTTGGACGGCGCTGATCAGCGAGGGCCACTGGATGCCGTTGCCTACGCCCCCGACGACGGCTGCCGTACAGGCGAGCGCGATCGTTGGCGCTCCCGCGAAACCGAGATAGGCCAGGCCCACCAGCAGCGTGCCGAACGTCAGCATCGGACCCAATGGCCGGCGCAGGGAGCGCGCGAACACGACCGCTCCGAGCGCGGCGCCAAGCCCCCAGGCACCCATCAGCAGACCGTAGCCAAGATCGCCGGCGTTCAACGTGGACTTCGTATAGAGCACCTCTACCGGCTCCACCGAGGCGAAGAAGACCAACGCGACCGCCTGGGTGACGAACAACGCGCGCAGCGCGGGCACGGCGCGCATGTGCTCCGCGACGGCTCGCAGACGCTCCCGGATCGAATCGCCGCTGGTCTCGTCGATATGCGTGCCCAGGTGCGCCAGTAGGCCGGCGCATATGAGGAACGTGAAGGCGTCGAGCAGCAGTGCCACCGAGCCCCCGACGGAGTCGACAAGCGCGCCGCCGATGACCGGGCCGATCGCCAGCGATCCCATGAATGCGAAGTTGAGCGCCGCGTTCGCTTGGCGTTGGGCGGCGTCGACCGCTGCCTCTTGGGTCTGCTCGCCTATTCCAGTCGATGACTCGCCGGTCATGTCGGCGACCGTCACGCGCGTGGCGCTCGCGCGCAACAGCGCCGTCGCCGCCACTGCCACGATGCCGTCGATCGTGACCAGGATCAGCACCCCGGGCAGCCAGAAGTGCCATAGCAAGGCCGCCAGGGCGATCGTCAGGATCGCCTCCGATAGATACAGCCAGGCAAGTCGCCCGCGGCGCAGCGATCGCTCGGTACGCGCTACCAAAACCGGTGCTAGCAACGCCGGCAGTAGGCCGCGGGCGACGAACAGGCCGGCCGTCGCGATCGCGCTGCCCGTATGGTCGTAGACGCCTAGGGCCAGCGCGACATAGCCGAACCAGGTTCCTAGTTCGTTGACCGTATAGGCAAAGAATATTCTCCGCAGTCGGGGGGACTTGGGAAGCAATTACGCCTCTCGACGTTGGCGATGGCGCGACGCTCGATAGCGACGTGGCCCGCAGTCTAAGCTGAGCGCCCGACGACACACAGGAAACCCGCGACATCTCGGCCGGTTCGAAAGCGTCTCGCCGGCTAGGCGAGCGCCATGTCGAGATCGACAAGGGACCCACAAGCTCCTTCGCGCACAAGCCGAGACCGTTCTCGCACTCCGATCGGCACAGCAGTCGGAGCGAGAGCCCGGTTCATCGCGGCTCGCCGGCCGGTCCGGGTGCCGCGCCGATCGAGCGCAGGCCGCTCAGCGCGGCGCTTGCGTCGATTGCCGGCATCGCCGGCTCGAACTCTGCGTCCTCGCTCGCCGCCGTACGTGCCAGTACCGACAGTCCCTTCGCGCTGGCGGCTGATATTGCTGCCCAAGTGAGGGCCAAGCCTATGTCGATCATCGTGCCTCCTTGCCGATGTCGGGCTCCATGCAGGTCCGGGCAAATCTCCCGTCCAAGACACGTTGCTCGAAGTTATCGAGATGCTCCTGCATCACAAGTGCAATGATCGCGTCCCGATGGTCGCTTGTCTGTAGAGCAGACAGTGCTGATCTTGTCGTCCAAAAAGGGCAGTCCGCTGTCGTCCTAAGGGTGCCGTCAGCCGCTATTTGCGCCAAGCCGCGAGTCGATCTGTGGGTTGGGATGCGTTTGTCGCGCTTCATGCTGCCGCCAGTCGAGCCGATACGGTTGCTGATCTATGACGGCTGAATCTGCAGGGCTCGACCGGCCCATCGACGTGATAATCGCGGACGACCATACCGTCGTGCGCGACGGTATTCGCGCGGTGCTCGAGCGCGAGACGGGCGAGTTCCGCGTCGTCGCCGAGGCAGCTGACGTGCCTTCGACGATTCGTGCCGTCAGGGAGTTCAAGCCCGACCTGCTGACGCTCGATTTGACGATGCCGGGCGGCTCCAGCCTGGCGGCGCTACCGACCTGCTTTGTCGCCCACCCGACGCTTGCCGTGGCGATCCTGACGATGCGCGAGGACCCCGAGTACGCGCGCCAGGCATTGCGGGCCGGCGCGCGTAGCTATGTGCTCAAGGAGGCCGAGCCGGCCGAGCTATTGCAGGCCTTCCGCCTGGCGGTCGCGGGACGCAATTACTTGCACCCAAGGCTTGGCGCGCTGATGGTCGCCGGCGAAGGCGACTCCCAGGACGGGGTAGCGCTGAGCGAGCGCGAGCGCGAGGTGGTGCGCTTGATCGCCAACGGCTTCACCAATCCGGAGATCGCCGAGCAGCTGCACGTGGCCGAGCGCACCGTCAAGACTTATCGTGCCCGCGCGATCGAGAAGCTCGGCTTCTCCTCGCGGGCTGAGATCACTGCCTACGCGCGCAAGCTCGGCCTGGTCGAGTAGCGCCGCGCTCGGGTTTGCTGTGCAGGCGGCGCATGCGCCGCCTGGGGAGGCGCGCATGCGCGCCTCCCTCCGACCCTTGCATGCAAGGGTCGGCCGGACGGTGCATGCACCGTCCGGGACATCGCCGCATGCGGCGATGTCTTCCACAAAGGGGGAGGGGGATGTGGTTCCAAAATGGACAATGCCCCCTGCGCGCGCGGGGGGCATCCCCGAAATTGGAAGGTACGAGACCAGCTCAGACGGAAGCCGGGCGACCGGCCAGCGGCACTGTCAAACGCATCGTCGCGCCGCCGCTAGGGGCAGGCACAAGCTCGAGCTCTCCACCGACCAGCTCAGCGCGTTCGCGCATCCCCGAGACGCCAAAGCCCCCCTTCAGTTCGTCCTCGGGCGAACGCAGCCTGGCCGTCCCGTTTTGCGGCAGGCCCTGGCCGTCGTCTGTCACCGACGCCGTCACCTTGCCGTCGCGCTCGCTGACGCTGATGACCGCACTCGTCGCTTTCGCGTGACGGCTGACGTTCGTCAACGCCTCCTGCACGACGCGATACAGCGTGCTCTCGAGCTCCGCGTCGAGCCGTCGATCGCTGTCGGTCAGCTCGATCTCCGTACGAATCTCAAGGCCGTCCATCGCCTGCGCGCGCCGTGCCAGTGCTTCCAGCGCCGGCACCAAGCCGAAATCGTCGAGCGCGGCCGGGCGAAGCTCGGTGATCAGGTGGCGCAGCCCATCGATCTCCTCGCCAAGTCCCTCGAGTACCGTGTCGACCGCCGTGCTCAACTCTGCCTGGTCGCCAAGATCGCGCGCGTTGGCGAGCTTCAGGCGCAAGGCGCCAAGGCCCTGAACGGTTTCGTCGTGGATCTCCCTGGCCCAGCGCGTACGCTCGCGCTCGCGCGCCTCCATGCCAAAACGCAAGCGCTCGATCTCAACCGAGCGCTCAGCCACGAGCCGCTGCGCGACGCTGGCCGCGAAGGCGTTGAACGCGCGCCGGTCAGGGTCGCGGAAGCTGCCGTCCTCGCGGGCGGCGATCACCATTCCGCCGCCCTGACCCTCCAGGCTGAAAGGCTCGACCAGCACCGCCCGCGCTTCCAGCCCGAGTTCGTGCAACCAGGTCGCTTCCTGGCCGCGGGGCCGCTCCAACGAAAGCGCCTTGCCGGTCATGTAAAGCGCGCCAAGCGCACTGCCCTCCATCGGCAGCACGCGCACACGCACCGAGACGCGGCCGCTGGCGGCAGCGACACGCAGCTCGCCGCGCTCCTCGACCACCATCGCCAGCGTCGAGGCGTCGAGCAGCGCGAGGCCGCGATCGGCCATCAGGCGCAGCAACCACAGCTCAGACCCGGAGAGCACGGCATGGGATTATGGACCTAGGACCGGCCGACGGCCGGTAGATCGCCGCTGGGCGTTCCGGTTTGACCTGTTTGCTGGGCCGACAGCGAGTCTGTCCGATCCCGGCGCTGAGCGGCGAGACGCGTCTGCGCGAGCAGCTGATCGGCGCTGAGCCCCTCGCGCCAGGCCGCGACGCCAACGGAGATGCGCAGTGGTTGGCGCTGTCCTTTGACCTCGATCTTGACCGAATGCAGTCGCCCGAGCGAGCGACGCGCGACGATCTCGCCGCGTCGCTCGTCCGCCCCGGGCAGTAGCACCAACAGCTCGCCGTCCCGCAGTGAGCCGACGCGGTCGAAGCGGCGCAGCTGACGTCTGAGCGCCGCACCGAGATAATCGAGAGCCTGTGCAGGCAGCTCCTGTCCGTGTGTAACTGCCAGCTGCTCGACGTCGAGCAGGCTGACCAGCAGGCAGCTGAGTGCCGTGCGATGTCGCCCGGCACGGCTGACCTCCTCGTCGAGGCGCGCCACCAATTCAGCGGTGGAAAGGCAGTCGCGCGGCCCCCTTAGAGGGAGAGTGGAGTTGTGGGAGTCGTTGGCAGCCATGCCGTCGGGTCAATCTGCTCGCGCGACGGCCAGATGGCCTCCATTTCGCGGTGACTTCCAGATTATCGACCGATCCGGTGCATCCCTGGACACGGCGCTGAATCGCCGCGTTAGGTATTGCGCGAGCAATCAGCAGACCGCGCCGTTGCGCGTCGGTCCCAAGCGGGCTTCTATATAGCTTCCAATTCGGCGATGCCCCCCGCGCGCGCGGGGGGCATCGCGAAAATCTGGTCCCATGAACACATCGAACCCAATCCTTTGCCGATAGATCGGATGATCCGTCGGTGCTCGCTGGTACACCTATTCGGTGCTTTACGAGTTGCAAGTCGAAAATCTGCTCTTGATCGAACGGGCCGAGCTCGCCCTGGCCCCGGGCTTGAACGTGCTCACGGGGGAGACGGGCGCCGGCAAGACGGTGCTCGCGCACGCCTTGGACCTATTGATGGGAGGCCGCTCTCGCGCCGGCATCGTGCGCCCCGGTGCCGATGAGGCCTATGTTGAGGGGGTCTTCTCGATCCCTGAGGCGATGCGCGCCGAGATAGTGGAGAGCCTGCCTGGGAACGTGCGCCCAAGCGGGAGCAAAGGCGAGCTGGAACTCGTGCTCGCGCGGCGGGTTAGCGCCGATGGGCGCACCCGCGCGTTCGTGGGCGGTCGCTCGGCCACGGTCGCCGACCTACGAGAGCTGGGAGCGCGCCTGATCTCCTTCTACGGCCAGCACGAGCATCGCAAGCTGGTGCTTGCAAGCGCACAGCTGCAGATGCTCGACCAGGTATGCGGCCCGGCGCACGCCAGGCGCCTACAAGCATGCGCGACCGCGTACCGCGAGACGACGAGGCTCGAAGCGGAGCTCGAGCGCCTGGCTGAGCTGGCAAGCGCTCGTGAGCGCGAGCTGGACCTGCTCGAGCACGAGCTGGCGGAGATCGACGAGCTCTACCCGGACGAGGATGAGCACCAGACCCTGCTTGCACGTCGTGAGCGCCTGCGTCGTCTCGAGGCGCTGCAAGGAGCCGCCGGCATGGCCGCCGAGACGCTCGCGCCCGAGTCCTCAGATGCACCGGGCGCCGCGCATCTATTGGCCGGTGCCGTCGCCAAGCTAGAGGCTGTCGCCGGTATAGACGCACAGCTCGACGCGCTTGCCCAACGCGCCGCCGCGGTCGCGATCGAGGCCCAGGACATCGCCGCCGCATTGAGCGCATACCGCGAGCAGATCGCGGCCGAAGACGAGTCTCTAGAGGCGGTCGAAGAGCGGCTTGCCCTGCTCGAGCGCGTGCTGCGCAAGCATGGCGGCACGATCGCCGCGGTGCTCGAACACGCCGAGCGGGCACGCGCCAGGCGTGAGCAGCTGCTGGGCGCCGAGGTGGCCCAGCAGCAGACCGTCGAGCTGCTTGCCGTCGAGCGCTCGAAGCTGAACGACCAGATCGCGGCGCTGCGCGCGAGTCGGCGCAAGGCAGCGACCAAGCTGATGGCAGCGGTGCGCAAGCAGCTCGGCGCGCTCGCGATGGGCGATGCGACATTCGAGATCGCGTTGACCCCGACCGAGCCGAAAGCGAGCGGAGCCGACGCGGCGGAGTTCACGATCGCGCCGAACCCGGGCGTCGCAGCCGCCCCTCTGCGCGAGATCGCCTCCGGCGGTGAGCTCTCGCGCGTGATGCTGGCGCTGGCAAGTGCAAGCAACGAAGGCAGCTCCACAGCGAGCGGGCCAGGCTCGACGCTGGTGTTCGACGAGGTCGATGCCGGCATCGGCGGCCACACCGCACGCTCGGTAGGGGAGCGTCTGCAGGCACTGGCCAGGAACAGACAGCTCCTGTGCATCACCCATCTGCCGCAGATAGCGTCGCTTGCCGATCGCCACTTCTCGGTCGTCAAGGACACCTCGGGCGAGCCGACGATAACCGCCGTCAGCCAGCTGGACGAGGCCGAGACGGTGAGCGAGCTGACGCGCATGTTGGGGGCCGACGAGCAGGACAGCGCCGCGCGCCGGCACGCGCAGGAGTTGCGCAAGGTCGCTTGAAGATTGGCGATTGCTCATGCGCGAATAGCGCTTGACCGTTACTCTCGGTTCACATGGCCGCGACCCGGCAGCAGCCTGTCATGCCTGCGCCCGCATTCGGGGCACTGCCCACGCCGCCGCGCGAGATCAGCGGTCCGGTTCGTTTGGGACGCAAGACCAAGCTGCTCGTCGGACATCTGCTCGTGGGCGACATTGCCGTCATCGACCATCTCGACATCGATCGTGTCTCCGCCGAGGAGCTGATCGCGGCCGGGGCTACAGCGGTTCTCAACTGCCGCGCCTCCACCAGTGGCACCTACCCAAACCTCGGCCCGCAACTGCTTGTCGAAGCGGGGGTGCTGCTTGTGGACCTGCCCGACGACTCCCTGTTTCACTCGCTTTCAGACGGCGATCCCGTGACGATCCGAGTTACGCCGCAAGAGACGCGCGGCGAGGTTCTCTATAAGGGCCGCCGGCTCGTCTCGGGCGTCGTGCTCGACGTGGCGCGCGTGCGCGCCGACACCGAGGAGCGCCGGCGCGAGATCGGTGACGCGCTCGAGCGCTTCGCGCACAACACGATCGAGCACATGCGCGAGGAGCGCGAGCTGCTCGCCGGCAGGATTGACCTGCCGCGCTTTCGCACGGATTTCCGCGACCGCTCCGCATTGGTCGTGGTACGCGGCGTGGATCATCAACGCGACCTGCGCGCGCTGAAGCCGTTCATCAGGGACACGCGGCCGGTGCTGGTTGCCGTCGACGGCGGCGCCGACGCCCTGCTTGAGGCCGGTCTCACACCGCACATGATCGTCGGCGACATGGACTCGGCGGGCGAGCCCGCGCTGCTGGCCGCGCGCGACGGCAAGACCGAGCTGGTCGTGCACTCCTATCCGGACGGTCGCGCGCCAGGCCGGCATCGCCTGGAAGAGCTGGGCGTGTCGTTCAAGCTCGTGCCGGCCCCAGGCACCAGCCAGGACATTGCGATGCTGATCGCCGCGGAGAAGGGAGCGCGCCTAATCGTGACGGTCGGATCGCAGTTCAACCTCGTCGAGTTCCTGGATCGCAACCGTGAAGGCATGTCCTCGACCTTCCTCACGCGCCTGCGCATCGGCGAGATCCTGGTCGACGCGAAGGGTGTCAGCCGCCTGTACAGGCCGATGCCTGGGCTCGCGCCGCTGGTGGTCGTGATCCTCGCCGGGCTGATCGCGTTGATCGCGGTTGTATGGATAACACCGGCGCTGCGCGACGTGGCGGACCTACTGTGGCTCAAGCTACAACTGCTGTTCGGCGCCAGTAGCTGAGACACGTTCTGGGCGACAGGGTATCCGCCCAGCTCGCACCATCTATTCTGTCGCGAGCCTTTAAGTCATGTTCGATTATCGCTACCACGCGCTGTCCCTAGCTGCCGTGCTGTTCGCGCTCGCCGTGGGGGTTTTGATCGGCGTGGCGATCGGCGACTCGAATCTAGTGTCCTCTGCCCAGGACGGCATCGTCAAGAACCTGCGTGCTGAAGTGAGCGACTCCCAGCACGACCTCGAACAGGTTCAGAGCCACCTCTCAGAAAAGGAAACGCTCGCGGTCGATCTTTGGCCTTTCGCGGTCCATGAAACGCTCGCCGGGAAGAGCGTCGGCCTCCTGTTCCTTGGCAATACCTCCGATCAGCTGGATTCGCTTGTGCGCAACGCCGTGAGCGAGGCCGGCGGCAGCGTCAAGGCGGTAGTGGCGGTACGCGAGCCGTTGGACACTTCCGGGATTGCCGCGCAGGCGACGGGCTACCGCTACACAGCGCTTACCTCGGACCCCTCGTTGACCAAGGAATTCGGGATACGCATCGGCAGACAGCTCGTCAGCGGTGGGCAGTTGCTCGAACGAGTGCACACGAGCCTGCTCAGCTCCTATGACGGCGAACTGGGCAAGCTCGAAGGGCTCGTCGTCGTGCGCTCCGATCCAGCGAATATGAGCGAACAGGACGCAAAGAGCACGAACGAATTCAACTCCGGGCTGATCGCCGGTGTCGCCGCGACAGGGGTGCCGGTCGTCGGGGTGGAGCTGATGAGTACAGAACCGTCGCAGATCCCCTGGTATAAGGCGGAAAAGCTTGCCAGCGTCGATGACGTAGATATGATCGCCGGACGCACGGCATTGGCATTTGCGCTCGCCGGCGATCACGGCGCCTACGGCGTGAAGTCGACCGCCGACGCGCTGCTTCCGCCGGTGGTCCGCTAACTTGCGCCGGTGCATGCGCTTCCATTCGTGCTGGGCACAATCTGCGCTGCCGCGCTTGCTTCGCCTTTGCTGCACGCGTTGAGTGAGAGCGGCCACGTCAAGCCCAACTACAGGCAGCGCGAGGTCGTCTTCCCCTTCGGCGTGCTGAGCGTCCTCGGCGCGCTGCTCGCGCTGGCGCCGCTGGCGCTACTGCAACGGCTCGAAGTCGCAGGTGTGCTGCACCCCGAGACGCTGATCGTCGCTGTCTACGTGCTCGGCGTAGCTTTTCTCGGCCTCGTGGACGACACGCTCGGCGGAGAGCCGCGCGGCTGGCGAGGTCATGGCCGGGCAGTGCTGCGCTTGCAGTTCTCGACCGGCGCGCTGAAGGCGGCCGGATCGCTTGGCCTGGCGTTGTACGCGATGAGCTATGCAGGACTCTCGACGGGCCGCTGGCTTCTGGCAAGCGCTGTGCTGGTGCTTGCCACCAACGCTTTCAACCTGCTCGACCTGCGCCCCGGGCGGGCCACGAAGGTGTTCGTGCTGCTCGGGATCGGCCTCACGATTGGGGCAGGCAGCGTGCGCCCGCTGTGGGCCCTGGGCCTGTTCGTCGGCCCGGCACTCGTCGCCGGGGCATACGACCTGCGTGAGCGCGCAATGCTAGGCGACACAGGCGCAAACCTGCTCGGCGCGCTCGCGGGCCTATGGCTCGTGCTGAGCTTGTCAGCGCTCGGACAGGCGATAGCGCTCGCGATCCTTGTATTGGTCACGATCTATGGGGAGCTGCGCTCGATCTCCAGTCTGGTCGAGAGGATTCCGCTGCTGCGCCAACTAGACTCTCTGGGCAGGCCGCAGGGCCTTCCAAGATGACCTCGCCCCACTCTGACCGCCACGCACAGGCTCCGGCCAAGACCCGGTTCATCTTCGTCACCGGTGGCGTCGTCTCCTCGCTTGGCAAGGGCATCGCTGCCGCCTCGATCGGACGCCTGCTGGTGGCGCGCGGGTTGACGGTCGGCTTGCAGAAGTTCGACCCCTACATAAACGTCGATCCGGGCACGATGTCCCCCTACCAGCACGGCGAGGTGTTTGTCACAGAGGACGGCGCCGAGACCGATCTGGACCTGGGCCACTACGAGCGCTTCACCGACTCCAACACGAGCCGCGCCTCCAACGTGACCGCCGGCGGAATCTACGACACCGTGATCCGCCGCGAGCGTCGCGGCGACTACCTCGGCGGCACTGTGCAGGTGGTGCCGCATATCACCGATGAGATCAAGCAGCGCATCGCCTTGATCGCCGAGTCCACCGACGTGGACTACGTGATCACCGAGATCGGCGGGACCGTCGGCGACATCGAGTCGTTGCCGTTCCTCGAGGCGATCCGCCAGTTCCCGGTGGATGTCGGCCGTCGCCGCTGCATGTTCATTCATCTGACGCTGGTGCCCTACATTGGCCATGCGGGCGAGCTGAAGACCAAGCCCACGCAGCACTCTGTCAACGAGTTGCGGCGTATCGGTATCGCCCCGGACATGCTCATGTGTCGCTCTGAGGGTCCGCTATCGATGGACATTCGCAAGAAGATCGCCCTGTTCGCGAGCTTGCCCTCAGATGCCATCGTCTCGGCGCGGGACGTGGACAACATCTACAAGGTACCCGTCGGGTTTCGCGAGCAGGGCGTGGACGACTTCATCCTCGAGCACTTCGGCGCCGAGGCGCCTGAGCCGGATCTCTCGAAGTGGCAGGAGCCGATCGAGCGGGCCGAGCAGGCTGAGCGCACAGTCCGCATCGCGCTCGTGGGCAAGTACGTGCAGCTCGAGGATGCCTACCTTTCGGTCTGCGAAGCCCTGCGGCATGCGGGGGCGCTTCAGGGCGCTCGCGTACGCATCGATTGGATCGACTCCGAGCACCTTGAGGCACGGAGCGCGATCGAGGGCGAAGACGCCCACAACGCACATGAGCTGCTGGAACAGGCTGACGGCATCCTGATCCCCGGGGGATTCGGGGGGCGGGGAATCGAGGGCAAGATCGCCGCTGCCCGCGTGGCGCGCGAGCAACGTATTCCCTATCTGGGGATTTGCCTTGGCATGCAGATCGCGGTCGCGGAGTTCGCCAGGCACGTCGCAGGCATGGAGGGCGCCAACTCGACCGAGTTCGACATCGAGACGCCCTACCCGGTGATCGACCTGCTGCCCGAGCAGAAGGAGGTCGCCGACCTAGGCGGCACGATGCGCCTAGGCGCCGACCCGATCAAGCTGCACGAGGATTCGCGTGTGCGCGAAGCCTACGGCGAGGCGGTCGTCTACGAGCGCCACCGCCACCGCTATGAGGTCAACAACCTGCTGCGCAAGCGTCTGCAAGGCGCTGGCTTGCGCGTCTCTGGAACCTCGCCCGACGAGCGCCTAGTCGAGGTCGTCGAGCTCGACAATCATCCGTTCTTCGTGGCCTCGCAATTTCACCCAGAGTTCAAGTCACGGCCCGAGCGCCCGGCGCCGCTGTTTGAAAGCTTTATCGCCGCCACACTGCAACAGCCGCAAGAGCGTGCGCAGGACCGCACGCTCGCGGGCCGCTCGTGAGCTCCGTCGACGCATCCGCATTCGTGGGCTCAACGCACACGGTGCACGTCCAGGTCAGCTTCCACGCCGCTGACGAGCGCCAGGCCCAGATAGTCGCGGCAAAGCTGATCGACAGCGCGCACGAGATCGCCAATCTGCCGGAGTGCGAATGCGACGTGGACGTGAGCGTGGAGGCCTCGCCGCTCCAAGATTCGCCGTTCCAAGGCTCACCGGCCTCAGAGGACGCCAGCGGCGCACCGCCGCGCGGGCATCCGCCAAAATCCTAGAGGCACCGATGCTGAAGCTGCGCCGAGCCACCGTCCTTCAGGCGGGACCCGCTGACGGTCCCGAGCAGGACCTCACGATCTCACTCGCGGGTGAGCGCCATGCGGCAATCGCCGATGTCGGCTTGGTCGGCGAGAGCGTTCAAGGCGACGACGTGATCGTCAACGTGCAGGCGCGCGACCTCGGCCTCGGCTCGGGCGGCTTTGACATCGTGCACGTCAACCTCACGCGCGGCCTCGCGGGTGAGGGCGTGGACGGCGCCCACGTTATGAAGCTCAACTACACGAGCTTGCAGCACGCGGTGCAGCCGGTCGAGGACGCCCTGACGAGTGAACTAGATGGCGGGGCACATTCCCCCCATAACGTGGGGCAGGCTGTCGGGTCCACCCTCGCGGGCGCGGGCACACAGGCAGTCGAGTTTTTGAGTTTGCCGCTTGAGCGGCCGGTTGCGGTGCTCGCTTTGCACGGTCAGCTGGCCGCGGTGGCGTGGGCGTTCGCGCAGGCGAGGCCCGGGGCACGTTTGGGTTTTGTGCAAACCGCGGGCGGGGCGCTACCCGGCGGGCACTCGCGCACCGTGCGCACGCTGCGCGAGCGTGGACTGCTCGCCGGTCACCTCACGGCCGGCGCGGCATATGGGGGCGAGGGTGAGGCCATCAGCACCGCCGGCGCTCTGCACCACGGCCTGCACACGCTCGGCTGGGACGCCGCGGTGTGCGGTCCCGGTCCCGGGATCGTCGGATCGAGCTCCTCGCTCGGCCACGGCGGCATGAGCGCGCTTGATTCGGCTCACACCGCGATCGCACTCGGCGCTCAGACTTTGCTGGTAGCGCGTATGTCCTCCGCCGACGAGCGCCCGCGCCACCGCGGCCTCTCACACCACACGTTGACGGTGCTCGACCTGCTGCTCGAGCCGCTGACGGTGGCGCTGCCGGCGGGAATCCGCTCGCCGGCCGGCGCCGATCTGCGCGCGAGCCTGGGCTCGGTGTTCGGGTCCGCCACCGATCGCGTCAAGCCGCAGCTGGAGCTCGACGTGGACCGGCCGGCACGTATGGCGCGCCACGATTGGCGACGCGCGCCGGTAGACATGCCCGCCTACCTGGCAAGCGGCCTGCCCGCCAAGACGATGGGCCGCGTGCTGCTCGAGGACCCGCTGTTCTTCGGGGCGGCCCTCGCGGGTGGGACGGTGCTCGCCGAGCTGTGCGAGAACGCCGAAGCACAAGCAGAGCGCAGTGCCGGTTGAGGGTGCCTGGTTGCCCCGATGGCCCGCTCGTTGAGATCGCCGGGGCGGAGGGGTCCCCGGCGCTGCATCTGTTTAGACTGAGAGCCGGCTTGCACCGTCAAGGAGCGCGAAGGCTCTCCCCGAAGTTCTCACGGTGGGCGATTCTCAACTGCTGCTCGCATCGCGTGCGGTGCGCATCGAGCAGCTGACGCTCGACTTCCTCGCCTATCTCGAGCTCGAGCGCGGCCTTTCGCGCAACACACTGCACGCTTACCAGTCAGACCTCGCGCAATTGGGTGCGTTCCTGGCGGCGCGTGGAGTCTCGCCGCTCGATGCCGAGCACGGCGACCTGGCGGCGTTTCTCGCCGAGCTTGCGAGCGGCGGCAAAAGCGGTGGCGAGCAGCGCGCGCCCGTAGCGGCCGCGACGCTGCAGCGCAAGGCTGCCTGCCTGCGCTCGTTTTACCGCCATTTGCGGCGCGAATGCCTGATCGAGCACGATCCGACCGCCGACTTGCGTGGGCCGCCGAAGACCAAGCGTCTACCGAAGGTGCTCTCGCGCGAGCAGGCCACGTTGCTGCTCGCCCAGCCTAAGGGCTCAGAGCCGCTGGCTCTGCGCGACAGGGCGCTGCTGGAGCTGATGTATGCCTGTGGTCTACGTGTCTCCGAGGCAATCGGGCTCGAGCTCTCTGACGTGGACCTGGAGGAGGGGATGCTGCGTGCGCGCGGCAAGGGCTCCAAGGAACGGATCGTGCCCGTTGGGCGACGCGCGGTCAGCGCGCTTGAGCTCTATCTCGCACGCGGGCGTCCCGTGCTTGTCGGCATTCAGGTGCAGAGCATGCTGTTCGTCAACCACCGCGGTGGGTCGCTCACGCGCCAGGGCCTTTATAAGATTATTCAGAACCATGCACGCACGGCGGGCTTGGCCGAGCAGATGACGCCACACACCTTGCGTCATACATTCGCTACGCACCTGCTGGCCGGAGGTTGCGACCTGCGCTCGCTGCAGGAGATGCTCGGTCACGCGGACCTGGCCACCACACAGGTCTATACGCACCTGTCAGCGGAGCGCTTGAAGGACGCCTACTTCGAGGCTCATCCGCGTGCGCACGCCCGGCAGGCGGTCACATCGGCCTGAGATGGGAATGTCCTCGGCGCGCGGCGCCTATGTGGTGGCTCGCGCTCCTGCCGTCCGGCGACGCACCCTATGCTGGGACGCCGCATGCCCGAGCTTCCCGAGGTCGAGACGATCAGGCGCCAGCTGGCGCCACTGGTGGAGGGACGCACGCTTGAGCGCGTGAAGGTCCTCGACGAGCGCTGGTGCCGACCGCTGGCTCCGGGAGAAATGACCGATGCGCTTGAAGGCAGGACGGTCGAGCAGCTAGGAAGGCGCGGCAAGTACCTGCTGTGGGGCCTCAGTGACGAGGTTTACCTGGCCCAACACCTGCGCATGACGGGGACCGTCTTGTGCGATCCCGATCCCGAGCAGACACACGTACGCGTGCGGCTCGAGCTGGACGACGGGACGCAGCTGGCGATCGTCGACCCGCGCCGCTTCGGCACGGGCGAGCTGCTGCTCGGAGACGAGGCGCTCGAGGAGTTCTTCGCGGCTCGACTCGGACTCGAGCCGCTGGACGAGCGCTTCAGCGCAGAGCACCTGCGCGCGCTGGCGCGTGGACGCACCGCTCCGATCAAGGCATTCCTCCTCGACCAGCGCCGTGTGGCGGGCGTCGGCAACATCTATGCGGACGAGGCTTTGCATCGCGCGGGAATTCATCCGCGCCGACCTGCGGGCCGCTTGAGCTCAGATCAGTACGAGCGGCTGCGCGAGGCTGTCGTCTGGGCGCTTGAAGCCGGTATCGAAGCGCGGGGAGCGACGATCGACGATTTCCGCCACGTCGATGGCGTGTGGGGCTCATTTCAGGACCGCTTCGAGGTGCACAGGCGTGAGGGCGAGCAGTGTGCGCGCTGCGGTACGACGATCGTGAAGATGGTGGTGGCGGGCCGGGGAACCTATGTGTGCGAGACCTGCCAGCCGCGTCCGCGCGGTCTGCGAAGGACCGCTCGCTGATTTTTGGGGATTTGATGCGTGCCGCTCGGGGTTGGGCGGCATGTTCCAAAAAACCGGATGCCCCCGCGCGCGCGGGGGAGCGGCATTTACGACTAAGCCGCCAGCAGCTCGTCCAGACGGCCGTTCTCGATGGCGCCCAGTGTCTCGGCGAAACCCCCAAGCAGCTCGTCGCCTACGAGCACCTGTGGGAAGGTCATCATGCCGGTGCGTCCGGCGAGCTCCACGCGTCCGGCGGCATCCTTGGAGAGGTTGACCTCCGAGAACTCCAGGCCGCGTGCCTTCAAGAGGCCCTTCACGCGTGCGCAGAACGAGCAGGGCTCGGTCGTATAGACGACTATCTGACTGGGACTACTCATTACTTCATAAAGTATAGCAATGGCCGAGGCGCGGTTGCCGAAGCATTCTCAATGTCCATGGCGTTGTCGTCGAAGCGGTCTTCAATACTTGAGGCGCGGTTGTCGAAGCGGTCTTCAATACTCGAGGCGCGGTTGTCGAAGCGGTCTTCACAATTCCGCAAGCGCCAGCTTGAGCCTGCTGCGAGCGCGGCTCGCCGACGAGTAGATCGCGTTCTCGGATGCCTCGGGATCGATCTCGTGAGGTGTCTTGTCGTTCGTCATGCCGATGAGCGCCATACGCTTCCTCGGCGGTAGTCGCCGGATCACCGCCGCGATCAGGTTGACCCTCTCGCGCGCGAGCACGACCTCCTCGGGCCCCGGCTGGTCGGCCGGTAGGAGCGCCAGCAGTCCCTCCCCGCTCGGCGAGTTGTCGCTCAGCGCATCGTCCAAGCCGCGCTCGCTGCGATGGGCACGCATTCGAACATAGTCGGTGATCCGGTAGTGGATCGTCATTGCGACATGCTTCGTGAACGTGGCACCCGAGGGATCCCAGGCGGCGATCGCATCCGTGGCGGCTATCAGGCCCACCTGGACCAGATCGTCGAAGTCTGCCGCCCGGGGTGGCCGGTACCGTGAGGCGATCCTCCTCGCCAGAGGCATCACGCGACAGAGCAGCGCGTCCCGCGCCGTAGGGTCGTGGCGGCGATCGAGGAGGAACCGCGTGCTTGGCTTGCGCTCCAAACGGTCGGCGCGGCCGCCGAATTGGGCTATTCCGACGATAGCCGCGACGGCAACTGCTGACGAATTTGTACATAGATGATGGATAATGTCTACCCTCCTATCTGGTTGGCCGACCTGGAGCGGACGGCCAGACACGCCGCCCGGACGCTGGCGACGCCTTCTCTCCCTGGGGGGATGTGTCTCTCCCTGAATCCCCAGCCTCGTAGAGGCGAATTGCTGCTGCGTCCTACATCGAATCCTCTCCGATGTGGGCATGCTCTCGCAACCGCTTGTTGTCTACTGCTTTTGCGCGGTCGGATCGCGCGGTGCTCGCGCAGGCGAGCGCAGCGACCTCGGAGGCTCCCGCCGGGCACGATCCTAGACTCGATCGGCCATGTCAGGACTTGTGAAGACCGAAGCTGTCGTGCTGCGCTCGATGCGCTACGGCGAGGCGGATCGGATCCTGCACGTCTACACGCCTGGGCGTGGCCGTGTGAGCGCGATCGCAAAGGGGGTGCGGCGTGCGCGCAGTCGTTTTGGCGGACGCCTGGAGCCGTTCTTTCGCCTGCGGATCGAGCTGCACGAAGGGCGCGGCGAGCTGTTGACGGTCACCGGCGCGCAGACCGTCAACGGCCATTCGAGCCTGCGCGGCGATGCGGGTGCGCTCGATGCAGCCGCGCGCGCTTGCGACGCGGTGGGGCGTCTGTTCGAGACCTCAGAGCCGCACCCGGGCGTATTCAACCTGCTCTGCCGCAAGCTGTCGCTGCTGGATGAGAAGCCGGGCGAGGCGACGCGCGCGAGCGCGCTTGCCTTTCGCCTGAAGCTGCTTGTCGCCGCCGGTATCGCACCGCAACTGGGCGCGTGCGCCTGCTGCGGCGAGCGCGAGCACCTGATCGGCTTCTCCGGGGCCGCGGGAGGGGTTGTGTGCAGCTCCTGCGAGGCCGCGGCCTTTCCCTTGAACGAGTCGGCGCACACGTTCATGACCGAGGCGCTAGGGCGTCCGTTGAGCGAGGCTCCGCTCGGCAAGGAGCGTGTGCTCGGACAGGTCGAGCGAGCTGTGTCGGAGATGCTCGAGCACCATGCACATATACGGCTAATGCCGGCGACCGCTCGCAGGACGAGGCGATCGCCGCTCGCGCAGGAGCAACCGCAGACGCTGCCACAATCGGTTGCGTGAGCATTGCAAGCGACACAGAGTCGGTGGCGGCGGCCTTTGCCGAGCGCCGCCGCCAGCTCGAGGCCGCGGAGCTCTCGCCGCTCGCCGCTCGCTCCTATCCGGCGCATCGGGCCCGAGCCGAGGATGACTGTGGGTTGCGCACTCCCTTTCAGCGCGATCGCGACAGGATCGTGCACTGCAAGGCGTTCCGGCGCCTGACGCACAAGACGCAGGTGTTCGTGGCGCCGCTCGGCGATCACTACCGCACACGCTTGACCCATACGCTCGAGGTGACGACGATCTCGCGAACGGTCGCGCGCGCGCTGGCGCTCAACGAGGATCTGGTGGAGGCGATCGGGCTTGGTCACGATCTCGGGCATCCGCCGTTCGGGCACATCGGCGAGGAAGCACTGGACGAGTGCTTGAAGGAACGCTTTGGCCGCGAGTTCCGCCACTACGAGCATTCGCTGCGCGTCGTGGACCAACTGGAGCGCGACGGCGCCGGGCTCAACCTGACCGAGCAGGTACGCGACGGGATCGCCTGTCATTCCAGTCGCGCGCCGCTGCCACAGACGCTCGAGGGCCGGATCGTGCGCTTGATCGACCGCGTGGCCTACATCAATCACGACATCGACGACGCGATGCGCGCCGGGCTGCTGCGCGAGGAGGAGCTGCCGGAGCGACCGATCGCCGTGCTCGGCGCGAGCGGCTCACAGCGGATCGACGCGCTCGTACACGACATGGTCGAGCATTCGGCGCTGGCCGGCGACATCGTGCAGGGGCCGGTGGCCGGGCCGGCGATGGCGGAGCTGCGCAAGTTCATGTTCGAGCACGTTTATCTGGGCGATGCGGTGCGGGCCGAGCACGCGCGCATCGCGAACGTTGTGCGCAAGCTGTTCGAACACTACGTGGAGCACCCTGAGCTGTTGCCGAGCAACGGTGTCACCGGCGGATCCGACCCTATGTCCGGTACTACCCCCGGTGGTGATACCGACGGTCTGGCGGGTACGCGCAGCATGCCGCGGAACGATGTCGCCCAGCGCGTGACCGACTACGTGGCGGGGATGACCGACCGCTACTGCATCCGTGAGTACACCGACCTGGAAGTCCCGCGCGTCTTCGCTCGCTGATGCAGGCGCGGGCGCCCCGGGCTCGTGGCCGGTTGCGGACGGCAGCACACGCGCCGAAGGGCTAGCGTAGGCCGCGATGGCCAGATACACACCAGAATCGCGCGATCGAGTGCGCGACGCGATCGATTTCGTCGAGCTCGTCGGCACCCGCACGGAGCTGCGCCGAGCCGGCCCGCGCAGCTATGAGGGGTTGTGCCCGTTCCACGACGAGCGCACGCCCTCCTTTAGCGTGGAGCCCGTCGAGAAGGTCTATTACTGCTTCGGCTGCCAGGCCTCCGGCGACGTGTTCACATTCGTCCAGGAGACCGAGGGCGTTGACTTCAAGGGGGCGCTGGAGCTGTTGGCCGACCGGGCCGGGGTCGAGCTACAACTGGAGCAAGAGGATCCTCGCGAAGCGCAACGGCGAGTGCGGCGTGAGCGGCTGCTGGAGCTGCTCACGCGCACGTCCTCCTATTACGAGCGCTACCTGTGGGAGTCCACGGAGGCCGCCGGCGCTCGAAGCTATCTCGAGGGGCGCGGCTTGGGCGAGGAGATCTTGAAGGAGTTCCGTGTCGGCTACGCGCCGAGCGCTTGGGACCGTGTGTTGCTCGCCTCACGTCGGGGCGGCTTCAGCGAGGCGGAGCTGTATGAGACGGGACTGGCGCAGCGCTCGCAGGAGCGGCGCGGCCTGTACGACCGCTTCCGCTCGCGCATCATGTTCCCGCTAGCCGACATGCGCGGGCGCGTACTCGGCTTCGGCGCACGCGCGATGCGCGACGGGCAGCGACCGAAGTACCTGAACACCTCCGATAACGACGTCTACCACAAGGGACGTCACCTTTATGGCGCGGACCTGGCCCGCGCCTCGGCGACGAAGGCCGGCGAGGTGATCCTGTGCGAGGGGTACACGGATGTGATCGCTTTGCACCAGGCGGGCTTCAAGAATACGGTGGGCTTGATGGGTACTGCCCTGACCGACGATCAGGTCGGCGAGCTTGGGCGTCTGGCCCAGACGGTGCTGCTCGCGCTCGATGCCGACAGCGCAGGCCAGGAGGCGATGCTCAAGGTCTCTCGGCTGGCGGCGCGGCGCAAGCTGGAGTTGCGCGTGGTGGAGCTGCCGGCGGGAGCCGATCCGGCCGAGCTCGTGCAGCAGGGCGGGGCGGAGGCGATTGCCGCAGCGGTAAAACAGGCGGTGCCGTTCGTGCGCTTCCGCGTCGAGCGAGCGCTGGCAAGCGGCGACGATTCGAGTCCTGAGGGCCACGATCGCATGCTCGCCGAGCTACGACCAGTGTTCGAGACGCTGCCGCCCAGCGCGATGCGGATGGAGCTGACCCGTCTTGTGTCAGGGAAGCTCGGTCTGAGCGAGGGCTTGGCGGAGACGCTGCTCGCGGGCGGCGGTGGCCAGGCTCGCGCCGGGGCACGCGCGGCGCCAGCAGGCGAACGGCCGGCGCGCGGCACCGAGAGCGCCGGCCGCTCGATGACGGCCTCGCGCCGCTCCGACAGCGGGGGCTTCCAGGCCGGTCACGGTGCGGGGGGGGAGCCTGGGCAGGCCGACAACGGAGGTTCGCGTGCGAACAGAGTGCTCTCCGCGCGGGCGGACACCGAGCGCGCGTTTCTCGCGCTTTGCATCGCGACACCCCAGTACGGAGAGCCCGCGCTCGCAGAAGTCGAGCTTGACGGGGTGTTTACCAGCGATCTGATGCGCCGGGCGGCCGCGCACCTGAAGGCGGGACGACTGGCTGAGCCGCTCAAAGACGTCGATGCCGAGGATCGCGAGCTGGTCGGCTTGCTCGCCGAGCTAACGGTCGAAGCGGGCCGCTGGCCGGTTTCGGCCCGCTCGACCAAGCCGCCGATGCTCGAGGTGCAACAGTTGCAGCTGCAGCTCGCGTGGATCGACCGGCGTATCCACGCCGCGCGCGCGCAGGGTGTCGGCGAGGTGAGCGACCTGGCGAGGTTGCGCGGGGGGGTCAAGCAGGAGTTCGACCGGGCCCAGGAGCGGGCGCTGGCGGAGTCGGGGCCGGACACGTAAATAAGTTCGGGCTGTCACGACGCGGCGCGCATAGCATTGCCACGCTGCGATCTGAGGCGCGGAAGTGTGTACTGCTCTGCTCCAATTGCCATGCAGAGGTCGAGGCGGGCGCCGCGGAGCTTCCGTAAGATGCCAGTGGCTATCGTGTTTGCGGGGTAGCCCGATCCGGGGTGGCGCAATGGCAGCGCGAGCGACTGTTAATCGCTAGGTTGTGGGTTCGAGTCCCACCCCCGGAGCTTCTTAAATTGATCTAGCGGCGTGCGGCTAGAGGGGCCGGCATCCGTATTTGTGATTCCCGAGCCTCTGCAAGCCGCTCGATACACACTGAGGCGCGAGCGCCGGCATCGTGCTCCGATACCCAATCCGCAAGCTCTCTGGCGCGAGCCCGGATCGAGGCATCGCCAAGGGCAAGCTCGACAGCATGCCGTAGAGGTCTCGGAGATATGAAGCGGCGCGGCAGACGTACTCCAGCTCCTGCCCACACCAGTCGCGCGGCGTTCTCGTTCATGTCGCCGGCGACTGGGCAAGCTATGACTGGAACGCCGAAGGAAAGCGCACGGACGAGTGTGCCGTGGCCAGCGTGGCAGACAATTGCGTCGCAATGCGGAAGCGTGCGAGCGTAGGAGACCCAGTCCACGACGGTCGTGTTTTCGGGAACCGGCAGCGGGCGAGACGGGAGACGCCGGTTGTAGGTCGCGAGCACGCGCACAGGAGAGTTGGCGAGACCGCGCAAGGCAGCGTGAAGTAGGCGGTGGTCGGGGTCCTGGGAAGTAGAGGGGGCGATGAGCACGAGCGGATCGTCGCCTGGCGGCAGCATGATCTCCTGCGCCGGCGGCTCCCACATCAGCGGACCGACAACATGGACATGTGCAGGCCAGGGACGTGGATACTCGAGCTGAGGGAAGGTGGCCACGAGCGCGAGTTCCCGGCTGGTGCCTCCATGCGGATGGGACAACGGAGGCAGGCCGAGCTGCTCGCGCGTGTGGTTGAGCGCGACGCGTCCGCTCTCAAGGCCCCGACGCACGGGCAGATGGGCGCGCTCCCAAAAGGCGCGGCCAGCGGCAGTGCGCGGCAAGCGAGCGCCGAATGAGTAGATCGGAAAGCCCGGGCCGGCCTCGGGAAAGACATGGGGGACGAGTGTTGCGCGCGGGATGTCGAGCAGCTCTGCCGCGAGCGATGGGCCCAAGGTGAGGATGTCGTGGACGACCACGTCCGGTTTCAGCTCACGCACCAGTGGAAGCGTGTCACGGGTCGCATAGACGACCGCCTCGTAGAAGTCGAGCGGATGGTCGCCGATCGGAAACGCGCTGTACTCCGGGGCGGGGGTGAAGGCGATGCCCTCCGCCTCAACGGGCACGCGCCAACGCTCCCATGTCTGCAGCGTTACGTCATGGCCGCGGGAAAGCAACGCGCGACCGAGCGCGATCATTGGAAACGCATGACCCGGGTCGCCGAAGGCGCCGAGCAGCAGGTGCAGTCGCCGCGAGGCGGGATGCGGGGCATCGTCCCGTGAGACGGTAAGGGCGGAGGAAATGGACATTGGGCTAGGACGGTGAGCGGCGGACAAGGTGTCCCAGCCGGGAGCGTCGCGCTAGCCGGCGAGCTCGGCTACGAGACGCAACTGCTCCAGTCGATCGTCCTTGTTGAAAGCAATCGGGGTGAGGCCGAGCGTGCCGACGCCCGCATCTCGGTATATAGCCAGCCGCTCCTTGACGACGTCCTTGGGCCCACACAGCGAGACCATGTCGATCAGGTCGTTGGGGATCGCGGCCATCGCCTCCTCGCGCTTGCCTTCTAGATAGAGGTCCTGGATGACTTTCGCCTGTTCCTCGAAGCCGTAGCGGCAGACAAGGTTGTTGTAGAAGTTCTGCTTGCGCGAGCCCATGCCGCCGACATACAGGGCGATGAACGGCCGCATTGCGTCGCGCGCGGCGGGAAGGTCATCGGTGACGAACACGTTGACTGTGGGGGCGATGTCGAAACCGTCGAGCGAGCGCCCGACGCGATCAGCGCCTTCCTGCAACAGGGGGCGCAGCTCGGAGACGTGCTCGGGCGAGAACAGCGTAGGAATCCAGCCGTCGGCAATCTCACCGGCAAGCGCCGTGTTCTTGGGACCGATCGCCGCGAGATACACGGGAATCTGCTCCTGGACGGGAGCGATCGTGAGCTTCAACGCCTTGCCGGGGCCGTCGGGCAAAGGCAACTCGAGCGTCTCGCCATGGAACTCAAGCCGTTCGCGCGCGAGCGTCTTGCGTACAACGGCGACGTACTCGCGCGTGCGCTGCAATTGCTTGCCAAATCGCTGTCCGTGCCAGCCCTCGGCGACCTGCGGCCCGGAGGAGCCGATACCGAGGATCATGCGTCCGCCGGAGAGCTGGTCGATCGTGGCGGCGGTCATCGCGGTCATCGCGGGCGAGCGGCCTGGCATCTGGAAGATGCCCGAGCCGAGCCGAATCTTGGATGTTTGCCCGGCAAGCCAGGAGAGCACGGTGGCGGCGTCCGAACCGTAGGCCTCGGCGGTCCACACGGAGTCATATCCGAGTTTCTCCGCTTCCTGGACGATTTCGAGCTGGTCTTGGGAGCTGAGTCCGAGGCCCCAGTAGCCGATGTGTACGCCTAGCTTCATGTGCGTCCTTTCCTTTAGATGGCGTCTCCGGGACGCACGAACATCATCTCAGGAACCACACAGGCGGGTGAGACGCGCAGCAGGTAGCGCACCGCCTCGGAGATGTCCTCGGGACGAATCATGTCCTCCGCTTTGACCTGACCCTTCACGAAGTCGGTCATAGGTGTATCGACGAAGGCAGGGCAGAGGGCGGTGGACTTGATCCCGGAGGAGCCCAGCTCCTTGTTCATCGCTTCGGTCCAGCCGACGACCGCGTGCTTGGTGGCCGAGTAGACCGACAGCCACGCCTCTGCGCGCTTTCCCGAGATCGAGGCGGTGTTGACGACTAGCGTGTTGGAGTGCTCGGCCGCCGACTCCTTGAGCATCGGGATGCACTCGCGGTAGAACAGGACGATCGAGCGCACGTTGACATTGAGCTGCATGTCGAGGTGCTTGGTTTGGATGTCTCCGACGGGTGCGCCGATACCGACGCCGGCGTTGTTGACGAGCACGTCTAGGCGGCCATAGCGCTCACGGTGGGCGGCAACCACCTTCTGGATCTCGCTCTCCTCCGACAGCGCGGCGGGCACGCCGTGGACGTCGAACCCGTCGGCGGCGAGCCCATCGACGGCGCCTTGAAGCTTCTCTGGCCGCCTAGCGGCCATCGTGACGCCAAAACCTTCTTCGGCGAGCATCCGCGCGATCGCCAGTCCTATCCCGCTCGATGCTCCCGTGACGATCGCTGCACGCTGCGCCATTGTCGCTCCCCTCGTTAGTTGACCGATGAATCAAACCATCCCGGGCGCACAAGCGCATACGCGATCAACGTTGGTAGCTTCTGGGCAGTCGCGCGTGACGCGATACGGGCCCGTAGCTCAGTTGGTTAGAGCCGCCGACTCATAATCGGTTGGTCGTAGGTTCGAGTCCTACCGGGCCCACTATCGGATCCCTTGCAACCATGCCAGATTTGCGTGGTCGCGTGGTCGCGTGGTCGAGTGGCGGGCCGCTTTTGGAGGCAGACGGGCCGCTCGTTCGCCCGTATTTGCCCAAACAGCGGGCCTATGGGTGCGCGAAATGCAGTCTAGGCTCGCGGGAGGGACAGCACGCGCGGTACACATACCTTGCATATCCGCGGTGCTCGACTGCTTGCCAGGATCGAGCCAGCCTCATGCCGCGAACCGTTGATGTCAGACGGGGCGTGACGGCACTCGGGGCGATGAATAGTGCTAGTCGTGAAGCTCTCGATATGGTCGTCCAGAATTTCCCAGCGGCGCATGAGATCAAGATAAGGGCGGCCTCGGATGGTCAACGGATTCGACGAGACGACGGAGCGCTTCCTTCTCGTCCTCACCGCGTCGCATCGCCTGCCGGTAGACGCGCAGAGCGAGCGCGGGATCGGCGTGACCCATTTCGTCCATGACGACACCGGGGTCTTCCCCGAGCGCGTAGAGGACACCAGCGAAGGTGCGCCGCAACGAATGGGGAGGTCCACGTCGAACGCCAGTACTCCGCCTCGACCCGCAGTTTCGAGCTTCCAAAGAACGGCAAAACGCGCGCGAGCGTGCTCACCGCGACCGCAGAGGCGGGGTTGCTCGCAATGCCTCGGCCCGTGGACAGTGACGCGATGGTCTTCCGAGGTAAGAAGGGCGGGGTGCTCACGGGCCGCACCCAGCGTTACTACTGGCATCCCGTTCGCTGTCGTTTGGGTAAGCCCTCGATGGACTTCTACGACTTGCGTCACTTCTGCGCCTCCTGGTTGTTCAACGACCTCGAACTACCTGCCCAGGACGTCGCTCACCAACTCGGCCACGAAGACGGCGGAGGACTCGTGCAACGACTCTATGGCCACCCATCCGAGAGTCTGGCGCGCGAACGCATCAAGCGGGCCACCACGGGTAAGCCGTCGTCTGTCGTCTCGCTTACAGACGCGGACAGGGGGCAGCCGTGAGTCCGTTGACGAGCGGTCGGGAGCTATGCGGCTTGGCTCTCGCCAGGCCAAACGCCAGTCCGCACGCGCTCGTAGAGCGTGTCTGGCGCAAGGTCGGCCCCGCCCGGCCAGCAGACGGTGCCGCTCTCGGAATCGACGCTGACTTCGGCAAAGCCATCCAAAGTAACGGCGCGCTCGAACACCGGGCCGTGCATGCGGTCGAGCACGTAGACCTCGCCGGTTATGCCGTCAGCGAAGGTGAGCCGCAAGACTCCATGCTGCGGAACGGTGGCCTGGGTTATGTCTGGGGTAAGTCCGATCATCTCAGTGGCTCGATTTCTTGCAGTGTGGCACCTTCGCGCGCTCGATGCCAGTTCTCGTCTAGCTCGGCCGCATGCATCTCGGCCCACGCAAGCACAAGCCGAAGCTCACGGCGGGGTAGGTCGCTCACGAGCACCTCCAACGTGTCGATGCGGACCTTCGCGCCGTGCCCTGCGGCCCGTACGTGGAAGTGGGGAGGCCCATGGTCATCGAAGTACATCGTGATCGTGAGTCCGAAGAAGCGGCTTATTGTCGGCATCGACGCGAATACTGCCGTGTCGTCCGGTCGGCAAACTCAATCGCGGAGCGGCCATCTCAAACGGCGTGAAGATATCGGAGGCAGAGTGGAGGCAACTCGTACGCCAATGTCCCGTAGCGACTGGCCGGACCGCCCCCGCGTGACAAATCGGGCCCACTAAGAAATCCTTAGCAACCATGCGGGATTCGTGGTGTTAAGGGCTCGGCTTGAGGGTCGTTTGGGAGGCAGATCGATGGCTCGTGCGGCCCATATGTGCCCAAACGAGACAGAATGTCGGAGGCAAAGCAGAGGCAGCTTCTACGCTCACGCCCCGTAACCATTGGCCGAATCGGCTCCGCGTAACCAATTGGCCTCATAGATCGCCGGCCTACCGAGACGCTAATCGTCAGACACAAAAGGCCAGTTTATGCGGGGCCTACTCGTAGCAACGCCACGCTGCCGCCCGGGACGTCGGCACTGATTGTCCCACTTGTGGAGCTCACGCTATGCGTCCACGCATTGCGCAGCGAGTAGCTCGAAGACGTAGGCAGGCCGATGGCGCTCGCACTAGTCGTAATTCTCACCGCGCTCGTCCCTCGATTGAGCAAAGCCAGCGCCCGCGACCCACCAACCAGCGGCTTTACCCAAACCTGCCCATTCCCCGAAGTGGATAGCAGCGTGCCCTGCACCCCTCCAGGATCCTGGTCAATCGCGATCACTTCACTGTCCTGCACGACCGCCAGACTCGATGGGCCGATTTTCGTCAGGTTGTCGCTAATCATCAACGGCGCCGCGAGCATCGCCCACATACTGAATTGGCTACGGAACTGGGCGGCGGACATGCCCTGGTCGGGGGCGAGGTAGTCTGGGTCGTTCCAGTGCCCTGGGCCGGCCGCTTGCGGACTGGCGGCGTCGGCGTCCATGTTGCGCAAAACATCTGCGAACTGGACGTTGCCTGGAAAACCGACATCGGTGTCCGTGCGCCAGCTGTTGCCAACGCTCGGGCCGAAGTTGTAGGACGAGAAGGCAGATTCGTTCAATAGCGGAGCGCCGTCGCCGTACTGTTCCGGTTGCAGGAAATTGCAGATCGACAGCAGCATCGACCTGTGGCTTGAGTTCGCCGCGATCGCCGTATGAAACGCCGAGTAGGCCACCGCCGGGTTCAGGCCGTATTCGGCGCCGCCGCAGAAGTCGACCTTGACCGCGTCAAAGCCCTGGGCGGCGAACGTGTTGACGTCTTGCTGATAGTGGCCATAGCTACCCTGCCCGGCGCCACCACAGCCGTTGGGGCCGGCGTCGGTGTAGAGACCGACAAGGAATCCAGCCGCATGCAGAGTGCGCGTAAGCCAGGCGAGCCCGTGCGGCCACTGCGCAGGACTGAGGCTGATCTGTCCGTTCGCCGCGCGAGTGCCGTGCCACCAGCCGACGTCGAGCCACACGTAGCGGTATCCGCGCTGGCGCAGCCCAAGCGAGATCAGCTCGCTTGCCTGCCGCAGGACCGTGGCCTCGCTGTACTTGCCGCCAAGTGCGAAGTAGGTATCCCAGCCCATGTAGGGAGTTGCTGCCAAAACGCTGGCAGCATTCGCGCGGGCGCCTGCGGAACGATCTACCCTGGCAGGCCGAAAGGAGGCGTCCCGAGCAGACAGTTCGAACGCTGCGAAGTGATCCGCCACCGGGCCGGATGTCCCCAGCGCCACTACATGAGCGGATGCCCCGTGAGCGGTGGGACCCAGAGTGATCAGCTGCCGCGCGAGCTGCGCTTCGATCACGCCGATCACGGTCCCGCTCACGTAGACGTAGGCGGTGAGGTGCCTCCGTGAAGCAAGCAGTCGCCGCGCGCTCGAGCTCAGTGTCGCGATCAAGGTTCTGTGCGAGCCCACGGCAAGCCGCGCACGGACGCTCGCGAGCGTGACCGTCAAATGACGCAGGCCGGAGATGCCGGCGTGTGCTGCCAACTGCGAGCGCGCGGCGACCGCCACGACGCGACCGCCGCTGAGCGTCTCGACCGCGGCAAGTCGCACCGTCACCTCACAGCTATCGCTGGCCTGCGTCGAGCAGAAGACCGGCACACTCAACTTGTCGTTCTTGTACGTAGCTTTGCCGACGGCGGTCTCGCCGACCGAGGCAGGCGCGCCACCAACCGGGATCGTCACGAACGCACTCTTCTCCGTCGCGCTGCCGCCGCCGTCGGTTGCCGTGACCTGGCACTGCAGGTGGTGCCCGCTGTCCTGTCCCTTAACGGTATATGTGGTGGCCGTGGCTTCTGGTATCGGGATCAGGTCTCGCACCCATGCGTAGCCAAGTCGCGCGATCGTTCCCGAGGGAGTGCCGGGATGGCAGGTGAGCCGTTGGCCTACAGCGGGCGTGCCGGCGATCGATGGCTGTGGGTGGACGAGCGCCACCTGCGAGGAGACGGCAGTCGTGAATGTCACATCAGCGCCCGCGCTCGCCCCAGACGGACTCGAGGCGAGCACGCGATAGCGATAGGTGGTATTGGGGGAGAGCCCCGACAACTGTACGGAGACGCCTTGAGGGCCGCCGGTTGCGGTGGGAAGCGCCGAGCAAGGGACAGACTGCGTGTAGGGAAGGACGGCTCCATATTCAAACGAACAACCCCCTAGCGCCGCATCGTTGGGATCGACGACTCCCGCGAGACTTGCACCGGCATCGGTCACGCTCGTCGGCGCGAGCGTAGTGGCGACAGGCGCCGGGACTCGCGCGGCTACGAAGCTTCCGCCTTGGTCTACGGCCAGGCAGAAACCGCCGGCCAGACAGGAAATGCCGGCGATCCCCGCCGAGTCGGCGCTCGACGCACTCCAGGACGGGATCGGCGCCGCTACATTGTCGCCGGCAAACGCTTGCCCGCGCGCGTCAGTCGCGACGCACAGCCCCGAGGATGCACACGAGACGGCGCCCAGGGCTTCGTCATCGATCGGCGTCTCACTCCAGGTTGCGCTCACAGTCGACGGATCGCTGCTCGCGAGCGCGTCACCGGTGCTATCGACTGTCAGACACGACCCTGAGGCCGAGCAAGAGATGCCGACCAACTGCACTGCGGAGATTTTCTGCGAATGCCAAGCCGCGCTGCCGCCGGCCGAGTTGCTGCTCGAGAGCACGTTGCCTGCGTCATCGACCGCAACACACAGGGCCTGTGAAGAACAGGACACGCCCGTCAGGCGATGCCCGGCGTCGACGCTCGTCGGGCTCCAGCCACCGGTCCCGGGAACAGGGCTTGTCAACACATCGCCTTCTTCATCGACGGCCACGCAGAGTGAGGCACTTGCGCACGAGACTCCGGTCAGCGGGTTGCCGCCACCGATCGGGGCCGGTGGCGACCAGGCGGACGCGCCCGATCCGCCGCCCACGAGCACGTCGCCGCGATCGTCAACCGCTATGCAGGGGCCACCCTGTACGCACGAGACAGCATCCAATGGCTTGCCTTCATCTTTGGCGACAACGCTCCACGTCGGGTGCAAGGCCGTTGGGTTGGGCGTGCTGAGGACGTTGCCCTGACGGTCGACCGCGACGCATAGAGATTCGGATGCGCAAGAAACCCCGCTTGGAGCGTTGCCCGAATCGAATGCCGTGGGCACCGACCAGCCAAGCGAGGGGGCGGCTGCGGCTGACCTCGACGTGAACGATGCCCCCAGCACCAGCGCAAGCATTGTGGCTGCGAGCACGATGGACTGCCGACGCATACCGGCGGGAGATCCCAGGTAACGCCCGCGCACAGCAGGGTGGCGGCAATACGGTCCTTCAAGCTCTGTCGTCAACGTGCACCCATCTCGGTGAAGCGTGAGGCCTTCAACGGATGGCAACCCACCCAGCAGTCAAGCGTTGCGGTGCAACCGGCGCAAAAAGACGGCGAACCGACGGAGTCCTACCTGGCGAACACCCGATTGGTCGCCTTCGGATCTCCGAGCGTGTCGAACGCGACCAGCTTGCCCGCGTCGTTGTAGCTCAAGACATCGGCGCTCTCGGCCGTCTCGCCATCGAGATGAGCGGTTGTGAGCACGACCACCTTGTCCTGGTCAGCAAGGAACTCATGCGGATCGGTGCGAAAGCCGGTGTTGACGAGCTTCGCCCACAACTCGCCGACTGCCTGCTTGCCTTTATAGGTCCCGGTGAGCGCATTGTCACCGCGCACCGTCCACTCGATCGAGTCGTCGATGTTGCGCATGGCACCCTCGGCGTCGCCTTTGCCAAATGCCGCATAGGCGGCCTGTGCGGTTTGCTTGTTCTCCTGTGCACCCATAGCTGTGACCTTTCTGGAGTGTTGTCGGTCGACATGTCGAGCTCGCCCACGATCGCCGCTCGCGTCGGTAGTTGCCCTACCGAACGTTCGAGTCGCCGATCGGTACGACCACCTCCACGATCTACCCGCCCAACGGAGATCTCACTCTGAAGGCTCAAACTTAGACCGCTGCATGCCATCGTGGAACAAACAGCAAGCCCGACGGCGCTGTGCGCAGGAGACCCTTCCGGTCCGCCCACTACGCTTAAGCGATGGCCTCGGAGCCCGAGCAACGTGTAGCCGTCATCGACCTCGGGTCCAACTCGTTTCGGATGGTCGTGTTCGCACCGACCGACGGCTCTTGGAAGCGGGTGGACGAGCTCTCCTCGGCGGTGCGCATCGGGGAGGGCATGGCCACCAGCGGCCGGCTGAGCGAGGTGGCGATGACGCGCGCGTTGGAGACGCTCGAAAGTTTCACGGCGCTGTGCGAGCGCCGGGGGCTCGACGAGCACACGGTGGACGCGGTTGCGACGAGCGCGATCCGCGAGGCTGAGAACGGGCGCGAGTTCCTCGATCTGGTCCGCTTGAGAACAGGACTGGACGTGCGTGTGCTCAGCCGCGAGCAGGAGGCACGCTACGGCTACCTGGCGGCGGTCAACTCGACCACGCTCAGCGACGGTTGCGTGCTCGATCTCGGCGGTGGCTCGCTGCAGCTCGTACGCGTCGCCGGCCGTCTGGCGCGCGAGTCGGGCTCTTGGCGCATGGGCGCATTGCGCATGACCGAGCGCTTCCTCGCGGATGAAGGACCCGCCCACCCCGCCAAGCGCGGCCAGCTGAAGGCCTTGCAAGCGCACGTGGAGCGCAAGCTCGAGCGTGCCCCGTGGCTAAAGAACACAGGCCCGCACATGGTCGGACTGGGTGGCACCGTGCGCAACCTGGCGGCCGCGGCCGAGCGTGCCGCCGGCCTGCCCGACGATCAGGTCCAGGGCTTCGTGCTCGACCAGACCGCGCTAGACGAGTTGATCGCTCGCTTGGCGGCGCTGCCCGCCGCCGAGCGCAGCCAGGTGCCGGGCATCAAACCGGCGCGTGCCGACATCGTGCTCGCGGGCGCGCTTGTGATCCAGGGCGTGATGCGCACTGGTGGCTTCGAGCGGCTCGAGGTCACGGGAGCCGGACTGCGTGAGGGGATTTTCTTCGAACGTCAGCTCGTGCGTCGTCACGTCGAGCCGGTGCTGGCTTCCTCCGGCGCGCGTGCCGCCTGAGCCGATACGTACCGAGACCTGAGCCGCGTACGTACCTGGCCTGCTTTACGGCGCAGGCTTTGGTCAAGGCGCTCAGCCTTAGTGCGGCAGTGCGGGCGAAAAGTCGACGAGACGCACTTTCGCGACCTTGACGTGAGCTTGGGCTTCGAGCGCGCGCTCGCGCCCGGCGCAGTCGAACAACGCCAGCTCGTAAGTGGAGGGGTGGGGACCGTGCCAGGCGTGATATGGCACCAAGCGGCATACGTGCAGCACTGCCTTCGTCGCAAGGTTGCCTCCGCGGGAGGCGTACGCGCCCCCGAGCACGACGTAGCGCGCCTCCCCGTTAGCTACAAGGTGTGCGAGCCCTGGTCCGTCGAGCGTCGGATCGGTACCGCTGTAACCCGCCAGTGCGCCTGCCGGAGATCCCATCAAAATCATCGGCGCCGCGGTTGGTGCGGCCACGGTAAAGACGCTCCAGCGCGTACCGGGGCGATGCGTGTCGACATAGTTCACGAGGTTGCGATAGATGCGCAGATCGATCGCGTTCAGACCCACGCCGCCCTCGCCTGAGGCCTGGTGCGGGCCCGCGGCCGGAAAGGTGCCCTCCACCGGGGCAAGCCATGTCGTCCTGGCATAGACGGCCGGCGCGAACAGCAGCAGGCACACCAGTAGTCCCATTGCCGGCGCTGCCAGTCGCCGCACCGCCATTGCAAGCAACAGTACCGCCCCACCACCGATCAAAACGGGGGTGAACCAGCGCATGTAGTGCTGGTAGTCGAGCACTGCAATCTGAGCCGCCACGGTTGCGCCGACCGCACACGGCAACAGCAGTACACCCCAACTGCGCTGCTTGGCAAAGCGCGTCAAGGCGAAGGCGCCCGCGCCGATCGTCGCGGCTGCTCCTGGAGCGACAGCGGAGATGTAATAGGGATGGACGATGCCTTTTGAAAGGCTCAGAATCACCACCTCCGCGAGCAGCCAGCCACCGAACACGATCAGAAAAGCCAGCCGCGGACTGCGACGCCTGCGTTCGCCGATGAGCAGCAACAGCGCCAGCGCGAGCATGCCGAAGATCGCGAACGGCAGCGTCCAGGAGCCCTGGTCCGCTAGGCGATTTTCAAATAGCCGCATCGGGCTCGTCTCGCCGCCGAAGGCGATCGCGTCGCGCAGGCGGCCGTTGGGCAAGTAGGTGGATCTCGCTGCCTTCAGAACACGCTCTCGTCGTTCGTGCTCGCGAAGAGCTGCCACTGCAAGAGCTGCGCGCTGCGCCGGGGTACGAGGGTGGTAAGCGAAGTGATGATGGACCACCGGGGTGCGGACCAGTCCGCCTTCGGCGATTGGGATCTTGCCCGGGCCACCGACCTCACCTTCGACCCGTCCGACGCCGTTGTATTCAAATGTCAGCCCGAGCTCGGTGTTGTTGGCGGAGCTGCCGACGTAAGGGCGCTGAGAGGCCGGCGTCAGTTCGACCGCGGCGATCCACGCGAACGAGGCGAACCCCATGATCAGACCCGCGGCTGCCAGCATCCCGATTCGTCGATACCAGCGGCCCGGCGCGCAAACCAGATAGGCAAGGCCGATACCGGGCACGACCAGATAGGCGGCAAGCGTCTTGGTGTTGAAGGCAAGCCCGACGAGCACAGCGCTGGCTATCAGCCAGCGCCAGCGCCCATCTTCGGTTGCGTTCAGGGCCGCCCCACAGGCAAGGATCATTAGCAAGAGCAACAGCGGGTCGACGCCGTTCTCGCGCGAGACCGCCACGAACGAGGGGAACACGGCAAGCGCCAGTGCGCCCACAAGCCCCGCGCCGGCGCCCAGGCGCCGGGAGACGATGCGGTAGAGCACCGCGACCGCGATCACCGAGACGATCGCCTCCGGCAACAACAGGCTCAGCGGCGAGAAACCGAACAGCTCGGCGCTTGCCGCCTGTACCCATAGGGCAAGCGGTGGCTTGTCGATCGTCACGAGGCCGCCACCGTCGAAGGAGACGAAGAAGAAGTTGTGCCATGACTTCAAGATCGAGTGCACGCCGGCGGAATAGAACGTGTTCGCGTAACCGTTCTGGGAGAGTCGGTGCGTGTTTAGACCCGCCGCCAAAGCGAGGATGCCGGCAAGTGCGACGTATTGAGGGTGTACGCCTTCGAGCAGCGAGCGCGACGAGCGTTGCTCGGTCTTCGCCTGCGCCCCCGGGGGCGCAGGCGCGCTCACAGCAGGCACCGGCGTCTCGGTTGCATTCAAAGCGGTTGTGCGGTCGGTGGCGCTCATATCGGGACGGCGATCGCTCGTCCAGCCCCTGACGAGTGCGCGATGCTGCTAGAAGCAAACCGCATCGGCGTGCTAAGTACACGTTAAGCCGTGCTACGGCCGTCACAAATCGCGTGTCTGTTCATGCTCACGCCTGGACATCCAGCGTCCAAGCGTGGCAATAGGCGTCTCAGTGCCCGCATGAGCTCAAGGACCGAGGGCAACGTGTATGAACGTTAGGCCCGCTGGGGAGGCGACACTGGCACCTCTCAAAGGTCAGGAGCTGAGACCGGCGAGCAAGCGTTGAAAATCGCTCTCGTCGTTCCAAGCTCCCACAGAGGCGCGCAACAGAGGTTGGTCTGGGATGTCGCGCAGGATGACCCCCTGCTCGGCCAGGCGCGTGCGCTCGCCGAGCGGATCGGGGCTCGAGAACGACACCAGTGTGCTCGCGTCGCGCCTGGAGACCGTGCGACCATTGGCCGCCAACAGCTCGGCAAGTCGTGCGGCCTGTGCGATCGCGTGCTCGTGCACCGCGGCCCAGCCCGCCCCCTCCAGTGTCCGTACCGCGGCCAGTGCCGTCGCCAGCGCCTCGGCACTCAGTGCGAACGTGTCGAAGCGTCTGCCGTCCTCGTGCAGTTGCGCGTCAAGTCCCGCCCCTGGATCGAGCAAGTTGCCGTAGCCGCGGCGACTCACCTTCAGGCGTTCCCTAAACGAAGGGGTCACGTAGAGCATTCCGAGACCGTCGGGCCCGCACAACCACTTCTGCCCGGCGCCGGCGTAGGCGTCGCAGCCGAGCGCCTGCACGTCGACCGGCACGGCCCCGACTCCTTGGGCACCGTCGAGTACGACGGGCACATCCAGTTGCGCCAGTTCCGCGGGCGCGAGACGGCCGCTCATCCAGCTCACGTGCGAGCAAGCCACCAACCGTGTTCGCCCTGCCACCGCCTCGGCGATGCTCGCGAGCGGCACCGCGCGAACCGAGACCCCGCGCAGCGCGCGGGTGGCGCCGAGCGCACCGAGCAGACCCGGGTGCTCTTCGTCGCTGGTGAGGATCTCATCGCCCTCACGCAGCTCCAAGCCGTCGATCACGCTTGCCAGGCCCTCGCTGGTGCAGGTCGTCAACGCCAGCTCCTCTGGCTCACATGCGAGCGAGCGTGCATATGACTCGCGCAGCTCATCGGCCATTTCGCGGCGACGTTCGAAGTGTTCGCCGGCCCGTCCACGACGCGCCTCGCCAAGCAGCTCCTCGGCGCCCGCCTGGGCCGCGATTCCCGGCAGCGGGCCGTCGGTTCCGGCGTTCAGATACGCCACACTTTCGAGCACCGGGAATTCTTTGCGCAGCGTCTCGATGCTCACGAGCGAGGAGCATAGCCGGGCGCGATCGTGCGGCACTTGCGCTTGCTGTGTAGGACCCGGTATCAATAGCGATAGACGCCGGAGCGAGATCGGGGCTGAACGGCCAGATCCTTGCCGTGGAAGCCGGCGGTATAGGGGGCACGGGCGCCGCTGTGCAAAGTAGTCGCTAGAAAGGGGTGCACGATGTCGGATGGGCACGATCAAGCGCCGTTGTGGATGGCGACGGCCGAGATGGCCGCGAACGCTCGGATGACCGACTTCATGGGCTGGGCCGGCCGGCGTCATGGACGCACGTTCGCCGACTACGACGAGCTGTGGGTGTGGTCGGTGCGCGAGGTCGAGCAGTTCTGGGCAGATATCTGGGAGTACTGCGGGGTGCTGGCCTCTAAGCGTTACGAGCGCGTACTGGCATCGAGAGAGATGCCTGGGACGCTGTGGTTTGAGGGCGCACAGCTCAACTACGCGGAGAACATGCTCACACGTGAGCGCGATCCACAGACGACGGCACTGCTGCATGCTTCGGAGTTGCGTCCATTGGCAGAGCTGAGCTGGGGCGAGCTGTCAGAGCAGGTAGCGGCCGTAGCCGGTGGTTTGCGTTCGCTCGGTGTTGAGCGCGGCGATCGCGTGGCCGCCTACATGCCCAACGTTCCCGAGACCCTGATCGCTTTCCTGGCATGCGCGAGTATCGGCGCGATCTGGTCGTGTGCGGCGCCTGAGTTCGGCGCGCGCAGCGTCGTCGACCGTTTCGCCCAGATCGAGCCGAAGGTATTGCTCGTAGTCGATGGCTATCGCCACGGTGGCAAGGACTTCGACCGCACGACTGCCCTGGAGACGATCTCAGCCGCTCTGCCGAGCCTTGCCCACACGGTGATGCTCCCCTACTTGGACGAGAGCGCAAGCGCCAAGGGGCTACCGGGCGGGCTCTTGTGGACAGAGCTGCTCGAGCGTGGGGAGGGGGCGACGCCACACTTCGAGCAAGTGCCGTTCGACCATCCGTTGTGGGTGCTCTACTCCTCAGGGACAACCGGTCTGCCCAAGGCGATCGTGCACGGCCACGGCGGCATTCTGATCGAGCAGCTGAAGAAGAGCATGCTGCACCTCGATCTGCGCGCCGGCGACCGCATGTTCTGGTTTACGACGACCGGCTGGATGATGTGGAACTTCCTGATCGGCTGTCTGTTCAGCGAGGCGGCGATCGTGCTCTACGACGGCAGTCCCGCCTACCCCGACCTTGGCGCGCTGTGGGCGCTTGCCGAGCAGACCGGCATCACCTGCATGGGCGTCAGCGCGGGCTTCTTGATGAGCTGCGAGAAGGCAGGCCTTGAGCCCGCTCGCGAACACGACTTGAGCGCGCTGCGCAGCATCGGCTCGACCGGCTCGCCGCTGGCGCCCGAGGGGTTTCATTGGGTTTATGGGCATGTCGGCCGCGAGATCTGGCTGTTCTCCACCAGCGGGGGCACCGACGTATGCACGGCGTTCGTGGGTGGCTGTCCGTTGGTGCCGGTGTACGAGGGCGAGATCCAGTGTCGCGTGCTCGGCTGTGCGGTCGAGTCCTGGGACGAGCGAGGGCGGTCGCTGATAGACGAGCTCGGCGAGCTCGTGCTGACCGAGCCGCTGCCGTCGATGCCGCTCTTCCTGTGGGACGACGCAAGCGGCGAGCGCATGCGCGAGAGCTACTTCGACATGTACCCGGGCGTCTGGCGCCACGGCGACTGGATTCGCATCACTCCACACGGCGGCGCGGTGATCTATGGTCGCTCGGACTCCACTATCAACCGGCAGGGCGTGCGCATGGGGACAAGCGAGATATACCGTGCCACGGCCGCGCTCGACGAGGTGGTCGATGCCCTGGTCGTCGACATTCCGCGGGCGGGCGCCGAGGAGCTGTGGATGATCCTGTTCGTCGTCTTGCGCGCGGGGGCCCCACTTGAACCCGAGCTTGAAATCCGCATCAAGCAGCGCATCCGCGAGGACTGTTCGCCGCGCCACGTTCCAAACCAGATACTGCAGATCGCGGAGGTCCCGCGCACACTCTCGGGCAAGGTGTTGGAGGTACCGGTCAAGCGCATCCTGATGGGCGCGGTGCCGAGCGAGGCAGCAAGCGTCGAGTCGCTTGCCAACCCGCACTCGCTCGAATATTTCGTCGAGCTGGCAACAGAGTTGAGCGCGACGTAGAGGAGTGTGGTGCTCAGCCGTCGAACAAATGCGCCGTGAGACGACTAGCGACTGCCCCAGAGAAGCCACCGGTCAACGGCGTCGGTGAGCACCAGAGTCTTTCCCTGTATATCCAGAGCCGTTTCGAGGAGTGCTCGCGCTCACAGAAGGACGTGGCGCAGTACATCGTCGACCATCTCGACGAGGCCGCTTTCCAGACCGCCGAGGAGCTTGCCCGCCGTGCCAATACCTCCAGCTCGACGGTCGTGCGCTTCTCCCAAGCGCTCGGCTTTGAGGGCTTTCCCGAGCTGCAGGCAGCCGCGCGTGAAGAGTATCGGCGCATCCATGCGCATCCGCAGTCCACAGGTCCCTCTGAGAATTCTGCGCCGCTGTTCTCGCTCGACCAGAACGAGTTTGAGACCGCCTTGGCAGCCGATCACCTGAACGTCGAGGAGACCGCGCGCAAGGTTTCGCGTCCGGCCGTCGACGCGCTGACCGAGGCAATCGTCAGCGCCGAGAAGGTGCTTGTCGCCGGGACCGATCAGATGGCCTTCTTCGCCAGCTACATGCGTCACCTGCTGATGCTGCTCGATCTGCGGGTGGACGTCGTCGCAAGCCCTTCCCAGGAGGCTTTGAGCCGCCTCGGGCGGATCGACTCGACGACGCTTGTGATCGGCCTCTCTGCCGGTCGCCCACATCCACTGGTCGTGCGCGCGATGAAGCTGGCGCGTCACCGCAAGGCGCGCACCGCCGCGATCACCGACGCAACGCTCTCCGAGGTAGCCAAGCTCGCACAGATCAAGCTTTACTATTCCTCGAACAGCCCGGCTTATGTGCGTTCGCACACCGCTCTGTTGAGCCTGATCCAAGCACTGGCATACGGCGTGTACGCGAAGGACACGGCCCAGTACGACGACCGCATCAAGGCTTTTCGCCTGAAGTAGTTGGAGCGAGAATAACTTCTCCATTTCCAGGAAGACACCGCCACATGTGGCGGTGTCCCACCTCGCACATGTGCGAGGTGGCCGGTCGGTGCATGCACCGACCGGGATAAGATCTTCTTTCATGCGCGACGAGGCGACATTCACAGTCAAGAGCGGTCTGGCAGAGATGCTCAAGGGCGGCGTGATCATGGACGTGGTCACACCAGATCAGGCCAAGGTCGCCGAGGACGCCGGCGCTGCCGCCGTAATGGCGCTGGAGCGCGTTCCCGCCGACATTCGCCGTGACGGTGGAGTAGCCCGCATGTCCGATCCCGAGATGATCTCCGGCATTCAAGAGGCCGTGAGCATTCCCGTGATGGCCAAGGCGCGCATCGGTCATTTTGTCGAGGCACAGGTGCTGGAGGCGCTGGAGGTCGACTACATCGACGAGTCCGAGGTGCTCACCCCCGCGGACGAGAGCAACCACATCGACAAGTGGGCCTTCAAGGTGCCATTCGTGTGCGGCGCCACCAATCTCGGCGAGGCATTGCGGCGCATAGGAGAGGGGGCGGCGATGATCCGCTCCAAGGGCGAGGCCGGCACCGGCGACATCGTCGAGGCCGTGCGTCACATGCGTGGCATCACGGGTGAGATCCGGCGCCTCTCAGCCCTCCAGGAGTCAGAGCTCGCTTCCGCCGCCAAGCAGCACGCGGCGCCGCTTGACCTGGTGCACTCAGTCGCACGCGATGGCAAGCTGCCTGTGGTCCTGTTCTGCGCCGGCGGCATTGCTACACCGGCCGATGCTGCCTTGATGATGGCGCTTGGTGCCGAAGGAGTGTTCGTGGGCTCGGGCATCTTCAAGTCAGACGATCCTCCAGCGCGCGCCAGGGCGATTGTGGAGGCGACCACCCACTGGCAGGATCCTGAGCGCGTGGCCGCGGCTTCGCGCGGCCTTGGCCCGGCGATGGTGAGCCTCGAGAGCTCAAAGCTCTCAGGCGAGCAACTGCTGGCTCAGCGCGGTTGGTAGCAGCGCCGTTGATCGGCGTCCTCGCCCTGCAGGGCGATTTCGATGCGCATTCGCGCGTGCTCGCACGGCTGGGCGTAGAGGTGCGTGAGGTGCGTGTGCCCGCCGACCTCGACGGCCTGGACGGTCTCGTGATCCCGGGTGGGGAGTCCACCACGATGACGCTCGGAGTGGAGCGTGAGGGCCTTGCCGCGCCTTTGCGAGACCTGGCCGCGCGCGGCGGGGTAGGTGGGATTCCCATTCTTGGCTCGTGCGCCGGGCTGATCATGCTCGACCGCGAGCACCTGGGCATTATGGACATGCTTGCCGAGCGCAATGCTTTCGGGCGGCAACTACGTAGCTTCGAGGCCGATCTGGAGGTGGAGGGAGTCGAGGGTGGGCCGCTGCGAGGCGTCTTCATCCGCGCCCCGTGGATTGCCGAGCACGGTCCGGGGGTAAAGGTCCTCGCTAAGGTCGAGGGCCATCCAGTTGCCGCACGCCAGGGTCGTGTCACTGCTGTCGCGTTCCACACCGAGCTAGGCCGCGACGATCGCCTGCACAAGCTGTTCCTAGCCGATGTCGTGTCTGGCGGTAATGACGATGGTAAGGGGCTCTTTGAGCCACTGTCAGCCGAGGTGAGTCCGCCAGACACTGTCTCCTGAGAGCATGGAACTTTTAGGGCAGCCGTTTCAGCTTGCCTCGAAATGGACGACACCGTCCACCTCGTGCTCGACGACGCGACCTTCGTCGATCAGTAGGTCCACGTGACCTAGCACCTCTGAAAGCGTGAGAAATGCTTGGGTGACAGCTACGTTGCCCCACATCTCCTGAGCCAGCTCGTAGGCGTTGCGGGGTTGCGCCGCGATCAGCCCGTGCAACTTGTTGGCGCGACGCTCGTGCATCTTGAAACGCTCGTCGATCAGGGCCCGGTGATCTTCGACCGGCTCGCCATGTCCGGCATATACGACCTCCAGGTCCATCTCGCGAGTCAAACGCAACGAGTCCATGTAGATCATCAACGCCCGCGGGCGTTCGTCGTCGTCGCCGTCCAACGACTTGGAGATGAGCGGATTGGAAGAGATGTGCTTGATCAGGTGGTCGCCACCGAACAACTCACCCGATGATTCGTCCCAGAAGACCGTGTCCGAGGGCGAGTGTCCCGGACGGTGCAGAACGCGCCAGCTGCGCGAAGCGAACTCCAGCGAAGCGCCATCGGCCAGCGGCGTCGTGACGTGAGCAGCCGCGCCCCAAGCGCGAAAGCTGGAGGAGACCGCACGCAACGCATAGACGATGTCCTGAGGGATGCCGTTGCGAAGCATGATCTCGGCGGAGAAGCTGTCGCTCTCCTCCATCTCGTGCTTGTAGTCGGCAAGCCAGGGCGCCAGCAGATCGAGCGCACAGACCTCGGCGCCGGAGCGCTTAGCGAGGATCTCTACGAGGCCGATGTGGTCGATGTGCTGATGGGTGACGACTATCCGCTCCAGGTCCTCCACACGGTATCCGTGTGTCTGTAGCGCAGCCTCGAGCGCTGTCAGTGAGGTGGCCGAGTTCGGGCCGGCGTCCACCAGCGTTAGAGGCTCGTCCTCGATCAGATAGCAGTTCACGCGTCCCACGGCGAAGGGGGTGGGTACTGCCAAACAGCGGATGCCCCCCGCGCGCGCGGGGGGCATCGAGCCTTTTTGACTCATTAGGACACGGACCCGCGAGAGTCGGTGGGAACCGCCAAAAAATGAAGTCCCCCCGCGCGCGCAGGGGGTATCGGGCAAATTTGCCTCACGAGCGAATTAGCTCGAGCACCTCGTCGCGCGCCAGCTCCATGTGCTCGTGCGAGCGCAACGACTCCAGGCACAGGCGCAACAGTGGCTCGGTGTTCGAGGGACGCACGTTGAAGTGCCAATCGTCGTAATCGATCGACACGCCGTCGAGCCAATCCTGCTTGGCGTCTGAGTAGCGCTCGGCTATCTCCTTCATCTTGGCCTGCTGGTCTGAGACCTCGGTGTTGATCTCACCGGAGATGAAGTAGCGCTCGCGGTAGGGCTTCAACAGATCGGATAGGCGCTTGCCCTGCAGCGAGAGCAGCTCGAGGATCAACAGTGCCGGGATCGTGCCCGAGTCCGCACAGTAGAAGTCGCGGAAGTAGTAGTGCCCGGAGACCTCGCCGCCGAACAGAGAGCCCTCCTTGCGCATCCGCGTCTTGAAAAAGGCATGGCCAACACGGTTGATGTAGGGGGTGCCACCGGCACGCTTGACGGTGTCGGGCACAGCCCAGCTGGCACGGACGTCGTACAGGATCGCCGAGCCGGGCCACTTGGCAAGCAGCGACTCGGCCAGCAGTGCGGTGAGGAAGTCGCCGTCGACGAACTCTCCGGTGTCGTCGATGAAAAAGCAACGGTCCGCGTCCCCGTCCCAGGCGATCCCGAGATCGGCCCCAGTCTCGCGCAGCTTCTCGATGATGAACCTGCGGTTCTCCGGCAGCAGAGGATTGGGCTCGTGGTCGGGGAAATTGCCATCCGGTGCCCAGTAGGTCTCGATCAGATCCAAGCCGAGACGATCGAGCAGCGGCCCCACCATTGGGCCTGCCATGCCGTTGCCGCCGTCGAGAACAACCTTCAAGGGCTTAATGACCTTGGGGTCGATCATCTTCAGTGCTGCTGCTTGGAACTCCTCGTAGACGTCAACTTCCTGCAACGCGCCGAGCCCGGCGGCGCCACCACCGCCACTGCTCGCCCCCTTCGGGGTGTCAAGGCCGGCTTCGACCTCGCGGCGAATGTCCTGGATGCCGGCGTCGCCGGAGAGCGCAATCGCCCCGTCGCGCACGAGCTTGGCGCCGGTGTAGGCCTTCGGGTTATGCGAGGCGGTGCACATGAGGCCGCCGTCTAGCTCGCGCGAACCGACCAGATAATAAAGCATCTCGGTTCCCACCTGTCCCGCATCGAGCACGTTGGCGCCTTCCATCAAGAGCCCCTCGCGATAGCGCGCGGCAAGCTCAGGAGCGGTCAGGCGCATATCGCGACCGAGCCCGACACAAAGCTCCGTGACCGGCTTGCCCGACAGCTTGGCAAGTACACGTGCGAAGCCACGACCAATCGCGAGCGCCGTCTCGCCGTCGATCTGCTCGCCGTAGAGGCCGCGGATGTCGTATGCCTTGAAGATGCCAGGGTCGATAGCCATGCGGTCGCCCATCCTAGAGGCGTTGGCCAAGAAGGCGTACTCCGCCACGTCGGCGATCTGGGCGGCATCGAGCTTCCGCCCGCATCCTCGCTCGACCGCGTCCCAACCCTAAGTATCCTTTCCGGCAATGTCAGGACATTCCAAGTGGGCTTCGATCAAGCACAAGAAGGCGATCGTCGACTCGCGGCGCGGCCAGCAGTTCACAAAGCTCGCGCGCGCCGTGACCGTGGCGGCGCGCGACGGCGGCGGCGACCCGGCCGGCAACGCGCCCCTGGCGCTGGCTATCGCCAAGGCCAAGGCAGCGTCGATGCCGAAGGACAACATCGAGCGCGCGATCGCCAAAGGCACGGGCGAGGGCGGCGAGGCCGACGCGATCGAGGCAGTCCTCTACGAGGGCTACGGTCCAGGTGGTGTCGCGGTGCTGGTCGATGCTCTGACCGACAACCGCAACCGTACCGGGGCGGACGTGCGCCACGGCTTCTCAAAGTACGGCGGTTCGCTCGGCGAGCCCGGCTCGGTGGCGTACCTGTTCGAGAAGAAGGGTACGATCGCCGTCGACGCGGCACGCTATTCGGAAGACGATCTGATGGTCGCGGTGGAGGCCGGCGCGGAGGACATCTCCGTGGAGGAGGACATCGTCGAGGTCGTCACCCAGCTCGCTGACTTCGCGGCCGTTCGGGCAGCATTGGAGGAGGCCGGCATCGAGATCGAGAGCGCCGAGCTTGCCTACGTCCCGTCCAGCCAGGTTCCGATCGACGAGAACCAGGCAAGGAGTCTGATGAAGCTGATCGACGCGCTGGAAGAGCTCGACGATGTCGACGCGGTGTACGCGAACTTCGATGTGCCCGCCGACGTATTGGAACGCGTTGCCGGATAAGCCTCCCGTCGTCATCCTCTGTGGGGGACGGGGCACACGACTACGAGAGCACACGCAGGAGCTGCCAAAGCCGCTCGTTGAGATCGGCGGCCTGCCGATCGTCTGGCATGTGATCCAGCTCTATGCCGTACAGGGCTTTCGCCGATTTCTGCTGGCCACGGGCTACAAGGGCGAAATGATCGAGCGCTTCGCCGCCGACACAAGCTGGCCGCGGGGAGTGACGGTGGAGTGCGTCGACACGGGCTTGGACACGCCGACGGGTGGTCGAATCAAGCTGCTGGAGGCGCAACTGGCCAATCGGCGTTTCTGTGCGACCTACGCCGACGGCGTAGCGCGCGTGGACCTAGCCCAGCTGCTCGCCTTCCACGCCGCCCACGAGAACTTGGCGACTATGACCGTCGTGCGACCGCAACTGCAGTTCGGCGTCACCGAGCTGGACGCGCGCGATGGGCGAGTGGTCGGCTTCCACGAGAAGCCACGCTCCGAGCATTGGATCAACGGCGGCTTCTTCTGCTTCGAGCCAGGCGTGCTCGACTATCTGGACCGCGACAGCGTGCTCGAGCGAGACCCCCTGGAGCGGCTGTCGGCCGATGGCCAGCTGCTGGCTCATCGCCACAAGGACTTCTGGGAGTGCATGGACACCTACAAGGACGCGATCGCGCTCAACGACCTGTGGGAGTCCGGCCAGGCCCCGTGGCGCATGTGGTAGCAGCGCTTCGGCGCAGGCCAACGAATTCCCCCCGAACATGGGTTCGCCGGCAGGCGTCCGGCTCGGCACGGAGAATCACGCAGATGGTGATCGTGCTCGGGATAGATCCTGGTCTTGCCAACACAGGCTACGGTGTGGTCGCGCGCGATGGCACACGTCTCAGGGCGCTCGACGGTGGGGTGATCCAGACACATCCCAAGCTGGCACTCGAGCGGCGGCTGGCAAGCATCGCCGTCAGGGTGCGCGAGCTGCTCGACGAGCACGAGTGCGACGCGATGGCGCTCGAGCAGCTGTACTTCGGCCAGAACGCGCACAGCGCCTTTGCCGTTGGACAGGCACGCGGGGTAACAATGCTGGCGGCCGGCGAACGCGGTATTCCGTGCTCCTCCTACACGCCGCAACAGGTCAAGTCGGCGGTCTGCGGCAACGGCCGCGCCGGTAAGGAGCAGGTGGCGCACATGGTGCAGACGCTGCTGGCGCTCCCAGAGACGCCAAGCAGCGATCACGCCTCCGATGCACTTGCCGTGGGTATGTGTCATCTCAACGGCACACCGCTCTCAAATGCGGTGGCCAAGGCTGCTCGACTCGCGGGAAGTCGCACATGATCGCTTTGGTACGAGGCGAGGTGGCGATCCGTCGCTCAGACCACGTAGTGGTGCTCTGCGGTGGAGTGGGCTACCGCATGGCCGTCTCCAGCGAGACCTTGCGCCACGTTCCGGCTGTCGGAGGGGAGACGACTCTGCACACACACATGGTGGTGCGCGACGACGCGCTGCTCTTGCATGGCTTTCACTCAGAGCAGGAGCGAGATCTTTTCCTGATGTTGCTCTCAGTCCAAGCCGTTGGTCCAAAGGTGGCAGTTGCAGTGCTCTCCAGCGGCTCGCCACGCGAGCTGCTGTCCGCGATCGCGGGCGCCGACGCCGCGCGCTTTCAGGCGGTGCCCGGTATAGGCAAGCGCACGGCCGAGCGCATCATCGTCGAGCTGCGCGAGAAGGTAGGGGTGGAGAGTGCGCTCGAGAGCGTGGGAATCGTGGGTCGTGCAGACGACGGTCCTCGTGCACTCGCGCACGAGGGTCTGATCGCACTCGGCTACAACGCGCTGGAAGCCGACGAACTGTTGCGCGACCTGGACGGCGATAGTCCCGAGGATCTGATCGCCGGCGCACTGCGCACGGCCCGAGCCGCATGAGACCGCCGATGAGCACCGCCGACCATAGCCGCCGATGACGCAGGCCGAGCGCATCCAAACGCCCTACCTGACGCCGGAGGACGAGCTTGACCGCTCGCTGCGTCCGCGGGCGCTTGAGGAGTTCATCGGCCAGCCGACGTTGCGTGAGCAGCTCGCCGTCGCAATCGAGGCGGCCAGTGCCCGCAAAGAGGCGCTCGACCACCTTTTGCTCGCGGGACCGCCCGGCCTCGGCAAGACCTCGCTTGCACAAATCGTCGCTACCGAGCTCGACGTGCCGTTTATCCAGACCGCCGGACCGGCACTTGAGCGCAAGGGTGACATCGCCGCGTTTCTGACTGCGCTGGAGCCACGCAGCGTGTTCTTCGTCGATGAGATCCACCGGCTGCCGCGAACGCTTGAGGAGACTTTCTACCCGGCGATGGAGGATCGGCGCCTGCCAATCACCGTCGGCCAAGGAGCAGGCGCACGCGTCGTAACGCTCGAGCTGCCGGAATTCACGCTGATCGGAGCCACCACCCGTGCCGGCTTGCTGACCACGCCCTTGCGTGATCGCTTCGGCATCCAGGCGCGCTTGGAGCACTACGCCACCGACGATCTCGCGCGGATCGTCAGACGTTCGGCCGAGATCCTGCAGATCGACGTCGACGAAGCGGGCGCGCTTGCGATCGCCGCCCGCAGCCGCGGCACTCCACGTGTGGCCAATCGGCTACTCAAGCGCGTGCGCGACTATGCCGAGGTGCGTCTCGACGGCGTGGTCGGCGCCGACGCGGCGCACGGTGCGCTCGAGCTCTTGGAGGTGGACGAGCAGGGCCTTGACCGCCTCGACCGGGAGATCCTGCGGGCGATCTGCGTCAAGTTCGATGGCGGACCGGTAGGTCTCTCCACGCTTGCTGTCGCTGTCGGCGAGGAGCAGGACACAATCGAGGACGTGTACGAGCCCTATCTACTGCAACAGGGGCTGATCAAGCGAACAGCCCGCGGCAGGACCGCGACGCCCGCCGCGTTTGCGCACATCGGTGTCGAGCTACCTAGAGAGGGCGCAAGCACGACCGCAATGTTCTAAGGCTCGGCGCAAGCGATCGGCGCTGCATCTCTGCCATCCATCGTGGTGCGCCGCGCGCGGGGACGAGCCAGGCGCGCGCCGAGGAGCTCGCTCCCCTACTCTGTGAAGTCCAATGGCCCACCCCTTCATCTGTCCCAACTGCGGGCACCGCACGCGAGAGATCGACCGCAACATCGGCTTTACGCGCCAGCGCAAGGGCTGCGACAAGTGCGGCTTTGCCTTCCTGTTTGAGCTACTCGACGACTACTATCCGGCGCCCGATGCGGCCTTCTTCGTATGCGACGGCGAGGGACGCGTCGTCGGTTGCGGCAAGAACTCCTTTGCCTTCACCGGTGTGGAGGAGGAAGGCGTGATCGGCCAGCGGGTCGAGCAAGTGCTCGGCCTGAGCTTCGCAAATGGCGACGACCCGGTCGAAACGGTGCTCGAGTGGGGGGTGCGCGCGCTCGACGTGCCCGTCAAGGTGAGCGGCGAGCGCGACGTTGAAGCAAGCGCCAAGGCAGATATGTTTCCGGCATACGACGACGACGGTGGGCTGCTGCTAGTGCTCACCCCCGACAAGTAGTCTCAAGGTCATGGGTAGCCGCCGTCGAAACGCCTTCGTCCTGTTGATCGTCGCGGGTCTTGTGATCGCCTCGCTTGCGGTGATCGTGAGCAAGCCCACGCGCCTTGGCCTGGATCTGAAAGGCGGGGTGCAACTTATCTACCAGGGGCGCCCTACAGCGGAGGCGAAGGTCACCCCCGAATCGCTCAACCGCTCGATCGACATCATGCGCAAGCGCGTCGATCAGCTCGGTGTCGCTCAGCCTGAAATCCAGCGCACGGGCGGCAGCGAAATCGACGTGGCGCTGCCCGACGTGACCAACGAGCAGCGCGCGCAGCAGCAGGTAGGGGAGACCGCTCAGCTGCAGTTCTATGACTGGGAGCCGAACGTGATCGGCCCGGACGGCAAGCCCCCACAAGGCATCGAACCGAAGGTCACCGGCGGACCCAACGCGGCATCGGCTGAAACCGGCATCCCCGAGTACGAAGCGATCGAGCGTGCGCTCAAGCGACCCGCGATCCTCCACAAAAACGCCACCACTTACAGCGAAGGTTGCACGCCCAAGCAGGTCGGTGGCTGCCTCTATGGTCAGTGGTATCTGCTCGACACCGCCCACAAAAAGGTTTTGAAAGGGCCTGAGGACACCGAACAGGACCTCTACGCGGACAACTACAAAGTGCCCAAGGGCGCCAAGCCCAAGGCGGTGCGCGTCAATCCCGGCACTGTGCTTGCCCGGGCCAGCCCGATCACCGGCAAGGAAGGCAAAGTCACCGACGCCTCACCCGAAAGCTGGTACGTGCTCAACGACGATCCGGTGCTCAACGGACAGGAAATCAAGAATCCCATTCAGAGCTTTGCCAACGGCGGCTCGGGCGCGCCCGACGTCACGTTCGAATTCGACAAAAAAGGGATCTCCACGTTCAAGCGCGTCACGCGCGAAATCGCCGAACGCGGCCAGGCGGCACAGTTGCCCGGGGTCTCCAAGGAAGAGGCCAAGCAGCACTTCGCGGTGGTGCTCGACAACCAGATCATCACCGCGCCGTCGATCGACTTCACCGAATACCCAGAAGGCATCGATCCGACGACAGGATCGGAGATATCCGGCGGCTTCACGCTGAACTCAGCCCAGAACCTCGCCGACGAGCTCCAGTCGGGTGCGCTGCCGATCAAGCTCGAACTTATCTCCGAGTCGCAGGTCTCGGCGACGCTCGGCAAGACCGCGCTTAACCAGGGTTTGATCGCGATGCTGGTCGGCTTCCTCGTCGTCTGTTTGTTCCTGCTCAGCTTCTACCGCGTGCTCGGAGCGATCGCGGTCGCCGGGCTGGTCGTCTACAGCATCTATTTCTTCGCTCTGATCAAGCTGATCCCGATCACGCTGACGCTGCCGGGTATCGCCGGCCTGATCCTGACGATCGGTATCGCCGCGGACGCGAACATCGTGATCTTCGAGCGCGTCAAGGAGGAGATCCGTGGCGGGCGTTCGATCGCGGCCGGCATCGCGACCGGCTACAAGCGTGGCTTTGCGGCGATCGTCGACGCCAACGTGGTCACGTTCATGACCGCATTCATCCTCTTCGCGCTGGCCACGTCCGAAGTACAGGGCTTCGCCTTCACACTGGGGATCGGCACGCTGCTGACGCTGTTCACCGCGGTGCTCGCCACGCAGGCCGCGCTCGGTGCGATGGGTCGCTCGCGCGCTGTTTCCCACCCGGCGCTGCTCGGCGCCAGCAAGCGGACCCGCAAATGGACATTTGACTTCATGGGCGCCTCGCGCTGGTTCTTCTCGCTGTCGGGCTGCATCCTGATGATCGGCGCGCTTGCGATCGGCGGCAAGGGCCTGAACTTCGGAATCGACTTCAAATCGGGCACGCGCATCCAGACGGCGTTCGTAAAACCTGTCAGCGAGAGCCAGCTGCAGTCGGAGATGACGGCAGCGGGATACCCCAACGCCGAGGTACAGAAATACTCCAACAAGAGCATCGGCGGCAACGGCTATCAGATCTCGCTGAAGCAGCTGAAGCCTCTGGAGGTGGCGAAAGTCAAGGAAGCGCTCGACTTGAAGTTCGGCTCTGGTCCGAGCTCGCCGGGCACCAAGGACTTCTCGAACACCTCGATCGGACCCACCTTCGGACAGACAGTGGCCAAAAGCGCCATCATCGCGATCATCGCCTCGTTGCTGGTGATCTCGATCTATATCGCCCTCAGATTCGAGTGGAAGTACGCGGTCCCGGTGTTGATCGCTTTGATGCACGACCTGCTGATCACCTCAGGGGTGTATGCGCTGACCGGCCGCGAAGTGACGACTGCGACGGTGGCCGCTCTGCTTACGATCTTGGGTTATTCGCTGTATGACACGATCATCGTGTTCGATCGTGTGCGCGAGAACGTGCCGCGCATGCCGCGCGCCGCCTTCTCGCAGATAGTCAACCGCTCGATGTCGGAGGTGCTGACGCGTTCTCTGGCCACGAGCTTCTGTACCCTGCTGCCCGTGCTCTCGCTGCTGCTATTCGGCGGCACAACGTTGAAGGACTTCGCTTTCGCGCTGTTGATCGGTATCGCCTCAGGCGCCTATTCCTCGATCTTCATCGCTTCACCGGTGCTGACGCACTGGAAGGAGCGCGAGGGCATCTACCGCAACCGTCGCGCGCGCATCGAGCGCGACCTTGGATATGTGCCGGCTTATGCGACGGCAATCGGCGAGGCGCCGATCGACGTCGAGCCGGTGGGCAAGACCAAGCGCGGTCGCCCTGCGCCCGCAAAGGTCGGGGAGGACCCGGGAGAGCAGCTCTCCAAGGAGGAGTTCGACGAGTTGGTGCGCGAAATCGGCCCGGAGCTTGCCGAGCAGCAGAGCGGCCGCACGCCGGCGAGCGTCGCCTCCAAGCGCGGACGCACAGCGAAGGCGACGAAGGCGGCCCCGCCCGCACGGATGAACGGGGCTGAGCAACTGAACGGCGACACCGAGGAGTCCGTGCCGCGCGATCCGACAGCCGACCTCACTCCAGAGGATCTCGTCATGAAGGATCAGGCTAAGCAGCCGAAGTCGCGCCGGCCTCGTAATCGCAGACACGGGAGGAGCCGCTAATGGGGATGCTCGGCTGGGTGATGATGGGGTTGTCGATCTGGCATTTCACGATCTTTCTGCCCGATCGCTTCTGGGGCGGGATCGTCGGCGCCTTCATCGGCTCGCTGGCAGGTGCGATCCTCGTCGGGCTGCTGATCTATAGCGTCAAGGTCGGATCGCTGAAGGTGCCCGGCATCAAAGCGACCGACATCGCTGTGGTCTTGTATGCCGTTCCCGGCGCGCTGCTCGGCATTGCGGCTGTCTACTTCGAGGGGATCCGACGCGAATCGGTCCCAGTCGAAGAGCTTCGCACCTAGCGGACTAGCGGATTCGGCGTCTCGGGTCGACGCTTCGGCTAGCCTGGCCTCTGTGCTTGGCCGATGCTGTCGGCTCGCATTGCGAGCTCTGTGACTTGGCTGTCTCTGGCCAGGTCACGTCCTCAAACGTCCGTCTCGTCGGTTCCGTCTAGTGCGAGCCGTACTGTGACTGGTCGATGATCCGCTTCGACATATCCGACTGCGACCCCGCGAGCATCGCGCGATTGCGCGACGAGCTCGGTGTAAGCGACGCGCTTGCGCAGGTATTGGTACGCCGCGGATACGAGGACCCATTGCGCGCTCGGGCGTTTCTTGCCGCCGACGAGCGCCACGAGCTTGAGCACTTTGCCGGGTTGAGCGACGCCGCCGAGCTGATCTTCGCCGCGGTCCGCGCGGGGCGACGGATCACGATCCACGGCGACTACGACGTCGACGGCGTGTGCTCGACGGCACTGCTCCTGAGGACCTTGCGAAAGCTGGGGGCAAACGTCGACTGGTACCTGCCAGATCGGGCCGAGGGCTATGGGTTGAGCGAGGACACTGTACGGCGCCTAGCCCAGCGTGGCACCAGCCTGCTCGTGACGGTCGACTGCGGTATTACGGCCGTGGAGGAGGTGACACTTGCGCACGCGCTCGGCATCGAGACGATCGTCAGCGACCATCATCTACCGCGTGCCGACGGCAAGCTGCCGGATGCACCGATCGTGCACCCACTGTTGTGTGACTATCCCTGCCGTGATCTCTGCGCTGCCGCGGTCGCACACAAGCTCGCCCAAGCGACACTTTTGGCTGCGGGGCACGACCGCCACGAGGCTGACGAAGACCTCGACCTGGTGGCGCTTGCGACGATCGCCGACGTGGTCCCGCTGCTTGGCGAGAACCGCAGCCTCGTGCGGCACGGGCTACGTGTGCTGGCGGCCACCGGTAAGCCCGGCTTGCGTGCGCTGATGGTCGTTGCACGGATCGAGCCGGGCAAGCTGAACGAGCGAGGCGTGGCCTTCGGGCTGGCGCCTCGAATCAACGCCTCCGGACGCCTATACCGTGCCGACGCGGCACTGGAGCTCATCCTCACCGAGGACCGGGCGCGCGCCGCCCAGATCGCCAATGAGCTTGACCGGGCCAACAGCGAGCGCAGGCAGACCGAGCTTGCGATCCGCCTGCAAGCCGAAGCGCAGATCGCCCAGCTCGGGGACTCGGAGGATCGCAGCGCTTATGTGCTCGCGGGTGAGGGCTGGCATCGTGGCGTGATCGGGATCGTCGCGTCGCGCCTAGTGGAGCGCTATCGCAGACCGGTTGTGCTGGTCTCACTCGAAGGCGAGAGCGCGCGCGGATCTGGCCGCGGTATCGAGGGCTATGACCTGCTCGCCGGGCTTACTGCGTGCGCCGAGCATCTCGTGCGTTATGGGGGTCACAGCGCAGCCGCAGGCGTGGAGTTGCGGCGCGAGAGCGTGGAGGCCTTTGCCGCGGTACTAGACGCTCACGCCAAGCAAGCTCTCAGCGCCGAGGATCTGACGGAGCGCGAGCGCGTCGATGCGCTTCTCAGCGGCGAGCAGCTCGGTATGGAGCTGGCCGAGGAGCTTGGCCGTCTGGCGCCGTTTGGCAAGGGCAACCCCGCCGTCTCGTTGATGCTCGCCGGCGCGTCATTGCGCGATGTGCGCCCGATGGGTGAAGGCAAACATGCTCGCTTCACGATCGAGTCCGGTGGGGTGCATGCTCGCGCGGTCGCTTTTGGCAACGACGGCAAGCTCGGCGTAGCCGAAGGAGAGGCGGTCGACGCGACGTTCTCTCTGGAGGTCAACGAATGGAAAGGGGTGAGTGAACCGCGACTTCTGCTGCGCCATGTCCAACCTGTCTCCAAGGCGGCTACCCTTAAGCCATGTCCGCAACCAGGCCAAGCTCAATCGACACTGTTCCCGCTGCCGGCCCCGCTCGTCGCAGCCGCCGCGCAGAGCTAAGCGAGCTCGAGCGCCAGCTGCTCGACGATCTCTTTGCGATCGTCTCGGAGCATGCCGCGGACGCCGCCGTTGAGATCGACCGCGAGCGCGTTGAAGACGCGTTCGTGTTCGCCTGCGAGCACCACGCCGCCCAGCGGCGTAAGTCGGGCGAGGACTTCATCGTGCACCCGGTGGGCGTGGCGCGCATCTGCGCCGGCATGCGCCTCGACACTGAGACTTTGTGCGCGGCGCTGCTGCACGACACAGTCGAGGACACCTCAGCCTCGATCGAGGAGGTACGCGAGCGCTTCGGCGAGGAGATCGCTCAGATCGTCGACGGCGTGACGAAGCTGACCGGCATCACCTTCCAATCGCGCGACGAGGCGCAGGCAGAGAACTACCGCAAGATGATGGTTGCGATGGCAAGCGACGTGCGCGTCATCTTGATCAAGCTCGCCGACCGGCTGCACAACATGCGCACGATCGATGCGATGCCAAAGCAGAAGCAGCTGGAGAAGTCGCGTGAGACGCTTGAGATCTATGCGCCGATAGCTCATCGCCTTGGTATCCACGCGATCAAGTGGGAGCTCGAGGATCTTGCTTTCGCGACGCTTCACCCGCGCAAGTACCGCGAGATTAAGGAGCTGGTCTCCCAACAGCGCGAGGATCGAGAGCGCTATGTGACCGAGGCCGGCGCATACCTCGCGACCGAGCTAGAGGGCCTTGGCATCTCAGCGCAGATCGCGGGACGGGCCAAGCACTTCTACTCGATCTACTCGAAGATGACCAAGAAGGGTCGCGAGTTCAACGAGATCTACGACCTCACCGCGATGCGCGTGATCGTCGATTCGGTAAAGGACTGCTATGGCGCGATCGGCGTGATCCACTCACTCTGGAAGCCGTTGCCCGGCCGCTTCAAGGACTTCATCGCGATGCCGAAGTTCAACATGTACCAGTCGCTGCACACGACCATTATTGGGCCTGAGGGACGGCCGCTTGAGATCCAGATACGCACCCAGGAGATGCACGAGATGGCCGAGTTCGGGGTGGCCGCTCACTGGATGTACAAGCAACGTCCTCAGGCGAGCGGTGGCGAGGCGGGGCCAGACGGCGATGCCAAGATGAAGTGGCTGCGCTCGATGCTCGACTGGCAGAAGGAGATGTCTGACCCGCAGGAGTTCATGGAGAGCCTGCGTATCGACCTGTTCGAGGACGAGGTGTTCGTATTCACGCCGAAGGGCGAGGTCAAGTCGCTTGCTGCCGGCGCGACACCCCTGGACTTTGCCTATGAGGTGCACACCGAGATCGGCCACCGCTGTGTTGGCGCGCGTGTGAACGGCAAGATCGTGCCTCTGCATTACGAGCTGGGCTCGGGCGACATCGTGGAGATCCTGACCGCCAAGCGCGAGCGTGGACCCTCGCGTGACTGGCTGGCCGTCGTCAAGACGACGCGGGCGCGCAACAAGATCAAGCAGTGGTTCAAGGCCGAGTCGCGCGAGGGCACCGAGCACACCGGGCGCGAGCTACTACAGGAGCATCTCAAGAAGCAGGGCTTGCCGGCGCAGAAGATCACCGGCTCGGCGCTGCTCGCCGACGTGATCCGCGAGATGGGCTACCGCAAGGCTGACGATTTCTACATTGCGCTCGGTGGCGCGAAGATCTCGCCCAAGATTGTCGTCAACAAGGTGCTGCAACGCCTCAAGCAGGGCGAGGCCGCCGACGGCGACACGAGCGCCAGCGACCTGCTCAAGGTCGGCCGTCCGCGCCAGCGCCCGACAACGTCCTCGGGCAAGTACGGGATCAGGGTGGATGGGGTGGAGGACGTGATGTTGCGTCTTGCCAAGTGTTGTCGGCCGGTTCCGGGAGATCCGATCGTGGGCTACATCTCACTCGGTCGTGGCATCACGATTCACCGCAAGGACTGTCCGAACGCGAAGCTTTTGCAGCGCAATCCCGAACGCTTCACCGACGTGGGTTGGGAGGGCGACCAGGAGACCTCTTTCGTCGTAGAAATCCACATCGACGCTTGGGACCGCCACCGGCTACTCGAGGATCTCTCGCGAGCGTTCTCAGAGTCGGGCGCCAACATCCTCGAAGCGCGTTGCCTGTCGAGCCCCCCGATGGTCAAGAACCGCTTCGTAGTCGAGCTGGCCGACACGCAGAGCCTGAAGGGTGCGATCTCGCGGCTGCGCAACACCGACGCGGTGTTCGATGCGTACCGTGTCACGCCCGGCGGCGCGGGCTAGCTGCCCCTGAGGCGCGTTGCTGCGTGTATTCGTGGCAGCCTGTGGCAGCGAAAGTCGCGCACTTGGCCAAAGACCTGGAGCCGGCCAAGGGGGGCTCGGTCTTAGGAGATGACGCTCAGCGCGCGCGGGAGCACCGAGTAGCGCGCCTGCATCACATCACCCAGATAGTCGCCGTCTACCTGGAGCGGCAACGGCTGCCCGTCGGTTGAGGAGACAGTTAGCTCCAGCGTCTCTCCCAGCGAGCTGACCTGCCGATGGTGGGCGATCCGTGCGCGCTTGGAGAACGCTCGATAAGCGATCGAGGGCATGTCAAACGGTCGAGCACGACGCAGGACGGATGTCTGAAGCGTGCCCGAGTCGAGCTCAGCACTGTCAGCAACCTTGATCGGACGGTCCTTGAAGTACGTAAACGGCGAGCCATTTTGAATGATGGCGGTGACGCCACTGTGCTGCCCTTCGCCAAGCTCGACCTGCAGCCGCGGCGGTTTGAGGATGTAGCGGCGCGTGAACGTACTCACCGCGGCCCAGGTGAAGTAGTAGGCGCCAAAGCGCGCCTTCAGGTGCGGATTGGAGTCGACGCGCTTGACGACGCTCGCGTCCAGGCCGAGCCCGGAGGCGAAAGTGAAGCAGCGACCGTTGACCACGCCGAGGTCGACCTTGCGCGGCTGCCAGTCGTCGGCCATCGCCAGCAGGTGCTCGGTGGCGTCGACCAGCTCGCCTGGGATGCCGAGGATCTTGCCGTAGACGTTGGCCGAGCCGCCGGGCAGGCAGGTGAGCGGGGTGGGGGAGCCCTGGAGGCCGTTGGCGGCTTCGTTGACGGTGCCGTCGCCACCGAAAGCCACGACCACGTCATAGCCCTCGTGGGCCGCCTCGCGGCACAGCTCGATCGCGTGACCGCGTGCCTCGGTGTCGACCGCGTCGACCTCGTAGCGACCCTGCAGCGCGTAGACAACGAGGTGGCGCAGGCGATCGGAGACCGTCGTGGCGTACGGATTGACGATGATCAGCATCCGCTTCTTGGTCGCGGGTGCGATCGGCTCGAAGACGTCGGGTACGTCTGCCGGAACGCGATCGTCGGGACTTACGCCTGTGCTCACTGCAAGCCCTACACCGCAGATGGGGAGGCGTTACCGAGAGCTGATCGGCTGAGGCCTTTGTGCTAATCAGGTCGGCTCAAGGCAAGGCTTCAAAGCATACTTTCCAGGCTTGTAGGCCTTATAAGCGTGCACGTCTGAGCACTAGATGTGCACGTCGAGCATGCAGGTCTTGTGTTCCGCTGCATAGCCTCCTATACTTGCTGGCGCATAGCTGAACACATCCAGAGGGGTGGAGGGACCTGGCCCAGTGAACCCCCGACAACCACCGTGTAAAAGCGGCAGGTGCCAATTCCAGAGAGATGTGTGGCGGGCTTCCAGTCTTTGCCACACGGTTCACCGGCGAAGACGATATGGAAGGAGCCCCTCGTGGCTGTCACACACCTTAGATGCAGAGAGTGCCGTACCGAGTACCCCTTGGAGGCGTTGTACGTATGCGATCGTTGCTTTGGGCCGCTTGAGGTCGCATACGACCACAGCCGCCTCGCAGGCGATGTCGATGGGCTGCGCCGACGCATCCAGGCCGGCCCGCAGAACATCTGGCGCTACGCGGATTTCCTGCCGGTGCTCGACGGTCCTCCCGGGCCCTCGGGCCGGCTAGCGTCGCGTACCGGTCTGCCGGCCGGGTGCACGCCGCTGATCAAGGCCGACCGTCTTGCTGAACGACTCGGGCTGCGCGAGGTATGGGTCAAGAACGATGCCGCCAACCCGACCCACTCCTTTAAGGACCGCGTCGTATCCGTCGCCACGGCTCGTGCGCGCGAGCTTGGGTTCAAGACGATCGCTTGCGCCTCCACTGGCAACCTGGCCAACTCCGTCGCGGCCCATGGGGCGGCGCTGGGGCTTGAGTCCTACGTATTCATCCCGGCCGACCTTGAGGAGCAGAAGATTCTCGCGACCGGCGTCTACGGCACGAAACTGGTTGCCGTCAAGGGCAACTACGACGACGTCAACCGGCTCTGCACCGAGCTCTCGGCCGAGCGCGATTGGGCGTTCGTGAACGTCAACCTGCGGCCCTACTACGCCGAGGGATCCAAGACGCTCGCATATGAGATCGCAGAGCAGCTCGGCTTCGAGCTGCCCGACCGCTGCGTCGTGCCGATTGCCTCGGGCTCGCTGTTCACGAAGGTCGCCAAGGGCTTTGCCGAGTGGCGCGAGCTCGGGCTTATAGAGGATCCCACCCGCCCAGCTCCCCGTATGAACGGGGCTCAGGCCGATGGCTGCTCGCCGGTCGCCTCCGCATTTGCGGCCGGCCACGACGTGTGCAAGCCGGTGAAGCCCGACACCATCGCCAAGTCGCTTGCGATCGGAAACCCGGCCGATGGGCCGTACGCGATCGAGGAGGCACGGCGCAGCGGCGGCGGCGTCGACTCCGTCTCAGACCAGGAGATCCGCGAGGGCATCGTGCTGCTGGCACAGACGACCGGGATCTTCACGGAGACGGCCGGCGGCGTCACGACGGCCGTGCTGGCGAAGCTCGCCGCGCGCGGTGACATCGACCCCGAGGAGCGCGTGGTGCTCGTGATCACCGGCGAGGGGCTGAAGACACTCGATGCGGTGCGCGGTACGTTCGAGTCCTACGAGATCGACCCGTCGGTCGAGCAGTTCGAGACGCTCGTGGAGCAGGCCTCGGTGAACGCGACCGGCACGCCCGCTGCATTCGCGGGCGCACGCAGTTGAGCGCGATGGGAGTCACGGTCAAGATCCCAACCCAGCTTCGCGCTGCCGCCGGCGGGGAGAGCGAAGCTCAACTGGAAGGCGCCACCGTACGCGAGGTCTTGGACAGCCTGTACGAGCGCTACGACGGGCTCAGCGAGCGTCTGGCAGACGAGAGCGGATCGCTGAGGCGCTTCGTGAACGTGTACCTGAGTGGCGAGGACATCCGTTTCCTCAACGGGCTGGACACTCCGGTCGACGACGGAGCCGAGCTGACGATCCTGCCGGCGGTCGCCGGCGGCTAGAGCTTCGTTGGTCGGCGCACTGCGGCGTCCTCAGTCGCTCGTGTGCAAAGCACACTTCGCTTCTTGCGTCCTTGCATTGCTTGACCAACGAAGCTCTAGAAGCTGATCTGATGACGATGTCGGTTTTTAGCGAGCGGTGCCGGTCACGTGCTGTGCGGGCCTAGCGGCCTGTGTTGCCGGTGGCGTCGAGCCGCTGACGCCCACCGTGGACACGAGGCCGGCGGCGCACATCGCGCCGATCGTGATCGCTCGCAAACGTTTGGGGGTGAGCCAGCCGAGGTTGTGGGTCTGAAGCCACGTACGTAGGCCACTGGCCGCGGAGGCGGCTGCCATTGCGCATCCGACGCACATGAGTTGATCCTAGCTGCCAACCGTGTGGCTTGCGCAACTTCGATTTGGGGCTCAGCGGCCGAACCAGCGCTCGCGGCGGGTGGAGCCGAAGTTCTGCTTGTCGGCGGCAAGTGCTGCCGATGGTTCGCCAAAAGTACCCGTCGGCTTTGGCCCAGAGAGGAAGTCAACCTGCACGCGGCCGATGCGGCCGGCCCCAAACTCGATGTAGCAAATGCCGATGCCGTCGTAGGGAGCCGGCTGCTCGCCGCCGCGTATATTCGAGATCACCGAAGCCGCCACGACTCGTGCTGCGCCCTCGGCGAACACTCCGGCCTTCGGCACGCCGGCAGTGGTGACGTCGCCGACCGCGTACACGCCGGGAAACCGCGTCTCGAGCGTCTTCGAGCTGACAGGCACAAAACCGTCCTCGGTCATGCCGCTTTCGATCACTACGTCAGGGGCACGGTGCTTCGGGACACCGAGAAAGAGGTCATATGACAGCTCGCTGCCGTCGTCGAGCGCGACCACGCCTCGAACCGAGTCGACGGAGCTCACGCGGCGGCCCGGAACGAAGGTTATGTCGCGCTCGTCAAAGGCTGCTTCCAGCGCGCGTGAAGTGTCCGGCGAGGGCGGAACAGGGGTGCCGAGCGGCAGGACGAAAGCGATCTCGCAGTTCTGGCGCAGGCCACGAGTCGATAGATAGTCATGCAACAGTAGGGCGGTCTCACTTGGCGCCGGAGGGCACTTGAAAGGCGCCCCGCAGACACCGACGATCGCCCGACCTTGCTTGAACTCAGGGAGCAATTCGCTTAGCCGCTGCGCGCCGGCCACCGAGTAGAACTCGTTGCTCTCGGCGAGCCCTGGGGTGACATCGAAATCGTAGTCGGCACCTAGTGCCACGACAAGGACATCGGCCTCATGCACGCCGACCTCGGTAGTCACGGTGCGGGCCTCCGGGTCGATCGCCGTGATTGTCTCTTGCAGGAAGCGCACACCCGGCTTGACGATCTCGCGGTAGGGGAGGCTTACGGCGTCCAGGGTCGTCCTGCCGAACATCACGTCGAGCTTGGAGTACCCAAAGACGAACGAGTCGTTCTTGTCGATCAAGGTCACTTCGACCTCATCTCCCAGCGCCTCCGAAAGCGTCGTCGTCAGCTCCAGGCCGCCAAAACCGGCTCCGAGGACGACGACACGAGTCTTCATTGGCCGAGCATACACCCAGGGGGTGCAAACGCCGGGTGCCCAGTGAATCCTGGTCAGTACTTCACGTGCGCTTCGGCCGCCGTGTAGGCGGCGCCTTCTTCCTGCTTGAGCTTCAATACGGCTTCGCTCGTGCCCGATGCCGGGCTCGTGTATTCAAAAGTCGTGGAGGATTCGGCGAGACCCGAGGCAGGGATGATCAGGGCCGTGGCATTTGTGAGCGTGCCTTCGCCACTTGTCTTTTCGACCTTCGCCTTGGTGGTGGCCCCGAGGCCGCTCACGATGTTGCCGTACATGTCAGTCACGCTGGCGTGAGCCTTGAACTTTTTGGCGAACCCGATGGTGGTCGTGACGCAGGCGAACGGGCAGCTTCCCGTTTCGAGTTTTCCGGCGCTCACTTCGGGGTGCGCCCAGGCAAAGCGTTCCGGCGCCGCCGGCGTGACGGTGAGCGAGGCTGACGTGCCTTCGGCGCTGCCTTCTTTGATTTTGAGCGCGGTGCTCTGGGCGTCATATAGCTTGATTGCGGAGGACGTGCCCACGCCTTCGCTGAAGCTAACCGCTGTCGCCGATGTGGGGTATTCGGGCGCGGCGGCGCCAGGCGAGCTTGCGGGACCGCTCCAGGTGAGCGTCTTGGCGCCCGTGTAGCCGGTGGCGATGTTGCCCCATTCGTCGGTGGCGGTGAGCGTCAGGTTGAAGGCAACGCCCGCTTCCACTTCGCTTGGCGCGGGCACGTTGAATTTCTTGGTGGCGCCCGTCTTGACCGCGAAAGAGCCTGAGACCCCTTCGATCGTGCTGTCTGTGACCCTCAGCGCGGTGCTCTGGGTATCGAAGAGCTTGATGCTCGTCGCTTTGCCCACGCCGCTCGTGAACGTGACGGTTGTGGCGGTGGCGGGGTATTCGGGTGCGTGCCCGCTGGGGGAGCTGGCGGGACCGCTCCAGCTGAGCGTCTTGGCGCCTACATAGCCCGTGGCGGTGTTGCCATATTCGTCGTGGGCGGTCAGAGTGGTGTTGAAGGAGCTGCCCGCCGTCTGTTCCGCAATCGCGGCAAAGTTGAGTTCCTTGGCGCCGGCGGCCTTGACCGCGATCGAGGCGCTGCCTTTGACGGCGGCGCCTTCTTTGACCGTGAGAGTGACGCTGGCGACGGCGTCGTAGAGATCGATTTCGCTCGCCGTGCCCACGCCGTTTGCGAACGTTACCGTTGTGGCGGTGGCGGAGTATTCGGGTGCGTGTCCGCTCGGAGAGTTGGCGGCGCCGCTCCATGCGAGCGTCTTGGCACCCGCGTAGGAGACGGTTGGATTACCGTATTCGTCGGTGGCCGTCAGCGTGACGTTGAAGGGGCTGGCGACCGTCGCTTCGCTCGGCGCGTTGAGCGTGAGCTTTTTCGTGGCGGCCGCTTTGACAGCGAGCACACCAATGGTCCCTTCCAAGGATGAGCCTTCCGCGACGGTGAGCGTTGTGGATGCGGCGTCGTAGAGCTTGATGCCGGTGGCTTTGCCCACGCCTTTTGTGAATGTGACGCTCGTGGCGCCGGCCGGGTATTCGGGTAGGTGCCCGCTCGGAGAGCTGGCAGCGCCGCTCCAGGCGAGCGTCTTGGCGCCGGAGTATGTGCCGACCGTGTTGTTGCTCGCGTCCTTGGCGACGATCGTGATGCTGTCGGCTTCGCCGGCAGTGGGTGTCGTGCTGGCGGCTTCGAGCTGGAAATGGGTGGGCGGGCCGAAAGTGACCGCTACCGATTTGACAGCGCTCGTCGCTGTCCAGGTACGCCACACGGCGGTGACCGTGTATTCATGCGTGCCAATCGACACGCCCGTGTTGGTGCAACTCGTGGCGGTCGAGAGGGATTTCGAGCTGGGACAGTTGCCGCCGGGCGTGCCACCGTCGCGGGTTACATAATATTCGACCGCTCCCGCGCCAGGTGGGGCGACGGGCGACCATGTGAGTTCGACCGTTTCGGCGCCCGGCGTGGCGCTTGAGATCGTGGGAGAGGAGAGCGTCGCAAGGTTGGCTGGCGCGTTCGCTTCGCCGGTGCTAGACCAGTACGCAAGAGCGCCTTGGGCGAGCAGGTTCAGCGCCATCACGGTCGTAACGACGATCCACCAGAGCGTTCTGAGACGATTCGGCCTCATGGGTGCGCACCTGTGAGTGGTTGGGGACGACGACCGTGGTCGCCGTCCCTTCCGGTTGGTAGCTATCGCCGCTTGTTCGCTTGCCCCGAGCGCCTAGGAGGCTTTGTAGTGAAGGATGACCGAGGCGCCCTTGCACGCGTTCTGGTTGACGGTGGCTTCTTCCTTCATTTTCAAGCTCACCGTGTATTCCTTGGTTTCGCCGTGTGCGATCACGACTTTTGGTTCTTGCGAGGCGGGCGTGACTTCGAACCATTCCTTTTTGCATTCCGCCACCGATGTTTCCTTGACTTCCGCTTCCAGCTTGGTCAGGTACTCGCTCTGGCTCGCGTCGGCGTCCTTCACCTTGACGGTGACAGTGGAGCTGCCACCGGGGTAGAGGCTTTCCACCATCGCGCTGCTCACTTCGAACGAGGCGCCGGCGTAGTTCGCCTTGACGGTGCCCGACCCTTCGCCTGAGCTTGTCCAATAGGCAAAGGCGGCGGCCGTGACCACGGCCAGGGTGACCAGGGTCGCGCCAAGCGCGAGATGGTACTTCTTTATGTTGGAAACGCGAAACATAACGGCAATAGCTCCTTATTCAGATTTCACAGAACTTGCCGGGCAGCTGGGCGGTCTGCGAGAGACCCCTGGCTTTGCGAGCCCGCCTCGCGACGGGTGTGCCTTTTTTCCAGAGCGGCCCGGCTCTCCGTAAATGGCGGAGCTAGCCGCACTCACCCATCGACTGGGGCGCGGGCCGACTTTAGCCCTGGGCGCGGGTTGGCCAAGCACGTCGCACGCAACTGGACACATGTACCTCAAGCGGGTGAGACGGGTGGAATCCACCACTGAGCGAGGGCTCCTATCGAAGCCGGCGCCCCACATGTCGTCTACGGGCTCAAGCGCTAGGAGCGACCGGGTACCGCTCGTCTGGCCCGACCGGCCGCAGGAGCGCAAGTACATCGCGGAGATCTTCGGTATCGAGAATGTGGGTTGCGGCAGCCCGAGCGTCGTGCCGACCGGCCCGGAGACCGCGGGACGCACATGGCAGCTGAGATGGGCGGCAGACGATGTGGTTTCATGTCCTGACCTCGAAACGCTGCCTCCGCGACGACAGGAGTGACTGAGATGGCTGTGACTATTGGTGTGTTGAGCGATACATGGCGGCGTACGCTCGGGGCGGTCTGTGACACGTTTGCGCCCTCGATCGAGGTCGACGACGGCGGGCAGGTGGTGCGCGACTTCTACGCTCGGTCCGCGTCGGATCTGGGGGTCCCTGCTCAGATCGAGGGGCTGCTCGCGCAAGCGATGATGCCGGAGGAGGTAGAGGCCTTGGGCCAGTTGCTCGACGCCTTCGCCCAGCACGACTTCGCGAGCATGGCGCTCCCCGCGCGGACCGAGCTCCTTCGTCATGTGGCCGCGTCGAGTCCGCAGGCAAAGCTCGGCGTCCGTCAACTGCGGGGGCTCACTTTCTTCTTCTTCTATGGACTGCCCGACGAGTCCGGGCAGAACCCCAACTGGGAGGCGATCGGATACCCGGGGCCGATCTCGGGCCCACCCACGCTGCAGCAGGCGCCGAAGACGATCGCACTGGAGCAGCCCTTAGGCGAGTCGGCGACGCTTGAGTGCGACGTGTGCGTGGTGGGCTCGGGAGCGGGCGGGAGCGTGATCGCCAGTGAGCTGCAGAGGGCCGGCAAGTCCGTCGTGGTACTCGAGATGGGCCAGTATCGCAACGAGTCGGACTTCAAGCAGCTCGAGCTCCCGGGCATGCTCGAGCTCTATCTCGGAGGCGGTCTCGCCGCCTCCGAGGACGGCTCGATCGCGATCCTCGCCGGCTCGACCCTGGGCGGCGGCACGGTCGTCAACTACATGAACTGCATACGCACCCCCGAGCACATTCGCCGCGAGTGGGCGGCGATGGGCATCGAGGGCATCGATCAGCCCGGCTACGACGCGCATATCGACGCGATTTGGGAGCGGCTCTCGGTCAACGACACCGCGACCTCACACAACCGCACCCACAAAAAGCTGATCGAGGCGTGCGAGCAGCTCGGCTATCCGCACAGGGCGCTGACCCGCAACACGGATGTCTCGTGCGAGGACCCGAGCGTCTGCGGCTACTGCTTCAGCGGCTGTCAGAAGGGCTGCAAGCAGTCGACGATGAAGACGTTCCTGCAGGACGCCGCCGACGCGGGCGCGCGCTTCGTGGTCGGCGCCCGCGCCGAGCGGATTCTCGTGCAGGACGGCCGCGCCACGGGCGTGCAGGCGACCGTCACGCACGCTGACGGCTCCACGAGCAATCTGACCGTGAACGCCCCCACCGTCGTGGTGGCGTGCGGCGCGATCGAGTCTCCGGCCCTGTTGCTGCGCTCGGGCATTGGCGGCCCGGCGGCCGGCAAGCACCTGCGGCTGCACCCGGCGTCGATCGTCGCCGGTGTCTACGAGCAGCCGATCGAGGGCTGGATCGGGCAGATCCAGTCGGCGCTGTCCGACCAGTTCGTCGAGTGCGAGGGTGAGCACGGCTTCCTGATCGAGGCGGTCGGCGCCTCGCCGGCGATCCAGGCGATGTCAATGCCTTGGGAGGACGGCCACAAGCACAAGGAGCTGCTCGCGCGCACGTTCAAGCATCTCGCGCCATTCATCTCTGTCGCCCGCGACCACGGCGAGGGCGAGGTCGTCCTCGACGATTACGGGCGCGCTCTCACGCGGTGGTCGTTCGGCGACGAGGTTGACGCGCGCATGTTCCGGCGGGCGATGGTCGAGCTGGCAAGGCTCCAGCGGGCAGCCGGCGCGAAGGAGATAATCACCTTCTACCAGCAGCCGCTGATCTGGCGCGAGGGCGATGACTTCGACGCGTTCCTGGCCGCGATCGAGCAAGGCTCGCTGCAGGCCAACGACATCGCCGTCTTCACCGCGCACCAGATGGGATCGTGTCGGATGGGCTCGGACCCGACAGACTCGGTCGCCGACGGACGCGGCGAGCTACACGACACAAAGGGCGTGTGGATCGGCGACGGCTCGGCGTTCCCGACCGCGCCCGGAGTGAACCCGATGATCTCGATCATGTCGCTCGCACACCGCACGGCAGCCAACATGCTCACCACTTCATAGGAGGTCGCAAATGGCATCAGTCCAGAGACATAAACCGGCACTCATCGAAAGCGATCTGCAGAACGTGCGCGTCGGCGATCGCGCGAACTTCCGGGAGGGGCCGCCGCACGAGCTGTTCCGGCGGCTGCGCTCGGAGTGCCCGGTGCACTGGTCGGAGGGCATCACCGAGTACCCCGACGAGGACGGCTTCTGGTCGGTGACCACGGCCGAGGATGTGCACGAGGTCAGCCGCGACTGGCAGACGTTCTCCTCGGAAATCGGCGGCTTCACGGCCACCAAGAAAACGGGACTGTCGCTGGAGATGCAGCAGGCGATGTTCATCGGGATGGACCCACCGAAGCACGATCGCCTAAAGGCGCTCTTCCAGCGCGGCTTCACGCCCAAGCGGATCGCCGGGCACGAGCAGGCGATCCGCGCGATCACCACGGAGGTGCTCGACCGGCTCGCCGGTCGGGAGAGCTGCGATCTCGTCGACGATGTCGCCCAGCCCGTGGTGGCGCGTGTGATCGGCAGCTTCATGGGCCTCACCCCCGAGGACGACGCGGTGTGGGCCAGGCTGATGAACGCGATCGTCGGTGCCGGCGACCCGGACGCCACGCCGGATGGCGCCGACAGCGTCATGGAAAACGAGGTGCCCGAAGTCTTCGAGCGCTGCGGGCGGCTGATCGCCGAACGCCGCGCCGCGCCGACCGACGACCTCACGAGCGTGCTGGTGCACGCCGAGCTCGACGGCGAGCGGCTCCAGGATCACGAGATCGTGATGGGTTTTCTGTTGCTGATGGCCGCTGGGAACGACAGCACCAAGGCTACGTACTGCAGCGGCATGCGCGCGCTGATGGAAAGCCGCGAGCAGCTGCGCGAGGTCGTGGAGGACCCGACGCTGATACCTGGCGTCGTCGAGGAGTCATTGCGCATGTTTCCCGCGTTCGGCCACTTCGCGCGCACCGCCACCCGCGACACCGAGCTGCACGGCCAGAGCATCCGCGAGGGGGAGAAGCTCGTGATGTGGTACCCGTCCTCCAACCGCGACGAGTCCCGCTACGAGGACGCCGAACGCTTCGACATCAGACGCAACGCCGAGCACCAGGCGTTCGGCGCCGGCGGGCGGCACTTCTGCCTGGGTACTGCGCTTGCACGCCTGGAGCTGGGGATTCTCTTTGAGGAGACGCTTGCGCGCTTCCCCGAGATTGATATCCTCGACACCCCGACCTATCTCGAATCGGCGTTCGCCAACCAAATGAAAACGCTGCCGGTGCGGCTCTTGCCGGCGCCGCCTGGGCCTGCTCGAGCGTGTTCTGCTTGAGCCCATACCTATCGGAGCAACCGGTTCGGTCGTCGGGGGCGAGCGTGACGAGCGGGCGTTTGAGAGAGCGGCCGAGTCTGAGCTTCACAACATCGAGTTCGTGCCCGGGGACTTTCGCGATGTCGGCCTGACGGTCGCCCGTTCGACGCGCTGGTTGGGCGCCTCGTGCTGATGTTATCTACGTGCCGACACCGGACCGGCCGGGCGGGTCGGATGCTGGCCGATGGTCGTGGGCGCCTTCGCAAGCAAGCCCAGCGCAACGGAATGACCCTCACCGGCACCATCCACGGTCGCACGGCTTGGGCTACTTCCCCGAGAAGTTGGCAGTCTCGGGGTTGCCACATCTGACGTGCTGGCACGAGCCGAGGCAAACTCAGGCAAGCACCGGCCGTAGCGGCGCGCTTGATAGCGAGGGACCAGTTCGCTAAAGTGCTCCTAGCAAGGAGTGATTTATGCCAAAGACCGCCGACAGCCCCCTGCTCACACGTCGCGAGGCGGCCGAGATCACCGGCCTATCGATCGGCGCCCTGGACAAGGCGATCGAGCAAAAGATCGTGACGGTCTATAGGCGTGGCAATCAGAGCCTCCTGCGTAGCGACGACCTGGCAGTGGTCGTGCTCCTACAGAACACCACGCTCCCTCTGCCAATCACTATCAAGCGACAGATCAAGCGTTGGGTGCATGACACCAAGCCCTACCGTGCGACTGAGAGCGCGGAGCTGTCCATCAGCGATGCTCTGGTCGTCAGGTGGCTTCCCACGGCCAGCGACACAATCAACGCAGCCGAAACGTATGCCAAGCTGCGCGATCAATGGATCGAGTCCGACCCGCAGATCAAGGGAGGCGAGCCCGTGATCCGGGGAACCCGGATCGGCGTGCGCGGTGTCGCGCAGCGCATGGACGAAGGGGAGATGGTGGAGGTCCTAATGGAGGACTATCCCCAGATTCCAGAGGAGGCATTTCGCGCAGCCCGCACGTACGCGAACGCCCATCCGCGACGGGGACGCCCCGTAAGACCCTGGCGCGGCTCAAATGAAGCTCTGGATAGACGAGGACCTGTCGCCAGTACTCGTTGAAGCTGCACATAGTCGTGGGCTGGACGCCGCCTGCAACCGCGATCGGGGCTTGCTAGGCGGCTCAGATGTCGAAGTTCTACGCCGTTGCATCGATGAGGACCGGACGCTCGTCACAAACAACTACGGCGACTTTCGCCGACTTTTGCGAAACGCGCCTGGTTCATCCCGGCCTTCTCGTGATGCCAACGGTCGCGCGCAATGCGCAGAAGCGATTGCTCGATATCGCGTTGGACCACATCGAGCAGCAAACGAATCAGAGCGGTGCCACGGACCCCGGCGAGTTCATGATCAACCGCGTTGTCGAGATCGACGAAGAGGGCGTTTGCACCGACTTCCGCTTCCGAATTAGGCTAGGCACCAATGAAAGCCGTTCAAAGCGGTGACGGAATATCCAGCGCGTCGAATGCCGTGGCCGTGCGTGCCGTTGTCTGGAGCACCAGCTTCATGCAGCCAGGGCTAGTCGTCGCGGACGGCTCGAAGTGCTGTCTTGAAGGTATCGGCGCTCCCATACACGACGCCCGGCCTCACACCCTGCGACGGACCTACGTCTCGATCATGCTCTTGGCGACCAACTTCGACGTGACCTACGTCCAACATCAGGTCGGACATGCCGAAAGCAGGATGACGCTCGACGTGTACGCGCAGCTCCTTGACCGACGCAAGCGCGACCACGGAGTTGCCTTCGACGCGCTGCTCGCGGATGCCCGCACCACCCTTTACGGACCACACTCGGAGGGGTTTGGGCCATCGTTTGGGCCACTGAGTCCCACCGCGCCCGATGCGGCCCATGAGCCGGTCAAGCAAACCAGCTCATTTGCAGGTACTTCGGAAACGCGCCCGGCAAGATTCGAACTTGCGACTTCCCGCTCCGGAGGCGAGCGCTCTATCCACTGAGCTACGGGCGCAACGGACGCCTGTGGGCGCCGCTGAAGCCTGAGCTTACCTGCTGCGAGGACTGGCAGCCAAGCTTCTGTCCGGCCGATCGGTAATGGTTGATCGCGTGGGGTCAGATAGTCGGGACGCAACCGATCTGCTGCGCAGCGGGGGAGGCATATTGCTTGCCGCCGGCGCGGTTGTGCTGTATCTGCGCAAGGGAACTCATCACGCCTGGGGAGACCTGGCGCTGCTCCTACTCGTATTGATCCCGATGCTGCTGCTCTTCTCTCTTGCGGCTATTGGCGCGTCCGACAAAGAGAGCGAGCGCGTCGAGGCATGGCGCTCGGTGTTGATGGTGGTGGCGATTCTGCTCGGACCGTTCGTGCTCGCGCAACTGCTCAGGCTTCTTGGCGCGAACACAGCCAACACGCTCTATACGGCGGGAATCCTCGTGCTGACCGGCCTCATCGCTGCCTACGGGGCGCAACTCGCACGAGTTCCGTACGCGGCCCTGCTTGCCGGGTTGTCTCTGCTGCTGGCTTGGTTGGTCGTCTGGAGCAACGTACTCAATCATCTCTCAGCCGACACGGTTCGTTTGCTGCTCATCGTGGCGGCCGCATTGCTGTTCCTGGCCGCTGCCGGACTATGGCGCGCTGAAGCAATCGGCGCGGCGGAGATCGCGACGGCGGGCGGCCTCGCGGCAGTGGTAGCCGGAACGCTCGGCGTCGCGGTGGGTACGTTCGCCGGCGTGGTTCAACCCATCGCCAGGATCCTCAATGACCCAAGCTCGGCCAAGGCTCATGCGGGTGCGGTTATGACCACCGACGGTTTTCAGCACTTCGGATGGGATCTCTATCTGCTTGTTGTGTCGGTGTCGTTGGTGTGGATCGGCTCACGCGTGCACGCTCGTGGGCTGGGATACGTGGGTGGCTTTGGACTGTTCGCCTTCGTGATCAGCGTCGGGGCCCAGGTAACGCGAATCGAGTCCGGGCACCATCCAACCTATGCGCTGGTCGGCTGGCCCCTGGCGTTGCTCCTACTTGGCGGAGTCGGACTTCTTGTTCCTACGCTCTACCGTCGCGATACGTAGCGCAGCAATGGCGGTCGTCCTTGCCCGCTACCGTTGCGCCCATGGACCTCTCCCTGTTCTTCGCAGGCACCGGCGGTTCGGTGCCGAGCCCCCGCCGCGGGCTGCCCGCGATCCTTCTGCGTCGTGGCGGCGACAGGCTGCTGTTTGATTGCGGCGAAGGCACACAGCGTCAACTGATGCGCTCGGTTGGGCTTGCCGATGTGGGCTGCGTATTCATCACCCACTTTCACGCCGATCATTGGCTTGGCTTGCCCGGGATGCTGAAGTCCTTTGCCCTGCGCGAACGCGACCAGCCGCTGGCGATCTATGGGCCTCCCGGGCTGGCACAGCTGATGGAGCAGACGCGTTTCATCTACGGGCGGCTCCCATACGAGCTGCGCTTCACAGAGCTCGAGGCTGACGACGACGTGGCGTTCGACGGCTACGCCGTGGCGCCCATCCGGGTGAGCCACCGCGCTAACAGCGCCTACGGCTACGCGATCCTCGAGGACCCCCGTCCCGGCCATCTAGACCCCAAGCTGGCTGAACAGCTCGGCGTCACACCGGGGCCCGACTTTGGCAGGCTCACACGTGGGGAGACCGTCGCCGGGGTGAGCCCAGAGCAGGTAATGGGGCCCACGCGTGAGGGTCGCAAGATCGTGATCTCTGGAGATACGTCACCGTGTGAGATGTTGACGCTGGCCGCGCACGAAGCGGACCTACTGGTGCACGAGGCTACGTTTGCCGAGGAGGAGCTCGAGCGCGCGCACCAGACCGGCCATTCCACTGCGCGGCAGGCAGCGCAAGTCGCGCGCGATGCAGAGGTACGGCTACTCGCGCTAACTCACATATCTACTCGCTACCCGGGCGGCGATCTGCGCGAAGAGGCCCGCTCGGTGTTTGCCCCGACAGAGGCACCACGCGACTTCGACACGATCGACGTTCCCTTTCCCGAGAAGGGCCCGGCTGAGCTGATTCGCTGGTCAGACCGTCGCGCCCGCGAGCAGACGGCCGGTGCCCCCACAGCGGAGACTCAGGCAAGCGAGACATCCACAGAAACCGTCGCCATACCTTGATACAGTCGCCTTGCTGCTCCTTTAACCCGGTCCGGTGAGGCCAGGAAGGAATCGAATGCAAGACGGGAAGATCGTCCTCGGCGAGGACCAGATTGCACGGGCGCTGGTGCGTATCGCGCATGAGATAGATGAGCGAAACCCGACTCCTTGCACGGTCGCCCTCGTCGGTATTCACCGTCGTGGAGCGATCCTCGCCCAGCGCCTTCAGCTGCTGCTGGCCAAGCTCTTGCAAGAAGACGTCCCGCTCGGGGACCTGGACATCGGCTTTTACCGCGATGACGTCGCCTCGCGTCCGCAGGCGCCCGTCGTCCATGCTTCGCATATCGACTTCGACTCCTCCGAGCGCACGATCGTGATCGTCGACGATGTGCTCTATACCGGGCGCACCGTGCGCGCCGCGATCGAGGCGCTGTTTGACTACGGCCGCCCCGAGCGGGTGCAGTTGGCGGTGCTCGCCGACCGCGGACACCGGGAGCTGCCGATCCGCCCCGATTACGTTGGCAAGAACCTGCCCACCGCCCGCGAGGAGTACGTCAGCGTGCGCCTCCGCGAGCTGGACGGCATCGACGAGGTGGCGATCGGGCGTGCCACGGTAGGGGCGGGCGCGTGAACCGACAGCTCAAAAACGCGATGCCCCCCCCGCGCGCGCGGGGCATCGTGCTTCGGCGTATGGGTCCTCCGCTTGCGAACGTCACCTTCGCGCCCGTCCCCGCAAGAGGGCGTGCTGACAAAGCACGGTCCTGCGCATGAACCATCTGCTCTCAATCGAGGATCTCGACCGCGAGACGATCGAGCGGATCGTCCAGCAGGCTTCACGCTTTGCCGAGGTCTCCGACCGCGAGATCAAGAAGGTGCCGGCCCTGCGCGGGCGGATGGTGCTCAACCTCTTCTACGAGGCCTCCACGCGCACCCGCAGCTCCTTCGAGCTGGCCGCCAAGCGCCTGTCGGCGGACGTCGTCAACTTCGTCTCAAGCGGCTCCAGTGTCGAGAAGGGCGAGTCGCTGAAGGACACGGTTTTGACACTGAGCGCCCACAAGCCCGACGCGATCGTGATCCGGGCACCGTGGGCGGGCGCGGCCGAGCTCGTCTCGGGCTGGACGAACGCGGCGATCGTCAACGCCGGCGACGGTAAGCACGAGCACCCCACGCAAGCGCTGCTGGACGTCTACACGCTGCAGCGCCGCCTCGGACCGCTCGACGGGACGTCGATCTGGATCGTGGGTGACGTAGCGCACTCGCGGGTCGCACGCTCGAACATTCTTGCCTTTCAGCGCATGGGCGCGAAGGTGACGGTCGCCGGGCCGCCAACTCTGATCCCGCGCGGAATCGAGCAACTCGGATGCGAGGTGCGCTACACGCTCGACGATCTCGCGGACGCCGATGTCGTGTACGCGCTGCGCATGCAGCACGAGCGCATGAACGAGTCGTGGGTACCCTCGCTGCGCGAGTACGCCGCCTGCTTTCAGGTCAACGCGCGCCGGCTATCTCCGCGGCAGCTGCTCATGCACCCGGGCCCGGTCAACCGCGGCGTGGAGCTCTCCGGCGAGGTAGCCGACTCGCCACAGGCGCTGATTACCGCGCAAGTCGAGGCCGGCGTAGTGGTGCGCATGGCAGTCCTCTACGAGCTGCTCTCGGGCTCACGCACATTCCGCCCCGTCCTCGAGCCACAGCTGGCGTGAGCGTCGATCCGAATGCCTACTAGGCAGAGAGCGAGGCTCGCGTGAAGCCCGTCCCAGCGCTGGTGCACGGCATGAGCGCCGAGGCCAACCTGCTGATCAAGGGCGCGCACGCACTCGATCCGCGTAGCGACCTCGACGCGCCAGCCGACGTCCTCGTGCGTGCAGGACAGATTGTCGAGATCGCCGCTGCGGGCGAGCTGAATGCAGACAGCGACACCGAGGTGGCCCAGGGCGAAGGCAAGCACCTGCTGCCAGCCTTCGTCGATCCGCACGTGCATCTGCGCAGCCCGGGCCAGGAGCACAAGGAGGACTTGGAAACCGGCACGCGCGCCGCCGCTGTCGGTGGCTTCTGCGCGGTGATCGCGATGCCCAACACAGACCCCGCGATCGACTCGGCGCCACTGTTGCGCTCGCTGCGCGAGGCGGCCACAAGAGAGGCACGTGTACCCGTCGGCTTCCTGGCCGCGATCACACGTGGCCTAGAGGGTGGAGAGTTGACCGAGATGGCCGAGCTGATGGGGGAGGGCGCGCTTGGCTTCACCGACGACGGCCGTCCAGTCGCAAGTGCTGGCGTGCTGCGCAAGGCGCTTCAGTACCAACGCCTGTGTGGTGGTGTGCTCACGCTGCACGAGGAGGACCCCTCGCTCTCCCATGGTGGTTCGATGCACGAGGGCGCCGTCAGCGCGGCGCTCGGGATCGGCGGCATCCCGAGCGTGAGCGAGTCCACGATGGTCGCCCGCGACGCAGAGCTTGCCGGGTATGAGGACGGACGCGTGCACTTTCAGCACCTCAGCTGCGCAGCGTCGGTGCACGCCGTCGCGGCGGGAAAGGAGCGCGGCTTTCGCGTCAGCGCCGAGGTCACGCCTCATCATCTCTTGCTGACCGACGAGCATGTGCGCGCGATGGACACGCGTATGAAGATGAACCCGCCGCTGGCAAGCGAGACCGATCGACTGGCCCTGATCGAGGGCCTGCGCTCGGGCACGATCGACTGCATTGCGACCGATCACGCCCCACACGCGCGCCACGAAAAGGAGGTCCCCTTTGAGCAGGCCCCGATGGGCACCACGGGCCTGGAGACGGCGTTCGCCGCACTTCATACCGAGCTCGTGCTGCCGGGTACGATCGGGCTCGCGTTGCTTGTCGAGCGGATGACCGCCGGGGCCGATCTCTTCGGCCTGCCGACTCCGCGCATCGCGGTAGGCGAGCGGGCGAACCTCACACTTTGCGACCTGTCCGCCGAGTGGATGGCCGGCGAGCACGGCTGGGAGAGCCGCTCGGAGAACTGCTGCTTTGCCGGGCGGCGTCTTACGGGGCGTGTGCTTATGACAGTGGCGGCCGGCATCGTGGCCTATCGCAAGCCGGCCTTCTCGGTGGTGGGCTCATGAGCCTGCTCAAGCGCGATGACGCGGTGTTGGTCGTGGTCGACGTGCAGGAGGGTTTTCGCTCCTATGCGAGCTTCGACGCGGTGGTACAGGCGTGCTCCAAGCTCGTGCGCGCCGGGAGGATCCTCGACGTCCCCCGCATCGTCAGCGAGCAGTACCCCAAGGGCCTCGGTCACACCGCGCCCGAGGTCGGCCTGGAGGACGAGTCGCGCATCGAGAAGACCGTCTTCTCGGCCGTGCGCGCGGACGGCTTCGATCTGGGTGGACGCACACAGGCAATCGTGTGCGGGATCGAGACGCACGTGTGTGTCTCCCAGACCGCCCATGACCTGCTAAACCGGGGGATCGAAGTGCACGTACCGGCGGATGCTGTCGGCTCGCGCCACGCGCTCGACTACGAACGTGGCCTTGAACGCCTGGAGCGCGCCGGCGCGGTCGTCAGCACAGTCGAGTCCGTCCTGTTCGAGCTGCTCGAGCGAGCGGGCACACCAGAGTTCAAGGCCGTGCAGAGGCTGATCGTCTGATGGCCGGCTATGACGCTAGGCCGACCGAAGGGTTGGTGGGATGACGGCGGCACGCGAGGCATACGTGCTGCTCGAGGACGGCGCCCGCTTCGACGGCGAGGCGTGTGCGGCCGACGCGCACGCCGTGGGCGAGGTTGTGTTCACGACCGGCATGTCCGGCTATCAGGAGTCGGTCAGCGACCCATCCTTCGCCGGCCAGCTGATCACCTTCACCTATCCGCACATCGGCAACTACGGGGTCAGCCGGCGCGCGATGGAGTCCGAGCGCATCTGGGCGCGGGCGGCGATCATGCGCGAGGCGTGCAATCGCGAGGATGCCCCTGAGGCCGAGCGCGGCTGGCTCGATTGGCTCACCGACTGCGAGGTGCCGGCGATCAGTGGCGTCGACACACGTGCGCTCGTACGTCACATCCGCGAGGCGGGCGCGATGCGCGGCGGCATCTTCCCCGAGCGCGTGAGCGAAGCGGAGGCGCAAGCGCTGATCGCGGCCGAGCCGTCGATGAGCGGCCTCGATCTGGCCCGTGTCGTAACGCCTGAGCGGGTGAGCATTCACGGCGGAGAAGACCGGGCTGGTAGAGGTCAAATCGAGGCGATGCCCCTCGCGCGCGCGGGGGGCATCGCCCCTGAACCGTTGATCGCCGTGCTCGACACTGGCATCAAGTCCTCGATCGTGCGCAATCTGGTTGAGCGTGGCGCACGTGTGGCGCTGTACCCATGCTCGACCTCTGCCGAGCAGCTTCTCGCTGACGACCCCGATGCGGTATTCGTCGCCAACGGCCCCGGAGACCCCGCCGCACTTGGCTACGTGGTCGACACGGTGCGCGAGATCGTCGGCAAGAAGCCCGTGTGGGGTATCTGCCTTGGCCACCAGCTGCTGTGCCGGGCGCTGGGTCTTGAGACCTACAAGCTCCCCTTCGGCCACCGTGGTGCCAATCACCCAGTCAAGGACCTGCAGACGGGCCGCGTTGAGATCACCTCGCAAAATCACGGCTTCGCGGTGCTGGGACCGGGCGGCGCGCGCACGCTGCGACACGATGAGCCGGTGCGCTGGGACACCGACTTCGGCACAGCCCAGCTCACGCACGTGAACCTGTACGACCGCACGGTCGAGGGCTTCGAGCTGCTGGACGTGCCAGGCGGCGCGGTGCAGTACCACCCCGAGGCCGGCCCAGGTCCGCACGACAGCCTGCACCTCTTTGATCGTTTCCTCGCGCGGATCGCGGAGGCATCATGAATAGGGATGAGCGAGCGGATCGCAGCTGCATGATGGCCACGCATGACGTTGCCGGTTTTTTGGGGGAGGGGACCCCCTCCGGGGGTCTTGGATGGGCGTTCCTTGTCTGGCTCGAGGGCCGGGTGTAAATGCCTAGGCGCGACGACATAAAAACGATCCTGATCTTGGGATCAGGCCCGATCGTGATCGGCCAGGCCGCCGAGTTCGACTACTCCGGCGTACAGGCGTGCAAGGTACTGCGCGAGGAGGGCTACAGGGTCGTGCTGGTCAACTCCAACCCGGCAACGATCATGACCGACCCGGAGTTCGCCGACGCAACTTATGTCGAGCCGCTACTGCCAGGGCCGCTCGAGAAGATCATCGAGCGCGAGCGCCCGGACGCGCTGTTGCCGACGCTCGGCGGACAGACGGCCCTGAACCTGGCAAAGGCATTGCACGACAACGGCACGCTGCAGCGCTACGGCGTCGAGTTGATCGGCGCCAACTACGACGCGATCACCTGTGCGGAGGACCGCGAGCTGTTTGCCGAGGCGATGGCGGGCGCGGGGCTGAAGATGCCCAACAGCGCGATCGCAACCGCGCCTTGGATCGATGACGTCGGCTCGCGGGCCGCGGGCGCACCTGGCGCAGGCCGGTTTGACCTCGAGGTAGGCGTGCAGGAGGCCGTTCAGGCGTTGCCGCGGCTGGGGTTGCCGTGCATAGTACGCCCCGCCTTCACGCTCGGCGGCCGCGGAGGAGGCATCGCCCGCACCCAAGAGGAGTTCGAGACGATCGTCAAGAGGGGCCTTGAGGCCTCGCCGATCGGTCAGGTGCTGCTCGATCAATCTGTCCTCGGCTGGGGCGAGTTCGAGCTGGAGGTGATGCGCGACAAAGCCGACAACGTCGTGATCGTCTGCTCGATCGAGAACATCGACCCGATGGGCGTGCACACCGGGGACTCGGTCACGGTCGCCCCGCAGCAGACGCTCACCGACGCCCTCTACCAGCAGCTACGCGACCAGGCGATCGCGGTGATCCGTGCCGTGGGCGTGGAGACGGGGGGCTCGAACGTGCAGTTCGCCGTCAACCCTGGGACCGAGGAGATCCTCATCATCGAGATGAACCCGCGCGTCTCGCGCTCCTCGGCGCTTGCCTCCAAGGCCACGGGCTTCCCGATCGCAAAGATCGCCGCGCGCCTAGCGGTCGGCTATCTGCTCGAGGAGATCACAAACGACATCACCAGCGTGACGCCGGCGAGCTTCGAGCCGACGATCGACTACGTGGTCGTCAAGTGGCCGCGCTTCGCCTTCGAGAAGTTCCCAGGCGCGGTGCCGACCCTCTCCACGCACATGAAGTCGGTGGGGGAGGCGATGGCGATTGGACGCACATTCTCCCAGGCTTTCTCGAAGGCGCTGCGCTCGCGCGAGCTAGACAAGCCGCCGCGCCTGGAGGCTCTCAGCGACCAAGAGCTGCTCGACGGCCTACTCACGCCGACGGCCGACCGCTACGAGACGATTCTGGAGCTGCTCGCCCGCGATGTCGGGATTGCCCCGGTCCACGAGCGCACCTCGATCGACCGATGGTTCTTGGCCGAGCTGGAGCAGATCGCCAAGGACCCGCAGGCCAGCTTCGCCGGCGAGCGCTCGTTCAAGTCGGTCGACACCTGTGCCGCCGAGTTCCCGGCACGCACCCCGTACTACTACTCCGGCTGGGAGCGCAAGGCCGCCCACGAGGTCGTGCGCGGTGAGCGACCCTCGGTCGTGATCCTCGGCGCCGGCCCCAACCGCATCGGCCAGGGCATCGAGTTCGACTACTGCTGCGTGCACGCCGCGATGACCGTGCGCGCGTCAGGCCGCGACGCGGTGATCGTCAATTGCAACCCCGAGACGGTCTCCACCGACTACGACACCTCCGACCGGCTCTACTTCGAGCCGCTGACGCTCGAGGACGTGCTTGGCGTGATCGAGGTCGAGCAGCCCGAGGGTGTGATTGTGCAGTTCGGCGGCCAGACTCCTCTGAAGTTGGCCGCAGGCCTGGTCGAGGCAGGTGTACCCCTACTCGGCACGAGCGTCGACGCGATCGACCTGGCCGAGGATCGCGGCCGCTTCGGCGAGCTGCTGGATCGACTCGGCTATCAGGCCCCCCCGTATGCGACGGCCTGCACGGTGCAGGAAGCGCTCGCCAAGGCCGAGGAGGTCGGCTTCCCGCTACTCGTGCGGCCCTCCTACGTGCTCGGCGGACGGGCGATGGAGATCGTCTATTCAAGCGACGGGCTTGCCGACTACCTCCAGAGAGAGTTACCAGCCCCGGACAATCGAGCGGAACGAACTTCAAATCCCCAAAATCAACAGGCGTCGAACAGCAGCGACGCGCCCTCCAGACCGACCATCTTCCTTGACCGTTTCCTGGAGAACGCGGTCGAGGTCGATGTCGACGCGCTGTGCGACGGCCACGAGGTGTGGATCGGCGGGATCATGCAGCACGTCGAGGAGGCCGGCGTGCATTCGGGCGACTCCGCCTGTGTCTTGCCGCCGCACTCGCTTGGCGAGGAGATGCTCGAGCAGATCCGTGCCGCCACGCGTGACATCGCGCTCGGCGTCGGCGTCGTGGGCTTGATGAACGCGCAGTACGCGATCCACGAGGGTCACCTGTACGTGATCGAGGCCAACCCGCGTGCCTCGCGCACCGTCCCGTTCGTCTCCAAGGCAGTCGGCTTGCCCTTGGCCAAGCTCGCCTGTCGCATCATGCTCGGCGAGCGCATCGCCGATCTCGCTTTGCCGAGCGGGCACGAGGGCGTCGGCTTCGGCGAGCACGTCTCGGTCAAGGAGGCGGTACTGCCCTTCGACCGCTTCGACGGCGCGGACTCGCTGCTAGGCCCGGAGATGCGCTCGACCGGCGAGGTGATGGGCATCGCGCGCGACTTCCCGACAGCGTTCGCCAAGGCGCAGGCAGCCGCCGGCTCGCCGCTGCCAAATGCCGGTACGGCCTTCATCACCGTCACCGACTCGGACAAGCCGGGAGTCTTCGCGGTTGCCCAGATCCTCCACGACAACGGCTTCCGTATCCTCGCCACCGGCGGCACGGCCGAGGCGATCGCGCGCATGGGCGTACCGGTCAAGAGGATCAACAAGATCGGCGAGGGCTCCCCGCACGTCGTCGACTGGATCGAGCGGGGAGAGGTAAACCTGATCGTCAACACGCCCACGGGATTGGGCGCACGCAGCGACGGTTGGGAGATCCGCCGCTCGGCGATCGCCCACGGCATCCCGTGTCTGACAACGCTCTCGGCGGGAGTCTCGGCCGCCCGCGCTATCGCCCAGGCGATCAAGCTCGGCGAGCCCGATGTGCTCTCCCTGCAGGAGCTGCACGGTGACCGTGCGAGCTCCAGCGAGGCACACCCCGTGACGGGGCGCACCCTGAAAGGCACCCCCCATGACGGGGGGCAGGCAGGCAGGCAAGCCGCGTGAGCGAACGCAGGCCGGCCCCCCTCGGTCGGAGATTGCTCACCGTCACCGAGAACGAATCGCTGGGCGCTTATCGCCTCCTGAAGGCCGCCGATCCCAATGGGCCAGAACCTGATGCAGGACAGTTCGCGATGCTTGCCACCGCCGAGCGTTGGGGAGCAGGTGAGGACGAGCGTCCCTACCTGCCACGCGCCTTCTCATACGCGCGCTACCAAGACGGCGAGGCCCACTTCCTGCTTGAGGATGTCGGCCCCGGTACTCGGCGGTTGTCCGAGTTGGATGCAGGAGAGCACCTATGGGTGCTCGGTCCGTTGGGCAGCGGCTTTGTGATGCATGAGGACGGACGTCGTGCGCTACTCGTCGGTGGCGGCGTCGGCATCGCCCCACTTGCGATCCTCAGCGACGAATTGCGAGTGGGAGGAACCTCCGCAACGGTGCTACTCGGCTTCCGCGACAGCGCCCATACCCAAGGCGCCGTGCTGCTCGAGAACGCGATTCTTGCAAGCGACGATGGGTCCGTCGGCCATCATGGCCGTGTCACCGAGCTTTTGTGCGCCGAGCTCGATCGCGACGCACAGGCAACCGTCTACGCGTGCGGTCCACCGCTCATGCTGGAGTCGGTGCGCGCGCTGTGCGCTGAGCGCGACGTGCCGGCCCAGCTGGCTCTGGAGGCCGGCATGGCCTGCGGCTTTGGCGCCTGCTACGGCTGCGTGGTACCGGCGCGCCAGGGCTACTTGCGCGTATGCGTAGATGGCCCGGTGGTGGACGCGTCCAAGCTCGAGCGGGTGTCCGATCACGCGGGAGCCCCGGGATGAGCGTCGAGTTCTGCGGTATCGAACTGGCCCATCCCGTGATCAACGGCTCCGGCACCTTCGACGCGATCGCCGCGCGTCGCGCATTCGGCAAAGCGCTCGACGAGGAGTTCCCGTTCGCCGCGTTCGTCTCCAAGACGATCACGCTCGCGCCCCGCGCCGGCAACCCACCGCCACGGCTGTGGGAGGCCCAGGCCGGTCTGGTCAACTCGATCGGGCTGCCCAACAAGGGCCTGGAGCGCTATGTCGCAGAGGATCTTCCAGAGCTCGCGCGACTGCCCGTCCCACTCATAACCAACGTAATGGGCTCGACCACCGAGGAGATCGCGGTGCTGCTGCAGGCATGTGACGCGCGTGGGGAGATAGCGGCGGTGGAGCTGAACGTCTCCTGCCCCAATGTTCAAACAGGCCTTGACATCGGTGCCGACCCGGTCGCGCTGGAGCGTGTGCTGCGCGCCGTCCGAGCGGAGCTGCACAAGCCGCTGATCGTCAAGCTGACGCCCAACTGCGCCGACGTCTCAGCTTGCGCGTTGGCTGCGCAGGAGGGCGGTGCCGACGCCGTCTCGCTGATCAACACCTTGCGTGCCACCGCGCTCACGCCCGATCGGCACAAGCAGACTCCCGGCCCGCCCGCCCCCTGGCTCGGCGGTGGCACCGGTGGCCTGTCGGGTGCCGCCATACGCCCAGTCGCGCTCGCCCAGGTGGCAGCGGTGGTCGAGCGTGTAGCGATCCCCGTGATCGGGATGGGAGGCGTGCAGAGCTCGCTCCATGCTCGTCAATTCCTCGATGTCGGCGCACGGCTCGTCGCGATCGGGACTGAGACTTTTCGCGATCCTTCGGTCGCCAGACGCATCGCCACCGAGCTGGACTGCGTACCCGACCCGGCATCGGCGGCATTTGGCCCATAGACAGGCCATTTTCCTGTGCTCGCCGAAAATCTCGACCTCCACCAATGTCTTCTTGTATGCCAGCATCGGTCAGCTTTAGCGGCGGAAAACCCCTGCAAACGGGCCTCGGTACCGTCCACCATCCTCGACGTAGCTAAAGCTCAACCTGAGCTTCATACGAATTAACCGGGTTGGCCTTGAACGGGGCGCTCGGGTCTGTAGACTCGCCGCCCATGCCAACCGCGACGGGCCCGATGTCTTCGACCATGACCTCCAAGCCGTCTGCCGCTCCAGAGCGGTCGCTAAATCAACGTATGGACGCGCTTGCGCGCGCCAACCTCATTCGCACCGAGCGCGCACAGCTCAAGCGCGACCTGAAGGCCGGCCGACTTTCGATCCACACGCTGTTGCTCAACCCGCCGGAGTACGTCGAGACTGCCAAGGTCTTCGACATGCTGCTCGCCGTCCCCAAGTACGGCCGCGTCAAGGTCAACAAGATCCTCGCGCACTGCCGTATTTCGCCGAGCAAGACGATCGGCGGCCTCTCGGACCGCCAGCGCAGTGAGCTCGTTTCATTGCTGCGGCGTTAGGCCCGCCGCCGCGCGGCCAATCGCTTCCCGCCGCTCCCGACATTAGGGTCTCGCGCGTGGCACGCGTCTTTGTGATCACCGGACCTTCCGGCGTGGGAAAGGGAACGCTCATCCGTGGGTTGATGGAGCGTCTACCGCAACTCGAGCTGTCGGTGTCCGCGACAACACGCTCACCGCGACCGGGCGAGCAGGATGGAGTCGATTACCACTTCCTCTCGAGCATCGAGTTCGAGCACCATGCGCGGGACGGCGACTTCGTCGAGCACGCCGACTACGCCGGCCGTCGTTATGGCACGTTGCGCAGAGAGCTCGAGCAAAGAGTCGCCGCCGGAGCGCCGGTGGTGCTCGAGATCGAGGTTCAAGGTGCCCGCCAGGTGCGTGCCGCGATGCCCGAGGCGGTGCAGGTATTCATCGCCCCGCCCTCGCTCGATGCTTTGCGCCCCAGGCTTATCGGTCGCGGCACCGACGCAAGCGTTGAGGTCGAGCGTCGCCTCGCGGTCGCCGAGCAGGAGATGGCCGCGCGCGACGAGTTCGCCCATGTGGTCATCAACGACCGCCTCGAAGACGCGCTCGATGAACTGGTGGCGATCGTCTCTGCCGAGTTGGGCTAGACGCGGTCGACCCCAAGACACAGTTGATCCCGGATCGAACCCCCGTAAAGCTCGACCGACAATCCTTCGAAACGCTCGCTCGAAGACTCGCGCAGGTCGATTCGCGAGGGTGACGGCTACACTGCAAGTCCACCACGAAAGGCCCCCTGCTCACCATGATGACCTCACCCCGTATCGACCGTCTGCTCGACAACGTCGACTCCAACTACGCAAGCGTGCTCGTCGCCGCGAAGCGCGCGCGGCAGATCAACAGCTATTACCACAACCTCGGCGAGGGGGCTTTCGAGGAATTCCCGCCGCCGATGATCGAGACCGCCTCCAAGAACTACCTCACGATCGCACTCGAGGAAGTCGCTGCGGGCAAGATCAAGTACCACTACCGCTAGGACGCGCTCTGGGCGGTGCTGGCCGATCGACGAGCGCATCTTGATCGTCGATCGGTTGCGTCCTCGGTCGCTTGTGTAGCGATTTGAGATCGGCGGGATCTTCAATCGACCGGCTTGCCCAGACCACGTCCTAGTCGTTGTGACGCAAGTACTGCCTCAAGACTTGTGCAGATACGCCTAAAGCCGTAGAACGAACACATGGCACGGATCTTGCTCGGCGTCAGCGGTGGCATCGCCGCCTACAAGGCGCTCGAGTTCATAAGGCTTGCAAGCGGCCAGGGCCACTCGCTGCGCGTGGTGCAGACGCCCACCAGTCAGCGCTTCGTGGGGGAGGCCTCCTTCGCGGCGCTCACGGGCGCGCCGGTGCTCACCGACGAGTTCGAGCACGACCCGGCGCGCGGAGCCTTCCCGGGCCAGGAGCCGCCCACCCACCAGCCACTCAGCCATCTGCAACTGGTCGCAAACGCAGACCTCTACTTGATCGCGCCGGCGTCGGCGAACACGCTGGCAAAGCTTGCCGGCGGCCTCGCCGACAACCTGCTGACCAGTTGCGCGCTCGCCGCCACATGTCCTGTGGTGCTCGCGCCGGCCATGAACAACCACATGTACGAGCACGTGGCGACACAGGCCAATATCGAGCTGTTGCGCAGTCGCGGTGCGCACATCGTCGAGCCCGGCGTGGGCCGCCTCGCTTCGCTCGGCGAGCAAGGCGTCGGGCGTCTGGCCGAGCCGCAGCGGCTACTCGGCGTGTGCGAGGAGCTTCTAGGCGGCGATGCCCCCCGCGCGCGGGGGGGGCATGCCGTTTCTAAAGACACTGAACCTCCAGCAGGCGATGACCCAGCAAGCGGCCCGGCCGATCGCGGTGAGTGGAGGGGGCTGCGCGTGCTTGTCACCGCCGGCGGCACCCGCGAGCCGATCGACAGCGTGCGCTTTGTCGGCAACAGCTCGTCAGGGCGTATGGGCTTCGCGCTCGCCGCGACGGCGTACAGACGCGGTGCCGAGGTGACGCTCGTGGCAGCCAATGTCGGGATCGAGGCGCCGACAGGTGTCACGGTCCATCGCGTGCACAGCGCCGCCGAGCTCGAGCAGGCATGCGAGCGAGAGTTCCAGGCATGCGACGTTCTGCTGATGGCAGCTGCCGTCGCCGACTTCCGTCCCACATCGCCAGAGAACGGCAAGATCAAGAAGGGGCACCGCTCGCACTTGACGATCGAGCTCGAACCGACGCCCGACGTGCTGCGCGGGCTCTCCGCCCATCGCCGGCCTGGGCAGACGCTCGTCGCCTTCGCCGCCGAGCACGGAGCCGACGGGCTCGAGCGTGCGCGCGCCAAGCTCGCCGGCAAGGGCGTCGATGCCGTGATCTTCAACGACATCTCGCGCACGGACATCGGCTTCGACTCGACAGCCAACGAGGTGACGATCCTCACCGCCGAGGAAGACGAGTGCGTCCCACGAGCCGATAAGGAGATCGTCGCCGAACGGATCCTCGATACGGTCGAGCATCTGCGCAAGGACGCTTGACTGGGATGCCCTCCCACCCGCGCGCTCGCGGTTAAAGTAGATGCATGGACAGCGTCTACGAGCTCTACAGATGTGGATGCGACCTGCTCGAGCACGGCGACCACATGGCGGCAATCGTGCCGCTGACGCGTGCGCGCGAGCTCGAGCCCACCAAGACCTCGATCCGCGAGGCGCTCGGGCGCGCGCTGTTCCACGCCCAGCACTACGAACGCGCCGCCGAGGAGTTCCAGGCGGTTGCCGCCGCCGCACCCACCAACGACTACGCCCTCTTCTGCTTGGGTCGCTCGATGCAGCTGCTTGGACGCCACAGCGAGGCGTGTCATCCGCTCGCCGTCGCCTGCTCGATGCGCCCCAGCCGAGCCGACTACCGTCTCTATCGCGACCGTGCGCGCCGAGACGCCGCGAAGGCGTGAGCGCTGTCGCCGACAGCGCTGGCGAGCACCCCCGTTTCAACCATGTAGAAGACCCAATGCTATTCTCGGCTGACAGCTTTCGAGTCGTCGCCCATGCGACGGCTGTAGTACCGAGAGTGGGCGCCCGCCCGCTTTTTTTTACGCCTCATACCCGAAGAGAGAGCCACCAAGTCGATGTCGGCATTGCAGTCTGAGATAGAAGCGCGCCTGGCAGATAGCGAACCCGCTGTCGAGGTTCTGCTCGCGGAGTTGCTGCCAAACGGCACCCTGCGCGTGTTCATCGACCACCCCGACGGCGTCACGCTTGCGCTGTGCGAGCGCGTCACCGTGCTGCTCGCCGATCTGCGTGAGCGCTATTCGCTCGAGGTCTCCTCGCCGGGCACTGAACGGCCGCTGACCAAGCCCACCCACTTCCGCCGTTATGTCGGTCGCCGCGCCCGCGTGAGGACACGCGAGCCACGTCCGATCCCGGCAGCCGACTCGGCTGAGGCCGAGCGCCGCGCCAAGAGCTTCACCGGAGAGCTCGTCGGAGTCACCGACAGCGAGATAACACTGGCCGCCGACGGGGGCGTCATCGCGATCCCCTATTCGGAGATCCGTCGTTCGAACCTCGTCGAGGAGTAGGAGAGAAAACCTATGTCACGCGAGATCCTGGAAGCCATGCACGCACTGGCGCGCGAGAAGGGCATCGAGCCCGAGAAGTTGATGATCGCGCTGGAGGACGCGCTGCTGTCCGCCTATAAGAAGCAGCCCGGATCGGCCAAGTACGCGCGCGTCGAAATGGATCGTGAGACGGCCGACTTCCGCGTGATCGAACTGATCGTGCCCGAGCGCCTGGAGGCGCACCTGATCGTCGAGACGATCGACGAGGGCACGGTCGTGGATCCGGAGACCGGCGAGCTGCGCGAACCGGAGGAGCCGGAAATCGACCCGGCCAAGTTCGAGCAGTACCGCGACCAGATCGGCGAACAGGACGTCACCCCTGAGGACTTCGGCCGGATCGCCGCACAGACCGCCAAGCAGGTGATCCTGCAGCGCATCCGCGAGGCCGAGCGCGACATGATGTTCGAGGAGTACCGCGACCGCGTGGGCGAGCTGATTACCGGGATCGTGCAGCAGTCCGATTCGCGCTACACCTTGGTGCAATTGCGCGAGCGTGTCGAGGCGCTGCTGCCGAAGTCAGAGCAAGTCGACGGCGAGCGCTACGACCATTCGCAGCGCATCAAGGCCGTCATCAAGGAGGTCTCACCCTCCACGAAGGGCCCATCGATCATCGTCTCCCGCCGCGACCCCGAGTTGATCAAGAAGCTGTTCGAGCTGGAGGTCCCCGAGATCGCCGACGGTCTGGTCGAGATCGCCAACGTGGCTCGCGAGCCCGGCTACCGCTCGAAGATCGCGGTCGTCTCCCACGCCGACGGCGTCGACCCGGTCGGCGCCTGTGTGGGCCCGCGCGGCTCGCGCGTGCGCATGGTCGTCTCCGAGTTGCGCGGCGAGAAGATCGACATCATCCCCTTCAACGACGAGCCGGCCCGTTTCGTGGCAAAGGCGCTCTCGCCCGCTCGCGTACGCGAGGTCTTGGTCGACGATGAGGCCAAGCAGGCCACGGTCATCGTCCCCGACGATCAGCTCTCGCTCGCGATCGGTCGAGAGGGTCAGAACGCTCGCCTTGCGGCCCGCCTCACCGGTTGGCGCGTGGACATCCGCTCGGAGACCGAGTTCGCCGCCGAGGAGGCCGAGCACGGCTATGAGGAGGAGGACCTGCAGGGACGTTGTGCCGCGATCCTCTCAAACGGTCGTCGCTGCCCGAACGCATCGCTGCCCGGTTCGCGCTACTGCGGCCTCGACTCCCACCAGGCGCTGGCCGCGATCGACAGCGACAACGTGGCCGACCTCTCGCCGCAGGCCGGCGGGGAGGAGCGCGCGGCGGCACCCGCGCCGGATGAGCAGGCTCCCGCAGGAGAGCAGGCGACGGCTCCCGCAGGAGAGCAGGCGACGGCTCCCACTGGAGAGCAGGCCCCCGCAGGAGAGCAGGCGACGACGCCGGACAAGCAGACAACGAGCGAAGATCAGCCCCTGCCCGCCGACAACGTTTCCGAGGAGCCGAGCGCCGGCGAGCTCGTCGAAGAGGCCGCCGAGGGGCAAGCGTCATAGGCGTCCATGTTCCCCGGCGCCGCTGCGTCGGCTGCGGGCGCCTGGCGCCAAAGCCCGAGTTGGTGCGCTTGGCAAGCGTCGCCATCGCGGCCGAGCGTACCCCCACAGCCGTGCTCGATCGTGCCGGCAGGCTGCCGGGACGCGGCGCCTACGTTTGTAGCAGCGGCGCCTACGTTGGTCCCAGCGAGTGGGTGCGCGAGCCGAGCATCGAATGCATGAAGCTCGCAACCAGGAAGGGCACATTGCAACGCGCTTTTCGTCACGCGGTCGAGGTCCCCGTCGAGCTCCTAGAATCGGAGAGTCGATGAGTAAGAAGCGAGTTCACGAAATAGCAAAGGAGCACGGTCTTTCCAGCAAGGAGTTGCTCGAGCGCCTGCAGGCAGCGGGCGTGGCCGCCAAGGCAGCCGCCTCTTCTGTCGAGGAGGCCGACGCGCTGCGCGTGCTGGCCGGCAACGGCGCCTCCGCGGGTGCAACCGCCGCCGCCACCGCCACGAAGTCCGCTCCACCGTCCGCTCCACCGTCCGCACCACCGGCAAACGGAGCACCCACGCCGTCTGCGACTCCAGCCACGTCTGCGCAGAGCGCTCCCACCGGCCAAGCGGCCTCGGCCGACGGCGCCGACCAAGGGCCGGCATCCCCCGCGCCGACGCAGGCCGCCGCTGCCGATGGCGCCCCCGCCGATGGCACCGCCAACCCCGACGGAGCCGCCGGCCAAGCGGCCGGTGAGCGTGTGCGCCCCACGCGCGACTCGCGCACCGGCGAGCGCACACCGGCAAGCAACAGCGCCGGCGGGCGCCGGCGCGTCGTGATCGACTCCCAAGCTTCGCGGCGCCAGCAAGGAGGCCCGGCAAACCAGCCCGTGCGCCGTCCCCGGCGCGGGCGTAGGCGTAGAGGCACCTACGACGAGACGATCGCCCCGATCGACACGACCGCGATGGAGGCCACGGACGAGATCCGCGTGAACTCCGGCTCGACCGTCAAGGACGTCGCCGAGTATCTCGGCGTGCCCGTGCCGGAGGTCATCAAGAAGCTGATGATGCTCGGCGAGATGGCGACACTCACGCAGACGCTCTCCGACGACGCGATCCAGGTGTTGGCCGACGAATTCGAGAAGAAGATCGAGATCGTCCACGCGGCCGACGATGTTGAGGTCGAGCCGGTCTTCGAGGACGACGAGCAGGACCTCGTCGACCGCCCTCCGGTCGTCACGATCATGGGCCACGTCGACCACGGCAAGACCTCGCTGCTGGACGCGATCCGCCAGACAGAGGTGGCAGCCGGCGAGGCGGGCGGCATCACCCAGCACATAGGTGCCTATCAGGTCCACCACGGTGAGAAGGTGATCACCTTCCTCGACACGCCGGGCCACGAGGCCTTCACCGCGATGCGTGCCCGCGGCGCGCAGGTGACCGACCTGGCGGTGATCGTGGTCGCAGCCGACGACGGCGTCAAGCCGCAGACCGAGGAGGCGATCGACCACGCCAAGGCCGCCGAAGTGCCGATCGTCGTCGCCGTGAACAAGATCGACAAGGAGGGGGCGCAGCCAGAGCGGGTGCGCACCGAACTTACCCAGCACGGGCTGCAGCCGGCGGAGTGGGGTGGAGAGATCGAGTTCGTCGACGTCAGCGCCAAGACTCGTGAGAACCTCGACGGGCTGCTCGACACGATCCAGCTCGTCACCGATCTGGAGGAGCTGAAGGCCAATCGTGACGCGATGGCATCGGGCACTGTGATCGAGTCAAAGCTCGATCCTGGGCGCGGCCCGGTTGTAAGCATTCTGATCCAGCGCGGCACCCTGCAAGTGGGCGATGCGCTCGTCGCCGGCGCGAGCTTCGGGCGGGTACGCGCGATGCACGACTTCACCGGCGCCCGCGTAAAGACGGCCGAACCTGGCGAGCCCGTCGAGGTGCTCGGTTTCGACGGTGTCCCCGAGGCGGGCGAATTCGTACGAGCCGTCGAGAACGAGCGCCGTGCCCGCCAGCTCGCGGGCGAGCGCGCCAACCGCCTGAAGACTGAGGCACTTGCGCGCCGCTCCGGGCGCAAGGTCTCGCTCGAGGACGTCTTCAAGTTGGCCCAGGAAGGCACCGTCAAGGAGCTCAGCCTTGTCATCAAGGCCGACGTCGCCGGGTCGCTGGAGGCGATCGAGGACGAGATCGCAAAGCTGCCGCAGGACGAGGTGTCGGTCAACATCATCCACCGCGGCGTCGGCGGCATCAACGAGTCCGACGTGATGCTCGCCTCGGCCTCCTCGGGGCTGATTCTCGCCTTCAACGTGCGCCCCGTGGGCGACGCGCGCCAGCTCGCCGACCGCGAGGGCGTGGAGATCCGCTCCTACGCGGTCATCTATCGAGCAATCGAGGAGTTGCGCGCCGCGATGCAGGGAATGCTCGAGCCAACAGAGGTGGAGACCTCGCTGGGTCAGGCCGAGGTACGCCAGCTGTTCAAGGCCTCGCGCATCGGCACGATCGCCGGCTCGCACGTCAGCGAGGGCAAGGTCACGCGCGGTGCGCGTGTGCGCGTGGTGCGCGAGGGCACCGTCATCTATGACACCACGATCGCGAGTCTGCGCCGTTTCAACGAGGACGCGCGCGAGGTGAGCGCCGGTTTCGAGTGCGGAATCGTGCTCACCAATTTCCAAGACCTGCGCGAGGGTGACATCCTGGAGACATATGAGACGCGCCTGCAGGAGCGCCAGCTGAGCTGAACAAGGGGCGGCGCGATACTGCGTCCTCACTCGCTTATGTGCACAGCACACCGCGCTCGTTGCGTCCTTGTCTCGCTTGCCCCTAGTCCAGCTCATTGACAGGTGATAGACCGTGATGAGAGATTGCTCACGCAAGCAGCTTTGCGAGTCGGATCTTTCGAGGGGCGTGGACAGGTAGGATGAGCTCAGAACGCATGCGTCGCGTGGACGAGGCGATCAGGCAGGTGATCGGCGACGCGCTGGCTTCAGACTTGAAGGACCCGAGGGTGGGATTTGTGACCGTGACCGATGTCAAGACAAGCTCCGACCTGAGCCATGCGCGCGTATACGTGAGTGTGCTCGGCGAGAGCGAAGTGAGAGACAACACGCTGACAGGGTTGCGCAGCGCGCACGGCTATCTGCAGGGTCGCATCGCGCGTGAGCTGAAGCTCAAGCGCACACCGACACTCGAGTTCACCTACGACGACACCACCGACCGCGCGTTGCGTGTGGATGCCTTGATAGATGCCGAGATCGAGGGTGGGCAGGCATGAGCGCCGGCGGGCCGACCGAGCTAGAAGCAGGCACGCGTGAGCACCGACACGCGGCCATGACGAGAGGCAGGCGCGCATGAGCGACGACGGGTCGATCGAGCAGACGCGGCGGCTCGTGCTCGAGCGCATTCGCGCCGACACCAGCTTCGTCGTGGCCACCCACGAGCACCCGGACGGGGATGCCTTGGGCTCGCTGATCGGCATGCACGGGCTGCTCACGGCGCTCGGCAAGAGCTCTGAGATGTTTATCTCGACCAGCGATCTGCCGCTCCCGCGCGAGTATCGCTGCCCAACGCTCGAACACGCCATCCAGGCTGCTCCGGCTGACATCGGCGAGCGCACGGTCGTGATGCTCGACTGCGGCAACATCGATCGCAACCCGGCTGCGGTCCTGCAACACGGAGCGCACCTACTCAACATCGACCACCATCACGACAACACGCTGTTCGGCAGCCTCAACCTCGTCGAGCCCACTGCCTCGTGCACGGCCGAGATCGTTTGGGATCTGATGCACGGTCTGGAAGTCGCGCCGAGCGCAGCTATCGCTGAGGCCCTATATATCGGGCTCGTAACCGACACCGGCAGGTTCATGTACGAGAACACCGGCCCCCGCGCGCACCGGATGGCCGCCGAGCTGATCGCCGCCGGCGTCAACGTGCCGGCTGTCAATACACGCCTGTACGAGGACCTCCCGCCGGCCAAGCTGACGTTGTTGGGTGTTGGCTTGGAGCGCATTCAACGCTTTGACGGCGGTGAGCTGACACTCGTCGCGCTTGACGCGGAGGACTTCGCGCGCGCCGGCGCCGAGGAAAGCTTCTCCGAGGGGATCGTCGACCATCTGCGCTCGATTGCCGCCACCAAGGTCGCCGTGCTGATCCGCGAGCTGCTGGCGCCGGAGAGCCGGGGCAAGCGCAAGGTGTCGCTACGTGCCACCGGCGACGACGTCGACGTATCGGCGATCGCTCGCACCCAGGGCGGTGGCGGCCACCGCCGCGCGGCCGGCTTCTCGAGCACGCTGGAGGTGCATGAGCTGATCGAGCTGTTGCGCCGCGAGTTGGCTCTGCAACTGCATCCGGCACCCAATGGGCCGGCCGTTCCCACGCTCGCTTGACCGACGGCATCCTGCTGATCGACAAGCCGGCGGGGATCACCTCACACGACGTCGTCGCGAGCGTACGTCGGTCATTGGGTGGAGCCAAGACTGGCCATGCGGGGACGCTCGACCCGTTTGCTACAGGGCTCTTGGTCGTGCTTGTCGGAAGGGCAACCAAGCTGCAGCGCACGATCATGGAGTTGCCCAAGCGCTATGAGACCCTCGCCTGTCTGGGAGCACGCTCCAGCACGGGAGACCCGGAGGGTGAGATCACCGAGACCGGCAAGCTACCGCCCGATCCGCCGTTCCTACCGACGGGGGAGATCCGTCAGCGCCCCCCAATGCACTCGGCGATCAAGATCAAAGGCGAGCGCGCTTACCGTAAGGCCCGTCGCGGGGAGAATTTTCAGATGCCCGAGCGGATTGTCAATGTGAGCCATTTCGAGCAGACGTGGCGAGATGGTGAGCGCGCCGCATACTCGATCGAATGCTCCTCGGGGACCTACGTACGTTCCCTGATCGCGGATTTGGGCGACGCCTATTGCATCGAGCTCAGACGCACCGCGATCGGACCCTTCGTTGTGACACATGCGGTTTTGCCGCCATCCCGCGGAGTCACGTGGGTGGATGCCCCGTTGTTGAGCATCGAGCAGACGCTAGCCCTTCTGCCATAGGCTTGCGAGCGTGAAGATAACTCGACTGCCCGACGCGGAGGGCAAAGAGCGGCGTGTAGCGGTGGGTTCCTTCGACGGCGTCCACCTCGGCCACCGCGAGGTGATTCGCGGCTCTGACAGCGTGCTGACGTTCGACCCGCACCCGACGGCTATCGTCGCGCCACAGCACACGCCGAAGCTGCTCACTTCGCTTGAGGTCAAGGCCGAGCTGGTGGAGGCGCTCGGCGTCGAGGAGCTGATTCTGATCCCCTTCGACGCGGACTTCGCCAAACGCGGCGCACAGGAGTTCATCGACGATGTGCTCGTTGGCGCGCTCGAAGCCACATACGTGTCGGTCGGTGAGAACTTCCGCTTCGGCAACCGCGCGAAGGGCGATCCGCGGATGCTCGCCGAAGACGAGCGCTTCTCTACGCGCGTGACGCCGCTGTTGGAGGTCGAGGGGGAGATTGTCTCCTCCAGCCATATACGAGGGCTCGTGCTGGCGGGTGAGGTCGAACAGGCGACTCGTTTCCTCGGTGCGCCGTTTCAGATGCGCGGCGAGGTCGTCCACGGCGACGAGCGCGGTCGCGAACTGGGCTTTCCGACTGCCAACCTAATCCCCGACGACGCGCTCGTGTGTCCCGGGCACGGCGTCTATGCGTGCCTCGCGGATGGGCGTCCCGCCGCGGTAAACATTGGCGTGCGTCCAACTTTTGACACGGGTCGCGGAGAGCTGATCGAGGCCTACATCCTCGACTTCGAGGGCAACCTATATGGCAAGCAACTACGCCTTGACTTCCTCTCGAGGCTGCGCGGCGAGCGACGCTTTACCACGGCTGAGGCATTGGTCGAGCAGATGCATCGTGACGTGGAGCGAACGCGCGAGCTCGCTGCCGCCCAGAGCTCGTGAGGCTCTGTCCGCGAGGCATGCCTAACACGACGTCCCACCCGACGCGCGGGGCCCGCGCCTTCCGAGACTGCTAGCCTGTGCGACCGCTATGACGATAACCACAGAGCGCAAGCGAGAGATCGCCGCAAAGTTCGGAGCTGGGGAGCAGGACACCGGCAACACCAAGGTCCAGGTGGCCCTGCTTACCGAGCGCATCAACCATCTGACCGAGCACCTGCGCGAGCAGAGCAAGGACCACCACTCGCGCCGTGGCCTCTTGATGCTCGTCGGCCGTCGCCGCCGCTTCCTCGACTACCTGCGACGCAAGGACCTCGAGGGCTACCGCGCACTCATCAAGGAGCTAGGTCTCCGTAAGTAAGCGGAAGGCGGTCGCACGATGAGCGCCACCGACTCAGCTTCCACCGCGCTCGCCCCGGGAACGAAGGTCCCCGACTTCAAGCTGACCACCGAAGGCGGCGAGAGCTTCACCCAAGCCGACTTGCGGGGCAAGACGAGCGTGTTCGTCTTCTATCCATTCGCCTTCAGCCCGGTATGCACCGACCAGTTGCAGGTGTATGAGAAGTCGCTTGCCGAGATCACAGCCAACGGCGCTGAGATCTACGGCGTCTCTTGTGACTCCAGCTGGGCTCAGAAAGCATTCCGCGAGAAGCTCGGCGTGAACATCCCGCAGCTCTCCGACTTCGAGCCCAAGGGCGCCGCCTGTGCGGCCTTCGGGGTGCTCCATCCCGGCGGCTTCCCACAGCGCGCGCTCGTGATCGTCGGTGACGACGGCGTCGTGCGCTGGAGCTATCAAGCTCCTTCCCCGGCAGACCTTCCCCCGGTGCACATGATCCTGGGCGGACTGAAGAACGTCTAGGCTGGGAAGGTCGATAGCCCTGCGTGTCACTTCGTCCTCGGTCGCTCGCGTGCGCAGCACGCCACGCTCCCTGCGTCCTTGCGACACTTGACTCTCGACCTTCTCAGCAGCTTGTGGTCGGAAGATGCTGAACGCGTCCGCTAAGCTCCACACGTTCGGATACAAGGATAAAAAGAAAACGGCTCCGCCGACCGACGGGTGGAGAGGGAAGGTAGTTCAATATGAGTAGCAACGCCGTTACACGGGTCTCCGTGGAGATTGCAGGTAGTGAGATCTCCTTCGAGACCGGCAGGATGGCCAAGCAGGCCTCCGGCGCAGTGGTCGTCCGCCAAGGCGACACGATGGTTCTCTCGACAGCCACAGCAGGTGGCCAGCGCGATGTGGATTTCCTGCCGCTGACAGTCGACGTCGAGGAGCGGATGTATGCCGCCGGGAAGATCCCCGGTTCGTTCTTCAAGCGTGAGGGTCGCTCGGGAGAGAAGGCGACGCTGACCGCGCGCATGATCGACCGCCCCCTGCGCCCGCTGTTCACCAAGGGCTGGAACTACGAGACGCATCTCGTGGCGATACCGATTTCGGTGGACCAGATTCATCCGTATGACATCCTCGCGATGAACGGGGCCTCCGCGGCCCTGATGATCTCTAATGTCCCCTTCGCCGGGCCCGTGGGCGCTGTGCGGATTGGCAAGATCGACGGCAATTTCGTCGTCAATCCCAACGAGGAGGACTTGCTGGAGAACTCCGACCTGGACCTGGTTGTGGCAGGCTCCGAAGACGCGATCCTGATGGTCGAGGCCGGCGCGAATGAGATCTCAGAGGCAGAGATCCTCGACGCGCTCGACATCGCCCACGGCGCGATCAAGAAGATCTGTGCGCTGCAGCGCGAGCTGGCCGAGAAGGTAGGTAAGGAGAAGACCCCTGTCACGGCGCCCAGCGTCGATCCGGAGCTGCTGGCGAAAGTGAAGGCATCGCACGGTGCTGCGCTCGACGAGGCTACACAGGTCGAGGACAAGCTCGAGCGCCAGGACGCGTCCAAAGCGGTCGAGGAGGCGATCCTCGCCGAGTACGGTCCCGCCGCGCCCGAGGGTGCAGGCGAGGAGGCGTTGAAGGAGGCCAAGGAGAAAAGGGCGGAAGCGCAGCTCGCGTTCGACAAGCTCGAGAAGGCGATCATCCGTGAGCGCATCGCGATCCACAAGAAGCGCCCCGACGGTCGCGCGGAGGACGAGATCCGCGACATTACGATCGAAGTGAGCGTCACCCCGCGCACGCACGGCTCGGCCCTGTTCACGCGCGGTCAAACCCAGGCTCTCAGCACCGCGGCATTGGGCACGCTCAAGGAGGAGATGCGCCTCGACACGCTGGGGTTGCAAACGAAGAAGTACTACTTCCACCACTACAACTTCCCGCCGTTCTCGGTCGGGGAGGCGGGCCGCCTCGGCCCCAAGCGCCGCGACATCGGTCACGGCGCGCTGGCTGAGCGCGCGCTCGTGCCGGTGATCCCCTCGATCGAGGATTTCCCCTACACGATCCGCGTGGTCTCGGACATCTTCGAGTCAAACGGATCCTCCTCGATGGCCTCGGTATGCGGCTCCTCGCTGTCGCTGATGGACGCGGGCGTGCCGATCAAGCGTCCGGTGGCGGGTATCGCGATGGGTCTCATCAAGGAGGGCGACGATTACATCGTGCTCACCGACATCGCGGGCGTGGAGGACCACCTCGGAGACATGGACTTCAAGGTAGCGGGCACCGAGCAGGGCATCACGGCGCTGCAGATGGACATCAAGATCTCGGGCGTCACGTTTGAGATCCTCAAAGACGCGCTCACCCAAGCCCACAAGGCGCGCACGTTCATCCTCGGCAAGATGGCTGAGGTGATCGAAGGCCCGCGCGAGCAGCTCTCACAGCACGCTCCGCGCATCCAGACGATCCAGATCGACCCGTCGCAGATCGGAATGCTGATCGGCAAGGGCGGCGAAACGATCCGCGGGCTCTCCGAGGAGTTCGAGTCGCAGATCGACGTCAACGACGAGGGTCAGGTGCTCGTGTACTCGGCCAACGGCACGCTTGGTGACGCCCTCGTGGAGCGCATCCGCACGATGATGAAGGAGGTCGAGGTCGGCGACGAGTTTGCCGGCAAGGTTGTAAAGACCACCACCTTCGGCGCGTTCGTGGAGCTCTCCAAGGGCACCGACGGGCTCCTGCACATCTCAAACGTGTCACCGGGACAGCGCGTGGACACGGTCGAGGACGTGCTCAACAAGGGCGATGAGATCAACGTGCGCGTGGTTGAGGTTGACCGCGAGCGCGGACGCATCGGCCTGCGCCTCGCCGACGATCCCGAGATCGCGGGCAAGAGCGTCGAGGAGCTCGCCACAGTCGGCGGCGGCGGTGGTGGCGGCGGCGGTCGTCCGCCCCGCTCGGGCGATCGCAACGGCCGTGAGGGTCGTCCCCCCCGCGGCGGCGACCGTGGCTCGGGCCGCCCCCGGCACGGTGGCCGGGATCGCGACTGAGGACCGGCGGGCCGGCCGGAGTACGACCTCTCCCATCCGGCCCGACGGGCACATGAGCCCGAGCGAACATCGGATAACCACGCTTGAGAACGGCGTGCGGGTGATCACCGAGCGTATGGAGAACGTGCGCTCGGTGGCGCTCGGCTTTTGGATTGGGACGGGCTCCGCGATGGAGACCGAGGATCAGGCGGGCCTGTCGCACCTGCTCGAGCACATGCTGTTTCGCGGCACCGACAGCTACCGCTCGGAGGAGATCGACCAGATCTTCGACGCGATGGGCGCCGAGATAAACGCCGGCACCGACCGCGAGAGCACCTCCCTGTTCACACGTGTGCTCGACCGTCACCTGGAGCGTGCCCTGCACGTGATGGGGGAGATGATCTGGCATCCGCGCTTCGAGGATCTCGAGGCCGAGCAGAAGGTCGTGCTCGAGGAGATCGCGATGTATGAAGACGACCCTCAGGACCGGGTCTTCGACGTACTCGGCGAGGCTGTCTTCGGCTCGCACCCGCTCGGCCGCGCGGTCATCGGCCGTGCGGAGGTGGTGGGCGGCGTCGAACTGGACGGCTTGCGCTCGTTCCACGACGAGCGCTACCTGCCGCAGAGCATCGTCGTCGCAGCGGCCGGCTCAGTCGCACATGACGAGCTCGTGAGCATGGTGCAGGCGGCGACTCCGCCGAGCGCCCCAAGCGAAAACGGCACGGCGATCCTCTCACCCAAGCAAGCCCCGTCGTTCGAGCGGCGCGTGCGCTTCCTGCAAAAGGACACCGAGCAGTACCACGTTTGCCTCGGCGGCCAGGGCATTTCCCGCCACGACGAGCGCCGCTTCGCGCTGCGCGTACTTGAAGGCGTGCTGGGCGGCACGTCCTCCTCGCGTCTCTTCCAGGAGGTGCGGGAGAAGCGAGGCCTGGCCTACTCGGTTTTCTCCTTCTCCAACCTGCACGCCCACACGGGCGAGGTCGGCCTGTACGTAGGCACCCGTCCCGACAACCTCGGCGAGGCGATCGCCACGATCGCTGGAGAGCTCGACCGCTTCGTGGCCGAGCCTGTCAGCGACGAGGAGCTGACGCGCTCGCGCGAGAACGTCAAGGGACGCATAGTGCTCGCGCTGGAGTCGACCGCGGCGCGCATGAACCGGTTGGGCTCCTCGGTGCTCAGCGACCTACCGATCCTCTCGGTCGATGAGATCATCGAGCGGATCGACGCTGTCGAGGCGAGCGACCTGCACGAGCTGGCCATCGAGCTGTTTGCCGGCGAGCGACTCTCGGTAGCCGGCGTCGGGACCGAGGAGAGCGTCTTTCAAGAGGCGCTCGCCCCGCTCGAGGCAGTCGCGTCGTGATGCATCTTGGCCTGCTCGGCCTGCAAGGTCGGGCCATCGCGATCGGCACGGGGACGAGGTTGTGATCCGAGTCGGCGTCGCGGGCGCAGCTGGACGGATGGGTCAGACGGTCTGCGCCGCCGTCGAGGGAGCCGGCGACATGGAGCTGGTCGGGCGCGCCGACCCACTGCTGAACCTCACACTCGCGCAGATGCTTGAGCAGTCCGCCCCGGAGGTGGTGGTCGACTTCACACAGCCTGACACGGCCTTGGAGAACGTGCTGCAGTGCGTGCAGGACGGAGCGCATGTCGTGATCGGCACGACCGGCTTCGATCTGGACGCCCTCGCCGAGGGTCTATTGGCACTACAAAAAAACGCGATGCCCCCCGCGCGCGGGGGGGACAGCCAAATCGAGCACCCACAGGACAGTTGCCAAACGTGCTCATAGCACCCAACTTCGCGATTGGCGCGGTCCTGATGATGCGCTTCGCGGCCGAGGCAGCCAAGCACATGCAAAAGGCCGAGATCGTCGAGCTGCACCACGACCGCAAGCTCGACGCACCCAGCGGCACCGCGGCACGCACTGCACAACTGATGGCAGAGTCCTCCGGCGGCGCGGCGCCGCCTATTCACTCAGTGCGCCTGCCCGGCATCGTGGCCAACCAGGAAGTCATCCTCGGCGACGAGGCCCAGACGCTGACGATCCGCCACGACACAATCGGCCGCGAGTCCTTTATGCCCGGCGTACTGTTGGCTATTCGGGGTGTCCGAACACTGCAAAGCACGCCCGTGGTGGGCCTAGAGCACCTGTTGTTCGCGGGCAAGTAGCAATGCGGGCACGCCACCATCTACACCCGATACACGTGGAATACTGCACACGATGAGCCCGTTCGGCACCATCCTGACAGCGATAGTCACGCCATTCGACGAGAATCTGCGCGTCGACGAGGAAGCGTTCGTCGTGCTGATGCACCATCTTGCCGAACACGGCTCCGATGGTTTCGTCGTCTGCGGGACCACCGGGGAGGCAGCAACACTCACCGACGAGGAACACCTCGGCCTGATCGGGCTGGCGGTACGCGAGCGCCCGGCCGGCACGACAATCATTGGCGGCACGGGCTCTAACGACACGAAACACGCGGTGCACCTGACCGAAGTCGCAAGCGAACATGGCGTGGACGCAACCCTGAGCGTCACCCCGTACTACAACAAGCCCAGCCCGCGCGGGATCGTGCGTCATTACGAAGAGATCGCCAAGGCCACCGACAAGCCGATCCTGCTCTACAACATTCCGGGCCGCACAGCAGTCAACATGGGACCGGAGCTACTGGCGCGCCTGGCGCAGATTGAGCACATCGAGGGCGTCAAGCAGTCAAACCAAGCCGAGCTGCAGCTGATCGACGGCCTCCAGCTCTACACCGGCGACGACGCCACCTTCGCGCACACACTCGATATCGGCGGTGCCGGCGGAATTTGCGTCGCCAGCCACATCGTCGGTGATGAGATGCGCCGCATGGTCGATGAGCCCGAGCGCCGCGCCGAGATCGACGCGAGCCTCAAGGACGTGTACGAGACACTGTTCATGACCGCGAGCCCCACATGCACGAAGGCGGCTTTGAACATGCTCGGCCACAAAGTCGGCGGCTTGCGCCTGCCGATGATCGAGGCCGACGAGCACGAGCTGGCCGCGGTGCGCGCGATACTCGTGCGCCACGGACTGCTGGCCGCCAGTGAGAACGACGATCGCGAGCGCAAGGCCGCGGCAAGCGCTCGGGCGACCGGCGCGTGAGCGTCCTTGGTGCCTTGCTCCCCAGGGGGCCGGTGAAATGAGCAAGCTGCGCGTCCTGCCCCTCGGCGGGCTGGGGGAGATAGGCAAGAACATGACCGTCCTTGAGTACGACGGGCGGATCGTCGTTGTCGATGTCGGGTTGCGCTTCCCGACTCCGGAGATGGTCGGCATCGACTTGGTGCTGCCCGACTTCTCCTATCTGCGCGAGCGAGCACGCGACATCGAGGCAATCGTCGTCACCCATGGACATGAGGATCATCTCGGCGCATTGCCATGGGTCGTGCGCGAGCTGGGCCAGGAGAACGTGCCGCCGGTCTACGGTGGAGCGCTGACGATCGCGATGGCGCGCTCCAAGCTCGACGAGCACAAGCTACGCGACGTCGAGCTGTGCGATGTCGCGCCCGGGGAGATGCTCGACCTGGGGCCGTTTTCGCTGGAGATGATTCACATGACGCATTCGATCCCCGACTCCAGCGCCGTGGCGCTGGGAACGGACCTCGGCACGGTCCTAATAACCGGCGATTACAAGTTCGACCAGACACCGGTGGACGGCGCGCCGGCCGACGTCTCGCGCCTGGCGGAACTGGGGCGCGAGGGTGTGTTGCTCCTATGCGGAGACTCCACCAACGTCGACCGCGAGGGCTTCTCGCCGTCGGAGTCGCTAGTCGGGCCACACTTGGAGGAGGCGTTCGCCCGCTGTGAGGGGCGCATAATCGTCACGAGCTTCGCCTCGAACATCCACCGCGTACAGCAGGTGATCGACGCGGCCGCCGCGCTCAACCGCAAGGTCTCGCTGGTGGGACGCTCGATGCGCAAGAACGTTGGCATCGGGCGCACGCTCGGCCACGTAGACGTCCCAGAGGGCATCCTCGTGGGGACGCGCGAGATCGAAGACTTTCCCGACGAGCGCATCGTCATCATCTCGACGGGCTCACAGGGCGAGCCGCTCTCAGCCCTCAGGCGCATGGCCTATCGTGACCATCCGCAGGTGAAGCTACGTCACGGAGACACGGTTGTGTTCTCCGCGACTCCTGTGCCCGGCAACGAGCGCGCCGTCAATGAGACGATCGACCGGCTCTACCACATTGGCTGCGACGTGGTGACTGCCCGCGACGCTCCGGTGCACGCTTCAGGTCACGGCTACGCCGAGGAGGTCAAGCTGATGCTCAACCTCACCAAACCGCGCTATGTGATGCCCTTCCACGGCGACTTCAAGCGCCTGCGCCTGCACACGCAACTGGCCGAAGCTGTCGGCATCGAGCCCGACGATATCTTCCAGGGCGAGAACGGCCTGCCGCTCGACATCGACGAGCGCGGTGCGCGCTTCAAAGAGCACGAGCAGTCGGGCATGGTGTTCGTCGACGGCGTGGAGATCGGCGACATGGCCGACGTGGCGCTGCGCGACCGGCGCATGCTCTCCGCGGACGGCATTTTTATCGTGGTCGTGACGATCGCCGAGCAGGACGGGCGCTCGGTGGCCGACCCAGAGGTGATCTTCCGCGGCGTCCCATTCACCGAGGAGGCGGACGAGCTGTTCGAGGAGATCCGCTCGACGGTCGATGCAACGCTTGGGCGCGCCGCCAAGGAGGAGATCCGTGAGGTCGACCTGCTGCAGCAAATGCTGCACGACGACCTGGCCAAACTGGTGTATGACCGGTTGAAGCGTCGCCCAATGGTACTGCCGGTTGTTGTAGAGGTCTAGGAGCGCCTCAGACTTCGAGGCGGGCTGCCTCGGGGGCGGGCGTTTGGTTCGGCTGTGGGGAGGCGACCGCGGGCAGCGTGACGACGAAGCGTGCGCCAGGCTGCTCGGCGCCGGGATGTGTTTGCTGCACCGAGACGCTGCCGCCGTGAGACTCGGCGACGGCGCGCACGATCGCAAGCCCCAGGCCGAACGAGCCGCCGCGGTCGCCGGCGCCACGAACAAAGCGCTCGAACAGCGTTCCGGCCAGGCGCTCGGGGACACCGGGGCCGTCGTCCTCAACGATTAGACGCGCCTCGCCGGCGGGCAGATGTGCCTCGCCGGCGGGTCGACGTGGCTCGCCGACAGACAGACGTGCCGCGGCGGGCGGCAGATGCGCCCCACTAGAGATGTCCGCCGCTGCGATAGACGTCGAGACGCGAATCTCGGTGCCTGGTGGCGTGTGGCGCAGCGCATTCTCGATCAGGTTGAGCGCCAGCCGGTGCAGCTCGTCGCGGGAGACCTCCACGACTGCGGGCTGCACGTCAAGGGAGATCTCATGCTGGGCGCTCACCGGACCTAGCTCGGCCGCGGCCTCCACGACGATCTGGGCAAGATCGCAAGGCTCGCGCCGCACAACCCGCCCCACGTCGGTGCGCGCCAGCAACAATAGGTCAGCGACAAGACGGCGCATGCGCTGGGAGGAGCGCAGCGCGGAGCGGGCGGCATCGGCCTCTTCGCCGTGCAGCGACTCGACCAACAGCTCGAGGTTTGCCAGCACGCTCGTCAAAGGCGTGCGCAGCTCGTGCGAAGCGTCGGCCACGAACTGGCGCTGACGTCCGAGCGTCGCTTCTGTCTCAGCATGCGCGGCGTCCAGCTCGTGCAACATTCCGCCTAGCGTGCGCGCCAACTCGGCGACCTCGTCGTCGGCTAGCGGCTCAGGCACACTGCGGCTGGGGTCGCGTGTGCGCGCGATCTGCTCGGCGGTCCTTGTCAGCTCGGCGATCGGCGCCATCGCGCGTCGCGCGATCATCATCCCGGCCAGCAGTGCAAGGCCCGTGCCGGCGAGCACGCCGAGCAGGAGCAGCAGCTCGACGCGCGCAACGGTGTCTTCGACGTCGGAGAGACGCCGTCCGTACTGGACGACGATGTCCCCGCCGACCGATGCGTCGAGCGGAACGAGCTGTGCATCGACGCGGTAGCCGTCGGCATCGGTTTCATTGGCCCCTCTGAATTCAGGTGCACCGGCACTTGAAGCAAGCACGCCGCCGCTGATGCTGAGAATGCGAATCGCCGCGTGCTCGGAGTTTGCGAACTGATTCAGGTCGGGCGGATTGGTGACGTGCAACGTGAAGCCTTCGGCCTGGTTGCCGGTGACGCTCACCCGCAGGAAGCTTGAGAAGTTGGTCGTGGCAGCTGCCACTTCACGGTTGAAATTGGAGCGGATGCGGTGGACCGTCAGCGAGCCGACGACCAACGCGAACGCGCACAAGATCGTGAACGTCAGCAGAGCTGAGACGCCGGCCAGGCGTGTGCGAATCGGCAGGCGGTCGAACGTGACCGACACGCGCTCCACAAGTTTGCTCAGCGATCCTGACCGTCTCATGACTAGGCTGGATGCCGTGGGACATCGAAGGGCATACCGGATAATACGTCCAAGACGGCAAGTAGCGTCAGGAAACGGTCAGGCTCTGAGAACGTACCCAGCTCCGCGGATCGTGTGTAGCAGTCGTGGCTCGCCCTCTGCCTCCAACTTGCGACGCAAATTGGAGACGAACACCTCGATCGTGTTGGTCGTCGAGAACGGGTCGTAGCCCCACACCTCATCCAGCAGGCGCTGACGTGAGATGACGATGCGCTCGTTGCGCATCAGGTATTCGAGCAGCTCGAACTCGCGTTGGGTTAGCTCGATCTGGCGCTCGCCACGGGAGATCTCGTGCGTATCGACGTTGAGTGAGAGATCGCCGACGCGCAAGGGTGCGGAGCCGCGTGGCGGGCGGCGGCGCAGCAGCGCGCGCATGCGCGCAAGCAGCTCCTGGCGCTCGAACGGCTTGACCAGGTAATCGTCGGCGCCGGCGTCGAGTCCCTCGACACGGGACTCCAAGGCGTCCCTGGCGGTGAGGATCAAGATCGGCACGTCGTCGCCGTCACGCAGCTGCTTGGCCACCTCGATCCCGTCGATCTCGGGCAGGCCGAGGTCGAGGATCACGAGGTCCGGGGCGAACGTGCGCCCGTGCTCAAGCGCGGCGTTGCCATCGGCGGCAGCGCGCACCTCGTAGCCCTCCATGCGCAACGAGCGCTGGAGTGCCTGGGCGATGTCCTCGTCGTCCTCGACAACGAGCACACGGGGGGCGCGGGTGAATTCACTCATCTCAACCACTCTGTGTAGCGGTGTGCACTAAAGCCATAGTAAGGGTCGCTCCCGCGTAAGGCGATCTGCATGAGCCGCGATCGCCGGACGAGTAGTCGGCAGAGCTTGCTGAAAGAGCTGACTCTCGACCGAGTTATAAGCAGGGTCTTGACGGTGCGCGTCGAAGCTCGCCCTGATGCCGGCCACCCGCAGAAGCCCCAAGCGTCAGCCCGCCCGTAAGCAGGCGGCACGACGGGGAGCGCGAGCGAACACCCGAGCGCGCTCGCGAAGCGGGCGTGGCCGGGGCCGCGGCTCTGCCGGCCTGCTCGACGGATTCTCGCTGCGCTGGCCGGTACTGAGCCAGAACCAGCGTGACGTGCTCGGCCTCGGGCTGGTGGCCGTGGGTGTGTTCATGGGCTTTGTCCTCTACGGATCTGAGGGCCCACCCACCGCTGGGGGAAAGCTGGGGCAAGGGCTTGCGAGCGTTCTGGGCTGGTGCTTCGGCGAAGCGCGAGCGCTCGCGCCCGCGGCACTCGTCATCGGCGGCAGCGCGCTGCTGTTCGCTCAGTTCATGCCGACGCGTAGACCGTTGCGCACCGGAGGCCTGTGCCTTTTCGCGGCCGCGACACTGGCGCTCGCCGCAGGCACGCTAGGCGTCAGCAGTGGCACCCCCGTCGATGCGAGCTCCGAGCAGTGGCGCTCAGCATTTCTACAGTCCCACGGGGGCATCCTCGGCCAAGGCCTCTACTGGGTTGCCGACCGGCTGGTACAGACCGTGGGTGTGGACATCCTTGTCGTGTTCCTGCTGGTGGTGGGCATGGTCTTGCTGACGGGCCTCTCGCTGGCTGTCGTCGTGCGCGCAACGGGCAATGGTCTGGTCGACACCAGTCGTGTGTTGCGTGCTCGAGCAAGCGCCCTCGAGAGCGCCAGCAAGTCAGCTCGAGACGAGCGCTCCAAGCGCACGCAGACCGATTCGGAGAAGTCCGCTGAGCATTCGCTTCAGCCTCCGGAGCCGGCGCCGGAGGAGCTGATCGTGCGCGCTACACATGTAGAGGCGCCTTCTGTCGACGGCGCGGCGCCGGTATTGGAGCCCTGGGATGTCGACGTCGACGACGTGATGGAGCCGAGCGAGTCAGAGGGCGAGCCCGATCCCCAAGCAAAGGCAGAGGACGAGGACGAGGACGAGGACGGATCGTTCGCGGCCGTCGATCTTCGCTCTACACAGGAGCCCGAGTCAGACGAGGAGGACGAAGTTCCCGCCGAGCCGATCGACGAGTCGCTGCTTACACCGCAAGGTCGTCTGCGCGATGCCGTCACCGACGATCCCGAGTTCGTCTGGGAGCTTCCCGGAGCCGAGCGCATCCTGACCCGTTCGACCGCCGAGCAAGCCAGACCCGATACCGCCGGACAGGAGCGGACAGCGACCAGCCTGGTCGAGGCTCTGGGCCACTTCGGCGTACAGGCGAAGGTCATCGGGACCGTGGCGGGGCCGCACATCACCCGCTATGAGCTGCGCCTGGCGCCGGGCACGAAGGTCGGCAAGGTGGCCCAGCTCAAGGACGACCTGGCCTACGCGCTGGCCGCAACCGACATCAGGATCCTCGCCCCGATCCCGGGCAAGCAGGCCGTGGGGGTGGAGGTGCCCAACGCCAAGCGGCGCATGGTGCGCCTTGGCGATGTGTTCCAGGAGCCGCCCAAGGACTGGTCGCCCTTGACCGTGTGGCTGGGCAAGGACGTCGCCGGCAAGGCGATCGGGGCGGACCTTGCGAAGATGCCGCACCTGCTTGTGGCGGGCACAACCGGTGCCGGCAAGTCTGGGGCCATCAACGCGATGTTGTGCAGCGTTCTGCTGCGTGCCACCCCGCATGAGCTGCGTCTGGTGCTGGTGGATCCCAAGCAGGTAGAGCTCAACCACTACGAGTCGATCCCGCACCTGCTCACACCCGTGATCACGAGTCCACGCATGGCCGCCAACGCTTTGCAGAACCTGGTCAGGGAGATGGAGCAGCGCTATGGGATCATGTCGCTGTCGCGCACACGCAGCCTGATCGAGCTCAACAAGGCGCGCGAGGCCCGCAATGAAGCGCCGCTGCCCTACATCCTGTGTGTAATCGACGAGCTCGCGGACTTGATGATGGTCGCCCCGGCCGACGTGGAGGACTCGATCATCCGCCTCGCCCAGAAGGCGCGCGCCGTCGGAATTCACCTCGTGCTCGCCACGCAGAGTCCGCGCGTGGACGTGATCACGGGCATGATCAAGGCCAACGTGCCCTCGCGCATCGCCTTCTCGGTCTCAAGCCAAACCGACTCGCGTGTGATACTCGACCAGAATGGCGCCGAGTCGTTGCTTGGCCAGGGCGACATGCTCTTCAGCCCGGTCGGCTCTTCGCGCTTGCAGCGTATCCAAGGGGCATATATCGACGAGTCGCAGATCGCGAAGCTGACGGACATGTGGCGCAAGCAGGGCGAGCCGGAGCTGCGAGAGGAGCTGTTGGAGGAGGTCGAGCCCGCGGAGCCAGAGAAGAGCTCGGACGACGAGTTCGACCCCGACGAGGATCCGCTGTTGAGCGACGCGATCAGGCTGGTCGCGGAAATGCAGACAGCCTCGACCTCGATGCTGCAGCGACGTCTGCGTCTCGGCTACACCCGCGCGGGCCGGCTGATCGACATGCTCGAGCGTCGTGGGGTGATCTCCGGCTATGAGGGATCCAAGCCGCGTCAAGTGCTGATCGGCGAGGCGGACGTGCCCAGAGTGCTTGCGATGGTGGATGGTTCCGGCGCCGCGAAGACGCCGAGCGAGGCGTCGGTCTCCACTTGAGCCCTTGTCGCAATTGCTTGAGACTTGGGCCCGGACGGTGCATGCACCGTCCGGCCGACCCTTGCATGCAAGGGTCGGGACCGGGTCGCACATGTGCGACCCGGCCGGGTCGTGCATGCACGACCCGGAAAGCACCCATACGCGCCGGAGTCACTAGCCTGTTGCACTGATATGGCTGAGATCGGAGCGACCCTACGAGAGGCGCGGATGCGTGCTCGTATCGACGTGTCCGAGATCGAGGCACAGACGAAGATTCGCGCCAAGTATCTGCGCGCCCTTGAGAACGAAGAGTGGGATCTGCTGCCGGGCCCCACGTTCGTGCGTAGCTTTCTGCGAACTTACGCCCAGGCGCTGGGGCTCGACGCGAAGGCGCTAGTCGACGAATACCGCATGAACTACGAGCAGCCGAGCGAGCTGGACCGTCAGCCCGCGATGTCGCCGCCACGTCGTGCGCCCACACGCTCGAGCTCGAGTAGACAGGGTCCTTCGCGCGGCTATGCGATCGCGGTGGGCGCTTTTAGTCTGCTAATCGTCGTGTTGATCGTGGCTCTGATCGTCGACCGGAAAAAAGGGGCCGAATCGCCTCCGCTGCCGGCGAATTCGACAAACACTCAGGCAAGCCAAGGTACGGGGCGCGGCGGGCATGGCTCTAAACCCTCTACTACGACGGCGACCAACACGAACACACGCGTGACGCTCTCGCTGCATCCCTCCGCCCCCGTGTACGTGTGCCTGATCGATGCCGCCGGCGCCAAGCGCATTCCAGGACTCACACTCGAACCGGGCTCCTACACGCCGCGCGACTATCACTCGACACGCTTTGAGCTGTTGCTGGGCAACAACGCGGTGAAGCTCTATGTGGATGGCAAATTGCTAAGCGTGCCTGCGTCGAGCAAGCCGATCGGATATTCGATCACGAACAGCGGACGCCGTGTGCTCGCCGCCTCCCAACAGCCGACGTGCGGATGAGCGAGGCGCCCCGCGCCGGGATCCTGGTGACGGGCACCGAGGTGCTCACGGGGCGCGTGCGCGACCGCAACGGCCCTTGGCTTGCCGACCGGCTGCTCGAGGCCGGCGTCGACTTGGCTCAGATCGCGATAGTGGGCGATCGCCCACAGGATCTACTGGGGGCGATCGAGTCGATGGCAAGGGACGGGTTGGACGTGGTGCTCACCAGCGGCGGTCTGGGACCGACAGCCGACGATCTGACCGCCGAGGTCGTCGGTTCCTTCCAAAGCCGCGAGATGGTGCTGGATGAGGCGCTGGAGGGACGTATCGCCGAGATCCTGCGCCCGCTCGCCGCGCGCTACCCCAATCTCGACCGCGCCGCGATCGCCCACGGCAACCGCAAGCAGGCCACAATTCCGCGTGGTGCGACCGTGCTCGAGCCGGTTGGCACAGCACCGGGCCTGGTCGTGCCGCCGGCCGAAGGACGCGAAGGTCCGACGGTCGTCGTGCTCCCGGGGCCGCCGCGTGAGCTACAACCGATGTGGAAGCAGGCACTGGCGACCGAGGCGTGGCGCTCGGCAATCGCCGGCGCACGTGTCTACCGCGTCCAGATGCTGCGCCTGTTCGGGATACCGGAGTCGGAGATAGCCGAGACGCTGCGCCACGCAGAGCGCGAAGGAGTGGACCTGAGCACGCTGGAGATCACGACCTGCCTACGTAGTGGCGAGATCGAGATCGTCACCCGCTACGAGTCTGAGGCGCAATCGACCTACGACGAGTTCGCGCGGATCGTCGCTACACGTCACGCCGACACGCTCTATTCGACCGACGGCACGACTATCGACGATCAGGTGGCAGCACTGTTGCGCGGCGAGCGACTGGCGGGCACGCCGGCAAGCTCGGATCGGTCCGCCGCCGGCGAGCAGGACAGCTTGGCAGTGGGCGCGATACACACAATTGCCGTCGCCGAGTCGTGTACAGGCGGACTACTGCTGGCGCGGCTGACCGACCCACCGGGCGCCTCCGAGTACGTACTGGGCGGAGTCGTGGCTTACTCGAACGAGACTAAGATCGCCCAGGTGGGCGTCCCCCGCGAGACGATCGAAGCCTACGGCGCCGTCTCCGAGCAGGTGGCACAAGCGCTTGCCGAGGGCGCGCGAGTGCGGCTCGGTAGCGAGCTGGGAGTGGGGCTTACCGGCATCGCGGGCCCAGGCGGTGGCAGCGAGCAAAAGCCCGTGGGGCTGGTCTGGCTGTGCGTGTCTGGGGCGGATAGCGCAAGCTTGACGCGCTCCGTGCGCCTGCCCGGAGGACGCCCAGATGTACGCGAGCGTTCAGCGCTCGTCGCGATGCACATGATCCGCCGTCTGCTCAGCGGCGAGCGCGACGATGTCAAGCCCACGCCCGTTTGACCACATATCTCTCCGCATTACGCTGAGAATGTGATCAGGAGTCCAACAGCGCGACTGTTCGTGGCCGTAGACCCACCCGTGGAGGTCTGTGAGCGGCTGACGGCCTGGGCGCGAGAGGGCGCTCGTGACGCATACCCTAAAGGGCATACCCAAGGGGCACACGGCAGGCAGGCGCGCGGGCACGCGAAGGCGTCGCTGCGGGTGCTCGATGCGGAGCTCCTGCACGTGACGCTTTGCTTTCTGGGGAACCGGCCGGCGGGGGAGATGGACGTGCTCGCCTCGGAGCTCTCTACATGCAATGGGCGCGGCGGAGAGCTATCGCTCGGCGCGCCGCTGTGGCTACCCGAGCGCAACCCGCGTGCGCTGGCTGTGGAGCTACACGACGAGCAGGGTCGGCTTGCCTCCCTTCAGGCAGAAGTGGTAGCCGCGCTGCAGCGTGTAAGCGGCTGGCAGCCCAACGGCAGTGCCCATACAGGTGTGAAGGCAACGGCGGGCAAGCGACGTTTTCACCCACACGTGACGGTCGCCCGCTTGCGCGGCGGCGAAGCGCCTTGGCAGCGAGCTCTGCCCCCGACACCTTCGGCCTCGTTCAGCCCGCGTGAGCTGGTGCTCTACCGCTCGTGGCTATCGCCTGAGGGCGCAAGCTACGAAGCGGTGGCCGCTTATCCAATCCGCTGAGGTCGTTACTCCAAAATACTGGCGATGCCCCCCGCGCGCGCGGGGGGCATCGCCAGTTTCATTGACCAAACAGCTGCCGGATCCTTCCCACAGGACCGTGCGCAAGCGAGCCGGGCGGGCTACTCTTGGTGGAGCCCATGAAGCGCTACCACCTCACGACTTTCGGCTGCCAGATGAACGAGCACGACTCCGAGCGCATGAAGGGGATGCTCGAGTCGCTCGGCTACAGTGAGGCGCCCGAGCGCGCCGAGGCCGACCTGATCCTGTTCAACACCTGCTCGATCCGCGAGACCGCGGACAGCCGTTTCGTGGCGCATCTGGGGGAGGCGAAGCGCCTCAAGCGCGAACAGCCCGAGCGCATCGTCGGTGTCGGCGGTTGCTGGGCGCAGTCGGTCAAGCAGGAGGTGTTCGAGCGCTTCCCCTTCGTCGACGTGGCATTCGGGCCGGGTCAGACGCACAAGCTCGCCGAGTTCCTGACGAGCGATTCGCTCACGGCGCAGGGGTATTTTGAGTTCGAGGGCTTCACCGGCCATCTCCCAGCCAAGCGCGCACGGACATTTCAAGCATGGCTGCAGATCAGCGTAGGCTGCAACTGCCGCTGCTCCTACTGCATCGTGCCGAGCACGCGTGGGCGTGAGGTGTCGAGGCCGCTCGACGAGTTGGTGAGAGAGGTGGAGAGCATGGCCGCAGACGGCGTCCGCGAGGTGACCTTGCTCGGCCAGAATGTCAACTCCTACGGGCGCGACCTACGCGTCGACGGCAAATCTGAGACGTTTGCCAACCTGCTGGGCCGGCTCGACGCGATCGAGGGGATCGAACGCATCCGCTACACGAGCCCGCACCCGAAGGACATGCGCGAGGATGTGATCCGTGCGCACGCGGAGCTTGCAAGCGTGTGTGAGCACATCCACCTGCCGCTACAGTCGGGCTCAAGTCGCATTCTCAAGGCGATGCGTCGCACCTACGATCGCGAGCGCTATCTGGACCGCGTGGCGCTGATCCGTGAGCACGTGCCCGACGCGGCGATCACAACCGACATCATCGTGGGCTTCCCCGGCGAGAGCGAGGAGGACTTCGAACAGACGCTGCAGGTGGCCGAGCAGGTGGGCTATGACAGCGCGTTCACATTCATCTTCTCGCCCCGCAGAGGTACGGAGGCGGCCGAGCTGACCGAGGGTATCGTGCCGCATCCGGTCAAGGTGGAGCGCATGGAACGCCTTGTGGAGGTGGTGCAGCGTCGCGCCGCCGAGCGCGCACAGCGCTTCGTCGGCCGAACCGTCGAGGTGCTCGTCGAAGGGCCCTCGCGCACAGACCCCGAGCGTCAGCGCGGGCGCACGCGCCACAACAAGGTCGTCAACTTCGCCGGCCTCGCCGCGCCCGGCGAGCTGGCGCAAGTGGAGATCGTCAAGGCCACGAGCCAGACCCTCATGGGCGAGGAGAGTCTCCTCGCCCGCACGGCTCGCTGAGATTCCTGCCGCCAGTCGGACGTCGAGGGGATTGAAGGACCCGTGCGCGACGGGACGAACATACGTTCCCATGGTTCCGTCCGAAGCAGCCCATACATTTGATCTCCAATCTTCGACAGGAGGAGCAAGACGATGCCCGTGACCGATGAGGAGAAGGCCGCAAAGGCGCGCGACGCGGCCCTGCAGGGCGCGCTGGGCCAGATCGAGCGCGAGTTCGGCAAGGGCTCGGTCATGCGCATGGGCGACGAGGGTGCGCAGGTGCGCGTCGACGCAATCCCCACGGGCGCGCTGTCACTCGATCTGGCGCTCGGGATAGGAGGCGTGCCGAAGGGGCGCATCGTCGAGGTGTTCGGGCCCGAGTCATCCGGTAAGACGACGCTGATCTACCACGTGCTCGCCGAAGCCCAGAAGCTTGGCGGCGTGTGCGCGTTCATCGACGCCGAGCACGCGATGGACCCGCTGTACGCCAAGGAGATCGGCGTCGACATCGACGAGCTGCTCGTCTCCCAGCCCGATTATGGGGAGCAGGCGCTCAAGATCGCCGACATGCTGGTGCGCTCCGGCGCCATCGACGTCGTCGCGATCGACTCGGTGGCGGCACTGACGCCGCGCGTCGAGCTGGAGGGACAGATGGGCGACCAGACGGTGGGCGCGCAGGCGCGCATGATGTCCCAAGCGATGCGCAAGATCGCCGGCAACCTGAACAGGACCGGAACGCTCTGCATCCTGACCAACCAGATTCGCGAAAAGGTGGGGGTCATGTTCGGCTCGCCCGAGACGCAGCCGGGCGGACGCGCGCTGAAGTTCTATGCCTCTCAGCGGCTTGATATCCGCCGCATCGAGACGCTCAAGGACGGCACAGAGGCAGTCGGCAATCGCGTGCGCGTGAAGGTCGTCAAGAACAAGCTCGCGGCACCCTTCCGCCAGGCCGAGTTCGACATCGAGTTCGGCAAGGGGATCTCGACAGCCGGCTGCCTGGTCGATCTCGGGATCGAGCACGGCATCGTGACGAAGTCGGGTTCGTTCATCTCATACGGCAACGAGCGGCTGGGGCAAGGACGCGGCAATGCCAAGGCCTATCTGGATGAGAATCCGACGATTGCCGGTGAGATCGAGCGCAAGGTGTACGCCGCGCTTGGGATCGGGGCCGACAAGGTCAGACCGATCCAGGGCACCGAGACGCCGCTTACGGTCGCCCCCGAGCCGGCTGAGGCAGACACGCGCGCCGCCTAACGTATTTGGACTACGTTAGGAGTCGCGGCCTTGCCGTTTCCGCGAGATGATCGAACGGAATCCTCCCGGAGGGCGTGGTGCCGTCCGGGAGGCTCTCCGCTTGACCCCACGGGGCCGTGGCTACTGGGTGGTGGCACCTGCCGGAGGGCCGCCTTCGTAGGCCGAGCCCGAGTTCGAGCCAGAGCCAGAGTTCGAACCGGAGCCCGAACTTGAGCCCGAGCCGGACTTACTACCCATGTTCGGGCACGGGTGACCACTGGATCCCGGTGGGGCTGTCTGCGTCTTCGGTGTCGTCGTTGACGGTGTCGCGGTGGTGGTCGACGGCGTTGTCGTCGACGGGGTGGTCGCCGTGTTGCTTGTGGACTGGGTCGTCGTGCTTGTCGTAGAGCTCGGTGCCGCAGCGGCGCCGGCGATGCCGGCAACGGCTCCGCCTGTTGCCAGAGCGCCAACTACGAGACCTACTCGGATGATGCCTCTGCTTTTCATACGCGAACCTCCGATGGGTGGTAGCGGTTACGCCAACCATCCTGAGACCGCTCCCTAAGGCGATCGGAACGTGCGCCTAAGTAGGAACGAAGGACTTTGTAGGAGGCCTTCTTATGCTCCCCGTGAGGTAACACCTTGAAACCCACACTCTGACTCCGGCGGGCGTCCTAGCGCTTTTGCTTGGCGCGATGACCCTCAGCTAGATCAAGCGCGATCTTGTCGCTGCCGGACTTGCGCGTGAACGTAGCGGACAGCTCAGGCGCTATACCGGCGAAAGCGGAACCCAGGCGCAAAGCTATAGGCGCCACATCGACCTCGCCACGGTTGTGCTCGATTGCTCCTACGACCGCCTTGGCAACATCCTCTGGGCTGCGCGTGCCAACGCCCTTGGGCAGTTGGACTTCGGCGTCAGCGAACATGCCCGCTTCGCGGATGAAGCCGGGGAAGACGGTGGATACGCCTACGCCGCTGCCGTGCAGCTCTGCTCGCATCGCGCCGGCAAAACCGCGCAAACCGAACTTGGTGGCGTTGTAGATCGAGCTGCCGGCCGTAGCGGCCTTGCCAGAGAGAGAAGACATGAACAGCAGGTGTCCTCTTCCGCGCGCCACCATCTGCGGCGCCAGCGCATGCGCCATCGCGATCGGCGCGCGCAGGTTGACCTCCAGGGCACGATCGATCTGCTCCATCGTCAGAGAATCGAGCTTGCCGCTTCCCGGCAGTGCCGCGTTGGCCACGAGAATGTCCAGCTCGCCGGCCTCGGAGAGCAGACGGTCGACCTCCGCCGCCTCGCTCAAATCCACCGCCAGCGCGCGCGCCCCTAGCTCGCCGGCAAGCGGCTCCAACACGTCGAGGCGCCGTCCCGTGAGGATCAGCTGTGCTCCCTTGCCGGCTAGAGCGCGCGCGATCGCTTGACCCAAGCCGCCGGTCGCGCCCGTCAACAAGACCTTGGATCCAGAGATCTCCACGAGCTGCAAGCCTACGCCATATGCCTGAGCGTGCGCACGTGATCGCCCTGTTCGGGCCGACCGGCATCGGCAAGACCGCTGTCACGGTGGCGCTCGCTCGCCGCCTGCGCGAGCACGGAGAGCGCCCGGTGGCGATCTCCGCGGATGCACTGCAGGTCTACCAGGGCATCGAGACGCTTACAGGCGTCGCCACGGAAACCGAGCAAAAAGAGCTGGAGCACCGTCTTGTGTCGTTCTTGCCGATCGACGCGAGCTTCAGCGCCGGCCAGTATGCCGAGCTGGCACACGCGGAGATCGACAACGCGCTCGCCGAAGGCCGCAGACCAATCGTGGTTGGCGGCACAGGGCTTTATCTGCGTGCGGCGCTCTGCGAGCTCGCTTTGCGCCCGCCACCGCCTGAGGGAGTGCGCGAGCGCTGGACTGCAGAGCTGGAACGCGACGGAGCGCCGGCCCTGCACGCCCAGTTGGCCCAGCGCGCGCCGTGGGCGGCCGAGGAGATCGACCCCAATGACCGACAACGGATCGTGCGCTCGCTGGAGCTGCTCGACGTGGGTGAGCTGGAGCCGCCGAGCGGGCCCTCACAGCTATGGACTGGAGAGATGCGCCGGCCAACACTCTTGGTCGGACTGACGATGGAGCGCGAAGCGTTGTATGCACGCATCGACGCACGTGTAGACGCAATGCTTGCGCGTGGCGCGCGCGAGGAGGTTTCAAACGCACATGCCGCCGGCGCCAGTGTCACGGCACGCAAGGCGCTTGGTTTCGACGAGCTACTAGCCGGGGATGTGGAGGCGATGAAGCGTCATACGCGCAACTACGCACGCCGTCAGTTGACCTGGATGCGCAAGCTCGCCGGCGTGCAGCCGCTCGACCTGACAAACCTCTCAGCGGAGCAGGCCGCTGAGAAGATATTCGCGATGAGCGCCTAGTGTCTCGCCCTGCAAATTCGGTGAGGATTTCCCGGACGGATGATCGTGATCTGAGGTTCGACACTAGACTCTCGCGCCGCATGCCCGAACGTGCTGAGCAAACCCCACCTGGCCCATCGGCCTACTTGCGAGGAGCTGCCAGGAGCAGAAGGAGCTCTCCTATCACGAGCAGGCAGAGCTTCCCATGAGGTTCGAGAAGTGGCAGGCCCTAGGTAATGACTACATGATTGTGGAGCAGTCAGCGCTCCCATTCGAGCTGACCCCCCAGCGCATCCGCAAGCTGTGCGCCGGCCACTTCGGGGTCTTCGCCGACGGCATCCTGTTGCTTGCACCAGCGCAGGATCCACGCTTCGTGGCAAATCTGCGCATTTTCAATCCCGACGGCTCGGAGGCCGAGCTGTCGGGCAACGGCGCGCGCGAGGCGATCCTCTACCTGCGCCGGCGTGGGTGGACAGATCAAGACGTCTTCTCGATCCAAACCGCCGCCGGCGAGATACGCCCGACGATCACCGGCTCGGATATGTGTCGCGTGGACATGGGCCATGCAAACCTCACATCCAAGGATTTCCCCGGCGGACCAGCTGACGGAGCAAGCGAGCTCCTCGCCGACGCTCGCGCGTGGAGCTTTCAGCATGTGTCGATCGGCAATCCGCAGTGCGCCATCCACGTCGAGGACCTGGCGACGCTGAACGCCCTGGACTTGCCGAGCATCGGCCCGGCGATCGAAGCGCATGAGCTGTTTCCCAACCGCACGAACGTATCGTGGTACACGGAAGTCGAGCCCAGCGGAGAGGGAAAAGGCGAGCGTACGATTCGCGCACGTATTTTCGAGCGTGGGGTGGGGGAGACGCTCTCCTCCGGTACCGGCGCCACCGGCGCCGCTGTGGCCTACCGGCTACGCGGTGGACCAGAGCAGGTCACGGTATTGCTGGACGGGGGCGAGTTGAGCGTCGAGGTGGGAGAAGATCTACACGTCAACCTGACAGGCTGGGCACGACCCGTGTTCGCGGGAGAGCTCAGCGAGGACTTCATCAAGGAGCTGTATGAGACCGAGTGAGCGCCTGAGCCGCATTCCGCCGTACCTGTTTGCCGAGTTGGAGCGCAAGATCGCCGCCAAGCAGGCCGCCGGGGTGGACGTCATCAGCCTGGGAATCGGCGATCCCGACCGGCCAACGCCGGCGCTGATCGTCGAGGCGATGCAAGAGGCCGTCACCGAGCCAGAGACACACCGCTATCCGTCAAATCGGGGACGCGCCGACTTCCGCCAGGCGCTCAGCGACTTCTATGTACGCCGCTTCGACGTGACGCTCGACCCCGACAGCGAGATCATCCCGGCGATCGGCGCCAAGGAGGCAATCTTCAACCTCAACCTCGCCTTCCTCGACCAGGGCGACGTGGCGCTCGCCTCCGACCCCGGCTACCCCGTCTACACCGGCGGCCCGCTGATGGCGGGCGGCGATCCCGTCGTGATGCCACTGGTGCCGGCACTCGGCTTTGTCCCAGATCTCGATGCGATCGACGAGGAGACGGCCAGTCGCGCCAAGCTGATGTTCCTCAACTACCCCAACAACCCAACAGGTGCAATCGTGCCGCGCGGATTCTTCGAGTTGGTCGTGGACTTCGCCAAGACCTACGACATCCTCGTCGTGCACGACAACGCTTATAGCGAGACCACTTATGACGGCTATCGCGCGCCCTCATTCCTGCAGACCCCCGGCGCCAAGGAGGTTGGCATCGAGGTGTTCTCGCTCTCCAAGGGCTACAACATGACCGGCTGGCGTTGTGCGGCGATACTCGGCAACGCAGAGGTGATCGAGCACTATTGGCGTTTGAAGACGAACATCGACTCCGGCTTGTTCGAGGCAGTCCAGCTTGCGGGCATCGCGGCGCTCTCGCCCGATACCGACGCCGAGGTGGTCTCGATGAACGAGCTGTATCGCATCCGCCGCGACCTGGTGTGCGACGCGCTGGCAAAGGCCGGTGTACACGTAAACCCACCCAAGGGCACAATCTACGTGTGGGCACCGATCCCAGAGGGCTTTGAGAGCTCTGTGGCCTACTGCGAGCACGTGCTCGAGCAGGCGGCGGTCGTGATCTCGCCAGGCAGCGCCTATGGACCGAGCGGCGAGGGTTGGTTTCGGATCGCGCTCACCACACCTGACGAGCGTCTCGCCGAGGCGGTCGAGCGCCTGGCCAAACTCGGCGGCTGACAGCGCTCGGCGCATCGCGGAGCAACGCGGAGCAACGCGGAGGAACGCGGCGCATCGCGGAGCAACGCGGCGCATCGCGGCGCAAACGCATCGCGGCGGATCCCCGAGGCGACCGAAGCTCGGTACAGGACATCCGCCGGGCATGATGCGCACTCGCCACCGCACGCCGAGGGCTGGCAAGACCGATTTGGTTGAACAGGAAGGCTGATCTACACTCGAACTGGATGAACCAACCCACGAGGCGCGCAAGCCAGCGAGCATTCTGCATAGCCGCGCTCCCTGACGATGAGAATCTGGGAGAGCTGCACGAGCTGCTGCGCACGGCCGGCGTAGAAGTCGTGGGGGAGATGGTCCAGCGTCGCGAGCAGCCGCACCCGAACACATACCTCGGCCCCGGCAAGGTGACCGAAGCCAAAGGAGCCGCACACGAGTGCGACGCTAACGTGATCGTTTGCGACGACGAGCTGAGCGCACGCCAGGAGCGAAACCTGGAGCAGGCACTCGGCATGCCGGTCGTCGATCGCACCACGGTAATCCTCGACATCTTCGCTACGCACGCCTCGAGCGCCGAGGGCAAGCTACAGGTCGAGCTGGCCCAGCTGGAGTACAACCTCGCGCGCATGCGCGGCCTGTGGACCCACCTGGAGCGCCTCGGCGGCGGGATCGGCACGCGTGGACCGGGAGAGACTCAGATCGAGACCGACCGGCGGCTTGCGCGCAATCGCATCGCAGCACTGCGCCGTCGCCTGGAGCACGTGAAGGGCACCCGTTCGGTTATGCGAGCCGAGCGAGAGCGGGCGGCGCTGCCCAACATCGCGCTCGTCGGCTACACAAACGCAGGCAAGAGCACATTGCTGAACGCCCTCACAGGCGCCGAAGTGGGTGTGCGCGACCGGCTGTTCCACACGCTCGACCCAAGCACGCGCATGATGCGCATCGACGGACGAGCCCATCTGCTGACCGACACGGTGGGCTTCATCCGCAAGCTTCCCCATCAGGTCGTTGACGCCTTCGGCGCGACGCTACAGGAGACACGCCTTGCTGATCTGCTGCTGCACGTGCTGGACGCCTCCGCACCCGAGCACGACCAGCTCGCGATGCGCAAAGCAGTCGAGGAGGTATTGGAGGAGATCGGCGCGGGCGAGCGCCCACGCGTACTCGTCCTCAACAAGATCGACCTGCTCGACAAGGAGGCACGCGAGGAACTGCGTCTAGCGCACCCGGACGCGGTTCTGGTCAGCGGCGCGGACGGAGCCGGCCTACCCGAGCTCGAGCAGCGCATCGAGCAAGAGCTGCGCCACACGCTGCGCCCGATGGAGCTGCTCGTGCCCTATTCGCACGGAGCCAGTCTGGCCGAACTGCACGACGTAGCCGGCGACCTGCGCCGCCAGGACACCCCTGAGGGCGTGCTCGTGCGTGCCCTAGTGCCCGCGCGCCTGGCCGAGCGTTATGCGCGCTTTGCTGTCGCGTAGCTCCTAGACGTTCTCTGGGCAAGTGAGACAAGGATGCAGCAACCGCAGTTTGCCGGCCGATTGAAGATTCCGTCGATCTTCAATCGGTACACAAGGGAGCGGAGACGCAACCGATCGACGATCGATACCCCATTCGGGGCACGCAGCGGGATCGCCGATCGGCCAGCACAGCCCAGAGGGCGTCTAGCGGTCGTCGCCGCTTCCTGAGAGCACCCCGCGTGCCTGGCGCGAGAAAAGCTTCTCCAGGTTCTGTTTAGCGATGTCATCCAAGCTGAGGTTAAGCTCGCTCGCGAGCTGCGCCACGTACCAGAGCACGTCCCCGAGCTCCTTGGACATCGACGCGCGGCGCTCGTCGCTGACCTTGCCGGCGTCGTCGCGAATCGCCTTCTTGGCGTGCTCGGCGACCTCGCCGGCCTCGCCTGCCAGCCCTAGTGCTGGGTAGGCCAGCCACGCCTCGCGGGGATACTCGGCCGTGCGGCGCGACTGGCGCTGATACTCGGATAGGTCCATGTCTTCAGAAACAACTCGACCCGCCGGAGCGGGTCGGGTGTGGGTGTGGAGGAGCTACCTCCAAGCGATTGTCAACCGTGTTGGAGGATAGCAGTCCAACCTGCGGACCCGGCCTGACACTGGGCGGGTAGCGAGCCCGCGAGCGCGTGCCAATTGCATCTCTGTCAAGACCGGGTCCAGCAGCTTGGTGGCGGCGGGCGGCAGACTCGAACTCCATCCGGGCGCTAACCCGAATTCATGGTTGACAACCACTTGCGCCGCCTCAGCGCTACACCCGCCGTGCTGACAACTGTATCAATCGTGCGCGACGGATTTCGATCACACGCCGGCCGCATTGCGAGCGCTGCGGTGTGCCTGCTGCTCCAGGTCGTCGTCCAAGGGAGCCAGCTGGCCGACCTCGATCCCGAGCGCAGTGGCGATCAGCCAGTCGGCAAACCAGGCGTTCTTGGGGAGCAAGGGGCCGTGCAGGTAGGTGCCGATCACGTTGGCCGCGCGCGCCCCCTCGAAGCCGCTGCGGCCGTCATTTCCGTGACCTTTGAGCACCCGCCCCAACGGAGCTGCCGTCGGGCCGAGATACGTGCGGCCGCCGTGGTTCTCAAAGCCGGCGAGCACGCGAGCCTCGCCGTTGCCCCCATCACTGTCCCGGCATACCTCGATCGCGACGTTGCCGATCAGCCGCTCGCCCGGCTCGCGCACGGTGCGCACGTCGAGCAGACCGACACCCTGGAGCTGCTCGTCGCCGAGCGTGTAGGACTCGCCCAGCAGCTGGTAGCCACCGCATACGCCAAGCACGATGGCACCGCGTGAAGCGGCCTTGTGCAGGGCCTCACGCTTGCCAGTCAGGAGGTCCTTGGCACAAAGAAGCTGGTCGCGATCCTGCCCTCCGCCTATGTAGTAGATGTCGTGGGCTTCGCCGTCAAGCCTCTCGCCAAGTCCGCTGCCGCTCAAACAAAAGGCAATCCCGCGCCATTCGCAACGGCGCTGCAGTACAAACAGATTGCCGCGGTCGGCATAGATGTTCATCAGGTCTGGATACAAAGCGCAAACGCGCAGGGCGCGCCCTTTCAGGTCATTTACCGCCATGAGCTGTCTGCCTCACCGCGTCGCACAAGCAGCTCGCGCAGAGCAAGCATCGCCGTATAGGTCGGGAGCACATATAGAGGTTGGGCGCGGTCCAGTTGAGAGGGAGAACCTTCCGCATGTGACTCTGCCGTGGCAGCGGTGAGTGCGCGGGGAAGATCGTCGATTACACGAATGCGCTCGGGCTCGATGCCCGCGTACTTCAGTCGCAGGGCAAGCTCAGGCGCGCGCGTGCCAGAGCAGGTCGCCAGCCGCACACGTCCGGCCAACAGCTCGAAATCGGCGTCCCAAATCCAAGACACATCGTGGCCGTCGGCGGTGTTGTCGTTGAGTACTCCAAGCAGATCGTGGGATCCAGGCTCCAGTGCAAGTGTGCGCAGTACCTCATTTGCGCCGGCGGGATTCTTGACAAGCAGAATGCGCGTCTCGCGCCCAGCGATGGCGACCGTCTCAGCCCGGCCAAAGGCTGCTTTGGTGCTCTCCAGACCGGCGACGATGTCGGCCAACGGGATACCCAAAGCGACGGCAAGCGCGGCGGCGGCAAGCGCGTTGTAGACGTTGTAGAGACCAGGCAGCGCAAGCTTCACCTCGGCCTCACCGTCAGGCGTGCTCAACTGGAAACGCGCCGAGCGCACGCCTTCGAGCACGACCGAGCGGGCGAGCACGGTGGGGGAGGGCCGCCGCAGTCCGCAAGACTCACAGTGGTAATGGCCGAGATGACCGAGGTACACAGCGTCAAAGACGTAGGGCGCTCCGCAGCAACGACAGTGCTTGGCGTCGGCGGCATGAGCCATGCCCGCAAGCGCCAGCGAGTCGTCATCGACACCGAAATACAAGACGCCGGTCTGCTTGGGGTTGTCTTTGACCGGTCCGCGGTTGCCTTGCGCAGGCTCGCCTCCGATTTCAGCAGGATCGTCCGTATCTTCGCCCGACTTGCGATCAAGACCGCCCCGTTTGCGGTCAAGATCGGTCGGTTCATGGTGGAGATCGTCCGGTTCCTGGTCGAGCTCCGACGGCGCTTGATCGAACTCGGCAGGTCTGTAGTCACCTGGCGCTCGCTCGCGTCCTAGATCGGCGACGAGCGGGTCGTCGGCATTGCACACGAGCGTCGCTCGCTCGGCTGGCCCGCCCGCTCGTACCGCGCAGGCCCAGCGTTCGGCGATCGTCTCCAGCTCGCCGTAGCGGTCGAGCTGGTCGCGAAACAAGTTGCCAAGCACTACCACGCGCGGATGCAGCTGCCCCGCAAGCCGATCGAGCCATAGCTCGTCGACCTCGAACAGTCCGAGCTCACCGGCAATCGTGCCACTGCGACCAGCTGCATCGAGCAGTGTCGAGGCGATCCCACCGGCCATGTTGGCGCCGGCCTGGTTGTGCACGAGCGAGATGCCGGCCGTCTCGAAGATGCTCGCAGCCATCGCCGCCGTGGTCGTCTTGCCGTTGGTGGCGGAAATCGACACGCTGCCACGGGGAAGACGCGCCGCAAGCTCGACGATCGCAGAAGAATCCATCCGCATAAGCAGCTTCCCAGGCAAGCTCGTGCCCCCTCCGCCGCGTACTCGCGAAACAGCACCGACAGCACGGGCAACAGCGAGCTTCAACCCAAGCGCGGCGCTCATCGCTCTGCTTGGGCAGCGTCTGAGGCAGCCCCGGTGGCAAGAAAGGCGTCCGCGCCAGAGCCGTCTGTCGGCACAAGCACGCGCACAGCTCCGCCGATTGCGCGCACGCGCAACGGCAGCTCGCCGATCGGGTCGCCGTCGGCGTACATCGTGAACGGGCGATCCGCGCTGATGATTATTTCCCGCGCGCGAAACACTTTCACGCTGGGCTCGCGCACGTGCGTACCGTTGAATACTTTCGGCAGAATCTTCGTCAGGAAGCCGAGCTTGCTGACGTTTTCGAGCACCGGCACGTCGAGCAGCCCATCGTCAAGCAGTGCATCCGGCGCCGCGCGCATGCCACCGCCATAGGTCTTTGAGTTGGCGGCTCCCACCGAATAGCCAGTGAAACTGTGCAACTCGCCCGGGGGTTCGAGCTCTATCTGAAAGCGCGCTGGACGCCAGAACAACAGAGCACGCAGCGCTCCGTAGGCATACACGAGCCCACCAAGCCAGGCGGGAGCTTCGTTGGCAATGCGGTTGGCATCGCTGTCAAAGCCAACGCTCGCTATGCCAACAAACGCTGTCCCGCCTGCCTGCCTGTCCCGCCTGCCTGTCCCGCCTGTCCTGCCTGCCTGCCTGCCTGCGTCCTTCAGAGTGTGCCCGTCAGGATGTGCCCCATGGGATGTCTCCATATGGGAGTCGACCTCACCGAGATCGAGCTTGCGTGAGAAGCCGGCGGCGACGATCGCACAGGCCTCGACGGGATCGGCGGGAATCCCGAGTACACGCGCAAGATCGTTGCCACGCCCGCCGGGCAGCACGCCGAGCAGCGCTCCAGGAAACTCACGCAACACATCGGCGACAGCACCGACCATCCCGTCGCCGCTCAAGCACACGACCGTCTCCCCGGCAAGGCAGGCTTTACGTGCAAGCTCACGCGCGTGAGCCAGATCGCGGGTCAACTCGCTGCGAACCTGTAGGCCGTGACCGTCCAGCGCGACAAGCACGTCGCCCAGCACGCGCCCAGCTTTGCCGCCGCCAGCGGAGGGGTTCACGATCAGGCATACGGGCGTGCTCATCGCGCAAGCGTATTGCGCCGTGGCCACGTCACGGGCGAGCGCCGGCGAGCGCCACTGTTGAGAATCGCCGAAGGATGCTTTAAGAATGCGCGAATATGGCGCGAATCTAGGAGACGCGCGACTATGCTGCCTCGATGTTTGACCGTCCGAATGTCCTGCGCCGCCTGTTCTACGGCACGGCTACGACAGCCTTCGGGCTCGTATTGACGGCGTGCGGCAGCTCCACGACCGGCGCCGTGACATCTACAGGCACGCCCATCCATCCCCAAAATGGGGGCTCGTCGCTGAACGTCAAGCCTGTGGGCGCGTCCAGCAGCGGCAAATGCTCAAGAGCACAGGCGCCCGTGCCAAGAGGCGCGCAGGGCATCCCCAAGCCAAGGCTGAAGCTCGATCCAACAAAGCGATATGTGGTGAGCCTCGCCACCAACTGCGGCACGATCGAAATCGAGCTCGACGTAAGCCAAGCCCCACGCACGACCGCTTCCTTTGCCTACTTGGTCAAGCGCGGCTTCTATAACGACCTAACCTTCCAGCGGGTGGCAGCCGGCTTCGTGATTCAGGGCGGCGACCCCAACGGCGACGGCTCGGGGGGCCCCGGCTACATGATCGTCGAGGAGCCGCCGAGCACCATGCGCTACACGCTCGGCACCGTGGCGATGGCCAAGACAGCGACCGACCCCTCAGGAGCATCGGGCAGTCAGTTCTTCATCGTCACTGCCACCAACGCGGCTCTGCCAGCGCAATACGCACTGGTCGGAAACGTGGTGGGAAGCTTTGCCGGCGTGGACACGATTGCCAAGCTGCCGACCGACCCACCGCAAGACGGCGCTCCGACGACCCCGGTAGTCATCCGCCGCGCAACCCTGTCCTCGAGCTGAGCCGGCAACGCACCCTGTCCTCGAGCTGAGCCGCCGGCGCCAGTCGGGACCTACAGCGCGCAGGATCGCGCTCAATGTGTCCGACGCAGTGTTTGCGGACCCTACTTGGAGGAACGAGCAGGGTCCGCGGCTGCGGCCTGGGCGCGATCTCGACGTCTGCGTCCAACCATCGCGGCGATTGCCACCCCGGCGATGGCAACGAACAGGCCGAGCAGAATCCCGGGTGCCAGCCCGAGCCCACCGAAGGGCAGCGCCACAAGCTCCACGATCCCAAGCCCAAGCGCCAGCAACACGAGGATCAGCGCGATGATCAACAGGATCCCGCGTGTGCGCGCGAGAATCCCAGCGCTGGCGGGCGGGATCAGCAGCCCCATCGCACGCAAAGCAAACATCTGGCGCCCGGTGGGAGGTGTCTGGCCGAGACGCTCGACCGCGCTCTTCAGATCGCCGGCACGACGCTCCGCAAGCGCCAGCGATGCGTCGGCCATGCGCCTCAGCTGCATCCGCTCCTGAGGCCTGGCAGCCGCGATGGCCCGCTGGAAGTAGGCGCGCGCCTGCTCGGCGTCAAAGCGCTCGGACGCACGCGCCCCGAGGATCGCAAGCGCTGCCGACTTGTACTTCGTCTCGGCCTCGAGCTCCTCGTCGGTGCGCTGCTCGAGCGCTTCGATCGCCGCTTGGGAGCCACGCTGCTCGACGCGGATCTGTCGTTGCTTGGGAGCCATGACGGCTCATTCTATGGTGGCTGCGTCTCAGGCGCTATTCTCGCTGATTCGAGCTACTTGAGAACAATGCGTCGAATCACCTCGCACATATCGCTGATTGCGGTGCTCGCCTCCGTGAGCCTCTTCGGGCCGGCGGCCGGCTGCGCGGTGGCAGCCACAGGCTCGAGCACCTCGTTGAACAAGGCCGCGCTGGACAAGTCGGTGCAGGAAGCGCTGGCGAAAGCCCAGACTGGCGCAAGCGCCGGGGCTCAGAACCTGGCAGGAGCGGGAGCTGAACCGCCATCCTCAAGCGAAGCCTTCAGTGCCCCCTCGGAATCCTCCTCGAACTTGACCAGCAGCGCGGCGGGCGAAGAAGAAGAAAGCACCGCAACGACAGCCACCACAGCGTCGGGCACTTCGCTGAGCAAGATCTCTACCGGGGTCGTCATCCCGGTAGCCATCGTCTGCGTTGTGTTGTTGGGGGGGATCGCGTTTCTAATCTTGCGCGACGCACGCAGCGTCGCTCCTGTCGGCGACGGCCTAGGCAGCCGCAGCACCGCGCAAGAACACGCGGCCCGCAGACGCAAGCGCCGCGCAAAGACCAAGGCAGCACGCCAACAGCGCAAGCGCAACCGCTGAGCTCACAGCAACGAGCTTGACCGTAGTGTCCTATCGCCGTACGCGGCGGACGGCGTCAGTGCCGCGCGAGCGAGCGCGCCACGACACGGCGTGGAGGCTTACGTACACGCGAGGGTGAGGGAATGCCAGGAGAGCCATGCGGCCCGCGGCGTGGCCGGTGTGGACGAGGAAGCCTAGGATGCGGCTCAGCTGGAGACCCGGTCAGAGTCTTGCTACCTCCTTCGTCTTCGCCGGCGTCGGACTCGGACTCGGAGCCACTCTGGTCTTCGAGCACGCTCACCGCGGAGTCCGAGCGCATCGGAATCCACACCATCAACGACGCAATCACAAGCTTCACAAGCGCCACCAGTACAAGCAGCAGCCACAAGGACATGGCGTCGATGCTACTACCAAGACGCCTTTGTTCCAAACGGTCGCACCGTACTCACCAACCCAGACACAAACAGGCATGGGTAGATCCAGGTTCGGCTCCTGGCGTGGGGCATGGGGCGCTCCGACGGTTTCTGAACGCACCTGTTCCCAATATCTCAGTCATCGCCATAGCTTGTCGATTTGCCAGAGCTTACCGAGCCAGATCCACCGTTAATCGGACAGACCCGATATCGCTCGCCGTTTGAAGCTTGCTCAGGACTCAGCCGAATCCATGGCAAATACACCGGTTGCGGCCATATGAGACTCCCGCCGGCAGGCGATCGGCTCAGCATTGCGTTTTGATCCTTCGACTGATCGTGCCGGCTCTGCTAGCGCTTATTCCTACTGCACCATCAGGGGATGGCTAAGTTCGGTAGCCAGAGTGATGAACTCTTCCGTCTTTGGTTTACATAACATACATTATCGAGCGTTGTTTGGTAGTGCATCAGTTTGAGTTGCGCTGGCGTCGTGCGGCCTCCCGGCGGTCTAGCGGAGAGCGAAGCCATCGAGGATTGCGTCCACTGGCGATCACCCCGATTGAGACCAAGCACAACGCCAGGAGCGGTGCGGCGATCCAAATCATTGCGCCGGTCGCCAGCATCCAGACGAACACACCACCACAGACCGCAAAGAACGGCAGCTTGAAGCGGTTGTTCGGTAGGTCCATAGCTGCGTAGTCTAGGTGGCGAGTAGCTTCACTATCTCCCGCATAGTCCAGATGTGGTCAGCGACGCCTGCCGCCATTGCGGGAGTGCGTGGGTAGGACTGTGCGAGCGTCTTGTGTGGGCGGCCAAAGTTGTAGTGCATGAAATGGATTGCCACGGACGCGATGTGGTTCTCAATCTTCTTGCTGAAGCCGTTGGTTAGCCGCGTGAACCGGCGCATCCCCATACGCATCGTCAGGTTCTGCCGCTCCACATAGCTCGTGCTGATCCGGCTCGGGTCCGGGTCTCCCAACCTGACCGTGACTTTGGTTCCGGTGCAGGCTGGCGGGCTGTAACGGCCCGGTGCAACCGCTTGGCTCTTGTAGATCTTGTGGATCTGCGCCCAATCGACCTCATCCTCATCGAAGGCATACGGGACGCTCCCCCGGTATGCCTGGTGCCCGTCGGTGCTGAGTTGGATTCGCTCGGCCAAGCGGCCCTTGAGGTCGTACATGAACGCCAGGCCATCCTCTGTCGTGCGCTGGCCGACGAGCCACGCCGGGACGAGCTTTGTGTCCGCGCAGATCGCGACCCCGCGTGGATCCTGCGCGAGGTCGACGGTTGAGAGGCGCGCGACGCCGGCGACGCTGATCGGCGTCTCGTGGAGCAGACAGACTGCGAGGCTCTGCACCGCGCCAAGCACCTGCGCTTGTTCCCGAACATGCGCGAGCGCTTCGTCTGTGAGCGACGCCACCGGTCCCCTGGACGCAATGTGGCCTACCCGGGCGAGGCGGAGGTTGTCGGCCGGGTTCTCGTGAACGATCCCCCTTTGCACGAGAGCGTCATAGAAGGTGCGCAGCGCGGAACGGTGTTGCTGGATGCTCGCGTGGGAGTAGCTGTCAGCCTCCTCGGCGAGGAAGCGCTCGAGGTCGCTCGACTGCATCGCTGCGGGGCTCAGCATCTGCGCTTCACCCCAAGCCTGCAAGCGCGCTACGACGCGCTGGTAGATCTCCCGGGTGGATGGGCTGCTCGACGCTAGGTGCGCGTCGAGCGCGTCGCGCAACCGGGATGGCGTGCAGGGCGTCATGCCCAGCGTCCACCCCGCTCGACGAGATAACGCGTTGTGTTGGACAGGTAGTGGCTGAAGCGCAGGGTTTCGGTGGCGTAGACGCGTCCGTCGTACAGACGGACGGCGTCGATGGCTGCGAGTCGCCGTGCAGCTTTCTCCTCGTCCTCAGTGAGGCTCCGTAGCTTCAGCGCGCATGTCGGGGTAAGGCCCAGCAGCCGAACGATGAGCCCAGCCTCCGGGCGACCACCTAGTGCGGGCGGCTTGAACTTCGGGTCGAGTTGTACCCCCCGAGCGATACTCCTCCTGAGTTGGCGCCGATCTGATCGAGGCTGAGCCCGCTGAGCGTTGCGTCGTCGAGATCCGTGAGGATGGCCAGGGCTGAGCCCAGGTCGCAAGCTCGCGTTCCTGCTCAACGACCCGGTCTGCCGCTACCTGATCGCCGGCGCGTACAGCTCGATCGCTCGGGCCACGGCCCCGGATCGCGAGCTACCCACGCGCAAGCCCTCCCGCGAACAGGTGGGGGAGGACTCAGGCGCCTGGAGCTCGCCGGCGTGATCGAGATGCACAAGGGCGGCGGCTGGACGCTGAACGCCGCCGAGCTCGCGGACGTCCTCGTGCTCGTGGAGGAGCTGCCCGCCGGCGTCGGGCTGCTTGAGAACCTCGCGCACCCCGTGGGCTGGAGCGTCGTCGCGCACCTTGCGCTGCGCCACCGCAGCCGCGGCGAACTAAACGGTTGCGGCGACGCCGCACGGATCTCAGAGCAGCTGCGCTCGCTGCGCCGTGCGGATGCGATCCTCGATCGCGACGGGACGATCGTGCTGCTGGAGCCGGCCAAGCACCTCGAGCTGCTCGATCTTCTGGGCCGGATCGCCGGCAACCTGCACATGCGAGCCTTCCAAGAAGCCCGCGAGCACCTCTTCAACCCGCTGAACCGCAGCTCGGAAGGTCAGCGCTACGCGGAGACTCCCCGCGCGCCGCGCCGAAGCGAGACTCCCGAGGCCCGCAAGGCCTACAACTACACCCGGGCCACCTACGAACGAAGCCGCTCCCGCACCTGAGCCGCCCAATGGCGCAGCACGGCGTTGCGCTATATCGTCCGTCGCCCCGGTGTGATGAGCTTGAAGCCATGCTGATCTACTCGATGAGCGTCTCGGTGGACGGCTTTATCGCCGACCGCGAGGGCGCGTTCGGATGGTCGGTTCCTAATGAGGAGCAGTTCCATTTCCACATCGCGCAGATACGCGAGCTCGGCGGCCTTCTATTGGGCCGCAGGCTTTACGAGACCATGCTGGTGTGGGAGACGGATCCGTCGCTGCGCGACGACGGGCCCGGGGCCGAGTTCGCGGACGTCTGGTCTGCGATCCCGAAGGTCGTTTTCAGCCGCACGCTGGACAGCGTTCAGGGCAACGCTCGGCTCGCCGAGGCGTCAGTGGCCGAGGAGGTCGCCGCAGCGCTCGAGGCGACCGACAAGGACGTCGAGATCGGCGGCGCCGGCCTGGCCGCGGCAGCGATCGAGATCGGCCTCGTCGACGAGCTGCGCATGTTCCGCAACCCGATCGTTGTCGGTGGCGGCACGCCGTTCCTGCCACCGGTCACCAAAGAGTTCCCGCTGGACCTGGTCGAGACCAGGACGTTCGGCTCGCGGGTGATCTACGAGCGCTACGGGCGCGCCCGCGGGTGAGTCGGACTGACACCGCCGTCCGTGACGAAACCGTGGCAGCTGAAAGAGAAAGCCGTGGCAAACGGTCACTGCACCTCAGAAACTCCCTGCTTTTGGCCCTATTTTGGTCCGTAACAGGTATTATGGACCACGCAAAGGAAGCGGGAAAACGGCGTCGAAAGCCTGGACATGCCCGCGTGCTGAAACTGAAGGGCAAGGGCCAGGCCACAAGGCGGCCGTCCATCCTCCGCGAGGAACCGTTCGAGGTCGGCGCTCTGCAGGTGCTCGGGGTCCCCTGCTTCTCGCCCGGCCCAGGCTTCGAGGCGCTGCGATCTGCGGCTCTGTGCGGGGCAGCGGATCGGTCTTGAGAGGGCGCTTTCCGTCATCTGCATCGAGAGACCCGGCTTCGAGCGGCTAACAGAATTGTCGCTCGCGCGCTTCGGTGCACAGTGCCGCATGGAACTCCCAAGAATCGTGGATCGCAGCTGTGAGCGGCTCGGTCAGTCGACTGGGTGTGACACGCGAGCCCCAGGGTGGGTGTGCATCTGTGACCTCTCGTGGGACGCTCGGTTCTTGATCAGAGGCGCTAAGTCGATTGGAGGCGTTCTAATGCAGCGAATCACTGTCCATGGGTTGTCGGCGATGTTCCTCGCGGCGCTGACCCTGTTTGCAACGACTGCTGGGAGTGCTGCCGGCAGCTCGGGGAGGGCCGGGAAGGCGGCCAAGCGCTCAGCTTGGCATCGGACAAAACACCCGGTACCTGCCGGGCTTGTCTTCGGTGGCGTGACGTCGGCGCATGCACCTGTGGTGATTGAAGTCTCACGCGACGGCCGGGAAGTCGTACGGGCGACAATGGCCGTGCCCGTCCAGTGTCAAATGACCGGTCAGGCGGCCAATCCGACGTTGTTCCTGCCGGTCGACTACACACACGTGCCGATCAGTGCGACCGGGGCGTTCCATGAAGGGAAAGAAAAAACGGAAAGCGAAGCTGGGAATACAACGACGGTCACGGGACGACTCTCCGGCGCGTTCAGCCGAGCCGGAACGTCGGTGACTGGCACCTGGAGCCTTGCCTTTGTCGTCCATGACGCCACGGGGGCCGTTGTCGGTCAGTGCGATTCGGGAGCGGTGAGCTTCACCGCGATCCAATAGTGACCTTGGGATGACACGGATCGTGATCCGCGTGTCGCTCGGCCAGGCCACTCCAGGGAAGGTGTCAATCGCTACACCTGGAGTGGCCCGCAAGGGTTACGCTCGCGTGCGACGATCACGGCATGGCCTGATCTGTCGTTCAGGCGGACGTTGTGGACTGGAGGTCTGCATGGGGCGTGTCATGACAGCCGATCGGAGCAGAGCAGCTGATGGCCTGGTCGGGTGGGGTGTGTGATGGCCCAGACCTCCACAGCCACGCTCGCGTCCGCGGGGCGGCGGGCCGATGGGATCCGGGCGCGTTTGACGACGACCCCCGGTCGGCTGAGTCTCGCGGCGATATTGGTCGCGGTCGGCGCGATCGTCTTCGGAGTCCTTGCTGCGAGCGCTGTGAGCGCGCGCCATCAAGCGGCCCAGTCGGTGGCGACGGACACCGAGCCGCTCCTGGTCACGGCGGAGGGTCTGTACGCATCGTTGTCGGATGCGGATGCGACCGCGGCTACGACTTTCCTCACCGGCGGCCTGGAAGCGCCCGGTCGGCGGGAACGCTACGCGGGCGACCTGCGCGCGGCGAGCGCCCAGCTCACGACGCTTGCCCGGCAGGCCGGTAGCTCCGCGCAGACGCTGGCGGCAATACGGACGCTCGCGACGCAGCTGCCGGTCTACAGCGGGCTGGTGGAGACGGCGCGGGCGGACAACCGTCAGGGGTTTCCTGTCGGCGCAGCCTATCTGCGGCAGGCCTCCACGCTCATGCGCGAACAGCTTCTCCCGGCCGCCAACCGGCTGTATGACGTCGAAGCGCGGCGCCTGGGCAGCGACTACGGCTCCGGGACCTCCGCCGGCGCGCTGCTTGCCGTGATCGCGGGGACGTTCGTCATGCTTGGGCTGCTCGCCACCGCACAGGTGCGCCTCGCGCGTCTGACTCATCGCGTCTTCAACGTTCCGACGGCGCTCGCCACATTGACAGTCCTTGCCCTCGGGGTGTGGATGATCGTCGGCTTGATCGGCGAGCAGAACGCTCTGGGTCGCGCCCAGCGCAGCGGGTCAGACCCGGTGCAGGTCCTCTCCGCGGCGCGCATCCTCGCGTTGCGCGCCCAGGGCGACGAGGGTCTTGCGCTGGTCGCGCGCGGAGGCGGCGAAGCGAGCCTGAAGGACTTCGATGTCGTGACGCGTCGGCTGGGGTCCTCCAGCGAACCCGCGAGCCTGCTCGGCGAGGCGGCAGCGGTCGCGCGGCGCGGCGGCTCGGACGCGGCGATCGACGGGCTCTCGGGGAGCTTCGGGGACTACCTCGCGGTTCACCGGCGCGTCGTCGCGCTGGAGACGAACGGGCGGTTCAACGACGCGGTGAGACTCGCGGTGGGCTCCTCCGCGGAAGAGCTCTCGCTCGCCGACGCGTTGAACTCCGGCCTCGCCCAGCAGATCTCAGCGGCGCAGCGGCGCTTCGCTGGCGCTGCCGGTGACGCGACCTCGGCGCTTGGCGGTCTATGGCTCGCGATACCGCTTTTGACCGTGCTGCTCGCGGCCCTCGCGCTTTACGGCGTGCAGCAGCGGCTGGGTGAGTATCGATGAGCGCCCGCATCAGGCATCTGTTCGGACCGGCCGTGCTTGCGTGCATGGTCGCGATGGCGCTTGCCGGGTGCGGGTCGATCTCCGACCGCGCGCTGCACACATCGCTGAGCGCACTTGAAGCCAAGGCGCCGGCGGCGCCGGCGCCTAGCTCGACCAAGGCAGCGAACGCGCCTTGTGGCGATCCGACGGCGAGCCTGCGACCAAGAGGACAGCTGCCCGCGCCCGGCCACATGCCTTCGGGCACGTTCATGCGCACCATCCAGGACCGACGACGGCTGATCGTCGGCGTCGATCAGAACACGCTGCTGCTCGGTTATCTAAACCCGTTCAACGGCCAGATCGAGGGCTTTGATATCGACATGCTCCGCCAGGTCGCCAAGGCGATCTTCGGCGATCCGAATGCGATCGAGTTCAAGGCGATCTCCTCGGCGCAGCGCATCCCCGTCATACAGGACCAGAGCGTTGACATCGTCGCCGACGCGATGACGATCAACTGCGAGCGCGCAAAGCAGGTGGCGTTCACAACGGTCTACTACCACGCCGGCCAGCGCATCATGGTGCCCTCCAACTCGCCTGTGCGCAGCACCCGGGACCTGGCGGGCAGGAAGGTATGCGCGACGGTCGGGTCGACCTCGATCGAAAACATCCGCAAGCTCGCTCCTCGCGCTATCCCCTACCCAGTCGCGTTGCGCACCGACTGCCTGGTGGCGCTGCAGGAAGGCAAGGTGGATGCGATCTCCACCGACGACGCGATCCTGTACGGCTTCCAGGCACAGGACCCCTACACGAAGATCGTCGGCCCGAGGTTCAGCGACGAACCGTACGGTATGGCGATCGACAAGCGCCACCCCGAATTCGTGCGCTTCGTCAACGGTGTGCTTGCCCAGATGCGCAGCGACGGCACGTGGGCATCGATCTACGAGAAGTGGCTCGGTCGCGTAACGCACGCCCCCGCGCCTGCGCCCCCGCAACCCCACTACCGCGACTGACATGAGCCTCCAAGAGATCGACAGCACTCTAGAGCGGCTGCGCCGCGCCACCGAGGCGATCGGCGCCAACCTGATCGATGTCGAGCTCGACCCCAACCGCGGGCTGCTCGACTCCAGCACGCTCGAGGGCGAGAGCGCCACCCGCTGGGACGAGGCGAGCACGACGCTTGCGCAGCTGTGGCAGTGGCATGCGCTACTCGAGGCGCTGCTCGACCGCGCTGTGAAGCTGCGGGGTGCCCGTCCGCGCCTGCCGGAGAAGCGCCTTCAGGAACTGCGCGAGCTGCTGCAAGGAGCGTCGATCGAGCTCTCGAGCGAACACGTGCCGCTCGAGCGGCGCGACCTTTTCGGCGGCACGCAGACGGCGCTGCGCTGCACCCCCGAGGAGCTGCTAGGGCGCTCCTCGGCGGCGTTCGACCAGGCCAAGACGGTGCTCGCGGCAGCCGGCAACGCTTGGGATGCGCTTCTGCCTCGTCTGCACGCTGCGCACGCGACGCTCCAGGAAAGCACCGAGCTCGGCGGCGAGCTCGGCGAGGGCGAGCCGCCGGGTCTGGATCGCGCCCGAGAACGGCTGATGGAGCTCACGGAGAAGCTGTCGAAAGACCCTCTGTCGGTGAGTGGCGAGGAGGTGGGAGAGCTGGAGCGATCGCTGCAGGCAGTTCGCGACGATCTCGACAGCCTCGACGAGATGCGCCGCGAGATCGTCACGCAGCTTGCGAACGCCCGCAAGCTGCTGGAGGAGCTCCGCGGTGTCGCCCGGGAGGGCGCCGTTGCCCATCAACAGGCGCTCGCCAAGATCGCCGCGCCCGCCGTCCACGAGCCGCTGAGCGTGGACGGTGCGCTGCAGAGCCGGCTCGAGGACGTCGAGAAGATCGCGCGACATGGCGCCTGGCGCGAGGCACGGGCTGTCCTTGAGCAGTGGACCGCACGCGCGCGATCGCTGCTCGAGCAAGCACGGCGAATCGCCCGTGAGAACAGCGCACCGATCGAGACGCGCAACGAGCTGCGGGGCCTGCTCGACGCCTGCCAGGCGAAGGCAACGCGGCTCGGACTGATCGAGGACCCGCGACTGGCAGGCGTGTTCGAGCAGGCGCACGACAGCCTCTATACGGCCCCGACGCACCTGGTAAGGGCGAGCGAGCTGGTCCACCACTACCGGAACGCGCTCGCCGAACACACACCGCCACGTGAGGTGCTGAGATGAACTGCACGCAGCCGGACTGCGCCGGCGAGATCACGGACGGCTACTGCAACGTTTGCGGCATGGCCCTGCGCGGCCGCCCCACGCCCGTCTCCCACGCCCAGCCACCCGCTGCGGGCGGACCCTCGGCTGTGCGGACGCCCGGCTCGCTCACCACGCAGGTAGGCGGGACCGCCACGGCGGTCTCCAGGCGCTCCGGAACGGCACGAACGGGGGCAGCCGACCGCCGCCATCTGGGCGCTGGGCTGGTGGAGGTCCCCCCCATCCCCTACCGCGACCCCGCGAGTGTGGTCTTGAGCGAACCGAGCGTGGCGGAGAACCGCCGCTTCTGCGCCAGTTGCCGCGACCCCGTCGGGCGCGGACGCGACGGGTCAGCAGGCCGAGCGGAGGGATTCTGCCGCAACTGCGGCACACCGTTCTCGTTTGCACCCAAGCTGGCAGCGGATGATCTCGTGGCCGGCCAGTACGAGGTGGCGGGCTGTCTCGCGCACGGAGGCCTGGGGTGGATCTACCTGGCCAAGGACCGCAATGTCGCCAACCGCTGGGTGGTGCTGAAGGGTCTGCTCGACAGCAACGACCAGGACGCGATGGCGGCGGCGCTCGCCGAGCGGCGCTTCCTGGCCGAGGTCGAGCATCCCAACATCGTGAAGATCTTCAACTTCGTCGAGCATCACGGCTCCGGCTACATAGTGATGGAGTACGTCGGCGGCACGAGCCTGAAGGACGTGCTCGCCGGCAGGCGCGAGGCGGGCGGCGGCGAGCCCGACCCGCTGCCCGTGGCACATGCGATCGCCTACGTGCTGGAGATCCTCCCGGCGCTCGGCCACCTGCACGGGGAGGGCCTGGTGTTCTGCGACTTCAAGCCCGAGAACGTCATCCAGACACGCCATTCGTTGAAGCTGATCGACCTGGGCGGCGTCTACCGGATCGACGACGAGTCCAGTCCCGTGTATGGCACTGTCGGCTACCAGGCTCCTGAGATCGCCGATACGGGCCCCTCGGTTCCCTCCGACCTGTTCACGGTGGGACGCACGCTCGCGGTCCTGTGCACCGACTTCAAGGGCTACCAGAGCACGTTCAAGCACACCCTTCCACCCCAGGAGACGGTCGGGCTGTTCGCCGACCACGACTCGCTCTACCGGGTGCTGGCGAAGGCGACCGCGCCACACCCCGACGATCGCTTCCAGTCCGCACAGGAGATGGCCGACCAGTTGTATGGCGTTCTGCGCGAGATCGTCGCGGCCGAGCAGGGCAGGCCGGTCCCGGCGCCCAGCACGCTGTTCACCGGCGACCTCCGCGCCAAGCCCGACGGCCCCGACTGGCACCTGCTTCCCTCGCCGCAGGTCGCGACCGACGACCCCGCCGCGGGTTATCTCGCCACGCTCGCGGCGACCGGTTCGCAGGAGCTGACAGCGCTGTTGCGCAGCGCCCCGGAAAGAACCGTCGAGGTCGATCTGCGCCTCGCGCACGCGTTGATCGACGCGGGCGAGCTCGAGCAGGCCGATGAGTTGCTCGATGCGATCGCCGCGAGCGACCCCTGGGAGTGGCGCGTGGCGTGGCACCGGGGCACAGCCGAGCTGGCGCGCGAGCAGCCCGTCGCAGCCCGTGCGCAGTTCGAGGTCGTCTATGGAGCTGTGCCGGGTGAGCTGGCTCCCAAGCTCGCGCTCGGTGTATGCGCGGAGGGCGCCGGTCAGCCGGCCGACGCTGCAGACTGGTACGAGGTCGTCTCGCGCACCGACCCGGCCTACACCACCGCTACGCTCGGACTCGCTCGCTGCCGGCTTGCGTGCGGCGACCGAGCCGGCGCGCTGGCGGCGTATGGCCGCGTGCCCGAGTCCTCCAGCTCCCACGTCGAGGCCCAGACGGCGAGGATCCGCTGCCTGATCGAGCGCGACGGCACGCGCCGGCCCGAGATCGCTGACATCAAGATCGCCGGCGCCTCCATCGAAGCGCTCTCGCTCGCGCCGACACAGCGCGCCTCGCTCACGGCCGATCTGCTGCTGTCCGCGCTCTCCCTGCTGGAGGGAGAGACGATCGGCGAGGCTCCCGACGTCCAGCTGGCCGGACGCCCTCTCACCGAGCGGGACGTGCGGCTCGGCTTGGAGACCACTTACCGGTCGCTGGCGCGCGTCGCCGACAGCGCGGGCGAGCGCATCCGCCTAGTCGACTGGGCCAATCGGGTCAGGCCGAGGACATGGACATGAGCAGCAGCGAAACAGTGCTTGCCTGCGGCACGTGCCACGCTGCGCTGCTGCCCGGCGACCACTACTGCGAGCGGTGCGGCACGCGCATTGGCACGTCACCCGATGAGGAAACCCGCACTGGCGGGGGCTGCACGGCGTGCGGAGCGCCGGCGGAGGCGATCGACGGCGACCGCTACTGCTCGCGGTGCGGGGTGCGGCAGCGCTCGCCACAGGACCGGCAGGAGATCGACCTCGTCGTCGCGGCGGGCGTGAGCGACCGGGGTCGCGTGCGCCGTCGCAACGAGGACGCGCTGAACCTGCAGACGGTCGGCGAGACCGGCGTCGCCGTGGTCGTCTGCGACGGGATCTCCTCATCGTTGTCAGGCGACCTGGCGGCGCGCCGCGCCGCAGACGCCGCCGGCGCGGTACTCGCAGAGGCGTTGCATGGCGAGCAAGCCGTGCTCGCCGAGGCAACGACCAGCGCGGTGGGCGCCGCTCAGCAGGCCGTGCTCGAGGTGCCGTGGACCTCGAGCTCCGATCGCGACGTCCCCTCATGCACGCTTGTGAGTGCCGTGTGCTGCGATGGCGAGCTGGTGATCGGCTGGGTCGGCGACAGCCGCGCCTACTGGATCGCTCGAGACGACTCGCGCCAGCTCACCGTCGATCACTCCTGGGCGCAGGAGCAGGTCGCGGCCGGCCTGCTGAGCGTGCAGGAGGCGGGCGCGGACAAACGCGCGCACTCGATCACGCGCTGGCTCGGCCAGGACGCGCCCGATGACGAGCCGCAAATCGTCACGCTGCGACCAGCCGATCCGGGCCGGCTCGTGCTCTGCTCCGACGGACTGTGGAACTACACGCCCGATGCCGCCGGCATCGCGGCGCAGCTCGATGCGCTGCCGCCCGGGACCGCTGCCATCACCGCCGCACATTCGCTCGCCGATGCCGCACTGGCCGCGGGAGGCCACGACAACATCACGGTAGCGGTCCTCAACGTAACACCACCGGGAAGGGATGACCAATGACGACGTTCATCGCCGAGGCCTACCAGAACGAGTATCTGCCCGCCGGCGGCGGGGAGGTCAATGCCGTGGTGACAGTCATGGCGTCGGGCGCCCCGCCGGCCGCCAGCTCAGCGCAGGCGGCGGAGATCATCATCGTCGACGTCTCCGGGTCGATGGGGAGCCCCCGCGCCAAGCTGACGGCCGCGACGCGAGCCACCGTGATGGCGATCGAGTGTATTCGCGACGGGGTCATGTTCGGCGTGATCGCGGGCAACGACACGGCGAGAGCCGTCTATCCGCAGGAGGGAAGGCTCGTCGCGGCCTCCCCGCAGACACGCGAGGACGCAAAGCAGGCGGTGGCGGAGCTGAAGGCGACGGGCGGAACGGCGATCGGCAGGTGGCTGGCGCTAGCCCATGAGCTGTTCGCCGCCACGCCGGAGGCGATCCGTCACGCGATCCTGCTCACCGACGGCCAGGACGAACACGAGACCCCCGAGCAGCTCGCGGCGGTCCTCGCCGATTGCGAGGGGAGCTTCCAGTGCGACTGCCGCGGCGTGGGCACCGACTGGGAGGTGCAGGAGCTGCGGCGCATCGCCACAACGCTGCTCGGCACCGTCGACATCGTCGCCGAGCCCGCCGGCCTACAGGACGACTTCCAGGCGATGATCGAGCGAGCGATGGGCAAGGCGACCGGCGACGTGTCGCTGCGCCTGTGGACGCCGCAGGGCGCCACGGTCGCGTTCCTCAAGCAGGTGGCACCAACAATCGAGGATCTCACTGCCCGCGCGGACGCTGTTGACGCTCTCACCGCGGACTATCCCACGGGCGCGTGGGGAGACGAGTCGCGCGACTACCACCTCTGCGTCCACGTCCAACCGCGCGCTGTCGGCGAGGAGATGCTGGCTGGCCGGGTCGGCCTGATGGTCGGTGGCGAAGCGGTCAGCCAAGCGCTGATCAGGGCGATCTGGACGGACGACGAGCAGCTCTCTACCCGCATCAACCGCGAGGTCGCCCACTACACCGGCCAGGCAGAGCTCGCCGACGCGATTCAGGAAGGCCTGGAGGCCCGCAAGCAGGGCGACGAGCACACCGCCACGTTCAAGCTGGGGCGCGCCGTGCAGCTCGCTGCCGCTGCTGGCAACAGCGACACCATGAAACTGCTCGCAGGGGTCGTAGACGTGCAGGACCAGCACACGGGAACCGTCCGCCTGAAGCCTCGCGTGCAGGACGCCGACGAGATGGCGCTCGACACGCGCTCCACGAAGACGGTTCGCGTCAAGAAACCAGGGTCATGAGCACTACGTGCCCCCACGGGCACCTCTCCGAGACCACAGACTACTGCGACCAATGCGGCGCGCCCCTGGAGGATCGTTCAGCCGCACCGCCTGGCGAGATCAATCCACCGGCTCCTGCTTCGACCGCGGTGCACTCCGCCGAGGTTGAGGTCTCGCCCGACACGAAGCCGAACGTGCCCGCCGAGCCGTGTCCCGACTGCCAAACGCATCGCGTGGGTAGCGACAAGTTCTGTGAGGGCTGCGGGTACAACTTCGCCACTGGTGAGTCCGCCGCCTCACCTGCCCCGGTTCGATCAACGTCCGGCACGGGCGGATCTTGGGACGCTCTCGTCGAGGCGGATCGCGAGTACTTCGAGCGCGCCACGGCCGAGGAGATCGACTTCCCCTCGCACTGCCCGCCGCGCAGGTTCGTGCTCGACCAGCCCGAGATCGGCGTCGGCAGGCACAGCGAAGCGCGCGGTATACGACCGCAGATCGACCTTTCGGGAGCACCCGAAGACCCCGCCATCTCGCGTCTGCACGCGATCCTCCTGCGCCAAGACGACGGGTCCTACGCGCTCATCGACCCAGGCTCAAGCAACGGCACCACGCTCAACGACGATCCCACTCCCATAACGCTCAACACACCCGTAACGCTCGCCGACGGCGACCGTATCCATCTCGGCGCCTGGACCACCATCACGATCCGCCACGGCTAGGTGTGAGCGACGACCCCAAGGTGGCCTATGCGCAGCGGCATGGATCTTGGAAGCTTGCAGAACACCCGTAGGCGCGAGCCTTACCAAGTCAAAGAAGGCGGAGGATCAGATGGCTGTGGTCAGACGCATGTCGACCGTCGTGAAGGCGAAGGTCTCAAGGCTGCTCGACAGGTTCGAGCGGCCCGGCGAGATACTCGACTACGGCTATCAGAAGCAAGTCGAGAACCTCTACAGCGTCAAGCGTGGGGTCGCCGATGTGGTCACCGCGAAACGGCGCCTGCAACGCCAGCAGGCGACATTCCAGCAGAAGGTAGTCAAGCTCGACACGCAGGCTCGCCAGGCGCTCGCCATCGGGCAGGAGGATCTCGCGCGCACCGCACTGGAGCGCAAGCGGCTCGCTCAGAGCGAGCTTCAATCGCTCGACCGGCACGTGGGTGAGCTCGAGGACCAGCAGCAGAAGCTGATCGACTCCGAGCAGAAGCTGCGAGTCAAGGTCGAGGCGTTCCGCACCCGCAAGGAGGTCGTCAAGGCGCAGTACTCGGCCGCCGAGGCCCAGATACGGATCTCAGAGGCGGCGACCGGCGTGGGCAACCAGATGGCTGACGTCGGGATGGCACTGCAGCGCGCCATCGACAAGACCGAGAGCCTGCAGGCGCGCGCCGCTGCCGTCCAGGAGCTCGAAGCAGCCGGCACGCTCGACGATCCCACCGCGCTCGGCGCGGGCAAAGACGACATCGACCGCCAACTCGCTGCGATCGGCGCGTCCAGCGGAGTCGACGACGAACTGCAGAGGATCAAGACCGAGCTGCGCCCGACAACGTCCTCAGCTCGGATCCCCGCGCACAGCCAAGCGCCGCCGGACGGTCATTGGACGGCGGCCCAATGACCCGAGCGAGGTCGAACATCGATGCCACCCGCCTATCACGCGATCAACAGCGCTCGCCCCTACGAGACGAACCCGCGGGCAAACCGCCGCTAGCGGACGCGGCGACGCGCATCGAGCGACTGCCCGGCATACCGGGGACGGAGCGAAAGAAGTCGCCCCCTGCCCCCCTCTGCGACGGCACGACTTCGTTGCGACTGGACGAGGGTGGGCAACAAGTCGAGCGGGTCCGCAACGCTTTGCAGATCGCCGGTACCTTCTCGCTCTTGTTTTCTCCCGCGGTTGCATTTGTTGTCACAGTCATCAACGGCGACGGGGAACACAGCGAAGACCTGACTCCCCTTTTTATAGGGGCGGGTGTGGCGATCGTGGGTGCTCTGCTGCTACTCGGAGGCTGGCTCATAGGACGGCGGACGTCGGATTGGTGGCACCCGCGCATGAGGGAGACGGCTCCCGCCGGCCACGCCGACGAGGGTCGCTCCGTGCAGTCGACCCTCACGAAAAGCGCCTCCCCTGCAGACAGCGAGCGTGAGGCCAAGCGCCGCTACCGGATGGCCAGGCGGGTCAGAGGCCAGATACGCGAGGCGCAGATATTCGACCGGCGCCTGGATGGGGGCGGCACGTTGCTGACCGAGCCGATCCTGGTACTGCATGGACGGCGCCGTGGAGACCTCGCGATCTTCGACCAAGAGGGCAATCAGCTTGGTTCTGCGGTCCGTGTTCAGGACCCGCCGTCAGAGTCTCCTGGGAGAGCATGGATCTCGCAGGTGCAAGACAGCCAGGGGCGATCCGTGCTTGCGGTTCGTCTGGCGGCGCGACGTCGGTGGCCCAAGAGCGCGCCGACCAAGAATGGGACGTATGCGGTCTGCTCACCCGATGACACCGAGCTCGTACACATAGGCCAGTTGACGAAGCATTCCCCCCGTATAGTCACAGTTGGGGGCGATCCTCTCGCATATCTCGATGAGGGACACAGTCTGACCATCAGTGACGCTGACGGGCGGCAAGTTGCCGAGATCACCTGCAAAACGGAATGGTACGTGGTGAATTTCAAGGCGCCCGTAGATGAACCCGTGAGGAGTCTCGTCGTGGCCGCCAGCATCATGTGGGACGACAGCCGAATCGATAGCAGCTGATAGCGCGCGTACTCATTTCGAGCGCCAAGCCTCTGTCAAGCTGACGGGCGAATCAGTTAGAAGTCGCGGGGTGAGAGCGTGCCGGTGGCCAGGACGGTGGCCGCCAGGCGAGCGCGCTTCTCGTTCTGGGGCAGCTCGCCCAGGCCGAACCGCTCGAACAGGATGCGCAGGTGCGCCTTGACGGCGTCGACGCTCAGGAACACCTCATCAGCTACCTGCCTGTTGGTGGCAGGCGTCGCGAAAGCCGAGTCGCTCACCGGCCGGCACAAGGCGATGAGGATCTTGCGCTGCGTCGGGGACAGAGGCACCGACTGCACCTGCGAGGACTCCCTTGCCGTGGACGCCGCGTCGCGCACCGCCGGATCGTGGTAGATCAGGACCGTATCGCCGAGACACAGTCGATCACCATCGTTGAGCGTATGACGACCGATCACCCGCGCCCCATCGACATACGAGCCGTTACGCGAAAGACCGTCGTCGACGAACGTCCATTGGGCTCCCACTCGCTCAAGGAGCGCGTGCACACGTGAGACCTTAGAGTCGTGGGCAAGCGGAATGTCGCACTCGCCGTGGCGGCCGATCGTTGCCCGCCAGATGCCACCCGGAAGCTCAAAGATTTGCTGGCTTCCGTCGCATGCTCGTGCACGCAGGAACGGCTGGCCGGCGCGTTCGGCGGCGATCAGGGCCTTCAGGTCAGCCGCGGTCTGGGCTGCCGTTGGTGGCGCTGTCTCGGCCATCAGCGCAGACGCACCCCACCAGGTCCAAATGTAACGACCTCTCCTCCGCCACGGGTCAACAGCGCGTCCACCGTCGCCACAAGCTCCAGATCACCCCAAAGCGGCCCCACCATGATGGTCAATGTACCTCTCGGCTGAGACTAAGAAGGTCGTTCAAAATGAGTTGAGGCGTCGCCAACAGAGGATAGAGCAGGCGAGTGTGAGGAATGCTGTGTGCATGTCGGGGTCGCGCTCGTAGCGGATTCGTAGACGCCGGAAGTTGTGGAGGTGAGCGAAGCCTCGCTCCACGACCCAGCGTTGGCGGCCCAGGCCGGAGCCGTGCGCTATCCCGCGGTGAGCGATCACGGGTGTGATGCCGAGAGCTCTGAGTAGTCGACGGTGCTTGTCGTGGTCATAGCCACGGTCGGCCAGTAGACGGTCGGGCTTCTGGCGCGGCCGGCCGACCTTCCCAGTGACCGGCCGCCGGTGGAGATCTTCAATCAGCGGGATGAGTTGCGTGACGTCGTTGCGGTTCCCGCCGGTCAAGCTGATCGCCAACGGAATGCCACTCGCGTCGACGAGGAGGTGGTGCTTTGAGCCCGTGCGAGCACGATCGACCGGCGATGGCCCCGTCAGGAGCCCCCCAAAGAGCACGGATATGGCTGGCGTCAACCGTCGCGCGGGACCAGTCGATCTTCCCCGCCGCATTCAGCTTCACCAACAGCTTTTGGTGCAGCGCGTCCCATACTCCGGCCTTCTGCCAAGTTCGCAGCCGCCGCCAGCACGTCACTCCTGAGCCGTAGCCATAGCCGCGCGGCAAGTCCTCCCAGGCGATGCCGGTGTGCAGCACGTGCAGGATGCCGTTGAGCGCCAGCCGATCATCGATCGCCTTGCGGCCCGGGTAGCGACGACGGCGCTCGCGCATCGGGATCAACGGCTCGACCTCGGCCCATAACTCATCAGTGATCTCGAATCGAGAGGGCACCTCCACCGCCTCCAATCCTCGGGGACACACCCCAAGATTTAAGACCCCTAGACACAACCTCATTTTGAAAGACATTCTAAGGCAGGGAGCCGCGACCTCGATTGGGCCGAACGTAGTCGCCTCGGCCCTTGGCTCGGCGCCATGTAGCGGTGCACTTGCGGCGACAAGGCGCCCCCGAGCAGCACCCAGCGCAGATCACCAGCTGCTCGTCGTGGCGACGAACGACCCTGCTAACCATATCCACGGAGGGTCTCTCGCGCAGTCTGAGAGACCTTCGAGCCGGACTACCCCGAGTGCCGCGAGCGATAGAGGCTCGGCTCCGAGCATCCACGAGCGCCGCGGAACCCGGGCCTATCTCAGATGAATGAGACGCCCCCGTCTCACATGGATGAGATCGGGCGGTCTCACATGAACGGGACGCCGCATGTGAGACGGGAATCCCGTTCATCTGAGACGGCGTCATCCCGCTCATATGAGGCAGCGGGGCTAGGATTCGCTTCCTTCTAGTTGCCGCCGAACGGCTTCAGTTCGGCCAGTAGCCGACGCCGGTATTCACTGAGCCGGCGTGGCTGTAGTCGCAGTTGTTTGCAGAGCTCTCGCTGCCGCAGACCCCTCATCCGCTCACCCCTACCGGCAGACCCTCGTCGGCATCCTCATCGCCCTGTTGGTTTTCACGGTCGCCGAGTCGTGCGGTGCGATCGCCAAGGCCTACGGGCGCGACCAGCCGCGGGGGCCGCAGCGCTCGAGTTCGCCGAAGCAGCCGCGGCGGGCATCATCGCCGCCACTGTCTCATAGCTCCCTCATGATCTCTGAACCGCGGACCTCCCCTCTACACTTCAGGGATCGTGTCGACACATCCTGCAAGCCAGAGCGAACCCGAGCACTTGGAGCTTCCGGTCGAGGAGCTGTTGCGCCGGGTGCGTTCGTTGCCTGACCACGATGAGATGGTGATCGAGAATCTCAGCGAAGAGGAGGGCGAGGCCTTCCTCGCAGCCGTCCAGTCGTGACCGCACCCGGATCGCGCGGCGCGATCATGATCGATACTGATGTCTATCAGCGCTGACCTGGTCCCGACGTCACGGTTGGCTGAACGCTACTCGCCGATCATCACCGCCGGCCGGCGTTCATCTCCTTCCAGACGGCTACGGAGCTGCGCTACGGGGCAATCCACCGCGGCTGGGGCGAGGCGCGGATGCTGAAGCTCGACAGCAAGATCCGGCGCGCGGAGGTCATCCACACCGGCCCCGAGCTCGTGGCGATCTGTGCCCAGCTGCGGGCCGACTGCGCCGCGGTCGGCCACGCTCTCGCGCAGCGCGAGCACAACGCCGACCGCTAGATCGCCGCGACCGCGCTCCGACTCGGGATCCCGCTCGTCTCCAACGACACAATCTTCAAGGCCGTACCCGGCCTCACACTCGAATCGCTCGCGTAAGACGCCCTCCGCCAAGCGGAAACGCAGCGAGCATCCTCACGAGCCCTCTCGCGGGCCGTGCCGGTTGAGGTCGTCGCGTCGGTCTCACATAGATGGGACGTCGCGGTCTCACATGAATGGGACTGGGCCGTCTCAGATCGGCGGGACGCCGCAGCGCTATCTTCAACAACCATGAAGCGCGGAGATCGTGTCACTGCACCAGACCTCTTGAGTGGCCTAGCTGGCGTGCGCGTTGAGGCAGAATTCGTCGGAGAGATCGAGCTGCCGCCACCACAATCCTCCCCGCGCAGCGCGGCCGGGATGGCAACAGTGCCGCCGCTGCCGATTCCCACGTCCAGCAGATCATCCCTGGCTCGACCCCGATCCGATTAAGTACGAGCGCACCAACCGGTTCGACCAGCCGGGAGTAGCTGTCCCAATCACCCGCTGCCCATGTTGCGCGCGCTGACGAAACTCGTCCGTTGGGCGAAACTTCCTGGTATCGAGCGCGCCATGTTATGGCAGTGCGGCGATCGTGATGCCTTGCGCTTCAAAACCGGCTCTGACTTCTAAGAGGTCGAAGATGTCATCGATGCCGAGCACTCCGCTGGGGATCTCGCCTTGATCCCTGCGATCGAGCAGCACCTTTGCGCAGGTGGCGATCGACGCTGCGGTCATCGCGAAGTTGCCCCTGCCCGTGACGGCGCTTGCCGCCAAGCGATGTCCGTCGCGCAGGACACCACAGAGATGGCACTGGAGCTTGGCGACGGTGCTGCGGGCTTGGCGCTCGGACGTCAGGGTGAGCAACGACAGCGGCAGCTTGGAGATCAGGCCGAGCGCGTTGATCGCCATGACAGGATCACGTGCCCACCGCTCGAGCGTGTATCCATAGTTGCGGACTGGAAGTCGTTCGGCGAGGTTGCCTATGGTCACGATCGCACCTTCAGGATCGGTGAATTCGAGGCAGCGGAGCCTGCCGAATGGCTCGGGAAAATCGACGACGGCGGTAGGGTGACGGTGGACGCTCGTCAACGCTGGATGGGAGAAGTCTTCGACGGTGCCTCGGCCTGCGGGCTCGCGCATCGAAAACGTGCCGGCGTTTTCCAAGCAGTCCGCGTCGGGATGAGCGGCGAGCAGATGCTTGAAGACAAGTGAGGTGACGCCCGGACCGAGCCCGATGTCGGTCACGACGAGTCCGTTGGCTGCAGCCCCGAGTGCCTTCACGGCGGCCCGGTCGGCCGGTGAGATAATGGCTGTGAACATCGTGCCGCCTTCGCGGAGCACAAACCGCTCTGCGGTGCGCGACCGGTCGTTGACCATCGAGATCACGAGGTCGGCGTCGGCGCACGCCTTGGGAACCGAGTCGGGTTTGTTGAGATCGACCAGCCGGAAGTCTTCGGCTTGCTCAGGCCTTCGGCCGGCACGAATAACCTCGAAGCCAGCACAACGCAGCGGGTCGACGCAAAGTCGCCCGAGCGCTCCCTGCGCACCGATCACCAGCACCTTGCGGCCCCCGCCCTGCACGACGAGGCACGCTACCAGACCTCCTAGCTGACGGCGGAGCACTCGAGCCCTGAAGGCCCTCGGGCTGAAACCGGCCCCGCTTGTCGGAGGCTCGGTCCAGCTGTTTTACCTGCTGAGGACGTGGACCGGGTCCTAGCGACGGACTGTTGAATGGCGTCGAGTACCCCTCGTTAGCGTGTTTACCTTGCCCTCTCTCTATACGACTGGCGCGGAGGGGTCTAAGGCGTCCAGTTCTCGGCGAGCGGGGTGAGCTGGAGTTCGTGTGTCGCGGAGCGCGCGTCCTGGTTAGCGAGGAAGAGGGCGGCATCGGCGATCCTGCGCGGGTCGGCGAGCGCTTCTGGTGAGACACCAGCGCGTGTGGACCCGTCGAGTGGCTGGATGCCCGCGTCGACGATTAGCAGCGCGACCTGGATGCCGTGGGGGCGCAGCTCGAGCGCGGCCGCGTTGGTGATCGCTCGCACGCCGAACGATCCTGCCGCCCAGAGACCGCGGCCCGGCAGCGCGCGCCGTGCCGAGCCGCCGGTGACCTGCACCAGAGTCGCTGCTCGGCCTTGCGCAAGCGCGAATCGTCCGCTGGCGGACAGGAACGAAAAGGCCGCGCGGGCCGGAGCCGCCGCCCACGAGTCAAAGCCGTCGAGGTCGGCCTCAGCGATCGGGCCGCCGCCGAAGGGACCGGTGCGCTCGCCGCCGTATGCAGCGGCCGCGTTCAGCACGAGCTCGACTCCACCGTGAGCAGCGGCCGCCTGCTCCAGCACGTCGTACACGCTCGCGGGGTCCGTCACGTCCGCCTTCAGCGCGAGCGCACCGGACGCGCTGACGCCATCCAGGGTGCTTTGGGACCGTGCTACCCCCGCCACCGCCCAGCCGTCGCTCACCAGCAGCTCGATGACCGCGCGACCCAAATTGCGCGCTCCGAACACAACCGCACTTCGCTTCCTACCTTGCATCTCGCTCATCGAATCACTCGATTCCGTCGGGGTGTTTGTTCTGAGGCGTTGGTTCGCGAACCCGCGACCTCTGGGTTATGAGAGCAGCTTGCGTTCTGCCTTTCGTTCTCAGGTGGCGCGCCGCCTAATGCGTGCGCGGTATGCCGGCCGTATTCGATACGGCAAAGCGTCCCGGATTGCTCCTGACGCCGCTGCTAAAGCTGTGGGGCCGCCGGCGCCGGTCCGATCACGACGCGTCCGAGCCCGATGACCTCCATCTCTGTCTGGGGGGCGCAGACGGCGATCTGGGCGGACTCGCGGCGCAACGTTCGCCGCAGCGAGACGAAGGCGGCGGAGCCGAGGATCGCGGGGACCCACAGCGCGATCGCTCGATACGCGAGCACCGCCGAGGCTGCGGCGGTGCTCGGCACGTTGTACAGCACGAACGTTCCCACGAGGCCCGCGTCCACGCCGCCGATCCCGCCGGGGACGGGGATCAGTCCGCCGAGCTCGCCGATCAGGTAGGCCATCGCCAGGATCGCTAGCGGCGGCGCGGCACCGAAGGCGCGAAACGTCGCCCAAAGGATCATCACGTCGAAGACGAGGTAGGCGAGGATCCCGCCGATCAACCAAGCGTTGCCTTCGCGCAGCAGGGCGACCGCCTCGTTGACGCCGTCAGCGACGGCCACCAGGGTCTTCAGCACCAGCGTGGAACGGCGCGAGGACCCGCTTGCTTCGTTGCGATCCAGTCGCCGGTGCAAGCCCGCGGAGGAGCGTCCCGCGAGCAGCGACCCAACGATCGCGGCTGCGGCTATCGCGGCGGGCAAGAGCGTCAGCGCCAGGCTCGTCTCCCCCGGCAGCACCCGCACGGCGAGACCGACTCCGATCAGGACCACGCCGGCCACGTTCGCGACGCTGGTCAGCATGAAGAAGGCCGCGGTGCGCCGTGCGATCTCGGCCGTCGGCATCCCGCCCCGCTTGAGCGCCCAGGCTCCAAGCGCCAGACCACCGGCACCGCCAGTCGGCAGAAGCGCATTCGCGCCCAACTCAGACATCCCGATCTGGTAGCTGACACGCCAGCTCATACGCCTGCAGAACACCATCCGAAAGATCGCCACATACCCCAAACCCGAAAGCACCTTCAGCCCCGCCCCAAGCACAAGCCACGCAGGGTTGGCATGCGAGAGCCGAGCACGCAACCCATCGAGCCCCGGCAACAGCGTCACGACCGCAACAACGGCGAGGACGACCCCAGTCAAGAACAGCAGCTGCTTGCGCACCTTTCGACGACTCAGCCCCTCGGGAACCTGCAGGTCGTCCGGAAGGACGCTCGCCGTCATGCGCCACCCCCGCAGTCCGTCCGGGCACGGGTATCCTGACTTTTACGTCTCACATGACCATGCTTACATCTCACAGGACCATGCGATGTGCGAAAGCGCCGCAACAGCGATTGCCAGGACATCGGTTCTATGCCGAGCAGCCACGAGCACGAGCAGAGGCGCGGCGACGGTCGAGTCGCAGGTAAGGGCGCGTATCACCCCGTTTCAAAGCAGAGAGCGACTGGACGGGCGCGCTACCGGGACCGCCACAAAAGACCGCGACGCAGTGTTACTTGCCGCCAAATGAGCTTAATGAACAACAACAATGAGATCAGCGCCCTCCTCGCTGACATCCCGCAGAGCGCAAACGCGCTGGGCCAACCGGCGGCCCCGGTCACACTTGCGTACTTCGCCGACCTGGTGGTGGAGTGCACGAGCGCCGGCGCCGGAGGACCCTGTTCGGCAAGTCCTCCGAGCGTCTCACCCTCATTCAACGCAAAGGCTGCGATATAGACGAGGCCGATGGCGTTCTGCGCGTCTGCACCGAGGGAGGTGATGATGTGGCCACCCTCATAACCGTGAAAGGTCATGTCGTTTATGCGATCGACAAAGTCAGGGCTGTAGAACTCCCCATCCGCGAGACATCGCCTGAGCAGACGATCTCGATCGCTTGTCGGACCTGTGCTGCGTAGTCGCGATCGGTTGTAGTCATGGACCCGAGCATACACGACAAGAATGTAGTAGAGTGTCATTTATGGCGGGAAGACCGAGAAACGCAACTCCTGGGTTTGCTCCGCTCGAGTCCGAGATCATGGACGCGATCTGGGACGCGAGCCGCCCCGTGTCGGTTCGTGAAGTTCTCGACACGCTCAACGAGCGCCGGTCCGAACCGTTGGCGTACACGACCGTGATGACCGTGATGAATCGGCTCGCCGCAAAGAACGTCCTTACACGTCAGGGTGAGCGACGCAGCTACGTGTATGAGGCAACAGCCGCGGATGCCGCCGGGATCGCGGTACGCGATGTGATCCGCACCTACGGCGATGCAGCGGTCGCTCATTTTGTGGATGAGGCGCGCGCCGATCCCGGTGTGCTGCGTCGCCTGCGTGGTCTGCTCGAGGAGGACCCATGAGGATCGACAGCGCCAACCGCAGTTTCCTTGCCTTGATGTCCTTCGCGCTGCTGTTGGGTATGTATGTGCTTTGTGGCGCCGTGGGGAGCGTGATCGTGCCGTTGGTAATGGCGCGGGTTTCTCACGACGGGATGGCTGGGCTCGTGGACAGCGGCGGCTCGATGCTGCCCGTTCTCCTTTTCATCGTCCTCGTAGCGGCTGGTCTAGCGTTCGGAGCCCGGTCGATTGCCCAACAGATCCTCGCTTCCCACCGGCTTGCGCGCCGTGTACTTGACCTAACGCTTGAGCAGCCCGGCAAGCTGGCATTTAGAGCAGCAGAGGTCGGGTTGGGTGGGCGCGTGGTGCTTCTTGATGCGCCCGAGCGGTTCTCCTTCGCCTACGGCGTCCTGACTCCCCGCGTCGCGGTCAGCCGCGGTCTCCTAGACGGAGTCTCGGATGAGGAGCCGCGCGCGGTGCTCGAGCTTGAGCGCTACCACGTATGCAACCTGGACCCGTTGAAGGTCGTATTTGTGCAGGCCCTCTCGGCGGCGTTCTTCTTCTTGCCTGCGTTGGATTCTCTACGCGCCCGCTATCTCGCGGGCCGAGAGCTCGCGGCCGACCGCAGGGCGCTACGAGCGTGTGGGCGCCGACCCCTCGCCAGTGCGCTACTGAAGGTCGTCCGTGGCCCCGACTGGAGCGAGCTGGAAGGCGTTGCCGCGATCGGTGGCCCCGAGCTGCTGGACGTCCGTGTCGCCCAACTGGAGACCGGCAGTCAGCCAAAGCTCGCCACGCTGAGCATCGCCCGCGCCACGGTCTCGCTCCTCGGCGCAACACTCTTCGCTGCCACATTCCTCGCAGCGGTGTTCAGTTTCGGCGGCCCCACAGCGGATATGGGAGCCATCGCCTGGGTGCTGACGAGGCTGCCGGGGAAGCGCGCCGAGCGGATTGGGCGGATCGCCCGCCGCTCGACGTGCTTCCCAGTGAGCGCCAAGCAGCCCGCCGAGGCCGAGTCGAGCACACAGGACACGGGCGCTGAGAACGAAGTCGCAGAGCGTGTCTGAGCCGGCTCAAATAGGACAGCCGGTCGGGAAGGTCGGCAGCCATCCGATCTTCGCCCGAGTGTATGAGCGGTGGGCTCAGGTCAATGACCGTCGCGGGGCCACCGAGCACCGTCAGCGGATGCTCGCGGGACTGACTGGGCGTGCGATCGAGGTTGGAGCCGGCAGCGGCCTGAACTTCGCTCTGTACCCGAGCACGGTAACTGAGGTCATCGCGGTCGAGCCCGAGCGATATCTGCGCGAGTGCGCGCAGGCCGCAGCCGCGAACGCGCCTGTGCCCGTGACGGTCCTCGATGGTGTTGGGGGTCAGCTCCCCGGTGAGGATGGGGGCTTCGACGCGGGAGTCGCAGCGCTTGTGCTCTGCACGATCCCCGATCCGCGGCAGGCGCTCGCGGAGCTGTTTCGTGTGATTCGTCCTGGTGGCGAGCTGCGCTTCTATGAGCACGTCATCGCGCATCGCAAGTGGGAGGCGCGCTTTCAGCGGCTCGCCGACGCTACGTTCTGGCCTCACGTCGCGGGCGGCTGTCATCTGGCGCGCGATACGACGAGCGCGATCGAGCACGCTGGGTTCGTGATCGAGACGTGCGAACGCTTCCCATTCAGCCCGGCCCCGCTGTTCCCGCCAGACCCGATCATCCTCGGAGTGGCGCGGCGCCCATAACGTGTTAGCTATGGCCGTGTGATGGATGTGCTCGAAGTCATGTGGCATGGCCTTCGGGACTCGTTCTTGATGGCGTGGGAGGTTTGGTGGGCGCTGGTGCTCGGCTTCGCCATCAGCGCGATCGTGCAGGCATGGGTGCCAAGGGAGCGCATCGAGCGTGCGCTATCCGGCGGTGGCGTCGGCCCCCTGGCGAGAGCCACCGGCCTCGGCGCGGCCTCGAGCTCGTGCTCCTACGCGGCCATCGCCATCGCCAAGAGCCTTTTCCAGAAGGGCGCATCGGCGTCCTCGGCGCTGGCTTTCCAGCTTGCCTCCACGAACCTCGTGTGGGAGCTGGGCTTGGTGCTGTGGGTCCTGATCGGCTGGCAGTTCACCTTGGCCGAGTACGTCGGCGGGCTCGTGATGATCGCCCTCATGGCCGTGCTGCTGCGCATGTTCGTCTCGCCCCGCCTGGAGGCACAGGCGCGTGAGCACGCCCAACAGGTGGACACCGGCCATCAGCATCACATGGCCGGCGAGCAGATGAGTTGGCGCGAGCGGCTGACCTCAACGTCGGGATGGTCGGATGTCGCTCACAACTTCCGTGGGGACTGGCAGATGCTCTACAAGGAGATAACGGTTGGGTTCCTGCTTGCCGGGTTCATCGCTCAACTCGGCAATGGCTTCTTCAATGGGCTTTTCCTCAAGGGTGCTCCGGCGCTTGTGCAAGTGGTGTGGGGTGCGCTCATCGGGCCGGTGATCGCCATGCTGAGCTTTGTCTGCTCCGTCGGCAACGTTCCGCTCGCGGCGGTGCTGTGGTCCGGCGGGATCAGCTTCGCCGGGGTGATGGCGTTCATCTTCGCCGACCTGATCGTGCTGCCGATCATCGCCATCTACCGCAAGTATTACGGCACCCGCTACGCGCTGCGGATCGTCGCGCTGATGTTCGTGACGATGGTTCTCGCCGCGCTGATCGTCAACGGACTATTTAGCGCCGCCGGGCTGATCCCGACCGGACCACGGCCATCGCGCGGTGACATCTTCGGCACGATCGCCGTCAACTACAAGCTCCTCCTCAACGTCCTCGGGCTTGTCATCTTCGCTGCGCTGTTCTGGCTGACCGCGCGCCGTGGTGTCACCGACCCGGTATGCGGCATGAAGGTCGATAAGGCCAAGGCGATCCGCATGGACTTCGGTACGGAGACCTTCTACTTCTGCTCAGAGCATTGCCTACACGCCTTCGAGGTCAGCCCCGCAGAGCGGTTGGAGGGACAATCCGTGTGAGCATGATCGAGCTGCCCACCGCGTTTCTGCCGAGCCCGCCCATCAACGGGTTTCACATCGGGCCGCTGTTCATCCGCGACGTTCCTCTATGAGCTGATCTGGAACCTGCTGTTCGCATGAGCGCTTGTATGGCTCGGGCGCCACCGACACATATGTGCGCCGGGCCTGTTCGCGCTCTACATCGCCGGATACTCCTTTGCACGGATCGGTAAGGAGCTACTATGAGTCGACCCCGCCCATCACATCTTCGGGCTGCGCCTGAACTTCTACGTGGCGAGCATCCTGTTCATCGCCGGCATCACGTGGTTTGTGCGGATCCAGCGCGTCCGTGTGAGCCGACCACGGTTCGTCGTGGAGGTACGCTGCTCGCGGCGGACGGCATCCTTGCTCTTTCAGGCTGCGGCCAGGCCTCACATACTAACGGCAAACACGCAAACGCAGCCTCGCCCGCCGCGTGACCAGCGTTGGTCGCTCAGGCGCGAGTACGACTCCCCAACAGACAGAGCGGCATCTAGCAGCAGTCCTCCTCGCCGCAATCGCTGTGCGACTTCAAGCCGATCGGTGCGCAGTCGGCGCAGACCTTTCCGGCCCATGCCTCGTGTCCCTCGCGCACCGCAAGGCCGGCAATCGCAAGCCCGACGATCGGGTCAAGCCACCACCAGCCGAAGGCCGCAATGGCCAGAACGCTCACCAGCACTGCCCCGGCGCTGATCGCGCAGAGCCACGACTGCGCCGCGTCGCCTGCAGTCGCCGCGGAGCCGAGCTGCACGGCGACGCGGCTCTTCGCGCGAGCGAGCAACGGCATGACGAGTATCGCCCCGGCCGCTACTGCAACTCCCGGCCAGCTCGTCGCGGGATGCGATCCGCCCGCGAGCGTATTGAGCGCATCGACCGTCACGTACAGCGCGAGGACCCCGAAGCAGGCGGCGACGAGCTGCTGCGCACGGCGCTCGGCCGCGTCTGAGCTGCTGCGACTGCCGGTGTAGAGCCACAAGATCGTGCTCGCCGAGACGAGCTCGATCAGCGAGTCCAGGCCGAAGGCCAGCAACGCGACCGACCCAGCCACCAGGGCAGCGACGATAGCTACGCCGGCCTCCACCGTCATCCAGGCGATGCTCAGCAGCGAGAGCGTCCTGGCGCGATGGATCAGCCGCGAGCGAGTCCTGCCGGCTGGCTTGAGAACAGGCAGCGGAGGTGCGTGCGAACTCATATCTGAACGCTACCGGGCGACGCGCCGGACGGGCGATCCGCCGTTGCTCAGAGCGTGTCGAGGGGTACGCCGACGATCTTTAGCCTGCGGGTCAAACCATCGAGGGCAAAGGCGCGCAGATCGTCGGCCGAGGCACCCAGCACGGAGGTATCGGCACCTGCTGGCGGCGTCAGGGACTCGGCGACGGCAGGAAGCAGCTCGCGCAGGCTCCCGCGCACGACATCGCCCATTGCCTCGTCCTCACTGACGGCTTGGCAGAGGAACCAGATGCCGTAGCCGATGTGGCGATGCTCGTCATGGTGAATCTTCGTGTAGCCCTCCACGAATCCCGGCAGCAATCCCTCACGCGCCATGAAGCGCGTCGCGAACTCGAAGGTTGTCAGACCGAGAGTCGCCTCGAGGATCAGGTGGTAAATCGTTACGAACGCGACCTTCGCCCCACGATCTCCGGGGTTGGCGAGGAGACGTTCATGGGCGGCCACGAGCTTCTCGTCAAAGATTGTCCGGAAGGCGGGCGAGACCTGTGCTCGGGCACGCTCGACGTGTGCAGCGATGGCCGCGGGCTCTGAGACAACCTCGTCTTGAAAGCGCGCGTAGAACTGCATGTGCCTGGCCTCGTCGACCTGCTGGGTCGCCAGGAACGCGATCTCCTCCTCGCTGCCATCCGCGCCGACGAGCCCGGAGAACTTCGTCGTGATCCGCTCCTCGGCGACCATCAGCGACCCCAGCACGAACATCACGAGCGAGCGGTCCTCCATCGCCTGCCACTGCTCCCGGTCGGTAGACAGGTCGATGTTCCACGGGCTCCACTGACTCTCCTCCCAATGGCGGTAGAGCGTCTGCGGATCGTGCAGGCGAACCTCATGCGACGCTTCGCTCATACTGGCTGCTCGATCGGCTTGCGCGCGCGCACGATGGCGGAGGCGGCCTGCGCGTGGACACGATGTGTCTCGCGTATCTCGACGTCGACCAAGCCGGCGTCGGCGAGCGCCTGGGTGAACTGTTCGTGGGTGAGTGCTCCGGCGATGCAGCCGGTGTATGCCTGCATGTCGTCGCGGGTCGCGTCGTCCATGTCCTCGTCGGCGATCACGTCGGAGACAGCGAAGCGTCCGCCCGGCCGTAGGACTCGCGCGACCTCGCGCAGCACCTTGGGCTTATCGCCTGAGAGGTTGATTACGCAGTTTGAGATAACCACGTCGACGCTTGCGTCGGGGAGCGGTATCTCCTCGATGTAGCCCTTGTGGAACTCGACGTTCTCGACGCCGGCCTTCTGCGCGTTCTCGCGGGCGAGAGCAAGCATCTCGTCAGTCATGTCGAGACCGTGGGCTTTGCCGGTCGGTCCGACGCGCTTGGCTGAGAGCAGTACGTCGATCCCTCCGCCTGAGCCGAGGTCGAGGACTGTCTCGCCCTTGCGCAGCTCAGCGACGGCGGTCGGGTTGCCACAACCGAGGGAAGCGAGCTTCGCGGTGTCAGGTAGCTGGTCGCGGTCGCCGAGCGCGTAGAGCGCGGCGCCGAAAACCTCGCTGCCCCCGTCGAACGTCTCACTCGACGCGCAGCAGCCGGCGCCCGGATCGTTACTCGTCACCTGGACCGCGGCGGCGGCGTAGCGCTCGCGGACAGTCTCACGGATGTCTGTGGTGCCGGCGGCGCAGCCGCAGCCCTCGCCGTGACTGGGATCGCAGCACTCGGCCTTGATGCTCGGCTCGCAACACGTCGCCTGCGCCTCGGGCGCGCAACAGGAGTTCGCGGTCGTTTCAGCGGGGGTGGTCAACTCAGCCACGCGGATAGCTCCTCCAGGGCGTCGGGGATCACGTAGTAGTAGGCCCATAGGCCCTTGCGCTCGGAGTCCACGATCCCGGCGGCGCGCAGCTTGCCGAGATGGTGGGAAAGCGTGGGCTGGGAGATGTCGAACAGCGGCACCAGCTCGCAGACACAGACCTTCCCGGCGTGCTTGCGCAGCACATCCACCAATTGCAGGCGGATCGGGTCGCCGAGCGCCTTAGCTACCTCGGCCATGCGGATCGCCTGCTCGCGTTGCACGTCGGGGTAGACGACTGGCTCGCAGCAGCGCTCCCCGGCCGGACGCTTGGTCTTCGGAGCAAGCTCCAAATCGATGCTCATCAATCTACATATACCTATTGAAGCGATGAATGTCAATGCAATATGATCGCGGCCCATGAGACCAAACAAGCCGCTGATCGCCACCGGGGAGACACCGTGAGCGCCCGCCTGGACTCTGTGGCGGTCATCACCGACATTCACGGCAATCTGCCGGCGCTGCAAGCGGCGCTCACGCGGATCGAAGAGCTTGGGATAGAGAGCGTGTTCTGCGGCGGCGACCTCGTTGGCTACGGGCCACATCCAAACGAGGTCTGCGCGCTGATCGCACAGCGCGGAATCCCGACGATCTACGGCAACTACGACTACGCCATCGCCCGCGACTTTGAGGACTGCGGCTGTGCCTACATCACGCAGCACGACCGCGAGCTGGGGCAGCGCTCGGTGGACTGGACGCTCGCGCACACAAGCAGCGAGTCCAAGGAGTTCATGCGCGGCCTACCGTTCGATCTGCACTTCCCGGTCGGCAGCGTCGACGTGCATCTCGTCCACGGCTCGCCACGGAAGGTCAACGAGTATCTGTTCGAGGACAAGCCCCCGAGGTTGTATGAACGGCTCGCGGCGGCCGAGAGCGACCCGGTGCTCGTATTCGGGCACACACACAAGCCCTGGGTCCACGAGTACGGCGGGGTGCTGTTCGTCAATTGCGGCTCGGTCGGGAAGCCCAAGGACGGCGACCCGCGCGGCGCGTTCGCCGTCCTCACACCGAGCACGCAGAGCGTGCACGTGAGTATCGAGCGGATCGCCTACGACGCCGACGCGGTAGCCGCCGAGATCCGCCAGGCAGGGCTGCCCGGCGAGTTCGCAGACAAGCTCTTGGACGCCGCATGACCGACACGCCGCCACTCGCTCGCCGCCTGTTCGCCGAGCTATTGGGCTCGGCGTTCCTCGCCGCGCTCGTGATCGGCTCCGGCATTGCCGCGCAGACTCTCTCACCCGGCGATGTTGGCCTCCAGTTGTTCGAGAACGCCGCCGCCACTGCGGCGGGCCTGTTCACGATTATCCTCATGTTCGGCCCGGTCTCGGGCGGACACTTCAACCCCGTCGTGTCGCTCGCCGACGCGACGTTCGGCGGAATCCGCTGGCGCGACGCGCTCGCCTATATACCCGCCCAGGTTGCTGGCTGCGTGCTAGGCGCCGTCGTGGCCGATGGCATGTTCTCGTTGGCAGCCGTCAGCATCTCCACACATCACCGCGCCACGCCCGCACACCTGTTCTCCGAGGTGATCGCCACCGCCGGCCTGCTGCTCGTGATCTTTTCGCTCGCGCGCACCAAACGCGCGCACATCGCCCCTGCGGCTGTCGGCGCGTACATCGGCGCCGCGTACTTCTTCACCAGCTCCACGAGCTTTGCCAACCCCGCGATCAGCGTCGGGCGCATGTTCTCCAACACCTTCGCCGGTATCGCACCCGCGTCGGTTCCCGGCTACATCGTGGCGCAGCTCGTTGGGTGCGTTTGCGCAATCTTCCTCGTGAGGGTGCTCTACCCGGACCTGACGCCGGAGGAGGCTGCCGAGGCCGTCATGCCGCACCACGAAGGGCAGCCAAGCGCCGATGGCTCGATCAGCCCCCCGCTCAGAACGTAGACGCGGCTCACACCAACGACGTTCGGCTCTTCATGCGCGGGTCTTCGGGCAGTAGATATCGTCGTGGCGATGGGCTGCGGCGCTGAGACCCTGAAGTGAGCGGTCCACAAGCCGTCGTGTCGCCGCGTGCCGGTGTGTCGCTGCGTGCTGGTGTGTCGCTGCGCACCATCGCACTTGAGTGGGGCCGGATCGGGTGCATTTGGGTTCGGTGGTCCGCCCGCGCACGTCACGCTGTTCCTCGAGCTGTGCGTGACATCGCGGTTCCGGTTGGTCGTTGACCGCGGCCCAGTAGTCGATCTCGCACGGGATGCAGTCGGTGCGGACGATCTGGTCTCGTGTAGTCTCAAGTGACTCGACGCTGTGCGTGCTGCTGCCGGTCCGCACACGTTCCAGCTCCGATCGTCCTTGGCTGATGTCCACCATGCCTCTTGTCCGACTCGAACCGGCCGCGCTGCCCCCGCGGTGGAGGTGCGGGTCCCGGGATTCAAGAGCCTGACGAACCGGGCGCTGCTGCTTGCCGCCGTCACGCGGCCGGCGTGCACATCCACAGCACGGAGTACGAACGTCTGAGGTTGTAGTCCTCGCGCCCGTAGGGCGAACTGAAGTCGCGCCCTGCCTCGGCGCGACTTCACGCTGAGGGGTCGCAGGTTCAAAAGACCTGCCCCGCTACTGCGCAGGTGCTTGCACGGTTGCGGTACCCATCTCATCCCGCTCGGCGGTAGCAGATGTGCGTCGCCAGTGGGGAATGAAGGACCTCGGCGGGCTCGAAATCGAACTCGGCGATGCCGTTGAATATCCCCTCGCCGGACCCAAGTAGAACGGGGACGATGTCGAGCCAGAGCTCGTCGACGACGCCCGCTAGCAGCGCTTGGCGGACGGTCGAGGCGCCGCCCGCGATGTCGACGCCGTCTGCGCCGGCAGTCTCGCGGGCCTGGGCGTAGGCGGCGTCGAAGCCCTCGGTGACGAAGTGAAACGTCGTCCCGCCCTCCATCTCGATCGGCGCGTGAGAGTGATGGGTTAGGACGAACACAGGCGCGTGGTAGGGCGGCTCGGGCCCCCACCAGCCCGACCACTCCTCGTCCCACTCGCCGCGAATCGGGCCAAACATGTTGCGGCCCATGACGTAGGCGCCACGAGGGCGCAGCAGACGGCGCTCGGCGGTGGCGTCCGCCTCGTTCGCGCGCTGGTCGCCAAGGTGCCAGCCGTGAAGCTCGCGGCCCCGCTTGCCGAGCGGGTCTTCGCGGCTTTGACCCGGCCCGGCGACGAAGCCCTCGAGGGAGATCGACATGTGGCAGGTGGTGTCGGCCATTACTCCCCTCCAAAGTGATTGTGATTTGAAAGCGGCGGCGGTAGCACCGGCGCCACAGGGGCCTCCCTGCTCGCGAGGTATGCCTGGGCTGTGGTGCGGTCGGCGGACCCCTTCAACTCGATGATCTTGCCGTCACCGATCGTCACGACCATGTACGCGATCCCGTCGTCCAACGGCCGGTCCCCTGCCTCGGATGGCTGCTCGGGGCGGAACGCGACGAGCACGCGAGGACCGGTCTGGATCGTCTCCTCGATACGTCCCCACAAACGACCGGGCAGGTTGCGTGTCATCACCTCGAGGATCTCTGTGCGGCCCGAACAGAGCTGCCCGTCCTCCACTCCATGCCACTTGGCACCCTCGGCCAGCGACTCCTCGAGGACGGCGAAGTCGCCCCCGGTCATCGCCTCCCAGGCGCGGTGCAGTAGCTCGATCTCTGGACTATTGCTCATTGTGGTCATCGTTCCTCAGCTCCTCCCGTACAGCGACAGACAAACCATGTCGCGCTCGAAACCCTGCGCCTGCCAAAACGCCTGCGCCTCATCATCCTCGATGCGCACGAGGTTGTGGATCACGCCAGCGCCGCGCGCCCGTAGCTCCGCGATGGCCGCCTTGGCCAGCGCCGAACTTGTCCCCCCACCCCGCGCCTGCGGCGTCACGTACAGCGCGTCGATCTCGCCCACGAGCCCCGGCAAGAGTCCCGTGCCGGCGTCGATGCGCGCGCACGCGAACCCGACGAGGCGCCCGTCCTCGACGGCCACGAGGCATAGCTGGCGCTCGTGCCATGCAGCGATTTCGAGCATCCGGGCGATGTTGCGCCGCCCGCACTCGCTCAACGGGCTACCGTCGATGTCGTCCGGTTCTGTTCGTCCCACAGCGCGGCGGCAGTCCCGCCCTCGCCGTCTGCAATCCGCCTGATCTCGGCCATGTTCATCCGATCCTCTGTCGTTGTGCATTACAAGCGTGGGACAATGCACCGGCAGGGCGGTGGACGAGGGTAAGCCGCGTAAGGGAGCGGTCAACGTCAACCAGGCATGGAGAGGGACACTACTCCCCGCGGCGCGGCCGCTCAACCCTCCCAGCGGGGCAATAATGCGGACAGTGCAGGTGAACAGGACCGAGTGTCAATGAGAATCGAACTGCTCTACTTCGACGGCTGCCCCGGCCACGCCGAACTGCGCGATCGCCTACCGCGCCTGCTCGAGCAGGCGGGCGTAGACGCGAGTATCGAAGAGCAGCTCATCGACTCGGAGGACAGCGCGCGCCGTGAGTGGTTCCTCGGCTCTCCGACCTTGCGAGTCGACGGACACGACGTCGACCCAACCGCCGAGGACCGCAACGAATATGGCCTCCGGTGCCGTCTCTACCCCACCGAGACGGGGCTGCAGCGAACCCCGCCGGACGCTTGGGTCATCGAAGCGCTACGAGGCGCCCGCCCGGCAGGGAGCGCCTCCGCCAGCACAGCCTAGCCTGACCGACATGACCTCCGCCACCTACGAACTCCTCCAAGGCGACGCACACCGTCACGGCACGCTGCGTCACGCCCACCCACACACCGGACCGCACGAGCATCCCTCCCTCCGCAGCCATGACCACGAGCGCACGGGCGAGGATCACGGCGAGCACGCCCACGGTCACTCTCACGGGCTCGTGCACGACAGCATCAAGCGCTCACGCGACGGTGTTCGGACCGTCACGATTGCGCTCGCGATCCTCGCCAGCACCGCCGTGGTGCAGGCGCTCGTATTCGTTCTCACCGGCAGTCTGGCGCTGCTGGCCGATCTGATCCACAACGGCGGGGACGCGCTTACCGCGATCCCGCTCGGCATCGCGTTCGCGCTGCGCTCCGATCGCGCCGAGCGCCTCGCCGGCCTGGCCGTCGTCGCCGCGATCTTCATCTCCGCGTGCGTTGCCGCCTACGAGGCGATCCTGCGCCTGATCCATCCGTCCACGCCGGGCCATCTGCTCGCCCTTGCGCTCGCCGGCGCCCTCGGGTTCGCCGGCAACCGGCTCGCGGCGACGGTGCGCACCCGCGCCGGGCGTCGACTCGACAGCCCCGCACTGATCGCCGACGGCGAGCACGCCCGCGTTGACGCGTACGTGTCACTCGCCGTTATCGCCAGCGCGATCGCGATCGCCGCCGGCGCGCCGACCCTCGACCCAGTGATCGGCTTGGGGATGACCGTCGCGATTCTGCGCATCACCCGCGAGAGCTGGCGCACGGTACGCGGGCACTCGCACGGCTAAACGCTGGCTCGCGGTGCCGTCCGGCAGCCGCGCCGCAAGGTCTGCCACACGATCCGAGAGACCGTCCCTGGAGTGGCGCTGAGTCTCATATGGGTGAGACGTCAGAGTCTCACATGTATGGGATTCGGCTGTCTCAGATCGACGGGAGGACGCATGAGATGCGGCGTCTCACCGATATGAGACCGGTTCTCAGCCATGTGCGAGCGTCTCACCCATATGCGACTGGTCGATGCGGCGTCTCATCCTTATGAGACCCGGAATCTGCTCATGAGACGGGTTTTGTCTCATCCATGTGAGCGCGTCCAGCGACGTGCGCAGCTCTCCTTCCGCGCACGCGTCCTGCGGGACGCCTCTACACCCCCTCAGCGTGGATGTCACGAAAATGCAGGGATGCTGCTCGTCAGGGTTCCCCTATGCGACGGTCTTCGGAGCCAGCGCGTGGTTACATGTCGAGAGGCTCTGACCGGCTCCGCTCACTAGGTGAAGGGCCCCGACAGGCGCAGCCCACGACACCAGGAGAACGCGATGCCCAAGTACCTGATTCTCAAGCACTACCGCGGCGGCCCGGAGCCGCACCACCCCTTCCCGCCGATGGACCAGTGGGCGCCCCAGGACGTCGAGGCGCACATGGCCTTCCAGCGGCACGTCAGCGATCTGCTCGAGGAGAACGGCGAGTTCCTCGACGCGCAGGCGCTCACACCGACGCGCACATGGGTGCGCTACGGCGGCCCGGACGCGGCGCCCGTCACGACCGACGGCCCGCACCCCGAGACGAGCGACCTGATCGCGGGCTGGTACATGATCGACGTCGAGTCCTACGAGCGCGCACTCGAGCTCGCGGCGTATGTCTCCTCCGAGCCCGGCCCTGGCGGCGAGCCCCTGTACGAGTGGCTCGACGTCCGCGAGGTCATGTGGGAGCGTCCTCGGACGACTGACGCGTGATCGACGAGCCGGTGCAACGGCTGGACGAGGGCGCGCTGTGCGGGTTCGGACGGGACCTAATTCCGCGCGTGCTCACGGGCACCGTGGCGTACGCCGAGGCTGCCCTCCGGGCCACGAACGTCGCCGAACGCGACCACCTCGTCCGCCAGGCCGCCCGTTCTCGTCAGTCTCATATGGATGAGACATCTGCGGTCTCACATCGGTGAAACGTCCCCGACATGACTCGCGGCTCAGCGAGGCGAGTCTTGGTCCAAGGTGGACTCGATGTCGCTGTTGCCGCCACACCCGCGTCGGTGCGCCCTAGAGAGCCATAGAATCGCGGCCGTGCCGTTCACCCTCATAAACCTCGGAGAGGATCCGGTCGATGTCGGGTCCAACTTCGACGGCGCGCCGGACCTGGAGTTCCGCCTGGTGGGTACTGCGCTCGAGCTCGAGCAGTCCGGCCTCAGCTATCAGCGCATCCCGCCCGACTATCGCTTCCCGTACGGCCACACGCACAAGAAACAGGAGGAGGTGTTCGTAGTCGTGGGCGGGAGTGGACGGATGAAGCTCGACGACGAGATCGTCGAGGTCAAAAAGTGGGACGCCGTGCGCGTTTCGCCCGGTACATGGCGAGGGTACGAGGCCGGGCCGGATGGCCTCGAGATCCTCGTCTTCGGCGCGCCCCACCTCGGTGAGAACCCGCGGGAAGACGTGGAGGGTCAGCGAGACTGGTGGTCCGACTAATAGACCGGAGGTGTCGAACGCACGGTTGCCGCGAAGCGGCACGGCTTGCGGAACCTGCTTGGATCGAAGAACGAGGACACAGCGAACGAGGAGGTAGGTGGCATGAACATAAAATTCCTCTCAACTCTGGCGGTGATCACGCCCGATCCGCCCGCAAGTCGCAAGCTCTACGTCGACACGCTCGGGCTCCCGCTCGAGAGCCACGGCGACGACTATCGCCACAGCGAGCACATCGCCGGCTGCAAGTCCTTCGGCATCTGGCCACTGTCCCAGGCAGCGGAGGCATGCTTCGGGACCTCGCAGTGGCCGGCGGAGCGGCCGGTGCCGCAGGTCAGCATCGAGTTCGATGTCGCGGACGCCGCAGCGGTGACCCCGGCGGCACGGGAGCTGGAGCAGGCCGGCTACGAGCTGCTGCACCCACCGCGCGAGGAGCCGTGGGGTCAGACCGTAGCCAGGCTGCAGTCACCGGAGGGCGCGATCGTCGGGATCTCCTACGCCCCCGTGCTCCACGACCAGCACTGACCGAAGGGAAGGACACCGGCCATCTGATGTCAACAGAACGTATGCGCGAATCCCTACGCCCGGAGTTGGCGCCCGGTCGATCGCGTCGGCGTGGTTTTCTTATGCGGTGGCGAGTTCCAGCACGAAAGCCGGATCGATGGCCGATGAGGTGTTGTGCATCGGTCTCCTCGGGGTGTTCTCCATCAGCGTCGGCGGCAGCGTCATCGCCGACGATGCCTGGCGGCTGCGTAAGGCGAAGACGCTGGTCAAGCTGCTCGCTCTTGCGCCCGAGCGCTGCCTCCACGTCGAGGAGGCAGCCGAGCTGCTGTGGGCGGGGCGGGACCCGGACTCAGCCCGCAACAACCTCCATCAGGCGATATTCGCAGCGCGGCGCGCGCTCGAGTCGATCGGGCTGGACGGCCGCCGCTATCTGGAGCTGCGCGAAGAACTGATCCTGCTCAGCCCAGAGGACCCGGTCCGGATCGACGCGGTCGCCTTCGAAGAGCTCGCCGCGGCGGCGCGCGAGCAGGGCGAGTCCGGCGCCTATCGCTCGGCCCTCGAGGGCTTCGACGCCGAGCTGCTGCCGGCGGACCGCTACGAGGACTGGAGCCGGGAGCGGCGCGATTCCCTCGACCAGCTCCGCCTCGCCCTGGAGGCCGAGCTGGCCGAGCTGGCGCAGGATTCCGAGGCGCACCGGGCGGGTGCCAGCCGACCCGAGCTGCCGTCACAGCTGACGAGCTTCGTCGGCCGCGAGCGCGAGCTGGCCGAGGCCGCGACAATGCTGCGCGACGCGAGGCTCCTCACCCTGACCGGAGCCGGCGGCTGCGGCAAGACCCGGCTGGCGCTGCAGCTCGCCGGGCAGCGGGCCGAGGACTTTGCCGATGGGGTTTGGGCCGTAGAGCTGGCGGCGCTCGGAGAGCCCGAGCTTGTGGGCCCGGCGATCGCTCAGGCGCTGGACACGCGCCTGGCCTCCGACCGGGCGCCGGAGATCGCCCTCGCCGGACACATCGGCGATCGCCGGCTGCTGCTCCTGCTCGACAACTGCGAGCACCTCATCGAGCCGGTCGCGCGCCTCGCCGAGGCTCTGCTCAGCCACTGCCCGAACCTGACCGTGCTGGCGACCAGCCGCGAGCCACTCCGCATTCCCGGCGAGGTGACCTGGCGTGTCCCCTCGCTCTCCCTCCCCAGGCTGGTCGCCGGAGCGCCCACGGAGGAGTCGCTGGAGGCCGAGTCGGTGCGGCTGTTCGCCACCCGGGCCGCGCAGGCCGCGCCCGGATTCGAGCTCGACGGCGACAACGCGGACGCCGTCGCCTCCCTCTGCCACCGCCTTGACGGGATGCCGCTGGCGATCGAGCTGGCGGCGGCGCGGGTGGGCGTCCTCACTCCAGCTCAGATCGTCGAGCGCCTCGACGACTCGCTCGACCTGCTCTCTGCCGGGCCTCGCACGGCGATGACCAGGCAGCAGACCCTGCGGGCGACGCTCGCCTGGAGCTTCGAGCTGCTCGAGGCCGGCGAGCAGGTGCTGCTGCGTCGGCTCGCCGTGTTTGCCGGCGGCTTCGGGCTGGAGGCGGCTGAGGACGTCGGCGCTGAGCAACCGCTGCGGCGCAGCGAGGCCGTCGCTGTGCTCGGACGGCTGATCGACAAGTCGCTGGTTCACGTCGAGGAGGGATCTGAGGACCGTCGCTACCGGCTGCTGGAGACCGTGCGCCAGTACGCGGCCGAGCGTCTCGTGGAGGCTGGAGAGCGCTCCCCTTTCGAGCAGCGCCATCGCAACTGGTACCTCGCGCTCGCCGAGAGCGACCCGACGCCGGCCGGCGATCTGCCGACCCAGACCTCGCTGCGGGGCCTCGATCAGGAGCGCGACAATCTCCGCGCCGCCCTGGCCTCGGCGCTGGTCGCCGATCCCCAGGCGGCGCTGCGTCTTGCCGTCGCCCTCTGGCGTTTCTGGCTGATGCGCGGCTACCTCGCCGAGGGCTACCGCTGGCTCACCGCCGCCCTGGCCGCGGCGCCCGAGCCGACGGCGGTGCGCGCGCGCGCGCTGCTCGCCGCCTGCGTGATCGGGCTGCGCCGCGGCGTCCCTGTGCGGGTCCACGAGTTCGCGGCCGAGAGCGTAGCGATCTTCCGCGAGCTCGAGGACCGGGCCGGGATGTTCGATGCGGTCGAGATTTCGGCGGCCTACCGGGCGATCGTCAGTCCCGCGCAGGACGTCGAGCTGATCGTGCGCGAACACGAGGCGCTCCTCGCCGAGGACCTGCCGGCCGCCCGGCCGCCGATGTGGGCGGCGCATACGCGCGGCATCGCCGCCTGGTTCCGGCGCGAATACGCCCCAGCAAGGGAGCAGCTGGAAGCCGCGCTGGAGCACGCCGGCGCTTTCAGCGCCGAGCCACGCCCGGCGCTCTGGCCACTCAGCTACGGGATGATCTCGGTCGAGCCCGAGACCGGCTACCCGCTCTTCCTGCATGAGGACACCGGGCTCATCGCCCGCCGCGTCGGCGCCGCCGCGGCCGCCGCTTACATCCTTGTCAATCTCGCCGCGGTGGATCGCGCCGAGGCCGATTTCGCCCACGCGGAAGAGCTGATCGAGGAGAGTCTCGCCCGCTTCGAGCAGCTCGGCGACGAGCAGGGCGAAGCCTTCGCGCTCAACGCCTTCGGCAACCTGGCTCGCTCCAGCGGCGACTTCGAGCGGGGCCGGGCGCTGCTCGAGCGCAGCCTCGCCATGCGCCAGGAGATCGGCGACCGTCGTGGCGCCGGGATCACCCTCGGCTGCCTGGCGATGCTCCTGGCCCGCTCCGGCGACGCGGACGGCGCCCGCGTCTCGGCCGGGCAGAGCCGGACGTGGTTCGCCGAAAACGACGACCTGATCGGCATCGGCGCCGCCGAGCTGAGCCTAGCGTGCGTGGCGCTCTGCGCCGGCGATCGCGCCGATGCCCGGGCTCACCTCGAGGCCGCCGCCTCGGTCTTCGCAGGGATCGAGACGACCCACCAGGAGGGATGGGCGCTGGCGGTGCTGGCGGCAATCTGCGCGGAGGATGGCGAAGCGGCGACAGGGCGCCGGTGGCTTGACCGAGCGAGCCGGCACTTCGAACTGCTCGGCGCCCGCGCCGGCATCGCCTACTGCCGGGAACGAGAGGCTAAAACGCTGCAAAGTGAGCGCTAAGAGGGAGCCCGTAGCCTCGTTATGCGTCGTCGAAACGCGACGTCAAATAACTGGACTGAAAAGGAGGCCGGCATGGCTACGCAAGGGGTGCTTGGAGCGGCAACGCTGAAGGAGTTCGAGGACGGGCTGCACGGAGAGATGATCCGGCCCGGCGAGCACGCCTACGACGAGGCTCGTTCGATCTGGAACGGCGCCCATGACGCCCGCCCGGCGGTGATCGCCCGCTGCGCCGATTCCTCCGACGTGCGCCACGCGATCGGCTTCGCGCGCAGCGAGGGCCTCGACGTCGCCGTGCGCGGCGGCAGCCACAGCATTCCCGGCTTCTCGACCTGCGACGAGGGCATCGTCATCGACCTCTCGCCGATGAAGGGCATCGCTGTGGATGTGAGCGGTCGCACCGCCACCGCCGAGGGCGGCCTCACCTGGGGGGAGTTCGATGCCGTGACCCAGGAGCACGGCCTCGCTACCACTGGGGGCCTGATCTCGACTACCGGCGTCGCCGGCTTTACGCTGGGGGGCGGTATCGGCTGGCTGATGCGCAAGTACGGCCTAGCCTGCGACAACCTGCGCTCGGCCGAGGTGGTCACCGCCGACGGGCAGATCCTCACCGCGAGCGCGACGGAGAACCCCGACCTCTTCTGGGGCCTGCGCGGGGGAGGTGGCAATTTCGGCGTGGTCACCTCCTTCGAGTTCGACCTGCACCCGGTCGGCCCGACCGTGGCCGCCGGGCCCATCTTCTATCCGGGCGATCGCGCCGAGGAGATCATGCGCTTCTACCGCGATTTCGCGCGCAACCTTCCGGATGAGCTGAGCACCCTGGTCAACCTGATCACCGCGCCGCCGGCCCCGTTCCTGCCCGAGGATTGGCACGGCAAGAAGCTCATCGCCCTGGTCGGCTGCTACTCCGGCAACCCCGAGGAGGGGATGAAGGTGCTGCAGCCGATCCGCGACCTGGGCGACCCCGTCGCCGACCTGATCGGCCCGATGCCCTACGTGCAGATGCAGAGCCTGCTCGATGGGCTGTGGCCCAAGGGCACCCAGGCATACATGAAGGCGGGCTACTTCCGCGAGCTCGACGACCACGCGATCGCGACAATGGCCCGCTTCCACCAGAACGCGACTTCCCCGTCCTCGGAGATCCACATCCAGCACTTCGGCGGCGCGATCGCCCGTGTCGGTGAGAACGAGACCGCCCACCGCGAGCGCCAGGCGCCGTTTGTGCTCAACGCGATCGCCACCACCCACGAGCCGGGCGGGGGTCTGGAGACCCACATCGACTGGGCCCAGCGGCTCTACGCCGAGATCGAACCGTCGCTGACCGGCGGCGCCTACATCAACTTCCTCTCCTCCGAGGGTGAGGACAGGGTGCGGGCCGCATACGGAGCCGAGAAGTTCGCCCGCCTGCGCGAGCTCAAGGACCGCTACGACCCAACCAACCTGTTCCATCTGAACCAGAACATCCCGCCCACTTAGCCCAGGACCTCGACGTACCCGTCGGTCCCGTGCACCCGGATCCGCTGCCCGTCGCGGATGAGCCGGGTGGCGCGCTCAACCCCCACGACGGCCGGCAGCCCGTACTCGCGCGCGATCACCGCACCGTGGGTCATGAGGCCGCCGACCTCGGCGATCAAGCCGCCGATCGTCACGAACAGAGGGGTCCAGCTGGGATCGGTGTATGTGGTGACCAAGATGTCGCCCGGTTCGAGGTCCGCCTGCGCCATGTCCAGGATGACGCGCGCCCTCCCCTCGACGGCTCCGCCAGACACCGGGAGCCCCACGAGTGCGCCGGCGGGGAGATCCTCACGCCGGTAGCTCCCGGCGAGGACCTCGCCCTCCGAGGTCAGCACTCGTGGCGGCGTCAGCGACAGATATGAGTTGAACGCGTCCTTGCGCTGTTGGATGAGTTCGTCATCCACCTCCTGGTCGCGCGCGACGTTGTGGAACTCGTGGAGTGTCAGATAGAAGATGTCCTCTACCTCGCGCAGCACGCCGGCGAGCTTCAGGCGCTCCGCCTCGCGCAGCAGAGCCTGCTTGTAGACGAAGTAGCGGCTGACCATTCCGTACTTCGGATACTCGCGGTACCCGGTGAAGGTCCTGACCCGGTCGATCATCCGCTTGGTCTCCCCTGCCTTGCGCTCGCCGTCGGGCAGGTCGCGGAGCCGTGCCAGCAGCTTCTGCTCCTTCATCTCGGCTTCTCGCCGTCCCTGCTCGAACCGCCGCGAACCCGCGCCCGACTCGAAGTTCCTGACATGAGCGAGGATCGTCGGCACGAGAGCGGACGGCTGCTCGCTCCACCGCGTCCGGGTGATGTCGATCTCACCAGCGCAGCGCATGCCGTACCTGTCCATATAGGCCTGGATGGCCTCGCGCGCCTCGTTGCCACCCGGGAGCGCGGGCATCTTCTCCAGGAAGCGCTCATCATCGACATCCCGGAGGAACGCGACGACGTCCGCGAACGGGCGGATCGCATCTGCCACGTCCAGCAGCGCGAGCCCCATCTCCGAGGTGACGTTCCCGGCCACGGACTGCGTGAGCGCGTCGGCCACGTTCTTCTCGCCCAGCCACTCCTGCATGTGCTCGTTCAGCCACCGACCGGCTTCCGCTGCTGAGGTGATTACCTGGAGCCCTCGCGGATCGAACAGGACCCGCCTCAGCTCTGAGAGGTCCGCCAGGATGAACTCGATCAGCTCCGGTCCGGCCTTCGCCTCGATCGCCCGCTTCAGAGCGGCGGTCGATGCCTGGCCTCGCTCGATCAGCTCGCCCACTATCGCCGGATCGGCATCGAGCGGCTCCTGCTCGGCGAGTGCAAACACCCCGGTGAGCTCCTCGTCAGGGCGCGCCGGAACGAAGTCGCCGCGCTCCACGATCGTCCGCAGCGCGTCACCCATCAACGGGTCGGAACTCCCCAGGCCGCGGAGTAGTCCCGCCCTGGGTGTGGGCGCACCGAGCATCTCGGTGACGTCGACGAAGAGCCTTCCGCCCGCCACGGACATCGGCCGCGGAGTGGTGAGCTGCCACAGCGAGAGCCCCAGCGGCTTGATGGCGTCCGTCATCATCTGCTGGTGTCCCACGGAGACGTAGACGTGGTTCTTGCGATCTCCCACGTCAGGGACGGGAAAGAGCGTCGTGATCGGGCGGCTCTGCACGATCTGGAACCCGTCCTGCGCCCGGCACCACTCGATGTCCTGGGGGCACCCGAAGAACTCCTCGATCCGCCGTCCCAGCCGCGCGAGCACCAGGATGTCCCCATCCTGAAGCGCCGGTTGCTCGTTGGCGAGTGTCCGTGCGACGATCGCACCATCGCGCACCGTGTAGACGTCCGGGCTCACCCGTCCTGAGACCAATTCCTCGCCCAAGCCGGGGATGGCCTCCACAACGACGAGCTTCCGGTTGGAAGTCAGCGGGTCGGCGGTGAACAGGATCCCCGAGGCGACCGACAGGACCATCTGCTGCACGACCACGGCCATCTGGACGTGCCGATTCTCGATACCGCCCCGCAAGCGATAGGTCACGGCCCGCTCGCTGAACAGCGAGGCCCAGCAGCGGCGGACATCTCGCAGGATCGCCTCCAGACCGCAGACGTTCAGGTAGCTGTCGTGCTGACCCGCAAAGGATGCCGTCGGCGAGTCCTCCGCGGTGGCGCTGGAGCGGACCGCGTAGGCGAGGTCCTCGCCACACCGGTCAAGCGCGCCGGCGACCGCTTCCGCCAGGTCCCCGGGAAGGACGATCTCCTCGATCCTTCTTCGAAGCTCGGCGCTGAGCGCGGCCACGCCGTCGCGGTCCGCGAGCTTCAGGCGGGAGAAGCGATCGAGTTGTGCATGGATCGACGGCGCCTGAGCCACGGTCCGCCGGAATGCCTCTGTCGTGATGCAGAACCCGGGCGGCACCCGCACCCCCTCGATCCGCAGGAGCTCTCCCAGAGAGGCCCCCTTGCCGCCTGCCACCGCAACCTGAGTCCGGTCGATCTCCTGGATATCCAATACGTCATCGCTCATCTGGTTCACCTCCGCCTGAGTTGCCCTCGCAACTCTCTCGAAATCTCTCTTTTGCCATTCGGCTGGCGATTATGCGGCACGAATCGCGGCCTCATGAGGGCCTTCGATCCGGTATAAATTGGAAGTGGAGAGGCGAGGTTCGCGATCGACCATTCGACGACCGCGTCGTGGAGGGTCTCTCACACGATCCGAGAGACCTTCCCTCTGATCCGGCTCGCGATGCCGGGGTAGTCGACCACGAGACCGTCGGAGTCGAACTGTACGTCGGCGACGAAGTCTTCCCCCTCGCCCACTGCCTCGAAGCGAACCAGCCGCTCCTCGCCGGAACGGCGCTCGAGGAAGGTGTAGCGCTGTGGGGAGGCGTGGATTGATAGGTCTGGAACTGAGATCCAGACCATCAGAAAGTCCTTGGCGCTGCCTCCGTTGTGCAGGTCGTGGCGCAGTACGGGCATCGTGTTGAAGACCGGTGAGAGGCCAAGATCCAAGTCGAGGGCGTCCCCCAGCTCTGTCGGATCGCCGCCGGGCTCTGGCATCTCGAGTTTCCCGGTGTTCTGACTTGAGGCGTTCCAGACGCCCGCGCGGCTGCGTTGGATCTCCAAGTGTCGAGTCCAGCCAGCGCCCTGCGTCTCCACCACGGCCCGGTCCGTGATGTACTCGTCGCGCGTCTGTAGCTTGAACGAGAGCCGGTAGGGCTCCGGATCGGAGCCGACCGCGACGCCGCTGGCGCGAAGGCGCCTCGACTCGAATTCAATCACGGCGAACTCAGCGCCAGGCGGGTCAGCCTTCGCCCACGCGACGCCACGGGCGCGGGCGTCGATCGCGCTGCCTGCGGTCATCTGTCGTCTCTCGCCCGAGAGCAAGTTGTTCCACCGGCATTGAGTCCCCGGGACGGCTCAGCGCGGCTATGTGGTTCTCGATTCTTACTGAACCCAAGCATCGACAGGATCTGGTCCGTGCTCAGCCGCCCGAGCGAGCCGGTTTGTCAATGATTCTTTCACAACAATCCATGATGCTGTCATTTGCGACCATGATGGCATCCATATTTCAAGGTTCGTCGCCAGGGAGGGCAATGATCTTGCGGACACCCCCCATGAGTTTCGAAGAGGCAGTGATGGGCCAGATCATGATCTGCGTCAAAGTGGGCACAGTCCAGTGTCCGGCAAGTGGTAGATACGTGCGTCGCCCGAACAGCTCGCATCCAACGCTCGCTAGACCTAGCGGACGACCTCGTGCACCACGTCACCGCCCTTGAGGAGCGTCGAGTTGCGTTCACGGGGCCACCTGCGGTGATGGGATTTCGACTGTGTGGTCTACGCAGGCTTATCGGCACCCGCGACCCGATGCGGTCGGCGAGCGCGCCGAAGCGGCGGGAGAGCACGATCGTCAGCGAGGTGACCGGCAGAAGCGCAAGCCCAGCCTGAACGGGGCTGTAGCCGCTGACCTCCTGCAGAAACACAGGCAGCAGAAAGATCACACCCCCAGCCCAAGGTAGGTAGTCAATGTCGCCAGGTTTCCCATCGTGAAGTTGCGCTCGCGAAACAGGCTCAGTGGGAGCATCGGCGCCCGGGCTCGCGCCTCGCGCGCAACAAACGCCATGGCTCCCAGAATCCCCGCCACGAGTGAGCCGATCACGAGGGTGCTCCATCCGCGCACAGGCTCCTCGGCCACAGCGAACACCGAACCCGACAGCGCGAGCGCCGCCAAGACTGTGTTGGCCGGGAGCGCGTTTGTTGTCCTGGTTGACATCTTCTTGGGAGGTCACCGGGATCACCCGGCGGGGATAGGAAGAGCACGCGGCGCGCTTGAACGCGTTAGCTCTCGCTTGGGCCAGTAGACCAGACCATCCGTGGCACTAATGTGGCATAATTCTGGTATGGCTAGAATGAGAGTTAGCACGACAGTGGACGAGGAGCTATTGACGAGCGCCCGGCAAGCACACTCTGCGCTCACAGACGCCGCTCTCCTCGACGAGGCATTGGCGGCCCTCGTTGCTCGGTACCGCGCTGCGGAGATCGATGCTTCTTACGCCGTCTATGACGAGCACCCACTCGATGAGCCCGACGCGTGGGGAGACCTCGCGTCGTTCCGAGAGGCAGCAGCCGCATCGTGAGCCTGAGCTCTCTGCCCGCTCGGGGAGAGATATGGTGGTGCGAGCTGGCGGATATCGGCCGGCGACCTGTCGTGGTGCTCTCACGTGACACCGTCATCCCGCGACTCAGACGAGCACTCATTGCCCCTTGTACAACCACGATCCGCGGTCTGGCCAGCGAAGTCGTGCTGGAGCCGGGTGACGATCCAGTCCCTCGCCGATCCGGAGTCAACCTTGACTCAGTCGAGAGCGTCTCCGTCGCGGTGCTCGTAGAGCGCCTCGGACGACTCAGCGCCAGCCGCATGCGTGAGGTCTGCGCAGCGCTCGACGTCGCTGTGGACTGCCAAGGCTAGGGTTTACTCGGCTCCGTCAAGCGACATTAGTTAGGATCTCCGCTTGAGCGAGCAGGAGTACACGGTGCGCGCCGCCCGGCCCGCCGAGGCGCCAGCGATCCTGTACCTGTGGCAGGGGGCGCGCAGCACGCACGCGAGCACCCTCGACCGGCCCGAGGATGTCCACCGGCTGCTCGTTGAGATGCCTGGAAGCCTGCTCGTTGCCGACGCCGGTGGCGCGCTTGTGGGCGCGCTGATCGCCGCGTGGGACGGCTGGCGGGGGAATATGTACCGGCTCGCAGTGCTTCGCGAGCATCGACGCCGCGGCGTCGGCTTGGCCCTCGTGCGCGCTGGCGAGGAGCACCTAAGCCGCCAGGGTGCCTACCGCATCACTGCGCTGGTCGGGTACGAGGATGAGGTCGCCTCAGCGTTCTGGGAGTCTGCGGGCTACCCGCGGGACCGCCAGATAGGCCGGCGCGTGCGCAACCTCTAGCCGGATCCCGATCTCCCACTGAGCGAGGCGCGACCATGGCTTCATGTATCCAGTAGCGCGATCAGCTTCTGTCGCTGCCTCCGTCCCACCGGCTCCAGCAGCACCACCACCACCACCACCACCACCACCAAAGCCTCGACCTGGACTTGACCGTTTCTTTGAATTCCCACTTGGCGCGGCGGCGGGGGCCGCGAGACTTGGGTTTCGCTTTTTTGGGTATAGGTTTCCTAGTCTTCGTGTGAAGGGGGTTGGTCGTGCCTGATGAGCATGTGGTGCAGGAGGCTCCCGGTCTCGGGCTGCTTAGTCCGCGCAGTCGGCATCTGCTTGAGTTGGAGTTCGGCGACCTTAAAGACTTTGACGATCCGCGTTTGGAGTGGCGCAGGCTTTTCTCCGAGCTTTTGGGCACGTTCATGCTGGTGTTGGTTGCCGCGGGTGGAGGGATCTTGCACGGGAAGGGCGAAATCGGTCTTCCCGCAGCCGTCGTCGCGCCCGGTCTGATGGTGTTGGGGATCATCCTGTTCATGGGCGCGATCTCCGGTGCCCATCTGAACCCCGCGGTCTCACTCGCGTTCGCGCTACGCGGGGACTTCCCGTGGAAGCGGCTCCCGGGTTACATCATCGTCCAGCTGATCGGTGCGACGCTGGCCTGCTTGTTCCTGTTCGCGGTGTTCGGCAACATTCAACATCTCGGCGCCACGCTGCCGGGCCCGGGGTATGCGAATTGGCAGGCGCTGCTGATGGAGATCGTCCTCACGGCGACGCTGGTCAGCGTGATCCTGGGGACGGCGTCTTCGGCACAGAACGTTGGCGCGATCGCTGCGCTCGGCGTTGGCGGGTACATAGCGCTCGCTGGGTTGTGGTCGGCACCTGTGAGTGGCACTTCGATGAATCCGGCGCGCTCCTTCGGTCCGGCGCTGGTGAGCGGTGACTTCACGAGCTATTGGGTGTATGTCGTAGGGCCGCTCGCGGGAACGCTGATCGCGGTCGGCTGCGCGTACGTGCTGCGGGGACGCGGCGGGGACAAGTCCGGCTATACCGCCGGCTCCGGCAGACTCGACAAGGACGAGTGGAGCGAGCGAGAGCGCCTCTCACGACAGATCGAGCACAACACAGCGGCCCCTCCCGCCATCGCCGACCCCGACACGCGGAGAAATGACCCGTGACCGACGTACTCGCAAGCTAGAACGAGGGCGCAGCCAAGGAGACGATCGCCGAGAAAGATCCGGCTTTCTTCCGTGCCGTGGCGATCCAGGACCCAGAAGCAGTCGAACCGCTCCTGGCGGCTTTCGCACGAACCCGGGAGCCGGACCCGAGCGCTCATCTTAGGGCGACCTTTACAAACAGACCGGTCTGTCTGATATTGTTGCGGCACATGCAACGGACCGTCCTGCACAAAGAGGAAACGACGACCGCCACAAGCACCGAGATCACTTCATCCGACCGGCCTCTCCTCGGCCGACGGGCGACCCGTCGCATGCTTTCGGCACGCGTTGCGTTCATGCTTTTGACCTCGATCCTCGTGACGTTGCTCGCTAGTTCGAGCGCGCCGACGCCGCTGTACGCGACCTATCAGGCGCGCTGGGGCTTCTCGCCCGTCACGATCACGGTGATCTTCGGCGTGTACGCCGTAGCCGTCCTCGCCTCGCTGCTCGTGGCCGGCTCGCTGTCTGACCACGTGGGGCGCCGCCCGATACTGATCGGCGCACTCAGCGTCCAGGCGATGGTGATGCTCCTGTTCGCTCTCGCCGGTGGAGTGGACGTGCTGCTCGTGGCGCGGGTACTGCAGGGACTGGCCACCGGCGCCGCCCTCGGCGCCATTGGAGCGGGACTCGTCGATCTGCATCCCGGACGTGGATCTGTCGCCAACGCGACCGGAGCGATGAGCGGCACCGCGAGCGGTGCTCTCGTCTCGGCGCTGCTCGTCCAGTTGCTGCCCGCGCCGACCAAGCTCGTCTACCTGGTGCTGCTGGTTCTGTTCTTGCTGCAAGCGGCCGGCGTGTGGGCGACCGCTGAGACCTCGCCACGCACCCCGGGGATCCGGCGGGCGTTGCGCCCCACGATCGCCGTCCCGGCGCGGGTGCGCGAGGCGCTGCTGATCGCCGCGCCGTCACTGATAGCGGTCTGGGCACTTGCGGGCTTCTACGGCTCGCTCGGCCCGTCGCTCGCCGCTCAGGTGAGCCGATCCGGTTCGACGATCCTTGGCGGAGCGGCGCTGTTCGCGCTCGCCGCCAGCGGCGCGCTGACGGTCCTGCTCTTCCACCGGAGCGCGCCACGCCGTTTCGCGCTCGTCGGTAACGGGCTGGTCATCGTCGGCGTCGCGATCGTGTTGTGGTCGGTGACCACCACTTCGGTCACCGGGTTCTTCGTGGGCACGGTCATCGCCGGCGCCGGATTCGGCGCCGGATTCCAGGGTGGCCTGCGCACGATCATGAGCCTGGCCGGCCCGGCCGAGCGCGCCGGCGTGATCTCGGTGGCCTACATCATCTGCTACCTGGCGATGGGCCTTCCGGCGATCCTCGCCGGCGTCCTCGTCGTCCACAGCACGGTGACCCGGACCGCCCAGGAGTTCGGCATAACCGTGATCGTGCTCGCGGCCATCACAGCCGTCGGCACGATCCTCGGCGCGCGCCGCACCGCGCGGCAGCGCTGCCTGTCCCCCAGCCTCGCCGAATGAACGAAGGAGCTCAGCATGCTCCCGACGCGGAGCGCGGCACCGACGCGGTCTGGTTCTATGAGGATCCCCGGCCGGCGGTCGCCGAGATCAAGGGTCATGTCGCGTTCTACCCTGACCGCGTCCAGCTCTCGGTCGAGGTGGCGGACAGCGCCGAGAACTGAGCGCGCGAGATGCCCACGCAAACCGCCCCATCGACACAGCCCAAGGCGGTCAAGCTCTCGCCGCGGGAGCGACTGCTCGAGGCGGCGAGCGAGCTTTTCTACGCCGAGGGCATTCAATCCGTCGGCATCGACCGTGTGATCGAGCGCGCCGGCGTGGCCAAGGCCTCGCTCTACAGCACGTTCGGCAGCAAGGAGCAGCTCGTCGGCGCCTACCTCGACGCCCGGCACGCCCATGTGTTGGGGCGACTGCGGGCGGCGGTGGACGCCGGCGAGGATCCCGTCGAGCGGATCCTCGCCGTGTTCGACGCCCAGGCTCAGCTGTTCGGAATGCCCAATTACCACGGCTGTGCCTTCATCGCGGCAACCGCCGAGGCACCGGCCGGCGGTCGCGTCGATGAGGCCGCCGAGTCCTATCGCCGCGACATTCGCGCCCTGTTCACCGAGCTCGCCGCTGCCGCGGGCGCACCGGACCCCGTGCTTCTCGCCAGCCAGCTCCAGTTGATCTACGACGGCGGAGGGCTCGCCGCCAAGATGGACCGGGACGCCGCCATCGCCACCCCCGCACGCGCTGCCGCCACCGCGCTCATCGCCGCCGCCGTCACGCCCCGCTCGAAGCGAGGACGGTGAGGATCCTCGTGACACGGCGCAGGCCTGGCAGCCAAGTGTTCTACCTACGAATCCCGGAGGCGCGCTGTGGTTCCCGCGCGAACTGCAGGGCGCCGGACGCCGCCCCTCACGCTCGACCACCCGGCGGTACGCGATGCAGCAGAACTGCTCGGGCTGGTCAGCAGACACTAAGCGGGTCAGAAGGCTCAGGAGCTCCCTCCTCCCCATCGAAACGCTCACGCAAGGAAGTCGACAATGGACCGTGCGAAGGCGGGGTCGGCGATGGCTCCGATGTGATCGCCAGTAAGCATCGCTAGCGTTGCGTCCGGGATCGCCTCGCAGAGAACGTTGGGTCTGATTGCAAGTGGATCGTCCTCTCCGGCAAGGACGAGCGTCCGCGCCGATATGCGATTCAGCTCGATGTCTCCCCTATAGATGGACGAGGCCTGCGCGACCAGGGCCTCACGGTCGGCACCCAAAGCGTCTGCCAGCACACGGAAGGATGTCGCTCCGGCCTTACCGAGCTTCGAAGGATCCTCAACGCTCAAAGCCTCGATGATCTTGTCGTTAGGAATCGCGCGTCTGTCCACTCCCCCACACTCGATTACTCCAGACCCAACCCCGCCCACGACGAGCCGCCTCACACGCTCCTCCTCGCTCGCGAAGATCAGCGAGACAATCGCCCCCATCGAGTAGCCGACAAGATCGATCTGCGGCTCATCGCAGACATCGAGCAGGATCGCAAGATCCCTTGCCATTCGCTGCTCACCGTAGCTGCCCGGATCGTGCGGCTTGCCTGACTGTCCATGACCCCTGGCATCGGGTGCGAGCACTCTCTTTCCCGCACCCAACAGTGCGTCGACAACGCCGGGTGCAACCCAGTTGGCATTGGCATCGACAACGAAACCGTGATACAGCACAACCGGCGGCGAATCTGTCTGCTCGCCCCATTCCTGATAGACGATCTGGGTCTGATCCCAACTCTTGAAGCTCTTCATGACTAGCTGGTAATCATGTCATGAGGCGCCAGCTAGGGGTCACTCCCCTAGAGCGTGGTCCGCTTTCAACTTGTTGGCTATCGACAGCGCAGCCCAATAGGCTGGTGCGACATGTCTAAGGTCGTGACAAACAACGTCCTCGTGACGATCCCCATCAGCCACTACTGCGAGAAGGCCCGATGGGCGCTTGACCGTGCCGGTGTCGCGTATGTGGAGCAAGCCCACATACAAGCAATCCACCGCTTCGCTACACGACGGGCCGGGGGAGGTCTTACAGCACCGGTGCTTATGTGTGCCGACGGCGCGCTCGCCGACTCCACGGACATCCTTGCCTGGGCCGATGCTCAATCCACCCCCCTACGCACCGTATATCCGAAGAATCCCGATCAAGCGGCGATAGTGAGACGATTCGAGAAGTATTTCGACACACGCCTTGGTCCGCAGTCGAGATGCTGGCTGTATCAACAGTTGCGAGAACGCCGCGACCTTGCGCTTGACTACGGGTGTGCCGGCGTCCCGGCGTGGGAGCGTATGACTCTGCGACTCGGCTATCCAGCCTTGATTGCGATCGTTGCACACGTCCTCGACGTCACATCCACGACAGGCCTCCGATCCGAGCATGAAGTGCGAGCCGTATTCGATGCCGTCGGTGAGTACCTGAAGGATGGTCGACGCTATATCTGTGGCGAGGAATTCACGGCCGCCGACTTGACTTTCTCCGCGCTCGCGGCCCCCATGCTGATGCCTATGGGCTATGGAGTGCCGCTACCACAGCCGGATGAGCTGCCGCCGTACACAGCTGAGGTCGTACACGAATTGCGCGCGCACCCAGCCGGCTTACATGCATTGAGGATGTACGACGCAGAGCGACGTTAGACAATGTTCTAGTTGCCGTCGCGAATGATGCAGCGGAAGCCGATATGGCTGGTAGACGTGTCGATCGCCCCGAGAAGCATGTCCCGCTCGAATAGGCGTAGGCTTACGGTTGCAGCCTCCGCATGACTCGTTCATCTTGAGAACCGCAAAGGGGAGGATGACCTGATGGCCAAGCCGTTCAAAGGCACCATCAACATCGATATCCGCGACTCGGAGCCGGATTGGTCGCCGTTTGAGCCTCCGAAGGCGCCAGATGGCTCGCCGAACGTTCTGTACATCGTCCTTGACGACGTGGGCTACTCGGCGATGAGCTGTTACGGCGGACCTATAGAGACGCCGAACATCGACAGGATCGCCACGAAGGGCGTTCGCTACACGCAATGGCACACGACCGCCCTGTGCTCGCCCACGCGCTCGTGCCTGCTGACCGGACGCAATCACACGCGCAACAGCATGGCGTGCATCACCGAGGCCGCGATCGGCTTTCCCAACGCGAGCGGCACAGTGCCGCCCGAGAACGGGATGCTCCCTGAGATCCTCGGCGAGCAGGGGTGGAACACGTTCATGGTCGGCAAGTGGCATCTGTGCCCGACCGACGAGATGAACCTCGCGTCCACACGCCGCAACTGGCCGAGCGGCCGTGGCTTCGAGCGCTGGTACGGGTTCCTCGGCGCCGAGACGAACCAGTGGTATCCGGATCTGGTTCACGACAACCATCCGGTCGATCAGCCGAGCACCCCGGAGGAGGGCTATCACCTCACCGAGGACCTCACCGACAAAGCGATCGGGTTCATCAAGGACGCCAAGGCGGTGGCCCCCGAAAAGCCGTTCTTCCTTTATTACGCGCCCGGGGCCTGCCACGCACCCCATCACGCGCCCAAGGAGTGGATCGAGAAGTTCAAGGGTCGTTTCGACATGGGCTATGAGGCATTGCGCGAGCAGACTCTTGCCAGGCAGAAGGAGCTTGGCATCGTGCCGTCCGACACGGAGCTGCCACCGGTGAATCCGATCGGCACGCCCGAGACGCGCACGAGTGCCGACGGCATACCGTTCCCGGAGATCGACACAACTCGGTCCTGGGACTCGCTGAACGACGAGGAGAAGCGGCTGTTCGCACGGATGGCCGAGGTATACGCAGGCTTCCTCGGCCACGCCGACCACGAGATCGGGCGCGTGCTCGACTACCTCGAGCAGAACGACCTGCTCGAGAACACAATGGTGGTCGTGGTGTCGGACAACGGCGCCAGCGGCGAGGGCGGTCCGAACGGCTCGGTCAACGAGATGAAGTTCGCTAACGGAGTCCCCGACGATCTGCAGGCGAACCTCGCGCAGATCGACGATCTCGGTAGCACGAAGACCTACAACCACTACCCAACCGGCTGGGCGATGGCGTTCAACACGCCGTTTAAGATGTGGAAGCGCTACGAGTTCAACGGCGGGACGTCCGATCCTTGCATCATCTCCTGGCCTGCCGGGACCAAGGCGCGCGGTGAGGTACGTGAGCAGTACTACCACGCGATCGATCTCGTCCCGACGATCCTCGACGCGCTCGGGGTCAGCGCTCCCGCGGCCGTCAAGGGTCATGTGCAGACGCCGTTCGACGGGGTCAGCATGCTCGACAGCGTCGATGACGCCTCGGCGTAGTCGAAGCGCAGGACACAGTTCTACTCGATGCTCGGCTCCCGCTCGATCTGGCACGAAGGCTGGAAGGCGGTGACTCCGCATCCGACGATGGCGGGCTGGAGCAAATTCAACGCGGACGATTGGGAGCTGTACCACACGGACGTCGATCGCTCGGAGCTGAACGATCTCGCCACAGCCCAACCGGAGAAGCTGAGGGAGCTCGTCAACATCTGGTTCGCGGAGGCGGGCGCGAATGGGGCGTTCCCGCTGGATGATCGCTCGCCCATCGAAATCCTCACGACGCCTCGACCACAGCTCGCGGCAGCCCGCGAGCGGTACGTGTATTTCCCGGATGTGGCGCCCGTGAGCGAGTGGCAGGCGGTGAACACACGCAACCGGTCGTTCGTGATCGGTGCGCTCGTCGATCTGCCCGCGCCCGGTGCGCAAGGTGTGCTGTTCGCGATCGGCTCGCGCTTCGGCGGCCACGCGTTGTACGTCAAGGACGATCGTCTGCACTACGTCAACAACTTCGTGGGTGTCACCGAGCAGTTGATCGTGGGCACGGAGGACCTGTCGACCGGCGAGAACCTGATCCTCTCGGCGTCGTTTGAGAAGGAATCCCAGGAGCCCGATTGTGCCGTGGGCACGCTCTCGCTCTACCACGGTGAGAAGAAGGTGGGCGAGGGAAAGATCAAGACTCAGCTGGGGGCGTTCGCGGTCGCCGGTGCGGGCTTGTACGTTGGCCGCCATGGCGGCGAGCCGCTCACCGACGACTACCCGGGTGCGGCCCCCTACCGGTTCGGCGGCGGGACGCTCAACCGAGTCGCGATCGACGTCAGCGGCGAGCCGTATGTCGATCTCGAGCGCGAAGCAGAGACGCTGCTCAAGCACCAATGACCCCGGCACGCGGCTTCATTTCGGCGCATGCAACGGGAAAAGGGGCGGTGAGCAACATCCCCCAGTAGAGAGCTGAATTCAGGCTCTCCTCCAGAACTCCCGCACAAGCATCTCAACAGACACGTTGGGCACTAATTAGGGCGCCCTAATCTTGTGGTAGGCTGCCGGCCACATGATACCCGAGTCCCTAAGTCGGAATTTGCCGTAGCGCCCGTCCGAACCCATGCATGTTCGCGTCTGTCCGAACCCATGCATGTTCCCTACTGCGCACTTGCGGCAATTGCTCCCAAAAGCACCAATAGCGATGCCCGAGGTCCTGCCCACGATGCAAAAAACACCCCGTCCGTTTCTTCTCACCGCCCTGTTCCTCCTCCTGGGCGGCCTGCTTGCCGGCTGCGGAGGCTCATCCTCAAGCTCTGGCAAATCCATCACCCTCTACAACGGCCAGCACGTGCAGACGACCGACACGCTTGTCGCGGCATTCGAACGAGAGAGCGGCATCAAGGTGAACGTGCGCAGCGACGACGAGGACACCTTTGCCGATCAGATCGTCACCGAGGGATCCAACTCGCCGGCCGATGTGATCTACACAGAGAACTCGCCGGCGCTCGAGTACCTCCAGGACAAGAGCCTGCTCGCCCCAGTAGATCCCACGACACTCGCAAGAACTCCGAGCAGGTTCAACTCTCCACAGGGGGGCTGGCTTGGGGTATCTGCACGAGTAAGTGTGATCGTCTACAACCCGAGCCACATCAAAGCAAGTGAACTTCCGACTTCGGTCCTTCAGTTGGCCGACCCCGAGTATCACGGCAAGTTGGCGATCGCCGCGGGAGAGACAGACTTCCAACCGATCGTCACATCTGTAGACCGTACGAATGGCAGCGCCGCCACAAAGAAGTGGCTTGAAGGGATCAAGACCAACGCCGCCAGTCACGTCTACCCCGACAACGAGACGATCGCAAGCCAGGTCAACCGAGGGGCCGTCGCCTTCGGTGTGATCAATCAGTACTACTGGTACCGCATGCGCGCCGAGCTCGGCGCGGGGAGCATCCACTCGAAGATTGCCTACTTCGCGCCACACGATCCCGGCTATGTGATCGACGTCTCCGGAGCGGCGATCCTCAAGTCATCCAAGAACCAGATCGCCTCCCAGAAGTTCCTCGCCTTCCTAGTGAGCCGAGAAGGCCAGGAGATAATCGCCCACTCGCTCAGCTTCGAGTATCCGATCGTCCCCGGCATCGCCACCGCCGCCCCAGAGACACCCTTCAACGAGCTACAGCCAAACTCGATCACGATCCCACAGCTTGGCGACGGGTCGACGGCTATCGGGCTGCTTCGCGAAGCAGAGCTGTTGTGAGACGCAGCGCTCGATCGAGTCGTTGAGATGGGGACGCAGACGCCCACGATCCTCGGGCCTGTCCCGCCGTCCAGGGGGGCATCTGTCTCCCCCCAGCGTAGCCCGCGACCTTGGCTACTACTTGGTCTGAGCACAGCTGTTGCGCTTGTGCTGGTGGCGCCTCTGGCGTTCCTGCTCTTCGAGGCGCACGGCGCCGGGACCTCGACGATCCTGCACCTGATCTTCCGGGGGCTCACGGCCAGCCTGCTGTGGAACACGGTCAGGCTCACCGTCGTGGTCACCGCGCTCTGTGCCGCGATCGGCACGGCGGCGGCCTGGTTCACCGAGCGCACCGATCTACCCGGCCGTCGGGTGTGGGCTGTGTTGGTAGTCGTGCCGCTGGCCATCCCCGACTTTGTGGTGAGCTTCGGATGGGCCTCGCTCAGCACCCGTGTCGCGGGCTTTCAAGGGGCTGTGCTGGTGATGACGCTGGCGGTGTACCCACTCGTCTACCTGCCGGTCGCCGCAAGCTTTCGCAACTCCGATCCCGGCCAGGAGGAGTTGGCGCGCAGTCTTGGAGCGGGACGACTGCAAACCTTCTGGCGGGTGACGCTCGGCCAAGCCCGCGTGGCGATCCTCGGCGGCTGCCTGCTCGTGGCACTCGTGCTGCTGGCCGAGTACGGCGCCTTTGAGATCCTCGGCTACCAGACTTTCACCACCGAGATATTCACCGAGTTCAGCGTGTCGTTCAACGTACCGACAGCATCAGCGCTATCTCTGGTGCTGGTACTCCTGAGCCTCGTGGTCCTCTCAGGGGAGGGCTTGGCACGTGGCCGAGCCAGGGTCAGTCGCTCTGGGCCCCTCGCCCAACGAGCCATTCGACCCCATCGCCTTGGACGCGCCCGGCTGCCTGCGCTCGCTGGCTTCACCATCCTCGTCGGCTTGGCTTTGGGCGTGCCGATCGGCTCCAGCTTCTACTGGATTCTCAGGGGCGGCCATGCCTTTCTCACCGGTGTGTCCCTGCTTGACGCCACTTGGCACACAGCCCTCTACAGCGCGATCGCGGCGGCCTCCTCGACGGCGATGGCACTACCTGTCGCGCTGCTCGCGATTCGCCACAGAGGGCGGGGGTATCTCTTGCTCGAGCGCAGCACCTTCCTCGTGCTGGCGATGCCGGGCTTGGTGATCGCGCTGGCGCTCTCATACTTCACCGAGCGCTATGCCAATGGATTCCTTTATCAAAGCGCTCCATTGCTCGTGATCGCCTACGCCATCCTGTTCTTCCCGCTGGCACTCGTCGGTGTGCGAGCTTCGATCGCCCAGGCTCCGGTCGGCCTCGAGGAGGTCGGGCGCTCACTCGGCCGAAGCCGCGTCTCGGTGCTGTTGCGAGTCACGCTACCACTGGTCTCCCCCGGCTTGGCCGCCGCCTTTTGCCTGGTATTCCTCTCCGCTGTGACCGAGCTAACCGCCACCTTGATCTTGATCCCCACCGGTGTGCAAACCCTCTCCACGCAGTTCTGGGCCTATCAGCAGAACCTGTCCTACGGACAGGCCGCGCCGTTTGCGCTGGCGATGATCGCGATCGCGGCGCTGCCGAGTGTCGTTCTCGGGCGCTTCTTCGACCGCCTACCATCGCGTGGGAGACCGGCAAGGTGAGCAAGATTCCCAGCCCCGATGAGACGCTGAGCGCACCGAGCGCCGGTGAGAGCAACCGCAGCGAGCTCATCGCAAACGCCCACAAGCCAAGCGGCCTCGACGTCGTGGACTTGCACAAGAGCTTCGGCACCCACCCGGTACTCTCCGGCCTGAATCTCAGCGTACCCGCGGGGTCGTTCACGGCCATCCTCGGATCCTCGGGCAGCGGCAAGACGACACTCCTGCGACTATTGGCAGGCTTTGACCGACCCGACCGTGGCGTCGTGAAGATCGGCGAGCGCATCGTCGACGGAAACGCCGTTCATGTCCAACCCGAGCGGCGCCGGATCGGATATGTGCCTCAGGAGGGAGGGCTCTTTCCCCATCTCACCGTCGCCGCGAATGTCGGGTTCGGACTCTCCAGGGGCGCCCGGCGAGGACGCGTGAGCGAGCTGCTCGAGCTCGTGGGTCTAGCCGAGCTGGGGCGCCGCTATCCCCACCAGCTCTCAGGCGGGCAGCAGCAGCGTGTGGCGTTGGCGCGAGCGTTGGCAGTCGGGCCCGAGGTGGTGCTCCTGGACGAGCCGTTCGCGTCGCTCGATGCTCACATGCGTGCCAGCGTGCGCGAGGAGGTTCAGCGGATCTTGCAAGCCTCGGCGACGACGACTCTGCTCGTGACCCACGACCAGGACGAGGCGCTCTCGCTCGCGGATCATGTGGCCGTTCTCCGCGACGGCAAGATCGCCCAGCACACCACACCGCAAGAGCTCTACACGCGCCCGCTTGACGATCGGCTCGCGCGGTTCGTCGGCGAGGCCAACTTGATCGCGGGAGTACTCGACGGAACGTCGGTCCAGACGCCGCTCGGTAAACTCCCGGCCCTGTGGCACGGCGAGATGTCGCCAACGCCCTGCGCGGTGAGCGTGCTGATCCGCCCCGAGCAGATCGATTTGCATCCCGCCGACAGCGAGACGGGCTTTGCGGGGCGGATCGTGCGCACGGGCTACCATGGACACGATGCCGTCCTGCACGTGCAGGTCGACCGGCCGGAGACCGCGGAGCACCTGCTCGTGCGAACTCTTGGAGAGACATTGCTGTCCCCCGGCTTGGCGGTCAAGCTCGACGTCCGTGGCCCCGTGCTGGTCTGGCCCGCAAGCTCCTCGCATTAGGCTAGGCGAATCCTTTTCCCGAGATCGGACCTCTCATCTCCATGCGAGATCCGATCGACAAGAACGGGAGGCCGTAATGATCATTCGCCATCAAGCTCAAGCTGGCCCAGCTGCGCGATTGGGAGCTCTTAGGACCCGAATGTTCAGGAGCCTGATCCTCGTTGGCTTGGTCGCTCTCGGGCTGCCCGTCGCGGCGGGAGCCACGCCTACAGCGGTCACGCTCAAGCTCCGGGGCGTGCCGATCGCTGTCAACCCTGAGGTGGCGAGGGGGCCAACATATCCGGGCACAGGCGACACCCTTGGCGCGGGCGTTGCCGTCGAAGGCGAAATCAAGATCAGCGGCACTGAATACGGCGGTTTCCCGCCACCCGTCACCAGCTTCACACTCCTCGCACCCGTGGGTGTAAAGCTGCACCCCCAAGGATTCACGACTTGCTCAGAGGCGATCCTCGAAAGCCACGAAGTCACACACTGCCCAAAGAAGTCTTTTGCAAGCTCGATCGGCTCGGTTTCCGGCGTCGTCAGCTTCGGCGCGACGCGCGTCCACGAGACGCTGACCCTGCAGGGGTTCTTTGCGCCGGGTGGGGAACTCGCGTTCTATGCCGAAGGCAGATCCCCGGCCGTGATCGAAGTCACGGGCAAAGCCAGCATCACATCCGGCGGGGACGGATTCGGTCCGAAGTTCAGTGCGAACGTACCGCTGGTGGAAACCGTTCCCGGGGCGCCCTACGGGGTTGTGGAAGCGGGCAAAATCACAGTCGGAGCAGCCTTCATGCAAGCAGGCAAACTGATTTCCTACATCACCCTGCCGAAGAAGTGCCCTAGGGGCGGCTTCCCGGTCCGCGCCGAACTGACATTCCTCATCGGCGAACCGGTTACGGTCGACACCAAGATGCCGTGCCCGGAGAAATAGCCTCATGACAGTCATCTATCTCATCGCAGCCATCGCCGTGCTCTGCGGTTGCCTCTCCTTTTTTATGAAAAAGGTTCGTTCCCATGACTGACACACGCTGGGCCTGGCCCACCGAACAGATAATCAATGCCGCCCAACAGGGCGATCCGCGCGCAATCGCGATACTGGTCGACGGCTCGCATGCACACGTGCATCGCTTTGCGCGCACCCTCTGCTCGACGCCCGAGGATGCAGAGGAAGCGACCCAGGAGGCACTGATCGTCCTTTATCAAAAGATCGGCACGCTTCGTGCCGCTGCCGCGCTCGCGTCGTGGATGTTCCAGATCGTGCGTAATGAGTGCATACGCAGAGCACGAATGGCACTGCGAGGGGCCATACCCATGTCCGCTGTCACACCCGAAGCGTCCGTCGAAGAGGTCGCCCTCGCGCGGCTGGAAGTCGAGCGAATCGTCGACTCCATCGCGGCACTACCACCCGAGCAGCGCTCTGTTCTCGTCCTGCGCGATATTCAGGGGCTATCTGGAAAGGCTACGGCTCAGACGCTGGGCCTCAGTCGCGCCGCTATGAAGTCACGTCTACATCGCGGTCGCGAAACGCTGCGCGCACAGCTCAAAACATCAACGGGCCCGCCCGCCTCTGCGGACACCGAGATCGTCTCTGCGGACACCGATAATGACTGAGCCCATGCAAAGCGTTCTTGCCAGTAAGTCCGTCGCCCGTCACCTCGCGCGTGGAGCGCTCGGCTTTGGCCTGATCGGCGTGGCGATCGCGCTGACTAGGAGCGCCGGTCCTGCCGCGCTCTTGCTAGCCCCACTTGGCTTGGTCGCGCTCCGCGGCTGCCCGACTTGTTGGTGCGTCGGCTTGGCTCAGACGATCTCGGCAGGCCGACTGGGGCGCAGTTGCACAGAGACGATCTCGGCAGGCCGACTGGGGCGCAGTTGCACAGGTACTAACTGCACACTGCGACGCGGCGAGGGCTAAACGGGCTCAGCAGGTAGCACGTCCGTCCGCGCGACCGCCGCCTCGCGCTCACCCGCGAGAGCTGTGCGGCGCTCGTCTTGCATGTAGCCGTCCAGCGCCTCCTGCGAGGGGAACTCCAGGACCTGGATCTCGAGCGGCGCATCATTTGCGCCATCGGTGCGCATTCTTTGCAGCACCCGCGCTCCGTGGTCGCCCATCAACTCCAGCACCGTGTCCTCGTAGGCGCAAAGCGCCTGCTCGGCGCCAGGCTTGGACCAGAGTAGAACGCACAGGTGAATACTCATCCGCGCAAGCGTATGCGACAAGGCAAAAGACGGCCGCCCGGGCGTTTGCTAAGCACGCCGCCCGGGCATTGCCGCTCTCTCTCAACCCACGAGCGCGAACAGCGGCCAGCGGCCAGGCACGCCCTTCAGCTCGTGAAAGCCGCGATCCTCAAACGCGAACGGGCCGCCGACAACCGTCCCGAACACGGTGCCCGAGACGAGCACTTCGTCCGGGCCGGCAAGCGCGACCACGCGCGAGGCGATGTGCACCGCCATACCGCCGACGTCATCGCCGATCAACTCGCACTCACCTGTGTGAACGCCAATACGTATCTCGAGTCCCAACTCTTGCACGGCCGCGACTACCGCCAGGGCGCAGCGCAGAGCCTGTGTCGGCGGTCCGTCAAATGTCACGAGAAAGCCGTCCCCCACCGTCTTGACCTCGCGACCGCCGAAACGGACAAGCTGCTCTCGTACCAGCGAGTCATGCTCCGCAAGCAGGTCGCGCCAGCGACCGTCACCCAACCTGGCCGCCCGCGCCGTCGCGTCGACGATGTCGGTGAACATCACCGTCAGCAGGCGTCGTGCGAGCTTTCCGCTACTCCGGGTGCCCGTCAGAAATTCCTCGATCTCCTCGATGATCGCGTCGCTGTCGCCGACGAAAGGCAGCGAGTCCACCCCTTCCAGCTCGACATGCCGAGCGCCGGCTATGTGCTCGGCCAGATAGCGCGAGTGACGTGGATCCCAAGCCGCGTCACCGGATCGATGCATGACAAGCGTCGGCACGCGCACACGAGGCAGCACGTCGCGCACGTCGAGCTCAGCCGAGGCGCTCAGCAGGATACGAGCCTGACTTGGGCTCGCGGCGAGACGCTGCAAACGCGCGAACCATGTCGCCAGCGTGGTTTCCTCGGCCATCGAGGGCGCCATCACCGAGAGCACTGGACTACCGGGCTCACCCCAGGACGTGAGCGTCCGCTCGGTCCATTGCGCGCGATCCTCGATCGTCATCGCCCAGTCGTAGTCAGGAGCCCAAGTGGTACGAGCGACCGAGGCGTACATGATCAACGCACCGATGCGCTCCGGGTGGTTCGCGGCCAGCAACGTGCCGACAGGGCCGCCCAAACCGTAGGTGAGCAGCGCGGTGCGTTCACTGCCGGCCGCGTCGAGTACCGCAAGTGCGTCGTGCATCTCCTGTTCGAGCGAGTGCGACTCACCAGCGCTGTCTGAAAGTCCGCTTCCACGACGATCAAACAGGATCAGGCGATTGAACACAGCCAGGCGCTCTAGAAAGCGACGCACGGCCGATGCCTCCCACAGCTGCTCGATCTGGGAGATCCATCCAGGCAGGAACAGCAAATCGAGCGTTCCCTCTCCTGCGAGCTGGTAGGCGATGGTCGCATCGCCGCTGCGCGCGTAGCGCGTCGCGGGCACCATCAGCGGGTTTCGATCCGTCTCTGCGTTCCCATCACCGGGTCGAGCGCTTGGCGCCCGACCCGCTCGGGCGCGAGGCCGGCGGAGTCGCCGGGCTCTTCTTTGCCTTCTTCTTGCCCGCACCGGGGCTCTCTCCCCGTATGCGCGCCAGGCTCTGCTCGAGCGCGCCCATCAGATCCGGAGCGGTCGGAGTCGCCTTCGGCTTCGGCTTGGCCGCTGGTGCGGGTGCCGAGATCTTCTGACCCTTTTGCTTGCGCTTGATCAAGCTCTGCAGATGGGCGCGATGCTCGTCGCGATAGGCGGCCGGCTCAAACGGCACTTCAAGCTCCGCGATGATCGCGATCGCGTTCTCGATCTGCTCGCTGCCGGGCATCGCCTCGGCGTCGATCTCCGCCGCGACGTCGGCGCTCGGGCGGACTTCGTCGTGAAAACGCATCGTCGTCAGCGTCAGCAGCTCGCCGTGTGGACGAATACTGACCAGGTGCTCCTTGGCGCGCATCACAAAGCGCCCGAGCGCCACCTTGCCGGAGTCGCCCATCGCCTCGCCAAGCAAGGCATAGGCTCTCGCAGCACTCTCGTTCTCGGGAACCAGAAGGTAGGGACGATCGAGGTAGATCGGGTCGATCTCGCGCTCCTCGACGAAGGCCTCGATGTCGATCGTATGGCTCTTGCGAGGCGCGGCGGCGGCTAGATCCTCGTCGCTGAGCAGCACCCAACTGCCATCCTCCATCTCATAGCCCTTGGCGATCTCGCTGTATGGCACCTCACGTTCCTCAAGCGCACACACGCGCCGCGTCTGGATCGGCGAGCCGTCGGGCTCATGCAGCTGACTGAAGTGCACGCCACGATCGCGCACGGCGCTGTAGAGCACCACCGGCACGTTCACCAAACCAAAGCTGAGCGAGCCCGACCACAGTGGACGCGCCATCAGCCCTGCCCTCGGGTCCGGCGGCGTACGGGAGTCGCTCCATTGGGTGAGCGCGGGGTCCCACCAGACGAACGTGGCGCCCCGCCAGATGGATGTGGCGCCCCGCTAGACGAACGTGGCCCCCCGCCAGATGGATGTGGCGCCCCGCTAGACGAACGTGGCGCCCCGCCAGATGGATGTGGCGCCCCGCTAGGCGAACGTGGCGTCTTGGCGGACGAGCGAGAGGTACCGCCAGAGGAGGGCGACGCCTCCTCGGGCTGCAACTTCACGCTTGCCGGGCGCCGGCGCTTGCGAGCATGGCCCTCCTCGAGGCTCGCTCTCAAGGCACCCAGCAGCTCCCCCTCCGCGGTTTGCTTCTGGCCCTGGGGCGCCTGGACCTTCTCCCCCCGCGCCTTCTGCTCAATAACGCCGAGCACGGCCGCGCGGTAGGTGTCCTCATAAGCATCTGGTTCGAAGCTCGAGACGAGCTGGTCTACCAGCAGTCGAGCAGTGTCGATCTCGAGCTTGCTCGGCTGCTTGTCGGCCGTTGCGATCTCCAGCTCATGCGGATCCACGAATTCGTCGGCAAAACGCATTGTGTGCAGGACGATCACGTCCTCGAGCGCGCGGATCGCGGCGAGATGGGCCTTGCCACGCAAGATGAAGCGTCCGATGCCGACCTTTCCCGAGGTCTTAAGCGCGCTGCGCAAGGTGCCATAGGCCTCATCACCGAGCTTTCCTGGGCTTAGGTAATAGGCACGTTCATAGTAGGCGGGGTCGATTTCCCGACCGTCGACGAAGTGCTCTACGTCGATCACGTGCGCCTCCGGTCCCTCAGCGGCGGCGATCTCCTCCTTGGAGAGCATCACGTAGGAGCCCGAGCTTACTTCAAAGCCCTTGGCGATCTCGGCGTATGGCACCTCGCGGTCCTCCGCGACGCACACGCGCCGGTGCTCGATCGCCGCGCCATCGCTGCCGTGGCGTTCGCGAAAGGAGATGCTCTTGGACTCTGTTGCCGTATGCAGCTTGACGGGCACGCGCACCAGACCGAAGGCGATCGTGCCGTTCCACAGCGAACGAGGCATGGCTAGGGGATTGCCCTTGACCGACGGCGCATATCTGCGCAGGATACGCCTCCACTGACCTACCGTGGGAGACGCAATCGAACTTGCCAACCCGCGCATAGCATTGGGCGACAGCTCGCATGGGCCACCTTGGATATCGAAATTGGCCGGTACCTATCGCGTCCAAACTCCGCCACAATTGGGTGCATAGATCCCCGCATATGGGGGTAGGCACGTCACAGAAGCGCGTTCGGGCGAGTCATCAAATTCATGGAGGCGCTTGTAGGGCTAAGGTCCGACGACCAGGAGGAGGTTGAGATCGTGTCAGTCGCGATAGCCACGCACAGTCTGCACATCGACCGCGGTACCGCCGAGGATTTGGACCATATGTTCGCCCTCTGGCAGGAGCAGCGCGATCCCGGCGCCCGCGAAGCGCTGGTCAAGCGCTTCATGCCGCTGACGCGCAGCTTGGCACGCCGCTATGACCGCTCCTCTGAGCCTTTCGACGACCTTCTGCAGGTTGCCTCTGTCGGTCTGCTCAAGGCGCTCAACCGCTTCGACCCGAAGCGCGGCCACTCCTTCCCCTCGTTTGCCGTGCCCACGATCCTCGGTGAGATGCGCCGTTACTTCCGGGACTGCGGCTGGTCGGTACACGTGCCGCGCGGCGACCAGGAGCGAGCCCTGAAGGTACGCGACGCACAGGAGACGCTCTCAAGCGAACACGGCCATGCCCCAACCGTTAGTCAGCTCGCGCAGTACTTGGAACTCGAAACCGAGCAGGTCATCGACGCGCTGCAAGCAACCCAGGCATACGAATCGCTTTCTCTGGACGCCCCGCGTCCCGGAGGCGAGGAGGACACGATCAGCTTCGGCGACGGCATGGGCAGCGAGGACAAGCGCTACGAGTTGGTGGAGCTCGACCTTACGATCATGGCAGCGATCCGACACATCCCGGCACGGGAACGAGCGATGCTGCACATGCGCTTCGTCGAGGATATGACCCAAACGGAGATTGCCGCTCGCCTAAAAATCTCGCAGATGCAGGTTTCGCGCCTGCTGCGCCGTTCGCTCGACCAACTGCGAACACTCACGCGCGACGCAAGCTAGGTATAGCTGCCGGCGGACGGTATCTTCCTAAAAACTGTCGTGAGAGAGAGGCGAGTGAGCAACAGTAACCCCGCAGGTGCCGCGACGGATTGCCCCATTCCGATGGCCGACTCACCCCCAAATGTTCGCCTCAGCCTTGCCAACACCCCCGAGAACGTGGTGCTGGTTAGGGAGATGCTCACTGGGGTCGGCGAAGCCATCGAGTTGAACCCCAGCGATCTGAATGATGTGCGCACGGCTGTTACCGAGGCATGCAACAACGTGGTCCTACACGCCTACGAAGGCGATCCGGGACCGCTGGAGATCGAGCTCTACCTCGCCGCCCAGTCGCTTGGTGTGCTTGTCCGCGATCGCGGCGTTGGACTCCTGGCAGAGTCAACGTCGCTTGAAACGGCCACCGTTGGGATTGGACTGCACGTGATCCGTACGCTCACACAAACAGTCGAGTTCGTGGATGGCGAGGAGCGCGGGACCGATGTGTGGATGTGGTTCGACGCACCGCAAGCCGCCTCGCTTGCGTCGCCACGTCTTGACGGCGATCAAGCCCACACGTTCGAGCTTCCCCGAGTACCCACGACGACGATCTGCATAACGACGATCTGCATAACGCCGATCAGCCTTGCCCGCACAATCCTGCCACGTCTGATGATCACGCTTGCCGCACATGCTCACTTCTCAACCGATCGCATCTCCGACGCCCAGCTACTCGCCGACGCGCTTGTCGAGCATGCCCAAGCCGTCATCAGCGGGGACAAGTTGAGCATCGACGTGACCGTCGAGCCGCGCGACCTGGAGTTGCGCATATCTCCCCTGAACGTCGGTCGCGCTCAGCAGCTGATCGAGCGGTCAGAGCTCGGCGAGTTGGGCGGGGTTATCGAGCAACTGGCCAATCGCCACAAAGTGGTGAGCAGCGGCGCTCACGAGACGTTGACGCTCGGGCTCAGCGATCCTCGCTAGCTAAGCGAGTGACACCACTCGGGCGTCACCGAGTTAGCGATAATTTCCGCTGAATTTTCGCGAGCGGCACGCGGCGAGGCATGTTATTGAGGACCAGCTCAGATTAGAGCGACGTCATCGGGGTAATGAACAGTCACAGACGCGCGATGCGTCCGTTTTTACAAATGGAGGATGACATGGTTGCTCTAGTGGCGTTGGTGCTCATCTTGGCTTTGCTGGGCGGGTTGGGCTTTGCCGTGCATGTTCTCTGGTATGTGCTGATCGTCGCACTGCTGCTGTGGCTGATCGGTTTCTTCATCGGTGGCGCGCCTGTCGGTGGAGGACGTCGCTGGTACGGACGCTAGTGGATAGTAGGAGGACCTCGTAGGGCGAAGAGCTGCGCGCCGGGCACCCATTCGAACAATCAGTGTCCTCATAGCGCTAAAGTTTTCGACGTGGCATCTCCAGGGGAGCATCTACGCATCGATGTCCGCAACGAATCGGATCGCATCGTGCTCGGGCTTCACGGCGAACTGGACCTGCTCGGCGCGCCGCTACTGCAAGAGGCGATCGACCGCGCCGAGGACGAGGCGGGCGCGATCGTGGTGCTCGACCTGCAGGACCTCCAGTTCGTGGATTCGGCCGGCTTGCGCGTGATCCTCGCCGCGCACGAGCGCTCGCGTGAGAACGGTCAAGAGCTGGCCCTGACACCTGGCACTGAGCAGGTTCAGCGCCTGTTCACGATCGCCGGCGTCAACGATCGCCTGCGCATCATCGGCTCTCCTGACGAACTTTTCGTTTAGAGCACCAGATATCCGTCAGAGACTGGATATAACGTCCAGTCGATGACTGATCTCGACAATGGAATCGAAGTAGAGGGACTGGTACGCGTCTTTAAGGGCGGTGTGCGCGCCGTCGACGGCATCGACTTGCGTGTCGCCCCGGGCGAGATATACGGCTTCCTGGGACCCAACGGTGCAGGCAAGTCGACGACCGTGCTGGTGCTGACCACGCTGCTACCGCCAACCTCAGGCAGCGCCCGTGTGGCGGGCCTCGACGTCGTCCACCAGGGCTCGCAAGTCAGGCGTGCGATCGGTGTTTCCCTGCAGGAGTCGGCGCTCGACCCATTCCTTACCGGAAGTGAGCACATGCGTCTGCAGAGCGCTCTGCATGGTCTACCCAAGGGCGAGCGCGAAGCGCGCGGCATAGAACTGCTGGCGCGTGTCGGTTTGACCGAAGCGGCCGAGCGCAAGATCGGCACCTACTCTGGCGGCATGAAGCGTCGCCTGGACCTGGCGCTCGCTTTGCTTCACCGCCCGCGGCTGCTGTTCCTCGACGAGCCGACGACTGGGCTTGACCCGCAGAGCCGTGCCGCGTTGTGGGATGAGGTGCGACGACTTGCGCAGGAGGGCGTGACTGTCTTCCTGACCACGCAATATCTGGAGGAGGCCGATGTGCTGGCCAACCGTGTCGGCATCATCGACCACGGCAAGATCGTCGCCGAGGGCACGCCGAGCGAGCTGAAGGCCGAGATCGCAAGCCAGACGGTCGAGGCAGTCCCCCAGGATCCCGGCGATCGCGAGCGTTTGGCCACTGTTTTGCATCGCTTTGGACCCGAGACCGCGGCCTCGGCGGGCGGCGTGGCTGCCCAGCTTCCCGAAGGGGCCGGCGACCTTGCCGAGATCGTGCGGGTGCTTGACGCCGAGGGTCTGAAGGTGGCCGACCTGCGCCTGCACTCCCCCACGCTGGACGACGTGTTCCTGGCAAAGACCGGTCGCTCGCTCGAGGGCGCCGCCGAGCAAGGCGGCGAGCACGGCGACGACGATGCCGAGAACGCAAACGGTGCAAGCCGCGGGCGCGCACCGAAGAATCCGGACGAGCGCGCTGTGGCGTGACAGGCCGGTGAGCGCGTCATTGACAACGCAGGTCGGCGCGCTTGCGCGGCGCTCGACGCTCAAGACGCTGCGTCAGCCCTTCCAGATGTTCCCGATCGTGTTCTTCCCGGCGATGCTGTTGGCCGTCAACGCGAGCGGGTTGCAGTCCGCGACGCGCCTGCCCGGCTTTCCCACGCACTCATACATCTCCTTCGCGATCGCCGTGGCCTTCATCCAGGGCAGCATGTTCTCGTTGATCAACACCGGTACCAACCTCGCCGAGGACATCGCGAGCGGCTTCTTCAACCGGCTCGCGCTCACGCCCATGCGCCGGCTCGCGCTGATCGTCGGACTGCTCGTCGGCGTCGCCGCGCTCGGCGCGCTCCAGTCGGCCATCTACATCCTGATCGGCTTGATCTTCGGAGCACACCTTGACGCGGGCGTGGCGGGCGCGCTCGTCGTGATCGTGCTCGGCTCGCTTGCGGCGACCGCGTTTGGGGCCATCGGCTGCGCCGCCGCGCTCAAGACCGGCTCCGGCGAGGCCGTGCAGGGCATGTTCCCGCTGTTCTTCGTCTTCATCTTCCTCTCATCCAGCAACCTGCCGCGCAACCTGCTGAAGACCGGCTGGTTTCACACGATCGCGACCTGGAACCCGATCTCCTACCTGATCGAGGCGTTTCGCAGCTTGTTCATCGTGGGCTGGGACGCGGCTGCGCTGGAGCGCGGCTTTGCCGTTGCCATCGGCCTTCTGGTTGTCGGCCTGGGGCTTGTGGTGCTTACGCTGCGTGGAAGGCTGCAAAGGACATGACGGCCGGCGCTAGACAACCGGAGCCGGCAGGCGGCGAAGCAGATTCCGTCATGGTCGCGGCACCGAAAGCACCGGGAACTGGGGCGAATACCGACCACGCGGTTGGGGCCGGTACCTGGGGCGTGGCCGGCGCGGTCGCTTGGCGCAGCATGCACACCTATCTGCGCCGCCCCGATCTGATCGTGCCCTCGCTTGTCTTCCCGCTTGTCTTCCTGGCGAGCTTTGCCGGCGGGCTGTCCGCGCTCGGCTCGGTGCCAGGGTTCGATTTTCCCGCCGGCTACACGGCCTTCCAGTTCGTCTTCGTGTTGACCCAGTCGGCGCTGTTCAGTGGGCTGTTCACCGGCTTCACGGTTGCGGTTGACTTCGAAAGCGGCTTCGCGCGGCGACTGATGCTTGCGGCGGGCAACCGCCGTGGGATCGTGCTGGGCTACGCGCTGGTGGCGCTTAGTCGTGCGGCGATCACGCTTACCGTGGTGACCTCGGTCGCGCTGCTGGCTGGCATGCGCATCACCGGAGACGGCATTGACGTGTTTGGCCTGTACGGCCTGGCGCTGTTGCTTGTGCTCGTTGGCTATGGGTGGTCCGCCGGAGTCGCATTCCGCTTCCGCTCGATCCAAGCTGGGCCGCTGATGCAAACGCCGGTCTTCTTGATTCTGTTCCTGGCACCCGTCTATGTACCGCTGTCGTTGCTGAAAGGCTGGATTCACGCGGTGGCGAGCGTCAACCCGGCGACTGCCTTCCTCGGCGCCGGCCGCGGGCTGATCTCCGGCGTGCACGAACACACGGCGCTGGCGTTCGCTTGCGCGCTGGCTCTGATCTTGCTCTTCGCCGTTTGGACCCTTTCCGGGCTGCGTGCCGCGGAACGCTCAACCTAGCCGTCGGGCACCGCGCCGTCTGGACCCTCGGCGGCCACGCGCCGCGGAACGCTCAACCTAGCCGTCGAGTACCGCGCCGTCTGGACCCTCGGCGGCCACGCGCCGCGGAACGCTCAACCTAGCCGTCGAGTACCGCGCCGTCTGGACCCTCGGCGGCCACGCGCCGCGGAACGCTCAACCTAGCCGTCGAGTACCGCGCCGTCTGGACCCTCGGCGGCCTGCGTGCAGGCGATGGCGCTCGTCTGGTCTCGCGCCGGTCGTCAGCCCCGGTTCTTCTCCGAAGGGCGTTTCTTCTTCGGTTTCGCGTTCCGCGCGTTCACGGCGCCGTTCGGTTGCCTTGAGCGCAGCCTTGCCTGCCGTGTTGAGATAGTCGAGCAGACCTCGCTTGTGCGCACTGTAGAGGCGCGTAGGCAGCGGCTCGCGCAGCTCGTCGCGAATCGCCCGCTGCATTTGCGCGTTCAGCTTGGGCTCCAGGGCACTGTTGCCGGCCAGGTTGTCCAGCTCCATTTGCCCTTCGGCCGTGCTGTAGTCGTACAGCTCCGTTTCGCGCCCGGCGTCCAGCAGCTTGATGCTGTCTGGGGCGAAATTGGAGTAGGTCGCGTACTTGGCATTGGCCGTGCGCAGCGCCACGACGTGTAGCGGCGCTTCGGCGGCATACGGTTCGATGGCGAACTCGGTCACCGTCTCATCGGTGGCGTGCAGCACATAGTCGCGTCCTGGGGCCAGGGGATCGCTCAGCATCGCGCCGACTTCGTGGCGCGATGCGATCTGCGAGTAGTCGTTGTCCTTGCGCCACGCCGAGGAGCCTGTCGCGATATCGAGCAACAGCGGCGCCACGTCTACGCTCGAGGTGAGCCCGGTACGAGTTTGCGCTGGGGCCTTCGTGATCGGCTTCTCACGCAGGTCCCTGACGATCAGCGGCACGCGGATCGCCTCCTCATAGGCGCTTGCGCCCTTGCCGCGCATCCCGTGCGACGCCCCGTACTCACCGTGATCGGAGGTGAACAGGATGACCGTGTTGGCCGCCACCTCCGGGCGACTCGCGAGCGTGTTGAGCACGGCGCCGATATGCCCGTCCACCTCACCGAGCAGCTGTAGGTAGAGGTCCAGGAACGGCAGCCATGTCTGTTCGAGTTCGGAGCCGCTGTAGGGCACCTTGCCGAAAGAGACCTGGGCGGTGTCCTGCAGCGAGCGCTGCAACAGCGGCTTGTGCTTGGCGGCCATTTCTTCGGGCGTCTCGAAATTCGGCGGCAGTTCGCCCACGACGCTCGGCGGTTGGGCCTCGGAGGCAAAGCGCCGGCTCCAGCGGTACCACCAGGCGATGTCGTGCGGGTTGACGAACGACACCGTCGTGCACCAAGGCTCGTGCTTTGGTGCGTTGGGCAACCATTTTTCAAACTGCGTGACGATGTGCGGGTCAACCCGCCAACCCTGCCCGGGTGCGCCGTCGGGCGATGGGTAGGTGCCACCGGTGAAGCCGTAGGGCTCAAGCGCTCCGAAATCTTCAGAGGAGTCCCACAGGTTGTCGCCGTGGGTGAGGTGCCACTTGCCATACCAATACGTGCGATAGTCCTGCTCGCGCAACATCGTGCCCCACGTCGGAAAACCGGGGTCCAGTGTGCTGCCGCCGGTGATCATGCAACCCGTCTGGTGGGTGTGAAGCCCCGTCACCAGCGCTGCCCGCGCAGGCGTGCAATCGTTGGAGGCCGTGTAGTGGCCGGCAAACGACACGCCCCCGTTGCGCAACCGCGCGAGATTGGGCATCAGCGCGGCGGCACTATCGGCCGCCGAGAACCATTGCGGGGTGCGCAGCTGGTCGACCATGATCACGAGGATGTTGGGCCGGCGAAAGCGCTCGCCCGAGCCCGGAGGCCGCTTTACGGCGGCGCTTTCGTTCCGCCCCTGAGCTTCCGTGCCACCATGGCGCGCCTTCGCGACATGTCCGCTTGCGTGCGCTCCACCCGAGCCGGCTTCCTGCTTTGCGATGAAGTCGGCAAGCGCCACACCGCCGCCCGCGAGCGCGCCGCCGGCCAGCAGCCCGCTCTTGAGCAGCGTGCGCCGGTCGACCAGCCGCTTGGGTTCAAGCCCATGGGGCCGCTCAGGGTCGAGCGCCGGCTCTGGCTCTTTTCGATCTTGCTCTGACATCGGTGTCTGTGTAGCACTAGCACCACTCGCCTTTAGACGAGCACGCCTACAAATTACTCACCCACGTGTTGAGCGGGGATGAGCGTTTGTTGGGGCGCATTTAGAAATGGGCTCGCGCTGTGCTCGCGAACATAGGCTCTCGACCGGATGGCGCGCCGCCGGGCACCGGGCACCAGCTCAAACGTCTGGCAATCCTCGCGCGCTTCGTCGGCCTGCGATCGCGATGCCCGGGCTTCACCCACGACGTTCCTCACTGAGTGGCGTGCCCTGCTCATCGGCCGCCTGTGCCGGCGGCCAGGGCCCAAGCCAGTCGTCCCGAGCGCCGTCCATCGTAATCACGGCCCCCGAGAAGAAGTCGCCGGCGGGCGAGGCCAGATAGGCGACAAGCCAGGCAAACTCCTGCTCACTGCCCATCCGCCCCAATGGGATCGTGTGCGCGATGCGCTCCACGATCGCGGCCGGGTACTTGGTCAGCAGCGTCTGCGTCTCGAATTGGCCCGCGGCCAGCGCGAGCAGACGAATGTCGAAGCGCGCCCACTCGACCGAGAGCGTGCGCATCAGGTTCTCGACGGCCGCGCGGGCGGCGCCCGAATGAGCCATACCCGGCATGCCGTTGTGCGGGGAGAGCGTCACGCTGAAGACCTTGCCGCCTCCGCCTGAGGGGATCATCGCCTTGGTCGCGACCGCGTGCGTCATCAGCCACGTGCCCTCGACGTTGAGCCGGATGACCGTCCTGAAGCCCTTGGGCGTGATCGACTCCGCGGGCGCCAGAAACTGGCCGCCCGCGTTGTTGACGAGCAAGTCGATCTGGCCATGGCGCTCCAGCGTCTGTTCGACCAGCGCATCGACCTGCTGCTCCTCGCGGATGTCGCACACGCGAGCCTCGACCAGTCCGCGCCGACAAAGTGCCACGGTTTCGAGCAACGGCTCCTCGCGACGGCCACACACGACGACCCGCGCCCCGCAGCGAGCGAGCTCCAGCGCAGTCTCGCGTCCAAGACCGCTACCGCCGCCGCTGACGATCGCTGTCTGGCCCTCAAGCAGCGAGGGCGAGAATAGACGCGAACGCTCCTGGACAGGGGCGCTCGAATGACAGGGCGGTTTGCCCTCGGATTCCCCCGCATGGGACGCTTGGTACTCGGATTCCCCCGTATGGGACGCTTGGTACTCGGATTCCCCCGCATGGGACGCTCGACCCTCGAACTCCCCCGCGGCGCCCATGTCGTCTTGCCGATCGTCGCTCACGGCGAGGGAGCTTAGAACGTCTTCAAAAGATCGGCAGGACTGTTTTGAAGGACGATATTGCGATCGGACCTTCGGCCCAGGAGAGTTCAGCGTCCAGGCACGACCTTCAAATCCTTAATCAAAGCCGGCAAATCGTCCGATGCTTGATAGGCGACGGCTGCAAGCGGGTAGAGCCCTGGTGCAGTCGTTTCGTACTTATCGCCCAAATTGCGGAGCTTTTGCTGCTTTCGCGGGTTATGTGCTGCGTGGGAAGGTTGTAGCGCCTCAGGCGTCGAACCAGACCAAGGACCCAATCCCCGAATAATGGTTGACAACGCAACTATCGCGACGTATAATTCCGACTCCAAGCATCGGATTATTAGAGAGACGCTTATGCCAGACGCCATTACAAAGCCCACACCCACCATAGATATGACCCCCGAGGTGTTCATCCCGGAGTCTGTCGACCAGTTGCTCGCGCACTCGCGGCGCTACCCCCTGCTCACTCCCGAACAGGAGATCGAGCTCGCCCAGAAGATCGAGCGTGGCGACTTGCGCGCCAAGGAAACGATGATCAACTCGAACCTGCGGCTCGTTGCCTCAAACGCCCGGCGCTACCAGAACCAGGGCCTGCCGCTCGCCGATCTTGTCCAAGAGGGCATGCTCGGCCTGATCAGGGCCTCGGAGAAGTTCGACTGGCGCAAGGGTTTCAGGTTCTCCACCTACGCCACCCTATGGATCAGACAAGCCATCCAGCGAGGCCTCGAGAACTCGGGACGCACGATCCGCCTGCCCGTACATGTAGCCCAGCGTTCGCGCAAGGTTGGACGCGTCGAGCGCGAGCTGTCGGTCAGGCTCGGCCGCGAGCCGACGCTCGAGGAGCTCGCCGAGGAGACCGGCCTTGAGATCGAGCAGGTCGAGGAGGTGCGCCACCAGCGTGCCGCACTCGTCTCGCTCGATCAACAGGTCGGCGACGACGGCGACACCGCCCTTGGCGATCTGCTGCCTTCCGATGTCGAGGCGCCGGAGGACAGCGCCTGGGACAACGAGCGCGAGCGGATCGTGCACAACGCGATCGCAAAGCTACCCGACACCGAGCGGACCGTGCTCACGCTTCGCTTCGGCACGGGGCGCGAGGAGCCGCAGACGCTGACGGCCATCGGTAAGCGCCTCGGGTTCTCCGCTGAGCGAGCCTCCCAGCTCGAGCAGCGGGCGCTGAAGAAGCTGGCCGAGTCGCCGGAGCTCGCTGCGCTGCGCGAGGCCGCGTAAAGCACTCTGCGCTGGGCCGCGTAAAGCTAATTCGAGGCATGCCCCCCGCGCGCGCGGGGGGCATCGCTTCATTTGCTGCATTGGACCCAACCCGACCGACCCGGGGACACAGCCCGACCGACCCGCCCTTACCCACGCACAGGGGGCCGATGCGGGTCGTCCTTCTCGATCACTTCACGACCAGCGTGCCTTCCATACCCGCCATGCGGTGGCCGGGCACCGAGCAGTAGAACTTGTAAGTGCCCGGCTTCAGCGTCACGCTGAGTGTTTTGCTTTCGCCCTTGAACGTCGGCGTAGCGCCAACGACAGCGTGCGAGGAGGATTCGATCGTCACGTTGTGTTCGAGCGGCGACATGTTCGTGAAGTCGATCGAGACTTTGCCCGCGTTGGCTGTGAGGGTGCTGGTGTTGTACGTCAGCTGACCTTCTGGGTTTGCGGCGAGGCTGAGCGAGCCCGACGCAGGCGCCGAGCTCGTCGTGGTCGTCGTGGAGCTGGTCGGGGTGCTCGCACTCGTCGTGGCTGGAGTGGATACGGCGGGGGTGGATGCGGAGGAGCTCGTTTCTTTCGAGCTGCCGCAGCCTGCCAGCACCACTATCGCGGCCGCGAGCGCAAGCAACGAGAACATTGGGAAACATCGGGCTGGTGCTTGTCTTGCTGGGGAGAATCTCACGGCCTGTTCCTCCATCGGTTGGGATCGCCTCACGTTATGACACTCCCCGGTCTGAATCCTTCCCAAGCGTATGCCAACATCTTGCGAGAAGAAGCCGAAGCGAAGGAGGCACAGATGCAACAGTCGATGTGGGAGCGGACCGTCGAGCTTACGATCGCCGTCGGCGAGAGAATTTTGGTCCCAGTGGAGCGTTTCATCGGCAAGCGCTCGCTGGTAGGCGACGCGACCTTCTTTGCGCAGGAGCACTTCCCTTGGATCGGCCATATCGAGGCGAACTGGGAGACGATCCGCGAGGAGCTCGCGGGAGTGCTGGCCGACCGTGAGGCGCTGCCCAATTTTCAAGACATATCCAAGGATCAGATTGAGATAACCGACGATGACGATTGGAAGACGTACTTCCTCTATGGCTACGGCTTCGAGGCGGAGCTCGGTGTACGCACCTGCCCCAAGACGGCCGCGCTGATGCGCCAGATTCCCGGGATGACGACAGCGATGTTCTCGATCCTCTCACCGCATAAGCACATCCTCGACCACCGCGGGCCCTACAAGGGGGTGCTGCGCTACCACCTCGGGTTGATCGTGCCCCGTGAGGCAGAGCAGTGCAGGATCAGGGTGGGCGAGGACATCCGCCACTGGGAAGCGGGCAAGAGCCTGATCTTCGACGATACCTTCAATCACGAGGTCTGGAACGACACCGAGGAGACGCGCGTGGTGCTGTTCGTGGACGTCCTGCGGCCCCTTCCCCCTCCCTGGGATCGAATCAACCGCTTGATCGTCAAGGCGATCGGCTATTCGCCGTTCGTGCTCGACGCCAAGCGCAACCAGCAGGCGTGGGAAAAACGTTTTCTTGAGAGGAGGGGTGCGAGCCCGCAGCCCCTCGGAGCTCCCGCGGCTGAGCAGCCGCTCCCAGCCGAGCACTGAGCGCTCGCGACTCTGCTCTGATGCGTGGTACGTCTCGAAGTCCGGCTCACGCTGCTCAGCGCCCAGTGACGATCAACTGACGCGCGAGCTTTTGTCGATCGCATCTCCCGACGTGCGAATCGCCACATCGAGCACCTCGGGGTGCTCTGCGCGCAGGTGTTGCGCCAGCGTCTCAGCGTCGGCTCGCGTGGCAGCCGGTCCGAGACGGATCAGCAGCTGCGCTCCGGCTGAGTACGAAGCCTTTGCGGATGACACATGCCCTGAGCCGTCCGGCTCGATGTGCACGACCACGTCGCTGCCCGGCAGCTCACGCTCGATCGCCATCTCCACGGCGCTGGCGACGGCATGGCCGTAGCTGAGGTCGGCGTCGCTTGGCACGCCGACGACGATGTCGGCGAAGTGCCGGCCCGCGACCTCGCGCATGCGTAGCCGCCTTAGGCTGACGATGTCGGGAATCGCTTCGATCGCATCGCGTGCCTTGCGCTCGGCCACGTCGTCAGAGGCCGTGTCCATCAGCACGTAGACACTGCGGCGCATCAAGCGAACAGCTGAGAACAGGGCCAGACCCGCGACAAACAGGGCGGCGATCGAGTCCGCGTTCGGATAGCCGGCTCGAACGAGCAACAAGCCGACCACCACGGCCACCGATCCGACCAGATCGAGCGTGAAGTGCAACGCATTGGCGCTCAGGGCCGCGCTTGCGTGACGATGGGCGCCTCGATGGGAGGCGTATGAGCGCGTCGCGTCGATCGCGATCACCACCAGCAGCACCGCAAACGTGTACCACTGCGTTTCCACCTGCGGGCCGTGACCGGTGAGTCGGTAGACCGACTCGATCGCGATCCCGATCGATGCACCGATCAAGATCGCGCCCTCGCCGAGCGCTGATAGGTGTTCGGCCTTGCCGTGGCCGTAAGGGTGATCGCGGTCCGCGGGGCGCCTGGCGACCCTGACGGCGAACAGCGTGAGCACTGCCGCGGCCAGGTCTGTGGCGGAGTGGATCGCCTCGGCGAGCACGCCGAGGCTGTGTGAGAGCAACCCGACGACAAGCTTGATTACGACCAGCGTGGCAGCTGCGATGACCGAGATCAGCGCGGTGCGCTGCGGGGATGATGTGTGAGCTTTGGTCATCGTCAACAGGCGAGGTAGTCGCCGGGCGCGGAGGCACGCGCTCAGACGTTCGAGACGTTGAGGCCGGTGTCGTGCAGCCAACTATTGGCTTGGGCATTGAGGATCGTGAACTCACCGGTGACGATCAGCAGGCCCAGCACGATCATGACCGCCCCGCCGATACCGACGATCGCCGGGAAGTGGCGTTTGACGATCGCAAGCGCGCCGCTCATGCGCTCGAACGCCAGCGCGATCAAAAGGAATGGGATCGCGAGACCGACGGAGTAGAAGGCGAGCAGCAGCGCCCCGTGCGCCGCCGATTCGGACACTGCCGCCTGCGTGAGGATCGCCGCGAGCGTGATGCTCGTGCACGGCGTCCAGGCGATCGCGAAGGCGGCTCCGGCGATCAACGGCCCCCCGCGGCCGGCAAGGCGCAGCAGCGACTCGGAATGCCATTGGAAGTTGAGCGCATCCACGAACGGCGTCGCGAGGAAGGCGATGCCCATCAGGATGATCAGGACCCCGCCGGCGGTGCGCAGCGTTTCGATGTTGGTGCTGAGCAGCGAGCCAACCTGCGTGGCTGTGAGCCCGAGCAGGATGAAGATCAGCGAGAAGCTGGCGATGAACAGCAGGCTCGGTACGAGCACGCGTCTGGCGCCGGCGTGCTGGATGTCGGCCGGTGCCACGCCGATCACCGTCGAGAGGTAGCCCGGCACCAGCGGCAGCACGCACGGCGAGAGAAACGACACCAGCCCTGCGGCGATCGCCACGGGGATGCCCACGCCGCTGGCGGTGTCCGACGCCGAGGAGGCGAGGATCAGGTGTGTGGCAATCATGGAGTCGGTGGAGCCGTCTCGCGCCAACCGTGCTCGATGGCCTGCCCGGTGGACGCAACGCGCTGGAGGCCTTCGGTCGACTCGACAGCTTGGACATCTTCGGGCGAGGCGCGCTCCTGTGTAGCGTGCTGGTCGACGGCGACGGTTTCGCTTCCCATCTCGGCGAGAACGCTACGCAGCTCGGCAACTTCGCTCTCCAGGCGCGCCACTCTGTCGCGCAGATCTTCGTCGGGCTGTGGCACCAACGCGGGTGGGGACATCGGGACCGAGGTCGCTCCTTCGCTTGCCCCGTTCCCGTCGGGACTCTCGCTGTCGCCCAGCAGCTGCGTGTAGCGGTCCTCCTTCTGGCCCGGGCGACGCCCCAGCTGCGCGACGAGATCGCGCCCGATCAGCGCGGCCAGTGTCTCGTGCACCTCATCCAATCCCGCAAAGGCGTGAATGCGCTCTCCCCGCTGCTTGAGCTCGCCCGGAGTTTGCGGGCCGCGCAGCATCAGCACGCACATGACAGCCTGCTCGGCGCTTGACATCGGCAGCGCCTCAGAGAGCAGGTGGCGGTACTTGGCTGCCCGACTCGCGCCGGCCAGGCGCGTGTAGCCGCGGCGCTCCAGGCGGTGCAGCGCGTCGCGCAGGATCGCGTCGTCGTAGTCGACTACCGGCTCGCGGTTGGTCGCCTGATTGCACGCCAAACGCAGCGAGTTCAGCGAAAGGGGGTAGTGATCGGGCGTGGTGCGCTGCTTCTCGAGCAGGCAACCGAGCACACGGATCTCAGCGGCGGACAGGTCCATCGACTCCATCCTACGAGTCATAGGCCCCGGACGCCACATAGAAACGGAGTTTGTCCGGACTAGAATCGGGAGCTTGAGCTTTCCAGCGGCACGCCTGCAGTGAGTCACCAGCCGTTCGCCTCCGGGCACGCGGGCGAGGGCCGGCGCGGCTCGGGGTCCAAGCCGCGCCCCGAGGACACTCCCGACCGGCCGGTCTCGCTACGACGTATCGGACGACTGTTCATCCCCTATCGTGTGCGCCTGGGCGCGCTGCTGAGCCTGATCGTGGTCGGCTCGATCCTCAGCGTCGCCTCGCCCTTTCTGTTGCGCGAAGCGGTCGATAAGGGCATCATCGGACACGACCTGGTACTGCTGAGCTGGCTGGTCGCCGGCATGATCGCGCTGGCGATCGTCAACGGCGTGATCGGCGTTGCCCAGACCTGGATCTCAAACCAGGTGGGCCAGCGCGTGATGCACGACCTGCGCGCCGCCGTCTACGCGCATCTGCAGCGCATGTCGCTCGCGTTCTTCACGCGCACACGCTCCGGCGAGGTGCAGGCGCGCATCGCCTATGACATCGGCGGGATCGACGACGTGGTCACGAGCACCGCCACCTCGACCGTCTCCACCGTCGCAACAGTCACCGCGACGGTCACCGCGATGTTCGCGCTCAGCTGGCAGCTGACGTTGTTCTCGCTGGTCCTCTTGCCGTTCTTCGTGTGGCTGACGCGCCGCGTCGGCAACGAGCGCAGGCGCATCCAGTCGGTGCGTCAAGGCCGGCTGGCCGACATGTCGACGCTCGTCGAGGAGTCGCTGTCGGTGTCGGGCATCTTGCTCGGCAAGACGATGGGTCGCTCGGGCGAGCTCACCAGTCGCTTTACCAGCGAGTCCAGCGAGCTGGCCGATCTGGAGGTGCGCGCGCGCATGGCCGGGCGCTGGCGCATGGCCTCGGTGCAGATGAGCTTTGCGATCATGCCGGCCGCCGTCTACTGGTTTGCGGGCTACAGCAGCGTACACGGCAGCGAAGTGATCTCGATCGGAACGGTGGTCGCGTTCACCACGCTGCAGACGCGCCTGCTGTTCCCGATGCAGCAGCTTTTGTCGGTGGGTCTTGAAGTCCAGACCTCGCTCGCATTGTTTGGGCGCATCTTCGAGTATCTGGATCTGCCGGTGGACATTGAGGAGCGCCCCACGGCAAGGGCACTTGAAAGCGTGCGCGGGGACGTGACACTCGAGAACGTTTGCTTTCGCTATGCGCCCGAGGCGCCCTGGACCTTGGAGGGCATCTCGGCGGAGATTCCCGCCGGCACGCGCACGGCGCTCGTCGGGGAGACCGGCTCGGGCAAGACGACACTTGCTTACCTCGTCGCGCGCCTGTACGAGCCCCAGCAGGGCGAGGTCTGCATCGACGGGGTCAATATCCGCGACGTCACGCTGCAGTCGCTTGCGGCCACGGTCGGACTCGTCTCCCAGGAGACCTACCTGTTTCACTCCTCGATCCGTGAGAACCTGCGCTTTGCCTGTCCTGAGGCAAGCGATGAGCAGATCGAAGATGCCGCCAAGGCCGCACAGATCCACGAGCTGATCTCCTCGCTGCCCGAGAGTTATGACACCCCTGTCGGCGAGCGCGGCTATCGCTTCTCCGGAGGCGAGAAGCAACGCATCGCGATCGCGCGCACAGTCCTTCGCAACCCGCCGGTGCTGATCCTCGACGAGGCGACCTCCGCGCTCGACACTGAGACCGAGCGAGCGGTGCAGATAGCGCTTGACGATCTCTCGCGTGGGCGCACTACCATCGCGATCGCCCACCGCCTCTCCACAATCCGCGACGCCGATCAGATCCTGGTGCTCGACCACGGCAAGATCGTGGAGCGCGGCACTCACGACGAGCTGAGGGATCTAGACGGACGCTACGCGGCGCTCCTGAGGGGCGCGATCGTGGACGAGCCCGGCCAAGACCCCTCCGCGGCGCTAGCCTGAGCGAAACCAGATGTCCAGACCGGCCACTCACGACCCCGGTGACGCCGACTCGCCGCGTGCCGGATTGGACGCTTCAGGATCCGCCGAGAAGCGTGCGCCGACCGAAGAGAACGGCACGAGCTTCGAAGAGAACAGCGCAAGAATCGGCGAGAACGTCGCCGTCGTCGAGAACGACGGGGCTGGCATCAACGACGGCGCGGACGTCGACGAGCAAACGACGATCGCGCGCTTGACGCGCTTCGTGCTGGCTCACCGCCGCGTGGTGATAGTCGGCTGGCTTGTGGTGCTTCTCGCCGGCGCGGCGGGTGCCTCGCACGTCTCCAAACGCTTGCAGCTCGACTTCTCGCTGCCCGGGCAGCCAGGCTATGAGACGGCGCAGAAGATCATCGCGACCTACGGCAACGGCGGCATCATTCCGCCGGCGATCGCGGTGATCACTGTCCCGCCTGGCCAGACAGTCCGCGGCGAGCAAGGGCAGATCGCGGCGAGCTTCCAGCATGTGCGCACGAGCGTCCCCGTGATCCGCGTTGTCGACTTCGCCGGCACCGGCGACCCGCGCTTGATCAGCCACGACGGGCGCACCACCTACGCCTTCCTGTTCTCCCCCCTGGAGTCGACGCTGGGACTGCCCAAGATTCCCCAGCGCGCCGAGCAGGTGCTGAACGCCACCCTCCCGCGAGGCACCCGAGCCAACATGACCGGCCTGCTACAGCTCTCCGACAGCGAAGAAAGCCACGGCGGCCCTGGGGTGTTTCTCGAGACGGTCATCGGAGGGCTGGGCGCGCTTGCGGTGCTCGCCTTCGTATTCGCCTCGCTGCTGGCCTTCCTGCCGCTGCTGATCGCGGCTGTAGCGATCCTCTCGACGCTACTTGTGATCCTGGCGCTCACATATATAGCCAACGTCTCATTCCTCGTGCAGTTCCTGGTCTCGCTCGTCGGATTGGGCGTGGCGATCGACTACTCGCTGCTGATCGTCACCCGCTGGCGCGAGGAGCGTGCGCACGGGCGCGAGAACCACGAGGCGGTGATGGTGGCGATGGCAACCGCCGGTCGCGCCGTGGTGCTCTCGGGCCTGACGGTCGCGATCGGACTGATCGCGCTGGTCGTGTTGCCCGTGCCCGGCTTGCGCTCGGTGGGCTACGCAGGCATGCTGATCCCGCTTGTTTCGACCTGTGTGGCGCTGACCCTGCTGCCCGCGCTGCTTGGCGGCATCGGGCCACGGGTGGACTGGCCACGCATCCGCCACGAGGACCAAGCCTCCCGTGGGTGGACGGCCTGGTCACGGACGCTCGTGCGCTACAAGTGGCTCGGAACGGCGCTTGCGATCGGCATCCTCGCGGCATTGATCGTGCCCTTCTTCAGCCTGACCACCGGCGAAACCAGCGCGAGCGCGCAGGCACGGAGCGGGACGGCACACGTGGCCTACGAACGAATCAGAGCCGGCGGCGCGGCAAGCGGAGCGATAACGCCGCTCGAGGTTTTGGTGCATGCCCCCCAGGCCGGCGCTGTGCGTGCCCGCCTAGCGATGGTTCCGGGGATCGCCGACGCACTACGTTCGACGGCGCCGGACAGCAATCGCGATGGCACGAGCGTCGTCGTGGGAGTCCCGCGCGAGGAGACGGTGAACTCCACGACGCTTACCGCCGTACGTACCGCCCGGGTCGCCATCGAAGGCCGCCCGGGGGTGATCGGAATCGCGGGTGAGGGCCCGAGCGAGCTTGCCTACCAGCACGCGGTGTTCGGCAACTTCCCGCTGATGTTCGCGATCATCGCGCTGCTCACGATTGTGCTGCTGGCACGAGCGTTCCGCTCGATCGTGCTGGCCGTCAAGGCGGTGGTGCTCAACCTCGTCTCGATGGCGGCAGCATTCGGCTTCATGACGTGGTTCTGGCAGGAGGGCCACGGCTCGCAAGCGATCTTCGGGATCCCCGCCACGGGAGCGATCACCTTCTGGGTGCCGATCCTTGTATTCGCATTCCTGTTCGGCTTGTCGATGGACTACGAGGTATTCATCTTGGCGCGGGTTCGCGAGGAATACGACCGCACGGGCTCGACCGATCAGGCGGTCGTCACAGGCCTTGGGCGCACCGGGCGCCTCGTGACGAGTGCTGCGCTGATCTTGTTCCTGGCGTTTGCATCGCTGGCTTCTGCGCCGAACACGGACATAAAGGTCCTGGCCACGGGGCTCGGCGCCGGCATCCTGCTTGACGCCACCGTCGTGCGGGCGCTGTTGCTCCCCTCGCTGGTCTCGTTGATGGGCAAGTGGAACTGGTGGTTTCCTGCTCCAGCAGCATGGCTGTTGCGGGTTCCCGCACGGACATGGAACACCACCCCGCTCGCGGGAATGGCCGAGCACGACAACGGGATCGTGGCGGAAGCCACTGCCAGCGAAGGCTAGCGGCGAGGCAAGGCAAGGCGAGGCGAGGCGAGGCAAGGCAAGGCAAGGCAAGGCGAGGCAAGGCGAGGCAAGGCGAGCAGAGGAGACTGCCCGCGAAGGTGGACGTCTGGGCAGCGCCGAGCGCTTGCGGAGACTAGCCCCCTGGCACGGACGAAGCCAACTCGGCAAGTACGCGGGATAGCTGTCCGCCCTGCCAGGCGATCGGCGAATGCACCGGTGGGCCTGCGTCCTCCACCACAAGCTTGGCGCCGGGAATCGTGGCCGCGTAGCGTTCACCGGTGGCGAGTGGGTGTGTCGGGTCGGCCTCGTCGCGACTGGCGATTACGACCGTTGGGATCTCGATCGATCGCAACTCCTCCCAGCTGTCAAACGGTCGCGAGTGTGGGATCGCTTGCAGGGCGTCCGCCACAGCGAGCGGATGATCGTGCGAGGAGAGGCGCTGACGCAGCACGGCCGCGACGGTCTCTCTGAAGTGCTCTGGGATGGAATCGAGATCGTAGGCAGCGACGAAGCCCTCCACTCCCCTTTCTCTGAGTCCTTGCGCGAGCCTGTCCCACAACTCGTAGGATCCGGGCTCACCGTGAACGTCAGGGTCGAACGCCGGGGTTATGAGCCCGAGGGCAAGCACCCGCTCGGGGAGCCCCAGCGCGAAGTGAAGAGCTGTCTGGGCGCCCATCGAGGCGCCGGCAAGCACCGCCCGCTCGATCTCCAGCCGATCGAGCACCGCACGTAGATCCTCGGCGAGCAGCTCATAGGTGTACGCCTCGGCGGTAGGCGCCAGGTTGGAACGGCCGTGCCCGCGCGCGTCGTAGGCGATCGTACGGTGACCGGAGCGCTCCAGCGCCTTGGAGCCCATCACGACGTAGCGACGGGTGGCAGTGAGGCCGTGCAGCAGCACAATCGGCGTGCCGCTCCCCGCCTGCTCTGCCGAGAGTCCTACGTCGCCGGCGCCGGCGACGATCAGTTGCTCTGAGTCCGCCACCTAGACATGCAGTGCGGCGTGCTCACACAAGAGCTGTGCCGTGCGCTCTGGCTGCTCTAAGAAGAACATGTGACCGACGTCCTCGTAGATCTCCAAGCGCGAGTCGGGGATCAGCTCGGCGATCATGTGGCCGTTGTGGACCGGGAGCAGTTGGTCAAGGGTGCCATGCACCACCTGCGTCGGAACGTCGACGGTTGGGAGCCGCGCGCTCGTGTCGTGTCCCGCGATGGCTTGCATCTGGCGCATGATCACCTCCACGGGCAGCCCGTAGCGCATGCCTGTAGCCAGGAACCTCGCCCATGCGGCCTCATCGGCAGCGAAGGTTGGTGAGACGTTCACTTCCCAGGAAGCGCGGATCGCACGTTCGCGGTCGCCCGAGCTCATCGCTTCGGCCAGCTTGCGCATAACGCCTTCGCTTGCGAGCACGCTGCCCTCGCCGCCGCAGTAGGTGCAGCCGAGCGTCAGCGAACGCAGGAGCTCGGGATGAGCGAGCACCAGCTCCTGAGCGATCATGCCGCCCATCGAGATGCCCATCACGTGCGCCGAGTCCACATCGAGAGCTGCGAGTAGTCCGGCGGCGTCCTCTGCCAGGTCGACGATCGTGAACGGCTGACCGGTGCGCGTCGAGTCGCCTGCGTCGCGGTGGTCGTAGACGATCGTGTCGAAATCGTGCCGCAGCTGCTCGAGCAACGAGTCGCCCCAGTGGTGCTTGGTGCCGCTCATCCCCATGATCAGCAACAACGGCGGTCCGTCGCCGGCGCGGTCGTAGCTGAGCTCGATCTCTCCTGCCTTGGCAAGTGCCATCGTGCGATGAAGCCTACACCGGCAGCTCCAACTGGCCGACTGTGCCCCCCGACGCGGATGCGCGCGGCGACGTCCCCCTTTGCGCCAAGCCGGCGACGCGAACACCCAGCAGGCGGACAGGGCGTGACGGCCCATACTCGTCAAACAGGGCAAGCGCCACACGTGTGACCTGCCCGGCGTCGCAGGTCGGCTGCGGCAAAGTCCGGGCGCGCGTAACCGTGGAGAAGTCGTCGAGGCGCACCTTGATCCCGATCGTGCGTCCGTGATTCTCGTGAGCAGAGAGGCTCGCGCACAGTTCCGCCGCCATGCGCGTGAGCGCCTCGCGTAGCAGGGCGGGATCGCGGATGTCGCTGTCGAATGTGCGCTCGCGCGACTCGGATACGACCTTGCGCTCCTCGCTCACCTGCCCGTCGTGTTCGAAGTGGGCGCGCCGGCGCAGTTCTCGCCCGTGATTGGGGCCGAAGCGCTCCACCAGCAGCTGCTCGGGTGCACGAGCGAGCTCACCCAATGTGCGCAAGCCCATCGCCTCGAGCCGTGCGGCGGTCTTCGGGCCGATGCCGGGAATCAGCCCAGGCGGCTCGCCGGCAAAGCGCTCGCACGCCTGCTCGCGCGTCAGCACGACGAATCCGGCGGGCTTCTCCACGTCGGAGGCGACCTTCGCGACCAACTTGTTCGGACCGATCCCCACCGAGCAAACAAGCTGCGTGGCGGCCTTGATATCGGCCAGCACGCGGCGCATCGCAGCGCGCGGCGAGTACAGATCGCTCAGATCGAGATAGGCCTCGTCGAGTCCCACAACCTCTACGCGCTCCACATGCGAGCGCACAATGTCCATCATGCGTTTGGACACTTCGCGGTAGTGCGCCCCGTCGGGCGGTATGAACACGGCCTGCGGGCAGAGTCGGCGAGCGCGAGCGGCGGGCATCGCCGAGCCCACGCCGAAACGGCGAGCCTCATAGCTGGCAGTGGTCACCACTGCCCGCGGCCCAGTACCAGACACGACAACCGGCAGCCCGCGCAGCTCCGGACGACGGTTCAACTCGACCGAGACATAGAACGCGTCGGCGTCGAGATGAGCGACACACGCAGCAGGCTTTGCTTCCCCACTTGTCGTGCGCGTCTCAGGGGAGACTGCTGAGGTGAGCGGGGTCGCAGTCATGTCGGCTGTTGCCTCGCCGACTACTGCTTCGTGGGAGACGTCACTTGCGATCGACACCGTCGCTCGAATTTAGCGCGGCTAACGGCGACCTCAGATCAACCGTATGCCTCACGCCAGAGCGTCGATGTTCAGACGCACGTAGTCGACGACGACCGGCTCTCCAATCGCTTCTAGAGCATCGTCCATGAACCGCTCACGCAGCTCCTCGGGTAGCCGCTGCACATGCGGGCCGAGCACGATCGTCGAGAGGAACTCGCGCGGGTGATCGGGTTCGCGTGGCGCCGGCTGCAGCCGGCACTTGGCTGAGGCGAAGCCGGCGGACAGCAGTCGTGCCTGGGTCTGCTCCGCCCCGGCGTAGTTCCAGGGCGGCTGCCAGCCGCGGAAGTGCTCAGCGTAGGGCTCATGGTGGAGCAAGGGAGCTACCTTGCCGCGCAGGATCGTGATGTTGCCCTCTCCCCCGCACTGAGCCACGAGTCGACCACCGGCGCGCAGCGCATTGTGCAAGCGACGGAAGAGAAGATCGTGGTCGACGATCCAGTGGAAAGTGGCAGTGGAGATGATCGCGTCGACCGGCTGCTCGAGGTCCAGTTCGAGCAGATCGACGACGCGAACGTCCGCTGTCTCGCCGAGTCGCTTCTTAGCCGCCTCCACCATCGAGGCCGATTGGTCGACAGCGATCGCACGGCCATCCGGCAGTTGCTCGATCAGCGCTTGGGTGATGCGTCCCGAGCCGCAGCCGGCGTCGAGGACAAGCTCGTCCCCATTCAGCTCTAGGCGGGACAGCACCTCGAGCCCGAGCGCCTCCATCGTTCCGGAGATGCGGTCGTAGCTGGCACCATCCCACTCGCGTACATTTGGCATACGTCCGTACGTTATCACGTATGCGCAGAGTGCTTGCCCGGGCGCGACGAGGGCGATTGTTGACTCGCGAGATGTCCTGACCAGTGTTGTGCAGTGCAGGCAGTCCCAATCTGTGCGTCCGGCGCGAGCGGCCCGACCGGTGCGCTCGACGCGAGCGGCCCCAATCAGACGTTCGCGAGAATTCCGGCCAGGCGCGCCCGCTGCTGCTTGGCCCCACCAAGCAGCGCCGCGTCCACCAGCGCACGCTTGTAGAGCCAGTGCACGTCGGCCTCCCAGGTGAAACCGATCCCACCGTGGGCCTGGATCGCCGAGGCGGTCACTTCCACACCGGCGTCGGACGCGGCGGCCTTGGCCATCGCCGCGGCCTCTCCGAGCCGCCGAGGATCGGCATCGGCCGCCCAGGCGGCAAACGCGGTCGTGGCACGCGCCTTCTCGGTGTCGAGCAACATCTGAGCGCAGCGGTGCGACACGGCCTGGTAGGCGCCGACGGGCACGCCGAACTGCTTGCGCTCCTTGACGTAGGCGACTGTCATGTCCAGCGCACGCTCACTGACCCCGACAAGCTCAGAGGCGATCGCCACGAGTGCACGATCGATGCCACGGCCAACGTCGCCGGCAAGTCTCTCCCCCGCCTCGGCGCCGACGCGCACAAGCGCCGCTGGACGCGTGGGATCGATCGAATCGACCGGCTCGATCGAGATTTCCTCGCGCGTGTACGCCCGCAGCTCAGGACCGCTCGCATCGAGGAGCACCAAGACATGCGCATCAGGCGCCCCAACAACCAGCTCTGCGACGCCCTCGCGCGCCGTCCCAAGCGCGCCAATCGTCTCACCGCCGGCAAACCCAGGAAGCCAGCGCTCGCGCTGCTCGGACGAGCCGGCCTGCTCGATCATGACCGCAGCCAACACGCAGGGCAAGAAGGGCACGGGCGCTAGCGTGCGCCCAAGCTCCTCGCAAAGGATCGACAACTCGACAAGCCCGAGCCCCTGCCCGCCGTACTCCTCGGCGAGCGCGATCCCAGCCCAACCAAGCTCGCACAGCTCACGCCAGAGCGCATCGTCGAGACGCCCAGCTTCGGCGTGCTCGCGCACGCGCTCCGGCCGGGCCCGCTCTGTCAGCAGCTCACGGGCGGTGCGCTGGATCTCCCGCTGGTCCGGGCTCAAACCGAAGTCCATCAGCCGCGCCGCCCTGCCGTCGCGAATGTGGTCGGGCCCCCTGAGACTACGGGCACGCCACACAGCGGAGCTCCGCCAGGAGCGCAGCCCATCCCCATCACAACCACCTAGATGACCGCCTTCAGGCGTGGAAGACCAAGCACGCGCTCGGCAACGATATTCTTCAGCACCTCTGTTGTGCCACCCTCGATCGTGTTGCCGCGCGCGCGCAACAGCTCGTAGCTCCAGCTCGTGCCATTGGTGAGCGCCTCAGGCCCCGCTATCTCGGCGGCAAGCGAAGTGAGGCGCTGGTTGGTGTCTGACCACAGCCACTTCACAAGCGACCCCTCCGGGCCCGGCTGCCCGTAGCGCTCGATGTCGGTCAGCCCCTTCCAGGCGAGTAGCCGAATCGACTCGCAGCGGATGTGCATCTCGGCCAGCGCATCGGCGTAGAGCGGATCCTCCAGCACCCCACGCTCGCGTGCGAGCGCCCGCGTGTCGTCGAGCAGCTGACGCAACCGCACCTGCAGAAGAAAGCCAAGCCCAGCACGCTCGTTCATCAGGGTCGTCAGCGCCACCTTCCACCCGTTGCCAACACCACCGACAACATTCGCGTCGGGAATGCGCGCCTCCTCGATAAACAGCTCGTTGAACTCGGCCTCGCCGGTGATCTGGCGCAGGGGCCGGACCTGGACGGCGCTTTGCTTCATGTCCATCAGGAAATAGGTGAGCCCCTTGTGCTTAGGCGAGTCGGGATCGGTGCGCGCGACGAGCATGCACCACTTGGAGTACTGGGCGCCGCTGGTCCAAACCTTCTGTCCGGTGACAACCCACTCGTCGCCCTCTTTCACAGCGCGCGTCTTCAGCGCAGCCAAATCCGAACCGGCGTCCGGCTCTGAGAACCCCTGGCACCAGATCTCCTCTGCCGAGAGGATCGGTGCGAGATAGCGCTCCTTCTGCTCCTCGGTGCCCCAAACCATCAGCGTGGGACCACCAAGCAACAGTCCAAGTACGTTGGCCGGCAAGGGCACGCGAGCAAGTCCAAGCTCCTCGAAGTAGATCGCCGACTCGGTCAACGAAGCGCCGCGCCCCCCGTACTCGGCGGGCCAAGCGGGCGCCGCCCAGCCGGCGTCGTATAGGCGCCGCTGCCAGTCGCGCCGCCAAGCGTAATGCGCGTCTTCGCCGCCCTCGCTCGGCTGCGGAGCGGGTGGATTCTCGGCAAGCCAGCCACGCAACTCGTCACGAAAGGCCAGCTCGCGCTCGCTGAAGGTCAAGTCCACGACTAATCTCGGGCGCTGGTTAGCAGATCGCTCACGAGCGCATATTCAACTACGAGTGCGCACTACCAGCTCGTCCACCTCGAGCCGACCGACTTTCAGCTCGCCCACGTCGAGCCGAGCGATAGCGGCGCGCTTGATCGCGAGCCGGCGGATCGCAAGCACCCCTATCGCCACCGCCCCAAGCGCCAGAGCCCCAACCGCCAGCGAGCCGAGCGACACAGCACCGGAGGCCAGCGCGGCACGACGGCGAGCCTTGCGGCTCCCGCGCCGGGCGTGCTTGACCTTGCGAGCTATGCGCACGACGCGAACCGCGACGACGGCCGTGGCGGCGACTTTGCGCCGCGCGCCCTTGCTAGGACGGCCGCGTTTGTGACTGCGTTGTCTTGCGGGCTTGCTCATGTGTCCCTTACGGTAGCGGTCCTTGCGGTTGTGCCCGCCAAGCACACGGGGTAAACGATGTCCAAAAAGGGCGATGCCCCGCGCGCGCGTGCGGGGCATCGCCGATTTTCGCCGAGGACCAGCCGGCTCTAGCGGTTGCTCCAAACCTCGCCGACCCCTTCGAAGCCGAGCTCACGCTTGGTCGCTTCGGTGAGGTCGAATTCGCGACCTTCGACGTAGGGCCCACGATCGATGACCGGCACGCGCACGGTGTGCCCGCCGTAGCGAAGCGTCACGAGCGTGCCGCAGGGCAGCGTCTTGTTCGCGACCCCCAGCGTCGAGCTCGTGAGCTCGCCACCGCAGGCAAGGCTGCCCCCGCCGCCATACCAAGAGACGTCTGCCAGTCGGTAGGAGGTCAGGCGCCCGATACCGCGGTCCGCGCTGAGATCGCCGACGCCACCGGCGAACCTAACTCGCACCGGCTCGCTGAGTAGCCGATGCGGAAGGTAGCGCAGCACGAAGCGCCCACCACGTCGCGTGAGCGTGTGTGAGATCGTCTCCCAGCCGTGGCGGCCGAGCCGTTGCAACTCGATGGCACGCTTGACCAGTCCGGGACGCAAGCTGCCGGTGACGCTTACAGCGCTACCGTCCAGCACGTTCAACCGTGCTCTGCGGATGCGCAGTTTTACATGCACCGGCGCCGGCGGAAGTACAACCGGCCCGAACAGCGGCGGGGTCGCAGCGCCGGCGGAATTTGCGGGAGCTGTCGGCAACGGTGCCAGACTCACGCCTTCAGGTGCCACACTCGCGCCTTCAGCGACAGCGGCGGGTGCGACGGTCAGTGCTGCGGCACAGGTCAGGCTCGCGCCAAGCAGCACCGGTTGGGCGCGACGAACGCGCCCGACTATGTATGGCCTCGACAAAGAGGTCTCCTTGGGTATCCGCCTACGGGGTTAGCTGTCGGGCTCACGGCGGCCGAGCACATGTCGTCCAAACATGCACCGGCCGGACGTTACGGCCGTATCAACGGCCGATTCGCCCCATCCGGGCCCTTACGTCAGGCCCGGCAGTGGGTCCCCCGCTCATCTCCATCCACGGAAACGACTCGGCAGGGTTAGGCAATCGGAGAAACGCTAGAGGACCTTCACAGGCGCGAAGTGTGAGAAAGCGCACACTTATCCAAAATGGATAAAACGCTGTAACCAGCCGTTCTGTGCTGCTGTCAATTAGGCATTAGACAGCAAGAAACAGCAACAAGAGGATGCCTCGGCGAGGCGCCCCCTATTGTCGTAAGCCCTTCACAACCTCAATCGTCGTCGTCTCCGCGAGTCACTCCTCCTCGTCTCCGCGAGGAGACGAGCCCATCCTGTTGAGCAGCATCGCCTCGGCCATCCGCAACAACCCGATCGTTGTGTGCGGACGTGCTTCGCTGGAGCGCACCGAGACGTCCGAACCGTGCGGTCCAAGTACCTCGACAATCGTGCACACGTTGCCAATCTCGCACTCCTCGCCATAGCGTCCTTCCAGCGCCTCCATCTGCGCCGCTACCACCTGCCCGATCTTCGATTGGTCGAATGTCATGCGTGAGTCCTCCTGAGGGATGGTTTGAGCGGTTGGCCGGCGCTCTGACCGCCGACCCGAGAACAACCAGTACAGCAATCGCGAGCGCAGCGACAATCGGCTCCCAATAGAATCCACGACCGCGTATGGCTCTACAACCCCCCTACTCCAACTACGAGCACGAGATCTACGTGGCGGGCATGCTTGGCGGGCGCAAGCCTGCGCGGCCGGTGGACTGGCGCGAATTGGAGCGCGACGCCTACGCAATGCTCTCGCGCGGACCGCGCGGCTACATCCAGGGTGGCGCGGGGCGCGGACATACGATTCGGGCCAACCGCGAGGCGTTCGACGAGTGGCGCATCGTGCCGCGCATGCTGAAAGACGTCTCGGAGCGCTCGTTGGAGCGGACGGTACTGGGAAGCAAATTGCCGGCGCCTGTGCTGCTGGCGCCAATCGGAGTGCAGACTGTGGCCCACCCTGAGGGCGAGCTCGCCTCGGCGCGCGCGGCCGCACACGTCGGACTACCGCTGATCGCCAGCACCGCTGCTTCGCACACGATCGAGCAGATAGCCGATGCGGCACGCGTTGCGAGCGACGCGCCCGGAGGAGACACAGAAGGCGAGCGAGAGCATGGCTTCTGGTATCAGCTGTACTGGCCACGCGACCGCGAGCTTGCGCGCAGCTTCATCGCCCGTGCGGAGAGCGCCGGATACGAGACGATCGTGGTAACGCTGGACACGTGGCTATTGGGCTGGCGCCCGGCCGATTTGACCGACGGTTTCCTGCCGTTTCTACGCGGCGAGGGCAACGTCAACTACTTGCAAGATCCTGTCTTCCGAGCAGCGTTGCCCAAGCCGCCCGAGGAGGACTTGCCGAGCGCGGTTGCCTACTGGGCATGGCAGTTCTCAAACCCGGCTGTGACCTGGGCGGACCTGGAGTTCCTGCGCGAGTGCACGAAACTGCCGATCGTGCTTAAGGGCATCCAGAGCGCGCAGGACGCCCAGCTGGCGGTCGAGCACGGGATCGAGGGAATCATCGTCTCCAACCACGGTGGCCGCCAGGTGGACGGCGCGATCGGATCCCTGCAGGCGCTGCCAGGCGTGGTCGAGGCCGTCGGCGAGCGCTGCGAGGTGCTGTTCGACAGCGGCATCCGCTCGGGCGCCGATGCGCTGAAGGCGCTCGCGCTGGGCGCGCGTGCCGTGTGCCTGGGCAGGCCCTACACGTGGGGCCTGGCGCTAGGTGGCGAGCAGGGCGTGATCGACGTGCTGCGCGCGTTCCTGGCCGAGCTCGATCTCAACATGGCGCTGTCGGGCCACGCGAACGTGGACGAGCTGGGCATGCACTCGCTCACAGCCGGGCGTTGACGACGGACCCAAGACCCGCGACAATCGTGCTCTATGGCAAACCCTGACCGGCTAACAGGGCTGGACTCGGCCTTCCTGCACCTAGAGGACGGCGGCTCAGCGCACATGCACGTCGCCTCGGTGATGGTCTTCGAAGGCCAAGCGCCCGCGTACGAAGAGTTCGTCGACCACATTCTTTCGCGGCTGCATCTGGTGCCGCGCTACCGCCAGCGACTGGCGTTCGTGCCATTCGGCCAAGGTCGGCCTGTGTGGGCCGACGATCCGCACTTTAACCCCCGCTACCACATCCGCCACACCGGGCTTCCCAACCCGGAGGACGAGACCGAGCTCAAGCAACTCGCCGGGCGTATCTTCTCCCAGCGCCTGGATCGCTCCAAGCCTCTGTGGGAGCTTTGGCTGGTCGCCCACATGGCGGGCGAACGTTTCGCCGTGATTGCCAAGACCCACCACGCGCTCGTGGATGGAATCTCAGGCGTTGATATCACGACCGTGCTGTTCGACGTCTCGGCGGAGCCAACCGGCCCTGCCCGCCCGCCGGTGCCGTGGGTCGCGCGACCTTTGCCGGGAGCGGCGAAGCTATTGGCCGACGCGCTCGTCGAGCGCTCGACCGTGCCGGCGGAGATGGTGCGCGGCGCACGCGCAGTGGTGCGCACTCCGCGTAGAGCGCTCGGGCACCTGAAGGACGCCGTCCTCGGTGTCGGCGCCACAACGCTTGCCGGCATCAACGCACCGGCGCCGCCAAGCCCGCTCAACGTAGACATCACCTCGCACCGGCGCTACACCTGGATCGATGCCGATCTGGCCCAGTTTAAGGCGATCAAGAATTCGCTCGGGGGCACGCTCAACGACGTGGTGCTGGCCGCGGTCAGTCTCGCGTTGGGCCGGCACATGCGCGCACAGGGCTATGACACCGAGGGCCTGGTGCTCAAGGCGATGGTGCCGGTCTCAATACGTGCCGACATCGAGCGCGGCGCGCTCGGCAACAAGGTCGCGGCGATGTGGGCGCCAATGCCAGTCGGTATCGCCGACCCGGTCGAATGTCTTGCGCAAGTCCGCCTGGAGATGGACGACCTCAAGCACTCCGGCCAGGCGGTCGGTGCGGAGGTTCTAACCAACCTCGCCGGCTTCGCCCCGCCCACGATCTTGAGCCAGGCCGCACGTCTGCAGGCGCGCCAGCGCTTCTTCAACCTGGTCGTGACCAACGTGCCGGGGCCGCAGTTTCCGCTGTACCTACTCGGGCGGCGCTTGAAGGCGCTTTACCCCGTCGTGCCGCTCGCAGACCGCCAGGCCCTCGGCATCGCGGTGATGAGTTATGACGGACAACTCGGCTTCGGCTTGCTCGGCGACTACGACGCGCTGCCGGAGCTCGAGACGATCGCGTACGAGCTCAAGCGGGCGATCGCGGCGCTGGCGAAGGCCGCCAGCGCGAACGCGAAAAACCCCAGCGGCAAGACGGACGCCGTAAGCGCCACCGCAAAGAGCCCCAGCGACATGCCCAAGGCCGTAAGTGCGCGCGCAAAGAGCCCCAGCGACAAGGCGAAGGCCGCGGGTGCGCACGCAAAGAGCCCCAGCGACAAGGCGAAGGCCGCGGTTGCGTACGCCAAGCAGGCACGCGCCAAACAGCGCGGCGCGGCAACAGCCCGCTAGTGGCGCACGCGCCACAACTATGAGCAAGCTGCGCCTGGCCCTGTGCCAGATGAACGCGACTGTCGGCGACTTGGCCGGCAACGCTGAGCGGATCCGCGCCGGCATCGATGAGGGGCGCGAGACCGGCGCGCAGGTGGTGTTGTTCCCAGAGCTCGCTCTCAGCGGCTACCCGCCCGAGGACCTGCTGTTGCGGGCCCACTTTCTAGAAGACGTCGAAGCGAAGCTACATGCGCTGGCGGGTGCTGCCGAGGGGATCGTGGCGATCGTTGGCTTTCCCGAGCGCGGCGACAGCGCTGTTTACAACTCGGCAGCGGTACTTGCTCATGGTTCCGTGCACGCGATCTACCGCAAGGTTCACCTGCCCAACTACGGCGTATTCGACGAGCAGCGCTATTTCAAGGCTGGCAACAGCGAGGGCATGACGATGGAACTCGAGCAGCTGCTCGAGAAGCCTGATCCGCGGACCGGTGGGCAAAAATCGAGCGACGAGTTTGAAGAAGGGGTTGTAAATAAGGGATTTGAGGTCGTGCTCGGGGTCACAGTTTGCGAGGACCTATGGATCGGCGGGCCTCCTGCCTCGGCTGAGGCGACCGCCGGGGCGCACGTGATCCTCAACGCCTCTGCGTCTCCCTACCACGCCGGCAAGGGGCTGGAGCGCGAGCGACTGTTCGGCAAGCGTGCACGCGAGACCGGCGCTTATGTGGCGTTCTGCGGGATGGTCGGTGGCCAGGACGAGCTGGTGTTCGACGGACACTCCTTCGTGCTGGACCAGCAGGGCAACACGCTCGCGCGGGCGGCACAATTCGCTGAGGATCTGCTTGTTTGTGACCTGTTCGGCGCAGACCAGGAAGACGACGAGCGGCCAAACCGACCATTGCGCACACCGATCGCCTCGCGCGAGCAGGAGGTATACGAGGCGCTGCTATTGGGCTTGCACGACTACGTCGAGAAGAACGGCTTCGGCTCGGTCGTGCTCGGGCTCTCCGGCGGGATCGACTCGGCGCTCGTGGCCTGTCTAGCGGCCGATGCGCTGGGCGCGGAGCGCGTGAACGTAGCGATCATGCCCTCCCCGTACTCCTCCTCAGCGACCCAGGAGGACGCGCGCATGCTCGCGCAAGCGCTTGGGCTGCGCGCACACGAGCTCACGATCGAGCCCGTGATGGACGCCTATTCGCAGACACTGCGGACAGACTTCGAAGGCCTTGAAGCGGACCTGACCGAGGAGAACTTGCAAGCGCGCATCCGCGGCAACCTGCTGATGGCGCTCTCGAACAAGTTTGGCTGGCTCGTGCTGACGACCGGCAACAAGTCGGAGATGTCCGTCGGCTACACGACGCTGTACGGCGACCTCGCGGGCGGCTTCGCGGTCATCAAGGACGTCCCCAAGACGCTCGTCTACCGGCTCGCGCGCTGGCGCAACGATCCCGCTGGCGCACGAGCGCTCGGCAACACCGGCATCACACCCGCATCCATCACACCCGCATCCGCGCCGATACCGGCTTCGATCATCGAGCGCGCACCCTCGGCCGAGCTGCGCGAGAACCAGACCGACCAAGATTCGTTGCCGCCCTACGAGCTGCTCGACCGCATACTGCACGGCTACATCGAGCTCGACCGCGGCCGCGAGCAACTGATCGCCGAAGGCTTGCCGCGCGCGGATGTAGAGCGAGCGACGAGGCTCGTCGACCTTGCCGAGTACAAGCGCCGCCAGGCCCCCCCGGGAATCAAGATCACCGAGCGCGCTTTCGGGCGCGACCGGCGCATGCCGATCACCAACGCCTACCGGGGCTGAACGGCCGTCGCACCGTTACTCTGCCTCCCGTGATCGCACGCCGCCCGTTGTCTGACCGCCCGTTGTCTGACCGTGGTCATAGCTGCCTCGGGGCGTCAAGCGGGTGCCCGCACTCGCGCCGCACCCTGGCCACACGTGTACTGGTCGCACGAGTACTAGCCGCCCGTGTTCTAGCCACACGTGTACCAGCCTCACGTGCTCTAGCCTCACGTGTACCAGCCTCACGTGTACCAGCCTCACGTGTACCAGCCTCACGTGTACCAGCCACACGTGTACCAGCCACACGTGCACTGGCCGCGTGTGTACTGGCCGCCTGTGTGTTTGCACTTGCCTCCTGCGGCAACACGCTCCAAGACCAGCCGATCGGCCCACAGCCGCTGGAGTCGGTGCTCGTCAAGAGCCGCTTCCCCGTTTACTGGCTCGGCCTCAGCTTCCACGGCATGCAGATCACCAGTGTGGCGATCGACCCGAGCGAAGCTGTCACAATCCGCTACGGCGATTGCGTGCTCGGAGGCCAGTACACATGCGTGACGCCCGTGTCGATCGTGACCTCGCCGGACAACAGCTTCATCCCCGGGGCCAACGTCGTGAGGTCGACTATGTCGTTGCGCGGAGTGAGCGCGAGCCTTACCCAGGGCGGCTCGACGCTCGCGATCCCCACCGGCAACGTGATCGTGAGCGTGTTCGGCCTACACCCCCCGTTTGCCAGAGAAGCCGCGGAGACGATGGCGCCGCTGAACACGACCGGGCTACCCCTGGCACCGCTGCCCGCGGCACTGCCTGACAGCGGCTTTGGCCGCGCACCGCTGTCGATCCAGGTGCCGGCAGGGGTCAGCGTGCCACGCAGGCCCGGCGCATAGGCCGCCGCCTGCCGACTCTCCAGTCGTGTGCCCAATGACGCCATCCGGACATATAACCTTTAAGTTGTTGGATGGGTCGGGGTCGTATAACTTTCAGGTTATAGTCCGATCCTAAAGGCACCGCGTAAGGTCCCAGGCACCACGTAAGGTCCAAGTCGCCGCGTATCTAGCTAATCCGTAGGCAGAACATTTAGGTAGGCAGCGGTCGAACGGCGATCGTCATGCGCGTGATCGCGCAGGTGCGGCCCTCGTCGTCGCTGAAGCTGACGTCCCACAGCCAGGTGGTGCGCCCGCGGTGGATGCGTGTGGCGTGAGCGTGCACGACGCCCGAGGTCACAGGGCGCAGAAAGCTCGTGTTGTTGGACATGCCCATCGCCATACAGCCTTCGTCGAGCACGGTCATGCCGGTCGCGATCGAGGCGATCGCCTCCGCCACGGAGGCGTATACACCTCCGTGAACGAGTCCCGCAGGCTGCTTGTGATTGTCGCGGACGACCACCTGAGCGCGCATCTCAGTCTCCGAGCACTCCAGCAGCTCGAGCCCGTAGAGACGGTCGAAACCCAATAGGTGTTCGTTGATCTGGGCGGCTGGTGGGATGGCCATCGGGCGGCCACGATAGCCTAAGGGCGGCGCTCTGGTCCGACAGGGGACCGGACCGCTTCTTCACATGACAGAGCTCGACCGACTGCCACCCGACCAACGTGCCGTGCTCTCGCTCGTACTTGATCGCGGCAAGAGCTACGCCGAAGTAGCCGAGCTGCTTGGCATTCCGGAGAACACCGTGCGCGACCGGGCGCACACAGCACTCGACGCGCTCGCCGAGGATGTGGCCGCCCCAGGCGGCTCGCGCGTGCCGAGCCCACCTGGCGCGAGACCTGGGCCGCCGAGCACGACAGCGGCATCGAGATTCACAGCCGCAGGCATCGGATCTGGCTCCGCGAGGGCTGGGACCGGCGCGTCAAGCGCGCCACCAGCACGTCCACGGGAGCCACGCAGCCCGCAGGCCTCGACTGGCTCACGACGGGCTGGAGCACTGTTGCTCAGCGCGATCGTCGTGGTGATCGTCGTCGTAGTCGTACTCGTCTCAAGTGGCGGCGGCAAAGGCTCGCCACCGACTACCGCAGCCGCCGGCACGACCACAGCTACGACCACGACGGGGAGCGGGACCTCCTCGACCTCGAAGACGAGTGCCACCAAGCCGAAGCTCGACAGCACGATCCGACTCAGCTCGCCTGAACAATCCACAAACGCTACCGGCGTCGCGTACGTGCTCTCGGATGGCAGCAGGCGCGCGTTCTACGTGACCGCACAAGGCCTGCCGCCATCCTCAGGCTTCTTCTATGCGGTGTGGCTGTACAACTCGCCGTCGGACGCCCAGCCGCTCGGCCGCGCATCGAGCGTCAGCTCGAACGGGCGCCTGGAGGGTGGCAACCCGCTGCCGAGCAACGCCGGCGACTTCGCCAAGTTCATCATCACGCGCGAGACGAGCACTCACCCCAGCCAACCCGGTCCCACGGTGCTGAGCGGCTCATTTACGCTGCACTGATCCTGTTCCCTCGATCGAGGAACCTGTGAGAACCGTCCCTTCCGGGCCGTAGTCGCCTGGGCACAGGACACCACGCGGAACACAGGACACCACGCGGGACACAGGCCCGAGGCACAGAACAGGGCCCGAGGCGCGGCAATCAGGGCAACAGCTTTCCCGGGTTCATGATGCCGGCTGGGTCGAGCTCGGACTTCAGCGCGCGCAATGCGCTCACACCCGCGCTTCCGATCTCTCGCTCCATCCACGGCGCGTGGTCGCGCCCCACGGCGTGATGGTGGGTGATCGTCCCACCCCCATCCACGATCGCCGCGCTCGCCGCCGCCTTGACCGTCTGCCACTGCTCGATCTCCTCGCCGGCGCGCTGACGGGCGATAAACGTGAAGTACAGCGAAGCCCCCGTCTCGTAGAGGTGTGAGATGTGACACATGACCAGCGCCGGTGTTCCCTGAGCGCGCAGCGCGCCTTCGATCGCCCCGACAACGTGTCCGTGCAATTGCCGCACGTTCGACCAGCGCGTCGCTGTCTCGAGCGTCTCGACCAGGGCACCGTGGGTAAGCAGCTCGTCGCGCAAGTAGGGCGCCGAGTAGCGTGAGTCAAACCATGCTTTGCCGGGCGAGCGACCGACACGCAGCCCGCCCGCGGCGCGCACGATCTCGGTTGCCGCCGCCCGCCGCACACCGACCTCCTCGGCGTCACCCTCGAAACCGAAGATCGCCAGACAGCCGCCGCTGAAGCCACGCATGTCGAGATAGGCTCGCCCGAGCCGGCCCTTCGCTCCACCAGAGCCCGCCAGCGCAAGCGACATGCGCGTCTCCTGCTCGTCTGAGAGACGCGCCACCTCAGGGGTACAACGATTTTGGGCAAGCTCACGAAAGGCGTGCGCGCCCGCCTCGAAGCTCTCGAAGAACACACCTTCATAGATACGAGTGGCGGGAGCTCGACGCACGCGCAACGTCAGCTCGTCGATCACCCCAAGGGTCCCCTCCGAGCCGACCGCCAGTTCGCGCACGCCCGGGCCTGCCGCGCTGGCGGGAAAGGCGCTCAGCTCGATGTCGCCGGCCGGGGCGACCATGCGCAGACCGTGCACCATGCGCTCGAAGCGTCCGTAGCCGCTCGAGGCCTGTCCGGCCGAGCGCGTAGCAGCACAGCCACCGAGCGAGACGTACTCGAAGGACTGCGGGAAATGGCCGAGCGTCAGCTCGCGCGCGCTCAGCCAGTCCTCGAGCTCGCGTGCCCTCACGCCGGCCTGGACGGTGACCATCCGCGAACGCTCGTCCAACTCGAAAATGTTTGTGAGGCGACCCGTGTCGAGCGCCACCACCGCACGATGCGAGCCGCGTAGTGGCTCCACTCCGCCGACGACACTCGTGCCACCACCAAACGGGACGACCGCCAGCGACTCACGTGCACACAGGCTCAGCAGCGCCCGCAGCTGCTCGCGCGTGGAGGGATAAAGAACCGCGTCGGGAGCACCGAGGGGTCGGCCGGCACGCAGTCGCACGAGGTCGGGATAGCCCTTGCCGGCGGCGTGCAAGACGCGATCGTTGTGGTCGTCACGCGTATGACCCTCACCGAGAATCTCGCGCAGACTCGCAAGCGTGTTTGAGGAGATGGATGAAGGTTCGAGCTCGACGTGTTCAAGCGCCACGGCCGGAGAAGGATGGGCGGCGAGGCCAACCGTCTCGCGCAGAAAGCCCAGGGCGTGTGCCGGTAGACCTGGGGGATGCAGCGGATCGCCCCATCCCCACCAGCGCATCAGCCCAGGCGGCCTTAGGCTCACAGGAAAACCGCGTGTGAGGGCGTGCTTGGAGCGTGGGTCTTGCGCTGTCTTTGGGGCCGTGCTCACACCGCGGCCCTGCCCACGATCCGCTCCAGCCCATCGAGCGCTTCGTCAATCGTGGAACGCGCCGCGCGCCGCACCAGCGGACTGCCAAAACGGGATAGTCCGCCAATCCACGATCCACTGCCAGGCCTGGGCGAAAAGCCCTGCAACTCCTGGCGCAGCTCGATCGTCACCTCAGTGACCGTGGAATGCTCGCCATGTCCGTCGGCCAGGCCACCCGCGGCGCGCCCCTCGGAAGCCAGGCCACCTGCGGCGTGCCTCTCGGGAGCCAGGCCGCCCGCGGCGCGCCCTTCGGGAGCCAGGCCGCCCGCGGCGTGCCCCTCGGAAGCCAGGCCACCCGCGGCGCGCCCCTCGGAGGTACCAGCGATGGTGATCTCCGTCTCGGCGCGGCGCAGCACACGTGCAAACGGCGTGTTCTCGACCTGCTGGGACCAAAGAATTCGCTGCCTGTCGATCTGCTCGAGCAGCTTGAAGTCGGCTCGCACGATTTTCCCACTGGGCCCTGTCAACACCTCCGTGAAGGCATCCAAGTCGCCTGTACCCGTGAGGGTGACAGCCTCCACCCTGCTCACGCGCGGCCACCAACGCGGCAAGTGGTGGGGATCGCCGAGAACATCCCAGAGATCTTCGGGCGAAGCTTCGATTGTGCGCGAGCGTCGGACGATGAGCATGAGCTAGGCCTCATATGTGAGCAGCGCGTGGGCCTCGTGCGGGGCCAACCGCGCGCGACCACCCAGGAACGCCAACTCGACCAGAAACCCGCACCCCACGACCACCCCACCGAGATTCTCGACCAAATCGCATAGCGCTTGTGCGGTGCCACCGGTGGCAAGCAGGTCGTCGTGGACGAGTACGCGCGCCCCAGGCCGGACCGCGTCACTGTGGAGCTCAAGTCGATCCAGGCCGTACTCCAGCCGATACTCGGCGCTAACCGTCTCATATGGCAGCTTGCCGGGCTTGCGCGCCAAAGCAAACCCGGTCCCGAGCGCAAGCGCCAAAGCCGGCCCCAACAGAAACCCGCGCGCCTCGGCGGCCAACACGCACTCGGCCTCGAGTGGGCGCGCATACTCGGCGAGCCCCTGCACAGCCTGGGCGAGCGCCGCGGAATCGGCCATCAGCGGCGTGATGTCCTTGAACATGATCCCCAGCTTGGGAAAGTCGGGGATGTCCCTGATCAGTGCGCGCAGGTCCGCTGTCGCGCTCACCTTACGATCTTGCGCAAGTCGCGCACCAGCAGCAAATGCTTGAGGTGCGTGGTGACCGCCGCCAGGTTCTCGAGCGCGTCGACGGCATCCTTGCGACGCTCGGGGTTGCGCGAGCGCAGTGCCGGCGCGAGGATCTGCTGCAACAGGCTGGCCTCGCGATCGGCTGAGGAGCGGAATACGCGCAGGTTGCGCCCACCCACGCCGTAGCGCGCAAGCTCTGAGACGGCACCGACGATCTCGCGCTCCGTCTCGTCGAAATAGCGCACCCCGCCGCGCATCTCGCCCTTGACCACGCCGTACTCTTCAAGCTCCCGCACCAGCTTCGCCTCGGCGCCGGTCTCCTCCAGCACATCTTCAAGCGTATAAAGCGCCCCCTCCTGCTCGCGCACACTCATGCTCGTATGCCAAGCACGCTTGCCACCTTCGCGCCCCGCGGGACGAGGTACCTGCATGTCGCCGGCGCGCCCAGCGGCCAGCTCCTGGCGGATGACCCTCAAGGGCAGAAACTCGTCGCGTTGCATCCTCAGGATCGTGCGCAAGCGCGCGACGTCACTCTGCGTGTACAACCGGTAGCCGCCAGGCGTGCGGCGCGGCGTCAACAGCTTTTGGTCCTCCAGATAGCGGATCTTGGAAATCGAGATGTCGGGAAACTCCTGCACGAGCGCCTTGCAGACCGCGCCGATCGTGAGTGCCTTCTGGGGTGTGCCGGCGCTCGCCCCGTTGGCCGTCTCACCCGTGGGAGTCTCGATTTGCGAGGTGCCGGCCATCAGCGTGCGTGATAGATCAGCTTGTACTTGCCGATCTGCAACTCGTCGCCCTCCTCGAGGCGATGCGAGTCGATCCGCGAGCGGTTCACGTACGTGCCGTTCAGCGAGCCGCAGTCGTCGAGATACCAGGTGTCGCCGCGGCTGACCAGTAGAGCGTGGTCGCGAGAGACGGTCACATCGTCGAGGAACACGTCGCAGTCCGGGCGCCTGCCAATACTCATCCGCTCGCGGTCGACAGGAAAGCTCTCGCCCGCACGCCCTCCGCCGGCGCGAATCACGAGCGCCGGCCCATGTGCGGTCACCTCACCGATCTCCACCGGCACCAGCTCGCCGGCGTCGTCGATCCGGTAGGTGGCAGTCACCGGCTCGCCCGCAGGTCCCTCGCCACGCGGCAACAGCGCACCGCAGCGCGGGCAATAGTTGGCGCCCTCGTCGCTGAGAAAGCCGCACTCGGTGCAATGCAAAGCCACGAGCTAGCTCACCCTTCCAGCACCGGCTCGACCCGTGAACGAGTGCGCAAGCACCGCCACTCTCCAGACGCGCTTATAGCGTAAGCGCCGCCGCTCTCCAGACACGCTATGCACCGCCGCTCTCCGGACAGGCTTATGCACCAGCACCGCGGCTCTCCAGACACGTTCGTAGCCGCGTGCGACACGGCTACAGCTCGTCTGTCGAGACTCCGCCGGCGCGGTTGGCGAGGATGTCCGACAGACGCTGCACGTCATCGCCGGTAATTGCCACATCGCCATCCTTGTGCTGCTCGCGCAGACGGCTCACCAACTCAGCCCGAAGAATGTCAATCTTGCCGTGCAGAATGCGTCGTTTGTAGGAGATCTCCATCTCCTCCTCGGTGAGCTGTCGGATCACATCCTTGAGCTCACTGTCGCTCATCGAGCCAAGATCGGGGAACGTATCCATCGCGAGCCATCTCCTCTTGCGCAAGGATGCAGGTCTGAGCTGCCGGTCATGCTGCCATGCTGCTCATCCAGTATAGACCAAAAGGTAAAGTTGAGCTTGAGAGTATTCGGACAGAAATCGACGGACTCCGTCGCCAGTGCCACAGCGCCTTCGGCGTCGTCTACGTCCCCTCCCGCAAGCGCGTCCCCTCCCGCGAACGGCGCCCAGAACGCTGTCCGGCCGAAGCAAGGGCTGCTGAGACGCCCGCGATGGACGCGCTCAGAGGCAATAGCGGCCACGCTGATCGTCTTGATCGTCATCGCCGGTGGCGTCGCGCGCAATACGGCGATCGGCACGAACACGCATCTCTCAGCCGATGAGAACGGCTATGTCGGCAACGCCAACAGGATCCTCGCCGACGAACGCTACGCCACGTTCAAGTGGCCCCCGGGGACCTCGATCGCGTTCGCGCTCGCGACGCGCCTGTCCGGTCACCACTCGTTGAAGCTGGCCACGCACGCCTCCGGCCCGGCGCAATACACGCAGCTCGCGGCAGGCGTGCTCACGCTCGTACTGGTGGCGGTACTCGCTTGGATCTTCGCGGGGCCGTGGGCGGCTGTAATCGCCACCGCGCTGGTGGCCAGCTATGAGCCGCTGATCGAGGCTACACGCACATTCCTCTCGGAGCCAAGCGGCGCGTTCGTGCTGCTCGCCTCGGTTGCCGCCGCGATGCTGGCCCGCTCGCGCTACGGCAGCCGCAACGAGCTGTTGTGGCTGTTTGCCGCCGGTTTCATGGGCGGGATCGCGTGTCTCACACGTAGCGACATGGCGATCGGCATGACTGTGATCGCGCTCGCGCTCGCATTCAGCGGGCGCCCAGGCCGGCGTACGGCTTTGTTGCGCGGCGGCGTGTACCTCGTGGCCCTGATGCTCGTGCTCTCCCCATGGTTGCTCTACGCCTCAAGTAAGGAGGGCCGCTTCGTGCCGATCACCAACGCCGGCCCCGACGCGTTCTTCATCGGCAGCTACCTGCCGGGCAAGGGTGAGCTGGTACCGACTGAGGAGAAGCTCGCGCCCGAAGTCTGCCGCCACTTCCCCCAGGACTGCGGCCGCTACTGGCAACAGTCCTCCGCCCCGGTCTTTCGCCTGATCGAAGCGCACCACCCCGGCATGTCCGAGAACGCGGCCGTCAACGAAGAAAACCTCAACAACGTGCGCAAATACGCACTCGGCAAACCGGCGGCGTTCGCGTCGATGCTGTGGAGCAAGTTCTGGAAGATGTGGACCGTCGCGTGGACCGGCGGCAACGGCACGTACCATCCCGATACGAGCCCAGCCCAGCACAAGATCTACCTGATCTTCGCGGTGATCGGCTTGCTGGCCGGTATCGCCCTGACCCGCCGCCTGGTACTCACGATGAGCGCAGCCGTGCTGCTGGCGATCGCGGCTTTTGCGACGCCGTTCAACGACCAGCCGCGCTACAACGTCAGCCTGATGGCACTGTTGCTGTGCGCCGGCACGATCGGGGCATGGCTTGCGGGCGAACGGCTGCTCGAGATGTGGCGCAAGCGCAGAGCCGAGCGCGCTTCGAGTGTGACCGCGCCGGCGCCTTAGCCACCACAGAGAAGCACGAGGCTAGTGCTGCCGCCGGCTCTAACGCATAGCTGCTCGCGACCCGAGCGGGGCGCGTTAGCCACCACAGAGAACGCGATACTAGTGCTCACCGCCGGCTCTAGCGCATAGCTGCTCGCGACCCGAGCGGGGCGCGTTAGCCACCACAGAGAACGCGATGCTAGTGCTCACCGCCGGCTCTAACGCGTAGCTGTTCGCGCCCCGAGCGCACGTACAGTGCGCTGGCGGTTAGCGCGAGTACGAGTCCGATGTACAGCAGCACTTCGGCGAATGTGCCAAGACCGCACATCGCGAAGAACAACGCACCCATCAAAGGCGCTACGCCGACGCGTCCAGGCCAGTTGATGCGCAGCTCCACGCCGTGCTTGAGCCCATAGCGCCCGAGCGCCACCATCGACAGCTCGCGCGCCACGAGCACCGCAAGCGCCCAGCGCGGCAGCAGATCGAAGCGCCAACACACGACCACGCCGCTGACGACGAGCAGGCGATCGGTGACGGGATCCATCAGCGCCCCAAGGCGGCTGTACTGGCGGGTCACACGGGCGGCGATCCCATCGGCGTAATCGCCCCAGCCGATCACGGCGAACAGCGTCGCCGATAGAGCGTCCACCCCATCGCTGCTCGACAACGCCACGGCAAGGAATACAGGGATCAGCGCCAGCCGCACGAAGCCGATCGCGTTGGGAATCGTCCAGGGCCGCAGCGGCTGGCCGGTAAGTGTTTGTGGTGGAGGCGGCCCGGAGCGATCCAAGCCGACCAGGCGGCGGAGGGTTATCCGGTCGCGTCCGTGCACGAGAGGAGGCTGTGGGACATTCTATTTATGAAATTCACAATCGTATTTACTTTTGTAGTCACCATGGCAATTTGCAAAAGAGAGACCTTCTATCACGGCTCTGTCCGGCAGCGTGAGCCGGCCGGGCGGCTGCTCTAAAAGAGAGACCTTCTATCACGGCTCCGTCCAGCGGCGTGAGCCGGCCGGGCGGCTGCTCTAAAAGAGAGACCTCCTATCACGGCTCCGTCCAGCGGCGTGAGCCGGCCGGGCGGCTGCTCTAAAAGAGAGACCTCCTATCACGGCTCCGTCCAGCGGCGCGAGCCGGCCGGGCGGCTGCTCTAGGGGGTGCTCTGGCACAGCTCGTCCAGCGCGCGCAATAGCTCTACCGGCTCGCCGCCGAGCGGCAGACCAGCGCCGGCCACGCATCCGCGTCGTAGCTGCACCTCGATCTCGCCTGACTCCAGGCTACGCCGCCCCACCGTCAAGCGCACGGGACAGCCGAGTAGCTCCGCGTCGGCGAACTTCTCTCCAGGCCCAGCTTCGCGATCGTCATAGAGAACATCGACCCCACCGGCAAGCAACGTCTCATAGAGCGCGTCGGCCGCGTCGCGCTCGGGTGTACCCGGACGGCCTACGGCGACAAGGTGCACGGCAAACGGGGCAAGCGCTTTGGGCCAGGAGATGCCGTGCTCGTCGGCGAACTGCTCGACGGCGGCCGCCACGACTCGCGCGGGCCCGATCCCGTAGGACCCCATCCAGATCGGCTTTGTGTTGCCGTGCTCGTCCAGATAGGTAGCGCCCAGCGGCTCGGAGTAGCGCGTGCCCAACTTGAAAATGTTCCCGATCTCGATCGCCGGCTCGACCTTAAGCTTCTTCTCGCCGAGCAGGTGGATGTCCCCGTCCTTGCGGTAGTCGGGGCTTTTCTCGACCACCTCCATGTTGGCGGCATATCCGTCGCCGAGCGCGACCTCGTCCTCGCCGGCCGGACAGGGCGCCATGTACTCGTGCGCGCCGAGCCCCCCCATCACCCCGACATCCGACTCGACGCGATAGAAGCGCAACCCGGTGCGCTGCATGATCTCGTCGTAAGCGCCGACGTGCAACGCATAGTTCTCCTCCAACCCAGCCTGGTCGCGGTCGAAGCTGTAGGAGTCCTTCATCACGAACTCGCGCGTGCGCAAAACGCCGGCACGCGGCCGCGCCTCGTCGCGCTCCTTGACCTGGAAGTGGTAGAGGATCAAGGGAAGGTCGCGATAGGAGTTGATCGTCTGGGCAGCATGGAAGGTGACCGCCTCCTCGTGGGTCAAAGCCAGCACAAGCTCCGACCCCTTGCGATCTTGCAGCTTGAACAACTCCTCGATCCCGAGCCTGTCGGTCTTACGCCAAAGCTCGGCGGGTTGCAGTACCGGCATCAACATCTCGCGCCCGCCGATCGCGTCGATCTCCTCACGCACGATCGCCACCACACGCTGGTGGACCTTCCAACCGGCCGGCAGCCAGGTCCAGATGCCCGTCCCCATCTGCCTGACCAGCCCAGCGCGCACCATCAGCTTGTGCGAGATCGCCTCGGCGTCGGCGGGCGCCTGCTTCTCGGTCGGCAGTAGATACTCGGTCAGCCTGGTCATAGCTTGGGACGGCATCCTACGCGTCCTTCAGCTCCTACGGGTGTTGCGCGCGGCCAAAGCGGGGTAGCCCAAAAAACAGAAGTCGTGCACGAGGCGCATTCGTTCACGCCCCGACCGTCCGCGCGCGCTATGAATTACATCCAGCACTCGTCCCCAACCCAAGGAGCACCGATGGCCTACTCCGTACCGCCGCTTCCCTACGCCTATGACGCGTTGGAGCCGCACATCGACAAGCTGACGATGGAAATTCATCACGACAAGCACCACCAGGCCTATGTGGACAAGGTCAACGCTGCCTTGGAGGGCACGCCGCTGGCCGACGCGCCGATCGAGGACGTCTTGAAGGACTTGGCGAAAGTGCCCGAGGACAAGCGCACCGCCGTGCGCAACAACGGCGGCGGCCACTACAACCACTCTTTGTTCTGGGAGAGCATGTCCGCGGACGGTGGCGGCGAGCCCGACGGCGTGCTGGCCGAGGCGATCGCCTCGACGTTCGGCTCGTTCGGCGACTTCCAGGCAAAGCTAAAGGAAACAGGCGTCAACCAGTTCGGCTCCGGCTGGTCGTGGCTGGTACACGACGGCTCCGGTCTCGCGGTCGTCGGTACGCCCAACCAGGACAACCCCATCTCAGCAGGCTCCACTCCGCTGCTGGGTGTAGACGTGTGGGAGCACGCCTACTACCTCAAGTATCAGAACAAGCGCCCCGACTACCTGGATGCTTGGTGGAACACGGTCGATTGGGCAAAGGTCGCGGAGCGGTTTAGCGCGGCCGGCTGATGTGTTGTTCCCCTCGCGCATGCGCGAGGGGACGACCGGCGCATGCGCCGGTCGTATGACACGCCGCATGCGGCGTGTCACGGGGCCGCACATGTGCGGCCCCGAACAGCATCAACTGCGGCTGAAACGCCGGCCGGCGACCGGCGAGGCGGACTCGTCGAGTGTCACACCATTGCCGTTGGCAGCCCCCGCGGGTTGCAGCATCGACTCGAGCACGGCGTCCGCCTCGGTTTCCTGCTCAGCCGCAGCCGCCTCGAGCGCCGCCATTTTCTCCGGCGTCATCGCCGTGGCATCCTCGTTTGCCGCGAGCCACTCGCGCGCCTCGGCCGCCGCTTGCTCGTCGCGCCGCACAGTCTTGCCGGCGGCGTAGTAGCGGTCGATCTCCTTGAACAGCTCGTCTACGAGCTCATGCGTCGGGACCTTCTTCAGAGGCTCGCCCTTGGAGTAGATCATCCCCATGTCCTTCGCCCCGGTGATGCCGAAGTCGGCGTGTCTGGCCTCGCCGATGCCATTGACCGCACAGCCAAGCACCGAAACCTCGATCGGGTCCTCATACGCTTCAAGCCGGCGCTCCACTTCCACCACAACGGTGTCCATATCGAACTGCAACCGTCCGCAGGTAGGACAGGCGATCAACACGGGCCCCTTCTCGCGCAGCTTCAGCGCCTTGAGAATCTCCCAGGCGACCTTGACCTCCTCCTCGGCGTGGAAGGTCGAAAGCGAGATCCTGATCGTGTCGCCGATGCCGTCGGCTAGCAGCGTGCCAAGGCCGACCGCCGACTTCAGCGAGCCCGACCACTTGGTGCCGGCCTCGGTCACCCCGAGGTGCAGCGGATAGGGAATGCGCTCGGCGAGCAGCCGGTTGGAGGCGATCGTGTTCGGCACCGACGTCGACTTCATCGACACCTTGAAGTTGTCGAAGTCCAGCCGCTCCATCAGCTCAACCGTCTCCACAGCAGCTGTTACCAGCGCCTCGACGGGATTCTCGTACTCCAGGTCACGCAGGTGCTTGGGTAGCGAACCGCTGTTGACCCCGACACGCAGAGGAGTCCCTGTCTGCTTGGCAAGGGCGATCACCTCGGCCACCTTCTCGGGCCCACCGATGTTGCCGGGATTCAGTCGCACGCAATGCGCCCCGGCTTCGATCGCCTTCAGGGCAAGCGTGTGATTGAAGTGGATGTCGGCGATCACGGGAATCGGCGAGTCGAGCACGATCTGCTTCAGGGCGTCCGCGTCCTGCTCACGCGGCACCGCCACACGCACGATGTCGGCGCCGGCGTCGGCCACTTTGCGGATCTGCTCCATCGTGGCCGCGACGTTCGCCGTCTCGGTCTTGGTCATCGTCTGCACGGCCACGGGTGCCCCGCCACCGATGGGCACGGGCCCAACATGGATCTGACGCTTGGAAGCCATGCCCATATTGTAGGTGCGCGGGCATCGGCGATCTGTGAAGCGCACCTTTAGCGGCTGCTCGCACGCGTAAGCTGCGAGCCAATGGCAGCCGGGAAGCACTCATCGCACGATGTCTACGGGACTGCCCGCGGCCCGCTAGCGAAGCTCGCCTCCCCGCTGGCCGCCGGCGCGCGGCGACGGCGTCACGAGCGCTTTTTTGCGATGTGCGGGCTCGCCCGTGACGCCCGAGTCCTCGATGTCGGCTGCGGCGCATTGGGCCTGCGCGCACTCGAGCCCGAGCTCGACATTACGGGCGTGGACATGGCCGAGCGCCCCGATTATCCGGGCCCGTTCGTGCGAGCCGACGCAGCCGTGGGCCTACCTTTTGCAGAGGACGAGTTCGACCTCGTGTACAGCTCCAGCGTGATCGAGCACGTCCCACCACAGCGACGCGAGGCGTTCGCAAGCGAGGTACGCCGCGTGGGCCGCGGCTGGTTCGTGCAGACACCGGCCTTCTCCTTCCCGATCGAGCCACATGCACTATTGCCGTTCGCCCACTGGTTGCCGACGGCATTGCGCCGCCCTTACTGGCGACTGGGCGCCGCGGGCGATTGGGAGGACATCTCACTGCTCTCGCGCGGGGAGATGGAGGAGTTGTTCGGCAGGGCTCTACCCGAGCGTATCGGCCCGCTCGTCAAGAGCTGGGTGTGTGTGCGGGCACCAAGCGAGCAGTCCGACCCGTAAAGAGGAGCGCCCTCTGCGCGCAGAGCCCGCCCACCATCTAAGAGGCACACCTCCTATGCGAGGCGCGCCCTGTGACAGATCGGGTCCCTGACAGAGGACGAGCCTCAGCCACCCAGGTGAACGATGTCGTTGTGGATACCGCTCACCACCAGAAAAAGCAGCAGCACAATCCCAACCGAACTAAAGCGCCACATCGCGGTCAGCGACACGCGCCGTCCGCGCAGCTTCTCAGCCACCGCCCAAAGCACGTGCCCTCCGTCGAGCGGCAGGAACGGGAACAAGTTGATGACAGCCAGCGCAAGCGACACGAAGCCAAGGAACACGAGCGCATAGCCCGCCCCGGCAACGACAGCTTCCTGGGCGATCACCGTGATCCCGACGATGCTGTGGAATTCTTTGCGCACCTTCGAGCTAGTGAACGCCTTGCCGATGTTCGAGATCATTGTCGTGGTCGTCCCCCACATCTCCGACAGCGCGGCACCGGCGGCAGAGAAGACGCCGAACGACTTGGCGGTGTAGCCGAAGTCGAAGCCGACGAGCATGCGCCCCACAGACTTGCTGTAGCGCGGATAGGTCGACACCGTCAATACGCGCCCAGCCCGACGGATCGCGATCTTCACAGGCGTCTGGGCGCGACAGCCGTCGGTCTGGGCCCCAGCGCAGCGGTGAGCGGCGATCGCCTTCGTGGCCGCGAGCACAGTCACCGGGTGGCCATCCACGGCAAGGATCTTGTCGCCGGGCTTTAGCACGCCATAGGCCGGCGCGCCCTTCTCGATCGCCTGCACCGATGTCGTAGGCACGACAGTTTCCGTCTTCGGGTTCAGGTTCGACAACGTGACAGCACCGCTGAGGCTACCGGTGAAAAGCACGGCCCAGAACAGCAGAAACGCGATCAACAGGTTCACGCCGGGCCCGGCCAGGATCACGACAATCCGCTTCCAGGGCGGCTGCGTGTAGTAGGCGCGAGCGGCAACCTCCGGCGTGAGCGTCTTGATCTCATCGGGATTCATCCCGGTGATCTTCACGTAGCCCCCAGCGGGAATAGCACCGATCATGTATTCGGTCTCGCCACGCTTGATTCCGGCGATCTTAGGTGGGAAGAACAGCGAGAAGCGCTCCACGCGCATCCCGACGGCCTTGGCCACGACGAAGTGGCCAAGCTCGTGCAGCACGATCAAGGCCATGATCCCGAAGATTGTCCACACCCAGCTCATGGCCTCAGTTTGGCAGGCATCCCCTCATGTCCCCCCGCTTATGCTCGCCACACCCCGCAAACGGGCTCAAAGAGCGTGCAACACGACGTTCGGGTCGAGTCGCCTTAGATCCTCCGGATCCCCGGTCACCACCGGCTGGTCATTGCGGCGAGCACAAACGACCACACTCGCGTCAACAATATCGTTGCCGCCACGCAATCCGAGCAGCATGCCGACCACATAGCCCGTCTGCTCATCCAGTGGCACAACCTTGGTCTGGGGCTTCTTCATCAACCGTCTCAAGTACACCTGGCGGGAACCCTCGCGGAACGCCTGGGCAACCACACCGGCCGGTACGTGGACGACCGCACCCGACACAGCCAGCGTCCGCTCGAGCAAGGCCACCATACGCTGCTCACCGCGCTCCAGCGCGATAAGTGCGCCGGTATCGAGCGTGAGGCCCTTCATTTGGCTCCGGTCGAGCCCGTCAAACCGAGCACCTCATCCGCCCAGGCGTACGCCTCGGGGCTGGGACGTCCATACTCAGCGATCATGTCGGCCACCAGATCGCCAAGTGTGTCGTGCTCATCCGCACGAGAGGTCGGCATCGTGGCTGCCAAGGCAGCCGATATGTAACTCGACACACTCGCCGCATCCCCGCGATCGACAGCCGCACGCACCTCGGCGACCTGCTCACGGGGAAGCGAAATGGTGAGCTTCGCAACCTTGGTCATACCGTTATCATACCGCGCTTTTCGGCGGAACGATCGCGGGACGGTCTCCATCGGGGGAGTATGGACAGCTGGTTGAGACAGCGGTTGCATACCCCCTTATCCGACAAACCCAAGCGGACGGGACATCTGCCTGGTCTAAGCAGCGTCCAAAACGGCCATGCCCCGCGTGCGCGCGCGGGGCATCGGCCGTTTTTGAGCATCACACAGCCGGCACAGCCCCTTCCGCGACGCGTCTTGCCTCGCGGTCGGCCTCGTACAGCGACTCGAAGGCCCTGATCGGCGCTCCTGGCAACACATCGAGCGTGCGTTCGATGACCTCGGCGATACCAAGGAACGGCAGGCACCCGGCAAGAAAGGCGTGCACCGCGGTCTCATTGGCCGCGTTGAGCACGCACGGCGCGGTGCCGCCGGCCTGCGCAGCTTCACGGGCAAGGCGCAAGCACGGGAACACCTCCAAGTCCACCGGCTCGAAGGTGAGCGCGCCAACCTGTGCGAGGTCGAGCGCGGCGATCGGCAGCTCGACGCTGGTCGCACCGTGCAGGGCATAGGAGATCGCGATGCGCATGTCCTTCGGCCCGATATGGGCAAGCATCGCCCCATCGGCAAGTTGGACGAGGCCGTGGATCAACGATTGAGGATGCACGACGACGTCGATGCGCGCGTAGGGAGTGCCGAACAGGTGGTGGGCCTCCATCAGCTCCAGCCCCTTGTTCATCAGCGTGGCGGAATCGATCGTGATCTTGCCCCCCATCGCCCAGGTCGGATGGGCAAGCGCCTGCTCGACGGTCACTTCGGCGAGCTCTTCGGACGAGCGGCCACGAAACGGCCCACCACTGGCGGTGATCGTCAGTCGCTCGACGCTCCCCGCAGGCAGCCCCGCAAGCAACTGGTGAAGCGCCGTGTGCTCGGAGTCAACGGGCACGATCTGCGCACCCGTCGCTTCGGCGAGCGCCACTACCAGCTCGCCGCCCACCACGAGCGACTCCTTGTTGGCAAGTGCCAGGTCGATACCCTCGCCTAGTGTGGCGACAGTCGGGCCCAGGCCGGCGGAGCCCACGAGCGCGTTGAGCACCAAGTCGGCGCCCGACTCCACGATGAGGCGCACCAGCCCCTCCGCACCGCTCAGAACCTCCCCCTCCGGCCAAGCATCTGCGGCAAATCGCGCCGCATGCTCGTCAACGAGCGCGATCCGCTGCACGCCGTGCGCGCGCGCCTGCTCCACGAGCGTCTCCCAGGAGCGCTCGGCCGAGAGACCGATCAGCTCGAACTCGTCGCTGCGCTCCAGTACGTCAAGCGCCTGGACGCCGATCGAGCCGGTTGAACCGAGAATCAGCAGGCGCTTGGTGGCTTCAGACATACGCCAACCAAATGTAATAGCCGACAACCGCGGTAAACAGGACCGCATCCAAACGGTCAAGCACGCCGCCGTGTGCACCCAACAAGCTGCCTGTGTCCTTCGCTCCGGCCTGGCGCTTGACGAACGACTCGAACAGGTCGCCGATCGGCGCGAACACGGCAACCCCCAGCCCAAGCACGAGCGCGTGGGCGCCCGGCAGCCATTCCTGATAGCGCCCCGCGAACCACACCGCCAGCACCGCGCAGGCCATGCCGATGACAAGCCCCTCGACGGTCTTGTTCGGCGAGATGCCGGGCGCGAGTGGACGCCGGCCGAAGAGACGACCGCCAAGATAGGCGCCCGTGTCGCCCAGGAAGGTGCCGACGAGCACGTCGATCACGATGCCGTTGCCGTGAGGAAGCCCACGCAGCAGCACGGCATGGGCGAACCCGAAGCCGATCCAGTAGATGCCCAGCAGCGTGATCGCCATCCCCCCCACGCTTGGACGGCGCTGAGCGAGCGTCATCGCGAACAGGACCGGGAGCACAATCGATGCGGCAAGCAGCACCAGGGTCGGGTGGGTCGGACTTCCATAGCCCGCGGCCGCGATCAGCCCGGCAAGCGCGAGAAAACCGGCTAGGCGCACAGGATTGGTGCGCTCGTACATGCCGTACAGCTCATGCATGCAGACGCAACCGATCAAGAAGATGCCGACAGCAAAGATCGCGCCGCCCTCGATCACGAGAAACAGAGCGAGCGCGATCAAAGGCAATGCGAAGACGATGCGCGAGCCGATATCCGAGCCGCCCCCGGAATCCCCCGTAGGCGCCGAGTCAGCCGACCTACCAGCCCGCCCGGAGAGGCCGGTGGAGAAACGACGATCAGCCATCCGAGTAGGGGACATCACGCTAGCGCCCGCCAAAGCGTCGGCGACGCTCTGAGAACTCGGCCAACGACTGCTCCAGCGCCTCGCGCGAGAATTCGGGCCACAGCTCGTCGCGGAAGACAAGCTCGGAGTAGGCCGACTGCCACAGCAGGTAGTTGGACAGGCGCCGCTCTCCGCTGGTGCGGATGATGATGTCCGGGTCGTGCATCTCGGGGGCGTAGAGGTGCCGGCGAAACTCCTCCTCGCCGCCTCCTTGAAACGCGCGTGCGGCATCAAGTATCTCGGCGCGCCCGCCGTAGTTGAACGCTACGAACAGCGTGATGCGCGTATTGGCTTCGGTGAGCGCTTCAGCTGCACTCATGTGCCCCTGCAGCTCCGGGTCGATCTCCTCGCGCCGGCCGATGAAGCGCATCCGCACGCCTTCCTTGTGCAGCTCCGGGGTTTCGCTGGAGATGCGCCTGGCGAACATCTCCATCAAGCCTTGGACCTCCTCCGGCGGACGCGCCCAGTTCTCGGTCGAAAACGAGTAAACGGTCAGCTCCTCGATGCCGAACTCCGCGGCATCGCGTAGGCGCGCCTTGACGTTGTCGGCGCCGGCGTTGTGCCCCTCGTTGACAGGTAAGCCGTGGGCGCGCGCCCAGCGGCCGTTGCCATCGGTGATGATCGCGATGTAGCGAGCACCCGAACTCTCGCCCGGCACGCTCGCCTCATGGCCGTCACCCATCGCGTCTCTGACCCTCTGCCGCGCTGGTGCCTGATGGGGCCATCGCCACCATCACACCTCGAGGATCTCTTCCTCCTTGGCTTTCAGCACACCGTCGAGATCGGCGATGCGCCCGTCGGTGAGCTTTTGCAGCTCACCCTCAGCGCGGTGCTCGTCGTCTGAGCCGATCGCGCCCTCGACCTTCTGCTCGCGCAGGTGCTGCATCGTGTCGCGGCGCACGTTGCGGATCGCGATGCGCCCCTCCTCTGCAAGGTTGCGCACCACCTTCACGAGCTCCTTGCGGCGCTCTTCCGTCAGCTCCGGTACGACGAGACGGATCAAATTGCCGTCGTTGGAGGGATTCAGGCCGACGTCGGACTCGTTGATTGCCTTCTCGATGTTCTTGATCGAGGACTTGTCATACGGTTGGACTGTGATCAGGCGCGCCTCGGGAGCCGAGATCGTGGATAGCTGGTTCAGCGGAGTCTGTGCGCCGTAATAGTCGACCACGACCCGCTCGAGCAGCGCCGGGCTGGCGCGACCGGTCCTCACCGAGGAGAACTCGTGCTGGGTTGACTCCAGCGACTTGGTCATCCGCTCACTCGCGTCGTCGAGCAGCGCGTCGATCATCTCAGCGGCCATCGTGGCTCCTCTCGTAGAAGGTCATGAGCTCACCAGCGTCCCCACGCGTACACCCGAGATTCATGAGCTCACCAGCGTCCCCACGCGTACACCCGAGATTCATGAGCTCACCAGCGTCCCCACGCGTGCACCCGAGATTCATGAGCTCACCAGCGTCCCCACGCGTGCACCCGAGATTATCCGCGCGATGTTGGTCTCGTCGTCCATGTTGAACACATTGAGCGGCATGCCGTTCTCCATGCAGAGAGCCAGTGCGGTGGAGTCCATCACACGCAGGCGACGCTCGATCGCTTCCATGTGAGTGATCCGCGGGATGAACTCGGCTTTGGCGTCGATCGCCGGGTCGGCACTGTAGACGCCTTCAACGCCGTTCTTAGCCATCAGGATGATCTCGGCGTGGATCTCGGCGGCGCGCAGAGCGGCGGCGGTGTCGGTAGTGAAGAACGGGTTGCCGGTGCCGGCCGCGAAGATCACGACACGCCCCTTCTCGAGGTGGCGCATGGCGCGACGGCGTATGTAGGGCTCGGCGACCTCCGAGATGCCGAGCGCCGACTGCACGCGCGTGTCGGTGCCCGTCTTCTTCGAGCGCGTCCTGCAGTGGCAGCGCATTGAGCACGGTGGCGAGCATCCCCATGTAGTCGGCGGTCGAGCGGTCCATGCCGTCGGCCGCCCCCTTCATGCCGCGATAGATGTTGCCGGCGCCGACGACGATCGCGACCTCGACGCCCTGGTCGCGCACGGCTGAGACCTGACGCGCGACCGCGGCTACCCGCTCGGGGTCGGTGCCGTAGTCGAGCGTACCCATCAGCGCCTCACCGGAGAGCTTGAGCAGTATGCGTTTGAAGACCGGATCGCTCATCGACGCCAGAGCCTATCCGCTTACTCGTAGCCAGTAGGTCGTGGACCGAGCAGTCCAAGGTCGCAGCCTGCGTGGCGTCCGAAGAAGGTCTTTCAAAATGACCTGCACGCTCGATACCCCCTTGTTTGAACACGAGCGCTTTACTTGTTGAACACGAGCGCTTTATTTAGGTACCAAACCTTTAGCTACGCGTTCGCAAAGGGGGTGTTGGGAAGACCATTCGAAGATGAGCCACACACATCTGCGTTCACAAACCGTGAACATCCCGCCACACAGCCCCGTCTGAATACGCTCTAAGCCTGGATCCACCGGTGGTGTCCAGTCGCGCGGTGGATCTAGGCTAAGTACGCGAGCGAACGAGGACGCCGAAATGCGCGGCGTCCACGCCCTACTGGCCTATCGCAAAGCGCACAAAGCGGCGAATAACGACGTTCTCGCCTGTCTTGACTGTCAGCTCGTCGCGCAATTGCTGCACCGTCTTGCCGTCGAACTTGGGATTGTGCATCTCCTGCTCGAGCAGCACGATCGTGCCATACCAGGAGTCGAGCTTGCCGGCGACGATCTTCTCGCGAATGTTCTCCGGCTTCTCGGCGGCCTCCTGCTCGTAGATGCGAGCCTCGGCGTCGCGCGCCTCGGCCGGCACGTCCTCGCGGGCGACGTACTTGACGGTGGGCGTCGCCGCGACCTGCATGGCGATGTCGCGGGCGAAAGCCACGAAATCATCGTTGGTGGCGACGAAGTCGGTATTGCAGTCGACCTCGATCATCACGCCGACCTTGGCGCCGGCATGGATGTAGGCCTGGACGGTGCCCTCGGTGGCGATGCGCTCACCCAGGTCCTGGATCTTCTTACCTTGCTTGAGGCGCAAGATCTCGATCGCCTTATCGATGTCGTTCTCAGCCTCGGTGAGCGCCTTCTTGCAGTCCATCATGCCCGCGCCGGTGCGCTCGCGCAGGGCCTTCACGTCCTTGGCGGATATCTCGGTCGTACTCACGATGCGCTGGTCTCCTCTGCCGGTGCGTCTGCGGATGCGGTCTCTGCGGATGCGGTCTCTGCGGATGCGGTCTCTGCGGATGCGGTCTCTGCGGATGCGGCGGTCTCACTCTCCGCCGGTGCTGGAGCCGCCGCTGCATCATCGGTCGCCGCGCCCTTATCGCTGTTGGGCTGAGCAGGCGCCGGGGCGGACTGAGCAGGAGCGGCCTTCGCTGCTGCCGGCTCGGCGGCCTGTGCCTGAGCCGCAGCGGCAGGCTCAGCAGCCTGAGCCGAAGCGGGAGTCGCGTCGGCCGAGGCGGCCTGTGCGGCGGCTGGCTTCGCAGCCTGAGCCGAAGCGGGAGTCGCGTCGGCCGAGGCGGCCTGTGCGGCGGCTGGCTTCGCAGCCTGAGCCGAAGCTGGGGTTGCGGCGGGCTGGGCGGCCTGTGCGGCGACCGGCTTCGCAGCCGGCTTGGCCGCGGCCGCGGCCGCTTGCGCAGGTGCGGCTTGCGCCGGAGCTGGGGTTGCGGCCGCCGGGGCAGCTGGTGTCGCGGCTGGCTCCGCAGCGGGCTTGGCTTGAGCCGCTTGAGCGGCCGCCGCGGCCGCCTGCTTCTCCGCGGCCTCCTTGGCCGCCTGTTCCTCCGCCTCTCGCTTGGCCAGTTCGGCCTCGCGCTTTGCCTGTTCCTCGGCCTCGCGACGAGCGCGCTCCTCGGCCTCGCGCTTTGCCTGCTCGGCGCGTTCGGCGCGAGCCTTCTCCTCCTCGGCGCGGAAGACGGCGTGACCCTGAGCGACCACGTCGCCGATCGCTTTGGCGATCAGCGCGCACGAGCGCATCGCGTCGTCGTTGCCAGGGATCACGTAGTCGATCCCATCGGGGTCACAGTTGGTGTCTACCAGCCCGATGATCGGGATACGCAGGCGCTGGGCTTCGCGCACAGCGATCGCCTCGACGTTCAGATCGATCACGAACAGCGCGTTGGGGGTGCGCTGCATGTTCTTGACGCCACCGAGGTTCGCGCGCAACTTGGCGAGATCGGCTTGGGCGGCCATGCGCTCGCGTGTCGGCAGCAGCGCCAACTGTCCCTCGGTCTCATAGCGTTCGAGATCGTGCAGGCGGCGGATGCGCTGGTTGATTGTTTGGAAGTTGGTCAGCAAGCCACCGAGCCAGCGATGATTGACATAGGGCATGTCAGCCGCCTCGGCGACCTCCTTGATCGCGTCACGAGCTTGCTTCTTGGTGCCGACGAACAGCACGGTGCCGCCGCGATGGGCGATCTGTGCGGCGACTTCTTGGGCCTGCTGCAACAGCACAGCTGTCTTCAGCAGGTCGACGATGTAAATGCCGTTGCGCTCGCCATGAATGAAGCGGCGCATCTTCGGGTTCCAGCGGCGTGTCTGATGGCCGAAATGAACTCCGGCCTCCAGCAAGTCCGCGATTCCAACTTGACTCACGGGTGCTCCCTTATTTGATCTGGCTTGAATCCCGGGCGGTACGTCGCGGACCCGAGCACGCTTGGTCGCGTGGTTCGGGCAGGGCCGCGTTGCGCAGTCGCACGGGCATTGAGATTGGCTACGTTGGGTCAGTCTACCGTCCGCGGCTGGTTTCAGCGCGCTCCGAGGGAGCTTGACTCCAGCTTGGTCGATCCGCCGCCGTGGCCGATTGGCCGATCCGCCACTGCGGCCTCTAGCTGAACGTTCCTAGGAACTACACCTAGCCGCCGGAACCGGCCTCGGCCCGCGCGAGCGCCTCAAGCAGATCCTCAGGCAGTGGCGAGTTGATCTCGACCGGCTCTCCTGTGATCGGGTGGGGAAAAGCAAGGCGCGTTGCGTGCAGGAACTGACGCGTCAAGCCGAACATGCCGGCCGTACCGTATTCGGGATCGCCGCACACCGGATGCCCGATCGCCTGCAGATGAACGCGGATCTGATGGGTGCGTCCCGTATCCAGGCGCAAACGCAACAGCGACACGCCTGGCAGCGAGCGCTCGAGCGTGAAGTGGGTGCGTGCTTCGCGACTTGCCGTACCGCCGACGGCCATGCGCGTGCGAATCCGCGGATGGCGCCCGATCGGCGCCTCGATCGTGCCGGTACGCGCCGGCGGCAGGCCCTCGACGAGCGCCAGGTATTCGCGCTCGATCAGCCGTTTGCGCAAGGCCTCCTGCAATAGTCGGTGAGCCTCCTCGCTGCGAGCGACCACAAGCAGCCCTGAGGTGTCGCGATCGAGGCGGTGCACGATTCCGGGGCGATCGGGATCCCCCCCGGCCACACCGCCGACTGTGTCCGTGAGAAGTTGGGAGAGCGTGCCATCACGGTGTCCGCGAGCCGGGTGCACAACGAGGCCGGCGGGCTTGTCGACGACCAGCAAGTGCTCGTCTTGCCAGGCGATGGTTGGCTGCGGAGTCATCTGCGCCGCTCGACGATGCTCGCTTGCGAAATCATCCGGCGCTGCCACAAGATGTTTCGGCCAGGCGTCATGTGGCCTCTCGACGATGCTCGCTTGCGAAACCATCCGGCACTGCCACAAGATGTTCCGCCACGCGTCATGTGGGCCTTCGACCACGCGGGCTCATTCTCGCTTCTCAACGACGATCAGCAGCAACAACACGCCGAGCGTGATGCTGGCATCGGCGAGGTTGAACGGCGGCCAGCCGAGTGGGAACTTGATGAAGTCGGTCACCGAGCCCACGCGTAGCCGGTCGATGATGTTGCCGAGCGCCCCGCCCAGCAGCATCCCCGTTGGCAGCCAGATCAAGGGCTTGTCGTAATGACGCGCGAAATAGGCCAGCAGCACGAGCAGCGCGGCGCCAACGAGCACGCTCACGACGACATGCCGACCCGGTAGGAAGCCGAAGGCCACACCCTGGTTGCGAGTGTCGACGAGTTGTATGCCGGGTAGCACGCTACGCGTTTCGCCCGGAACGATCGATTTGCGTACGGCGGCCTTGGAGAGCTGGTCGAGCGCGACGACGAGGCCCATCACCATGACGGTCCACAGCCACGCCAGGGCAACTTGGCGGGCATGCCCGGAGGGACGCGTCTCGGCAGACGCACCTTGAAGGGCATACCTAGAGGGCACACGGCGAGCAGGCAAACGGGCCGGGCGTTTGGCCACTTGGCTCAACCGTGGATCAGGCTGACGAGCAGGTTGCCCACCAGCGACAGCACGATAATCGCCACGATCGGGCTGAAGTCGAAGGCTCCGACCATCGGGATGACTCGGCGGAAGATGCGTAGATAGGGCTCACACACATCGCGCAGGAAGCCGAGCGCCGCGTCACTCGCGCGCGAGTAGGGCGGGCGCACGCCGAAGGCGAACAGCAGCTGCGTGACGATATAGAGGATGATCAGCAGCGTGTAGACGTAGATCAGCGTCGAGAGGTAGCCGGCGATTTCTGTGCGCACGCTGGCGAGCAGCACGGTCATTGCTGTTGCTCCCCGAGCACCGCGTCGAGCGCATCGTCAAATGCCGCTCGCAGGCCTCCACGCTCCAGCGCAGCCAGGCCGCGTGCGGTGACTCCTCCGGGCGAGGTGACCTCTCGACGTACCGCCAGCGTGTCGTAATCGCGCCGGCGCAACAGCTCGGCCGTGCCGGCCAGCGTCGCGGTTACGAGCACTGAAGCCTGAGCGGGTGGGATGCCGCGGCGTGTGCCCGCGTCAACCTGCGCCTCGGCCACCAGCGCCACGTAGGCGGGGGCGCAGGACATCAGGCCCATCGCGACGTCCACGAGTGAATCGTCCAGCACGACAAGCGTGCCAAGCTCGGCGAACAGCTCGCGTACTTCAGCGTCGATTGGCGTATCGGCCGACTCCTGCTCACACTCGGGGTCGCCGGCCTGCACGATCGCCCCGCCGCGAACCTCTGCCGGAAGCGACGGCAGGAAGCGATACACAGGGATATCTGGGTAGGCGTCCTTCAGCTTCGCAAGCGGTGTCGCTGCCAGGATCGAGGCGACGGCCTTGGCGGCGGGTGCCACTTCCGCGGCGATCTTTTCCAGTTGGGCAGGCTTGTGGCAGAGCACCACCAGATCGGCGCGCGCGGCTACCTCAGCGTTTGAGTCAAGCGCCTCTCCCCCCGTCTCTTGAGCCAGCGCCCGCGCACGCTCGGCCACGGGGTCGAAGCACAGCGCCGGCCGACCCCACCCGCGCGCCATCGCGCGCGCCATGTTCCCGCAACCGATTAGACCGATATTCATGGGCAATCAGGCTACCGGCCCAAGCGGCCGGTCAGCTTTGGTTGAAGAAACCCTTTTCAATCAACCGTGCCCGCTCCTCCGCCGAGATCTCGACGTTGCGCGGGGTCAGCATGAAGACCTTGTCGGCGATCCGCTGCATGCCGCCGTCGAGCGCATACGTCAGGCCGCTGGCGAAGTCGATCAGACGCTTCGATAGGTCGGTGTCGGCGCCCTGCAGATTTAGGATGACCGGGATCGAATCCTTGAACTTGTCGGCGATCTGCTGGGCGTCGTTGAAAGACTTGGGGATGACCAGATGGACGCGAACGTCGCCGTTGCCGCGGCCGACAGGTCGCAGCGTTGTGGTTGGGCGTCCGCGCGGTTCGTCATCGGCGAAGATCTCGTCGAACTCGTCGCGGCGACGACGCGGTGAGAGACGACGCACGTTGGGGCGATCGCGATAGCGGTCGGCTATCTCCTCCTCATGCGGGGGCTCCTCGTAGTCGTCGTGATACTCCTCGGCCAAGCCGAAGTACACGAGAGCACGGTGCCATGAGTCGCGAAATGCCATTGTTAGAGGGCGTTTTCGTGGAGAACGGGCTTTTCCCTGCTAGTGCCGATGATTCCAATCTTGGCAGACCGAATAGCTGGGACCCGTATTCCTCGAATCTTAAGCGTACAACCGCGTGCCGATTCGCACGATGGTGGCGCCCTCTTCGACCGCCACCGCGAAGTCTTGGGTGGTGCCCATCGACAGCTTTTCCAAGCCGCGCTCGTGGGCCAACTCGCTCAAAGCTCGAAACCAGGGCCTGTTCTGCTCGGGGTCATCGGCCAGCGGCGGCATTGTCATCAGGCCGGCTACCGGGAAAGGCGAGCGTGCGATGAAAGCGTCGAGTCGCTTGGGAACTATGCCTTCCTTTGCCGGGTCACCGGCGAGGTTGACCTCGACCAGCACCCTCAGTCCCGGGCGCGCCCGATCGCTATGACGCTCCAGCTCGCGCAAAGCCGAGTCGCTGGACAGCGAGTGGATCAGGCGCACGTGCGGCACGATCGCGCGTACGTGTTTGCTTTGCAGCGCGCCGATGAAGTCCCATGTGAACAAGTCGCCGTGGGCGGCCACCTTCTGTTGTAGATCCTGAGCACGATTCTCGCCGACCAGCCCGATACCCGCCTCGGCGAGCACCGGTAGCTCCTCAATTGGCACGTACTTGCAGGCTGCAAGTACGTCGACCTCGCGCGGGTCACGCCCGGCGCGCTTGGCCGCCACTGCGATCTCCTTGTGTACGGCGGCCAGGTTCATACGCACACGCTCGACCTGTAGGCCATGAATCAGCTGCACCATCGAGCTCCACACCTACAGCCAGGGAAGGCCCCTTGCGGGAAGATCCCATGAAGGAAGATCCCATGCAGGAAGACCCCATGCAGGAAGACCCCTTGTGGAAAGGCCCCCTGAGGGAAGACCGCTTGAGGGAAGGACACTGAGCTCACTGGGCGATCCATACGAGCCCAGCCTGGCGACCGGCCCGAACCTCTTCGCGACGATGGGAGAAGAAGCGCTCGTCGCAGATCGTGCATGCCTTGGCATCCAGCACCTCGGCCACACCGGCCGCCAGCAGCTTTTCGTGGGCGATCGCGCGCAAGTCGATCAAGCGGCCGTCGCGGTGGGCGCCTGATCGACCTGCGAAGGCCGCGTGGACCTCCTCGCCGACCTCGTAGCAGCAGGCGCCCGCACAAGGGCCGACCACCGCCACGATGTCTCCGCTCCCGCCGAGCTCACGCACGGCACGAACCCCCTCCTCGAGCACACCCGCGGCGAGTCCGCGCCAGCCGGCATGAAGCGCGGCCACCGCGCCCCGCGCGCCTAGCGCCACCGGGATGCAATCGGCGGTGAGCACCATCGCCGCCAAGCCTGGAGCCGCGACGGCATGACCGTCGGCCTCGAATGCCGGCTGGCTGGCGGAGTCCTCGCACTCGAAGACATTCTCCGGACCATGCTCGAACTGCCGGCCCGACACGGGCGCTTGGACCTCGATGTGCGGGCGGGCGGGCCGCTCGCCACTGTCAAAGTTCGCGCGGACGCCATCGGCAAGCGCGTGCTCGCCACTGTCAAGGCCCGCGCGGACGCCGTCGACGAGCGCGTGTTCGCCACTGTCAAGGCTCACGTAGACGCCGTTGGCAAGCGCGTGCTCGCCACTGTCAAGGCCCGCGCGGACGCCGTCGACGAGCGCGTGTTCGCCACTGTCAAGGCTCACGTAGACGCCGTTGGCAAGCGCGTGCTCGCCACTGTCAAGGCCCGCGCGGACGCCGTCGACGAGCGCGTGTTCGCCACTGTCAAGGCTCACGTAGACGCCGTTGGCAAGCGCGTGCTCGCCACTGTCGAGGCCAGCGCGGGTGCCATCGGCGAGCACTCGTCCTACCACCGTTCCATGGACCTGATATCCGCGCACCAGGCGCCGCACGCCAAGTGCCTCGCGCAGGCGCTCGCGAGCCTCGAGCCCGTGCTCTGCGCCGTCTCCACCAACACTGGACATGTTGCCCTGAGCGCGTCCCGTGAAGGTGGCAAGGGCCCCTCCCGGCAACTCGAAAAGCTCAATCGTAAGCTCGCCCGATTGCGGCGGGCTCATCGGTAACGGGGCTGATGGGTATTTGTCATCACAGGTGGAGTCTCTAGCTCATGCGTAAGTAACGGTGGTTCATATCCTCGCCTCCAGCGCGGCGCGCAGCTCGCTCTCGCGGCCTGGCTCGATCCGCTCTTCTAGCAACAGCCGGTAGGACTCCTCCAGGCGTGCGCCCACCTCTGGGCCCTCCGGCACGCCGGCAGCCAACAGGTCGTCACCGGTGAGCTCCAGCACGCGGTGGCGCCGCCGGTTGAGCCACTCGTCGATGACCTGGACACCGTAGGAGCCGGGACCGTCGCGCAAGGCACAGCTCGCCGCGGCGAGCGCGAGCGACTCCACGGGCGTGCCGAGCATCAGCTCGAGCACTTCAGAGAGCATCTCCACACTGTCGACGTGGTCGCTTGTGAACACCGCGCTGACGGCCATGCCAAACACTCGATCGCCCTCGCCCGCCGGGAGCTCGAGGTCGTAGAGAAAGCCGCGCATCGCCGGCTCGGTCTCCTCGCGGTCGAGCTCGTGGCACAGGTCGAGCAGGAGCGACGTAGCGAGCAACAGGCGCACCGAGCCGTCCTCGGGTAGGACCTGGAGCGCCGCGCGTGCCAAAGCCTCGTCGAAGCTCACGCCCGGCTGCCATGCGCGCAGGACACCCAGGCGCTCCAGCTCGGCCAACGGCTTGAGCGGCTCGGGTTCGGCCATAGCCAGACGCAGCTCCGCACCGAGACGCTGTCCGGAGAGCGTCCGCAAGGCGCCTTCGGCAATCGCCGTGGACAGCAGGTCGGCTGTATGCGGCTCGATCTGGAAGTCCAGGCGCGCGGCGTAGCGCACGAGTCGCAGGATCCGCGTCGGGTCGTCGCTGAAGCTGGCGTCGTGCAAGACCCGCAGGCGCCGCGCGGCGAGATCCTCAAAGGCTCCCTCCAGCGAGCGCAATTGTCCCGCCTGCTCCCCGGCGATCGCGACCGCGATCGCGTTGATCGTGAAGTCGCGACGTTCGAGATCCTGTTGCGCGCTGCCCGGAGCGACCTCGGGTAGGGCTCCTGGGGCCGCATAGGCCTCGCTGCGACGCATGGCGATGTCGATCTCGCCTCCCGGCCAGCGCATGACCGCGGTGTGAAAGCGCTCGTGGTACGTCAGCTCCACCTGGGCGCCGACGTGGCCACGGTCGCCGTCGTCACCTACTTCGTCCCCGTCATCACCTACTTCGTCCCCGTCCACCGGAGCTTCCATTTCGCGGATGCCCCCCGCGCGCGCGGGGGGCATCGCGTTTGCGACACTCGCGACACCACCCACGCGGCTTGCCAACTCCTCCGCAAACGCGCGTACGTCGCCCTCCACCACCACGTCCAGCTCGCGCGGCAAAACACCGAGCAAGATGTCGCGCACGGCGCCACCGACCAGCTCGACCTCGCCGTCGTGCTCACGCGCGGCAGCCAGCAGCTCATCCCCGCCCGGCAGCTCATGCAAGCGCTCCAAGATCTTTGTGCCGCTCACGTCCTCGCCGATGCTCGTCATGTCCGCTCCGATTATTGACTGCTCCCCGGTGCTCTGCCGGCGACACTGATCAGTCGATGCGCACCGGGATACCCGCCGCCGCCAGATGTTGCTTGGCCTGCGCGACGGTGTGGCGGTTGTAGTGGAAGATCGACGCGCATAGCACGGCGTCCGCCCCGGCTTGCAAGGCCTCGACGAGGTGTTGCAGCTCTCCCGCGCCGCCCGAGGCGATCACCGGCACCTCGACCGCCGAACTGACGGCCCTCGTCAAAGGCAGGTCGTAGCCGTCGCTTGTGCCATCGCGATCCATGCTCGTGAGCAGGATCTCTCCCGCTCCACGACTTGCCCCCTCACGCGCCCACTGCACCGCGTCGCGGCCGGTGGAGGTGCGGCCGCCGGCCACAAATGCCTGCCAGCTCGCTCGTGCCCCGTTGCCGCCGGGATTCTCGCCGCCGGCATTCTCGCCGCCGGTCCCGTCGTCGCCGGCACCGTCATCGCCGACACCGTCATCGCCGGCACCGTCGCCCGAGCGGCCTGCCTTGGCGTCGATCGCGAGCACTACGCACTGGGCCCCGAAGACCGCGGCGAGCTCGTCGATTAGCTCGGGGCGCGCGAGCGCTGCCGAGTTGACTGAGACCTTGTCGGCGCCGGCGTCGAGCACCGCCTGGGCGTCCTCCACCGAGCGGATGCCGCCGCCGATCGTGAACGGCACGAACACGTCGTCGGCAGTGTCGCGCGCGAGTTTGACGATCGTGTCTCTGCGCTCGTGGGTAGCCGTGATGTCGAGGAACACGAGCTCGTCCGCGCCCTCGCGGTCGTAGTGGGCAGCCAGCTCGACGGGGTCGCCGGCGTCGCGGATGTCGAGGAATTCGACGCCCTTGACGACGCGACCGCCGTCCACGTCCAGGCAGGGGATCACACGCTTGTAGTGCACTTGCTCACCGTAGCGGGCGGCTACGCTGCCACCGATTATTCGACGTCGAGCACGGCAAGCGCCTCGGCGACGGTAAAGCGCTGCTCGTAGAGCGCCTTGCCGACGATCACGCCCGTGAGGCTCGAAGCCTTGAGCTTGGCGAGGCCCTCGAGGTCGGCGAGGGCGCCGATGCCGCCCGAGTAGACGACGCTGCCGCGCACCGCCGCGGCAAGTTGGCCCACTTCCTGGAGATCTGGGCCTTCGAGCATCCCGTCGCGATCCACGTTCGTGTAGATGAGCTCGTGCGCGCCTTGCTCCCAGAGCCTTGAGACGACCTGCTCGGCGGTCAGCTCGATCGTCTCGGTCCAGCCTGCTGTGGCGACGCGGCCGCCGCGCACGTCGACCGAGACCAGCACCTGACCCGGCCAGCGCTCGAGCGCCTGCTCTAGGAGTGCCGGGTCGGTGAACGCGGCGGTGCCGAGGATCACCCGCTCGGCGCCGGCCTCCAGGGCCTGGGATATGGATTTCTGCGTGCGTAGTCCTCCACCAAACTGGACTGGGACACCCAGCTCGTCGGTGATCCGGCGCAAGTGCTCCAAGTTGACGGGAGCGCCCTCCCGCGCACCATCGAGATCCACGACGTGCAGGTAACGGGCGCCGGCCATGACCCAACCACGCGCTGCCGACAACGGGTCCTCGTCATAGACCTTCTTGGCATCGAAGTCGCCCTTGACCAGGCGCACGGCCTTGCCGCCGAGCATGTCGATCGCTGGATACAGGTTCACGACGCTACTGGCACCACAGAGCGTGCGCAGATACGCGCGAAGTTCGCGAGCAGACGCAGGCCGGCTGCCGAGGACTTCTCCGGGTGGAACTGCACGCCGTAGAAGCTGTCGTGAGCTACCACGCTCGCGAACGGAGCACCGTAGACGGAGGTTCCAAGGATGTCCTCGGCTGCGCTCGGCACTGGCGCGAAGGAGTGCACGTGGTAGAAGGCGCAGCGCTCGGGCAGGCCGTCCGTTAGCGACGAGCCGGCAACGAGGCTGACCTCGTTCCAGCCGATGTGCGGCAGCTTCAGCGAGCCGTGCTGCAGCTCGCGCACCTCGCCGCCGATTATGCCCAAGCCCGGCGTGCCGCCCTGCTCGGTGGAACGCTGGAAGCCGAGTTGCATGCCGAGGCAGATCCCCAAGACGGGGGTGCCTACGGCAAGACGCTCGCGCAAGAGCTCGTCCAAGCCGAGCTCGCGCAGCTTGGCCATGCCACGCGGAAAGGCGCCCACCCCCGGCACGACGAGGCCGGCCGCGGCACGTAGCCGCTCGTGGTCGTTTGTGACGGTCACATTCGCGCCGATGTGCGCCAATGCCTTCTCGACGGAGCGGCGGTTACCCATGCCGTAGTCGACCACGGCGATGTCTACAGGGTCGTCGAGCAGCCGGGTGGCGTTGATTTGAGCCTCTAGTGCCATGGTTACCCTCAGCCTAGCTTCGCTGCGTGCGGCTGAGCGCTTATGGCGTCGATTTGCCCTTGGTGCTCGGCATACCGCTCAGCCGTCAGCGTGCCCTCGGTGACCGCGACGCCGCTCATGCCGTCAACGTGCCCTTCGTGCTCGGCATACCGTTCAGCCGTCAGCGTGCCCTTGGTGACCGCGACGCCGCTCATGCCGTCAACGTGCCCTTCGTGCTCGGCACACCGCTCTCGGTCGGGTCTAGCGCTACAGCTTGGCGCAGAGCGCGTGCAAAGGCCTTGAAGGCGGCCTCGATCATGTGATGGGCGTTCGTGCCTGTCTCCACCTCCAGATGCAGGGTGAGCTTGGCCGAGTTGGCCAGCGCCCTGAAGAACTCCTCGGTCAGCTCGTGGTCGAAGCCGCCGGTCGAGCCGGGCGGCAGTTGCGCCTCGAACAGTGTGAACGGGCGACCGGAGATATCGATCGTGCAACTGGCGCGCGCCTCATCCATCGGCACGACCCCAAATCCATACCTGTAAATGCCCGCGCGATCGCCGAGCGCGCGATCAAGCGCCTGGCCGAGCACGATCGCCGTGTCCTCGGCGGTGTGGTGGGCGCCGGTCTGCAGGTCGCCCGTCACCCGCACGTCGAGGTCGAAGCGCCCGTGGCGGGCCAGCAGGTCGAGCATGTGGTCGAGGAAGCCGACGCCGGTCTCACGCGTGCCACGGCCGCTGCCGTCGAGGTTCAGCGTGAGGCGCACCTCGGTCTCGGCGGTCTTGCGCTCGATTGTCGCTTCTCGGCTCATCCCTATTCATTCTCCCTTACTCGCGCCAACATCGACTCGGCGTGCAGTGGAAAGCCCTCGGCGTTTGCGATCGGCGCGCCCGCACGCGCCAGCTTGGCGGCAGCCTCGTCGCCGATCTCGACCACCGACATGCGGCGGCGGAAGTGGCGCGGAGAGAGCGTCGAGGCAAAGCGAGCGGCGCCACCGGTCGGGAGCACGTGGTTGGAGCCGGCCGTGTAGTCGCCGAAGGCTGTGGCCCCATTGCGGCCAAGGAAAAGGCAGCCTGCCGTACGCACACGACGGGCAAGCGCCTGCTCCGCGGCTCCCATCAGCTGCAGGTGCTCGGGGGCGAACTCGTTGGCCAGTTCGATCCCGGCGGCCGGGGTAGCGGTCTCGATCAGCACGCAAGCGTCCGGCTGCAGTCCGGGCCAGGACACGGCCTCGCGCTCGATCTCACCAGCCACCGCGTCGAGTGCCGCGCGCGAGCTCGACACGCCCGCCACGAGGCTGCCGGCGCCGTGCTCGGCCTGGGCGAGCAGGTCCAACGCTATGAGCCTAGGATCGGAGTCGGCCCCGAACACCACCAGCAGGTCGCTTGGCCCTGCGTAGCCGTCGATGCCGACGATGTGCGAGAGGCGTCGCTTGGCCTCCTGCACGTACTGGTTGCCGGGCCCTACGACCACGTCCACGCGCTCTACTGACTCGGTGCCGAAGGCAAGCGCCGCGATCGCCTGCGCGCCACCCATGCGGTATACGCGTTCCACGCCACATAGCCGGCAGGTGGCCAGGATCGAGGTATGAGCCTGTCCGTCGGGTCCGGGCGGAGTGCAGACGGCCACGTCAAGCACGCCGGCGGCGCGGGCGGTCACGACGCCCATCACGACCGTGCTCGGGTAGGCGGCGCGGCCTCCGGGCGCGTAGACGGCGGCCGCGCTCACCGGCAGCTCGCGCAAGCTGACCCTATGTCCCTGTGCCAGGTCGACGGCGACCGTGTCGGCGCCGATCGAGGCGTCCGCGACACGCGCGACATTCGCGATCGCGACTTGCAGCCCGGCGACCAGGTCGAGTGGCATCCGCTCGAGCGCCTGGTCGAGCTCCTCGCCGGGCACGCGCAACGCAAGCGGCTCTATCCCATTCGTGTCGAGCTCGCGCGTGTACTGCAGCACCGCTTCGTCGCCCTCCGCTTGCACGCGCGCGACGATCGCTGCCACCGTCTGCTCGATGCCCTCTACATCGCCGATCATCCGGCGCAAGTCCGCGACCGCGCCCTTCACATCCGCTTGCTCGACGTTCGTGAGCGTCACCCGCTCAATCAGCATGCATTCGCCCACTTCCTCCGAGCCGACCAGGGCACAGCGTCACCCGCTCAATCAGCATGCGCCGATCTCCCACCCGCGACTGCTTCACAGCGGGCGTCCCCACCAGGGGCCCTTTGCGCCTTATCGCAGCAAAGACCGTCGACCAGTCCACGTGCTACCCGCTCAAGCGGCACGCAGGCGCTCCAACAGCTTGTCGATCTCCCGCGCCCGCAGCTTGTGCGACACGGGGTTCGCGATCAGGCGCGCCGTGCACTCGACGATCTCCTCGCGCACGATCAGGTCGTGTTCGCGCAGCGTCGTGCCCGTGGCGGTCAGATCGACGATCGCCTCGACCATGCCGGTCAACGGAGCAAGCTCCACCGAACCCTTGACCTCGACGATCTCGGCCTGCCTGCCGGTCTCCTCCAGGTAGCGTTCGGCGATGCGGGGATACTTGGTGGCGACGCGCATCACGCCGAGCCGGCGCAAAGCCTCGGCGGCCGGGTCGGGGCCGGCCTTGCTGGCCACCACCATCGTGCAGCGGCCATAGCCCAGGTCGAGCAGCTCGTATACCTCGCGCCCGCCCTCGCCACGCGCGGCAGCCTGCTCGAGCAGCACGTCCTTTCCCGTGATGCCGATGTCGGCAGCCCCGGACTCCACGTAGGTGGGCACGTCTGAGGGGCGCATCGTGATCACGCCGATGTCCTCGAACAGCAGCTTGCGGTCGTTTGAGCGCAACTCGGAGGTATCGAGACCAAGGCCGCTCAGCAGATCGACCGTCTCGCCGAACAGCGCGCCGCGAGGCACGGCGATCGTGAGCCCGTCGGTGGGGCCGCTCACAGCGATGCCCCCGTGCCGCGCTCCTCGCCCATCAGAGCAATGTGTAGGCGATCCACCCCCAGCGCGAAACCAACTGCCGGCAATGGACGTCCGAAGCGACCGAGCAGCTCGTCGTAGCGTCCGCCGCCCCCGATCGGTGTCCCGAGTGTTGGGTCATAGACCTCGAATACGGCGCCGGTGTAGTAGCCAATGCTGCGCACCAAGCCCAGGTCGAAGATCACACGCTCGGCCACGTCTGGCTCGAGCAGTTGATGGACTTCGCGCATGTTCGCGACCGCGTCCGCGACCACGCCCTCGGCGGCCTCGAGCAGCTCCGGTCCGCCGCGGCGCTGGGGCACGCCTAAGAGCAGCTCCCGATCGGCTTCGGTCAGATTTAGCCGTGAGAGCTCCTCGTCAAGCCCGACGAAATCACGATCGGCAAGCGCTTCGAGCAGACGCGGTCGTGCCTGTTCGGGCACTCCCACGCCGGCCATCAACGAAGGGAACAGCGAGGCGTCGCCGAGACCGATCCGATAGCCCTCCAGGCCTACCGTGTCAAGTGCCGCGCACAGCACGCCAAGCGCCTCGGCGGTGCCCTGCGGGGCGGATGCGCCGATCAGCTCAATCCCAGCCTGCAGCAGCTCGCGCGGCTGCCCACGCTGCGGGCGCACGCCGCGATAGCAGTGAGCCAGGTAGCAAAAGCGCAATGGCGGCTCTTCTGTCGGATAGCGGGTGGCGACCACCCGTGCGATCGGCACCGTCATGTCCGAGCGCAGCACAAGCGCCGCGCCTGACTCGTCAAAGACGCGATAAGCCGGCTTGGCTTCAGCCATGTCGGCGCGCGCGAGCACCGACTCGTACTCAAGGGCAGGCGTATACACCTCGCCGTAGCCATAGCGCTCGAATACACCACGCAATGCGTCGGTGATGGCGCGCACCTCGCGCGTCTCGTCCGGGAGCACGTCCCGGGTGCCGCTGGGTATCGGATGGATCACTACGCGTGGACTGGCTCTGTGGCAACTCGCTCGATGCGAGCGCCAAGCTCGCGTAGACGCTCGTCGATGCGCTCGTAGCCGCGGTCGATCTGACGGATGTTGCCGATCTCGCTGCGCCCTTCCGCGCACAATGCCGCGAGCAGCACAGCCATGCCGGCGCGAATGTCCGGCGACTCCACGCGCTCGCCGCGCAGGCGGCGCGGTCCGGTGACGATCGCGCGGTGCGGGTCGCACATCACTATGTCCGCGCCCATAAGGATCAGCTTGTCGGTGAAGATCAGGCGATTCTCGAACATCCACTCGTGCACCAGGATCGAGCCTGAGGCCTGTGTGGCCAGGCCGACGGCGATCGAGGTTAGGTCGGCCGGGAATGCCGGCCAGGGGCCGTCCTGCACCTTGCACTTGTAGCCACCGATATCGGACTGCGCCACCAGCTTCTGTTCGCCCGGCACGATCACGTCGTCGCCGTCGAGCACCGAGCGCAAGCCGAGACGCTCGAACACCAGTCGGATAATGCGCAGGTCGCCAGGGACCGTGTCCTTGATGCGCAGTTCGCCGCCGGTCACGCCGGCAAGCGCCATGAAGCTGCCGATCTCGATGTGGTCGGGCGCGACGGTGTGCTCGCAGCCGTGCAGGCGCTTGGCGCCGCCTACGGCGATCAGGTTCGAGCCGATGCCCTGGATGTCGGCGCCCATCTTCACGAGCATGCGCGCCAGGTCCTGCACGTGGGGCTCGCAGGCGGCGTTGCCGATCACGGTGGTGCCAGGGGTAAGCGCGGCTGCCATCAGCGCGTTCTCGGTCGCCATCACCGAGGGCTCATCCATGAACACGTCGGTAGGGCGCAGGCCGCGGGGAGCACTCAAGACGATCTCGCGGTTGCATTCCGTGTCAGCTCCCATCGCCCTGAACGCGTCCAGATGCGGATCGAGGCGTCTGCGGCCGATCACATCGCCGCCCGGAGGCGGCATCAACGCACGCCCGAAGCGTGCGAGCAGCGGGCCGGCAAGTAGGAACGATGCTCTGATCTGCTCGGCCAGCTCCGGGTCGATCTCGGTGTCGTGCACATTGGCGGCGCACAGGGCAAGCTCGTTGGCCCCACGCCACTCGATCGACACGCCGAGGGATTTGAGGATGGCGAGCATCGCGTCCACGTCGCGGATGCGTGGCACGTTGTGCACGACGATCTCATCCTCCGTCAGCAGGCAAGCGGCGAGGATGGGCAGAGCGCCGTTCTTGTTCCCGGCCGGGATCATCGTGCCGGAGAGCGGGGCGCCGCCTTCGATGACGAACTTCTCCATGAGCTGAATGCGCCGGCGAGGAACCTGGGTCGGTTCCTGGGTTGAGCGCCTGGCAAGCGTAACAGCCATCTCGATGACTTAGTTCGAGCAGGGTGCCCCAGACCCTCCCTCGATCCAACCTCCGTCCTTTTCGAGCAGAGTGCCCCAGACCTCCCTAGACCCAACCCTCCGTCCTTTCGAGCAGAGTGCCCCAGACCTCCCTAGACCCAACGCTCCGTCCTGCGGACCCTGCTGTAGAACACCGTCCCAAAGACGTGATGCCCCCCCGCGCGCGCACGGGGCATCGCCTATTTTCGAACCACCAATCGGCCGCGCCTCAGGGCTGCATCTCGGCCCGAAAGCGAGGTCCTGCGCAATTATTGTTGCAGACGCAAGGCGCCGCAAACCGCTTGGCTGAGCCATTTCACGGGCCCAGCCACGGCACATTGAGCACACAAACACCAGTTCGCATCGGTTCCGTCCGCAGGCCCTCCTATTCTACGAACACATGTTCTGTTCATCACGCAAACCCGAAGCGCCGCTACGTCTCGTGAGGACGTTGCAGCTGGTCCGCTCTTTCTTGTTGCTCGAGGACGATTACGACGTCGACTGGGAGGTCGACCAGGATGTGAGGACCATCGAGTCTTCCCCATGTTCATGGGAGGACTCCGCTGATGACCAATGCGATGGCCGTAGGGCTGTGCATCCGCATCGGATGGCTCTAAGGAGTCGTCTCGGTGGGCGGCGTCCGGGGATCGTTGCGTCTGCGGAGCAGGTCTGTCTATGTCCTATCGGTGGGCGAGCTCGCGCCGGAGTGTCGCGCGGCTCCTTCTCGCCGGAGAAGTCTTGCGCGGATGTAACGCGCAGGTCGGGGTCGTCAAGGAACCCCTAGTGTCCCGAGTCATAAATTCGCTGGCATTCCCCGGTGCCTTGTCGCGCCTGGGGCCCGCCGACATCGGCCCACGTGCTACCGGCACGCAGACCGATATCGTCGAACCTCAGATCACGACAATCCATCCGGATAATACACACCGAATTTATGACTCGGGACACTCGTCACGTAGTACCGAATGGGCCGTAGTAACGCACACGAGCCGCCCCAAGGGGCGGCTCGTGTGCGTAAAAGAAACCGGCGGCGTCCTACTCTCCCAGGCCCTTGCGAGCCAAGTACCATCGGCGCTGAGAGGCTTAACTTCTCTGTTCGGAATGGGAAGAGGTGTTTCCCTCTCGCTAAGGCCACCGGAAAAACGTGAGAGACCACGCGTCTCGGGGTCCTTCAAAACTACACAGCGCCACAGCGGGTACCACTACCCTCGAAGGGGCAATCAAAAAAATCCGTCAAGCCCTCGGGCCATTAGTACCGGTCTCCTTCAGACGTTACCGTCCTTCCAGATCCGGCCTATCAACCTGGTGGTCTACCAGGGCCCTTACTCCCTCTAGGGGATGGGAGAACTCATCTTGAGGCCGGCTTCCCGCTTAGATGCTTTCAGCGGTTATCCGATCCACACGTAGCTAGCCTGCTATGCCCTTGGCAGGACAACAGATACACCAGAGGTGCGTTCATCCCGGTCCTCTCGTACTAGGGACAAATCCTCTCAATTCTCCAACGCCCACGGCAGATAGGGACCGACAGTTTTGTTACTCCTACACCGAATCAGGCATAGGGGCCAGGACATTTCTGCCTGACTCTGCATGTCGCCATGCAGCTCGGACTATATCTTCACGAAGGCATCAATCTTCGTGTTCGGCATATAGTCTCTGAGGATTCTGGTTGGCCATCTTTGATGAGCTCTACCCATCGCACACTCCGGAATCGGCCGCCTCCATTCATCGAAAGCGCGATTTCCAGAAGCCTGACGAAACCGTCAGGTGTCCGATGTTGACCGAGAGCCATCGATCTCACGATCGCTGCAAACTTCTCGAAGTCCTCGTGCTTCGAGGACAAGAGAGGCGACCGTTCAAAGAAAGGGATCACGTGCTCCAGTAGGTCACGTCGCCGTCTGACAACATAAACCAAAGCACGATCCTTTCTTCCGTTGGACTTGATGTAGCCGCTGCCATCAAATCGCTCGCGTATCAACCACAACACTTGAGCCCTGTCACCGTTCTGGCTGACATGAAACTCAGGTACTAGTTGATACCCGCTACGACTCGATGGGTTGCGATTGACGGAGACTGCAAAGCAGCCCTCGCCATCTACATAGCCCGAGATGTAGCCATCCAGCCTTTCCTGCTGATTGTCCGCACCCGACACATTTTCACTGTAACACCCGATCCGGACGGGATCGAGCGTACGAGTAGTGCGGGATACTCGGAGTTTCCAGCATATAGCCGAATTTATAGACAGCAACGGAATTTACTGTCTCACGACGTTCTGAACCCAGCTCGCGTACCGCTTTAATGGGCGAACAGCCCAACCCTTGGGAGCGACTTCACCCCCAGGATGCGACGAGCCGACATCGAGGTGCCAAACCGGGCCGTCGATGTGGACTCTTGGGCCCGATAAGCCTGTTATCCCCGGAGTACCTTTTATCCGTTGAGCGACGGCACTTCCACTTGCTACCGCCGGATCACTAAGACCTACTTTCGTACCTGCTCGACCTGTCGGTCTCGCAGTCAAGCTCCCTTGCTACCTTTGCGCTCTACGCACGATTTCCGACCGTGCTGAGGGAACCTTTGCGCGCCTCCGTTACATTTTGGGAGGCGACCGCCCCAGTCAAACTACCCGCCTGGAACTGTCCAGCACCCGGATTCACGGAATGCTGTTAGAAGCACAATACACCAAGGGTGGTATCTCAAGGTTGGCTCCACGCTAGCCGCAGCCAGCGCTTCAAAGCCTCCCACCTATCCTGAGCGAAATGCACCGAACTCCAATACCAGGTTGTAGTAAAGGTTCACGGGGTCTTTCCGTCTAGCCGCGGGTACTCGGCATCTTCACCGAGACTGCAATTTCACCGAGCCCATCGTTGAGACAGCGCTGAAGTCGTTACGCCATTCGTGCAGGTCGGAACTTACCCGACAAGGAATTTCGCTTGAGCTGTTACTTCCCAGGCCCTTGATATGCACTACCTAGGATTAACTGAGACCTAAATCTCAGCGGGTCGATCATTTCTGTCGACCTCTGCATGTCGCCATGCAGGCCGGACCATATCTTGCCTACAAAACACTGTAGACCCCGGCGTGTGGTCTCTGAGGGGTCAACCCACAAGTGGGCGACTTCCCTGCTGATTGTCCGCACCGTAAGCATTGTCACTGCCCACAAGGGGCGAGTAGCTTCCAGATACACGGGTTTTCCAGCATACAGCCAGGTTTTACTAAGGCAACGAATTCACGAAACCTTAGGACCGTTCCTACTGTTACTACTCAAACACTTTGTTTGAGCGATCCGCTCATTTCTGACGGATTCTCATGGTCGCCCATGAGAGCGGACTATATCATCCCACAATCGCTCTAGATTGAGGGCTTGGCGTATAGTCTCTGAGGATTCCATCCATCCGATAACGTCTCTTCCCACCTCGGTTCATCCGTTCCCGGAGAGCAAGAACCTGGTGGTAGTCCTGGTCGCTTAGACACCCACTCGAGAGCAGCTCAACCGCCTGCTTCCACAAGAGGAAATCATTTGCCTTCGCTCCTACGATCGGAATCGATCGAAGAAGGGAACAACGCGACTGGTGAGATCGGGAAGTCGATTGACCTCCCAATACCAGCCCCCGTTCCCCGCCTTACGCATCGTCCCGCACCCCAAGGTCTCCCGAAAGAGATCCAGCGGCACACGATCATGCTGTGAGACGTTGAAGGCAGCTGAGAGCTTGAAGCTTCGCCGATAGTCGCCGCGTTTGCGACAAACCACCATGAAACTTCCCTCTCCCAGCGCGAACCCGGACAAGAAGCTACCGAGCGAGACCTCAATGGTCTCGATAGATGGCCTTTCCTGCTGATTGTCCGCACCTGTCACATTTTCACTGTATCGCCTGATTCGGACGGAATCTAACGCTACGAGTAGTGCAGGATACACGGGTGTTCCAGCATATAGCCAAGTTTTACAACTACCTCGGTCAACTGATAGTTACGGCCGCCGTTTACCGGGGCTTAGCTTCGCTGCTTCGGGTCAAGCCCTAACAACTCCACGTAACCTTCCGGCACCGGGCAGGCGTCAGCCCCTATACGTCGTCTTACGACTTAGCAGAGACCTGTGTTTTTGGTAAACAGTCGCTTCAGCCTATTCACTGCGGCCCCCTCGGGCTGTGCTCGCGAAGAGCCTTCACCCTACTGGGGCGCCCCTTATCCCGAAGTTACGGGGCAATTTTGCCGAGTTCCTTAACGATGGTTATCTCGATCACCTTAGTATTCTCTACTTGCCCACCTGTGTCGGTTTTGGTACGGGCACGCGCTTCCTCCCTAGAGGCTTTTCTCGGAGGTATGGCGTTGGGGAGTCGCCGGCTTAGTGCCAGCTCACATCGCACCTCAGGTTATGCGGTCCCGCATTTAACATGGACCACCCCTACATGCTTGTCCCAGGGCAACCATCGCCTGGGGTCCCTTAGCCTTCCTCGTCCCCCCATCGGTCAAACGGAAGTTACGTGGTACAGGAATATCAACCTGTTGGCCATCGACTACGCCTTTCGGCCTCGCCTTAGGTCCCGACTAACCCTGAGCAGACGAACTTTACTCAGGAATCCTTGGGCAATCGGTGGAAAGGATTCTCACCTTTCTTTCGTTACTTATGCCGGCATTCTCACTTCCCATGCCTCCACGGCTGGCTTACGCCGCCGCTTTACTGGCATGGGAACGCTCTCCTACCGCGTGATCGGTCCGAAGACCTCACACACCCGCAGCTTCGGTGACTAGCTTGAGCCCCGTTACATTGTCCGCGCTCGAACACTTGACCAGTGAGCTGTTACGCACTCTTTCAAGGATGGCTGCCTCTAAGCCAACCTCCTGGTTGTCTATGCACTCGAACATCGTTTCCCACTTAGCTAGTACTTAGGGACCTTAGCTGGCGGTCTGGGCTGTTTCCCTTTCGACGCTGAAGTTTATCCCCCAGCAACTGACTCCCGGAGTAGACGTAGTGGTCTTCGGAGTTTGCCTGAAATCGGTAACCTGGTAGGGCCCCTTATCCAAACAGTGCTCTACGGCCACTACGTAATTTATCCGAGGCTATACCTAAATATATTTCGGAGAGAACCAGATATCACTGAGCTTGATTAGCCTTTCACTCCGATCCACAGGTCATCCGCCCAGTTTTCAACCTAGGTCGGTTCGGCCCTCCACGAGGTCTTACCCCCGCTTCAGCCTGCCCATGGATAGCTCGCTCAGTTTCGGGTATACCGCCTACGACTATGTCGCCCTATTAGGACTCGCTTTCGCTACGGCTCCGCTCATCGCTTAACCTTGCCGCAGACGAGTAACTCGCCGGCTCGTTATGCAAAAAGCACGCGGTCACAGAACAAGTCTGCTCCCACCGCTTGTAGGCGCACGGTTTCAGGTACTATTTCACTCCCCTTCCGGGGTACTTTTCACCTTTCCCTCACGGTACTAGTCCGCTATCGGTCACCAAGGAGTACTTAGCCTTGGAGGGTGGTCCCCCCAGGTTCAGTCCGCGTTTCACGGGCGCGGACTTACTCAGGAACGTCTGACAGAAGATCATGCAGTTTCGTCTACGGGACGGTTGCCCTCTATGGTGCGTGGTTCCACACGCTTCGACTACCACATGATTTTGTAACTCCTGCCGGGCCGGACACGACCCGGAACAAACGCCCTACAACCCCCAGCAGACAACGCATGTCCGCTTACATCTGCCGGGTTTGGGCTGATCCCTTTTCGCTCGCCACTACTCAGGGAGTCTCTTTTGATTTTCTTTCCTCGGGGTACTGAGATGTTTCACTTCCCCCGCTTGTCTTCGCCCGGTCTATGTGTTCAACCGGGGATAACGCCGCATTACCAGCGCTGGGTTTCCCCATTCGGGAATCCACGGGTCATAGGCTATTCAGCGCCTAACCGTGGCTTATCGCAGCCGTTCACGCCCTTCATCGACTCTTGGTGCCAAGGCATCCACCATGCGCCCTTACTATCTTGACGGTGATCTGACCGATTTCGATCACATCCCTTTGCGGGGATGTGGGCTCCATCGGTCCGGTGATACCCGTTTTTCAGCCGCCGCTTATCGATGGCGGCTGATGTGGCTTCTGTGCAGTTTTCAAGGACCGTCGAGAGGCGTATAACGCCGGTCGGCGCTGGGTAGTGCGGGCGCGCTCTTTGCGCGTCTGCCCCACCGCCGGCGGACGCCGGTCTCTCAAAACTCAACAGCATGCTGGCGTTGTTTATGGACTCGCGTCGAGTCGGACTCCAAGTAGTCAGGAATCCTCGCCGCGCGTTTCCACCCAGCCAGGTTCGGTCGACATGCTAGGCCCGAGTGTTCTGTCACCGGCAGGATCTCAAAGCTCACAAGTGAGCCAGGGACCTGACGGCCGTTACGCTCGGGGCACTGTTATGTGCTCCCTAGAAAGGAGGTGATCCAGCCGCAGCTTCCGCTACGGCTACCTTGTTACGACTTCACCCCAGTCACGAGCCCCACCTTCGACGGCTTCCTCCCTTGCGGGTTAGACCACCGGCTTCGGGTGTTGCTCACTCCCGTGGTGTGACGGGCGGTGTGTACAAGGCCCGGGAACGTATTCACCGCGGCAATGCTGATCCGCGATTACTAGCAACTCCGCCTTCATGCAGGCGAGTTTCAGCCTGCAATCCGAACCGAGACGCACTTTAAGGGATTCGCTCCACCTCGCGGTATCGCAGCCCTCTGTATGCGCCAATGTAGCACGTGTGTAGCCCTGGACATAAGGGGCATGATGACTTGACGTCATCCCCACCTTCCTCCGGTTTGTCACCGGCAGTCTCGCATGAGTCCCCAACTAAATGCTGGCAACATGCGACGGGGGTTGCGCTCGTTGCGGGACTTAACCCAACATCTCACGACACGAGCTGACGACAGCCATGCACCACCTGTGAACCTGCCCCGAAGGGAAGCCGTGTTTCCACGGCGGTCAGGCACATGTCAAGCCCAGGTAAGGTTCTTCGCGTCGCGTCGAATTAAACCACATGCTCCGCTGCTTGTGCGGGCCCCCGTCAATTCCTTTGAGTTTTAGCCTTGCGGCCGTACTCCCCAGGCGGGCAACTTAATGCGTTAGCTTCGACACGGGGGGAGTCGACACCCCCCACATCTAGTTGCCATCGTTTACAGCGTGGACTACCAGGGTATCTAATCCTGTTTGCTCCCCACGCTTTCGCGTCTCAGCGTCAGTCACGTCCCAGCGAGCTGCCTTCGCCATTGGTGTTCCTCCTGATATCTGCGCATTTCACCGCTACACCAGGAATTCCACTCGCCCCTTCCGGACTCTAGCTTGACAGTATCCACCGGCATTCCAGGGTTGAGCCCTGGACTTTCACAGCAGACTAATCAAGCCGCCTACACGCTCTTTACGCCCAATAATTCCGGACAACGCTTGCACCCTACGTATTACCGCGGCTGCTGGCACGTAGTTAGCCGGTGCTTCTTGTGAAGGTACCGTCACCCCACGCGGCTATTCACCGATGAGGCTTCGTCCCAACTGAAAGGGGTTTACAACCCGAAAGCCTTCTTCCCCCACGCGGCGTTGCTGCGTCACGCTTTCGCGCATTGCGCAAGATTCCCCACTGCTGCCTCCCGTAGGAGTCTGGGCCGTGTCTCAGTCCCAGTGTGGCTGATCGTCCTCTCAGACCAGCTACCCATCAAAGCCTTGGTGAGCCGTTACCTCACCAACAAGCTAATGGGCCGCGGGCCCATCTCGATGCGGAGGCCGAAGCTTCCTTTCCCCTTGCGGGCACATCCGGTATTAGCCCGAGTTTCCTCGGGTTGTCCCGGTCATCGAGGCAGGTAACCCACGTGTTACTCACCCGTTCGCGGCTCTGCCCCAGGGCAAGCCCTGGTTCGTCGCTCCACTTGCATGTGTTAAGCACGCCGCCAGCGTTCGTCCTGAGCCAGGATCAAACTCTCCGTGAAGAACTTCACGAAAAGCTGTCATAGGTGATAGGGACCCATACACCGTGGCCCCCTCTATGACGGGGTACTTCTCTACTTGACTCTTTGCCGTCACCGGGTACGCCGAAGCATTCCCGTGACGGGTCGAACCTGGACGCACACCATGATCGATTCTCGATCGTAGGTGCGCATGCTGTTGAGTTTTCAAAGACCGTCGTAGCCTCTTCGAGAGGACTTCTCGTTAGAGGAGACCGTTCGACCAACGCCCAAAGGCGCTTATAGGCCGACCGTACAGTATAGCGCTCTCTGCTGGACCGCGTTGTGAGCGTCGCCCACCGCCTCGGTCGCAGAGCCGAGCTGCTGTGCCTGGGAACTATAGGGGATCTTGCGGACACACGTCGTCGCGAGCGCCCACCCGCACGCGCGGGCATCGCGCGGGGCACCCTAAAACGGAGCACAACCGTGCCCGTCCGAAGGGGTTTCGCTGACCCTCAGCCGACGCGCAGCCTACGGAAACGGCGCTTGCCTACGCGCAAAACGACGCCATCGAGGCCCTCCGAGGGGAGATCGTGGTCGCCGCCGGCCAAGGTTTGCTCGTCGAGGGAGACGCCACCCTGGTCGATCAAACGCCGCGCCTCCGAGCGAGACATCCCGAACGCGTCGGCCATCAGCCCAGGTAGATGCACGACCCTGTCGGGCGCCTCGAACACGAACTCCTCGATCTGCTCTGGGGCACCTCGCTGAACAAACACGCGATCGAACGCCTGCTCGGCCTGTACGGCCTCCTCTGGGGAATGCAGCCAGCCGACCAGTTCGCGTGCCAGCTCGCGCTTAGCCTCGCGCGGCGACAGCTCGCCATCGGGCTCCCGACCAAGCAGCAGCCTGTAGTACTCGCCCATCGCCTCGTCGGGAATGCTCAGCACCTTCCCGTACATGTCCTCGGCCTCGTCGGTCACACCGATGTGGTTGCCTAGCGACTTGGACATCTTGCGCGTGCCGTCGGTGCCGACCAGGATCGGCATCGTCATGATCGCCTGCTCGGGTTGTCCGTAGGCGCGCTGCACGTCACGCCCGAGCAGCAGGTTGAACTTCTGGTCGGTACCACCCAGCTCGACGTCCGCGTGGATCGCGACGGAGTCATAGCCCTGGAGCAGTGGATAGAGCAGCTCGAGCATCGAGATCGGCTCCGAGGCCGACCAGCGTTTGGCGAAGTCTTCGCGCTCCAGGATCTGGGCCACCGTAGTCGTGCGTACGAGCGCCAACAGGTCAACCATCGACATGTCCAACCACTCGCCGTTGCGTCGCACCTCCAGACGCTCGGGCGAGCTGTCGAGGATCTTCAGCGCCTGCTGCTGGAAGGTCGCGGCGTTGGCCTCGATTTCGCTCTCGCTGAGCATCGGGCGCAAGGTCGAGCGGCCCGAGGGGTCTCCCACGCGCGCGGTGTAATCGCCAATGATCAGCACAACCATGTGTCCAGCATCCTGGAACTCGCGCAGCTTACGCAGCACGACCGCATGGCCGAGATGGATGTCGGGCGCAGTGGGATCGATGCCGAGCTTCACGCGCAGCGGCCGGTTTTGGGTGGCGGCGCCGATGAGCTTCTCCGCAAGCCGGCCTCTGGGCAGGCTATCGACCGCGTTTGCATCTAGTCCCGCCTCGCCGCGAAGCTCCTCATGGGTGTCCTCGACTATCTCGACGCCTGTCTGCGCAAGGACCTCCTCAGCACTAGCCCCGGGCGGGACATTGCGGGCATTCGGCATGGAGCCCAATGCTAGACTCTCGCGTCCCGGTGGAGCTAGCCGCATTGCCTGCCGGCGGCCGGCCGCGCTTGAAGAGGCTTCGCTTCGTGCTGATCCTCTTCGCCGTCCTGCTGCTCGGCCTCATCTCTTTCGTGTTCGGCATGTTCGTGGCCGTCGCGTCCGACCTGCCTTCGCTCACGAGGTTCTCGCAGTTCAAGAACGCACAGAGCTCGGTGCTGCTGGACGACCTCGGCCACCCGATTGGCGTGCTCAGCGAACAGAACCGCGTGATCGTCACGCCCGCGGAGATCCCACTGATCGTCAAGGACGCGGTGATCTCGATCGAGGACAAGCGCTTCGAGACGAACAGCGGCGTCGATATCCGCGGGATCGCGCGCGCGTTCGTCCAGGACATACAGCACAAAGGCAACCTGCAGGGCGCCTCGACGATCGAGCAGCAGTTCATCAAGAACGCGCTGCAAGCCCAGTCGCACCGGACGATCCTCAAGAAGCTGCGCGAGACGGCGCTGGCCTACCAGCTCTCGCACAAGTGGTCGAAGGAAAAGATCATCGCCGCCTATCTCAACACGATCTACTTCGGCAACGGCGCCTACGGGATTGAGTCCGCCGCGCAGACATATTTCGGCTCGCAACCCAAGCATCTCGGCTGTGGCACACCGGGCCACGAGCTATGTGTGCAGGAGCTCGAGCCGGCCGAAGCGGCTCTGCTCGCCGGGATCATCCAATCCCCGACTGAGTACAACCCCGCCGACAGTCCCCTGGAAGCCAAAACACGGCGCGATGTCGTGCTCCAGCAGATGTTCCAGCAGGGCTATATCAGCCGAGCTGTATACGACGAAAGCCTCAACCAGCCGCTGCCCACGGCCAAGGAAATTCAGACGCCGCAACAGCCGCTCGTGGACGGCGTCGACGTCGGCTACTTCACCAGCTGGGTGCAGCAGCAGGTCATCGAACGCTATGGCGCCCCACGGGTCTACAACGGTGGGCTGCGCATCAAGACGACGCTCGATCTTGGCATGCAACGTGCGGCCGAACAGGCTGTCAGCGGCTATCTACCAGGTCCCGAAGGCCCCACGGCAGCACTGGTCGCGATCGAAAACTCGACGGGTGAGGTGCGCGCGATGGTGGGGGGCCGCAACTACGACGAGACCCCCTTCAACCTCGCCACCGAGGGCGAGCGCCAGCCCGGATCCTCTTTCAAGGCGTTCGATCTCGCGGCCGCCCTGGAGGACGGCATCTCTCCAGGATCGGTGTGGCCTTCGCACGAAAAGACGTTCTTCGTGCATGGACCCAGCGGCACGGAAAAGTTCGTCGTACACAACGACGAAGGCGCCTACACCGGCGAGAACTCGCTGACCAACGCGACCGCCTACTCGGACAACTCGATCTACGCCGAAGTGGGCCTGAAGGTGGGCACGACCCGCATCGCCGATCTAGCTCATCGGATGGGGATCACGACCCCGCTGTCCACCAACCCGGCGATGACGATCGGCGGCTTGAAAGTAGGCGTGACACCGCTCGACATGGCTCATTCCTATGAGACGATCGCCCACGGCGGCGATCGCGTCAGCGGCTCGCTCGTATCCAACTGGCAACCGGTCGGCATCCAGGAAGTGAGCGCCGCCGGCAACGTGCTCTCCGACGGCCATCACAGCGATCGCAACGCTGTGATCCTCAAGCGCGTGCTTCCGTCCGAAGTAGCGAGCACCGAGACCTCGGTACTGGAGACGGTGCTCGAGTACGGCACTGCCAAGGCGGCCACGCTTGGCCAGTTCGCAGCCGGCAAGACCGGCACGACTTCCAACTACGGCGACGCCTGGTTCGTGGGTTGGGACAGCAAGTACACGGTGGCGGTATGGGTCGGCTACCCCAACAGCCTGGTACCGATGACCACGGACTTCGACGGCGGACCCGTACTGGGTGGGACATTTCCAGCGCTGATCTGGCACGACTTCATGACCTCGGCGATGCAGGTGGAAAAGGAACGCGCGAGCGAAGCCGCGGCAACCAGGAGCACTAATGGCACCAAGAGTGGCTCTTCAGGCTCTTCAGGGTCCACCTCGCAGGCAGAAACGTCAGCCGGCACGACCGAAACGACCGCCACACCCCCGCCCGCCGCGACAGGTCCGAAAAACGGTACCGGCGAAGCAACGACCAAAGGCACGCCCGCGGTCACACCCGCAACAGGCGGGGGCGCGACAGGCGGAGGCGAACGCGGAGAAGCAAAAGGCGAAGCACCGAAGTCCGAAGCTACCCCGGCCGCCCCGGCGCCGACACCGACGAACCCGCCCGCTACGCCGGCGCCGGAAACCCCCACCGGAGAAGCCACCCCTACCTCGAAATCTGGGGGCACCGGCGCCACCGGCGGGGTCAGTCCGGGCGGCTGAAACCATTGAGACAGCCACACCGCACACCCGCATATGTCTCTGACTCGGTCGCGGCCCGTCTCAGGAGCGCGCTGCCGTCGAACCCGCGTATGACCGGTGACTAGGACCGGGGCCCAAGCGGGGCCTAAGACCGCCATATACGCTGCAGAGATGCGCAGACAGACACGTGTTCGCTCGTATCGAGACGGTTGATCTAAATGCCCATAGAACAGAATGGTCATCTAGATTAGACTGATGTGGTTGGCGCTCCAGAAGCCCGAATGAGACAACGGTTTAGCATGTTGATCATGTGCGCTTCAGCTCGACGACGTGATCTGTCTTGTCGACCGAACCCGGTGTTTCGCCTGGGAAGACTAACCATTCCCGACAGCCCACCGGCTCACGCATGATCGCGACCTACCGGGCTGAGCGGCCATGGTGACCAGGGCGTCATCCAGGCAGGCGCAGGAGCCAGAGGCGACGCCCGAGCACGTCGTCGGCTCCCTGGCGCCCATGCTTGCGGCTGGGATTGTCTTTGTCGCTTCCGGCGCGGTACTGGTACTCGAGATTCTCGCCGTGCGCCTGCTCGCGCCGTACGTGGGCCTGACGCTCGAAACGACAACTTCGATCATCGGCGCGGTGCTCGCCGGAATTGCCGCCGGGGCAGCGCTCGGCGGTCGGGCGGCGGATCGTGTCAATCCACGTTTGCTAGTTGTGGGACTGCTGATAAGCGGCGGTCTACTCGTGCTGCTGACAGTCCCGATCATACGTGCGCTCGGTCCGTCGGCAAGCCAAGGCGGAGCTCTCACCGCGGTAGGGATGACGTTCGCCGCACTCGTTCCGGTCGCAGCCGTCCTGAGCGCGATCACGCCGACTGTCGCACGGCTGCAGCTGCGCGATCTGCGAGCCAGCGGAACGATTGTGGGACGTCTCTCGGCGTGGGCGACAGCGGGTGCGCTGGTTGGTACCTTCGGAACGGGCTTTGTGCTCGTTCCACTGTTCCCGGTGAGCAGCTCCGTATTGACGATCGGCATCCTGCTCGTGCTCGCCGGCATCCTGCTCGGCGCCTACCTCCGGGTCCTCAACCCGCTCCTGATCGGCGGTGGCGTGCTCGCCACGATCGCCTTCACCGCGCTCACGATCGCGCAACATTCTCCGTGTGTCGCGGAAACTTCCTACAACTGCATTCAGGTCGAACCCGATCCTGAACGACCAACGGCTAAGTTCCTGATCCTGGATGGCGGCTACAACTCCGAGGTAGACCAGAACGAACCGAGCTACCTGGGCTTTCGCTACGAGCGCTGGATCGGCGCCGCGATTAGCGCGATCGGACCCCCGCATACACCGCTGGACGCGGTTTTCGTCGGCGGAGGAGCCTTCACCCTCCCTCGTTGGCTTGCGGCCGTCAGGCCCGGATCGCGCTCCAACACGCTCGAGGTCGATGGAGGGCTCGTCAAATTCGACCGCAAAGAATTTGGATTGCATACTTCCTCAGATCTGCGTGCCACCGTCGGAGACGCACGCGTAACGATGCGCCACGAAGCTACCGACAGCGCCAATGTGATCGTCGGCGATGCATTTAGCAGTCGCACGGTTCCCTGGCAATTGATGACGACGGAATGGCTGCACGAAGTAAAGCGCGTGCTGCGACCCGACGGCCTTTACGCGCTCAACATGATCGACTACCCACCACTGAGCCTGTTGCGCGCGGAGTCAGCGACGCTACTCTCGGCATTCGCTCACATTTACATGATTACGGGCGCCGCCCCAGACGGCCGCCCCGCAGGGGGCAACGAGGTCTTGATTGCCTCCAACGGGCCACTGCCGGCCGAGCACAGCCGGGCCGCCGAAGGCAGCACCCTCTACGAACGGGCAGCGATCAGGCGAATCGTTGCGGGCGCCAAACCCTTGCGCGACGACTATGCCCCCGTGGATCAGCTGGAGACCAGGCCAAGCTAGGTCGGCCCCTCAAGCCAAAGCTAGGTCGGCCCCACAGGCCAAGCTAAGTCGGCCTCACAAGCCAAGCTAAGTCGGCCCCCCCCAAGCCAAGCTAAGTCGACCCCACAAGCCAAGCTAGGTTCCCCCAGCAGCATGCCCCGTCGTGGGCCAGGGCCGTGAGACGTATGGACTGCCGGCAAGACAGAAGCGCCAGCGCAGGTCAATTGCCTTGGTGATGCCAACGCGCGTGCCCGCGACCACGGCAGGCTCGCTTTCTCGACCACCGTTGGATTCGCATGCTGCTTCTTGCTGAATCGTGCCCTCAAGTCCACCGAGGTCGTCCTGACCGGCTCGAATGCCGATCGGCCCGTCGAGGAGGCTACTTCCATTCTCCGAAAGCTCTACTCCAAGCGCCTGCGTGAGCTTGCCCGGCCCGGAACAGAGATCCCGATCGCGCAGAGGCGCCCGCTCACGCAGAGGCGCCCGCTCTGGCAGAAGCGCTTGCTCATGCAGAGGCGCTTGCTCGCCTCCCCGCCCATACCCCCTCTCCGCGGATCCCTGCCCATACCCCCTCTCCGCGGATCCCCGCCCATACCCCCTCTCCGCGGATCCCCGCCCATACCCCTCCTCCGCGGATCCCCGCCCGTACCCCCGCCCGGCCGATTCACGCCGCAAGCGCATCTCCTCGATGCCATCGAGCGGCTCAAGCGCCCGGATCAGCACCGCCGCTCCCACCCCCACCGGCTCGCAGACCGCGTTGAGCAGAGCGTGGACGCCGTAAGAGCGGTACACGTAGGCGATTCCAGGTTCGCCGAACAGCGTGCGTGTGCGGGCCGTGACCCCGACGAAAGCGTGACAGGCGGGCTCGCTCTCGTGGTAGGCCTCGGTCTCGACGATCCTGCCGGACACGCCACGGTGCTCGACGACGCAACCGATCAAGTCGTGCGCGACCTCGAGCACCGGACGCGCGTAAAAGTCAGCCGCGAGCCTCATCGGCAAGCACGGCGCGCGCCAGCTCCAGTTGCTCCCGCACCCGCGGCAGTGCGGTGCCACCCATCGACACCTTCGATTCGAGCCACGAATCGCGTGCGAGGACGTCGTAGAAGCCGGCTGCGCCGTCTGGCGAGGCTCCTGCCTGCGCGTCGCCTCCGAGGGCAGGCCTAGGAGTGACGAGCAGCTCACTTTGAGCCCTGAGCTCCTCGACGGTCAGCTCCGAGAGGCGCTTGTCCGCGTCAACGGCGGTCCGCACGAGCCCCGCAACAACCCCGTGCGCCTCGCGGAACGGCAACCCGCGGCGCACCAGCAAATCGGCCACATCCGTAGCGGCGATCAGCTCGTCGGAGGCCGCCTCGGCCATGCGCTCGCGGTTGAAGGCGACGCCTGAGACCATTCCATGGGCAGCGGCGAGCGCCAGCTCGAGCGTGTCCACAGCGTCAAACAAGTGCTCCTTGTCCTCTTGTAGGTCCTTGTTGTAGGTCAGCGGCAGTGCGTGCATCACGCCGTGCAACCCGGCCAGATGAGAGACGACGCGCGGGGCCTTGGCGCGCAAGAGCTCGGCCGCGTCTGGGTTCTTCTTCTGCGGCATGATCGAGGAGCCGGCGCTCCAGGCATCGGACAGCTCACAGAAGCCGAACTCGCTCGAGGACCACAACACGAGCTCCGCCCCCAGGCGTGAGAGATGGGTCGCACAAGTGGCGGCGGCGGCGAGGTAGTCGAGCGCGAAGTCGCGGTTGGCGACAGCGTCGATCGAATTTGGCACGGGCTCGTCGAAGCCGAGCTCGCGCGCCACGAGCTCACGGTCGGTGTCGAAGTTCACGCCCGCGAGCGCCCCGGCTCCAAGCGGCAGGCGCGAGCATTGGCGCTCGGCGAAGGCAAAGCGCTCGCGGTCGCGCGCCAGCATCCAGAAGTAGGCAAGCAGGTGGTGGCTGAGATAGACGGGCTGGGCACGCTGCAGATGCGTATAGCCGGGCAACGCCCAGTCGATGTGCTGCTCGGCCTGCTCGGCCAGCGCCGCCATCAAGCGCACAATCGCTACCTGCGCCACACGCGTGCGCTCGCGCGTGTACATGACGAGGTCGGTAGCAACCTGGTCGTTCCGCGAGCGGGCGGTGTGCAGCTTGCCGCCGACCGTCCCGACCAGCTCGGTCAGATGGCGCTCGATCGCCATGTGAATGTCTTCGTCGCCGTCGACGAAGACGAACCGGCCCTGCTCCAGCTCATGCTCCACCTCGTCAAGGCCCCGCAGCAGCGCGTCGCGATCCTCGGCGGAGACGATCTCCCGCGCGGCAAGCATCTTCGCGTGCGCGCGCGACTGGGCGATGTCCTGAGGCCATAGACGCCGATCAAAGCCGACCGACGTGTTCATGCGCACGAAGTCGGGATGCTGGGGCTCGTGAAAGCGGGACACGGCTGAGCAGTCTATGCCGCCGGGAAGCGCCCTAGGCGTACCTAGGCGCACGGGCCCTTTCCACCCCCTCGCGCGCACACGGGGATAAGCCCATTTTGACCGGCGCGCGCGCACGGGGATAAGCCCATTTTGACCGGCGCGCGCACGCGGGGGTGAGCCCATTTTGAACAATCCAACCTCCACCCCAGCTGCGGGCGGACGGATCTCAGCCGACGGGCGCTGCCAGGCCGTCGAGCTCGAGTACCTCCAGCATCACGCGCAGATCGTGGTCGCCCACGTCGCCGCCGCGGCGCTCGGCCTCGAGCAGCCACTCGAACATGACGACGAAGGCCAGCGGCGTATCAAGGTCGTTGGCGAGCGCGTCGCGGAAGGCTTCCATGTGGTGGCGCATGTCCGGCGGGCTGGGCTGGTCGGGCACCAGTTTCTGGAGCGCCTGACGGATGCGTAATGCGTTCTTGGAACCGGTCGCCAGACCGGTGTGCGCGTCGCCGAGTGGCAGCGAATAGTGGGTGCCAAGCAGATAGAGAGCGACGGCCGGATGGCCGAAGTGTTTGAGCGCGTCGCTCAGCAGGATACGCTCGCCGGTGGAGGCAGGATCTGCCACGACCCCGTCGCGGTTGGCGCCAAAGCAGATATTGACCCAGCGGTCGACGTCCGAGCGCGGGACCTGGAGCAGGCTCATATCGGTGTCTGACTCGCCGTCCAGATCAGCCTCACGCTCAGCACCAAACTCACCGTCCCCATCGGTGTCGTGCTCGCCGCGAGAGCTGAACGAATCGGACGAGTCAAACGAAGCGGGCGAGTCTGGGGCGTTGAGCGGCTCCGATTCGGAGAGCTCGTAGAGCATGTCGCCGTCGTCGGGCGAGTCGAACAGGAACTTGGTGGCGAAGCCTTCGCGTTGCAGGTAGCGCTCAAGGAAACTGAACAGCACCAGTGGCCTGGTTGAGGCGACGTCAACCCCACCGTCGACGACGATCGGCGAGGTGCGTACCTCGACCCTGATCGCATCCCCAGCGGTGACAGGCACTAGCTCTCCGCTCAGCGAGTCATACAGGCGTATCTCCCGCACGCGCGTAAGACTACACCTCGCTCCCCGCGTCGCAACAAAAGAATCCCGCGACCGTCAACAGTCGGGATCGGTCGGAAATATCCAATTTCGCTAGCATGGTCGACCTCCGGCGCGGCGACGACCGCGTCGCGGCTTGTGGCGCGGACTCATGCGTCCGCCGATCTCCACGCACGGCGCTTCCTCGCAGCGCAGATCCCAGCAACAGCGGCGCGGGATCGCATAGCCGGCGGTGGCGTGGCGCGCATCGTAAGTGGGTGTCCACTGCCACCCGTGATGGCTATGTTTGCGCATAGCACTAGGCCCTGGGTCCCGTCATACGCCCGGCCCCGGTTCCCATCGTACGTCCGGCCCCGGCTCCCATCGTACGTCCGGGCCCGGTTCCCGTCATACATCTGGCCCCGGTTCCCATCGTACATCTGGCCCTGGGTCCCGTCATACGTCCCATAACGACCATCTCACACCCAAATCCTTCCCGAGGGGGTTGTCAGAACACCGGTGCCGGGGCGCGCGTCTTGATCAGGTCAGAGAACGCCCCGGCAACCGGTTAGCCTGGAGGGGCCGCGTGCTTCCTATCATGGGAAGAGGCGCGGCGCAAGCAAATCCGCACAAGTGTTTCCTACTTTTTGGCGGAGTCTCCGTCACAGTGAAAACCATGCACTGGGGGGCGCTCCATGTTTCTCACTTTTTGCTCTACGCGATGCTTCACTTTCGATATGCTCGACTCGACCTCCTCGCTAGCTCATGACAACCAACCTTTTTGACTATTTCGAGGAAGTATCGGCAGACAATGGGGCTCATGCCCCATGGGCTGCCCGTGCGCCGAGGCGGACGAACGCGAGCTTCGACATCAAGCTCGTGCCGCGCGCGCCCAACTGGCAGAAGGACCCCGAGTCGCTCGGTGCGCTCGAGCGCCTACAAGACGAACCTTGGGTAGACACGCTCACGCGCTGCGACGACGGTATCGAGCTGCGCCTTAGCGACAGTTGGATCGAGACGACCGGGGCGACGCTTGAGGCCGGCGGCGGCGCCGAAGCGGCGCTCGGCGATCTCGCTCGCGCGCAACGCTACGCGATCCAATTCTGGGACGCGAACGCGACCAAGGCGCTGCACGTCGGCCATTTGCGCAATCTGGCGCTCGGCAACGCACTGGCCGCATCGCTCGCACAGGGCGGCGGCGAGGTCGAGCGGCGCAGCGTCATCTCCGACGCTGGGCGCAGCATGGGCGAGGCGATGGCCGGCATCGTCCGCAGCGGCCACCACACCTCCGCGTGGCCGGAGGGCGATCAGAAGAGCGATCATTTTGTGGGGCTCTGCTACGCGGACTACGTTGCCGCGGGCGGCTTTGCCGAGGAGGGCATCGACGAGCGCGAAGACTCGCTCACACGTGAGCTGCGCATGCAGAACGACGCGGCGGACGAGCTGCTCAAACGCGTGATGGGCGGCGAGAGCGAAGCGCTGGAGCTGTGGTTCAAGACGCGCGCATGGGTGATATCGGGTCAGCGCAAGACGCTCGCGCGCCTTGGGGTCGCGTTCGACAGGGTGTTCTTCGAGTCTGATTTCCTCGAGGAAGGCAACGAGCTGGTCGAGCGCGGCCTGCGCGAAGGCATGCTCGATCGGCGTGTGGACGGCGTCGTGATCTACGACACCGGCGTCGAGCACATGGAGGAAATGCCGCTCGTGCGCGCCGACGGGCAGACGACACAGCACATGCGCGCCGTCTCCTACTGGATGGGCACGCCCAGCGTCGAGGGCGTGACCACGATCCAAATCACCGGCACCGAGTGGGTTGCGCACTCCACCTGCATCCGCCAGTTGATGGGCGAGCTATCGGGGGAGGACCCCGGGACCCCCGGCCCCGTTGCAGGGGGCCGCGGTAGAGGAGAGAGTGGGGAGAACGGAAGCGATGGCTCCTCAGGAGATGCCCGTGTGGGGGGAGCAAACGCCTCCAGCAACGGGGCCGGCAGCCGCGGCATCCACCCCACGCACGACATCTTCCACGGCATGGTCGCCCAGCAAAAGCGGGCTGTCAGCTCCAGCGACGAAGGCGGGCTTTTGATCGACGACCTGATCGAGTGGATCGAGACGCAGATCGATGCGAACCCTGAGATGCGTGAGGTGCGCCGCGCGCATCCCGCCCCCGAACGGATCCCGGCACAGATCGCGCTCGGCTATTTCCTGCCATATCCGATGACCCCGCGCGTGGACTTCGAGATGGGCAAGCTGCTGACAGAGCGCGAGTCGTTGGGCTGGGACTTGGTGCGAGCGCGCGCGAAGCACGGGACGCTCGCCACCTCCCCCGGCCACCGGCCGGCCGACGACCCGGACTATCGCAGCGCCGTCGTGCAGTCGGAGATCTATCGGCGCCACCTGCGCCTGGCGGTGGAGCGCTACGACGTCACGCCGCTGGCGCTGTACCTGCGCCACCTGGCGCGCTGGTACCTGGAAGCGGAGCGCTCCAGCCATGTCGAGCGCGTGATTCACACGCTGCTTGACCGAAGCGCACGCGGTCTGGGGCTGGAGGCGGGCAGATGAGGGCGCGAAACGCGAACACTGAGATGTGCGCAAAAGCGCTGTGCCCCCGCGCGCGCGGGGGGCATCGCCGCAAAAGAGCAAACCTCAGCCGCTGGGAGCCCTCGGCATGAGCACGCTGCTCGTCGACAACTACGACTCCTATACCTACAACGTCTTCCACCTGCTGGCGGCCGCCTGCGGCGAGGAGCCGATCGTCGTGCACAACGACATGGTCTCCTGGAAGGCGCTCGAACGTTGGGACTTCGACGCGATCGTGCTTTCCCCCGGGCCCGGCCATCCGGCGCGCTGGCACGACTTCGGCGTGTGCGCCGACATCTTGCGCTCGAGCGAAGTTCCGGTGCTTGGCGTGTGCCTCGGTCATCAGGGTCTCGGGCACGTGCTCAAAGCGACCGTCAGCTATGCGCCGACGGTCATGCACGGACGCCTCTCGCCCGTCAAGCACACAGGCGAGGGCCTGTTCGCCGGCATTCCTCAGGGCTTCGAGGTCGTCCGCTACCACTCGCTGGCGGTGTCCGGGTCGCTGGGCGAGGAGGGCCGTGAGGTCGCCTGGACCGCGGACGGCGTCGTGATGGGCATCGAACACGCGAGCCGCCCGCTGTGGGGCGTGCAGTTTCACCCGGAGTCGATCTGCACCGAATACGGGCATCAGCTGTTCGAGAACTTCTACGCCCTGGCGCAGGAACGCAAGCCCAAGCGGGCGCGACGCTTGAACCGGCCGAGCGTGCCGCCGCGCCGCTGCAAGCGTCGTAGCGCGGCCGAGTCCGACGTGCGCCTGCTGAGCCGCACGCTGGAGGGCGAGCCGAACGCGGAGCGATTGTTCGAAAAGTTGTTTGGGGATGAGGATTTTGCGTTCTGGTTGGATAGCGCGAGCACGTCCACGAGCTTGGGCCAAAACTCATACCTCGGCTCATCGATGGGGGCGTGCCGGCTGGTGCTCGAATACGACGTCCAGCAAGGCATCCTGACCCGCCACGACGCCGCTGGAGTCGTTAAGGAAAATGGCTCGTTCTTCCAGGTACTAGATCGCGAGTTGGAAGATCGTGCGATCGAGCCGCCGCAAGACCCCGACCACGGCCTAGTGGGGGGTTTTGTCGGCTATCTCGGCTACGAGCTGAAGGCCGACTGCGGCGCCACCAACGCACACCGCTCCGACGTCCCCGACGCCGTGCAGATGCTCGCCAACCGCGTGATCGCGGTCGATCACGTGCGCGGGCGCACACACGTGCTCGCGCTGGCCCAAGGTGAGGAGCCCGAGGCACAACAATGGCTCGAGCTGGCAGAACGGGAGGTACGCGACGCGCTCGCCGCGGGGCAAGCCGAGCTGAAGCCGAACGGCACGCCCATCCTCGCGGAGCGGGAGCCGCGCGCTGCGCCAGTCGCCGGTTCGACCGAGATCGAATCGGACGGCACGCCCCACGCGGCGTCGGAAGCGCGCAACGCGCGCGCGGTCGCTTCAGCCGACCTGACACCAAACGGCACGCCCACCCCTCCCCCAAATGACCCAGTCGTCTTTCGCCCCGGGCGCGGACGTGAGCAGTACCTCGCCGACATCGCCCGCTGCCAGAGCGCATTGGGGGCCGGCGAGTCATATGAGGTGTGTTTGACCGACCAGATCCACACCGACGCCGAACCGGATCCGTGGACTCTGTACCGCGGTCTGCGCCGCTCCAACCCGGCGCCGTTTGCCGCTTACCTGAAGCTGGGCGAGCTGGCGGTCGTGAGCAGCTCGCCGGAGCGCTTCCTGTCGGTCGATCGCGAGCGCAAGGTGATGGCGCGGCCGATCAAGGGCACCGCGCCGCGCTCCGCGGACCCCGAGCAAGACGAGGCCACGCGCAAAGAGCTTGCCGAGGACGAAAAGACGTTCGCCGAGCACCTGATGATCGTCGACCTGTTGCGCAACGACCTGGGCCGGGTGTGCGAAGTGGACACGGTGCGTGTGCCCGAGCTGATGGCGATCGAGCAGTACACGACCGTGCACCAGATGATCTCAAACGTCGTCGGTACGCTGGAGCCCGGCCGCAGCGCGATCGACGCAGTGCGCGCCTGCTTTCCCGGCGGCTCGATGACCGGCGCGCCGAAGTTGCGCACGATGGAGATCATCGACGACATCGAGCGCGAGGCGAGGGGCGTGTACTCGGGCGCGATCGGCTACTTCGGCCTCGACGGCGTGGTCGACTTGAGCATCGTGATCCGCACGATCGTGATCAGATCGGGCCCGCCCGCCCGCACGACGATCGGCGCCGGCGGGGCGATCGTGATGCAGTCCGACCCGCAAGAGGAGTTCGAGGAGATCCTGCTGAAGGCACGCGCGCCGATGGCCGCGATCGCGAAGGCGGTAACAGGCAGCGACGCCCCCGAGGCGTGGACGGTCGAGCTCGAGCCTCAGGACGCGTTCGCGGGAAACCTGTCGTGAGCCCGCTCATACCGACCGAACCCAATGCCGAGGAGGAGTGGGGAGTGACCTGGGAGATACGCGAAGCCACGCACGAGGACGTGCCGGCGGTGGTGACGGGCGTGCGCGAACTACTCGTCGAGCTCGGCGGCAAACCGCTGGCAACGCCGCTGCTGGCCGAGATCGCGCACACGCTGATCGACGACGGCAGCGCCGGGGTCGTGCTGATCGCCGAACACCAGGACGAGGTCGTCGGCATCGTCGGCGTCAGCTGGCAGATCGCGATGCGCATTCCAGGCCGCTACGGCGTGATCCAGGAGCTGTGGGTCAAGCCGGAGTTCCGCTACATGACGATCGGCGCCGACCTGCTCGCGGCTCTGGCCGAGCTCGCGCGCAAACAGGGCGTCGAGCGCATCGAGGTGGGCCTGCCGAGTGAGCGCTATGCGGGCCTGAGCGCCACCGAGGCCTTCTACGTCAACAACGGCTTCACCCAGATCGGCGCACGCATGCGGAGGAATGTATGAGTCAAATGTTGGTGGTCGAGCAGCTGGTCGACGCCGCGAACGGCAACGGCAACGGTCACGGCCACGGCCACGGAGCCCCTTTCATTTTGGACCGTCACGGCCGCAAGATGCAGGGCCGCGACGATGAGCGGCGCACGGTGCAGCTGCGCGAGGGCCTGACGCGCCACGAAGACGTGCGCACCACGCGGGCGGACGTCTCGACCGAGCACGTCGAGCGGGTGCTCTCCGCGCTACACGAGCCCAGCTATCTGGAGGCGCTCAGGAAAGTGGACTGGCAGGAGCCACGGATGATGCCCGAGTGGGCCCCGCCGGGGCTGCCGGCCGACAGCCCGGTGTGGGCGGGCGTGTTCGACACGGCTTTCGAGGGCGTGCGCACAGCCATGACCGCGGCCACGGCGATCGTCGACGGCGAGCAGTTCTCCTACGCCCTGTGCCGCCCGCCGGGCCACCACGCCGGGCCTGCCTTCCTCGGCGGCTACTGCTACCTGAACACGGCCGCGGCGGCGGCCTACACGTTGTGGGAAGGCGGGGTGAAAGGCGTCTGCATCCTCGACCTGGACTTCCACTTCCCCACGGGCACCGCGGCGATCGTGGCTCCGTTTCAGAACATCACGCTCGGCTCGCTGCACGCCTCGACGCTGGCCGAGGTGCCGTGGCGCCACGTCGTGCCGTCCGACGGCGAGTACTTCATCGAGTTCAACCACCAGCCGCGCGCGGACGCCTACATCGAGGCGCTCGAGGAGCTGATCGTCGAACTCGGCACGGAAGCGCAAGCGTTCGTGCTCTCACTCGGCTACGACATCGTCGAGAGCGACCCGCACGGCTCGTGGGCCTTCTCGCAACTGATCTTCATGGAGATCGGCGAAGTCCTCGCCTATGCGGGCCTGCCTGTGTGCGTCGTGCAAGAGGGCGGCTACGCGCTCGACGCATTGGCGAACTGCAGCGAGGCTTTCGCCGCCGGCATCCTGATGGAGGAGGACGAGGACGGATGAGCGCGTCCGGAGATACCCAAAAGGCCGGCGCGACAGGAGACTCCAGCGGCACGGACGCCGCCGGCCGGGACAGCGACACCGCGGCAAACGGCCTGGCCCCCTTCCGCGCGCGACTGGACTTCCTCGACGGGGAGATTCTGCGCCTGTTGGGCGACCGTTTCGAGGTCTGCCGCCAGGTCGCCTACCACAAGCGCGAGCACGACATCCCGATGATGCAGCCTCAGCGCGTGGTCGAAGTGCGCGAACGCTATCTGCGGCGGGGAGCCGAGGCTAACCTGCCGCCCGCCTTCGCGGCCGCGCTGTTCGAGTTGCTGATCGCGGCGACCTGCAAGATGGAGGACGAGCTGATCGCTCAGTCCTCCACAGCGGGAGACGGGAGCGCCAAATGACACAAATCCCGTCTCCCGCGTCAGTCCTAACCCGATGCACCAGCCGGGGCTCGAACCCGGATCACCGGATTTTAAGTCCGGCCCTTTCACCGCTTAAGGTACTGGTGCGAGGTGGCGCGACAATACCATATCTTTTGATTCGTCGCACCATTGGTGAAGAGCTGCCGCCGGGTCCAAAGCTGCCGAGCACGTTGCAGGCCGTAGCCTGGGCGCGCAGGCCTTTGCCGTTCCTGGAGCGATGTCAGAAACATTTTGGTGACATCTTCACCATCGACGTGAAGCACGCCGGCAGGTGGGTGATCCTGGCCGACCCCGAAGATGTGAAGAAGGTGTTCACTGCCGACCACGCGGTGCTGGGCGTGGGGCTAGCCAACTCGATCCTCGGCCCGCTGTTGGGACCGCGCTCGGTGATGCTGCTTGAGGAGCCCGAGCACGTCAAGCGCCGCAAGCTGATGCTGCCGCCTTTCCACGGCGAGCGCATGCAGGGCTACAGCGAGATGATGGCCGAGGTGACACGGCGCGAGGTCGCGAAGTGGCCGGTTGGCGAACCGTTCGAGCTGTGGCCGCGGATGCAGGAGATAACCCTGGAGGCGATCATGCGCGTCGTGTTCGGGCCGGTGGAAACGGACGGCCTGAAGCGCCTGCGCCGGCACCTGCGCCGCCTGACGAACTGGATGAACGACCCGCATCGGCTGAACCTGCTGGCAGCAGCGGGACCGGCGCGCTTCGCCGGCAACCGCGACTACTTGAAGATGATGGGGCCGGTCGAGGACGCGGTGCTCGAGCAGGTGCGTCTGCGCCAGCAGGACCCGGGCTACACCGACGGCAGCGATATTGCGGCGATGCTAGGCGAAGCGCGCTACGAGGACGGCTCGCCGATGAGCGAGCAGGATCTGCGCGACGAACTGGTCACGTTGCTCACGGACGGCCCCACCTCAAGCCTGCTGTCATGGGCGTTCGAGCGGCTCCTGCGCCACCCAGACAAGCTGGCGCGGTTGCGTGCCGAGATCGATGCCTCGCATGAGCAGGGACCCGCTGACGGACGGAGGCAGAGACCCGCCGCTAACGGACATGGGCAGGCCGGCGAGAAGGATGCCTACCTCGACGCGGTGGCGAAGGAGACGATGCGGCTGTGTCCGGCGGCGCCGATCGTCGTGCGCAAGCTGCTCGCGCCGATGGAGCTCGGCGGCTACACGATCCCGGCCGGCACGACGGTCGCGCCGTGCGTGCACCTTGTGCACCGTCGCCCCGACATCTATCCGCGGCCGCTGAGCTTCACGCCCGAGCGCTTTCTCGAACGACCGGCCGGAACGTACACCTGGATTCCCTTCGGCGGGGGCGTACGCCGTTGCCTGGCGGCTCCCTACGCGCAACTGCTGATGAAGCAAGTGATCGGCACCGTCGTCGCCGAGGTCGATCTGCGGGCGGTCGACCCACGCTCGGAGCGGGCGCGCAAGAGCGCGATCGCGTTCGTCCCCCATCGACACGCGCTGGTGATCGCTGAGCCGCGCCGGCGTCACACTGAGCCGGCTACGGCCGTCGCCGGCAAAGTTGACAACCGCGTGCGCACCGCACATTGAAGGCGACCTCGCGCGACGAATTTGAGTCCCGTTCTGTAGAATTATCTTAGAACAGTCGAAAGTTAAAACCACCCTTGGGAGGGATTCTGATGTTACACATACAATTTGTCGCGCTGACGCTCGTGGCAATCGCGCTGGTGGCCTCCGGCTGCGGCGGCTCGTCGAAAACAGAATCGGCTACCACGGCCGCGGCCGTCACGACGCCAACGACGACGACGACCCCAGCTACTCCGCCGGTCACAACGAAGTCCGTGAAGCTCGCGACCGGCACACCGCTGACGCGCGCGAGGCTGATCGCCGAGGCAGAAGCGATCTGCGAACGCGAGCACACGAAGCTCATGACGGTATCACTCAAAACGCAGAGCGACTATGCCCGCGAGACTCCACAGGTCGCGATCTACGACAGCACAGAGTTTCACGAACTGAGCAAACTGGTGCCACCGGCATCGATGGACAAAGGCTGGGTACAGGTCCTAAGCCTCGACCAGCTCCTCAGCGAATACGTCAACCAGATCGCAAACTACGCCCAGGCGAAAAACTATAGCTCCGTCGCGTCCGTGCTCCAGGTGGCCGAACAGGTCCGCAGGCAATTGTACGCCTTAACCAAGCTCGACGGCATTAAGAACTGTTTAGAGCTCGGCTAGCCGATCGGTCATCCAGACACGGTCCCTCCTTGCACCAAATACACGTTGCCAGGGCGATCAAATCCGCCCTGGCAACGTGCACTTCTACAGTTTTATCCTATCATCCAACTGACGACACTGAAAGAGTCCCTTCTTGCGATACTAGTTCACCCGTTCCCTCTAAAACGCCGGTTTCTTTTTCCGATGATGCAGTGCAACTTCCGAGTTTGTCTCCTGCTAATAAAGTAAATGCTTCGGAATCTATGCCTTCGACGCCTCCAGTTAAGTTAATGGCTTCAACCACGCCTTCTTCGGCCGTGCACTCGTCTTCCTGGTTTCCGAGCGCAGTTGGACAGAATATATACCAGCCAGGATTACCGCCACCGGTGTGCGCAAAGCCTAAACCGGCGAAGCCCTGGAACGATGTCGGACTCGCCTCTTCCATTAACTCCAGTAACCCCTTCCACGGCAAATTAACTACCCAGACTTCGACGTTTTCCGTACCCGTATTACAGCCTTCTTGGCCGCTACATAAGAGAGCCGTCCCACTTAACGGCGATAACGATACCGCCACTCCGCCTAAAGTTAAAAGTTCGGTGATTTCCCCTTCACCGCTGGGACCGATGGTACCGAGCATGATGCCACTGCATAAAATCATTGCTTTGATACCGAGAGGCCCTTTCTTGTCTTCCAGTAACAGTTCTCCCCGCCCTTCTACTAATAAGGTCGTTGTGACCGGGAGCCCACCGACTAACCATTCGGCTAATAAGAACACTACTAATTCGAACGGCGAATTCGCTACCGTTAACTGTTCGCCGCATTCTGTCGCACTCAACTGTAATCCCCATAAGCCTTCCACTTTCGGAACGCATAAGGTACTTTCTTCTTCGGCCATAGCCGAGGAGGCCGCTACGGCGCCGACCGCGAACATCGCGAACAGCGCGACTATCAGTATTCGAAACCTCATGATCTCTATTTTACCTTTCCCTCATCCGAGCTGGTTGAGCCTCAGATGAAGCTTGGATCAGTCGGACCGGGCACTCGTTCTAAATGGTCAGAGAGCGCGGGGTCCGAGCCTAATGCGCTACAGCACTATCATCCAAACCGCCGACCGAACAGACGGTCGATCCTGTGGTATGCGGAGCAGAGCATACCATAGGAAGTTCTAAAATAAAGAACTATTCCTTGATTCGGATGTATCGGATGCTTCGTCCTTATGGTGCGGTGGCGGCGGGCGTCCCGAGCGGGTAGGCACCGGGGTAAGCTGGAGCATCTTCCATGCGTCGTTTTCGTTTTGCATGGGTCTGTGGCGGTTGTGCACGATGTCGGTGTCGGTGCCGGTGAGAGACTGACCCCTCTTCGCCGGTTGAGGTTTGACCCTCTTGGACGGTGGCGGAGGCGTCCGGGGTCGCGTGGAGCCTGGTTTGTCAAGGCCGGGGTGGGTTCAAGCGAACGTCGCAACACTTCCCTGATTTTGAGGAGGTCGTGTTGTCGAGTCGTCGTGTGAAGAAGGGGCCGGGGCGCCGTCCGCTCTCGGCCAAGCGCCAGCGGTTCATGGAGCTACGAGTGCAGGGTTGGAGTATCCGTGGCGCGGCCCGTGAGGTCGGTATCTCCAGGAGCGCCGCGGCTAACTGGACCCGCGGCTACACCGTCTATCGCGACGGCGTCGCGGTCGGGTTCGTCGAGCCGCTGGACCGCCTCGAAGTCCGCGAGATCAGCGCGAGGTATCTCTCCTAGCAAGAGAGGATCGAGATCGCCGACTTGCACCACGAGGGCGCCGGGGTCCGTGAGATCTCCCGGCGGGTCGGCCGGTCGCCGTCAACGATCTCCAGGGAGCTGAAGCGCAACCGGACCGGCGGCCGGCGGCCCGGCTACCGCCCATTTGAGGCGCACCGTCGCGCGTGCGCGCGTCGCGCACGGCGTCGTGATCGGCGCATCGAGACCAACCACGACCTGGGCCGTGTCGTCGCCGAGTTGCTGGGGCAGCGTTGGAGCCCAGAACAGATCAGCCGGCAGCTGCGCAAGCGCTTCCCCGAAGAACCGGCGATGTGGCTATCGCATGAGAGCGTCTACCAGACCGTCTATGAGCCGGGATCACCGCTGATGCAACCTACGCGGCTGGCGCCGCACCGACGCTCACCGCTGCGCACCGGCCGTGATCACCGCCGCGCTCAGCAGCGGACGGACCGCCGTCGGTCACGGTTCGAACAGCCGATGCTCACGATCCACGAACTTCCTGCAGACGTGGACAGTTATCTCAAGCTCTTCCTCCAGCTGGCGTATACGCCGCCGTGCTGCCTTCAGCTCGGAGCTCTCAACGCTGGAGACACCTAGCCTCTCGCCGCGATCAACCTCGTCCTGCTTGATCCACTTGTAGATCGTGGCCTGGGAGACCCCAGACTCCCCTGATAGAGCAGCAACACTCCGACCGCTGCGATGCAGCGCGAGCACTCCCTGACGAAACTCTGCGGCGTACTGCTTGGGCATTGATCCTCCTAGGACGCACCGAAGGAGTCTCACATACCGTCTACGTCAAAGCCGGGGCAGATCACACGACTCCGCAAAAATAGGGGTAGTACCCGTTTTTCTAGAATCCTGCGGCGCGCAGCGAGGAGGAGTGACGGGACTCCTCACCGGGGCCCGTCACTGGTGCTCTTTGCTTAAACCACCAACCTGCATAGCTCCCGGGCGGGAGCAATACCACTTCCCGCCCGGGAGCTGCATGCACACCTACATTACAACAAACCCAACCCATTATCCCCGTATCACCCAACAGATGAAACGGAGAGAATCCCTTCTGACGATACCGTTTCACCGGTTTCTTCCACAATACCAGTTTCTGCTTCTGAACTCGCAGTGCACTTCCCGAGTGGAGCTCCTACTAATAACGTGAACGGCTCGGAGAAGGTATCCAAGACGCCTCCCGCTACGTTTGTTTTTTGAGCTGCCTGTTCAGGGGCACCGCACTGGTCTTCCTGGTTACCGAGCGCCGTTGGACAGAATATATACCAGATAATATTACCGCCACCAGTGTGCGGCAATATTAAATCAGCGAAGCCCTGGAACAATGTCGGGCCCGCCTCTTCCACTAACTCCAGTAACGTTAACCACGGCAGGTTGACCGCCCAGATTTCAGCATTTTCAGTTCCAGTATTGCAACCTTCCTGACCATTACATAAAAGCGCAGTACCTTTTAATGCTTCTAATGATACGGCCATGCCAGCTAACGTTAACAGTTCCGTGATTTCGTCTTCACCGTTTGGACCTATAGTGCCATCCAGGATAGCACTACATAAGACCATCCCTTTCACACCCAAAGGTCCTTTCTGGTCTTCCAGTAACAGCCCTGACGATGTTGATGTCACTAATAATGTCGTTGTGACCGCGACCCCACTGACTAACCATTCGGCTAATAAGAACACTACTAATTCAAACGGCGAATTCGCCGTTGCTAATTCTTCGCCGCATTCTGTCGCGCTCAACTGTAATCCCCATAAGCTTTCCCCTTTCGGAAGGCATAAGGTACTTTCTTCTTCGGCCATGGCCGAAGAAGCGGCTACGGCGCTGACCGCGAACAGCGCGAACAGCGCAACTATCAGTATTCGAAACCTCATGATCTCTTCTCTCTTTCTTTCCCTCATCTGAGGCTTGGTTGAGCCTCTTCTGAGGCTTGGATCAGTCGGGCCGAGCACTCTCGTTCTAAATGAGCTCAGAGAGCACGGGGTCCGCCCTATGCACTACAGCACTATCGTCCAAACCGCGGGCCGAGTAGATGGTCGATCCTGTGGTATGCGGAGCAGAGCATACCAGAGAGAGTTCTAAAGTAAAGAACTATTCCTTTATTTGGATGAACGGGATGCTTCGGTCTTATGGTGTGGTGGCGGCGGGCGTGCCGAGTGGGTAGGGTACTGGGGTGAGTTGGGTCATCTTCCATGCGCCGTTTTCGTTTTGCATCGGCATCACGTACTCGCTGGTGTTTGGACCGTGGAAGAGTGCGAAGGCGGTCTTGTTCTTGATGCGCAGGGCGGCTATGCCGTCGTTGGTGAGTGGGTCGGCGCGGGTTGTGGCGGGACCGTTCAGGAGTGCTGCGAGGACGGGTCCGCAGCCCCTCGGTCTTCCTTTGGAGGTCTTGGCGAGCGTTTCGAACTGTCTGCGTCTTGGGGCTGTCAGGTAGGCGCATACTCTCGACCATTCGCCTTTAGCGCGGGCTTGCAGGAATCCGGCGAGTGCACGATCCGCCCGTTGCGTCTCGGATGGGTGGGCTTCCTCTCCGAAGTCGGGGATGCTGTTATCCCCTTTGGTGACGCGAAAGCTTGCCGCGCCACGGCTCGAGTCGCTGGGGACCGCGGATCTCGTAGAGGACACGGATGTTTGGGTCGTGCCGGTAGGTTTGCCTGTCGTGACCGGTGGACTGCTGGTAGTGCTAGCCACGTCGGCTGCTTGGCCTGTGGAGCTCGACCGACCGCCGCCGCTGCCGCATGAGACCAGGCAGGCGGCTAGTAGTGCGATCCCGAGTGTGTTCAGTACGTGGCGTGTTCTATACACCATCCTCGGTCGGGCTCTTATTTCTTTTTGGTCTTGTGCTTACTGTTTTTGGTGTTTTTGTGTTTGGTGCAGTTTGTGGTGTGTATTGGGGTTGTTTGGTGTATTTCGGTGCCGTTTTGTGCGGTGAATGCGGTTGGCATTGAGAGTTTTGTTTGGCAGAGGTTTTTGTTTGCGGCGAGGGCGGAGTCGGGGCCTTGGGGTAGTGTTAGTTCGAAGCTGGTGACTGGTTGGTCGGGGACGGTGCGGAATGTGCTGCTGGTGATTCCCTTTTTGTTGATGAATGTTTCGCTGTGTAGGTCTATGGTGATGCCGTAGCCTTGTAGGACGACGATCAGTTCGGGGAACTTGGCGCCGCCGTGGCTGACGAAATAGGCGGGTCCTTCTAGTGGGACAGGTAGGATCGGTGTTATCGCCTTGGCGTGACCGACGATGGACTTTGTTGGACAGGCAGCCGGGTCCGTTTCGAATGTTGTGTCTATACAGGCCTTTTGTAGTGTCGATAGGCGTGAGGGTAGTTGTTTGGGAAGGTCGACCTTGACCTTCGCGATGTTCGCTTGTGTTCCCTGTACTGCGTTTGGATAGGTCAGCTTCGCGGTGAGGCTCGCGCCCTTCACACGGCTTGTCCTACCGTTGGTTGTGACTTTGAACATTGGTTTGAATGCCAGTGTGGAGCAGTCTGTGGCCTCGAACGGGCTGGTGGCTGTCACGGACATTTGGTCGGCGGGGTTCGCGGGGTTCGCGCCCGCGCCGGTGATCGTGTTCGAGATCGACAAGGGTGCACAATTGGTGGGGTTTAGAATGAACTTTTCGCGTTCTATGTAAACATGGATTTCGCGGACGTGGACGACGATCCCGCGAATTATGTGCGGTATCGGATCGGAACCGTTAGAGTCTATTTCGACTTGTGCGGTGATCGGGTTGACACGCAACGCGAAACGGATAACGACGGTCCCGAGATCGAACGGGCCGACAGTGGCCGAGGTAATCGACACTATCGACAACGAAGCACCATGGTACGGACCCGCCAAATACACCTTCCCCGGTGTTTGCGCCAATACCGTGCCGACGCCCGCGCTGACGATCGTGTGTCCGATTTCGCTTGCCGCGGGACACGAGGGGTGCGCTAGCTCTTCGCTGCCGCTCACGATCTTCGCGAGTTCGATATCTGTCTCTGGACAGAACGGGATCCCTGAGAGGTTCCCTGTCAGGCCGGGCGGCATGATCGTGGAGAATTTCGTGAGCTCCTGTTCGCCGTCTTCGCGTACCAAACGCAGATAGAACGGACTATAAGAACCGCCGGCGTTGTTCTGGGTGCCCGCGACGACCTGTGGTTTGAGCGGTGGGACACCACCGGACGGACACGCACCTTCGTGGACGCCTTGACTAATTTCAAACGAGTTAGACGGTGAAGCATCGGGCGTACCCAACGCTTCACCCGATGCGGGTATGTGCGACCATGGTTCCAACAAACTTGTCGTTGTGTACGATCCACAAGTCGCGGGACTGGCCAACGGCGCGGTCGCACCGGGACGGAATTTCAACGTAAACCTACTGAACGGCTGCTGCGGATTATTTATAAAAGTCGTGACCAACTGTCCCGTCACGAGATTAGGTTCGATCTTGCCCGCTACTTTCAACAAGATTCCCTTTAGGGGATCCTTCGCGACGATATACAACGCCAACAACGACCCGTTCGGATGGCCGGGTTCGCTGAAAGGATTGTTATAAGGCTGTGCGATATAGACCGCACCTGGAATCTTTTCTGCGAGTATCGGCGTTTCTATTTCTATCGAACCGACCTTAGATTCCGGCGGACAACCGGCGCCGGGCAACGACGACGACGTTTCCGATTCATACTGTGCCATCGTACAGGCACCGAGGCCGGCCGCGACCGACGGGTTAGCCGTCATCCCTTCGGGCAGCGCGACGGTCACATCCTTCAAGTTCGACGTAGAGACAGAGAACTGGTTTTCCCAGGCTTGTGGCACAATCATCGACAGGTCAAGACCCGTCGGCGATTCGGCCGACCGGGTCGTCGGTTGCGCTTCGATCGACGGTTCAAACGGAACACGACCGCATTCCACTATCGGACCGACTTCAGCACTCGCCTCCGACCATGCAAACGGTTGCTCCCACGAGTCGGCTTCCATTGTCGCTTCGAACGGTCCACAACTCGTCGGGTTAGAGAGGAACGGCTTGGCAGCAACACCTGCTTCCTGCACACTCCCGAATTCGTTGCGGCATACCGGCGGGCGTTCGCCTTGAGTACCACAGATCAGACCGCGCTGAGCGTCGTGTTCGTGAGAATCCGGAACGCCCCACACAGTCACCGAAATATTGTGACTTTCGCCTAGTTTCGCGATATTCAACGTCTTTACGGTGATACCGGTATCCTTCGCACGGACTTCCGCTACCGAGATCCCGGTAAACTCGCCACCGACCTGGAAACCCAGCTCCGCCGTCGTACCAAAACTCGCGACTTCCATATTATATACCGGAAAAGTCCCCTGGTAAACAATCGGATGGTCGACATTACCGAAGAATTCGACACTGACCTGCCCGACCTGGCTACCGACCGGACAGTCAGGGATTTCCGACGTCGCCACAGCCGGATTATGCGACAACAACTGAGCCTCGGTACAAGTCGGAACAGCCGTATCGCTCGCATCGAAACCAGCCGGAAGATTCACAACAATATTACGAACATCGTTATACGTCTCGCCGCTTTCTTCATGAGCGAAATCGAACGAAGTCACCCAATCGGAGTGCGCACCGGCCTGATCATTAGACGGAGTAAAATGAAACGACCCCGGGACTATTTCGAATTTGTGTTCGCTAGGCATCGCGCGAGCAGCCACCGCGAACACACCACTCAACACGAAACACACACCGACCATACCCGTAGTGAAAGCCCTGGACCTCATCGCCGCCTCGCGCCCTTCTCAGACTTCTTGGCCTTCCCCCGCCCCCCACGAACCTGCCGAGTCTTCCCAGCCTTTTTCTTCTTTGGTTTTTTCGCTTTGTGTTTTTGTGGTTTGACCACAGGTTTCTTCGTGGCTACCACGTTGCCTTTCCCGTTGAACGTGAAGCTCGACGGCGTAGTATCGTTCGGTGGGCTCGGCGGCGCCGAACACGCATCCGCTTCGCATTCAACCGCAGGCGGTGAAGCTTCCGGAAGACCACCGTCGACGCGAACATCGTAAATATCGCCAGCCGTATCCTTATCCTGACCCAACAGTTTAGAGTGAGTATCGATGAAGACATCGGCGCCTTCGTTAGCACTCCCAAGCAGCAGATTCAGATAACCGCCACGCCCGTCCGTTATCAACGCCAAACAACCCTGCAACTGCACACACCCGTCAAGACCGTCCCTACGCCACTCATAAACATCCGTCGAAGGCGACGTATGCCCACCAACACTAACATATTCACTCGGACTAAAGACATTATTGATAGATGGGATTTCGCCGTCGACGTCTTCGCGAACCAAAGCCGCAGTCGTCGTAAAGAACGCAAAATCGCCATTCGCGGACGTAAGCGTATATTCAGGCAAGCCACCATTAACAAACGGCTGCCCCTGGATCCCGTCCAGGTAGGAATCCTGCTCCGGTTCTGGATCGGACGACGACGCACACGACACACACTCCACGACATGTTCACCACTATCGTATCGATACACTTGGGACGCTACCGTCCCCTCCGTTTCACCCGCATTAACGATCCCATCTCCCGGAAGACCGGCAACCCCACCAGTAAAATAAGCGTAACGGGAGTGAGCGAACGCGTTACCGGCTTCCGGACTATATTTTTGTGCAGGAATATCGAGCGAACCCAGTTCTTCGGCTGAGGCCAGTTCGCTACCGGACTGCGCCACCGCCACCCCAGACCGGGTGTCATAACTGAAAAGTTCTTTGTCGGCGTTCTTCAGCAACAGCGTGGTCCCATCCGCATCGGCGGCCATAAACTCATACGCCCCTATATCGACCGTTTCGCTACCGTCCACCCGCATATACAGATCCTTTGACCCCGCACATTCGCCGCCCGGCGGCACGGCTTCGAAGAAAACCCGCGAACCATCGGCGGAGATACTGTGAGGACCACTGTAGACATGAGACACATTGTCTTCTTCTTCGCCGTGGACGATCGTCGCACCACAGGAGCCGATCGTCGACCCCTGTTCATCGACGTTCAACTGACGCAAACCACCGCCATCGACGGTATATTCATACAGGTCCGGACCGCTCACCGTACCTGTGGGTTCACCCAACAACACATGATCCGCAACCTGCAGGACAAGCTTTGAGAAATCGCCGTTAGCAGCAACCCAACCTTCCTCATCCGATACGTCTTTACTAGGAACCGAAGCAACAAGCGTATAAGGACCGCCGGCACGCCCGATCTTATATTCGATATTCGGAGATTCGCTAGACACAGAGGTCCCGTATTCGGCTCGAAAAGCGACCATCGCGAGATCGGCACTATAGACCTGCGGATGAATACCATAAACACCCGTTTCAGGCTGAGGCGACCCCGCCAACATTTCCCACCCCTTACCTTCTACACGAGAGAAAAAATAAGGACTCTGTCCGGAACCCGGACCCGACCCATAATTGGCAAGCGGAGCTTCAAGCGTGACACGATCGCCACCTTCACCCACAAGAACAGCAGTCGTGATACCCCCACGATAATGGAAAGGTTCCTGCGCCCCTTCCTTATCGACCGGCGTCACCTGCTCATACGCACGACAATCCGGAAGACGAGACGACAAACCAGTACGAAACGCTTCATTCAAACACCCACCCGCCCCCGTGCCGACCACCGTAACACCAGGAACAACAAGCGTCTGTTCAACCGCTTCGACCGGCGAGGTACCCGGAGCGTTACTGCTCGCCACAACCCGATAACGATAGTCCCCCCCACTCGCAAGACCCGCAACATCGACACCAACAACCCTAAACACATCGCCACTACCAACGTCTTCTTCGGGAGTTTCTTCCCAACCCGCACCGTTAGAACTCGCGCTCCGATACTGGAAACGATAGCGAGCATCATACGCTTCGCCACCTAACACAACCGAAGACACCACGACTTTAACACCGGCAGATAAGCCCACTTCGACAGACGGCTCACTCACCTTTTCGTCTAAACCAACAAAGAAAACCCTAAACGGGCCCGCGTTCGGACCATTAACCCCCACCTCAGGTCTACTCGGCAGCGCTTCGAGCGCCCGCCCGATGGCTTCCCCGGTAGACCGTTTCCCTTCGGGATTGTATTCAATCGATTCTGTTTCTTTTCCTTCAAAGACCAGTGTAAAAGTGCCGCCGCTCGCCCCTTCGACCGCGATCATCTGTTCGGAAGACGTCGGTTCACTATTCGGATCTACCGCGCCCAACAAACGCCAAGATTCGCCATGGACAGCATGAACAGCGAAAGTCTTAGCGCCAGGCGCACCGGAAGTCTCGAAATGTTCATTTTCGCTGGTAGCTTCCTTACCTTTTTCATTTTTGACGACCAAACGCACATAATAACCCGTAGACGGACTAAGACCGGTAAAACTCGCCCCAAAATTGATATTGTCGACAAAAGGAATCGCTTCGGCTTCCCTCTGCGTGACTTCCCCCGTTGCCACATCGCTCCACGGACCCGCCGGGGTACTCGAAGACTGCAAACGCCATAGCGTCCGCGAACCATGCGGCGTCACTTCAACCCGAAGCTGCGCCGAATCGGCCGTAACATTACGAACCACAACCCTACCCGCACCCGGCGTTTCCGGCCCCGTAGTAAAATATTCGACTTCCCCAAGAGCCACATTGGCGAAATACTTCTTTTGCGTGATTTCTCCTACTTCATTAGTAGCTTTGAGACGAACATAATATAAAGTTGCAGGTTCGAGTTTCGTCGTCTTGCCTTCTACCTTCCCATATTCTCCCGGTATCGTACCGGCACCAGACGCAAACGGAAGCCAAGCTTTGCTTCCTTCGGCCGGACGTAAACCTTCATTTTCCGCAAGAGCATATTCAAAAACATACGTAGTCGGACTCAGACTCCCATTCGTCTCGATCTTCGCCGAGAACGCAACCGACGTATCGGATTCGTCCCCTAGCTCAGTAAACAGAATGTCTCCTACTTCACGAGCGCCTTCTCTATCAATTTCGGGCTTTTCCACCCCAAGAGTCTTGAACGGAACCTTTTCTACGGCTTCCGTCCCATCTTTTTCGTTGGCGGCATTCTTAGCCACAAAACGAGCATAATACGACGTGTCTGGCGTGAGGCCACGCAACTGGACAGGTATATTAGATTCTCCCGGATCGACAGCCCCGATACTGATTTCTTCGGATAGTCCCTTTTCCGCACCGGTCGTTCCGCTATTCACTAATTTCCACGCAGGACTGTTTTCAGGTGGTGCTTCACCGTCTGCTTCAGCAGGTGCATACGCTACGTCATATCCTGTTGCTAGTTCTTCGTTATTCAAAGTCAACTGGATCTTAACCCTCGTCGAGTGGACGATCTTCACGATAGAAGACTTCTGCCACAGCGCAGGCCTACCCACAGCTAGAGCCGCCGCGGGCACGAAGACGACGCTTACAGCCGCGATCGCAGCCACCATGCTCGCGACGCAACAGGCGAAACGCCGCACGCTCAGAGCAACGGCACAACGACCGGTACCGATCAAGCGATAACGGCCAAGTAACATCACTTGGCGGTCACCGCCCAAGTACCGTCCATTTCGAGCGTTCCCTTACCTTCACTAAGGCCACCGACAGAAAAACCATACGTGGCTTCGCTAGTACCCTTACTGGAAACAGTCTGAGTGCCGGCATGAATGTTTTCTTCGTCTTCTCCAAAGACACAAAGATTGCCTTCCGCCGCACCAGGCGTCCCCTTATTACCCGTACACTCACCATTTAGAATAGCTGCTGCTTCTTTTCCTTCGCCCGCTCCTTCTCCATTGGCAATGTAGTGGCGATTCGGTTCAAAAGACAACGGAAAGACATAGCTGACACCGGTCTTCGCCTTACCAACCCCTTCGTTCGGGAACCCTTCTTCACCAAAACCAGTCGCCGCCCACGCACCCCTCAACGTCTTACCAGCGGGCAGCTTTTCAAGCAGCGGACCAGCCGGACCTTCCTTACCCTTTTCGCCATTACACGCAAAAGTCGCAGCACCCACAGTCTTGAATTCCGAACCGCCTTCCTTACACGGACCAATCTTTACTTTCGATTCCGTGCCGCTAACGCTGACGCCTTCCAACCCATTTTCGCCTTTAGCACCAGCAGGACCCTGCGCACCAGCCGGACCGACAGCACCCGCAGGCCCAGCCGGACCAGGCACCCCATTCGCTCCCGCCTTACCAGCCACACCCTGAAGCGACTTCAATACCTTCGGACTAATCTGTTTAGTCGACGTAATCAAATAACGCTTAGCCGCATACGCACCACCCGACATCGCAAACACAAGCGCAACAGTCACCACAACATTCGCATAAGTAAACCGCCTACCAACCACTAACAACATCTACACCCTCCCCCACTCAAACCACACATAACACAAAACCACCAGAAACAACTTACCCACTCTGCATAGCGCCCGGGCAAGAGAGAAACACTCCCGCCCGGGCACTACACAACCTACATTACAACAAACTCAACCTATTATCCCCGTATCATCCAACAGACGAAGCGGAGAGAACCCCTTCTGACGATACCGTTTCACCTGTTTCTTCCACAACACCAGTTTCTATTTTTTCACCACTCGCAGTGCATAACCCGAGCTGAGCTCCCACTAATAACGTGAACGCCGCGGAGAAGGTATCCAAGACGCCTCCCGCTACGTTTGTTTTTTGAGCTACCGCTTCGGGGGCCTTGCATTCGTCTTCCTGGTTACCGAGCAAAGTCGAACAGAACGTATACCAGCCAGGTTGACCGCCACCAGTGTGCGGCAATATTAAATCAGCAAAGCCCTGGAACAATGTCGGACTCGCCTCTTCCACTAACTCCAGTAACGTTAACCACGGCAGATTAACCGCCCAGACTTCAGCATTTTCAGTCCCAGTTAAACAACCTTCCTGACCATCACATAAAAGCGCATTTCCTGATAACGCGGTTAATGATACTGCGGTCACTCCGTCTAACCTTAACAGTTCCGTGATTTCATCTTCACCGCTTGGACCTATAGTACCATCCAGGATACCACTACATAAAACCATCCCTTTCGCACCCAAGGGTCCTTCTTTGTCTTCCAGTAACAGCGCTGACGATGTTGATGTCACTAATAGGGTCGTTGTGATGGGTAACCCAGCGACTAACCATTCGGCTAATAAGAACACTACTAATTCAAACGGCGAATTCGCCGTCGCTAATTCTTCGGCGCATTCTGTCGCGCTCGACTGTAATCCCCATAAGCCTTCTGCTTTCGCAACGCATAAGGTACTTTCTTCTTCAGCCATAGCCGAAGAAGCAACAACCACGCCAAACGCGAACACCGCGAACAACGCGACCACCAATATTTGAAACCTCTTCATCTCTATTTACCTTTCCCTCATCCGAGGCTGGTTGAGCCTCATCCGAGAGGCTTGGATCGATCAGGCCGAGCACTCGCCCATGGTCAGAGAGCGCGGGGTCCAACCCCTAATACACCTACACACTACAATTCAAACCGCAGGCCAAGCAGTACACTCGATCCCACAGCACAGAGTATCCTCGCAGGATCCCATGCCGACATCCAGAGGTGTTTCCCACTCCACAACGAGCGGGGGACCGATGACAACACGCCGGACGACCCAGATGGCCTCCAACCGCGCGCTTTCATCCCGATCCGAACTCTTCCGCCCTCAACATGGCTCCCATCGTCAAGGCAGGCAATCCGCCGCGATGAGCCCATATCACCAGCTCTCGCGACCAACTGCCCTGCTCCCTGGGTCCACCATCCAGGTTCTGGATACTGGACTCGAACGTACTGTTGCACACAACGCCACGCTTGTCAAGGGCAAAGTCAGATACCGTGTCGCCTCATGAGATACCTGTTAGCGACATTCGAGATCGCGACACTCGCCGCCTACATCGGCCGCGCGCGGAGGCTCAAAGCGGGGACAAGAGCCTCCACGGCCCGTTCAGAGCAACCCGCGGCGACGCCACGGTGACCGCCTACGTCGGCTACCCGGGCGGGAGCAATACCCACTTCCCGCCCGGGAGCTGCACGCACACCTACATTACAACAAACTCAACCCTTACTCCCTACTCAGCCAACAGACGAAACGGAGAGAACCCCTCCTTCTGTTGTCGTTTCTCCTTCACCGGTCACAAGACCAGTATGTTCTTCTGAACTCGCAGAGCACTTCCCGAGTGAAGCTCCCACTAATAACGTGAACGCCTCGGAGAAGATATCTGTGACGCCTCCCGTTAAGTTCACTTTTTCGGCTGCCTCTTCGGGGATAGTGCATTGGTCTTCCTGGTTACCGAGCAGAGTCGAGCAGAACGTATACCAGCCAGGTTGACCGCCACCAGTGTGCGGCAATATTAAATCGGCAAAGCCCGTGTACGCTGTCGGACTTGCCTCTTCCACTAACTCCATTAACGTTAACCACGGCAGATTAACCGCCCACACTTCAGCATTTTCAGTCCCGGTTAAACAACCTTCCTGACCATTACATAAAAGTGCAGTTCCCGATAACCCAGTTAATCCTACGGCCGCGCCAGCTAACGTTAACAGTTCCGTGATTTCGTCTTCACCGTTTGGCCCTATAGTGCCATCCAGGATACCACTACATAAGACCGTCCCTTTCGCACCCAAGGGTCCTTTTTCGTCTTCCATTAACAGTTCTCCCGGCGATGTCACTAATAAGGTCGTCGTGACCGCGACCCCACCGACTAACCATTCGGCTAATAAGAACGTGACTAATTCAAAGGGCGAATTCGCCATCGTTAACTGTTCGCCGCATTCAGTCGCACTCAGCTGTAACCCCCATAAGCCTTCCGCTTTCGGAACGCATAAGAAGGTAGGTATTTCTTCTTCAGCCATAGCCGAGGAAGCAACAACCACGCCGAACGCGAATACCGCGAACAACGCGACTACCAATATTTGAAACCTCTTCATCTCTATTCACCTTTCCTTTATCCGAGGCTTGATGCATGGGATCAGAGGATACCATAGATAGTTCTAAAGTAAAGAACTATTCCTTTATTTGGATGAGCGGGATGCTTCGGTCTTATGGTGTGGTGGCGGCGGGCGTGCCGAGTGGGTAGGGTACTGGGGTGAGTTGGGTCATCTTCCATGCGCCGTTTTCGTTTTGCATCGGCATCACGTACTCGCTGGTGTTTGGACCGTGGAAGAGTGCGAAGGCGGTCTTGTTCTTGATGCGCAGGGCGGCTATGCCGTCGTTGGTGAGTGGGTCGGCGCGGGTTGTGGCGGGACCGTTCAGGAGTGCTGCGAGGACGGGTCCGCAGCCCCTCGGTCTTCCTTTGGAGGTCTTGGCGAGCGTTTCGAACTGTCTGCGTCTTGGGGCTGTCAGGTAGGCGCATACTCTCGACCATTCGCCTTTAGCGCGGGCTTGCAGGAATCCGGCGAGTGCACGATCCGCCCGTTGCGTCTCGGATGGGTGGGCTTCCTCTCCGAAGTCGGGGATGCTGTTATCCCCTTTGGTGACGCGAAAGCTTGCCGCGCCACGGCTCGAGTCGCTGGGGACCGCGGATCTCGTAGAGGACACGGATGTTTGGGTCGTGCCGGTAGGTTTGCCTGTCGTGACCGGTGGACTGCTGGTAGTGCTAGCCACGTCGGCTGCTTGGCCTGTGGAGCTCGACCGACCGCCGCCGCTGCCGCATGAGACCAGGCAGGCGGCTAGTAGTGCGATCCCGAGTGTGTTCAGTACGTGGCGTGTTCTATACACCATCCTCGGTCGGGCTCTTATTTCTTTTTGGTCTTGTGCTTACTGTTTTTGGTGTTTTTGTGTTTGGTGCAGTTTGTGGTGTGTATTGGGGTTGTTTGGTGTATTTCGGTGCCGTTTTGTGCGGTGAATGCGGTTGGCATTGAGAGTTTTGTTTGGCAGAGGTTTTTGTTTGCGGCGAGGGCGGAGTCGGGGCCTTGGGGTAGTGTTAGTTCGAAGCTGGTGACTGGTTGGTCGGGGACGGTGCGGAATGTGCTGCTGGTGATTCCCTTTTTGTTGATGAATGTTTCGCTGTGTAGGTCTATGGTGATGCCGTAGCCTTGTAGGACGACGATCAGTTCGGGGAACTTGGCGCCGCCGTGGCTGACGAAATAGGCGGGTCCTTCTAGTGGGACAGGTAGGATCGGTGTTATCGCCTTGGCGTGACCGACGATGGACTTTGTTGGACAGGCAGCCGGGTCCGTTTCGAATGTTGTGTCTATACAGGCCTTTTGTAGTGTCGATAGGCGTGAGGGTAGTTGTTTGGGAAGGTCGACCTTGACCTTCGCGATGTTCGCTTGTGTTCCCTGTACTGCGTTTGGATAGGTCAGCTTCGCGGTGAGGCTCGCGCCCTTCACACGGCTTGTCCTACCGTTGGTTGTGACTTTGAACATTGGTTTGAATGCCAGTGTGGAGCAGTCTGTGGCCTCGAACGGGCTGGTGGCTGTCACGGACATTTGGTCGGCGGGGTTCGCGGGGTTCGCGCCCGCGCCGGTGATCGTGTTCGAGATCGACAAGGGTGCACAATTGGTGGGGTTTAGAATGAACTTTTCGCGTTCTATGTAAACATGGATTTCGCGGACGTGGACGACGATCCCGCGAATTATGTGCGGTATCGGATCGGAACCGTTAGAGTCTATTTCGACTTGTGCGGTGATCGGGTTGACACGCAACGCGAAACGGATAACGACGGTCCCGAGATCGAACGGGCCGACAGTGGCCGAGGTAATCGACACTATCGACAACGAAGCACCATGGTACGGACCCGCCAAATACACCTTCCCCGGTGTTTGCGCCAATACCGTGCCGACGCCCGCGCTGACGATCGTGTGTCCGATTTCGCTTGCCGCGGGACACGAGGGGTGCGCTAGCTCTTCGCTGCCGCTCACGATCTTCGCGAGTTCGATATCTGTCTCTGGACAGAACGGGATCCCTGAGAGGTTCCCTGTCAGGCCGGGCGGCATGATCGTGGAGAATTTCGTGAGCTCCTGTTCGCCGTCTTCGCGTACCAAACGCAGATAGAACGGACTATAAGAACCGCCGGCGTTGTTCTGGGTGCCCGCGACGACCTGTGGTTTGAGCGGTGGGACACCACCGGACGGACACGCACCTTCGTGGACGCCTTGACTAATTTCAAACGAGTTAGACGGTGAAGCATCGGGCGTACCCAACGCTTCACCCGATGCGGGTATGTGCGACCATGGTTCCAACAAACTTGTCGTTGTGTACGATCCACAAGTCGCGGGACTGGCCAACGGCGCGGTCGCACCGGGACGGAATTTCAACGTAAACCTACTGAACGGCTGCTGCGGATTATTTATAAAAGTCGTGACCAACTGTCCCGTCACGAGATTAGGTTCGATCTTGCCCGCTACTTTCAACAAGATTCCCTTTAGGGGATCCTTCGCGACGATATACAACGCCAACAACGACCCGTTCGGATGGCCGGGTTCGCTGAAAGGATTGTTATAAGGCTGTGCGATATAGACCGCACCTGGAATCTTTTCTGCGAGTATCGGCGTTTCTATTTCTATCGAACCGACCTTAGATTCCGGCGGACAACCGGCGCCGGGCAACGACGACGACGTTTCCGATTCATACTGTGCCATCGTACAGGCACCGAGGCCGGCCGCGACCGACGGGTTAGCCGTCATCCCTTCGGGCAGCGCGACGGTCACATCCTTCAAGTTCGACGTAGAGACAGAGAACTGGTTTTCCCAGGCTTGTGGCACAATCATCGACAGGTCAAGACCCGTCGGCGATTCGGCCGACCGGGTCGTCGGTTGCGCTTCGATCGACGGTTCAAACGGAACACGACCGCATTCCACTATCGGACCGACTTCAGCACTCGCCTCCGACCATGCAAACGGTTGCTCCCACGAGTCGGCTTCCATTGTCGCTTCGAACGGTCCACAACTCGTCGGGTTAGAGAGGAACGGCTTGGCAGCAACACCTGCTTCCTGCACACTCCCGAATTCGTTGCGGCATACCGGCGGGCGTTCGCCTTGAGTACCACAGATCAGACCGCGCTGAGCGTCGTGTTCGTGAGAATCCGGAACGCCCCACACAGTCACCGAAATATTGTGACTTTCGCCTAGTTTCGCGATATTCAACGTCTTTACGGTGATACCGGTATCCTTCGCACGGACTTCCGCTACCGAGATCCCGGTAAACTCGCCACCGACCTGGAAACCCAGCTCCGCCGTCGTACCAAAACTCGCGACTTCCATATTATATACCGGAAAAGTCCCCTGGTAAACAATCGGATGGTCGACATTACCGAAGAATTCGACACTGACCTGCCCGACCTGGCTACCGACCGGACAGTCAGGGATTTCCGACGTCGCCACAGCCGGATTATGCGACAACAACTGAGCCTCGGTACAAGTCGGAACAGCCGTATCGCTCGCATCGAAACCAGCCGGAAGATTCACAACAATATTACGAACATCGTTATACGTCTCGCCGCTTTCTTCATGAGCGAAATCGAACGAAGTCACCCAATCGGAGTGCGCACCGGCCTGATCATTAGACGGAGTAAAATGAAACGACCCCGGGACTATTTCGAATTTGTGTTCGCTAGGCATCGCGCGAGCAGCCACCGCGAACACACCACTCAACACGAAACACACACCGACCATACCCGTAGTGAAAGCCCTGGACCTCATCGCCGCCTCGCGCCCTTCTCAGACTTCTTGGCCTTCCCCCGCCCCCCACGAACCTGCCGAGTCTTCCCAGCCTTTTTCTTCTTTGGTTTTTTCGCTTTGTGTTTTTGTGGTTTGACCACAGGTTTCTTCGTGGCTACCACGTTGCCTTTCCCGTTGAACGTGAAGCTCGACGGCGTAGTATCGTTCGGTGGGCTCGGCGGCGCCGAACACGCATCCGCTTCGCATTCAACCGCAGGCGGTGAAGCTTCCGGAAGACCACCGTCGACGCGAACATCGTAAATATCGCCAGCCGTATCCTTATCCTGACCCAACAGTTTAGAGTGAGTATCGATGAAGACATCGGCGCCTTCGTTAGCACTCCCAAGCAGCAGATTCAGATAACCGCCACGCCCGTCCGTTATCAACGCCAAACAACCCTGCAACTGCACACACCCGTCAAGACCGTCCCTACGCCACTCATAAACATCCGTCGAAGGCGACGTATGCCCACCAACACTAACATATTCACTCGGACTAAAGGGACTAATGATAGCCGGAATTTCGCCGTCGACGTCTTCGCGAACCAAAGCCGCAGTCGTCGTAAAGAACGCAAAATCGCCATTCGCGGACGTAAGCGTATATTCAGGCAAGCCACCATTAACAAACGGCTGCCCCTGGATCCCGTCCAGGTAGGAATCCTGCTCCGGTTCTGGATCGGACGACGACGCACACGACACACACTCCACGACATGTTCACCACTATCGTATCGATACACTTGGGACGCTACCGTCCCCTCCGTTTCACCCGCATTAACGATCCCATCTCCCGGAAGACCGGCAACCCCACCAGTAAAATAAGCGTAACGGGAGTGAGCGAACGCGTTACCGGCTTCCGGACTATATTTTTGTGCAGGAATATCGAGCGAACCCAGTTCTTCGGCTGAGGCCAGTTCGCTACCGGACTGCGCCACCGCCACCCCAGACCGGGTGTCATAACTGAAAAGTTCTTTGTCGGCGTTCTTCAGCAACAGCGTGGTCCCATCCGCATCGGCGGCCATAAACTCATACGCCCCTATATCGACCGTTTCGCTACCGTCCACCCGCATATACAGATCCTTTGACCCCGCACATTCGCCGCCCGGCGGCACGGCTTCGAAGAAAACCCGCGAACCATCGGCGGAGATACTGTGAGGACCACTGTAGACATGAGACACGCCGCCTTCTTCGCCGTGGACGATCGTCGCACCACAGGAGCCGATCGTCGACCCCTGTTCATCGACGTTCAACTGACGCAAACCACCGCCATCGACGGTATATTCATACAGGTCCGGACCGCTCACCGTACCTGTGGGTTCACCCAACAACACATGATCCGCAACCTGCAGGACAAGCTTTGAGAAATCGCCGTTAGCAGCAACCCAACCTTCCTCATCCGATACGTCTTTACTAGGAACCGAAGCAACAAGCGTATAAGGACCGCCGGCACGCCCGATCTTATATTCGATATTCGGAGATTCGCTAGACACAGAGGTCCCGTATTCGGCTCGAAAAGCGACCATCGCGAGATCGGCACTATAGACCTGCGGATGAATACCATAAACACCCGTTTCAGGCTGAGGCGACCCCGCCAACATTTCCCACCCCTTACCTTCTACACGAGAGAAAAAATAAGGACTCTGTCCGGAACCCGGACCCGACCCATAATTGGCAAGCGGAGCTTCAAGCGTGACACGATCGCCACCTTCACCCACAAGAACAGCAGTCGTGATACCCCCACGATAATGGAAAGGTTCCTGCGCCCCTTCCTTATCGACCGGCGTCACCTGCTCATACGCACGACAATCCGGAAGACGAGACGACAAACCAGTACGAAACGCTTCATTCAAACACCCACCCGCCCCCGTGCCGACCACCGTAACACCAGGAACAACAAGCGTCTGTTCAACCGCTTCGACCGGCGAGGTACCCGGAGCGTTACTGCTCGCCACAACCCGATAACGATAGTCCCCCCCACTCGCAAGACCCGCAACATCGACACCAACAACCCTAAACACATCGCCACTACCAACGTCTTCTTCGGGAGTTTCTTCCCAACCCGCACCGTTAGAACTCGCGCTCCGATACTGGAAACGATAGCGAGCATCATACGCTTCGCCACCTAACACAACCGAAGACACCACGACTTTAACACCGGCAGATAAGCCCACTTCGACAGACGGCTCACTCACCTTTTCGTCTAAACCAACAAAGAAAACCCTAAACGGGCCCGCGTTCGGACCTTCAACCCCAACTTTAGGTCCACCCAGCTTTTCAAGCGCCCGCCTGATGGCTTCCGCGATAGATTCTTTCCCTTCGGGATTATATTCAATCGATACCGTTTCTTTTCCTTCAAAGACTAGTTTAAAAGTGCCGCCGCTCGTGCCTTCGACCGTTATCATCTGTTCGGAAGACGTCGGTTCACTATTCGGATCTACCGCGCCCAACAAACGCCAAGATTCGCCGTGCACGGCATGAACAGCGAAAGTCTTAGCGCTAGGCGCACCGGAAGTCTCGAAATGTTCAACTTCGCCGGTAGCTTCCTTACCCTTTTCATTTTTGACGACCAAACGCACATAATAACCCGTAGACGGACTAAGACCGGTAAAACTCGCCCCAAACTTGACAACGTCGACAAAAGGAATCGCTTCGGCTTCCCTCTGCGTGACTTCCCCCGTTGCCACATCGCTCCACGGACCCGCCGCGGTACTCGAAGACTGCAAACGCCATAGCGTCCGCGAACCATGCGGCGTCACTTCAACCCCAAGCTGCGCCGAATCGGCCGTAACATTACGAACCACAACCCTACCCGCACCCGGCGTTTCCGGCCCCGTAGTAAAATATTCGACTTCCCCAAGAGCCACACTGGCAGAATACCGCGTTTGGACGATTTCTCCTACTTCATTAGTAGCTTTGAGACGAACATAATATAAAGTTGCAGGTTCGAGTTTCGTCGTCTTCCCTTCTACCTTCCCATATTCTCCCGGTATCGTACCGGCACCAGACGCAAACGGAAGCCAAGCTTTGCTTCCTTCGGCCGGACGTAAACCTTCATTTTCCGCAAGAGCATATTCAAAAACATACGTAGTCGGACCTAAACTCCCATTCGTCTCGATCTTCGCGGAAAACGCAACCGACGTATCGGACTCTTCACCCACCTCACTGAACAGAATATTTTCTTCTTCGGAAACACCTCCTCGATCAATTCCGGGCTTTTCCACCCCAAGAGTCTTGAACGGAACCTTTTCTACGGCTTCCGTCCCATCTTTTTCGTTGACAGCGTTCTTAGCCACAAAACGAGCATAATACGACGTGTCCGGCGTAAGACCACGCAACTGGACAGACGCACTAGGCGGTTCTCCCGGATCGGCCGATCCGATAAAGATTTTTTCCTGGAAATTTCCATTTGCCGCACCGGTCGTTCCATTATTCACTAATTCCCATGCGGAACTGGTTTCAAGCGGCGCTTTACCCGCTTCGGCGGGTGCATACGCTATGTCATATTCTGTTGCTAGCTCTTCGGTGTCCAAAGTCAACTGGATCGCAACCCTCGTCGAGTGGACGGTCGGCGGCACGATAGACTTCTGCCAAAACGCAGGCCCACCCGCAGCTAGAGCCGCGGCAGGCACGAAGACCACGCTCACCGCCGCGATCGCAGCCACCACGCTCGCGACACAACAGGCGAAACGCCGCACGCTCAGAGCAACGGCACAACGACCGGTACCGATCAAGCGATAACGGCCAAGTAACATCACTTGGCGGTCACCGCCCAAGTACCGTCCATTTCGAGCGTTCCCTTACCTTCACTAAGGCCACCGACAGAAAAACCATACGTGGCTTCGCTAGTACCCTTACTGGAAACAGTCTGAGTGCCGGCATGAATGTTTTCTTCGTCTTCTCCAAAGACACAAAGATTGCCTTCCGCCGCACCAGGCGTCCCCTTATTACCCGTACACTCACCATTTAGAATAGCTGCTGCTTCTTTTCCTTCGCCCGCTCCTTCTCCATTGGCAATGTAGTGGCGATTCGGTTCAAAAGACAACGGAAAGACATAGCTGACACCGGTCTTCGCCTTACCAACCCCTTCGTTCGGGAACCCTTCTTCACCAAAACCAGTCGCCGCCCACGCACCCCTCAACGTCTTACCAGCGGGCAGCTTTTCAAGCAGCGGACCAGCCGGACCTTCCTTACCCTTTTCGCCATTACACGCAAAAGTCGCAGCACCCACAGTCTTGAATTCCGAACCGCCTTCCTTACACGGACCAATCTTTACTTTCGATTCCGTGCCGCTAACGCTGACGCCTTCCAACCCATTTTCGCCTTTAGCACCAGCAGGACCCTGCGCACCAGCCGGACCGACAGCACCCGCAGGCCCAGCCGGACCAGGCACCCCATTCGCTCCCGCCTTACCAGCCACACCCTGAAGCGACTTCAATACCTTCGGACTAATCTGTTTAGTCGACGTAATCAAATAACGCTTAGCCGCATACGCACCACCCGACATCGCAAACACAAGCGCAACAGTCACCACAACATTCGCATAAGTAAACCGCCTACCAACCACTAACAACATCTACACCCTCCCCCACTCAAACCACACATAACACAAAACCACCAGAAACAACTTACCCACTCTGCATAGCGCCCGGGCAAGAGAGAAACACTCCCGCCCGGGCACTACACAACCTACATTACAACAAACTTAACCGTATTTATTATCCCCGTATCACCCAACAGACGAAACGGAGAGAACCCCTCCTTCTGTTGTCGTTTCGCCTTCACCGGTCACGAGACCAGTTGCTGCTTCTGAACTCGCAGAGCACTTCCCGAGTGAAGCTCCCACTAATAACGTGAACGCCTCGGAGAAGATATCTGTGACGCCTCCCGTTAAGTTCACTTTTTCGGCTGCCGCTTCGGGAGCGAGACATTGGTCTTCCTGGTTACCGAGCAGAGTCGAGCAGAACGTATACCAGCCAGGTTGACCGCCACCAGTGTGCGGCAATATTAAATCGGCAAAGCCCGTGTACGCTGTCGGACTTGCCTCTTCCACTAACTCCATTAACGTTAACCACGGCAGATTAACCGCCCACACTTCAGCATTTTCAGTCCCGGTTAAACAACCTTCCTGACCATTACATAAAAGTGCAGTTCCCGATAACGCAGTTAATCCTACGGCCGCGCCAGCTAACGTTAACAGTTCCGTGATTTCGTCTTCACCGTTTGGCCCTATAGTGCCATCCAGGATACCACTACATAAGACCGTCCCTTTCGCACCCAAGGGTCCTTTTTCGTCTTCCAGTAACAGTTCTCCCGGCGATGTCACTAATAAGGTCGTCGTGACCGCGACCCCACCGACTAACCATTCGGCTAATAAGAACGTGACTAATTCAAAGGGCGAATTCGCCATCGTTAACTGTTCGCCGCATTCAGTCGCACTCAGCTGTAACCCCCATAAGCCTTCCGCTTTCGGAACGCATAAGAAGGTAGGTATTTCTTCTTCAGCCATAGCCGAGGAAGCAACAACCACGCCGAACGCGAATACCGCGAACAACGCGACTACCAATATTTGAAACCTCTTCATCTTTATATTTACCTTTCCCTCATCCGAGGCTGGTTGAGCCTCATCCGAGGCTTGGATCGAATCGGGCCGAGCACTCGTTCATGGTCAGAGAGCGCGGGGTCCAACCCCTAATACACCTACAACACTACAATTCAACCCGTAGGCCAAGCAATACACTCGAACCCACAGCACGAATCATCCTCGCAGGATCCCATGCCGACATCCAGAGGTGTTTCCCACTCAGCAGCGAGCGGGGGATCGACGACAACATGCCCGGCGGCCGGGGATGGCCTCCAACCGTGCACATTCATCCCGATCCGAACTCTTTCCTCCTCAACATGGCCTCCAATCATCAAGGCAGGCAATCTGCCGCGACGAGGCCCATCCCCAGCTCCGCGACCAACTACCCTGCTCCCAAGCCCAACATTCAGATTCTGGATACTGGACCCGGACCCACTATTGCACACGACCGCCGGGCTTGTCAAGGGCCGACCCATACGCCCGCACCGACATCGCCGAAGTACCAACATTTGGTACCGTCCGGCTTAGGAGCGATAGCCTCCTGCCCATATGAGACCTTACCTCGGCATACTCGCGACCCTGACCCTCAGTCTCGGCCTTGCCTCATGCGGAAGCTCGGGCATGAGCACGAGCACCCAACGACCATCCACCGGCCGCGATACCGGGGTGACCGCTTACTTTCCGAGCGACAAGAACGACCGCGACAATGACGGAGATCACAACGATGACGACGAAGGCATCTTGGACTACGGTCACGCCGCGAACGCGACCGACCGGCGCGACTCCGTGAATCTCGTCACGCGCTACTTCGCGGCGGCCGCGGCTGAGAACGGCGCCGCGGCCTGCTCGCTGCTTATCCCGTTCATCGCGGAATCGGTGCCGGAAGATGACGGCCACACCGCGGCTCTGAGCGGCAGGACTTGCGCGGTTGTGATGTCGAAGCTGTTCAAGCTCCACCATGCGCTGCTCCTCACCAAGCACGAGACGCTGCAGGTGCCGTCCGTACGCGTCGAAGGCGATAAAGCCTTAGCGATCCTCGAATTCCCGACGATACCCGAAGTACGCGAGATCGCCGAGCGTCGCGCGGGAGGCGCCTGGCGAATCCTTGACCTGCTCGACGGCATACTAGAATAGCAAGTCTGATCAATGAACCGCTTGCTACTATCGGCACCGTATGCGAGATCGCTCCAGTATCGACAGGGTCGGCAAGATGAGATCGACACTCGCGCTGCTCGCGACCGTGCTGGTCACGCTCGGCGCCGGCTCGTGCGGAGGAACGAGCACAAGCGCCACCCATCCCTCCTCCAGTGCCGCAGCAACGACGACGACCGCCTCAGACCTGAGTACCGAACCGAACCTCACGAAGGCCGATGCCGACAAAGACAACGACGTCGGCGCACCCGCCGATGACACGAGCAACGACCGGCTGCTCGAAGGCGCCAAAGCCGCGAGCGCGTCCGACCGGCGGGCGATCATTGCCCTTATCAAGCGTTACTACACCGTGGCGCTGGCTGAGGAAGGTGCCACGGCCTGCGCGATGATCTACTCGACGCTGTCGGAATCGGTGCCGGAAGACTATGGCTCCTTCGCCGGGCCGCCCTACATGCGCGGCACGACCTGTCCCGCCATCCTGACACTGCTCTTCAAGCACTTCCACAGCCTGCTCGCGGCCCAGCTGCCGAGGCTCGAAGTGACCCACGTGCTCCTCGTCGAACACCATGGCTTGGCGGTACTCAGATTCGGGACCAAGCTGCCGGAACGGAGGATAGCCGTCGCTCGTGAAGGGCATACCTGGCGGCTCGCAGCGCTGCTCGACAGCGAACTTCCGTAGATTCCTCCGTTAGGCTTCCCCGCTTTGTCTCCAACTTTCGCGGGGGTCGCGCGGAGTCCCGTCCGCGGATCCATCGGGGCCGATTACTGCGCCCCATTGTCGATCGCCCCGTCCATCTTCCACACGCCGTTATCCCGCCGTACGATCACCTGCATCTCACGCGCCGTCGAGTAGGGCATCAGCACGAGTCCGCGATTGTGGCGCAGCTCCACGGCCGTTACTCGAAACTCGGCCGCGTCTTGCGCCAGTTCGCGGTGGCGCTGCTCGAATAGCTTTGACATGACCTGCGCGCACGTTTCGCCCCGCAGCGACGGGGGGCCATTACCGTGGTGGTGTTCTTCCACGACCTGTTCGGCGATCAGCGGGTCGAGCATCGAGCAGGCCCTCGCTCCATCGCCCGCGGCAGCGGTCGTGTAATAGCGCCTGAGCAGCGCCACGATCGCCTGCCGGTCCGCCGGCCCCGCCGGGGGACCGTAGCCGAGGGGCGTGTCGTCATCTTTGTCAAGAACCTTGCTCAGGGTGTCGATGTCTCCGTCTCCGTCCCGTTCGTGCGGAGCGGCGGCGATGGCGGCGGCGCGCGCTGACGCTGCCGCGGATTCCGCGGATCCCGAGCTCGAGCCCCGATTCGCCGAGCCGCACGCGCCTGCGCCGACGGCTGCCAGTCCGATCGCCGTGCCGACAAGCAGCGCCCTGGAGTGCGTGTGCCCACCGGTCGCCGCGGCTGCTCTAGTACCAGTGAATTTCCACATCGTCGTCGAATCGTAGCTTAGTCCAAAGATTTGGATTGACCGCCATGCTCGATGACGCTACCGTAAGAGGCCGACTGAGCGCCATTGCTTCATCCACCCCACCGACGCTCAGTGGCTTCGGCTCACAACTCACAATAGGAGGAAGAATCCCGAGATGAGGCAATCGCTTGCGTTGCTTGCCGCCGGGCTGCTGAGCATGGCGGCGATCGCGTGCGGCGCCGGCAGAGTCGTCGACTCGAGCTCGCCGACCGCCGGCGCCACTTCTGGCCGGTACTCAGAGCAGGACGGCGACTACGACTTCGACGACGCCTCCGGCTACCACGGCAGCCCAGCAAACGACGATCTGTCGCTGCTGGCTACCTACGGGCACAGAGCGACCCCGGCCGAAACCCGCACGGTGACGACGCTCCTTAGGCGCTACTACGCGGCGTCGGCTGCCGCAGACGGGGCGACGGCCTGCTCGCTGCTGTCCACGAACCTTGCCAACGGGCTCGCGTCCGCTACAAGCCAGCCCGTCCGCGGCGCCGGCACGACGTGCGCCGGGCCGATGTCGCTGCTGCTCGAGCGCCAGCACGCACGGTTCGCGGCGAAGGACGTCCCCACGATGACGGTGATCGGCGTGTACGCGAAGGGAGACATTGGGCTGGCGGTGCTCGGCTTCCGCACCACGCCGCAGGGCGAGCTGATCCTCGCGCGCGAAGGCGGCGCGTGGAAGATCGACGCGCTGTTCGACGGGAACATGCCGTGACGCACTTGGATGCGGTCGCTTGAGACCCTGAGGATCAGGGCAGCGCGAGGGCAAGCAGGCTGTCGATCCTCCAGCTGTCCGCTTCGCGCATCAGTTCCACGTAGCCGGCCGGCAAGTCGGTCCACCCGAGCAACGCGTAGGCGCGAGCGCCGTCGACGCGCACGGCGCTCACTACCGGCGCCGCAGCAAGCCGGCTGTGGAAGTGCCTGAACAGGCGCTCAAGAACGATCGGGCAAGTGTCCCCGTTCATGTACCTCGGAGCCGGCGCCCGGCCGTACGTTTCCGGAATCGATTCGGCCAGGATGAAATAGAGCATCGCGCAAGCGCGCGAGCCGTTCGCGGCCGCCGCGGCCGCGTAGTAGCGCGCCACGAGCGCGCCGACCGCGCGTGTGTCGGCCGGGCTCGCCGCGTGCCCGAAAAAGCGCACGCTGCCGTCGTCGCCGTCGTAATAGCCCTCGACGCCGCGACCGTCGCCGTCTTCGTCAGCCGGCAGATGCGTGGCGCTTGAGACCACGAGAGAGCCGCTGTCGCGTCCGGCACTCGATCCACCGCAGCCGTCGGCCGCCACGCTCAGCAGCCCGAGGACCGCCAGTGCGAGCCACAGCTTGATCTTCAGCGATCTGCGCGTCATTCGACGTAGATCGGATGGTCGAGGTCGAGCAGCGTGTCCATCTTCCACACGCCACGTTCCCGGTGCGCCAGGGTGTATCGATTCAGCTTCATCCCGTCGAAGCCCAGCACCGCGCGCGCGCGGTTGAGATCGACGCGCACGGAGCCGACCCTCACGCTGGAGCCGGCGCGCAGGCGTCCGTGGAGCTGCTTGAACAACTTGGAGAGGACCACAGCACACGTGTCGCCGCGCAGGCCGGGCGACTGACCGTAGTCTTCGGGAATCGAGTCGGCAAAGGTCGAATAGATCAATCGGCATGCCGCGGCGCCGTCCTCGCGAGCGGCGGCCGCGTAGTAGCGCTCGATCAGCACCGCCACCGACCGCGCGTCCGCGGCGTCGGCCGGGCGCCCGAGCGCTTCGCTCTCGTTGTCCACTTCGTGGGGATACTTATCGGAGTCGCTGTCGTCGTCTATGCGGAATTCGATTTTGGGCAATGCCGGGTGCGACGCGGTCCTAGCAGCACCGATTTTCGTAACAGCGGAAGACGTCGGAGCGCTCGAACCAGTCCCGTTGCTTGCCTTGCCGCACCCGCCGGCGCCAAGGCCGAGCAGCGCTGCCGCCAGCAACGCGAGCGCAGCCGCCGGCCCGTGTAGCGGCCGGCGGTGGCGTACGCGGGCGCGCTCTAGGGCAGCGGGCTGCCGATCAGCGTCTCGATCTTCCATAAGCCCTCCTCTCGCACCGCGAAGATACTGCTCGCGCGCAGCCTCCTCGAGCTGAAGATCGTCTGCGCGCGGTCACCCTGCACGCGCACCGAGAACACCCTGATCGCTTCTCCCAGTTCACCATGTACGTGCGCGAACTCCAGGGCGAGTACGGCCGGGCAAGTCCGGCCCGCCCGCAGGTAGGCGGGCCCGTTCCGGCCATATTCTTGGCCGACCAAGCGGGAGAAGGTCGGCGGAAGCAGCGAGCACGCCGCCGCTCCATTGCCGGCGGCAGCGTCAGCGTAGTAGCGCTCCACGACGCTCGCGACGGCGCGTGCTTCAGTGGCGCTCGGCGCGTGCCCGTAGGCGAAAGTGGCCCTGTCGTCGGCGTCTGGGAAGTCGTAGCTGGCGCGCGTCGGATTGTCTTTATCTTCGTCGGCGCCGCCCACGGCGGCGCTGTCGCTGTCGCCGTTGCCGTCGCCATCGCCCGGGTTGTCCGCGTCCGCATCCCCCCTGACCGACTGCCCGGGCGGGATCATGCTCGTGGTCGTCGAAACCGCAAAGCCCTCGGAAGCGGCCGAGGCAGCGGCCGCTTCCGAGGCGGCGACCGCATTGGAAGAGCCGCTCGCGTGCCCCGTCTCTCCACACGCACCCACGGCCGCGCCCAGCGCGGCGCCGGCACAGAGCGCAGCCGCCACGCGCATCGTCAGGCCACCCCGATCCACGTCGTCTCCGCGCCCTACCCGTAGTAGCGCGCTATCGCCTGCAGCTGGCTGAAGAGATCGTGCGCGAGGAAGGTCGCGACCAGCGCCGCCGCGACGACCGGACCCGCGCGCCTCCCGGCGCCGCGGACAGCGAGCGCGAGCACGGCGCCTGCCAGCGGCAGCAGCGGCAGCAGGTAGCGCGGATCGGCAAAGCCCTCGATCCCTCCGGTCGTCGACCGGTTCAAATAAGAGGAGATGCCGACCATCGCCAGCACGCCGACCGCCATCGTGCAGTACACGGCGAACTCGGGTAGACGCGATCGCAGCGTGTCGCGGCGCAAGACCAGCTCGCGAACGCACAGCAGCGCGATCGCCGCAACCACGATCAGCGCCACGTCATCGACCCAGCCGGGAAACTCGGTGTCGATCCAGCCGTACAGACCGACCGAGCGATCGAACCAGACGTCCTTGAACGTCGAGACACCCGCGAAGAACTGAGGCATGCCCGGCAGCCGGGGCAGGTATAGCTCCCATACGTAGTCGATCTCGCGACCCATAGCGCCGCCGAAGACGCTCGTGATCCCCGCCCCCGAACCGAGCGCCGGACGACCGGACGCGGCGTTGACGAGTGCGTACAGCGCTACAGGCGCCGCGCCGATGCCGGCCGCGATCCCCGCCGACCACAGTCCCGAGCGACCGCGTGCTCTGGCTTCGCGGATGGCGAGCAGACCCAGACCCACGAACACGCCGAAGGCGAGCCCGACGAAGTTGAGCTTCGAGAGGAAGCCGATTGCGATCAAAGCGCCCGTGACGAAGGCCAGGCGAGTGCTCAGCCCACGGCGAAACGCGCGCGCCAAGCACAGAAGTACCGCCGCCGAGACCGAAAACAGCAGGTTGTCCGGGTTGACCGTCCCCGACATGAACCCGAACAGTGGCTGCACCGCGACGCACAGCGCGCCCGCCGTCGCCGCCCACGGGACGCCGGGCAACAGCTCGCGCACGAAGAAGAACGTCAGCAGCGCGGTGATCGCGGCCAGCAAGGCGCCGGTCAGGCGCATGAGCTCCAGCTGCAGGAGCACGTTGCCGCCGCCGAGCGCATAGGGAATCGTCTGCAGCGCGTAGTACAGAGGCGGCTCGGTTGTGGCCACACCGGCCGTTCCGGAGCCGACGCTCGATTCGCCGGCGTCGAGATCTTCCGCGAGTACGCGCTGCTCGCCCGCCGAGGAGAGCGCCGGCGTCTGCGGCGAGAAACCGACTTCGGCTTGATTGAGCCCTGTCAGGACGAGCTGCTCCGCGGGCGAGAAGCCCCCTCTTCCACCCGCGTGAGGCAGCGTGCCGGTTTCGGCCAGCTGCTGAACATAGGCGAAGTGAGACGGCTCGTCGCGACCCTCGAAGGCGGGTGTGACGATCGACCAGGCGACGCCGTTCAGCAGGGCGATCAGCGCGCATGCCCACGCCGCTGCCGGTACGCGCGCGAGCAGCTCGCGTACGCTCAGCGCGGATGCCTGCGCCAGCACCGTGCGCCGCCGCGCCGTCTGACGGCGCACGGTACGGGCGCGGTTCGTCTCGCTTCGACGCCTGAACGCGCGCGCGCCGACGGGTCCCTTGCCGGCGGACCCCTTGGCGGCGGATTCCTTGGCGGCAGGTTTGCCGGCGGGCCGGCGCCTTACGGGTACCCGGCTCACGGCAACTCCCGCCAAGCGGTGCGCGTGGCGACGACGAGCACGCCGGCCATCAGCGTCGCGACGAGCAGCGCCAACCACGTCCCTGAGACGGCGCGTCCAATCCCCATGTGCCGCGCGACGGTAAGCGCTCGAGAGAACCACGAGCCCGATCCCGGCGCCAGGTATTCGATCGTCATCCTCCCGGCCAGCGGATGCCCGTTCGCCGTCGTGGCCGCGTCCCCGGGCGCGGTGTTGATGCCGTACAGCCGCAGGTGCTCGCTGTTTGGCTTCGCCGCGAAGCACGCCTTGACGTTCGAGGCGGTGCGCCGCAGCGGCGCAATCGGCACTGTGACAGCACTGGCGGTCCAACCGGCGCCGCGCCGACCTTCGCTGAGCAGGCGGCCGCCGGAATACAGCTGCACGCGCACCGGCGGACCGATCTCAGCTTCCAGCCAGATGCGGACGGCGGAGACGCCCGCGGCAAGCACTTCGCCACTCTGACACACGGCGACGTCGCCGACCGCGGCGGTCACTATTTCCACTCCATGCGGACTGCTCCGGACCACGCGCGCAGGCGCCTGGGCGAGTGTCACCGCGCCGAGAAGCGCCACCACCAGCGCGAGACTCACGGCGATCGTCGGCTTGGTGAACTTGGTCATCGGCGCTGACCCCGGTCCAGGACCCCTACCCCTTGCGGGCCTCCCAGAAAATCTCGTACTGGTTGTCGCGCGGCCGGCCGGCTTTGCCGCTGCCGCGGAAGGTGTTGCTCAGCGTCATCCCGAGCGCGGCGTATATCTCGCTCAGCTCCTCGACCAGGTACAGCCGCGAGCTGTAGGGGATCGGGTCGAGCTTCTCTAGCGTCTCGCCGAAGCGGATCGACGCCACAGTCCCTTCCAGGCGACAGGCTTTGGCGTTCCACCAGTGATCGGTGAGTTCGACCGCCTCGCTCCCGGCGATCCACGTCCTCTCCGGCATGTGCCGTTCGGCGTGCAGGCGGTTGGGAGTCTGTGCTAGGTGACGGCCACCAGGCCGCAACGCCCGCGCGATCACCTCGAACGTGCGCAGGTTATCGCCCGCTGTCTCGAAGTAGCCGATCCCACCATCGTTGAAGCTGATCACCAAGTCAAACTGCTCGACGAAGTCAAGCTCGCGCAGATCGGCCGCGACGAACTCGGCGCTTGAGCCCAGGTCGGCGGCCTTCTGCTGCGCAACCCGCACGTTCTCCTCTAAAAGCTCCACGCCGACGACGGCGAACTCCCTGCGCGCCAGCTCGAGCGAGTGCCTGCCGGTGCCGCAGCCGAGATCGAGGATGCGCTCGTCGCCCCTGGGCTGCAGCATCGCGATCGCCCGGTCGACTTCGGCGCCGGTCTTGTCCGCCCACGGAAGCAAGTCCATCTCCGGTGGATAGGCGTAGCGGTACCAATCCTTCTGAATCTCCAGTTGGGGCATGGCAATCCAATTCAACCGATCGGGCAAGCCACGGGTCCGCCTTGTTGGCCCGCGTCAGCGGCGGACCAACCCGCGACTTTCTCCCATTTTGAGTTCGCACAGTTGGTTGGCAGGCGAGTAATCGGAATTATTATCACGAACCCGCAGAAGACGCAACTCGGTGCACGGATATCGCGCCAGCGGACGCAATTCGCTGCGCGAATATCACGCCAACGGGCACAGTCCGCCGTCGAGGTTAACCCCCACCCCCGTCACGTAAGACGCCCGTGGCGAGAGCAGGAACGCCGCCAGTGCCGCGTACTCCTCCGCCCGCCCGACGCGCCCGAGCGGGATCTGGGCGGTCTGCACCATCCGCGCGTAGTACTCCTGCGGCGCGATCCCCTCCGCCGCGGCGCGCGCTTGCAGCTGCGCGCTTTCGACGACCCCGATCAGGATCGCGTTGACGCGGATCTGCTCGGGGGCGAGCTCGCGCGAGAGCGCCTTGGTGAACGCGAGCCCGGCGGCGCGTGAAACCGATGTCGGCGTCGTGAAGGCCTCAGGCGCCTTGCCGGAGATCGCCAGCGTGTTGAGCACGGCCCCCCCGCGCGATGCCCGCAGCAGCGGCAGGGCAGCCCGCGTGAGCCGTACAGCGGCCATCAGCTTCAGGTCGATATCCGCTTCCCAGACGCTGTCGCTGTGGTCGGCAAACGCCCCGGCGGCGAGACCCCCCGCGTTGTTGACGACTCCGTCGATCCGACCCCAGTTGTCCTCGAGCGTGAAGACGAGGCCCTGGATGTGCTTGGGATCGCTGACGTCGCCGAGCAGGCCGAGCGTTTCCTCTCCCCCCAGCTCGTGCAGCCGGCGGTTGGCCTGTTGCATCCGCTCGTCGCCCCGTGCGAAAATGCACACGCGCGCGCCCTCTCTCACCAGCAGTTCCGCCAGCGCCAGACCGAGCCCGGCGGATCCACCGGTAATCAGGATGTTCTTGCCCTCAAGCTCTAGATCCATCCGCTATTCCCCCGATTCCATCCTCTACTCCCCCGATTAATTCGCTTGCGCGTGCGCGCTATGCGCCCTCCGGCGTGCGCCCATCATGGCCGATGTAGCCGTCCTTGGCGCCTACGCAGATGTAGATCGTCTCGCCCGGACCGAGGATCTTGATACGCCGGATCGTGGCCGGGTCGACCCGAGCGAACGAGCCCTCCTCGAGCACGTGCGAGCTGCCGTCGCCGAACTCCATCTCGATCGACCCCTGGTGGACGAAGTACAGCTCCTCCTGGAGGTCGTGATAGTGCCATTTCGTCTCATATCCCGGGCGCCGCACCAGCGCGTTGACACCGAAGGCGGTGACGCCGAGGCCGCGCCTGACTTTGCGAAACCCATAGCCCTGCTCAAGGTCGTCGATCGAGGCCACCGCATAGCCCTCCCCGACCGTCACGCCCGGATAGCGCGCGCGGTCGACGACGCCGTCCTCCGGCGGCCTCATATGTGCGCGAGCTCGCCGCTGAGGAACTCCGGGATGCGCTGCCCGATCAGCTGGCCCGCGTAGCGCCGGCGCCTGCCGTACACGAGCCAGGTGGTATCGACCTCGCCGTAGCGCTCGAGTACGCGCAACGCCTGTGGGTGCTCTTCGCCGAAGGCCACGAACGTCACGCCGGCGTCGTACTTACCTGCCAGCAGGTTCTGCGCAACGACCGGGTTGGCCGGCTCCTGCACGATCGTCTCCCAGCACGTCAGGTCCGGATAGCCCATCGCGGCCGCCACCACTCCCAGGCTGCGCGGCTCGGGCACGTCGTTGCGTGCGATCAAGCCCATTTCCTTGGCCGGGAACATGAACGTATCGACAACGAACACCTCCTGGTGGTAGCGCTCGGTCACGATGTGCACGTCGGGGTGCGAGCTGCACTGCAGCAGAAACCCGTTCGGCAGCTCGCGCACCCGCTCCAGGCCCAGCTCGAAATCGCGTACGAGCTCGATGCGCGCCTGCTCCAGGCCCTGGAACTCCAAGTAGCGCAGCAGCGCGTGCTCGTGACACGTCCCGGATGGGCCAAGCGTGATGAACGTTGGTGCAACCATACGATCGCTTGTTATACCCCACAATTGAGGCCTGAGCCGAAGTCCGTCCTCGAAACTCCGGCTCCAGGCCTAGCCCATCCGTATCCTGCTGGTTGGTTGGCAGACGCCGCAGGCATTCCTATCACAGTTCGCTCACGTCTACCAGTCCGAACTTGTCCGCGTCCGCTGAATTTATGGAATTCTCCTGAAAGCGCACATGCTTTTCCCTGCGCACAGGGGCTTTCTCGATCGCAACGCCGAGAAAGCCCAAGTCAGAGACAATCGGCGCCCAAGCGCGACATCTACTTCACGAGGCTCGGTAGATGCGGTAGATCGTTCCCGTAGACCAGTCGCCAACGAGCAGCGAGCCGTCGGGCGCGAAGGCGAGCGCTATCGGCGCTCTGATACCCCGTAGGAACGGCGTTACGGCCGTGCTCCGAAAACCTTGACTCGTCTTCGCGAGCGCGACCCGCTGGACCTTCGACAGCTGCCACTCGCCGACGAGAGCGGAGCTCCCAACGCTCGGCCCGAGCTGCCCGGTCGCGATCGCGACGCCCGAGGCGGCGCCCCCAGGATCCAGCGTTGCCAGCGGCGCCGGGACGCCGGCGCAGATCGGACCGCCCTGCCCGTAGCAACCAGGGGAGCCCCACTGCTCGCCTTCCCTCACAATCGAGAGCAAATCGCCCCGGCCCTTGTAGTCCGGTCGGTCCATGCTGACGAACAGATCGCTGGTGCCGGGGTAGTAGATCACGCCAACAGGCAAATTGATGCGCCCGGCGTAGACACGCAGATCGCTGCCGTCCGGCTTGAAGGAGACGATCGCACCCTCCCACTTGGATAGTGCGCAATGTTCGCAAGTCACACCGATAGCCATCCGGAAGCGACCGTCGGGAGCCATGGTCAGCAGGTTGTTCAGGGCACCTTTTACCCCAGGGATTTTGAGGATGGTCTTGTGTCCTGCGAAGCGCGTGCCGTTGAAATCCCAGTATGCATCGACCCTGCCAACAGACGCGACGTACAGCTTGCCGGCGTACCAATCCAGACCGATGGGTTCGTTCAGACCAGAGATGACTCCCTGTGGCCGCGCACCTTCCTTGGCCACGACGTAGACGCCATAAGGACTGCGTGGTCCCGTTTCAAGCCCCGTGACCGTAAACCACAGCCGACCCGCCGAATCGAACGCGAACGCGACCATGGTACGCGGTCCCCTGGCGTAGACCGACGCCTTCAATCCACTCGGCCCTAACAAGCCGGCGCCTATCGGCACTAGCCCGGACTGCGCGCGAGCCGCAATCCCGTTGTCCGTCGCGGCCGAGCCGCAACCGGAGATCGCGAGCATCGACAACGCCAACGCAATCACCAGGTTCGCGTGCCTCAGCTGTCTACGTAGCTTCGAGAGCATCGCTCGACCACCCTTACGATCCGGCGCGCACGCTTCGAATAGTCCGCACGATTGCACAATGCAGACAAGTTTAGGGATAAATGAATCAGCTCAACGCCCGAGCGCACCACGCAGCGCCGCGGCCACGCGCGTCGTCTCCGCTTCAGAGAGACCGGGGTAGAGCGGCAGCGCCAGCGAACGGGCGGCAACGTCCTCGCACACGGGAAACTCGCCCTCGCGATGACCGAAGCGCTCGCGATAGAAGCTCATCAGGTGGATCGCCGGCAGGTAGGGCTTGCTTTGGATGCCAAGCGCCGCGAGCCTGCGGATCGTCTCGTCGCGATCCACGTCATGCGGCAGTTGCACCACGTACACAAACCACCCGCGCCGAGCGCCGTCATGGTTCTCGCAGGGAAGCTCAAGACCCTCGATCTCGGCAAGCGCCTCACGGTAATAAGAGGCGGCGAGCGCTCGCGCTTCCAGCATCCCCGGTAGCCGCGCCATCTGCCCAATACCGACCGCACAGGCGATGTCCGACAGCCTGTAGTTGAAACCGAGTCGATCGTGATCGAGCCAGTCCATGTCAGGGGCGCGCCCCTGATTGCGCTCGGAGTCGATCCGCGCCTTGACATCGCGATCGCCAAGCGTGACCATTCCCCCCTCCCCCGTGGTGAGCTGCTTGTTGGCGTAGAACCCGAACACGGCAGGATGCCCACGCGCGCCGACGGGCGTTCCGTCGCCATGGACGGCGCCAAGCGCCTCGCACGCATCCTCCACGATCCCCAGCCCATGCCGGGCAGCGATCCCCTCAAAGGCCTCCATGTCCGCGGGATAGCCGAAGATGTGAACCGGCAAGATCGCCCGCGTGCGCTCGCCAACCGCCGCCTCAGCCGCCGCAGGATCGAGGTTGAGCGTAACCGGGTCTATGTCGGCAAAGACCGGCCGAGCCCGCTCATAAAGCGCCACATTCGCCGAAGCGACAAACGAAAAAGGGCTGGTGACCACCTCATCCCCATCGGAGACACCGACGGCCCGCAAAGCAAGATGAAGCCCGGCAGTGCCGCTGGAGACAGCACAGGCAAGCGGACTACCGACGAACTCCGCAAACAGCCGCTCGAACTCGACCATCCGCGGTCCAAGCGAAAGCTGCCCGGAAGTCAAGACCTCAGAGATCAACTTCTCCTCTGCAAGCCCAAGAACAGGCCTAGCGAGGGGTATGGCCTCAAGATCAGCCAATGAAGGACACCGGCGAGGACGTCATTCGATCGACGGGTCCCCGGTCCAACCATCGCCCTCCGAAGAGGCCCCATCCTCCTGACCTGTCGATCGAATCGAGGTCGACGACGGTGTCCGTGAGGCGGGCTGCTGCACTCCTACGGCAAGCGAATCGACCAACGCCTCCCAAGAGGCGGCGATGATGTCCCCGGAGACCCCGATCGTCCCCCACACCCGCTCGCCGTCAGACACATCGATCAGAACCCGCGTGACGGCCGCCGTGCCCCTGGCCTCATCGAGAATCCGCACCTTGTAGTTGACCAGTTTCAGGTCGCGCAAATGCGGATAGACCTGCTCGAGCGCCTCGCGCAGCGCGTTGTCGAGCGCATTCACTGGGCCATTGCCCTCAGCCGTGCAGATGAATTCGATCTCGTCCGGACCTGGCGGCGCGACGATCTTGATCGTGGCCTCGGTTTCCACTTCGCCGTCGAAGCGCTGCTCGGAGATGACCCGCCACGACAGCAGCACGAACAGCGGCTCATACAGACCGGCCTCCTCGCGCATCAACAGCTCGAGCGTGCCGTCTGCCGCCTCGAACTGAAAGCCCTCGTGCTCGGCGGCCTTGACGCGCTCGAGCACGCGCTCGACGGCCTGCTCGTCAAGCTCGATCCCGAACTCTGCCGCCTTCTCGATGACCGTACCGCGTCCTGAGAGCTCTGAGACGAGCACGTCGCGTGCGTTGCCCACCAGTGCAGGGTCGATGTGCTCGAAGGTGGCGGCGTCGGTGCGGATCGCCGCGGTGTGCAGGCCTGCCTTGTGCGCGAAAGCGTTCTTGCCGACATAGGGTTGAGCGGGATTGGGGGCGCGATTGAGCAGCTCGTCCAAGAGATGCGCGGTCTCAGTCAGACGCACGAGGCGCTCCGGTGGCAGTCCCTCGTAGTCCATCTTCAACTGCAGATCGGCGACGATCGTGACGAGGTTGGCGTTGCCCGTGCGCTCGCCGATGCCGTTGATCGTGCCCTGCACCTGGCCGGCGCCGGCTTCGACGGCAACCAGTGTGTTGGCTACGGCGCAACCGCCGTCGTCGTGTGTGTGGATGCCAAGCGCCAGGTCGGGCAGCTCGATGTGGACCGCCTCGACGACCGCGCGTACACGCCCCGGCAGCGAGCCGCCGTTGGTATCGCACAGCACGGCCCGCTCGGCGCCAGCCGCGGCGGCGGCGCGCAGTGTGTCCAACGCGTAGCCGGGGTCGGCGGCGTAGCCGTCGAAGAAATGCTCGGCGTCGAACAGCACGCGCTTGCCCTGGGCATGCAAGAAGGCGATCGACTCGGAGATCATCGCGAGGTTCTCCTCCGGGGAGACGCGCACGACCTTCTCGACGTGTAGCGGCGAGCTCTTGCCGACGAGCGTGCAGACAGGGACAAAGGAATCCGCCAGGATGCGCAGCCCCTCGTCCTGGTCCGCGAGAGCGTCGCGCCGGCGCGTCATGCCGAAAGCGACTATCTCGCTGACGGTGAAACTCTCGCGCTCGAGCAGCGCGAACAGCTCCAGCTCCTTTGGGTTGGACGCAGGGAAACCCGCCTCGATCAGGTGGATGCCGAGCGCATCGAGCGCGTGTACGACACGCAGCTTCTCCTGCGCGGTGAGGCTCATGCCGCCTCCCCCCATGCCGTCGCGCAAGGTGGCGTCGTAGAGCTGTATGTGGCTCATCAGCCTGCGGGACTCGGCGCCTGTGGCGCGGGCGTGGCGGCGCTGACCACGTCGAGCCATTCGCGATAGGGCTCCGAGCGCCCGTGGATCGCGTCGTCGAAGGCGCCCTGCAGCAGGCGCGTCACCTCGCCCGGCTTGCCGGAGCCGACCTTGTGGTCGTCGACCTCGACCACCGGCACCAGCTCGGCGGCGGTGCCGGACATGAAGACCTCGTCGGCCAGGTACATCTCCGCGCGCGCGATGTTGCGCTCCACGACCGGGTAGCCGAGGTCGGCGGCCAGCTGCATGATCGAGCGGCGCGTGATGCCGTCGAGGATCGAGTTGTGGTGGCCGGGCGTGACGATCTCCCCGCCGGCGACGATGTAGATGTTCTCACCGGTGCCCTCGCAGACATGGCCGTGGTCATCCAGCAGGATCGCCTCCTGATAGCCGGCCTTCATCGACTCGACCTTGGCCAAGACGTTGTTGAGGTACTGGCCCGAAGCCTTGGCATGCGGGATCAGCGAGTCGGGCGAAATGCGACGCCACGAGGAGACCTTGGCGCGGATGCCATTTGCCATCCCGTCCTCGCCCAAATATGTCCCCCACTCCCAGCAGGCGATCGTCACGTCCACGGGCGCCTCCATCGGGTTCAGCCCCATCGAACCGTAACCGCGATAGACGATCGGGCGGATGTAGCAGGAGCGCAGGTTGTTGTTGGCCACGAGCTCGCGTGCGGCAGCCTGCAGTTCAGGCGCCGTATAGGGCACAGGCATGTAGTAGAGCTCGGAGGACTGCAGCAGCCGCTCCATGTGCTCGGCGTTGCGGAAGATCGCGGGGCCGAGCTCGGTGTCGTAGCAGCGGATCCCCTCAAAGACGCCGGTGCCGTAGTGCAGGCCATGCGTGAGGACATGGACCTTGGCGTCCTCCCAGGCGAGGAACTCTCCGTTCATCCATATGAGGTCGCATGTGTCCACGTTGTCGTCTCCTGGTTTGGACCGGCTCGTCTTGACAGCCGATTCTACAGGCACAGGCTCGCGTTCCAAGGCTCTCGATCGCCGATTGATAGGAAATCCGCCTCTCTGTGTGCCGAGTTGTCCTGCCTGAGAGACAACGTCGGATAAGAGCAGGACGCGATGTCTACGCTCGATCAGATCACCTACGACGCCGGCCGTCACGCGCTGGCCGACCAAGAGGCTTTCGTAGCCGGCGTACGTCAGCGCACTGGCACTCTCCTGGCGGCTCACGCCCTTGTGGCGTCGTTCCTGGGCGGCACCGTACGACACTGATGGTCGCTCAGACGCTCTTTTGGCTGACGGCGCTCGTGATAGGATGACGACAATGGACAACAGGCCGCCCCCCATCGAGCAGATCTTTGTCCCATCAATCGACATCGGCATCGAGGAGTGTCGCGGACAGTCCGTGCGGCGCGAAAATATTCGTCTGGAAGAGCGGCTACGCAGCTGGACAGAGAGTCCCAGCCGCTGGCGGAGGCTATACGGGCGACTCGTGGTATCGCACCGCCGCTGGTAGAGATCCGCTTCAGATCGCCGCCCCGCCGGCATGTTTGCCGGACGAACGACGGACCCGTCAAAGACGGGCCAGCACAGCGCTTGTGACCTCGACGGTACCAGCCTCACCACCAAGATCGGGGGTGCGCAAGCCCGCGTCCAACGCACATTCAACAGCCGATTCTACAGCCGCCGCCTCGCTTTCCAAACCGAGGCCGTGACGCAGCATCAGCGCAGCGGATAGGAACATTGCCAGCGGGTTGGCTATCCCCTGTCCAGCAATGTCTGGAGCGGAGCCGTGCACGGGCTCGAACAGGCCCGGTCCGTCGGCACCAAGCGACGCGGACGGCAGCATCCCGATCGACCCCGTGATCATCGCGGCCTCGTCGCTCAAGATGTCGCCGAACATGTTCTCGGTGAGGATCGTGTCGAAGTGGCGTGGGGCGGAGACAAGCTGCATGGCGGCGTTGTCGACGAGCACATGCTCTAGCTGAATATGGGGGAACTCGCGCGCATGCAATTCCACGACCACCTCGCGCCACAAGCGCGACGTCTCGAGCACGTTGGCCTTGTCGACGCTGCTCACCTTCGCTCGCGCCGCACCGAAAGCGATACGCGCAATCCGCTCGACCTCCTCGCGCGAATAGGCACACACATCCGAGGCGTAGTCATCGGTGCGCGTCTTCTCACCGAAATAGATGCCGCCGGTGAGCTCCCGCACGACCAGCAGGTCGGTGCCCTCGATGCGCTCGCGCCGCAACGGTGAGGATTCGTACAACGCCGGCAGCGGCTTGACCGGGCGCAGATTGGCATAAAGCCCCAGTCCCTTGCGCAACCCGAGCAGACCCTGCTCGGGTCGTGGGGCGTGCGGGTCGGTCGTGTCCCACTTCGGACCGCCTACGGCAGCCAACAACACCGCGTCAGCCCGCTTGCAAGCGGCGAGCGTCTCATCGGTAAGCGCGACGCCGTGCAGGTCGATCGCGGCGCCACCGAAAGGATGCTCCTCGAACTCGAAGTCGCCAAACGCCTTCAGCAACTCGAGCGTTGGCGCCAGGATCTCAGGACCGATCCCGTCGCCGGGCAAAGTCACGATCTTATGTGCCATCGGGAGCAACCAACTTGTAATGCCGCTCGGCTCCGGGGGCGATCGTGATGCCATCGCCACCGTCCCACTCGAAGCAGAACAGCGCGATGACGTCGCCAGGAAGAAATTGGGCAGCGATAGGCCGCGCGATCAAGCCTGAGAACTTCTTGGCGCACATCTTGAAGTCCTGCCAAATCTGAACGACGCTCAAATGATCGGACCCGCCCTTGGCTTGAATCGGAAAGACGTAGTGCGCGCCGCGTCTATCCACACCGACATAGACCTCGTCGGTCTCCAGCTGCCCCTCCGCGATTGCCGTGCGCAAATGATTCTGAAGCGAGTAGGAGGTAACTCCCGTGTAGATGTCAAGGAGCCTGTTGTAGCGGAGCTTGGCGAGAAGCGCCTGCTCGTCGTTGAGTCTGTACTTCTCGATCAGACCGGGGGTTGCGTCGGGGATCTTCGTGACCGCTAGTCCTTGCGTGGGAGCAATCGTCGCGAACGGGACCGCAGCGAAACGATACTTGGACGGTCCGTTCGGAAATATCGCCCACTCCAGACCGTCCGGCTGACGATCAAGGATAGCTTGCGGGAGACCGACCCGGTAGCGAAACGCATAGAGCGTATCTCCTAGGTTCTTCGGCAGAGCGATCCTCAGGTTTCCCGCTACGGCACTCAGCTGCTCGCGCGTAAAAGCTACCGAGTGCGAACCTTCCTTGTAATTGTCGAGAAAGACTCGCTCGATCATCTGGGCGTAGCGGTTTGCCTTGGCCTTCGATGCCACCAGAGCCCGGCCTGACTCGGACATCGCTAGGCGACTGCCAGCGCACGTTCGGGGCTAGCTACATCGGCGCGATCGCCTTTTGTGGCGCGCTTGACACGTCTGGATGTAGAAGCGCGTAGGCGCTGGGCCGGGATGGAGGACTTGTCCGCGCCCAGCAGATCCGCAGCCTGCGACATCGTGAGCGATAGCAACTTAAGGCTACCCAGCTCGAAAGGCTCGCTGGGTCGCTCGCCCGCGAAGCCCAACGCCTCCACGATCTGCGCCCCGACGGCCCGTCCCAACAGCGGCGCTACCGAGTTGCCGATCTGCCGGAAGCCGTGCCACTTGGTGGCATGCACTCGAAACCAGTCTGGAAACGAATGCAATCGCGCAGCCTCGCGATTGGACAGAACCCGGGGATAGTGCGGATGCAGCGGGCGCGGCGAGGTGAAAGCGCCTCGCTCGCTGCCGCTCCCGGCGCGCAGCGTGTTACACAGACCGTCCGGATGCAACTTGTAGAAGCGGCTCACAGGCTCAGTCTGTCCGCACACGGTTTTCTTAAACCGTTTGACCGACTCGTCGGTGTGCTCGGTTCTCATGGAAGCCGTCAGCAGCGTGGGATCGCAGACACGGGAATGAGAGAAGTCCAGTGCGTCTACCTCGGCACCGCGCAATCCGCGCGCGTAGGAGCTAGCGTCCTCTTCCAAGACGGCGAGCCTCCCAGCAGACAGCCTTGTTTCGTCGGAGCACAAAAGTGTGGGAAAATCGTTGACGTTGGGGAGATCGCCAATCGCGTCCCAGACAGTCGGTCCAGCGGGCAAATTGGTTTGGCCATCTCGAGATTGCGAGTCCGCGCAGCCCGGCACCGGACGCTTGGGGACGGGACGGACGCTAGGGTCGGGTGCCTGAGCGACTACTGGGCAATCCTCGCGTGTGCCGATCAAGAACAAGCGATGCCGTTCTTGGGGTACGCCGAAGTCGGCGGCATTGAGCACACGGTACTTCTCCTGCGAGGGGAAGCGGTAGCCGACCTCTTCGAACTCTGCTATCAGCTCGTCCAGGATGCTCGCGTGCCCGCCGGCGATCATGCCAGGGACATTCTCCATCACGAAATGGCGAGGACGTGTAGCCGCCACCAAACGCAGGAAATGAAAGACAAGCCGGTTGCGAGTGTCGTCCACCAGGCGCTTGCCGATCAAAGAGAATCCTTGGCACGGTGGCCCCCCCGCCACGAGATCCACCTCTCCGTCCCAAGCCTCGGGGTCCCATCCGTGAGTCTCTAGACCTTCCATCGCCGCGGCATGAAGCGCCTTTGGCTCGAGACTAGACACATCGGCGCATAGAACGGTCGTTCGGGGAAAGTTGAATCTATGGACCGCCGCGTGCACCGGGTCGTACTCGACTGCTGCGACCACGTCGAAACCTGCCTGCTCGAGGCCAAGCGACAGGCCGCCCGCACCGGCAAACAAATCGATAGCGATCGGACGACGGACGCGTGCCGCGGGCACCACATGCTCGTCCTGGACGCCTCTAGACACCCACGTTAGGGTATTCGCGCCGCCGGACGACTTCGGGCGCTCTGTGAGCGACCGAAACACTCGCGCGGGTACAGCACGACACCAGAGCAACCGCAGACCGAGGTCTTCGATAAAACTAGCCGATGACCGACACGCGTACCCGGGAGCAGCGCCGCCAGATCATGGCCGCGGTACGCAGCGCAGACACCGGACCGGAGTTGCGATTGCGCCGGGCGCTCTATGCGACCGGCGTGCGCGGATGGCGTTGCCACTACAAGCGAGTTCCAGGCAAGCCCGACCTGGCCTGGCCGTCGCTGCGCGTCGCCGTGTTCGTCGACGGAGCCTTCTGGCACGGCCATCCATCCCGACACAAGATCGGCCGCTCGGGCTCCTACTGGGACGAGAAGATCGCTCGCAACGTCGAGCGCGACCGCCAGATCGACGCAGCCCTGAGACACGACGGATGGACCGTCGTGCGCGCGTGGGACTTCGAGATCGCGCGCGAACTCGCAACCGTCGTAGAGCGCGTCAAGCGAGCTCTATCCGACCGCTCCAGCCCGGCAAGCGCGCGCCGGCCGAGACCTGCGACAGCCGGACAGACCCCCTCGACAGCTCGTCGGACGCCAGCAGCGACGCGCGGCGAGCTCGGAATCGCCGAGAACCGCTCCTTCGGTCGCAACCTCCGCGACGCACGCCGGCAAGCCAACCTCTCCCAGCAACAGCTAGCCGAGGCCTGCGGGTCTTACCGCAGCTCGATCGGAGCCTACGAGCGCAACGAGCGCCAGCCCAGTCTCAAGACGGTAGCGGCGTTGGCGCAGGCGCTCGCGATACCGCCGGAGACGTTGGTTTCCTAACTCCCCTTCGCGGGGTCCCCTTACAAAGCGATCGTAACCGGCCCGCTACGCTCTCGATCGCGCTCGTAGGCGACGATCGCGTCCTCCTCGGTGAGCGTGGCGCCGATGTCGTCGAGGCCCTCCAGCAGCCGCCGCCGGATCTCGTGGTCGATCTCGAAGGCAACCTCGCGCTCGGCGAAGTGGACCTCCTGTGCCTCGAGGTCGATGCTGCCCTCACCGGCATGCGCGAGAGCGTGACAATCCTCCTCTGAGAGCACGACCGGCAACAGCCCGATCTTGGTGCAGTTGGAGTAGAAGATGTCGGCGAAGCTCGGCGCTACGACTGCCTGGAAACCGTAATCCTGCAGGCCCCAGGGGGCGTGCTCGCGCGAGGAGCCACAACCGAAGTTGCGCCCGGCGACGAGGATCGGGTTGGCGGGCAGCTCCCAACCAGGCTCCTTGGCCCAGTCATAGAAAAGGAACTCACCAAAGCCGGTGCGCTCGACGCGCTTGAGAAACTGCTTGGGCATGATCTGGTCGGTATCGACGTCGGCGCGGTCCAGATGGGTGATCTTGCCCGAGATCGTGTTTATCGGCTTCATCGCGAAGCCTCCCAGGAGGGTCTCATCGGCTCTCCTGGGATCGTGTTTATCGGCTCCACTGCTCAGCTCCAGTTGCGGATGTCGGTGAAGTGGCCCTCGATAGCTGCAGCCGCGGCCATCTGCGGCGATACGAGATGCGTGCGTCCCCCCCGCCCCTGACGTCCCTCGAAGTTGCGGTTCGAGGTTGACGCACAACGCTCGCCGGGCGCGAGGATGTCGGGGTTCATGCCCAGGCACATCGAGCAGCCCGCCACGCGCCAGTCGAAGCCGGCATCGCGGAAGACGCGATCGAGGCCCTCCGCCTCGGCCTGGGCCTTGATCTGTTGGGATCCGGGGACGACCATCGCGTTGACGCTGGGGGCAACTTTGCGCCCCGCCACAACCTCGGCGGCGGCACGCAGGTCGCCGATGCGCGAGTTCGTGCATGAGCCGATGAACACGCGATCGACCGCTATCTCCTCGATCGGCTGACCGGCCTGCAGAGCCATGTAGTCGAGCGCTCGTTCGGTCGCCTCGCGATCGGCCGGCGAGTCGAACTCCTCCGGGGCGGGAACGCGCTCGGTGACGGCACGCACCATCCCGGGATTGGTGCCCCAGGTGACCTGCGGGGAGATCGCCGAGGCGTCGATCGCGATCTCGCTGTCGAAGAAGGCGCCGTCGTCGGAGCGCAGCTCGCGCCAGTGCTCGATCGCCTGCTCCAACTCGGAGCCGCGCGGAGCACCGGGCAGCTCGCGTTCGCGAAACCAGGCAAAGGTGGTCTCATCCGGCGCGATCATGCCGGCGCGCCCGCCACCCTCGATCGTCATGTTGCAGACGGTCATGCGACCTTCCATCGAGAGCGCCTCGATCGCCGGACCCGCGTACTCGACAACGTGGCCGGTCATACCGCCGACGCCCAGTTGACCAAGCGTGCCTAGGATCAGGTCCTTCGCCGTTACGCCAAAGCCGAGCGCTCCCTCGTAGCGGATGCGCATCGAGCGGGGGCGTTGCTGGACCATGCACTGCGTGGCCAGCACGTGCTCGACCTCGGAGGTACCGATCCCGAAGGCCAGAGCGCCGAATGCGCCGTGGGTTGAGGTGTGCGAGTCGCCGCAGACGATCGTCATGCCAGGCTGCGTGACGCCCAGCTCAGGGCCGATCACGTGCACGATCCCCTGGCGCTCTGAGCCCAGCGAATAGACGGGCACACCGAACTCGGCACAGTTGCGCTCGAGCGTTTCGACCTGTACGCGCGAGAGCTCGTCCTTGATGCGTGCCGCTACGGGGGTTCCGTCCGTCGGCGTGTTGTGATCGGCGGTTGCCAGCGTACGGTCGGGCCGGCGCACCTGGCGTCCAGCAAGCCGTAGTCCGTCGAACGCCTGCGGGCTCGTGACCTCGTGCACGAGATGCAGATCGATATAGATCAGCCCGCCCGCAACCTCGTGGGCCTCCCAGATCTTCTCGAACATCGTCTTAGCCGCCATACGAGCGTATGTTATCACAGACATACCCGATGCGTCCGCCGTGACGTGGCCCCCAGCCTCACGAGCGCTGGCCGATTCCTTTCTGGAAGGTCGTATAGCCTTGGCATGTGGGCTTTACCCGACCACCTGCGCGCATGCTGCTCGCGGCCTTCACCGCCGCCGCGATCGCGACGCTGTCCAGTTGCTCGAACTCGTCGCGGGAACTGCGCACACAGGCCGACGCGGCCGGCTTCGTCGCCGAGGTCGCCTCAGGCGGACCGTATGGCGAATGGAAGCTCGCGAACGGCGCTTCGCCCCAGGCCGATCAAGCCTGGGCTGCACGAGCCACGATCGGCGACCTCGGACGCAGGCTGCAAAATGCGGCCAAGGACGAAACGGCCGGCAACCCCACATGGACGTGCGAAATGGCGCGCAATCTGGTCAGTTTGGGAGCGGTCAGCGAGGTGACGTCGTTCGATGGCGTCGACGTTGGAATCGTGACGAGCGAAGCCGGCAAGCTCGGTTACAAGCAAGACGAGATCGCGGCGATGATCCACGACGCCAGCACCGTTCCCTTCCGCGACTTGGCGATCGCAACCGCCGTGGTCTGCGGCCCGAAGGTGTCCTGACGCATACTGCGGGGCTCACGCACACCGCCGGGCATGCTCGCGACGATTCAGCTGCGTCTCAGGCCAGCGCTCACCACCGCGAGAAACGCGGCCTCGGCGTCGGTCGCGTTCTCGAAGCGGTGCGGCAGGTCCGCGTCGAAGGTCACGCAATCGCCGGGTCCGAGCCGGTGGCGCTCGCCGTCGCAGACGAGCACCAGCTCGCCCGCTTCCACCACCACCGTCTCGCGGCTGCCGGGCTCGTGCATCGGCGGGTCGTCGCTCGCGCCCGTCGTCCCGGTCGGCGCCAGCGCGTGGCGCGAGACTTCCACGCGCTGCCCTGGGCGCGCCGCGGTGAGGACTTCGAAGCTGTGCCCGCGCCGCGAGTTGCCGCCGCGCTGACCCTTGCCGGCGCGGACGACCGTCACCGCGCCGGTCTCGTCCAGGCGCAGCAACTGCGAGAGCCGCAGCTCGAGCCCGGCCGCGATCTTGGCGGCGACCGCGAGTGTGGGGCTCGTCTCGCCGCGCTCGACCTGGGAGAGCATCGGCGCGCTGACGCCGCTGCGCTCAGCCAGATCGCGCAGAGACAGCCCAGAGACGTCGCGCAGCGCCTTCACGCGCGCGCCGAGGACGCGCGAGTCGAAGGCCCCGCTTGAGAATGCCCCGCTTGACCGGAGATAGGCGGCACTAGCCTCCGGAGCCGCTTCCAATACCTGCCTTTCGGCCTCCGCCAGTTGGCGTTCTTGGCGTTCGATGCCGGCTAATGACATACGTTCGTATGTTATCACGGACTAAGCCCGAGCAAAGGGAGCAGCGCCTATGCCAGCTCAGGCAGCCCCGCCCCACGCTCGCCCTCACGAGCCCGCATCACCCCGATCGACAGCGCACGCGCATACGCTCGTGCGGCGGCCTCGATGATGTCGGTGGAGACACCCTGGCCAGCGCCGGTCTGACCCTCAACCTCGACGACGACCGAGACCTCACCCAATGCGTCCTGGCCCTCGGTGACCGCATCGACACGGAACTCGCGTAGAGCCGCATCGACCCCCGTGGCCGCGTTAATTGCCTTGAAGATCGCGTCGACCGGCCCGTCCCCTGAGGACTCCCCCAGCTTGACGGCGCCGTCCTCGACGCTCACATTGACACGCGCCATCGGCGGGCTCGCCGAGGACGCGGCCACCTCGAAGTCGACCAGCGCGTATGCGGCCACGTCGTCACCGCGCAGCTCCTCGGTGACCAGCGCCTCCAGATCCATCGCCGTGACCTGCTTCTTGCGGTCGGCGATCTCCTTGAAGCGCTTGAAAGCCGTGTTCAGGGCTTGGCCATCGACCTTGAAGCCCATCTCCTCCAGCGCCTTGCTCAGCGCGTGGCGGCCCGAGTGCTTGCCCAGCACGATCGCGTTGCTCTGCAGGCCGACGGTGGTGGCGTCCATGATCTCGTAGGTGGCGCGCTCCTTCAGCACCCCGTCCTGGTGGATGCCGGCCTCGTGCGCGAAGGCGTTGCGCCCGACGATCGCCTTGTTGGGCTGTACTGGGTAGCCGGTCAGGCGCGAGACCAGACGGCTGGTGCGCGCGATCTCGGTCGTGTCGATGCCGGTCCACAGGCCCAGGGCGGGCTCGCGCGTGTGCAGCAGCATCACGATCTCCTCAAGCGACGCGTTGCCGGCACGCTCGCCGATGCCGTTGACCGCGCACTCCACTTGCCTGCAACCGGCCTGCACTCCGGCCAGCGAGTTGGCGACCGCCAGGCCCAGGTCGTCGTGGCAGTGAACGGAGACGACGACGTCGCGCAGACCAGGAACCAAGCGGTACAGCTCGGTGAACATTGCTGCGTACTCTTCAGGCATCGTGTAGCCCACGGTGTCGGGCACGTTGATCGTGGTGGCGCCCTCATCTAGCGCGATCTGGATCACCTCGGCCATGTACTGCACGTCCGAGCGCGAGCCGTCCTCGGGTGAGAACTCGACGTCGTCGGTGTAGCTCTTTGCGTGCGCCACAGCGGCCCGCACCTGGCCCTTGACGTCGTCGCGCGTGGTCTGCAGCTTGCGCTCGATGTGAATGTCAGAGGTGGCGATGAATGTGTGAATGCGCGGGCGCGCGGCATCGCGGACCGCCTCCCAGGCGGCGTCGATGTCCTGTGCGGACGTACGCGCCAGGCCGCAGATGACCGGGCCTTCGACCTCCCGGGAGATGGCCTGCACCGACTCGAAGTCACCGGGCGAGGTGATCGGAAAGCCCGCCTCGATGATGTCCACACCCAGGCGCGCAAGCTGCTGGGCGATCTCCAGCTTCTCCTGCTTGTTCAAGGAGATACCGGGCGACTGCTCGCCGTCTCGCAAGGTCGTGTCGAATACGCGCACGCGGTCGCGCTCGTCCTTCATCGCCTCTACTACCGGGGCCTCGGGGGCCTCGGCGCCCATCGGACCGGCTTGTGGTTCTGGCTTGATGTCGCTCATGTCGTCCTCACTTCTCCAGTTCTCTCGCTTTTTCGTTTCTCCTTTGGTTTGCGGCTACGCGGCCGCCACGCGCTATTCCCCCCGAGGGGGGAGCAGCAGGAGAAGCGAAAGGGAGAACTGAAACGACATGTGCCACGCAGGGTAGCACCCGCCAGGCAAGACGGCAAAGCCTTACGGAACGAGTACTACCTTGCCGATGTTTCGCCTCTGGGTGAGCATGTCCTGCGCGGCGCCGGCTTCCTCGAAGCTGAACGTGCCCGCGATGACCGGCTCGATCGTGCCGTCGTCGAGCAGTTCGCGCAACGGCTCGAGCCACGGCTCGATCGTCCCGCGGTCCTTCAACAAGGTGAGCATGTTCAGACCGATTACAGCCTTCGATTCGGACATCTGCTTGACCAGTGAGAAACGCGGCATGCGCGCCAAGGTGCGCAAGGCGCTGGGCAGGTTGCGTTTGGCGCCGGAGACGACCGCGGAGGCGCCGAAGCCGACAAGCCGTCCACCGGGACGCAGGAGGTTGTAGCTCGTGCGCAGACTGTGGCCGCCGACCGCGTCGAGGATCACATCGAACTGAGGCAGCCCTCCCTTGGTATTCACGTCCTTGTAGTCGAGCACGTGGTCGTAGCCGAGTTCGCGGACGCGCTCGTGCTTGGCGGGCGAGGCGGTGCCGTAGATCTCGCTCGCGCCGAAGCGGCGCGCAAGCTGGACGGCGGCGATCCCGACGCCCCCGCCCGCCGAGTGGATCAGGACGCGCTCGCCGGGCTGCAGGGAGCCGTAGCCCACCAAGGCGGCCCAGGCGGTCGCGTAGTTGACGGGGATCGCGGCGCCCTGCTCGAAGGAAAGGCGCTCGGGCAAGACGACACAATCGCGCTCGGAGACCGAGACGACCGAGGCATATCCGCCGAATACCGTGCTGGCCAGGACACGCTGGCCATGCTTGAGTCCCTCCACGCCCTCGCCGAGCTCCACGACGGTGCCGGCCACCTCGTAGCCGACCACGCACGGCGGCTTGGGCGCGTCCGGATAGACGCCGATGCGCGCCATCACGTCGGCGAAGTTGATGCCACAGGCAGCCACCTCGATGCGCACGCAGCCGGGAGGCACCTGCGGATCTGGGCGCTCGACGACTTTGAAGACCTCAGGTCCGCCGTGCTTGGTGATCTCGACCGTTCGCATCCGCGGTCAGACTACTTGTTTTATTTGGATCGTCGTTCGTGCCCGTCGCAAACAGCCGGCCTTGGCCCTCGGAACCTGGCCGCCGGGCTTGGCGCTCAGCTCAAGACGACGGCCCAGCCGGCCACGAAACCCTCGGAGGCGACGATCTCCTCGACGACGCCGGCCGGCACGGGCACGTCGGTCGTGACGACCATCGCGGCAAGGCGCTGCTCGTCGCCATCGGGCGTGTGGCCGATGGCGGCTGAGGAGATGTTGATGCCGTGGGCGCCGAAGATGGTGCCCACGCGGCCGATCATGCCCGGCAGGTCTGCGTAGCGGAACACGCACACATGCGGCGTCAGCTCGATCGTCAGGCGCCGGCCCTGCACCTCAACCAGATGCGGCACACGGTTGGGCCCGATGCCGGTGCCGGCGACCGCGACCTTCTCACCGCCGGCGACGACGGTTACCCGGATCAGCTCGTTGAAGTCCTGCGCCTCGGTCACCGACTTCTCCTCGACGACGATGCCGCGCTGCTGGGCCATGCTCGGCGCGTTGACGAGGTTGACCTGCTCCTCCGTGCGACCCTCGAGCGCCCCGCCGATCACCGCGAGCGTCAGCAGGCGCGTGTCGAAGTCGGCGATGCGCCCCATGAACGCGGCCTCGATGCGCTCGACCGAGCTGCCCTCCGCCAGCGACATCGCCAGGCGCCCGAGGCGACGGGCGAGCGGCAGGAACGGTCCGAGCACCTCCATGTCCTCGGCGCCAACCGATGGGATGTTGACGGCCGTCGAGACGACGCCGCCGGTCAGCGCGGCGACGACCTGCTCGGCGCTCTGGTAGCCGGCGCGGTCGGTGGCCTCGGCCGTCGAGGCACCGAGGTGCGGCGTGACGACGACCTGCGGGTAGCCCTGGAACAGGGGATAGTCGGTGATCGGCTCGGAGGGAAACACGTCGAGCGCGGCGCCGCCAACCTTGCCGGAGTCGAGCGCGTCCTTGAGCGCCGCATCGTCGATCAGGCCGCCGCGCGCGACGTTGAGGATGCGTACGCCGTCGCGCATCTTGGCGAAGGCCTCGGCATTGACCCATCCGGCCGTCTCGGGTGTCTTTGGCAAGTGCACCGTTATGAAGTCGGCTTGGGCGTAGATCTCCTCGCTGTTCTCGGCCTTCTCGACACCAAGCTCGCGGTAGCGCTCGGCTGAGACGAAGGGGTCGAAGGCAAGCACGCGCATGCCGAAGCCACGCGCACGCGCCGCGACGAGCTGGCCGATACGCCCAAAGCCGAGGATGCCGAGCGTCTTCTCGTATAGCTCGACGCCGGAGAACTTCGAGCGCTCCCACTTGCCGCTGGTGAGCGATGCGTAAGCCTGGGGAATGTTGCGCGCCAGGGCAAGCAGCAGCGCCATCGTGTGCTCGGCGGCGGTAACAACGTTCGACTGCGGCGCGTTGGCGACAACGATGCCGCGGCGCGTGGCGGCCTCCACGTCGACGTTGTCCACACCGACCCCGGCGCGGCCGATCACGCGCAGGTTCTCGCCGGCATCGATCAGCTCGGCGGTCATCTTCGTCGCCGAGCGGATCAGGATGCCGTGATAGGCGCCGATCTTCTCGGCCAATTCCTCGTTCGACCAGTCGATGCCGAGGTCGACGTCGAAGTGCTCTTCGAGCAATTTGACACCCGAGTCGCCGACCTTCTCCTTGACGAGCACCTTCAATCGTTCCTCGCTCATAGCAACTCCTTTCGGCATGGACGCGTAGGGCAAGCCGGGCAAGGACGTACCCCTTCGGGGCACAGGCAAGTCGGAAATGTGCTTCGCACATGTGCTGGCCGATCGAAGGTCCCTTCGACCTTCGATCGGTAGGACGCAGATCCGGCGCCGCCATACGCGTTCATGCCGCGATCCTCTCTACTGTCCAGTCGATACAGGCTGTAAGCGCGCGTACATCATCGGGCTCGACGGCCGGGAACATGCCGACGCGCAGCTGATTGCGCCCCAGCTTGCGATAGGGCTCGACGTCGACGATCCCGTTGGCGCGCAAAGTGCTCGCCAGCAGCTTCGCGTCGACGCGCTCGTCGAAGTCGATCGTGCCGACTACGAGCGAGCGACTGGCCGGCGCGGCGACGAAGGGAGTCGCGTACTGGCTCTGCTCGGCCCACTTGTACAGGTGCGTGGAGGACTGACTGCTGCGGCCGACGCACCAGGCAAGCCCGCCGCCATCGAGCATCCAGCGAATCTGGTCGGCCAGTAGGAACAGCGTTGCCAGCGCCGGGGTGTTGTAGGTCTGGTCCTTCAATGAATTTTCGAGCGCGATCGGCAGCGACAGGGAGGCCGGCGTGAAGCGCTTGGAGGCCTCGATTCGCGAAATCCGCTCCACCGACGCGGGGCTGAGCAACACGGCCCAGAGCCCCCCATCCCCGGCGAAGCACTTCTGCGGGGCGAAGTAATAGGCGTCGGCCTGGGAGACGTCCACCGGCAGGCCCCCGGCACCGGAGGTGGCGTCGATCAGGACCAGCGCCTCGCCGCCGGCCGCAGGACGTAGCACTGGCGCCATCACGCCCGTCGAAGTCTCGTTGTGGGCCCAGGCGATCGCATCGACATCGCCCTCCACACCTGCAAGCGCCGCCTCGACCTCCTCGGCACCGGGCGCGCTGCCCGGCTCGGCCTTGACGACTACAGGGTCCTCAAGGAAGGGAGCGTCGCTCGTGACAGTCGCGAACTTCTGGGAGAACTCGCCGAAGGCAAGGTGCAGCGCACGAGCCTCGACCAGGCCGAAGGAGGCCGCGTCCCAGAAGGCCGTCGCGCCGCCGTTGCCGAGCGCGACCTCATAGCCCGCGGGCAACGAGAACAGCTCGGCAAGGCCCGCGCGAACCTCGCCCACGAGCCCCTTGACCGGCTTCTGGCGGTGGGAGGTTCCCATCAGCGCGCTGCCGTCGCCGGCAAGGCGCTTGAGTGCCTCGGGCCGCACCTTGGAGGGACCGCAGCCGAAGCGCCCATCGGCCGGCTTCAGCTCAGCGGGTATTTCAAGTTGAGTGTCCTGCGGAGTGAGCGTCATGGGCGTCCTCGCGGAGTATCGATGATCGAAGGATGCCCAGGCGCGCGGCGAGACTGCCCGCCGCTCCCCGGTGGTGAACTCCACCTAGTGCGCCAGTCGCGACGGCGCAGTCGAGTGTAGCGGACACGTGGCCCCGCGGAGGGAGCGCAATGCACGAAATACCCGTTGCACGAAGACACCCCCCTTTCCGGACACCGCGTGCACGAACACGCCCCCCTTACCCGGACACCGCATGCACGAAGACACCCCCTTACCCGGACACCACGTACACGAACACACCCCTACCCGGACACCACGTACACGAAGACACCCCCGCAACGCGCCCACGCCGGCGTGCGACTACTCCCGCGTCCCGACTACCCCCGCCCGTGCGGTTCCTCCCAGTCGGGTGCGGGCCCGAGCGGGATGATGTGCTTCGGGTTGAGCTCGTCGTGGGTCGTGTAGTAGTGGCGCTTGATCTGCTGCATCGCCACCGTCTGCGCCACTCCAGGCCACTGGTACAACTCGCGCGTGTAGGCCCACAGGTTGGGGTACTCGACGATCCGCCTGTAGTTGCAACGAAAGTGCAGGTGGTAGACCTCGTCGAAGCGCACGAGCGTCGGAAACAACCGCCAGTCGGCCTCGGTGATCTGCGCGCCGAGCAGGTAGCGCTGCTTGCCAAAGAGCTCCTCCAACCAGGCAAGGCTCTCGAACAGCCGTTTGAAGGCGCGTTCGTAGGCCCCTTGCAAGCGCGCGAAGCCGGCGTTGTAGACGCCGTTGTTGATCGTGTCGTACACGCGCAGGTTGACTTCGTCGATGTCCGCACGCAGGGCGGGTGGATACAGGTCGAGCTTCGCGTCCTTCGTGCCGCCTGCCTGCCCCCCGCCATGGGGGTTCCCCTTTAGGGGAAGCCCACCGAGCGAGTCGGCGGCGGCGAACATGCGGATGATGTCGCTGGACTCGTTATTGACGATGCGCTGCTTCTGCGTGTCCCAAAGCACGGGCACCGTCACGCGCGCGTCGTAGCTCGGATCGCTCTTCAGGTAGGCCTCGCTCATCAGCTTCCAGTCGTTGAGCGGATCGACGTAGCATCCACCGGGCCCATCCTCGAAGCGCTCGCCGGTGAACGCCCAGCCATGCTCGTCGCGAAAGGGAGCAACGTAGTGGATCGGCACCACCTCGCCGAGCCGAGCCAGCTCGCGCACGATCGCGGTGCGATGACACCAGGGGCAGGCAAGCGACACGTACAGGTGGTAGCGCCCGGCGCTCACGGGAAGCCCACGCTTGCCGGTATGCGGATGCACGCCGACCCATTCGCGGAAGTGGCTGTCCTGACGCTTGAACTCGCCGCCGCGCAGCTCGCGCGCCATCACGCGATCGACGGGGCGATCTGGCATCAGAACGAAGTTTTGATCCAGGCCATGTGCGAGCGCAGCTCGCCGCCGACGTGCTCAACCTGCGAGTCGGCCTGCTCAGCACGCATGCGCTTGAAGTTCTCTTGCCCGGCGCGGTTCTCAGCGATCCACTCGCGGGCGAAGTCGCCATCCTGGATCTCCTTAAGGATCTGGCGCATTTTCTCGCGCGTCTCCTCGGTGATCACGCGCTTGCCGCGCGTGTAGTCGCCGTACTCGGCGGTGTTGGAGATCGAGTAGCGCATGCCGGCAAGGCCCTTTTCGTACATCAGGTCGGCGATCAGCTTGAGCTCGTGCAGACACTCGAAGTAGGCCATCTCCGGGTCATACCCTGCGTCAACCAGCGTCTGAAAGCCGGCCTGCACCAGCTCAGAGGCGCCGCCGCAAAGCACGGCCTGCTCCCCGAACAGATCGGTCTCGGTCTCGTCCTTGAAGGTCGTCTCGATCACCCCGCCGCGCGTGCAGCCAATGCCCTTGGCGTAGGCCAGCGCGAGCGCGCGAGCGTTGCCGGTCGCGTCCTGCTCGACCGCGATCAGTCCGGGCACGCCGCTGCCCTCGGTGAACTGACGGCGCACAAGGTGGCCGGGCCCCTTGGGAGCAACCATCGCCACATCCACGCCCGGGGGCGGCACCACCTCTTTGTAGTGGACCGAGAAGCCATGTCCGAACAAAAGCTCGTTGCCCTCGGCGATGCCGTCTGAAATTTCATCCCAAACCTGATGGTGCAACTCATCGGGCACGAGCATCATCACGAGGTCGCCGCGGCTGGCGGCCTCGACCGGCGAAAGCACTTCCAGACCATCCGCACGGGCCTTGGCGACCGAGGATGAGTCCGCGCGCAGACCGACCACGACTTTGACGCCGGAGTCCTTCAGGTTGAGGGCATGGGCATGGCCTTGTGAACCGTAGCCGAGGATTGCGACGGTCTTGCCGTCAAGAAGCGTTAGGTCTGCGTCGTCGTCATAGAGCATGGTGCCAGCGTATCCGACCAACCCGACGGGAGGCGGTCCAGGTCTGGGTTGTGTTGCTCAAAATCGGCGATGCCCCGCGCGCGCGCGGGGCATCGCACTTTTCGGTATGTCGGGCGCACCGGTATCCCCATTCGCCATGTCTCGGCACAGGGGCCTTTCCCGACAGACACTTTTTCGATATGTCAGGCGCACCAGCATCCACACCCCCATCCCCCATGTCCCGGCACAGGGGCCTTTGCCGACAGACACTTTTTCGATATGTCAGGCGCACCGGCATCCACATCCCCATCCCCCATGTCCCGGCACAGGGGCCTTTGCCGACAGACGGCTCAGGCCTACCAACCCCCCTCAGGCCGTGCCGACTCCCACCAAAGTACGCATCGGTATCTCAAGCGAGCCGTCCTCGGCCGTATACGGCTCGAAGCGCTTCGCCAGGCTGTCGCGGATGTCGGCGATCTCCGACTCCGGGCGCGCGAGCACGGCGTCGTGGAAGACGCGTGCGATGTCGAGCGTCGTCTCCCAAAACTCGTCGAAGTTGGCCGCGCGCTGGGTCAGGTTCAGCCGCTCAACCCACACCTCGTCGAAACCGGCGCCCTCCAGCAGATCGCGCACGCGCTGCTTGTCCCCGAGCGCGAACGGGCCCGGAGCGCCTTCGGCCGGCGGCTCGACCAGGCCTCGCTCGGCCAGCTCGGCGCCGGGCAGCAGCGCCCACGGGTTGTGCTCGATCGCGTCCCAGACCGCCAGCGCCACGTGACCTTCGGGTCGTAGCACGCGGCGTGTCTCGGTCAGCGCGGCGAGCGGGTCGACCATCAGCATGTAGCCCCAGCGGCAGAACACGGCGTCGACGCTCGCGACCGGCAGGTCGATCCATTCGGCGTTGAGCACCTGGAACTCGACATTCGTCAGGTTCAGCTCACCCGCACGCTTGCGGGCGCCGTCGAGCATCGCGTCGGCCTGATCGCTGGTGATCACCCCACCGACGGGCGCCACCATTTCGGCCGCGAGAAAGCCCGTCTCGCCGAGACCGGCGGCCAACTCGAGCACACGCTGGCCAGGTTGAGGATCTACCGCGTCGATCATCCAGTGCGACACGGGCGCCGACAGCTCACGCAGCGTCTCCTGCCGCGCAACCCAGCCCGAAGCCGCCTCTTCCCAGTGGGCGAGACTCGCCGTGCGGTGCTCGCGCGCCGCCTGCTTGTCACGTCCTTCCTCAGGTTGAACGGTGCTCATCACAAGATCCCATTACAACTCCCGTCGCAACAGCTTGCCAGACGCGGTGCGAGGAAGGGGGGCTGAGACAAAAGTCACATGCTTTGGCACCTTGAACGGGGCCAGACGCGCGGCACAATGCTCGCGCACGACACGCTCGTCGAGAGTGGCTCCGGCGGCGATGACGACGATCGCGCCGACGGCCTCCCCCCACTGCTCGTCTGGGCGGCCGAGCACCGCCGCCTCGAGCACGCCGGGACACGATTCGAGCACCGCCTCGACCTCGCTGGGCGCGACGTTCTCGCCGCCACTGACGATCGTGTCGGCCTTGCGACCCGTGACGTGCAGAAAGCCGCGCTCGTCGATGCACCCAAGGTCGCCGGTGTGCAGGCGACCGTCCGCAGCCCGCGCGCCACGCGCTACCGTCGGGCCCGACAGCAGGATCTCCCCGTCCGCGGCGATCTCGGTGCGCGTGCAGAACAACGGCACGCCCGCGCCCAGGTCGGGGGGCGACTTGCCGGCGCACGTGTCACGCAAAGGGGGGCCTTGCCCGACACCCACGGAAGTGTCCTGTACAACACCCGCGCCCAGATCGACGGCCGAGTTGCCGAGTCGCGTGTCACGCAAAGGGGGGCCTTGCCCGACGGCCACGGAAGTGTCCCGCACGACATGCGCGGAAACTCCCGCCGCGCACTCCCCCTCGCTCGCTGCCAATGCGCCCAGTGGTGCTGTGGCAGCTTGCGAACAGCACTCGGTAAGCCCGTAAGTCTCTACGACCGGCACGCCCGCGGTGCGCGCACGCCGCACGAGCGCGGCCGGCACGGGGCCACCACCCGTCAGCGCGCAGCGCAGTTGCGGCGGATTGCTCAGGCCGGCGTCCAGCAGACGTGCGAGCGTCGTTGAGACAAGCGAGACGAGCGTGATGCGCTCTTCTTGGATGGCAGCGAGCGCACGCTCGGTCTCGAAACGCTCGTGGATCACCGCCGTCGTTGAATAGATGGCGCTGCGGATCAAGATCGACAACCCGCCTACGTGCGAAAGCGGCAGCGCGCACAGCCAACGCTCCCGCGGATCGACGCCAAGTGCCACGCCAGAGCCAATCGCGCTCCAGAGGAAGTTGCCATACGTAAGCTCAATTGGACGGGGATTGGAGGTCGTGCCGGATGTGTGGATCACCGCACAGACGGCAGTGAGATCGTGCATCGCGTGGTTCGCGAACTTCTCCATCGCGCGCGAAGACTCTAGGCGCTCCTCATTACGCTCCAGCCTTTGCTGATGAAGCTTTTGCTCTCGTTCCCAGCGCGCGGTGACCTGCAGCGGCTCGGCCACGAGCACACTCGCGCCCGCCGCGATCTGCTCACGCTCGACCGCGGTGAGCCGCAGATCGACGGGAACCGCAACGGCACCAAGCAGAAAGCAGGCGTGCAGCGCCTGGGCGAAACCGATTCCCGGTGGCAGCGCGATCGCGACTCGCTCGCCTCGGCGCACTCCGCGTTCGGCCAACTCCAGTGCGCCCGCACGCGCCGCGCGCTCAAGCTCGCGGTAGGTCAGCTGCCCGTCGGGCGTCTGGAGCGCGGTGACCGCCGGCGCCGTGAGCGCGGCGCGGCGCAGCCATGCCTCGACCTGCATGGCTCACAGGCTAGCCTTTCGCTTTGAACTCTCGGAGCGCGCCCCGCAAAGCGGCGTGCGTGTGATCGAAGACAGGAGCGCAGATCGACCTTGAGCACCACCTGGACAACAGCCGGCAACTACACCGACATCCGCTATGAGAAGTCTCTCGAGGCCGCCGGCTTGGACGACGAGCGCTCCTCGCCCGAGCAAGCCTCGGCAGGCGGGCATCGAGTCCCCTGTATCGCGAAGATCACGATCAACCGCCCCGAGGTCAGAAACGCTTTCCGTCCGCTGACGGTCGTGGAGCTCTCCAAGGCGTTTGAGATGGCGCGCGAGGACCCCGAGGTCGGCGCGATCGTGTTGTGCGGCGAGGGGCCTCTGGCGTTCTGCTCGGGTGGCGACCAGCGCGTGCGCGGCGACTCGGGCTACCTCGCCGAGGACGAGGCCGGCAAGGCCGGAATCGGGCGCTTTCACGTGACCGACCTGCACGTCCAGATCCGGCGGCTACCCAAGCCGGTGGTGGCGATGGTGGCCGGCTACGCCGTCGGCGGCGGCCACGTGCTGCACCTCGTCTGTGACCTGACGATCGCCGCCGACAACGCACGTTTCGGGCAGACCGGCCCGCGCGTGGGCTCCTTCGACGGCGGCTTCGGCGCGGGCCTACTGGCAAACGTGGTCGGCGTCAAGAAGGCTAAGGAGATCTGGTTTCTGTGCCGCCAATACGACGCTCGACAGGCGCTGGAGATGGGTCTGGTCAATACGGTCGTACCGCTTGAGCGCTTGGAGGAGGAGACGGTGCAATGGTGTCGCGAGATGCTCGCGCTCTCACCTTTCTCATTGCGCCTGTTGAAGGCAAGCTTCAACGCCTCCGAGGACGGGCTCGCCGGCATCCAACAGCTCGCGCACGACGCCAACCTGCTGTTCTACGGCAGCGAGGAGGCCAAAGAGGGCCGCGAGGCTTACAAGCAGAAGCGCCGGCCGGATTTCGACCAGTTCCCGAGGCGAGCATAGGAAGCGCAATGGTCTGGACGAGAATTAGACGGTGGCGAGCATGACACAGACTGTGGCCTGCATGACGCAGGCAGAGAGAGAAGGCAATCGCGGCACGAGAGCGAGGCGACCGTGACCACGATGGGCCGCGAAACATGACGCGATGGGCGCAAAGAGAGCCGGCATGAGGGAGAAGCGCTCATGACAACGATGGGAACCGTCGGCGCACCCGCGCCGGCCACCGAGCCAACACCGAAAGCATCGAGCGCAGCGCACATCTGGCTGATGGCGGCGCGCCCGCGCACGCTCCCGGCGGCAGTAGCTCCCGTGCTGGTGGGAACTTCGCTAGCGCTCGGCGCCGGTCACTTCCGTCCGCTCGCGTTCCTCGCGGCGCTGCTCGGCGCGGTCTTCATCCAGGTAGGAACCAATTTGTCAAACGACTACTCCGACGCGCGGCGCGGCGCCGACACCGAGGATCGCCTCGGGCCGGTGCGCGTCACCGCGGGCGGCCTCGTACCACCAGGCAGGGTGCTGCTCGCGACGTATGTCACCTTCGGACTGGCGGTGCTGTGTGGGCTCTACCTGGTGTTCGTCGCCGGCTGGGAGCTGATCGCGGTCGGTGGTATCTCGATCCTCGCGGGCGTGCTCTATACCGGCGGGCCGCGCCCTTACGGCTACGAGGGTCTCGGCGAGCTGTTCGTGTTCCTCTTCTTCGGGATCGTGGCCGTCAGCGGGTCTTACTTCGTGCAGGTGCAGGAACTGCCCTGGCAAGCGTATGCGTGCGCCGTACCTGTCGGCCTATTGGCAAGCGCGATCCTCGTTGTCAACAACGTGCGCGATTTGGAGACCGACCGCCGCGCCGGCAAGCGCACACTTGCGGTGCGCCTCGGGCGCCAGCGCACGCGGACGCTCTACACAGCGATGGTTGCCGGCGCGTTCGTGCTCGTGCCGCTGCCATGGCTGCTCGGTTCGATGACCGCTTGGCTCTTGCTGCCATGGCTTGCGATCCCGCTCGCCATCCCGCTCGTGCGAGTAGTTCGCTCACGCGTGGACGGCCCCGCGCTAAACGGCGCTCTGGCCAAGACGGGAATGCTGCAACTTGTCTTCTGCCTGCTGTTCGCCGCCGGCATCCTTGCGAGCGGCGGGATTTGACACTGAAGCACCCTCACATTCACCCCTCCCGCGACCGAAGAGATGAGGCCGTGACTCTGCCTTTCCCCCTCCCCACATCGCTCCAGCAGACGTTCACACCTTCCCGCGACCGAAGAGATGAGGCCGTGACTCTGCCTTTCCCCCTCCCCACATCGCTCCAGCAGGCGGAGTGATGTGACGCGAAGCGAGACGCGATGAGAATGACCGTGCGGCGGCATGCGTTGCGCCTGCGCGAGCCGTTGCAAACCTCCTACGGCGACGTCGCCGAGCGTGAGCTGCTGATCGTCGCAATCACCGATGAGGACGGCGTCAGCGGCTACGGCGAGGCGGCGCCGCTGGAGGCCTATGACGGGGTCAGTATCGCGCGCGTGGAAGCGGCGCTTGAGTGCTACCGACCCGTAGTCGAGAGCGCGACCGCCATGAACGGCGCGGAAATCGTCGACGCCTGCCGCCGCGTGGAGGATTTGCCTGAGGCATTCGCGGCGATTGACTTGGCGCTTTGGGACCGTGCCGGACGGCGCATGGGTAGACCGATTGCCTCGCTTGTGACCGACACGCCGGCGCCGACGGTCTCGGTCAACGCGACCTTGTCGGCTCTCGATCGCGCGGGCGCGGCTTTGCAGGCGAAGCTTGCCGTCGAGCAGGACTTCAGATGCCTGAAGGTCAAGGTTGGCGTCGGTGACGACGCCGGCCGCGTGGCGGCGGTACGGGCGGTCGCCGGTCCTCATGTGGCGTTGCGTATAGACGCCAACGGCGCCTGGAGCGTCGAGCAGGCGATACGCAACATCGAAGCGCTCGCGTCCGCAGGCCTGGAGCTCGTCGAGGAGCCGGTCCACGGTCTCGCGAGCGTACGCGAGGTGCGCGAGCGTGTGGCAACGCGCGTGGCGATCGATGAGACGGCTGCGGAGCACGGCGCGCTGACAGCCGGCGTAGCTGACGCGGTCTGTCTGAAGATCTCTCGCTGTGGAGGCATCTCGGGGCTGCTGGCGGCCGCCGCGCTCGTGCGCGCCTCGGGCGCCGAGGTATATGTCGCCTCAACGCTCGACGGCCCGTTGGGTGTAGCCGCCGGTGTCCACGCCGCCGCCGCGCTTGCTTCGCGCGGACCACTGCCTGCCTGTGGCCTGGCCACACTCTCCATGTTCGAAGACCTCGCCGAGCAGCTTGCGCCCGTAGGTGGTGAGATCACGGTCCCCGATGGCCCGGGACTCGGCGTCGAGGCGCCGTGACGAGCACCGGCCGGGTCCAGCCTCACCGTCATGTCAGCCGGGCAAGCGTCTCGATCGGCCCTCGCTAGCGCCTCTTAAGATGAGCAGCGCTAACACGCTCAGTGGCTGCGGAACTCCCCGGCCAGGCCCGCGACGAAGCTAGGACCAGGTAGCCCCGACGCCGCGCTTGCGCGCTTGAACGAGGAGCCACACTCCTTGAAGGCGTGGCGACCCGCTAGCGCATCGCGGAAGAGCAGCAGCCACTACCGGTCCATCGGTGGACCGCCAGCCCCACCGCTGCGCAACCGCGTCGTCACGTGCGTGTGCCGACTGCGAGCAGGTACTCCTTCTCGAAGCGCGCCTGCTCGGCGGTGCCGCGGTTCCACTCGTCGCAGAAGCGATCGAGCGCCTCATCGAACTCCGCTTCACGGCCGGTGCTGGACGCATTCGCGCGCGCGGCGATGGTCGGGCCGTACCGCGCCTTGAAGTGCTCGCCGTAGTCGCGGGGATGCTCGAAAGCGGTGATCTCCAAGACGTCGCGCTCGAGCGTGCGCCAAGCGACCCGCTCTCCGAACAGCTCGCGCATGTGGTCCTCGCTGCCCCACAGCGGCGGCGACTGCGCGCCAGGCGGAGGCGTGGGGGCAAACGGACCCATCGTCCGGAACAGTGAGCCGATCATGCCCTCAGGCGTCCAATTCAGCATCCCGGTCGTGCCGCCCGGACGGCAGACGCGGACCAGCTCGTCGGCGACGTCTTGGTGGAAGGGTGCGAACATCGCACCGATCGACGACATCACGACATCGAACGACCCGTCCTCAAATGGCAAGCTCTCCGCGTCTGCTGTGACCCAATCGAGCTCGAGCCCGTTCGACTCCGCCCAGCGTTGGCCAGCCTCAAGCAACTCGGGCGTCAGATCGCTCGCCGTCACGCGCGCGCCGCGCTCGGCCGCCGGAATCGATGCGTTGCCGGTGCCCGCGGCGACGTCCAGCACGCTCATCCCGGCGCCGATGCCGCAGGCCTCGACGAGCCGTGGTCCCAGCGGCAGCAGAAAGGTCTCGACCATCGACGGGTAGTCGCCCGATGCCCACATCGCACGATGGCGCGCCTTGAGCTCGGGATTCGGTACAGCGGCTGACACGGCAACCTCCCAGATAGATAAACCATCGTACTTCGCCTCAGCAGAAGCTGCAACCAAACTTCGCGCCCGACGGCTCGCTCCGCTGGTTGCAGCTTTCGCCCGGCAACACCACCGCTGGCGCCACACCGGTGTTGCTGGGCTTCGGCTGACCGCGGTCGGTGGCCACAGTCATCCCGGATAACTGCCTATGACAGCGCCATCGCCACGTTCTTCGGGTTCTCGAACAACAGGCAGTGACCACCACCCGTTACGTGCAGAAGCGAGTCCGGCAGCAGCTTGACCATCCGTTCGCTCGTCCGGACGAACTTGCGGTCGCGGTGACCCGCCACAACCGTCACAGGCATCTCCAGATCTACGAGCCTCTCCCACAGCGACGGCATCTCACCGGTGCCGATGCCACGCAAGGCGGCCGCGACTCCGCTGGGGCCGTTGCGTGCCTGGTCCGCACGCGCAAGCGCATCGACCTCCGGCGGATCCTCCGCGAACATCGGCTTGGAGCGCCAGCGCTCGATGAACTCCTCGATCGAGCCCTGTTCGATTTCCTTGGCAAAACGACGATCGCGCCGGCGGCGCGCGGCACGCTCTTTGGGGTCCTCTATGCCGGCGGTAGCCGAGACAAGCACGAGGCGCTCGACCCTGTGCGGCGCCTGCAGCGCCACGTGCAGCGCAATACGGCCCCCCATCGAATAGCCGCCAAGGACGAAACGCTTGGGGCTGCGCTCGAGCACGCTAGCCACGCACTTCGCGAAGGTGATCGGCCGCCGCGCATCGGCTAGATCGCCGTGTCCCGGGAGGTCAAGTGCAAGCGGGCGATAGCGTTGGGCCGGCAAAAGCTTCTCGACAGCGGCCCATGCGCCGCGCGTCCCCCCGAATCCGTGCAACAAAACGACATCCTCGATCACGCTCACATCCTATGAACTGTCAAGCCAAGCAATGAAATCAATCGCCCAAGTCCTAGCACGGAACCATGCAGCTTTGCCGATGAGCAACCGTCCAAATTTCGGATGACCTCGGCCACCGACACCTACGAGCTGCTCGGCGCATTCGTTGATGAGCTTGCGCGCTGCGGCATGCGCGACGCCTGCACTTCGCCCGGGTCTCGCTCTACCCCGCTCGTGCTAAGCCTTGCCCGCGAGCAGCGCTTGCGTTGCTATTCCCACATCGACGAGCGCTGCTCGGGCTTCTTTGCTCTAGGGCTTGCGAAGGCGTCAGGACTGCCGGTGGCGATCGCCTGCACGTCGGGCACGGCCGTCGCCGAGCTGTTGCCGGCAATCGTAGAGGCACACGAGGCGCGTGTGCCATTGATCCTGCTGAGTGCGGACCGCCCGCCGGAGCTGCGCGAGCTCGGCGCGGGACAGACGATCGACCAGCTGAAGATCTTCGGCGACTTCGCCAAGTGGTTCTTTGAGGTCGGCACGCATGATGCCGGCAGCGAGCGCTTGCGCTGGATACGGACGCTCGCCTGTCGCGCATGGTGGACCTCACTGGAAGGCAGGCCTGGGGTCGTGCACCTGAACTTCCCACTACGCGAGCCACTCGTCTGCGACGAGCTTCCCGAAGCTCTCGGCGAGGAACGACCCGATGGGCGGCCCTACTTGATCCGCCCCGTCCGAGACTGGGAGATGGGCCCGGAGGCAGCCTTGGTACCGAACACAGCTCCGAACACGCCCGTGAGCACACTGTCCGAGCTGGTCTGCTCATGCCGGCGGGGGGTGCTTGTGGCAGGGCGCCACGAGCGCACGACACCGCTTGGGCATGCCGCCGCGCAATTCTGCGAGCTTCTCGGCTGGCCACTACTCGCCGACCCGATGTCCGGTGCGCGGCGCGGCGATGCGGCAATCGCGCATTACGACGCGCTGTTGCGCGAGCCGGCTTTCGCAGGTGAGCACACGCCCGACCTCATCCTGCGCGTCGGCGATCTGCCCGTGTCAAAGCCGCTGCGCACCTGGCTTGCGGACCTCACAGACACCCCCCAGGTCGCGCTCGATCCGGAGGGAGCCTGGCAGGACCCGGCAAGCGTTCTCTCCAGTTCGATCGCGGTCGAGCCCGCGGCGGCCTTGAGCGCGCTTACAGACATGCTCGAGGGTTCAACCGCGCCTGACCCTGATTGGCTTGAGAGCTGGCGCAGCGCCGACGAGCTGGCCGCCGAGGCGATTTTGGGCGTGCTTGCCGCCGGCGGCTGCAGCGAGCCCTCAGTAGCCGCCGAGCTCGGCGTGCTGCTGCCCGAGGAGGCAACGCTGTTCGTGGCCTCCTCGATGCCGGTACGCGACATCGAGACCTTCTGGCCGGTGCGGCCCGATCCGCCGCGCGTGCTGTGCAACCGCGGGGCCAACGGGATTGACGGCACGGTCTCGAGTGCCTTTGGCGCGGCGGCCGCCAGCCGTGATCCAGTTGTTCTGCTCATCGGCGATGTCGCGCTCGCGTACGACCTCAGCGCCCTGCTCGCCGCGCGCCGACTTGATCTGAAGTTGACGATCGTGCTGATCAACAACGAAGGCGGCGGGATCTTCGATTTTCTGCCCGTTGCCGAGGTTAAGATCGCGCGAGACTCGACGCGGGGCGACTTGACGTCGGGATATTCGCCCGGCGATCCGAGCGGCGAAACCGAAACACAAGACATCTACACCCGGCACATAGCGACGCCAACCGGGCTCGATTTCGCCCAAGCCGCGACGCTCTACGGGCTTAGCCACGAGCGCGTCGAGGATGTCGCTAGCTTTCGAGCTGCGCTGGAGCAAGCGTTGGCTGGGCGAGATTCGGGGATCATCGAAGTACGGACCGCTCGCGAGGCGAATGTCGAGCTGCACCGGCAGGTCTGGAATGCCATCGCCGGAGCGCTCAGCTCCTAGTCAGGCGCTCAGTTCGTGACCGGACGTTCAACTCGTGACCGGCCGTTCAACTTGTGAGCGGCCGCTCAGCTCGCGAGCAACGGGAGCAACGCCTGCAGCTTGACCTCGGTCTCCGCAAGCTCGGCCGCGGGCTTCGACCCCCGGACGATTCCGTTACCGGCATAGCAGCGGGCAACATTGCCGCGCAACAGAGCGCAGCGCAAGGCGACGCAGAACTCACCGTCGCCGGCAGCGTCTGTCCAACCGACCGGACCTGTGTACCAACCGCGGTCGAGACCCTCCAGTGCCGGAATCAGGCCGAGTGCCTCTGCTAACGGCTCGCCACCGACCGCGGGCGTAGGGTGCATCAGGCCCGCCAGCTCGATCGCCTCGACCGGTGCGGCCAGCTGTGCCCTAATCGGGGTCGCCAGATGCTGGATGTTGGCCATCTTTACGAGCGTCGGCTCTGGCGGGGTGGCGACCCAGATCGCGTAGCGGTTGAGCGTTCGCTCGATCCGCCTTGCCACGATCGCGTGCTCCTCACGGTAGCTCTCGTCGCGCATCAGCTGCTCGCCTAGGTGCGCGTCGACGGCGGGGTCGGCGCTGCGGCGCGTGGAGCCGGCGAGCGCGATCGTGCTCACGCGCTGGCCCTCGCGGCGCACCAACAGCTCGGGGCTCGCGGCCACCAATGTGGCATCGCCACGCCCGATGCAGAAAACAAAGCACGATGGGAAAGCGTCGCGTAGCACGCCGAACACGGCCGCCGGATCGTAGTCACTCGGCGCGTGCACCTGGACTTCGCGCGCGAGCACGATCTTCTGCAGATCGCCCGCGCGGATCGTCTCGGTAGCGCGGGCGACCGCCGCCTCGAAATGCTCGGGTGGCATGCCGCTGGAGACCTGGAAGCGGCCCGTAGGGGCGGGGTCGAGCAGCGGCAGCGACTGGCTTGAGAGCTCTTCCAGACGATCCTCGAGAGCCGCCAACAGCTCCGCGGCGGTGTCATCGGGCTGGGTCAGAGCGGCGAGCGTGAGGCGCACACGACGCTCGCCGTCGTACTGCTCGCGCGTCAAAGTCACCTCTGGCACGACCAGCGAGGCGGGCTCGAAGCCGCGCCACGCCGGAGAGCTGCCCCCGTCAGGGGCGAAGGCAAAGCCACCGACGGCCACCGGCCCCCCGCCTCCCGGCTCACCTGGCGAGTCGGCAACCGCCCTCGCCGACAGCGAGCGCCAGCGGTCGGCAACCGTGGCAAAACGATCCGGACCGGAGTCCTCGATGCGGATTACCTCGCCGAGGCCGGCCAGCGCAGCGCCGCCGCGATCGGGTTGCTCGAAGACAAACCACGGCTCGCCGGCGCGACGCGACGCGCATACGACAGCAGAGGGATCTACGTCCCCTGGGAATGCACAGGTGATCGTCGCAAGCGTCGGCTGACCCGAGCGGCGCGCGCGCTGGAGTGCAAGATCGAGCCGTGCGCCCAAGCGTTCGCGGTCTGAACCGTTGAGCGTGAACGGCGATCGCTCACCGGTTTGAAGCGTCACGGACTCAGCATCCTGAATGGCCCGGCGGAACCGGCCTATTTACTGGATACCCCATCCCTTTTGTGACAGACCCTATGTCTCCGCCCTACCTCGCGCGATTGCTATCTCGCCGGTGCGCATCATCTCGATCAGGCCGAACGGTCGCACCATGCTCTCGAACGCCTCGACCTTCTCGGTCGTGCCCGTGACCTCGACGATCACCGAGCGCTTGGTGACATCCACCACCTTGCCGCGGAAGATCTCTGTTATCTGCATCAGCTCGCCGCGCTGGGCGCCGTCAGCGGAGATCTTGAACAGCGCCAGCTCGCGCGCAACCGTGTCGGTCGGCTCCAGATCGCGGATCTTCAGAACGTTAACGAGCTTGTGCAGCTGCTTTGTGACCTGATCGATCGGGTGGATCGCACCATCGACGGTCAACGTCACGCGCGAGATGTGATCGTCGTCGGTCGGCCCAACAGTGAGCGTGTCGATGTTGAAGCCACGCCTGGCGAATAGCCCTGCCATGCGCGTGAGCACACCCGACTTGTTCTCGACGAGGATCGAGAGCACGTGCTTGCGCCCTGAGCGTAGGTTGCCCGAGGCCTGGAGTTCCTCCAGGCTCAGCGGTTCCTTGGTGGCTGGTTCTCCCATTTAGCACGACCCCTTATCCATAAAAAAATCTGAAGGCGCGCTCATCCGACCATCTCCCTGGCAGCTTGCCCCGCGGGGATCATTGGGTAAGTGTTCTCCTCGCGCGTGACCTTTACGTCGACCACGACCGGCCCGTCGGTGGCAATCGCGCGCTTCATGTCCTCCACGAGCGTCGTCTTGTCGTCAAAGCGCATGCCGGTCGCACCGTAGGCCTCGGCGAGCTTGACGAAGTCGGGGTAGTCGCCCGTCTCCACGTGGCTGTAGCGACCGTCCCAGAACAGCTCCTGCCACTGGCGCACCATGCCCAGATAGCCGTTATTCATGATGAAAACCTTGATCGGGATTTTCTCCTGAGCGCAGGTGGCGAGCTCCTGAGCGTTCATCTGCACTGAGCCGTCGCCGGCGATGCAGCAGACCGTCCGATCGGGACAGCCGACGGCGGCGCCCATCGCGGCGGGCAGACCGAAGCCCATCGTGCCGAGGCCGCCGGAGTTGATCCAGCGCCGCGGCGCGGGAAAGTCGTAGTACTGGGCAGCCCACATCTGGTGCTGACCGACGTCGCTGGTGAGGATCGCCTCGCCGCCCGTAGCCTCGTGCAGCGCCTGGATCATGTACTGCGGCTTGATCTCGGTGTCGCTGGAGTCCTCGAATGTGAGCGGGTACTTCTCGCGCCAGCCTTCGATCCGCTGCCACCACTCGCTCAGGCGATCGCTGGGAGCACTCAGCGCCCGGTACTCGACGAGCAGCTTGGCGAGTACGTGCTTGGCGTCGCCCACGATCGGGATGTGCGCCGGTATGTTCTTCGAGATCTCGGCCGGGTCGACGTCGATGTGGATGAACTTGGCGTTCGGGGCAAACTCGGAGAGCTTGCCGGTTACACGGTCGTCAAAGCGCGCGCCCACGGCACAGATCAAGTCGGCCTCGTCCATCGCGTAGTTGGCCGCGCGCGTGCCGTGCATACCTAGCATCCCCAACCACTGCGGGTGCGCAACCCCCTCTGGCGTGCGAGCCGGGAACGCGCCTAGGCCCATCAGTGTGCATGTCACTGGGAAACGGTCGGCGGTGGCAAACTCGACCAGCTCGTTCGCGGCATTCGCGTTGACAACGCCGCCGCCGGCATAGATCACCGGCCGGTGGGCCGCCGCGAGCGCCTTTGCCGCTTGGCGAATCTGCTTCTGGTTGCCCTCCAACGTCGGCTGATAGCCGGGCAGGCGCACGTCCGCGACCGGCTCGTAGGGGATCTCGGCTCGCGAGAGATCCTGCGGAATATCCACCAGCACCGGGCCGGGACGGCCGCTACGCGCCAGGAAGAACGCCTCGTGGATCGCCCTTGGGACTTCCAGAGGATCCTGGATCATGAAGGAGTGCTTGACGATCGGCATCGTGATGCCGATCGTGTCGGCCTCCTGGAAACCGTCGGTGCCGAGCAGCTCGGTGCGCACCTGGCCGGTGATGAACACGACCGGCACTGAGTCCATCATCGCGTCGCAGATCGGAGTGATCAGGTTGGTCGCGCCTGGGCCGCTGGTGGCAAACGCCACTCCGACCTTGCCCGTGGCCTTGGCGTAGCCCTCGGCGGCATGTCCGCCGCCGGCCTCGTGGCGCACCAAGATGTGACGCAGGCCGCCGTCGACAAAGGCGTCGTACGTCGGGAGGTTGGCGCCACCAGGTAGACCGAAGACGACGTCCACGCCCTCCGCCTTCAAGCATTCCATCACTGCGTCAACTGCACGCATTTGCACCGACCTCCTTTCGTTCGATCCGGGGATTAGCAACCAGCGGGAGTGCCGGTCGGGCTCCCGCTTTTCTAAAGGCGAGTGTACCAGTGGGTTTTCGCGCAGCTGGCAGCGCTTCCTGCCCCGATTGGGGACCCGCAGCGCGTGACGCCGGTCATCGAACGGCCGCTTTGTTAACCCGCGCCTTCTAGGGGTTCGAGGACCAAGTCAGGCAAGGACCCAGAGAGCGAAGTGTGCGACGCACACGAGAGACCGAGGACGCCGCCTGACGCCGGCCATCGGACCGCTAGGAGCTGCCGATCGCGACGCCGATCGCTAGCACGATCGCGCCCGCCAGCGTGACCACGATCAGCGATGAGCGCAGCGACACGTCGAGGAAGCGCTGACGCACCCAGGCGATCACGAACAGCTCGACGGCCACCACACAGCCGGCGACGATCAGCGCCTTGTGCGTATCTGAGATCAGGAATGGCAGCGTGTGAAAGATCCCGCCGAGCGCGGTCATGCCGCCGGTGATCGTGCCGCGTACCAGCGGCGAGCCACGACCGGTGCTCTCGCCCGTGTCGGACAGCGCCTCGGAGATGCCCATGCTGATCCCGGCGCCGAGCGCGGTCGACAGGCCGACCACGAACGCCGTGTGCGAGTTAGAAGAAACCGCCGCTGCGAAGATCGGCGCGATCGAAGAGACGGTCCCATCGATCATGCCGACCAGCGCCGGCTGCACGACACGCAACACGAAGGAGCGCTCGCTCTCGTAACCGGCGCGATGGATCAGGCCGGCGATTCGCGACTCTCTCGCGGGCTTGGTCGGCTTCTCGGCTGTGACGGACATCCATCACAGCGTATGCGAAGGACCGGCTTAGGGCAGCCGAAATCGGCTTAGGCAAGCCGAAGTTGCCGATTTTATCGGCGGTTGGTCCGATCCTCAAAACGCCGTTTAGAAGCGTAGGGGCGAAAACACGTCCCTAAAGTTTTGGGCCCGTCGCTTTATGGTCAGCCGGAGGGGGGTGCGGTGCTGCCCTGGAAGGATTCGGGCACGAGCACCCGCTCGGGGTACTCGAGCTCCTCGCCACAGTGGGTGCAGAGCGCGTCGTGGAGCTTGGTTACACGGCCGCATTTGGGACATTGCCGGCGTAGCTCGTCGCGATCGAAGCGGTAGGCGACCGCAGCCATCAGTCCGAAGATGGGCACGACAGCCGAGATCAAAAACCACAGCACAAACGAGCTGCCCTTGATGCGACCGACAATTCCACCCGCCAAGCCGAAGAAGAAACAGATGACTAGATAGGCCATACGTGAGATCCCAGGTAGGCCATACGTGAGATCCCAGGCCACCCGTCGGGAGCCGCCGGCTAGAACAGGACCTTTACGGCCCAGACGATGGCCACGATCGCCAATATGACGACGGCGAAACCGGCAATCGCCACGGCAACGCCGATCAAGACGTGCAACAGGAAGTAGCCGACAACCAACAGGATCAGGACGGCGACGATCGTACGGCCGAGCGAACCTGATGAAGAACTCTCTGGAGCTGAAGGGCTCACATCAGAGAGCGTAGCTCAAAAGAGGGCGTTTCGAGACAAAGCGGCGTTTCGAAGGGGTGTGCGGCCGGGCAGGCTCTGAGACCCTGCCCGGCCGCGGGTGAGTGGGTACTTCATTCACCACGAGGAGGGGACTCGCGGCGAGGTTTAGGACTACACGCCGTCCCTGGCCCTAAACGCACCATCCGCCTGGCTATGGCACCCGTGGCACATTCCCCGCACACGGCGCCGGGGGACGATCCAGGCCATGGGAGCGCCCAACACTCGTGAGGCGATAGCGTCGGATGCGCACACCCTGGCCTGGAACGTCCGCGGCGTCCTCTGGCAGTAGGAGAAACCGCCGAGGAGGAGTTGCCATCGAATTTGAGTTCGGCCTGTTCATGACGCACATATTGCTCCCGGAGGGCCCTGATGTGTTTGGCCTTTCGTCCAAAATGTCAGGCGCACGGGTGTCCTGAGTGCGGAGATGCCGGTTCCTAAGGTGTTATCTAGACGTTCCGCGAAAGGGGGTGCTTAGGCGGGAAGGATCTAGACATCTCGTGAAAGGGGGTGCTTACGCGGAACGCAGTTTTTAAATTCCGAGCTGCTCGTTCACGAGCCGCGTGACCTCGCCGCCGTCGGCGCGGCCCTTGGTCTCACGCATCACGTAGCCGACGATCGGTCCGATCGCCTTGGCGTTGCCCCCCTTGACGCGCTCGGCGGCATCCGAGTTGGCCGCCAGCGCGGCGGCCACAACGGCGGCAAGGTCGTCTCCACCGTCCAGCGCGGCAAGGCCCTCCGACTGAACGATCGCGACAGGGTCTCCCCCCTCTGCCACGAGCCGGTCGAGCACCTGGCGCGCCGCGCCCACACTCACGCGCTTGGCGCCAACTAGGCCTGAAAGTGTGGCCAGCGCGGCCGGCGTAACGCGCGAGTCGGCCGGGCTCTCGCCGTCGTCAAGCCGGGCGAGCAGGTCCGCGACTATCCAGTTGGCAAACGCTTGCGGCGCCGGTGCAGGGTCCAGGCCGGCCGCCATCCCTTGCTCGAAGTAGTCGCCGAGCTCGGCGCTGAAGGCAAGACGACGTGCACTTTCGGCACTGAGGCCGAGCTGCTCAAAGCGCTCCGCCCTGGCGGCCGGTAGCTCCGGCATCGCGGCGCTTGCCGCGTCGAGCATCGACTGCTCGACGGCGACGGGGACCAGGTCCGGCTCGGGGAAGTAGCGATAGTCATGCGCCTGCTCCTTGGAGCGCAGCGAGGTGATGCGGCCGCTGTCTGGGTCGAAGTGGAGCGTCTCCTGCGAGACGCGACCGCCGCCGCCCAGGATCTCTTCCTGGCGGACGATCTCGGCGCGAATGCCGCGTTCGATGAAGCGGAAGGAGTTCATGTTCTTCAGCTCGGTCTTCGTGCCGAGCTCGCTCGTGCCGGTGGGACGCAACGAGATGTTGGCGTCGCAGCGCAGCGAGCCCTCCTCCATGTTCACGTCCGAGACGCCAAGTTGGCGCATCGTTGTGCGCAACAGCCGTAGCCACTCCCCCGCCTGCTCGGCTGAGCGCAGATCGGGCTCTGTGACAATCTCCGCCAGTGGCGTGCCACCGCGGTTGAAGTCCACGATCGAAGCGTCGGAGGCATGGATACGCCCGCTCGAGCCGACGTGGACGAGCTTGGCAGCATCGTCCTCCAGGTGTACGCGGTGGATGCGCACCTCCGCCAGCTGCCCACCCAGGCACAGGGGCTCGTCGTACTGGGAGATTTGGTAGCCCTTGGGCAGGTCGGGGTAGAAGTAGTTCTTGCGGTGGAAGATCGAGCGCGGCGCGAGCTGTGAGCCAACCGCCATGCCGATCATTAGGCCGAAGTGGATTGCACGCGCGTTGGCGACCGGCAAAGCGCCTGGCAGGCCGAGGCAAACAGGGCAAGTGTGAGTGTTGGGGGGGTCGCCGAAGGACAACTCACAGCCGCAGAACATCTTCGTGCGCGTGGCCAGTTGGATGTGGATCTCCAGGCCGATGACGGGCTCGTAGCTCATGCGCGTGCCGGGGTCGAGTCGAAGCCGATCGTCTGCTCCAGCGCGTGTGCGGCGTTGAGCAGCGCGTTCTCGCTGAAGGCCGGACCGGCGAGTTGCAACCCGACGGGTAGTCCTTTCGCGCCCGGCCCGAGTCCCTGGTCGGCGCCACTCAGGCCACAGGGGATCGAGATCGCGGGAATGCCGGCGAGCGACATCGGCACTGTGCAGAAGTCGTTGAGGTACATCGACAGCGGATCGCCGGTCTTGGCGCCCAGCTCGAAGGCGACCGTCGGGCTCGTTGGCGTGACGACGAAATCGACGCGCTCGAAGACGGAGCGGAAGTCCTCGACGATCTTCGTGCGCACGCGCTGGGCGCGGCCGTAGAAAGCGTCGTAGTAGCCGGATGAGAGCGCGTAGGTGCCGAGCATAATGCGCCGCTTGACCTCGGCGCCGAAGCCGTCGTGGCGTGTTTGCGTGTACATGCCGAGGAGGTCGTCGGCATCGACCCGCAAGCCGTAGCGCACGCCGTCGAAGCGGGCCAGGTTCGACGAAGCCTCGGCTGGGGCGATCACGTAGTAGGCCGACAGCGCGTGGGGCGCGTGCGGCAGGCGCACCTGCTCTATCTTTGCGCCCAACTGCTCGGCTTGGCGCAAGCTGGCGTTGAAGGCCGCGAGCACGCCCGCCTCGATGCCCTCGCCCGTCAGCTCCTCGGGCACGCCCAAGCGGATGCCGGCGAGGCTTTCGGCCCTCGGCAAAGCGATCTCGTGCGGGAAGCTCAAAGAAGTAGCGTCGCGCTCGTCGCGGCCAACCATATGGCGCAGCATCAACGCGGCATCAGTGACGTCGCGCGTCAGCGGGCCCGCCTGGTCGAGCGAGGAGGCGAAGGCGATCATCCCGTAGCGCGAGACCGCTCCGTAGGTCGGCTTCATCCCGACGATCCCGCACAGGGCGGCCGGCTGACGAATCGAGCCGCCCGTATCGGTGCCAAGCGCCCACGGGACGAGGCCGGCCGCGACGGCTGCCGCGCTGCCGCCCGAGGAACCACCGGGCACACGCGTACGGTCCCACGGGTTGAGCACCGGGCCGTAGGCGGAGTTCTCATTGGAGGAGCCCATCGCAAACTCGTCCTGGTTGGTCTTGGCCAACAACGAGGTGCCTGCTCTCTGCAGACGTTCGACCACGGTGGCGGTGTACGGGGGCAGATAGCCCTCGAGGATGCGCGAGCCCGATTGGCTTGGCACATCCTTTGTGCAGAACAGGTCCTTGACCGCGAGCGGCACGCCGCCCAGTGGAGTCCCGGACTGGAGCGCGGCGGGCTGGAGCACCGGCCCCTCAGGCGCAACCCAGGTGAAACAATTCAGCTCGTCTTCCCGCGCTCGAGCACGGTAGGCCTTGAACAGCTCTCCGGCCTCGAACTCGCCGGCGGCAAGCGCCCGTGCAGCGGCCGCGACGGACAGCTCCAGTAGCTCGCTCGCGCTCATGCGAGCCGATCTTCAAAGCGGGTGCTCATGCCTATGCGTCCGGGCTCCGGACGAACAGCTCATCGTCATGCCTCATGCGAACCGATCCTCAAGCTCATGCTCTTGCCTATGCGTCCGGGCTCGGAGTGACGTAGCGCATCCTCACGCCTGCGGGGAAGGCACTAGGAAACCATCGCCGCTGACGGCTGGGGCCTGGGCGAGCACAACCTCGCGCGGGAGCGACTCGCACGGCTCGTCTGGGCGCAGCCTGCCTGTTACCTCGGCGACGTGCGTAGTCACCGGGACGCCCTCCAGGTCAAGCTCGGCGATCTTGGCTATGTGGTCCAGTACCGCGGAGAGCTCGCGTGCCATCGGCTCTATCTCCTCCTCGCTCAAGCGCAGGCGCGCCAAAGTGGCTATGTGCAGTACCTCGTCGCGGTCTATCATCGGCTGCGCATTTTAGGCAGAGAGTTTGCGCGGTTCGGGGTTGGCCGGCGGGTAAAGCGAAGTGCGTTCGTCGCGCATCGACTGCCAGGAGCCAGCGAAGATCAGAATCGTGCCAGCCAGGGCCAGCCAGGCACCCGCGCACAACGCGGTTGCGGAGTCTGGTCGCTCGAGCACGCGCATGATCGCGGCGATTACACCGATCAGCCCGAACAGAACACTCCAAACGGCTGACGCGACAGGGAAAGCAGTCGAGCGCTCAGTGATCGTGGTGAGCACGAGCACCAAGGCGCCCAGCGCGGCGATCATGATCAGGACGACCGCCGGTCCAAACGTTGACCACGCGCTGAGCAGGACTCCAGCGTTTTCATACCACGGGCGCGTGAGCGCGACGATCACCAAGATTGCCCCGACCAGCGCGATCAGCTCTCCGGAGCGCAGCCGCGTGAGCTTCACGATGCCTGCCCCGCCATGTCAGTGGCCGCCGGATGCATGAACCCGTATATACCCTCTGACCTGTCCCGCCTACGGAATCGTGTCGGCCTCATTATGCCCCCACCGGCCGCAGGACGTGCTGAGCGTGAGCAGCTTGCAGGGTGTTGCTGAGCAGCATCGCGATCGTCATCGGCCCGACCCCGCCCGGCACGGGTGTGATCGCGCTCGCGACCTCGCTCACGGGCGCGAAATCGACATCGCCGACGAGGCCGCTCTTGGTGCCTGCCTCCTCTGGTGAAAGACGATTCATGCCGACGTCGATCACGATCGCGCCCGGCTTGACAAAGTCGCGCTTGACGATTTTTGCCCGGCCGACCGCCGCGATCAGGATGTCCGCGCGCGCACACACCTCGCGCAGGTCCCGCGTGCGTGAATGGCAGATCGTGACGGTCGCGTTCGCCTCCAGCAGCAGCTGCGCCATCGGCTTGCCGAACAAGTTCGAGCGGCCCACAACAACCGCCTCTGCGCCTTCAAGTTGTGCGTCGACGCTTGCCAGCAACTCGATCACGCCCGACGGCGTGCACGGGCGTAGACCCGGCCGGCCGAGCGAGAGCAAGCCCGCGTTGACTGGGGTGAGACCGTCAACGTCCTTGGCTGGGTCGATCAGGCCGGTCAGCGTCGGACCATTGAGGTGGTCGGGCACGGGCAGCTGTAGCAAGACACCGCTGACGGCTGGGTCGTCGTTGAGCGCTTGCAAGCGACCCGCGACTTGCTCGAAGCTGGCATCAGCCGGGAGGCGTTCGTCGCACGGCGTCATCCCGACCTCGGCGCACGCGCGCTGCTTGCCGCCTACATAGACGGCCGAGGCCGGATCCTCGCCGACGAGTACGGTCGCCAGGCCGGGTGGCTGTGCGCCACTGGCTACGAGCTCAGCGACATCGCGCGCTACATCTGCCCGCACACGGGCGGCTATGGCCTTGCCGTCGATGATTGTGGCCGTCACTCTATGGATCGTATGGAATTCAGCGGCGAGACACAGGGGCGTAGTCGGCCATCAGCTTGCGTTCACTGCCATCTCCCGCGAAGCGCACGACGATGATGCCGCCGGCCTCGACTCCCGTGACGACGCCCTCGCCGAACGCGGCGTGCACGATGTCATCGCCGAGGCGATAAGAAGCCACCGGCCCAGCTGAGCGAGAAGCCGAAGCCCAGTCACTGCCCCTGCCCCCATGCGTGCCCATGCTTGCGGAGCTGCCTACGCCCACGCCAACCGTCGCGCCGATGCCCGCGCCGTGGGGACGCGACACCGGTAGCTCCTCACGTTCACACAACTCTGCGGGAATCTCGTCGAGAAAACGGCTCGCAAGGCCGTAGGTGGAGGCACCGAAAACCGAGCGGCGCCTGGCGTATGTGAGATACAGCTCGCGCATCGCGCGGGTCACCGCCACGTAGAACAGGCGTCGCTCCTCCTCAACGCCGCCCTCATCGAGCGCACGCTGGTGCGGAAAGACGCCCTCCTCGCAGCCCGCCACGAACACGATCGGGTACTCAAGGCCCTTGGCGTTGTGCAAGGTCATCAGCGTCACAAGTCCCTCGTCGTCTTTACGCAGGTCACCGTCGGCCTTGAGCGCGATCTCCTGCAGGAACTGCTCGAGCGTGTCCTCCTCAGCCGGGTTGTTTGCGTCGAACTCGTGCGCCACCTCTACGAACTGCTGCAAGTTTTCGATGCGGCCTTGCGCCTCGAAGGCCTTTTCGCCGTGGCCGATCGACTCGGCTTCGAGCGCTTCCACGTAGCCGCTACGAGCGAGCACCGCCTCCATCAGGTCACCCACCGGGATGCCACCGCGTGCTAGCTCCGCCAAGTCCTGCATCGTCGCCATGAAGCGGCTCAACGACTTGATCGCCGCCGCGCCCAAGCCGGGGATACGATCGGCGGCAGCGGTCACCTCCCAGACCGATTCCCCTACGCTCGCGGAGTGGGCGACGATCCGCGACAGCGACGTTTGCCCGAGCCCGCGTCTTGGCGAGTTGGCGACGCGCTGGAAGCTGACGACGTCAAAGGGGTTGACGATCCAGGCGAGGTAGGCGACCGCGTCCTTGATCTCCGCCCGCTCGTAGAACTTGGTGCCGCCGATCACCTGATAGGCGATCTCGCGCCGCACCAGGGTGTCCTCGATCACGCGTGACATCGCGTTTGTGCGGTAGAAGATCGCTATCTCAGAGCGCGAAGCTCCCTCGTCGACAAGCCGCTCCGCCTCGCCCACGACGAAACGCGCCTCGGCGTGCTCGTCGTCGAGACCATGCACCCTGATCGGGCTGCCCGGGCCGTTATCGCTCCACAACTGCTTAGCGATCCCGCCGCGATTGTTGGCGATCACCGCATTCGCGGCGGAGAGGATCGTCTGCGTGGAGCGATAGTTCTGCTCCAGCTTGACCACGCGCGCATCGGGGAAATCCTTCTCGAAGTCCAAAATATTGGATACGTCGGCTCCTCGAAAACTGTAGATCGATTGACTGTCGTCGCCCACGACAGCCAGGTTGCGGTACCCGGAAGCATTCACGCGCGATCCGCTTGCCTGCCCCTGCCCCTGCCCCTCAGGGTGTGCCCCTGAGCGTGCGCTCTCCAAGGTACTCGTTGGCTTGGCGCGACCACCGGGTGGGTGGGATCCCATAAAAAGCTGCAGCAGTCTGTACTGGGCATGGTTCGTGTCCTGGTACTCGTCCACTAGCACATGCTTGAAGCTCTGCGCGTAGTGCGTGCGCACGTCCTCGAACAGCTCCAACAGATTCACCGTGCGAAACAGCAAATCGTCGAAGTCCATCGCGTTCATGCGCAGCAGTTCGCTTTCGTAGAGCTGGTACACCTCGGCCAGCACCTGCTCAAACGGCGAGCCGATCGCCTGCGCGCAGTCCGAGGCGGCAAGCAGTTTGTTCTTGGCCTGGGAGATCTGGCTGTGGACGGCAGCTGGAGCGAAGCGCTTGGGGTCAACGCCGACCTCTTCGATGCAGCGCTTGACCATCCGCCGCGCGTCGGCCTGGTCGTAGATCGTAAAGCGCGAGGTGTAACCCAGACGCTCGGCATGCGCGCGCATGATTCGTGCACAGGCGGCATGGAAGGTCATCAGCCACATGCGGCGCATACTGCCTCCGAGCAACTGCTCTACACGCCCCCGCATCTCCTGGGCCGCCTTGTTCGTGAACGTGATCGCGAGGATCTCGCTTGGATGGGCCTGTCCCGTGAAGATCAGGAAAGCCACGCGATGAGTCAAGACGCGCGTCTTGCCGCTGCCGGCGCCCGCAAGGATCAGCAGCGGCCCCTCCCCGTGGGTGACGGCCTCGCGCTGTGGCTCGTTAAGTCCCTGCAGCAGGGCCTGGACGCGCTCTGGCTGCTCTTCCGGCGGGGCCTGCAAAGGCGCGGAGGAATGGTCGGGCAGCGCATGCGCAGTGGTTGAACGGTCGTTCTCGGGCATCTGTTGGAGCATAGAAGCGGGCCCGGCCACCAGTTTCGGCCGGCCTCGCCGCATACCGAACATTGAGTTTGGGCCGGCAGCGCGCCCCACGCCGAACGTTTGGGTTTCAGCCCAGCATCGCCCGCCCACCGAGCCGCGACGCGCAAGAGCGCCGTAACGTTCTTCACAATGAGCATCACTGACGAGATACGTGCCTCCTGCGCGGAGATCGCCGCGCAGGCGCGCTCGGTGCGGATCGACCTCGACGCCGTCGCCGAGGTACAGCCGGCAGCGCCACCCCCGCTTGACCCGCGATGTCACTACCTGGAGGGCGAGCCGGCCGACGTGGCTGACTACATGCTCGCGCTCGACACGATCAACTTCGGCTCAGGTTGGTTTCCGGCGCTACGTAAGCGCACGGCCGAAGGCAGGCCGGTGAGCGGCTACTTCACGGTGTCTTGGGCTTTGGCCGACCACGTGCGCGCACACGGCCCTCCTACCGCCGCATGGCTCTCATGCGTAAGCACCGTCGAGATCGCCGATATCCTCGGCCAAAATCGAGGCAACGAGCTGATGAGCCTGTACGCGCAGGCTTTGCGCTCACTCGGACGGTTCTTGAGCGGCACACCCGCCTCAGAGAGCTCAACCGCCCGACCCGAGCGATCCGCTCTATCCCGCCAAGCGTCGCACGAGCAAAGCCCTCGCCGCACGCTCGATCTCGTGGTCGAAGCGGGCGGCTCGGCCGAGCGCCTCGCCGAGATGCTCGCCAGGGGCATGGCGATGTTCGACGATCGCGGTTTCTACAAGCGCGCCCAGATTCTTGCCAGCGACCTCGCGCTCGCCGGCGTGGCCAAGTTCTCAGACCTCGATCGCCTGACGATCTTCGCCGACAACCTCGTCCCGCACGTGCTGCGTTGTGACGGCGTGCTCATATACGACGAGCAGCTCGCGGCTCGCATCGACCGCGGCGAGCGTCTCACCCTCGGTGGCGTCGAGCGCGAGATCCGCGCGTGCGCGCTACACGCGTGCGAGCTGATCTCCCAGCGCACCGGCGTGCCGGCTCGCAAGATTGATACCTGGCTGTGGACGCGCGGCCAATCGGGTGGGCGGGGTTATCAATACAAGTCACGCCCCCGCCACCGTTGCCGCACCGTGTTCTATTGAGATGTCAGAGGTCGAAAAACGGTGGTACTCGAAACTTAAGGGATAACGCGACCATTAAAAAAGTGTGCGATTGCTTTCTAGACGCGAATTGCCTAGCAAATTGCGAACCACCCCAAACGCACATATGCCCACCCGTCGCCACCGCCCGGCGCACCAATCGTTCGGGAAACGGCGCGTAGCCTTCGCTCGACCGCTACCCGCCGGCGGGATTAGGGCCCTTGACCGTGCGCAGCGGCCTGACCTCGGCCACCGGCTCGGCATCTTCCCCGGAGAGCTCAGCCACCGTACGTTCGAGCGCGCCGATACGACTGGCCAGCCCCTGAATCGCCTCGGCGATCGGGTCCGGCAGATGGATCCAGTCGGCGTCGGGGCCCTCTGGGCGGCGCCCGTCGACACGCACCGGATGGCCCGGGTTGCCCACGACCGTGGAGTTGGGCGGCACATCGGTGATGACCACGCTGTTGGCCCCGATCTTGGCGCCGTGGCCGATCACGATCGGGCCAAGCAGCTTGGCGCCGGAGCCGATCGTCACATTGTCCTGGACCGTGGGATGGCGCTTGCCGGTGGCAAAGCCCGTGCCACCGAGGGTGACGCCCTGGTAGAGCGTCACGTCGTCGCCGATCTCGGCGGTCTCGCCGATCACGACGCCGGAGCCGTGATCGATGAACAGGCCCTTGCCGATGTTCGCGGCCGGATGGATCTCGATCCCGGTCATGGCTCTCGACACGAGCGCGATCGCGCGCGGCAACAATGGGACTTCCGATGTGTGCAGCGCGTGGGCGACGCGGTGCGCGAGCAACGCCTGGATCCCAGGCCAGGTCGCGACGATCTCAACCGGCGCCACGCCGCACGCGGCGGGATCGCGGTCGCGCGCAACCTCGACATCGCGACGAAGCTCCCTCGCGACCCTTGCGATAGCGCCAATGCCGAGCATGCAGAAAGCGTAGCGGGCCTACGTAGGCGCGAAGAACGCCTGCGAGATGTAGCGCTCGCCAGAGTCGGGCATGATCGTCACGATCCGCTTGCCTCTGGACTCGGGCCGCGCGGCGACCTGCAAGCTCGCCCACAGCGCGGCGCCACAGGAGATCCCGGCCAGCAGCCCCTCGCGCCGAGCGCAGGTCCATGCGGTTTGGATCGCGTCGTCGTCTGAGACGGGGATCACCTCGTCGATCAACTCGCGGTTCAGGACAGGCGGGACAAAGCCCGCTCCGATGCCTTGGATGCGGTGCGGACCTGGCCGCAAGCCCGAGAGCACCGCCGAGCCGCTCGGCTCCACCGCCACGACATGCAACTTTGGGTTGTGCTCCCGTAGATATTCGCCGATGCCGGTGATCGTGCCACCGGTACCGACACCGGCTACGAGCACGTCCACGCGATCGTCCAGCGCCCTGGCGATCTCGGGACCGGTCGCGCGGCGATGGGCCTCCGGGTTGGCGGGGTTTGAGAACTGGTCGGGCAAGAATACGTCGGGGTCGCGTGCCATCGCCTGCGCAGCCTGCACAGCCTCCCCCATCCCGCCTAGCGACTCGGTGATCTGGACACTCGCGCCATATAGCTTGAGCAGGATCTCGCGCTCGCGGCTCATTCCCTGCGGCAACGTCAGCACCAACTCGTATCCCTTGGCAGCACACACGAACGCGAGCGCGATCCCGGTATTGCCGCTCGTGGCCTCGACGATCGTGCTGCGCCCCGGCTCGATGCGGCCCTCGGCCTCGGCTGACTCGATCATCGCCACACCGATCCGGTCCTTGACGCTCCCGCCTGGGTTGAACGCCTCGAGCTTGGCATACAACTCAACGCCGTTCTGTTCAGAGGGACCGCCTTCGAGCATCCGCTTCAGACGGATGAGCGGCGTCCCGCCAACAAGCTCGGCAATGTTGATCGGGATTGACCCCATATGCCTACGACAATAGTCGCTCGGGTCAAATGTGGTACATGCTCGCGCCCGAGTCGCGCGCTTCGCGCTCGATCACGTCGGCGATGCTCGTCTGCTCCAGCACCTCGCGGGCGGCCTTGGAAGCGTCGCCAAAGACACCGTCGGCATCGCGGCCGAGCGGGCCATCGAGCAACTCCACGACTTCGAGCACGCTCACCTGCGATGGGTCACGAGCAAAGCGGTAGCCACCCTTGACCCCGCGCTGAGAGTTGACCACACCGGCGCGCCGCAGCACAGCGAACAGCTGCTCAAGAAATTGGACAGGCATCTCACGACGGCGAGCAAGCTCGCCGATCGGCACCGGCTCAGAGCCACCGGCTCGACCAAGCTCCGCGAGCGCGGCCACCGCATAGGGGGACTTGCTTGTGATCGAGATCATCGCGCAAGCGCGATGCTACGCGTCTACAGCCAACCGCGCTCTGTGGCGATCAGAACCGCCTGGGCGCGATCGACCGCGCCGAGCTTGCCGTAGATGTTGTGCAAGTGCGTGCGCACAGTGCTCGTCGAGAGCGTCAGCTCGTGGGCGATCTGCTTGTAGACCTTGCCTTCGGCGAGTCGCTGCAGTACACCGACCTCGCGCCCTGAGAGCGGACAGGGATCGACCGTGCGCTGGCGCTGGGCACGCGAGCTCGGCAGCTCGTACATCACGCGGCGCAATTCCTCTGGGCCTAGCCCAAGCGCGCGTGCGCACGTGAGCATCTCCCCCGGCGCGACCGGCGCGCCATGGGCATAGTGAGCGAGCATGTCGGCAAGGCGCACGAACGCGGCCTCGCCACTGGCGTCGGGATTGTGGTGGCGCTCGATCACCGTGGCGATCGCCGGCGGCAGACCCCAGCGGCGAGCGAGTACGCCACCCACGAGCGCATGGTCGACACCGAGCTCTCGCCGTTCCTGATGGATGCGCTTCTCGGGCGTCTGCCCCTCCTTCTTGACCTGCGCGATGTAGCCGGGATACGCGTGCATCAGCACGAGCTTGCCGACGTCGTGAAGCAGACTGGTGACGGTCAGACGGTCACGGTGCTCGTAGCCGACCTCAGCCGCCAGCCGGTCCGCTGTGTGCTGGGTGGCAAGCGCGTGCAGGCGGAAGCGCTCGGGTGCCATGTCCCAGCCGGAGGAGCGCTCGAAGAAGTCGAAGGTACGCATCCTGCTAGCGATCGACTCGACCGCCTGCGACGTCAGCCGCTCGACCGCGCCGACGACAGTCTCGATGCGCTCGGAGGGACCGCAGCCCTCGTTGGCGAGGCGCATCACCGCGATCAACAGCGCCACGTCAGACTCCACGGCGGCGACGATGTCGGCGGTCGCGACGTTGTCCTTGGAGATGACCGCAAGCAGACGACTACGGGACTCTGACAGCGCCGGGAACGCGTCGAGTGCCTCGAATGCTCGCATCAAACGGCGACCGTGGCCCTCGTTCTGATGGCGCTCGCCAGATCCGCTCGCGCCGCTCAAGCCGCTCGGGCGTCGCCCAAGGGCGGAGGAATCCGCAGGGGCGCTTGCGTGTGTTGGCTTTGTCACTGTCGCTTGCGTGCTCATGACACCTTCTTGACGGGGAGGCATCCGAGCCAACCCATGTGGTCGTCATGGGTCCTATCGGCAGCTCGAGACAGTTTGTTGAGCGCCGCTGTCCTGCGAGCTCAGCCGGCGAGCGCGAGATCGATGCGGCGCAAGGTCTCCTCGCGACCGAGCAGCGCGACGCTCTCGAAGATGCCTGGCGAAACGGTCGTGCCCGCGATCGCGACGCGCACCGGCTGATAGACCTCGCGCGGCTTGGCGTCGTGGCGCTCGATCACTTGCGCAAGCGCTGTCTGTACCGCATCGACCTCGAAGCTCGGCGCCGAGGAGAGCTCTGCTCGGGCATCGCCCAACACCGACACTCCACGCTCGCCGAGCCAGCGCTCACGCGCCGCGGCATCCTCGGCGACACCAGTGAAGAAAAAGCGCGACAGCGGCCAGAAGTCGGCAAGCGTCTGAATCTTCTCCTGGCTGATCGCTACAGCGCCCTCGAGCAGTTGACGATCGGTTTCCACGGCACTTGCCGCCTGCGGATCGGTGATGCGTAGGTAGGCAAGCACGCGATCGGCAAGCTCTCCTACGGTGAGCCCGCGAACGTAGATCCCGTCAAGCCAGCGCAGCTTGACCTCGTCGAAGCGGGCGGGATTGCGACTGACTCGCTCTAGCTCGAAGCGCTCCACCAGCTGCTCTGTCGAGAGCACGGTGGCGTCGTCGCCCGAGCCCCAGCCGAGCAGAGCCAGGTAATTGCGTACAGCTTCCGGCAGGTAGCCCGCTTCGCGCAGCTCTTGCACAGACGCCGCGCCGTGGCGCTTGGAGAGCTTCTTGCCGTCGGGGCCGTGCAACAGCGGCAGGTGTGCATACAGCGGCTCGGCGTGCTCGACACCGAAGCCCGCTGCCTTGGCGGCTTGCAGGACAAGCAGTTGCTTTGGGGTGTTGGACAGGTGGTCCTCGCCACGCACGACGTGCGTGATGGCCGCGTCGAGATCGTCGATCGCGACGGCGAAGTTGTAGAGCACCGATCCATCCGCGCGCGCGATCACCGGATCGTCGAGGTGCACGTGTTCGAAAGTTGTGTCGCCGCGGATCAGGTCGTGTACGACGGTGGCGCCACCGGACGGCACGCGCAGGCGCACCGCCCCCTGCTGCTCTGGCTCTCCGCGAAAGCCACGCTCGGCACCGTGCAGTTGCTTGTAGGCGGCGACGTCGGCGGCCGTGGCGTTCGAGCGATAGGCGTGTCCGCTCTCTAGCAGTGCTTCGAGCACCTCTTGGTGGCGAGCGGCTCGCTCGCCTTGGAAGATCGGACCGTCGTCCCAATCGAGTTGCAACCAGCGCAGCGCGTCGAGGATCTGCTCGACGTTCTCAGGTGTGGAGCGCTCGCGGTCGGTGTCCTCGATGCGCAGCAGAAAAATGCCGCCCGAGTGGCGCGCGAGCAACCAGTTGAATAGCGCGGTGCGCGCGCCGCCGATGTGCAGCGCGCCCGTGGGCGATGGAGCGAAGCGAACTCTCATAGGATCGTCGCCATGCTAGTCGGCCGGCACCCTTGCGCGAAATCCCAAGTTCGCCAAAGCCCGTCGTGGGTCGTACTGCGCGCCCTATCCTGGGGGACGTCAGCATGCTGATCGGAGCCCATGTCTCTCCTGCGGGCGGCCTGCCCAAGGCCATCGAGCGAGGGCTCGAGCGCGACTGCCGCTCAATCCAGATTTTCAACCAGTCGCCACGTATGTGGCGCCCGACCGTCTACCGCGAGGAAGACGTCGCCGCTTTCCGTGAGGCTATGGCCTCGAGCCAGATCGACGCTGTGCTGATCCACGCTGTGTACCTGCTCAACTGCGCAAGCGAGGACCGGGAGATCCGCGAGAAGTCGCTTGTGTCTCTGACGCACTCGCTTCGTGTCGGGCGCGACATCGGCGCTGCGGGCGTTGTCTTGCACCCCGGCTCTGCCAAGACGGGCAATGCTGCCGAGGCGATCGCGCGCGCCGGTGAGACGATCCGCGAGGCACTGGCCGACAGCGAGGGCTGCCCACTTCACTTGGAGAACACGGCAGGCGCCGGCGGCACGTTGGGACGCTCGATCGACGAGCTTGCGGCGTTGCTGGAGGCGACGGGAGACGACGCGCGGCTAGGGCTGTGCCTTGACTCCTGCCATCTGTTCGCATCCGGTTATGACATCCGCACCTACGCGGGTATGGACGAGTTGACGAAAGAGATCGCTGAGAAGATCGGCCTATCGCGCGTGGGCTCGCTGCACCTCAACGACTCCCAGACCCCGCTCGGGTCCAACCGCGACCGGCACGCGAACGTCGGAGCGGGAGCGCTCGGCGAGAGCGGCTGTGCGGCGTTCCTCTCCGCGCCCTCGTTCCAGGATCTGCCATGCGTGTTGGAGACACCCGGCGAGAACCGCTCGGGGCCAACGCGTGAGGAGGTCCAGCTCGCCGTGGCGCTGCGCGAGCGGGCTGTGCGCGAGCGCAAGAAGAAGCCTTAAGCGGCTGTGCAGGCAGGTAGGAGCCGATCAGCTCACCCTGGCGGCTGTATGCCGGCAGCCCTTAGTGGGAAACGTTAGTAGGGCAAACGCTAGCCGGTCGCGGCAAGCGCCGGGGCCGGCGCCAGAGCCGCTTCCAGCTCGGCGCGCACACCAGGGGTGTGCTGCACACGGTAGGCCTCGCCAAGGCGCAGGATGCGCGTGCCGGCGCTTGTGAGCATCTCCAGCACGACCTCGGCGGGGCCGTGGTTGGTCTCGATGATGTCCTTGACGTCCTCGATCGCGCTCGCCGGCAGACGTGCGGCGTCGACCTGCAAACGCACCGGCTGCGCCGCCGCGGCGCGCGCGACGGAGACAGCTTTGGCCTCGCTGTCGGCGCGCGCGATCTCCTGTTCGGTCGGTGTGAAGCGCTCGACCGATTGGACGATGACACAGGTCTTGCCGGCCTCCTTGTGGTCGACGCGGCCTCTGACGAGCACCACCTGGTCGACCGCGAGCGCGCTGACGTCCGTGCCGAGCGTTTCCTGCTCGGCGAGCGCCTTGCCGAACACGAGAATCTCGACGGCACCCTCGAGATCGTCGAGTGTGGCGAACATCATGTGGTCGCCGTTGCGAGTGCGGATCTTCTTGGACTCGGTGATGATCCCGCCGACGGTCACCCAGTCCTTGTCGCGACGAGTGGCAAGGGCGGCGAGCGAGCAGTCCACACGCGCCCTGAGCGCCTCGCGTATCGGCTTGAGCGGGTGAGCGGAGATGAACAGCCCGATCGCTTCCTTCTCGACGGCAAGCAGCTGCGGCTGGTCGAACTCTTCGGCAGGAATCGGAGGGTTGCTCGGCCTGAGCAGTCCTGTACCAGGCCCCCCCCGTCCAGCCAAACCCCCGGCAGCCCCACCTGACGTGCTCGCTGCCGGCGGGTCGAGGTCGAAGATCGAGCCCTGGCCGACGAGCGCGTCCTGTTGAGCCTTCTGGCCCGCCGCCTGGGCGGTTTCGAGTACGGCAAGCATTCCCTTGCGGCTGGCGCCCGTGGAGCCAAGCGCGCCGCACTTGATCAAGGCCTCGATCGCCTTCTTGTTGACGGCACGGCTGTCGACGCGCTCGCAGAAGTCCCACAGCGAGGTGAAAGGGCGGGGGTTTGGGTGGGCGGGATCCGATTCATCACGGGCACACTTGATCGCCTCGACAGCCTGATAGCCGACACCCTTCACGGCATCGAGGCCGAAGCGGATGTTGCGATCCACGACCGTGAACTCGTGATCTGAGAGGTTGACGTCTGGCGGCAGGATCTCGATTCCCATCTCCTCGCAGCGTGCCACGAAGAAGGGCACCTTGTCCTTGGTGTACATGACCGAGGAGATCAGCGCGGCCATGTACTCGGCGGTGTGATTGGCCTTCAGCCAGGCCGTGCGGTAGGCGATCAGCCCGTAACAGGCGGCGTGTGACTTGTTGAACGAGTAATCGGCCGATTTTTCGTTGGTCTGCCACAACAGGTCGATCACCTCGGGACGCGTGCCCGAGGCCCGACAGCCCTCGACGAACTCGGGCTTCAACGAAGCCATCGCCTGACGGTTCTTCTTACCGATCGCCTTGCGCAGGTCGTCGGCCTTGGCGCCGGAGAAGCCGGCGATCTCCTTGGAGATCTGCATCGCCTGCTCCTGGTAGAGGATCACTCCGTTGGATGACTCGAGGATCGGGCGCAGGCGCTCGTCGGGGTAGGAGATGGCCTCAGGGTTGTGCTTGCCTCTGGCATAGACCGGGATCTGATCCATCGCGCCCGGCCGGTAGAGCGCGTTGAGCGCGACGAGGTCGTTGAACTCGTCAGGGCGTACCCGCTTGAGCGCCTCGCGCATGCCCTCTGACTCAAACTGGAACACGCCGATCGAGTCGCCTCGAGTGAGCATCTCGTAGGTACGCACATCATCGAGCGGCAGGGTCGTCATATCTGGGCGGGTGCCGCAGGAGCGCTCGATGATGTCGAGCGCGTCCTCGATCACGTCGAGGTTGCGCAGACCGAGGAAGTCCATCTTGAGCAGGCCGATTTCCTCGATCGGCTTCATCGAGAACTGGGTGACGGTGCGATAAGAGCGCTCGCCGTCCTCGCCCGTGCCGGCGTCGGCGAGCTGCAGGGGCACGATGTCGGTGAGCGGACGATCTGCGATCACGACAGCGGCGGCATGGATCGAGGAGTTGCGCACGATCCCCTCCAAGCCCTTGGCGACGTCGATGATCGTGCGTGCCTCCGGCTCCTCGTCGTAGGCCTTGCGCAACGGTTCACCCGGTTTCAGGCAGTCCTCAAAGGACGGAGCGCGACCCATGATCGGGTCGGGGATCAGCTTGGCGAGGCGATCGCCGGCGCCATAGTCGCGGCCGAGCACACGCGCGGCATCGCGGGTGGCGGCACGCGGGAACATCTTGCCGAAGGTGACGATTTGAGCGACGGACTCGCGCCCGTACTTCTCGGTGACGTAGCGCATCACTCGCTCGCGCCCGCGCACGGAGAAGTCGATGTCGATATCTGGCATCGACACACGCTCGGGGTTGAGGAAGCGCTCGAATAGGAGGTCGTAGCGCAGCGGGTCGACATCGGTGATCGCCAAGCAATAGGAGACGATCGAGCCGGCCGCCGAGCCACGTCCCGGGCCTACGGCGATGCCATTCTCCTTGGCGAACTTGACGAAGTCCCAGACAATCAGGAAGTAGGCGTTGAAGCCCATGCGGTCGATCACGCCAAGCTCCATGTCCATACGCGCGGTCGCAGCGGCCGGTGGCGGATCACCGTAGCGCACATGTAGGCCGCGCAGCACCTGCTCACGTAGGTAGTCGCGCTCGCTGCCGGCGTCGGGAGTCGTGTATTTGGGGATCAGCTGCTTGTCGAGCTCGAGCTCTACGTTGCAGCGCTCGGCGATCTCGATCGTGCTCGCGATCGCCTCGGGCCACTCCGCGAAGGAACTCGCCATCTCAGCGCTGTCGCGCAGGTAGAACTCGTTAGTCTCGAAGGTCATCTTGGGGGCGGCAAGCGTGCTCTTGGTCTGCACGCACAGCAGCGCGGTGTGGTGGTCGTAGTCCTCGCGTCGCAGGTAGTGCACGTCGCCGGTGCCGACGAGCTTGCCGCCCATCTCCGCGGCGATGCGGACGATTCCCTCGTTGCACTTGTCTTGCGCTGTGAGTCCGTTCTTCTGAACCTCGAAGTAGACGTTCTCCTTGCCGAAAATGCGTGTCAGGTCGTCGGCGTGAGCACGAGCGTCGTCGGGGCGACCGTCGAGCAGTCGCTGACAGAAGCGAGACGCCAAGCAACCGGTGAGCGCGATGATGCCCTCGGAGCGCTGCTCGATCTGGGCCAGGTCGAGCGTGGGCTTACCTCTGTGCAGTCCTTCCAGGAAGCCGGCGGAGGAGAGTTGCACGAGGTTGCGATAGCCGATGTCGCTGGCCGCAAGCAATGTGAGGTGGTTGCGCTCGACACGGCCCGGTCCCCGCGCGGTGTGGTCGTCCACCATGTAGATCTCGCAGCCAAAGATCGGCTTGACGTTGTGCTTCGAACAGGCCTTGTGCAGCTCCACCATGCCGTTCATGACACCGTGGTCGGTGAGCCCGAGCGCCGGCTGGTTGAACTCGGCGGCGCGCTTGGCGAGGTCCTCGATCCTACATGCGCCGTCGAGCAGCGAGTACTCGGAGTGGACGTGCAGATGGGCGCAGGACTGGTGGGTCACAGAGGCTGGATGGTATGCCCTGGACCGGCGGACCGAGGGACCCCTTTGCCTGCCTGGAAGAACGCCCTACGCTCGCGTGTCGAGTAGCTCAGGAGCCTGCGACTGTGAGGCCCTGCGCCCGTGCCGTCCACTGCAGGAACACGTCCACGGAGCTCGCGTCGCCGGTCACGAAGGTTCGATCCTCCGGCGGCGGCTGAGTGCCGGCGAGCAGGCATATCAGGGCGTGCCCGCTGAGCGAGATCGTGGCGACGGGCTCGCCCGCGGCGGTCCGACTCACGAGAATCGGCTCGCCGTCGCCGACGCGCACGTAGATGACGATTCCTGTGGTGCCCTGGATGTCGAAGGCCAGCTCGAAACGCCGCCCACTGGTCCATGTCGGATCGACCGCCTCGGCCATTGCCAGCAACAGCAACCCTGGCCAGACGTCGACCCCAGCCGAGGCCAGATCGGCAAGCGCGATCGGACGGCGCCGAGTCTTGAGGAAGCGTCGCGCGCTGCGGCGACCCTTGCGGATGCGAAGACCGCGCTGCCTGCGCGAGGCGCCTCCGGCGGCAAGCTCGCTGAACGCGGCCACCGGGCCCTCCAGCGAGAAGTCGATCGAGCCCCGCGGTTCTCTGGAGATGGTCGCCTGGCTCGGATCGAGCGTCACGTAGAAGGTGCCGAGCTCACGAATCTTGATCTCGTAGTTCAGCGGTCCCTCGACGGCCTCGCGCTGGGCCGGTATCAGCTCGATCACGAGTTCCGCGGCCAGCTTGGCGTCGCGCTCATCGGCGAGTTTGCGGATCGCCGGCGCAAGCCACGAGGTCCGCTTGTCCGGCACTGTGAGCAGACGTGACTGAAGCGCGATCGGCTCCGTGCTGATCGCACCTGCGGCGATCGCATCGCCGGGGCCGAGGCCTGGCACCGACGGCTCAGAAGGCGCCAGTCGATCAGCCGGCGCTATCGGTGCGGCAAGCCCGCCCGCGCGCGGCTGCTCATCGACGAAGGGCTCCTCGTCGTCGGTGTCGGGCGGCTCATCGATAGGTGACTCCTCGGAAGTCTCAGGCTCCAGGAGCCCCTCGGGCTCTGCGACGGCCTCAGGCTCCTCGACCGCCTCGGACTCTGCGACGGCCTCAGACTCCTCGACCCCCTCAGACTTCTCGAGAACCTCAGGCTCCTGCGGGACCTCTGTCGCCTCAGACTCCTCGGCGGCCGCGGGCTCGGCCACCACGGCGGACTCATCGACAGGCTCACCCTCGGCGACTTGCTCAGGCTCCGTAACCAGCACGGGCTCGTCAACTGCTACAGGCTCGATCGCCGCAAGGTCCTCTATGACCTCGGGCTCTGCGCCGATCTCGGGAGCCATGGCCTCTGGCTGCTCGACGACAACAGGCTCGATCGCCGGCTCCTCGACGAGAACGGGCTCGGCTACCGCCTCAGGCTCATCGGCAACCACAGGCTCTTCGACCGCGGCTTGCTCGATTACCTCCGGCTCCTCGACCAGCTCGGGCTCAGCGACCACCTCGGGCTCCGCAATCAGCACAGGCTCGGCGAGCACCTCCGACTGGACCGCCGATGGCTCCTCGACCGCCACCGTGGACTGCTGCTCCTCCTCGGCCTCGGCCTCCTTGACCTCGGCGACGCGAGCACGCAGACGTTCGACGGCCGCAACGAGCGCATCGGCCATCTCGCGGCGGTGGGCGGCCTCGCGCTCGGACTCGGGCTCGGTTGTGTGCTGCAGCAGCGCCGGGTCGATCGGCTCGTTGAGCTGGGCGCGCAGGTCGTCGGCGGTACGGGTGAGCTCGAAGCGCAGGTCCTCCATGCGCGCGCCCATCGCTGTCAGCTCGCGCACATAGGTCTCGCGCTCCCACACGACCTGCTGCTGGAGCTCCTCGCGCAAGGCTGTCAGCTCGCGCTCGAAGCCGGCGCGCAAGCCTGCGGCGACATCCATTAGCTCGCGCACGATCGGCGTCAGGCGGGCGTCGCGCTCGCGCAGCTGGCTGAGCTCGGTACTGAGCTCGCGCACGTCGCGTTCGGTCTCCTCCAGACGATTGCTCAGCTCCTGGATCTGACCGCGCATCTCACGCTGCAGGCGCTCGCCGCGCTCCTCGGCCTCGACGCGAAGCTGCTGCTCGGTGTACTCGCGCTGCTTGGCGCCGCGCACGTCCGATTCGCGCTCCATCAGCTGCTGGGCGATTCGCTCGCGCTCGCGACCGACTTCCTCCAGGCGCTGCTCGAGCGCGGCCAGGTGGGTCTCGAGGTTGCGCACGGCCGCCTCAGCGGCCTCGGCGCGGCGGGCTATAACCGGATCGCCGGCCTCCGCGCGTCGCGCGCGTCGCGCGGCGAGCACGTCCGGCGTGGCGTCGGACTGCGAAGGCACGTCCGGCGTTTCGCTCTCCTCGATCATCATTGGGGCACCACCCTAGAGAGGGCCTCGGACGGCTCTTTACCTATTGGGAAGCGCGATGCCCCCCGCGCGCGCGGGGGGCATGCCGTTTTGCGACATACCACCCCCCGCTCTACTGGTTGCGCAGGCGCCAGGCCATGCGCGACTGCAGCGACCACAGCTCGATGAAGCCTGGTGAGGCGCTCTGCGAGAACAGCCCACCCGACTCGCCGAAGGACGCGAGCGCCCGGTCATAGACGGCACCCGGCGAGGAACGCGTGACGACACGCGCGTGGCCCTTGTACAGCTTCAGGCCGATCTTGCCACTGACCTGCGCGTTGACGGAATCCATGTAGGCATCGAGATCGCCGCGCAACGGCTCCCACCACAGGCCCGCGTAGACGAGATAGGCCCACTGACGGTCGAGGCCCCCCTTGAATTGGTTCTGGTGGATCGTGCAGACGAGCTTCTCGAGCTCCTGGTGGGCAGGCAGCAGGATCGCTGCCGCCGGGGCCTCGTAGATGTCGCGCACCTTCAAGCCCACGATGCGATCCTCGATGTGATCGACGATGCCGACACCGTGACGAGCCGCGATCTCGGCGGCGCGTTCGAGCAGGTCTACGAGCCCCAAACGCTCCCCATTCAAACCAACCGGCACGCCCTGCTCGAACTCCACCTCGACGATCTCCGCCTCCTCAGGGGCAAGCTCCGGGCGCGTCACGAGCTGGAAGACGTCGTCCTCGGGGGCGTGGTCGAGCTCCTCGATCCAACGTCCCTCCGAGGAGCGGCCCCACAGGTTGTCGTCGATCGAGTACGGGGCCACCTCCGTCCCACCCTTGACCGGGATGCCGTGCTCGCGCGCATAGGCGATCTCCTCCTCGCGGCCCATCTGCCAGGAGCGCACCGGCGCGATCGTCTTCAGCTCAGGGGCCAGTGTGGCCACCGTGGCCTCGATCCGCACCTGGTCGTTGCCCTTGCCCGTGCAGCCGTGGGCGATTGTGTCGCAGCCCGAGCGGCGGGCGTAGTCGACCGCGAGCTTGGCGATCAACGGGCGACCAAGCGCCGTGAACAGCGGGTAGCCACCGCCGTAGAGAGCGTTGGCCTTGATTGCCGGCACCACATACTCCCGCGCGAACTCCTCGCGGGCATCCACAACATGGCATTCCAAGGCACCCAGGCGTAGCGCCTTCTCGGAGATCGCCTCGTAGTCCTCGCCCGGCTGACCCAGATTGACGGTCAGGCAGACCACCTCGGCTTCGTAGGAGTCCTGGATCCACTTAAGCATCACGCTCGTGTCGAGGCCACCGGAGTAGAGCAGCAGCACGCGGTGGACATCCTCGGGACGCGCCTCATAAGAAGCGGTTGGTAGGGGAAGGCTGCTCAGCGGATCGGTCACGCGCGCGAAGGCTAGCGGGTGCCCGCGACGGGCGGGCGTTCCATAAGGGGATACGGCGGGGCCTGCGGGCGGAAGCCGAGCTTCCGATATAGCCCTGCGGCGTCTGCTGTGTGCAACATCCAGCGAACGTCGTCCTGCGTATCTCCATCGACGATCTCGCGTATGAGCTCTAGGCCTAGACCCTTGCCCCGATAAGGCTCCAGCACGTACACATCGGCAAGGTAAGCAAACACAGCACCGTCAGTGACCGCACGCGCGAAACCAACCTGATCGGACCCGCGATAGATACCGACTACGCGGGTCGAGCCGTCGATCGCGCGAGCTACACGCTCCCGCGCGCGACCCTTTCCCCAATATGACTCCTGGCTGACGAATGCATGCACTGCATCGATGTCAACCCGCTTGGGGTCGTCGTCCAGCTCAAGTCCATCCGGCAGCAGGCGACGCACTGTCAGCTCCCGGAAATCGCGAGCGAACCAGCGAGGCGCGCAAGGGCGTCTTCGATCTCCTCGTCGGAGACCGTGAGTGGCGGCAACAGCCGTAGCGTCGCCGGGCCGGTCGCATTCACGATCAGACGTTCGTCGAGGAGCGCACGACGCATCACGGCCGGGGCAGACACATCGAGCTCGCAGGCAATCATCAGACCGCGGCCTCGCACCGCCACCACATGGGGCAGACGGGCCAGGCCGTCTGCCAGGGACGCACCGCGCCTACGCACCCCGTCGAGCAAGTCCTCCGAACACGTCTCCTCAAGCGCCGCCAGAGCAGCCGCGGCCACGACCGGGCCTCCCGCGAAAGTGGAACCGTGATCGCCGGGCTGCAGGATCTCGCCGAAGGCTGGGGCCGTGAGGAGAGCGCCGATCGGCAGGCCGCCCCCAAGCGCCTTCGCGCTTGTTATCGCGTCTGGGACGATGCCCGTCTGCTCGTAGGCCCAAACCGTCCCTGTGCGACCCATCCCGCACTGGATTTCGTCGAATACGAGCATCGCGCCGTGCTCGTCGCACATCTTGCGCGCCACGCGCAGGAACTCGTCCGGCAGCACGTTGACGCCGCTCTCTCCTTGAATCGGCTCCAGCAAGACGGCAGCTGTGCGTTCGTCCACTATGGCCTCCAGCACGGCAGGCTCAGGGGGGATTGCCTTGAAGCCGGGGACGAGCGGCGCAAAAGGGGCCTGCTTGGACTCCTGCGGGGTAGCTGATAGCGCGCCGTATGTGCGGCCGTGAAACGCGCCGTAGGCGACGACGATGTCACCGCCCGGCTTGGCCTTGCGCGCCAGCTTGATCGCCGCCTCGTTGGCCTCGGCGCCGGAGTTACAGAAGTAGACCTTGCCGCCAAGGCTCGACTCGGACAGTCGCTCAGCCAAGAGCATCGCGGGCTCGGTGTAGAACAGGTTGCTCGTGTGCATCAAGCGTCCGACCTGCTCGCGCACCGCCGCGACCACACGTGGGTGGCAATGGCCGAGGCTTGTGACGGAGATGCCGCAGAGGAAGTCGAGGTACTCCTTCCCGTCGCTATCCCATAGACGCGAGCCCTCGCCGCGTACGAACTCGACGGGAAAACGTGCGTAGGACGGGATCACGCTGCGGCTCTCGATCTCCTGCAAGGTCGTCAAAGTCATGCGATTTTAGGGTTGGATTTGGCGTGGCAGTTGGCGCGACACGCCCGCGCCGCGACAGTCGCACAGACGCTTACCGTCGCCTGTAGGCGCGTGCCGCTTCTGTTGAGCAGGCCCCTATCGACGATCACGACGCTGCCTCGATCTTGGTACCGATCCCAGCATCGGTGAATAGCTCCAGCAACAGTGAATGAGGGATGCGGCCGTCGATGATGTGAGCGGAGTTGACGCCGCCGTTGATCGCCTCCACGCAGGCCGCGAGCTTCGGGCGCATACCGCCCTGCAGACTGTCAAGTCGCGCGTCGACCTCGCGGGCGCTGGCCTGGCCGATCAAGCTAGCCGCGTCCTGCGGGTCGGCCAGCCAACCGGCAACGTCAGTCAGGAAAACGACCTTGTAGGCGCCGAGCGCGCCCGCGACAGCACCCGCGGCCTCGTCCGCGTTGACGTTGTAGGAGTTGCCCTCGCGATCGGAGCCGACCGAGGCGATCACCGGGATGTAGTCGAGCGCTACGTGGTGGAGCACGTCGACGTTGACGCGCTCTATGGAGCCGACGAAGCCTATGTCCTGGCCGTCGGGCGCGGTGCGCCGCGCAATGCGAAACAGCGAACCGTCATCCCCGCAAAGACCGACGGCCGGCTGGCCGTGACGACCTAGGCGCAGCACGATTTCCTTGTTGACCTTGCCGACGAGCACCATCTTGGCGACCTCGACCGTGGCCGGATCGGACACCCGCAGGCCGCCCACGAACTGCACCGGCAGGCCAAGGCGCTCCATGTATGAAGTGATGTCTGGGCCACCGCCGTGCACGACGATCGGGTTCAGACCGACGTACTTGAGCAAGACAACGTCGCGCGCGAACTCCTCGCGCAACGCCGCGTCCTCCATCGCGGCGCCGCCGTACTTGATGACTACCGTCTTGCCGTGGAACTCCCTGATGTAGGGGAGCGCCTCCAGAAGCGTGGCTACATCGCGCATCGGGCCCCTCACGTTGTGTAGTCGGCGTTGATGGTCACGTACTCGTGCGAGAGGTCAGAGAAGAAGATCTCGGTCTCCGCGCCGTCGCCCGGCAGCGTGATCTCATAGTCGATTTCCTTGCCCTCGAGCGCCTGCGTCAACGCAGGCTCGTCGTAGGGAACGGCGACGCTTGCCGAGCAGACCTGCGTGCCCTGCAAGGCGATGTCCATCGAGAGTGGAGCGACTCCAGCGCCAAGCGCGCCGCCAACGGCTTGGACGATCCGGCCCCAGTTGGGGTCGGCGCCGTGCAGCGCGGTCTTCACCAGCGGCGAGTTGGCGACCGCGCGCGCGGCCAGCTCGACCGTGGCCTGATCGCCGCCGTATACGACCAAGCGCCCGATCCTGCCGGCGCCCTCGCCGTCGGCGACCATCAAGATCGCGAGCTGGCGCATGAGCGCGTCCAGCGCCTCGCCGAAGCGCAACTCGTCCTCGCTCTCTGGGGCGATCCTCACGCCGCTCTCACCCGAGGCGATCAGTACCGCCGTGTCGTTTGTCGATAGCTGGCCATCGACCGTGCAGCGGTCGAACGAGCGCTTCAGGCACACCGACAGCAACAGCTCGGCCGTCTCCGGCTCAAGCTCGGCGTCGCTCTCCACGAAGCAGAACATCGTGGCGAAGCGCGGGCTGATCATGCCCGCGCCCTTGCACTGTGCAGAGAGCCGCACGACACCCGATGGCAGCTCTACCCGCAGGTTGGCGCGCTTCTCAAAAGCATCGGTCGTCTGAATCGCCTGCTGGAAATCCGTATCTCCCTCGCGACACAAAACGGCCTGAGCCTCGTGGATGCCGCGTAGCATATTCTCGACCGGGAGGTATTGGGAGATGCCGCCGGTCGATCCGAGCAGGACCTCCTCCGGCTGCGCTCCGACCGCCATCGCCGCCGCGCCCTGGGTCTTGGCGGCGTCTTCCAGGCCACGGCGGCCGGTGGCCGCGTTGGCGCAACCGGAGTTGGCAAGGATCACCCGCAGCGCGGAGAGCTTGCAACGCTCCTGGGAGAGCAGCACCGGCGCGGCGGGCGTGCCCGTGTCGGCAAAGCGCGCGGCGCTGACCGGGCTCCGGGAGTCGCAAACCAGCAAGGCCACATCCGGATTGCCCGACGGCTTGATCCCGCAGGCGACGCCGGCGGCGCGAAAGCCGGCCGGCAGACCGGCCTCGGGGCCGAGCTCGCCGACATATGCGGGGGCCTCTACCCAGCGCGAATGAAAGAAAGGCTGAGGCGGTCCCGCGGCGGCCCGATCGCCCCACACGTCTTTGCCGGCGCTCATAGCTCTGCCTCGCATTCCGTCAGGCACGCATAGGCACGCGGTCCAAGCTGAGCGGGACATAGGGAATCCAACCGCCCCACGAGGGAGTCCAACCGCTTCGTGAGGGAATCCAACCGCCCCACGTGACCTACCGATCGGAGATCGATACCCCATTCGGGGCACGCGGTGGGATCTCCGATCGGCCAGCGCGTGAGCGACCGAGGACGCCGCCCGGCGCCGCCGTACGCGTTCATGCCAACCCCTCCGCCTCGGGAAATCCGAACATCAAATTGAGGTTCTGCACCGCCTGCGAGGACGTGCCCTTCCACAGGTTGTCGATAGCCGATAGCACGACGATCTTGCCGGTATGCTCGCTGGCCGCGACGTGCAGCCGGCAGATGTTCGTTTCGCGCACGTCACGCACCTCGGCTGGCGCCGGCGCCAGCTCGACGAACGGCTCGCCCGCGTAGGCGTCCTCGTACATGACGTCGAGCTCGTCCTGCTCGATCGGACGGGTGGGAGTCACGTAGCAGTTGACGAGCTCGCCCTGGTCGAGCGGCACCAGATGCGGAGTGAACTGCACCCGCAGGCCGGGATGGGTGGGATCGAGATCGTCGAGCTGCTGCTCGATCTCCGGCGTGTGGCGGTGGTGGACGATGTTGTAAGGGAGGATGTTCTCGCCGCTGTTTGAGAAGTGCGTCTGCCACGTAGCCGAGCGGCCGGCTCCGGAGAGCCCCTGCTTGGCGTCGATCACCAGATCGGCGATCAGACCTGCGCGAGCAAGCGGGGCAAGGCCGAGCAGCGACGCCGTCGGGTAGCAGCCGGGGGTCGCCACAAGGTCCGCGGCGGCGATCGCCTCGCGGTGAAGCTCCGGCAGGCCGTAGGAGGCGTCTTCGAGCAGCTCCGGGTGCGGATGTGGGCCGTACCACTGCTCATATGTGGAGAGCTCCGAGAGACGGAAATCCGCGCTGAGGTCGACAACGCGCACACCACGCGCGCGCAGCGCGGCGACGACTGGGGCCGAGGCCGCATGCGGGTAGGCCACGATCGCCGCGTCCACGTCGGCATGACGGTCGAGATCGAGCTCTTGCAGCCTAAGCGGCACGCGGTAGCGCGGGTAGAGCCGGTCCAAGCGCTGCCCGGCATCGGCGCGTGCTGTGACTGTTTGCAGGTCGAACTGGGGATGGCGCCACAGCAAGTGCGCCGCAAGAGCCCCCGCGAAGCCGGTCGCGCCGGCGACGAGTGCCTTAGGCACGCAGCTCACCTCCAAGCGCTGACAGTGCGGCGACGACCCGCTCGCGCACAGGCGCCACGTCCTCCTCGGTGAGCGTGCGATCTGGTGCTCGGAAGGCAAGCGACAACGCCAGCGAGCGCCGGCCCTCACCTACCTGCGGGCCACTGTAGACGTCGAACACGCCCACCTCGTCGAGCAGCGCACCGGCCGCGTCGCGTACCGCATCGACCACATTGGCGGCCGCTACGTCCTCGGCGAGCACGACAGCTAGGTCTTGGCGTAGCGCCGGATAAGAGATTACGTCGCTATAGGTGCTTTGCCCGGAGGCGATGACAAGCAGCCGGTCGAGCTCCAGCTCCATCGCCGCCGCACCTTCGATACCCCACTCGCGCGCGATCAGCGGGTGTATCTCGCCCAGCCAGCCGAGCTCCTGACCGTCGCACAGCACGGCTGCCGAGCGGCCGGGGTGCAGAAACGGCTGTGCACCGGGAAGACACTCGAGCTCGACCCGCAAGGCCGCGCCGAGCGCTTCGAGTACGCCCTTGACCGCGAACACGTCCGCGCGAGGAGGATCGGGAGCACCCCACGTGGCGGGTGAGACCTTCCCGGCGAGCAGCACAGCAAGCGACTGGTGCTCGCGCACCCCGGTCTTGCTACCGGCACCCGGCGAGCCTGTCCCCCGTTCGACGCCCGCCGGCGCCGTTTGCGTCCACGTGCCGCCATCCTCAGCGGCACCAACGCCCGTGTGCACGGCAGGCGTGCCCCCATCCCCAACGACACCAACGCCCGTGTGCACGGCAGGTGTGCCGCCATCCTCAGCAGTGCCAACGCCGGTGGGCACAGCCGGCGTGTCGCCATCCAGCACGAACAACGTTCCAATCTCGAATAGCCCAAAGTCGACCATCCCGCGCGCGCAGTTGTGCGCAGCCACGTCGAGCAGTGAGCCGAGCAGAGTGGTGCGCAGCAACGACTGATCTTCTGACAGGGGATTTTCGACGACGGGTGCTTGCCTACGCGGGTCATCCTCAGGCAGTCGCAGGCGGTCGTGCAGCTTGGGTGCGGTGAACGTCCAGCCGACCGCCTCGTACAGGCCGCGCCCGACGAGCGCGTCGGCCGCACGACGACGCAACTGTTGAACGGTCGAGAGGCGGCCATATGCGCCGCGGCGTGCCGGTAGCGTCGCCGGTAGCGCGTCCAGTCCATGGATGCGGGCGACCTCCTCGATCAGGTCGGCCTCGCGGGTCACATCCTCGCGGCGCACGGGCGGCACCGTCACGTCCAACGCGGCGCCGCCTACCTGCGTGTGTGCCTCCTGTCCGTTCGCGCCCGGCTCAACGTCCGGCCTGCTTCCCCCGTGCGCGCTCGCACTCGGCATCGCTCGCTGGTCGGCAAGCTCGTCCACCTCGACCACCGCGAAGTCGAGCGCCAGCAGGATCTCTGCCTGGCGCGCGCGCGCCACCGGCATGCCCAGGATCGCCTGTACGCGCCGATCGCGCAAGCGGATTGTCTGCGGGGGTGCGCCGTCGGGCGCAGTGTCGATCGTTCCTGCGAGCACACGGGCGCCGCATAGCTCGATCATCAAACGCGTAGCAAGAGCCTGCGCGTACATGCACTGCTCGGGCGCGAGCCCCTTCTCGAAGCGCGAGGATGCCTCGCTGCGCAGGCCCAGCGTCCAGGAGGTGCGGTGGATGTTGGGCCCGCTCCAGTTGGCGACCTCCATCAGTACGCGTTTCGTCTCGGCCTGAACCTCCGAGCGCTCACCACCCATGATGCCGGCGATCGAGGTCGGCCCCTCGGCGTCCTCGATCACGACCATCTCGCCGTCGAGCGTGCGCGCTTGCCCGTCGAGCGTCGTCACCTGCTCGCCGTCGTGGGCGCGCCGGACCGTCAGCTTGGCGCCGGCGACGCGGTCGAGGTCGAAAGCGTGCAGCGGCTGCGCGCACAGCAGCATCACATAGTTGGTGATGTCAACGACGTTGTTGATCGGGCGCTGACCGGCGGCAGACAGGCGTGCCTTCAGCCACGGCGGCGACGGCCCGATCGTGACGTCCTCGAACACGCGCACGGTGAAGCGGGGACAGAGATCGGGGCACTCGACGGTTACTTCAAAAGGAGCCTCCCCCCCGCGCGCGCGGGGGGCATCGCCTTTGGAAAGCACCGATGCCTCCCCGTCCCCCACCTCGGAGATCGCGGAAGCACCGCCGCTTTGCGCCGCAGCAAGCAGCGGACCCTCGCTACCGAGATCCTCGGCCCATGGCTCGGGTGCAAGCGGGACGCCGGTGGCAGCATGCAGCTCGCGCGCCACTCCATACACCCCTAGACAATCGGGCCGGTTCGGAGTGATCTCCAGCTCCAGCACATCTGTAGAGATGGCAAGCACGTCAGCCAGCGGCGTTCCAGGAGCCAGCTCGGCGTCGAGGATCAGCTCGTCGAGCACCATGATGCCGCTGTGATCGTTGTCGATCTGTAGCTCGTCGGCGGCAAGGATCATGCCGCCCGACGGCACACCACGCAGCTTGGCGGCCTTAATCTTGGTTCCGTCGGGCATACGCGCCCCAGGTAGCGCCACTGCCACTGTCTGCCCGGCGGCTACATTCGGAGCGCCGCAAACGATCCCAGCCGACTCGTCCTCCCCCACATCGACCGTGCACACTTTCAGCCTGTCAGCATCCGGGTGGGGCTCGGCCGTGAGCACACGACCAACGACAAAGTTCTCGACCGAGGGCACCCCATGGCGGAGGATCGTCTCGACCTTCGTGCCGGTCATCGTCAGACGCTCCTCGATCGCGGAGGTGTCGAGATCGGGCGAGCAGTATTCCCGGAGCCAGCTCAGTGGAACCTTCATCAGACCTTCTCCTTCGAAGAGGGTGAAGGACTATCTGGAGAATTGGGGATCATCCAAACTGCTCCAAGAAACGCAAATCGTTTTCGTAGTAGAGGCGCAGGTCGGGGATGCCGTGCTTTAGCATCGCGATCCGCTCGACCCCCATACCCCACGCATACCCTTGGACCTTCTCGGGGTTATAGCCGGGACCGTTGGCCTCGGTGGTCGGTACGTACGAGTAGACATTGGGATCGACCTCACCAGCGCCGAGCACCTCCAGCCACCCCTCGCCCTTACACAGCGGACAGCGCGAGCCGTCGCCCATGAAGCCCTTGCCCGAGCAGTGAAAGCAGGACACGTCGACCTCGACGCTCGGCTCGGTGAAGGGAAAGAAGTGCGGCCGCAGGCGTACGTCGCGCTCGCTTGTGCCCTCAGGGGTATCGCCGAACACGGCCTGAGCGAACGCGAGCAGTGTGCCCTTCAGGTCAGCAAGCGTGATGTCCTCGTCGACCGCCAAACCCTCAACTTGATGAAACTGGGGTGTGTGGGTGGCATCGCTGTCGGGCCTATATACGCGGCCGGGAATGACGACGTACAGAGGCGGCGGATGTGCCTCCATCGCCCTGATCTGCATCGGCGAGGTGTGCGTACGCAGCACGAGATCGTCAGGCTCGCCCAAGCGTATGCCGGTCACGGACAGGCCATCCTCGGGCGTGTGGCCCGGCGTGCCAGCGGTCGAGCCCACGTCGGTCGCCTTCCCGACACTACCGCTAGCCTTGATCGCAGGCCGGCGCACATAGAACGTGTCGGTCTTTGCGCGGGCAGGGTGCGTGGGCGAATGGTTGAGCGCGTCGAAGTTGTAGTGGACGGTCTCGACCTCCTGCCCCTTGAGCACGGTGAAGCCAAGCCCAAGAAAGATGTCTTCCAGTTCGCGCATAGTCGCGGTCAATACGTGCAACCTGCCGACCGGTTGAGGCGGGGTGCCGGGCAGGGTGACATCGAGGGTATCCGCCGCTAGGCGTAGGTCGAGCTCGTTCGCGTCGAGCAAGGCCGCGCGCTGCTCAATCAACTGCTCAAGCGCACGCCGAGCTTCGTTAGCAGCTTTGCCGACCAGCCCACGCTGCTCGGGCTCCAGCTCAGCGACACCGCGCAGCATCTGTGGCAGCTCGGCCTTGCGTCCGAGATAGCGCACGCGCAGCTGCTCGATGGCCTCGCTGCTGGAGGCACCTTCAATCTCCTGTTGCGCTTGCGCGCTCAGCTCTTCGATCCGCTCGATCATGAGCTTGGGACCCTATCGTCGTTGTCCCGCCCACCCCGTGTCATCTCGTAGAGAGCCACAGTCGCCGCCATCGCGGCGTTCAGCGACTCCGATGAGATCGGGATGTGGGCGACGCGCTCGCAGGCCCCGACTACATCGTCAGGTAGCCCCTCGCGCTCGGCGCCGACCAGAAGTGTGAGCGAGGCCGGTTGTTGCTCGCCAGAGGGCATGCCCCCTGCGCGCGCGGGGGGCATTGCGTTTGCGAGAGTGTCTCGCACGCTCCGATCGAGCCTCCTCCCAACGCTGCCCTGTGCGCCCTGGACACCGCCGCCACCGGCGTTGTCCCGCACGGTCCAGATCGGCTCGCCCCCTCCCGCCACAAGCGCGACTCGTGTGCCTGGCAGCTCGCCCACATCGCTGACGCGCGCAAGCCCAACCGCGAAGATGGCCCCCATACTCGCCCGCACCGCCTTGGGCGAATGCGGATCGGCGCAGTCTGGCCCAAGCGCGACACACGATGCGCCGAAAGCGAGCGCGCTGCGCAGCACAGCGCCGACATTGCCGGGATCGCCAACACCGTGTAGGTAAACGCATAGCGGCCCTACGGGCTTCGCAAAGCACTGCTCATAGACACCGATCGCGCGCGTGCCCGAGCCAAGCACCGAGAGGCCGGCCATCACGCCCTCATCGACATCCTCGAAGCCGGCACCGCCGATCTCGGTACCGGCGGTCCGATAGCCGGCGAGCGCGGGCCTGCCCGCGGCGATCGCCGCGTCGATCAGGTCCTCACCCTCGGCTACGAAGCGACCGCTGCGCTCACGCTCGCGCCGGCGCGCCAGCTTGCGCAGCTCCTTCAGACGGTGGTTGTGGGGGGAGGTGATGGTCGTCATCTGCTCATGATTCTGCCTGTGCGACGGCGGTTCTTGTATGCGCTCGATTCTCGTATTTGGTTTGAGATCAAATTGTGGTCGTTGCATGGGACGGTTCTCGGTCCCGCCCCCTCCTCAGGCATAAAAAAAGCGCCGGTCCCGAAGGAGCAGCGCCCGAGAGGTACACAGTGTCGGTGGCCGGGATCAGGCAGCCGACGCCTCGCGGGCGGTCTCGGCAAAACGTCGGAATGTGTCGGCGTCGCGCACGGCGATGTCGGCGAGTACCTTGCGATCCAGCTCGATACCGGCAAGCGAAAGGCCGTGCATGAACTGCGAGTAGCTCATCCCGTTCTGGCGAGCGGCGGCGTTGATGCGCGTGATCCACAGCCTGCGGAAGTCGCGCTTGCGGTTGCGCCTGTCGCGGTAGGCGTAGGCGTCCGCCTTCATCAGCGCCTCCTTGGCGCGTCTGTAGTTGGAGTGCGCCTCGCCACGGAAGCCCTTCGTCAGCTCAAGTGTGGCCTTGCGCTTCTTGCGTGCGGCTACAGACCGCTTCACACGCGTCATTTGCCAACTCCGAGCAGCCGCTTCACGCGTGGCGTGTCGTGATCGGAGAGGATCACGGGTTTGGCAAGCGTACGCTTGCGCTTGGGCGACTTCTTCTCGAGAATGTGGCTCGAGTAGGAGTGCCTCGCCCGTACCTTGCCAGAGCCGGTCACCTTAAAGCGCTTCTTCGCGCCGCTGTGTGTCTTCATCTTGGGCATAGCGAGCCGCTGATTATGACACGGCGCCGTCTGAAGCGCCGTTCTGGCTCTCAGCGGCCGGTGCGACGCTGTTGGTGGCGCCACCCTGAATCTCAGCCGCAGCCCCATCCGAGGGGACCTCGACAAGCGCCTCGTCGCTCTCAACTTTGCCCGCGAGCACGGCCTTGGAAGGCCCGAGCATCATCGTCATGTTGCGCCCGTCCTGGGTGGGACGCTGCTCGACAACGCCAAGCGCCGCCAGCTCCTCGGCCAGGCGGTCGAGGATCATCACACCACGCTCGGGATGGGTGACCTCGCGGCCACGGAACATGATCGTGATCTTGACCTTGTCCTTGTGGCGCAGGAAGCGTTCGACGTGGTGCTTCTTGGTGTCGTAGTCGTGCTCGGCGATCTTGGGACGGAACTTGATCTCGCGGATCGTGATCTGCTGCTGGTGCTTGCGCGCCTGCTTGACCTTCTGCGCCTGCTCGTACTTGTACTTGGAGTAGTCGAGCACACGGCAAACGGGCGGTTTGGCCTCGGGAGCAACCTCAACTAGGTCGAGATCGCGTTCCTGGGCGAACTTGACCGCGTCGGGCGTCTTCATCATCCCGACCTGGTTGCCCTCGTCGTCGATCACGCGCACCTCGGGTACGCGGATACGCTCGTTGATCCTCGTAAGGTCCCGCTCGGGAGGCCGACGGTCGAACCTGCGTGGAACGGCCACTAGCTTGTGGGGTTGCGCGTCAAGTTGAGACTACGCGCTGCGCCGTGAATGGATTCCGAGCTTCAAGGCGGCCGAGTATAGCGGGCGCGGCCCGCTACGCAAGGACTTTCGGCTGACGCGCATTCGACTGTTCCTAACTGGGGGCGCCGACAACGCTCCCAAACACCCGATGCCCCCCGCGCGCACGGGGGGCATCGCTCGTTTTCGCAAAGCAACACCCCTCATGCCCTACACGCGGCCACCATCGGTTCGCAAACAACATGCTCGTATCCCACACGCGGGATATCGTCGTCTTGCAACGCGCTCAAGCGACCAGTGTCTGCTCGCCGCGAGCACGCACCTCGCTGAGGAATGTCTCGATCAGCTCGCCCACAGGCACGCTGCCGCGATCGCCGCCGCGATGCTCACTTGCCTGGCCCCCGTCATGCGGGGTACCCCGGTGGGTACGTAGCGACACGCTGTCACTCTCGGCCTCACGGTCGCCCACGACCAGCATGTTCGGGATCTTGCGCAGCTCGGCCTCACGGATCTTCCGTCCCACCGACTCACCGCGATCGTCGAGCTCGACACGCACGCCAGCGGCGCGCAAGCGCTCGCGCACGCTTTCTGCGTACTCGTTCAGGCGCTCGGAGATCGGCAGCACGATCGCCTGTACCGGCGCCAGCCACAGTGGAAACTCGCCTCCATAGTGCTCGATTATGATGCCGATGAAGCGCTCGTAGGAGCCGAACAGCGCACGGTGGATCATCACGGGCTGGTGCTCGGCGTTGTCGGCGCCCGTGTAAGTGAGCCCGAAGCGCTCAGGCATGTTGTAGTCGAGTTGCACGGTGCCGAGCTGCCAGGAGCGCCCGAGCGAGTCGGTCATATGCATGTCGATCTTCGGTCCATAGAAGGCGCCATCGCCGGGGTTCAGCTCATAGCTGAGGCCTTGCGAGTCGAGCGCGTTCGTCAAAGCTTCCTCAGCACGATCCCACAGCTCGTCTGAGCCCACGCGCTGCTCGGGTCGTGTGGAGAGCTCCAGGCGCACATCGAAGTCGAACAAGCGATAGGTGGCGAAGGCGAACTCCAAGCAGCCGGCGACCTCATCCTGGATCTGCTCCTCGCTGCAGAAGATGTGAGCGTCGTCCTGAGCGAAGTGCCGGACGCGCAGCAGTCCGTGCAGCACGCCGGACGCCTCGTTGCGGTGCAACAGCCCGGGCTCTGAGTAGCGCACGGGCAGGTCGCGATAGGAGTGGCGGCTGCTATTGAACAGATGGGCGTGCCCCGGGCAGTTCATCGGCTTGACGCCCATCTCGCGCTCCTCCACCTGCACGGTGAACATGTTCTCCCTGTACTTGCCCCAGTGCCCGGAGATCTTCCACAGCTCGGCGTCGTAGATCAGCGGAGTCTTCACCTCGCTGTAGCCGCGCTCAGAGCCCATCTCGCGAGACAGCGAGACGAGTGTGTTGAAAATGTTCGTGCCAGCCGGCAACCAGAAGGCCGCGCCGGGAGAGACATCGGAGAAGTGAAACAGGCCAAGCTCGCGCCCCAACTTGCGATGGTCGCGCTGTGCCGCCTTATCCAGGCGCTCGAGGTGCTCACTCAACTGGGCGCCCGTGTGAAAAGCGGTGCCATAGATGCGGGTCAGCATCTTGCGTTTGGAGTCCCCGCGCCAGTATGCACCGGCGACCGACTGCAGCTTGAAGGCCCCGACGGTCTTGGTGGTGGGCGCATGCGGACCGCGGCACAGGTCGGTGAATGGTCCGTTCGTGTAAAGCGAGACGCTCTGAAGCGGCCGCTCGGCAGGCGCCCCCTTGACGAGATCGTCGATCAGCTCGACCTTGTAGTCCTGGTTCTCGCGTACGAAGCGCTCGCGCGCATTTTGCACCGAGACGTCCTCGCGCACGAACGTCTCCCCCGCCTTCACATGCTCGGCCATCTTTGCTTCGATCGCGGGGAAGTCTTGGTCGGAGATTGAGACACCCTCGGGGAACTCGAAGTCGTAGTAGAAGCCGTTGTCGATCGCGGGCCCGATCGAGATCTTCACCCCAGCCCACAGCTCCATCACGGCGCTTGCCAGCACGTGCGCGGCGTCGTGGCGGATCAGCGCGAGCGAAGGATCGCCGCTCTTGGCGGTGAGGATCGCGATCTGTGCACCGTTTGGCAGCGGACGTGCCAGGTCTCGAACCTCGGGCAGCGAACCCGGGGCAAAGCCGGGCGAGATGGGCTCCCCGTCGGGCCGGCTCAACTCGATGGCCAGCGCGGCTTTGGCGAGGCCGGGTCCGATCGCCGCGGCGGCGTCGGCACCGGTGGCGCCGTCAGCAAGCTCCAGCGCGTTACCGTCGGGCAGTGTCACGGTGATGGACATGTCAGGAGAGGCTACATCTCCGAGATCGATTACCCATGCCCGCGCTACATCTCTGAGACCGACTGCTCACGGACGGACGGACGGACAGACAGACAGACAGACAGACAGACAGCGGTCCAGCCTCCCGCATGCGCGACGGCGTCGGTCTCAGCTGCTTGCGAGCCAGAGGGCATCGTCGCCAAGCGCTATGCGGCGCGCACTGCCGTCCCCTACTAGCTCAACCAGGGCGCTCTCAGCGGCCACCCGGTCAGGGGCGTCGTTGCCGCGCGTCATGATCGCCGCGACCTCTTGGGTCACGAGCCCTTCCGGAAAGCGTTGCAGCGCATCGAGCGGACTCTCCGGCGGCGGCTCGCGTTCGAGTGTGGGATCGAGATTGGCGATCAGCACGTCGTAGGCCTCAACAGGCTGAAAGCCGCCCCCCTCGAGCGTTCGCTCTCCCGCGCGCAGGATCAGCGACGGAGCGGTGTAGCGCACGGGACCATCGCTTTGGGCGGACTTGCCCTGAAACTCGGTGGGGGCGCCGGCGGCGGTGCGAGAGAGCGCCCGATCGGCCTCGTATGCAGTGCTCACTTGCTCGTCGTCGAGTGCGCCCACGATCGCCTCGACGTCCAATCCGCTTACGCGCTCCAGCGCCGTGGCGATATCGCGCGCGTCGTCGAGCACGAGTGTGCTCGTGAACTGAGCGAACTGCAAAGCCCTGAACACGGCGTATTCGCGCTCGGGATCGAGCAAGCGTGTCGCCACGATCGTGCGGCACATCCGCGCCGTGGCTGTGATGCGCGCGCGGGGAGCGGTCGCGAACGGCATACCGAAGCGGCGAAAGCGCATGTAGCCGTGGGCCGCCCGCACCGGTGTGTATCCACGGCTCGTGTACTGCTCAGCGCTCTCGGTGAGGCCGATCGTCACCAGGCGCCAACGTAGCTGCGTGCCATAACGCCAGTCCAGGACCGCGAGCGCGGGGCTCGCCGAATATGCCCAGGGACAGCCGGGATCGGTGAAATGGGTGACTTCGATGACGCTCATGCAGCGACGATCGCCGAGGCAAGCGCGCCACCGTCGGCGATACCAGCGAGATCCGCTCCAACCGGCGCGGCACCATCAATGCGCGTCGAGCCCATCCCGAGAGTGTATGACGAGCACATCCGCCGGTACTCCGTCTCGCGCGGTTCTTCGCTGCCCTTCAGATTGGCTTGAGACGCTGCTCAGGTGAGCTTTCCCTCGATGCGCTTTCCTGAGTACGTATGACCCGCACGATCACGCGCCGGCAATTGCTGCGCTCAGCTGGAGTGGGCGCGGTCGGGCTTGGCCTGAGCGGGGTCCTGGGAGAGATCGTCGCCGGCGCTCTAACGCCGTCCAACCCGGGGCCACCCAAGACCCCTACGTGGCATACGCGACCGGACTTGCGCATCCCGTCTCTGACGGTCACCCGCAACGAGCGGGGAGCCTCAAGCGATCCGATCTTCATCGCGCCGTACAACATTCCAGTCGGACAGGTGGGCGCGGTGATCGTCGACGCCGGCGGCCAGCCGATTTGGGAGAACCCGCTGGAAGGCAAGGTCACAACCAACTTCCGCGTGCAGAGCTATCGCGGCGAGCCGGTGCTCACCTGGTGGGAGGGCCTGATCGAATACGGCCACGGCGTCGGCGAGTATGTGATCGCGGACTCCGCCTACCGTACGGTCCGCCGCGTACAGGCAGGGCGCGGGCTGCACGGCGACCTGCACGAGTTCGTGATCACCCCGCGCGACACCGCACTGCTGACAAGCTATGTGATCACGGCCGCCGACCTGACTTCGGTCGGCGGCCCCCGCAAAGGCACGATCCAAGACGCGATCTTCCAGGAGATAGACCTGGCCAGCGGCAAGGTGCTGCTCGAATGGCACAGCCTCGATCGCATACCGCTCCAGGAGTCCTACGCGCCGGTCGAAGCCGAGAACTGGGACTACTTTCACATCAACTCTGTCGACCTCGACGGCGACGGCAATCTACTCATCTCCGGGCGCAGTACCCACACGATCTACAAGCTTGATCGCAAAGGCGCGATCCTGTGGCGTCTAGGCGGCAAGCACAGCGACTTCGAGATGTCCCCGGGCAGCAACTTCGCCTGGCAGCACGACGCCCGCCGGCGGCCCGACGGAACGCTGACGATCTTCGACAACGGCGCCACCCCGGCGGTCGAGAAGCTCTCGCGCGGCCTGATCCTCGACGTCGACGAGCAGGCGATGACGGCAACGCTGCTGAGCCAATACACCCATCCAAAGATTTTGACCGGCAGCCAGGGCAACATGCAGCTGCTCGATAATGGCAACGTCTTCATCGGCTGGGGCGAAGTGCCGCGCGTCTCCGAATTCGAGCGCTCGGGCAGGCTCGTGTTCGACGCGGTGCTCGGCGAGAAGTATCAGTGCTACCGGGCTTTCCGTCTGCCGTGGAGCGGCGTGCCGGCGGAAGCCCCGGCGATCGCTGTCAGCCGCGACGGTCGCGGGGGGAGGACCGCCTATGCCAGCTGGAACGGAGCGACAGGCGTTCAAGCGTGGCAACTGCTGGCGGGGGCGCGGCCTGGGGCGCTCACCCCCGTGTCCAGAACGACCGCACGCGGCTTTGAGAGCGCCCTGCACAGCACATCGGCCGGCCCTTTCTTCGCCGTGCGGGCACTCGATTCGAGCGGGGCAGCGCTGGGCCAATCTCAGACCATCGGCATCACCTGAGAGCGCTCCCCTAGAGTGTCGGGAGATGGGGGCCTTGCAAGAGAGAGATGGCTTTGAAACGCCCACGCACGGCGAGCCGGCGATCTCGCTGCGCGGCGCGGTCAAGCGCTATGGCGACATCGTGGCCGTCAACGGCCTCGATCTTGAGGTCTCGCCGGGCATTTGCTTCGGCCTGCTCGGCCCCAACGGCGCAGGCAAGTCGACGACGATGCGAATGCTCACGGCCCAGACGCTTGCCGACGAAGGTGAGCTGTCGGTACTGGGCTACTCGCTACCGGGCGAATCCAAGCAGTCGCGTCTGGAGATGGGGGTCGTGCCGCAACTGGACAACCTCGATGTCGAGCTCACCTGCCGGCAGATCCTGACGGTGTACGCGCGCCTGTACCGCGTGCCGCGCGGCGAGCGTCCGGCGGCGGTGCAGAGGGCGCTTGAGATCGCCAACCTCGTGCCACGCGCGGACACGATCGTGCGCGACCTCTCGGGCGGCATGCGCAGGCGGCTGCTGGTTGCTCGGGGTTTGATCCACCAGCCGCGACTGGTGCTACTCGACGAGCCCACGGTAGGGCTGGACCCGCAGGTACGCCAGGAGCTGTGGTCGTTGATCGACGGCCTGCGCTCAAGTGGCGTAACGGCGCTGATGAGCACGCACTACATCGAGGAGGCAGAGCGCCTCGCGGACACTGTGGCCGTGATGGACCACGGCAAGATCGTCGCGCAGGGAACGCCCGCCTCGCTTGTGAGGGAGTACGCCGGCGAGCAGGTCGTGGAGGTGTACGGCCCGCCAGAGCATTTGGCGCAGGTAAGTGAGCTCGCGTCGAGCAACGGCTGGTCAAGCAGGCGCAGCGGCCCGGCGGTGGCGATCATGCACGCCGAGACGCTTGACGGGGCAGCCCCAGAGGGAGTGCGCCGTCCCGCAAACCTGGAGGATGCGTTTGTCGCACTGACCGGCGAGGAGATCGAATGAGTACCGAGCGCGAGCCGCGTCGCATCCGCCGGCTCGAACCGGCTGCCCTCGCCGGCGTGATGAGCCGCGACGTGGCCATCTTCGGGCGCTACTGGAAGGCGACCACGTTCTCCTCGATCGTGCAGCCGACGATCTACCTGCTCGCGTTCGGGTTGGGCTTCGGCTCGCTTCTGCCCCACATAGCCGGACTGAAGTACGAGCAGTACGTGGCAACCGGCGTCGTGGCTACTGCCGTGCTGTTCTCCTCCGCCTTCCCGGGCATGTTCAACACGTTCATCCGCTGGCAGTTCCAGCGCACCTACGACGCGATCCTCGCCGCACCCGTGGACGTCGAGGAGCTGGTCACCGCGGAGATGCTGTGGATCTCGATCAGGGCCGGCGTGTACGGGATGGCGCCGCTGCTGGTGGGGATCGCTTTCGGGTTGGAACCGAACGTGGGAATGCTGTTGGTGCCGTTCATCGGCTTTGTCACCGGTTTCGGATTCGCGGGGTTTGGGGTGACCGTGGCGGCGGTGGCAAAGACGATCGACAACTTCAACTACATAACCAGCGCGGTACTCACCCCTATGTTCCTTGTCGCCGGCACGTTCTTCCCGGTTTCGCAATTGCCGGCTGTGCTGCGCACGATCGCGAAGTTCAACCCGCTGTATTACTGCGTGCAGCTCGTGCGCAACGCCTCGCTGGGCAACCTCGGCGTAGCCGACATCGGGCATGCCGCGGTGTTGCTCGCGTTCGCGCTTGCGATGTGGCGGATCGCGATCTGGCGGTTGGGCAAGCGCTTGATCGACTGAGCACATTCACCCGAGCACACCCGTGGGCCCCAGCTCGACCGTCAGGGCGACAGCTGGAGCATCTGGGACCTCCTCAGGGTGCAGGATGTGAGCCAGCAGCTCCAAGCCATCGACCAGTCGCGGACCGGGGCGAGAGAAGTATGCGGAGGCGTTCACGGCAACGACCTGCTCCGCGCCGAGGGTCGCCAGCTCGCTCGAGTAAGCCAGAGCCTCACTATGAGCCCGCGCGGCGTCATAGCCACAGGGCATCGCCACCACGACCTCCGGGTGCGTGGCGACAAGCGCCTCCCAGGAGACCGTGACCGAGGGCGCGCCAGGCGACCCCAGCACATCCTCTCCTCCGGCCAGCTCGACGAGCTCGGGAGTCCAATGACCGGCTACGTAGACCGGGTCGAGCCACTCGAGCGCGGCGACACGTTGGCGCGGACGACCCTGCACCGCCCGCTTTATGCGATCGATGCGCGCGGTCAGCTCGCCCACCAACTCTGCTCCACGCTCGCGATGACCGGTTGCCTCCGCGACCGTGTGAACGTCCTCCAGGGTTTCACCCAAAGTGTGTGGGTCCAGCGAGATGACTTGTGGACAGGACGGGATCTCCTTGGCAAGCTCGGCGACCTCGGTGTAGGAGACCGCGCACACGGGGCACAGGGCTTGTGTGACGATCAAGTCGGGCTCGAGCGCGGCGAGCGCATCGCCGTCGAGCTCGTAGATCGCATCGCCGCGCTGGGTGCGCTCACGTACGGCCGCGTCGATCTCCGCGGCGCTGAGACCGGCGGGCAGCACATCGCGCGTGACCCGGTCGATTCCCATCGCGGCAGGTGGGTAGTCGCACTCATGTGTCACCGCCACCACCTCAGGGCCGAGTCCAAGCGCGAACAGCAACTCTGTGGCGTGAGGGACGAGGCTGACGATGCGCATGCCAACGAGACTGTACGCGCCCCATCAAGCGAATCGGCGCGATCCCGCTCCATCCGACAGAGAAAAGCAGCCGTCACCCACTCGCAGCAGCAACCCACTCACTCTTGCCGCTCCACCCCGTTAGTCGCTAGCCTCACTCGACTCGTGGTCTTCTCATGAGCGATCTCTTGCGATGAACGCGCTGGCCTCGATAACCGCCCGCTTGCGCTCAGCCGACCCGGGGATGTTCGTGCTCAAGAGCGCCCTACGAGCGGCGATAGTGACGCCGCTCGCCTTTGCGCTCTCGCTAATGGTCATAGACAGCAAGCAGATGGCTCTGTTCGCGGCGTTCGGCTCGATGGCGCTGCTCGTGTTCGCCGACTTCGGGGGCCCCCCACGCACACGTCTACGCGCCTACCTGCTGCTGATGACGGCCGGTGGCGTATTGATCGTGCTGGGAACGCTCTGCTCGCGCTCACCCTGGCCGGCCACGACCGCGATGGGACTGGTCGCCTTCATCATCCTGTTCGCAGGCGTGCTCGACGACTACGTGGTGGCTGCGCGGGCGGCGGTGACACTGACGTTCGTGCTGCCTGTAATGGTGCCGGCGGACACAGCGGAAATCCCAACACGATTGGCCGGTTGGGGCCTTGCGGGAGCACTTTGCGTTCCGGCAGCGCTGCTGTTGTGGCCCGCTCGCCCGCGCAGCGTGCTGCGCCGGGAAGTCGCACAGGCGGCACAGTCGCTGGCCGAGCTGGCGGAGGCGACATCCCGAGGCGATCGCCCCGCTGCCGACACCGCCGCGCAGAGCACACGCACGGCGACGGTCGCCGTGCGCGGTCGCTTCGTGTCGATGACACAACGCCCAAGTGGGACCACCGGTCCGACCGCCGCGCTGGCTCGCCTGATCGAGGACCTTGGCTGGGTGCTACGGATCGCCGAGCGCCCGCCGGCCCTGGCGAGCAGCGCGGCTCCATGTCCCGTCGAGCGCGCCGAGATCGAGGCGGCGGCGGCCACCGCGCTGCGTGGGATCGCGGCGCGCCTGGAGGGCAGCGGAGGAGACCTGCCACTCGAGCTCAGCCGGCTGAGAGGGGCGCACGACGTCTTCGGACGGGCTCAGCTGGAGCACTTCGAGCACATGCAACCCGACCGCGACGAGGCCGAGGCGGAGATCGAGCTGGACGAAGCATACCGGTTGCGCGCACTCTCCTTCGGGGTCCTGCAGGCAGGCCAAGACGCCCTGCAAGCCTGTGAGGATCGCGCCAAGGCGATGTCGGAGCAAACGCCGCGCACGCGCATCCACACTGCTCGCCGACTGATACGGGCGCACACGAGTACGAGGTCGGTGTGGCTGCGCAACAGCCTGCGTTGGGCCATAGGACTGGCACTCGCGGTCCTCGTCGGGCAACTCGCCGATCTGCAGAACTCGTTCTGGATCGTGCTCGGCACGATGTCGGTGCTGCGATCGAGCGCGCTCTCGACAAGCGCGACGATCGCCTCGGCCTTGCTCGGAACGCTGGCTGGAATTGTCGTCGGCGGCCTGATCGTGGTCGCGGTCGGCGCCGATCGCGGCGTGCTCTGGGCGGTGCTGCCGCTTGCCGTGCTGCTGGCCGCATATGCACCTCAGGCGATTTCATTCGCGGCCGGCCAGGGCGCCTTCACAATTGTCGTGCTAGTGCTGTTCAACTTGATCCACCCAGCCGGTTGGAAGGTTGGATTGGTGCGCGTCGAGGACGTCGCGATCGGCGCCGGTGTCAGCCTGCTCGTCGGTCTCCTGCTCTGGCCGCGCGGCGCGACCGCGATCCTGCGCGGCGCGATCGGTGCGGCCTACGATGGAGCCGCTCACTACCTCGACGCGACGATCACGGCGCTGCTTGGCGATGGCGAGCAGGCGAATTCGAGCCTCGCCGCCCGTGAAGCGTTCGATACCGCGCAGTTGCTCGACGCGGCGATGCGCGACTACCTCGCCAACCGTGGCTCCGCGCGCGGGCGCATCAACGATCTCACCTTGCTCGCCACGGGCGCCGGCCGCGTGCGCAGAGTTGCGCGCCTGCTGCAAGACGCCCACTCGTTCATGCGCTTGGCGCCGATCGACGACGCGCTGCCGCGGCTGGCTTGCGCCCGCGACGCCCTCGACGCCGAACGACGAGCCCGCTGTGACTGGTATGAGTCATTCGGGAAAGCCATCGCGCAAGCGGCGTCTTCACCTAATACTGAGCTGAGCAGTGCGGGCGCAACGGTCCACACCCCAACCGGCGCCGTGGTGCTCGAGCACGTAGACGGCGGTGACTCGTTGCAGCCAGGACTCGCGATTGCGTGGGCACGCCGACACCTCGACGTCTTGGCGGAACTGGAGCTAATGCTCAGCTCAGCCTATGGACGGATCAGTTTGTGAACCTCCCCTGCAGGTAATGTCCACGCGGATGACGGCGACAGTGCGAATGTTCGACGTGATCGCGATAGGCGCCGGTCCCGCGGGTGAGGTGGTGGCCGGACGTGATCGAAGAGACGCTAGCTCTCCAGCAGGCTCGGGCGGCCACCGGCGGAGACGCTAGCTCTTCAGTGGCGAAATGGATACGGCAGCCTCCGGCGTAAACACACGGAAACTGAACGACTCCTCCAGATAGAGCGCGACCGTGTCGCTGTCGTGAGACTCGTAGCCGACCGACAGATCTTGGCCGGACTCAAAGCTGAAGTCGCCGCCGCGCATGCTCAATACGACCGCTCCCTTCACACCCGGCGCCCACACGATCGGGCCCTCGAGGATCTTGCGCAGGTGATCGAGCAGCGGGTAGCCTCCGTGCTCGGCGCTCTCCACCACGCGCGTGTATTCCTCGCGCCCCAGCGCCAAGCCGTACGGTCCGGCGATCCCTTTGCGCAACAGCAACTCCACGGCGCGGGCGACATGCTCAGGATACTTCTCAACGCCTCCCCCACTCTTGATCGCGCCATGGGGTGAGCGCTCGCCGATCCCATCGATTCCCGTCTTTGGCCAGGAGTGGAACACGGCAAGGTTCTCGGCCTCGACAATGCTTTGAGCGGCGATATCGAGCGCGTCGAAGTCGACATCCTCGGCGCCACGATCGCCGGCTCTGAGCTCCTCGCGAGAAACAGTGAATCGTGCGCGCAACTCGACCAGCGGGAGGACGACACGGCGATTTGCCTCCACCTCCTTGACCTGGCTCACGTCGACGTCTTCGACACGACCAAGGTTGGTTGCCGAGTGCTCCCAGCCATGGGGTCCGGAGAAATCGACCAGCCGCCGTCCGGCGAGCCCCGGTAGCAGGCGCTCGCGGGCCTCCGCGTCGATCGTCTTCCAGCCGTCCTGCGTGATCGGCGCGTGATCGCGCAGTAGATGGCTCATCGTTCCTCCTTTAGGCTTCCTATACCCAGGGTGCCGGCGAGCTCACGCGACTCAGAGCGAGAACCCTCCGAGTGATAACCCTCCGCTGAGCCGGCGCTCCCCGCGGCGGTCTCCGCCGCCTCGCCGTGCTCGACGATGTCCCCCTTCTGGAAGAGCACCCCTTCGGCGGTTTCCCGCCACTTCGACTTGCGGCGAAGCAGGAACTCGAGGTCCATGCAGAAGTGCTTGTACTCCTCGCCCACCGCATCGGCCATCACCCCCCGCGCTTCGGGATCACGCTCGACCGCCAACCGCTGCTCGTACCAGCCGATCGCTTCCGCCTCCTCGGTCAACGACGCGCAAAGCCGCGCGAACGTCCGTGTCTCCTCAGGGAGCTCCTGGGGCGGCTCGTGATATTGGTCGAAGCCCATCGATTCCTCCTCGGGGATGTGGTTTCCTGGAAGCTGTCCGCGAGCGTCTACCCGGGATCATGCCACTCAGCCACTCAGAAGCTGGGCGGGGCCTTGGATGCGCGCTCGATGAGGTCGCAATGTCAACAAGCCAGAAGGGAGCACCCAAATGCCCGAGCGAGACGGATATCTGCCCGGCGTCCCGTGCTGGGTCGATACCAGCCAGCCCGATCCGGAGGCCGCAGCTGCTTTCTACGGTGGCCTCTTCGGATGGGATTTCAAGGACGCGATGCCGCCGGGCGCAGCCGGCAAATATTTCATCGCGAGCCTGCCTGGCGGCAACGTGGCCGCGGTGGGGTCGCAGTCTGAGGACGGGCCACCGACGGCCACATGGAACACCTACGTCTGGGTCGAGGACGCCGACGAGGCTGCCGCGAAGGCGCGTGATGCGGGCGGACACGTTGTGACCGACCCCTTCGATGTATTTGACGCGGGGCGGATGGCTGTGTTCACCGATCCGGAGGGAGCCGCGTTCTGCGTGTGGCAGGCAATGCGCCACAAGGGCGCGCAGATCGTGAACGAACCCGGTTCGCTTAACTTCAACGGCCTCAACACGCGCGACGTGGAGGGTGCTCAGTCTTTCTACGGTTCGCTGTTCGGATGGGAGGCGCTTGGCCTCGACGGCGGTGTGCAAATGTGGCGTTTGCCCGGCTACGGCGCTTTCCTGGAAAAGAGCGATCCCGGGCTGCGCGAGCGCATGGCGGAAAGCGGCGCTCCGAAGGGCTTCGAGGATGTCGTCGCAACACTCAATCCGATCGCGGATGACCAACCCGATACTCCTGCGCACTGGAGCGTGACGTTCGCGGTGGATGGTGCCGACGCGACGGCCGCGAAGGCCAAGGAGCTGGGCGGCCAGGTGATCGTCGCGCCGTTCGACGCCCCCTGGGTCAGGATGGCTGTCATCAACGATCCGCAGGGCGCAACGTTCATCGCCAGCCAGTTCGTTCCGGAGAACAAGGGGCTGTAGGGTCAGGCCGGCGCGGCAAGCAAACGAACGAGCCAACAAAGTGAAATGGGGATGAGATGCTCCTAGGTGCGGCTGGTGGTCGAGTTGGGGGCAGATCAGGGATCCGGCGGCGCGGAATGCTCGCGCCCTAGCTCGGGGGCGCACTACTCGCGGCCATCCTCGCACTCGCTCTCGCTGCACCCACTGCGTTCGCCAGCACCACCACGATCAACTTCGACACCCCTGTTGTCAGCGGCCCGGTGGGGCTCGGCGGCCAGTACTCGGCCGAAGGCGTGACCTTCAATCCGAACGTGCGCTCGCTGCCGATCCCCGAGGACTGCGGCGCCGAACTCCGCAACGACCCGGCCCACGCGCGCTCGGGCGCACAGGTCGCCTACAGCTTCTGCCAGGCCCACGGTGAAGACTTCGACGAGGAATCCGAGGCACTGGCCGCTGAACGGATCAGAAGCGGCGCTGCTCAACGTACTCGGGATAGCGAGACGGCTCTGGCGGAACTCGATGAGCTGTTCCCGATGGCCGATCTGCCTTGACGAGTGGAAGGTCGGCGACGACGGCTCGCCAGCGCCGAACTGGGTCGCCGCGCTGCATCGCTCCCGCCGCGACCACTGACCGTGCTCGTCATCGACGCCTCGGTAGCTATCGCGGCATGCCCCACCCCCGTCGCTTCGCGAGGTTCCGTGGGCACAAGATGGTCGCGCCTCCGCTGATGATCGTGGAGGCAAGCTCGGTGTTCCACGAGATGTCGTGGCGAGAAGCGATCAGCAAGGAACGTGCGAAGCAGATGCTTACGCGCCTGATCCGCTACATTGGCGACGCTCAGCCGAGCTGGCGGTCCCGCTTACCCCCGCGACGCACGAGCTGATCGACGCCGAGCGGTTGGCCCTGATGCCGCCTGGTGCGGTGCTCGTGAATGTGGGACGAAGCTCGACGGTCGACGAGCAGGCGGTCGCCGCGGCACTCGACTCCGGACGCCTCGCCGGCTACGGCGCCGATGTCTTTGCGATGGAGGATCGCTCGCGTGATGAGGCGCCCGCCGCTATCGCACCGGCGCTTCTCAAACATCCCCGCAGTGTCTTTACGCCTCAACTCGGATCCGCTGTGGCAGAGGTTCGGCAGGCCATCGAGATGCGAGCCGTCGAGAGTATCCTTCAGGCGCTCGACGATGAGCAGCCCGATGGCGATCACTCTCCCGCGAATCGACGCTCAGTGAGCGTCGGGCCGGCGTGGCTATGGAAGGAGACGACCTATGCGGGTTGCAATTGTTTCTGATGTCCATGGCAACCTGACCGCCTTCGATGCGGTCCTGGCCGATATTCAGAGGCGGGCGCCGGATCTTGTGCTGCACGGCGGTGACCTCGCTCTGATGGGTGCGCAGCCTGCCGAGGTCATCGACCGGGTGCGTGAGCTGGGCTGGCCGGGCGTGGTGGGCAACACCGATGAGGTCCTCTGGCAACCGCAGGAGCAACGACGACAGGAAGAGCTTGCTTCCAAGCTGGCGTCTCTTTTGAGCTTGATCTTTCGGGAGTACGCACCGGCGACACTGGAGTTGCTCGGCGAGGAGCGAGTCGCCTGGCTGCGAGAGCTTCCCGCCCAGCAACGCCTTGAGGACCTGGTGCTGGTGCATGCGGCCCCGAACGATTTGTGGTGGGCGCCCCTGCCCGACGCTGAAGACGACGAGCTGTCGGCCATCTATGAGCCGCTCGATGCGCCCATCGCGGTCTACGGTCACATTCATCGTCCATACACCCGCGCGCTGACCCGTCTGACGGTCGCGAACAGCGGCAGCGTGGGCATGCCTTGGGACGGCGATCCGCGCGCTTGCTATCTGCTGATCGAGGGCGGTCAGCCCCAGCTGGTCCGCGTCGAGTACGACGTCGAGCGAGAGGCCGCCCTGCTGCTGGGCAGTGGCTACCCGGATGCGCCACGCCTGGTCGAGATGCGCCGCCGCGGAGTGTTTGTCAAGCCCGGCGCGGCGCCGCAAAGGTGAGCGGCTGAGCCAACACACACGGTGGTCCAGTCTCGACTCGGCGCCTCGGAGCGACCGTCACGATAAGCCACGCACGCGGTCGATCAAGCGCACTGGTCCCGCTTTGCCGCGGAAGCGGACGTCACCGCTGGCCCTCCGCTCACCGACACTCGGACTAGGACCGTGCGCGACGAGCGACGGGATGAACGCTTCCGCAACGCCCGGCGGGAGCGAGCGTGAGCCGACCGTTAGTCGGCGCACTCGGAAGTCGTCCGCTGCGGTCGTCTGCTCGGTACTAGGGTGCGCGCCTGCGTTGACGCGAAAGCGCAACGCAGACATGAGTCCTATCGGGTCAGGGTCTCGCGGAGGCGCCACCCGTGCCATATGCCGGCGTGCGATTTGTGGCAGGCTCTCCGACCGTGCGCGATGCTGTGATCTGCGAGCCGCTGAGAACAGCCGTCGGCGGTTTCGGCGGCGTTTTCCGCGACGTGCCGCCTACAGAGCTGGCTGCGACGGTCATCCGGGAGCTTCTCCGGCGGACATCGCTGCCGCCCCTGGAGATCGACGACGTGCTCCTCGGCCAGTGCTATCCGAATGGCGAGGCGCCGGCGATCGGCCGGGTGGCCGCGCTCGACGCGGGTCTGCCGATCGAGGTTCCGGGGCTCCAGCTCGACCGGCGCTGCGGTTCTGGCCTTCAGGCGATCATGCTCGGCTGCATGGAGGTCCAGACCGGCGTTGCGGATCTCGTTCTCGCGGGGGGTGCCGAGAGCATGAGTCAGGCTGAGTTCTATGCGATGGGTCTGCGCTGGGGCATCAGGGGCGGCAGCGTGACGTTGGAGGACCGGCTGGCGCGGCCGCGAGTGACCGCCGGCGGGCTCCACTTTCCGGTGCCTGGCGGCATGATCGAGACGGCTGAGAACCTGCGCCGCCAGTATGGGATCTCGCGCGTGGAGCAGGACGAGCTCGCACTGCGCTCGCACCACCTCGCGGTTGCCGCTCAAGAGAGCGGCGTACTCGCTGAGGAGATCGTTCCTGTGTCCGTCAAGAGCCGGGGGGATGAGAGGCTGATCGAGCGTGACGAGCACCCGCGTTCCGACACAACGCTCGAGCGACTCGGCAACCTGCGAGCACTGATGGCGCGCGCCGATCCCGAGGCGACGGTGACCGCCGGGAACGCAAGCGGTCAGAACGACGCTGCGGCCGTGTGCATCGTCACCCACCCGGACAAGGCAGCAGAGCTCGGCTTGCAGCCGTTCGCCCGCCTCGTGACGTGGGCGGTCGCGGGTGTGGCGCCGGCGAGCATGGGCATCGGTCCCGTCCCGTCGACTCGGCGGGCCCTTGAGCGAGCTGGGTTGAGGATGGAGGACATGGACCTCATTGAGCTCAACGAGGCGTTTGCGGCACAGGTGCTCGCAGTCCTACACGAGTGGGATCTGCCCGACGGCCTCGAGCGCGTCAACGTACACGGGTCGGGCATCTCACTCGGTCATCCCGTCGGAGCGACGGGCGGGAGGATCCTGGCCACTTTGCTGCGGGAGTTGCGCCGTCGCGGTGGCCGCTACGGGCTTGAGAGCATGTGCATCGGGGGTGGTCAGGGAATGACCGCAATCTTCGAGAATGTTGCACCGGCGGGCGTGTAGGGCGCTTGGCCAGGAGATGAACGATGGAGCATGAGGACTTGCAGGAAATGGTGCGCGCGGTAAGGCAATTCGTGCACTCCGAGGTAGTCCCGGAAGAGACGACGATCGACGAGAGCGACGCGATCCCCGGGCGCATCCGTCAGCAGGCCATCGACATGGGCCTCTATGGGTTCGCGCTTCCCATCGAGCACGGTGGGCTTGGCATGACGATGACCGAGGAGGTTCAGCTCGTGTTCGAGCTGGGCTACACGACACCGGCGTTCCGGTCGATGTTCGGGACCAACAACGGCATCGCCGGCCATGTGCTGATCGAGGGCGGCACGGACGATCAGAAGCGCGAGCTGCTGCCCGGACTCGCCTCCGGGGCGGTGACGGCCGCGTTCGCGCTGACCGAGGCGGAGGCTGGCTCTGACCCGGCCGGGCTCGTGACGTGCGCACGACGCGACGGCGTTGACTGGGTCATTAATGGCGCCAAGCGCTACATCACGAACGCGCCCATCGCCGACCTGTTCATGGTCTTCGCCCGCACCAGCAAGGCCGAGAAGCCCAGCCAGGGGATCTCTGTGTTCATGGTCCCGCGCGACGCCGCTGGACTCAGCGTCGCTCCCAAAGACAGGAAGATGGGTCAGGCCGGCGCCTGGACCGCCGACGTGTACCTCGACGAGGTCCGTGTGCCCGAGTCCGCGCTCGTGGGCGCGAGCGAGGGCACCGGATATGAAACCGCGATGCGGTGCCTCGCGCACGGGCGGCTGCACATCGCGGCCCTGTGCGTCGGGCTGTCCGAGCGGCTCGTCGACGAGTCACTGAACTTTGCGCTCGAGCGCAGGCAGGGCGGCAAGCCGATCGCAGAGCACCAGCTCATCCAGGGGATGCTCGCCGACTCACAGACCGAATACCTGGCCGCCCGCGCGCTCGTGCTGGAGAGTGCCCGCGCCTACGACAGCGGCGCGGACCGGCGCATGGCACCCGCCGCCAGCAAGTACTTCGCCAGCGAGGCGGTCGGTCGCATCGCCGATCGCGCCGTACAGATACACGGCGGCGCAGGCTACATGCGGGGCGTCCCCGTCGAGCGCCTCTATCGCGACGCGCGCCTGTTTCGCATCTACGAGGGAACCAGCCAGATCCAGCAACTTGTAATCGCAGGGCAGATGGTGCGCAACGCGGCTCGGCCCGTGGGCGTATCGACCTGACCGCAGCTCACCCGCAATGAACAGGAGGCCGGCCGCCGCAGGGTGCGTTTCGACATCCCGACACATAAGGGCAAGCCGCGTTTCGACTCATGTATCGCAACGAGCCGTCCGACGGCGCGCCTGCCGAGTGCCTGTGGCTCACCGTCGGCCCAAGGGCTGGCCTGCGTGCCCACCGTGTAGCTGTACAGCGCTCACGTCGACCGATCTGAATCGCTCGTGCCGGATGACTTCGAGACGTTGTCGCACGCTTCCGACTCGGCCGGCGTGTGGGGAAAATGTGGGAAGATGGGGCCTCGACGGCCTGCGGCTACTTCCCCTCTCACGCAAAAGCCCCCTAAACACGGGGCTTTTCAGTGGGCGATACTGGGCTCGAAACGGTTGGTGGGGGTGGCGGCGGGCATGAAATGGCTTGTTTGCTGGGTTCGGTTTTCTGAAATTAGCTGAGATTTGCTCGGAACGGAACCTTGAATGGAACCTTCGGCGGGCCGGACTGGCTGACCCGTCCCAGCGTCCGGGTGGTCCGGCGCATTGCGTACAATACGCTACATGTTGATCGTGACAGATGTCGCCGGACGTCGCGACTCGGCCCGCCAGGCCGTCCAGCACCGGATTCACGCGAGACGTTGTCGCGCAAGATGCGTCAACCGCGAGCCCACCTGCGTCGTGTGCGCTCCAACGCAGAAGAACCCGTCGCTAGGGCGGCAACGATGACCATCACGATCGCCGGCATAGTCTTTGATCATCACCACTACGACAAGCGCGGCGATGTGCTTTATCTCAACATAGGCGCTCCTCGACCGGCGGCGCGTAGCCTTGAGATCGACGGCGGACATGCGGTCTATTACGACGAGTCCGACTCCATAATCGGCCTTACGCTGTTGAACGTCAGGCATATGATCGAGACGAAGGGACATGTAGACCTGATCCTCCCGCTCGTACACTTAGTCGACGCGGACAGCGTCCGGGAAGCCTTCGCCCTACACCGTCGAAACCCGAACACGTTGGCCCCCAAAGTCCCGACAGCCAATTCAGGGATCTGTGATGCCCACCAAGTTCAATGACTACCTCCGCGAGATCGAAGAGAAGGTCAATGCCGAAGGCCCGCAGGCGGTCGCGCGCTGGAAGGCCCTCAATACTCACTTCGTCATGATCCGCGACGAGTCCGAGATCAGTTGTGCCGATAACGAAGTCGAGGCAGTGGCCGCTGAGCGGATCAGGAGCGGCGCTACTCAATGCACTCGAGATGGCGAGACAGCTCTGGCAGAACTCGGCATCGACGTGTGTCGAGCATTAGGTCCGAAGCGCGGCGTACCATCCCCTACATGCTGACCGTAGCCGAGGCCGCCGACCGTGTGGGTAAGGACCCCGAGACCGTGCGCCGCTGGATTCGTTCCGGACGGCTGCGCGCGCGTCGAGTCGGCAGACGCCACGCGATCCGCGACCAGGATCTGCGGGCCGTCGAGGATGAGCTGTTCCCGATGGCCGAGCTGCCTGACGAGTGGAAGGTCGGAGACGACGGCTCGCCAGCGCCGAACTGGGTCGCCGCGCTGCATCGATCCCGCCGCGACCACTAACCGTGCTCGTCATCGACGCCTCAGTGGCCATCGCGGCGTGCCACACGCCGGTCGGCTTCGCGAGGTTCCGGGGACACGAGATGGTCGCGCCTCAGCTGATGATCTTGGAGGCTAGCTCGGTGTTCCACGAGATGTCGTGGCGAGAAGCGATCAGCAAGGAGCGGGCGAAGCAGATGCTTACGCGTCTGCTGAAGGCTGACATCGAGATTCGCACGCCGAAGGGCCTCACCGAAGCCGCCTGGGATGTTGCCGATGAGCTTGGGTGGGCCAAGACCTACGACGCGCAGTACGTCGCGCTTGCCCGGATGCTTGATTGCAAGTTGGTGAGTATTGATGAGCGTTTGCTTCGTGGGATTTCGCGGCTTGGGATCGCCCTGCGACCCCGCGACCTCTGAGCGTCAGCTGCCAGCCGCCGGACTCACCGGCCGCATTGGTTCGCTCGCAATACTCGGAGACATCCGCTTCATTCCACCTCAGCGTACGCACTCGTACCGCTAGGGTCGCTCAATTTCTATTCCGCGTCATCGCTTATGTCGATTATGTGATCGGGAGTAAAGCGGACTGAATCACCGTGGCAAAGTCTAGGAATCCCACAGGGCTGGTTTCTGAGAGTGCCAACCATATGTCGTCTATTCACCGCAACCACTTCAACCCACATACGCTCGCCCCAGCCATCCCTCATCGTGAATATGAGCTTGACTTTCATGCCCGGCCGAATGGATTGCTTATCACTATCGCTCGGAATCCAGAAAGAACGTGGATGGGCACGATGTAGTTTGACGCCAGACTCAAGGTGCCAGCGGTAAATGATCCGGCCTGTCGCAGCCCAAACGATGCGCTCCCATGCTCCCTCAAAGAGAGCAACCTCAAGTTGCTCGAGCACCCAGAACGGCCGCTCGAAACGTGGGACTACGGGAAGCTCCGCCAACAGCTCCTTTCGGCGAGAGTCATCCCGGTGGAACGCCAAAACAATAACGCGAAGCACAGCGCCTGGAGCAAATCCAAACACCCACCAAGACGATGAGCAACGTCGGCCAGGAAACTATTAGATTCAACACTTACGCGAAACTCCCGATCAAGCGCGCGAAGCGCGCTTCCGATCTGGCCGCCCCCAACAAAAGACCCAATTCGCGCCTTCCGTCTGCTGTCAATTCGTAGTAGCGCCGAGCTGGTCGTTTCTCGTTAACGCTGTCGAGCGTCTCCCACCCGTCCTCTAGCCAGCCCTCTTCCAGCATCCTGTGGAGGATTGGGTACAGAACACCTGAACGCACTCCGGATTCTTTCGACAGGTTGTATCCCCAGTGTCGGTCAGTCGGTCGGTCCATGAGGGTCATTCCTACTTGAACGAGTGAGTGCGTACGCCGCATAGCACGTAATCTACATATAGCGAGGATGGATGTCAAGGGGCCGACCAAACGCGCGATCCACCATCTCAACCTCTCGCTCGTTCGGCGCGTAGTCGGTATAGCGCTGGGTGGTCGCGATGTCGCGGTGGCCCATCCACTCCTGAAGAGTCCGCATCGGCACGCCAGCGGCGGCCATTGCCGTTCCGAACGTGTGGCGTAGGTCGTGGAAGCGGTGGGGGTCGATCTTGGCTGCCTTGAGCGCTCGGCGGTAGCGACGCATGAACGCTCCGCGCCGCAGGACATCGCCGGATGCGGGCTCAGCGAACACCAGGGCATCAGGAGCGTTCCAGCGCGTCGCCTGCTGCCATCCACGCAGTTCCTGCGCCAGCTGGTTGCTCAGCGGCACGCTGCGCGCCGAGCGGCGGCTCTTGGGCGTGTCGAACTGGCCGAGAACGTGGTTGCGCACGACGCGGACTCGGTGGTCACCCCATGCGATGTCTTGCCAGCGCAGCGCGATCAGCTCGCCTTGGCGCAGGCCGGTCATCGCGGCCGTCAGGTACAGCGCCCGGTCGAGTTGCTGGTGCTCGCCGGAAACTGCGGCGCTGGCAAGCGCTTCGACTTGCGGCATCGTCAGGTAGCGAATCTCTGTCGATGCGGGGAGCGACGGCAGGTCGATCGCCTCACACGGGTTGGTGGTCGCCCACCGGCGCCGTGGGTGCATCGCGTAGCGGTACATGGCGCTCAGCGTGCCCATGTAGTTGCGGATCGACTTCGCACCCACCCCTCCGCCCTCATCGCCCGCATCATGTCTTCCACGTCCTCGGGCCGGACGCTCGCGAGCGCCCGGCCACCAAAGTGAGGCTCGATCCACACGCGTAGCGCCATCTCGACCGCGGTCAGCATGCTGCGCTTACGTCCAAGGGCTGCCAGGTGCACGCAGTAGCGCCGACCTACTTCCCCCACGTCTAGACGATCAGCACTCTCGCCACTCGGCGCAACTTCTCGGATGAGCCGTCGCAACTCTGCCTCGGCCTGGGCGGCGGTGAGTCCTTCGCGACTGCCCCGCACACGCTTGGGCCCCAGCCGGCGGTTGACCCGCCGGCCGTTCGTCCACCACGAGCCGTAGTAGGTCTCTCGACCTGCACTGTCGGTGCGCACGTACACGCGCCCGCTGCCGTACGAACGACGAGACGCCATCAGTCGCACTCCGCCAGGGTCGCGCCCGTGTCGAGAGCGGTTGGCGAGACATCCGCTGGAGCACCCTTAAGCGATTGCTCGCGGTGCTCGACGGCGATCTGCGACAACTCGCCGACGTGATCGACTAGGAGAACAAGACGCGCTGAGCGAGCATCGACGCGGTGTAAGGCAACGATCATGCACCTCCACCCCGCCTGGGTCGCGGCCCAACAGACCGACCCTCGCACCACTGCATCAGTTCGTCACGGTTGAACCGCACGTAGCGGCCAAGGCGTACGTGGGGAATACGCCCGGCGCGTGCCTCCGCCGCGATCCAAGACTTCGGCACGTTCAGAATCTCAGCGGCCTGACCTGAATCGAGAAGTGGTGGTGTCACCTCTCTGCCGAGTAGCCCGGCCAGTTCGACCGCCAGATGTCGCATATCTGGCAAGGCGTCGCCCTGCCGTCGCTCATCATCGATGAGCCTGCCCGAGGCCGCGATCACTGCGACACCTCATGAGCGGCGCGCGGCGGGGAAGGTGGATAGATGAGTGCCTTCATCACTACCTATTGACCGCCAACCCCGCAGACCGGCCAACAATTTTTGCCGCTGCCCAACCCGGCCGAGTTCGCACACCGCGCCGCGAGCGCCGCTCCACGCATTCGCTCCCAGCGCTCCACCCGACTCCGCCCAATCGTCACGAGCACCGTCGGACCCTTGCAGCAATCGAGCCCGGCCACAGATTGCCGCTTGTGCCTCTCTCCGCTGCACCTCCAACTTCCACACACACAGACCAGATGCACGGACCCGAGCTGGTTCCTCCGAGGGACCAAAGTTTTTGGCCGGTTTTCCGTTCTCGCGGTCAGTGGGTATATGGCCCCAATTGGACCCACCCCCATAGAACCCCCTGAAGGTCGCCCGAGACGCGCGAGCCAACGCATCAAGGTCACGCTCCCGGAGTCCCTGGCGCAGCAGCTCGACAAGCTCGCAAACAGAGCGGGCGAGCCGCCCGCGAAAATCGCAGCGCACATGATCCGACAAGCCGTCGCCAACGCCGAGACGGACGGATCGGCCCGCCGTGAACGCACCGACGACGACACGGCCGACGACGCCCAGCCGCCCGAGCGCGACGGCCGCCCGCCCTGGCTTGAGCCGTACGGAGGCAGCCGAGAATGGCGCGGCCTCATGTGGGGCGCCATCGTCGGACTGCACACGCGCTACCCAGACGCGCTCTCCCCGCTCAAGGAGGACTGGTGGCGCAACCCGACCCAGCTGGAGACCCTGAGCTCGCTCGCCGTCTGGCGCCAATGGATAGACGACGCCGGCCGCGACCCCAGAGAAGAGCTGGCCTTTCAAGCCCAACTCACCGACTACGGCCGCACGCTCCGCCAGGAAGGCGGCAGCGTCCTCGACAAATGGCAACCCGGAGCGCCGCCTATCGAGTGGTCCTAACCAGCGCACCGGCGCGCCGCGCTCGCCAAACGGAACCTCATTGGAACCTTGAGGCCCCTTCAGACGCGCAAAAGCCCCATGAAACGGGGCTTTCCACCAGTGGGCGATACTGGGCTCGAACCAGTGACCTCCGCCTTGTCGAGGCGGCGCTCTCCCAGCTGAGCTAATCGCCCTGGGAACCGCTCTAGCCTATCAACGGGCGCCCGTTTGGGATCGCATGCAGGTCTGCCCGGCACCCCGTGTCACTCGGAAAGCAGATCGTCCCGCAGCCGAACCAAGCTTCTCCCAGCCGCGGGACGTCTGGATCTCAAGCTTCCATGATCAGGGCACGATCGTGACCTGACCCTCGCGTCCCTCCCCGGCCGATTCCACGCCGCCCGATCCTTCGCTGCTCGACCCGGCTTCGCCCGCCCCTTCGACGCCCGAGCCACCATTCGATTCGTATCCGTAAGGGCTGGATTCGCGGCTTTCTCCTTCACCGCCCTGAGTCGTTGCGGGGCCTTCTGTCTGATATGGAGATTCCGTCCCGTAGGGCGATGATTCGGTCCCAGAGCGCTGCCGCGATTCGCCTCCGGCTCCCTGTGTACTGCCCCCGCCGCCGGACTCGATCGTCTTGACCACTTCGGAGACAGTGTCTGAGGAGATCGCGAAGCCCACACCTGTGCTGCCTGGCTGAGAGCCTTCAGTGCGTGCCGCGTCGCTCGCGATCTGCGAGTTGACGCCGATCACGTCGCCCTCAGAGTTGAGCAATGGACCGCCGGAGTTGCCCGGGTTCAGAGGAGCGTCAGTTTGGATCACGTCCTTGATCGTCGCTCCGTCGGGGGCCGATATTTCGCGCTGGAGAGCCGACACGATGCCCTTCGTGAGCGTCTCAGTTAGGCCATAGGGGTTACCGAGGGCGTAAACGGAATCACCGACCTGCAAAGAGCTCGAGCTAACCAGTTTCAAGGGGTGTAGCCCTAGACCCGAGGGATTGACCTTTATGAGCGCTAGGTCGCTGTTGGGGTCTGTGCCGACTACGCTTGCGGTACGGCTCACGCTCGTGGACTTTCCCGGACTGACGGTAAGGCTCGTACCTTCGGAGATCACATGGTTGTTGGTGAGGATCAAACCCTCTTCGTTGAGCACGATCCCAGTGCCGCTATCGCCTCCCTCGGCGGTGGTGGCCTTGATCGAGACCACGCCCGCGGCGTCGCGCTGGTAGACCTGGGTCGCGGTCGGCATCGTCGATGAAACGTCCTTGGTGGTGTCACCCGTAGAGCGGGTCACCGGGACGGCGGCCGTCCGGGCCGGCGCGGTCCCCCCAGACCCACGGGATGCCGCGAAGAACACGCTGGCAGCGACCGCACCGACAAGCGCTGCCAAGACTATGGGGAAGAAGAGACGCTTCACGAGACACCTCCGAGTTAGGGATCTCAGTGTGCGCGCTGGCCATGTACAAGCGCTAATGCCTCTCGAAAGCGATCCTAACGAGATCAGAAAAGCTTGATAACGGAGCTCGAAGCCCGCGATAAGCAGCCCAACGCAAGGGTCTGACAGGCCTCTGGGCAGATCACCAGATCCGCTCGCGGCCGCTACGCTACACAGTGCCTTGGCGACGTGGCGGAGTGGCTACGCAGCGGCCTGCAAAGCCGTCTACACCGGTTCGATTCCGGTCGTCGCCTTTAGCCCGATCTGGAGGTCTTCCGCGACCCCTAGAACATTTGTTCGTACGCCATAGGTCACACCTTGCACCGCCGCCACCATGTCATCGAGGCGCGGACGGCCCAGGTATGTGTCGGTCGTTCCAAGGTGAGCGTGCCCGAGCAAGTGCTGGGCGATGCGCGTATCGGTCTTGCGTGCGATGTGCTCCGCGTATGCGTGACGGAGGTCGTGAGGGCGCACATGCGCCACGATCCCGGCGCGCTTGACGACGCGCATGACCAGTTGACGCAACGCCTGACTTGACGACGACCGCAGCCGCAAGTCCTTGCGAGCGGTGTTGAACGGTGGGTTTCTGAACCGTTGGGCAGGCAACACGTATTCATCCGAGCCAACGTCCGCCCGAATCTCGGCCGCTATCGGCGCAAGGTCAGCTATGACCGGCACCCATCGCTCACGTCGTCCCTTGGCAATATCTGCCGAGACCCACACGAACCCTTCGCGCTCAAAGTGTCGCCCCTGCAACCCGCGTAGCTCGGCATTCCGCAGCCCAGCACACAGGCCGATAAAGATCGCTCGGCGCTCGCGAGTGCCTTCTGCAGCCGCGAGAGTCGCCACCACCTCCGCTTCGGTGAGCCGATACTTGTCGGCCGCTCGCCGACGAGGCCGTCGTGTCTGACTGGCGGGATTGTCCTTCCGCAAACCCTCTTCCATCGTCCATGCGTAGAAGCTCACGAGCTTCGAGCGATTGGTGCCCTGCGTGTTTGCGTTCGGCCAGCGCCTCAGCGTGCGCTTTACGTCCTCGCGACCAACGTAAGCGGGGTCGCGATTCTGGACATCTTCAGCGTGGGCAAGCAGCGTCGAGCGATAGCCGCGCTCAGATGAGGGCGAGTTGAGTCGCCCTTGAACGCGCATATCCGCGATATAGAGGTCGATCGCTTCGTAGAACCGCATGACGCAGAACTGTAGGACTATCGTCGGACATTGTCAAGGGTTATCCCAAGTTCCCTTCGGGAATGGCCTACCGACCTCCTCCGCGTACTTGGCGACGTCCACCAACGGGATGTAGACCCAGCGCGGCCCCTCGCTGATAAGCCCGCCTGCATGCTTTATATCCGGACCCTCAAAGACGCGGAGCCGACCACGCTTGCCGAGCGTGTGGACGGTCTTTCGCGAAACCCCGAGGAGTGCTGCTGCACCGCCAGGCGATACCAGGTGCCCATCGAATTCCTCGAAGATCCTTTGTAGGTGTTCGTCGCCCGAGTCACGTGTCGCCTTCGGCATGGCGTAAGACTAGCGTCTGACCCTCGTTCCACCGCTATTACGTGTCACTAAACGTTCGTCGAGCAAGCGTAGCGCCTGGTGTCATATGTGCAATATCGGCGCCAGCGACATCGGCGAGAACGGTTGCTAGTTGGTCTGCGTCGGGGACCGCAAGCCAGATCCCTATTGTCCATTCCCTGTCGTGAAGTCGCCCATACGCACGAGCGTCACAGCAAATCTGGACGTGCTGCTCGGCAATAGCTAGAACCGATGAGTATTCGGCGGCCATCTCTCGCGGCAGATGCCCGAGCAGCTCACCATTGATCGAACAAATGGCTACCGCATTGACGTCATGGGGATTCTCTGGCTCGCGACGCATGCCTACAACCAGACTTGCCGTCAGTCGATCTTCATCTATTTCGCGATCTCCCGCCGCGTTAACGAGCGCTCGGATTGCAGGTTGATGAAACGACTCTCCTCGAACTTCCAGAGGAAAACCGTCATCTATCAACAACTTGATCCAGGGACGTTCGATGACGGGCGGTTTTCTGCGACGGAACCAGGACATTCAACGCAATAGTCGCACACCGCTTTCGATTCCGTATCCCGAACTTAATCCAATGGACCTAGAGCGGCAAGAATGCGCTCTCTGATAACAGCGTGATCTACGGAATCAAGTCGGACCAGGAGCGAGCACTTCGACATTGACGAGCGCAAGCGCTTCTTGCATACGCTTGTCGTAGGTAGCGACTGCGGTTAGATCAGCCCCGAGACTTAGGGCGCTGGCCACATGGATGGCATCGAGCGCGCCTACGCTCGTTGGTTTCACGTCGCGCGCCTCACCAACGATGCGCTCGTCCAGGGTGATGGTCGTGGTCGACGCGAGAATGCCCCGCAGCACGAGGCTGCCATCGACCACCGAGTTAGGTCGCTCCTCGCGGGCACGAGACACGGCTCGTGGCAGCTCGACGTTGGTGACGAGACTCGTGGCGAGCTTCGACCAACACAGCAGCTCGACTTCGATCGCCTCGGACTCGGACTCGCGGACGAGCAACTTCACCAAAGCCGACGTATCTAGGTAGAGAAAGCCTTGGCTCTGCCGCCGGCGCTCAGCGCCCGCCATGCCCGCCGTCGTACTCATCGCCCCGCATGGCCATCAGAGCCTTCGTACCGGCGTCGGTGACTGGTCCGGTCAGTGGACCTCGTTCGGCAAGTACATCCCGCAGTGATCGTGTCGGGGGTCGCAAGCGTCCAGCACCCGCGCCCGAACCTGCCCTGCCTGTAGACGACTTGCCAGCCGACGTTTTGCTGCGTGCCTTGGCCATGGTTGAAGTTTATCGCGGCTACCGGCATCGAACGACGTCCGACTACGCGCGAGCGCGCGGCGGCGGGCGCGGCGGCCTCCGGCCGTTCGCGTCCGCCCGCCTCCGCGCGTCCGTGCTCAGACAGTCCGGCGCTCCCACCCTGCTCCCAGGAGCCGACTACCTTGTCAAAGGTCCAGCTCGTCGAAAGCGCAATGCGGCCCGCGTCGCGAACACGAAGTCGTGACAGCGATGGACAAGACCGGCTGCTTGAAGGCTCGCGACCGAATCGACCACATCGAGCCTGCGGCCGATCTCCGACACCAGCTCCTCTACCGACCATATGCCCTGACGATCGTTTAGCAAGAGCGTGAGAATGGTTTGCTCGGTGCGACGACCCTGCTCTTCGACCGTCTCGTTAGGCTGAGCCTGCATAGGACTTACCTCCTGTGCCGGCCCCGGGCGGCTACCACCGCGCCGGGGCGCTTTGTTTGATTGATCCACGACGAGCACGAACCCGACGCGCCTTGCTCACGCTCCCTGTGGCGGTGCCCGATCCGGGCTGCCTGGCGCGACGAGTTCCGCGCCGGGGAATGCCTGCAAGATCGTCGCGAGGGCCCGAACCTCTTTGAGCGGCAGATCAGCCCTCCAGACGTAGAAGACCGCGCGCCTGAGCCGCAGCATGCGCATTGTGCAGCCTGTCTTCTGTGTCAGCCGAGTCGAGACGTGGATGATCGAGCGCGGCATCGCGGGTGACTGAACCGACTCCCACAACGCCTGCTTGCCACGCTTGCCCTTCACGAAATAAGACGACAGGTACGCCGCCGCGTTCACCGCCTGTTGGGGCTTCACCTTGCGCTCGACGAACCCAAAGCCATACTGTGGCGCAAGCTCGCCCAGCCGTTCCAAGTACGCCCGCGCGCCCGCCATCTGTCGAGCCGTCCCGTACGCGAGCACAGGATGAACGTGCAGCACCCCACGAGCTTGTACCTCCCACACCCGCGCCACCAAGAACACCGACCCGCGCCCTAGTCGTTTCACTGTGTCCTGATATGCCCGCCGGTGAAGCCGTCGCCATCGACCGGGAGCCTCACGGTTCCAACGAGCAGCCGCTGCCTCCTTCACGCGACATCCCAGCTTCCCCGAGTGCTTGTGCTCACCCAGGCCCGCGCAGACTCGCTCATCCCACGGCAGGCAGTCTGTGCCCGGGGCCGTGACCGCGCTCAGCAAAATGTCGCCCGGCAAGACCTCCAAGTTGCGGAAAAGCTTCTGGCGCTGATCTCCCGCCCACACATGGCTGTACTCGGGACAGCGCCGACAGCGGCACACATTCCCGCGCCCGTACAGCGGACGACCACAGCTACGGCAACGCCGAACAACCGCACCAGCGGCAACCGGCGCAGCCCTAAGCCGACGCGCTCTGCCACTCGCCCGAGCGGCGAACGCATGTTCGCCTCGGGCTAGATCCGGCTGATCTGTAGCCACCCCTGCCCCCAAAACGGAGGCAGCGGAAGCCCTGCATTAGACCGAGAGGGCAACTGCACCGGTTCGATTCCGGTCGTCGCCTTCTACAGAATCGCCTCTATCTAAGCCATTTCTCGGTGTTTTTAACAGACCCGATAGTGCTCCGATCAGGCAAGGCTCCCAAAAGGCTCCCCAATCGTGGCCACATGGTCACGAGCCTCAATCGTCATCAGAGACCCGCACGCATCGCTGTCGAGGGCGACTACTCGAGACATGGTCGATAGCACGCCGAAGGACGCTGACAGCGCTTTAGCCTCTGTCCCTACCCGGCTTGACAAATCTCAGGCAGCCCGTAGCCCGGACCCGACGCCCGTTCTGCCGTGCTGCTGCGCAGGCTCTTCACCGAAGACAAACCGGACCTCGTCAAGGTCCGCCGCCAGGCGCTTGAGCCGCTGCTTGAGTCCGTCGCGGTGCTTGCGCAGCGCATCGACCGATCCATCCTGACCGCCTCCCGCGTAGGCCCGCTCAATAGACCGTTCAACGTCTGCTAGCTCTGCCTGGGCCTCATTCGCCGCTTGCCCGGCTCGCTCGACGCTTGTCCTGTCAAGCCGATAGAAACCTTGACCTGAGCAGCGCACGACGGCCGGCGAGTCGCGGATGTTCGTGAGGAAGCTTGCGGCAGGGTCCTTGCCGCCAATAGCGTAGCCCTCGGCAAGTACGCGCTCGAACCACTCGCGGTAGTGGATCTGCTCCTCGCCCTTCCACGTCCATAGCAGCCGGCCGGCCGCGCGTCACAGGCTGCGCAGTACCCGCAGAGAGCTCATGCGGCGCAGCGGCGGGACGTTGGGGCCGGTCTGACCTACGGGTCGTCAATCCTCCCCCGGGCTCCCGGCATCCCGTCGTGCGTGCGCATGGGCTCACCACGGGTTGGGGGGCGCGCCAGCCTTGCCAATTATGCCGCGCGAGCGCGGCTGGGCTGCGGCATGCACGCCCCCCAAACCCTCGCAAAGGAGCAAACCATGAGCGACATGAGAGAAGACATGCTGCAGAGCCTCGCCGAGCAACGCGCAACCAAGCAAGAGCGCTCCCAAGCCCTCTGGAAGATGAGCACGGACGAGCGCGTCGCAGCGATGCGCCGCGGCGAGCTGACTTGGGGCCAACTATGCGAGTGGGCCATCAAGGCACGCCACGAGGTCCCACTACTCAACGGCGAGTACGAGTTCATCGCCGCCCACACACCAGAGATCGCAGACACACCCAAGCGCAAGTAGGCAACACCAGACAGACCCGGGCGGCACGCACGAACGCGTGCCGCCCATCATCGCCACAGCGACCAACCCACCCTCGCCAAGCGCTAGCTTGCCAGGCAATGGAGCATCGCTCACAAATCCCCATAAAGATCGCGATCGACGGCCAGCCCGTCCGCTCCAGCACCCTCGCCACCAGCGTCGGCGCCTACATCCTCGTCCTCGAGACCGTCCTCCCCGACCAAGCCATCGACCTGCACTCCGTTTACACCGGCCACGCCAACGTCAAAACGCAGGCCACTCACCTGGTCCTTACCCCCGACCTACACGAGGCCACGACCGTCGAGCACGAGCACGACCAGCTACCGATCACACACTCCCGAAGAACCTGCCTATACGACCACCTGCACCAACTCCAAAGCCTCCTACAAGACCACGGCATCGACGCCCAATTCCCGATCGACGACACCGCAATTGAAGCTATCGAGCGTTGAGGCAACCGGCGGCGGCGCGCGGCGGCACGCCCGTGCGCGCGAGGAGGAAAGCATCTGACATTTCACCCTCTCGCAGGACTACCGTCCCGCGTATCCTGCACAATCCATAGCCGTGGAGCTAGAGATCGAAATGCTCGAAAAGATCCGGGAGGCCTACGACGGCCACGCCGCCGAGTGCGAGCAATCGCCGAAGGCGATTCTCTTTCACCCTGGCAACCACGAGCTGGTCGGCTGGGATGAGGCGTTCGGCCTTCCGGTCCTCCCGGATGCACGCGTTGAGCCCAAGCGTTTTCTGCTGGTGTGCGGCAGCGGAAAGGGAGGCTACTGCGCTCAGGGCGAGGTCTATTGGGACGAGGAGGGTCGGGCCTACGCGGCCGACACAGCCGGTGATCAGCCTAGCCGGCCTCGTCGCTGAAGTCCTTGTGGGAGAAGCGCTCGCCCGAGTAGAGGGCGGTGAGCTTGTACTTGAGATGGATCGCCGCGGGCTCCGATAGCTGCGTGACGCGCCGCTCCGCGAGATAGTCATGGTGGATCGTTATTCCTGCATACAGGAGAGCGAGACTCTCGACCATTCCCTGCTCCTCAACAGCGGGCAGGTAGAAGTAGTTGACGAGGTGGTCGTAGACGCGCAGGTCGGCAAGCGAAGCCTCCTTGACGACTCCCTTCTCTACGAGCTCTGAGAGCGCCAACACGGGCGCGAGCATCCGTACCGGGTGCGCATAGCCGGTAGCCCCTTGCGCGATCATGCTGCAGGTCGGCGAGAGCAGCATTCCGAAGCCTGCCTGGAAGGGGCCGGAGAGGAACTTGCGCCGACCCTCGTCGTGATCGATCGCCTCCGGTGGCCACGGGTAGCCGAGCGGGACGTCTTGGAAGATGTCGCCCATGCGCACGTAGGGGGTGCGCTCGGCGTAGTAAGCGTCGTCGGGGGGACGACGTTCCCAGTCCGATAGTGCCATCCGGCCAACCTAGCCGGACGGCAAGACGGATGCTCAGGCGGCGTAGTCCTCGTCGGTGAGCGGACGGCGCTTGCTCGGCTCGCGCCGCTCGGCCGGCATGTGGGTGTCGGGGGCGAACTGGCTCCACATCTCCTGACGCATCCGCTCGATGTCTTGCTTGCGAAAGCGCCGGAAGCCAGATCCCGGCAGCCTTACCGCCTTCAATTGACCGCGCTTCTCGAGATTGCGCACCGTGTTCTCGTGCACGCCTAGTTGCTTGGCGCTCTCGCGCACGTTGAGGAACTCCATCGTGCTCATCGGATCGTCACCTCCATCAAGGGCGGCGAACTATAGCCACCTTAGCCGCTGTATAGCCTAAGTAGAGAATATACACAATAGCCTATTTGTAGACCTTGTAGACTTTGTGTTACCCTGATCGGCGAACCGCAAACAAACCTTGACCCGCTAGACGAATGTACGAGCGATGACGATGATCACGACCACTACCAAGACAACCTCTGGTTTGCGCCTGCTGTCGCTGGACGGCGGCGGCATGAAGGGCATCTTCGCCGCAGCGATCCTCGCCTGCCTGGAGGAGGACCTCGATATATCCGTGGTCGATCACTTCGACCTCGTGACGGGTACCTCGACCGGCGGGATCATCGCCCTCGGCCTGGGAGCAGGGCTGCGTCCTCGCGAGATCGTGGAGTTCTACGTTAGTCACGGCCCGGCCATCTTTCCCCGCCCGCGCGTGCGTGCAACACGCAGACTCCTGCGCAGCAAGCATCGCGTGCGTCCCCTGCGACTCGCGTTGGAGGAGTGCTCGGCGAGCGGACCCTCGCTGACAGCGACGTGGCGCTCGCAATCCCCTCCTACGACCTATGCAACGACGATGTCCACCTCTTCCGCACACCGCACGCCCCGCACTTGAGGCGCGACGGACGCGAGCTGATGGTGGACGTGGCGCTCGCGACCACCTGCCGCGCCCACGTACCTGCCCGCCCATCCGCTACGCGGCTTGCGCCTGGTGGACGGCGGCATGTGGGCAAACAACCCGACGCTCGTGGGCATCGTGGAGGCCGTGAACACCTTTGACTGCCAACTTGGAGACATTCGCGTGTTCAGTCTCGGCACAACACTAGACACCGGGACGCGTCCGGATCGACTCGACCACGGCGGACTGCTCCCCTGGGCGGGCGACGCGATCGACGTCGTGCTGCGCGGTCAGACGATCACCGCCGACAACCACGCGCACCCGCTCCTCGCCCAAGCCCGCGCAGGCAAGATCCCCCACCACCGCCTCGGCCACTACGTCAGATTCGACCCCGACGACCTCGCACACTGGCTGCGCGAGACAAGGGGCGAGCCGAGCATCGGCCGTCATGAGCGATAAGCGATCAGAAGTACCATGGCTGCGGCGTCATCGACGCCATGAGCGCCACACATCTAGGCAGCCACATCCCACAGCCGAGAGAGCTTGGCCGCCGCGTCGGGGTCTGGCGCGTAATGCAAGTAACGCTCGGTAGTGGTGATATGGCGATGGCCCATCATGCGCTGGACCTCATAAATGTTGAAAACGCGGATCGCCTGCGTGCCAAATGAATGACGCAGGTCATGAACACGCGGCTCCTCCTGGGGAAGTGAGACGACCATCGAAGCGCTCAAACAGCACGTGAAGCTCTCATCTCCAGCCTCTTGCTTAACTTGCGGCATGTCGTAAGACGACCGACCGACCGTACGTTCCACTGGGTTGCTAAGTGTCGCTGAATGTCCGCTGAGCGAGTGTGGTACCGGGCGTGACATTTGCGATGTCAGCGTTACTTACGTCAGCGAGAATGGCCGCGAGCTCGTCTGCATCGGGGCGGTGACGGCGCTCATCGCAAGCTTGTCCCAACGAAGCTTGTCCCAACGCAATAGCTCAATCTCGACGCTTTCGACTCGGCTCACGGACGAGGAGCTTTGGCAAAACCGAAGTGTCTACATCTACATAGAGAATGGCCTGAGCGTCGCGTGGGACGCTCAGCCTCTGCCATGCCCGCCGTCGGTCTCCTCACCGCGCATGGCAAGGAGCGCCTTAGTCCCAGCATCCGTAATCGGGCCGGTCAGAGGGGCCCGTTCGGCAAGCACGTCACTAAGCGCTCGTGTGGCTGGGCGCAGCTGCCCCCCTGGGCGTGCGCGTATTCCGCACGTCGAAGGCGTTCCAGCCTGTGTCTCACTACGGCGTGGCTTGGCCATACATGAAGTTTATCGCGGCTACCGGCATCGAAACGGCGCGAGACGCCAGCTCCGGTCCGTGCTCAGCTGCGATTTTCAGCAACGCCGAGGCGAACAAGATCTAACGGCCCGTCGGGCACCAGCCAGTCAAGACTGCCGAACCTAGGCCCATTCGGTGGTACCAGGAGACGGATTTGGATTTGGATGGGTGGGCGTGGCCGTAAGTTCCAGAAGGCCTCGACCACGTTCGCGTAGTCCATACCCTTTGTCAAAGTTTGCCTGGCCCTCGGACCGGACTCGTCTTTGCGGCTTGGTCTGAGGATCCTGGCGTCCATGTCCCGGGCTTCCTTACCCGTCCCGGCGACGAAAGACTAGAACCGGCGAGCGTCCTCAAACCGGTATCCAAGGCGCGCCGAGATGTTGTCCGCGGTGGCTAGAAGGTGTTGCAAGAGCTGGTCGACCATCTCCTCCGAGGAGATCATGGACGTATGAGCCGCCAGGTTGATCGCCGCTACGACCTGTTTGTTTTCGTTGCGTACTGGGCAAGCGATCGACACTAGGGCTTGCGCAAGCTCTTCGTCATTGACCGCTATCCCCTCGTCAAGTACGAGTTCAAGCTCGGCGCGCAGAGCCTTCTTGCTGGTGATCGAGTTTGGGCCGCGCCGCTTGAGCGTCATGGCCGCGATCAGCTCGTTTTGCTCTGGCTCGGGTAGGTTGGCAAGTAGGACCTTGCCCATCGACGTGCAGTAGGTCGGCAGGCGTGAACCGGGACGTAGGTTTAGGTCTATCTTGTTTTGCCCGCGCCGGAAGCTCCGCGCACGCTCCACGTACAGGATATCCGGACCGTCGAGCACCGACATGTTCGCGGTATAGGAGGTGCTCTGGCGCAACTCTTCCAAGTACGGACGCGAAGCCTCACGCAGACCGGTCGAGTTCAACGCCGACATACCCAGATCGGTGACACGCAACCCCAAGCGGTACTTACGGGACGCACCCTGCTCCAGGAAGCCGAGTGCGACGAGCGTGATCACATACCTGTGAGTGGTCGAGCGGCTCATCCCAAGGTCATCGGCAATCTCAGCAATCCCGAGCGCGGACCGCTGCGGCGTGAAGCAACCAAGGATCGACAGGCCGCGCTCCAACGATTGCGAATACTGGGGCTCACGTATAGTCGGCATCTGCCCTGGCTTGGGCGCGGTCATCCTGATTCTGGTGGTGTCGCGATCCCCAAAGCCGTCTCCTTGGCCGGCGGTGGCGTCTCGGCGGGTCGAACGTCAGGCCCCACGGAGGCCTCCCTGACGCTCGACCCGCCGCAGGACACGAACAACGAGCGAGAAGAGCGCGGCGCCAACCCGCCGCGGACCTGAACCCTCGCCTCTGTGTGGGTGCGTGGGCAAGTCGCACCCGTCGCGGAGTCGAGCGACCGCGAGCGGGGCTGCTTGTCGCTCACGTCCCCCGTGGTCGCAGAGTCCGGGCGACGGCGGCTCGCCGAACCCTCGACCAACGCTCCCCATTGCGCATCCATAGACACCACAGTCGACATGATCGGACTCTTTGTGCCGTTTGGGTAGCCCTTGTTTGAGGGTTCAAAGTTTGAGATGGTCGGACGAGGCTAGAAATAGGGCTTTTCGGTAGGGCGGAACTTCCGGTAAGCTGCATGGTTCGATGTCTGGGATACCGGCAAGACAAACCTCAGGTCGAGAGCTGACTTCGGTCATCTACTGGGTACTTCTTGGCCTTGTGATCAAGCGTCCGAGTTACGGCTTGGAGCTTTATCACCGCTATCAGCGCACGTATGGAGATGTGCTGCCCATGAGCGGCGAATCGCGTGTTTACGGCGCTCTCGACTCCCTTGAGAAGCGCAAGCTGATCGAGAGGATGCCCGGTAGTGAAGTCGCGCGCCAGCCTAAGCCCCACTATAAGGCCACTCAGCTCGGGGTCAGCAGCTACGAAGACTGGCTCGTGGCCCAGGTAGGCGATGAGTGGCATCGCCAAGAGCTGTGGGTGCGTCAACTAGACATTTTTGCCGGCGATCCCATCGCGATTCTCGATTTGATTGGTCGTTTTGAGAAGCAGCATTTGAAGGGCATAGCGGAGAATGCCGGCTTACCTGCTGCGCCAAGCGATGCTCGAGCCGAGCTGATCGAGGATCTGGTTGCCGAGCGCCATCGCCTGGGCAGCGGAGAGATGCTTTCGTGGCTTCATTACGCCGAGGACAGAATCGAGGCTCGCGCGGGAAGGTCCTACGTTGATGATCCTCCTGGAACTTGAGCACGTAAGCAAGCGCTCTCGACATGGCGTGCGGGACGCGCTCGATGATATTTCGCTGTCGATCGACCAGGGCGAGCTGGTTACCGTTTGGGGCGAACGGCGGTCAGGACGCTCGACGTTGTTGCGGGTTGCCGCCGGGATCGAGACGCCCGACGCAGGCGTCGTCAAATTCACCGGTCGAGATTTGGCCGACCGGAATAATGATGAGCTCGGCGAGGGGATTAGCTACTGTCGCACCGCGTTTCGCGCATCCGCGGGTCAGCACATTGTTGATCTGTTGGCCGCAACGCAACTCGCCCGCGGCATGCCGCGATCGGCCGCACGATCACGCGCCTGGGAAGTCCTTGAGCTTGTCGCGGCCAAGGAATGCGCGACGCGGACCACCGAGGAGCTGAACAGCGAGGAGGTCGTGCGTATCGCGATCGCTCGCGCTCTTGCTTGCAAGCCGCGCCTGCTGGTGATCGACGAGCCTACGATCGGCGTGGAACTGGTCGCGCGGGACGGAATCCTCTCACTATTGCGATCGATTGCCGACGAAGGCGTCGCGATCCTTACCAGCACTGGTGAAGGCACCGGATTCCTTGGCACTGACCGTGTTCTGGCACTGCACAAGGGCAAACTGCGCGGCGAGATAGCGCCTGAGATTGCGTCAGTGAGCGAGCTAGAGCGCCACCGCCAAGCGCGAGGCTCGGCATGAGGAGCATCGTTGCTTGAACTCGAAGGGGTGGTCAAGCACTATCGCGGTGCCGGTGAGGAGGTACGGGCCGTCGACGGTGTTAGCCTCACGGTCTCTCCGGGTGAAATGGTCGCCTTGTACGGGCCTAGTGGCTCTGGCAAGACGACGCTGCTGTTGCTGATCGCTGGACTACTGAAGCCAGAGGCAGGCGCGATCCGCTATGCCGGGCGCGACCTGGCCTCGCTAACCGACGATCAGACCAGCGAGCATCTGCTGCGCGATGTCGGCTTCATCTTCCAGGGCTTTCACCTGATGCCTCGCGTGTCGGCGATCGAGAATGCCGCGCGAAAGCTGTTGCTGCAAGACATCGGAATGAGCACGGCCCGTGCCCGCGCTATACCGTGGCTCGAGCGAGTCGGTCTCGGCGACCGCCTGTACCACACGCCCGAGAAGCTCTCCGGCGGCGAGCGCCAGCGCGTCGCGATCGCGCGAGCGCTGACCTGCGAACCAGGCTTGATTCTCGCTGACGAGCCAACAGGGAACCTCGACAGTAACCGCAGCCGCGAGATCATCGAGCTGCTCGGATCGATCGCTCACGAGCGCGACGTGATCGTCCTGCTCGTCACACACGATCAAGAGGCAGCAGCCGTCGCGGATCGGCGCTACACGCTGCGCGACGGCAAGCTCGATAAGGACGACCAGAGCACCGTGCGTAGCTCTCTACCCGCACCCACAGCGGCGATCACGCATCAGTGAGTGACTGCTCTGATGCGGCCCTATGCGCTTTTGTATTTCTATGGCCGGCGGCTGCGCGTCCACGGCGTGCAGGAGCTGTTCGCGGGGTTGGGCGTGGCGGTGGCCGTGGCGCTCGTGTTCGCCGTCACCGTCGCCGCGAGTAGCCTCACAAACTCGGCGGCGAACGTAGTTCACGCGGTTGCCGGGCCGGCAAACCTTCAGGTTCATGCGCGCGGCCCGGAAGGATTCAACGACCACTTGCTCTACCAAGTAGAACGCCTTACCGGCGTGCGGCAAACAGCGCAACTGCTCGAACAGCCTGCCACGATCATCGGCCCTCACGGTCACAAGGTTACGGTCACAATCGCCGGCGCCGGGGTCCGTCTCGCGGTGATGGACGGTCTCATCCGTACCCTCCCTGCCGGGATCCTCTCAACCGAAGGCATAGGCCTCAGCGAGGCGAGCGCAAGCGGACTAGGGATCGCCGCCCCGAACTCCAGAACCCCGCCCGAAGTGAGGGTGGATCTTCGTGGGCGGGCGATCCCGATGAAGGTATCCGCCGTCCTGGGCCACGAAGCCTCCGGAGCGCTATCCCTTGCGCAGGTCGCCGTCATGCCACTGGCCAGTCTGCAGAGGTTGGCCGGTCTGCCTCATCGAATCAGCCGCATCCTTGTCCAAAGCGACCCCGGACACGAGGCCATGGTCCGCTCGGAGCTGGAAACGCTTGTGGGCCGGCGTCTCGCGATCGCCGCGGCCGACCAGGAAGTCTCGCTCCTAGGGCAGGCCGTGCGTCCGAGTAACCAGGCAAGCGCACTGTTTGCCGGCCTTGCGGCACTCCTGGGATTCCTATTCGCGTTCAACGCGATCCTTCTGACAGCCCCGGAGCGACGCGCCGCGATCGCCGATCTGCGCCTCGACGGCACTAAGCGCAGGGCGATCGTGCAAATGGTCATGTTCCAAGGCCTCTGTCTCGGAGTCGTCTCATCCCTAGTCGGACTGCTCGGCGGGTATGGCCTCGCGCGTGAGGTCTTCCAAACGAGTCCCGGCTACCTAGCCCAGGCATTCACGCTCGGTGGAAACACTGTGATCGGCCCGCGAGCGGTCTTGCTTTCGCTAGTCGGTGGGATGCTCGCGACATGTCTGGCGTCAGCCGTCCCCTTGCAGGATTTGCGCCGTGGGAAACGCCTGGATGCGGTGTTCGCTGAGGCAGGCGAACGGGACCGGCCGCCAAAGGCCTACACCCAGCAACGGCTGTTCATGATCGCGGCGGGCCTGCTCGTAGTGGCCAGCGTGCTGTTCGTGTTTGTTCCCGCGGCAACGATTGTCGTGTGTGTGCTGCTCGCGCTGGCGGCGATCCTCGCGGTTCCACTGATCCTCTCAGCCGTGCTGCGGGTAGCAGAGATGCTGGCTATGGGTAACGACAAACTCACGACACTCCCGTTGGCGATTGAATCGTTGCGTGCCCGAACGTTGCGCTCGCTTGCGCTCGCTGCTACCGGCGCGGTCGCGCTGTTCGGGAGCGTCGCGCTTAGCGGTGCCCAGCACGACCTATTGCGCGGGCTTCACAATTTCGCCAACGCTTACGCCACCGATGGACAGGTTTGGGTTGTGAATCCCGGATACATCCCAGAGACAACCAGCTTCCTGACAGGCGACTACGCATCGCGGATCTCTCACGTCCCGGGTGTGAGCAGTGCTCACGTACTCCAAAGCGAGTTTATGAATTTGGCGAACCGGCGTGTCGTAATTGTCGCGCGCCCTCCTGGCACCGGCCAGGAAGTGCTGCGTACACAGATCCTCACCGGAAATTTTTCGTTCGCGCGCGAACGGTTGAGTGAAGGCGGCTGGGTCGCAGTCTCCAAACAAGTCGCCGAAGAACAACACGTTGGTGTAGGACAAACCCTCAAGCTGCCTACACCAACTGGCATAGCTTCCTTTAGGATCGCGGCGTTGACTACCAACTTTGGCTGGCCGGGCGGCGCGGTCCTCATGAGCACCACCGATTACAGCCGCTTGTGGGCAACGCACGCCCCAAGTGCGCTCGCCGTCGATTTCACGCCGGGCACCAACATCGCACAAGCACGACGCGCGGTCGCCGCCTCCCTTGGGGCAAACAGTAGCCTAGAAGCGATAACGGCCTCTACCTGGAGCGAACGGTTCGACACGCTCGCCGGTGAGGGGCTGAGCCAGCTGGGCGACATATCCGACCTGCTGGTGCTCGCTGCGATCCTTGCTATGGCCGCGGCGCTCGGATCGAATATCTGGCAGCGGCGAGCCTCCCTTGCCGAACTTCTCCTGGACGGTGCCTCGCGACGTCGGCTACGGCGAATCCTTCTCACAGAATCCTTGCTGATGCTCTGCGCGGGATGCTTGGCGGGTGCGGTGGTCGGCGTATACGGGCAGTTCGTGATCGATAGCTATCTCAAGCATGTAACGGGCTTTCCCGTCGCGAGCATCGCCACTGTGGTTCGGCCAATCGAGATGTTTGCGTTTGTGATCGCTGTTGTCCTCGTGCTGGTGTCACTCCCAGGATGGCGTGCCTCACGTGTCCGCCCGGCTCTCGGGCTGAGCGGGTCCTAGCGAACAATGCCCCGTTGCGGGCGTTACGACGCTTGAAGCGGCATAAGGTCGGTGGCAATGCCCCTATTCGGCGATCGTCCGCTTACTGTGCGGCTGAGCGTGGCGCTCGTTTTCGCCAACGCCCGCTATTGGAGCACAGTCGCTCCGCTTGTCCGCACGCAACTGGATTATTGGACACTGCGCGCTGAGGCGATCCCAGATCCAGCTCTAAAGGATGTCGCGCTTGTCAACCTGCGCGAAGAGGGGTTCAACGCACAAGCGACAGCCACACTCGCAACCCTCGCGCCTCGCAAATACCGCAAGCCCGTGGTGCAAGCGATCGTCGGCCTACAAGTCCTCTACGACTACCTTGACAGTCTCGTAGAGCGGCCACTGCCTGACCCATTGGGTGAAGGCCGTCAGCTCTACAAGGCGTTTATAGACGCGATTATTCTGGACGACGCTCCCCGAGGCGATTACTACCCCCCAAGTCACGAGTCTGCCGATGGTGGGTACCTGGAAGATCTGGTCTGCGTTGTACGGAGTGCGCTTACACAGCTTCCCTCTAAGGACACAATCGCAGGTGTCTCCACTTACGCGGCCGAACGCTGCGCGGAGGCCCAAGTCCACGCCCATGCGACAGCTGTCCTCGGCGATGCCCAGCTCGAAGGATGGGCGATCGCCAACGCCGCCGGCACAGGGCTTGGGTGGCGCGAGTTTCTGGCCGGTGCGGTGTCCTCGGGGCTTGCCCTACACGCGCTGATCACCGCTGCCTCAGACCCCCAAACATCCCAAGAGCAAGCCCTCGCCGTCGATGAACTTTACCTGTCTGTCTGTGCGCTGACCACGCTACTCGATGGACTCATCGACTACGAGCAGGACATGCGCAGCATGGGCCAACCGGGATATATCCGCTACTACGAGGACAACGACGCGCTGGCCCAGGGGCTCAGGGGCGTAATCCACCGTGCGCAGCGCGGAACACACCACATTCCCAACAGCAGCCACCACCTGATGACGCTCGTCGGTGTAGCTGCTTACTACGTCTCGGCTCCGAGTGCCTCAAATGTGTTCGCGCGAGACATCACCGGACAGATCCACCGCGACCTCAGGCCGCTCATTACGCCAACGCTCGCCATCATGCGCACTTGGCGAATCGCAAAGCAGGCCCGAGCCGAAATCGCAAAGCACGCCCAAGCCGAAATCGCACGCAGAACAGGTCACTGATGCACCCGACCGCGGATACCTTCTCCCAAACGGCTCGTTACGTCGCGATCATTGCCGACGGCAACGGCCGCTGGGCACAAGCGCATGGACTACCCATCCACGACGGGCACAAGGCAGGAGCTGACACGCTAAAGGCCAGACTCCGTGACGCGGTAGAACTCGGCATCGAGGAGCTGACCGTGTACTCATTCTCCACGGAGAACTGGTCACGACCCGCAAATGAGGTGCAGGGGCTGATCGCGATGCTCGCCCAACGCATCGCCCAAGAGACACCCGAACTTCACCATCAAGGAGTCCGTATGCACTTCCTTGGACGCCGAGAAGGAGTCCCAAGCGAGCTACTCGAACAGATGCACAAAGCAGAGACGCTCACCGCGAGCAACAAGCGTCTCGTCTTGTTCATCGCCTTCAACTATGGCGGACGCGCCGAGATCCTCGACGCCGCCAAGCGATTCGCCGGCGGCGGAGAAAGAGAGTTCCGCGCATGCCTATACGCACCGGAGATGCACGACCCCGACATCATCATCCGTACCGGCAGCGAGCGGCGACTCTCGAACTATCTGCTGTGGCAATCCGCCCACTCGGAGCTAATATTCCGCGACGAACACTGGCCGGACTTCACGAGACAATCCCTGCTCGATTGTCTGACAGAATTCCGCGAGCGTCGCGGACGCTTTGGCGGAGGGTAATCCCGGTTTCGGTAACCCTCACACGAGCAAGCTGGTTGGGTTGGGATGGGATTTGGATGGGCGTGCCCCTAGATCCCAGAAAGCCTTCCACCATGTCCGTGTCCCCCACGCCCCTGGTCCCATAGCTCGCCTCCTCGTTTCGGAGTGGTTGGTCAAGCCGGTATCAGCCCTAATCGCCACGAACCCGATCGGGGCGGCGGTTGCGGTCGCGATGGTCTCTCCCGCCGTCAGCTCGCCAGCGGCGGTCCCGCGCCGACGGCCTTGGATGTTGCCGCGATCTCGCCGCGGAGCGCCTTCAGCGCGGCGACGTAGATCTCCGAGAACGTCGGGAACGGCTGGATCGTGTCGGCCATAACGTCTAGTGGAATGTGGGCGCGGACCGCGAGCGTCGCTTGCTGCAGCCACTCGCCCGCCTCCGGGCCGAGCGCGTAGGCGCCCGTCAGCCGCTCGCCATCGCTGAGCAGCGTGAGGAAGCCGTTCTGTTCAGCATAGGCGCGCGTGTAGGTGGCGGTCTTCGCCACCTCCGACACTGGGACCGTCGCGCTGAAACGGCCGTCGGAAGCACCCACCGCCGCGGCTTGCGGGTCGGTGTAGACGACGCGCGGAACGGCCTCGTAGTTGGCCTTGCGTGGCTCACCGAGGATGTTCGCGGCGACTACGTCTCCCTGGTACTTGCCAACGTGTGTTAGCGGCCACAGGCCGTTCACGTCGCCGATCGCCCACAGACGCTCCCCCGCGCGCAGGTGCGCATCGACCGGAACACCTTGCGCATCCGGCTCGACGCCCACGGTCTCAAGGCCCAGTCCATGCACCCGCGGCCGCCGTCCGGTGGCGACGAGCAGCTTCTCACCGCGCAGCTCGCGCCCGTCGTCAAGCTCGAGAACGTAGTCCTCGCCCTCATGGCGTGCCGCGGTCGTGTTCGCCGACAGGACGAGCTCGACGCCTTCTCGGCTTAGCACCTCCCCGAGCGCCTCGCCCAGCGGTGCCGGCTCGCGGCCGAGCACGTGCTCGGCCATGTCGGTCACCACCACCTCGCCGCCGAGTCGACGAACGGCCTGCGCCATCTCCACGCCGACCGGGCCGCCACCGAGGATCAGCAGACGGCGCGGAACGGCCTTCATCGACGTCACCTCGCGGTTGCTCCAAACGCCGTCGAGCCCGCGCAAACCCGGTATGGGTGGCACGACGGGATCGGCACCGTTGGCAAGAACGACGTGGTCCGCGGTGTGCCGTACGCCGTCGACCTCCACGACACCAGGGCCGGCGAGCCGCCCGCTGCCACGCAACAGGTCGATGCCCCGATCGGCCAGCCAGCGTTCCTGTCCGGCGTCGGAATAGTCGGAGACTATGGAGTCACGCCAGGCAAGCGCCGCCTGCACATCGACCTCGGCGCTCGCGGCGGCCTCGCGCGCCCCATGAACCGCCTCGCCCGGGCGCAACAGCGTCTTCGACGGGATGCAAGCCCAGTAGGAGCACTCCCCTCCCACAAGCTCCCGCTCCACGACTGCCACGCGCAGACCGCCCTCCGCCAGGGCGCCCGCACAGTGCTCGCCCGGTGAGCCACCGCCGAGGACGATCGCGTCATAGTCGCTGTTCATCTCGGCAGCTCCTCGCCGGCGCGCTCGCGCACCATGTAGAGCGCGTACCAGTCAGGCCAGTTCTCGTCCGCCTCGCCCGTTCGCTCCTCGTGCTTGCCGTGCGCCTCGGACGCCCGCCTGAGCGCGCCCGCTAGATCTTCCGCGGAGTCGTATGTCGTGCCCATCGGCCTCTCCTCTCAGCGACCCGGCAGCCGCGTCGTGATCTCCTGAAGTAGCCAGCCGTTGCCATCCGGATCGCTGAACGCGGCGAACGAGCCGTAAGTTCCGCGGTCGGGCGCCGGCCCGGGCACACGGCCGCGGTCGTGGAAACGATCGCCCAGCGCCCCCTCGTGGAACACCTCGCCCACTTCCACGCCCTGGGCGAGCAGCTTGCCACGCGCAGCTTCGATGTCGGCGACACTCAGATACAGGTTCTGAATCGAACCGGGCGCGCCCGACGCGATGTTCGTGCCAAATTGGATCGAGCACCCGGAGCCCACAGGCGTGAACTGAACCAAACGGAAGTCCTCACCGCGGGCAACATCCGCGTCAAGCCTCCAGCCAAGGCTTCCGTAGAACTCCTTCGCCCGGTCGACGTCTGAGACCGGCAAGACCACTACCTCGAGCTTGAACTCCCCGGTGCCTACCGGTGCGGTGCCCGCCGCGCTTTCGCCGCTCACCTCGACATTGCTCATATCGCCTCCATCGGTTGATGGCGCCCAAGGCGGCACCATGTTCTCGCTGATCCGCACAGCGTAAGGCGACGACGGCAAGAAGGCCGACGCTGTAAGCCTGAATCCCGAGCTCGTGCGCAAGCGTTCGCGCAAGCTCCATCGACTGCAGGGGATCGATGATCGCCCCACGCAACCCAAGCAAGCCCATCGAGATCGATCGGCTCGAGCTCATCGGCAACGAGCTCGGGGATCTGTGTGGCCCCGATCGGACTCGGCTTCATCAGTTGACAGCCCGCTTGGGCGCCAGCCACTTGAGCGTCTCGTCGTCAGGGTCACCCTCGAGCTGCGCTGTGCCCTCGCCGCGCAGCGCCCTGCGCACCTGTAGGAATTCTGCGACCTGTGCCACATCGTGCACGCGCACGATGTGCGCGCCGGTGCCGACCCCAAAATCGATAGCCGCCAGCGTCCCAGCCAGACGTTCGTCCGGCGCGGCAGCGGTCAGCATCCCGATGAAGTACTTGCGCGAGACAGCAAGCAGGATCGGGCGATCGAGCTGCTGTAGCTCGCCGAGGCGACGCAACGCCTCGATCGACTCTTGCGGCGTCTTTGCATAGTCGAGACCTGGATCGATGACGATCTGCTCGCGAGCGACGCCGCGGCTCAGGGCCAGCTCCATACGCTGCTCGAGGAAGGCGAGGATGTCGGCTGTCGCATCCTCATACCCGGGAAAGTGCGCTTGCTTTGGAGCAGCACGCGTGTGCATCACAACCAACCCAGCGGCGGCGGCGGCGACAACGTCGGCAAGGCGCTCGTCCACGAGCCCACCGACGTCGTTGATCAGCGCCGCTCCAGCCTCGATCGCCGCTTCGGCAACGCCGGCTCGCCAGGTATCGACCGACACGACGAGCTCACGCTCGGCGAGCGCGCGGACCAACGGCACCAGCCGCTCGATCTCCTGTTCCTCCGGCAACACGAGCGTGTCGGTTCTGCCTGACTGGACGCCAATGTCGAGAATATGCGCGCCGGCACTGCTTTGGCGCATCGCGAACTCCACTTGCGCCTCCAAACTGTCGAGCGAGAGCGGATCGGCGACGGAGTCGCCGCCGATGTTCACTATCCCCATAATCAACGGAGCCCCGTCGCGAAACTCAAGGCACCTGTCCTTGAGCTGCAATCTCATCGCAGACCACCTGCGACGTGGGAAAGCGAGAGCATAGTGGCGAGCATAGTCGCCCCCTCAACAGCGACGTTCGCTCGCCACATTCGCCCTCGAGCCGCCCCACTCAACACCCCCTTCTCGCAAACACCCCCTTCTCGCAAACACCCCCCTTCTTACAAACACCCTTCTTACGAACACCCTTCTCACGATGCTCACCTCTCAAGAAGCCCCCTGCGCGCCCGAATAGAGCAGCGAACCTGGGGTATCGAGCGACTCGCCGGTCTCCAGCAGCGTCTTCAGCGTCGAGAGGATCATCGGCCAGCCTCCGTACAACTGTTCATTGGCACCCTCGCGCAGCTGATCGTGGGTGACTGTCAGCCGGCAGGAGCTACCGACCGGCTCGATCTCGTAGGTGACGCGCGAGGTGGCCTCACGCTTAACGTCCTCACCCCACAGAGCGTTGAAGCTCTGAACGAGCTTGCGCGGCGGGTCGACCTCCAGGTTCTCGCCTTCGATGAGCAGTTCGGGCGCATTTGGACTGCCGCCAACATAGGTGGAGCCTTGCGTCCAGTCAGAGGTCACACTGGCTCCAAACGTGTACTTCCCCCTCATCTCACCATCGGTGAGGGCCTTCCACAGGCGCTCTGGCGTCGTCTTGATGTAGATCTCGAAAATCTTCTCCATGAGTTTCTCCTCGATGTCGTGCTTGAGCTCGCTCAACGTTGCGGCCCACGGCTCTGCGTACTTGCTCACCCAGCGGTCGTGGACGAGCCTGATCGGAACGGGATTCAAGAAGTGCAGCTTCTCGCGGCCGCGCTTGCGCGCCACGACGAGACCCGCCTGTTCGAGCACCTTCAGGTGCTTCATCACGCCGAAGCGCGTCATCGGCAAGCGCTGCTCGAGCGCACTCAGCGTCTGACCGTCCTGCCGAAACAGCTCATCGAGCAACTCCCGCCGCGTGGGATCGGCCAGGGCCTTGAACACCTCGTCCATACAGCCGAGTATAGGTGACTATTTGGTCACTTGTCAAGCTCTCCATGACCTAACGACCGCAGGTTTGCGATTAGGCAACCGTCCTGACGGGGAAACATCTCCCACCATGATCGAAGAGATCTCACCTGGGCTGTTTCACTGGAGCGCTATTCACGAAGGCATCGGCCACCCCGTGTACAGCAGCTTTGCTCTGGACTCAGGCACACTGATTGACCCGATGGAGCCGCCCGAGGGCTTGGATGCGGTCGCCGAGTTCGGCACACCCGAGCGGATCGTGCTCAGCAATCGCCATCACTACCGTCACAGCGCGCTCTACGTCGAGCGTTTTGGCTGTCCCGTGCTTTGCCACAAGGCGGGGCTCGCACATTTCTCCGAGGATCGTCCGGTTGAGAGCTTCGTTTTCGACGAGCAACTCGCCGACGGTTTGCGCGCTCTGGAGCTTGGCTCGATCTGCGCTGAGGAGACCACGCTACTGCTAGAAGCAGATGCCGGCGCATTGTCCTTCGGCGACGGCCTTACACGCGACCGCGACGGCGCGCTTGCCTTCATGCCCGACTCGCTGCTGGGCGAGGACCCAGGGCGCGTTCGCGCGGGTCTGCTCAAGAGCTTGCGTCGGATGCTCGACGAGGAGTTCGACACGCTCCTGTTCGCCCACAGCGAGCCCGTCACGGGAACGGGAAGAGACTTGTTGAGCTCCTTCCTCGCCCAGGAGCCGGCCGCCCAGCCCGGTTGATAATCGGTAAGCAAAGGAGAGCAGACAAATGACGGTCGATAGGTCCTACGAGCAGGAAGAGGCGGAGCTGGCCGCACGCGAAGCGGCGCAGATCGGCGGCCGGGCCGGCGATGAGGATCTCGATCCGGCTCAGCGCGCGGTCCAGGAGGCGGGCGGTGGCGAGGCAGAGGGATTCGAGGATGCGGAGGCCGCGCTGATCGACCACGCCTCCCACGGCGATCAGGAGCCGGCGCATGTGATTCTCCACGACCAGGGGGCGAACGAGGAGCAGAACCTACGCCACGAAGACTCAGAAGCAGACCAAGAGCGCAGCAGCGAGCTCGACGAAGACGACCGCTAGCCCGCCAATGCCATTGGCTCAGCCGGCTGCTCGCCGCCCATCTCGGCGCCGGTGATCGGCTTGAGTCTGGCCGCAAGCGGCAAGCCGAGCAGCGATACCGCGGCCATCGCGGTGAACGCCGCCATCGGGTGGTGCACCAGGATCTGCACTAGCAATGCCACCACGAGCCCACCCAAGTTGCCCGCCATCCACACGATCGCGCCGGCCGTGCCCGCGGCGGAGCCGGCCAAACGCTCGGTGGAGGTGAGGATCACCGGCAGCGCCGGCAGCAACATCAACCCCATCGCCACGATCACGACCGCGCGGCCCGCGAGCGATGGGATCACGCCGAGCGCCACGCAGCCGACACAGCCGACGATCACCGCGGCACGCATGAAATTTCGTTCGATGCCCCGGCTCGCCACAAGCGGGGGCAGCACCGCACAACCGACGACACCGGCGATAACCATCGCGACAAGCAGTACGCCGGCGGCGGTTTCCGAGACACCGGAGGGCTGGAGCAGCGTTTGCAGCCATGTGGCCAGCGCGACGAAGATGCCGAAGCCCACGAACACAAGACCGCACAACGTGCGCATGCTTGGCAGCGCCCACAACGCGCGTGCCGCGTTGCCGGCGATCGCGGCGTGCTCAGTGCTCTCGTGGCCGGGACGCCGCAATGTCACCGCCAGCGCCACCGCAGGCAACCCAGCCAGCACGGCCTCGACGACCAGCAGCCGCTCGATGTGCCCGTGCCCACCCAGCGTGGGACCGAGCAAAAGCGCGATCAACATGCCCACGAAGCCGCCTGCGGAGCCCAACGAGATCCCGGCCGCGCGCTGCTCGACCGGCAGATACTCGCCCGCAAGCTTGCTCACCGCGCTCAGGACGACAGGCTGGGCGACCGCGACCGTGACCTGGCCTGCCATCGCCCAAGCGAATGTGTCGCCTCCCAGGCGCAGCAGTCCCCCCAGCGCGACCAGCAACCCTCCCCCGCCCAGCACGGGACGAAACCAGCGGTCAAGCAGAATTCCCGAAGGGATCGCCAGGACGACATAGAGCAGCGGGAAGATCTCAGCCAGCCAGCCCACCGCACCGACCGAGACGCCGTAGTGACGAGCCGTCTCGGTGGTGATCGCGGCGTAGGTCAACCACAGCACCTGCGTCGCCGCACACACGAGCCCGTAAGCGACGATCACACGCCAGCCGCTGACCCGACTCACGGCTCAGGCCCCCGCGTCCCGCTCACGTTCAGGCCCCACGTCCCGCTCACGTTCAGGCCCCACGTCCCGCTCACCGTCAGGCCCCCACACTCTCAAGTGCGCTTTCGAGCGTCTGCTGCGTCTGTGGGCCGCGCAACTGAGCGCGCAGGCGCCCACTACTGTCGATTACGAACGTCACCGGCGGTCCTCCGGTCATTCCATAGTCGCGTCCAACGTTGCCGTCAGGATCGCGCAGGTTGGGGAACGTCCAGCCATAAGTGCGGATGAACTTGCGTGCATTGGCAGGCGACAGATCCTCCCAGTTGACCCCGACGAGCGTGGCCTTACCGTGCAGGCTACGAGCGAAGCGCTCGAGCAGCGGCGCCTCGTGTTCGCACGGTTCGCACCAGCTGGCCCAGAAGCTGACCAGCACCGGGCGCCCGCGCAGAGCGGCCAGCGTGGTCGTCGGACCGGAGAGGTGTTCCCGCGGCAGGGCCGGCGCCGGATGCCCGCTGTTCGCTTTGCTGCCGGCGAGCCCGACCACGACGAAGACCACCAGAGCCACAACGACTGCGGCGCCGATCAGCAGTGTGCGCAGGCGGGGCATCGTTCGGCGAAGTTATCACCCGCCAAGCACAGATCGACCCGCGCACGGGCGGGCCGATCCGGGGAGGGATGAGGGAGGAACGATGCCCTCATCATTGAGTGTTGCCTGAACGGCGCGATGTCAAACGCCGACTGCGCGCGTGTCACGCAGTCGCAGGGCATTCTTGACGCTGTACAGATCGGCGTCGGCGCGAGCGATGCACTCGCCCAGGCTTTCTCGCGGCAGCCACTCCCCGATCCCGACCGACCATGTGACCGGCAGGTCCTTGTCGCGCAGGCGCTCGAGAACTGCACCGGCGCCCTCAGGGGTCGTGGCCGGCAGCAGCAACACGAACTCGTCGCCGCCGTGGCGGGCGAGGATGTCGCCGGTGCGCAGACGCTCACGCCAGGACTGGCCGAGATCGGCCAGCACGCGGTCACCGGCGGTGTGACCGCGCAGGTCGTTGATCTGCTTGAAGTCGTCCAGGTCGAGCATCGCGAGCGTCAGCCGATTGCCGCTGCGCTGGGCGATCGCATGCTCGCGGACGGCGGCCGCCATGAAGCCGTTGCGATTGAGCAGGCCCGTCAGCGTGTCGGTGTCGGCCTGCCGGCGCAAGCTCTCGCTGAGACGCCCGAGCACGATGCAGATCGACCAGATCGTGACGGTCACGATCATCCAGTAGATACCGACGTGCGGCAAGCCGCCAAGCAGCAGCGCGACGCCGAAAGCGACGGTGATAAGCGCGCCCTGCGCGATAACCACGCGGCGCTCGAAGAAATGCGCCGAGTAGATCGCGATCCACGGATAGGAGAAGGCGGCGATCATCATGCCGCCGTGCGTGCTCGCGTGCACGACCAGAACGCTGCTCACGAGCGTGCCGCAGGCGGCCAGCAGCTCGAAGCCAAGCACAGAGATGCGTCGCGCAGCGAGCCACACCAGGCAAGCGCCAACCACCCCCAGAGCACCGGCAGCCCCGATCAGTGCCACCGGCTCGCTCGAGCTGATCGGGAACAGGATCGCCGCCAGGCAAACGAACGCCTTGAACATGAACAGCAAAGCCAGCGACCAGGCCATCGCCGGGCGGCTCGTCACGACGCGACCCAGCAGCGAGCGCAATGGCGCCGATCCGTCCCGCGCGAGCGGCAAGTGAGCCTCCGCGGCTTGCGAGAGCGTCTGAGATGGGCTTATCGACATTGCTTGCCCATCTTTTCGGTTTGGATGGGCGTGCGCTTGAGCAGGCACTCCTACTGACAACAAACCTTGCCGGTTGGGCGCAGGCCAGTCAGCCAACGCTGATCGAGGGCGCCCCGACTGGACGATTGGCCGGCACGCTAGGCTGAACAGCTATGGATCTGTTCAAATCGCGGCACACGAGCATGGTCAGCGCGGATGATGCGCTTCCGGGCCGCGAGCAGCCGTTGCAAGTGGCTGAGCGTCACGTCGTGCTCGGCACGCCGCTGCGGGGTCCGTTCCCTTCTGGCATCGAGCAGGCCGTGTTCGGGATGGGCTGCTTCTGGGGCGCCGAGCGCATCTTCTGGCAGGCGCCGGGTGTGCACACTACCGCAGTGGGCTATGCCGGCGGGATAACGCCCAACCCCACTTATGAGGAGGTGTGCAGCGGACGCACCGGCCACGCCGAGGTAGTGCTGGTCGCCTTCGATAGTGCCGCCACCAGCTACCAGGAGATGCTGCGACTATTCTGGGAGGGGCACGACCCGACGCAGGGAATGCGCCAGGGTAATGACGTCGGCAGCCAATACCGCTCGCTGATCCTCTACGAGGACGAGGCCCAACATGAAGCCACAGTGGCCTCGCGCGAGACATACCAGCGCATGCTCTCCGCGAGCGGCCACGGCCAGATCACAACCGAAATCGAGCCGGGGGGCGCCGCCCATCCCTTCTACTACGCCGAGGATCACCATCAACAGTATTTGGAGAAGAATCCTGGTGGTTATTGCGGCCTGGGCGGCACAGGCGTGTCTTGCCCCATCGGCTTGACGATTCCTTAAGCAGCGCGGCCCGCCAGAGGCGGGCCGGTGTCACAGACGCTTGATAACCATTAGTGAGGCTAGCAGACGGACGGGCGACAGAGCGCGACGGCGATTAACTCGTCTCGGCGGCATGATAATGGCTACCTGCTCGTGTCACCCGACCAATTGGCGGAAGGTGTGGGAATCGAACCCATCCGAAGGATCGCTCCGGAAGATCGGTTATCACGCGTCTGTGACGGCCACGTCACTGCACCTTCCTGCACCGCATTGTATTCAAGCGACCGGACGGTATTCGGCGCCTGAACGACCGAGGCCCGCCGAGGCGAGCCGGGTGTCGCAGTCGATTGATAACCACTGCCAAGCCTAGCAACGGGCGGGCGCGCCAGAGGTCACGCGCCCGCCCGAGCCGTCTATGCGGTACTGCCCGCCGGCGCCGGCTGGTAGGTCGGCGCGTGGTGCGGTCCACCTAGCGTTGGCACGTCCGAGGGGTAGACCTCGTTGCCGTGGATCGCGTGATCGCCGATCTCCAGCTCCTCGTCGGAGAGTCGCAGCGGCATGAATATGCCGACTAGCTTCAGCAGGATGAATGTCATCGTGCCGCTGAACAGGATCACCCACAGACCCGCCTCAGCCTGCCAGCGCAACAGCGTCCAGCTGCCGTTCACCAACAGCCCTGAGACACCCGGCAGGTTGGAGGTACCCGTACTTGGCACGCCGATGTACTCGACGACGTTCGAGTTGGCCAAGAGCCCAACCAAAAGGCCACCGCAGAGGCCGGCGATGCCGTGGGTATAGATCACCCCCAGCGTGTCGTCCACGTGCCGGAACACTGGAGCACGCGAGAGGAAGCGAATCGACATCCACACGATCGTGGAGGCCACAACGCCGATGATGATCGCCCCGTAGCCGTTCACGAAGCCGGCCGCGGGCGTGATGCCCACCAGCCCTGTGATCATGCCGTTGACCGAGCCGAGCAGCGACGGCTTGTCGCGGAAGATGTAGTCCCACGCGATCCAGACGAGCATCGCGACCGCGGTGCAGAGGTTCGTGTTGAGAACCGCCGCCGAGGCGTTGGCGCCCGCGTAGTAGGAGTCTCCACCGTTGAAGCCGTTCCAGCCCAGCCACAGCAGACCGGCGCCCGCGGCAACCATCAGCAGGTTGTTTGGAGCGTCGACCTCTCTGTCTCTTTGCAATCGCGGTCCTATGACCGCCGCCGCCACGAAGCCCGAGATTCCAGCCGCGAGGTGGATGACGTAACCGCCCGAGTAGTCAAGTGCGCCATGGGCCGCGAAGTAGCCGCCGCCCCAGATCAGGAACGCGTTGACCGTGTACACGAACGTGATCCACAGCAGCACGAACGGGATCCAGGCCTTGAAGCTGATGCGTCCCAGCACCGAGCCGAGCATCAGGATCGGCGTGATCGCAGCGAACACGAACTGGAAGTACACGAGCGAGGATTGCGGGAAGTGGAACGGTGGCCCCGTCGTAATCGACGGGATCAGCGCCTGCCCCTCCTCGGCGGCATGGCCGAGCACGGCGCCAGGTTCACCCCAGCCTGTGCCCAGGAAGCCTTTCGTGCCGAAGATGCCGCCACCGCTGTGCGCGATCGGGCTGCCAAAGCCCATCTTGAAGGCCCACAGGCACCACGCCACCAGTACGAGGCAGAACGCTACGAACGTGAGCATCATGCTGTTGACCGACCAGCGCTTCTGCATGACCCCGCCGTACAGGACGGCGAGACCGGGGAGGCTCATCAGCCCGACGAACGTCGCCGCGGTCATCTGCCATGCGTTGTCGCCGGCGTTGAGCCAGGATGGGTATGACAACCATTCGGCTGTCGCCAAGATGGACATAAGCCTCCGTTTCCTGCCGTTGTAGATACGGCGAGCCGCCGCCCGCACCCGCGGTGGCGACTCGCCTCTTTAGCTGTGCTTATGAAACCGGGGAGGGCGCTACACGGCTAGGGACACGGTGGCCAACAGTTGACCGTCGCGTTTCGACATTTGTATAGACGGGCCGCAACGGCGGGCTTTGTGGTCGCCCGCAGGCCACTCGCCCCAGGCGCAAGACCTAAGAAACCGACGATGCCCCCCGCGCGCGCGGGGGGCATCGCGCTTATTCAAATGGATAGCCGGCGCGGCGACAGGCCTGCTTCAGCGGCTGCGCGATCTCCTTCGAGGCCCGTGGGGCGGCGCACAGGGTCTTGGCGCGTGCGCCACAAGCATGCATCCGGGCCGCACCAAGGGTGCTGGCAAACGTTATGTCGACGCAATCCTTCGGCTCCTTCGAGCCGCTCGTCAGTGAGTAGGCGCCGAGCCCAATCAACACAATCAAGACGCAACTGAGCAACACAGCAACCACAGCCTTCTCGCGCCGCCCCCAGCGCAGGGGCTCAGACAGCCGCTTGGAGCGGTTCTCCATGATCATCGCGCGGCCAGTCTAGTGTCAGCCGAAGGACAAGCGCGAACGGGTTGCATGGCGCGCTGGCCAAGCAGCGGCAGCGCAGACGCTAGGTCTGCTTCTCGGACTCGGGCGCGAACGACAGCGCGGCCGAGTTGATGCAGTAGCGCTGACCCGTGGGACCGGGACCATCGTCGAAGACGTGGCCAAGGTGACCGCCACAGCTGCGACACACCACCTCCGTGCGTTTCATGAACAAGCCGTTGTCGGGCCGCAGCTCGACCGTCTCGGCGACGGCGGGCTCGGTGAAGCTGGGCCAGCCCGTGCCGGACTCGAACTTCGTGTCGGAGCTGAACAGGTCGGCACCGCAGCCGGCGCAGCGGTACATGCCGGAGTCCTTGTTGTAGACGTACTCGCCGGTGAACGGCGCCTCGGTGCCTGCGCGGCGCAACACCTCGTACTGCTCGGGCGTCAGCTCATCGCGCCACTGTTGCTCTGACTTCTGCACCTGTTCCTCGCTCACGATGACGTTCTAGCACGATCGAGCAGGCCGAGGCGAGTGTCTGTATTTAGGGGTATTTGCAGACAAGGTGTCTGTACACAGGTGTCCGCACAGGTGTGTTCGCACACAAGGGGTGTTTACGTGCATAAGCGATTGGCCGTCGCCGGTGTGCACGTGCCAGCTGCTATCCTGATCTTTACGTTCACGTCAACTTTAAATAGAGAGGCCGGCACGGCGGGCGCCGGCGCGCGGCGGGCCGAGGGCGATCGGCGCTTCGGCGTCAGCGCCGACCACGAGCACTACAAGTGGTGGGCGCTGTCCTGTACGAGCTTGGGCATGCTGCTGGCTGCTACCAACTCCGGCACGCTGATCATCGCGCTGCCGAGCCTGGAGCGCTCGCTGCACGCGAGCCTGCTGGCGCTCGTGTGGGTGATCCTCGCCTACCTGATCGCGGCGACGGTCTTGGTGCTGACGGCGGGGCGGCTCAGCGACCTGTTTGGGCGCAAGCGCGCCTATGTCGGCGGCTTTCTGCTGTTCGCTTTCGCCTCGCTCGGCGCCGGTTTCTCAGGCGGCGCCACCGAGTTGATCTGTTGGCGGGTTTTGCAGGGGATTGGGTCTGCGTTCCTGTTCGCCAACGCGGCTGCTCTCGTGACGGATGCCTTCCCGAAGGAACAACTCGGTTTGGCGATGGGCGCGAACACGATGGTTGCCGCCGTCGGATTGGTGCTCGGACCGGTGCTTGGCGGCGTGCTCGTCGAGATCTCCTGGCACTGGGTCTTCTGGTTCAACGTGCCGCTCGCTTTGGCCGGCGCGGCTTGGGGTGCGCTGATCCTGCGCGAGCTGGCCAAGCCCGACAAGGTGCGCGGCTTCGACACACTCGGCACGACCACATTCGTCGTGGGCCTTACAGGCCTCGTGCTTGGTGTGTCAAAGGGCGGCCTGTCCGGATGGTCCGATCCGGTCGTGATCGGCGGTTTGGCGTGCGCTGTCGTGTTGCTGCCGCTGTGGGTCCTGATCGAGCGACATACGCGCGCGCCGATGCTCGACCTGTCGATCTTCAACAACCGCCTGTTCGCGGCGGCCAGCGCCGCTTCGTTCATCAACGGACTGGCCCGCTTCGCCCTGATGTTCCTGTTCGTCTTCTACTTCCAAGGGGCGCAGTCGAACAGCCCGATCGAAGCGGGCATCAAGCTGATACCGCTCGCGCTCGGCATGCTTGTCGCCTCCCCCCTGGCCGGCATCTACGCCGACCGCCACGGTTCGCGCATGCTGGCCTCGCTCGGCATGCTCGTCAGCGCCGTCGGCCTTGCCGGCATGACGACTTTGCAGGTACACAGCCCCTATTGGCAGTCAATGATCTGGCTGGCGCTCGTCGGCATCGGCTCGGGCATGTTCAACAGCCCCAACACCGCCGCGATGATGGGCACCGTGCCGGCGCAGCGCCGCGGTATCGCCGCCGGCGCACGCACGCTCTTGCAGAACACGGGTGCGGTGCTGTCGATCGCGTTCGTGCTTGCGATCGTCACCTCGGCCGTGCCCAAGGCGACGCTGTTCGCCGTCTTCTCCGGCGTCACGCGCGGGCTCTCAGAGCAGAAGCTCGCCCCCTTCATCGCCAACATGCACGTCGCCCTGTGGGTGCTGGTTGCAACTTCGGTGGTCGGCGCGCTCGTATGCCTTTTGCGTCCAACGCACGCGACGCTGGAGGCCGAAGCCGCTTTGCAGGCTGGGGCGCGCGCGTGAGCACCCCCGAGGCGCCTTTGCGCATCGGCGACGTCGCCAAGCTCGCCGGCACCACCCCGCGCACGATCCGCTACTACGAGGAACTGGGGCTGCTCGCGGGCGCACCCGAGCGACCTTCCGGTGGGCATCGTCTCTATTCCCAAGCCGAGGTCGAGCGGCTGCGCGAGGTGATCCGTCTCAAGGAGCTGTTGGGCGTGACGCTTGACGAGCTCAAGGACCTGCTCACGGCAGAGGAGGCACGCGCGGCCGTGCGTGCGCAGCTGCGCCGCGACGACGTGCACCCCGAGCGCCGCCGCGAGCTGTTGGAAGAGGCGCTCGGCCATCTCGACCGCCAGCTGGAGCTGGTCGAGCACCGCGCCTCGGAGCTCGCCAAGCTGCGCCGCGAGCTGACAAGCACGCGCGAGACGGTGCTCGGGCGCCTCGACGAGCTTGCGTCCTACAGTGAGATGAGTCCAGCGTCCTGAGGACGCCACGAAGGGAGCCGGCCATGGAGCGCAAGTGGTGGACATTGATCGCGGTGTGCGTGGCGATCTTCATGCTGTTGCTCGACATCACGGTCGTGAACGTCGCGCTGCCCGCCATCCAGCGCTCGCTGCATTCGAGCTTCCAGGATCTGCAGTGGGTCGTAGACGCTTACTCGCTCACGCTCGCCGCCTTCCTGCTCACCGGCGGAGCCCTGGCCGACCTGCTCGGTCGGCGGCGGCTGTTCGTGATCGGCCTGGTTGTCTTCACCGCTGCCTCCGCGGTGTGCGGCCTGTCCTCGACTCCCTTGACTCTGAATCTCGCGCGCGGCGTTCAGGGAATCGGCGGAGCGCTCATGTACGCGACCTCTCTGGCGCTGATCGCCCAGGCCTTCCGCGGCCGCGACCGCGGTATCGCCTTCGGCGTGTTCGGGGCGGTCACCGGCGCCGCTGTGGCGGTCGGCCCGCTACTCGGTGGCGTCATCACCTCGGCGGTCGGCTGGGAGTGGATCTTCTTCGTCAACGTCCCAATCGGGATCGCGGCCGTCCTCTTGACGCTTTCGAAGGTGCTCGAGTCAAGCGACCCCGGCGCGACCCGCGTCGACTGGGCCGGTCTCGTGACGTTCTCAGGCTCCCTGTTCATGCTCGTGTTCGCGCTCGTGCGCGGCAACGACACAGGCTGGGGCTCGACGCAGATCCTCGCGTTGCTCGCGGGCTCTGCCGTGCTGTTCGCGCTGTTCCTCATCGCGGAGATCCGCCAAGAGCGCCCGATGCTCGACCTGACGTTGTTCAGACGCCCCGCCTTCGCGGGCGCCAACATCGTCGCGTTCACGATGGCCGCCTCCGCCTTCTCGATGTTCCTATATCTGACCATCTACATACAGGAGGTGCTTCGCTTCTCGCCGCTACAGGCCGGCCTGCGCTTCCTGCCGATAACGCTGCTCTCCTTCCTCGTTGCGCCCTTGGCGGGACGCCTGAGCGTGCGGGTGCCGATCCGGCTGCTGCTCGGTGTGGGAATGCTGCTCGTGAGCGCCGGCCTGCTGTGGATGACGGCCGCCTCGCCCACGTCGAGCTGGACCGCCCTGATCCCGGGCTTCATGCTGCAGGGCGCCGGGATCGGCCTGGTCAACCCGCCGCTGGCCTCCGCGGCGATCGGAGTGGTCCCGCCCGCGCGCAGCGGCATGGCCTCGGGGGCCAACAACACCGCCCGCCAAGTGGGGATCGCGACGGGGATCGCCGCGCTCGGCGCCGTTTTCCAGCACGACATCGCACACAGCACGGCTGCCCATCATGCCTACCGGGTCGCGTTCACGGGAGCGCTCACAAACATCCTCGAGATCGCTTCCGCGATCGCCTTCGTTGGAGCGATCGCCGGCTTCGCGCTCGTGCGCTCGAAGGACTTCGTCGCCGCCTACGCGCCGGCCGCGCAGGCGCCGGCCGAGGGCGTGCCCACGCGCGGCGAGCCGCAGGGCGCAGGGGCGCGCTGAGCTCGCGTCAGCGCGCGCGCAGGCGCAGCGACTGCTCGACGCGCTTGCCGCGGGGGGTGAGCGACCAGGCGTTGGCGAACCTGCCGTCAGCGGTGGTCTCGATCAGGTCAATACGCCGAAGTCGCGCCAGCAGCTTTGAGATCTGACCCGGATCCTCGACGCCGGCGGCGCGACCGACGGCGCGGTTGGAGGCGCCCGGCTGCGCACCGATCGCCATCAGCACCATGGCGGTTCGATAGGTGATGCGCATCGGCAGATCGCCGAGCGAAACTTCGCTTGGCGGCTGTGCGCGGGGAAACGACTCGGGCGCCGCGCGCGCCATCTCCCGCCGGGCGGCGGCCGGTCCCAGGTAGGGAAGCACGACGATCCCCATCAGCGCGCCGGTAAGCCCGGCCAGGGGGCGAGAGCCGTCTTCGATCATGCGCGCCTGGATCACCGACAGGACGGCCCCCGCGACGCCCTCGCCGGTCAGCTCGGGCAGATCGCCTCGCGCCCCGGCTTCGCCGCGCCCCTCCTCGACGGCCGGGATCAGCCGGTCGAGGACGCGGCGCCTGCGCTCGTGGGCCGCCTGGCCGGCGCCGAGCGCCTCCACGAACAGCAGCCGGCCGGTGGCGGACTCGTGGTCGAGGAACGACAGCAGACAGGCGAGCCCGCCGCGGATACGATCGCGCCAGAGCCCACCGCCGGCCTCATACGCCGGAAGAACGAGCTCCCCGGCCCGCGCGATCGCGTCGTCCAGCGCAGCAAGGAAGCAGTCGTCGCGGTCCGCGAAGACCTCGTAGAAGGTGCGACGCGAGACTCCCGACTTCGCCACCACGTGCGCGACGCTCGAGCGCGCGAGGCCGCGCTCGGCCACGACTTCGACCATCGCCGCGACGATCCGCGCCCGCTGGAAGCGCGCGATGTAGTCCGTGCCGAGCCCGTTGCGGCCGGGGCGCAGAGCCTGCGTCCCGGCCGTGCTGTCGAGGGAGGGGATCACGATGGTCTGTGCTTTTTGCCTCGCTTTGCTTGCGGGCAGTTCGTGACGGCGATCCTCGTTGCCTGGTGGATGCTCAGCCCGTTTTGGGCGGTGAGCGCTGTCGGCATCGAGAGCTTGCCCTTGCACAGGTCGCCGTTGCTGCCGAGAGCCGAGAAGGGGCCCTGCGGCAGCTTCAGCTCGAAGCTTTCGAACGGCACGTCGGGCGCCGTGCGGAAGGTCGTGCTGGTCCGGCCCTTTTTGGAGATGAACGTTTCGCCGTCCAGTTCGACGGTGACGCCGTCGCCCTGCAGCACGATCACCAAGTCGGGAAACTTGCGCGCGCCGTGGGAGACAAAGTACACGGGCCCCGTGAGCGCCACCGGCAACACCGGAGTCGTCGTCGTAGCCGTCCCGACCCGCGAGGCCGCGGGACACGCCGCCGGGTTCGCGTCGAAGACCACGTCCGTGCACGCCTTCTGCAACGTGGACAGCCGCGAGGGCAGCTGCCTAGGCAAGTCGACCTTGACCGAGCGGATATTCGCCTCGGAACCGACCGAGCCCTTCGGATAGGAGATCTTGGTATCGAGGCTCGCACCGTTGCGACGCGAGGTCCTGCCAGACGTCGAGACCGTGAAGCGCGGCTTGAACGACAGACTCTGACACGACGACGCCTGGTAGCGGCTTGAGACATTGGCTGTGGTGCCTTGTGTCGAGCCGATCGTGCCGCCGACGCTCATCGGGTCGCAGCTGGTCGGGTTGAAGATGAACCCGGAGCGGTCGATCTCGACGTGGACGGCCTTCACGTCGACCGGGACGCCCTGCAACATCGAGGGCATCGGCGCGCTCACCACGCTAACCTGCGCGGTCTTCGGGTCGATGTGGATGCCCGCACGAACGACGACCGGATGGCCGCCTTCGTCGAGGTTGAAGGGGCCGGCTTCGGCCGGCACGACGATCGACAGGCCGAACGGGCCACCGTTGTACGGCCCCGTCAGATACACGGGGTCCTGCGGCTTGCCGGCTTGCGGGAGCGTGACGGGTTCTCTTCCCACCCCCGCTTGGACGACGACGTGCCCGACCTGGCTGGCCGCCGGACAACTCCCCGCGTTCGCGTCGGCTTCGTCGCACAGCGGCACGTTGGCGATCATCCCCGCGAGACCTGGGGGCATCGCCGTCGCGACCGTGCTCAACCGCTGTTCACCGTCGTTGCGGGTGAGCGTCAGCGTGAAGGGGCTGAAGCTCCCCGCCTGATCGCTGGTCGTGCCGGCGGTGAAGGAGGGGGCGAAGCCCGGTGCGGCGCACGGCGCACCACCCGGACCGGAGCCCACCTGATACGGGTAGAGCAGCACCGTGGCGGGGCCCGACTGAGGCGCCGACCACGGCGTCAGCGACGCTTCGCTGGAGTAGCTGCCGCACTGAGCGGGCGTCGCCAGCACGGCCTGTTCGCCTCCGAAGAACTGCACCTTCAGATGTTCGAACGGCAGCTGCGGGTTTTCATCGAACGTGGTAGTCAACTGCCCCGTGGACGGGTCAGCGCTGACCTTGCCCGCGAGCTTGACAACCACACCCGTCTGCGGGTCGTAAACGGCGATATACAGCGCCAGCAGCGAGCCGAACGGGTTCGAGCCGAGGGCAGGTCCGCCATTACCCTGCTGTGCCGCGTACACACCACCGAAGAGCGGACGTTCAAGCAACGGCGAGTCGATCTCCACACGACCGACCTTCGAAGCGTCCGGACAGCTCGCCGGCTCGGAGCCTTTCAAGTCGATCTGCGCCTCCGAACAGCCAACCAACCCACCGGCCGCCGACGGGTTGACTGTCACCCCGCGCGGCAGCGTGACAGTCGCGTCCTTCAAATCCGCCACCGCAAGCCCATTCGGATCCTCGTTCTGAGGAACCGTCAGTTCCACTTTCAGCCCACTCGGAGAATCAGCACTGTGCCGATCCGGCACGACCGAGATTTCAGGTTTGAAGTCCAGCTTCTCACAGCCGGTCACAGCGGGCATTTCAGACTTCGCGTCCACATAAACACCGGACTCCTGCCACGAATCGATGCGCAAGGTCGCGGGCTGGGCGCCCGCGCAGGCGGTCGGATTGCGCAGGAACGGGACCAGCGGGCCACCGTCTTCGCACGGCGCTACCTCTTGGATTCCTCCAACCTTGGGGCAGAAGCGTTTGGGGTCGTGTCGCGGGTCGGCCGGCACGCCCCAGAGCGTCACGGTCGCGCCCGTCACGCCTTCGGCGGCTGACACGTAGAGCGAGCCGCCGGTGACCCCGTAGTCGCCGCCCGTGCGCACTTGCGCATCTATGTGCGCCGTGATGAAACCGTTGAAGCGGGCGCCGAACTGGGCGGCCACGCCCTTGGGTGGCACGAGATTGTAGAGCGGTTCTTCGGGTTCCAGCCCCGCCGCCGTGGTCACCTCGAGCTCGCCGACCTGCGCGGCGCCGCTGCAGTCGGCGTGCGCGACGTTGTAGGCGGAGCACTTCGGCGTCGCCTGCGGGTTTCCGATCAGCCCGGGGGGGAACTCGGCCACCACGTCCTTCGGGTTCGCGTCCGTCGGATTGGGGTTGCCGCCCTGGGCGGGGTGGGTTGTGTTCAACGAGAAGCTGACGGTCATCTCATAGGGGTGACCGCCCGCCTGCGTATACGTTTCCAAGCTGTGCGCTTCTTCGTTCAGGCTCAAGTCGGCGACCGAGAACGACTTGACGCCGAACGTCGCAAACGTCGCATCGGCGCCCGCGACTCCCGACAGCGCAGCCGCATTCGTCGCCACGAAGCGGAAGTGATAGACCGTATCGATCCGCAGCCCCGTGAGCTTTGCTTCGGCGCTCTGATCGCCGAAGCCCGAGCCAAGGTCTTGCCCGCACGGCACCGTGACGGCATGTTCGTACCCGGACACGCTGAATGTTTCATCGTCCACGTACTGGACGTGACACGTCGTGTCCAGCCCGAAGGGGTTGATCTTCGCTTCGACGACAGCCGTCGATATGACAGCGTTTGAGGACGACTCAGCGTCGATCGCGGACGGGCCGGATGTGGTGACCGTCTTGTCTTCTCCATAACCAGTGCCTCCGTGGACTCCGCCTTCACCCGGGTCGCTCGCGCTCAAACGGTAGTGATATTCGGTGTCGGGCGTCAGGCCGCCGATGTTCGCGCTCACGCCCTGCGCGCTCGCGTATGGCAGCGTCGACGGCGAACACGGCACCGTGTTGCCGTATGCGGTTGACGTACCGTATTCAAATTCGCACGAACTGACTTCGCCGCCGCCGTGCACAACGTCAGGTTTCACCTGCCCGTTCAGAGTCACAGCCTTTTCCTGAATACCGGTAGCCGAGCCCGTAGTCAGATTGGGGCTCGCTACAGCCGGACCGTAGATTTCGACCGGACCGACAAAATTACTCCCAGTGTATATATCGCCCGTCGCTCGACTTACAGCCTCTGTCGGCGATGCTGCAGACGATTCTTCGCCAAAGCGGCTGAACTCGTGCCCGGTGGCATCATACTCAAAGATCCCCGATTCAGATCCTCTTTTCTCACCAACGAACACATGGTCGTCCGATGGATCGACGGCGAGACCATGAGGAAAGGTTCCTTCTTCCACTTGCCGATTGACCAGCATCGCTATAAACGAGCCTGCGGGATCGAACTTGGCGACGTTTTCCCCGCCGAATACAGTTCCGTTGAGCACGTAAACGTTGCCGCTGGAATCGACCGCGATCTGATCCGGTTCGGTGAGGTGTTCGGAATCTACTATCTGGCTGACGTATGCGCCGGATGGAGAGAACTCATCGATTACATTGTGCGCCGCATCTACGACATAGACCGTGCCACCGGGACCAATCGCGACCCCCGCTGGCTTCATGCTACCCGCGGGAGTATTGCTTCCCGCCACACCATTACACTCGCTCGACGGCGGCATCGCGCTTCCAGTGATCTGACAAATATAATGGCCCGATTCGTCGAACTTGTCGACGACCCCGTTTTGGGTGTCACCCACGTAGAGATCGCCAGCGTTGACGCCCGAGCTGTCCACGGCGATCCCCGAGAGCCACCGTTCGGAGCCAAATGGAAACTGCAAGAAGTTGAACGAGCCTTGAGGCGTTTCGGCACCCGTAATGTGGACACCGGCATACACGCCGTTAGCGCTGAACTTGTTGATCGCACTACCAGCATTTTCACCAACCAATTGCTTCTCTTCACCAATGTAGACGTCGCCGCCACTGGGACCGCTCGAGTTATCGACGGCGGCCGCAAAGACGAAGTTGAACGGCCCGTTTGGCTCGTCCGCGCCGTTGAAGCTGCCGATGAGTTCGTGCTTGACAACGGCGGACGCTGGTGCGCTCAGGACCAGCAGAGCACAGACAGCCAAGAGGATCGGCATCGATCGCTTGAGCATGTTACTTCCTCCCCTTGGCCGACTTCTTGGCTTTAGCGTTGGACTTCCTCACGCACTTGCGCTTCCTCTTGACGTAGCCCCTCTTACACTTCGCGGACTTCACCCTCGACTTCACCTTCGGCGTTGTCGCGGAAGCAGAGGTCACGTTGCCGGAGCTGACGAGGCTCACGCTCGAGGGCGTCGAGAAGCTTGGAGCGGGGCCGAGCGCTCCGCGACAGCTCGCCTGTTCTTCGCAGGGCGCCGGCGGCGACGCGGGTTCCGGAAAGCCGCCGCCGACGCGCGCGTCGTAGATGTCGAAAACGGAGTCGGTGTCCCGACCCGGGAGCAGCGCCTGCGAGGTCGCGAAGAACACATTGGAACCGTCCGGGCTTGCTTCCAGGAAATAGGAATCGGTTTCGCTCGTGCCGCTGGAGAGAAGCCGCGGCTGCCCGTCCTCGTACACGTAGACGTTGAACTTGCCGTTTGTCGCGGCGGGCACAAGAGCGTCCTTCGATTCGAAGAACACCGCCCCCGAGTCCGAGACGTTGCGCTGCAGGTGCGCGTTTCTCATTTCATCGTCTTGACTCGCGTGCACGGGAAAACGGATCGTCCCCGGCCATACCGGTGGCGCGCCACTCTGGTTGCAGGATACGCATTCGAGCCGATTCGCTTGGGCCTGGTAGAGGAAGATCTCCTCACATGGCCCAGGAGAATATCCTTCCACTTCCCCGAAGCTTCCCAATTTTCGAACGCAGGTGGGACCAACGTTGTCGTAGCCTGTCAGGCTCTGATCGGAGTCGAACGCGACGAACCTGCCGTTCGAGGACACCCGAGCGGTCAAGCCGCCGAAGAGGGGCAAACTGACGCACTGCACGCTCGCCCAGTCGCAGGAGTCGTTTTCCACGTCGAGCGTGGTAATGAACGACGTTCTGCCTTCGTGGAGGAGATACAGGTTGGGCTCCCCCGCGACCGGGCTCGGATTGAGCGTGCCACTCGGACCGTCCGCGGGTTGGTGTCCGCCGTCGGCGACGTAATACAGATAAGAGCCTTCGCTGGAAGCACCCGCTATTCCGAGCACGTCGGCTGGTTCAGTCCAGCCAGCAGCCGTGATATCGGCCAGGCGTTCGCCGAGCGGCCGGTCGAGATCGTATTCGTAGAGGTCGGGCTTGCCGGCTTCGGCCTTGGCATCGGCCGTCAGTCGGTTTTCGTCCGTGAAGAACACCTTCGACCCGTCTTCGCTCGCGACCATGAAGCGCCCGCCGCCGCTCGTGCCGCCGCCGCTCCGCAAGAGGTCGAGCTGCACTGTGCTGGTGCCGTCTTCGCGCAGGTATAGAGCGCCGCCCGCTTCGAAGAAGATCCGCGATCCGTCTCCGGATACCGCGTGGCGCGAACCGGCGATATTATACGGGACGAATTCGCCGCCTTTGGACTGGTCAGTCTGGGTATTTCTCGTCGAGCCCGCCAGCCTCCCTACGACCGGATTCCCCGTACCGTCTTCCACGTAGCTCACAAGCGACACCCTTCCCGTGCTACGCGACCACGAATAGAGGTCGTCGCCAGACGGCGCACCTGGAACAAGCGGAAGTTCCTCTTCGAATACGACCGTACCGAGGTCGTTCGAGCCCGCGAGGAACGCCGCGGGGGCGAATTGAACGGTCGCTTCCCCCAGTCGTCCAAAACTAGTAGGGACAGGGATCGGCGTGTTTTGAGGTGTCATGTCTACCAGCTGGTAGGAGCCGGCGGCGTTATCTCGCAGGAAGAGATTTTGAAATCGTTCGAGCTCGCCCTGAAACCCTTCGGGCACGCTTGTGACAAGGCGCGGTTCGTCGTGACCGCAAAAGAGGCCTTCGCTTTTGAGACCGCTCCCAAACTGGCCAAATCCGTCGGCCAGCACAGCCCTAGACAGGTCCGTTGAATAGGCCGCGGGCGCCACAAGGCCTGGGCAGTTGAGGCCGTTTGAGACAGACTGAGGCGGGATCGTGTTTTCGGTCGACCACCCATTCGCTCCGCGCGTCGACAGGTAATCCATGCCCGCCCAACTGGACCCGGGCAGTGGATATTCGGAAGTCCACGCCATCCGATCGCCGGTGTCGGCGGCGTACGCACCTACCGTCGAATAGAGTTCCGATTCGGACAGGCCGGCGATGACCGCTTTCGGTTCGCCGGAGTCCTTGTTCGCAGGGGTGACGAGCTCGTAGGCGCGGCATCCGGGCAGAGCGTTTGCGTCCTGACTCGTGCGGATCGCTTCGTTGGAACAGCTTTCGCCCGCCGCCGTTGCGGCAGGCGCGCCGGCAAGCGAGAGCAGCAACGCCACGGTAGCGGCCGGCAGAACACATCGCGCCAACCGTCGGACCATACGCTCGGTCGGCAGGCTGTCCCCTGTGCTTGTCTCTTTCGAATGCGATCTCATTTGAACCCTCCCCCTCACTGTTGCCCCTCTCCTGCACATCAAGACTCGTGCGCGACCAACTCGTCGGTACGGCGGGCGTGGGGTCAGGGATGTCCTCGCCCCACGCCCGCCTGCTGTCACATTTGGCCTGTCACACTCACACTGCCACTATGCAGCGATTTCCGCCGATTTGGCCCATGTCATCGTTTCCGTCATTGCCTCGCCGGTCTGTTCCAGTTTAAATAGGTTCGGGATCCCAGTGAGAAAGATCGAGACTTTCGTCGAGCCTTCTTCGTATTCGGTCGGTTCCTGAACGCCTTTGGTCTGCCTGTAGTTCCACGTGAACGACGTTTGGAATTTGTTGACCTGTTCGCTCGGGAGCTTGGCGATCACGCCCCCGGACAAGGTCACCGCTCCCAGCGTGCCGGCGCATTCGAATTTCGCAAAAGCGCTGCCCGCGACTTCCGGCTTGAACACCTGGCCCACTTCTTTACTGGCTTTATTGATGTACACGAGTTCGGACTTCAACACGCTCGTGACGATTTCACCGGAGCTTTTGTTGCTGCACGTGTTCGATCCCGTGCCTTCTTTGCAGCCCGTGTACTTGAGCTGGACTTTCGCGAACGTCTTGGAGGTGGTCACTTCGCCGCTATTCGTCGAGGCAAGGCACTTGACGGTGGCGCCGCTCTTCGCTTCCAAGGTCACTTCGCCGCTTTTGCCAGAATAGTTGTCCGGCCATGAGCTAAATTTCATTTCCGGCAGCGCCGCCGAAGCGCCGGCCGCCGCAACCGCCGCCAGCGCAAGCACGGCCACGGCCGCCACCAGCATCCTCATCCACTTGGATCTCATTGGATATAATCCCTTTCGTATCGTCGGCGCTCGGGCGTCTTCGTCTCAGGAGTTCGTCCGGGCGCCGGTTTGCTTTAGCTTCCGCGCCCATACGGAGACGCGCCTGACTGCTCGATGCCAGCGCAGTATCCGCGACCGGAGCCCAGCCGCACAAGCCATGGCTTAAAACGTTCTAAGCCTTGTGAACCTCGGAGCGTCCCCGCTGTCGAGCGTGTCACTATTACAAGCATTAGAACGCTACAAATCTTGTAATAGATCGGCCCCATTGGTTCAGTACTACCCACAGGTGACGGTACGTAGCCGCCCTTGCATCCAAATGTCAGTTCAGCTAACGTTAATGAACGATGAGGGTGGAGGACCTGTCCGCGGTCGACGACACACGCCAGGAGGCGGCGCCGATGCGCTCGCCCGTCTACTGGGCGCTGCTGGGCTTGATCATCGAGCGCCCAAGCTACGCCTACGACCTCGCGCAGCGCTTCGAGCGCCGCTACGGAACGGTGCTGGCGCTCAGCAACATCGGGCACGCCTACACCGCGCTGGGGACGCTGGAGGGCCGCTCGCTGATCGAGGAAATACCGGGCACCCGCGAAGGGCGCCAGCCCAAGCCGCACTACCGAGCGACCGCCGCTGGAGCGCGCGAGTACCGGGAGTGGCTGGTCGGTCAGGCCGACGAGGACCGCAAGCGCGGCCGGCTGTTCGTGCTGGCGCTGGCGGCGCTCGCCGACCGGCCCGAAGAGGCGATAGAGGTCGTCTCGGGCTACGAGCGAGGATGGCTCTCCGAGGGCCTGCGGACGCCGATCGCGGGCGCGGGCGAGGCCGCCGGCGAGAACGCCGCGACGCTGTTGCGCCGGCTTGTCGAGGAGGAGAGCCGCCTCGCCGTGGGCGCCAAGCTCGAATGGATCGAATACGCCCGCCAGGAGCTGAAGAAGCTGGAAAGCCGCAGGCGGCAGGTGTGAGCCTGCTCGAACTGGAGGGGGTCTGCAAGCGCTACACCGGCGAGACCGGCGAGCGCACGGTGCTGCGCGATGTATCGCTGCGCGCCGAGGCCGGCGAGCTGGTCGTCGTGTGGGGGATGCGGCGCTCCGGACGCTCGACGCTGCTGCGCGTCGCCGCCGGGATCGAGCCGCCCGACACGGGCGCGGTGCGCTTCGACGGGCACGATCTGCGCGCGCGCGGCGAGCGCCTGCTTGGCGAGGGGATCGGCTACTGCCAGCGCTCGCTGCGCTTCGCGGAAGGACAGCGCGCGCTCGAGCACGCGATGGTGGGGCTGCTCTCGCGCTGGGTCTCCCCCGTCAAGGCGCGCGGGCGGGCGCTCGAGGCGCTGGAGCGCACCGACGCAGCCCACTGCGCGCGCATGGCCCAGCGCGAGCTGTCGAGCGCCGAGGCCGTGCGCGTGGCGCTCGCGCGCACGCTGGCGCTTCACCCGCGCGCGCTCGTGATCGACGAGCCGGTCAAGGGCGTCGAGCTGAGCGAGCGCGACTCGATCCTCGCGCTGCTGCGCTCGCTCGCCGACGAAGGCCTGACGGTGCTCGCGAGCACGGGCGAGTCCACCGGCCTCTCGCAGGCCGACCGCGGGCTGGTGCTCGGCGACGGGGAGCTGCGCGGGGCGCCGTTGCCCGAATTGGCGACCGTGTTGCCGCTACACCGCCTGCTTCGGCGCGAGGCGAGCGGATGAGCGGGCGCGCTTGGGGGGCGCGCGCGAGACAAACGGGAGAGCGAGTGCACACGAGGCAAGCCTCATGAGCCTGTTGGAACTGGATGATGTCGTCAAGCACTACGCCGGCGCGGGTAGCCTTGCGGGCAGCTCCCATGCCGCGGTGCGGACAGGCGAGCTGGTGCGCGCTGTGGACGGTGTCAGCCTGACGGTGCGCGAACGCGAAATGGTCGCGATCCACGGGCCCAGCGGCTCGGGCAAGACGACGCTGCTGCTGCTGATCGCCACGCTGCTGAGCCCAGATCGCGGCGCGATCCGCTACCGCGGGCGCACGCTGTCCTCGCTGTCGGAGGCCGACACCTCCGCCTACCTGCGCCACGATGTCGGCTTCGTCTATCAGAGCTTTCAGCTGATGCCGGGAGTCTCGGCGCTCGAGAACGCCTCGCTGAAGCTGCTGCTCGACGGCTGCGGGCCGCGCCAAGCCCGCAGCCGGGCAAGGCCATGGCTCGAGCGCCTGGGCATGGGCGAGCGCCTGAGCCACACGCCCGAGCAGCTCTCCGGCGGCGAGCGCCAGCGCGTGGCGATCGCGCGTGCGCTCGTGGGCGAGCCAAAGCTGATCCTCGCCGACGAGCCGACGGGCAACCTCGACAGCAAGCGCAGCCGCCAAACGGTCGAGCTGCTGCGCGGCATCGCCCACGAGCAGGGCGCGGGCGTGGTACTGGTCACCCACGACAGCGACGCGGCGGCGCTGGCCGACAGCGACTACACGCTGCGCGACGGCAGGCTCGTGCGGGCGCGGAAGCGCGACACCGGGCCCGACACCGACACCGAGCCCGATACGGACGCCTGCCAACCGGCGCCGGTGAGCTGATGCGCCCCTCCGCGCTGCTGTTCATGTACAGACGACGGTTGAAAGCGCACCGCGCCCAGGAGCTGTTCGCCGCGATCGGGATCGCGATCGCGGTGGCGCTCGTGTTCGCCGCGATGCTCGCCGAGAACAGCATCTCGAGCTCCGCCGGGCGCGTCGTGCACACCGTGATCGGACCGGCCGACCTGCAGCTGCGCGCGCGCGGCGACGAGGGCTTCTCCGAGGCGACGAGCGCGCGCGTCAAGCGCCTGCCCGGCGTCAGGCAGGCCGCGCCGCTGTTGGAAGAGCCGGCCACCGTGACAGCCACGAGCGGGCGGCAGATCTCGGTCGAGGTCGCCGGTACCGACCTGCGCCTGGCGGTGCTCGACGGGCTCGCCGAAACGCTGCCGATCGGCTCGCTCTCGACGAACGGGATCGCGCTCAGCCGAGCAAGCGCGCAGGCATTGGGGATCGGGCGCGCCACCGCCAAGCACGCCGAGGTCACGCTGAAGCTGCGCGGAGCGGCCTATACGCTGCCCGTCTCCGCCGTGCTCGGAGAGGAAGCAGCCGGTGCGCTGGCCGGAGCGCGTGTTGCCGTGATGCCGCTCAGCCACCTGCAACGGCTCGCCGGCCTGCACGGCACGGTCACGCGCGTCTTCGTGCAGAGCAGGCCCGGAGAACAGGCGACGGTGCGCACGGAGCTGACGCGGTTGGCGAGTGGGCGTTTGGAAGTCGCCCCCGCCGACGCGGACATCGCGCTCCTGGGTCAAGCGCTCGGCCCCAGCGATCTGGCAAGCGGCCTGTTCGCCTCGATCGGCGCGGTGCTCGGCTTCCTACTCGCCTTCAACGCGATGCTGCTGACCGTCTCCGACAGGCGCCGCACGATCGCCGACCTGCGCATCGCCGGAGCCAGACGCGTGACGATCGCCGAGATGGTCCTGTTCGAGGCATTGTGCCTGGGTATCCCCGCCTCGCTGCTCGGCCTCGGCGCCGGCTACCTGCTCTCGACCGGCGTGTTTCGTCAGTCGACCAATTACCTCGCCGAGGCCTTCACGCTGTCGGGCGGCACCGTCGTGAGCACGCGCGCGCTGCTGCTCTCGCTGCTAGGCGGGATTCTCGCCACCTGCCTGGCCTCCGCGGTTCCGCTGCTCGACCTGCGCCGCGGGCGCGCGCGCGACGCCATCTACGAGGAACGCGGCGTGCCGGGAAGTGGCTTGAACCGCGGGCTGCGCGTTCGCTTGGCGGCCGCGGCGCTGTGCCTGGTGGCGGCGGCAACCGCGCTGTGGGCGCTGCTGCCCGCGGCAGCGATCCCGGCGACGGCGCTGTTGGCGCTGGCGACCGTGCTGGCCGTGCCACTCGCGTTTGCCGCCGTGCTGCGCGGCGCCGACGCGCTCGGGGAACGCTTGCAGAGCATCTCGATCCTGCCGCTGGCGCTGGCCTCGCTGCGCGCAACGACGCTGCGCTCGCTCGCGCTGGCCGCAACCGGCGCCGTCGCGCTGTTCGGCAGCGTGGCGCTCGGCGGCTCGCGCGCGAACCTGCTCTCGGGGATCGACTCGTTCGCGCACAGCTATGTGGCCGACGCCGACATCTGGGTCTCGAACCAGGACGACAACCAGGCCGTCAACTCCTTTTCCCCCGGCGCCAACGCCGCGCGCATCGCGCGGCTGCCCGGCGTCGCCGCCGTGCACAGCTTCCAGGGCGGCTTCGCGCAGCTCGGCAAGCGCCGTGTGTGGATCATCGCGCGGCCGCCCGGGGCAGAGCGCCACGTGCTTGAAAGCCAGATCCGCGGCGGCAGCACCGCCGCCGCGCTCGCGCGCCTCGCGCGAGGCGGCTGGATCGCCGTCTCCCAGCAGATCGCCACAGAACATCGTCTCGGCATCGGCGACACGCTCGTGCTGGCGACGCCGAGCGGCCCGCGCCCGTTCAGGATCGCCGCCACGACCACAAACCTGGCGTGGCCGCCCGGCGTCGTCTTCATGAGCAGCGCCGACTACAGCCGCGCGTGGGCCACGTCTGCCCCGACGGCGCTTGGCGTACAGCTGCGCGCGGGCGCGGACGCCCAGGCGGCACGCGCGGCCATCGCAGCGGCGCTCGGACCCGCAAGCGGCCTGGAAGTGTCGCTTGCCTCCACGCGCGCGGCGCGCATAGACGCGCTGGCAAGCGAAGGCCTCGGCCAGCTGCGCGAGATCTCGACGCTGCTGCTGCTGGCGGCGATCGTCGCGATGGTGGCGGCGCTGGCGTCGAGCGTGTGGCAGCGGCGCGCCGGGTTGGCGGGCCTGCGCCTGTTCGGCGCCACGTCGGCCAGCCTGCAGGGAATCCTGCTGATCGAAGCGACGCTGATGCTGAGCGCCGGCTGCTTCACGGGCGCGCTGGCCGGAGCCTACGGGCAGGTCGTGATCGACGCCTTCCTGCGCCACGTGACCGGCTTCCCGCTGGCGAGCCCGACGGCGGGCGTGCGACCGTTTGAGATCCTCTTGCTCGTGCTGGTCGCCGCGCTCGCGCTCGGCGCGATCCCCGGCTGGCTCGCCGCGCGCGTCCGCCCCGTTCTGGCGCTGGCCGATGAGTAGCGCACGCTCACAGGCGGCGCGCGCGCTGGCCGCGTTCGCGCTGGCGAACGCGCGCTACTGGGCGTACGTGGCGAGACACGTACACCGGGAGATGCGCCATTGGGAAGCGCGCGCACGCGCAATCGAGGATCCCGAGCTGCGCGCGCTGGCGCTTGAGAAGCTGCACGCCGAGGGCTTCAACGCCGAGGCAGCCGCGATGGCCGCGACAATCGCCCCGCGCGCGACCCGCGCCCACGCGGTGCGCGCGATCGTCGCCCTGGAGCTGCTGTTCGACTGCCTCGACGGCCTGAGCGAGCGCCCGCACGCGGACCCGCTGGGCGAGGGCGAGCGGCTGTACGCGGCGTTCCTCGGCGCGCTCGCGCCAGGCACCGTGCCCTCAACTGCGCAGCCAAGACGGCGGGACGCGACCGACCCGCGCGCCGAGCGGCCCGGACAACAGCTCGACGCGCTGAGCGCGGACGCCTATCTGGAGGAGCTCGGCCAGGCCGTGCGCGGCGCGCTTACACAGCTGCCCGCGGGCGAGGCGATCGCGCCGTTCGCGCAGCGCTGCGCGATACGCGGCGCGCAGGCGCAGATCCGCATGCACGCCACGTCGGTGCTGGGCTCCGCTCAACTCGGCGAGTGGGCGCGCGGCGAAGCACGGGACACGACACTGCAGTGGCGCGAATTCGCCGCCGGTGCGGCCTGCTCGGTGCTTGCGTTGCACGCCCTGATCGCGGCGGCGGCCGATCCGCGCACGACGCCGACGGAGGCGCAGGCGATCGAGTCCGCCTACCTTTTCACCGGTGCGATGGTGACGCTGCTCGACGGCGTCATAGACATCGAGCGCGACGCGGCTACCGGCGAGCTGAGCTATGCCGGACTGTACGAGGACCCCGCGCTGCTCGCCCAGGCGCTCGCGCTCGCCGCGCGCGAAGCCTCGCGCCACTCCCGCGAGCTGCGCAACGGTGCCCACCACCTGATGACCCTCGCCGCGGCCGCCGCCTACTGGTGCTCGGCGCCAGGAGCTCGCGCCGCGCACGCACGCCCCGCGCTGGAAGAGCTGCGCCGCGAGCTGCGCGGGCTGTTGTTCATGCCGCTGCTGACGATGCGGGTCTGGCGAGCGTCGCGCAGAGCCTCGCTCGCGATCCGTCCGTGTGCGCGTGCGCCGATCGGTCCACGCGCACGAGCGTTGACTGTGGAGGTACAGGAGGCACAGTTATGAATGCCCTGTTGAGATGCGCCCTTGCCGCGGCCGCGCTGAGCCTCGCTACACAGCCAGCAGCGGCCCTGGCCGCCCATACGACCAGCGTGCGCGACGAAGGCAGCCTGCACTTCCTCAGCGACGAAGCCACGCTGATCGTCGACGAAGGCTCGCTCTCGGGAACGCTGCCCGGCACCGGCCGCGTGTACTTCACATATAACGGCAGCCCCAACGTCAGCGCCCACTTCACCATCCGCACACGCGGCGGCAACGTCTACGGAGCCGCGAAATGCCGGCTCAACAACCCCAACAGCCCCACCCCCAGCTTCCGCGGCGCGCTCGTTATCCTCGGCGGCAGCGGCCGCTACGCCCACGCGCGCGGCAGCGGCGAACTGTTCGGCGTCTTCCATCGCCACGGCTACGGGCTGATCGTGCAGGCCATCGGGAGATTGAGCTATTGAGCGGGCCGCGGGCGCAGCGACCGATCGCCACGGCGCAAACGCTGCCCCCTGGGCGCGCGCGGCCACACAGGACACATGCCCTGTTCGCGTCGCTGCTCGCGACGCTCGCGCTGTCGGTCGCGCTGGACGCCGCGCCCGCACCGGCCACACAGCTGACGAGCATAAACGCCGGCTTCTCGCCACTGGCGCTGGGCTCCCCCACCGCCCTGTCGCTCGGCTTCGACGTGCGCACCCCCGACGGCAGCCTGCCCTCGCCGCTGACGGGCATCGACTTCCACTATCCAGCCGATCTGGGGATCGGCACGAGCGGCCTGGGGCTGGCCACGTGCACCCAGGCCAAACTCAGCTTCGACGGGCCGAAAGCATGCCCGCCCAACTCGATCATGGGCACGGGCAGCGCGCTGGCCGAGTTCCAGGTTAGCCCGGAAGTCTCCGAAGAGGCCGCTGAAATCGCGCTCGTGGCCGGGCCCTCACAGAACGGATACCTGAAACTGCTAATCAGCGCCACCGGCACCTATCCTGTCGCGGCGCGGATCGTGATGTCGACGTTGCTCTTGCCAGGACAGCTGCAGATCAATGTGCCGCTCGTAGAAGGGCTGCCCGAAGGGCCGGACGTGGCGGTCGTGCGCGTGAAGGTGACGATCGGCGGCAACCTCACCTACTACGAACGCACGCACGGCAAACGTGTCGCCTACCGCCCGCAGGGAATCCTGCTGCCCAAGCGCTGCCCGCGCGGCGGCTTCCGCTTCCGCGCCAACTTCTCGTTCCTCGACGGCAGCCACACCCAGGCACAGACCGTCGTGCGCTGCCCGCGCGGGTAGATCTAACTTGCGTCGAGGCTCACTGCCGGGCGGCGTCGGCACAGTTGTGCAACACGGTGCTATGTGAAGCACTGGTGCGCCAATGGCTCCCCCAAACCGACCTATGCGTTATGCTATATGCGTGAAGCGAACGACAATCATGCTTCCCGACACGCTGGATGCCCGCCTACGCCGTGAGGCAAGACGCCGCGGCGTATCGATCGCCGATGTCGCCCGCCACGCGATCGAGCGCGAGCTGCCTGGGCCACCGCCGAACAGCGCGCTGTCGTTCTTCGCAATCGGCACTGGCAGTCCAGTGGACGGCGCCGCACGCGCGGAGGACCTTGTGAGCGAGGCGATCGACCGTCGCCACCCCGCCTCTTAGCGCGGTGCTGATCGTAGACGCCGGCCCCCTGTACGCGGCCGCCGCAACACAAGACAACGATCACCGGCGCTGCGTCGAATTGCTCACCCACGCGAAGGGTCCACTCCTGGTCCCCGAGCTCGTCGTGACGGAGGTCTCCTATCTACTCAACGACCGCATCGGCCCCCACGCCGAGCTGGCGTTCGCCCGCTCGCTCGCGGCCGGCGAGCTCGTCGCCGAACCGGTACTGGACTCTGAATGGCAACGCATCGCAGAGCTGCTCGAGCAGTACGAAGACCTCCCTCTGGGCATGGCCGACGCCTCGCTCGTGGCACTCGCGGAACGTCACAGTGCCACGCAGATCGCAAGCCTCGACCATCGCCACCTCGGGGTCGTCCGCCCAAAGCACATAGCCAGCTTCACATTGCTGCCCTAAGACGGCTCGTGTCCTGCGCAATGGAGCACCGGCAGGCGCGGGTAGCGCGGATAAGCTGGGTCTGTCCGCGAGCGCTCGCACAGCGAGAAGACCGAGCCGCGCGTGTTGGGCACGAGCCGGCGGTGCTTGCACGTCTCGCACAGGCCCACGTTTGGGCCGGGCGCGCGGGAGATCGAAGGGTCGTGAGCGAACATGGAGCAGAGCGTAGTAATACGACCCGGCACGCCCCGACCGTCCACCGCGGGCCTAGGACGTGGGACGGGCCGGATCTAACCAACGAGCACGAACAGCTATCCCCTGCAATAATAGTTGACTAAGCAACTATGGCTACCTTCTACCGACTACTCGGCTTTCTGCGTCCTTACAAGCGCGGCGTAGTCGTCTCTTGGATCCTCGCCAGCTTCGCGATGGCGATGAGCGTGATCTTGCCGCTGCTGACCGGGGAAGCCGTCGAAACGATCAACTCCGGCGCTCGTCATGCGCGCCGCCACGAACTCGCCCAGCGCTCGCACGACCGTCACACGCTGCTCGTGTACGCGCTGGCAATCATCGCGGTCGTGCTCGCGCGCTGGGGCTTCACCTACTGGCGGCGCATGATCGCGGGCCGCGTCTCGCTCGGCGTCGAATACGACCTGCGCGAGCGCCTCTACAGCCAGCTGCAGCGGCTAGAGCTCGGTTTCTTCGATCATCAGCAGACCGGTCAGCTGATGAGCCGCGCGACCGTCGATCTGCCCGCCGTGCGTTTCTTCCTCGGCTACGGCCTCGTCTTCATCCTGCAGTTCGTGCTCACGATCGTGCTCGCCGGCATCGTGATGATCGTGATCAACCCGTGGCTCGGCTTGATCTCGCTGGCCCCGGCGCCGTTCGTGGTGCTGATCTCCTACCGCTACGGCCGCCGTGCGCGCCCCGCCATCCAGGAGGTGCAGCAGCGAATCGCCGAACTGACCGCGGATGCCGAGGAGAACATCTCCGGCGTGCGCATCGTCAAGTCGTTCGCACGCGAGCCGCGCCAGTTGGAGCGCTTCCGTCGCAGTGTGGGGCGCACGTTCGAGCAGGCGATGGTCGCTACGCGCCTGGAAGCCACTTACAACCCGGCGATCGGCTTCCTGCCGCAGCTCGGCATCGCGGCCGTGCTGTTGCTCGGCGGCAACGCGGTGATTCATGCACACCTCAGCTTGGGTCAGTTCACGACCTTCTACCTGCTGCTCAACATGCTTGTCGGCCCGCTGCGCTCGCTCGGTGTCACCTTGAACCTCGCCCAGCGCGCGACGGCTTCCGGCGCGCGCATCTTCCAGGTGCTCGACCGTGAACCAACGCTCGCCGACCCCCCAGGCGCTCCGCCGCTGCCCGTCGGCAGCGGTCACGTTCAGCTGCGCGGCGTCACGCTGCGCTACAGCGACCCGCACGACGAGCTCAACGTCGGCACCTACGCGCTTGCCGAGCGCGAGCGGGCCAAGAACCCTGCTGAAGCGGAGAGGAGCGATGCGTCGCGAAACGGGCTCCCCCCCGCGCGCGCGGGGGGCATCGCCGCAGGGACACCTCCGGACACGCGGGCGCCGGCCAGGAGGACCGTGCTGCACGACCTCGACCTCGACGTGCCGGCGGGACGCACGATCGCGCTGGTGGGCGCCACCGGCTCGGGCAAGACCAGCCTCGTCGCCTTGATCTCACGGCTTTACGACCCGGTCGAAGGCGAGGTGCTGCTCGACGGCGCCGACGTGCGCTCCGTCGGCCTGCAGTCGCTGCGCTCGGCCGTGGCGGTCGTCAGCGACGACCCCTTTCTCTTCTCCGCAAGCGTCGCCGAGAACATTGCCTATGCGCGACCGGATGCTTCAAGCGCGGAGATCGAAGAGGCCGCGCGGCGCGCGCAGGCACACGATTTCGTGTTGCGCCTGCCCGACGGCTACGACACGCAGATCGGAGAGCGCGGTCTGTCGCTCTCGGGCGGCCAGCGCCAGCGCCTGGCGATCGCGCGCGCACTGCTTGCCAATCCGCGCGTGTTGATCCTGGACGACGCAACGTCTTCGGTGGACGCTTCCACCGAGCAGTCCATCAAGCTCGCGCTCGCCGAGGCGATGACGGGACGCACGACGTTCGTGATCGCCCACCGGCTCTCGACGATCGCCTTGGCCGATGAGATCGTCGTGCTCGACCATGGGCGCATCGTCGCTCAGGGCAATCACGAGCAGCTGCTCGATGCCTCCGAGCTGTACCGCGAGATAGTAGAACGCGGTCTGCCCGAGCAGATCTTCTTGACGAGGGAGACGCGCGAGCGCGAGGTGAGGATATGAGCGCGTATGGCGGCGCTGGATCTGCGTCCTCGGTCGCTCATGTGCAGAGCACATTTCGCGGGCGGGTGGGCATAAATCCTTGCCCAGCTTGCCCTACGCACCCATATCGGCCTACTGAGTGTCAGGGGCTGGGTATATGAGCCCTCCGGGTGGTCGCGGCGGAGGGATGGGCGGGCGCGGCGGCGGACGCGGAATGGGACCGGGCATGCACCGCGGCGGCGCGCAGTGGGACGGCTCGCGGGCAAGTCGCGAGAGCCGTGGCCGCAACCTGCGCGGACTGCTGGCGCTGTTGAAGCCCTATCGCCTGCGTGTCGCCGGGATGTTGACCGCGCTGGTGCTGGGTACGGCGGCTTCGCTCGCGCCACCTTTGCTGGCCAGGGCAGCGATCGACGAAGGCATCGACCAGCACGACTTCAAAACGCTCGTGCTCGTCGTCGTCGCGTTCCTCGTCGCCGCGCTGCTGGTGTGGCTCATGACCTATATACAGACATATCTCGTCGGCTGGGTCGGACAGCGCACGCTCGCCGACCTGCGCATCCGCCTGTTCACGCATCTGCAGAGCCAGCCGATCGGCTTTTACGAGAGCCGCCCGGCGGGCGTGTTGATCTCCCGTATCACCAATGACGTCGAGGCGCTGGAAAGTCTCGTAACCGACTCGGTCGTGACGCTGTTCCAGTCGGGGCTGACGCTGATCGGGGCGGTCGCGGTGCTGCTCTACCTCGATGTGAAACTGGCGTTGCTCACGTTCCTAATCCTGCCCTTGATCGCCGCCGGCAGCTTCTGGTTTCGCCTCACCTCGGCCGGCGCTTTTCGCCGCACGCGCGAGACGATCGGCTCGATCACCGCCTACCTGCAGGAGACGCTCTCGGGCATTCGCGTGGTGCGCAGCTTCGGCCAGGAGCCGCGCCACCTGGCGCGCTTTGCCGAGCTCAACGAGGACAACTGCGACGCCAACATGGTCACCGTCAGGCTCAACGCCGCCTACTTCCCTGCGGTGGAAATGCTCTCCGGATTGGCAATCGCCGGAATCGTGCTGTATGGCGGCTACCAAGCCATCTCGGGCACTGTCACGGCCGGCACCGTCGTCGCGTTCGTGGCGACGCTCTCTTACCTGATCGAACCGATTCAGCAGCTCTCACAGCTCTACACGACCTACCAGTCGGGGATGGCGGCTCTGGAGAAGATCTTCCAGCTGCTCGATGTGGAGCCGGAACTGACCGACAAGCCCGGAGCGCCGGCTTTGGATCGGATTCGCGGCGAGCTCGTCTTCGAGGACGTCACCTTCGCCTACAAACCGCGGCGCGCACGCAAGAACGTGGACAAGTCGCTCAGCGCCCCATTGGAGGCGGGCTTGCCGGCACCGCAGGAAGCAGAGGAGGTGCTGGCGCTCGAGCACATAGACCTGCAAATCCCCCCAGGCCAGACGGTCGCGCTGGTGGGCGCGACAGGCGCGGGCAAGTCCACGATGGCAAAGCTCGTGGCGCGCTTCTATGACCCCACCGAAGGACGTGTACTCGTGGACGGCCACGACCTGCGCGATGTCTCAAGCACCTCCCTGCGCTCGCAGATGGGGATCGTGCCGCAGGAGGCCTTCCTGTTCTCCGGCACGATCGCGGAGAACATCGCCTTTGGACGACCGGGAGCCGAGCAGGAGCAGGTTCGCCAGGCCGCGGCCGCCGTGGGCGCCGAGGAGTTCATCGCGGAGCTGCCCAGTGGCTATGACACCGAGGTCGGTGAGCGTGGCGCGCAGCTGTCGGCGGGACAGCGACAGCTGATCGCCTTCGCGCGCGCGCTGATCGCGGACCCGCGCATCCTGATTCTTGACGAGGCAACTTCTAATGTAGACCTGCACACCGAGGCTCGCATCGAGCAGGGGTTGCGCCGGCTGCTGGCGGGGCGCACCTCGATCGTGATCGCCCATCGGCTGTCGACAATTCGGGGCGCCGGCAGGATCGTGGTGCTGGAGCACGGCAAGATCGCCGAGCAGGGTACGCATGAGGAGCTAATCGCGGCGGAGGGTCGATATTACGACCTTTATCGCGACTGGGCGATCCACGCGGCGGCGTAGCTGTAGCATAATTTGTAGTACAATCTTCCGTATGGCGCGCGCATTGCATGTAAGGCTGGACACCGACTCCGAGGCGGCCCTCGGCACGCTACGCGCCGAGGGTCTGACTGATTCCCAGGCCGTTCGCTTGGCGCTGGTCGAGGCACGCGGTCGTCGCCAGCAGCGCGTGACGCTTCGCGAAGAGGCCGTGCGCTTGGCCGCCGACGCCGCAGATCGTCGTGAGCTCGCGACGATCGCCGCTGACCTTGATGTGCTGACGCCGGCCTGGCCCGAGGATTGATGGTCCGTGGCGAAGTAGTCCGCGTCGCGGCTCCCCGACGCGCACGCGGACATGAGCAACAGCGCTCACGACCGGCAGTGATCGTCCAGAGCGACGACCTGCTCGCGCTCAGCACGGTCCTCGTGGCCCCCACCTCCCGCTCGGCCGCTCCCGCAACATTCCGTCCCGTGATCGAGCTCTCCGGAACGATCACTCGCGTGCTCACCGATCAAGTTCGTGCACTGGACGCCCAGTCGATCACAGGGAGCCTCGGTCGTCTCAGCAGCGAGGAGTTGCAGAGCCTCGACGACGCGCTTGCTGTCGTGCTCGGCCTGCGCGTATGAAGTGAGGCTCCGGGACAAGGACTCGAACCTTGAAATCATGCTCCAGAGGCATGCGTGTTGCCAATTACACCATCCCGGAACGGCTAAGCAAGGATAGTCAACGAGGCCGCTACGCCTCCGCCCGACTCCCACTCGACGCAAAGAACGCCGTAATCGCCTCCTCCAACCCCGGGTCCAGCACCAGCAAGACCTCGTCCCCCGCTTCGATCACCGTGTCGGCCTTCGGCACGAAGCCGCCCCCCGCGCGCAGCACCGAGATGATCAGGCTGCCTTCCGGCAATGCGATGTCCGAGACGCGCTGGCCCACGACCGGGGCGCCGGTGCTGACCTCCAGCTCAATAATCTCCAGGCGCTCCTCTTCAAGCGCGAGCAGGTGCACCAGGCCGTAGCGCGGAACCTCGTGCTCGATCAGACGCAGGATCAGGTCGGTCGCCGAGACCGCCGGCTGGATGCCCAACAACTTGAAATGGTCGTAGTTACGAGGGTTGTTGACGCGGGCGATGATGCGCTCGCACAGGTACTTCTCCTTGGCGACCTGACAGACGAGCATGTTGTCCTCGTCGTCGCCGGTGACCGCGATCACCAAGTCGGCGCGCTGGATGCCCGCCCGCTCCAGGACCCAAAGCTCCGTGGCGTCACCGTACTGGACGGCGTGCTCGTACTCTTCCTCGATCAAGAGGTAGCGGGGCCGCGAGGACTCGATGAGCGTGACCTCGTTGCCCTTGAGGATCAGCTCCCGCGCAAGGTTGCGGCCCACCTTGCCGGCACCGACGATGATCACGTACATGGCTTGACTCCCACAAAGGGGGGTGTGAGCTGGAGCACCGCAAGCGATTTGCCCGCGCGCACGGAGAACGTGAGGGCGATTACCTGTGGATAGAGCATCGCTCGCCTACGCCGACTCGGCCGCGAGCGCGCTCTCGAACATTTCGATCGCGTGCTTGGTCGGGGAGATAGTGTGCAAGCCCTGTTCGCCGTACCAGCCGGCGCGGGCCGGATCCATCACACGCACGAGCACCTTCTGCACGCCAAAACGACGCTGGGCGATCTGGGCGATGATCAGGTTGGTGTTGTCGCCGTCGGTCGAGGCGATGAACACGTCGGCGCGCTCGATTCCGGCCTGCACGAGCGCTTCGGTCTCCAAGGCTGTTCCGACCGTGAACTGGCCGTCGGATTCCTCCCAGCTACCGGTCTGGCCTGCGTCGAGGCGCTCGTGGGAGAGTGGGTCCTCGTCGAGCACCGAGACTTCGTGGCCGGCCGCAAGCGCGGACTTGGCCACAGCCGAGCCGACACGACCCGCTCCCACGATCAACACGAACATGGGAAGGGCGGCGCCGGGGTGGACGGCCGGGTCGATTGCGTTGGCGTCGAGTTCGGCGTCGATGTGGATGAGGGGATCGCAAGCACGGCGTGTGAGATTAGACGATGGGTCCGGCGCCGGGTCCGGCGAGTGGCGCGGCCGCGGCTGCCTTCGTAGGCGCATTCTGCGCAAGCGAACCATGAACCGCCACCTCGGCGGCCAGGACCTCGGCATAGTCGCGCTCGGACGGCGCCGTCACGATCACGCGACATGCCGCCTTTTTCACCACGTACTTGGTGACGTCGCCGACGAAGTTCTCAAGCGGGCCGCCGCGTCCACCCAGACGCGAGCCGCCACGAATCCGCGAGGGCTCCTCCGCGCCGAGCACGATCGCCTCCACGCCACGCCGGCGTGCCTCCTCGAGGATCGCGTGGCCGACGCGGCGGGCCCTGATCGTGGCGGTTGCTACCTGCACGCCCGCGTACTCCTCCCCCACCGCCTTGGCGCGCGCCAGCGCTTGGCGTGCGTGCTTGACCTGAGCATCCGGCAAGCGCGCGTCCAGCGGCAGCGACATCGGCATCTCAAAGATCCACACCGCCTCGATCGTCGAGGCGTCGATCGCGGCTTCGTCGGTCGGCTTGCCTGCCACCAGCAGCGCAGCCGTCTGGATGATGTCCTCGTCCAGACGCGTGCCACACAGCGGGACCAGGATCGAGCCGTACTCGCGCTGTGGCAAATGTTCGGCACGCAACGCCTCGACGGAGACGGTCACACGCCGCAGCAGCGAGGTTTCATCCGCGCGCCGGTAGATGACGTACAAGAGGATCCCGGCAGCCATCCAGCCGAGCCCGACGTAGCGGGCCGTGTGGTGCACGGCGATCGTCGCGATCCAGCCCAGCGAGCACACGATCGTGCCGATCACCGCCGGCAATGGCAGCTCGCCTCCGCGCACACGCACCGAGAACGGCGTGCGGTACAGGCGCTTGCGGTCGGGCTCGCTGTAGCGCAGCTTGACGACCGAGGCGTGAGCGATCGTGAACGCCAGCATCGCCCCGAACGCGTAGGTGCCGACGAGGAACGTGAGGCTCTCGGGGACGACCAGGCCAGCGGCGATCACGCCGGCGAGCAGGATCAGCACGTAGGGAGTCGAGCGCTGGGCGTGCAGGCGTCCGAGCCCGCTCGGGATCTGGCGGTTGACCGACAGCGAATAGGCCAGCCGTGAGAGGCCGAGCATCGCCGAGTCGGCTGCCGCGATTAGCGTAAGGCAAGCGATCGCACCGATCGAGTACGTCAGCGCCTGCGAGAGCCAGTGCGGGTGCAGCTGTTCCATGATGTCGAGCATCGGGGCGTCGGAGAAGTGGTGTCCTGGCACCCCGCCCGCCACCAGCGGAAACGCCGAGACCGCAACGATCGCCACGCCAACGTAGGCGACCACGACAGTCACCGTGCCGCTCCCTATCAGCCGCCGCAAGGCGCCCCGCCCGACCTTGACCTCGCCCGCCAAGCCGGACGCCGACTCCACACATGTGAAGGCGATCGTGGTGATCGTGAGCGCGAAGACCAGGCCTGCCCATGTCGGCGCGCTGCCGAGATTGACCTGGCTGATCAAGCGATGCGGGTTGAGGAACTCCACGAGCCCGACCACGATCATGATCAGCTCGAGCAGCAACGCTCCGAGCACGATCACGACGATGCGGTATTCGCGACGCCAGTGAAAGCCGCGCACGTTTGTGAACACGACGAATGCGATGATCGCTAGCGCCAGCAGCAGCGCCTCGGTGTAGTGACCCAGCGGAGCCCAGAAAACGCGCAAATACTGGGTCGCGGCGAACGCGGTTACGGCGATCAGGATGACGTAGTCGAGCAGCATCGCCCAGCCCGCGATGAAGCTGACGAGCTCGTTGAAGGCGTAGCGCGCGAAGACGGTCGAGCCGCCCGGCTCCTGATGCAGCGAGGCGCCCTCCACGTAGGTCATCGCGGTCAGCCCGAACATGATCGCGGCGATCAGAAACACGACCGGGGTCAAGCCGGCCGCGTGGTCGGTCACGACCCCGAGCGAGAAGAAGATCGCGCTTGCCAGCGAGGTGTAGACGATCGCGAACAGGATCGGCGAGCCGAGGCCGTGGCGCAGCGTCGTGCGTGCGCCCGAGCCTAGTTCGACGGCGCGCATGCGCGCGGCACGGCGCTGCCCCTCCGGCGTGCTCATGCTCGACGACCTCGTCTGACGTCTACGTATATGCGACCCGAGCCGGCAACGATGAACAGGAGCCCGAGCAGTACGCGGATGCTGAAAGGACCTTCCCTGACGAGCGCCTCGACTATTAGCGCGATGCCAACCGCGACCATCGCCATTGACAGCACGGTGGTACTGGCACGATGTAGCTGCCTGCCCGTCATCTCATCTCTCTCGTGAGCTTAGGACCATTGCGGCATGAAAGGTGCTGCCGCGGGGCTGAACATGAATTCGCCGTGCCCCGCGACAGTACTCCTGGAATCTCAGGTGATTAGCGGGATGATCAAGATGGCGACGATGTTCGCGACCTTGATCATCGGGTTGATCGCCGGTCCCGCCGTGTCCTTGAACGGGTCGCCGACCGTGTCGCCCGTGATCGATGCCGCGTGGGCCTCAGAGCCCTTACCGCCGAAGGCGCCGTCCTCGATCAGCTTCTTGGCGTTGTCCCAGGCGCCACCGCCCGCGGTCATCATGACGGCGAAGAAGAAGCCCACGACAATCACGCCGATCAGCAGGCCACCGAGTGCCTTCTGGTCGATCAGGCCCACGATCACCGGCAGCGCGATCGGCAGCATCGCCGGCAGGATCATCTCGCGCTGAGCCGTTCGCGTGACGATGTCGACGCACGTTGCGTAATCGGGCTCTTCGGTGCCCTCCATGATTCCCGGGTGCTCGCGGAACTGACGGCGAACCTCCTCGACCACGGCGCCGCCGGCGCGTCCGACCGCCTCCATCGAGAGCGAGGCGAACAGACACACCATCATGCCGCCGAGCAACAGCCCTATCAGGACAGGCGGTTCGTTGATGCCGAAGGCGATGAAGTTGCCGTTCGACTTGTCCGCCAGCTCCTGTTGGAAGCCGGCAAACAGAACGATCGCGGCAAGTACGGCCGAGCCGATCGCGTAACCCTTGGTTACTGCCTTCGTGGTGTTGCCGACCGCGTCCAGCGGATCGGTCACGTTACGTACCTCCTCAGGCAGCTCTGCCATCTCGGCGATGCCGCCGGCGTTGTCGGTGATCGGGCCGAATGCATCGAGTGCCACGATCAGGCCAGTCAGCGAAAGCTGACCCATGACCGCTACGCCGATGCCGTAAATGCCCGTGGTGCCGCCGCCTGCCAGCTTCCAGGCACCGAGGACGCCGAGCACCAGCACGATCGCCGGCAGGGCTGTTGCCTGCAGGCCCGAGCCGAAGCCCTGGATGATGTTCGTCGCGTGCCCGGTGACCGACGCCTTTGCCGTCTTCTTGACCGGCGAGAAGCGCGTCGAGGTGTAGTAGTCGGTGATGAAGAACAGCAGCGCGGTCACGCCGATGCCGATCAGGGCGCACAGGTAGAACTTGCCCCAGGAGGGCGGATTGACGACGTTGCCGACCTGGCTGAAGGTCAGGTCTTTCATCAGCCAGTAGGTGATCGGCGCGAATGCCGCCGCGGCGATGATCCCCGAGACGACCAGACCCTGGTAGAGAGCGCGCTCGACGTTGCCGGCCTTCGAGCGGACGGCGAACGTGCCGATGATCGAAGCGATGATCGCGACACCGCCAAGCACCAGCGGGTACATGACCACACGTGTGGCCTCGTGGAAGGTGAGCACGCCCAGCAGCATCACTGCCACCGCCGTCACGGCATAGGTCTCGAACAAGTCGGCCGCCATGCCGGCGCAGTCGCCGACGTTATCGCCGACGTTATCGGCGATAACCGCCGGGTTGCGCGGGTCATCCTCGGGGATGCCGGCCTCGATCTTGCCGACGATGTCGGCGCCGACATCGGCGGCCTTCGTGAAGATTCCGCCGCCGAGCCTGGCGAACACGGAGATCAGCGAACCGCCGAAGCCGAGCCCGATCAGCGCGTCGACAGCGGTCTTCTGACTGTCGTTGAACACCGCTGTAAGCAGGCCGTAGTAGCCGGCCAGGCCCATCAGAGCGAGTCCGGCGACGAGCATGCCGGTGATCGCGCCGCCCTGGAAGGCGACGCGCAATGCGGGTGAGACTCCACCGCGGGCTGCCTCGGCGACGCGGGCGTTGGCGCGCACCGACACGTTCATGCCGATGTAGCCGGCCGAGCCGGAGAGGATCCCGCCGATCGCAAAGCCACAGGCTACGGCGATGTTCTGGATGAAGATCAGCGCCACGAATATCACGACGCCCACGAGCGCGATCGTCGTGTACTGGCGGTTCAGGTAGGCGCGGGCGCCTTCTTGGACAGCCTGCGAGATGCTTTGCATCCGCTCGTTGCCCGGCGAGAGCGCGAGCAGAGCGCGGGTGGTCACGAGGCCGTACGCCACAGCACAGGCGGCGCACACAAGGGCAACGACGACCCCATGGTTCGTCAGAAAGCTACTCAACAGAAATCCTCCGCGGTCTGGTTAGGTGCCGCGCGAGGAGATTCGCGCGCACGTTGATCGCACGGGCCACTCCCTAGGAATGCACGACCCGGCGTAAAGGCGGGCGCAGTCTATCGTTTGCGCCAGCGGAAGGCAGTCAAGGTCGCGGCGGAGGACCGGCCATGGTCCTGTCTGGGGCGTTCATATCCGGGGACATCGGTTCCCCGCGTGCACGGAAACACCCCCCTTTACGAACATCCCCCCTTTGCAAACACCCCCTTTACGAAACATCGTCCTCTACGAGAGATCGTCCTTTACGAAACGTCGTCCTGCCAATACCCCTTTGCCAAACAACACCCCCCTTTGCCAAACAACACCCCCCTTTGCCAAACAACACCCCCCTTTGCCAAACAACACCCCCCTTTGCCAAACAACACCCCCCTTTGCCAAACAACACCCTTTTGCGAAACCCACGAAAGCCCCCCCTTTTGCGATCCGCGGCCCCCGTACACGCGAGGCGTGCGTTCAGCGGCCGGGCACCCATAGCCGGCCACTCGCTTGGGCCGGCCCAGGACCATCGCCCTCTGCCGGCTTCTCAACCGGCTTGGGCTGCTCGGGGCTTGTCCCCTGCGTCGTCGTGGAGGTCGTCGAAGTCTGCGTAAACTGGTTTGAAGAGCTCTGTGCCTCGCGCGCATAGGCGACCTGCAGCTGGGCGATCGCGTCGCGCAGCGGAGCCAGCTCGCCCGGCATGCGTCGCTCGAGGATTGGCATCAGCGCGCCAGCGCCGTCGATCGCGTCGCGCACCTGCTCCAAGTCGCGTTCGCTTCCCGGCGCCGCCGACTGGTCGGCTCCGGCGCCGGCCGGCGCCAGCCCGAGACGGCGACCGGCGATGTTGATCAGCGAGACCGTCGTCTGGATGATCATCTCGGCGCTGGTGATGCGGTTTAGCTCGGCTTCATAGGCCGCGCGCAGCTCGTCCTCGCTTGGCTGCCCCCCACTTGTCGGGCCACCCGCTCCCGTTGGGGCACCCGCTCCCGCCTGCGCACTCGCCGAGCCCGGCTGGGGCTGTTGTTCACTGCTCACACCGTCACCTCCTGGGAATAGGTCTGTCTTGTCTCTGCTACCGAGGTCGCGAATACCTCCTCGCGGCTTGCTCCAGCGTCGATCATCGCGCGCTGTCGTTGCGCTCCGTTGCGCTCCGGGAACGCGAAGTCAACACCCAACTCGCCGCGTACCGGGGCGGTCCAAGCAATCAAGCGCTCGACGATCTCTGTTGCCGGATACTCCTCGGCGCGCTCAAGGTCGACCATTCTCCCGTCAAGACCAAAGCGAATCGCACGCCACATGTTCTCCTCGATCAAGCGCGGCGGCGGGTCTGCGAACGGCACAGACTCGTCAAGGTCTCGGGCCGCCTGGGCCACACACGCCACGATCAAAGCCGCCAACGCCTCGGACTCGGCCGCCGTGCTCTGTGCGTCGCAGATTCGCACCTCTACCGTTCCGAACTCGAAATGCGGGCGCACCGACCACCACACCTGTGTGAACTCCACGATCGAGCTCGTCCGTAGCAAGAACTCGATGTACTGACGATATGGCTGCCAGCCACCGAACGCGTCTGGGATGCCGCAGCGCGGGAAGTTGCGCGTAAAGCTTTGCGTACGCGCAGAGTGCAGGCCCGAGTCGCGACCATCGAGGTAAGGCGAGTTGGCGGAGACCGCCAGCAGCAGCGGCAACACCGGTCGCAAGCGGTCGCAGACGCGCACGGCGCGGTCGATGTCCTTGATACCGACATGCACGTGCAAGCTGAATGTGTTGTTGCGCCAGGCGACGTACTTCAGGCCCTGCTCGACCCGCCGGTAATGCTCGGTGTCGATGATCGGCTGCTCACGGTAGTCGGCCCACGGATGGGTTCCCGTCGCTGCCAGCAGCGCGCTCTCTTCGCCGGCCAAGGCAAACAGTCGTCGGCGGTGCTCGCGCTGGCGGCTGAGCGCGTCGAGGAGGTTCTCGCCGCGGCCGGAGACGATCTCGATCTCCGAGGAGATCAGCTCGCCCGTGATCGCGGCCGCCAGCAGCGGGTCGCGCTTGCTCGCAACGGCGCGCAAATGCTCGAAGCTCGGGACCATGTCCAGCGTGGCCGGCTCGAGAATCGCAAACTCCTCCTCGATACCGACCGTCAGGTCGGTCGACCGCGCGAACGTGTCAACTGCTTTATCTAGGTCTTTACTGGTCATTCAGGTGGGGCTTGGAGCTTGCCGGTATGGGAGGGGGAAAAATTAGTGTTAGGTACAGACGCGGCGCACCAAGGTCAGGCAGGCTGGGGCGCTAAGCCCATGGAATTAGGTCAAGTAGAAGTAGAGCGCGTAGAGCAGGTCGACTGCTGGGCTTGAAGTGTGGACCGTCACCTCGGGCGGGACTGCCAAGAGCGACTCGGAGTAGTTGAAGATGATCTTCACGCCGGCATCCACTAGCTCGTTCGCCAAGCCCTGAGCGGCGTGCGTGGGGACGGCGAGCACACCCACGACGATATCCTCGTCTTCCACGACTTGGTGTAGGTCGCTGGTGTGGCGAACCGCCTGGCTGCCGACCTTACTGCCGACCTTCGTCTCGTCCACATCGAAGATCGCCACAACCCTGAAGCCGTGGTCGGCGAAGATGTCCGAGGAGGCGATTGCCTTGCCGAGGTGGCCGGCACCGAGCAGCGCGATGTTGTGCTGGCCTGCTGTACGTAGGATCTTGCGGATCTGCGAGACCAGCGACTCGACGTTGTAGCCGACTCCGCGCTTGCCGAACTTGCCGAATCCCGACAGGTCGCGGCGGATCTGGGTGGAGTTGACGTGGGTGTAGTCGGAGAGCTCTTGTGAGGAGATCGTCTCCTTGCCCATCTTCTTTGCCTGAGTCAGCACCTGCAAGTAGCGCGACAGCCGTGCGGCGACGCCCAGGGAGAGCCGCTCGCCGACGAGCGTGTCGTCGTCGTGAATCGTGCTCACTGGAGTACTCAACTCGTTGTAAGCCATCGTTCCCTGACTCTAGAGGATGGTCCGCAGACGCTGCCGCAGCGCGTCCTCGTCGACGAAATATTCGAACAGCTCCTCATCGTCCAACAGGATGACCGGGATCCGCTCGAAATACGCTCGATGCAGGGCCTCATCGGTGGTTATGTCCACCTCCGCCAGCTCGAATCCGAGCTCTGAGCGCAGCATTCGCAAGACATTTTGCGCCTCCACGCAGAGATGACAGTCCGGCTTGGAGTAGAGCGTGACGACCTTCATCAAAACCCCGATGCCCCGCGCGCACGCGGGGGGCATGACACGTTTTTCACACACCCGACTCGCTCAATCCCCATAGCCTCCACCCCGCGCGCGCTCTCAATCTGACCCCGCTCACCACAGGCGCTCCCCCGTCGCATAGCAATCCGGCCCCGCTCACCACAGGCGCTCCCCGTCGCATAGCAATCCGGCCCCGCTCACCGCAGGCGATCCCCCGTCGCATAGCAATCCGGCCCCGCTCACCACGGGCGCTCCCCCGTCGCATAGGCGTCCAGACCCAGATAATCGGGGTATGCCAGCGCAGTCGCGAAGCGTGCTGCGCTTGCGATCATCGCGGCGTTGTCGGTGCACAAGACAGGTGGCGGCACGTGCACGCTCACCCCCAACTCTCGCAAGCGTCGGCGCAGCTCGCCGTTGGCCGCGACGCCGCCGCCGACGGCCAGCCGATCCAGGCCCTTCAACTCCAACGCTTCCTCGGTGCGCACGATCAGGTGCTCCACGATCGCGGCCTGGTAAGAGGCCGCCAGATCGGCCTCGTGCTCGCGACGCTGGTCTTCGCCCAGTTCGCGCAGCTTGTAGAGCAGCGATGTCTTCAGACCCGCGAAGGAGAAATCGAGGCTGCGACCGAAAGCGCGGCTGGCACCGCGTCCTCCTCGTGCTCGCGAGCCGGAGGTCGGGAATTCGAACGCCTGCGGATCGCCGTCTGCCGCTAGGCGCTGCAGCGCAGGGCCTCCAGGGAAGCCCAAGCCCAGCATTCTTGCGCCCTTGTCGAACGCCTCGCCCGCGGCGTCGTCAAGCGTGCGGCCGAGCGTCTGGAAACCCTCGTGCTCTTGTACATTGGCCAGCAGCGTGTGGCCACCGCTCGCGATCAGGCACAGGAAAGGCGGCTCGAACGCCCCCTCATCGGCTTCAGACACGAGAAAATTGGCAGACACGTGGCCTTGCAGATGGTCGATCGCAGCGAATGGCAGGCGACGCGCCGCCGCCAGTGCCTTGGCGCTCGAGAAGCCGACGAGCAACGCTCCGATCAGGCCCGGGCCCTGTGTCGCGGCCACCAGCTCCACCTCGTCCAGCGTCGTGCCGGCATCCCTCAAAGCACGTTCGACAACGAGGTCGATCAGCTCCAAGTGGTGACGCGAAGCGATCTCCGGCACGACACCGCCGAAGCGCTCGTGCGCCTGCTGGGAGGAGATTACGTTCGAACGAATCGTCCCGTCCTCGGCGACGACGGCCGCGCAGGTGTCGTCACAGCTGGTCTCAAGGGCGAGGATCGTCATAGCAGATTAATTCCCACCCACCCCGGGCACATCGTCGAACGAGCCGGCCAGCGTCGCCGGCGTACGCCACATCACCAGAGCGTCCTCACCGTTGTCCTGGTAGTAGCGCCTGCGCAAGCCTGCGGCGCGGAAGCCTTCGCGTTCGTAGAGATGGATCGCCACGTCGTTGGAGCGGCGAACCTCCAGCGTGAAGCGGGCGCTGTCATCTTGCACACGCTCGTACAACTCGCCGAGCAAGGCCGAGGCAACACCCCTGTGTTGGTGCTCGACGTCGACCGCGACGTTCATCACGTGCCACACGGTGTCGTAGCGCGAGCAGATCAGATAGCCGACCAGCCGTTCTTTCTGCAGCGCGGCCAGGCAGACGCCCGAGGACTTGGAGAGCTCGAGCACGAACATCGCCAACGACCATGGTGTTGGGAACGCGCGACGCTCGATCGCGATGACGCGCGGTAGATCGGCGTATGTGAGACCGCGTACGTCCACCGAGAACGAGCCCTCGGTCGCGGGGCCGGCCAGCGAAGCGCACATCAAGCCTGCGCCCCCTTGATAGCGGCGCGCGCCTGTACTCCCTCGGCGGTCGATGGGCACACCCGCATTCGGTCTAGCGCGACCTCAACCGGCGACGCCGCCATCAGGGCTGTGCTCCCTCAAGCGCAATCTCCGCGTCCGGGCGACGGCGGTAGTCGGGCAGGACCGGCTCCTCGCTCACGGATACCTGCTCGCCCAAATCGCAGATCGCAGACGCCTGGATCCGATGATGCTCGCAGTGGTCCTCGGCGACGTGCACGCCTGCTCGCTCGAAAGCTTCGCGGTAGAGGATCGCCCCGTCACCGAGCGCTTGCCACTGCCCGGCCTGCGCGTCGATTGCCGCGTTCTCCAGCAACTCAGTCACCCCCTCCGGGGAAACAGCTTGTGGCGCGATCAACTCTTGGCCGTCGTCATAGGCTGCGACGAAGACCTCGCCCCGGCGCGCGTCGATCGCAGCCAAGACACGCTGTGCTTGGTAGCCCGCACCGTGGGCAAGCGCACCGCGAGCAAGCGCACCGTGGGCAAGCGCACCACGAGCAAGCGCATCACGAGTAAGCGCACCGTGGGCAAGCGCGCGCAGGCTCGACACGCCGACCAGATCTACTCCTAGCGACTGCGCCAAGCCTCGTGCCGTGGCGATCCCGATGCGCAGGCCCGTGAACGTTCCTGGGCCGGTGCCGATTGCGATCCGCTCAACCTCGGACCAGTCGATATGAGCCTCGACGAGCAGGTCGTTTGCCAGCGGCAGCAGGCGCGTGGAATGGCCCGGGCGCTGTCGCGCATCTGGATCGTCACGCCCCTGCAGCGTGCGTCCGTCCGCCAGCCTCAAACCCACGACCGTCGCCGGCGTCGAGGTATCGAGCCCGAGCACGATCACCGCGCGACCTCGATCTCCTGCACCTCGATACGCCTGCGATCGGCGCCCTCGTGTGTCAGCGTCACCAACAGACACGCGTCGCGCAGCTCTGGGGCCGCCTCCTCGGGCCACTCCACGAACGCGATCGAGTCGGGGGCGAGGTAGTCGTCGAGCAGCTCCGGCTCCTCCTTGCCAAGAGCCGCCAGGCGATATAGGTCCAGATGCGAGACGGTCACATCCGAGCCCTGGTAGCGATGGCCGATCGAGAAAGTTGGGCTCGTGACCGCATCGCCAACACCCAAGGCTTTCGCCGCGCCGCGCACGAGCGTGGTCTTGCCTGTCCCCAGCTCACCGCGCACGAGCACGATGTCCCCCGGCCTCAGGCCGGCTGCAAGCTCGGCGCCCAGTGCCTCGGTTTGGGCTGACTCCGAGGTCTCGACGATACGTGTCGCCACGAGAGAAGCCTAGTCCAACCCGTGCCGGCAACAGCGAACGCCGGTCAGCTAACGACCGCGCCCGCAAACGCCAGCAAAAAAACGGCCGGCTCGCGGGAGAGGAGAATCGCGAGCCGGCCGTGGTGCTTGGGAGGATGGATGTACTCGATATCGGCAGACCGTTCCGCCTGCTTGAACGGCCGCACGAGCCCCTTCACCTTCATATACGAAGGCAGCGCCGATTTGGATGTCCTGCGCCGCGCAATCCGCCCAATTTGGGAGCTTCGGTCCCGCTCAGAGGAAGTTCCGCTCAGAGGAACTCAGAGGAAGGCCCCTCAGAGGAATGCTCAGAAGAGACCGAGTTGATCTACGGTTCCGGCCGACTCGTCGACCCCAGCCGGTGCTCCACCCGCCAAGCTCCCCTGGGCCGACGCCCCATCTGGCGATTTCGCGTCCCCCAAGCCCGGATCCGTGGACTTGGCGGTCCCCGTCTCCGCGGCCTCCGAGTGCTCCCGCGCAATTGCCGCCTGCGCGAGCGCCTCGGCCTCCCCCTCGACCGGCTGGGACGGCTCGGGCTGCACCAACAGCTCCGGCAGGCGCGCGAAGTCCTCGCGCAGCGTCTCAAGCATGCGCGGGGTGTACAAAGCCGCGGCGGGATGGAAGATCGGGTAGAGACGCACCGTGCGCCTGCCGAGCGTCAGCTCTTGCGGTTTTCCGTGCAAGCGCGTGATCCCGGTCGGGTCGTCCCTGAGCAGCTTCGTGGAGAAATTGCCCAGCGAGCAGATCACGCGCGGCTGGATCAGCTCGACCTGCCGATAGAGATACTCACGGCAGTTCTCGATCTCCAGTGGCAGCGGATCGCGGTTGCCGGGAGGGCGGCACTTGAGCACGTTGGCAATAAAGACGTCCTTACGCTCCAGGCCGATCTCTTTGAGCAGCGTCTCCAGCAGCTTGCCCGCCCGACCCACGAATGGCAGTCCTTGCTCGTCCTCGCTTGCGCCCGGCGCCTCGCCCACGAACATCAGATCGGCATTTGCATTGCCGGCGCCGAAAACGACGCTCTTGCGCGTAGCGGCCAGCTCCTGGCAGCGCGTGCATACGTTTGCTTGAGCGAAAACCCGCTTGAGGGCCTCGCGCCGCTGATCGATCTCTGCCGAAGACACAGCTGCGGATGGTAGTCACCGACGCTCTCGCGCGGTATGCTTGAGTAAGTCGCGACCGGTATCCCCATGGGAACTGGACCGAGTCAGATGAACTTTTCGATCTCCACATCGATTGGGCCTGCGCTAGAAATGGCTTGCGGGCCTTGCATGGGCGTTGCGCCCGCAATGAGCATGCGGCGTGCGATGTGCTCTGAGTCCCCGTCTGGGCTCGCATGGGAATCGAGCCCATGACCATGAGGATCTTGCGCACTGTGGATGAGGTGCGAACGGCGCTTGAGCCGGCCCGCCGAGCGGGCCGCACGATCGGCCTGGTGCCGACGATGGGGGCGCTGCACGAGGGCCACCTCTCGTTGATCGAGCGCGCACGCGCCGACTGCGACGTCGTTGTCGTGTCGCTGTTCGTGAACCCCTCGCAGTTCAACGAGAGCGCCGACCTCGACCGCTATCCGCGCCGGGAGCAGCGCGATCGCGAGCTGGCCGAGGCGGCTGGGACGGACCTATTGTTTGCTCCCGCCGCCGAGGAGATTTACCCGACAGGATTCTCAACCTCGGTCGAAGTGCTCGGCCTGACCGATCGCCTGGAGGGGGCCGTGCGTGGAGCAAGCCACTTTCGCGGCGTTACGACCGTCGTTACCAAGCTTTTGAACATCGTCTCGCCCGATGTCGCCTACTTCGGCCAGAAGGATGCACAGCAGGCGATCGTGATCCGACGCATGGTCCAGGACCTGAACATGAACGTGCGCATCGAGGCTTGTCCCACTGTGCGCGAGCCCGACGGACTGGCGATGTCAAGCCGCAATGCGCGCTTGAACAGCGAGGAGCGCGCTCGTGCACTGGCAATGCCCCGTGCGCTTGCAGCCGCCGCTGCGGCCGTAACGGCCGGCGAGCGCTCAGCCGATGTGCTGATGGCAGCGGCGCGCGAGGCGATGGGCGCCCTCGACATCGAGCCTGAGTACATCGAGCTCGTACAGCCCGACACGCTCGATCCGGTTGCTCAGCTCGAGCAGCCGGCGCTACTCGCTATCGCCACGCGCATCGGTGCGACACGGCTAATCGACAACGTGACCTTGGATCCCTCAGTACTCGTCAAGCCCCAATCGCCGAAACCCGCGACCCCCATCAAAACGCAACATCCCCATCCCTCGCTGCCCATCAGCCCACGACCGCCAGACCCTGAAGCAGTATCAGCCGATCCGTAAACGCCTTATCCGTCTGTCCCAGTCAAGAACCCGCAAGCGACCCCAAGAGAGGCCACCATCGCATGCAGCGCGTGATGCTCAAGTCAAAGATCCATCGGGCCACCGTGACCGATTGCGACCTCCATTACGTCGGCTCGATCACGATTGACCCCGAACTGCTCGAGGCGGCAGACATCCTCGAGCACGAGCAGGTTCACGTTGTCGATGTCGACAACGGGGCCCGCTTCGAGACGTACACGATCGCCGGGCAGCGCGGCTCGGGCGACATCAAGGTCAACGGTGCCGCCGCGCGGCTCGTACACCGCGGCGACACCGTCATCGTCATCTCCTACGGTCAGTACGACCGTGCCGAGATGGAGCACTACGAGCCTTGCGTCGTGCACGTCGAGTCTCAAACCAATCGCATCATCACCGTCGACGACGCGGTGGCGACCCTGTTGAGCTCCCCGCCGGCCTCCTTCGAGGCGGGCGCCAGGAATTAGCAAGGCGTCAACCAGCGCCAGAGAGGATTCACCATGTCAAGCCATCCCAGCAACCCCGCACACGGCATCAACTCCACGTCCAGTCCTTCCGCGCAGCTTACCGGGGGCCAAACCGGCCTCGGCGTTCCTTCCGACCCCGGCCGTCTTCCCATGACCCTGCCCCTGCTCGCCGAGAAGAAGCGTTTGGGCGAGCCGATCGTGATGGTCACCGCATACGACTACCCCAGCGCGCGCGCCGCCGAGGCCGGCGGCGTGGACCTCGTGCTCGTCGGCGACTCGGCCGCCACGACGATCCTCGGCTACAACTCGACGACGCCGGTCGACCTCGACGACATGCTTGTGCTCGCACGGGCTGTGCGACGTGGGTTGAACACACCCCTGATGATCGGCGATCTGCCGTTCGGCTCGTATGAGATCAGCGACGAGCAGGCCGTTACCAGCGCTGTGCGCATGGTCAAGGAGGCCGGTTGCGGCGCGGTCAAGCTCGAGGGCGGCGGTCCCGCTTCCGCCAGCCGTGCGCGCGCGATCATAGGCGCCGGCATTCCCGTGATGGGGCATGTCGGGCTGACACCGCAGAGCTCGACCGCGCTCGGCGGCTGGAAGGCTCAGGGCCGCACCGCTGCGGCGGCGGCACGCATCGCCTCGGAGGCATTGGCGCTACAGGGCAGCGGCTGCTTCGCGATCGTGTTCGAGGCGATCCCGAGCGCTGTCACCAAGGAGTTGATGCCCCACCTCGAGGTGCCGGTGATCGGCATCGGCGCCGGCCCGGATACCGACGGTCAGGTGCTCGTCTTCCACGACCTGCTCGGCATCCGCGACGGGCTTGGCCCGCGCTTCGTCAAGCGCTACGCCAACATCCAGCAGGAAATGGACGCCGGCGTCAGCGCCTACGCGGAGGACGTGCGCTCAGGCCGCTACCCGGGGCCCGAGCACGGCTATTCGATAGACGCAAGCGAGCTGGCAGAGCTGCACACGCTGCTGGCATAGTTACTCTTTTGTGCGATTTACTATGGTGACTACATATCGTAGTCACCATAGTAGTCGTGCAAAAGTAGATATATACCTGCGCGTCTTTAGGTTTGGCGGACATTTCGATCTGGCGGCGTGGGTGTCGGCACCGGTGTCGGTGTTGACGTCGGTGTCGGTGTCGGTGTTGACGTCGGCATCGGTGTTGAGGTAGGCGTCGGCGTCAGCCGCCGAATCACGTGCGCGGGTGCGCCGGCGACGATCATGAACGGCTCGACGTCTTTGCTGACGACGCTGTTGGCCCCAATCACACAGCGCTCACCGATACTCACGCCGCTCGTCACCACGACGTTGGCGCCGAACCAGCAGTTGTCGCCAATCGTGGTCGGACCCTTGCTCTCGAATCCCTGCCACGTGATCGGCTTCTCGAGATCGTCATAGCGGTGGCTGGCATCCGTGACAAAGCAACCGTTAGCGAACATGCAGTGATCGCCAATCTCCACCAACTGCTGGGCGGCAATCATCACGCCCATATTCAGGAACGTGCCGCTGCCGATCCGCACACGCGCGCTACCGGGCATCGTGATCCATACGCCCGGCTCGAAGAGCGTGTGCGCGCCGATCTCCAGGCGTCCCTCGCGCAGTGCCTCTAGAACATTTCCGTGCAGAGGCCAACGCGCAAAGGCTTCGCGGCGCATGAACTCGCGGTGGATCGCCAGGCGATTCCAAGGCAACGAGTTGCGCTCGTACCACCGCCACTTCGCCGCCCACAACCCCGCCTTAGAAGTCCTACTCCCCATGGACCATGAGAAGTAGGGAGTGGGTACGGGAATGAGAATGGGAGCGCCCCTTCCTCATGGACCACGGGGAGTGGGAGCAGAGCAGCATGGCGGCCGGTTCGCTCACGCGCGCGCCGCCGACTTCGCCTTGCGTCTTGCGGCGGATGCGCCATTGGACAACGCACCATTTGCGCTGGCCTTCTTGGCCTCGACGCTCGCCTCCTTCGCCTTGACTGCACGTCCGCGCGGCTTGGCCTTGGGCTTGGCCACGAGCAGGTCCCGCAGGAACTCACCCGTGTGCGACCCGCGCTCCGCCGCGACCTCCTCTGGGGTGCCGGCAGCGATCACCATGCCGCCCTCCTCCCCACCCTCGGGCCCCATGTCGATCAGACGGTCGGCGCACTTGATCACGTCGAGGTTGTGCTCGATCACGACCACACTGTTGCCGGCGTCGACGAGTCGTTGCAATACCTCCAGGAGACGCTGCACGTCGGCGAAGTGCAGGCCTGTCGTGGGCTCGTCGAGGATGTACAACGTGCGCCCAGTGGCGACCTTGGAGAGCTCGGTCGCGAGCTTCACGCGCTGGGCCTCGCCGCCGGACAGCGTCGTCGCGGGCTGGCCGAGGCGGATGTAGCCGAGGCCGACCGCGTCGAGCGTCTCCAGGCGACGGCGAATCTTGGGGATGTGCTCGAAGAAGTGCAGCGCCTCCTCGACCGGCATCGCGAGCACCTCGGCGATGCTCTTGCCCTTGAACTTGACCTCCAGTGTCTCGCGGTTGTAGCGACGCCCGTCGCATTGCTCGCAGGGCACGTAAACGTCTGGCAGGAAGTGCATCTCGATCTTGATCTGGCCGTCGCCGCGGCACACCTCACAGCGCCCGCCCTTGACGTTGAAGGAGAAGCGCCCCGGCTTGTATCCGCGGGCGCGCGCCTCCTGCGTCTTTGAGAAGAGGTCGCGGATCACGTCGAACAGCCCTGTATACGTGGCCGGGTTCGAGCGCGGTGTGCGCCCGATCGGCGACTGGTCCACGGCGATGATCTTGTCGAGCTGGTCGAGGCCGTGGATCGCGCGGTGTGCGCCCGGGCGCTGACGGGCACGGTGCAAACGGTTGGCCACCGCCTTGTAGAGCACTTCGTTGACGAGCGTCGACTTACCCGAGCCGGACACGCCGGTGACGCAAGTGAGCGTGCCGAGCGGCACGTGCACATCGACGTCGCGCAGGTTGTGCTGGCTTGCGCCGAGAATCTCGACATAGCCGATCGGAGTGCGCCGTTTCTCCGGCAGCTCAATCGTGCGCGTGCCGGCCAGGAACTGGCCGGTCAACGACGCCTTGACCTTCTGCACCTGCGCCGCTGTCCCCTGCGCCACGATCCAGCCGCCGTGTTCGCCGGCCCCTGGTCCCAAATCGACCAGGTGGTCGGCGCAGCGCATCGTCTGCTCGTCGTGCTCGACCACGATCACCGTGTTGCCTAGGTCGCGCAGGCGCTGGAGCGTCGCGATCAGCTTCTCGTTGTCGCGCTGGTGCAGCCCGATCGACGGCTCGTCGAGGATGTAGAGCACCCCGACCAGAGACGAGCCGATCTGTGTGGCCAGGCGGATGCGCTGCGCCTCGCCGCCCGACAGCGTCGAGGCGGCGCGGTCCATCGACAGGTAGCCGATGCCCACGTTCTCGAGGAACCGGAGGCGCTCTGAGATCTCACGCAAGATCAGACGAGCCACGTGCTTGTCGGTCTCCGACAGCTCGACCTCTTCGAGCCAGGTCAGCGCCCGCCGCGCCGAGAGCGCGCAGAAGTCCTCGATCCGTGTGCCGGCGACGAGCACCGCGCGCGACTCGGGCCGCAAGCGCGCGCCGCCGCACTCCGGACAGGCACGCAAGGACATGAACTCCTCGATCTTCTCGCGCGTCCACTCCGAGTCGGTCTCGCGATAGCGCCTCTGCAGATTCGCGACGACCCCCTCAAAGCGCGTGCCGTAGGTGCGAGTGCGCCCGAAACGGTTGCGGTAGGTGATTTGGAGAGGATCCCCGTTCGTGCCGTGTAGGAACAGGTCGCGATGCTCCTTGGAAAGCTCCTCCCACGGCGCCCCCAAGTCCACCTTGTAGCGCTTTGCGATCGCCTCGGTGACCTGCTCGTAGTAGTTGGAGGCACTATTCGCCCACGGCGCGATCGCGCCTTCTCCTACCGACAGGGTCGGATCGGGCACGACCAGATCGGGGTCGATCACCATTTGCGAGCCAAGCCCCGTGCAGCGCTCGCAGGCGCCATGGGGGGAGTTGAAAGAGAAGATGCGCGGCTCCAGCTCGACCAGCGACGGTCCGTGCTCGGGGCATGCGAACTTCTCAGAGAACGTAAACAGCGTTCCGGGCGTGGGCTTTGCACCCGGCACAATCTGGGCATTCGCCGCCTTTACACCAAGGGCGCCGGATGAATGGGACTGGCCGTCTCCCAGTGCGGGCACGCCATCCCCATCCCCATCATTTTCGCTGCGTGAGGACCCGACGATCTCGATCTCGACGAGGCCGTCCGCAAGCCCGACCGCGGTCTCGATCGAATCCGCCAGGCGCTTGCGGATGTCGTGGCGCATCGCGAGGCGATCCACGACGACGGAGACATCGTGCTTGTAGCGCTTGTCCAAGACGATCGACTCCTCGAGCATGCGGATGCGCCCGTCGATCTTCACGCGCGCGAAGCCGTCCGCGCGCAGCTCCTCCAGCAGCTTGCCGTACTCGCCCTTACGGCCCCGGACGACCGGCGCCAGGACCATAAAGCGCGTGCCCTCGGCCAAGCCCATCGTCTGGTCGATGATCTGCTCGGCCGACTGGCCGACGATCGGCCGTCCGCAGATCGGACAGTGCGGCTTGCCCACACGCGCCCACAGCAGGCGCAGGTAGTCGTAGATCTCGGTCACGGTCCCAACCGTCGAGCGGGGATTGCGCGAGGTCGTCTTCTGGTCGATCGAGATCGCCGGCGAGAGCCCCTCGATCGAGTCGACATCCGGCTTGTCCATCTGGCCGAGGAACTGGCGCGCGTAAGCGGACAACGACTCCACGTAGCGACGCTGGCCCTCGGCGTAGATCGTGTCGAACGCAAGGCTCGACTTGCCCGAGCCGGACAGGCCGGTGATCACGACGAGAGCGTCGCGCGGCAACTCCAGGGAGATGTCCTTCAGGTTGTGCTCGCGCGCGCCGCTAACGACGATCTTGTTGCTTTGGGGCATAGGCGCAGCCATTGTAGAAGTACGAACAGATGTTCGCTCGGCGGGTCCCTGGAACGCTCATCGCGAGGGTCCCCATTCCGGCTAGGTGCGCGCTAAAATCCTTCTCGCTAGCAGGATGACTGATGTGATGGGAAGAGCCTGAGACTTGGCTCTTCTGTAGAGAAGTGCCCCGGTGGACAAAGGGCCTGCCGTCCACCGGGGCTTGAGGGCGACTCGCTATCTGGCCAGTCGGTCGATGACCAACATGGCAACCAACAGCGCAGTTGCTAGCAAGGACACTGATGTCAACATGCTCACACCCCCTTTCTCGGGGCCGATCGGCCCCGCACCGGCGGTTTCCCAAGGCCAGGGGTGTCCTCGATAGCGAGGCTACTCACGGACCCCGAGACTTTTTGCATGACCGAGCGACTTTTCAGCGGACGACACTCAGGTATGCTCCCCTGAAGTGGACGACCCAGGTCTACCGATCTCCTACGAGGTGCTCGACCCCGGCACCCCTGTCTACAGCAGCGACGGCGAGAGGATCGGCGAGGTCACGCATGTGCTCGCCGTGCTCGAGGAGGACGTCTTCGACGGGATCGTGATCGACGAGCACGAGGGCCACGGAGACCACCGCTTCGCCGACGCCGACGATGTCGACTCGATCCACGAGCGAGCGGTCACGCTCAAGCTCGACGCCGACGCCTGCCGCACGCTACCCGCGCCGACCGAGAATCCCGGGGTCATGAAGGACGACCCTGCCGAGGGCGCCCCAGGCTTCTCTGACAAGCTGCACCGCGCCTGGAACCTCATCTCCGGCAAGTACTGAGCGCCGCGCGAGACAGCGCGCGTCAAAGCTCACCCTTCGATAGCAGCGTAAACCTCGTCGAGCAGGCGCTCACGGTCGGGGACCGCGAAGTTCTCTTCCAAGTAGCGCCCGGTGTCCTCGCGCGAGTCGCCGTTGAGCGCCATGTTGAGGGCCACGAGACGGGCTCCGTCGAGGTCGCCGTTGACCGGCTGGGCGTCATTCACGGCCGCCGGCTCCGAGAACAGCGGCTGCTCGTCAAACGCTGACTCGCTCGACTGCCGCGCGGACGCCGTGGGCGCCTCGAAGCCCTCCTCGGCGTAGACCCTGGCGTCGGGAGCTTCCGTATAGGGGTCGCCTTGCATACCCGCGTGCGACTCGGCGAGTGTCTCCACGAAAGGCTCGCTATGTATCTCGGGAGCAGGAGCGGGGATTGGATGATCCGCGTCGCCGTAGCCCACGGTGGCCGGCGGCTCCACCGACGGCTGGGTGCCTGCGCGCCCTGAGGCCGCGTCGTAGAGTGCCTCCATCTCGCCCTCGACGGCCGACAGGTCATTGGCCAAGCGCCCAGCGCCGCTGCGCAAGCTATCGACAAGGGCGCGCGTCTCACCATCGAGCGAGCCGACATGTCCAAGCAGTGCCTCGGTGGCGTGCGACACGGCCGCGACATGCTCTCTCGCCTGCGCAATTGCCTCATCGCGCGTACGCCGCGCATCCGCGTCGGCGGCCTCGCGTACCTGGTGCGCCTGCTCGGCGGCCTGATGTTCGATCGCCTCAGCCGTTGCCTGGGCGGCCTCGAGGATACCTTGAACCTGTGTAGCGGCGCTGGAGGCGAGCGACTCTCCGCCACGGCTCGACGCTTCGCGTTGAAGCTGCTCTACCTCGGCGGCAAGCCCTCGCAGATGAGTGTCGACGCTCGCCGGGTCATAGCCACGACGCACGATCGGAAAGTCACGCCGCTCGATCACCTGACGGTCCAGTTCCATAGCGCTCATCCTATGCCACCTCGCCCGCGGGGGCCTCGCTTGCCTCATCCTGCTCAGCGACAGCCCCGCTCCCAGCGCTTTGCGCGGCCGACCCTCCACCGCCAGCGCTTTGCCCGACCTGCCCCTCATTGCCAGCGCCCTGCCCCGCCGGCGCCTCGCTGACCTGCACGTCCTTCAACTCGCGGCGCAGCTCCCTGATCTCGTCGCGCAACTGTGCCGCGTACTCGAAGCGCAGGTCGTCGGCGGCGGCGATCATCTCCTCCTCGAGCTCGACCACCATACGCTCCAGCTCGTGCTGAGGCATCTCCTTGGCCTTGGCCCTTGTGGCGTTCTTGCGCCGACGCCCCTTAGGCACCTTCGACTCCGCCTGCAGGAACTCGGCAATGTCGGAGATCCCCTTGACGATGCTCGACGCGGTGATTCCGTGCTCCTCGTTGTAGGCGACCTGGATCTCGCGTCTGCGGTCGGTCTCCTCGATCGCCGCCTTCATCGCCTTGGTCTCCTTGTCGGCGTACATCAGCACCTTGCCCTTGACGTTGCGTGCCGCCCGGCCGATCGTCTGGATCAGCGATGTCTCACCGCGCAGGAAGCCCTCCTTGTCGGCGTCGAGGATCGCCACCAGCGAGACCTCTGGCAGGTCGAGCCCCTCGCGCAGCAGGTTCACACCCACGAGCACGTCGTACTCGCCCAAACGCAGGTCGCGAATGATCTGGATGCGCTCGAGCGTGTCGATCTCCGAATGCAGGTAGCGCACCTTGAAGCCCATCTCGATCAGATACTGCGAGAGGTCCTCGCTCATCTTCTTCGTGAGCGTGGTCACGAGCACGCGCTCGTCCACATCCACGCGCTTGCGGATCTCGTTCATCAGGTCATCGATCTGGTTCTTGGTCTCGCGCACATCGATCTCCGGGTCCACGACCCCCGTAGGCCTCACGATCTGCTCCACAATCCGCTGTGAGCGAGTTCGCTCGTATTCGCCCGGCGTGGCTGACAAGAACACAAGCTGCGGTGTAATCGACAGGAACTCGTCAAACGTCTGCGGACGGTTGTCCATCGCGCTCGGCAACCTGAAGCCGTAGTCCACGAGCGTGCTCTTGCGCGAGCGATCGCCCTCGAACATCCCTCCGATCTGCGGCACGGTCTGGTGTGACTCGTCGATGAAGCAAACGAAGTCCTCAGGGAAATAGTCGATCAGGCAGTACGGACGCTCGCCCGGCTTGCGTCCATCGAGGATGCGCGAGTAGTTCTCGATCCCCGAGCAGAAGCCCATCTCGCGCAGCATCTCCATGTCGTACTGGGTGCGCTGGCGCAAACGATGGGACTCGAGCTGCTTGCCGTCGGCCTCGAGCTGCTCGCAGCGCTCGTTCAATTCCCTGCCGATCGCCGCCACGCCATCCTCGATCGTGCCCTCCTTGACGTTGTAGTGGGTGGCCGGCCAGATCGCCACATGCTCGAGATCGTCGGCGATCATCTCGCCGGTCAGCGGGTCGAAGTGCTGCAGCCGCTCCACTTCGTCGCCGAACATGGTCGCTCTGAATGCCGTCTCGGCATAGGCGGGGAACACCTCCAACGTCTCCCCCTTGACCCTGAAGGTCCCACGCGAGAGCACCGCATCGTTGCGCGTGTACTGAATCGAGACGAGCTTGCGCAGCAACTTGTCGCGGTCGATGTCTTCGCCGCGACGCAGGATCTGCATATTCATCTCATAGGTCTCCGGCGAGCCAAGTCCATAGATGCAGGACACGGACGCCACCACGATCACGTCGCGCCGTGCGAACACCGCGGCGGTGGCAGCGTGCCTGAGGCGATCTACCTCCTGGTTGATCGCCGAGTCCTTCTCGATGTACAGGTCCCTGCTCGGAACGTACGCCTCGGGCTGGTAATAGTCGTAGTAGGAGACGAAGTACTCGACCGCGTTCTCGGGGAAGAAAGTGCGGAACTCGTTGCACAGCTGCGCGGCGAGCGTCTTGTTGTGGGCAATCACGAGCGCCGGCTTCTGCACCTCCTGGATCACCCCGGCCATCGTCATCGTCTTGCCGGTCCCGGTTGCCCCGAGCAGCGTCTGGAAGCGGTCCCCCTCGCGCACCCCTTCGGACAGCGATTCGATCGCCTTCGGCTGGTCGGCCGTCGGCGTGAACACGGGGTCGAGCTTGAACTCAGGCACAGGCCCCTACGTTAGAGCCTGCATCAAGGCATGCGGTGCGAGCTGTCGGATGCCTGCATGCAAGCTCAAAGCCCGAGCTGGCGCGAATAGACAGCCCGATATTCCGCCTGAGCACGCATCACCTTCTGAACGTAAGCCCGCGTCTCGGGGAAGGGTATTTCCGAGACGCTAAGCGTCTTGCCCGCTTCGCGCGCTTTCGCCACCCACGAATCGACGTTGGCCAGCCCACCGTTGTACGCCGCCACGGCGAGCATCTCGTTGCCTTCGTAGTGATCGAGCAGGTAGCGCAGGTACCAGCTGCCATAGGCCACGTTGATCTTCGGCGTTGCTAGATCGCCGGTCGTGAAAGCGGTGCCTCCGGAAAGATGGGCGATGTACTGGGCGGTGGAGGGCAGTATCTGCATCAAGCCGAGGGCGCCGGCGGAGGAAGGGCGCGGATCGAACTTCGTCTCCGCGTAGATCACGCCGGCGATCAACGCCGGGTTCAGGTGCTTTTCGGAGGCCTGTTCGCGGATTACGGTCGCATCGCTCAGCGGCAGTCCCTGATTGCCCGAGACGTGCTCGATGCGCGAGACGATCACGACACCCAGTGCCGCGACGACGGCAAGCGCGAGCAGCATCCGCACAAACACGCGAGCCGGGTGCAATGGTCGCGAAGACCGATGCCCCCCGCGCGCACGGGGGGCATGCCCAGTTTGGGTGTAGCTCATCGAGACAGCTTGGCAAGTACGTCGGCCAGTTCGCGCCGCAAGTCGGCTTCACTGCCGTCGTTGTGGACCACGAAGCTGGCACGTGCGGCCTTTTCCTCCTGGGAAAGCTGCCTGCTGGCGCGCTCCTCGGCGAGCGCGTGCCCGCGCGTGGCAGCGCGCTCGCGACGCGTGTCCTCCTGCGCGATCACTGCGATCGTCGCGTCGAATCCGCTCTCCATGCCGGCCTCGAACAGCAACGGCACCTCGACCACGGCTGCCTTGGGCGCCGGTTGCAACGCGCGTGCATACTCGAGCCACGCGCCTATGCGAGCTCCGACGAGCGGCCATAGCAGGCCCTCCAGCCACTTGCGCTCGTGTTCCCCGCCGGCGAACGCCTTGGCAGCGATAGCGGCACGGTCGACAACTCCCCTAGGCGCCACCTCGGCGCCCCAGCGCTCGATGACCGCATCCTTAACCTGGCGCTCGCGATAGAGCTCGTGCACCACGGCGTCGGTCGAGAGCACCTGCGCGCCAAGCTCTTCCAGCGCCTTCAGCGCGGTCGACTTACCGGCGCCCATGCCGCCGGTAAGTCCGACGAACGGCACCACCGGCTGCACGGCTCTAGCTCGTCAGTCTTGGACTGGCTCGCCGGCAGGCTGCTCGGCGTCGGCGTCGGCGTCAGCGTCGACCTCGACCTCGACCTCGGCGACCGGCTCCTCTGAGGCAACCTCCGCAACCGGGGCCTCTACAACCGGCTGCTCTACAGCAATCTCGGCGACCGATGCCTCCGGTGTGGGCTCCTCCACCACAACCTCAGCAACCGGCTCCTCAGCGGCAGGCTCCTCAGCAGGCACTCCCGCCTGATCTTGGGCCGCCGGCTCCTCCACGAGCGCCTCGGCAACGGGCTCCTCCGCAACCGGAGCCTCCGCAACGGGGGGCGACTCAGCCGGCGCGTCAACGACGGCCTCAGCCACGGGCTCGGCGACAGCGGCCTCCGACGCCGACGCCTCGTCGCTTACCTGCTCGGCCGCGGCCTGATCGGCTGCCAGCTCACCGGCGTCCTCTCCCACGGCCACGTCAAGCGAGTCCTCGAGCACGACCTGCTCGTCGGCCACAGCCTCGGGCTCGGCCGGCGAAGCCGCCGGCGCGTCCGGTCGCGACAACGGCAGGATCTGGTCCTCAACGCGCTTGGCCGACAGCGACAGGCGCCGGCGCTCGGAGTCGATCTCGAGGATCTTCACGCGGATCTCGTCGCCCGGATGCACAATCTCGCGCGGGCTCTCGACATGGTGGCCGGCGAGCTCAGAGATGTGCACCAAGCCCTCGACGCCGTCGAGCACCTCGACGAACGCGCCAAACGTGACGACCTTCGTGACCTTGCCGGCGAGCTCGTCGTTGACGTTGTAGGTGTCGACGATCCGCTGCCACGGGTCTTCCTGGGTCTGCTTGAGGCCGAGGGAGATGCGCTGGCGGTCGCGGTCGATGTCGAGCACCTTGACCTGCACGGTGTCGCCGATGTTGAGGATCTCGCTCGGGTGGTTCACGTGCGACCAGGAAAGCTCTGAGATGTGGATCAGGCCGTCGATCCCGTCGAGGTCGACGAACGCGCCGAAGTCGACGATGTTGGAAATCTGGCCCTCTACGACGAGGCCCGGCTGCAGGCGGTCGAGGATCTGTTGGCGGACCTCCTTGCGCTCCTCCTCGAGCACCGCGCGGCGCGAGAGCACCACGTTGTTGCGCGAGCGGTTGAGCTCGATCACCTTCGTCTCGATCTGCGTGCCGAGGTACTCGTCCAGGTTGGGCACACGACGAATGTCGACGAGCGAGGCAGGCAGGAAGCCGCGCACGCCCAGGTCGATGATCAGGCCACCCTTGACGACCTCGATGACGGAGCCCATGACCGGCTCGCCCGACTCGGCGGCGGCCTCGATGCGACGCCATGCCTTCTCAAAGCGGGCCCGCTTCTTGGACATGATCAGGCGACCGTCCTGGTCCTCCTTGGTGAGGACCATCGCGTCGACCTCCTCGCCGAGCGACACCTCCTCACGCGGATCCACAGACTTGCGGATCGAAAGCTCGTTGGCTGGGATGACGCCCTCGGACTTGTAGCCGATGTCGACGAGAACCTCGTCCTTGTCGATGCGTACGACATTGCCCGTCACGACCTCGCCCTCCTCGAAGGGCTGCATCGTGGCGTCGTAGTTGGGGACTATCTGCCCGTCGATTTCAAGCAGGAGTCCGTTGGACCCATCGACCACGTGGGCCTGGGGATTCTCTATAAGTGTTTGCACCGGTCGAAGCCTAGCGCAGGGACGCGGCCCAGGGCTGAGACCCCCGCGCCCGACGGCGCGGGGTCGTTGGAATTGCCGGGTGAGCCCCGAGGCAGAGACCCCTGCGCATAGCGATACAGGCCCATCGGAGTCGGTTGGGCACATATCATTGGCAGGCCTATGCCTGTGAGAGCGACGAAGCGCGGGGAGCTACGCACCCCCCTCAAGCGCGATTGCGACGTGCTCGTCTGCGGTGCCTCATTTGCCGGGCTGGCCATCGCGCGCGAGCTGGCCGACACGGGGGCGCGCGTGCTCGTGATCGACCGCTACGAGATCGGCGAGCGCCAGACCTCTGCTTGTGGGATACCCACCGGCTGGCTGGAAGCGATGTCGCTTACAGGGTCGCTGCGCCAGACCTTTGACGAACTTGTCGTCCACACACCCTGGACTACAGCGCACTGGCAGCTGCCCTGGACGTTCTCCACCTTCGACTACCGCGAGCTGTGTGCGCTGCTGTGGGGACAAGCCCATCCGAGCGATGCCGTGTTCGAGACGGCCACGGTCAGCGGCCGCGACGGCAATACCGTTCACACCGACCGCGGGGATTTGACAGCACCACTGATCGTCGACGCCCTTGGCTGGCGTCGTGTGCTTTCCAAGAACACACCCATCCAGCCACCCAACGCACGCCTTTCACGCGGCCTTGAGGTCCATCCGCACGGCGCCGGCGAAGAGTTGGAGTTGTGGATCGACCAGAAGTACATCCGGGCCGGCTACGCCTGGAGCTTCCCGGCGAGCGACGAGCTGCGCGTGGGGGTCGGCTCGTTCTGGCCTGCCCACCACGTCAAGGAGCCGACCGTGCGCCTTGCCGGCGAGCTTGGGCTGCCGCCCGACGGCTACCAGGGCAATTGGATTCCCCACCAGCTGCGGGCCGCGGTCGAGGACGGCGTCTTCTTCGTCGGCGACTCAGCCGGACACTGCCTGCCGCTCACAGCCGAGGGGATTCGCACAGCGCTCTACTTCGGCCTTGCCTGCGCACGCGAGCTGGCGCCCGTGCTCGCCGGGCACGCTACGCGCGAACAGGCGCTGAGCCGCTATGGCGCATTCTCGGATGCACACGAGCGCAAGTACCGTTGGCTGCTGAACACCCAGCGTGCAGTCGGGCGCCTCACGCCCACTCGCGCGATCACGCTGCTGGCACGCACACTTGCCTCAGAGCGTGTTTGCGCCTGGTCTTTCAACCGTTACCTGGAGATCGCCCCACCGTCTTTCGTGGGTGGCGATCCTGGGCAAGGCGTCCGCTCGGCCCGAGCGCGTGTGGCTACTGCCACAGCCTGAGTCCGACCTTACGAAGATGCGCATGCCCCCCGCGCGCGCGGGGGGCATCGCCGAATTCGCAAGAACCTACGCGACCTCGCGCAGCCGCGGGCGAGTCGTGCTGAGCGCCTGGAGCGCCAGACGGCTCGCCTCGACCGCACTGGCCCAAGAGACCTCGGCCAGCATTCCCTCGGCGGCGACCATGTCCCCCGCCAGGAACACGCCATCGCCACGATCTACCGTGGGGCGGTCGCGCCAGCTGGAGCCTGGCATGTCGAGCGCGCCCGAGCGCCCGTCCATCACCTGGCGCCGACGCCACGTCTCGCGCCCCCGCCAATCCTCGATGCTCACGTCGAGGAAGCGCTCCAAGCGCATTGCGGCCATATCCACACTCTCTCCAGGGCGAATCGGCATCTGCGCCTGAATCAGCTCCTCGCCCTCAGGGGCGAGCGTCGGGTTGGCGCCGGAGTAGCGACCGATCCAGCCCGATTCGTCCAGGTCTGAGACGATCGTCGGGTCTCCGCGGCGGTGGCGCACGCCGAGGTCCAGACAGACCGTACGGCCGCTCTGCCAGCGCAGGCTGTCGTCGCCAAGCAGCTCGCGCGCCTGATCGAGCTCGGTCGCCAGAATCGTCGGCGTGGACGGCAGGCCCTCCAAGCGCGTGCCCGTATCGACGATCACGCCCAGCTCGTGCACCCGCTTCTCCAGCGCCGCTACCAATGTGCTCCAGCCCGCGACCGGGTAGGTCACGATCGAGGGGACGGTCAGCAGCAGGCGCGCCATGCGCGGCCACACAAACGCCGCCGAGAGCTCGCCTGGGTCGTGATGGAAGGTGAAGACCCCGGCCGCTGAGGCGGCCAGCGCGGCAGTGTCCTCGTCGGTGTGGCTTGCCGCCCACGTCCTGAAGTCGGTTGCCACCGGCGCTTCACGGCCGCGCAGACGCAAGATCGCGGGCAGTGTGCCCAGCGGCGGGGTGCGTCGCAGCGTCCCGCCTAGTCGCAGCCTAACCCCCGACAGCCGAGCCTTGCGGTATGCGGGCAGGATGTCGCGCTCGCGCATCCACCTCCAGAAAGCGCCGTCGTTGTACATCGCGTGGGGGCCGAGATTGGCCTTATAAGGGCCGTCTGTGCTGCGGGCCCGGCCGCCGAGTCGCTCGTGAGCCTCGACGAGGCGTACCTTCGTGCCCTCCTCGGCACAGGCGATCGCCGCCACGAGTCCTGCGATTCCGCCTCCGACGATCGTGATCTGTGGCTTGCCGGCGCTGTCGTCGATCGGGCTCATGGCGATTGCCTCCTTGGGAGAAGATTGGCACTTGTTCCAGGCGCCGTGCGACGACGGAGGATGGAACTGGAAATCGGGGATTCGGGTTTGGCTCGGCGGGCTTTGGATTGGGAGTGATCCAGGTTGGAGCGGATGTCGCTCTGCCGATCAAAGGTACGCCGATACTGGTCTCTATTACAGTTCCAGTAGTGACAAACAAAAGAGGGCCAGTTGGAGGGCCGGAACTGCTTGTCGAGCTGGACCGCGACGGCGAGCTGCCGCTGCACGAGCAGATCGAGCGTGCGTTGCGCGACCAGATCCGCTCCGGCGTCTTGGCCGCCGAGACACGCTTGCCCTCCACACGAGGGCTTGCCCGGGAGCTTGGGGTCTCCCGCGGCGTGGTAACCGAGGCATACGAACAGCTTGCCGTGGAGGGCTATCTCACCACCAGCCAAGGCGCGCCCGTGCGCGTGGCCAAGGCGGTGCGCGCCGCAAGCCAACGACCGCCTGCTCGCTCACTGCTCCAGAGCTATTCCTACAACTTCCACCCCGGGCTTCCCGACCTGCTCGACTTTCCGCGCGAGGCGTGGCTGCGCTCGCTGCGCTCGGCTCTACGCGACTCGCCGCTGGATTCGCTTGGCTACGGCGATCCACGCGGACTGCCCGCCTTGCGCGAAGCGCTGGGCGCCTACCTTGGAAGGGTACGTGGAACCGACGCAGATCCCGAGCACATGCTCGTGTGCACCGGCTTCATGCAAGGGCTCTCCCTGCTGTGCCGCGCGCTGCGCAAGCGCGGCGTGGATCGGATAGCGCTCGAGGACCCCGGCTGGCACCCGCACCGCCTGATCGTCGAGGAGGCCGGCCTCCAAGTGGTGCCGATCCCGGTTGACGAGGGCGGGCTACGCGTGGACGTGCTCGCCAGCACAGACGCCGCGGCCGTGCTGCTGACGCCCGCTCACCAGTTCCCGACTGGTGCCGTATTGGCCCCCGAGCGACGGGCCGCGTTGATCGAGTGGGCCGAGGACGAGCGGCTGATCGTCGAGGACGACTACGACTCCGAGTTTCGCTATGACCGCGTGGCAGTCGGCGCGCTGCAAGGGCTGGCCCCGGAGCAGATCGTGTACATCGGTTCCGCCAGCAAGCGGCTTGCGCCCGCGATGCGGCTTGGCTGGATGCTGCTGCCGTCCTGGCTGACGTGGGAGCTGACCGCCGCGAAGACGATCGAGGATTGCGGCTCGGAGGTCATCGGTCAACTGGCCCTACGCGACTTCATCGCTCGCGGCGAGCTCGACCGCCATATGCGCCGCATGCGCCTGCGCTACCAGCGCCGCCGCGAGGCGCTGATAGGGGCAGCGGGACGCTGGCTGCCCGACGCGCTCGTCAGCGGCGCCGACGCCGGACTATTTGAGCTTGTGATGTTGCCCGAGGAGATCGACGAGTCGCTGCTACTTCGTGCGGCAGGCAAGCGTGGCGTTGGCGCCGAGGGGCTGGCGCTGCATCGCTTCACGGCCGACGGACCGCCGGGCTTGCTGCTCGGCTACGGCAATCTTTCCGAGCCGGCGATCGAGCAAGGTATGCGGCTGCTCGGCGACGCTTATGCGCAAGCGCAAGTGCTGTAGGGGAGAATCGCCGCACGAAGCAGTCGGCGCCGTGAGCCCTTCCACACAGGAGTGTTCATACACACGGGGCCTTTTTGTGCACGAGTGTTTCGCGCACATGGACGTCTGCGCGCACTGGAGCGCCGCGGCTAGCGCCTGACGACCAGCACGACCCCGGCCACGAGCAACACGAAACCCAGCACGCGAGGCGCTCCGATCGGCTGCTTGGCGATTCCCAGCAGGCCAAAGCGATCGATCAGGATCGCGGCGGCGAGCTGACCGGAGATGACTATCGCCGTGAGGCTCGATACGCCCAGGGTCCGCACCGCAACGAGCGCAACGGTCACATAGACGGCGCCCAGCAAGCCGCCGACAAATGCCCACCACGGGGCCTTGCCCACATTGCCGAGGCTGGCGATACCTTCACTCGTCAGCGAAACGATCAGCAACAACACGACCGTCCCGACCAGGAAGGAGACCGCCGCCGCCGGCACCGAGCCGACCGCCTGGCCCAGGCGTGCGTTGACGGCCGGCTGCATCCCTACGAGCACACCGGCGATGGCCACCAACACGATCGCCAGCGGCCGGCTCACAGGGACCGCCCACCCGGCGCATCCCACGGCAGATGCGCCGACCCGTGGGTGAGCGTGTCGATCACAAATGCGCGCTGGATGTCGCCGCAGCTCACTTCGCCTCCAGCCAGTTCTGGCCCACACCGATATCCACCGCCATCGGCGGCGAGTGCTCCCACACGCCGCACATCTCCTCCTCGATCAGCAGGCAGGCCGCCTCGCGCTCATCGGGCGGGCCTTCGAACAACAGCTCGTCGTGAATCGTGAGGATCTGCTTGGTGGCGAAGCCCGTGTCCCGCAGCGCGTTATGACAGCGCACCATCGCCAGCTTGATGATGTCGGCCGCGGTTCCCTGAATGACCGTGTTGACTGCCAAACGCTCGCCGAGCGAACGCACTTGATAATTACGCGCTTGCAGCTCGGGGATCTGGCGGCGCCGGCCCCACAGCGTCTTGACGTGGCCCTCCTGCTTGGCCCGCTCGATCGTCTCCTCGATGAACTGCGCGACACGCGAGAAGCGCGCTAGATACGCGTCGATGAAAGTTTTGGCCTCCTCGCGCGGGATGTTGAGCCGATCCGCCAGGCCGAAATCCGACAGCCCGTAGACGATCCCGTAGTTGATCATCTTGGCCTTGGAACGCATCCCTGGATCGATCTGCTCGGCGGTGACGCCGAACACCTCCGAGGCGGTGGCCGTGTGGACGTCTTCGCCGCGCTCGAAGATCTCCACGAGCACCGGCTCCTCAGCCGAATGCGCAAGCACGCGCAGCTCGATCTGGGAGTAGTCGGCTGAGATCAGCACACGGCCGTCCTCCGCCTCGAAGCAGCCGCGGATCTCACGTCCCAATGGAGTGCGAATCGGGACGTTTTGCATGTTCGGGTTGGTGGATGCGAGGCGTCCGGTCTGCGCTCCCGCCTGCAGGAAAGTTGTGTGGATGCGCGAGCGCTCGTCCACCATCTGTGGGAGCACGTCCAGGTAGGTCTTGATCAGGGTCGAAAGCTCACGCCAGCGCTCGATACAGGGCACGATCTCGTGCTCCTCGCGGATTGACTGCAACACACGCGCGTCGGTCGAGAAACCCGTCTTACCGCGACGCTTGCGCGAAAGACCGAGCTTCACGAACAGGATCTCGCCCAGCTGCTGGGGGGAGCCGATCGTGAACTCCTCCTCAGCCAGCGTGAAGATACGCGCTTCGAGCGCCGCGATCTCCTCGTAGACGCGTTCTGTGATCTCTCGCAGGCGCTCCACGTTCAGGCGCACGCCGAGCAGCTCCATCTCGCGCAACACCGACACCAGCGGCAGCTCGATGTCTCCCATCACCGCTTGCAGCTCGCGCTCGGCGATCTGCTCGCGCTGCCACGTTGCCAGCGCGCCGAGCAACAGCGCCTGAGCGGCCACAGGGTCCTCGACGTCGGCCACGAGACCGCGCTCTTCGCACAGCTCGTCGAACGGGTAGCCGCGACGAGCCGGCTCGAGCAGATAGGCGCCGAGCAACGTGTCGTGCACGAGGCCCGGTGGGACCAGACCGAGCGCCTTCGCGTCGTGGGCAACGACGGAGCGACTGGCGCAAGCGGCCACCACTTCCTCCGGGCCCAGACAGTCGCCGACAAGCACGCTTCCGCGCCGGGGCCTACCGGCAGACGCTTGCTTGACGGCCGGCATCTTCTCGTCGCGTGTTGGCTCATCTCTCGGTGACGGCTGGCCGTTCGGCGGCGATCGAGCGTCCAGCGGGGGCTCGGTGCTCGGCGACGGCTGGGCATAGACGGCAAAGCGCCATGGCGAACCTTCGGCAAACAGCTCGCCTTCAGGCGCCTCAATCGAACTGACCACCACACACAACTCCTGCGCCGTCGCACCGCTTGCCGACGCAAGCTTGGCGACGTCGGCCACGACGCCGTGCCGCACGTGTGCCGTGAGCTTGACCTCGTCCGAGGAAATCGTCTTGGTCAGCTCGACCTCACCCAGCGCCTCCTCCAGGCGGCGCAACGGGTCGCGCAGCTCGTAGCGACGAAAGACCTCGCGCAGGCGCGAGCGGTCGGGCTCGTGGGCGGCCTCGCCGCCCGGGTCGAAGTCGAGCGCCAGATCGCGCTGCACGGTGGCAAGGCTCATCGACATGCGCGCATCCTCAGCATGCTCGAGGAGGTTCTGTTTGCGCTTAGGGCCGCTGATCTCATCCACATGCGCCAACACCTGCTCCAGCCCGCCGAAGCGTTGGATCAGATCGCTGGCGGTCTTCTCGCCGATGCCGGGAATGCCCGGGATGTTGTCGGAGGTATCGCCCTTCAGACCATAGAAATCAGGGATCAGCTCGGGCGCCAAGCCGTAGCGGTCGATCACCGCCTGGCGGTCGTACAGCTTGGTCTCTGTGATGCCCCGCGCCGTGGCCATCACCTGCACGAGGCCCTGCTCGTCGATCAACTGGAAGACGTCTCTGTCGCTGGTCAGGATCGTCACCGGCACGCCGGCGCGGCGCGCCTGCTCGGCAAGCGTCGCAATCACGTCGTCTGCCTCGTAGCCCTCGAGCCTGATGTTGCGATAGCCGAACGCCTCTACCAGCGGTTCCATCGCCGGCCATTGCGCCTTGAGCAGATCCGGGCGCGAGCGCCGTCCCGCCTTGTAGTCGGCGAACAGCTCCGTGCGCCCCGAGCTGCCCGCGTCCCAGGCGACGACTGTGGGCTGCACTCCGTAGTCGGTGATGATCTTTACGAGCATCGAGGCGAACCCGAAGATCGCGTTGGTGGGCTCGCCCGTGGAGGTCGCGATCGACTCCGGCAACGCGTAGAACGCCCGGTAGACGAGGCTGGGACCGTCGATTAGGAATACGCGGCGCTCCACGTCGGGCACTTTATTGAGAAGCAAATAACATGCCGGGCCGGCCCGACCCGTGCGCCGACTACTTCGAGGAGTCCCGTCCCAGTGAGCATCACCCCCAGCGCGCAGTACCGCCTCACCATCCGCGTCAAGATCGACGAGCAGCAGGGCATGCTCGGCCAGGTCACCGACATGATCGGCGAGCAGGGCGGGATGGTCGTCGCTGTCGACCTCGTCGAGGCAGGCGCCGGGCACAGCGTGCGCGATATCGTCGTCGATGCCGGCAGTCGCGAGCACTGGAACCGCATCCTCTCAGCGCTCGCCTCGCTTACCGGCGCCGAGGTGATCGACACGACCGACCGTACCTTCCTGCTGCATGTCGGCGGCAAGATCGAACAGCACAACAAGCATCCCCTGAAGACACGCGACGACCTGTCGATGGCCTACACGCCCGGCGTGGCCAGAGTCTGCACGGCGATCAAGGACGATCCCGACAAGGCCTTCCAGTACACGATCAAGCGCAACACGGTGGCCGTCGTCTCCGATGGCACGGCGGTACTCGGTCTCGGCGACATCGGGCCCGCCGCGGCAATGCCGGTGATGGAGGGCAAGGCCTGCCTGTTCAAGGAGTTCGCCGGCGTGGACGCCTTCCCGATCTGCCTCGACACGAAGGACACCGATGAGATCGTGCGCGCCGTCACGCTGATCGCGCCCTCCTTCGGCGGGATCAACCTCGAGGACATCTCCGCGCCGCGTTGCTTCGAGGTTGAGGAGCGGCTCAAGAACGACTTGGACATTCCCGTCTTTCACGACGACCAGCACGGCACCGCCGTGGTCGTGCTGGCAGCGCTGCTGAATGCCGTCAAGTTGACCGGCCGTAGCCTCGCCGATCTGAAAGTACTCGTAATCGGACTCGGGGCAGCGGGCGTCGCCGTCACCAAGATCCTTCTGGAGGCCGGCGTGCGCGACATCGTCGGCGCCGACTCGCGCGGCGCGCTCTCAACTTTGCGCGAGGACTACCTCGACGGCACGATGAGCTCCGTCAAGCGCTGGTATGCCGAGTCGACCAACAGCCAGCAGCGCACGGGCAGCCCAGCCGACGCGATCGATGGCGCCGACCTGCTCGTCGGCCTCTCCGGCGCCAGGGCCCTGCCCGTCGAGGCGCTCGCCAAGATGAACAAGGACGCGATGGTCTTCGCGATGGCCAACCCCAACCCCGAGGTGATTCCTGAGGAGGCCGCTCCCTATGTGCGCATCATGGCTACCGGACGCTCGGACTACCCGAACCAGATCAACAACGTGCTGTGCTTCCCCGGCATCTTCCGCGGTGCGCTCGACGTGCGCGCACGCTCGATCACCGAGCAGATGAAGATGGTCGCCGCGACAGCGATAGCCGCGATCGTCGACGACAGCGAGCTGCGCGACGACTACATCATTCCTTCCGTCTTCAACCGTGACGTGGCTCCCGCGGTGGCGGCTGCAGTGGCCGAGCAGGCGCGCGCCAGCGGCGACGCGCTCGCCGGGCAAGAGGTCGGCTACGCGCAGGGCGATACCCTGACCGGCATGGGCGAGCGCGTTCACGGCAACTGCTGAGGCGCAAGCGACAGGCACGACCGCGCGTCAGCCACGCGACAACAGACGGAGCGAGAGGCCATGCGGATAGCGATCACGGGCGCGACGGGCCTAATCGGCCGGCGGGTCGTGGCGGCGCTCAGGGAGCGCGGCGACGACGTTACTGTGCTGTCGCGTGATCCCAGCCGGGCAAGCGAGCATCTCGACAAATCGACGCCGTCGACCCGCATACTCGGCAAGACAGCTGACAGGCCTCGCGACACGGCTGATGAGCCCGGCAACACAACTGACGGGTCCGGCAAGACAGCGGACACGCACGGCAAAACGATGGGCGCGCTGGATGCGCAAGGCTGGGACCCAACGCGTGAACCAGCGCCCGTCCAGGCGCTGACCGGTCGCGACGCGGTCGTCCATCTGGCGGGCGAGAACATCGCGCAGCGTTGGAGCGCTGCGGCCAAGCAGGCCATTCGCGACAGCCGTGTGACGGGCACACGGAACCTCGTGCAAGGACTCAGCCAGCTTGCCGAGGCCGAGCGGCCGCGGGTGATGGTGAGCGGCTCAGCGATCGGCTACTACGGCGCACACGGCGACGAGCCGATCGACGAGGATGTCCCGGCAGGCAGCGACTTCCTCGCACAGACATGTCAGGCCTGGGAGGCCGAGGCGGATGCGACGGCACAGCGGCACGGCGTACGCGTGGTAAAGGTCCGCACCGGCGTCGTGCTCGACCGGGAAGGTGGTGCACTGGCCAAGATGCTGCCCCCATTCAAGCTCGGCGTGGGCGGACCAGTCGCCGGCGGGCGCCAATACATCTCCTGGGTTCACCCCCAAGACCTCGTCGGAATCGTGCTCGCCGCCATCGACGACTCTCGCTGGCAGGGAGCGATCAACGCCACGGCACCGCAACCGCAGCGCAACAGTGACTTCTCCAAAGCGCTTGGCCGGGCGCTACACCGCCCATCGCTGCTGCCGGTGCCGGCCTTGGGACTGAAGCTCATGTACGGAGAAATGGCCGAGATCGTCACGAGCGGCGCACGCGTGCTGCCGGCCAAGGCGCTGGTGCTCGGCTACGAGTTTCGCTATCCCGAGCTGGAAGCGGCACTGCGCGCCGCGCTCGACGGCGACTGAGAGCATCTGGCCGCGGATGCTCATGGATCGTGAACGCCGGGATGTATGGCTCGTCTTTTGAACGATCTTGCCAACACCCCCTTTCGCGAACACATAGATAAAGGTCAGATACCTAAATAAAGCACTCGTGTCCAAACAAAGGGGTATCGAGCGTGCAGGTCATTCGAAAGACGCCCCAACAGGCTCAGCCGGCTGTGTGGAATGCGCGCCAGAAGACGGGTGTGCCGTTCACCAGACGGTCGATGGCGTAAGTAGACAGAGTCGTTTCGCCGTTATGCCGTATCGAGTAGACACCCAGCACCGAATGGCGTTCATGCGTGGCGAAGAACTTGTCGATCGCCGCCTGGCGATCGTCGCCGCCTGCGCCGGCGGCGCGGATCGAGGCGAGCACCACGCTCATCGCCTCATAGCCGTACAGCGCATACGCTTCGCCCGCCGTCGCGAAGTGGCGCCGATATTCGCTCAACACCCGCCGCGCCGATAGCGGATAGAGATTGACGGGCAACACGGGCGAGCCGACGAACGTCGCGCTTTCAGCCGCCTGGAGATGCGCAGTGAACACCCTGTTGTTCATCGTCGCCGAGGCAAGCAGCGACAGGTGCGGCGCCGCGGCATGCAGATCGCGCGAGAATTCGGCCGCTTCCTCGGTGGCGGTTGCACTGACGAACACGGCCTGCGCGCCGCTTTCGGAGATCTTCTTCACCTCGCCGGTGAAACTCGATCCGGGAACGATCGTGATCGTGTCGTCGGCCACCACCTTGATCCCGGCGTGTTCGGCGTCGCCTTGGACGATCGCCGCCAGCGGCGTGTCAAATGGGTCCTGATCCGCGACCAAGTACAGCTTGTGGACTCCGAGTCGACGCAACAGCTCCACCTGTGCTGCCGCTTGAACCGTATCGCCGGGCGCGATCCGCCCAAACGTGCGCTTCCCTGTGAGGTAGAAGCGTTCCGGCTCGCCCTGATTGGCGTCGAACGACGAAGTCAATCCGATATAGGGACTCGCCGAGCTGACCTGCAGGATGCCGGCAGCATTGGTGAGTGGCAGCGACACCGCCGTTGCGCCGGAATTGAAATCGCCGAGATAGGCGATCGTCGTGGGGTCCTGCGCCGCCGCCTTCGCGTTGGAGGCGGTGACCCCCGGATCCCACTCGCCGGTCGTAGGACTGGAGTCGTCGAGCGACACGTAGTTGACCGTGAAGCTACCGATATGCCCCTGCCCGCCTGAGAGCGCGAGCTTCTCGCCGCCGACGATCTGCTGTGAGATCGACCCCTCGGGACCCTGCAGCGGCAAGCTCGAGTAGATCGTCAGCTGACTGCCGACCTTCTCCGCGGCGGTCGAGCTACTTACGCCGCCACAGCCGGCCAGCGCCGGCAGCAGGGCGAGAGCGGCAAGAACCCCGGTGCCCGCCCATCGCGTGCGCACGCGATGGCTAGTGCCCGGCGGAGTCGCGACGACCCGGAAGGTAGCCGGAGAGGATCTTCAGCGACGCGCCGACGATGGTTACCAGCGTCGCGAGCATGAAGGAATCGAAGCCCTTCGCGCCCAGCGCCCACAGCACGATCCAAATGACCAGCCCGGCGGTTACGGTGAGTGCCAGTCCCATTGCGGCGAATCCTATAACAGGCGAGTGCGACCCTACGCCGCCAGTGCCGCGGCGAGCTCGCCGACGACTTCGCCGACGGCCCCGGCGGGATCCTCTGACTCCGCCGCGGCGCGCACCAGACGCGTACCGACAATCACGCCGTCCGCCCCGGCCTGCGCCGCTTGCAAGGCATGCTCAGGTGTCGAGATCCCGAAGCCAAGCGCTACAGGCGCGGCTGTGCTTGCCTTCGCACGGCTCACGACCTCGGCGAAGCGATCCGACAACGCGCTCCGCTCGCCGGTTGTGCCGACGACCGAGACCGTGTAAAGAAAGCCGCGCGCTCGCTCCCCGATTCTGGCGAGGCGCTCGGGTGGCGTGGTGGGTGCGACCAACGGCACCAGCGCAAGACCGTGCGCATCGCAAGCGGCAAGCACCGGTGGCGCCTCCTCCAGCGGCAGGTCCGGCACGATCAGCCCACTGGCGCCACTCTGGCCAAGACGCTCGACAAACGCCTCCGCCCCAGGCGCAAAGACCATGTTGGCGTAACACATCAGCACTACCGGCACGCTCGGCGCAAGCGTCCGCGCGACCTCGAGCACGCCGGTGAGACTCGCGCCCGCGGCAAGCGCGCGCGTGCCGGCCTCGTGAATCACCGGACCGTCGGCAAGCGGATCGGAGTAGGGCACGCCCAGCTCCAGCAGATCCGCGCCGGCGGCAACGCAGGCTTGGCCGATCTTCGCCGACTGCTCGAGCGTTGGAAAACCGCCCATCAGGTACGGCATCAGCGCGGCCCGCTTGCCGCTGCCGGCGAAAGCAGCAGCAATCTTGTCGATGCCGGTGGTCGCGGTAGCGCTCACAGCCCCGATCTCCAGACAAAAAGAGCCGGCTGGCCGGTGCGGCACAGCGCGACCGGCCAGACGGGAAGTCTCAAGGGGGGAAGCGAATCTTGTCTCCCAAAAAAATCAGCTCGCATTGAGCACCTCAGCCAAGTCCTTGTCCCCGCGCCCTGACAGACACACGAGGTCCAGCTCGCCGTCGGCTTGCGCGAGCGTCCAGGCGAGCGCGTGCGCGGTCTCGAGCGCCGGAATGATCCCCTCAAGGCGCGCCACCTCGCGGAATGCGGCGAGCGCCTGGCGATCGGCGATCGCCTCGTAGCGTGCCCTGCCGCTGTCGCGCAGATAAGCATGTTGAGGCCCGGTGCCCGGATAGTCCAGGCCGGCAGAGATCGAATGCGCCTCGACGATCTGGCCCTCCTCGTCCTGCATCACCGCCGAGAGCGCCCCGTGCAGTACGCCGGGGCGGCCGGCGACCGTCAGCGGCGCTCCGTGGCGCTCGGTGTCGATCCCGTCGCCGCCGGCCTCAACGCCGACCAGCTCGACGCCCTCGTCGTCGAGGAAGGCGGTGAAGATGCCCAAAGCGTTGGAGCCCCCGCCGACGCAGGCGATCACGCGCGCGGGCAGACCCCCCTCGCGCTCCAGCAGCTGCGCGCGCGCCTCATCGCCGATCACGCGCTGCAGATCGCGCACCAGGGCAGGGTAGGGAGCCGGACCGACGACCGAGCCGATTATGTAGTGGGTGTCGCCGACGTTCGTCACCCAATCGCGGATCGCCGCGGAGGTAGCCTCCTTGAGCGTGCGCGCGCCGGCGTCGACCGCATGCACGCGCGCCCCGAGCAGTTCCATACGTTGCACGTTCGGCGCCTGGCGGCGCGTGTCCTCGGTGCCCATGTAGATCGCGCACTCAAGGTCGAGCAGCGCACAAACGGTGGCGGTGGCGACCCCGTGCTGGCCGGCTCCGGTCTCGGCGATGACGCGGTGCTTGCCCATACGCTTGGCCAACAGCGCCTGCCCAAGCGCGTTGTTCAGCTTGTGCGAGCCGGTGTGGTTGAGGTCCTCGCGCTTGAGATACACGGGCCGGCCTAGTCGCTCGGAGATGCGCTCGGCGAGGTACAGGGGCGTGGGCCGCCCGGCGAAGTCGCGCAGTAGACGATCGAGCTCGGCCCTGTACGCGGGATCCTCGCGCGCGACAAGCCAGGCTTGCTCAAGCTCCGCCAGCGCCGGCATCAGCGTCTCGGGAACGTACTGCCCCCCGTAGGCCCCGAAGCGGTGCTCGACTGTGCTCACGTGAGCGAGCCTACCGACGGCGTCGCCTCCTGCGACGGGCCGCCGGACGAGACCGTCTGGGTGGGCTCAGGCTCGCAGGAGCGACCTGACTCAGGCTCTTGGGAAGCGGCTGATACAGGCTCACGGGAAATTACGGTCTCCTCCACCACCGGTGCCTGCGTCTGCGAGGCGAAAGCGGCACGATCAACAGCCGCGAAGAAGTCGCGCAGCTTTACTGGATCCTTGATCCCAGGCGCGCTCTCGGTGCCGCTGGCGGTGTCGACGGCGAACGGACGCACACGCTCGATCGCCTCACCCACGTTGCCGGGATTCAGGCCACCGCTCAAGATCAACGGCACTTTCGAGCGTCGCCCGGCCAGCAAAGCCCAATCGAAGGTCTCCCCCGTGCCGCCGCGCAACTGCTCGTGTCCAGGCTCTGTCGAGCGTGCATCGAGCAAATGAAAATCGGTGTGGAAGCGAGCCGCATCCTGGATGTCGGCCATGCCGGACACCTGTAGCGCCTTGATTATGCGTGCACCGGTACGGCGCGCTGCCTCCCCGCAAAAGGAGGGCCCCTCGTCGCCGTGCAGCTGCAGCAGCGTCAAGCCGAGTTGCTCGCTGACGCCGACGATCTCCTCCATCTGCGCGTTGACAAACACCCCACACAACTCCACCCTGCGGCGCAGACTCATCGTGATGCGCTGTCCCTCCGCAAGCGAGCAAGCGCGGGGGGAGGCATCGAAGAACACCATGCCCACCGCCCAGCTTCCGAGTTCGACGGCCAGCTCGGCGTCTTGCAGGCGGGTGATCCCGCAGATCTTCACTTGTGTGTCGTGCTCAGACATGATGGCCCAACGGTAGCGGGCCGGCGAGTGCATGTCCGGCGTTCCCAGAAACACCCCCTGCGGAGGTGCGTTGCCTCTACGCGGGGAACGCACACCCGAGGATAGGCACCCTTACCCTTCGGGCGTGTTGGGGTTCTTGATCGAGTTCGGCCGCGCCGTGAGCGTCACTTTGATCGTCTTCTTTTCATAGGTGCCTTTGCCGGTAGCGCGCATCACTTCGACCGAGATCGTGTCGCCCGGCTTCTTGGAGCCGATCAGGGACGAAAGATCTTCAGCGCTGCCGATCGCTTTGCCATCGACACCGACGATGATGTCGCCGCCGACGGCCACCTTCCCGCCGCCCACCTGCGCTTCGAGGTTGCCGCCGCGCAGACCAGCCTTGGCAGCGGGTGTGCCGGCTTCGACCGTCTCGATCATCGCACCACTCTTGACGGGCAAGTTCAGTCCCGAGAGCGAGCCGTCGACGCCGATCGTGCTGACGCCGAGGTAGGCCCCGCTGACAGTCCCGCCTTTCTCAAGCTGCGGAAGCTCAGACTTGGCGGTGTCGATCGGGATCGAGAAGCCGATCCCCACGCTGCCGTCGCCACTGCCGCCCGTCTCGATCTGAGAGTTGATGCCGATCACTTCGCCCTTCTCGTTGAGGAGCGGCCCGCCGGAGTTGCCGGGATTGATCGGCGCATCGGTCTGCAGGACGTTGTCGATCGAGAAGCCGTTGGGCGAGGTGATCTGACGCTGTAGTGCCGAGATAACCCCAGTAGTGAGAGTGCGGTCGTAGCCGAAGGGATTGCCGATCGCAAGCACCGGATCGCCAACCTGGGCCTTGCTGGAGCTCCCGAGCGTCAACACGTGCATCGTGAGACCTTCGGTTGGGATGCGCAGCACGGCAAGATCGTTAGACGGATCCTTGCCGATCACTTTTGCTTCCACCGTCTTGCCGTGTTCGAAGCTGACCTCGACCTTGACCGCGTTCTCGACCACGTGGTAATTGGTCAGGATCGTGCCGTTGCTGTTGATCACGAAGCCCGAGCCGGTGGCCGTCCCTTGCTGGCTTTCGCCACCGAGGCTGAAAGGCGATTCGGTCTGGCGCACGATCGTCGAAGTCACAAGCGCCACGCCGGGAGCGTCCTTCTCGTATATCTGATGCGGCGTCAACCCGGTGCTCTGCTGCGAAGCGTTCGAAGGCGCAATCGGCGTCGAAGCTTGCTGCACAATCGTGATCGTCTTCGATGAGGAGCCGAGATCGCCGGCGGCCGCGACCACGGCGACGACCACTCCGCCACCGATCAGGGCCGAGAGAAGGGGAATGAGGAATGTGCGCTTCATTGGCAGTCAGGATGAGGCATGGCGATCAACAAGAACTAAAGAGGACCATGCGACTGTATAAAAAAAGATTGGAACCGCGGGTCGCCCCTTGATCGGACCGCCGGCAGCGGCATGACCGCTTCAGCGCTGCCGTCAGGGTGTTTAACGACACCGCGCGCCGCGCGCGCCGCGTGAGGCAAACAGTCCGCGCGTCGCGCGACGCGTGAGGCGCAAACAGTCGTGAGGAGCTCAGGGCCGCGCGGAAGAGCCCTCCAGTAGAGCGGCAAGTGCCTGCTCAGGCTCAGGCGCTCGCATCAACGACTCGCCGACGAGAACCGCCGCCACCCCAGCACGCTCCAGCTGCTCTAGCTGTTGCGGCCCGGAGATCCCAGACTCGGACACCACGGTCGTCCCCGCGGGCATCTCACCCAGAAGCCGCTCGGTGCGTCCGACATCTACGCTGAAGTCGCGTAGGTCACGGTTGTTCACGCCGATTAGCCGCGCCCCGACCTGCTCTGCGCGCGCAAGCTCATCGCGGTCGTGCACCTCCACGAGCACATCCAGGCCAAGCCCAAGCGCGCGATCGTGCAGCGAGGCAAGCTCCTCTTGCTCGAGCGCTGCCACGATCAGCAGCACCGCATCGGCGCCGGCAACCACAGCCTCGTATAGCTGATAGGGATCGACAACGAAGTCCTTGCGCAAGATCGGCAACCCAGATGCATCGCGCGCAGCGTCGATATCGGCTAGCGACCCTTCGAAGTTGGGCCCCTCGGTCAACACCGACAGAGCACTCGCCCCACCGCGCTCATAGGCGCTGACGATCTCTGCGACGTCAGGCTCCGGCTCGCGCAGCTTGCCCGCCGAGGGCGAGCGGCGCTTGAACTCGGCGATCACAGAAATACCCGGGGTAGCTAGCGCGTGGCGAAACCGGCTCGGTCCGCGCAAGCCTATGTCTGTCCCGATAGGTCTTTGTTGCTTGCGACGCCTAACCTCTTGCCGAGTTTCGGCCAAGATGTGGTCCAGCACAGTCACCCCGCCACCTGCTCAGGTGCATGGCGGCGGCTGGCCTGTACATAACGTTCGAGCGCCGCAGAAGCAGCCCCAGAGGCGATCGCCGCGCGTGCGGCCTCGACGCCGCTTGCGATCGAATCGACAGCACCCGCAGCGTAGATCGCAGCACCCGCATTGATCGACACCAGATCGGCGCGCACGCTCTGCTCGCCGTCGAACACCGCACGCGTGACCGCGGCGTTCTCGGCGGGCGAGCCACCGCCTAGCAACGGGTCGGACGGGTCCGCAAGCGCGATGCCAACATCCTGAGGCGTGAGCACATAGCGCTTCAGCTCATCGCCGTTGACCTCGACAACCTGGGTAGCCGCGGAGGTGGAGACCTCGTCGAGCCCGTCCTCACCGGCGACGACAAGCGCGCGCTGCACGCCAAGACGTCCCAGCGCACCCGCGATCGTCTCCAGGAAGCTCGAATCGGCTACGCCAACGAGCTGCCGGTTGGCGCCCGCCGGATTGGTCAGCGGGCCAAGAAAGTTGAAGATGGTGCGTACCGCAAGCTCGCTCCTGACCGGCACCACAAAGCGAGTCGCCTGATGATGTGCGGGCGCGAACATGAAGCCAAAACCGGCCTCCTCGATGCACTGCGCGACCGCCTCAGGGCCAAGGTCTATACGTGCACCGAGCGCCTCCAAGAGGTCGGCCGAGCCAGACGAGCTGGTCGCCGAGCGGTTGCCGTGCTTGGCCACGGCGCAGCCCGCGCCGGCCGCTACCAGAGCGGCGGTAGTGGAGACGTTGAAGGTACGTCGGCCACCGCCGGTGCCGGCCGTGTCGAGCAGGTCGTGGCGTTTGGTCGGCACGTGCGCCGCCAGCTCGCGCATCGTGCCGGCCAGCCCGGCCAGCTCGTCGACCGTCTCCCCCTTCGTGCGCAGCGCGATTAGAAAGGCGGCGATCTGGGTCTCTGAGACGTCGCCGTGCATGATCTCGGCGAGCACCTCGGCAGCCTCCTGTTGGCTCAGATCGCGCCGCGAGGCGACCGCGTCGATCGCACTTGTGAGGACGGGATTGGGCACCTACCTGACCCCGTCGCAGACGAGCATTCGGGGGGTGGGGCATGTTGTCTCTTTCTGAAAAGTACAATAGTGGCTACATATTGTTGATGCAATAGTATTTCTCATATTTTGGATGTACCCACCCGTACGCCGCCACGGTTGGACACGACGCCCGCCGCGAGAAAATTTGCCAAGAGCTTCTTGCCCTCGTCGGTGAGCACCGACTCGGGGTGAAACTGGACGCCCTCGGCCGGCAGCTCGCGATGGCGCAATCCCATCAGCACCCCACCCCCGCGCGCGGTCGCTTCCAGACAATCGGGCAGCTGCTCGTCGACGACAAGCGAGTGATAGCGCCCGACCTTCAGCGGCGAAGTGAGCCCTGCGAAGATCGTGCGACCGTCATGCTCAATCGTGGTCGCCTTGCCGTGCACGGGCTCGTGCAGCTTGACGACGCCGCCGAACGCCTGGGCCATCGACTGGTGGCCAAGGCAGACTCCGAGCGTGGGGATAGCGGCCTCCGGCATACGGCGGGCCACCTCCAGCGAGATGCCGGCCTCGTTGGGAGTGCAAGGGCCAGGTGAGATCACGCAGCGCTCGTAGGAGTCATCGAGCAACTGCTCGACGGTGGCGGCGTCGTTGCGCACGGCGCAGACTTCAGCCCCCAGCTCGCCCAGATACTGAACAAGGTTGTAGGTGAACGAGTCGTAGTTGTCGATGACCAACACCCGCATCGCTAGACCCGCCCCGCCGGACACACGCGCTTATAGACGCGCCCTGTTGGACACACGCGCTTATAGAGCCGCCCTGCCGGACACATGCGCTTAGTTCCACGGCATCTGTCGTCGAGGCCGCGCATGCTCAAGCCCAATCCGCCTGTTCGCAGGCAAGCTCGACGGCACGCAGCACCGCCTTGCTCTTGTTCACCGACTCTTCGTACTCGTACTCGGGCTTGGCATCGGCCACGGTGCCACCACCGGCCTGTACGTGCGCGAATCCATCCTTGACGACGACAGTGCGAATGTGGATCGCCGTGTCGAGGTCGCCCGTGTAGCTGAGGTAGCCGATCGCACCACCGTAGCCACCGCGCTTGGTGGACTCCAGCTCGTCGATTATCTGCATCGCGCGCACCTTCGGCGCACCGGAGAGCGTGCCCGGCGGCAGCACCGAGCGCAGCGCATCCATCGCGCCGACATCCTCGCGCAGAGTGCCAGATACCGAAGAGACGATGTGCATCACGTGGCTGTAGGTCTCGATCTCCATCAGCTCGTCAACCGCAACGCTGCCGTACTCGCACACGCGTCCCAGGTCGTTGCGACCGAGGTCTACGAGCATCACGTGCTCGGCGCGCTCCTTCTCGTCTTCGAGTAGCTCATCGGCGATGCGCCGGTCTTGCTCCGGGCTCGAGCCGCGCGGGCGCGTGCCGGCGATCGGGCGCGTCGAGACGTGGCCTTCAGAGACGGTGAGCAGCGGCTCGGGGCTCGCGCCGGCAATCTGGAAATCGCCGAAGTCCAAGAAATACATATAAGGACTTGGGTTGACGGTGCGCAAGCCTCTGTATATGGAGAACCCCTCGACTGGCACCTTCGCCGACCAGCGCTGCGAAGGCACGACCTGAAAGGCGTCCCCCGCATAGATGTACTCGACGATCCGCGCCACCATCCCTTCAAAATGCTCGCGCGTCGTGTTCGACTCAAAGCGCGGCGCCGCGCGCGCCCCAGCTTTCGCGCCGGGCGGCACAGGTCCGGCCAGGCATGCCCGCACTTCGGCGATCGCCCGTTCCGCTGCCTCGCGAGCCCGCTCGGGATCCGGCTCGGCGTCGAGGTCGGCGTTGGCCACAATCGTGATCGTGTGCTTGAGATGGTCGAACGCGACGAGCGCGTCGGTCAACATCAGCGCCATGTCCGGCAGACCGAGCGCATCCGAGTTCGGATCGCCGAGCGGCTCCACGGTGCGCACCAGGTCATAGCCAAAGAAGCCCACGGCACCCCCCGTGAAAGGGAACTCACCGACCCCGTCGGGCAGCGGCGCCTGGCGACAGTCGGCTACCGCAGCGGCCGCTAACGCGTATGGATCGCCCGGATCGCCAAGCGACCAGCGCAACACCCTGCGCGGGCGGAAGCCGATGAACGAGTAACGGCCCATGCGCTGACCCTGCTCGGCCGACTCCAGTAGGAAGGCGGGCTCACTCGGCGCCAACTCGCGCAGCTTTAGAAAGGCCGAGACCGGCGTCTCGCAGTCGGCGATGAACGTCTCGTGCAGCGGGATCAAGTTGTAGGCACCCGCCACGCGCGACGGGGTCGCACTACCGGCAGCGCTCATCGCGCGAACCCCCTCCGCACCAGACGCGCAGGTTCGACAAGCGCGGCCGCAGGAGCGGCGCAAGAGAGACGCGCAGGCGCGTGAAGGCCGACCGGGTCCCGGTTGACGCTAGCGGCGGCGCTCATTGAGCACGCCCTTCGCGTCCGAAAGCTCCAGGCCGCGGCTGTGCAACAGCACCAGTAGGTGATAGGCAAGGTCGGCGGCCTCTTCGGCGACCCGCTCGTCGGTCTCTTCGCGTGCGGCGCGGGAGACCTCCTCGGCCTCCTCCATCACCTTTTCGCCGATGCGCTTGGGGTCGTCGAGCAACTCCACGGTATAGGAGCCAGCGGGACGCTTGCTTGCGCGCTCGCGCAACGTGCGCTCGAGCGCCGGCAGCGTCTCGTGAGGAGCTCCAGGCTCAAGCTCACCGCGATAGAAACAGCTGCGCTCGCCCGTGTGGCAGGCCGGTCCCGCAGGTTCGACGAGCGCGAGTAGCGCATCGCCGTCGCAGTCGACACGCAGCGCTCGCACCGCCTGAGTGTTGCCGCTAGTGGCGCCCTTGTGCCAGAGCTCCTGGCGCGAGCGACTCCAAAGGTGCAGCTCCCCGGTGGCACGCGTGCGCTCCAGCGCAAGCTCGTTCATGTAGGCAAGCGTTAGCACCTCGCCGCTCTTCCAGTCCTGTACCACGCAAGGCACCAGACCGCGCTCGTCGTAGACGAGGAGTTGCTCCACTTCGTCGGCTACCGCTGCGCTCATCCGCCGAATTGTAGGTTGCAAGGAGACATGGGCTCGTTGCTGGAGAGAAAGCTGATCGTGGTGACCGGCAAGGGCGGGGTCGGCAAGAGCACAATTGCATGTGCTCTGGGGCTCGCCGCGGCACAGCAAGGGCTGCGCACGATCGTGGTCGAGCTCGGCGCACAGCATCATCTGCGCGACCTCTTCGCGGCCGATGGGACCGGCCCAGACAGGGCCGATCGGGCGACGGGCGCCGGCGACGACGAGCACAGCCGTCGTGAACGCCGTCCCGACCGCCACGACGGCGAGGAGATCGAGCTGCAGGAGGGCCTGTGGACCACTTCGATTGACCCAGACCGCGCGCTTGGCGAGTGGCTGCAAACACTCACCGGCCGCGTCTCGGCGCGTCTGCTCGCATCGAGTAGTACCTTCCAGTACTTCGCGGCCGCGGCTCCCGGTGTCAAGGAGCTGGCGAGCATGGTCAAGCTGCGCGAGCTGTGCGAAGGGCACGGTGCGGCCAAGGGCGGATCGAGCGACTCAACTCGTGAGAGACAGGGCCGAACGGCCTATGACCTCGTCGTGCTCGACGCGCCCGCCAGCGGCCATGCGCTTGCGATGCTGCGCTCGCCGCAGACGTTCTCCGCGATCGTGCGCGTCGGGCCGCTGGCCGAGCAGGCACAGGCGCTGCGCGAACTGCTCGAAGATGCGCGGCGATCGGGGTATGTCGCGGTAACCCACGCGAGCGATATGGCCGTCACCGAGACGCTCGAGCTGGAGGAAGGCCTGCGTCGCGAACTGGACAGAGACCTCGACGCGGTGATCGTAAATGGCACCATGCCAAGACGCTTCAGCGGGCAGGAGTTGGAGCGAATCGCGCTGGCAACCAGGGAAGGCAGCGACGGTGCGGATGCCAATGTCGCAAGCAACGCCCTGCGAATGGCGCGAACCGTCAACGATCGTGCCCGCGTCCAGCTGGCGCAAATAGGCCGCCTGCGTCGTCAACGGTTTGCCGGCGGCTCGCCGCCGGCTGTGCTGACGGTGCCTTTCGCATTCGTCCCGGTCTTCGATCTCGATGCAGTGCGCCGAATAAGCGACCGGATTGCCGGCAAGATCTGAGAACTGAGACCGCTACGCCTCCTCGTCCGTCCCTAAGAAGGTCTTTCAAAATGACCTGCACGCTCAACACCCCTTTATATGGGAGTTGAGATATTTATTTTGGTACCTAACCTTTAGCTAAGCCTTCGCAAAAAGGGGTGTTAGGCAGATCATTCAAAAGATGAGCCATACACCCAGCTTTCATGATCCATGAACGCCCGGGCGCAGAGCTCATTCTGAAAGACGTACTAAGTAATCCCCAACCGATCCAGCAAGCCCTCGTCCCCGCGCCAGTCACGTCGTACGCGCACCGACAGGTCTAGGTGCACGTGACAGTCCAACTCGCGCTCGATCTCCTTGCGTGCGGCGGAGCCGATTGCCTTGATCATGCGTCCGCCCGCGCCGACGACGATCCCCTTCTGGGACTCGGTCTCGACCCACAGCAGCGCACGCACCCGGACCAAGCCCTCGCGCGGGTGTTCGATCTCTTCGACGATTGCCTCGACAGCGTGGGGTAGCTCTTGGAAAGTGCGTCTAATCGCCGCCTCACGCACCAACTCTGCCAGCAGCAGCGACTGCGGCTGGTCTGAGATCGCCTGCGGGGAGAACATGAACGGACCTTGGGGCATCAGCCCGGCGAGGTGCTCCACAAGCTCACCGACACCCTTGACGGTGCGGGCGGAGATCGGAAATATCTCGCCGCCGAGGTCAAGCTCAGCGGCAGCCGCCAACGCCGCCACAGTCGCAGCACGGGCGAGTCGGTCGACCTTGTTGATCGCTATCGCCACCGGCACATCCACATCGGCGAGTGCCTGCGCGATGTAGCGGTCGCCGGCGCCGACCCCCTGCTCTCCGTTGAGTACGAGCAGCGCCGCATCGGAGCCCTCCAGTTCCAGTCGCACGCGGCCGGCCATGCGCTCGGTCAGCATGTCACGGGGGCGCTGAACGCCGGGCAGGTCGACAAGCACCATCTGCCAATGCTGCTCGGTGCGCACGCCGCGAATCGCCCGGCGCGTGGTCTGCGGACGATCGGAGACGATCGCGACCTTGCCACCGACGATCGCGTTGACGAGCGTCGACTTGCCGACATTGGGGCGGCCGGCCAGCGCGACAAAGCCGCTGCGTGTCATTGCTGCGTCCGGCTCCGTGGGCTGACGAGGCTGCTGTGGTCCCCACGCGGGCGTCCCCAGGCCGTCGTCTGCGTCGCTCACGAGTTGCCCCAGCGCATGATCTCGGCTTGCAACGCCAACATCTCGCCTTCGTCTGTCTCGTGGTCCATGCCGAGGAGGTGAAGCGTCCCGTGCACGATCGCCTCGCTCACGTCGCTCGTGAAGGCGGGACAGATCACGACATCGCCAAGCTCGCGCGGAACCCCAGCTCCGGGAGCGTGCGGATCGGCTCCGTCGACGGGAAAGGACAGCACGTCTGTGGGACCGTCTTTGCGGCGGTGCTCACCGTTTAGCTCAGCCATACGCTCAGCACCGACGAACTCGACGGCGAGATGTCCCTCCTCGACACCGGCCGATGCAAGCGCCAGCGCGCACAGCCGCTGCACCCGCCACTGAGGAAGCGGCCCCGCTAGCAGTTGTGCGCCGAAGACCTCGACTTCAAGCATCGATGCGAGCGGCTCAGGCTCGACGCTCGGCCAAACGCTGGACCACAACCTGCTCTGCGGCATCCTCGGCTTCGCCCACGGTGCCCGGCCCGGATCGCCCGGAAGCAGCCGGCCGCGCTGGAACCTCGCGCCGACCGGGAGCCTCGCGCGGTCCAGAATCCTCGCGCCGCCCACGCTTATCGTCAGTTGTGCGCCTACCGTGCTCGTCGTATGCCTCGACGATCCGCTGCACGAGCTTGTGACGCACCACATCCTCGCCGCCGAAGCGCACGAACTCGATGCCCTCGATCGCATCGAGCACCTCACCTACCACGACGAGTCCCGAGCGCTGCTCTCGCGGCAGGTCGACTTGCGTGATGTCGCCGGTCACAACCATCCTGGAGCCAAAGCCAAGACGGGTGAGGAACATCTTCATTTGCTCAGGCGTGGTGTTCTGAGCCTCGTCGAGGATCACGAACGAGTCGTTGAGCGTACGGCCGCGCATGAAGGCCAGCGGCGCGATCTCGATCACGCCACGCTCCAGGTGCTGGGAGACCTTCTCCGGATCGAGCATGTCGTGCAGCGCATCGAACAGGGGCCGCAGGTAGGGGTCGACCTTCGCCATCAAGTCGCCGGGCAGGAAGCCAAGCCGCTCGCCGGCCTCGACGGCTGGGCGCGTGAGGATGATCCGATTGACTTCATGACGCGAGAGCGCTGCGGCGGCCATCGCCACGGCCAGGAACGTCTTGCCGGTACCAGCGGGTCCGACGCCGAAGGTGACGATGCTGGAGCGGATCGAGTCGACGTAGCGCTTTTGGTTGACCGTCTTGGGGGCGACGCTCAGGCTGCGATGTCTCCAGACGATGTCCTCCAAGACGCGCGCAGGCGATTCGTGCGCATCAAGCGCGCCCGTCACCGCGGCAATCGTCCCGGGCGCGATCTGATGGCCGCGGCCGATCAGCTCGGAGAGCTCGTGTATCACTCGCTCACCCATGCGCGTATCCTCCTCGGAGCCCTCGAGCGTGAGCAGGTTGCCGCGCAAGAACACCTTGCAGCGCAGATGCCCCTCCAGCGCACGCAGCACCGCATCCTGGGTACCAGCCAGCTCGGCGGCGACCTCGCCCGACAGCTCGATCTGCGTCCTCATCCCCCGAGCGCTGCCCTGACCAGGCCAGAGACCCGCTTGCCGTCGGCACGCCCATCGACGGCGGCCATCGCACTCTTCATCGCCTGGCCCATGTCCTTGGGCGATTGCGCGCCGCTTTCGGCCAGAGCCCGCTCGACGATCGCCTGCAGCTCATCCTCAGAGAGCTCGGCCGGCAAATACCCACCGATCAACTCCCCCTCGGCTTCCTCGCCCCGGGCAAGATCCTCACGTCCGCCGTCGCGAAACGCCTTGGCAGCCTCCAGGCGCCGCTTGCGCTCGCGTCGCAGCACGGCCAGCTCGTCCCCGGAACCGTCCTTTTCCGCCTTCTGCAACTCGGAGAGGATCATCCGCAGCGCGCCTACGCGCTGCTTCTCGCCGGCACGCATCGCACTCGTCAGGTCTCCCTTGACGTCATCAAGAATCGTCATCCTCGACTCAGGATACGCCGAGCAGGCGAGACTTTTGTGTCGATTCATCGCTTTCGCCCGATCGCGTCTACATACGCACCGACGTGCCGGGCGTCGCCGAGACCGTCCAATCGGCAGAATGGGTGGCGATGAGCGCATCCATATATCGCGACGCACTCGCTCCGTTCCTGGAGGACGGCGAACGTCTGCGACCGGCAGGAGCGGAAGTATTCGATGCGCACACCCACCTCGGCCTGGACGAGGACGGTCGTTCGCTTGACCTGGAGACACTGCTCTCCCAGCTCGATGGCGCCGACGCACGCAGAGCCTGCGTGTTCCCCCTACACGACCCCGAGCGCAGACCTGCTTACCGCCTGCCCAACGACCGCGTACTGCAATGGGCCGGCGAAAGCGAGGGACGCCTGATCCCATTCTGCCGGCTCGATCCAGCCGAAACCCCCCTCGCCGAGGGAGAGCGATGCATCGCCAAGGGCGCCCGCGGCATCAAGCTGCATCCGCGTGCGCAGGCCTTTGCCTTCGATAGCCCAGAGATGGAGGCGATCTTCAAGCTGGCCAGCGAAGCGAGCGTGCCGATCCTGATCCACGCGGGCCGCGGGATGCCGCCGATCGCCGACGGGCTGGCAGACCTTGCCTTGCGCTACCCCGACGCCGTGTTGATCCTCGCCCACGCCGCTATCTGTGACCAGGGCATCCTCACCTCACGTCTGGCTGACCATCCGGGCGTCCTCTACGACACGTCGTGCTTCTTTCCGATGGACCTGATCGAGCTTTTCGCGCGCGTGCCGGCCGAGCGGATCGTGTTCGCCTCCGACCCGCCGTACGGGCTCACCTCCAGCGGCCTGTATCTCGCGCTGCGCGTCGCCGCCCATGCGAGACTCGACGAGCAGGCAACCGGCGCTGTGATCGGTGGGACGATGGCCGGGCTCCTCGACGGTCGTGGCCTGCCGCCGGTCTCCGCCCCGCGCGGCCAACACCAGATCACAATGCAAGGTCGGCTTGCCCGCGCCTACGGGTATGCGAGTCTCGCCGGGCCGGCGATGTTCGCGGGAGCCGTCGAGCAGGCGCAGGGCATGCTCGACCTGGCTATATCGGTGTGCCGCGACCCCGACCCGGGAGGAGTCGGCGAGGCGCTCGATGAGATCGGCGCCGGCCTGATCGCGGCGCGAGCGCTGCTCGAGAGTGACGAAAACTTGCGCCCAGCGCTTGACCTGCTGTTCAGGGCTGTGGCACGCGCGGCTACCGACCTACCCGCTAGCGCGCCAGCCACAGCGCCGACCACTCCCCCTGCTCAAGACGGGCTCGCTCGCTCAGGCCAACGCGTCTAGCGAACACGTCGGCCACCTCGTCGGCCTGCTCGCGCAGCAGCCCGCTTGCGATCAGATCGAGGCGCTGAGGCAGGACGGGAACGCCTGGCTGGGCCAACTTCTCTGCCAAGTCAATCAGCAGTGGCCTCAGAAGATTTGCGAGCACTACCTGCCCATTCGCGGGTCCGCCGCGATCGGTTTTGGGCGCGGCGCCGAGCACTACCGGCACGCCCTTCAAATCCCCATCCCCAACAAGCCAAGGCAACGACTCACGACGCAGGTCAAAGCAGCGAGCCTCCAACTCGACGTCATTGACAGCCGCGTTGGCGAGAATCGCGCGCACACTCTCGCGGTCGTTGTCGAGTGCCAGCACTTTGTTGTATCCAAGCTTCAGCGCCGCGATCGCCAACACGCCCGAGCCAGAGCCGACGTCGAGCACGGGATCGCGGGCGCTCTCGGTGGCCGCAAGCTCCAGCAACAACTCCAGGCACATGCGAGTTGTCGCGTGTGCGCCTGTGCCAAAGGCCTGCGCAGGGTCGATCACGATCTCTAGCGCATCGGCGCGATCGCTCGGCGCCTCCCATGGGGGTCTCACGAAAAGGCAATGCCCCCCGCGCGCGCGGGGGGCATCTGCCGCACGGGCTTCGATCAGCACCGGCTGATGAAACTGCTTCCAGCGCTCAGACCAATCGTCGGCGACCTCGCTGGTCGAGATCTCGACCAGTGCACTCCCCGCGGCGACCTGCACATCCGGCAATAGCGGCAACTCGCCTGGAGCACCGTAGACGGCATATTCCACCATCCCCTCTCCTCCGTCACCGGCCGGCAGCTCGATCTCCTCGACGCCGCTGGGCGCAAGCTCGAGCAGATCGGCAAGCACAAGCTCGGCGTCGCCGCGACGGACGCGCAGCGCCAGCCGGATCACGCGCCCGACCCGCTATGCCCCAAGCCGCTCACGCCGTCTGGTGGCGCAAAACGCGACGCAGCTTCCCGAGCATCGACTCCTCCGAGCGTAGATTCTCCTCGGTGAGTGTCTCGCTCAACTGCCCGAGCAGCTCACGCTGAGTCTCGCTAAGACGACGTGGGATGAGGACATTGACGACAACGCGCAGGTTGCCGCGACGCCCACCGCGCAACGAGGGCATCCCCTGTCCGCGCACCGTGAGGATCTCGCCGGGTTGGGTACCGGCGGCCACCTCGAGCGGCACCGTACCGTCGAGTATGGGCACCTCAAGCGTCGCCCCGAGCGCGGCCAGCGGAGCGGCGACGTCGAGCGCCGTGATCAGATCGTCGCCTTCGCGAACGAAGCGCTCGTCGGCACGCACACGCACAAGCACGTAGAGGTCGCCGGCGGGAGCCCCCCGCTCGCCTGCATGCCCGCGCCCGCTTACTCGAATCCGCTGGCCTTCGTCGATCCCCGCGGGGACCGTGACCTGCTCGCTGCGCTTGACCGCTAGCTGTCCGCGACCGCGGCAATTACCACAAGGCTTAGTAGGCACGCGTCCGTCGCCGTGGCAGACATCGCAGAGGCTGGTGCGCATCATCTGACCGAAAGGAGTGCGCATTACGCTCTGCACCTGGCCAGCCCCCTCGCAGCGCGAGCAGCGCTCGATCGGGGTACCGGGCTCGGCACCGTTGCCGTGACAGTGATCGCAGCGGTCGATCGCCTCGTAGGAGACATCGAGCTTGGCACCGACCGACGCTTCGAGCAGTGTCATCTCCACAGCCACGGCGATGTCGCCACCGAGCGCAGGCCCTGCACTTCCGCCACCGCCACCCCCACCGCCGAAGAAGGCGTTGAAAAGGTCGCTGATCGAGCCAAAGGACTCGAAGTTGGGTGCGTACCCACTGGAGCGCAGGCCCTCGTGTCCGTAGCGATCGTAGGTGGCACGGCGCTCGGGGTCGGAGAGAATCTCGTTTGCCTCCGCGGCCTCGCGAAACTTCTCTTCTGCCTGGGGATCGTGGGCATTGACGTCCGGGTGCAGTTCGCGGGCGAGCTTGCGAAAGGCCTTCTTGACCTCTTGCTCGCCGGCATCGCGAGCTATGCCAAGCACCTGGTAGGGATCGCGGGGAGTGGTTGCGCTCATTTGCTGGCCATGCTTCCTTAATGCTCCGCGTAGGCGTCTTCGACGAAGCGCGAGAGCTCGTGGGCAGCCTCGCGTACAGTGGCGATCGCACCGGCATAGTCCATGTGCACTGGACCGATCACCGACACGGCCCCCAGCTTACGGCGCGCGACGCCGTAGCCGGCTGCGACGAGCGCCAGCGAGCGCATCGCGGGAATCTCGTTCTCGCGGCCGATGCGTACGTAGACGTCCGACTCTCCAAGCGCAGCACGCAGTACGCGCAGCAGGGCAGCACGTCGCTCGAGCATGCTCATCAGCTCGTTCATCTCGGTGAGATCGCCGATCGCATGGCTAGAGAGCAGGTGTGCGGTTCCGTCCACGTAGAGGGTGTCTTCGGCCTCGGATTTGATGCTGCCGAAGGCGGGCGCGAGCCGATCGACGAAGGCGCGCTCGCTGAGGCCGAGGCTTGGATCCTCCAAGTGCTTGGAGAGCATCCGTGCACCGAGCCCAAAGCCGACAAGTCGCTCGTTGAGGTATTCGCCTGCCCAGCTCACAAGCCCCTGATCCACGGGCCCGTCGAAGCTGGTGAGCAGCTTGGAGACGCCGCCGGTCGAGGTGATGACGACGACCATCACAACCTGGGGTTGCAACGCAAGCACCTCTATGTGGCGGATCGTCGCGGTGTCGAGCGACGGCGCCGAGACGACGGCCAGCAGGCTCGTCACCTGCGAGATCGCGACGCTTGTCAGGCGCATGGCCTCCTCCACCTCGCTGCGGGTCAACGACAGCGCCAACGGCCGCACAGGCGCAAGGCTTTGGCCGGTACCCAGCATCCTGTCCACCACATAGCGATGCCCTGCGTCGGTGGGCACGCGCCCGGCAGAGGTATGCGGATGCGCAAGCAAATCGTGCTCCTCGAGCAGAGCAAGCTCGTTGCGCACGGTGGAGGGCCCGCAATCGAGACTGGGGTCGGCGGCGATCGCCTTGGAGGCCACCGGTTGGCCGCTATGCAGGTAGTCCTCTACCACCTTGCACAGGATCAACTCCTGTCGGGGTGTAAGCATGAGCGTGATTCTAGGGTCTGTGCCTGCGGTCTCTTGGCGCCCCCGCAAATAGGCTGACCCTAGCCGCCGGCAAGACGATCGCGCCGCCCTCATCGTGCAGCGGCGCGATGTCGTGTTCTCAGAGCTGCAGCTCAGCCTCGGCGTTGCGGATGATCTGGTTGCCGGCCTGCTCGGCGACTGTGTCCACAATCACGTGGCCGTCTGAAGCCTCGCGCACGGTTCCGGTGACGACAACCTCCTGCTCCGGCACGCCCATGCCACGAAACTGGACCGACAGCCGCTTGAGCGTCGCCGGACCACCCGCTGCCTCGGTCTGGGCACGCGCGACCTGTGCCATCGACCACAGGCCATGCAGGATGCGCCCGGGTAGCCCCACGGCTTTAGCGAACTCCTCATCGATGTGGATCGGGTTGAAATCGCCAGAAGCCCCGGCATAGCGGTTTGTGAGGTACTTGTCGGGGGTGACGCGTACCTCGGGAATCTGCGCTCCAGCTGAAAGATCGGCCATGACTCAAACTCCTCGGACGATGTTGGTCCAGGTTCCGCGGCAGACCTGCTCGCCGCGCTGATTGACGGAGACGGACTCGAACACGTAGTAGCCGCGGCCGTCGCGTTCTGAGATGTCCCTGACGGAGGCGGTGGTGGTGATCTCATCGCCCGCGACGACCACCGGCCCCCACTCGAACTCCTGGCCACCGTGGACCATCATCGCGAAGTTCATTTCGACATCGGGGTCGAACAGCGACGGCGCAACCGATGGGGAGCTGTAGACAACCGCGAACATCGGCGGCGCTACGACATCGGCGTAGCCGGCGTCGCGAGCGGCTTTCTCGTCCAGGTGCAGCGGATTGGTCTCGCCAACCGCGCGGGCGTACTCCTTGATCTTCTCGCGACCCACGGCATATGTGGTGGGCTCGTATTTCTTTCCGATCGCTTTGGTGTTGACTGGCACCGGGGAAGGCTCCTTGTCGGCTTATAGGTGTTGGCGCATACTAAGGCTCCTTAGGACGTCTTTCAAAATGCGCGGTGCGTTCAGGCCGTTCCTGGACCAAGCTGGTCGTCGCGGGGCGTCGCAGCGCGTACTGGTGGTACGTGCAAGACGTCACGTGGCGATCCAACGCCGTGTCCAGGGACGGTTTGGGCGTGCCGCGCATTTTGAAAGACGTCCTTAAATACAAAAGGCGCCCTGGGGCGCCTTTTGCTGAATTCTTGCTTTAGTGAAGCTAGAAAACGAGGTCGTCTTCGATGCCAGAGCCGACGCCGACGAGCTCACGCTCATCTGCACTCTCGCCTTTGCTCGAGGCCTCAAGCGAGCCCTCCTCGTCGGAGGATCCGCCGGAGCCGGCCTGATCGCCACGACCGTCCAAGAATTGGACGCTGTCCGCGATGATCTTGACCGCCTGTCGTTTGCTGCCCTCGGTGGTTTCCCACTCATGCCAGTCCAGACGCCCGTCGATCGCAACACGACGGCCACGGCTCATATAACGGTGGACCGACTCGCCGGCGAGCCCGAAGACGCTGACGTCAAAGAAGTTGGGCTTCTCCGCGTAATCGCCATCGGAGGTCTTGCGGGTGGTATTGCAGGCAATGCGCAACTCGCAGACATTGCTGCCCGATGGGAGCGCTCGCAACTCGGGATCGCTTGTGAGACGACCGACGAGCACGACGCGGTTGATGTTTGTGTAGGACATGGTGTTCTCCTTTACTGTTGGCTCGCCCTGTTAACGAAGGTAGGCGGCGCTTGGGACGGTTCTTTGCGCAACATTCCCAAAACGGCGTTTTAGCCCGACTTGACGGGCTAAATTTTTCTCGCTACATCGCCGATTGGACAGGCTTTCTCGGCAATAACGACCCAGCTTTCGACTAGCGGTTTAGCTGCGTGTCACTGCCCAACAGCGAGTCGAGCGGCACGATCGCCACCTGCTCGAAGGCACGCACCTTAGCCACGGCTCGCCGGAGCGCTCGCTGGACATCCTCAGGCGCGAAATAGATCACCCCGGCGATCGTGCGACAACGCGCCCAGGCTCGACATATCTCGACAAGCCTCTCTGGGGACTTAATCGTCAACTCGACCTCGACGGCAAGCGGCAGACCCCCTTCGGGGTCGCGTGGGCATAGAACGAGGTCTGGGCTATGGAGACGGCCTTGCACCCCACGCGATATGGCGAGCTTTGCGCTGGCGAGCGGGTGTCCCAGCTCGCGTTCGTCACGACGCAGCTCACGCTCGCCTACGAGGCGATGGTGCGGATAGTGGCGCTCCAGCACGGCTGCCACTGCCGCGCACATGATCAGATGGTTTGCGGTGGACGGGCTCACCGCGCACACCTCAATGCCGTGTGTCTGGCAAGCTCGCAGACCGGCCCTCGTGGCCGTGAACAACGTTGGCCGTCCAGAGAGCGGGCGCGCACTCGCCAGCAGATTGCGCCGCCTCGCGGCGATCAGCTTGGCGCGTGCCGAGGCGACGCTCACGCCAGTTCGCTGGGCGAGCGCCTCGGCGGTGACTGCTCCGAGCGAGGCTGTCCAACGTACGATCTCGATTTGCTCGGGGGTTGGTGGTCGATCTTGTTGTCTCATGGGTTCTCCTATGTTGTGTCGAGGGGATGGACGAACCGTCCGGAAGTGTTGAGGCGTCCAACGCCCCCGGCGGCTCACTGAGCGGTAGACGGGTGTTGGAGCGTCCAACGCCCCCGGCGACTCACTGGGCGGTAGACGGGTGTTGAGGCGTCCAACGCCCCCGGCGGTTCACTGGGCGGTGGACGGGTGTTGAGGCGTCCAACGCCCCCGGCGGTTCACTGGGCGGTGGATGTGGTCTTGGGGATGGGGCGCTCTATCGCGCTATCTGACAAGCAGACGTCGGTTGGGTCGCTCGACCGAGGAGAAGACCTCTACAAAGCGTGCTGAGGTTTGCCCACCAAGCTCGATCACCGCTGCCCAACCAGGAGACAAGCTGCGTATGTCCTCGGACGCCAGTAGCGGCTTGGTCGTGCGTGTACGCGTCCAGCGCCCGTCGCTTGCGTGCGTGGCACGCCACACACCGCGACTGCCGCCGAGTTGACCGATCAAGTCGGCCGACTCGGGCACGACCTGACGGTGGGCGACGATTGCCGAGAGGTTACCCAGAACCTGCTCCAAGAACTGCGTGCGTCCTTCTAGGCGTAGGTCGGAGAGCTCCTGGGTCCCCAGCAACAGGTTTAGACCGGCCGATCTTGCCCTGCCGAACAGATGCACGACCTGTTCGGCTGCAATGGATGCGAACTCGTCGATCACCACTACCGTGGGGATCGGAGATGTCTGCAACTCAGCCATCGTGGTTTGCAGGTCTTGCACGATCGCCACGCCGAGCATCCGTGCCAGCAATGGCAGCGCGTCTGCTTTCAGGTTGAAGTACACGACCGCTCGCGCTTGGACGGCCCTGAGCAAATCGAATGTCTGCGCGTCGATCGTTTCTGGATCGAGCCAGGGCGCGAGGTCTGACTCGGCCATGATCGCCAGCCTGTCGCGCACGCCACCGAGATCGGTTCGTTGACGCGCACCCAGCGACTCCAGGTAATCGAGGGTGGCATCTGCCTGCGTTTCGGGAAGCGTCCTTGCCAGCACTTCCAGCTGTGCCGGGTCGAGCTGCTTGACGAGCGCCGGCAGGCTCACGGTGGTGCCGGCGCCACGCAGCGCACGCACGGCATAGCCGAGATAGCGCTGCGCTTGGCGTTGGTAATGAGGCTCGGTGAAGCGCTCGCCCGCCAGTGCCCTATCGGCGATCTCACTGGCGCCGCCGTGGCCGAACGGGTTGTAGACCGATGGGCCGGTGGGCGTCCACTCAATGAACTCACGTTCGGCGAGATGTGCAGCCTCGATTAGATGCGTCCGCATGCGGGCATCCCCCTTGGGATCGATCACGACCGCACCGAGCCCTGCCTCGATTGCCCGAGTAGCAAGCCACGTCTCAGTAACCGTCTTACCCGAGCCGGTGGCGCCCACGATCAGGGTGTGCTTGCCGCCACTGTTGCTACCAAGCGGGATCGCGAGCGTCTCGCCATCCTCAGCGCGTCCAACCGGGACGCGCTCATCGCGCAGAGAAGTCCAAGCGGAGAGGTGGACGATCCGCTCGAATAGTCGTCGTGCAAGTGCATTTAGCGCGTGGCTCGGACCACGGCGCTTACAAGCGATCTCGGCTAGATCGCCGCCGGCCATGATGTCTTCCGCGTGCCAATGACGACCGCGTGCGCTGGCGCAGACGGCGGCGGTGCCGAGCGTGCTTGCCCAGCCGGCCAATATCGAGTGGGCGAGGAGAGCTACGAGAATCGCGCACGTCGCCCACGTCCAACGCAGGTGACACCGGCGCATGACACGTACGACGAACAGGCCCAGTGCGACGCCAATCGCGATGTGGACCGTTGTCAAGCAAAGCCATCCGACCAGTTCGCTCAGAGGTTGCAGTGGATTGGCTGGGGCTTCGTTGGTGTACTGAGATGCGGACATGAGCCGCTCCTTTCTAGGACCGGCTCTCGCCGGCCGTTTGGGGTCAACGAAAAGCGGCGAGCCGATGGCCCGCCGCGGTGCTGCATTTGCATGCGGGCGCTACGAGCCCGTCAAGGTGGATTCAGAACGTCTGGTAGCGCTAGAACGTCTGCAAGCGCTTCTAGATAAGGCGGTAGCCCACGCCCCAGACGTTCACGACAAAGCCATCGGCACCAACCGCGTCGAGCTTGCGACGCAAGCGGCTGGCGTGGCTGTCGAGCGTGCGCGCACCCTGATCGGTACGGCGGTTCCAGATCACGTGCAACAGCTCGTGCTTGGAGCAGACGGTCGTCGGCTTACGAGCGAGATGCACAAGCAGCTCATACTCCAGGCGGCACAATTCGACCTCGACTCCGGCAAAGCTGACGGTGTGCGCTGCGGTGTCGATCGCGAGCAAGCCGACTGACAGGGTCGGAGCGTCGACAGCGTCCTCGGCGCGTCTTAGCAGTGCCCGCAGACGGGCACGCAACTCCAAGTAGGAAACGGGTGCGGCGACGAAGTCGTCGACACCGGCATCGAAGGCACGCAACAGCTCGAGCTGACCGGTGCCTGAACCAATCGAGATCACCGGCAGACGGGCGTCCCAGCGCGCCGGGACGCCATCCGTCTTGCAGGCGCCCCGAATCTCCTCCAACAGGTCGAGTGCACCACGCGGCGCATCCAACTCGCCAAGGATAACCAGTCGGATACGGTGCATACGCGCGAGTGCGCGCGCGTGCTCGGCGCCGCTGGCGAGTATCGCTTTGAAGCGGTCAGCGCGCAGTTGCTCGACGAGCTCGCGACCGAGCGACGGGTTGGATTGGACAAACAGGATTTCGGCCTCCCGTGGACCGTTGTCAACCTCGACAGACGGGTCTGATCGATCATGCTTGGCCTTCACTGGAGTTCCACCTCGCGTGGACTGATGCGCAGGCCCTTACGCGCGATCGAGCCAAGCACTTCGCTGTGGATCCATGGCGTTATCGCCTTCTCTCCGCCTTCGGGCATGATCCCGATCCGCCGCGCGAGCCAGCTCGTCTCTCCGCTGATTTTGCCGCGGCGATCACGCTTGACCACACCACAGCGCAATGCGATCTCGCTCATGCTGGTGCCACCGTGATCGACCACGTCAAGGACGGCTTCGCGCAAGCGACGATTGAGCACGACGGGGCTGCTGTCGAGCCGCGCCAGTTCAGAGCGCATACGAGTAACCGAGACGCTGGGGTCGTTGCCGTACAGCGTGATCGTCTGCTCGGTGAGTCCGCGTATCGGCTCATAGTTTTCGAAGTCCCCGATGACTTCGCGCAAACTTGCCTGCTGCCAGCAGCGATCGTCGCTCTCGGCAACACCTCGGCACCAGCGTATCTGCGGGATGTAACGCTCTGCCTGGACAGGCGAAAGGCGGTAAAAGCTGCCGTCGCGACCCGCTACGAGCGCATCCTCGCTGTTCAGGTCGTGGCGAGTACCCAGGTCGTGGCGAGTACTGTCCGCCTCAAGGACCAGCGGAGAGATCCGTAGATCCTCTGGGCACATGCGCCGACACCAACGCCCCTTCACGTCCTGGAGGTAGTGGTTGCAAACGAGCTCTGCGTTGCCCTGCGGCTCGTCGGCAGCGAGGTGAGCGACAAGCCTGCGGTCACAGAGCGTTGCGGCATCGCGATCCAGCACGAGCACGCTGCCGCCGTGTCCAGGGAGTGTCAGCAGGTCTCGAGCGCGGCCCTGCTCGTCTCGATAGCGAGCAAGCCTGGTGCTTCTCGGGGTCTGCTCATCGTGGGCTGGGCGGAGCGAGGGCAACGGGCACGACAGGGCGTGGCGATTGCGACGCAACAGAGAACCGCGCCTGGCGGGCGGTGCAGATGAAGCAGCAGGCGACATGGAGGGGCTCCTGACCGGTCTGGGCGGCGCCATGTTGGCGTGGCCTGGTGGCGATGCATTCGCCTTGTAGATGTGCTTCAGCGCGTCGTCAAGTGCTGGGGACAACGCCGGTAGCGGCGCGGAGAAGAAGTCCGAGGCCCCCTAAAGGGGGTCCTCGGAGCGGGCTCTCACCGTCGCGAGTCGGTCACGAAAGTTGGCCGAGAATCGCTCAGCCCTGGATCCCACCGAGAGTGATAGACACGCAGCCACCAACTCGCGAGGAGGACGGGTTGTCTCTGACTTTCGCCAAGAAACGAAATCGAAATCGGCGACACGCCGGAATGCTCATGGAGGTAGGGAAAAGAAGGACATCCAACTTAGCGTCCGCAGGCAAGCGCCCACGGCAACGGTGAGCACCAACCAGGCTATTTTCGCCGAGCGAAGGCGACTGCGTGGCGCTAACCCCAGTCGGATCGACCAGTATCTGCGAAGTGGCGCAGTTGCGTATGTGTTCGGCATCCTGGTGACTGCACAAGTCCTTCTCAGCCACGTTAGGCGACTGCAGCCAGGGGTATCGAGACTGCAGCAGAGGCGCGGCAGACTCGTGAGCGTTCAGAGGCCACGATGACCTACTTGCTCCTGACAAGAGCTAGACGCGACGGTGAGCAGTTCGCATGAATCGGCCCGGATAGTCACAATGTTGGTCAGTGGACAAGAGCGAGGGACGCAAAGCGAATTCTCCATCGGCTGGCCGAGCCCCAGCCCGCAGGGCTCGAAAGAGCAAGCGAACCGTGGCTGATCCTCGCGCTCGGATGATCGAGGCGATGCTCACGAGCATCGGCGAGCAAGGCTACGCCGCGACCGTCGTTGCCGACGTGATCGCCAAGGCCGTGGCTTCTCGCAAGACCTTCTACGAGCACTTCGAGGACAAGCACGCCTGTTTCTTCGCGATGAGCGAAGAGATCATCGACAAGTGGGTGGCACGCGTGGAGCGCCCCGAAAACACTTCAGAAGATGGGCACGAGGCGATCGATGCGCTAGTCAACGAGCTCTTCACCCTGGCGCTTGAGAATCCGGCTTCGCTAAGGGTAATTGCGGTCGAGCTAACGGCGGCCGGGGAGGCAGGTATAGAGCGCCGCGAGCAAGCGCTCTACAGACTCGCACAGCCACTGCGCCACGCGCTCCGCGAAGAGTCGGGGGATATCGATTTGCTAGCAAGGACAATCGTCGGTGCGATCCTGCGCATTCTCTACGCTCGCGCTCGACGCGGAGCACGCGTGCGTCGCCCGCGTCGAGGCGCCTTGTTGGCGCTCCTGCCGGAAGTGTCTGCTTGGGCCAGTTCATACACCTCACACGCCGGCATCCCGCTTGCACCGAGCCATACCGGCAAGCAGGGCTCTACAGCCCCCGTGGACGGGCGAGCTCCGGGTACATTGTCGCTCGGCTCGCGTGCGATCGAGCGCCGCGGGCTACCGCGAGGCGAGGGCAACGTGTCGCGCAGTTTCGTTGTGCACAACCAACGCGAGCGGATTTTGGACGCGCTCGCGAATCTGGCGGCGGCGAAGGGGTTCGGAGCGACCACGATTCCCGAGATCGTCCAGGAGGCCGCCGTGTCGGTGCAGGCGTTCTATGAGCATTTTTCCGGCAAGGAGGATGCTTTCTTGGTGGCCTATGAGCTCGGTCACCGCAAGGCGCTTGCGATCGTTGAGCGTGCTTACGAGACTCAGGAGGACTGGCCGGCGGCGGTGCGTGTCGGAGTCACGACGTTGCTCGAATTCCTTGCCGCTGAGCCCGCCTACGCGCACCTTGCTCTGATCGACGCTTTGACGGCCAGCCCGAAGGCGGCGGCCGTGGCACATGACGGTATGAACGCCTACGCCTGGATGCTCGAGCCCGGACTGGAGCCAAGCCTCAATGACAATCCCCCCACCGTCGTCGCCGTCGAGGCGACGGTGGGGGCACTACTCGAGCTCTGCTTCGTCTACGTTGCCGCCGAGCGAACACGAGAGCTACCCAGCTTGAGCGCGTTTGCCGCGGAGATCGCTCTACGCCCATTTGCGGACGTAAATGGGCGCTGAAGCGCACAGCGTTCAGTCGATCAAAATCGTCGATTGTAGTGTTTGTTCAGTGGCTCTTTTGTAATCATGCGTGAATGATGCGGACATGGCTGAAGCTGAGCAGACCGAGATCGACGAGCAGATCGTGACATTTGGGGAGAACCTGCGTCGCGCCCGCAAGCGTGCTCGACTCACACAGGTAGAGCTCTCGACGGCAGCGCCGCTCGACCGGGCCGCGATAAGTCGCCTTGAGTGTGGGGAGCGTGCTCCTGATTTGCCGACCCTGCTGCGAATTTGCGCGGCGCTTGGGGTCGAGCCAAGAGAGCTGTTGCGTGGCATCGGCCCGAAGCTCTCCCCACGTGGCGTGCCCAAGGGAGCATATGCACACGCAAGCACGAACGGGCCTGGTCGGCGATTTGGAGCGAACCTTAAGTGGGCTCGAGCCCGTGCAGGTATTTCACAGGAGCGGCTTGCGCTCGATGCCAAAGTCGATCGAGCCGCGATCAGCGTTTATGAGAATGGCGGGCGCGAACCGAATTTGCGCACCGTACTAAAGCTTGCGCTCAAGCTCGAGGTTCGCCCCGCTCTGCTACTCGACGGAATCACGCCCTAAGCATCAATTTAGGGGTCCCGCGCGACGCATGGCTCAGGTCAGGCCATGCCGCCACGCGAGACCAGTGCTCGGGCACGAGGAGAGGAACGCCGCGCCCGAGTTCGCTCGGAAGCCGCGGCGGGGGTTACCACGACCATTCGAACCCTCTTCCCTTGTCCGCCCATTCGGTTCCCGGGAAGTCTTGTGTATCTCCTCCACCCTCGATGAGATCAATTTCTCGGCACTTCTACTACGGCCCCTACTTCACGGCACAAACCGTCCCAACGACCCACAGATCGTTCCGTATCTCGGACCGAACGTGATAGTCGCACAATGCTTGATCGGTGTCAAGATGTCCACGATGGGAACCTTCCTTGTCCTGCACGAGGGCCGGCCGGGTCTGCAACTGCGGCCGGGAGGCCTCCTCCGGCTCTCGCAGTCGCGCCCCAAACCGGCCCTCTGTGAGGGTTGGTCGGCCGCTGGGACGCTAGTCCGCAAGACGTCCCGGGTAGACCACGCCGTCGCGCGCTGACGACGGCCCCAAGAATGCTTAATCGGGCGGTCTTTGTCAAATCCTTAGAGATAGTTCTATTCCATTGTTTCTTACTGCCGACAGGGCACCGGATTGGCCAAGCCTTTCCCGTTTGCGCCACTGGCACGCCTCCAGTACGGCCGCTGGACAGATGCGAGGAGGACCGACTGGGGCCGCGCACCAATCCGGGAGGCTTCTCCGGTAGTACAACCACGCCAGCCGGCCCTCCAGGGATGGTTGGCCCAGTGCCGGGAGGCCCCGTTCTCAGGTCAGAGATATTCCCGACTCCGTGTCGTTCAGACCCATCGGACGGGTCCGAACGGCATTGTTGGGCACCATGGTAGGGGTGTCAAGAGAAGTATCGAAGTCCTCACAAATTGTTTCCGATGGGCAATTGAGTCTCGTCAAATAGCAAAATCGGAGCAACAACCCAAATGCTCGGCGATCGGCCGCGTCAAACGACGACGCGGGCGCTCCGGTTCTAGCCATTTATCCGGGGCAAGTAGCTAGATCCCGACTGCATGGATAGAAGAACTTAGCCCTGGACCTGCTCGTAAATATCGCACGACTCAATCAACGGCTCTCGGCTACGCGGATCGCCACCCATCGCGATCCGTACTCCTGGCGGCAGAGCTGGAACATGCCAGCCTTGCAGTAAGGCCTCATGGGCGTCACGCTCAGCAGCAAACAAGATGTTGGTGCGTCCTTGATACTGCCAATCTTGGGGATACTCGCCCGCGTAGGCGCGACATGCTGTCAGTATCTTGTCGGCCTGCCTGACGCAATCGCGCGCGCGGGCGCGGTCTCGGCATACGAACACCACGATCGGCAGCTTGCCGCCCGCACGTGCGTAGCGCCCGAGATTGGCTGACCAGCCGGCGAGGAAGTGGTCATAGCGCTCGACCTTCGCAGCGGCGACACCCTCAGGCAAACGATCGTCGAACTCGACGAATAGTTCCTGTCCTCCCTTTCGAAGCAGTGTCGCGTCGGGTCTGATGCTCTGAAAGCGTTCAACCTCGAACCTGCTGCCGTCCTCGACGGTACGCATGAAGTCGTGGGGAGTACGGCCCCCCGGAAGGCAGAGGTCACCGAGGGCCAGCATCGGGCCCTCGCCTGACTTCGAGCGCTTCTGCGGAGAGATCACAGACTCCTCGGGACCTCTCAGCTCCAGTAGTCGCTCAGACAGTGCTCGCTCCACGGCGAGCGTCCAGCCTGCGACGCGAACGTCGTGGCGTGCCTGTCGCAGCAGTTGATCGTCTGTTTGGTGTTTGGAGGAGGGAATGGTTGGGTCGTTCCTGTCGGAGACCCCTCCCGGGAAAACCCGATTGGTGCTCGAGTGGCCGCGCACAGTCAACAGCTCGCGTCCCGTGGGCGTGATCGAATAGCACATAGGCATTCCTCCACCGTCGCGACGATGGAATTGGAAGCGGGCCACAAGCCCAGCGTCGGAGAGTCGCTTCAAGCGGCGCTGGGTCGTCGTAGCAGCGCGCCCCTCGTTGAAGCGTCGGTGTATCTGACTGCTGAGCACATGCCTGAGTGAGACCAGGAGCGCAAGTATCTCTATGTCCAGCGGCTCGGGATCGAGCCCGACGATCACGGCAGGCGGCTTTGCCCAGCGAACGCTGTGGGCGGCGCCAATGTCCACCAACTCGCTGTAGCTGTCCGCCGGGTTTGACGCTGCTTGAGAGAAGCCGCTGCCCTCACAAGCAGGCGCTACCGTCACCGTGGAGGCATCTACCGCCGGGCGATCCTGCGATGTCTCTTGCTTGATCTGCTCGCGCCCAACGCGCTCCCAGTGCGGCTGGCTGAGGTCCTGTACATAGCGTCCGCCCCTCTCTGCCTGCTGTGCCGTATGAAAGGCCAAGCGTTGCTCGTCCACACGCAGCGGAAGAGTTTGGGCGATGAACGGGGCCTGGCGGCCCCCTGCTGTTACCCAGCTTGCGATCGCGGAGTGCCTGGGCAAATGGAGACGCACATCGGGGTGCCCCAGCGACGACAGATTGCGGATCCCTGGACGAACAGTGTCTGAGAACTCGGCCATCATCAGGCTCGCAGCGTTGCGTGCGTCCTCGACCGACGCGGTGGCGAAGTAGACGCGGTGGGCAAACAGCGCGTCCAACTGGTCGCGCATGTCGCGATCAACCCATTGCGAGTCGGTCTGCCAGCAAGCGACCGTCTCAAGGCCCGCTGAGCGCTTCAGCGCCATCGTCTCGGCAAAGCCTCTGTTGAGCACAAGCGGCGCCTCATCCACCTTCAGAGCCACGGCTGTCCGCTGCGAGGCCGTCACGCCATCTTGGCGGCGTGCGAGCGCGGCGTCGAGCATCCCCGTGAGCAGTTGCATAAGCACGCTGGTATTGCCGGCCCCCATGACGCCAAGTGCACCCTTTACAACCAGCACCTCTTCATTCGCGATCACCTCGTCGAAGCTGACCCGCAGCGAGTCATTGAGCAGAACGCGCTTGATCGAGGGTGAGTTGAGCAGCCGCGCCAGCTTGTTCACCGGCGCATCCAGCTTTGCGGTGGTGGTACCACGTGCGTCGGCGAGCTGAGCTGAGAGCTCGCCTGTGAAAAACTCGGAAATCTCCTTGAACTCGGGTTGTGTGCGCAATGCGCCAGCAACGCGCGAGCGGTATGCGTAGCCCTCCTCCCCCACCGACAGGAGTCGCGCGGCGTCCCATAGCGTGCTGTGGCGGTCGTAAGCCAGCACGGCGATGATCGCGTTGCGCAGATAGCGATCGGAGGAGGCTCTGATGTCCCCGTCACTGAAGAGGTTCTTCAGCGCCGAGACAACGTAGTCGGCGATCGTGTCCGCCGGCGCGTCCACCTCAAACGGATTGAAGCCGCAAGTCGGGTGAGAAAAGTCAAGCAGCGTGCACGTGCGGTCGGTCGGCACGACGCTGACGGCGGCCTCGGCGGCGTCGCCCTTAGGGTCGAGCACAATTACCGCGCAGCCCTCGCGCCGAAGGTCCTCCGCGACCGTTGCCACCAGATAGCTCGACTTTCCCTGCTCGACCGTGCCTGGCACCGCCGTGTTTTGACGGCGCAGCGGCGGGTGGATCGAGACCGGGCCACTGGCATCGCGTAGCGTGCCCATCCCCTCCAGCGGGCGAAAGATCGTCGGCGGAGCCGGCGCAAGTGGCAATGGGTTGCGTGCGAATGGAACAGTGGAGTAGTCCACCGAAGGCATCTGCCAGACGTTCGCTAGCTCTGTCGAGGCGAACACGCCCTTGCGGATCGAAGGCAGCGGATTGCCCTCGCCGCGCGAGACGCGTTTGGTGTACATGCCAAACCAACCGTGGCGAATCGATGTGCCGCGCTCCACCAAGCGGTTCTCGGCGCTTTCGGCGCGCAGCTCCGAGGCTATCCGCTCGCAGACGGCGCGGCTCGGCCCGACCAGGCGCAGATCCACGAAGAACAAAGGTTGGTGCTGAACGTCCAGGCCTCCCTTCAGCTCCTCATCCTCCACCATCGAGCGATCCAGCGGCGGCAGTCTCAGCTTGCGCTGACGCGAGAGGTGGTGCTCGTGGCGCTTGTAGCTGCGCTTGGAGTGGCCCTCGAACAATGCAGGGGTAGGCGTCAGCGCGATCTGCACAAAGGCTGGGGCTCGACAGGCGGCCATCGTCGTGATCAGTCGGTTGACCGTCGGCACCCGATCGCGATCGAAGGGGTCGATCAGCTTCGCGCGCTTGATGAAGGGACTGTGCTTCTTCAAGCGAAGCACGTAGGGTGGCGCACCTAGCGTCGCCGACTCATCCTGTAGGCGACAGTTTGGGTAGGCGCTGCGCAGTGCCGCCTCCATCACAGGCTGCATTCCCACAGGGCAGGTGAGCGATAGCCACGCCTCGCGATGGCAGTGGATCTCAAGAGCAACCGATGGCTGACCGCTGAACAGTCTCCGCCACCAGCGGCGCAACAGCCGCTTGTGCAAGGCATCGAAGACGTTCACGACCGCCTCTGTGGACGGATCGTCGCCACGATAAGGCACGACCCTGAGGCGCACGTACCGCCTTAGTCGGCGGGCGCGCAGACGAGCGACGACCCACGCCATCAAGCATGTGACCAGCGCCAGCCCTACACCGAGGACAGTCGTGGTCGCGGTCTGGGAGAGCTTCGGCAGTATCGTGCAGAGCAGCAATTCCTCCTCTGATCCGACGGGCAGCGCACATCGGGACGGCGCGGCAGACGGCCGTGCTCCAGGTAGGTAGCCGGTCGCTCCTCCTCAACGCGAAATGAGCGCCGCGCTGTTCAACAGTCGACTCGCGCCGCGACAATCGCGACATCGTCGCGCAAGCGGCCGGCTCCGCTCGCAAGCGCAAGTTGCTCGAGGCGCTGGACGATTGCAGTTGGCCCAACCCCAGCTTGGTCTGTGAGCAGGCTGCATAGCTGCCGTGAGGTCAGGCTCCGCAGCGGCGCGCCTGCGTCGAGTAGGCCGTCGGTATAGAGCACAAGAGTCGAGCCCGGCTCGAGTTCCAGCTCGAAATCGAGCACATTCGAGCCCGAGCGCACGCCTAGCATCATGCCTTGCATGCTTGGACAATGGCTGGAACCATCGTGGGCCAGTACCACCGGAGGAGGATGACCGGCTGCCGCCACGACAGCCCGAGCGCGCTTGTTGGCCAGGTCCAACCGAACGACCACGACGGTCGCAAATCGCTGCGCCAGCGCGTGCCCAAGCATCACCTCATTGACGGCCCCAAGAACCTGTGCCGGGCTTGCCCGCACGAACGCGAAGGCGCGAATGCTGTGACGGACCAGCGCAGTCACCGCCGCTGCCTCCGGACCCTTGCCGCACACATCGCCGACGACCAGCCAGCAGCCAAGCGGAGTGGTGAACACGTCATAGAAGTCCCCACCCACATCGTTTCCCTCCCCAGCAGGGTGGTAAGCAGAAGAGAGGCTCACTCGCTTGAGTACAGGCAAGCTCTCGGGCAACAGACTGCGCTGCAGTGTGCGCGCCATTTGCGTGCGAGCGGCATACATGCTTGCGTTGTCGAGCGCCGTGGCCGCGCGGTCCACAAGGTCGCTCATCAGGGCCATGTGTTCAGCGTCGTGGCGGTGGCTGTCGTGCGTGTAGAAGAACGACAGCGCTCCCAGCAGTCGTCCGCGGGAGATCAGCGGCATCGCTACCGCGGAGCGATATCCGCTGAGGAGTTCGCGCACCTCCGCCTCCGGGGCGATCCGCTCGAGCATGAGCGTGTCAGTCAAGTCCTCTACGGCCACCGGGGCACGTGAGCGAATCGCACGAGCGCTGGGGTGCTCTCCGTCAAGGTCGAGAGGGTATTCGGCGCGCAGCGCCTCGAGCTTGCCGAACTCTTTCTCGTGCTCGGCCACCGCCACCGTCTCCGCGATCGTGCCGTCCTCGCGCAACAGTTCGATCACACACATCTGCGCGAGTCTGGGCACAGCCATCTCGGCGATCGCTCGCATCGTCTGATGCGGGTCGAGCGAGCGGTCGAAAATACCGCCGGCGGCTGCCAGCAGCTCCCTTGCCTCGCCTACCCTACGACGCTTACTCCAGCCCGTCCACAGCATTGGCGCTTTCCCCCTTGTTCCCACCTCCAAGGTAGAGCAACAGTCATCTCTGCGCCTTTTGAGGACATCGAAGGGACGTGGAGACAGTTCCTCTAGACCATTCGTCACAAGCGATGACCGTCGTCCAGGCGAATAAGCTCTCGCAACGGCCGCGGCTCAACACCTGCGGGCTCACATCGGCCTGGTAGCTCTCTCCACCCGCTCGCCGCGCTCGGTAAGACACCATTCGTTGGGAGCGCCCTTTGATTGGGCATGGTCGACGTTTTCGATCAAGTCCAATCGCTCCAGGCGCGAAAGCAGCTTCGATATCTGGCCTTGATCGGCGATCCCCGCCCCATCGGCGACTTCACGGTTGCTAGCCCCGGGGTGCTCCTTAATCGCCGTCAGCACTCGTACCGTTCTGTAGGTCAGGCGCATATCGAGCCCAGCCATCGGATCCTTGCCGACACCCGGCTCAGCCTTGCCTCGCATGCGTACCTCAGGCGGGCGGCGAGACAATTCCCGGCTTGCGGCGCGAACTCCCAGGTAGGGGAGCACGATCATGCTCATCAGCGAACCGTGCAGGCTGAGGTAGGGCTTGGTGCTTCGTTCGAGCAAGCGGGTGTGGATCACCGCGAACACGGCACCGATCACACCTTCAGCCGTGACACTCGGCGGCTCGCGCTTGACGTTGGCGGTTGTGCGAGCCCGATCGATCACTTTACGCAACTGTCCGAGCACTCGCGCGCGCTCTTCCAGTACTCGTGGACCCCCACCGAGCGCGTCCACGACACACAACCTGGCCAGCTCGGGCTCCTCGTCGACAAAGACCAGCAAAGCCGCCAAGCCCGCACGGACTCCCTCACGCCATGAGGTTTCCTGCTCATACGCCTCTACCACGCGCGTACGCAGCTGCTCGAGCGTTCGCTCGAACACCGCCAGGAAGCAGTCCTCGCGATCGACGAACAGGTCATAGAACGTCTTGCGGGAGACTTTCGCCCGACTGATCACCTGTGCGACGGTCAGTCGCGCATATCCGTTCTCTTCGATCGCCTCGACCGCAGCGCTTAGCATCCGGGCACGCTGAATCTCTGTGACGTGGCCGCGCGGCAATCCGTCGTCGCCAGGGCGCAATGCCCGCGTCTTCGAGCGTGTCTGATTGATTGAAGCCATGTTTCCCTGCCTGGTCGGTGCTGTTCATCGTTGATCCGAGGTCCGCGCCCAACGGGCACAGCACTCAGCCATAAGCGCGACGCCTACTCCGCACACCCCACCTCGGCCGTACGTCACACACAGAGACTCCCGGGTTCGGCCGCTCAAGTCGAGCCGTGTCTCCTACTCCATCCCTGATCGCCGTCGCTCTCGCGAAATGCAATCACCGCCAATCGCGCATGTCGAGTATTTGGGCTGCGACTCTGACGGTCCATGTCATCGGTCGCAACAGGAGCCCTCCCCTAAGTACCCAAAGCCATACAGCACCGGCTTCGAGCTCTCTCGGAATGTCTCTGACCGTCGCCTCTCCAGCTGTGCAATGGGCACTTACAGCACCTCTCTCGACTTGGCGTCGAGCACGCGGAAGAGCGACTACCCAATAGAAAAACCCCGCGTTAGCGGGGTTTTTCCTTAGCAGGTCGATAACCCGGATCCTGTCGTTGAGCAGCCATCCATCTGAGCGGCCTACCTGGATCTCGGCGGGCAACCTGCAAGCGATCCGGTTTGACCTTGCATCGGGTGGGGTTTGCCCAGCCGCCGCGTCACCGCGGCGCTGGTGCGCTCTTACCGCACCATTTCACCCTTGCCTGCCAGTCGTTCACGTGGGACGACCGACATCGGCGGTTTGTTTCTGTGGCACTTTCCCGCGAGTTTCCCCGGGTCGATAGCTCGACCACCCTGCCCTGTGATGTCCGGAGTTTCCTCGAAGGCCGGTAGGCCTCCGCGGCTGCTTGACCTGCTGCACAACCGTAGCGCGGAGCGTGCGTTCTGTGAAGAGTTGGGACGATGCGTGCGCGTCGAGCCGATCAGTCTGTCGGTGAGTCAGCAAAGCTCCGAGCCGCAGCCGAGGCAGGAGCCCATCTGTTGGTTATCGCCACCGCCGCGAGAGCTCAGAGCCATCGGGCTCGCGCAGACCGGACATTCGACGGCGCCACGCACGGCGAGGCCCTCCCACACGCCGGTGACGAGCTCATCCAGCGTAAGCCTGCCGTGCGCATCCGCCATCCCCGCGAACAGTGCGTCATCCGGCCGAAGACGCGTATCGCGCTCGAAGCCCCTATCAAAAGCCGGGGCCCGCTCGAGCAGCAAAGTACTCATCACATGCTCCTGAGCAAGCCAACCACGCGTCCGAGCACCTTGACCTCCTTGGTGCGGATCGGCTCCATCGTCTCGTTCTCGGGTTGCAGACGGATGTGGTCGGACTCGCGGAAGTAACGCTTGACCGTGGCCTCCTCGCCAAGCAACGCCACGACTATGTCGCCCTGCTGTGCTGTGTCCTGCTGGTGGACAACGACAAGGTCGTCTTCGACGATGCCGGCGTTCTTCATCGATTCTCCCCGTATCCGTAGGAGGTAGTCGCCGTCGCTGCCGCCGGCAAGACTTGGAACCGGCACATACTCCTCAACGTTCTCTTCGGCGAGGATCGGCTGACCGGCGGCAACGGAGCCGAGCAGCGGCAGACTTTCCGGCCTTACGATGCTGCGCACGCTGTCGACTGCGCTACCAACAGCCCTGTCGAGCAGCTCGATGGCCCGTGGCTTGGATGGATCGCGGCGCAGAAGACCGATCTTCTCGAGATTGGCTAGATGCGCGTGTACGGTGGATGAGGAGGCCAACCCGACGGCCTTGCCTATATCGCGCACCGTCGGTGGATAGCCGTACTTGGCCGAGTACTTGCCGATGAAGTCGAATATCTCCTGCTGACGCTTGGTCAGATCCATAGGTGCACGGCTCCCGTGTCGGATGTGTTGGGCCCTGAAACGAACATGTGTTCGTACAGTAGCGCGGACTGTGGACGGATGCAACCGGCAGGCATTGCCCGAGCCGGGCGCCGGATATACTCGCCCGCTCTGCGCTCGTGGCGGAATTGGTAGACGCGCAAGGTTGAGGGCCTTGTGGACCGAATGGTCCGTGGTGGTTCGAGTCCACTCGAGCGCATGGAGAAAGCCCTGCAAATGCGGGGTTTTCTTGCGTTTGGAGGGTTGATCCGGGTCGTTCTGTCCGTGTGCACAGTATTCTCACGTGAGAACGATGCACACTCTTCCGCACACCTTTGTCGGCGTGGAGAGCTCGCGATGAGCGTGCAGGCTGATCGCGGGCGCTGGGTCGTGCGCTGGCGCGACGAGTCTGGACGGCAGCGCGGTAGGAGCTTCGAGAGCCAAGACGCCGCACGCGAGTTCGATAAGGCGCTGGGCGAGCTTGCACCGCGAGAACGCCGGGCGAGCCGCGGCCAGCGCTCGGGGGGCGTGTACCCCTACTCCACCGCTGGCGGCACCCGCTGGTATTTCAAGGCGCGCGAGAGCAACGGAGTGCAAGTGACAAGGCGTGGCTTCACGAGCGAGCGGGCCGCGCGCGATGCGAAGCGGCGACTGGTCGAGCAGGTGGAGCGCGGCGAGGCGCGCCACACGCGCGTGTCCTTTGGCGAGCACTGGGAGCGGTGGCTGGTGCGACGCAAGCCCTACCTGGAGCCTGGGACGTGGCGGGGCTATGAGATCGACGGGCGCAAGCGGCTCCTGCCGGCGTTCGAGTCGATCCCGCTCGGGCGGCTCAGCGTCGAGCATGTGCGCGCCTGGATGGAAGAGCAGGCCGAGGCAGTGGACGCCGGCGAGCGGAGCCCAAAGACCGTCAACAACTCGCTGGGGACGCTCGTGGTGTGCCTGAACGCCGCCGTGGAGGATGGACTGGTCGCCAACAGCCCGGCGATGCGGGTCGAACGACTGCCGCCAGGGCACGTAGAGCGCGAGTACCTACGCCTGCACGAGATCCCCCTATATGTGGATTCCTGCTCGGAGCTGTACCGGCCCCTGGCGGAGCTGCTGATCGGCAGCGGGCTGCGTATCTCAGAGGGGCTGGCGCTGCTCGTCGGCGACGTTGAGCTTGACCAGACGGGCGGGATGATCGTGGTCTACCGCTCGCGTAAGCGCGGAGAGACGGTGGGATCGACCAAGTCCGACCGCTTTCGCTCTGTGGAGATCGGGCCTTCCCTCTCGCGCGTGCTCCGCGATCACCTTGTGCGCCGCGCCGAGATGGCTTCGGGCGACGACGGCAAGGCACATGTTTTCGTGATGCCGGTACGGGAGCGCAAGCGCGACCGTGGCCGCTGGGAGGGCAGCGGAGACGGCCAGCCGATGGACCGCACGACCGTCTCGCGCGATTGGCACAAGCAGGCACTGCAGGACGCGGCACTGCGCGACATGCCACTGCACGCTCTGCGCCATACCGCAGCGGCGGCGTGGCTGGCGGCCGGCAACTCGTTGATGTACGTACAGCGCCAGCTCGGCCACGCAGACATCCGCACCACCGAGCACTACTACGGCCACCTGGAGCGCCACGTCCTGGCCGCTGGGGCGATCGCCACGGAGGAAGCGATCGCACGGGCCGTGAAGCGGCGTTAGAGAAGGCGCTGCTCACCGCTCGTCGGCGTTTTAGGACGATGCGAGCCCCTGACCCTACGTCGTTCGTCGATTGTTGCCGGGTGCCTCGTGGGGACCGTCGGGCATGCTGGCGCCCATGCGGCCCGCGCGTCATCGATCCAACGTTGGATGTCCACAGGTACGAAGCGCAGCGGCCCCTCCTCTCCACCGATCCTGATCGACGGTATGCGTCCCGTCTTGGCGGCGTCGTAGAGCCACGAACGCGAGACGCCGAGCTGTGCGGCGAGTTCGGTGGGCTTCAAGAGACCCGGCAGCAAGCATTCAGAGTTTGCGCTCACCTACCTATTGACCGCCAACCCGGCAAACCGGCCACAAAAAATTTAGCTACGAGCATCTGAACGGATGCTCCACGGATGCCCGTGCATCTAGTTGACGTGCCCTGGGAGGTTGTGAGCGGTTAGTGGTGTCCGGGCCGCTCCTGAGGCTGTGGGTCCTGCCAGGGATCCACGTCAAAGGAGGGCCCGGATGGGTCAGCACGTTAGGGGCAAGCTCGGACCGGCTGGTCGGATGGAGTTGGTTCGGTTGATCGTTGAGGACGGGTGTTCTGAGAGGCAGGCCGCAGCGTCCTTCTCGGTCTCGCCTGTTACCGCACATCACTGGAAGCACAGGTTTCTCGGCGCGACTGAACAGGAGCGCTTGGGCGGTTGTTGGGCGCTCGATCGCTCCAGTCGCCCGCATCGTTCGCCGAATCGCACGGCGGCTGATATCGAGCTGCGTGTCTGTGAGGAGCGTCGTCGCACCGGTTGGGGGCCGAGACTGATCGCGGGACAAACCGGAGTAGCGCATTCAACCGTTCACGCGATCCTGCGCCGGTACGGGCTCTCTCGAGCGCCAAAACCAGAACGCGAGCAGACACGCCGCTATGAGTGGCCGTGCCCAGGGGACCTGTTGCACATGGATATCAAGCGCTATCCCCGGTTCCGCCGGCCCGGTCACGGCATCACCGGGGACCGGCGACGATCCACCAAGGATTGGGCTAGACGCCTCGGCCACGATTATTTTCACGCCGTCGTTGATGATCATTCCCGGCTGGCCTACGGGGAGCTACTCGCAGACGAGAAGGCAGACACCGTCACCGCGTTCACCGAGCGAGCTCTCGCCTGGTTTCAAGCTCACGGCATCACTACCAAGAGACTGATGACTGACGGCGCATGGGCCTACCGACGCAACAAGACACTACGCGAACTGCTCGCACTCCAGCAGGTCACTCACATCGTCACGCCGCCCTACACGCCGCGCTGGAACGGGAAGGTCGAGCGCTTCCATCAGACGATGGAGCGAGAGTGGGCGAAGGGAGTCCGATACAAGAACAGCACCGCCCGCAACCGAGCCCTGCCACACTGGCTCGACTACTACAACACGCGCAGGCCCCACTCAGCCCTCGGTGGCAAGCCCCCAACCACCCGCGCTCACAACCTCCCCAGGCAGAACAACTAGTCTGTGAGAAGTTCGGTGCTGCTGATCTGCAGGGGCAGGGTTAGCGGATAGCGAGCTGCGGACGAGCCGGCTCTGACCGTTCGCGGAGCAGCTTCTCGGCGCGGGCGAGGATCTGCGAGGCGAGGATTTCGAGAGCTGCGGCGATCTTAAGGATGTTGGCGAGCGAGACGTTGCGCTCGCCGCGCTCGACGTCGCCGTAGTAGCTGCGATTCAGGCCACTCTTGAGGGCCATTCTTCCTGGGCGATGCTGCGTTCCTTTCTCAACTCACGGAGGGCGTCGCCGAATGCGTCGTGGGCTGGCGACAGGGCTGGCATCGGAAGCGGCAGTCTGTCCGATCCATCCGCTGCACGAGTCAATCAAAGTGACCCCAGCGCGGCAGCAACCGCCCGGGGCCTGGCAAAGGGGGCGAAGCTCCAATGCAGCAAGAACCTAACCAGACAGCAGCCCAGGACGATGCCTGCCAGGACTGGGGCGTCATGGTCCGACTCTTGGACAAGGACGACCAGCGGCCGTGGTCGGTCGATGAGTTGATTCGCGACGGGAAGGATCGCCTGGGCACAATGGACGCCGTAGCGCGGCTTCAAGGTCGCTGCCTGGTCCACCGGACAGAGGACGAACTGATCTTCCCAACCCGAGCTGCGCTCCACTTCGACAGCATCTCGGGGTAGCCGATCACTGGCCGGAGGGAGCTACCGCTCGCGAGTCAGAGCACTTCTAGCTTCATCATCTCCTTCATTACAGGACTCCACCTATGTGCCTTAACTCCATGCAAGTTCGACAGGTCGCCCACACGCTCAGAATCACGAGAAGAGACCGCATCTCGTTGAAGGGAACGAAACCCTCAGGCTCCCTGGCGATACGGGACTTTAGCGCCAATGACGTAGAGGCTGTACCCGCACCATAGGGGGTCCTGGTTTCCAGTGTTACATCGCGATCTCGCACGTACACAGACTTGCAAAGCCGCTTTTCTACGAAAGATGAGGGGTACTTATACCTCCCGGTATTGATAGCTAGGCTTCAATACGCGATTAAGATAGCTACCAACTGAATCTGCCACCCGAAGTTCTTCGAAAGTACGTTCATCGGCCCCTTCATAGACGTAGGTGCGCCCACTAATGAACCGAACATAAATCTCCCGGGCCTCGGCATCATATCCGACCGCATCCACATTGGAAGAATCGACCATCTGCATATCTGGCTCACTCATCTAATTCCCCATCCTTTCTTTGCGTCCCCTCGCTGTTTCTACGAGGAGGCTCGCATGTAACCGCCGTTGCTACTGCTTCACTTGCAGATGTTGATTGCTCTCGCCAGTTCTTGACAGCAAGAGCATAGCCAGCCGGATCAGGTCTCTCCTCCCGGCGCCAGGCGTCAGGTAGTGGGGGATCCCCCCCTACGGGCTCGTGCCGCGCCTTTCTAACACGGATTCTTGACGGAACTTGTAGCGCATCTCCAAGGATAAGGGCCTCTCCCGTCCGAAGTGCAGGAAGCATGTCCACAAGGCCGCCGAGATCGTCCGGTACCATGCCGGCAACTGCTGCCCGATCCGCACCGCTGGTCACACGGAGAGCGATCATTGTTCCGCACTGACTAAGCACTGCAGAATCGATATCAGACGGTCGCTGAGTGACAACCATGAGCCCAACCCCATACTTCCGACCCTCCTTGGCTATTCTCGACACGACACGGTGGGTAGGCGTATCAGCATCGCACGGAAGAAAACGGTGCGCCTCCTCGAGGACAATCAGTAGCGGCTGCTGGCGACCACCCACAGGAAGCTCCATCGCCCAAAAAAGTGCGTCATATATAAGACGGAGCATAGTGCCGACCACGGTCCCAAGCACCTCCGGTGGCAGACCCGAGACATCAAGCACGGTAATCGGCTTCTCGCCCCCAATCCACTCAGCAAGTAGCGAATCAAGATCCGCTTCCGCCTTTCCGTCAAGATCTGGGTGCAAAGGATCCGACGGATCAAACATAAAATCAAACCGGCTATCGCGTAGACGAGTATGCAAGAGATCGAGTTGTCTGCCTATCGGTAGCCGCGACTTGGACAGAAAAGGCGCTTTGGAACCGAGACTTGCCGATGGATAAATAGGCGGTCTCAACGCCACCGCATCCCCTGCATCTAGAGGCGTACAACGCGTGTCGTCGTTCTGGGGATTGCTCTCCTTATACGTCTCACGTTGATTGTGCTCTAGCTCAAACCATAGCTGTCGGATACTAAAAGGAACAGGAGTATCTGCCGTTATCGTCTCTAGCGACGGAGGATCCCTGAGATGTACCGCCGCTTTGCGCTTCATATCTGCTACCTGGTCACGGAGCGCCTCCGCTGCATGAGGTTGCATTTCACCCATAGTTAGGTCAATTAGCTCGTTGAAGGGAAGCGCCCAAAATGGGACCCGCAGCACCTCGGCGTTCTTGGGTACGCTCGCGCCCGTGTAGATGATCCTGCCACGATCACCAACTGCAGACGCATACTCGCCGTGAGCGTCAATAACAAGGGTGCGCGAGGTCGGCAGATCACCTGACGATAGCTCCTCGAGAATAGTGGCAACAAGATTTGACTTGCCCGCACCAGTTGACCCGACAATTGTGGCGTGTCGACTGACCAAGGTAGACAATTGCAGCCGTCCCGGAAGACCGGCGGAGCTAGCTATACGACCAACAACGATACTATCTCCATCTCCCTCACCGCGGTAAATTATCTCAAGATCCTGAGGTGTTACAAGATGAATCTCATCACCTACGGTAGGGTACTGCCCCACACCCCGATCAAAATGGCCACCGACGGCCTCGCCAAACAAGGCAATCGTAAGCCAACGATAATCCGGTGGCGGCAGCGCCTCGTTATACATTGGCGGCGGCTGGGCCTCCTCCGGGACAAATGGGGGGGCAGCATCCGCACCGACCTGCGTACATACGCCATATAGACTTGTATAACCAAGCGGGACACGCATAAATGCTCCAAGTTGCCCAATTCTGTACGACTCACCATCGACCAGGATAAGTGCGGTGGGAAGACCCATCAGACGCACCCGTACAGTTCCACCACGTACCGAGGCTACACGGCCGATGAAAGTCGGCCGTGTAGCACAACTATCAGTCATCTTCACCCGCAAGGCTGTCTAGGAAACGAGCGAAATAGTTGAAATCCCCAAGACGAAACTGCCCGCCTGTGGCAAGTTCATCTGGATTGGGGTTTGCATATGAATCAAAGGGAATGTCAAGAAGTTCAGATGTCCGACTGTCGACAGGATCAGTCAACAACCATGGCTTCCGCTCACCAGCAACAATGGCCGTATCGGGCCCATACACGAGTAGGTTACGTCGACGAGCAGCGCGAGTAATCAGTTCGTGATCGTCACCAAGCTCCTCATATTGAAGAGCAATCGCATGGGTGCGATCATGAGTATCAAGAGTATCGAAGATAATTTCGTTGATATGCTCGTCGCCAAAAGAGTATCCAAGCACGACTAGCACTGTTCCCTCTGGTCGCTCCAAAGCTCTCCCGAGGTGATCCAGCATTGATATATATGGTTGCTTGCGAGACTCGTCATACTTGTACAGAGAAGGAAATATGAGCTCCCCGTCAGGCCTTTCGGCACCTCGAATGATGCGGCTAGTGGTCCCCCCAGAAAATAAACCCCAACTCCAATTTACAGAGCCATGCACCTTCCAAAGTCGGGCCCACCCCGTGCCTGGCATGGAGGATGGTCGAGTCATGGACGCTGCAGAGAAATAAGGTCTCCGGCTACCAGCAAAGCCGTCGAAGACCGCCACTCGCTCGTCCTCAAGTGCGCGCTCCAACAATGTGTCGTAGTTAGTAGTAAAAAACTCTACCGGACAAGCGCGTTCAAGACGGCTAACCCAGCGAGCCAATGCGTGGTGAGGAAGCTCGTTTGGGATCCGTCCTTCGTCGGACATAGCGGCTAAAGCGATCGTCGTGCGAATCGCTTCCTCAATTTTACTTAGCTGTCTGTAACTCGCACCCGCAAGCTCGTCATCTTCGGCCATCGCCGCAAGCTTCGTCCGGACCCTAGAAAGTACGTCCTCAACATTCGCAGCTCTCTTGAGCTTCTTCTCACATTCGTCGGTGATTACCGTGTAGGCATCGAACTCCTCGCTCCCTAATTCGGCGACAGACCGCTCGCACAGCCTACCCATCTCGGCAACGGCAGGAACAAGACTGCAACCATCTGTCCCCTGAGCTGCACAAGACACCCCTGCCCCCATTAGAAAGATCAGATTGCCGTCGCGAACCCCGAGATGCTCGCGAAGCTTTTCTACCTCGCGACGCGGATCGTGAAAGAGCATCAAATACCTCGGTCTCTGAATACGTCTTGGGCACCAAGCACCGGCACATCCTACGGGATCCTCAAGATTGATGATATCCGGCTCTCCTGAATATCCAGCGATCAGAACCCGCCCATGAAGGATGCACAGCCGACCCGTAGGCCGAGTTGTCGGCCGAATCGGGTAGGCTATGCAGCTCTTGGTCGGGTGATGCGATCCCAAAAGATCCGCAGAGCGGAAAGTGCACATCTGATTGCCAGATCGAGCACCTCATCGTTGCACGCGGAGCGCGCATTTCCAAGATATCCGCGATTAGCGACAGTAGTGGCCAGGTGCCATAACCTCTCCGTAGCCTTTAATCGCGAATCATCTCCGGCGACTCCGCTCGACATCCACCTAGGTTGTAGTACTCGATTGTGTGCCTGTCGCATGTCTCAAGCACTTTGGCGGTTATACCTTCATCTCTACTACATGGAGCTACGACACGCCCCCAAGGTAGTCGTCATTGTCGAAGTCGACACTGACGATTGTGATCGCCATGCTGGCGACGCAAGAGCACGGATACTCGCCGGGTATCGGATCAGGCCGCGATCCCAACGTGCGGCGGAGGAAGCATCCTCAGGAAATCCGCAGGAAGCTCGCGACTAGCCTGCCAGAACTCCAGCCCAACAACCTCCCCGGTGCTCGGGTCGAGTTCCCGCAAGCCCGTGTCCGTCTTCTCAGCCACAACCGTACTCGGGTCGTAGTTCTCGAAGCGCACCCAGGCGATGTCCGCGTCAGCGTCGTAATGGCCGTCGATTCGCATACCCATAGGCTAGCGCTGCCGCCAGATCGTCACAATGCGAGCCACAAGCGGATCGTCGCCGTCCGGATGCTCGTAGGCGATCACGAGACGACCCGCCACAACCTGCCACGCCGCCTTACCCTTGTTGCGCCGCCGTTTGCGGTGCTCGTCAAGCAGCGCAGACTCGACATCATGGCGAGCGAAGTTGAGTTGCCGCGCCTTGTCGAGCGCGTGATCGGTCCAGCGGACAGAGATCGGGTCGGTGGGCACGGCCGAGCAGGCTACTCGTGGCCCCAGTCGTTTCTTGCGGCTTAGCGCCGCCTTCGCCTACCGTCGCAGCAGGAGTCGCCTCGCCGATACTCGGCTCTCCGTGAGAACACTTTGAGAACATCCACCCCGCCAGACCCCGTCCAACGCATCCTGAAAATCCCGCAAACTGGACGATCTGGACGCCCCCGTACCCACCTACACCCCCCTTATCCGGTTGAGGGCCTTGTGGACCGAATGGTCCGTGGTGGTTCGAGTCCACTCGAGCGCATAAGAATTACCTGCAAGTGGCCGTATTTCGACAGTTTGTGACCTGTTTGTGATCGCGTACATGGCCTTGCGTAGCCCCAATCCTGGTGTGGCCCCCAATCGTGGTCTACCGGCGACAGCCACAGCACCGCTCGGCTGGGCTACACACCACTCGACGCTAGCACCATGTACAGCCATCCCATCCACCCCGCGGCATGACCACATGAGGGTCTGCAGCTAGCGATACCGCTTATTCTCATGCAAGTACCACACCCTCCTGGAAACACGAGCCGACATCACCTGAAGGAGATCGGCATGGACGATGCCAACCAGTCACCGAACAGTCCCGCACAACAGACTCGGCGTGCGAGCATTCTCCGCGTCCTGGCCACGACGCTGCTCGCGGTGACCATCGCTGCCGTCGGTGGCGGCGTGGCTGCGGCAAAGTCGCCGGTCAAGCCAAGGCCGGGCGACTACTCAGGCGATGTCGGCGCGTTTACGTTGAGCTTCAAGGTCTCACCCAACGGCGAGAAGCTGACTGGACTGAGGACCGACTTCCAGGGGACCGTCAACTGCGGGCCACCCGACGACGAACCGCTCTTCTTCGACTTTCCGACGCTGGCCATCGCAAGCGGACGCTTTGACGGCGAGACCGTCATGAACAACTCCGGCATCAACCCGCGCTACACGATCAAGGGCGAGTTCAACACCCCAACCCACGCCGAGGGTACGATCAACGTGTTCTTCACCTACCCCCACAATGCTCTACCTCCATGCAACGAGACCGATAAGTTCTCGGCCACGCGTCGTGGTTAGTCCTCACAGACCCGCTAACGATTTGGAGACCATCTCATGAAGCGCACCTGCACTCTCTTGGCCGGCATCCTGCTCGCCGCGGCGACTGCATCGACTGTGGCGGGCGCGGATCCCTCCTCACACTCCGCCCTGTTTAATACGGTGGAACTGCGCAAGACCAAGCTCGGCAAGATCTTGGTCAATCCGGCGGGCTCGATCCTGTACGAGTTCAGCAACGACCATCCCAAGAAGGACACCTGTGTGAAGATCAGCGGATGCTCGGCCGTATGGATTGCCCTTCCGGTCCAAGGCAAGCCGACGGCGGGTGCGGGCGTACGGGCTTCCTTGCTTTCAAGCATAAAACTGGCAGGGGGCGCTAGCCAGGTTACCTACGCCGGGCATCCGCTCTATATCTACCAAGCCGCGCCGACCCTGACCTCATATGCTGGGGCGAAGCAGTTCGGCGGCAGGTGGTACGCCATCAACGCCAAGGGCCAGGCGGTGAAGTAGGACGGGGCAAACCGACATAGCCGCCAGCGTTCTCGGCACTGGCCGCTATGCGTTGCAAATCTACGTCGGCGATCGGACTGCGCCGGACCGAGCCAGACCGGACCGGACCGAGCAGTGCCGGTCAGACGCCGACCTCAGCCACGACTTCACCCGCGGCGACGGCATCCGCCAACCGCTGGTAGTCAAGCTCGTTCTGGTCCGCATAGGCCCTTGAGAAATCGGCAATCGCCCGATCGAACCTGGTCCCAGCGCCCAAGTAACCCGCGATCGCGAGCCGATCGCCTGAGCGGGCATGGGCACGCGCCAAGGACCAGCCACATGCGCGCGTGTACGCGTGCAGGCCCCACTCATTCATCGTGGACAGGTCAGCCGAGGCCTTCCAGTCCCACAGCTGGCGAACATAGAAATCGTGCTCCTGGCCGTCGAGTCCTTGACTGCGCTGCCAGCCGAGGAAGGTGTCGCTGGCGGCGTGGGAGATGCGCTGGCCTTGGACGACCCGCTCGCCGTGATTGGCAAACTCGCTCCCGCCCAAGTAAGGCTCGAGCACCGAAGGTTGGGCCTCCTTGGCCTGCAATACCAAAGGGTCCTTGCCGTGGCGCCCGACGAGCAAGAACACCCAGGCGCGGGTGCCGACGCTGCCGACGCCGACGACCTTGCGTGCCATGTCCACGAAGCGATAGGTCCCGAACAGGTAGCGCCGATCAACATCGAGGCTGGCCGCGTACTCGTCCAAGAGCTCGCGCACGTAGGCGCCCTCATCGCGGGCGTCGCCCGGCTCGAACAGCTCGCGCAGGGGAACCAAGAGCGGCGGGACGTGGCGAAAGCGCAGCTCGCCATCCACACGCTCGGTGAGCTTCTTGACCGCCCGCAGGCTGGTCTTGCGCCGCGCCTTGGCGAAAGGCTTGGCGAACAAGATTCGTCCCTTGGCGCCGAGCCGGCCGCCGAAGCGCTCGACCAGCTCGCTGGCGGTTAGGCGGTCATACCAGACATCGAGATGGCTCTCGCGAGCAAAGCCGCGCATGCCCTCGCGGTACTCACGCACGCAGTCGCGCACGATCCAGCGGCGGAGATCGGCGGACAGGCCGATGTCGCGGCCGGCGATCTCGGCGCTTGCGGCCATCCGCTTGACGTCCCACTCCCACGGCCCGGGCAAGGTCTCGTCGAAGTCGTTGGGGCCGAACACGAGCCTGCGGTCGGGGGCGGCGAAGCCGCCGAAGTTGGAGATGTGGGCATCGCCGCAGGCCTGCACCGCAATGCCCGAATCCGGCGTCACCGCGAGGTCGGCCGCCATCACGGCTGCGGCGCCGCGATAGAACGTGAACGGCGAGACAAGCATCCGTCCGTAGCGGATCGGAACGAGCTCCTGCACGCGTGAGGCCGCCTGGGCCGCGAGCACCGAGACAGGATCGGGCCGGTCAGCAGCAGGAGCCCAGTCGCCGTGCACCGACCGAGGCACAGCCCGGCGGGCCGCTCGACCACGCTCCGCTGACTCTCCGGACTTCAGGGTCGCGTAGGTCAAACTAGCCACCGGGCGCCCGGATGTCCGTGTCAACCCGAGGTCCGTGTAAGAACATGTCTCAAAACCTTGGGCGCCCCGGGATGCGTCCCCGTGACCGGCGTTCTCAACTCGGCTGCGGCACGATCCTGATGTAGGGCTTTGGCGTCTCCCAGCCATCCGGGTAGGTCTCCTTCGCCTCCTCCTCGGAGACCGACCCAGCGATGATCACCTTCTCGCCCGGCTTCCAATTGACCGGGGTGGCCACCTTGTGGTTGGCCGTCAACTGCAGCGAGTCGATCACGCGCAACACCTCGTCGAAGTTGCGTCCGGTCGTCATCGGGTAGACGAGGATCAGCTTGATCTTCTTGTCGGGCCCGATCACGAACACGTTGCGGACCGTCTGGTTGTCCGCCGGCGTGCGTGCGTCCGAGTCGCCCTCGGTGCTTGCCGGCAGCATTCCGTAGAGCTTGGAGACATTGAAGTCGCTATCGCCGATGATCGGATAGTTGGGCGCGTAGCCTTGCGTCTCCTCGATGTCCTGGGCCCATTGCTCGTGCTTGCCTGCCTGGTCGACCGAGAGGCCGATGATCTTCACGCCGCGGCGGTCGAACTCGGGCTTGATCTTGGCCATGTAGCCGAGCTCTGTCGTGCAGACCGGTGTGAAGTCCTTTGGGTGTGAGAACAGCACCACCCAGGAGCCGTCGATCCAATCGTGGAAGTGGATCGGTCCCTCGCTGGTTTGCGCCTGAAAATCAGGGGCGAGGTCGCCTAGTTGCAGGGTCATCCTGGTGTCCTTTCGGTGCTGGGTGGTTGTTCGAAATCGTCAATGGCACGCCGACTTCGTCCCTGGAGAATAAAATCGTGAATCTCGATCAACATTACCCACGATAGTAGAACACCACGCCAAATCGAAGGCCGCCGCGCAAACTTCGCGAAGCGCCACCCACCCGTCGCGAGGCCGGGGTCACACGCCGGCACAAACACGACGGGGCGGCCACGCGGAACCTCCAGCGTGACCGCCCGCTCGCTATTTCGCTGCTCTGTCTGCTGCTAGTGGCCGCCGTAGCCGTGCTCGGAGAAGCCGCCACCCTGGTAGTGGCCACCCTGCAGAGCACCAGTGCCCGGCGTGAACGAGATGCCACGCAGCACTTCGCCACTGGCGGCCGCTCGTACCATGCCGAAGCTCTCCGAGGGCGGCGGCGTAGTTGCTCCCAGCTGATCGGTGATCGCCAGCAGCTTGTTCGGGTCGGCACCCTGGTCGCCGTCGCCGCTGACCGTCGAGGTGATCGCCCAGATCGTTGCTGTCCCGTTGGGGTTCACGCGACCGTCGATGTTGCGCAGGCCGTCGGTTGCCGGCGCCCACGGCAAACCCGTGGCCGCGTTGTCACCCGTGGGGTAGCCGGGCACCGTGTAGGGCTTGCCCAGATTCAAACCGTTCTGCAGGGTGTAGGCGAGCTGCCATTCCCCTGCGGTCGAGTTGAAGACCCACTTCTGCAGACCCGCGCCTGTTTGTGCGGCCGCTTCGGTGTATTCGCCCTTGCTTGTCGAGTACGCGTTCTCGCCGTTGCCCTCCTCGGCGACATACAGCGTGCTCGCGTTGGCGAACCAGATGCCGAACGGGAACGATGTCGCCTTCTTCGCCAGAGCCGTCGGGAAGCCCTTGAGGATGCACATGTTGTAGGGCTTCAGGCCTTCGGCCGCCAACTCTTCAGGGTTGTAGGCAAGCGGCCACGAGGGCAGTTTCGCGTTTGCCGCCGGGAGTCCCACACCGTTCGGGCAAGCTTTGCCGGTGGTGTCCAGGAAGTAGACGGTGTTGACGCCGTTGCTGCCGCTGCCCTTCGTGTAATAGACGACATTGCCCGAGATGGTCAGACCGCGGAAGTTTGTGTCCTTGCCGATCTTGTCCACCTTGTCGCCGAGTTGGGTGACGTTGAAGCTGCCCACAGGTGTCGGGAATCCTGGTTCTTGCAGAAACTCCGGCACTGGTTCGCGCGAGGGCTTAAGAATCTGTGCGCCCGTGCCGACGACCACCCCGGCCGGCTGTGGGTTGGCGCCGTTACCGGCGTTGCCCGCCATGTAGACCGCATGCGCCCCATGTTCTTCGCTGAGGATCGCCGCGCGACCGTTGTTGCCGCTGTAGGCATTGGTCTCTGTGAACTGGAACTGACCCTGGGCGTTCAGCTGCGCCACCACGCGGTAATAAGCGCCGGGGACCGGATTGGTCGGGTCGATCGCGCCTGGGGTGTTGGAATTGGAGACGTCGACCGTATCGACCGGGGCCAGATAGCCCATGAACGTGACGTTGTTGCCGCGCGTGGAGAGGTTGAGCGCTAGTTCGGACTTCGAAGAGAAGCTGGTCACCATCTCGTCGGAGCCCAAGGAGACGCCCGGCTCGGTGCTGTTGGTCACCTGCAAGGTGCTGACCGGTGTTCCCCACGGCGTGAGCTGGTCGAGGAAGATCTTCGAGGTGACGCCGAAGCTTTCGTCCACGAGGTCGTTGTTCCAAACTTCCGGGTAGGCGCCACCGGCGTTGGCAGGCGTGCAAGCAGTGGTACATCCGGCCGGCAGCTCGGTGACTCCAGCTGTCAGACCTGGGTCGTTTTCATAGACGCTGCGGCTGAGCAGCAAGTTGCCCGGCATCAGTGCCGAGTGTCCGCCGCCGGGCTGGGGGAAATGTCCTCCGTCTGCTTGCGCGGGCGCGTCGAATGCCACTCCCAGCGCACTCGACGCGAGGATCGTGGCTGCCACTCGAGCAACCGCCCGCGGGCCAGAACGCTTCGTCATACGGTCTCCTTTGCACCGGACTTTCGTGTCCGGATATAGGGGTGTGGAGCAAACCAACCGTAATCACGACAAACGGACGCTTTGTAACTGTCACGTGGCCACTTTGTGACCGTAGCGTTATTTCAGCGACAGGCCTGAGGCCCTGTTCCAGCTGGCGGTAGAGCACGCAAGTCGCACCTGCGTGCTACCGCGTTCAGTTCTCGGCAACGCGCGGCAGCACCAACAACGAGCAGCGTGCGTGGCGCTCCAGGTACTCGGACGTGCTGCCCACGACCAGGCGCTTGACGGGGCCGTAACCCCGTGAGCCGACCACCAAGATGTCCAGCTCATCGCCGAAGGCCGCCAGCTCCTCGCCGGCGAAGCCGTACACGGCGCGGCCTTCGACACCCGGCAATGCTTGCATGCGCTCCTTGGCCTCCTCGATCATCACTTCCATGGTGTCGCCGATCGCAGGCGAGACCATGCCCGAGTAAGCGTAAGACGGCATCGACACCGCCTCCAGCGCGATCACGCTTGCCCGCGTAGGGATTGCGAGCTCGTGGGCCATCGCGAGCGCTGCCTCGCTCTCCGGTGAGCCGTCGTAGCCGACGCCAATCTTCGCGATCGGGGCCGGCGCCTCGGCGTAGCTGCGGGCTGCGACCGCCACCGCGCAGGGGGAGCCGTTCAGCGCGGCGCGGGTGTCGTCGCCGAGCATCGCCCGGCCGAAGGCGCCGCGACTGCACGAGCCGACGACGATCAGGCCAGCCTGCTGCTCCTCGGCCTGCTGATGTAGACCCTTGCCTGGACTGCTCGAGACGACGCTCACCAGCTCTGCCTGCACGCCCGCGCGCTCGCGCTCGGCCTCCAGCAAAGCGTGCGAGCGTTCCTGCTCGGCCGAGACCGCGCCCGGGCTGGCCGCGTCGACTGGGCGCAGCACGCCGCTGTGGACGTTGAGCAGCGTCAGCTTTCCTGCCTCGTCGACGAGATGTGTGGCCAGCGCTATCGCATCGCGGCCACCCTGCCTGTCGTCGACTCCCACCAGCACGTTCTTGAACATCTCGTCGCTCCTTGGCTCCCTGTTGCAGTCGATATTCGCAGTCGGATCTCACCCTAGACGGCACCCGAAGCGACACCATCCGGGAGCACCCTTGCACAGGCTGCGGATTTCTACGCATGCCCCCCGCGCGCGCGGGGGGCATGCCGATTTTTGCTCAATACCCGACCCCACAGCAGACACGCCGTGCCCATTCCGTTCGGTGCGTAGCATCTGGCTCATGCCCGATCAAGCTTCAGGCGACTCTGGGCGGGCCCGGCGCAGCCGAGCCGACGCTCACCCGCCGATGCCGCGCGACAAGCGCGGCTGGCAGGTCGCGCCTGCTCCCGACGGACGTGGCATGCCCGAGCAGACACCGACCGGGCCTCCTCCGCACCGCAGGCGCGGCTTCATCTGGTTCGTGATCGCGCTGCTCGCGGTCAACTGGCTGTCGGTGCTGCTGTTTGCGCCCTCGGCCGGCCAACCTCGGGTGACCGTCTCCTTCAATCCCTACTTCCTCGAACAGGTCAAGAGCGGCGAGGTCAAGTCGATCTCCTCTAAGGGCGACACGATCGAAGGCACGTTCAAGGCCAAGCAGCGCTACCCAACCAGCGACAAGAAAGCGACGCCGACAACGTTGTTCGCGACCGAGGTGCCGAGTTTCTGGAACGGCAGCGAGCTTGCTGCACTGTTGCAGGAAAAGGGAGTTGAAGTTAATGCGAAGTCGACTTCCAAGAGCACCTCGATATTGGCTGAGCTGCTACTCGGTTTCGGGCCAACGCTGCTGATAGTGGGGCTGTTTATATTCGTCGCGCGGCGTGCGATGCGCGGCGGTGGCGGCATGGGCGCGCTCGGCAATTTCGGCCGCTCCCAGGCACGACGCATCGATCCCGAGAAGATCCGCGTCACCTTCGACGACGTGGCGGGCATTGACGAGGCCAAGGCCGAGCTCTCGGAGATCGTCGACTTCTTGCGTAATCCCGAGCGCTATGGGCGTCTCGGCGGACGCATGCCACACGGAGTTTTGCTCTCCGGGGCGCCTGGTACCGGCAAGACGCTGCTGGCGCGTGCTGTGGCCGGCGAGGCACATGCCGCTTTCTTCTCTATCTCCGCGTCGGAGTTCATCGAGGCGATCGTCGGCGTCGGCGCGTCGCGTGTGCGCGACCTGTTCACCAAGGCCAAGGAGGCGGAGCCGGCGATCGTCTTCATCGACGAGCTCGATGCGATCGGACGCTCGCGTCAAGGGTCTGTGTCCGTTACCGGCGCGAACGACGAGCGCGAGCAGACGCTCGACCAGATCCTCACCGAGATCGACGGTTTCGAGAGCTCCGAGGCGGTTGTCGTGCTTGCCGCCACCAACCGGCCTGACGTGCTCGACCCCGCCCTGCTGCGTGCTGGACGCTTCGACCGGCGCGTGACCGTGCAGGCGCCCGATCGTGACGGTCGCGCGAAGATTCTCGCGGTACACACGCGCTCGATCCCGCTCGATGACGAGGTGAGCCTGGACGCCCTGGCACGCTCGACGCCGGGAATGGTCGGCGCCGATCTGGCTAACCTCGCCAACGAGGCTGCCCTGCTTGCCGCCCGCCGCGGTCACGATAAGGTGAAGATGGCCGATTTCACCGATTCGCTAGAGAAGATCGTGCTGGGCTCGCCCCGCGGGATACTGCTTTCTCCCGCGGACCGCGAGCGCACCGCCTACCACGAGTCCGGACACGCGCTCGTGGGGATGCTGACGCCCGGCGCGGACCCTGTGCGTAAGGTGTCGATCATTCCCAGAGGGATGGCGCTCGGGGTAACCCTGTCCACACCCGACGCCGACCGCGTGTCCTATTCGACTGAGGAGCTGCAGGCCAAGATCCGTGTCGCGCTCGGCGGACGTGTAGCCGAGGAGGTCGTCTACGGCACGATTACCACCGGCGCCGAGTCCGACATCCAGCAGCTGACCGCGATCGCGCGGCAGATGGTTGGGCGTTGGGGGATGAGCGAAGCGCTCGGGCCGGTCACGCTGCTACCCAATGACGACCGGCCGATGCTGCCCGGAATGAGCGTCACCTCCGAGCAGACGCAGCGACTGGTGGACGAGGAGGTACGCAAGCTGGTCGAGCAGGCACATGGCGAAGTAACACGACTGCTCACCGAGCACCGCTCGCAACTGGAGAGCTTGGCCCAAGCGCTGCTTACGGCGGAGACGCTTGACGCTTTCGACGCCTACTCAGCGGCTGGCGTGCCAGAGCACGACATCGAGCCGACTCCGGTCTCCTAGAACGACTCCGCCGGCACTCGGAGCGCGTCGCCGAGGGTGGCACCCCGCGGTGGCGGGCGTATGCTAGAGCCTTGGCTTCAGCAGCCGCGAGGGCAAGCCCTACGGACCGCACGGAGCGTCAGCTCGCTCATGCCAGCCGCACGCCCCAGCGCGCGGAAAACGCCTGTCCGGGCTCCAGCCGCGCAAGCCCGTCCCCGCTCTGCAAGGCATTGGCTGCACACGTCATCGGCTCGACTGCCAGGCCGAGTCGCCGGCGCGACGGGGCTAGCGTGTGGGCGGTGTAGACCTGTAGGACCTCGTGCTGCTCGTCTACCCACAGCTCCACGCGGCTGCCGTCGGGACGGAGAAGGCGCGCGGTGGCGCGGCCACGAGCATCGCGGATCAGATCGCAGAAGCCGGAGTCGATCTGAAGCTCGCCAATCTGGCGCGGCTCGCGAAAGTCGAAAGGAGTGCCCTCCACCGACTCCCGATCTACGGGAACCTGGTGGCGCTCGTCCACAAGCAAGCGGGTGCGCGCGGGCAACTCGAATTCGCAACCATCGATTGCGCTTCCGCCGGGCGATAGGTAGGGATGCTGGCCCGCACCATACGGACATGCGCGCAAGCCGACATTGACAGCGCCGATCGTCACCTGCAGGCCGTCCTCTCCCAGCTCGTAGGCGACGGTGGCGTCGAGCGCGAAGGGGTATCCCGGCTGGGGGTGAAGGCGCGTGGCCATCACGACACGATCGGGCTCGCGCTCTGCCGCCCACCACGAGCACCAGCGCAGCAAGCCATGGATCGCGTTGCGCTTTGTGGGCTCTGTCAGCGCGAGTTGGTGACGCTCGCCGTCGAACTCATAGCGGCCCTCCGCGAGCCGATTGGGCCACGGCAGCAAGACCGCGCCATGCGCGCCGTCGCACATCTCCCCCACCTCGTACGGGTGCAGAACCGGCTCGCCGGCGACCGTGTACTCGCGCAACCCACCTCCCACCTCGACGATCGTCGCGCGCTGCTCGCCGAGCGCGATCTCGAACTGCTCGCCTGAGGGCGCTTGCGTCATCTACCGGCCCGGTCGGTGCGAATCGGCTTGCTGCACCCATCCATATTGACCCATATATGGACCTGCGGCGCGTGCGGTGGAGTCGTGAAGCGAGCCGCTAAGAGCCGGCTTCGCCCAGGAAGTCGATCAGCAGCTCGTTAACGCGCTCAGGCGCGTCATGTTGCACCCAGTGCGTGGCTTGCGGAATGCGCTCCATACGCAGGTTTGGCACCCACTCAGGCGCCGGTTCGGCCAGCTCGCTGCCGAGGTGACGGTCGAGCATGCCCCAGATCACCATCGTGGGCGCCGGAATCGGCTTCATCCCCGCCTGCGTCGCGCGCGGCGAGCGCCGCAGAGCTGCCCGGTAGTAGTTGATCATCCCGGTGAGCGCCCCCGGCTGCGACCAGGCCTCCACGTAGCGTTCGAGGTCCTCGTCGGTGAACGCCCCTTTGGAGTCAGAGCGCAGCGAGCGCTTGGCAAAAGAGAAGTTGTCGCGTCCGATCAGGTACTCCGGTAGGCGCGGGATCTGGAAGAAGAACATGTACCAGCTCTTGCGCAGCTGCCGTAGCGTCCTGAAGCCCTCCAGCATGCGTGCAGTGTGCGGCACGTTGAGGATCGCCAGACGCTTGACCACATCGGGATGGAGCATCGCTACGGCGTAGGCGACGGCAGCACCCCAATCGTGCCCCACGACGAAAGCATCCTGCTCGCCGAAGCTACGAATCAACCCGGCAATGTCACCCGCCAGCAGCGACGCGTCATAAGCGCGCCAGCCCCCTGGCTTGTCCGAGAGGTCGTAGCCGCGCATGTCGGGCGCGACGACGTGGTAGCCGGCTTCGGCCAGAGGCCCGATCTGCCGGCGCCAGGAGTACCAGAACTCGGGGAAGCCGTGCAAGAGAACAACCAGCGGCCCGCTGCCGGCCTCGACGTAATGCAGGCGAATGCCACCGCCGACATCCGCATCGCCGTGGCTGAGTTGTGCCTCGGTCGTACTCATGCACCCATCGTAGACCTCGCCGTCCGCTCGCGATGTCACCTTGTAGTTCCACAAGCATGAAAAGCGAGGAAACGTGTCCGTTGCACTACTGATAACTGGCTTGGTCGTCGGCGCCTTGGCGGGCGCCGCTGTCGCCGCCGCACTTGCGCGCTCGGGCAGTGAGCGCATACGCGAGCAGCTCGACACGATCTCCGTCGATAACCGCGAGCGGATGCGCGACGAAATGAAGTCGATCTCCGCCGACGTGCTCAAGCAGACCGGCGATTCGCTCGCACAGAGGCTTGCCGATCAGCGCCGTGCCGAGGAGGAGCGCGGCGCCGCTGAGATGGCCAAGCGCTCGGAGGAGCTCAAGGGCCTCGTGGGACCCGTCAACGAGAAGCTCGGCCGCGTCGAGCACGAGATCGGTCGCTTGGAGCGCGAGCGCAAGCAGGCCCAGGGCGAACTGGCAACCATGGTGCGCCAGCTGCACGAGGGCGTCGGCGGTCTGCGCCAGGAGACGGGGAACCTCGTCTCAGCCCTGAAGCGGCCCAACACGCGCGGCTCATGGGGTGAGATCCAGTTGCGCAACGTGATCGAGATGGCCGGCATGATCGAGCACTGCGACTTCCTCGAGCAGAGCACCGTGCAATCCGAAGACGGGGCCCTACGTCCCGACGTGCTCGTCAAGCTGCCCGGCGAGAAGCTGATCGTGGTCGACTCTAAGGTGCCGCTCGACGCTTATCTAGCGCACCTCGAGGCCAATAGCGACGAGGAGCGTGGCGTACAGATGGCACGCCACGCGCGCCAGACTCGCGATCACATAACCAAGCTCGCCTCCAAGGGCTATCAGCGCCAGTTCGACACCACCCCCGATCTGGTCGTGATGTTCGTGCCCTCCGAGGGCATCTACCACGCCGCGCTGGCTGAGGACCCGGCCCTGATCGAGTACGGCGTGCACCAGCAGGTGCTGATGGCGACCCCGACCACACTGATCGGGCTGCTGCGTGCCGTGCACTATGGCTGGCGCCAGGAGCTGATTGCCGAGTCCGCGCGCGAGATCGCGGAGTCCGCGCGCGAGCTGCACCGGCGCATCGCACGCTTCGTGGATCCGCTCGCGAAGGTTGGGCGCGCGCTCGGCTCGGCGGTTGGCTCCTACAACGAAGCGGTCGGCTCGTTCGACAGCCGCGTACTGCCGCAGCTGCGCCGCATCGAGGAGTCGGGCGCGAAGTCAGAGCGCGAGCTGGCAAGCCCCGCGGCACTTGAGGCCACGCCGCGGTCGCTGACATCGCTGCCGACCGAGCTCGAAGGTCTGCCCGACGGCGAGCCAATCTTGAAAAGGATCACGAGTGCGGCCGCGACCGGCACGGTCGCCGGCAGCTCGTCTACGGCAAAGAACAACAGGTCGAACGAGATCGCAAGCAGTGCGACCAGCAGTGCTCCCCAGGACTGACGCGTCCGCTTGCCCGTCGCGGCACCCGTGCGAGCACTCCCCATGCCGGGGGGCAGGCAAGCGAGCAGGCCGCCGAGCACCCCAGCCACGAACAGGTCCCCGTAGCCCATCACCGCCGAGCCGAACACCTCAGCCTGCAAGCGCGGCAAGCCACCCACCGGATGAGCCGCGTTGAGCGCGTTGTTCGGAGCCCGCAACAAGCTCGAGACCACGAGCGCCGTGTCGGCGCAGGCCATCGCCACGATCCCGACAGCGAGCCAGCGGGCCGGCGTGACGCCCGCGATCAGCGCGCCGAGCGCCACGCAGCTGAGCGCCGAGAGCAGGGCGCCGGCGCCCTGGCCAACGAGCGCACCGCGATCGGCCCACGCCAAGACGAACAGCGGCACGACCAGCAGCGCCAAGCCCGGGCGGGCGCCGTGCATCAGCCAACCGAGCGCGAGCGCTGCCAGCATCGGCACCGCGACCAGCGCGACATACGTCAGGGCCTGGGCGCTTGCTTGTTCAGCAAGCGTACCCACCACCACGAAGCCGACGATCGAGAGCGCCGGGACAAGTGCCCATAGGCGGCTGTGCAAGCGCGCCATCCATGCAGGCGACCAAGACCGCGGCAACGCTACGACCAGGCCCTGGCAGAGCGATAGCACCGCGATCGAAGCCCAAAACGGAATCACCTAGTCAAAATAGAGGCCGATGACTCGTTGGGACTGGACATGGGAGGACCGCTCCCAGGCAAACCTCGCTCCACCCGTCGCTCCCGAGGAGACCGGCGAGCAGCCGGACATGCCCTCGTCGGCAGGCGCCGCGCCGCCTCCACGCCCCGGTATGAGCCCGGTCGTTCGCCGCCGCCGTGTTTCTGCCTTCGGGTTGGCGGTCGTCGTGGTGATCGTGCTCATCGCAGCCGTTGGCTCTCACAAAAGCTCGGGCCAGACCCACATCATCGTGACAAAGCACCACCGCACCGTCCCCTCGCTCACCCCGGCCGAACGTGTGGCCGCCACCGTCAAGGGCGAAGAAACCGCGGTCAACTCGGTGCTCGCCTACACGCCGGCGGTCACCAGCGGCGGCTCGCACGGCAACGAGCTTGCGCTCACCTTCGACGACGGGCCCGGACCCTACACGCAGCAGCTCGTGGCGACGCTCGACCGGCTGCACGTGCGTGCGACGTTCTTTGCGATCGGCTCCCAAGAGCAGTACTTCTCCGCCGGCACGATCGCCGAGATCAAATCCGGCGACGTGATCGGCGATCACACCGAGACGCATCCGATGATGGCTACGCTCTCGCCACACGAACAGCACGAAGAGCTGTTCGATCAGATGGCGCAGATCGAGGTGCTCGGCGGCAGGCGTCCGCGCTTGTTCCGCCCCCCCTACGGGTCGTTTGACGCGACCACGTTCAAAGAGCTGCACCATCTGCATCTGCTGATGATCCTGTGGTCGGTCGATACCTCCGACTACACCCTGCCCGGGGTGAGTGCGATCGTGCATACCGCGCTTGCCGGGGCCAAGCCGGGCGCGATCATCTTGATGCACGACGGCGGCGGCAACCGCGAAGAGACGATCGCCGCGCTGCCGGCGATCGTCAAAGGACTCCGCAAGCGTGGCCTGCATCCCGTCACGGTCCCGCAACTTCTCGAGGACGACCCACCCCCACACGGATTGCCGTTGCCGACCAACCTGAGCGGCGATTGAGCCAAGGCGTCACTCGCGAGAACCACGATTTGGGCGATGCCCCCGCGCCCAGGGGGCATCGGCGTGCCCGGGCGCATCCGCCGTACGCACAGCAGGCATCAGTGCGCCAGCTGCACCGTCTTGACGACCAGCAACACCATCGCGACAACCAGATAACCGCGCAGCATGAGCATGCCTGCCTTGCGTCCAGGCGACCACACCGGACGCTCCAGCAGAGCCAGCGGCGGCATCGTCCACGTGCTGCGCTCCACGACCGGCTCCTCCTCTGAGGCCATCGCCGGTTGTGCCAAGCGCCGGCGTAGCGTGAAGGCTCCCGCGACCAACAAGGCCGCGGCGGTACCGAGGCTGAGGTACTCGAACAGGGCTGTCACATCGATGCTCGGGAACATCGTGCTCGCCATCAGGATCAGCGAGAGCTCTACGAGTACGGCGACGATCACGCTTGCGATCGCGTTCAGCCACGGCGGGTTCGACCACGGGCCCAACACCTCGCGGTCGTTGCACAGCAGCAGTAGAAACACCGTGGCGCTCGGCAAGAGCACGCCCGCCAACGCTTGCACCGAGGTCGTGATCAGGCCGAGCGGGGCACCTGGGATAAGCACTATGCCCGCCGCGAAAGCGACCATCAAAGTGAAGCTGGCGTAGAACACCTTGGCGTCGCGAATGCCACGGTTGAGCGAGTGGCGCTGCCCGAACACGTCGCCGAACGCGTAGGAGGTCGACAGGGTCACAGCCGCGGCGCCGATTAGCGAGGCGTTGAGCAGGATAATCGCGAAGAACGTGCCCGCCGTGGAGCCGAGCGTCCGCCGCAGCTCGGTGGCGACTGTGCCGGCGTCGTTGAAGTGGCCCGCGTACACCGTGCCGCCGAAGGCGAACGCCGTCACCGAGATCAGGGCGCCGGCGCCGAGCACCACCACGAACGCGCCGATCACCGTATCGGCGCGCTCGTAGTTGATCCAGCGCGGCGTGATGCGCTTGTCGATGATGTTCGACTGCTGGAAGAACAGCTGCCACGGCGCCACCGTGGTGCCGACGATCGCGATTATCAGCAGCACGGCGGTCGAGCTGACACCGCCCTTGATGCTGGGCGAGACCGTGTCGTGGGCGATCGTGCCGACATCCGGATGGGCAAGTATCAACAGTGGGATAACGAGAAAATTGGCAACCACGAACACATACATGAAGCGCTCCCAGCTGCGAAAGCTTCCCGTGGAAGTGATCGCTACCAGCGTCAGCGCGGCGGCCGGCACTGCGATGTACTTGCTCACGCCGAAGTACTCAAGCGCGAGGCTCACGCCGATGAACTCGGTGACGATCGTGAGGAAGTTGAGAATGAACAGGTCGCCGACCGAGAACCAACCCCAGAAGCGCCCGAAGCGCTCGTTGATCAGCCGCGCATGACCCACGCCCGTGACCGCGCCGAGGCGGATCACCATCTCCTGGTTGACGATCAGTACCGGGATCAGCAGCACCAGCGTCCACAACAGCGTGGTGCCGTAGTTCTGGCCGGCCTGCGAGTAGGTGGAGACGCCGCCGGCGTCGTTGTCGCCGACCATCACGATCAAGCCGGGGCCCATGATCGCCAACAGCGCCAACAACTTCGCGCGCACGCCACGCCTTGCCCCTGTGTCGTGCAGCTTGATCGTGCCGAGCGCTCCGCGAATATCGCCGATATGTGCCTCGTCGAGCACCGGCGGCACGCCATCCGGGCGTGGCAGCACAGACGGCGTGCCCAGCGTCGTCTCCTCGGTTGTGTCAGGGCGCTCAGACATACGGCCCGGACTCTAGTCGCGGGCGAGTCCGAAGCATCTGCCCGGACGAGGCCTTAGTCGCGGGCGAGGCCGAAGCGGCGCCGCCAGCCCGCGGGCAGTGTGAGCTCCAGCACGTCATCGACGGTGACTACCCCGACGACGTGCTCTTCCTCGTCCACTACAGGCAGCATCACGAGGTTGTAGTCGGTCATCGTGCGCGCGACCTCCGGCAGGTCGGCGTCGGTGTGCACCGACTCCGTCTCCTGCTCGGCGACGTCAGAGAGCGGCGTGCGAAGGTCGCTGCGCAAGAGCGTCACAACCGCTGCCGAGCCTGACAGCTTGCCCTGCTCGTCGTGTAGGTAGACGGTGGTGAGCGTGGTCGGCGCGATCTCGCTCGAGCGCACCCGCTCGAGCGCTGCGGCCACCGGCTCCTCTGAGCCAAGCACGATGCAATCGGGACTCATCAGACCACCCGCCGTCTCCGGGTTGTAGCCGAGCAGGCTCTCGATCTGATGCTCTTGGGCCGGCGGCAGCAACGCGAGGATCCTGGAGCGCCGATCTTGCTCGATCTCCACAATCAGGTCGGCCGCGTCATCTGGGGCCATGCGCGCGATCACGGCCGCTACCTGCTCGTCGGGACGCTCGCGGATGAACTCAAGCTGATGATGCTCGTCGAGCTCCTCGAAGACGTCGGCCTCCAGCTCGCGGTCCTGGCCGACGGCCTTGATGATCTCCTCGCCCTCCTCGTGCGACGCCGCCTCCACCAGGTCGGCGATCTCGGCCGGGTGCAGGTTGGCGAGCTTGCGGTGGGAGAAGCGCAGACGCGCGGTGGGAACGTGGTCGACAAACGGCTCCAGCGTCGTCCAGTCCAGGAACGCCTGATCGCCGATCCAACTCTTCAGCGGCCGCGGCAAACGCCGACGCAACCGCGCGCGCCTGGCGTTATCGACGCCGACAACCCGCCACCAGCCCTCGATGCAGGCCAGCTCGATCTCATGCGCTGTGACCAGCACCGGTGGATCGGCCTCGACATCGACGAGCGTGCGTCCAAGCACGTCCTGGCCGAGCAGCACCTCGCCCACACGCCGCTCGAAGCGCTTGAGACTTAGTTTTTCTCCAGACAGACGCACAGCGCCTGGTTGCAGCTCGGCGACACGCGCGATCGGCACGAACAGCTCACGGCCCCCGATCCTTGCCTTCAGCCCGGTCACGGGCGGGTAGCCGCCGTCCGCGAGCCGCACGATCAGGTCTTCGACGCGTCCAAGCCTCTCCCCCGCCCTGTCGAGCAATGGACTGCGCAGGACCATCGAGAGGTGCATCACCGGCTGTGACAAGGCATCCATACGTTAATGCTCCGCCCGGACCATACCGGGCCCGTGGCCTACTCGCAAAGCAAAGCCGCGCCGGTCGCGCCGCCCAGATCGCCGAGACTGGCCAAACGCATGATCGGCGGCTGCTCGTCCTTGAACAGATGTGGCTTCATCGCCGCCAGGATCCGCTCGAGCATCGGCTCGCCGAAACGGCTGCCCAAGCCGCCTCCCAGCAGCACCAGCTCCACGTCGAGCAGGTTTACCGCCGAGGCGATGCCGCTTCCCAGCGCCTTGACCGCCCTCTCGATCAAACGCTGCGCGAGCTTGTCCTCGTGCTTGAGGGCATGAGCCCAAACGCCGCTTGAAAGCGTTTCGCGTTCGCGCTCGCGCATGATCTCGAACAGGTCGGTGTGGTGGCCTTTCTCGACCATGCGCTTTGCCTTGACTTCCATTGCCCGTCGTCCGGCATAGGCCTCCATGCAGCCGCGCCTGCCGCATGTGCATCGAGCGCCCCCCTGCTTGACAACCATGTGACCGATCTCGCCCGCGTCGCCGCGACCGTGCCATAGCTTGCCGTCAAGCGCCACGCCGCCGCCGACGCCCGTTCCCCAGAAGACACCAAGCAACGATTTCGCGCCGCGCCCTGCGCCGAGCAAGAGCTCTGCGTTGGCGGCTACTGACACATCGTTGCCCAGCTTTACGCTCGGCCCGAGCCGCCCGGAGAGCAGTGCCGCCAGTGGCACTTGGTGCTCCCATTCCGGCAGGTTTCCCGCGCGCGCGAGCGTGCCGGCCACCGCATCCACCTCGCCCGGTACCCCGGCGCCGATGCCGTCGAGCTGAGCAACATCGAGCTGCGCTGCGCCGGCCGCCTCGGACATGCACGCGACGAGCGCGTCGATCACCGCGGAGGGGCCGCCCTCGTGCGGGGTTAGCCTGCGCGCCTCCCCCAGAACGGTGTGGTCCTCGGCGCGCATGACGATCGTCTGGATCTTCGTCCCGCCGAGGTCGATTCCGCCGTAAGTGGCCATAGTCTCGGACTTTACTTGCCCTTAGGGCGTTTCTTCTCCCACTCTTATGCCATAACCCCAATATCAGAGGTGCCGATGACCGAGCGCACAGGAAGTCCCTGGCTCAACTACCTGCTGGGCCTCTTGTGTGTGGGTGCGATAGTTGCCGCCATCCTGCTCGTCGGGCCGGCCTCCGGGAGCACGACCGCCGTCACACGCACGGCCAAGGCCGCCGAAGGCGTCGTCCAATCCACCGTCTCGGGTAGCGGCAACCTGCAGCCGGCCAGCCAGCTCAACCTCGGCTTCAAGACGAGCGGCACGGTCACCAAAATCTACGTGTCCCAAGGCGGGTATGTGACCGGGGGCAAGCTGATCGCCGAACTGAACCCGCAGAGCGCCGAAGTAACGCTCGAACAGTCCAAGGCGGCGCTGCTGTCCGCCAGGGCTACTCTCGCTAAAGAAGAAGAAACCGATGGCGAAGGCTCGAGCGCGCCTAAGAGCGAAAGCACAAAAGTCACCCCGCAAGGCTCCGGCAAGAAGTCGAGTGCGGACTCGGCCTCGCAAAGCTCCACTTCCACCGTGAGCACCGCGACTCGCGAAGCGAATCTCGCGTCCGCCCGGGCCGAGGTCAGGAGCGACGAACTGACTGTGCAAAGCGACGAAGAGGCGGTCGGCGACACCAAGCTGTACGCGCCGCAGAACGGCACGATCGTCTCGCTCTCCGGGCAGGTCGGCGAAGTCGTCTCCGGCAGCGGCACAACCAAGGCCTCCAGCAGCAGCTCTTCGAGCTCCTCGGGATCGGGCAGTTCTGCAACCGGCTCCGCGACGACGGGCCGCTCGATCGGCGGTACCTCATCTTCGTCTTCTTCCGGCTCGGGCTCCTCCAGTTCCTCAAGCTCCGCCTTCGCGGTGCTTAGCGATCTCTCCTCGATGCAGCTCGTGGTGGCGCTGAGCGAATCGGAAATCGGCAACGTGAAGGTTGGCCAGATCGCCACGGTGACAGTCGAAGCGCTCGAAGGCCGCATCCAGGGAGGCACATCCTCTGGGGCGCAGGCGAGCAAGCTCGCGGCTCACGTCAGCGAAGTCGCCACGCTCTCGACCAGCAGCAGCGGCGTCGTCAGCTACGACGTCACCTTCCAGCTCGACCAGATGACAGCGGGGCTGAAGCCGGGCATGAGCGCGACTGCCGAAGTAGTCGTCAAGCAGGCGGAAGGCGTCAACGTACCGACCACAGCCATCTCAGCGGATTCGGTGACCGTGGTGCGCGACGGCAAAGACGTGCGCCGGCGCGTCGTTACAGGCCTGGCCGGCAACACCTCGACAATCGTCCTCAGCGGCCTGAAGGCGGGCGAAACCGTCGTCCTACCGGCGGCCACCAGCACGAGCTCCAGCACCAGCCTTACCTCCCGACTTAGCCGCCTCGCCGGTGGCGGTGGCGGGCTCGGCGGTGGGGGCGTAGGCGGTGGCGGTGGCGGCTTCGCCGGCGGGGCTGGAGGCGGAGGCGGCGCCTTCTTCAGGGGCGGTGGCTGATGCACCTGCCCCGGCGCCCGAGCAGCCAGAGCGAGACGCGCACGCCGCGCGTGCGCCCGCTGGTCGAGCGTACGCTGCCGGCCCGCGACGCCACCCGCAGGAGCGCTGCCCGTGGACGTGCCCCGGTCATACAGGTGCACGACGTCTCCAAGACCTTCGAGCTCGGCCAGATCCATGTGCACGCCTTGCGCAAAGTCTCACTGCGGATCGAGGCCGGCGATCTCGTCGGCATCATGGGCAGCTCCGGCAGCGGCAAGAGCACGCTAATGAACATCCTTGGCTGCCTGGACATTCCCACAAGCGGGCGTTACCTGATCGACGGCGTCGACGTCAGCCACATGGACGAGGACGATCTCTCCGACCTGCGCAATCGCAAGATCGGCTTCGTCTTTCAGAGCTTCAACCTCGTGCCGCGCACAAGCGCACTCGACAACGTCGAGCTGCCGCTTGCCTACGCCGGCCTGAACCGCGCCGAGCGCCGCCGCCGCGCTGAGGCGGCGCTTAGCGCGATGGGCATGGCCAACCGTTTCCACCACCAGCCCTCCGAGCTCTCCGGGGGCCAGCAGCAGCGCGTCGCGGTGGCCAGGGCGATCGTCACTAACCCTTCGCTGATCCTCGCCGACGAGCCCACCGGAAACCTCGACTCGCACTCGACCGAGGACGTGCTGCGCATCTTCGGGCACCTCAACGAAGAAGGTCGCACCGTGGTTCTGATCACGCACGAGCCCGACGTCGCCGACCAGACCAAGCGCGTGATCCGTCTCGCGGACGGGGGGGTCGTCGAAGATCGCCGTTTACTCGGTGTGCGCGACGCACCGCCGGTGCTGCATGCACAGAAGTCCGCCCACAACCGCCCGGCGAACACGAGCGAGGTGGGGGCGGGCACGGGGGCCAACGTCGAGGGGCCAAGGTCATGATCGGATCAACCCACTCTCACCCCCCTTTCACCGACAGGCGACACGCGCAGGCAGGACGATGATCGGGCCGGGCACACTGCGCATCGCTTGGAGTGGGATCGCGACCAACAAGCTGCGCTCGGGGCTGACGATCCTCGGCATGACGATAGGCGTCGCTTCGGTGATCGTGCTGATCGCGGTCGGCAACGGCTCCTCCAAAGCCGTCGAGTCGCGCATCCAGAGCCTCGGCACGAACGTGCTGATCGTGATGTCCGGCGGCGGTGGCTTTCGTCTTGGCGCGCGCGCGAGCAGCGCAAGCGGCGTCTCGTTGACCAAGCAGGACGCTGAAGCGCTACAGAACCCGAGCCTTGCGCCCAACGTGCAGAGCGCCTCGCCCGTCGTCAACGCCGACTCGGTGAAGCTCGTGTACGGAAGCTCTAGCTACGAACCGTCCTCGTTCCTCGGCACCATCCCCTCTTATCTGACCGCCCACAGCTACAACGTCGCCGAAGGCAGCTCGTTTACCTCCGCCGACGTCGGGCAGCACAAGCGCGTGGCGGTGATCGGCCAGACGGTCGTCGAGGAACTGTTCTCCGGGGTGAGCCCGATCGGACAGAACATGAAGGTCAACGGCAGTAACTTCGAAGTCGTGGGCGTGCTCGCCTCGAAGGGATCCAGTGGCACGACCAACGAGGACGATGTCGCGATGGCGCCGATCACCACCGTCCAGAGCACGCTGAGTGGGTCTGGACCGATCGATTCGATCACCGTGCAGGCGAAGTCCGAGTCCTCGCTGAACGCGGCCGAAGCAGAGGTCTCGACGATTATCGAGGAACGTCACAAAATCAAGGACACATCGGAACCGGGCTTCAGCGTGCTTAACCAAGGGTCGCTGCTTGAAACCTCGAGCTCCACGAGCAGTGTGTTCACGACGCTGCTGGGCGAGGTGGCCGCGATCTCGCTGCTGGTCGGCGGGATCGGCGTGATGAACATCATGCTTGTGAGTGTCACCGAGCGCACGCGCGAGATCGGCATCCGCAAGGCGATCGGCGCGCGCCGCAGCGACATCCTCACGCAGTTCCTCACGGAGGCTGTGCTGGTCTCGCTGATCGGCGGCCTCACAGGGGTGCTCGTCGGTGTCGTCGGCAGCCAGTTCGAGATCGCCGGGGTGCACCCGGAAATCGCCACGTACTCGATCTTCCTGGCCTTTGGTGCTGCCGCCCTTTCCGGCCTGTTCTTTGGCACCTACCCGGCCGCTCGCGCGGCTTCGCTGCGACCGATCGAAGCGCTGCGCTTTGAGTGATCGACCTTCCCCCCAAGAAAGAGCAAACTTCCCCCCAAGAGGAGTCCGTCATGCCCCCTGAGCAAGTCACCTTCGAACAGCAGGAGGAGTGGCTGGAGGAGCCCTCGGAGTCCGAGCTGCCGCCTCGGCCCCGTCGCCGGCTGCTGACGCCCCTCCCGTTGGCATTGATGGGGATACTGGCGATTGCCTGTGGCTTCATCGGCGGCGTGCTTGTCGAGAAGGGCCAAAGCTCTTCTAGCTCCTCTGGCGGCGGCGCGTCGGGTCTCGCCTCGCGCTTTGCCGCTCTACGCGCGGGCGCTTCAGGGGTCTCGGGCGCTCCAGGTGCGTCGAGCACTGATGCACGTTCTGGTTCTGGTTCTGGCACCGGTTCGGCGTCTGGCGGTTTCTTCGGCGGCTCCGGCGGCGGCGTGACCGGTGGCTTCAAACGTCCGACGGCCGGCACCGTTGCCTACCTCGACGGCAGCACGCTGTATGTGATCGACTCTGAAGGCAACACCGTCAAGGTCACGACCTCGGCTGGCACGACCGTTAACAAGACGGTGAAGTCCTCCGTCAAAGGCATCCATCCCGGCGAAACGGTGACCATCGCCGGCGAAACCGGCTCGGGCGGCTCGCTCAGCGCCGAATCCATCAACGTCGGCTCCGGCGGTGGTCTTGCTGCCCTCCTCAGCGGCTCTGGAGCCCGCGGTGGCTCCGGCTCGAGTTCACACAGCAGCGGGGAACCCGCGCTATTCGGAGGCTAGCCATGCAAGAGTGGTCTCTCGAGAAAAGGCGATTCGGCTTGGATCGGCTTCGCACCCTTGAGGAACCGACGCCTCGCCGCATATCCAGCCGGGCCCAGAAGACTGTTCATCGACAAAGGAGTTCCATGCCTCACACCCACACCCGCGGCCGCAAGCCCGCGATCGCCGTAGTCGTAGTCCTATTGCTGGCTTCTCTGGGCCTCGCGGCCTGCGGCAGCTCGTCGTCGAGCACAACCTCCTCGAGTGCCAACGCGGCCTCGACCGGTACCGCTTCCGGCACGTCCTCGACGGGGTCCACCTCTACGTCGAGTGCCCCGGGTAGCGCACGCGGCTCAGCCCGCTTCGCGGCGATGCGCGAATGTCTGCAGAAGAACGGCATCACGCTCCCCAAGCGCACCCCGGGCGCTCGTCCGGGCGGCGGCTTCGTCCCGGGCGCTGGTGCAGGTGGCGGACCGCAGCTGCCCAGCGGCGTGACACGCGCGCAGTACGAGGCGGCACTGAAGAAGTGCGGCGTCGGAAACGGACACTTCTTCCGCCGCGGTGGCGCAGCGGGCCGGCTAAACAATCCCGTCTTCAAGGCAGCGCTCGCCAAGTACGGCGACTGTCTGCGTCAGAACGGCATCAACCTGCCGGCAGCGAATACCTCGGGCAACGGCCCGATCTTCGACACGAAGGGAATCAACACCGCCAGCTCGCAGTTCAAGACCGCTTCGACGAAGTGCCGTGGCGCACTGCTAGGCGCCTTCAGGCGTCCGGCTGGAGCGCCGAGCGCCGGTTAGATCGAGTAGTCCACGCTACGGCAATGTGCGGGTGGCGGACCCGCCGTTGCCGGGCGCGGCGCTCTTGTCGCGTATCGCCGAGGCGCTCGGCTTGGTGGATAGCTTCGGCGTCTGCAGCGTGCTCAGCTGCGTCATCAGCCGCTGCCACTCGAGCGTGTTCAAGATCGGGTTGGCAACGAGCGGGGACGTCGTGCTCGCGCTCGCCGCGTGGGCGGTCTTCGCGCCGACGTTCTTGCTCGTCTTCGCACGGGCAGGCTTGGCCAGCTCGATCTTGATGTAGGCGGAGTAGTCGGACGCGGCCACCGTGCTGGGGGCACCCGGATACCTCATCAGGCTCACAATCCGCTTCGGCGCGAACTTGTGCTGCAGCGTGAGCAGCGTGCGAATCGTGATATCGGCGATCGTGCCGGCGCCCTGGTGACCGGCGACCGGGATGCCGTTGACGGCCGTCAGGTAGAGCGTGTCCGGCGCCGGGAAGGTGGTCACGACGCCCTTGGCTGTGCGCTCGATGTTGCCACAGCGCAGCTCTCCGACCGTCGGCTTCAGGCCGCTACGCGAGAGGAACACGAGCAAGGCGAGCGCTTGCGAGCCGACCTTGCCGGCGGCTACCTGCTCACGGTCGCAGCGACCGAGCTTGATATCGGGATCGGCGAGCACCGCGCTGTCCAGTTCGGCGCGCGAGAGCAGGAACGCGTCGCTCGCGGTGGCGCCGGCGAGCACCGGACCGTCTTTGGCGCCCTGCGGGTGCAAGGCAATGCCGAGCTGGCGCCAGTTGTCGAGGATCGGACGCGGGTCGATCGCGCTCTGTGCGCCGGCTGGACGGATCGCGAAGCGCAGGCTCGCGTCCGGGCTTTCAGCGTTCGAGTCGAGATGACCCAAAACCGTGCCTTGGGCTACCACCGAGCCGCGTCCCAGCTTGATCAGACCGTCGGCGGCGTCCTTGGCGCCGGCCGAACGTGCTGCCAGCAGGCGTGCGGCTGCTGCCGCGTCTGGGTTGTCCGGGTGGGCGAACACGCGAACCTTGCCTGCCTCAACCGGCGCTTGTGCTGCTTCGGCTGTGCCTGAGGACGCCGCGCTCGCGGTCTTTGCCGGAGTGGCCGTCTTCTTCTTCGCGACGTGCAGCGTGACCGGCAGCTGGTGTCCGGAGCTTGCCGCCTGCTTTGGCGTCGGGATGCCGGCGCTTTCGCCACTCTGTAGCGCGCCCTTGGGTACCTGGACCTGGACCGGCTTTGGCAGCCGATAGTCGGGCGCGATGCTGCCGAGGCCGGCGTATGTGAAGAGGTCGCCGTAGGTGTCGCGCAACACCACGTAGTGGCCGAGCTTGTGTGAGTGGCCGATACCGACAATGCGGCCATCCTCAACTGCCACCACCGGCGCCCCGCGGCGAGCAAGCAGCTCGGAGAGCTGCGAAGGCGGAGCGGCCGCGTTCAGGGCACGTTCTGCGTTGGCAGCGCTGGCAGTGGGCGAGGGAGCCGGAGTCGAGCCTGGGAGCGCCGCGGCCGTCTTTGCCGAGGCGCCCGTCGCCTGCGGCGTCAGCGGCGTGGCCTCGGCCGTCGCGCTCGAAGCACCGGTCGGCGTGGGCGCGAGAGCACCCTTCGGGATGATCGACGTCGGGCTCAACTTGGCTCCCCTGACGGGCAGGCTGCCCTCGGTGAGGCCCGTAAGCGTGGCGATTACCGACGGCGGGTAGCTTGCGAACAGGCGTGCGCGCAGGAGCACCGATTCGACATAGGCTTCGGAGTGGTTGTAGGCGAGGATCGCGGCGCGCAGATTGCTGGAGGCGCCGGCGGCGTGCAGGTAGCGCGCGGCTGCGAAGATCGCGTCGACCGGGTTGTAGGGGTCGGCGTAGCCCGCGTTCACGGCGTCCACGCCGTACTGCAACCAGGTTTCGGGCATGAACTGCATCCAACCGACCGCCCCCGCGGTCGAGACGGACAGGTCGGTGCCGAAGTCGGTCTCGACTTCGTTGATAGCGGCCAACACTGGCCAGGGTACGCCGTACTGGACTGCTGCCGCCTGATAGATGGGCAGCAGATACAGCGGGATCCGGTAGAAGTCCAGTGCCCGGATCGAAGCCGACGAGCCGGCGAGCATTGCGGCGAGCGCCTCGGACTGAGCCGCGGCGAGCTGTGGCGCAGCGGCGACATTGCTCGGGCCGCTGGGCGTAGCCGGGGTGGTGGCAGGAGCAGTCGTACTCGGCGCCGGGGCTACCGCTTCTGCGCCGGTCGTTTCTTGCGTGTGCTGGACGAGAACTTTCGGGGCGCCGACAGACGGCTGGGGGTGTTTTGCCGTCGGCTGCGGCGCTTGCGTGGTGCTGGTTGGAGTCGTCGTCTGCGTCGGGGTGCTAGGTGGCGGACTGACCGGGGTGGTAGTCGTGCTCGTACCGGTGCTTGTAGTCGTCGTTTCTGGCGTGGTCGCCGTAGTGCTGGTCTGCGTCTGGGTCGGTGCCGACGGCGCCGGCGTGGTCGTCGTTCCTGTCGGAGGAGCGCCACCGCTCGGGGGTTCGGCCGCGAGCGCGCCACCGGACAATGGGCCGCTCAGCCCGACTGCCGTGAGCCCACCGCCGGCGAGCGCGGAGAGAATCGCCCGACGTGCCTTCAGGGACGCAGGCCGCCTGAATGGCGCGTCGTCGTCTATGCCCGACATGCTTGGTCCCCGCTCATTCGTCTCTGATCCCGTGGTCGCGTTCGAGCAGGGCATCCCCGTACCCCGGGAGCCCCCTGACCCTATTCATATCGGCAGGGAAGCACGGCTTCGTAAAGGATTCGTAATCGGAGCCGTAACTTGGGGGTGAAATGGCGGATTGCGGATGCATATAACTGCTCTTAGCGGCAAAGCGACCCGACTGTACAGATGCCCGAGGCGGGAGCCTCGAAGATGGCCGAATTGGCTGACTTTGCGCACGCTCCCTTGCAAAAATCGCTAGGCTTTGCCGATGGAAGCGATCGACTCGGTCTTTCAAGTGTTCCTCGCGGTTGGGCTCATCTTCCTTGTGCTGATGCATTCGGGCAAGGATTCGGGCCTCTCCGGCGCCTTTGGCGTGGGCAGCGGCCAAGGGCCGCTCGGCGGCGGCTCGATGGTGGAGCGCAACCTCAACCGCTGGACCGTCGCGTTCGCGATCATGTTCGTGCTGAACACGATCCTGCTGCTGAAGAAACCCTACTAAGCCGTTCACGGGACCTACTTCGCTGGGTCCGTGGCCCGATCCTCTTCCACGGCCTGATCCTCCTGCACCTTCCAGGCTCCCGCTGAGCTCTCTGGGGCACCCGCTGAGCTCTCTGCCCCCGCTTCTGAGCTATCCAGCTTGTTGAGGATCTCCACCGCCTCGGCGCGCAGCGCAGCGTTGACAGTCGCATAGTCCTCCTCGGACAGCTTGCCGGTGCGGTAGTCGAGCTCAGCGTCGCGAATCTCCCTGTACTTCGCCTCGCGCTCGGCCTCGAGCTCGGAGCGCTTCGGCGTATCTGACTCCTCAGGCTTGCGTGCGACGAGCAGCGGCCGGCTCACGACCGCCATCGCCGCGGCCAGCAACATCAGCGTCAACATTGCCACGAGCACGCTCATATATGTCGCATGCCCTCCGTAGACATACTCGCCACAGCAATCGGCCTCATTGCGATCCGCATTGCTAAGCGCGGACTAGGCGCCTGGCGGCGCGGCTGCGTGCCCGCACGTTGACACGCGCCCGTACCACGCTCGGAGCGGGCCACAGCGCGATCAGCGCGCCGCCGGCGACGATCGCACCGCCGATCCAGATCCACATCACAAGCGGTGAGACGATCAAGTGGAATTCGGCCGGCGGCGGCGAGCGCATGTATTCGCGCGCCATCACGGCGACAGCGATCATGCCCTCGTCGGGGCGTACGAGTGGGATCGTTTTGTTGCCGATTTCGATGATCCGCTTCAGGCGCGGCGTGTCGATATTGGGTGCGATCGCGCTCCATATGTCGCGCTTGATGCCCCCGTCGATGCCTACCTGGCTGACCGGCTGACCGCCGATCAGGTGGGCGACCGAGCCCTGGGCCGGTTCGCCGGAGTCATAGAAGTCCTCGGCCGGGGTCAGCGTGGTGACGTGCTTGCCTTGCTTGGTCACGTCCAATACCGCACCAAGGCTGAGCGTGGAGCCCGTGTGCACCGGGTCGTACTTTGGCGTCACCGAAGCCGTCGGACGCACATAGCGCACCGTGTAGGCGCCCACTTTCGTGGACTGGCCCGGCGAGAGGCTCAGCTCGGATGCGTGTTGGAAGGACGAGGAGGCCGCCACGCCCACGAACAGCACGGCGATGCCGATGTGTACGACATAGCCGCCGTAGCGCCTGCGGTTGCGTTTGACGAGCGCCAGCAGCGCCAGCGGCGCCAGCTCGCCGGCGATCGCGCGGCGCACTCGCACCCCACGCCAGTACTCCTGTCCGATGCTGCCCAGGACGAAGGCGGCACAGCAGAACATCGCCAGCGCAAACGGTTTGCCGTCGGGCACACCCGCGGCGAGCAACACTACAAGTGTCACCAGGGCAAACGACAACGGTATGACGAAGTTGCGCCGCGCGTTCGCAAGTGTCGCCCGGCGCCATGCGATCACCGGGCCGATACCGCTTAGCAGTACGAGGATCAGGGCGAGCGGCACCGTGTAGCGGTCGAACCAGGGCGGGCCTACCGAAGCCTCATGGCCGGTCAACGCCTCGGAGATGAGTGGGAAGTAGGTCCCCCAGAAGATCACGAAGCAGAGACCGACGAGCACGATGTTGTTGGCCAGGAAGATCGACTCGCGCGAAAGCAGGGAGTCGAGGCGGTGCTCGCTGCGCAGCATGTCTCGACGCGAGCTGACGAGATAGATCGAGCTGAGGATCAAGACCCCGATCAAGATCACGAACGGCACACCCAGCGTCTGGCCCCCGAACGCGTGGATCGAGCTGAGGATGCCGCTGCGCACGAGGAAGGTGCCCATGATCGCGAGCGTGCCCGTGGCGAGCACCAGCGAGACGTTCCAGACCTTCAACATGCCGCGCTTCTCTTGGATCATCAGCGAGTGGATGAAAGCCGTGGCGCACAGCCACGGCATCAGCGAGGCGTTCTCGACCGCGTCCCAGCCCCAGTAGCCGCCCCAGCCGAGCTCGGAGTAGGACCAGCGCGCGCCGAGCATGATGCCGATACCCAGGAACAGCCAGGCGGCCATCGCGAAGCGGCGTGTCGCCTTGATCCATTCGGCGTCGACTTTTCGGGCCAGCAGGGCGCCCATCCCGAAGGCGAGCGGCACGATGCACAACGTGTAGCCCGAGTAGAGCATCGGCGGATGAATCATCATGCTCGGGTGACGCAGCAGCGGGTCCAACCCCACACCTTCTGCCGGCGCGGGGTTGGTCGTGGCAAACGGCGTCGCGTAGAACACCATCAGCCCGATGAAGAAGCCTCCGAAGCCGAGCAAGATCGCTGTCGCGTAGGCGCTGACGTCGCGCATGCGCTTGCGCGTCAAGAACAGCACGAGCGTCGACCACAGCGACAACAGCCATGCCCACAACAGCAGCGAGCCCTGCTGGGAGGACCACACGGCAGCTGCCTTGTAGAACGTCGGCGTCGTCACGCTCGATGTTTCCGCAACCGTGTTGAAGGAGAAGTCGTTGCGCAGGAAGGCCAGCTCGAGTACCGCAAAAGCCACGGTTAGGATGCCCGCCAGCGCATATACCGAGCGTCGCCCGGACTCAGACCACTCGGGCCGTCCCGCCCTGACGCCGTAGATCGACGCGCCGATGCCGTACGCGCACACGGCAAGCGCCAGGATCAGACAGGCGGCCCCGAGCTGTGCCATCAGTAGGTCTTGGTCTTGCTGGGGGTCACCGTGTACTTCGATGGGCACTTTGTTATGAGCGAGTTGCGTTCGCCTACGTAGCTGTCGCCCTGCTTCTCGACCGTGACGATCACCTCGCGTCCTTCGCGGAAGGGGTCGGGCACCGTGCCTGTGTAGCTGAGCGGCACCGAAGCTTCGCCTGCCCGGTCCTGCACGCTGAAGTAGAGCGTGTCGCCTGCGTGGCGCACCGAACCCGCCTTGACCGTGCCGGTCAGCTGGTAGCTGCGTCCGCCGATCCCTTCGCGCACGAGCTGACTCGGCGTGACTGTGGGGCTGGCGGCGCTGAAGCTGGTGTAGATCAGGGCGCTCGCCAGGATCACGGCCGCGCTCAAAGCGACCACCAGCCGCACCCTTCGCTTGCGTGCGGGACTCATCGATCCCGATTATCTCAGAAGCGGCCCGCGCCACGCTCCGGCAGACACCGCCACTCCCTCCAGCGACCGAGGAAATAACGACGCAATAGCGAAACCTTTGGGTGTCCCACGCGTCTTAGAGGTAGAGATCAATGCGACAGAGCCTTCTTCATCCACTCGCCGCCTGGCGTCACCACGAGATTCCGCCGGCCGCTCCGGACATCGCCGTGAAACGCATGCGCGACGCCGGTGGGCCGATCGACGAGGCATGCTACCCCTGCGGCTGCGGGTGCTTCTTCATCGCGCCGGTATCGACCAGCGTGTCCTGCCCGCACTGCGGGCGTACGCAAGCCTGGTAGATACGGGCACGGACGGGCGCGCCGACGGATGGCCGCCCCCGTAGTGCGCCGACGGATAGCCGCCCTCGCGATAGCCGCCCTCGCGCGACAGCCAGCCGCCCTCGCTTCGCTCTTCGGCCCGCGAGAGCCCTATTCGAGCAGCAGGGAGACTTGCCGGCGCCGGCAAGACCCACGCAGGTTCGTCGAATCGAGGTTTGTCGTGTAGCCACAACGACACAGCAGCGTGTTGTTGCCTTGTAGCGGCAACGACACAACAGCATGTTGAACATTATGGTACTTTTCGAGCAATCGGAAAATCGCTTGGGGGTTCCATTGTGGTCGACCGTACGTTAACGATGTTTTCATTCCCGCGTATCTTTTGGCTTGCGCTGCTGCTGTGCTCCCTCCTCACCTGGGGGCTTGTGCTCTCGAGCTCTCCGGCATCGGCCGCGTCCACCGGTGTCCTGGCCTGGGGCGAAAACTTCTGGGGGCAGTTGGGGGACGGTACGAATACCGGCCCTGAAAATTGCGATGGCGATGTCTACTACGGGGACGCCCACGGGTCTTTCTTGCCTTGCAGCGCCGTCCCGGTGGCGGTGAGTGGGATCAAGGAAGCGAAATCCGTAGCCGCAGGCACCTCCCACGGCCTTGCGCTCCTGAACGACGGGACGGTCCTGGCCTGGGGCACCAACGAACTCGGGCAGCTCGGCGACGGCAACACCACCGGCCCGGAAACCTGCAAGAGGGAACCGGGCGGCCTTCCGTGCAGCACCATCCCGGTGACGGTGAGTGGGCTGAGCGAAGTGGTCTCGATCGCGGCTGGGGGGGCATCCAGCTTTGCCCTGCAGAGGAATGGGACGGTGATGACCTGGGGAGGCTGGGGTCAGAACGGCGTGGTCGATGTCCCGGTGCCCGTCTGCACAGTTGCGGAAGAACGCCCGTGTAGCCCCAACCATTATTTGAGCGAAGTTACAGCGATCGCCGCGGGTGGGTACTACGCCCTCGCACTCCTAAAGGACGGCGCGGTGATGGCCTGGGGCACCAACGAATTCGGACAGCTAGGCGACGGCACGAGCACCAACAGCGCCGTCCCGGTCGTGGTCCGCGGGCTGAGCGAAGTGGTCTCGATCGCGGCTGGCGGAGAGAACAGCCTCGCCCTCCTGAAGGACGGCACGGTCATGGCCTGGGGGCCCAACGGCTCCGGGCAGCTCGGCCGGGGCATCGCCACAGGACCCGAAACTTGCTTCTACGGCGTGGGGGAACCGCAATCGTGTAGCCGGACGCCGGTCGCGGTCAGCGGGCTGAACGAAGTCACAGCGATCGCTGCGGGAGGGTGGCCCCATTCGCAAGGGGGCCATAGCCTGGCCCTGCTAAAGAACGGCACGGTCATGGCCTGGGGCAACAACTATCTCGGAAGGCTCGGTGACGGCAAAACCTGGGCCGAACAGGACAACAGCGACGTGCCGGTTGCAGTGAGCGGACTGAGCGACGTCACGGCCGTCTCTGCTGGAGGCAACAGCTTTGCCCTGCTGACTAACGGTACGGTCATGGCCTGGGGAGGCGAAAATGATCGCGGCGAGCTCGGCGACGGCATAACCACCGAAAGTGACGTCCCGATTGCTGTTGATGGTTTGAGTGAAACCACGGCGATTACAGCCGGAGAAGGTAATTTCAGCCTAGCGGTCGGAACGGTTACGTTACTTCCGACCACAACCGGACTGGCGCCTGGCTACGGCCCGGTTTCCGGTGGCACATCGGTGACCATCGCAGGCGCGGGCTTTATCGGTGCGACCGCTGTGAAGTTTGGTGCAGATAACGCCGAGAGCTTTACGGTCAACTCGGACACTTCGATCACCGCGGTGTCTCCCCCAGGGCAAGAAATCGTGCCCGTGACAGTCACGACAGCGGCCGGAACGAGTTCCACGCTCATCGCCAGCTTCAGCTACGCCCCGGTCGCCACCAAGCTCGAACCCGACGATGGCGTTGACGGCGGCGGCACCTCGGTCACGATCGCCGGCGCCAACTTCACAGGCGCAACTGCCGTGAAGTTCGGTCCGAATGACTCCGAAAGCTTCACGGTCAACTCGGACGGCTCGATCACCGCTGTATCTCCAGCCGGGAAACATCTCGAAGGACCCGTGGTGGACGTGACGGTGATTGGCCCGGGTGGCGAAAGCGCCACGAGTCCAGCGGACAAGTTTGGCTACGGCCCGGTGGTTGATCGGGTTCAACCGGGCAACGGGCCTGCGGCTGGCGGCACCTCGGTCACGATCGCCGGCTTTGCTTTGAGTGGCGCGACGGCAGTAGATTTCGGCTCCACCCCCGCAGCGAGCTTCACGGTCAACGCGAACGGATCGATCACCGCCGTCTCACCTGCCTTCACAAACGGTTCAGCATCGGTTCCCGTTACGGTTACGACCCCGACAGGAGTCAGCGGCACCTGCGATTGCAGTAAGTTGCCTGCGAGCTACTTCCGATATGCGCCGACGGTGACCAGCGTCGAACCCGACGAAGGCCCACTTTCCGGGGGTACCAAGGTCACGATCCACGGAACGGGATTCTACGGCACGGGAGAAGAAGGCTTTCCCTTCGTGTTAAGGGTTGAATTTGGCGGGGCCTCGCTTGACTGCGGATCTATCTTCCCGTCGACAGAAGGAGAATGGTATTTGGGGCACCCGTGCGGTTCCGCAAGATTCATAGTCGACTCGGAAACCGAAATCACCGCAATCTCCCCGGGGTGGAAGGAAGGCTCGGTCGAAGACGAGGACGGACTTACAGGCCCAGTTGACGTGACGGTACACACCGCCGGTGGAGTCAGTCCCACTACCGCGGCCGACCAGTTCAGATATCCGGGGCCTGTGATCGAAAACGAGTCCGCTACGGGCGTTACCGAACACAACGCGACACTCGAAGCGCATATCAACCCTGAGAACGCCGAAACCAGCTATGAATTTTGGCTTGAATTCCTTGGCTCTCCTCCGGTCTGTTCCGAGTGTGCACCGTTATCTACGGAACGTGTTGGGTCGGGACGGATTCCGAGTGGCGATTCCGCCCAGACCGTCACCGCCGTTCTGAGCCACCTACAGCCAGGTGAGTACCTATATTGGGTGGTAGCTATAAACCCACAAGCAGAAATAAAGGGTGAGGAGAAACATTTCTACGTAGCAGACACCGGTATACAGGGCGCAGAAGAAACACCGTCTACGGGTGGTGGCGGTCAGTCGGGCGTGTCGAATGACGATCCCTTTTCCCCAATGTTGACGAGTACGCCCTCTGGCACTGTTGGGAACACGATCGCACCCAAGGCGCTAACCACGGCACAGAAGCTCGCCAAAGCATTGAAGCGGTGCGAGAAAGACAGATCCAGGACCAAGCGAGGCACGTGCGAGAAGCAAGCTCTCAGGAAGTACGCCGCGACGGCCGATAAAGCGATGAAGCACAAACACCACAGGACCGCGGCGACCGGCAAGAGAAGGAGAACGCGACATGCTTAGGGCGTTCCCCCCGGTCTTTCGACTCGCGCTCCTGGTGTGTTCCCTCGTGACCTGGGGCCTTGTGTTCTCCTGTTCTGGAGCGTCGGCCGCGTCCGCCGGCGTCTTGGCCTGGGGGGCGAACGGCACCGGCGAGCTAGGGACGGCATCAACACCGGTCCGGAAAATTGTGAACCTGAATGGAAGGTGTCCTGCAGCATGGTTCCGGTGGCAGTGAGCGGATTGAGCCAAGCGAAGTCTGTGGCCGTGGGCGAGGGCTTCGAGCTGGCACTCCTAGATGACGGGACGGTCGTGTCGTGGGGCGGTAATTCCTATGGGCAGCTCGGCGACGGCACAACCAACGGACCGGAAACCTGCGAGGCAAATAACGGCGAGGGAAGCTTCCCGTGCAGCACCGTGCCCGTCGCGGTAAGCGGGCTGGGCGAAGTCGTGGCGATCGCCGCCGCCGCCGACTACAGCCTCGCCTTGCTGAAGAACGGCACCGTGATGGCCTGGGGATCGAACGAATACGGGCATCTCGACAATAAGGTCGACAGCAACAGCGATGTGCCTATCGCGATTGGTGGGCTCAGCGAAGTCGTGGCGATAACCGCCGCCCGCACCCACAGCCTTGCCTTTTGAAAGACGGCACCGTAATGGCCTGGGGAGCGAACGACTATGGGCAGCTCGGCGACGGCACGACCACCCTGAGTGTCACCCCGGTCGCCGTCAACGGACTGAGCGAAGTCATGGCCATCGCGGCCGGCGGAGAACAAAGCCTCGCCCTGCTAAGGAACGGCACGATCATGGCGTGGGGCGCCAATAACGTAGGGCAACTCGGCGACGGCACCAGCACAGGACCGGAAACCTGCCATGAACCCTCGCCCGGACAGGAATACACGTTTGCTTGCAGCCGGACCCCGATCGCCGTGAGCGACGTCGGCGAAGCGACGGCAATCGCCGTCGGCAGCAATCTCTTCGGAGGGCCCAATGGCTGGAGCTTGGCCGTGTTGAAGGACGGCAGCGTGATGGCCTGGGGCGCAGACGAACGCGGGCAGCTCGGCGACGGCGGCACCGCCGCCGCGACAGCTTGCGCATGCAGCACCACCGATCGCGGTGAGCGGCATCGACGAAGCCACGGCCGTCTCAGCCGGCGACAACTTCAGCCTCACCCTGCTGAACAACGGTTCCATGATGGCATGGGGAAACAATCACTACGGGCAGCTCGGCGACGGCATACAAGCCTCGCTCGAGCTCGACGGGCACACAACGATCGGAAGCGACATCCCGGTTGCCGTCAGCGGCCTAAGCCAAACCACCGTGATCGCCGCAGGGGGATCCAGCGCAGCGATTGGAGTACTGACCAGCGACAGCCCCTCCGGGACCACAAACGAACCCTTGGTGCCTTCGCCTTCGGGATCCTACTTGGCACCCGGTATCGCACCGCCTATCTCTCCGCTTGCCAACACGGTCAAGCCGAAGGCGCTCACGCGGACGGAGAAGCTTGCCATAGCGCTGAGGCAGTGCGGACGCTACAGGCTACCCAGGTACAGGACCAAGCGAATGACGTGTGAGAAGCAAGCTCTCAGGAAGTACGCCGCGACGGCCGATAAAGCGATGAAGCACAAACACCACAGCACCGCGGCGACCGGCAAGACAGGGAGAACGCGACATGCTTAGAGCGCCCAACAAAACGTTGTGTGGTTGTGTCGTCAGCGAGCCTCGCAGATTCGGCGCCGACAGGGATGTTGTCCTCCGACATGGGCCCAGCTCACCGGGCGACATCATGTCGAAATATTCGATATAGTACGAACAGTTGGACAACTAGCTGAAGGTCCCACCCATGATCGGCCCGTTACCAAAGTCTTCGTTTCCCCCGGTCTTTCGACTCGCGCTTCTGGTGTGTTCTCTCGTGACCTGGGGCCTTGTGTTCTCGTGTTCTGGAGCGTCGGCCGCGTCCTCGGGCGTCTTGGCCTGGGGGACGAACGGCACCGGCGAGCTAGGGGACGGCACCAATACTGGCCCGGAAGATTGTTATCCGGGCTTTCCCGCGCCTTGCAGCCTCGTGCCGGTGCCGGTGAGCGGGCTGAGCGGAGCGCAGTCAGTGGCCGCGGGCGCGACTTCCAACTTGGCACTGCTGAGTGGCGGGACAGTTGTGTCGTGGGGCGATAATTCCTACGGGCAGCTCGGCGACGGCACAACCAACGGACCTGAAACCTGCGAAAGCGGTGACGGCCAAAGAGGTTTCCCGTGCAGCACCGTGCCTGTCGCAGTGAGCGGGCTTGACGAAGTCGTGGCGATCGCCGCCTCCACCGACTACAGCCTCGCCTTGCTGAAAGACGGCACCGTGATGGCCTGGGGATCGAACGTATACGGGCATCTCGGCAATAAGGTCGACAGCAACAGCGATATGCCTATCGCGATTGGTGGGCTCAGCGAAGTCACGGCGATAGCCGCCGCCAGCACCTACAGCCTTGCCCTTTTGAAAAACGGGACCGTGATGGCCTGGGGATCGAACGACTATGGACAGCTCGGCGATGGCACGACCACCCTGAGCGTCGTCCCGGTCACCGTCAGCGGGTTGAGCGAAGTCGCGGCCATCGCGGCCGGCGGAGAAACCAGTTTCGCCCTGCTGAAGGACGGGACGGTCATGGCCTGGGGCGCCAACAACGTTGGACAACTCGGCGACGGCACGAGCACAGGACCCGAAACCTGCGCAGGAACCGCCGCGTGTAGCCGGACCCCGGTCGCGATCAACGGCATCGACGAAGCGACCTCGATCGCTGCCGGCAGTGATCCCTTCGAAGGCCCGGGCCTAGGCTTGGCTGTGCTGAAGGACGGCACGGTGATGGCCTGGGGCTCTAACGAAAGAGGTGAACTTGGCGACGGCACCGAAACCAACAGCGACATGCCCGTCGCGGTCTGCGCGATAGGCGAACAGGCTCCCTGCGCTCAGCATCTGAGCAACGTCACAGCAATCGCCGGAGGCGCCGGACACAACCTCGCGCTGCTTGCCGACGGCATGGTAGTGGCATGGGGCAGCAGCTACCTAGGCGAGTTGGGTGATGGCTCCCAGGATGTCACCCCCAGCCACGGCATCGTCGGGAGCGATGTCCCTGTTGTCGTCGACGGCTTGAGCGAAGCGACCGCGATCTCAGCCGGCGGGCGCTTGAGCTTCGCGTTTGGGACGCTGGCGTTACTCCCGACAGTCACCGGTTTGGACCCAGGATTTGGCCGGACCGATGGGGGTACGTCGGTGAGGATCACGGGCACTAACTTCACCGGCGTGACCGCAGTCAGGTTCGGCTCGACCGCCGCCGGCTTCACCGTCGACTCAGAAACCGAAATCACCGCAGTCGCCCCATCGGGGGCCGGCATGGAATACGTGACGCTTCCCGGCGCCATCCTGACGCCCCCCGGCACCGTCTATGTGACAGTGCAGACCGCAGCTGGCACGAGCCCCGCCAGCGCTTCCGGCGACGTCTTCGCCTACGGAGCGCTCGAAACCGAAGACCCCACGGGCAGCGGCGGCGACCAATCCAATGAGTCGGGCGGCGCGTCCACTGAGTCGGAGGGTTTGGTGTTTGGTCTGAACACTCCTATCTCTCCGATTGAGCAGTCGATCACGCCCAAGGTGTTGACCAGAGCGCAGCGGCTTGCCCAGGCATTGAAACAATGCGAGAAGCACAAGCCTAAGACCAAGCGAGTAGCGTGCGAGAAGCGAGCTCATAGGGAATACGCCACAGCAGCCAGGAAGGTCAGTAAGCAAAAACGGCGCAATGCCCCAACCGGGTTGCGGAGTCGTGCATCGCAATGACCGTGACGGTATATGCAAGGTGGTAGGCAAGGCGTTGCAATGACGCATCCTGCTCAAATGTACCGTGCTTGCTGGAGGCGCCACCGCTGTGCCTTGTTCCTCGCGACGATCGTGCTCGCGGCGATGTTTGCGGCTACTTCTCTGGCCTTGGCCGAAGACATCAACGTCAGCGTCACTAGCCATGGTGGTCCCGTCGAGACCGAACCTCACGTTTACGAGATCTACTGGGGAACCAACTGGACCAGTGAACCTGCCGCTGCAGAACGTGTGAGACTAGAAGCTATGTACAAAGACATCTCTGGATCTGTATGGCAGGGCATCCTCACCCAATACTGGGGTTTACAAGACTTCATCTCACATAGCGTTTTCGTCGCCGGATCTTACCTCGACGAAGAACCTGGCGCCGCACCCTCTGGCGTTAATCAAGGAAAGACAGAAGAAGCAGTACTAAAGGCGATTGAACACAAAATCACGGGTTGGCCGTCGAATCTGACAGAAACAAACGTAAACGATCAGTTTGTGGTCCTTACACCGCCTGGCACGACCTTCTCCAGCGAAACGGAAGATAGCGGCTGCGGTATTCACTATCACCGCTCCGAACACTTTGTCTATGCGCGCGTCCCGTGGGATCATTACGTATCGAAAGAACTAAAGAAGTGTGAAATGACGGTAGCGGCGTCCCATGAGTATGCCGAGGGCACTACTGATCCCTATGAAAACGGCTGGAGGAATTGGGCCAAGTTGGAAAATAATGAGATTGCAGATCTTTGCGAGGAAGAAGAATGGGGCCAATTCGAAGGCGGGATCAAGGTGGCAAAGCTCTGGGACAGTCGCGAGGAAAGGGAAGAAAAATCTATTGAAGTGTGCTCCGCCTTAGACCCTACGCCGCCTCAAATATTACCTGAAATTTTGACCGAAGGTGCAAGCGTCGTGTCGGCGTCGAACGCCACCCTCAACGGCACCGTTAAACCAAACGGACTTGATATCCGCTTCTACTGGTTCGAATTGGGTACAAAAGAACCTTTTGAACAATCACCTCACCAGTCCTACTTGTACCTGGGCCAGAAAAGCTCCGAAGTCAACGCCAAAATCACCGAACTCGCCAGTGGCACCACCTACAAGTACCGCTTGGTCACCGAAGACGAAGGCCCTGAACCCGGCTTACAAGAAGGTGCCGTCAAAGAATTCAGGACACCTGGCGCCCCGGTTGTCACAACCGAACCAGCCTCCTACGTCAACACCTTTGAACCGCAATTGAACGCCAGTGTCAATCCCAACGGCGCCGATACCCATTATCACTTCGAATACGACACTAAAGAATACAAAACGGGCGAAGGCGGGCATGGTACGAGCGTACCCGTGCCGTCTAAAGACATCGGCTCAGAAGCAAACGCGCAGGCGGTGAGCTTCACGCTCAAAAGTCTGGAACGGAACAAAACCTATTACTACAGAGTCGTCGCCGAAAACGAAGCCGGCACCACCGACGGATCGGGCAAATCCTTCACCACCCTGCCGCCATGCAAAGGCGCCGAAGAAAAATGCGTCTGGTCTACCCAGTCCACGCCCAACCCCCCACCTCTTACTGAAGATTCGTTGAAGGGTGTTTCCTGTACCTCTTCGACTTCCTGTCTGGCTGTCGGCTACAACAAATATGCCGTAGATAGCTTTACCGAGCATTTGAGTGGCAGCGAATGGACAGTCGCCAAAACATTCTCCGGCGAAATGAAGTCAGTCTCCTGTCCCGCCACAAACGTCTGCTTCGCCATCGGCGCCACCAGCAGCGGCAGCCTGCACTACTGGGGGCTGGCAAGCGGAGAACAGTTCGCAAGCGGCACCCCACCAACCCCCACCGGCGCCACCTCCCCAGTCTTGCGCAGCATCTCATGCACATCGGAATCAACCTGCACCGCAGTCGGCTCCTACTTCAGCGAAAGCAAAGAATACAAACCACTGGTCGAGCGCTACAACGGCAGCTCCTGGTCAACCCAAACAGCCCTCAATCCCAGCGAAGGCAACGCCAGCGAAGCAATGCTCAGCGTCTCCTGCGCCTCAGCAACCTCCTGCACGACGGTCGGCAAGGCCGCCGGCAAGCCCACCGCCGAGCACTGGAACGGCAGCACCTGGTCGGTGATCACACCTTTAAACCCGACGGGTAGCGAAGAAGCCGTCCTTGAAGGGGTCTCCTGCGCTCCGGGGGCAGCAGCCTGCATGGCCGTCGGGCACTACCACGAAAAAAGCGGACACGACAAGGCACTTGCCGAGAACTGGAGCGGCACGACTTGGTCGACAACTACAACCCCAGCCCCAGCCGAATCCGAAGGAGGCACCGACCTCTACGGCGTCTCCTGCCTATCGTCGAGCTCGTGCTTCGCCGCCGGCCGCCGGATCAGCAAGGAAGAAGAAGTGGCCGGCATCAAGTTTCCCGCCGAAGAGAAGACCGTCTCGGAGGCCTGGAGCGGCGGCCCCGAATGGACAGTGCAAACCACATCCAACGTCGAAAAATCGGCCTACAACACATTCGCAAGTGTTTCCTGCGCGTCCTCAATCGCCTGCACAGCGGCTGGCCTAACCGTCATAAAACCACTCGGCGCAGAAAGCCTAACGCTGGCGGAGGACTGGAATAGCACCAAATGGGCTACCCAAACCACGCCAAACCCTTCGCCTCTTACTGAAGATTCGCTTAAGGGTGTTTCCTGTACCTCTTCGACTTCCTGTCTGGCCGTCGGTTACAACAAGTATGCGGTGGATAGCTTTACCGAGCATTTGAGTGGCAGCGAATGGACAGTCGCCAAAACATTCTCCGGCGAAATGAAGTCAGTCTCCTGCCCCGCCACCAATGTCTGCTTCGTTACCGGCGTCACCGGCAGCAGCCTGCACTATTGGGAGCTGGCAAGCGGAGAACAGTTCGCAAGCGGCACCCCACCCACCCCCACCGGCGCCACCTCCCCAGTCTTGCGCAGCATCTCATGCACATCGGAATCAACCTGCACCGCAGTCGGCTCCTACTTCGCAGAAAGCAAAGAATACGAGCCGTTGGTCGAGCGCTACAACGGCAGCTCGTGGTCAATTCAGAGCGCTCCCAATCCGACTGAAGGAAGCGCCGGTGAAGCGATGCTCAGCGTCTCCTGCGCCTCAGCCACTTCTTGCACGACGGCCGGCAGGGCCGCCGGCAAGCCCACCGCCGAGCACTGGAACGGCAGCACCTGGTCAGTCATCACACCCCAAAACCCGACCGGTGGCGAAGAAGTCGTCCTTGAAGGGGTCTCCTGCGCCCCCGCGGCGACCGCCTGCATGGCCGTCGGGCACTACCACGAAAAAAGCGGACACGACAAGAGCCTCGCGGAGAGCTGGAGCGGCTCGGCTTGGTCGATTGTGGAAACCCCCACCCCCGGAGAATCCGAAGGGGGTAACGACCTCTATGGGATTTCGTGCGTCTCGCCAAACTCCTGCACCTCGGCCGGTCGACGGATCAGCAAAGAAGAAGAAGTGGCCGGCATCAAATTCCCCAGCGAAGAGAAGACGGTGGCGGAGACTTGGAGCGGCAGCAAATGGTCGGTCCAGAGCACACCCAACGTCGAAAAATCGGCCTACAGCACATTCGCAAGTGTTTCCTGCGCATCCTCAATCGTCTGCACTACGGCGGGCGCAACCAACACAAAATCGCTCGGCGCCGAAAGCCTGACACTGGCCGAGCATTACGAATGATCGAGATCGGAAACCAGGTCGAGCGCTCCAATCGAGCTCGAACGGCGGCCACTTCGACCGTCCTCCTTGTTCCCATCGTCGCGAGCGGCGTGCTTCTAGGCGCCTGCGGAGGCGGAGGGCAGGCATCCGACCCTTCCTCGATTGCGGCTACAGACGCGTCGCTCGCCGCAACATCGCCGACGCCCACCCATTCCGCTAGACAGAGCGGCGTCCTTCGACTCCAGGCTCCCCGAAGCCGAGATGAAAAGCAGGCTTACCGTACGGCCGCCAGGCTGTATCGGGCACTTGCTGTGACAAGTAGCGGCGGCAGCGCCGCCCAGGGCGCGGGTGCGGTGTGCAAGCTAATGAGCCGTCAGACTCAGACCCGGATGATCACCGGCGCCAAGGTCGCGGCCGGCACAGACTCGGAATGGAGTTGCCCGAGCGCGGTCAGGTTCCTACTCGAACGTTCCAAGCAAGACGGTTCTCTGACGGCGCCAAACGGCGAGCAGGTTGTCGGGGTTAAGGTCGTCGGCGAAATGGCCACGGCGACCGTGAAGGCCGCCGGCGGTAAGACCTCGTATCTGCAGCTGGTGAAGGAAGGCCGGCAATGGAAGCTGGCCAGTTTGGGGTGAGTTGATCCGCATCGACTGACCCAGGACTGCTCTTAGTTCGGGATCACCTCGAAGAAGATCAAGACCACCGCCAAAGCGCGCTTGACGCTCGGCTCCTTGCCCTTGTCGTATGTAGCGAGCAGCAGGACGATCTTCTGACCGTGCGCATGACAGAAGACGCGCAGCAGGATGTTAGCTTGAGTCGGAGCTACTTAATGTGCATCCCACTGATAGCGCGAGAGATCACGAGCTGCTGAATCTCAGCGGTGCCCTCGAAGATGTCGTAGATCTTCGCGTCGCGGTGCCAGCGCTCGACCGGGAACTCGCGCGTGTAGCCGTTGCCGCCGAGGATCTGGATCGCACGCTCGGTCACCCACACTGCCACCTCGCCCGACTTGAGCTTCGACATCGAGCCCTCGGCGTTTTCGAACGGGACCTGGTTGCGGCCCATCCACGAAGCGCGCCATACGAGTAGGCGTGCTGCGTCGATCTCCATCTTCATGCGCGCGAGCGTGAAGGCGATCGACTGGTTCTCGATGATCTTCTTGCCGAACTGTTCACGCTCCTTGGCGTACTCAAGCGAGTACTCATACGCCGCGCGGGCAATGCCGAGCGCCTGCGAGCCGACCGTAGGCCGCGAAGCCTCGAACGTGGCCATCGAGGCGTTGGACTTGTTCTTCTTGCCCTCCCTGGCGCGCGCAAGGCGTTCGTCGAGCTTCTCCTTGCCGCCGAGCACGTAGTTCTCGGGGACGCGACAGTCATCGAGGTACACGTCGGCTGTATGCGAGGCGCGCAGACCGTGCTTTGAGACCTTGGCGCCTTCGGAGATGCCCTTGACTTCGCTCATCGGCACGACGAAGGCGGCGTGACCGCGGGAGTTCAACTCGCGGTCCACGGTGGCGATCACGACGTGCACGTCGGAGATGCCGCCGTTAGTGGCCCACGCCTTCTGACCGTTGAGGATCCACTCTTTGCTGGCCTCGTCGAACTTGGCAGTCGTCCGCAGCGCACTTACGTCTGAGCCGGCGTTGGGCTCGGAAGAGCAGAAAGCGGCGACCTTGATGTCATCGGGTGTGCCAAAGCAGCGCGGGATCCACTCGCCGATCTGCTCGCCGCTGCCCTGGCCGAAGATCGCAGCCACCGCAAGCGCGGTGCCCATGATCGCCATGCCCATTCCGGCGTCACCCCAGAAGAGCTCTTCGTTGACGATCGGCAACGTCAGCCCGGTAGGATCGGCAAAGAACTGAGCCAGGCCCTCAAAGCCGTAGAGCCCGATCTTGGCGGCCTCTTCGATGATCGGCCACGGAGTCTTCTCCTTCTCGTCCCACTCGTGCGCGGCGGGGCGCATCACGTCTGCGGCAAAGCCGTGTACCCAGTCGCGGATGTCCTTCTGGTCTTGGCTGAGGGCCATCGAGAAGGCAACGTCTTTGCCGGCGGCGCTCGTGATCGCCTCGACGGCGGCCTCGGCGGCTCCGGTCGCCTCGCTGGCGGTTACGTCGGTTGCTGACATGGGACGAATGCTCCTTTGCTGGCTCGATGGAGTGGCGCGACTGAGATTGAATAGCCGACTCCGGCTCTCCCGCCGGACACCGACCTCGCCCGGCTCTTGAGTCCGGGGCCAACCACAGACAACCGTGCCCGCGAGTCGACGACTAGATCGTAGCAAAGCGTAAACGGTTGTCAAATACGAGATTGAACGACGTTTACATTCGCGATATAGTCGTCAGAGATGGCTACTGTCCCCAGCTTTCGAGAACCGGCCGCGACGACGCGTGTGTCGCGACGACGCGAGCGTGAGCGCGAGATCGTCGCCGCCACACGCCTGCTGTTCGACGAACGTGGTCTGCAAGACGCCTCGATCGAGAGCATCGCGCGCGCTGTCGGCATCAACAAGGCATTGATCTACCGTTACTTCTCCTCCAAGGAGGAGCTGTACGTACTCACTCTGTCGAGCTACCTTGCCGATCTGGCCGAGCTGCTGGAGGAGGTGCCGGCCGCGCTCGATCCGGTAGCTCGCCTGGAGGAGGGCTGGCTACGCTACACAAGCTTCTGCCTGGAGTATCCAGCGTTCCTTGATTGCGGCCTTTCGCTGATGCGTCGCTCGGCCGAGGATCTGCGCGAGAACATCTCCGACGCAATCTGGATCCGCCTCGGCCAGAACATGGCCGCCTGCCTGGGCAAGCTCTCGCAGATCCTCGCCGAGGGCGCCGAGCAGGGCGTCTTCATGGTGGAGGACCCCGACTTCACCGCCAACCAGCTCTATGCGCAGACGCTCGGCACGATGCATCTCGCGCGCATCGGCGTGGGCGTACGCACTATCGGCGGCAACATCCCGGAGCCTTTCCTTATCGAGCCCGCGCGCGTCCAGCGCGCGTGCATCGACGCTGTACTCGCGTCTGTCGGCGCTAGCCGCGACTAGAGCGCCCATCCTGTCTGCGAGCGAGCAGCGCCGAGTGTTGGGTTGGTTTGCTCAAAAAAGGCGATGCCCCCCGCGCGCGCGGGGGGCATGCCGCTGAGGGCCACGGACACCCGTGCCCACTTGCGGCTAAACCCCTATAAGCCGATCCAGTTTGCGGTGTTAGACTCGGGACATCTTCATGTCTTCGATGCAGAAAGTGGCTATGCGCAAACGCACAATTCCAGCTGTCCTGTCCACCCTCGCCATACTCGGCGCCGTGCTCGGAGTGGCCGCCTGCGGGTCCTCGGGCGGCGGCAAGGAAATCACACTCGTGGCCTACTCGACGCCACAGGGGGCCTACACGTCGCTGATACCGGCGTTCAATGCCACAAGCGAAGGCAAAGGAATCACTTTCAGCCAGTCCTACGGACCCTCCGGCGAACAGAGCCGCGCCGTGGCCTCCGGCCTGAAAGCCGACGTCGTCAACTTCTCGCTGGAACCGGACGTCACGCGCCTGGTGAAGGCCGGGCTCGTCTCCTCGGACTGGAACAAGAACGCGACCCACGGCTTCGTCACCAACTCGGTGGCCGTGATCATCGTGCGCAAGGGCAACCCCAAGCACATCTCCGGCTGGAGCGACCTGGCCAAGCCGGACATCCAGGTGGTCACGCCCAATCCCTTCACCTCCGGCAGCGCACGCTGGAACATCCTCGCCGCCTACGGCGCCCAGATCAAGGAAGGCAAGACGCCCGCCGAAGCGCAGGCGTATCTGCAGACCCTGTTCCACAAAGTGGTCAGCCAAGACAGCTCGGCGCGCAACGCCCTGCAGACATTCCTCGCCGGCCGCGGCGACGCGTTGATCGACTACGAGGACGAGGCGATCACCGATAAGAAGAAGGGGTCGGCGATCGAATACGTGATCCCCAAGGCCACGATCCTGATCCAGAACCCAATCGCCGTCGTCAGCGGCGGCAACACCGCTGAGGGGCAGAAGTTCGTCAACTACCTGCTTTCGCCCGCGGGCCAGAAGATCTGGGCTGAAAATGGCTACCGACCCGTCATCGAAGGCGTGGCGGCCCCCGGCCAGTTCCCGACTCCACCCGACCTGTTCACGATCGAAACGCTCGGGGGCTGGACCAAAGTGGACAAGGAATTCTTTGAAACGGGCACCGGCATCGTCACCAAGATCGAGCAGTCGCTGGGGGTCTCGACCGCTAAATGAGCACCGGCTCGACATCTGAGGCACTGAGGCCTCTCCCCACCCGCCGGGGACCCTCACCGGCGGGTGGGCGTCTGCGCCGGAGCGGCGGCAGCGCGCTCGGGCGTGGGCTGCTGGGCGTGTACCTGTCGGTGCTCGTCCTGCTCCCGCTGGCGGCGCTCCTGGCAAGCGCTGCCAAAGGCGGACCTGCGGCCTTCTGGCAATCGGTCTCCAGCCCTGAGGCCGTAGCCGCGCTGAAGCTCACGTTGATCGTCTCGGCGATCGTGGTCACGATCAATGCGTTGTTCGGGACGCTGATTGCCTGGGTGCTCGTACGCGACGAATTTCCCGGCAAGAACATCGTCAATGCGCTGATCGACCTGCCCTTTGCGCTGCCTACAATCGTGGCGGGGGTCGTACTGCTGGCGCTATACGGCAAGGGCGGCCCGGCCGGTGTGGACATCACCTTCACACGCGCCGCGGTAGCTCTGGCGCTGTTGTTCGTGACGCTGCCGTTCGTCGTGCGCTCGGTGCAGCCGGTCTTGATCGAGCTTGACGATTCGATGGAGGAAGCCGCTTCCTCGCTGGGCGCCGGCGCCTGGACCGTGTTCCGACGCATCGTGCTGCCAAACCTTGCGCCAGCGATCCTCTCTGGCGTCGCGCTCTCCTTCGCGCGTGCCCTCGGGGAGTTCGGCTCGGTGGTGCTGATCTCCGGCAACCTGCCCTTCAAGACCGAGGTCGGGGCCGTTTACATCTTCAACCAGGTCGAGAACGACAACGTCTCGGGCGCCGCCGCCGTCTCGGTTGTGCTGCTTGTGTGCGCACTGATCGTGCTGGGCGCGATGAGTTGGCTGTCGCGAAGGATGTCCGCTCATGTCCTCTAGGGCCCTCCCAACGCCGGCCCCACGCCCAGCACCAGCCTCCCTCCCGGTAGGAGACGGGCACAATGTCCTCTAGTGGAGTCACCGGCATCGCTCGCACCGGAGCGCCGGCGGTACACGTTGCTCCGCCATCAGGTACACGCCGGCATTGGACCGAGAGCGCCGGTGCCGCGAAGACCAGACGCCTCGGCTTGCGCTTCGTGGCGCTGTTCTATCTGCTGGCTCTGCTTGGAGCGCCAGTCGCGATGATCTTCTATCGCACGTTCGAACATGGGCTGGCACCCGCCTGGAATGCGGTGACGCAACCGAACGCGGTGCATGCCTTCTGGCTGTCCATCGAGCTGGTGGCGATCGTTGTGCCGCTGAACACCGCCGCGGGGATCGGCATTGCGCTGTTGATGGAGCGGGGGCGCATGCGCGGACGCAGCCTGCTCGGGCTGATAGTGGACCTGCCGTTCGCGATCTCTCCCGTCGTCGTCGGGCTCTCGCTGCTGCTCGTCTACGGGCGCACCGGCTGGTTTGGCAATTGGCTGACCGCACACAGCATCCAAGTGATCTTCTCCGTGCCGGGCATGGTGCTAGCCACGGCATTTGTCTCGCTGCCGTTCGTAGCGCGCGAGACGATCCCGGTACTGCACGAGCTTGGCACCGACTCCGAGCAGGCCGCGGCAACGCTGGGCGCGAGCTCTTGGCAGACGTTCTGGCGCGTGACGCTGCCCGCCATCCGCTGGGGCGTCGTCTACGGCGTCGTGCTCACGACCGCGCGCGCACTGGGCGAGTTCGGAGCGGTGAGCATCGTCTCCGGACGCATCGAGGGCCAGACGCAAACGCTACCCCTGTACGTGCAGGATCGCTTCGAGAACTTCGACACAACCGGTGCCTATGCGGCCGCGGTAGTGCTCGCGTTGCTGGCGTTCGTAACGCTTGCGACGATGAGCTTGCTCGCAAAGCGAACCAGCAGGGATACGGTGGTCTGATGGCGATTGAGGTTCATGGCGTCTCCAAGCACTTCGGCACGTTCACGGCGCTTGACTATGTGAACGCAACGGTCGAGGACGGCTCCTTGACGGCGCTGCTCGGCCCGAGCGGTAGCGGCAAGTCGACACTGCTGCGCATCATCGCGGGCCTGGAGAACCCCGACACCGGGAGCGTTGTAATCGGCGGACGCGAGGTGACAGCCGAACCTGCACGCCGGCGCGGCGTGGGCTTCGTCTTCCAGCATTACGCACCCTTCAAGCACATGACTGTTTTTGACAACGTCGCCTTCGGCTTGACCGTACGCCACGAGCCCAAGACCGCCGTACGCGAGCGCGTGGAGGAACTGCTTGGCCTGGTGCGCCTGGATGGTCTGGCCAAGCGCTACCCCGCGCAGCTCTCCGGCGGTCAGCTACAGCGGATGGCGCTCGCACGCGCGCTCGCTCCAAAGCCTGAGGTGCTGTTGCTCGACGAGCCCTTTGGCGCGCTCGACGCGCAAGTGCGAAACGAGTTGCGCGAGTGGCTAAGACGGCTGCACGAGGAGATCCACGTAACCACGATCTTCGTCACCCACGACCAGGAGGAGGCGATGGACGTGGCCCAGCAGATCGTCGTGATGAACGCCGGACGGATCGAGCAGGCCGGTACTCCCCACGAGCTCTACGAGCATCCGAGCAATGAGTTCGTAATGTCGTTCATCGGACCAGTCAACCGGCTCGGCGACGCACTGCTTCGCCCCCACGACATCCAGATCCTTCCCTATCCGGACAGCAGCACGGTCGAGGCGCTCGTGCGCCGCGTCGTGCACCTCGGCTTCGAGGTCCGCGTCGAGCTAACGCTCCCCGACGGCCGCGACATCTGGGCCCAGGTCACCCGCGAGACCGCCGCCGAGCTAGAGCTGGCCGAGGGTCAAATCCTCGCCGCCCGCCTACCCGCCCCGCGCGTCTTCGCCTAGCGCGTCTCCCAAGCTTCCTCTTCACGCGTGAGCGTAACGATGTCCTTGGGTAGTTTTCCTGAGGCGACATCTGCCACGGTCACGTGCTCGAGCACCTTGCGTAGGTTGGAGCGCAACGCAATCCATACCTGCTGCAGGCACTCGGCCGAGCCCACGTACTCGACCTCCTCTGGGCGCTGCCCGCGCACACCGACAAGCGGGCCCTCCACGGCACGAATGATCTGCGCGAGGTTGACCTCCTCGGCTGGGTGGGCCAGCCAGTAGCCGCCCTCGGGGCCACGCTGGGAGCGCACGATCCCCGAGCTGCGCAGCTGCGTGAGGATGTTCTCCAGGAAGGACAGCGGGATGTGCTGTGCCTGCGCTACCTGATCGACCTTGCGCGGGGCGTCCTGGCTGCTTCCGGCTAGCTCGACGACGGCGCGAACGGCGTAGTCGGCCTTGGCTGTGACATGCATTGACGGGGATTCTGTCCTAAACGGCAGACGGGCGACTCCAGGTCCCGTCTCGGCATCGTTTCAACCGAGGCTAGCTCAGTCCTTGCCACGCTCTCGCCAGTTCTCCCAATCGCGAGCCCCAACATGAGTCCAACAGCCGCAATCCACCGGTAGGGTGCGTATTGTGGGGCTATGCTCAGGGACTCATGACGGGCACAGGTCCCGAAAACGGCTCACAGACGATCGTTCAGGCTCACGATCTGCGTCGTCGCTACGGCGAGGGCGAGGCGGCTGTGGATGCGCTGTCTGGAGTGACTGTGGACTTCCCAACGGGGCGCTTCGCGGCGATCATGGGCCCGTCGGGCTCGGGCAAGTCGACGCTGATGCACATCCTCGCCGGGCTGGACCGGCCGACTTCGGGATCGGTGAAGCTCGGCGGCGTCGAGCTCAGCGATCTCGAGGACCGCAAGCTCACACAGCTGCGCCGAGACGAGATCGGGTTCATCTTCCAGACGTTCAACCTGCTGCCTGTGCTCAGCGCTGAGGAGAACATCCTGTTGCCGCTGTCGATCGCCGGGCGCAAGCCCGACCAACAGTGGCTGGACCGGCTGATCGACACGGTCGGCATCCGCAACCGCCTGCACCATCGCCCGGCCGAGCTGTCCGGCGGCCAGCAGCAGCGTGTGGCCGTGGCCCGCGCGCTGGTCTCGCGCCCCTCGGTCGTGTTCGCCGACGAGCCCTCGGGCAACCTCGACTCCAAGGCCTCCGACGACGTGCTCGAACTGCTGCGCCATGCTGTCGACGACTTCTCCCAGACGGTCGTGATGGTCACCCACGACGCGCACGCCGCGTCGTTTGCCGACCGCCTGCTTGTGCTCGTAGATGGGCGCATCGCCCACGACGGGGAGGCGACGAGCGCTGAGCAGGCCTTGGACCTGATGAAGTCCGTCGGCTGATGCTCGCCCTGGTCTTGCGCGGCTTCATGCAGCGCAAGCTGCGGGTCTTGCTCACCGGGATCGCGGTCGCGCTCGGCGTGGCCTTGATGGCGGGCACCTATGTGCTCACCGACACGATCAACCAATCCTTCGCCGGCATCTTCCAGACGGCCAACCGTGGCCACGACGTCGTGATTACGCCCACGCAGGTGCTCGGAAGCAACACCGGCTCGGAAACCACGCCGATCACAGACGCGATGCTCGCGCGGGTGCGCGCCACCGCGGGTGTCAGTCAGGCCGCCGGCTCGATCTTCACGCCGGGCACGTTCCTCGACGTGAATCGCAAACGGCTTACCAAGGGCGGAGCGCCCGCGTTCGTGGCCTCCGAGGTGCCCGCACGCTTCAACTCTTTCTCCCCCGTTCAAGGCCGCTTCGCCTCGGGCCCGGATGAACTCGCGATCGACGAAGCCACCGCGCAGCGCGCCAAACTGAAGGTCGGTCAGCAGATGCTCGTCGCGGGCGGCTCCGCGCCCGCCAAGCGCTACACGATCGTCGGCGTCGTCAAGTTCGGCGGCGGTGCGTCCTTCGGCGGTGCGGGCATCGCGGTCCTCACGCTCCCCGAGGCCCAGCGCGTTGTCGGCGAGCGGGGTGCCTTCGACCAGATCGACGTGGCTGGTAAGCCAGGCGTCACGCCCAGCGATCTGCGCGACCGGCTGCGCGCCGTCCTGCCACGCACGGTGGACGTACGAACAGGCACCGAACAGGCAAGCCACGACACCTCCGAACTGGAAAGCAACCTGAGCTTCCTGCGCACGTTCCTGCTCGTGTTCGCCTACGTGTCGCTGGTGGTGGGCGCCTTCATCATCTTCAACACCTTCTCGATCACCGTCGCCCAGCGCACGCGCGAGTTCGGGCTGCTGCGCACGCTCGGCGGCTCACGCGCCCAGATCATGCGCTCGGTCGTCTACGAAGGTTTCCTGCTTGGGACCGTGGGGGCGGTGCTCGGACTGTTCGGCGGGCTCCTACTCGCGCCCGCGCTCGACCAGCTGTTCAAGGCCTTCGGCGCCGACCTGCCCGACAGCGGCACGGTGCTCGAGACACGCACGATCGTCGTCTCGCTGGCGGTCGGGATCGGCGTGACCGTGCTCGCTGGGCTCGCGCCCGCGATCCGCGCCACGCGCGTGCCGCCGCTCGCGGCGATGCGCGAGGGCGTTCGCATACCGCCACGACCGTTGCCCACCAAGCGCCAGCTGATCGCCCGCTTCCTGATCGGGCTCGTCGTGGTCTTCGCTATCGCGGCCGTGACCGGGGGGCGCGCTCTGGGGCTCGTGCTGCTGGTCGCGTGGTGTCTGCGAGCTGTGAGGCTGGGGGTGCGGCTGCGGCGTGGGGGCGAGCGCCCGGCGCGCCACTACCGCATAGTCCCGGCCTTGGCGAGAGCGATCGGCTCGCTGATCGCCTGGCGGGGCATCACCGCCCGCCTGGCCCGGGAGAACTCGATCCGCCAACCCGGCCGCACGCTCACCACGGCCGCCGCGCTCACGGTTGGGTTGGCGCTGGTCACGCTTGTGGCGGTGCTCGCCGACGGCACCAAGGCCACGATCGACCGGGCGGTCAGCCGCTCCTTCGCGGGCAACCTGATCGTGGAGAACTCCCAGTCGGGCAACGAAGCGGGGATCCCCGAATTGGTGGCGCCCGCACTGCGGCGTGTCCCGGGAGTGGCGACCGTGACACCGATCGGGTTCACCATCGGACGCCTGCACGGGAGCAGCAGCAACGCCTCGATCACCGCGATCGAACCCGCAACCTTCGGCCGCGTGTACCGCGTGGAATGGAAGCAGGGCTCAAGCGCCACGCTGCTCGCGCTCGACAACAGCGGCACGATCCTCACCAAGGAATATGCCGACTCACACAAATTGAAGGTCGGGCAGACCGTTTCGCTGCTGACTCCTACCGGCCGGCACGTGTCTTTGAAGGTGCTCGGCATCGCCGCCGACAACGCGCGCCTGCTCGGCAACATGACGATCTCGCTCGCGCTCGCGCGCCAAGCATTCGGCCAGCGCGAAGACGCCCTGAACTTCGTCGCCTACCAGAAGGGCTACAGCGACGCCCAGGTGCAGCCCGCCGTCGACAGGCTCTTGGCGAATCAGTTCCCCCAGGCGCGCTCGCGCACCGCTGCCCAGTTTAAGCAAGACCAGGCCAACCAGATCAACACGCTGCTCGCGCTCATCTACGTGCTCTTGGCACTGTCTGTGATCGTGTCGCTGTTCGGGATCGTCAACACGTTGATCCTGTCGATCTACGAGCGCACTCGCGAGCTGGGGATGATGCGCGCGATCGGCACCTCGCGCCGCCAGGTACGCCAGATGATCCGCTACGAGTCGGTGATCACCGCGCTGATCGGGGGCGTGTTCGGGCTCGTGATCGGCGTCGTGGGGGCCGTGCTGATCACGACCTTCACCTTGTCCGGCTCGGGCTACGTGCAGTCCTTCCCGATCGGCACGCTCTTGATCCTGCTCGTCATCGCCGCCCTGGCGGGTCTGCTTGCCGCACAGCTGCCGGCCCGGCGTGCGGCTCGCCTGGACATGCTCAGTGCGCTCTCATCGGAGTAGCATCGTTGGGGTTGGCGCTAACGATCGTCGTTGGCCAGGTCCCGAAGCTGTTCGGCATTAGCGGTCATCGCTGTTGAGCTCACCTGCCACGCCCACGACAGAGGTTCGCTGGTAGAAGTCCACCGCGACGATTGCGCCCTTGAATCCTCGCTTTTGCAGGCAACGCTGGACATGTCTGCGCATGAATGCCGCGTGGCCGATTGTCGCGTTCAGCGCTGGGCTTGGCGGGAACGGCGGGATCCAGTAGTTGACGAGCAGCAGCGGGCTGTTCGCTTCGCCTCGATAGCGACTGCAGCTCAGCTGATCTGGGCGCGTGGCTCCCAGCGGCGTGTCCTGGATGAACGAGAACGCCGGCATGTACCAACCCGGCGTCCCGCCCTCCTTCTCGGCGAACACCACCAGACGCTGCCCACGCTCGATCAATTCCCCCAGGGTCGGAAGCGGCTTTGCACGGTCAAGCGTGGCTACGTAGCGCATGAGCCCGGACCGCTCGAAGGCGCGCTCGATCGCCGCCGGGGGAACGTAGTCCTCGACGATCGCAATCAACACCTGATCGGGGTGGTCCTCTAGGAAGCTCTTGATCGCTTCCAGTTCCCCGACCAGCGGCTCGGCCCCCAGCTCACACAATGTGTGGCACAAGTACGGCTCGGATTTGCCGTCCAGCGTGCCTGCGCCCACACGTCCGGCCAGCTGGTCGGCGATGCGCAAAGCGCTCGCTGGGACCTGTTCGGCGACCTTGTTTCGATCGGAGCCCTCGGCATCGAGGTCGGTGCGCACCCTGCCCGTCGTCGAGTCATACACGCCAAAGTGGATGTCGAGCAGCAAAGCTCGGATGCCGTCGTGGAGCTGGCGTGAGATGCCGTAGCGCTGGCTGGCGAAGTGCCAGCCGGGCTGGACGGAGGCAGCGAAAGAGTTGTGCGTGGCCGCGAACACGACTTCGCCCAGGCGCCGCTGACACAATGCGGCGGCGCCGTCGCATGTCGGAGGTACGGTCGCCTCGCTGTGTCCTTTCGAGCCGGAACAGCCGGCGATGACCAGCATCGCAAGCACAAGTGCTACGAGGGCCAACAGGGCAGCAGCAGCGCGAACCGAGCCTGCGATCATGACGTACGTTCGCGTTGACTTGAGCTCCCCAAGCCTTGAAGGCTGGCGCCTCAGCCCATGTGCTCGCTCTGTGTTACCCGTCGGCCGGCAGAATCTCAAACGAGCCTCCCTGCAACGGCGTAACAGCGCGGAACGCCCGTTCGTCAAGTGTGAGGATGCGCCGAGTTCGCCAGCGGCTGGCTAGCACCACGAGCGAAGCGTCGGCCAAACCAAGCTCCAAATCGCGATAGCGTGCGACTACATCCCGCGCGATCGTCAGCTCCGGTGGAGCCAGAGCGTCGACGACATACGTTCCAGACGCGAGATCGCCGAGGAACTCCAGCTCCACGTCGATCCCAAGGCGACGAAGGATTAGATAATCCGCGTCGGCGACCACAATCTGCGAAGTGACAAGCGAATCGTGCTCCGCTCGTAGCGCGGCGGCAATCGCCTTGTGCTCGGGCTCGTCCGCGTCCGCCTGCGCGTACAGCGCGCCAGCGTCCACGATCAACGCCGTCATCGACCGGAAGCGACCTTCCGGCCATACAGATCGTCAGCGTCCCAGCGGCGATACGGCGCTCCTCCGCCGTGGCCCTTACCGAGACTGCGAAACTCGCGGGGCTCTGGCTCCGCGCGTCCAGTCACCAGCCGCACGCCCTCCCGGATCAGCTCAGCCCGCGAACGTCCAGTGCGTGCGGACACGCTGCTCAGCGACTCGACTTCCTCGGTCGTCAGATAGACGGATGTCTTTTGCATACCCTACGTAGGGTATCAACTGTACCTTTTGGTCCCCGGCTAGGCTGGGGGACCCTCGCTTCCCGCCCGTCACCGACCAACAGCGCGAGGCGCTGCTCGAGATCGGGCAGCGCCTCGAGGAGCCGTGAGAATGGTGTCGATCTCCTCGAGGGCGGCCTCGAGCGTCGGGTAGAAGTGTTCGCTGTCGAGGGTCTCAAGCAGGCCGTAGCGCAATGTGAGGTCCTGGAGGCGGCTGCGCATCTCCGCGAACGCCATGTGAATTCCTGCCGCGTTGAGCTCGTTGTCGAGCTGCTCGAGCATCTCGGCGGCGGTGACGTCGACGTCGGTGACGGCCTCGCACTGTATGACCACCCATTCGGGTTCGCGGTCACGCACGAGGTGGCGGATCTGCTGGCGGAACGAGCCAGCGTTGGCGAAGAAAAGAGGCGCCTCCCAGCGGTAGACGACGACGCCCGGGATTTGCTCTGCATCTGGATGACCGTCAACGTCGTGCCAACCTTGGTCCCCTTCGACCTTGCCCAAGATGGCACCGTGTGGCCACCAGTTGCGCCGAAAGAAGAGGAGGATCGCCAAGGTGACGGCGACGACTATCCCCTGCAGCACGCCCAGCAGCATCACGCCGGCTGTGGCGACCAGGGACACAGCGAACGCGCTCTTGCGTACGCGCAGGTAACGGCGCAGGAGGCCCAAGTCCATCAACGACAACGCGGCGACGATGACCACGGCGGCGAGCACGGTCTGCGGGAGATCGGCAAGCAGCGAGTTCAGGAACAGCAGCAACACCACGACCAGAGCTGCACCCACGACGCCGGTGACCTGGCTCTTCGCCTTCGACTGTTCCGCCACCGCGGTCCGTGAGCCGCTGGTCGAGACGGCGAAGCCCTGGAAGAGCCCTGCCGCGATGTTCGCGGCACCCATGCCGATCATCTCCTGGTTGGGCTCGACCTCTTCACCCCGGCGAGCCGCGAAACTCGTCGCGGTGGCGATCGTGTCGGTCAAGGACACGAGTGTGATGCCCACCGCTGCAATGAGCAGAGGGACCACATTACTGGCGGTCGTCCACGGGAACGTGGGCGTGGGGATCCCCCGGGGCAGGGCACCGACCGTGCTGACGCCCTCGCCCGCGAGCCCGAGCAACGCCGATGCCAGGGTGGCGCCAACGACCCCAACCAGCACCGCCGGCAGACGCGTGGTGACGCGGGGAAGCACCAGCAGGAGCACCAGCACGGCGACGCCGACCACGAGCGTCGTCGTGTGCGTCTCATCGAGGTTGGAAGCGAACGCGCGCAGCTCAGCGAGGAACGAGTCGGCGTGCGTGGAAAAGCCGAATAGCTTTGGCAGCTGGCCCACGATGATCGTGATCGCAAGGCCGTTCATGTATCCGACCTGCACCTCCTTGGACAGGAGATCGGCCACGAACCCGAGCTTGCCCAGTCCGAGCCCGATCTCGGCGAGTCCCACCAGCACCGCCAGGATCCCGGCCAGGGCTATGGCGCTCGCGGGATCCCTGGTCACGAAGCAGCGGCGTGATCGCTGCCAGGATCAAGGGCGAGATCGAAGAATCGGGTCCCAGCACGAGCACCCGCGAAGGCCCGAACACCGCGTAGCCAACCAAGCAGGCGATCGTCGTATAGAGACCGGTGACCGCCGGAAGCCCGGCCAGCTCGGCGTACGCCATTCCCTGCGGAACGAGAATCGCCGCCAGCACCGCACCGGCGAGGAGGTCCGCTCGTAGCCACGCCCGCCGATACGTGCGGACGACGCGAACGCCCGGCACCCACCGTTCGACCCCGCTTGAGCTCGGAACGCTCACGGGCCAGCACCCGCTGAGCTGGCTCGAAGCGAGCGCCTCATCAGACGCTGGTCCAGGCGCCGGACACGGCCCCGCGGCTGTCGCGCGACCCGACTCCTCACCTGACCGAGGCCTCCCGCATGCAGCGTGCGACGAATACCGCCCAGCCTGTCCCGAGGAGCACGCCGGCGAGGACGTCTCCCGGATAGTGCACGCCCAGGTAGACGCGTGAGAGGGCGACCGCGAGCACGAGCACCAGCGCCAGCCCGGCGGCCACCTGGGTGACCAGCGGCGCGACCCCTGCCGTTGCCAGTGCCAGCACGAGCGAGAACCAGAACGCGCTCGCCTGCGTGGCATGTCCTGAGGGAAAGCTCGAGCCGGTCACGCCCTGCAGGTGCTCGACGGGGGGGCGTGGTCGGGACACGAGCAGCTTGACGACGTCCGAGAGCAGCATCGCGCCGGCGAGGCTCACAGCCACCGCGAAGGCCTCCCCGCGCAGACCCGCGCAGGCGAGCAGCAGACAGCAGAGCAGGGCGAGCGGGACCAGCACAAATGCGCTGCCCATCCAGGTAACCGCTTGCGCCGCGGCGGTCAGACCGGCCGAGCGCTCATCCGCGACGTCGCGTACCGCGTCCAGCCCACCCGACCCGACCAGCAAGGTCACGAGCGCCCCAGCCACCCAACCGACCAGCACGAGGACGATCAGGCCGAGCGCCAGACGTGCCGCGGGAAGCCTCACCTGCCCGCAGCCACCCGCAGCAGTGCGCCCAGGTTGTCCGTGCTCAGCGCCGTCGCGCGGGCGCCAGGCGCGAGGCCGACCGTGCGGGGCAGCCGCACGCGCAGTGCGCCCGGCATGGACGTGAAGCGCAACGGCGGCTCCAGCACGAGCGCCTCGCCGTCGAGCCCGACCTCCACGGGGGCCCCGGAGCGGACTTCGAGCTCCAGGGTGGGCCAAGACACTAGGCCGGAATAGCGTCCCACCTGGCCGACCATCTCGAGCGCGACGAGCTTTGACACATCCGCAGGGGTGCGGACCCGCGCTGCCACGACCCCGAGCAGGCCCGTGTCGAGCCGTGCGCGCGTGCCGGCGCCGGCCAGGCTCGTCAGCCGATACGGGTTGTTGGAGACGAGCACGAGCGGAGCGTCGTCGCAGAGGCTCCCGTCCGGCGCGGTGAACTCTAGGTCGATCGGTTCGGCGTCGGGACCGAGCAGATCGGGCAGCATGCGTGTCCATGTCTCGAGCTTGGCGTCGCGATAGGCCTCGGACTGGACGACCTTCGCGTAGACGCCGAGAGACGCGTTGTTGACGAACACGCGGTCGTTGACACGCGCAAGATCGATGCGCCGCTCGACGGCGTCTGTGAAAGCGTCAAGCGCGCCCACAACGTCGTCGCGGTCCAGCCCGAGGTCGAGGGCGAAGTGGTTCCGCGTCCCCGCGGGAACACAGACATAGGCAGCCTCGCGCCGCGCGGCAACAGTCGCGACAAGCGCCTGCGACCCGTCGCCCCCGGCCATCCCGACCACCTGCGCGCCGCGCTCGATCGCGTCCTCAGCGAGCTCGAGCAGGTCATCGCCGGGCCGCAGCACGATTGGCTCGACACCTCGCCGCCGAGCCTCAGCAGCGAGATCGAAACGCTCGGCCTTTCCACCGCCCGACTTCAGATTGACGATCAGCACGGCCGAGCCGGCGGCCCCCACCGGCACAAGCGCCGCACTCGCCCTCAGAGCCGCTGCGTCCCCCGTCCGCCCCAGCGCATAGCGGGCAGCCAAGCCGAACAGAGCAAGCAACAGGAGCAGCCCAACCATCGCCAGCACGCCCTGCCAGTGAGTCGCCAACACCACGATCAGGCCGGCCCCGGCGAGCCCCGCCAGCACCACACCGGCAGCTCGCCGGGCGCCGCGACGAGTCAGGGCGAACCAGACTGCCGCGCTTGCCCCAAGCACGAGCACAACCGCCAATGCGGCGATGGCAACATCGCCCGCCAGCGCGACCGCGGCCACAACTGCCATGGCAACCGGCGCGAGGAGCGCCACGACCGCAGCGACGCGGGTCTGCCATGGTGACCCCGCCGCCAAACCCTCTGCGGGAATCGCATCGGTCGCGCGCACGATCAGCCCATCTTCTCAGGCCCAGGACCTAATGTCACGAGGCGGGGCGGGCTGCCAAGCGAGACCAAGCGGCGGACGGGCCTCGAACCCGCGACCTCGAGCTTGGGAAGCTCGCGCTCTACCAACTGAGCTACCACCGCACCAGAGCAGATATTACGCCGACTTCCTCGCCCTGGCACTACGCTTCCTACTCGATGGGCAAACGCTCCCTCATGCCTGTGCTGATCGGTGTCGCCGGCGCCGCGCTGGTCGGGCTGCTCGTCTACGGGGTGCTCGCCCAGGCTGCCAAACGTACGCTCGACGAAGCGATCAAGCACGGGCGCCATCCCACGGCGCCCGCCGCCGGCATTAGCATGCCGCTGCTTTCCGGCGCCGGAGAGCGGACGCTTGGCTCCTATCGCGGGCACGTCGTCGTGCTGAACTTCTGGGCTTCCTGGTGCACGCCCTGCCAGGCAGAGGCCCCGATCCTGGAGCGCGCTCAGCACACGCTGTCGCGCCGCGGCGGGACCGTGCTCGGCGTGAGCTTTCGCGACTCCTCGCCCGACTCGATCGACTTCGTCAAGCACTATGGCGTCAGCTACCCCAACCTGCGCGATACGACCGGCGAATTCGCCCAGGCCTATGGCACCACCCAGATACCCGAGACGTTCGTGATCGACCCCTCGGGCGACGTAGTGGCGATCTCGCGCGGGGAAATCGACGAAGCCTTCTTGAACCATGCGATCGCTTTGGCGGAGAATGTATGAGGATTTTTGGGGCGTGCCCATCGGTAACAGTGGGGCGGGGCCCGAGTCCCATCTCGCGCCTGGCCCACCACCTTGCTCCTCCGGCAGCGACGCCGATGCTCGTGGCGACACTTGTGGGCTCGCTCCTACTCGGCTCCAACGCTATCGCCGCTACACCACGCACGAGCATGCCCTCCATCGAACGTCAGGTCATGTGCGTGACCTGCAAGATTCCCTTGAACGTCGCCGAATCGCCGCAGTCCCAGCGCGAGCGTGCCTACATCCGCGGGCTGATCGCCGAAGGCAAGACCGAAGCGCAAATCAAGAGCGAACTGGTTGCCCAGTACGGGTCCTCGGTGCTTGCCTTGCCGAGCGCCAAAGGCTTCGATCTGGCCGCGTATCTCGTGCCCGTTGCCGTCGTACTCGCACTGATCGGACTCGTTGCGCTGCTGCTGCCAAGCTGGCGGCGCCACGCACGAGATCAGGCCGCGACTAGCGCCGACTCGCCCAAGCTCAGCGCGGGCGACGCGGCGCGCCTAGACGCCGACCTCGAGCGCTTCGACTGACAAAGCCGCTTCCATCCAGAGCGCGCAACACCACACCCCTTTCAGCCGACCCTAAAATTATGCGCCAAAATTTTAGGGACGCGTTTTCAGGGGCGCTTCTAGACCTCCACGTTTTTCAGCCAAAACCTCCGAAGTCCCCATCCGTCGGGTCTACATCTCTGCAGGCGCGTCCACCCCGAGTAGCTCGAGCGAGCGGGCGATCGTCTGGCGCGAGGCTACGCACAATGCCAGGCGCTGCGATTCAAGCGCCGGCGACTCGGCGCCGAGCACGCGGCAATCACGGTAGAAAGCCGTGAACTGCTGGGCCAGCTCCAGCGCGTAGGCGGCTATCCGGTGTGGCGCGCGACGTGTGGCCGCCTCATCGACCTCGCCCGGAAACGCGAGCAGTTTCTTGATCAGACTGCGCTCGGCTGGGTGCAGATCCTCACGCTGCGCTCCCACCTCCCACTGCGCCCCAACCTCCGTTAGTGCCCGCTGCACCTGCTCGGCGCCGGCCTTCGCGAGCATCGAGGCGATGCGCGCATGCGCATACTGGACGTAGTAGACCGGGTTCTCGTTTGACTGCTCGCGTGCCAGGTCGAGATCGAGGTCGATCGTCGTGTCGTGCGAGCGCGACAGCAAGAACCAGCGTGCGGCGTCTACGCCGATCTCGCGCAGCAGGTCATCGAGCGTGACAAACTCTCCCGCGCGCTTGGACATCTGTGCTCGCTCGCCTCGACGCACCAGGTGAACCAACTGCATGATCAGCATCTCCAAGTGCTCCGGGTCGCCGCCCAGCGCCTCATACGCTGCCTTCATGCGGCCCACATAGCCGTGGTGGTCGGCGCCCCAGACGTCGATCTGGCGGTCGAAAGCGCGCTCGCGCTTGTCCTGGTGGTAGGCAATGTCCGAGGCGAAGTATGTGTGCTCGCCGTTTGAGCGCACCAGGACACGGTCCTTGTCGTCGCCGTAATCGGTCGTGCGCAACCACAGGGCGCCCTCGCTGCGGTAAGTGTGGCCCTGCTGCTCCAGAATCGAGAGCGTGTGCGCCACCGGGCTTGGGTCGCCGTCGTGCAGCGCGCTCTCATAGCTCCAGGAGTCGAAGTCGACGCGGAATTCGCTCAACGAACCGGCGATGCGGCCCATCATCAGCGCAACCGCCGCACGTCCCAGCTCGGCCGACTCCATGCTCGCAGCGTTTGCCAACTCTGTTGCCAGGCCGGTCACGTAGTCGCCGTGATACCCGTCCTCTGGCACTTGCTCGCCGCGCGCGAGCGCCCCGATCGACTCGCCCAGCTTGAGTACTTGGGAGCCGGCGTCGTTGACGTAGAACTCGCGCTCCACGCTGTGGCCATGGAAAGCGAGTACCCGTGCCAGGGCATCGCCGTAAGCCGCGTTGCGGGCGTGGCCTACATGCATCGGACCGGTTGGGTTGGCAGAGACGAACTCGACGATGATCCGCTCGCCGATCGCCACGCCGTCACGCCCGAAGCTCTCCCCCACAACGAGCAGCTCACCGAGTGCGGCGCGGTGCCAGGCATCGGAGAGGAACAGGTTTAGAAAGCCTGGGCCCGCCACCTCGAAGCGCCGCAGCTGCTCGCCGAGGCGCTCTGCCAGCTGCTCGCCCAGCTGCTGAGCCAGCTCGCGCGGCTGAACACCCGCGGCCGGCGCGAGCAGCAGAGCGGCGTTCGTGGAGTAGTCGCCGAAATCCTGGCGCGGCGGGCGCTCGAGCGTGATCGCTCGATGCGAGTCTGCGCTGCCGGCCTGCTCGTCGGCGAGGGCGAGCACGGTCTCGCGTAGGCCTGTCTCGGTGGTCGTGGAGCTCACGGGCGATGATCTTATGCGCCCGCCGGCCACTTCCGTGGGGGAGGTTGCGATACTAGCTCTGTGAACGATGAGAACCCAGGCGCCGAGCGCCACATAAACATTCATCTCTCTCCCGAGATTATGGGAGGCGTATACGCGAACTTCGCGAACGTCAGCCACTCCGACTACGAGTTCACGGTGACCTTCGCAAGGGTCGACCACGAGGTCGAGTCCGAGGAGGTGCCGGGCGTGGTCGTCTCGCGCGTGAACCTCTCTCCGCGCTTCATGCGCGAGCTGATCGACGCGATGGAGGACAACTACTCGAAGTGGCGCACCCGCGAGGGCATCAAGAACCTGCCCGAGTACGGCGGCGCCGAGGCCGGGGAAGCCGACGAGTAGTGGCGCAGCCCTGTTCGAGGGCTTGTGACTGATGAAGGTCGCGGTCGTCTCGGACATCCACGCTAATCGACAGGCATTCGAAGCGGTGCTGGAGGCCGTTGCCGACAGCGAGGCGTCCGAGCTCTGGTGTCTTGGGGACATCGTCGGATACGGCGCGGATCCGGACGCCTGCGTCGAGCTGGCGCGTCGTCATGTTGCCGTGTGCCTGGCCGGCAATCACGACATGGCGGTCGTCGGCGAGCTTTCCTTGGACGAGTTCTCGCGCGGCGCGAGCATCGCGGCACAATGGACGCGCGAAGTGATCGCCCCCGCAAACCAATCGTTCCTCGCCGGCCTGCGGCCCCAAGGCCAGGAGGACACGCGCGACGGTGCGATCGGTCTGTATCACGCGAGTCCACGCGACCCGGTTTGGGAGTACGTGCTTTCGGCCTTGCTGGCGGAGCTGTGCCTGGACCGCGATCCCAACCGCATCTGCCTGATCGGCCATTCCCACGTCGCCTCGGCGTTTACGCGTCAGGCTGGAGAGGCGGCAAGCGGCGAGCCGTGTCGCGAGGGGACCGAGCTCGACCTCGCAAATGGCGAATGGATGCTCAATCCCGGAAGCGTCGGGCAACCGCGCGACGGCGATCGACGGGCCGCTTGGTTGCTGCTGGACCTCGACGGGTACCAAGCTTCCTACCGACGTACCAGCTATGACGTCGCCGGCGCCGCCGCGGCCATCAAGGCTGCTCGTCTGCCAAACTCGCTTGCGGAGCGCCTGGAGTACGGTCAATGAACATGCGAATACTTATCCGCCTCATCGTGGTGGCGCTGTTGGGCGCCGCCACCGCCCTGCTTGTGTCCTGTGGAAGCTCAGGCACCGGTTTGATCCCGAGCTCAAGCGCCGGGCCCCTGCAAGAAGATTTCGAAGCTGTCGCCAAAGCGGCCCAAGCTGGTGACGGCGATTGCGCGAAAACCGAAGCCGCGCTCGGCAAGACCGAGCAGGACTTCCTCGCGTTGCCCGCCACGGTCGACAGAGGCTTGCACAAGCGCCTGGGAGAAGGCATAACGAACCTGCGCAAACAGGCGTTGGCAATGTGCGAAGAACCGACCACGACTGAAACTTCGGCGACGAGCACCCAGACGAAAACCACTCCACAGACGGGCACGACGAACACTGAAACGACGACAAGCACTGAAACGGCGACGACTCCAACGACGCCGACAAACACGTCGACGACACCACCCACCACCAGCACGCCGCCAAGCTCTGGCGGAGGGGTTGAAGCTCCCGAAGAAGGCTCGGGCGAAAACGGGGCAGGGCTCGGAGCAAGCAAAGAAAGCGCGGACAACGGCGCCTCCAACTCTGGCGGGGCAAGCGCGGGAGGCGGTCAGTGAGCGAGCACCCTGAAGGGCACACCCAGAGGGGCGCACCCCAAGGAGCACACCCAGAGGGCACACGGCAGGCAGGCAGGCCCGAGATCGCCGGGCGCTACCAGCTGCAGAGCAGGCTTGGCTTCGGCGGCATGTCGACCGTGCACCTCGCCTTCGACAAGCGCCTGGAGCGACGCGTAGCGGTCAAGCTGCTGGCCGAGCACCTTGCCGAGGACCCCACCTTCGTGTCTCGCTTCCAGCGCGAGGCTCAGGCCGCGGCACGCCTCATCCATCCCAACATCGTGCAAGTGTTTGACTCCGGCCAGGATGAGAGCACTGCCCAGTATTTCATCGTGATGGAGTACATCGAGGGCCAGTCGTGTGCGGAGATCCTGCGCGACGACGGCTGGATCGAGGTCGACGAGGCTGTTGCGATCATCGAACAGGCCTGCGAGGGGCTGCACTACGCCCACCGCCACGGTGTGGTGCACCGCGACGTCAAGCCTGGGAATCTCTTGCGCTCGCGCGACGGCGATGTCAAGCTCGCCGATTTCGGCATCGCCAAGGCCACCGAGCAGTCGAGCATCACGCAGGTCGGCTCGGTGCTCGGCACCGCCGCTTATTTGGCCCCCGAGCAGGCCCGCGGCGAGGAAGCCGGGCCGCGCGCCGACCTGTACGCGCTTGGCGTGGTCACCTACCAGCTGATCTCCGGACGCCTACCATACGAAGCCGCCTCGCTTACGGAGCTGGCGCTCAAACAGCAGCAGGAAGAGCCGGCGATGCTCGACACGCTCGTGGCCGCGGTCACGCCGGAGCTGGCCGAAGCGGTCGCGATCGCGCTGGCGCTCGACCCGCGCGAGCGCTATGAGAGCGCGCGCGAGATGGGACGCGGGATCTCAGACGGTGCGCTCGGCATCTCCCCCAACGAGCATCGCGCGCCGGCCCACGGAGCCAGGCACGCCACTGAGGCGACGAGCGTGCTCGCGAGCGCCACACGCACGCACGACCCCTCCGAAGGACGAGGAGCGGTCGCCCCGCGCCAGCCCCGGCGCGGGCCCGCGCGCGAGGCTCAGCCCTTCGTTGCGACAGCGCCGGCACGACGCCGCGGCTCGGGCCTGCGCCGGCTCGGATTCGCCTTGCTCGCCTTGCTCGCACTCGTCGGCGTGATCGCGCTGGTCGTCGTGCTCAGCTCTCCCGCGACCACCACGATCAAACTACGCAACGTCGTCTACAACGACGCCCAGGAATCCGCCGAAGCGCTCAAGCGACTCGTCGGCGAAAACGTGAAGTAGCGGGAGAAAGGCGGGGGCCCGCTTGCGCGGACCCCCGGTAAGAACTACCGCCCTTCCGAGCGGGGCAACTGTCACCTGCCCCCATAGGCTAGCAGTGCCAACCGTCGCCTTCAACCACTGGCTCCGGCGGTCGGACTCGAACCGACATCTAGCAGGTGACAGCTGCTCGTGTTGCCCTTACACCACACCGGAAATGCCACATCTAACGTACCCGCGGCTTGGGACGGTACTCGGCGCCGCGTAGCGAATTCGCCACTTCGACCAGCCGTCCGTCAAATATTCCCTGGCGCAGATCTGCCATCAACCGCACCAGAAAAGCCAGGTTGTGTTCGGTCAGCAGGCGCATGCCCGTCAACTCCGAGGAGCGCACCAGATAGGAGAGGTAGGCGCGCGAGAGGCCGCGTTTGCAGGCGTGACAGGCACAGCCCTCCATCAGCGGCTGCTCGGACGTGCGCCACTCGCTTTTCGTCAGATCGACCCGCCAGCGTTTGGCTGGGTCTGGGACCAACGCTGTGCCGTGGCGTCCCAGACGCGTCGGCATCGCGCAATCGAATGTGTCGATGCCCAATTCGACGCCGCGGATCAGGTCGTCAACATCGCCGATCCCGAGCAGGTGGCGCGGCAGGCGTTCGTGCTCGCCGCCCAGCTCCGCCAGCGCATAGCCGACGACCTCATACATCTGCGCCTTCTCGGCGCCGAGCGAGCCGCCGATCGCTACGCCGTCGCAGCCGCTCGCAGCCACCGTGCGGGCAGAGGCACGGCGCATGTCCTCGTACACGCCCCCTTGCACGATCCCGTACACAAGCTGGTCGCGCGGCCCGTGCTCGGCGTGCCAGTCGAGGCACCGCGTCAGCCAGCGATGGGTGCGCTCGGTCGAGCGCTCGGTGTAGTCGCGATCGACGTGGAAGGGGGTGCACTCGTCGAACACGAGCGCGATATCCGAATGAAGCGCGGCCTGTACGGCCATCGAGTCCTCGGGAGCCATGAAGCGCTCGGCGCCATCTACATATGAGCGGAAGCGCACGCCTTGCTCCTCGATCGCAAGGATCGCACCTTCGCGCGCGGCGCCGTCCCGCACGATCCCCTTGCTCGCGGTGTCTTCGCCCCCGACCTGCCCCTGAACACCCCCTTGCGCGGGTTCCTTGTTACGCCGGCTTCGCGACGGACGCGCCTTGATCTCATCGGCGACCGTGCCGTGACCCATCGAGAACACCTGGAAGCCGCCGGAGTCGGTCACGATCGGCCCGTCCCAATCCATGAAGCTGTGCAACCCCCCGAAGCGCTCGATCAACTCGGCACCGGGGTTGAGCATCAGGTGGAACGTGTTGCCCAGCACCATGTCATAGCCGAGCCCTTTGACCTCTTGCGGCAGCAGACCCTTGACGGTCGCCTTGGTCGCGAGTGGCACGAACGCCGGTGTGCGAACGTCGCCGTGCGCGGTATGCAGCCGTCCGGCACGGGCACCTGTGGCGCCTTCGCGCGCTTCGATCGTGAGGGCCACGTGGGCATCCTAGGCCACATAGGCACCCATGGCCGCGAGCCGCACGCAGACACGACGCACACGTTGGCACGGACCAACTCAGATACACAAGAGCCCTGGGAGACACACACCTGAACGTGCAGAGCGGGAGACATGGCCGACCGCCGGATACGCTGGCCCGAGCCCCAGGGCCTCCCAGACCATGCTCGCCTCGCTCATAAATGTCGGCCACCTCGTAGAAACCTTCGGCTACCCGCTGCTGTTCCTGGTCGTGATGGCCGAGTCAAGCGGCCTCCCGATCCCCGGTGAGACCGGCCTGATCGCCGCGGGCGTGCTGGCCAGCCAGGGCAAGCTGCAGATCGAGCTTGTGATCCCGATCGCCGCCGCCGCCGCGATCGTCGGCGACAACATCGGCTACCAGATCGGCCACAAGGGAGGGCGCTGGCTGCTGGAACGACCGGGGCGCTTCGAACGCCAGCGCCAACAGGTGCTGATCACCGGCGAACCGTTCTTCGAGCGCCACGGCCCCAAGGCCGTGTTCTTTGGCCGCTTCATCCTCGGCTTGCGCGTCTGGGCCTCGTGGCTGGCCGGCGCCACCCACATGCGCCGGCGCTCCTTCTTCCTCTGGAACGCGCTCGGAGGGATCTGCTGGGCAACGGCGATCGGCCTGCTTGCCTACTTCCTCGGCAACGCTGCCGGCAACGCCGTCGAAGCGTTCGGCCTGTATGGGATCGCGGCACTGGTGCTGGCCGCCATAGTTTTCTTTGTGGCCCACCGTCGCGGGCGTCTGTAGCTCAGGCGCCGCAGCAGCCCGCGGTCACGCGCTCCCACATCTTGCCGAGCGCCTCCAGCTCTCCCTCGGAGAAGTGCGAGAGGAAATGCTCGCGCACGACCGCGCGATGGGTGCCGCGCGCCGCGTCCAAGCGCTCACGGCCGCGGTCGGTGAGACAGGCGTAGGCGCCACGCGCGTCGTGTTCGCAGCTACAGCGCCCGAGCAGCTCGTCGCGCTCCAGGCGATCGACCAAGCGCGTAAGCCCGCTGCGCGAGAGCTGAGCCTGCTCGGCGAGATCGCACATGCGCATGCGACCGCCGGGCGCGTCGATCAAATGCTGGAGCACCTCATAGGAGCTGAGCTGCAACCCGTGCTCACGCTCGAGGCGGCTCTCCAAGCGCTTGGCGAGCGAAGCGTGCGCGCGCAACAGACCGCGCCACGCACGAAGCTCGGCTTCGCTGAGGCTGTCCGATTCGCCGAGAGCGTCCTTCCCCTGGGGAAGCTTTAGAACTGTCGCTGTGGCTGTTGCGGTGGACATGATCTTGCTTGAAACCGGCTCTGTGCTTACTCGAACATAGCAGCGTCGCGAGGCGGAATCCCTGTCAACCGTGCGCCACAGGGGCGCTCAGCTGCTCCTCTTGGTTGCTGTCCAGGCCCACCACATCATCAGCGGTTGCAGCGGTAGACGCGCGTACAACGCCCAGCGTGGGATCTTGGAGAAACGCTCGGGGGCGCGCGCCATGTGCAGGTTTGCCGGGAACACCGCCGCGAGCAAAGCGATCAAGCCGAGCCCGGCGAGGCGACGTGTCCACGGCAACAACACGCCGAGGCCACCAGCCACCTCGGCGACACCGCTGACGGCGACGAGGCTCTGTGCGCGACCCTTCATGCTCGGCGGCACGATCGCCTCGTAGGCGCGCGGCATCAGGAAGTGGTTGACCCCGGCGCCGATGAAGGCGATGCCGAGCACCAAGCGTGAGCGTCGGCCGCGCCGCGGTTGCTCGGCAGTTAGGCTCAGCGTCTCGGTGATCGAGCCGAGCGTCTCGGCGTCTGTGTCGGTTCTCATCGTCTCTCCTCTTTTGGCGTCGTGCTTCGGAGCCTCAGCCCACGATCAGCGATGTCCCGGTCATTTGCACGGGCTGGGGGATCCCAAGCAGGTCGAGCACTGTCGGCGCCACGTCCGCGAGGATACCGCCCCGCACGCGCAACTTAAGATCCGGCGCGGTCACGACCAACGGCACCGGGTTGAGCGAGTGGGCGGTGTTGGGGCTGCCGTCGGGCTCGAGCATGTGGTCTGCGTTGCCGTGATCGGCGGTCACAATGCACACACCTCCGCTCTCGAGCACGACCTCTAGCACCTTGCTCAAGCACTCATCGACTGTTTCTATCGCCGCTACTGCGGCCGCTATGACGCCGGTGTGACCGACCATGTCGGCGTTGGCGAAGTTGATGACCCCGAATCGAAACCCACCCACCCCTGCCTCGCGCCATGCGCTCACAAACGCGGTAGCGGCCTCGCGGGCGCTCATCTGCGGCTTGTGGTCATAGGTAGGCACGTCGCGCGGCGAGGCCACCAGCTCGCGTCGCTCGCCTGCGCACGGCGTCTCCTCGCCACCGTTGAAGAAGTATGTGACGTGCGGATACTTCTCGGTCTCGGCCACGTGCAGCTGGCGCGCTCCGCTGTTTGCGATTACTTGCGAGAGCGTCGTCTCTGGACGCTGGGGCGCGAAGGCGACGGGATAGGGCCAGCCCTCCTCGTACTCGGTGAGCGTCGCCAGTCGGCTCGCTGCCTGCGCACCACCGCGCCCCTGCCAGCCAGGCAACTCGGCCGTCTCGGCACGCGAGGCCGCTTCGGCTCCCGTCGCGTGCGAGCAGCCCTCTCCCCTGTCTTCGCCAAAGCCTGGTTCGGCCAAGGCCCTGACGATCTCGCGCATGCGATCGGGGCGGAAGTTGAAGCACAGCACGCTGTCTCCAGGACGGATGCATGCCTCGGCGCCCACCAGCGTCGGCTCTATGAACTCGTCGGTCTCGCCGCGCTCGTAGGCTTCGCGCACGGCCTGCTCGCCGCTGGAGGCGGGAACCGATCCCGCCCGCCCGCGGCCGTGCACGAGCATGTCGTAGGCGCGCTGTGTTCGCTCCCAGCGCTTGTCGCGGTCCATCGCCCAATAGCGACCCACGACCGAGCCAATACGCACGTCCCTGTTGGCGTCCAGCTCGGCCAGGTAGCCCACGCCCGCATGCGGCAGCGTGTCGCGCCCGTCGGTGAAAGCGTGCAGGACAACGTCCGCCTCAGGCGCCAGCTCGCCGCCGAGCGCGATCAGCGCACGCAGGTGCTCCAGCGATGAGTGCACGCCACCGTCGGAGACGAGCCCGAGCAAGTGGACACGCGGGGTGCCGGCGAAAGCGGCACGCAGCACCGGGTTCTCGGCAAGCGACCCGTCCGCGACCGCCTCGTTGATGCGCACCAGATCTTGCTTGACGACAGCACCGGCGCCGAGGTTCAGGTGACCGACCTCGGAGTTGCCCATCTGCCCTTCGGGCAGTCCCACAGCCGCGCCGCAGGCAGTGAGCGTGGTGTGTGGGTATGTGGCCCACAGCTCGTCGAAGATGGGCGTCTCGGCAAGCGAGACGGCGTTGCCGGGACCGGGCTCGGCAAGGCCCCAGCCATCAAGCACGATCAGACAGACGCTCGACACACGCGACCCGCTCGACACACGCGACCCGCTCGACACACGCGACCCGCTCGAACGACCGCCGCCGCCGCTCTCTGGGCCGGTCGCCGGCCGGCCCGACGTGCTCATGGCTGGGCGGCCGCCACGATCGCTGCGAATGACTCGGCATCCAGCGATGCGCCGCCGACAAGCGCACCATCGACATCTGGCAGAGCCAGTAGCTCAGCAGCGTTATCGGGCTTGACCGAGCCTCCGTAGAGGATGCGGACCTGCTCGGCCACCTCGGGCGAGCGCCCGCCAAGCAGCGCCCGCACGAACGCGATCGCCTCTTGCGCCTGCTCGGGGCTGGCCACTAGACCGGTGCCGATCGCCCAAATTGGCTCATAAGCGATCGTCACCGCGGCCAGTAGCTCATCGGGCACCCCCGCAAGATCCTCGCCGACCTGGTGGCGCAACTTGCGCTCGGTCTCGCCATCCTCACGCTCGCTCTCGGTCTCCCCCACGCACAGGATCGGCGCGAGACCCGCGGCCAGCGCGGCGGGCACCTTTAGCGCGAGCGCCTTGTCGGTCTCGCCGAATAGCTCCCGTCGCTCTGAGTGGCCGAGCACCACGCCGCCGACGTCGAGCTCTGAGAGCATCGGCGCCGAGATCTCGCCGGTGAAGGCGCCCTCGGGCTCGTGGTGCATGTTCTGGGCGTATACCTCCACGCGCGATCCGCGTGCGCTGTCGACCATCGCGCGCAGATCGGTGTACGGCACACAAATGGCGATGTCCACGCCGCTCACCGAAGACACGCGAGGCAGCAGGGCCTGGATGTATTCCTCGGCCTGCTCCTCGGTCTTGTACATCTTCCAATTGCCCGCGATTAGCGGACGGCGCTCGCTGACCATTAGGCGATTCCGGCGCCGTCGAGCGCCTGGACTCCGGGCAAGACACGTCCCTCAACGAGCTCGAGCGTAGCCCCGCCTCCGGTCGAGAGATGATCGACCGTGTCCTCTAGACCGAAGTCGGCCAACGCGGCGGCCGAGTCGCCACCGCCGACGACCGTTACGCCCGGTGCACGGGCGACGGCCTGGGCGATCGCACGCGTGCCCTGCGCGAATGGCTCGTACTCGAAGGCACCCATCGGACCGTTCCAGAAGACGGTGCCCGCCCGCGCGACCTCGGCGCTGTAGCGCTCAACCGTGGCGGGTCCGATGTCGAGTCCCATGCAGCCCGCCGGCACCTCGACCCCACGCAGCACACTATGTTCGGCATCGTCGGAGAGGCGGTCGCCGATTATCAGGTCGCTAGGCACCAGCAGGCGCGCGCGGCCGGGCTGGGGCGAGTGCGTGTCGCTGGCCCGCACGAGCAGCTTGCGGGCGTGCTCGGTGTCCTCCTCGCCGCATAGCGACTCGCCGACCGTGTGCCCTTGCGCGCACAGGAACGGGAAGCACATCGCGCCGCCGATCATCACCACGTCGGCCAGCTGCAGGAAGCGGTCGATCACACCGATCTTGTCGGCTACCTTCGCTCCACCGATGATTGCTACGAGCGGTGGCGCGGGATGCTCGAGGATGCCGGTCAGCGTCCTCACCTCGCGTTCGAGCAGGCGTCCCGCCGCACACGGCAGCAGGTGTGCCACGCCGGCGGTGCTCGCGTGTGCGCGGTGCGCGGCGCCAAAGGCGTCGTTGACATACACGTCGGCGAGCTCGGCCAGTGCGCGGGCGAGCTCCGGGTCGTTGATCGTCTCCCCGGGCTCGAAGCGCACGTTCTCCAAGAGCAGGATCTCGCCGTCCTTTAGCTCCTCAACGAGCTTGTGCGCACGCCGACCCACGACCTCGGGCGCGAGCGTCACGCTTGCCCCGGTCAACTCACGCAGACGCTCGGCCACGGGCGCCAGCGAAAGGTCGGCCTCGGGTCTTCCCTCCGGGCGCCCGAGATGCGACACGAGCACCAGCTTGGCGCCGCGCGCGCGCAGCTCTTTGATCGTGGGCAGCGCCTGCACGATGCGCGTGTCGTCGGCAACCGCGGGCGCGCCGTGCTCGTCCTTGCACAGCGGCACGTTGAAGTCCACGCGCACGAGCACACGCTTGCCATGGACGTCAAGCTGATCGATGCTTCTCATCGTTTTTGCGCTCCCATCCTCGTGACGACCCCATCGTCCGCGGGGCCCTTACGTGTCCTCACCGCTCCGCCGTCCGTGAAAGAGCAGGCCCGACAGCCGACCCGACAGCCGACCCGACAGCTGAGGAGCCGGCTCACAAGACCTTCTGCACGAGGTCGACGACGCGGTTGGAATAGCCCCACTCGTTGTCATACCAGGCCACCACCTTTAGCATTGTGCCGTCGATCGTGGCGGTCAGCTGCGAGTCCACGATCGAGGAGAGCGGGGAGTTGACGATGTCGCTGGAGACGATCGGATCCTCCGTGTAGCCCAACAGCCCCTGCAAGGGGCCGCTCCCCGAAGCCACCTTCAGCGCGGCGTTGACCTCCTCGACGCTCGTCTCGCGCGTGCACTCGACAGTCAGATCGACGACCGAGCCGGTTGGCACTGGGGCACGCACGGCGAAGCCGTGCAACTTGCCCTGCAGCTCCGGTACGACCAGCCCGATCGCCTTAGCGGCTCCGGTTGACGCCGGGATCAAATTGATCGCGGCGGCACGCGCACGGCGCAGGTCTTTGTGGGGCAGGTCCTGCAGGCGCTGGTCGGCTGTGTAGGCATGAATCGTCGTCATCAGGCCGTGCTTAATCCCTACCGTGTCCACCAACACCTTCGCCACGGGGGCCAAGCAGTTAGTCGTGCACGAGGCGTTTGAGATCACGTCGTGCTTGTCGCGGTCATAGGCCTCGTCGAAGTTGACGCCGAGCACCACCGTCACGTCCGGGTCGGTGGCCGGCGCGGAGATCACGACCTTCTTGGCGCCGCCCGCGAGGTGCTTGGCGGCGTTGGGGCGGTCGGTGAACAGCCCGGTTGACTCGATCACGACGTCCACCCCGAGCGACCCCCAAGGCAGCGCGGCAGGGTCGCGCTCGGCGAGCACCTTCAGCTCGCGTCCGTCGACCACGATCGTGCGCTCGTCCTTGGCCACGACCTCGCCCGGGTAGGGGCCGAGAATCGAGTCGTACTTGAGTAGATGAGCCAGCGTGCGACAGTCGGTCAAGTCGTTGACGGCGACCCACTCGATCCGATCTACGTCCCCCCGAGCCATTGCGGCGCGGAACACGTTTCGACCGATGCGGCCGAAACCGTTGATTCCCACGCGTACGGGCATTCACGGCCTCCTAACGAAAAATGAAAAACGAGGGGCCCGGCTCGCCGGCCTCCGGCCGACTGCGCCACCCTCTATATGAAATGAAAAATGAACGATGCCGGGCCTCGGGAGCATCGCTCCTCTGCCCGGCTCTGGGCAGAAAAGGCTATCAGCGGCCTATTTCGCGCCTGCAAAGCGCCCACGCGCCACTTGATCAACGCATCCCTAGACCGGACGCTTGCATTGCCGCGCAGAGGCTGTGGGGGCCGGCTAAGAGCGCGAGCGCTTGTCGATGTCGCGGTGGGCGACGGCGACCGTTAGCTCCTCGCGATCGCGGTAGCGGGCGGCGAGATGCTCGGCGATGGCCACTGAGCGGTGGCGACCCCCGGTGCAACCGATCGCGATGACGAGGTGGGCCTTGCCCTCGGACACGTACTCGGGCAGAAGGAAGTCGAGCAGCGCGTGCAGGCGCAGGTAGAACTCGTCGAGGCGTCCATCGCGGGCGATGTACTGCACCACACGCTCGTCGTGACCGGTGAGATCGCGCAGCTCGCTCTCGTAGTGCGGATTGGGAAGGAAGCGTACGTCGAAGGCGAGGTCCTCCTCGCGCGGAGGGCCGTGCTTGAAACCGAAGCTCATGAATGTGAGTGCCAGCCGGCCCGCGTTCTGGCGCGGCAACATCTCCTCGGCAATGCGGCTGCGCAGCATCGCCGAGGACATGCCCGTCGTGTCGATCACGAGGTCTGCACGCGAGCGCAGCGGCTCGAGCAACGCGTGCTCAGAGGCGACGCCGGCGGCGACGCTGCCCTCAGGCGCGAGCGGATGGCGGCGACGAGTCTCCTTGTAGCGCGTCGAGAGCGTCTGCTCGGCTGCCTCCAGAAAGAGAACGTGATGGGTGATGCCGAGCGCCTGCAGATCGTCCACGACCGCTGTCAACGCCTCGAAGTAGACGCCTCCGCGCACGTCGGAGACAACCGCGGCGCGTTCGACCTTGGAGCCCTCGTGCACGAACAGCTCGACGAGCGAACGGATCATCTCCGGCGGCAGATTGTCGACGCAGAAGTAACCCGCGTCCTCGAACACGTTCATCGCCGTGGACTTACCGGCGCCGGAGAAGCCAGTGATGATGACGAGGTCCTGCAGACGCGACACAACGGTCGGTCCGCTCACAGGACGGGGAGGCACGGGCCTGGTGGCGGCCATCTCCCGTCCATTGTGCAGCTTCGGTCGGGGGAAAGGCACCGATTGGCATGCCGATCGGCCGAAGAGCAAGCGAGCAGGGATGGGACGCGCGCAGTGTGCTCGTCCGCCGGCAGCTCTCCGAGGCGCTCAGCCCGCCCGATGCAACAGTGCGTGGATATCTCGGGCGGTCTTAGCCGGCAGACCCGGCACTCCCTGCAGCTCCTCGCGCGAGGCAGCCAGAATCGCCTCAGGCGAGCCGAAGTGTGCGATCAACGCACGCTTGCGTGTCGGGCCGATACCCGGCAGCCCGTCGAGCAGCGAGCCGGTCATCGCGCTGTCGCGTCTGGCGCGATGGTGGGTGACGGCAAAGCGGTGTGCCTCGTCGCGGACGCGCTGCAGCAGCTGTAGCTCGGGGCTTGAGTGATCGAGCAACAGCGGCTCGGGGCGACCGGGCATGAACACCTCCTCGATGCGCTTGGCCAACGAGATGACGGCGACACCGCGCTCGCGAAAGCCTCTCAGCGGAGCCAGACCCGCCGCAAGCTGACCCTTGCCACCGTCGATCACCACCACGTTTGGGAGCGCTGCGAAGCTGGCGTCGTGGGCCGGGTCGTGCGGGGAGAAGTCGGCCTGCTGCTCCCATTGACTGAAGCGCCGGGAGAGCACCTCTGCCATCGAGGCATAGTCGTCGGGGCGGGCGGGATCTTCAATCGTGCGGATCTTGAAGCGCCGATAGTCGGATTTCTTGGGTGCTCCTGCCTCGAAGACGACCATCGAGGCGACTGTGTGGGTGCCGCCCAGATTGGAGATGTCAAAGCACTCGATGCGTACCGGGATCGCATCGAGTGAGAGCGCGGACTGCAAGCGTTCGAGCGCCTGCGCACGATGCTGGTGGCGGCGCTCGTCACGCAAGCGCTCCTGGTCGAGTGCCAGCATGGCGTTGCGCTCGGCGAGCTCGAGGATGCGGTGCTTGTCACCTCGCTCGGACGGGCGCAGCTCGACCGGGCCGGCGCGTCGCCGCGAAAGCGCCTCAGCGAGCACCGGTCGCTCGGCAAGCTCCTGCTGGACGACGAGCAACGCGGGGATCGTGGTTGGGCCACCGTAGTACTGCAGCAGGAACTCCTCCGCTACCTCGCCCCGCTCGCGCTCGGTCTCGTTCGACAAGTAGAAGGAGTGGCGGTCGGAGAGAATGCCGTCGCGTACCTGGAAGACCTGGGCGTTTGCGTCACGGCCATCGGTGGCGACAGCTACGGCGTCAAACGTGCCGATCGAGCTCTTGGCTACGCGCTGGCGCTCCATCAGCGAGCGCACAGCGCGCAGCCGATTGCGCTCGAGCGTGGCCTGCTCGTAGTCCTGGGCTGCGGAGGCCGAGCGCATGCGCTGCTCGAGATCGCGCTCGATCGTGCTGAAGCGCCCGGAGAGGAAGTCGATCACGCCGTCGATGCCGCGGCGATAGTCCTCCTCGGTGACATAGCCGACGCATGGCGCTTCACAGCGCTTGATGTAGTAGTCGAGGCATGGGCTGCCGCTGCGGCGGCCTGGCTCTGGGCCTGTGCAGGAGCGGTACATGAAGACCTTAGCGAGCACCTTGAGCGTCGAGCGCACACGCTTGGCGCTCGAGTAAGGGCCGAAGTAGGCGCGGCCTGAGCGGTGGCGCTCACGTGTGAAGTAGACCCTCGGGTATCGCTCGTCGAGCGAGATCGCGATGAACGGGTAGGACTTGTCGTCGCGCAGGCGGATGTTGAAGCGCGGGCGGTACTGCTTGATGAAGCTCTGCTCGGCAAGCAGCGCCTCGGCCTCGCTGGAGACGACGACGCACTCGATCGCCTCAACGCTCGCCACCATCTCCGCGTGGCCTGGGCTCGAAGGAACCTGGGCCTTGGAGAAGTGAGAGGCCACCCGCTTGCGGATCGACTTGGCCTTGCCGACGTAGATGACGCGACCCTTCGCGTCACGAAACAGATAGACGCCGGGGCGATCCGGCAATACGCGGCGCTGCTCGGCCAGACTGCTCTTCCCGCCCAGCTTAGGAGTGCTCTTCCCGCCCAGCTTAGGAGTGCTCTTCCCGCCCAGCTTAGGAGTGCTCTTCCCGCCCAGCTTAGGAGTGCTCTTCCCGCCCTGTCCAGGAACGCTTTTGCTTCTTGGGTTGGCGTTGTTCAATAGGTGCGTGAGTAGCGGTAGACGGCCAGCAGCGTGTAAGCGGCTATACCGATTAGCGCGAACCACGCGAACTCGCCGAAAGACGTCTGCCACATACGCGACTGCGCGGCGATCGTGGCATAGCCGACGGCGACGGCGCCGTAGAGCAACGCCCGGTGACGGTCGCCGAGACTGTGCAGGTCGACGCCGCGTTCGCGGTAGAGCCTGTAGCCGAGGAAAGCGAAGCCAGCGGCGAATACGACCCATAGCGCCGCGGCGAACGCGTTGGCCGCGCGGCCGCCACCCGGCAAGAACTCAACCGCGGCGGCGATCAACGCGACGATCGCGATGTTGCGTGCGGTTTTCATCCGGTCCATGACGACATCCTGCCCATGAGCTCACTCAGTCTAGTTGGGCCGTCAGAGCAAACCCGGCGCTCACGGTAGGTGAGAGACAAAGTCGCAATCTCCGGAAGGATCTTGCAACAAGTCATCCAACGTTTTCACCATACGGGGCGTTTTACGCTATACTGGGCAAGCCCATTCGGTCCTAACCCGACCGAAACGAGGGTTGGTTGGCAGGCGCCGGGGTACTCGTCATTCAGGTCAGAGAGCCCCGGCGCCTGTCTTTAAGCGTCCACCAGCGTTTCCAGGCGCTCATAGGCATCTTCGACTGCACGCTTTGCCGCCGTGTGGCGTGCCTCGGACTTGGCCGCCTCATACTTCGTCGTCCAGGCAGCCGGATCGGCCAGCTCGTCTTCGAGCGCTTGCAGTGCCACCTCTGCCTCTTCAACAGCCAGCTCCGCCCGATCCTGCTCGCGCATGCGATTCTTGGACGGCCCAGCCTGCTTGGCCGACGCCTTGGAACCCGTTTTCTCGGAATTGACTTTTTCGGGGCTTGCTTTTTCGGGCTTTGCTTTCTCGGACTTCGGCTCGGCGACTTGCGGACTACGGGCTTCGCCACCCGATGCCAGCCGCTCCTCGCGAACCCTCACGTACTCCGGCCAACCGCCAAGGAAGCTGCGCAGCGAGCCGTCTTCGATCGCTACCGTGCGTGTGCCTACCGCATCGAGTAGAGCCCGATCGTGGGAGACGAGTAGTAGCGCTCCCTCGAAGCTGTGCAAGGCGTCCTCCAGGGCCTCGCGGCTCTCGAGATCGAGATGGTTGGTGGGCTCGTCGAGGATCAGCACGTTCGGCGGGCGTGGCGTGCCGTTCATCAGGATCGCCAGCGACAGCCGACGGAGCTCGCCGCCGGACAGGCCTTCTAGCGGCTTCTCGGCGTCCTCGCCGGAGAACAGGAACCTGCCTACTAGCGCGCGCGCCTTGTTTGGGGGTAGGCCCGTCGCGCGCTGAGCAGCCTCCACCACGCTCTGCCCCGGCGCGCCGCCGGCGCCCAGCTCCTCGGCATGTTGAGAGAGGTAGCCGACGGTGACGTTATGTCCTGTGGAGAGCTTGCCTGCGCCGAGCTGGCGGCGGCCCGCAAGCGTCTCAATCAAGGTCGTCTTGCCCGCGCCGTTTGCTCCGACCAAGGAGACGTGCTCGCCGCGCTCCAGCCACAGCTCGGCGTCGTCGAGCAGGACCAAAGGGCCACCCTCGTCACCAGCGCCCTCGATCTCTACACGGCCGTCCTCGAGCTCGAAGATCACACGGCCGCTGCGCTCGGGCGCCTTGAAGGAGAACTCGAGCGCCTGAGCGTCGCGCGGGTCGCGCTCGATGCGCTCGATCTTGGCCAGCTGCTTGACGCGCGACTGGGCTTGGCGGGCCTTGGTCGCCTTAGCACGGAAGCGCTCGACGAACCGCTCCATGCGCGCGATCTCGGCCTGCTGCTTGTCAATTGCCTTGCCCAGCGCGATCTCCCGGGCGGCCTGCTCGCGCCGCCACGTGTGCCATGTTCCGGCAAAGAAGCGCGAGCGCGTGGGCGGAGTACCGTAGAGCTCTAGTACCGCTGTGCCGACCGCCTCTAGGAACCAGCGATCGTGGGCTACGAGCATGACGGCGGCATCGAGCTCGACGAGCGTCTGCTCGAGCCACTCCAGCGACTCGATGTCGAGATGGTTTGTGGGCTCGTCGAGCAGCAACACGTCGGCGCTCGTGGCCAGTGCGCGCGCCAGTGAGGCGCGCGTGAGCTGGCCGCCGGAGAAGGTGTCCAAGCCACGATCCAAGTCCGCGTCTGAGAAGCCGAGGCCGTGCGTCATGACTGTGGCGCGGTCGCGCCACAGGTAGCCACCGTATGACTCCAGGCGTGCTTGGGCGCGGGCGTAGCGGTCCAATAGCGAATCGTCGCTTGCGCCGTCGGTCATCTCGCGCTCGAGCTTGGCCAGCTCGCGCTCCACCTCCAGCTCATGAACACAGCCGGAGAGCACATAGTCCCGGAGGGACATCGTGCGCTCTCTGGGCGGGCGCTGGTCGTGCAGGGCGATACGCACGCCCTTGGCAACGCTCAGCTCGCCGTGGTCGATCGTCTCCTCACCGGCAATCATGCGCAGCAGGGTGGTCTTGCCCGCGCCGTTGCGACCGGCGATCGTGAGACGTTCGCGGCGCTCGAGCTTGAACGACACACCGCCGAGCAGCGGCTTGCCGGCCATGTCCTTGCGTAGGTCTGAGGCGATCAGGAGAGCCACGTCGAGGATGGTAGGGCCCGCTCCTTCCTATAAGATTCTCGATGACATGCGTCGCCTACTCGCCAGCCTCTGCGCCTCCACCACTCTGCTGCTTGTGCTCGCTCCCACGGCACTTGCCTACAACGACGGGCGCGGCTTCTACGGAGCCACCAACGACAAGGTGATCACCAACGCCGGCTTCATTCTGATCGTCTTCTTCCCGACCTTCGTGCTCCTCATGAGCCTCTTGCAATGGCGTCTGGACAAGCGCAAAGGAGCCCGTAAAGCGGCCCACACCGCGCGCATCGACGACGCGCGTTGGCGCGGCGGTTGGTAAGCCGGCTCAGCTGACCCTGCGATGACGAGCGAGCCCGACCCGACGTCCGGCTCCCAGGCCCGGTCCTCCGGCTCTCAGCCCCATACCTCCGGCTCCCAGCCCCATACCTCCGGCTCCCAGGCCCATACCTCCGGCTCCCAGGCCCGGTCCGATTCCAAGCCGGTCAGCTATGAACGCCACGGCGCGGCCGCCGTGGTCAGCATCGACCGTCCCGAGCGGCGCAACGCCGTCGACGGGGCCACAGCCGAGGCTCTGCACTCAGCGTTCATGCGCTTCGAGGGCGAAGAGGACGCGCGCGCGATGGTGCTCACCGGTACCGGTGAAGTCTCCTTTTGCGCCGGAGCGGACCTCAAGGCGATCGAGACGCTCGGCGGACGCCTGACTTCACCGGAGGGGCCGATGGGGTTCACGCGGCTGACGCCCTCTAAGCCGACGATCGCCGCGATCTCCGGCTTCGCCCTCGCCGGGGGGCTTGAGCTGGCGCTGTGGTGCGACCTGCGGATCGCCACCGAGAGCTCGAAGTTCGGCTACCCCGAGCGCCGCTGGGGCGTACCCCTGATCGACGGCGGCACGCAGCGCCTGCCACGCATCGTCGGGCTTGGGCGTGCGCTCGATCTGATTCTGACAGGGCGCATCATCGACGCAAGCGAGGCTCATGCGATGGGGATGCTTACCGAGGTTGTCGCCGAGGGAACGCATCTCCAGCGAGCGATCGAGCTTGCCAACAACCTTGCGCGCTTCCCCCAGCGCACGATGCTCGCCGACCGGCGGGCGGCGATCGATGGCTTTGGCATGACGCTCGAGCAAGGGCTTGTGCTTGAGTCTCACGCTGGGCCCGAGACCTACCTCGACGCGGTCAGCGGCGCGCAGCGTTTTGCCTCCGGCGAGGGGCGCGGCGGAGCCGGCGCGGGGGCTTAGCGCCTATCCTCGACTGATCGAACCTCGGGAGAGCAAATGGCCTATTTCGTAACGGGAGCTACCGGCTTCATTGGGCGGCGGCTAGTAGAGCGGCTGCTGGAGCGCAAGGGCAAGATTCATGTGCTTGTGCGCGAGGACTCGCTGGGGCGCCTGGACGATGCGATCGAGCACTGGGAAAAGATCTCTGAGGCGACCGTGAGCAGGCGCGTGCATCCGGTCATCGGTGACCTGCGCCGGCCGTTGCTGGGGCTTACCGACGAGCAGGTCTCTGAGCTTGAAGGGACGATCGACCATCTCTTCCATCTGGCCGCCGTCTATGACATGACAGCGCCGCTGGAGCTCGACACCGCCGTCAACGTTGGCGGCACCAACCACGCGATCGAACTGGCTGGGGCGCTGCGTGCAGGACGCCTGCATCACGTCTCTTCGATCGCGGTCGCGGGGGCCTATAAGGGGGAGTTCAGCGAGGACTTCTTCGACGAGGGACAGCGGCTGCCATCGCCCTATCACGCGACCAAGTTCGAGGCTGAGCGAGCGGTGCGCGAACAGGAGCTTGTGCCCTGGCGCGTATACCGGCCCGGGGTCGTCGTCGGTGACTCCAAGACCGGCGAGATGGACAAGGTCGACGGGCCCTATTACTTCTTCAAGGCGATCCAGCGTATGCGCCAAGTGGTGCCGCAGTGGATGCCGCTCCTTGGGCTGGATCTTGGCAAGACGAACGTTGTGCCTGTGGACTGGGTGGCCGGCGCGCTCGACCACATCGCCCACCAGCCACGCCTCGACGGGAGAGCGTTTCACCTGACTTACCCGGGCGGGCAGCGCGTAGACGAGGTGATAAACGACATCGCTAGCGCCGCGAACGCTCCTCGCTTTGCGGTGAGCATCGACAAGCGCGTACTCGATGTCGTGCCGACGGCACCGCTGTCACTGCTGATGCGGATACCGCCGCTGCGCCAGGCGCGCCGGTTGACTTTGCGCGAGCTTGGGATACCGAAGGAGGTACTCGAGCACATCGATCTCGTGCCCACGTTCAACACGCGTCAGGCCGAGCGCGCGCTGGCGGGCTCCGACTTCGAGCATCCGCCGGCGCTGCGCGAGTATGCCGTGCAGCTTTGGGACTACTGGGAGCGCGAAATGGACCCGAGCATCAGCCGCGGGCGCACACTTGGCGAGGCCGTGCGCGACAAGCGCGTGCTGATCACTGGGGCCTCTTCGGGCATCGGCAGGGCGACGGCCGTGAAGGTCGCCGCCGCCGGCGGGATTCCGTTGCTGGTGGCTCGCAACGTCGAGAAGCTCGAGGAGGTTCGCGCGGAAATCGTTGCCACCGGCGGACTTGCGTATGTCTATGCCGCGGACATCTCTGACATGGACGAGGTCGACCGCCTGATCGAGCGCGTCAAAGACGACCATCGCAACGTCGACATGCTCGTCAACAACGCCGGGCGTTCGATCCGGCGCTCTATTTCCTTGAGCTACGAGCGCTTTCACGACTTTGAACGCACGATGCAGCTCAACTACTTCGGGGCGGTGAAGCTGATCATTGGGCTGCTGCCGCAGATGCGCGCGCGCGGTTTCGGGCACATCGTGAACATCTCCTCGATCGGCGTGCAGACCAATCCGCCGCGCTTCTCGGCCTATGTCGCTTCCAAGGCCGCGCTCGACGCGTTCACGCGCGTTGTTGCCTCCGAGGTGATCGGCGACGGCGTGACGTTCACCACGATCCACATGCCGCTGGTGCGCACGCCGATGATCGCGCCCACGAAACTGTACGACGCCTTTCCCACGATCACGCCCGAGCAGGCCGCGGACATGATCTGCGAGGCGCTGCGCACTCGTCCCAAGCACATGGGGACCACGCTCGGCACGACCGGCGAGGTTCTCTACGCGCTTGCTCCCGGCGTGGTCGACCGCATTTTGCACCTCGCCTACCGCGTGTTCCCCGACTCGGCCGCCTCGCGCGGCGAGAAGGGGACCGACGAGCGGGCTTCGCTCGAGCAGCTGGCGATGGCAAACCTGATGCGAGGCGTTCATTGGTGAGAGCCGAGCTGGCGATCGAAGTCCACGACCTGCACAAGCGCTACGGCGAGTTCGAGGCTGTGCGGGGCATCGACATCGAGGTGCGGCGAGGCGAGGTATTCGGTCTGCTCGGGCCCAACGGCGCCGGCAAGACGACGACGGTCGAGATCTTGGAGGGCTACCGCGCGCGCAGCGCCGGTGAGGTGTGGGTGCTTGGCCACGATCCCGCCGCACGCGAGCTCACATTGCGCAAGCGCATCGGGATCGTCTTGCAGAGCAGCGGCATCTACAGCCAAGTGACACCGCGCGAGGCGCTGCGCCACTGGGCCAGCTTCTACCCACATCCGCGCGACGTCGAGGAGGTGCTGAGCCTGATGGGGCTGCAGGAGCAGGCCGACGTGCGCACGCGCAAGCTTTCCGGCGGCCAACTGCGCCGACTCGACTTCGCCTTGGCGCTCGTCGGCGACCCCGAGCTGATCTTCCTCGACGAGCCGACCACCGGCTTTGATCCCCAGGCACGGCGTGCGGCCTGGGAGACGATTCGTTCGCTTCGCTCGCTCGGCAAGACGATCCTGCTGACCACCCACTACCTGGACGAGGCGCAAGCGCTGGCCGATCGGGTAGCGATCGTCAAGGACGGGCGTGTCCTTGCGATCGGCCCACCACGCGAGCTTGGAGTGGGTGCTGCGCATTACACGGTCTCCTACCGCAATGCCTCCGGCGAGCTCGTGGAGGTGCAGACCGACGATCCGACACGCACTTTGCATGAGCTCACATCCGATGCTCTGGCGCGAGGGGAGCGCCTGGACGAGCTGAACGTGGGACGTCCCAGCTTGGAGGACGTATACCTGGAGCTGACCGCCGATGCTTGACCTTGCTGCGGGTGAGTGTTTGAGGTTCCAGAAGACGCGATGCCCCGCGCGCGCGCACGGGGCATCGCCAAATACGACACCAATCTCCCATGCCTGACGCGGTCGCTCTTACCTGGCGCCAGTACCGGCTGGAGCGGCACATGTTCTGGCGCAACCCGAGTGCTGCCTTCTTCAATTTCGCCCTACCGCTGCTGTTCCTCGCCGCCGGGGGGGTCATCCTGCACGGCAAACAGCACGACCTCAACCTGTTGGTTCCCGCGATCGCCGGCATGAGCGTGATGTCGACGACCTTCACAGCGCTTGCCTACAACGTCGTGTTTCTGCGCGAGCGGGGTGTGCTTAAGCGTATCCGCGGTACGCCGCTACCGACGATCTCCTACTTCGGCGGAGTGGCAGCCAACGCTGTCACGAATACGGCTATGCAGATCGCGATCATTACCGTCGCCGGCAAGCTGTTCTTCGGGATCGGCTGGCCGCTGGATTGGCTCGAGCTGGTCGTGTTCGTTGTGGCTGGGGTCATCTGCTTCGCTGCCCTTGGCGTGGCCTTTGCCCACGTGATCCCGAACTTCGAGTCAACAGCGGCCTATGTCAACGCGGTCTTCCTGCCGGTTGTGTTCGTCTCGTTCTACGTGTTCGACAGCAAAAGCGCGCCGGCGTTCGTACGCAACATCGCCGAAGCGCTGCCGCTAAAGCCGCTGATCGACGGTCTCTCCGCCGCGATGGTGACCGGTAAGGGACTCGGCGAGAACCTCTCCGCGCTCGCCGTGATCGCGCTGTGGGGGGTGTTCGGTGTTTACTTCGCAGTGCGCGGTTTCAGCTGGGAGCAGTCGCGCGACTGAGCGTGGCCAGCGGCCCCTATCGAGCCTGACGCGCCCCTCCAAGCCGACCGAGACAAGTCACCACAGCACAAGCCACCCAGCACCGGCCACCACTATTCTGAGGGCAGGCTCCAATCAACCGCCGGAGGGAAATGCAAATGAAGCAGCTCGCCGAGGATCTCTACATGCTGAAGGGCTTCCCACCGAACGCAATCAACGTGTACGTGGCGGGCGACGTATTGATCGACTCGGCCACGCGCCAAGCCGAGAAACGCATCTTCAAGCAGATCGCCGGCCTGAAGCTGACGGCGCACGCGCTCACGCACGTGCATCCCGACCATCAGGGTTGCAGCCACGTCGTTTGCGAGCGGCTGGGCATTCCGTTGTGGGTGGGCCAGGACGACGTACCGGCGATGGAGACCGCCGGAAGCGTTGTCGGCGCGAAGGCGCCCGCATGGCTTAAGCGCGTGCAGGAACGCTATTGGGTAGGCCCTCCCCATCCCGTCTCGCGCGCACTGCGCGAGGGCGATGAGGTGGCAGGGTTCGTCGTGCTCGACACCCCTGGGCACACGCGCGGTGAGGTGTCCTTCTGGCGCGAGTCCGACCGCGTGTTGATCCTCGGAGACGTGCTCAACAACATGAACCTCATGACCGGCATACCCGGGCTGCACGAGCCGCCGGCGCTGTTCAACGTCGACCCCGTGCGCAACCGAGCCTCGATTCGCAGGGTCGCTGCGCTGCGTCCCGCGCTTGCTCTCTTCGGCCACGGGGCGGCGCTGCGCGACCCGGACAAGCTCGCTGACTTCGCCGCCCAGCTTCCAGCCTGACGTAGGCGCACCGCCGCGCGACACCGAAAAGCTCGCCAACCTCCCCGCCTAGCTTCCTACATGACGTAGGCGCACCGTTTGCCGAAAGCCCGTGTCTTGCTAACACCCCCCTTTGCCGAACGCGTACCTAAAGGTTAGGTACCTAAATAAATCATCCGCGTCCAAACAAAGGGGGTGTCTAGACGCACTGCTCATTTGAAAGACGTTCCAAATACGATCCACTCGATGGCTGAGAGCATCTTCGTCAGCGATGGCGACCTATTCACGCCAACCGAGCATGCGCGCGGACCTTGGGACCCACGTGCGCTGCACGGTGGCGCGCCGGCCGCGCTGATTGCAGCCGCTTTCGAGCGGATGCAGCCTGGCGCGGAGTTGCCGTTCGCGCGTCTGTCCTTCGAATTCCTGCGTCCGGTGCCGATGGCGCCCTTGAGGCTGAGTACCCGTATCTCGCGCTCTGGACGACGTGTGCAGGCGCTCGAGGCGGAGTTGAGCACCGGCGATGTGACGGTGTGTCGCGCAAGCGCGCTGCGCCTCGTGCCGACGCCAGAGGACTTGCCGCGGCTGGCGCTTGAGCAGGTCGAGGCGGCGCGTCCGCGCACCGTCGCGCCCGCATCCGACGGCGAGCAAGTGCGCTTCGCGCTCGACGACATGGAGCGCAAGAGCTTCGCCGCGACCGCGATGGAGATGCGCTTTCTACGCGGTAAGCCGCTGGTAGGGGGATTGCCCGAGCGTGACTCGGCTTACCCGTCCGATCTACCCGAACCGAGCGCAACACATCAGCACGGGCTGCCTGAGCGGGAGATGACCGGCGAGCAGCCCCAGGCACAGGGAGCCGGACATGTGCCCAGCGGCGTGGCGACGGTTTGGATGCGGCTACGCCATCCGCTGTTGCCGAACGAGCCGCTCACCTCACTCGCGCGCGTTGTCGCCACCTCGGACTTCGGCAACGGGGTGGCGACGGTGCTGCCGTTCGATAAGTACCTGTTCATCAATGCTGACCTGACGATCTCGCTTGACCGCCAACCCATGGGGGAGTGGGTCGCACTGGATGCCCGCACGCTGTTGCATCCCGGCGGGATCGGCTGGTCTGAGAGCGTGCTACACGACGGACTCGGGCCACTTGGACGGGCAACGCAGGCGCTTGTCGTGCAGCGGCGTTAGCACCAAGCTCTCGATGTGCCTCTAGAAGGGAATATCGTCGTCCCCCAACTTGGCCCCGCCGGAGATTGGTGCAGCTTGAAAATCGCGATTGTCAACCCGGCGGGTAACACCGACTGCAGGCTCTCCGCCACCAACTGACGGAGCCACGATCTCAAAATGCGGGAGATTCTTGCCTTCTGCTATCTCGGTCAGCTCGCCTTCGCGCGATGAGAGATAACCGCGAAGGGCCGTCTCCAACCCCTTACCCCGGCGGAACCCCTCAAACATGTCATGGACTGAGACGTCCGGCCGGTCGAGCTCGCTCACGATCTTCTTGAGCTCCTCGTAGCCCTGCTCAAACGTCACCTGCTCCTGTTGGGCCACATCAGTCATCCTTCAATCTCCTTCTCGCTCTTTGTTGGCGATCACTCTGGCCTTGCCGTCGGCTAGGTGCAGCGTCAACTCTTGACCTACCGAAAGCTGAGTGACACTTTTGATCGGCTCTCCCTCCAGGCTTGTGGCGACTGTCCATCCGTTTCTGCGGAAGTCCTTCGCTTGCAGAACCGCGACGAGCGCGTCCACACGCTGGCGCTCGTGAGTGACCACTCGATCGGCTATCGGGCGAAATCGCTCCCCGCTGCGAATGAGATCTTCCGCGCGCCTGTTCATGTCTGCACGCACATCTACCTCAGCCTTAAGGATGCGGCGGTCTATTGCGGCGAGCAGATCCTGTCGCTTCCCTTCGGCGCGCATACCCACCGAGTCCAGCCGAGTCGCCAGTAGCTCGATCGACTGCATCGGCATCGCACGCGTGGCGTCGAGTGCTCGAGTCGCTCTAGCCAACTCAGCGTCGAGTCGCAAGAGCCCGCGTTCGGCCCTGGAAGACACAAGCTGTCCGTGGCGACCGACGTCCTCCGCAATAGTCCTTAGCGTCCGTAGCGGGCGGACACCGGCCCACGTCTCACCGAGGCGATCGCGCAGACTGCTGATGCGCTCGACGCCACGCCGCAGAGAAAGACGGTGGCGATCGAGCTCCTCGAGCAGATCCTCGGCCGAGTGACGGATCGCCAGCTCCGCCGCCTTCGCCGGCACGGGCGCAAAGGCGGCGGCGACGTGGTCGCAGTTGGGACGGTCCTTGGTGTGGCCAATGCTCGTTATTACCGGAACCGCGCACGCGAAGATCGCCCGGCAGAGACGCTCGTCGTCGAAGGCGAGCAGGTCGGCGGTCGAACCCCCGCCGCGGGCAACGATGATCACGTCCACGTCCTCGACAGCTTGTAGGCGTCCAAGCGCATCGATCACCGAGCCGACCGCGTGCACTCCCTGAACCGAGGCCGAACAGAAGAGAATGTCCTGCGGTGGGAAGCGCCGACGCAAGGCCTGGATGACGTCGACGTTGGCGTCGTTGCGTGCGGCGATCACGCCGACGCGGCACGGGAACGCGGGCAACGGCTTACGCCTGTCGGGGTCACAGAGCCCGTCCGCTCGCAGGCGCTGCAACGTCTCAGCGCGACGACGCAGTAGCTCACCCTCGCCCGTTGGACGAACGCGATCGAGGATCAACTTCGTCGTCCCGCGAGGCGCGTAGAAGTCCACACGCTCATAGTGAGCCTGGATCAGATCGCCCTTGCCGGGCAGCGGAGAGCAACGCGCGACGCGCCCCTTCCAGATGCACGCGTCCAAGCTCGCGGACTCGTCGGCGAGCGTCAGATAGACATGGCCCGAGGAATGCGGGCTGATCGAGCTGACCTCTCCCTCGATCCAGCCGTCGCCCAGCGCTCGCAGTGCCCCACCGATGCGACCGGCGACCTGTGCAACAGAGGCGCTCTCGGTTTGCGTGTCCGTTACGTTAGCCACAGCCTCCGAACGTTAAACGCCGATGCGGCGCGAACTCCCGTCTTCAAGCGGGCATGCCGGGAAACGGATCGGCGAGCGACGCCAGCACGTGGTCCGGGTTGGCAGCCTCTAGTTCCGCGACGTCATAGTGGCCACTCGCCACCCCGACCGACACCGCGCCCACCCCCTCGGCGGCAGCGATGTCAAGCGGCGTGTCGCCGACGACGAACACCTGGCTGAGATCCAGTGCCTGGCCGAGCAGCAGCTCTCCTCGCTCTACCGCTGCGCGCGTGAGCGCGACGCGGTCCTCGGAATCCGAGCCATAGCCGCCGACGAGGAAGAAATGGTTCAGCTGGCCGCGTCCCAGCTTGGCGTGAGCCACGGCTTCCAGCCCGCCTGTGGTCAACCCAAGGGGGACGCCGGCGTCGGTGAGCTCTTCGAGCAGGCTCTGCACGCCGTCGAGCACGCGGTAGTCCTCCGAGGAGGCCACGAAATCTGGCAGTACGGCCTGGTAGCTGGCCATCAGCCGCGTGAGCTCCGCGCTAGTGGGCTCGCGCTCCATCGCCTTCTTGAACGTGGCGCGCCCGATTGCAGGATCGGTCATCCCGGCAGTCGAGTGTTCGGCGATGTCGATCTTTGTGTCGAACTGGCGCTCAAACGCCCACGCCCAGCTGCGCGCGCCGGCGCCGCCCGTGTCGATCAGGGTCCCGTCGATATCGAACAGGATCAGCTTCGCCTGGGTCATTCGCTCATTCTCCTACCTGGAGGGCCTCCTGCCGGGTGCGAGCACCGTGCGGCAGATCTTCGTGCTCAGCGCAAGCAGCCTTCGTATATCTCAGCGCAAGCAGCCTTCGTATATAGTTGCGTGTGCAAGCATCGTGTTATAACTCTGTCTTGAGCGCTCTCCACTTGTACGGGGGCGCGTCCTTCCTCTCGCCCTGGCCCTACCACCGAAACCCCATAAAAGGAGCTCCAATGTCCGCCGCCGCCACTGCCACCTCACCCGCAGGCACCACGCCGCTGCCCACCGGTACCTGGAAGGTCGATCCGATCCACTCAAGCGTCGAGTTCCACGTCAAGCATCTCGGCATCGCAACCGTCAAGGGACAGTTCAAAGCGTTCGAGGGCACACTCGAGATCAGCGACTCTGGCGCCCGCGCATACGGAATCGTCGAGGTCGCAAGTGTCGACACGCGCGAGCCTCAGCGCGACGAGCACCTGCGCTCCGCCGACTTCTTCGAGGTCGAGAGCTTTCCGCAGATCACTTTCGAGTCGACCGCCATTCGGCCGCTCGGCGGGGACGAGTTCGAGATCGACGCCAACTTGACGATTCACGGTGTCACGAAGAGCGTCACGTTGAAGGCCGAGTTCGAGGGCGCCGAGACCGACCCACAGGGCAACGACCGCGTCGGAGTCTCGGCCAGCACCCAGATCAGCCGTGGGGACTACGGCATGAGGTTCAACGCGGCGCTCGGGTCGGGCAATGTCGTCGTTAGCGACAAGGTCAAGATACTTGTGGATGTGTCGGCGGTGAAGCAGGCCTAGCAGGTAAATATCGCCGCTCCGATCGCGCTCGTGTGTTCGGGTAATGAGCGCGGTCAGAGCCGCCACCACTTCATCGATCCTTCATCAGCCGCATAGGACGTGTCTACGGCAGCAGTTGAAAAGACTTGCAATGACGCGGCTTGACGGTTGCGAAATGGCGACGATCGAGCGTGACGATGAGTGACGCATCGAGTCGCTCGGCAAGGGCGATCACAGACGCGTCGGTACCGCCAAGCGGAAAGTCCTCATACTGCTTGACAAGCTCGCCCATACGCGCGAAATCGTCGCTCGTGGGTCCCTCGACATCCAACTCGCCGAGGCCGCTCAGGAATGCCTGCTCTGCTGCCGGACCAAGGCGTCGTCCGACGAAGTAGGTCGCCTCGGCGACCGCAAGAGCGGCTACGACAAGACGCAGGTCAGTTCGAGAGAGCGTTGCGAGCGACGCGGCGTGGTCGCGATCGTCGGAGTCTGCCGCCGCGTATAGCGGCCCGGCATCAACGATCGCGAGGGTGCTCATCCCACTCGCGCTCAAGCAGTTGCTCCATGTCCCGACCAGTCGTGTGATGGCCACTATGGCCAAGCGCGGCGAACGGCAGCGGACGTGCATCGCCCGGAACCAGATGCAGATGCTTTGCGAGCGCGTCGCGGGCTACCGCGGAGGCAGACGTCGAGCGACGATGCGCCTCTCGCGCGAGTGCTTGAGCGAGATCGTCAGGAAGCGAAAGTGTTGTGCGCTTCATACCTGCATACTAGCGCCAGCAACTCCGCCAGTAGGTGAAGCGGTTCGATCTACAAGCGACCGCGAACTACTAGCGCACTACAACGTCGCCCAGCGCCTCGTCCACAGCGGCGAGCGTTGAGGCGTCGAGCGTTATATCCGATGCGGACGCGTTCGCCCGCACCTGCTCGGGCCTGCTAGCGCCCACGATCGCAGAGGCGAGGTTCCGTTGGCGCAATACCCAAGCGAGCGCCAGCTGAGGCATCGTCAACCCGGCCTCCTCTGCAACCGGGCGCAAGCGCTGTACCGCTTCGAGCACTGGGTCCTGCATCAGCTGGCCGATGAAGTCGCTCATGCTGTCGCTGGCGGCTCGCGAGTCCGCAGGCGGCTGCTCGCCAGGACGGTACTTCCCGGTGAGCACTCCCTGACCAAGCGGCGACCACACGATCTGGGAGATGCCCTCGCGCTCGCATAGCGGGATCACCTCTGCCTCCGGCGCGCGCCACAGCATCGAGTATTGGGGCTGACTCGATACCCATCGGGCCACGTCAGGCAGTGCGAGTGACTCTTCGATCTTCTCGACTGGCCACTCGCTGAAGCCGATGTGACGAGCCTTGCCGGCCTCGACCACTTCAGTGAGTGCCTGCATCGTCTCCTGGAGCGGCGTGTCCTCGTCGTAGCGATGGCACTGGTAGAGGTCGACGTAATCGGTGCGCAGGCGCTCTAGGGAAGCGTCGATCTGCTTGTGGATCTGTGCCGCCGAGAGACCCCTGTCGGTATCGGACATTTGAAAGTAGACCTTCGTCGCAAGCACGTAGGAGGAGCGGTCATAGCCCGACAGCACCTCACCAAGCAACGACTCGGACGCGCCGCGTCCGTAGACGTTGGCCGTGTCGATGAAGTTGATGCCCTCCTCGAACGCCGCCTTGACGCATGCCTCGGCCTGCTCGTGTCCCACTCCGCCGGAGTAAGTCAACCAGGAGCCGAGGCTGATCTCCGAGACATCGATGCCGCTGGAACCAAGCTTTCGGTATTTCATGCAAGCAGAGTACCCCGTAAGGCAAGACTCAAGCAGCGCGAGCACGCCCGCCATATCCACAGGAAAACCCCTTCACGTAGGTGCCTCCTATGTCCTGACACATCTGTCGCCTATGTACTGAAACCACACATCCCCGGAAACGTCTTGGCGCAGCGCGACTTGACTGCCCTACCGTCGCCGGCCCGAGGCAAAGCTCTGGATGGGCGGAGCGACGGCGCGCATGTCAGCTCCCATCTCAGCGGCCTCCTGCTCGTCCTCCGACGCCGGACGATCGACGCCCGGGAGTCGCCTCACACGCGCTGCGCTACTCACAAACCCTCCCTCGGTCGCCACAAGGAAGCGCTCCAGCGCCGCCAGCTCGGAGACGATTACATTGAGCACGCCCGAGGGAGAGCGCTCCAAACGACCACGTGCCAGCAGCAAAGGCTCAGCGCGGGCGAGTGCACGGTGGCGCTCGTACACGGCGCCCGACACCACCAGATTGACGGTGCCCCACTCGTCCTCGAACAATAGGAACATCGTCCCCTTGGCCGTTCCAGGTCGCTGACGGGCGATCGTCATGCCGGCTACCGCCACCGAACAGCCGTGTGGAAGACGAGACAATTGGGCGCTCGTGGCCAGCATCGGGATGGACAGGCGCGGACGCAGGACAGCCATCACGTGGTCCTTGACCGTCACTCCGCTCGTGGCATAGTCGGCGAGCACCTGCTGCCAACGATCGAGCGAGCGCAGATGGGGAGCTTCGGGCAGCTCGATCGGCAGCGCCAGCTGTACCGCATCGCCGACAGCCTCCCCCGGAGAGGCGACCCCAAGCCGCCACAGAGCTTGCCGCCTGTTCTCCGCAAGGCCGTCGCAGGCGCCGGCCCAGGCCAATTGCTCGAGCGTGCCGCGACGCGTTGCCGCTCGCGCGGCTAGCTCGCCCAGATCGCGAAACCTACCGCCGCGCTCGCGCTCGGCGACGAGTTCGTGTACCTCATCCGCAAGGACGCCTCTGACATAGCCCAAACCAAGCCTCACCGCTCCTGCCTCCACCGTGCACTCCACCCCCGAGGCGTTCACGTCGAGGCCCAACACCACCATCCCCCGTCGCTGTGCCTCGTGCACAAGGCTGTCCGGGGCATAGAAGCCCATCGGCTGCTCGTTCAAGAGCGCGCACAGGAACTCAGGGGCGTAATGGACGCGCAGCCACGTCGACTGGTAGGCCAGCAGGCCGAAGGCGGCGGCGTGAGCCTTGGGGAAGCCGAAGCCGGCGAAGCCCGCGACCATCTCCCATACGCGCTCCGCCGTCCGCGCATCGGCATCCACATGGCGTGTCGCGCCATCGATGAAGCGCTTGCGGTGACTGTTCATCGCCTCCTCGGAGCGCTTGCGACTCATCGCACGGCGCAGGCCTTCGGCCTCGCCGGGCGAGAAGCCCGCGAACGCCTCCGCCACCTGCATTACCTGATCCTGGAAGATGATCGTGCCGAGCGTGCTCTCAAGCACCGGCTCGAGCGAGGGGTGCTCATAGGGGATTTGGTAGCCGGGGTCCTCGCGCAGGCGTCCAAGACGCTCGATGTAGGGGTTGATCGCCCCACCCTGGATCGGGCCGGGGCGCACGATCGCCACCTGCACGGTCAAATCGTCGAGGGTCCTCGGCAGGGTGCGACGCAGCGACTGCATCTGCGCGCGACTCTCGATCTGAAAGACACCGACCGTGTCGGCCGCACGGATCGCCTTGAATGTGTCGGGATCGTCGAACCGTATTCGCGAAAGATCCACACGTTCGCCGCGCGCGCTCGCGACCAGATCGACGCAGCGTTCCACCGCCGAGAGCATTCCGAGGCCGAGCAGGTCGATCTTCAGAAAACCCGCATCCGCACAGGAGTCCTTGTCCCATTGGACCATCTGGCGGCCCTCCATCGCCGAAGGCACCACCGGACAGCAATCGATCAAAGGGCTCGTCGACACCACCATCCCGCCGGAGTGCTGGGAGAGATGGCGAGGCAGCCGATATGCCTCTCTCACCAGTCGCGCAAGCCAGTGCCAGCGGGTGGAGAGCGCCTTGGCAGTCTCTCCGTCATCGAGGTTTGCACCGCCTGTGCGCGACTCATCGAGGTGGGCACAGCCTGTGCGCGACCCGTTGGCCGAGCCCTCTAGGGAAGCTCTGCCCAAGCCGGCGGCAACGTCGCGTTCCACATCGCCCCCGCCATCGGCCGTGCGCGCGATGCGCTCAATCTCTCCTGCAGGCAAACCAAGGACCTTGCCCAGCTCGCGGATCGCTCCACGTGCACGAAACGTGGGAAAGGCCGCCACCAGTGCGGCGCGCTCATGGCCGTAGCGCTCGTGTACACGCGGGATCAAGATCTCGCGGATATCGCGCGGGAAGTCGAGGTCGATATCGGGTAGGCCGTGCAGGTCCTCGTGCAGGAAGCGGCCCAGCAACAAGCCGTTTTCGATCGGATCGATGTGCGATAGGCCCGTCAGGTAGCACACGATCGAGGACACCGATGAGCCGCGCCCGCGCCCTGGAGGCAACAGCGCGCGCGCCGTGTCGCGGCCCCGCACCTGCACCGCCACTTCGCGCGCAAGCTCGAGCATGTCGTGGTGGAGCAGGAAGAAACCCGCCAGACCGAGGCGATCGATCACGCGCAGCTCCTCACCCAGGCGCGCCTGCGCCTCAGCACGAACGACACCGCCCCAGTAGCGATCCTCCAGGCGCGCCCAGCACAACTCAGCCAGCCGTCGCGGGGCGCTCTCGTCCTCGGACCCCGGGTAGCTGTAGCCGAGGTCCTTCGTCAGGTCGAAACGCAGCTGCTCGGCAAGACACAACGTCTCGCGCACCGCCTCGGGATGGTCGGCAAAGCGAGCGGACATCGCCTGCGGGCTGCTCATCGCGTGGGTGTTGTTACCGCGCCGCAACGGCTCGGAGGCATCGAGCGTCATGTGGTTGCGCAACGCCACGAAAGCGTCCTGCAGCTCGGCGCGCGAGCGCGTGTGGGCATGCACGTTGCCGCTGGCCACGCACTTCACCCCCAGCTCGCGGGCGAGCGCCGCGAGCGCCCGGTTGCGGGCGCGGTCGTGGCGAGCATAGGGACGCTGTAGCTCAACCCACAAGGACTCCGGCCCGAACGCGTCGAGCAGCCGACGCACAGTTGGCCGCTCGTGCACGCCACGCTCGGCGCAGCCGGTCAGGCACACGAGGCCTCCGCTGTGATCGAGCACCGTCTGCAGCGCCACCGAAGGCTCTGTGCGCTCGCGTCCGCTGGCCTCGCGCGTGCCGGCATGGGCGTGGGTGAGTATCCGGCACAGGTTGCGCCACCCGCGTGCATCGCGCACAAGTAGGGTCAGGTGGCGGGATTGATTGGGGGATCTGAAGGGCGTGGCTCCTCGAGCACGATTCGGTTTGTGATCACACGCCGCGCCACCGCTATGGGCTTCCGGCTTCTGGGGCACGGTCACGTCCACCTCGGCGCCGTGGATCGCCCGCACACCCGCGTCTTTGGCAACCTGGGCCAACTCCATCGAGCCGGACACCGAGTTGTGGTCTGTGAGCGCCAGAGCGATGTGGCCGAGCTCCGCCGCGCTATAGGCAAGCTCATCCGGCAGCGACACGCCATCCAGGAACGAGTAAGCCGAGTGGCAGTGCAGCTCGACATATGGCGGCGTGCCAAGCGAAGCAGATTGAGCCTGGATGGCCATTCACGACCCCTGGGTGAACCAGCCGCCGACGCACAGGTCGTGGAAGACGATCAGGTTGCGCCCACGTGCGCTCACTAGCTCCCAGTAGCGGCGACGCAGCGGATGCTCAGTCCACCAGCGGTCCTCCACCAGCCACGACTCGCGCACCGCGTCGATTCGCTCGCCGTTGACCTGACTAGGGGTTCCATCGCGCGCGCGGACTCGGGCCGCACGCGGCAGGTTCAGGGCGCGCGGAGTGCTCACCCTCGCCTGCGATCGAGATGCTGCTCGCGAACGGCCGGCGCGCGGAGTGCTCATCCTCGCCTGCGATCCCGATGCTGCTCGCGAACGGCCGGCGCGCTGCGAAGTCTCATCCCGCAAGCGGCGTGAGCACGACCCGGCGCTCGGGCACGCGCGAGTCTGGGTCGATACATACGGCTCGCAACGCGGCGTCGTGGCCCGCCACGGTGCGCACTTGATTGACCGCCTCCCCCAGACGCACAAGTCTTGCCTGCTTGTCCTGCTCGAGCAATGAGCGCTGATCGCCTCCCCCGGGACCGAAGCGCTCCACACCAAGGCGCAGCGACTCGGCGGGCGCCGGCAGCAACGGCAGACGCAATGACAGAGCGAGGCCCACGCGCTTCGCGTCGCCGAGTGCCTGGCGGAACACGACGCGCTCGCGCCAGGTCCCACCACCCACGAGCCGTGCCGAGAGCACAACCGCGCGCACGGTCCTGCCGCGACGTTCTGGACGCGCGAGCAGGCGATCGACGAGCACCCCCAGCACGCGTTCCAGCATCGGGCCACTGCCGGCGTCCCCGACATCCAAGGACTCTTCCAAGGACTCCTCCACTCTCCTGGGCGCAAGCGGGCTGTCCTCGCCGCCGGCCAAACGGTAAGCAAGCGCGCCCGACTCGCCGAAGCGATCGGCCAAAGCATCGCGGCCAAGCTGTCGCAGCTCTCCAAGCGTGCTCACGCCGAGACGCTTCAGTGGCTCCACCAAGCCAGGCGTATCCTTGCGAAGGGCGAGCAAGTCAACCTGCCAGGCAGCCAGATAGCTCGGCGCCGCTTGCGCTTGCACGATCTTGGTGCGGCGCGCACTGGCGCCAAGCGCCGCGGCCATCGCGCAAAAGCGTGTCGGGCCTGTCCCGATCCTCACCGGCCGGTTGAGCGCTCGGCGCGCGGCTGAGATCGTATGGACATCCGAGCCGTGCAGACCCCGCAGCCCGTCGGCCTCGAAATAGGCGAGTCCCTCGCGGGCCAGCTCAACCCCCGCGCCAATTCCCTCCAGAGCGCACACAACCCCCTCCCACGCCTCGGCCACCGCCAGCGGATCTGCCGGTACGAGCTCGAGCTCCGGACAACGCACAAGTGCCTCGCCGAGGGCCATGCCGGTACTCACGCCATATGCCTCAGCGGCGCCTGACACTTCCCCCACGCGTAGCTGCGCACCGGCCATCGGAGCGAGCGCCAGTGCTCTGCCCGCCAGTGCTTGAGTCCCGCCGGCAGCGACTGTCAGCGCGAAGCGCGGGATGTGGACGCATACGACCATATACGAACACATGTTCGCATATGGCTAGGCGCCCGCCACAGACAGTTGGCTCAGGCGCCTGAGAGCTTGCCGGTCTCAGTCCATCCCCAGCGGACCGCTTGCCGACCCACTGAGGAACTGCCGCACAAATGGGTTCTCCGAGGAGAACATCCGCTCGGCATCGCCCGCTTCGACGATCCGCCCGCGCCACAGCAGCGCGATGTATTCGCCGATCTGGCGCGCCGAGGCGATGTTGTGGGTGACGACGATGTAGGTGCCGCCGTGGAGCTCGTGCATCTCCTGGATCAGTTCGCACAAGAGCGCGGTACGCACCGGGTCGAGGCCGGAGTCGGGCTCGTCGAAGATCACGATGTCCGGTTCGGTCACGAGCGCGCGCGCGAAACCGGCGCGCTTGCGCATCCCACCGGAGAGCTGCGAGGGCGAGTCGTCCATCGCCTCGGCGAGACCAACGTCGGCCAGACGCTGGCGCACTCGCTCGCCGATCTGGCCTTCGGACATATCGGTGTGCTGGCGCAAGGGAAAAGCCACATTGTCGAACACCGACATCGAGCCAAACAGGGCGCCGTCCTGGAAGAGCACGCCGATCCTGCGGCGCAGCTCCAGTAGCTTCGGCATCGTCAGCGTCGGGACCGAGTTGCCGAGCACCTGGACGTCGCCCGAGTCGGGGAACATCAGCCCGATCAAGTGCTTGATGAGCACGCTCTTGCCGGTACCCGAAGGGCCGAGCACGACCGTGATCATGTCATCGGGGATCGCGACGTTCAGGCCATTGAGGACCGGAATACCGGCCAGGCGCTTGACCACGTCGAAGCAGCGGATCGACCACTCGTGGTCGGTTGACTCTCCAGCGAGGTCGAGGTCGCCGGCCCCAGAGTGGTACTGGAACTCCTCGCTGTCCTCTGCGACGCCAAAGGCCGCGTCGGAGCCAACAGCTCCCCCGCTCTCCTCGTGAATGCTCCCCTCGCTCTCCACTGCACAGATAGTAGTGGTCAGCAAGGACTCAGGTCAACCCACGCACAAACAGCCAACGTACAACAGCGGCCACGTGGCCCCGGTACCGGCCCATACACATCGCCTTGACATACGGAGGCCATTGGGTCTACTATCGGTGCTGGGAGGTAAGGAGATGTTTCACCACAGGCACTCCGCCGCGAAGTCCGGGACAGTTGCGGACACCTCTGCGGAAGGGCACTCCGCCGCAGAGTCCGGGACAGTTGCGGACACCTCTGCGGAAGGGCACTCCGCCGCAGAGTCCGAGACAGTCGCAGGCACCCCTGCGGAAGGGCACTCCGCCGTTAAGTCCGAGGCAGCTGCGAACACCTCCGCGCAAGGGCAGCTCGCGGTCATGGCGCAAGGCGGGGGAGACCCGCGCAGGCGCCTGCTCGAGGCGATGGTCGAGACAGTGGCGCTGCGCGGCTATGACCGCACGACTGTAAGCCGTGTGCTGTCGAGCGCGGGCCTGGAGGAGGCGACGTTCAGCGAGCACTTCTACGACAAGCACGATTGCTTCATGCAGGCTGCGGACGACCTGTTGGGTCGCGTAGAACGCGAAGCGCTCGCGCAATTCCAGCAAGCGACGCCGTGGTCTGAGCGTGTGCGACTGGCACTCCAGAGCCTGCTCTATGCGCTCGCCCGTAACCCGGCCGGGGCGCGTGTTGCGCTTGTGGAGATGCTCGGCGCCGGCCCGGAGGCCTGCGAGCGCCAGCGCTCTGTGCTTGCCCTGTTTGCGGCCCTGATCGAGGAGGGACGCTTGCAATCGGCGGATACCTCCGCGCTACCTGCCCAGACTTCCGAGGCGATCGTCGGCGGGATCAGCTCGATCGTGCAGCGTCGCATCCTGCAGGGGGACACCGCGAGGCTCCCGGAACTGCATGCCGATCTCACCTACTTCGCGCTACTCCCCTATCTCGATCACGAGCGTGCGCTGAGCGTCGCTCGAGTCTCCACGTCCTGAATCTCTTCAGGGTTCAAGCCCAGCTGTCGCCAGAGGGCTCAAACCCAGCTATCTAGAGGGCTCAAGCCCAGCTGAAGCCCAATCAAAACCATCAGGGAATGAGCCTGACTACAGGCCTCCTACTTCGACGGCGTGGCGTGCGGGAACTGGCTTGTCTGACCGTTGAACGTGAAGGGTCCTTGCTGATTGCAGGCAGGTGCCGGGATCACGTTCGTGGAGTTTTCGGGATTGTTCACGACAGGCGCGTAGACAGAGCTGCCGGTCGGATGACCGCTCTTTCTACTACCCGGTACCAAGCCCACCAACTGTTCGATGATTTCTTCGCTGATCGTGCCCAGTGGCGGCCCACTCAACGAAGGAGCGGAGTTGGCGCATGAGGCGCTGCTGAACACCTGAAGGCCTGTAGCGAGCGAGTTGAAAGCGCCCGGTTGCGGGTAGGCGTTGGCGCGGTTGGTGCCGACCCGCTGCTGGTAGACGCTGAGACCTTCGGGCGCAAACACATTCATCACCTTCAGGAAGTGCTGCTGTGTAGGACCTTCGACATTTTTGTTTTTTTCGTGAGTCTGCGTGGCGGCCGTCCCATTGGCAAACAGCGCCTGCAGCTCGGGCACGTAGTCACTTGCGTACTGGAAGAAGGGATTGAAATTGTGCAGCACCGGACTCAATGCGGCAAGCATCGGCACAATCAGTTCGGTCACCTTTTTGACGTCCGGTAGGCCTACCTTGGCCGCTTGCGCAAGTGGGCCCAGGTTGGTGAGCAGCGCATTGAATGGCGGCGTGAAGGGCTTGACGGCCTGCAGCAGCGGCGTCAATTTTTCCTCGAAGGGACGGATCGCGTTGTACAGCGGAACGGTGTTGGTCGCGAAAGCGTCGAGGCTGCGCAGCGCCGGCTGGGAGTTACGCTCGAATGGAGGCAGCAGACGCCACGTTTCGGCGAAGGCCTGACTGGCTCCGGCGAACGCGTGGAAGGCGCGCTCCCCGTTTGAGGTCAAGCTGCGGAACTGTCCCTCGCGCGCAGTCAGAGCGTCAAACACAACACCCGTGTTGTGGATGCTTGCCGTCAGCGCCCCCTCCTGGGAGTTGGCCACTGTGACGAGCTTGTTGGCGTCTTCCACGAACGGCTGGATGACCGCGAAAGACGAGTTGACCTCTTCGCCGCGACCGCCGAGGCCTTCGGCCAACGACTGCATCCACACCTGGAAAGCCGCACGCGTCTGCGGGTTGAACGCGGAGAGGATGTCGTCGAGCGTCACCGACGGTTCGACCTGGGCCTCGGGCAGTTCCCCGCCGTCTGGCAGCGAGTGGGAGTCGCTACCCCCGGGCTTCAGCTGCACGTAGGTCTCTCCCAGCAGCGTCTTCTGGCGCAGGATGGCGCGCATGTTGGCGGGAATCGGCGCATATTTGCTGGCGATTTCTAGCTGTGCGTGGGCCAAGCCGTCCTTGTTGTACTTGAGGCTGATCACATGGCCGACGTTGACGCCGCTGATGCGCACGTCGGACTGTTCGGCGAGCGCCAGCGTGCGCTGGAAGGCGATCGTGAAGCGATAGCCCTTCGGCTTGAGCGGCACCGGGCCGCCAAATGACTCCCACAGGAAAAGCAGCAGCCCGAAGCAGCTCAGCGCGAACAGCACGATCACGAGGATGTTGGCAAGTGTGGGCGCACGCTTCTGCATCTCAGTGACCTCCCCCACTGCTCGCAAGTCGCCCGAAGCTGTCCGTCGAGCCGAGCAGTCTTATACCGAAGCCTTTGTTCGAAGCTTTGTGAGTTGCGTTGACCCGCGCGGCCGAAGCGGTGCCGGCGCTCGCCGAGGTTCCGCTCGCCGAAGTCAAACCTTGTGCCTGGCATTCCGCTGCGGAAGGCGGATTGAGCAGCGCGACCAGCAGCTTTACCGTCGCGTTCACTTCGCTCACACCCGTTAGGAGCGGCAGCACTTCACAGTTCAGATAGGTAACGGTCCGCCCGACCGGGCCGTGAGCGTCGGAAGCGCTGAGCACGCTGTTGAGGTCGTGGGTGCCCCAGTCGAGGAAGAACAGGAAACCCCCCTGGTTGGGCCCCGGGTTGTAGGCAAACTCGTTGAAGAGTTCGTTGAACACCGAGAAGCTCCTTTCCAGCCCAGGGAAGGCTTCGCTGAGTTCCTCAAGCGACGGATTGAGCTGGTTGATGACCGGCAGGACCTCCCGCGCCAGCGGACGGATTTGGTTCTTGATGATCGGCGTGCTCTGCTTGAACAGCGAACGCGTGGCTTCCTGGGCGGGCGCAAGCGATTCGGCGAACGGCTGGAGCTTTGTCAAGGTCGAACCTGTCACGGCGGCGGCTCTCGCCAGCTTGCCCAGACCGCTCTTGGTCTTGGCAAGCGTGCTCGGCAGCAGATGCAGCGTCCGCTGGAAGCTCTGGTCCTCCTCAGCGAACACCTGGAAGACAGCATTGGCAGCGTCGATCGCCTGTGAGATTTCGGTGTCCTTGTCGCCGAGCGCGCTGACGAACAGCTGGAAATTGTGGATCGCGTGTTCGATGTTCTTGTGGCGCAGCTTCAGCTGTGCGGTGATCTTGCGCGAGTAGAGCGCGATCGGGTCGAAGCGCTTGAAGGCGGCAGAGAGATTCTTGGAGTTGCCCTTCAGGCCTTCGCCCGCGCCGTCGATCAGCTCCTGCAGGTACTCGCGCGTTTCGCCGTCGAGCGCGGCAAGGAACTCCTCGAAGTTCACATCTGGGGCAGTTTGGGATTGGGGAATCGTGTAGCCGTTGGGAACGCGACCGGAGCTGGGAGTACCCGGGTCTACCTCGACGGTCATGTCCTTCAGCTGCGTCTTGGGGCGCAGCAGCATCGTGGCGTTGCGGTAGACGTAGCGCGCGTACTTGGGCGTGATGTTCATCGTCACGAGCGCGCTGCCTTCGTTGGCCTGAACGCTTGCGATTTCGCCGATCTTGGCCCCGGCGATCGTGACCGACTGGCCCTGCCCCGGCGTCACCGCCTGAGCCGTGCGGAACTCAGCCTTGAGCGTGACGTATTCCTTGCCAATAACAGGTACCCATCCGGGCAACGAAAGGCGCTCGTTGGAGAGGATGTAGCCGCCCACGAACAACGCGAACACAACCATCGCGAGGATCGAGATGAAGGCAGTTCGGTAACGGGCGATCTGATCGCCCAGGCCGCGCTCTCCCTGATGCTCAGGCTTGGGCGTCATGGTTCACTCCCATCGGCAGGACCTTGTGAGAGCGGACCGTTGAGGTTTTGCGGCGCCTGCGTGTAGCACGGCACGAGCGGCTTGTACGGCGGCTCGGTGCCCGAGAATGCTGGGCGCGTGCCGAGTGGCTGTTGGGATGTGTGAGCCAGCAGGCGCAATTTCTTTCCGGCAGACGGGACGCCAACGGTCGTCGCCGGCGCTGAGCGCAACGTGGTACCACCCGTCTCAATCAGGAATCGGTTCGTCAGCCCGTTGCCGTTGAAGGTCTGTGCGATGCCCGCGGCGCCCACCATCGCAGACCAGAATTCCTTATAGGCTTCCTCACCGGAAGTGTTTGAGCCGTCCTGTAGCTTGGCGTTGCCAGCCGGGTAGAAGATCGTGCTCAGGCACTTGGAGAAGAGGTCGGTCTGTTTGAAGAACGCTGGCTGAGTCACGACCAGCCCCGCGAGCGTCGGGGCCGCTTCGCGCAGACCCTTGGCGACGCCACCGATCTCCGTCGGGGCAAGTGAGGCTTGTGTCTGTTCGATCCACGGGAAACCCGCCTCGATCGTCGAGGGAGTCTGTTCTACTCCTGGAACGAGCGCAAGCGAGAACTTCCTGATCGCGGGGGTGGCGGCGTTGAAGTTGATGAAGGCGCGGCTGGCGTTCTGGAAAGTCCCGGGCAACAAAGCGATCGCGGCCGTAAGACTCGTTGACTGCGCGGCGAAGGCTCCGAGGAAGGTGTTGAAATTGCCGACCCATTCGCCGAGCTGCTGTTCGTGCACGTTCAGGGAAGCCGTCAATTTCTCGATGCCGGCGACCAGCTTTGAAAGGTCGTGCCGTTCGACGCCGGCAAACGCCTGGTTTACGATCGCGGTGCCTTCCAATGCTTCAGGACTGTCGTAGTAGGTCTTTTTCAAAGCCTGCGCAGCGTTCAGACCGCGCACCGCTGGGTTCTGTTCGGCGTCTTGCGCGGCGGTGGGCTTGCGTGTCAGCGCTGAGCCGTATTCGGCGAGCAGCGTCTGCAGGTTGGCACGCGTGTCCGTGTTAAGCGCGTCGAGTACCTGATCGAGCTGGACCGGGTCGGAGGTCTGTGTGATTGGGACCGTGTAGCCCGAGGAGACGGTCGGGGACGTCGGCGTGCCGGGCGACAGGTCGACGAACCAGTTGCCTTCGAGCAGGATCCGCGCGCGGATCTTGAGCGTCGCGTCACGGTGAATCGGCAGACCGCCATTTGCGATTTCCATCGTCACAACGCCCGTGTTGCCCTCGCGCTGGATCGAGGTGACCTTCCCGACGTCGACGCCAGCGATGCGCACCGGTGATTTGGGGCTGATGTTGACGGCCGTAGCAAACACCGCCTTCAGGCGGAAGCCATGCTTGAACGGGATGTGCTTGGTGAAGCCGAAGTACACGACAATCACCGTGAGCACAATCACGATGATTCCGAAGCGCACGGGGTTTGATTTCTGCAGCTCGACGACCGGCATCTCGTCGTAGCGTTTCCACCAGCGCACGCGGCTCATTCCTTAGCCCCTTTCGAGCTCTTCAGGCCGAGAGCTTCGAGCGTGGAGGCCGGATATTCCTCGCCGAACAGGTTGTTCTTGCGTTCCGTCGCTTCGGTTTTGGTCCCGACGTTCCCGGGGACGTTGCCGATCACGGCTTCACCGATCTTGTATGGCTCGTTGCCGGCTTCGCACTCCTTTGACTGGCCGGGACCGGCGACGTTGGGATACGGGTTGACGTGCAGATGGTTGTTGTCCGGTCCAGGTCCTGGGCTACCTGGTGGGGGCGGTTCGATAGAGGGCCCATTTGCATGGGTCGAAGAGGGCAGTCCCTCGTTGTTCGGCCCCAACGGCGAGAGCACACCGGCCGCGCGCGCGACCGTGCCGACACCGATGCTCTGCGAGAGCAGGCTCGCGAGATTGCGGAACGTGAGCGTCACGTAGTTACAGGTCGTCTGCGCCGGAGCCAACCCCGCGAAGAGCGGGTTGGCAAGCCCAAGCGTGTGCGTGGCGTCTTCGATGCCGGCGATCACCAACGGGTTCTTGCCGAACTTGGCGAACGCTTCGGTCGCTTCGGCGACCTCGCCGTTGAGCGCTGTCGCGGAGCGCAGGTTGACGGCGCCGACTTCGAAGGCGTGTCCAAGCGGCGCCGCCACGGTCGTGAGGATCTTTGCGCTCGGGCGCAGAAGACGCATGAAATCGGCGCTCTTGTTGACGAATTCGGCCGTGGCGGGGAACGAGTGGGTCGCCTGGCGCAACGCAGGCGGCCCGTCGACGATCGTCTGTTCGAGCGAGGGGGCGACGCTCGCCCATGCCGTGAAGAACGTGTTGAGATTGGTGTAGAGGGCGGCGTTTTCGTTTGCCACAGGCGCCACTTCTTTAGCGAGACGGTCGAGTGCCACGAACAGCTGCCCGAAGCCCGTCTTTGGCGAGGCGAGGTTGTGCAGCACGGGGATCGCATTCGTGACGAGCGGCTTCAACGTCGAGATCGTTTCGTTGAGACCGATCCCGCGCCCGGCGAAGCCGTTGCCGAAGGTCGTCAGGTTCACCTGGTTGGCCTTACGCGTCTTTTCGTCGAACATGTCGAAGAACTGGTCGATGTCGACCGGTTCGCGCGTCTGGGAGACCGGAAGCGTTTCGCCCGCCTTGAGCTTGCGCGCGGAGTGGCCTCGTTCGAGCGCCAGGTACTTCAGACCGATCGTCGAGACCGATTGCACGATCGCGGTTGTGTCCGCCGGCAGCGGTTCGGCGGCCTTTTCGAGCTTGAGCGAGACGATCGCGGTCACGCGACCGGTCTTCGGGTCCTGATATGGGCTGAGTCCGCTGATCACGCCGACACGCTCGCCGCCGATGCGCACCTGGTTTCCCTTCTGCAGGCCCGATGCCTCCGGTAGTTGCACCTTGACGTCGTATGTCGGCGTGAACGGTAGCCCGTTGTTGGCGTTGTAGGAGAGGAAAACAGCGACGACGATGATCAGCGTCGTGACGGCGCCGATCAGCAGCGGGCTGCCGGCAAGCGAGTTGGAGCGACGGCGGTTCATCGGTGGTCCATCCCGTGAATTCGCTGTGGGTTTGCCGGGTGTATGCGCGTGGTCTGACGGTTCACGGTGTCCGTGCGCGTACTGGTGGTACGTGTGCGGACGTTGGGGACCGCCAGTCGCGTGCAGACGCCGGGAAATACCAGTGGATTTGCGGGATGGACCACTAGGGGACCTCGCTCGGGTCGCAGCCCAATTGGCCGTTGTCGGTGAAGGGCGAAGATCCGTCGGCCGCCGGCTGTGTCGCGGCACCGGGGCAACGGCGCAGCTGGCCGGTCTTCAAGCCCTGCACGACCTGCGACGGATTCGCCGGCTTCAAAGTATCTTCCGCGCCCAGTTCGAAGTCGGGGAACAGGCCTGAGACGCGGGCGTAATGACCGTTGGCGTCGTAGTAGGCGCCGGCCTGCCCGAACGCGCGCAAGAAGCCCTCGAGATCGGGGGTATAGGGGCCGAATAGGGCTGTTATGGGTACGGATTCTTCAAGCGCGCGCACGTTGTCGGGCGAGGCCGTCGTGAGCGTCTTGGCGATCTGCGGCAATGCCAGCGCCGCTTCTGTCAGATCGTTGCTTGCGCCGGGCTTGCTGATTGCTTCGCTGAAGTTGCTGACGACGGGTGTCGCCGTGGTCACCAGCGGCTGCAGCTTTGACACGAACGACGAGAGCAACGGCGCCGCCGGCTTGGTGGCATCGACCAACTTGGTCAGGTCGGCAAGCGTCGCCGGCAGTGTTTCAAACGTGCGATTGCCTTCCCTGAATGTCGCGGGCAGCGCCTTCAATCCGGCGGTCAGGTTGGATCCCTGGGAGGCGATCGCCCCGAAGGCGGTGTCGGCGTGGCTGACCAGTTCGGTGAGCTGCTGGCTACGTCCCGCCAACACCGTGGTCGTCTTGGCCGATTCCACGAGGAAGTTGGAGAAGAGTTCCTGGTCGCCGCCGAATTCGGCGAGCACGTGATCGACCGCGGCCAGCGCCGGCGGAAAATACTTCGCATCCTTCTGTAGCTGGGGAGCGACGCCCGAATACTGTTCGGCGGAGCCCTGGATGAACTGCTGCAAGCCCTTACGCGTCTTGGCGTTAAAAATGCCAAACAGCTGATCCAAGTCGACGACGCCGTGCGTCGATGTGATCGGCAAGGTCGAGCCGGAGGGCAGCGAGGGGCGGTTATTTGGTCCCGGCGCGAGCGCGATATAGCGGTTGGCGACGCTCGACAGCGACGGCACACGGATTTCGGCGGTGGTGCCCCTGTGTAGCGGCGCCAGCGAGGATTCGACGTTGATCGTGATGCGCACGTCGTAGTCGTGCAGGAGCGTGATGTCCTTGATCGAGCCCACCGGCACCCCACCGACCTGTACCTGATCGCCGCGCACCAGCTGTCCAGCTTCGGGGAAGATCAGGTAGTAGGTGGCACTGCCGTTGCCGCCAAGCAATAGCACGAGCACGATCGCGACCACCACCGCGATCGCCGCGACAGCGACTATCCGAGTCGTGTTGGCACGCCGCGGCGGCGGGGGCAGCGGCGGGGGCGTGGATGCCGGCGGTGGGACAGTGGTTGCCATCGCGCTACTTGCCTTCCACAGTCGGCGAGGCCGCGCCGGAGTTGTCTGGAATCGCCGCCGGCGACGGCTGGGCGCTGACCGTAGGATCGGGCACCTGGCCGAGCCGGGCGACGAGCGCCAGCCATTGGGCGGGCGTCAGCCCGGAACCGGATACGGCGGCGGTGTGCGCCTGAGCGTCCGCGAGTGGGGCGAAGTCAATGCTGATCGTGTTCCCCTCGTCGGCGAGCACCGTCATGTGGAGCGTCCCGAAACGCGTGGAGCTTGCGATCTGCAGTGGTTTCATGACGCCCTGCAGCGCTGCGAGTTTGCGCGCCGCGGCCAGCCCTAGCGTGCTCGGTGCGCCTGCCTCGACGACGGGAGTCCCGTCGATCGCCGAAAGGTCGAGAACCTGACCGGTGGCGCCGGGCGAGGACTGAGCATCCTTGGCCGTGGATGCCTGTGAGCAACTATGCGAGGACACGGTCGGGCTCAAGCCCGAGGCAGCAAGGAACTCGAGCGCCGCAAGCACGCGCCTGTCGGCTCGGTCGTCGGCGATCAGACGTCGCTCACAGCGTGGAAGGCTGATCGCATGATCGCGCGGGACCTGCAGCTCGAGCTGGGTCTTGGACTCGAGCAGTGCTTGTCCAGGACTTGGCGTGAGCTTGGCAAACGGGGTACGGCCCGTCGCTTTCACGGCGGAAGAGCTTTGTAGCTTGACCCAGCCGTCGAGGATCGGCTTCGGATCGATCAACGGCTCGCCGATACCAGCCGGACGGATCTGAAAGACGATGTGAGGTTCCGCCCCGGAGCCGACGTGACCAAGCACCGTCCCAGCGATCACCTGTACGCCGACATGCAACGGATGCAGGTAGACGTTCTCCGCCCCGTCCCTGAAGGAGCGGGTCGCACCGCTGGCGGCGGGGCTTGACGGGCCGACATCCAGGCCCACGCTAGCGAGGCCCGACGCGCGTGGCGCACCGACTTCGACCGATTCGAGCACCGGGTAGAGCGAGGCGAGCGTCCCGAGACCGGCATAGGTGTAGGTGTTTCCGTAGGCGTCCACAAGTGAGACGCTCGGGCCGAACGGACCGGTCGGGTCAATCTGTGCGATGCGCCCGTCCTGTGCCGCGATTACGGGAGCCCCGGCCCGCGTGTAGATCGTCGTCGCTGGCACCGTATGCGGCGAAGGACCTTCAGTAGTGGGGAAGCCGTCGCTGTAATGCGAGGCGGCGTACACGGGAAAGCGCGCTTCCGTCAAGCCCGTGATCGCGCCGAGCAGTTCCGGCGGAGTGCCGCCGAGCAAGCGCGCGCGCAGCATCACCGATTCGACGTATGCCTGCGAGTGGTTGTAGGCGAGCACCGCCGCGCGAATGTCTGTATCGCCACCGGCCTGCTTGAGATAGCGAGCGGCGGCGAAGATTGCGTCAGCGGGGTTATAGGGGTCCTCATAGCCGCTGTTGTTGACATCGACGCCGTATTGGCTCCACTCGCTCGGCAGGAACTGCATCCAGCCCTCGGCGCCGGCGCTCGAAGACGCTCAGGTCGCGGCCGTAATCGGTCTCGACTTCGTTGATCGCGGCGAGCACCTGCCATGGGATCCCATACGCGGCGCCCGCGGCCTGGTAGATCGGCAGCAGGAACGGTGGGATCGAGAAGCTGTTGATGAAGAAGCTGGGCACGTTCGAGAGCGACCCACCGAGCGTCGAAGGCAGCGGCGGCGTCAGCGCCGAGGGCGACACGGCCTTAGTGTTCTTGCCGTTCTTGCCGGTCGTGGTGCTCGACGACGACTGCGTCGTGGACGAGCCTCCGTGAGCGTGGGTGACAGTCGTACGCGGCTGCGAGTGCTGTGTTCGCACTTCCGGGGCAGGGACGGTGGTGGTGGAGGAGGAGGAGGAGGAGGAGGAGGAGGAAGAAGAAGAAGAGGAGGAGGATTCGCTTGTTGAGGTCGTGGAGGGCGGCGGCGTCGCGGTCGTACTCGTCGGCACGGGTTCAGTTGCCGGTGGGGCGGGCACGTTCGTGGTCGTCGTTGCGGCTGCTGGCGCGGTCGCTTCGGACGTAGGAGCCGTCGAGGTGGTTTCGGCAAGCGCCGCTTCGACCGGGGTCAGCACGGCAAGCCCCACAAGCAGCGGAAGTAGGAGCGCAGTTGGTGATGGGCGGGTCCTCATGGTCAGTTGCCGAGCAGGTAGTTGAGCAGCATGCCGCTTGCTTCGGAGGATTCCGAGGACGGGTTGTAATAGGTCGTGCCTGACGCCGCCCCGCCCACCGGCTGGGCCGTCGGCGTCGCGCCGGCGGCGGTCGACAGCAGACCGGTGGTCCCATTCGCTTCGCCGGTGACCGAGCCCGGATATTTGGCGGTCGCCTCAGCCGGCGTCATTCCTTTCAGGACAGCGAGCGTGCGCTTCATCACGAGGCTCGTCGAGTTGACGCTGGCGGCCGAGGCCGTCGTGCTCGCCGTTTTACCCCCGATGAATTTTCCAGTAGAGCAGCTGGGATTGGTGACGATTGCGTAGCCGATGCAGCCAGCGCTGGCAACGATTTCCGCACGTAGGAAGTGTCCAAGCGCGTCGTAGCCGTTGACGCTGCCGGCGCCGAGGTAGATGAAGTCGAGCAGGCGCTCCAATCCCCCCGTGCTTTTCAGGCTGGTGAGCAGCCCGGAAAAGTTAGTCGCGAACGGCTTGGCGTTCTTGCCGAGTCCCTTGGCCTGCGCGAGCAGCGGTTCGACGGCGGTCAGAGCAGAGGCCGTCTTTTTGGCGTTTTTGCCGAGCGTGCCCAGGAAGCCTTCGAAGGATTTCGAGAACGGCGCCGTACTCTCGAACAGTTTGTTGATGCCGGGCGCCGCGATACCGAAATCTTCAAGCGTTGGGGTCGTCTGGTCGGCGAAGCGTCCGAGCCGTTCCATCGCCGGTCCGAGCTGTTCGAGGAAAGCGGGGAAGTCGGCCAAGTTCTGAGCAAGCGCGCCGCGCTGGTTGGCGGTCGCCTGGGCGACCGTCTTGCCCGCTTTGATGAAGCCTACGACCTGTCCGCGATCGGCCGTGATCGGCGCGAGCGCGCGGTCGCCTTCGACAGCGAGATCGGTCAGCACCTTGTTCTCTTTCGCGAGGATCGCCAACACTTCTTCGAGTCCTTGCAGAGCCGGATTGGCGCGGCGGATTACGGCGTTCAGGTCCGAGCCGCGACCCGCGAAGCCGGCACCGAATTCGTTGAGCAGGATCGTCAAGCGCTGCGCCTCGGGCAAGCGCGTGATGTCACCGAGCAGGTCGGGATCCACCGGGCTGTGTGTGTTCGTGACCGGCAGAAGCACCTGGCCGGCGCCTTCTTGCCCCGCGGGGATCCTCTTCAAGGGGGGCGGCAAGGGTGTGCCTTCTACACGCGGCTTGGTTGGCAAGCAGTCCACGAACTTCTCGCCGATCAGCGCCTGCGGGCGGACTGTGCAGCTGGCGTCTTCGCGGAAATCCTGGAAGCCTGGAGTGGTGATCTTGAGCACAACCGCTGCCTTTGCCTGTGGCGTGGGCGTGACCGATCCGACCGTACCGACGTTGACCCCGTCGATCTTGACGTTCTCCCCAGAGGTCAGGTTGCCGGCGTCGTCGAAGATCGCACGGACTTCATAGCTACTGCTGGAGCCGCCGGCCGAGGTCGCGAGCAGGACCACGGCAACGAGCGCGGCTACGCAGACGGCGCCACCGACGGCAGCCATGCCCCTCCTGAACCCCTGATTCTGCGTCCTCAACCCGATCCTACCTCTGTATCGATAACGAGGAGAGGGCGGCTCGTCCGTTTTGGATTCGGCCGCCCTGTCCCGCCGTCTCTCAGACCTTACGCGCATCGCGCACTCCCTGAGGTACCTCTTCCTTTACTTTCCTCCAAGTCCTGCCGGTGGCCGCCCCAAGCGCCAGACGGCCACCGACCTCTCCTGACTAACTCTGTCGCGGCCCTATTTCTTGGGACATGGGGGCTTCGAGGTGACCGTAACCGTTTCCCCGCTGAGGAATTTCAGTTCGGCCTTGACCGTGAAGCCGCCCTTCGGGCAGGTCTTCGGCAACGTGCCGTAAGACACCAGTTTTTTGCCCTTCATAAAGGCCGCCCCAACCTTGACCTTGATGTATTCCGCAGACCCGTAAGGAGCACCGGGCACCGTTATGACCAGCGGGACTTCACTGGAGACCACGGGGCCAAAAGCACCGGAGGCAGGCAGGATTTTGCCTGTCGCCAGCAGTTCGATCACTGCCGGTTCGCGTCCTTCGGCGTAAAAGGCCAGGTTGCCGCCTTCCGCGAAAAATGGCTGCAAGGTCAATTTCTCCTGGACGCGTGTGCCTCCGAAGCTGACCACGCCGCCGGCTTCGCCCTTGGGGCCGGCAACCGACTTCTTCGGGCAGTTCTGCACTTCGTGGCTTTCAAGAGTCCCAGCGGAGCACGTCGTGAAGCCTTTGGTCGTGACCTTCGAGCCCTTGGGGAAGGAGGCCGTGACGCCCGTCAGCGGCGAGGGAAAGCCGCCGTATTCGGTGCCTTTGATCGTGAATTCGGCTTCAACCGCCGCACCGGCACCAAAGATGTTGCCGGTGCCAGGCCAGGTTGGGCCGCCGTTGGAGGCTGGGTTCTTCGGAATTGGTACCGCTTTGACCTTCAGCGTGACCGTGGGTGCCGCCCCTGCGACCGCCGGTAGAACCAGCATCGCTACGGCGAGGCCGAGCAACGCCAAACGGGTAGATGCCTTGCGCATCAGCTTCTCTCCTCTGTTGATGGTACAGGTCCGCCTACGATCCGGGTAGCTCCGGTCCTTTGACGGTCCGGCGACATCGAGTCCCCTAACGTCTCAGCCGTCCGGGGAGCATTGGCGATTTGCCGCCAAGATTACCCGGATCGGACGACGGGTTCAACTAGGTGGTTGCGCGGCAGCGCTCAAATCGAGCTCATCGCCGACGTAATGCACCCCGATCGACTCGACGGTCACCTGGCGCTGACCGGCCTCCACAGAGCCCGCGACGACAGCCTTAAAGCCCAATCGCTGAGCCATTTCGACCACCTTCGTGCCTGCTCCCGCGGAGCAGTAGATCGCGTAGCCGGAGCCCATGTTGAACGTCGAGTACGCCGAGTGCCTGTCAAGACCAGCCTGCTCCACCAGGAACGCGAGCACCTCCGGCACGGGGGGCAGCTCTGAGATGCGGTAGCTCAGTGCCTTGACGGGACGCATCAGCTTGAGCAGACCGTGGCCGGTCACGTGACTGAGATAGGAGACGGCGAGGTCGGACTCGAGCAGCGCCCGCACCAGCGGCACGTACATGACCGAGGGGTCCAGCAGCGCCTCACCCAGCGTGCGCCCACTCGGCAAGGCGGTCATATAGCCGTCGGGCAAGCGCTCGACCAGCAGCCGCGCAAGCGAGGCGCCGTTGGCGTGTAGGCCGCTGGAGGCGACCAGCACGATCTCATCGCCCGCCTGCAGCTCCTCGCCGAGGATCGCTGCCCGCCCCTCCGGCACCGCTCCGACAGCCGCGCCCGCCAGCTCGATGTCCTCGGCCGCGACGAGACCAGGCAGCGACGGCGACTCGCCCCCACCCCACGTACAGCCGGCGTCGATGCATGCGCGCTGCCAGCCCCCGAGCAACGCCGCAGCGCGCTCGGGCTCGGCGTACCACTCCGAGGCGCCGGTGGCGAAATAGGCGTTGACGACCAACGGCAGCGCACCGACACAACAGAGGTCGTTGAGGATCGCCGCAACCGTGTCATAAGCGACGTCGGCGAAGCGATTGATGCCATGGCGCTCGAGCAGCTGCCGCGCGATGACCGACTTCGTGCCGAGCCCCTCCATCACGAAGGCAAGCGTCGTCGCGCCGAACTCGAACACGAAGGCCGGCTCGCCACGCGAGGCGTCGAGCGCGTGTCCGCCGCGGAGATCAAGCAACGGGGAGGTGGCGAGCGCGCGTGCCATCGCCATGCGCTTGCCCTCGTCGAGCGCGTCATAGTCGACGCCCGCCGCCTTGTAGTCAGCCGAACCCTCGCTCATCGGCGATGATCCTATTCCCACTGCCGAGGAGGAGACGATGGACTTCCAGCCGAGCGAGCGTTGCATCGAGTTCCAGGAGCGTCTGAGCGCGTTCATGGACGAGCACATCTATCCCGCCGAGCCCGTGTATCAGCGTCAGCTGGCCGAGTCCGGCGACCCACACCACCAGCCGGCGGTGATGGAGGAGCTGAAGGGGCGCGCGCGCGCGGCGGGACTGTGGAACATGTTCCTGCCGGATGCCGATCACGGCGCCGGCCTGTCCAACAGCGACTATGCGCCGCTCGCGGAGATCCTTGGGCGTAGCCATATCGCCTCGGAGGCATGTAACTGCTCTGCCCCTGATACAGGCAACATGGAGGTTCTGCACCAGTTCGCCACAGACGAACAAAGACAGCAGTGGCTTAACCCTCTACTTGAAGGTGAGATTCGGTCCTCGTTTGCTATGACCGAGCCCGAGGTCGCCTCCTCCGACGCGACAAACATCGCGTTGCGCATCGAGCGCACGGGTGACGAGTACGTGCTCAACGGACGCAAGTGGTGGATCTCAGGGGCCCTGCATCCGCACTGCAAGATCATGATCGTGATGGGCAAGACCCAGCCGTCCGCTCCACGCCATCGCCAGCAAAGCCAGATCCTCGTGCCGATCGACACCCCTGGTGTGCAAATCGTGCGAGGCCTGCCCGTCTTCGGCTACCAGGACCAAGAGGGCCACGCCGAAATCCTCTTCGAGGACGTGCGCGTGCCGGCAAGCAACCTGATCGCCGGCGAGGGCGACGGCTTCATGATCGCCCAGGCACGACTCGGGCCGGGGCGCATCCATCACTGCATGCGCTCGATCGGCGCCGCCGAGCGGGCCTTGGAAGCGATGTGCAAGCGCGCCGTGGAGCGCACGACCTTCGGCCAGCCGGTGGCCACCAGGGCCAACATCCAGGACTGGATTGCCGAGGCGCGCATCGAGATCGAGATGGCGCGCCTGCTGACGCTCAAGGCCGCGTGGCTGATGGACACGGTCGGCAACCGCCACGCGCGCACCGAGATCGCCGCGATCAAGGTGGCCGCTCCGAGCATCGCCTTGAAGGTGATCGATCGCGCGATCCAGGTGCACGGCGGCGGCGGCGTCTCAGACGACTTTCCGCTGGCTTGGACCTACGCCCACCTGCGCACCCTGCGCCTGGCGGACGGGCCCGACGAGGTGCACAAGCTCTCGATCGCGCGGCGCGAGCTGGCGCCGTACACGCCGGCACAGGCCGATTGAAACGAAGGTCTTCCGCCACACTGACAAGCACTCCAAATCGCTCATGCCCCCCGCGCGCGCGGGGGGCATCCGCACATTTCAAGCCTACAAACCGCGTGGAGCACACAGCCACCCTCGCACCGAACACACAGCCACCCTCGCACCGAGCACACAGTCACCTCGCACCGAACACACAGCCGCACTTACGTCCGGACAAAGCGCAAGCTGTAGAGCACGGCAGCCACAGAAGTCGCGAGGTTCAGGCTCGAGACACCGGCCCGCATCGGTAGGCGAAGGCGCGCGTCGGCGCGATCGAGCAAACGCTCGCTGAGGCCGTCGCGCTCGGTTCCAAACGCCAGCAGCGCGCGCGGCGGCACCAGCTCGGGGCGCAGCTCCTCTCCCTCAGGGTCCAGCGCCAGCAGCGGCCTGTCGCTCTCAGGCAGATTCCCCAAGCGCGCAACGGGCAGCGCGAAGTGCAGGCCCGCCGAGCCGCGCACCGCTACCGAGTCCCAAGGATCCTGGCGGCCGGTGGTGAGCACGCCCGCCGCCTCGGCCGCCGCGGCAACGCGGATTACGGCACCAAGATTGCCGAAGTGGCGTGGATCCTCCAACAGTACGACCGGCGCCCGGCCCTCAGCGCCGAGCACATCGAGCGGATCGCTGACAACGCGCCGCGCGATGCTGACAACGCCGGTGTGCGGGACGTAGGGGCCGAGCCGCTTGAAAGCCTCGGCGGGCAGCACGACGGCAAGCGCTTGCATGCGCTCGATCAGATCGGGAGCCAGACCTTCTCCTAGACGTGCCAGCTCGGCCGCGTCAGAGCACGCGACCAGCTCCACAGAAGCGCCGAAGCGAAGCGCGTGCTTGAGCGCGTGAAAGCCCTGCAGCACGACCAAATCCTCGCCGCGGCGCGCCTCGTGGAAGCGCCGCACGACTGCGGCCGTGTCGAAACTTGGCGCACCGATGCTCACCGGCTGAGTCTATGTCGCCAACCTGGCTGCTACCGTTCGTTCGAACGAACGGTCCGTATCGACGACCTGAGTGGGAACACCGAGCAGCACGCCCCCTTCAATCCAAAAAATGTCCTCAGCCATCCATTCAAGCCCAGCCGCAGACGCCGAAGGCGCCAATACGCACTACCCCACACGAGATCTACTGGAGTGTGTGGCTGCGCTGGCCGAAGGGCACGTCAGCTCCACGCAGCTTGTAGAGCAGACGCTCAAGCACATCGAGACGACCCAGCCCACGCTGAACGCCTTCCGCGTCGTGCGCGCCGAGGCCGCCCGCGCGGAGGCAGCTGAGGCCGACAGACGCATCGCGGCCGGCCAGCGGCTGCCCCTGCTTGGAGTGCCGATCGCGATCAAGGACGATGTTGACCTCGCCGAGCACCCGACCTCCTTTGGCTGCTCGGGGGCCTTCGCTGCCAAGGCTGAGGACTGCGAGATGGTGCGCCGTCTGCGTGCGGCCGGGGCGGTGATTGTCGGCAAGACCAACACACCTGAGATCGGCCTCTATCCCTTCACCGAGGGCACAGCCTTCGGCGTCACGCGCAATCCCTGGAGCCTGGATCGCACTCCCGGCGGCTCAAGCGGCGGCTCGGCCGCCGCGGTCGCCGCGCACATCGTCCCCGCCGGGCTCGGCTCCGACGGAGCGGGGTCCGTGCGCATTCCCGCCGGCTGGTGCAACCTCGTCGGCGTCAAGCCCCAGCGCGGTCGCATCTCCACTTGGCCCGATGCCGAGTCCTTCAACGGTCTTACCTGCATCGGTCCCCTGACCCGCACCGTCGCCGACGCCGCGCTGATGCTCGACGTGCTGAGCGGCAACCACCCCGAGGAGCTGCACGCCCCTGCCCCACCGCCCGAGCCCTACCTCCAGACGATCGCCCGCGAGCCACGGCCATTGCGCATCGCCCTCTCCCTGCGCCACGCTTTCAGCGGCGCACCCGTTCATCTGCACCACGAGATCGAGGCCGGTGTGCGCAAAATCGGCCGGGTGCTCGCCGAGCTCGGGCACACCGTCAGCGAGCACCACCCCAACTATGGCCTGATGGGGCTCACGCTGATCGCGCGCGGGGAGTCGGGAGTGCACGGATGGGTCAAGCGCGTGCCGGATCGCTCGCTGCTGGACGCGCGGACTCGCTCCACAGCACAGATCGGCGGCATCCTGACCAAGACCGTCCTGCCCCTCGCCAGACGCTTGGAGCGACGCTTTCAGGATCGCATCGGGCTGATTTTTGGAGATTTTGACGTGCTTCTAACCCCTACGAGCGCTAGCGTGCCACTACCGGTCGGCAGGACCGATGGACTCTCCAGTTGGTCCACGCAACAGGTGATCGCCGGCGCCTGCCCTTACGCTTGGCCTTGGAATATCCTCGGCTGGCCGGGCGTTAGCGTTCCCGGGGGGCTTACCAGCGACGGTCTGCCCTTTGGCGTGCAACTACTGGGACCGGGCGGCAGCGAGGGGAAGCTGCTGTCGCTGGCCGCTCAACTCGAGCGGGTCGAGCGCTGGCACGAGCGCATCGCGCCGCATGCCGTCGGCAGGATCGCGCCGCGATGATCGGCGCAGTCACAGCCGCTGACGCAGAGATCGCACCCGCCGGCGCAGAGGCATCTGAGGAGCGCGGCGGCGAAGCCCAAAACCTCGATGCCCCCCGCGCGCGCGGGGGGCGTGCCATTTCGGGCAACCCTCCAGGCCCAGCAAACTTGGGCAACCCACCAGGCCCAGCGAACGGTCCACCCAACCGGGCAAGCGGCGAGGTCGTGGGCGCGCGCGAGCGCATGCTACGAGCGACCCTTAAGCTGATCGCCGACGGGGGCGTCGCCGCCGTCACCAACCGCCGCGTCGCGGGGGCCGCCGGCGTATCGCTCGGCTCGCTCACGTATCACTTCGCGAGCCAAGCCCAACTACTGCGCGAGAGCCTGCTTCTGCATGTCGAGGAGGAGACCGCAAGACGCCAGCAGATCGCGCAAGAGCTGGCAGGGGGGAAACCAGGTGTGCGGCAGGTGGCGGAAGCCGTCGAGCGGCTCGTGGCCGTTCCCTCCGAGATCCCCCAGCAGATAGCAGAGCTTGAGCTGCACCTTCAAGCCGCTCGCGACCCCGAGCTGCGCGAAGCCTCGCGGCGTTGCTTCGAGGCTCACGAACAGATCGCGAGCGCCGCCCTCAGCGCGCTCGGCATCCCCGGAGGAGAGCGCCACGCGCCCGCTGTGGTCGCGCTGATGACGGGGCTCGCGGTACGCCGCCTCGCGGGAGGCGGACAGGACGCGCAAGGCACCTCTGAGGCGCTGCTGGCGCTCGTGCGCGGGCTTGGACCGCGGTAGGGGTGATGGCGTCAGCTTCATACAACAGCCTGAGCCGAAACGCCAAATTGGCCACGAGCGCTACCCCTAGCACCGGAGCTACGAGCGGCCTGGCTCAGCCGCGCAGCCTAGCTCAGCGTCCAAGCGTGCGTACCATCTCGCGAGCCTGAGCGCGAACGCCGCCGATCAGCTCGCGCACCTCCGAGAGGCCGGCCCGCAGCTCCACGTCCCCGACCTCGATCGGCAGCATCGAGTCCTGCAGCTCGCCAAGCATTCCGTCCGCTCGCCCGGCGGCATCGACAGCGGCTTCGATCAGGCCCTTCGTGTCATTTGACGGTGCCACCGGAGACGGTGTCTGAAAGGTGTGATCCTGCAGCTCGTGACGCTGGGCAAAGCCGGCGTGAACGCGCTTGGCACGACCGTAAGCCGCCTGGACTGGTTGGAACAGCTGCTCTTCAAGGCGCTCGGCGGTCCGTTCGTCGAGATGCTCGTAGGCCTCGCTCAGCAATGCCAGCGCGACTGCGATCTCATCGGCGGCGCCCGCGAGATCCTCGAGGATCCGCTGGCGGCCCTCAGCGGTGGTGTAGGCCATCGGCTGCAGCCTAGCCCTTCCCAAGCACGGCTCGCCTCCGCATGAGGTCGCGCCCGGGGGCCGCTCGGCTTAGAACGTGTCTCAGGGCCGCGTCAGGCGGAATTGGCCAGCTGGCGTTCATCGAAGAACGCATGGTCGCGCTTGCCCATCTCGGTAAGCGGTGGGGCATTCTCGAAATGCTCTGCCGCGATCGAGCCCCAGTGAGTACCGGCACACAGCTGGCCGACCACCGACATCACCCCCACTTCGATCCGGCCCATCGCCGTGTACTCGGGCGCCATGGTGACATGGCGCAAAGCGTTGGACGAGGGACCGTTCGGCGAGCACCTGCGCTCGAGCCTTCTCGCCACATACTCGGGAGTGATGGTGAACCGCTGCTCCGCCCAGAGCATTCCCCAGTCCTCCCGCCAGAAGTCGAACACTTCCTCAGGGGTGACCGGGTCCGATGACCTGAAGAATCCGGCCTCTACACACGCCCTCCAGGTTCCGAGGACGTCGTTGCGCAAGCAGTTGTGGACGATCGCGTCCATCATCTGAGCCTGCTCGCGACTGAAGCGCTTGACGCAGCCGAAGTCCAGGAAGCTCACGCTGCCATCCTCGTGGAATACGTAGTTGCCGGGGTGCGGGTCGGCGTTGAACAGGTGGATGCGCTCCAAGGTGCCATAGGTGAAGCGGTAGATCGCCTCCGCCCACTGGTCGCGCAACTCCTGCCCGGCCCCGACGGCCTCACTCCATAACAAGCCACGTACCAGCTCCTGGGTCAGCACTCGATCGGTGCAAAGCTCGCCGACAACATCCGGTATGTGGATGAAGGGGTGCCCGCGGTAGTACTCGGCGAACTCGGCCTGGTTGGCCGCCTCCAGCCGATAGTCGAGCTCCTCGACGATGCGCAATCCCATCTCCCGCGCCGCGCCGCGCAGGTCGAAGCTCATCCTCCGCGGGGACATCCCGCCGACGGTCAACGTCAGGAAGCTGGCCAATAGCTCCGTGTTCTTCAGGTCGGCGCGGATCGCGTCCGCGACGCCCGGATACTGGACCTTGACCGCGACGGCGCGACCGTCGCGCAGCCGGGCCGCGTGGACCTGGCCGATCGAAGCGGCCGCGAGTGGCTTCCAGTCGAACTGGGCGAACGCGTCCTCGGCCTGTTGCCCGAGCTCGCGCTCTAGCACTTCCCGCGCGAGCTCCGGAGCCATCGGCGGAGCATCGTCGCGAAGGCGCATCAGCGCCGTCTGGTAGATCGCCTGGAGCTCCGCCGGCACTGCCGGACTCATCAGCGCGAACGAAGCCATCTGCCCCGCCTTCATCAGGGCGCCCTTGGAGTGGCCGAGCAACTCCGCGTAGCGCTCCGCCGAGCGCACATGAAACTCGGTTCGATCCGCGACCGTCCGCCTGCCGCGCAGCCTCGCCATCAGCGCCTCGCCGACGGTCCGAGCCGTCAGGCCCACAAGCGGAGCCGTGCGCCCCAAGCGACCCCGGCCAATCCCGTCGCCACGCGTGCCGCGTGTCTCTGGAGAAAGCTCGAAATCGGACACAACCCCCCCTCCACTCGGCTCAGTCGAACCTGACTTCGACTAAGCGTATACTTAGGAGTCAGGCATGTCAAGCACGACCCGTGATCGCATCATCGAGCAGGCGATGCATCTGTTCAGCGAGCACGGCTATGCGGCCACTAGCATTGTCAAGATCGAGGCAGCCGCCGGGCTCACACCAGGCGCCGGCGGGCTCTACCACCATTTCGAGAGCAAGGAAGCGCTCCTTGCAGCCGGCATCGAGCGCCAGCTCGCGCGGCTGGACGCGCTCCGTGAGATCCACCGCGTGCTCACTCCTGTCGGCGACCTCAAAGCCGAACTGATCCTGACCGCCCGCTACATCCTCAACGAGCTCGACAGCGAGGCAGAGCTACTGCGCATCCTCGCCTCCGAAGCCCGCGCCAGGCCGCAGATCCTGACGGCAGCGGTCGATCAGCTGGTGAACTCCACATTCGAGGGGCTCGCCAGCTGGATCGACGAGCGTGCGGAGCGTCCGATCGCTCGCTCGAAGGCAAGGGCGATCGCCGCCGTCGGCCTGGGGTCACTGTTCTCATCTCGCCTGTTGCGCGACGTTCTCGGTATCCCGGCACAAGTCGACGATGAGACGCTCGTCGACACCTGGGTCGCGCTGATGATGGTCGCGCTCCACGAGCCAGGCATTTAGCGCCCAATACGCCTCTCGTACAACTCGTCGGCGCGAACCATCAACTCGCCAAGGCTCAAGTGCAGCCCTTCACACAGCCTGAGCAGAGTCGTATACGTCGGATTGCCGCGCCCGCGAACGAACGAGCCAACCTGTTCGACGGCCAGGCCGGAGTCGGCAGCTACGGACTCATGTGTCATATCGGCGTTTTCGGCGATCGCCAATTCGATCGCCTGGCCCAGCGCGGCGTGGCGAAGACTGCGCGGCTTGGAGGTCCGGGGGCGTGACACGAGCTGCAGACTTGCGCATTCCCGCCGCAGGAGTTAGGACAACGGTGTTGAAAAAACGCTACACCACACTCACTTCATCGCATTTTGGGGATTTTTTTGGTGCAGAGCAGTTACAAAGAGCCCAACCTGGTCACCCTCGGGCGAGCCGTCAAGCTGATGCGCGAACAAAGGGGCATGAGTACCCATGAGCTCGCTACCTCCAGTGGGATTCTCCGCGAGCGCATCGACGCTCTTGAAGCCGGACGGCTGGACCCCACTTACGAGCTGCTGGTGAAGATCACCGACGGGCTCGGCACCCAACCCTCAGCGCTCATCACCCTCGCCGAGCGACTCCAGGCATCGATTTGACCCGTTGAGCGAGTGTCTCGTCATGCCCGATTCGAGCCCATGCGCCTGCACGATCAGGGTGCTGGATCTAGATGGAATTACGACTCCCGCTCGGCCTATCGGGTGAGCCACTCGAGGGCCAGTTCCAGCACCTCCGCCCGGCTGCGCCCGCCGTGATCGACCCTGACGAAATGGCCGCCGATGAATAGCGAGAAGGCCAGCAGACAGCGCACCTCGACATCGTCTTCGTCCTCGCAGATGGCTCCGAACAGAGAGCGCATGTAGTTCATTCGCCTGTTGTCGACCTGCCGCAATCGCTCGGCAACCGCCTCCTCGCGACGGGCCCAGTTACGGATCGCCAGCTCGACCTTCAACAGCTCGGCGCCTGAGGCGGCGGCCAGCGCGAACAGCCGCCTCAATCTCGACCTTGCCTCCCCCCCCTCAGCCTCCCCGTACTCGACCTCCCCGTACTCGACCTCCCCGTACTCGACCTCCCCGTCCTCAGCCTCCCCGTCCTCAGCCTCCCCGTACTCGACCTCCCCGTACTCGACCTCTCTGCCCTCGACCTTCCCATCCTCGGCCTCGACGGCCTCGACCACCTCGTCGACCCAGGTGCGCTCCCATGCGTCCAGCATCTCCTCGAGCAGCGCCTGGCGGTCTTTGAAGTGCCAGTAGAAGCCGCCCTTGCTGACGCCCAGTGCTTGGGCCAAGGGCTCGATCCGGACGGCGTCCGGGCCGCCGACGGCAAGGGCACTCAGGCCCTCTTCGATCCACCTATTGCGAGGCGTGCGGGTTGGGGGCGCCATCGTTTCTCTATCGCGTTCGGTTCGGTATTGACACTCCCGATGATGATGCTAGCCTTCAACTATACGCTGCCGTATGGATGGTGGGCTCAGAGGCCACAGCCGTGGGTACCACGCGAGGTTCTCGGCACAAACCTAGCCGGCTACAACACCAGGACATGGAGATCGAGATGAAGCTCCCGAACACAGCGCACACCTCTCGCCCCTGGCGGATCCATGAGATCGCCGGCGACTTTCGGCTCGAGGATGTCTGGGCACTGCCGACGCCCGGCCAAGCCGACGAGTTCCCGATCCTCGTCGAGGGGTTCGCCGCATCCGATCCGGCGCAGGCGCTGCCTCGCGCGGGGCGGGCGCTGTGGTCGTTGCGGTGGAAGTTCGGCGACCTGTTTGGCCTGGACGAATCGGACTCGGGGCTCGGGTCGAGGGTGACGACGCTGCGCGAGCGGTTGCCCGATGACCTGCGCGCCACGGCCGGGCCGGAATTCGAGACGCTTCCATTCACTTCGCTCTACCTGACCGACGACGAGTTCGCCGCCGAGATCGCCAACCAAACGATGCACGGCATCCTGCATCTCGGCTGGGTCGCCGAGGGACCCAGCGGCTACCGGGGCCAGATGGCGGTCTATGTGAGGCCGAACGGCATCCTGGGGAACGCCTACATGGCTGCAATCAAGCCGTTCCGGTACCTGGTGGTCTACCCACAGATGCTGCGGACGATGGAGCGGCGCTGGCAGGAACGGCAGGACCATGAATCGTCCGCCTGACGGCGCGAGCGGCAGAGCCGCGGTCTGGGATGCTGGCAGCCGCCGACTCGCGGCGGTGGAGCAGGTCGATGTGGTGGTCGTGGGAGCGCGCTTGGCGGGCTGTGCGGTGGCGGCCCCACTGGCGCGGGCGGGACGCCGGGTGGTGGTGCTCGACAGGATGGGGTTCCCGTCCGATCAGCTCTCGACCCATCTGCTGATGCCGGCGGGCACGAGCGAGCTGGCGAAGCTCGGGGCGCTGCCTCGGATACTCGCGCTGAAGCCCTCGCAGATCCGCTGGGCGCGCTTCGTGGTCGAGGGCATCAGCGCGCTGGAGCGGCTACGCCCGGCGGCGGACGGGATCGACTACGGCGTGTGCGTTCCACGCCACCTACAGGACGTGCAACTGGTGCGGGCGGCGCGCGAGCAGGGTGCGGACGTGCGCGAGCACTGCACGGTGCAGTCGCTGCGCTGGCGCGGCGGACGCGTCGTCGGCGTGCGCTACCGCGACGGCGATGGTGCCGAGCACGAGCTCGCCTCAACGCTGCTCGTCGGCGCCGACGGCCGGCGCTCGACGGTCGCGGCGCTGGTGGGCGCGTGGACGCCCTACCGGATCTCACGCAACGGGCGAGGTCTGGTGTTCCGCTACCTGCAGGACCCGCTCGCGGGCGGGATCGAGGCGGAAACCCTCTACCAGTGGCGCGAGGACGACTCGTTTGCGTTCGCCTTTCCGAGCACGCCCGTGGGGCGGCTGCTGGTCCTGTTCATGGGTCACCGCGACGAGGTGCGCGAGGCGCGCGCCCACCCCGAGGACTACTGGCGGCACAAGCTCGTCGAGCACCCGGGCCTCGCAGCACGCGTGGTGGGCGCGCCGGCGGGAACGAAGCTGCGCTCGACCGGCGAGACGCCGGCCTTCTTCCGTGCGTCCTCCGGTCCCGGCTGGGCGTTGGCGGGAGACGCGGGGCACTTCAAGGACCCCGTAACGGGGCAGGGCATGCGCGACGCAATGTTCGCGGGGAGAACGCTCGCAGAGCATGTGCTGCCCGTGCTCGATGATGCCGACGCGGTCGACCGCGCGACCCGCGCATGGGAGGCGGCTCGCGATTGCGAGTGCCTACCCGCCTACCACTTCGCGAATTTGGACACGCGCGTAGAGCGCCAGTCGGCGGTGGCCTGCGAGCTGGTTCGCGACGCGGGGCGCACGACCGACCCGGACATCACCGACCTATTCGGGCGCGCACGCACGCCGCAGCAGATCGCGACCGCACCGCGACTGGCACGTGCGCTCGGGGCCGCGATGTGGCACGGCGAGCAGCCGCGCCTGCAGACGCTGCGCCGCTTGCTCCCGGAGCTGTGCACCGGGCTGGCGGTTCTCTTCGAGCAGCGTGCGGGGCGCTTCCGCTCTACCCGGAGAATTTCCGGCTCCGAGCACCCGGGAGCCGCGTGGCCGGCCCCGCCGAAGCCGGCGCAGGCACCCGGCGCGGCCGCGTCCACGACCACAACGACGACGACGACGACAGCGACAGCGACAGCGACAGCGAACGAGGTGCTCAGCGATGAATTGGCCGCGTCCACAACGACGACGGCTAACGAGCTCGTCAGCGAGGAGGTGGTCGCATGACACGCATCGCGGTCATCCAGCCGGCGCTCGCGCTGGGTGAGGTCGCGCGCAACCTCGAGCGGATCGAGGACCTGATCCGCGACGCCCACCGCGAGCACTCGCCGGAGGTGATCCTCCTCCCGGAGGCGTGCACCACGCCGAACGTTTTCGCGAAGGTGCTCAGGGATACGCCGCGACCGGTCGACGGCCAGCCGTTTCAGCTACTCACACGGCTCGCGCGCGAGCTGAGCTGCGTGATCGGCGGCGGCTTCGTGGCAGTGCGCGCCAAGCACACCTACGGCACGTTTGTGCTTGCCGAGCCCGAGGGCGCTGTGCACCTGCACGACAAGGACATCCCGACGGCGTGGGAGCAGCCCTTCTACGTCGGTGGCGATGACCCCGGTGTGACGCGGTGCGAGACACTCGGCTGTACGGTGGGGCTGATGTCGGGCTGGGAGTGGGCGCGCTTTCGCAGCTCGGCACGCGTGCGCGCAGCCGGTGCGCGGGTGGTGCTCGGTGGGATGTGCTGGCCCTCGATGCCGCTCAACTGGCCCGGTCCGCTGCATTTGTGGGCCGAGCGCGAGCACGCGATCTGGCGCGCGCAGGCACGCGCACTCCCCGGCCAGGTGGCGCGGCTGACAGGCGTGCCGGTCGCTCATGCCTCCCACGTCGGCGCGATCGAGGGCGAAACGCCGCTCGGCCCGGGCATTGCGTGGAAGACGCAGATGCTCGGCGAGTCCCAGATCTGCGACCGCGACGGCACGATCCTCGCACGTCTGACGCTCGAGGACGGCGAGAGCCACGTCGCCGCCGACGTCGACCTGGCGCCGGCGGCGACACCGCTTGATCCGATCGAGGAGCGCTTCTGGATCCCCAAGTTCACGCGTACCACGCACGCCGCCTGGTACGCGATGAACGCCCACGGCGCGCTCGCCTACAGGCTGCGTCACGCGCGCAGAGGGTTCCCCTGGCAGGTATGGCCGAGCGGCGACCTGCCCAACGAGATCCCGCCATCGAGCCCAAGCGACACCGCCGCGACGACCAGCGCTTGAGGCGCGCCCACCCACGGTGGGCGACCGCCGCGACCGCCGCTCATGTCCGGCCAGTGAGGCCGAGGGTTCGCCGCAGGAACTCGACCTCGTCCGCCACGACAAGCTCGTGCTCGGGGCCGTCGTAGATGTCGAAGTGGTCGACGCCGAGGTAGGTGCGCAACTCGCCGTGCCGGGCCCTCCTTGCGGCCCGGATCGCCGGTCCCGGCCGGGCCACCCGATCGGCCTCTCCGACACAAACGAGCCATGGGCAGTGCAGTCGGCGGGCATGGCGGATCGGACGGTAGGGGCGCCCGAGCAGCCAGCGCGAGGAGACGCGGTCGCGCCAGCGACTGTCCTCGCCGATCGAGACAACGTGCAGCCAGCCCTCCTCGCCGCCCGGTGCGTTGATGAATGCCGGCTCGCCCGGCTGGCCGATCGCGCGCAGGTGGCGGCCCCTGATGGCCGCCACGAGCATCCGCAGGTTGGTGCCCGGCGAGGCCCTGTACGCCTGGGTGAGCATGGCCAGGAACGGGACCTGGCTGACTACGGCGGCGATCCTCTCGTCCGCGGCGGCCGCGGCGAGGGCGTTCCCTCCGCCCATCGAGGAGCCAAATGTCGCGACCCGGTTGGGATCCACGGCCGGAAGGGAGCGGGCGAAGGCGATCGCCGCCGCCCAGTCCTCGAGCTGGCGGCGGGGGTGGAAGAGGTCCGGCTCGCCTTCGCTGTCGCCGAAGCCGCGATGGTCGAAGACGAGCGCGGCGATGCCGGCCTCGGCGAACCGCTCGGCGAACGGTCCGAGTCCATCTCGGCGGGTGCCCGAGAGGCCGTGAGCCATCACGACAAGCGGTATCTTCGCGGCGGTGCCGCGGGCAGGATAGAGCCAGGCTGCACAGTGCTCGGAGTTCGACGGGAAGCTGAGGTCCTGACGTCGCATGGAATCTGGTAGGTGGACGATCTCGGTGTGCATCTGCATCTCCCCTCGGTCACGGTTACTTTGGGCAGCGTGACAGGGCGCGGCGGCGATGTCTGGCGGAAATCGGACAGGGCAGTCAACCCCAGCCACTCAGACAAGTCTGAGATATCTACTACCACCCGAGCGGGACGGCTCGATCCTGGTGCTTGAGTCGCGCCGTTTCGCCCTTGTGCGCTGGCATTTCCCCTGCGCCAGAACCGCTTTCGCGAACCTTCGCGGGAGTCCCAACCAATGGAGAGGACCGTACGTTGCACAAACCCCGCGATCGTGCGAACAGAGCCGCTGAGCGTGTAGCCGACGATCCGTGGTCTGCGCTATCCGGTCGAGAGCTTTCTGGAGCTTCTAGCCTCGGGCATGACGATCAAGCAGATCATCACCGATCATCCAGACCTCGACGCGATGACCTGCTCGCCGGCCTAGAGTTGCGACCGCCAGCTCGCGGATATCGCCAGCCAACTCGAATCCGTCATCGCAGATGGCAAGCCCGAGCAGGCCAAGGCGCTCCTGCGCATCCTCATCGCCGAGTTGCGCGTCAACGGCCGCCACGACATCCAACCCACCTACCGCATTATCACTCCCGACCACGCCAGCACGGCCGGGGTTTGCGCGACGTCAGGAAAAGTGGACCCTAAGGGAAGAAGACCAAACCGTCGAGCCCGGGTTGAGGCTTTGCGACGAGCGTTGTTTGATGCTACGCGAGGGCTAGCTTGAGGTCTGCTGGGCTAGCCTTTGCGGGCAACTCAAGCCGAAGCTCGCCCTGAGCCTCATCGAGAAGCCTGCGGATATCGATCAGGGTCAGACCGACGAGATCCCCGTTCTCGTCGAAGCTGACGGCATGCCCTTCAGGTGTCTCATCGAAGTCGACGGCCCGCGCAGGATCGCCCTGGGCGAGATAGAGCACATCCGCATCGTGGTCGTAGCGAACTCGGTCGAACGTGTATGGGCCGATGTGAACAGTCATGGCTTGCTTCTCCTTGGGAATGCTGTCCGGATACTCCCGACAGAACCCTCGTCAAAGGCTACTACGACCTTGAGCCATCGACTTGGGCCCACATCCCGCAAGTAGAACCAATCCTGGCCGGGCCGCGGTTGCTCGATCAAATCAGTCGGCGCCTCAACCGCCCGAAGCACTTCGGCACGGAACGGCGCCATGTATGGGTGGCCGTCGACGATGTGCTGCCACCGCTCCTCGGCCAGATGCACGGTGCGCCCGAGCGGATCGATCGTCTCGTCCATTGCCGCGATTCTTCCGGACGGCGCGGATCCCACGCGTGTAAGCAGGCTTCGGTGCAGCCTGCGACTGTTGCTGAGCTTATTTGAGTAAGCAGCTCCGGTACGGTTGCTCGCTCATGTCGAGCACGTTGGCAATCGTCGCAGTCACGAGTGGGGCGACCTTGAGTGCGGCGGCAATCACCGCCTTCGCAGGTCAGGTGCAGGCTCGGACGCGTGATCGGAGCGAGGCCGAGCAGATGCAGGCACGGTTCCGTCACGAGCGGAGCCTGCATGACGTGGACGAACTGCGGACCGTGCTTGATGATGCCGCTGAGGCGATTCGCGAAGTGCGCAGCGTCGTAGCTAAGCCGCCCGGACCGGGATGGCTCGAGAAAGGCTTGGCTCACCTGAAGCCCATTCAATCGAAGCTCGCCCTCCGTCTCGGAGCGAAGCATCATCTCACTGAGAGCGCCGTCAGAGTCGTTGAAGCGCTTGAGGACTTCGAGGGCCTATACGCCTCTGTCGAGCTACGCACCGAAGAGGACGAGGACGAGTTCTGGGCCTCGTTCGAGGCGATCCGAGATGAGGTCGGCTACTGCGCTGATCGCTTTCTCGAAGATGCACAGGAGACAGTTGGCGCGCGGCTTGCGGTCGAGGACGGTTAGACGAGGGCATAACTCCACGCCGCACCGGTCAAATGAGCATTGGATCAGACCAGTTGATGGTTTACACGTCGGACCTCAATGGACACTGGGGAAAGAGCACAAAACCGTCAAGCTCGGGTAGAGGCTTTGCGGCAAGCCCTCGTAGATAGCCGGTAAGCCGCACGGTCATTGCCGGTGTCAGCGTTGACAGGCTACCCGTCGCCAGCGCATGATGGACGTAATGGATCAAGGAACCCCCCAAGAGAAGCTCGTAGCGGTGCTGGTCGATGCCAGCACCGTGGTCGAGCACGCCGAGCGCCTTCTCGCTAGCGCGGGGGACAACACCTCGGCGTTCCCTGCCCACTTCGTTCATGACCTTGGAGTCTTGGCGGAGGAGCTGCGAGATCTGCGGGATGACCTCCACAATGCGTCTCGACCCGACGAATCCCCAACCCAACCAGCTGATCTATTGCCCGACGACGAGTAGCGATAGCCTGGGCCGAACTTCGGGTCTAAGCTAAGTTACGCGTCGATCCGGGAGAAACGTCGGAACTCGATAGCTTCCTTGAGAGCCTCATGGAACCGACCGCTCGGCAAGCCCGACGGCGGTGTAGTTCTTAACCTAGACGAGAAGAGTACGGCTCCAGAGGCTTCTGTGAGGCATTAGTTTTCCGCCTCAACTGTATAGTCGCGAATCTCGATGAGCGTGGCAAACTCGGGGAAGACTTCGACAAGCGTTGTAAAATCGCTATCTGCTGTCGCAATGACTACCGTCTGCTGCAATTCCCGCGCTAGTCGGCATGCTTGGAATAGATGGATCGCATCCCAAGCGTACACGCGTCGTCCATGTTGCCTCGTTGCGGCCGCCACGTACGACATACCAACCTCAAATGCGCGTTGCCCAAGTTGCGGAACTTCAATGCGCTTATCTGCTATCCAGTGCATCAGCTGTTGCTCGGCATCGGCGGCATCGGCGACACTGAAATCAGAGTGGACTCCCTCGTTTCTCCGAACAAGCTTGTAAAGCGTGCTGTTTACCTCGACTAGCGTGAGAGGGGACAGGTACAGACTGCTGTCACCCCCGACTAGCGTCTCGATATTTCTATACGCAACCTGATCACGTAAGTCAGGGCAACCTGCTCGACCGGCTGCCCAATTCACGAGAGGGTTAGCGTCAAAGTAAATTGCATCACGCACGTGGATCGATGTCCTTACGTAGCGCGTCATCAATCTGCTTTACCTCTGGGAAGTCACGATCGAGGTCTGAAATATAGCCGTTCGCAAATGCCTGCCAGTCAGTCGGTTCGCAAGCTCGTGTCGCGGCCTCCGCGACAAATGGCAAAAGATCTGCGGCGAGGCTAGGCGTCTTCCGAAAAAAGGCCGCTATCAAACTAGTCTTTTGTGCCAACTGCTCAGCCCCTGGGCTGAGCGCCCCCGACATCAATATGAGTCGGGACGAGGGAACCAGGAGCTTAGCGGCGGCAAGGAGCCGCAAGCCGTGAGAGGACCCAGGGAGATTGTAGTCGGCGATGACCAACTCGTGCCCGCTCGTCCTGAACGCAGCGAGTCCATCGTCCCACGTAGTAGCCAGATCCGTCTCGTACCCCCGAGCTGCTAGTGCAGAACGGAGACTCGCACCAAAAGCCTCGTCATCCTCCACCACCAAGGTTGCCGGCAGGCTCACGTTGTCCATTGCTCTGAATAGGTAGCACAATCCTGAACGCCGTGCCGTCCCCTCCGGTAGACGCCAGCTGCACGTCTCCGCGCATGAGGCGCAGCATCTGACGAGTCAGGATCAGGCCGAAGCCGATACGGCCACGCGTAGACTGCGCTCGAGTAAAAAGATGCTTGCGAATCTCTTCGGGAATACCGCTCCCATCGTCAACGACCGTGATCAAAGCCTCTTCCTCGCCATCCTCAACCACAACCTCGACACTGCCGAGCGCGTCGGACTCGCGATCAGCATGGATTGCGTTCTCGATCAGCTCCGTTAGGGCGTGTTCAACGAGATCCCGCGAGACACTTACAGTGGGGTGAGCAACGCCAGCACGTACCTGCACACCCACGTCATGGGAATCAGCACTCGCACGGATTCGGTCCACAACATCCTCCACCACCTCAGCGAGGTCGAAATCCGTCGGCTCGGGCTCAAAGTCAAACACATCGAGCATCCGCGCCACGATGTCCTCGATCCGCACCAGGTGCGCGAGCGTTCGGTCGTGGAGCTCCTGTAGGTCTGCGCGAACACCCTGCGCTAGATCTGCCGAGTTGACTACATGCTGAAGGCGGTCCAACTCGGCACCTGCACCCGATACAGGCTGCCGTACAGCGTGAACAGCAGTGCGCGCGAGCATGAATGCAAATGCCTGTTGCGACTCGGCCGCAGCTTGGCGCTTGTCGGGCAATGTCCGCCATTTTGGCTCGACAAGCTCGTCGTAGACAACTTTCTCGAACTCACCAAAGAGTCCCTGACATATAGCAATGAAGGCGTCGTATGACTCGTTCTCGATCAATCCCTCTCGATTTGCCATCGCAACGAGGTTCGGATTATGTGCCTTCGTGATCTCGACCGCGCCGTAAAGTGAGTTCGGCTGTATAGCGGCGTATCCTTGCCTAGACGCCTTCTTTGCGCGCGCCCCGAGCCAGTCGTTGCCGTCCTCGCCGTATGGATCAACCCGCACGCTATCGCGGTAAAGTCGCACTCCTAGTGGCGCTCGCATCTCACGAAGGCGCGCGCCGTTCCGAGGCGCATACAAAAAAGATCCGCTGAAGCCACCCACTGCAGCAGGATCAGCGTCTAGCGGTAGCGGTGGTAGTGCAACACGACCTTTGCTCTGCGCGGGTGCTCCTGTCTCTTCAGCGATCCCTGGAGAGCGTCGGACACGGTACGTCGTTTCCCATTTCTTCCGTACTCGCTTGAACTCGAAGTCAAAAGCGTAATCGAGCGCGTCGAGCGTTGGCGGCTCGACTTGTCCCGATTTATCCTCTGACGAACTCGAGTTATGTTCGAGCACAATCTCGAAGTCGTCATCGAGAGCGGTAAGGGGAAGAAGGAGGACCTCAAGGTCCTGGCGGAGCCTTCCCAGACGCGTATCGGCGCGACCGGGAACCTTTCGGCCAGGTACCCGCGCATTCCAGTTCAGGTGAAGATCAGAAATGCTGATTACTGTTCCCGTGGATGCAGCTACAACCCCAGGCACTTGTTCGTCATCGATCGATATCTCGATGTCATCGAGGTCCCGAGCCATGTCTTCGAAATCACTCCACCGAAAATGTGCGTGCAGCCAGTGAACATTCGGTCTTGGACGTGTGTATACATCGAGCGTTCCTCCGAGCCGCCCCGCCGCCAATCGTCCTAGCCCCTTCTCGCCGACTGGCACTCTCTTACTTGATGACGAAGTATGTTCAGCCTTCTTGCTATATCCGGGCCTCATCCAGTCGCGTTGAAACCCAGGAAGATCCATGCCCTCCCCGTTGTCTGCGATCCAGATCGTCCCGTCTCGCGGGTGCTCTCCTAGTTCGAACCGGACGAGTACCCTGCTTGCCGCCGCGTCATATCCGTTCTTTACAAACTCCAAGAGGGCAACATTTGGATCAGCCACCAACTCCCGACTCAGAATTGATTGTAGCCTTGCCGACGCTTTGAAGTGAAGTGTACGTTTCATCTTGGCTGAATGTCGATACGCTAACGGTTAGCGTCGAGATTTCTCAATCGTCGGCTTCCGCGCTACGAGGATAGACTCGCGCGCTGCCCCGTTCCGTACGTTTCGAGGACGCAGTGCTCTTGCGTCCCAAATCTGAACATCGGTGAAGCCGGCGAGTTCAGCCAACCCAGCGAGGATGATATCGCTTGGGACTGGAAGGCGCCACAGCTCGTGCCAGCTCCCTTCGACCTTATCGCGGCGGCTGAAGGTCGAGTTCGCGACGACACATGCAATGGCTCCACCCGGTGCTAGGAAGCGCTGCTGCTCCCTAAACGCTGCGAACATGTCTTCGAAATAGTTGCGTATCATGCGCCCCATATTTGGGCGAGCGTGCTGCTCCTCGACAAAGCTTGCTAGAGCCTCGATTGTTTGAGTGACTGGGGCGTCGAAATCCTGAAAACGAAGCGTCGCCGGGAACTCGACGGACGGATGAGAGCGAAGTGTCCCGAGCCGAAGTTTACGGAACGCTTCCTGATCCGTCACGAACTCAAGAAGCCACAGCTCAAGCTTGTAAACCTCCGTGTAATCGATGCAGTTAAGATAAGGGGGAGAATATATAAAACAATCGATAGAAGCGGGGCTCAAAGCTAGCTCGCTGCCGAGGCGAACGGAAGAAAGGTCTCGTGCGTCACCACGATAGTGATGCGCAGTGGTACTAACAAGCTCGCGGAGCGGAGCCATTGCGTCTAGATCCTCAATCATTGCGCGCCACTGATTCAACAAAATGGCTGCCACCTCTGTCCCAGCCACTGCCTCTCGCTGCGGACGCAGCGCCTTCGGGATGCGCCGTCGACCGTTTATGACTCGAAGCGCACGTCCGTCCTTCGCGATACCACTCACATCCTCCACGATGCTCGCGAGACCCAGCAGCAAGAACTTCCGTTCCGCGTCAGTCAGCCTTCTGTCCGACTGGATCGCGTGACGCACTGAGACTAGAGATTGAGCGACCGAAGGCGGAAAAATTCGTTCATCGTGGAAACTCGTCAGCTTAGGCAGCGCCGCTTTCGACAGCGGAAAGCGTGCCAGCCGTAGCGCGTTTCGACGCAGCCGCACCGGCTCCAGCTCGGCCCACCCGAGCTTAGTCTCGCCCACGAAATGCGCGAAGGGTGAGTACTCGATGCCTACGACCTTCTCCACCCCCTCTGCAAACTGCAAGGTCAGCGGTGTTGTCGCGACCCCACCAAAAGCGTCAGCTACTACTCTGCGAGGGACATCTGGAAGCAGCTCAAGCACTAGATGAGGCAGTCGCGGTGAGAACCCCTCCTTGTAGCTGTACCAACGATGGATAGGTGCGGAGGTGAGATCCCCTGCACTGACGAGGTCACTGAGACTATTGCGCCTGTCGTACGTCGGAACATCTAGCGCGAGGTTCTCAATCGCACGTCGCAGCTCGTTTAGGCGTACCGCGACATGACTATCTTGCGCCCCCCATGCCTGCTCCCACCCCGCGGGGAGAGACGTGGGCAACTGACGAGGCGTCTCCGATGACGCAAGCGACATCTGATCACCGGCGCGACGTACGCGCCCAGCGGGGCGCGCTACAGCCATCCCGCAGCACGGCGGTAGTGGAGCACAGAAAGACTTCGTGGCAACTGCATCAATCTATAAGGCATCGTGGCTCCATCGTGACGGCCGCTTCGGACCCCATAAGATGCCAATCCTCCACCTTGTGCGTTTTGCCACGTACTTTTAGGGCTCTTCGCTTGTGCGTTTCCATTCTTCCACCGTAGCTGTGCCTCTCCTGTGCGGTCAAGCTGTGGCTGGTCTTAGTCACAGCTGGAGTTCGCCTCATGCGAGCGGTGGCGCGAGATCAACTGCAAGCGCTGGTACACGGGGGCCTAGAGTAGCCGTAACGAGCAGATCGCCGCGCACAGACGGGGTCGACAGACCACGGTAACCTTCGAGCCAGATCACCGAGACCCGCCGAGCGAGAATCGATGTCTCAAGCCGTGTCGCACAAGTGCCATTTGATGACGCGGCTACTCGCCGCCGGCAAGAGCGCCACGTCCCCTTCGGCTGTGGCGCTCCTGTCGTCCGACTATATCTCGAGTTCTTTGGCTCGGATGGCGCTGCGTGTGGGAAAGATGAGGTCGTCTGTGGTGCGGTGGATCAGGCCGGCGGCTTGGAGTTTGGCGATGGCGTCGATCACGCCGAGCCGGTGGCGGATTTCGCGTACCAGCTCCTCTACTGACCAGGGCCGCTGGTCATCGGGATAGGTCAGGCGGTCGAGGATGCCGGATTCGATCGTGGTGTCATCGGGCTCTTGGGCGGGGGTAGGCTGCGTATCAGGCATGGGAGCTAGAACCTCCTGTGTCAAGGCTCCGGCGCGGGCTTACCTCCTGCGTCGGAGCCGCTCTTTTTATGGGCTCGCTCAAACGTAGGTGCGAGCGCTCTGAGCGGTCAAGCCGTGCCACTCGCGTTCAGAGCGATGCGGTAAAACGCCGGCGCTACTCGAACAGCCAGAAGAAGTGCATCGCCGCTCGAGTGGGGCTGACGTAGCGGCCCCAACGATGGACGAGCCCAGCATCGGAGAGCGCCACGAGCGCATCCAAGGCGGTGATCGGGTCGCCGACACGACGAACAACCATCTCAAGCTGCCAGAACCGCTCGCCCTCACCTGTAAGCAAGAGTCGCAGGATGAGGCGCTGCACGCCTGGCGGCGCTTGCGGTAGATGGTCAGGTCGACTCGACATAGATGAGGTTCCCCCGCCATAGGACAACGGAAGGGATGCCGTCGGAAGCTACAGCCGAGGGCCGTGAGCACGCAACCTGTGGCTTAGCGCGTCTCTATAGGCCGCGGCTACCGGGCGCTCGCTTCGAGCGCCTCGGCGCTATCCGTCTCGATCTGCTCGGCACGAGCGAGCAACTCGGAGGCAGATAGCTTCAACCCGGTGGCGAGGCGTCTGAGGCTTGCGTAGCTGGGGTTGCGCTTGCCGGTCTCGACGTTGGAGATCCAGCGCTGGTGCAAGTCGGTGTCGTTGGCGAGCTGCTCTTGTGTGAGGTCGAGCTCCTCGCGGCGGACTTTGACGGCTAGGCCGAGAGCTGTTTGGAAGACCGGGGAGGCGGACATCGCCCCAGCCTTTCGGGTGCCGACCTCCCTGTAAATGACATCGCAGTAGACATAGCTGCCGGCATTCCGCTACGGTTCCAGTCTTATGACATTGCAGTAGAGCAAGCCTCGGGCGGGCACGGCGGCCGACCCCATTCCGCCGCCGCGCCCGTTTGGCAATCCAGCACCGAAAGGAGTCATAGACATGGGAGCAGACCGGGGCAGACCGCGCTCGAGAACACCAATGTGCCTGGGAAGCATCACAGCGGCCGTGATGGCACTCGGGCTTACTGCGCCGGCGCTGGGTGCCAGGACACCGCCGTCCGGTTCAAGCTGTGCCCATCCGGTGGTGATGACGCTCCACCGTGGCCAGAAAGCGGTGGGCTACCACCATCAGATCATCATCGCCGCCGAACCCCAGCTCGACGTGCCGGGCGTGAGGACGGCCGTGGAATGGTGGGGGTGGAGTGGGCCGGGAGCCGAAGATACGGACATCATCTGTAGCGCTCGTATCCAGCGGCTTGATGGTTCCTGGGTTGGGCCGACGCGACTGAGGCCATATGCGACGCCGACCCCGATGGGCGGCGAATACGATGAAACCATCGACCCGAGCACGCAGTACCGGCAGGTGGTCGTCAAGTTCGCCAAGTCGCCGGTGCCGAGGGGAGCAAGCTGTGACTACCCACTGATGAGCCGGGCGGGAAACAGCCAGGCAAGAGACCCAAGCGCGGTGTTCCGGGTAGACACCCCGCAGCCCGGCATGGATGAGGTAGCGGTCACGATCCACAACCCCAACATCGTTATCTGCCGGGCTACCGCCATCGAAGAATCGGAGCCAGCCACCATCCCCGGCTCCAGCGTCGAGTTCGTCCGCAGCCTGCCTATCACTATCGGGGAACATGGCGGCCTGACCTCGCCACTGCCACAACCGAAAGTCACGGACGGCATTCTCGCGGTCAAGGTGTATAGCCGATATCTGCATGTGAAGGCGAGGCGAGGGTAGATATGTACTGGTGAATAAGTGCAGGGTTCCCGGTGGGCCGATTGCTCGGCCCACCGGGTTGTTGACGGTATCCGTCAATGCTCGGGACGCTGAGGGCGCCCGTACCGCAACGTCTCCGTCTTGGCGTCATCGGGCGATGGTCTGACGACAATCTGCACGATGGCAGCCCTGAACTGGTTGCGCTCGCCCACTTTGAGGAATACGTGCATCGGGATCGTCCGGTCACCGCCCTGCGTATAGAGATACCCACGCAAGTAGTACTCGGGGGACTCGAAGCGGCCGACCCCGACGCCGGCGACGACTCTCTCGTACGACTCGTACGACGCTTGTACGATCTCGACCGCCATCGGGACGTCGGTGCTGCCGTCGGGGGCTGCGGCGTCGGTGTCAGGAACCATGAGCGTCAGGAGTGTGGGTTTGCTGTAGTCGCTGTCGAACAGCGCTCTCTTGATGTCCTCGATGTCGAAGTCGAGATCTTCAACTTCGTACACCGGGATACCGGGGTCGAATCCGAGGCTCTTGAGCTTCTCGGACTCGAAGTCCTCCATCTTCCTGCCGTACGCCTCGGGGTCTGCGATTCCTGTAAGCACGGCGACCTCATTTCTGTCGAGAGGCCGCTAATCGGCCTCGGGACCGACCCACGGAGTCAGGCTACGAGGGTCAGTGCCAAGGCCGAGCTATTTGTCCCAAAGTGCGACGTACATAGTAACACAATGTTACATATTAGTCAACAGTTTCCTTGCTGATACGTGCCTGGAATGTGACAACGCGTGCGTAAGTAGCAATGCAATCGGCGCATTTGCCAGGTGGACCAAAGTTCGTGAGTTCAATACCGTCGCTCATGATGCCGTCGGGCAAGCTCACTAGGCGTCGACCGTCAGCTCCTTGTGATACCGCATAGAGGGCGGTGCTCCCACGCACATATTCCAAGCGGTGTTCTGCGTGGTCGGTGAGTTGTAGCTGCACGCTGTCCCCCACCTGACCGTTTTGCTTTCCACCCGGCCATGTCACATTCGCGGTCAAAAAGTTCTGGGCTGGTTCCCAGCTGACGAGCAGCTTCAGCCATGAGATCGGTCCGATGTAACGGTTCGTCATGAGCAGCCGGATCGTGATCGTGTCCCCCGGCTTGGCCACCGGAGTCTGGCGGGGATTGGGGCACCTCCCGAGGGCCGGATCGCATAGCCGCAGGAAGTTTCCCGGCACGAGCGCTCCATACGCTGGCGTGGCTGGCTCGGGCACCGGACGCCGCGAATACAACCTTCCAGTTGTGGCATCGAAGACGGAGCCGACTGGCGGCACCCTAGTCCCAGCCGCGTGCGGTCTGACCAGCAGCCAAATACCCAAGCCAACAAGAGCGAGCATCACGACAGCAGCGAGGACGCGGGCGGTCGAAAGGATGCGCTGAGTGGGCGCCAAACGCCTGGTCGACTCGGTCGACGGGACAGGGATCTCCTGTGTCTGTGGGTGCTCGCGGAGGCTCGCGGCCACAAGTCGGATGACGTAATCTCGACGAGAGATGCCGCCGTACCGCTGGGTTGGCATTTCGTACATCCGCGCTCCGGTGCCGAGCCTCGTAGCAGCGGCCTCCTCACGCGCGCCCTTCTTCCGAGCCATGCTCGGGTCAAGGTCGGAGAAACCAAACTGCTCCACCGCCGCTTCGCGGTAGGGCTGCGACAGGCGATCGATTGCCTTCCCGACGGCGGCGACAATCGCGTCAAGCTCGGTGTCGGGTCCGATCTCGACATCTGCCGCGGTCGCAAGCTCTCGCTGCACTGCTGGGAGGCTGACCAGGAACGCGACATCGGCACCGGGCACAGCTCGCCACTCGTGCTGGCCGTGGACAGCCATGAAAGCCATCTCACGCTGAACAAGCTCCAAGTCTGGCTCTGGCATCGGGGTTACGGAATGTTGCGGAAGGTTTCGTGGAAGTCGATCTGTGGTTCGGGGAGCGTACGGCATCACCCAACAGCGCTCCCGCCAAGATCGGTGGGTGCGCCGAGACAAAGGAGGTTCTGATGCACGTAGACCCATCCAGGCGGCCCGAACTTGCAGAGATCATGTGCGGTGGGGTCGACAAGCTAATTGCCAGGGGCGTCGGCCGGCGCACCGCCGTGAGGCGCATCGCCCGTAAGCACGCCGTCAACCCGCGCAGCGTGAGCACCATGATCGTTCGCGTCGACGACGCCGAGGGAGGTCTGTCCTGATGTCTAACCTCCCTGTCCTCTCCACTCCCAGCACGCTCGGTCTAACTAGGGTCGAGCGTCGGGTGGCCAAGGAGATCGCGCTCAGTCGTGCCGCCGGTAATGTGCTGGCGGCACGGGAATCAGCTCGGTTGGACGTCATCGCGGACGTTGCCGAGACCGCATTGCTGAACGCCTCGGCTTTGAGCGGCTTGGAGGCGGCGCTGGTCATGCGTACGCCCCACGCTGCGGGTCGCCTCGGCCTAATTACAGACTCAGCTTGCCTAGCGATGGGTAGGGTGGTCGCGCAAACCGGCCGGAGCCTGTCATGACACTCCACGGCCTGATCCACTGGGTCGCGCTGTTTTTGGTCTGTGGCGGGGGCGGCCTCGCGGTGGTCGCTGTCATATGGGTAGCCGAGTCCATCGAAATGATCCGGTCTCGGCGGCGGCGATGCAGGAGCCTACGGGTCGAGCGGTACCGAGCCGAACAGGCCCTCCGTGACATCAGACGACAGGCGATCCGTGACCTGCTCATAACCGAGCGAGTCCAGCGCGTCGCTTGCGACGATCCGGACGTAACAGAGAGCACCGCGGTCGAGGTCAGATGATGACCAGGTTCACCGAGACGGTGCTGCTCGTTCTTGTAGGGCTGGCGGTCCTGGCGGCTGCCAGCCCAGCGCTTATCAAGCTCGCTACAGCGTTCGTGCCGCTCGCGCTAGTCCTTGGTGTGGTTGCCGTTGTTTTGCGTGTCGTGTGGACTGCCACCCGGAGATGGTGATCATGTTTTGCCTTGGCATAGTCAAAAAAGAAAGTGAGAGAAAACCTGAAAGTTAATGATTAATTAACAACTGTCACGTATCGTGGTTTTTGTGTCTCGCGCCGCTGACGTCCGCCAACAGATGGGCGACAGTGGTAAGGACTCTCGACCGCGATAACCAATAAAGGAGAACGCATATATGAATTAAACCGAAAGGAGGTTATTTTTATGGCCACAAGAAAAATTAGGGTGAACGGTGTACGACGTGAGGTCGTTTCACCTGAAGAATTGGCACTAATCTATTGGCTTCAGGCCAAGCGAGTGCTCCGCGAGAAACGTGAACGCGAAGCCCAGGAGAAAGCTAAAAACCGGGGGCGCAAGCGATGAACGGCGATCTTGTACCAGCTCTGGTCGCGGCTGGCGGGGGCTCAGCCATGTTGGCCGGTATTTGGGCTCACGAGCACAGGCGCGATGAAGCGATGCGCCGCTCTCGCGTCCGGTTGGGGTTGCGGTTCCCTATCGGGCTGGAATCCTCCCAGGCGCTCGCCGCCCTAGACGGACTGGCAGGGTTGCCGCACACCTCCTCCGAGCTAATAGCCGAGGTGGTCGCCGGTGAGGACTCGATCGCGCATTTTCTATGGGTGCCTGAGCCGATGCGGGCCTCAGTTCGTTCCACGATGACCGGCGTCATCCCGAGTCTGCGCGTCACAGAGGCGTCGGCGTCGCCGGAGGGGTCGGTGACGGTGGCGTTGCGCTTGTTCGTCCCGACACCGAGCATCTTCTCGGCCGATAACGTCGTCGCTGCGTCGCGGATGCTGCTCTCAGGAATGGTGGGGTTGCACAGAAGCGAACAAGTCGTATTGCGCATCGCACTCAGGCCAGGGAGCGCCCGTCCCCTGCGGCAATCGGAGGACGCCAGCGACCATGAGCGTGAAGCCGCCAAGCGGTGGCGGCTTAAGACGAGCCTTCCGGGCTTCTCCGTGTCCGGTCTGGTGCTGATTCGTACACCCAAGATCGCCAGAGCGCGGGAACTGGCAGCACACGTCGAGAACACGCTCCGCAGCCGCCGACAGATCGGTGGCGTGCGAGTCAGCCGCGAGCGCGGCAACCGGACCCTCGCCTCGATGCCGCGTACCACCCGCGCGTCAGGGTGGCTATCGACGCCGGAGCTGTTGACGCTTACCGGCTGGCCGTTGGGTAGCGAGATCGCCATAGCCGGGGTCGAGGTCGGCGCGGCCCGCGCGTTGCCGGTCCCTTCGAGCGTGCCACGCGAGGGACGCCCGTTGTTCATCGGCCGGGACGGCAGCGGGACGGAGCGGCCGGTGGCCTTGACAGCCGACGGCGCGCGCCATCACATGGTCGCGGCCGGGATCGCCGGTTCGGGCAAGAGCACGATGTTCGCCGCCGCGGCCCTGTCAGATATCGAGCGGGGTTATGCCGGAGTGGTCATCGACCCCAAGGCCGATCTAGTCGAGACGATCTTGGAGCGCGTCAAACCGGAGCACGCCGACCGGGTCGTGGTTTTGGATGCGGGCGATGGCTCCCGGCCGGTGCCTGGTATCGACGTGTTGCACGGCGGCGACCCTGACGCCCGCGCCGACGTGCTGATGCGAACGCTGAAGTCGATGTTCCCCGATTGGGGAATCCGCTCGGAGACCTACGGTCGTTTGGCGATCCGCACCTTGAGCGAGGTGCCCGGCGCGACGCTGCTTGACATGGGCCGCTTGTTCGCCGATGAGCCCTACCGCCGCGCGGCGGTGGCACGGCTCAGCGACGACTTCCTGAAAGCCTCTTGGCAGAACTACGAAACACTCTCCCCAGCGGCGAAGGTCGATGTGGTGCAGGCCCCGATGGCTCGCCTGATGGCGCTGCTGTCCCGCCCGCATGTGCGCGCGGTGCTGGCCAGCCCTGACCCCAAGGTCGATGTCGCCCGACTGTTCGCTGAACGGAAGTTCCTGCTTGTCTCGCTGGCACCGGGCGTGCTCGGTGAAGCCAGCGCCCTGATCGGCTCGGCGGTGATGTTCGCCGTCTGGAGCGCGGTCGAGGCCAGGGTTGCCCTGAGACCTGAGCAGAGGCATCTCATCAACATCTACGTGGACGAGCTAGCGACGCTGACCAACGGGCTACCCAACAGCTTCGACCTCATCGCGGAGCGTGCCCGTGGGCTCGGGGCCAGCCTGTCCGTGGCGCTCCAGACGCTCGGGCGCATCCCTGAACCGACCCGGTCGGCGCTGCTCGGGAACGCGGCGACATTTATCACCTGGCGCGCACCGGCTGAGGAGGCCACCACAATCGCCCGCCAACTCCCCGGCCTCACGCCCCAGGACGTGCAATCCCTCGGCCGCTTCGAGGTCGCCGCCCGTGTCGGGACCGGCATCGGCAGTTCCGTCTCCATCGTGACCGGCCGCACCGAGCCACTGCCACCAGAGACCGGCCAGGCCGGGATCATTCGGGACCGCTCGGCGCTGGCTTATGGCAGCGCACCAGAGCCAACTATCGGCCATCGGACGACGCCTCCGGCCGACGATGTGGTCGGCTTTCAAAGGAGGGGCGCGTGAGTCCGATCGCTGGTCCGCTCGCGTCGAGTGCGGAAGCTCAGACAGCCCCAAACGGCGGGGCACAAGCGGCGCTTACGCCAACGAAAGACAAGCGCCTATATAGGCGCTTGTCGGCCCGCCAAATCCAATCTATCTCCCGGCAACTATCCGTCCGCGACCGCGAGGTGCTGCTGCTCGTCAGCCGCTTCGGGGTGATGAGCGGAGCGCAGTTGCGGTCGCTGCTGTGGCCAGAGGGCACTCCCCAAACCAGCGCTCGGCTGGCCCGGAAGGCGCTGGCCCGGCTGGCTGGGCTGGATGTGCTCCAGCCGCTTGCCCGCCGCGTCGGCGGGACACGCTCCGGCAGCGCCAGCACAACCTTCGCCCTCGGCCGCGCCGGACAGTATCTCCTGCAATCTGAGCGGCCATCAAAGCGACGGGTGCGCCGGGCACACACCCCAGGCGAGCGTTACCTTGCGCACCGGCTGGCGGTGGCGCAGCTCTACGTTGATCTAGCGGACACCCAGCGCCAGGGGCAGATCGAGATCCTCGCCTTTGATCCCGAGCCAGACTGCTGGCGTCCCTACGCCGGAGCCTGGGGCGCCCGCCTAACGCTCAAGCCCGACGCCTACCTGAAGCTGGCGGTCGGCGAGTACGAGTACTCGTGGCTCATCGAGCAGGACATGGCCACCGAGGCCCAGACCACCATCGAGGCCAAGGCCCGCCGGTACTTCGACTACTACCGCACCGGGACCGAGCAGACAGCAGGCGGCGTCTTCCCGCGCGTGCTCTGGATCGTGCCGAACACCGCCCACGCCGAGCGGGTCCACGACACGCTCGGACGGCTCCCCACCGACGCCCACCGTCTGTTCGCGGTCACGACTACCGCCGAGGCCGTCACGCTCCTTGCGACCGGGGCACGTCTATGAGCGCCGCGTCCAAGCTCACCCTCTACTCCGACGACACCCAGGCATGGGGGCTCATCGAAGCCGACGCGCTGGCGACACTCGCCAAACTGCCGGACGCCTGTGTCGACGCGATCGTCACCGACCCGCCCTATGCGCTCGCGTTCGGTGGTGCCAAATGGGACCGCTTCAGCGGCGGTGAGCTATCGGCCCCGGAAGCGTTTGAGCGTTGGACCGCGCGTTGGGCGACCGAGTGCGGGCGGGTACTCAAGCCGGGCGGACACCTGCTCGCCTTCGGTGCGCCGCGTACTTTCCATCGCTTGGTCGCGGGGATCGAGGACGCGGGGCTGGACGTGCGCGATCAACTGCTGTGGCTGTTCGCACAAGGGCTCCCCAAATCGCATCGGCTACCCGGCGGACTTGGGACCACACTCAAACCGGCCTACGAGCCGATCTTGCTAGCCCGCAAGCCGCTGGACGGCAGGACCATCGACAATCTCGAGCTTCACGGCACCGGGGCGCTGAACATCGACGCAACCCGGCTCGGCGAAGCGCGCTACTGGCCCGCGCATGTGGCGCTGTCGCACTCAGACGACTGCTCGGATATGGCGTGCGCCGAGGACTGCCCGGCAGGGCTGATCGACACGACCAGGCCAGACCTACTGCCAAGCCGCCTGTTCTACTGCGCCAAGGCCACCAGAGCCGAGCGTGAAGCCGGTTGCGAGCAACTGCCCCGCCAGGCCGTTGCTCTCTACACCGGCAAACGCCACTCACCCCGCCTGGTGCGCAACCTGCATCCCACGGTGAAGCCACTGGCACTCATGCGCTGGTTGGTGCGACTCGTCACGCCACCCGGTGGCCTGGTACTCGACCCGTTCACCGGCAGCGGCACGACCGGGATCGCGGCCGTGATGGAGAACCGGACGTTCTTGGGAATTGAGCGCGAAGCGGCGTATGTGGATATCGCCTGCGCGCGCCTTACACACTGGGCCGCTATCGCGGCGCAGGAGAAGGTACTGCCATGAAGGGCCAGGCAGACCCCTCGAAATATCAACAACGAAAGGAGGCCCGAAGGAAGGAGTACAAAATGCTAACAAGACGAAAACGCGAGGAATCCGACTGGGTGCCACTGCCGCGGGTGTGGCGAGCCGCTATCTACCTGAGCACAGACGGAGACGAGGAGATGCGACGGCTGGTCGATGTGCCCTCGATTGAGCATCAGCGTGTGCTCTGTCGCTGTGCGGCGACAGTGCTACACGCCGAGGTCATCGGCGAGTTCATTGACTGGGAATTGGTCCCCTCGCGACCAGGGCTGCGTCAGGTGATGGAGTTGGCTAGCCAAGACCCTCGACTGGACTACCTAATCGTCTCATCGCGAGATCGGCTGGTGAACAACTATGACCAAGCCTTCGAGATCGCATGGCGTCTCGGCTTCGCAGGCACAGTTGTCATCCCTGCCAACGCGGAACACGAGTTCCCGTGGACAGGCAAACCCAGTCGAGCCTAACCCAACGGGGGCGCTGCGGTGAACACTGAGCAACGCTCCTTGTTCAACCGTTGGCGCTCCCTATGGGGTGGATGGCTCTCCGGCCGGTGGAAGGACAGTGCGTCTTTCTGCTGGCCGACAAGCAATCCACTCTCACTAGGAGGTAACAGCATGACCAAGGGTCAGGAAATCTACGACAAGGTGAACGAGCTGGTCGCATCGGGCGTCGAGAAGTCCGACGCCTTTAGACAGTTGGCTGAGGCCGTGGGCCGTCCCTATGACTCAATCCGAGGGAGTTATTACTCGCACAAGAAGAAGGTCGAGGGCGGCGAGAGCCGACCACGCACCAGGCGTCGGGAGACAACCCCGGAGGACGCACTAGCAGACGCCCGCGCATCCCTGGAACGCTCGATTACTGCCATCGACCGAGAGGTCGAAGTCGCCGAAGAGCGCGCGACGGAGGCAACCGCCGAGGCTAAGGCACTCAAGGCCAGCGCGGCCGACAGGAAGAAGGCCATAGCGGAACGCCTAGAGGCCCTTAAGTGAGACAACGCGGGCCGGTCTGAACACACTGTTTGGACCGGCCCGCCCGCCAAAATAACACGTTGCTTAAATCACGACTTAACGGGAAAATCGTTAAGCCATATTAATCGAGAAAGGAGGATATATGTCACATATGTCACCACAGGAGTCCCAGGGTATCCCAGAGATCACCGACTCAGTGGCAATCTACGCACGGGTCTCAAGTGCCGGACAACTAGGACGCGACGGCGACGAGGACGGAGACGGCTACTCGATCCCCGCCCAGGTACAAGCGTGTGAACGGGACGCAGAGCAACGAGGGCTGCGAGTTGCCAGAGCCTATATCGAGCGGGCTGAGTCCGCACGAAGCGATGCGCGTCCGGTGCTACAGCAGATGCTCCGAGAGCTACCAACTCTCGGCGTCCGCTATCTCATTGTCCACAAGGTTGATCGTCTCGCTCGCAACCGGCGTGACGACGCCAACCTCTACGAGCATTTGCTCGGCCTGGGCATCACGTTGATCAGCGCAACGGAGAACATCGACGAAACACCGGCCGGACGCCTCATGCACGGGATGTTGGCCAGCTTCGCTGAATATTACTCAAACAACCTCGCAACCGAAATCAAGAAGGGATTGCATCAGAAGCACCAGACCGGCGGCACACCCTTCAGACCACCCATTGGATACCTGCCTCAGCGAGAACTCGTCGGCACCCAAGACATCCGCACGGTAATTAGAGACGAGGAGCGCGCCCCGCTCGTTCAACTCGCATTCGACCTGTACGCCACCGGCAACTGGACACTGCACCGACTGACCGACCATCTGGAGGCTCACGGGCTACGCAGTCGCCCGACAGCCAAACGCAGCCCGCAGGCTCTGCGGATGACTTCCATCCACAAGCTGCTCAAGAACCCGTACTACGTCGGGATCGTCGTCTATCAAGGACGGCGCGTCGTGGGGCGGCACCCCCGCCTAATCGACCAGGACACCTTTGACCGAGTGCAAGGACTGCTCGCGGCTCGTGCCGTCGCTGGTGACCGGCCCTACCGCCACCAGCACTACCTACGTGGCAGCCTGTATTGCGCCGACTGTGGCGGCAGACTGCTCTACGGCAAGTTCCGGGGTAACGGCGGGCTCTACGAGTACTTCAGTTGCATCAATCGTTTCAGCCGCAACAATGGGGCAAATTGCCACACGCCCCACTACCCGGTCTCCCTAGTCGAGCGTGCGATTGAGGCGCACTACCGCACCGTCCGTCTTGCCAAGAAGGTGCAGGAAGCGATCCGGGCCGAGGTGCGGCACAACGGAGAGGAGCGGGCCACGGTGGTTCAGAGGGACATTGAGCGCCATCGCCGCACAATCAAGACGCTTCAGGACAACCAGGGCCGCCTCGTCCAGCTTTCCTACCAGGGTCTTGTCTCCAACGAGGTGCTTGCCTACGAGCAGCAACGATTGGAAACCGAGAACAACCAAGCGCAGCGACTCCTGAATCAGGCCGAACTACATGCTCACGACATCGCGAGAGCCCTTGACGAGACCTTGGCCAAGCTGACGACCCCATACGCGACGTATCTTGCTAGCGCGCCGCTGGAGCGACGCCTACTCAACCAGGCGTTCTTCGAGCGCATCTTGATTGGCGAGGACAGCGGGGTCTTGGGTACCACCCTCACGCCCGTATACGCTGCGCTAGCCGCCTGGGAAGGGAACCTCGGCCAACCACGGCCAGAGAACGGCCGCAAAGCCGCACAGGACGCCACCCCGAGGCTAGAACGTACAAACCCCAGCCCCCTTCGTCAGGGCCAGGGTTTACACGTCGAACCTATGGTGGAGACGCCGGGAATCGAACCCGGGTCCGCAGTCGCGTATGAATGGCTTCTACGAGCGTAGCCGGCGCTCTAGTCTCGTCTCCCGCTAGCCTCGCCGGCCGGGTTGCGGGGGACCAGCCTCCTTTGGTGTTCCCGGGTCAGCGGAGGCGGGCCTCACCGGGTGAGCCTACTTTCTGATCCCGAGGATCCCCGCCATAGGCGAGCGGGGCTCGAGACCTCGTGCCTTAGCTATTGACTAAGCAGCGAGGGCGTACTCGTGAGAGTCCGCACTTATGGTTTTCCCGGGTGTTTTACGAGGCCGCCCGGGACCTCGACTCGCGACCATCCACACGAGCCAACCGCGTCGAAGCCTGTCGTCCCCGTGGATGTGTATTCCCAGCAAGTGTAGCGCCAGAGTCGACGGCCGAAATCGAACCGGCAACCTCCGCTTTACAAGAGCGGCGCTCTACCAGTTGAGCTGCGTCGGCAGGCCGCTTGCGTCGTACCGTGACAGCCGGGCAGGTTTGAGGACTGCCGAGTTTCGGGGGCTGCGGTCACTCCGGTGCGAGCGGGTTGAGTTTTTGGGCTCGTGCGACTGCAGACAAGTCGCTGTCGTAAGCGAAGAAAGCGCCAAGATCCTTGCGCATCGTGAGCGCCGTGGCGAGATGGATCGCGTCCATCGCGCGAAGAGGCGGGGTATGGGCGCCCGTGGCCAACTCGATGATCTCGGGCGAGATCGGGATGAGGTTTATCCGCTCGATAGCTTCGTTTGCGCGAGACAGCGCGTCCTCGCCACCGAGACGTCGGGCTGTGCAGAGCGCCTCGACACGGATCAGCTCACTTGCGACCTGCACAGGCCAATCGCCGAGCGCCGTGCGGAAGGCGTCCGTCTCGCGCTCCGCCTTGAACAACTTGACCAGCGCGGACGCGTCGATGTAGGCGGCGTTCACTCGCCGCGAACCCACCGCAGCGCATCGGACGCTGGCGTGGTGCCCGCCGAGTCCGGTATGCCGGGCGGAGGATCGAGTTCTGACAGGCTGCCCTTTGCCGGTCTGGCGTCGTAGCGTTCAGCCAACCGGGCCTGCAGTTGGGACTCGGAGCCGGCGCCGGCGAGCACGGCCTGCGCACCGCGCAGTGTTAGCGCACGGATCTGGGCTGCCGCCGAGCGTGTCTCGGCTGGGTCCAAGAGGGGCTCAGTAAGCGCGAGTGCTCGCTCCATCTCTGAGTCGCGTTCTACGCCTAGACGCGGGTGACGAGCAGCCATTCCAATATGGTAGCACTCCTGTGTCGCACCTTTTCCCGGGAGGAGCGAGCCCGAAACAAGGCTGTCAGCGGCAGCGCGTATGGCCTCGACGGCACAACCGTGGCGCATCCGAGCTTGAGCCGCGGATCCACCACGAAGCAGCACGCTTGCTTTCCCAGTCGCGCTTAAACGAAATCGACGCGGTCCCGGGCCGCCTTGAGGAACCTCTCTCCGGTCGGCCCGAAAGCTCTCCGATGATTGGTGGCGCGGCCTTACACCTCGGTGGCCTCGCTCTTTGCGGCTCGGGGTCCGCGTCTTCATCCAACGTACGCTCCTCATCGACTCACGTCAAGAGGGGTTTGTGCGCTATCCCGCACGTTCCGAAAAAGCGTTTGCGACGACCCGAAAAGGGGCCTATTAGGCGCCGCTTATTACGGCTGCGACAATAGATGGATGGATGGCGAGTTGCCCTTGGCAAGCGAGACTCCCTTCAGGGCTCCTCGGCGTCCTCTACGCAAGCGGATCGGCAGCGCTTCCGCGGGCCTCGCCGCACTTGCCGCGAAGTTCGGCGCCTACCTGAAGACAGGGCTCTTGCTGCTACCGAAACTGGCCTTGCTCAGTACCGCTGGCACCGCACTGATATCGATCGCCGCCTACAGCTTGCTGTGGGGTTGGACGTTCGCCGCGGGCTTCGTGGCCCTGCTGTTCGTGCACGAGATGGGTCATGCGATCCAACTCAAACGCGAGGGGATCAAAGCGAGCACCCCAATGTTCATCCCCTTCCTGGGCGCTGCGATCTTTGCGCGCTCGCTCGGCGACAACGCGCTCGCCGAGGCGCGCGTGGGCTTGGCTGGACCAATCCTAGGCACGCTCGGAGCAGTAGCAGTGGCCGTTGCCGGGGCACTCACCAACAGCGACCTGCTGCTCGCGCTCGCCTACTTCGCGTTCTTCCTGAACCTCCTCAACCTGATCCCGGTCGTGCCCTTCGACGGCGGCCGTGCGATGGCTGCTGTGGCGCCCTCGATGTGGTTCGTGGGGATCGGTGGCTTGGTCGCGATGGTCTTCCTGCTGGGCAATCCATTCCTGCTGATCTTCATCCTGCTCGCGCTGCGCGAGATGCCGCGCCGCTGGCGCCAGTTGAGGTCACACTCGATCGAGCAGGCGGCCTTCTACCGCGTGCCGCGTCGCAGCCGGATCGCGATCGGACTTGTGTATGCAGGGCTGATCTTGGTGCTTGGAATCGGCATGTCCGAGACTCACATCCTCGTCAGCGCCGGGCACAGCTTCCGAACTATCTGAAACTCGACCGCCGCACATCTTCACTCCAGCTGCGCGTTCGGCAGACTGGGTTCGATTCGAATCTGTAGGCTGTTCGTCGGGGCAGGACGGGACAGGGCACATGGGCCAACGCGACGGGATCGGGGTTTGAATGGGACCTAGAAGGCTGGCGGCGACCATGCTCGCTGCGACTATCGTGATTTTTACCGGCTGCGGCGAGTCGGCAAAGCCGCTGACGCACGCTGAACTGGCGAGCAAGGCCGACGCAATCTGCAAGACCGTCACTATCAGACTCGCGAAGAGCAACATCAAAAACCAGCAGGACATAGCCCGGGTAGCCCCTGAACTAGCCTCCTTCGAGCAAAAAGCGCTGTCTGAACTGAGCAAACTCGTTCCTCCCGCCTACCTGGAGAGCAACTGGAGACAGTTCATCGCGGGCGCTGAGACGCTTGCCGAAAATACTTCGAAGATCGGCGCATACGCGAAGACGAACAATCTCAAAGCAGCTCGCGCGCTGATCACCTCCAGCGAGACGACTCAACACCAGATGCAGGAAATAGCCAAGCGCGATGGTCTGAGTGAGTGCGAACAAACAGCATGAACCAGCTGAGCGCACCGTACGCCTGGGGTCTACGGCGCTGAAGAGGAGAAGCGGTTCGCGACGACGAGCCTGTCAGCGCCGCGCCTCCCTGATACCCCGTTCCATCTCGCGCTTGGAGTCACGCTCGCGCATGCTCTGACGCTTGTCATACAGATCCTTGCCGCGGGCCAGCGCGATCTCGACCTTCGCGTGCGGACCCTTGAAATAGATGCGTGTCGGCACAAGCGTGAGGCCTCGCTCTGAGACGCGCCCGGCGATATTCTCGATCTGCGAGCGATGCAGCAACAGCTTGCGCGGACGCTCGGGATCGTGGTTCTCGCGCGAGGCAGGCAGATACGGAGGGATGTGCACCGACTGCAACCACAGCTCGCCGGCACGGATCGAGGCGTAGCCGTCCTTAAGCTGAGCGCCGGAGGCACGCAGAGCCTTGACCTCGCTGCCCTGCAGCACGATGCCGCACTCGACACGGTCTGTGAGCTCATAGCGGTATGAGGCGTAGCGATTGCTCGCCACATCCCCAGCGCCGATCTTGCGCTTCTTGCCCTTTGCCTTAGCCATCAGTCGAGCCTAACGAGCCGGAGCGAGATCGACCCGCCCGGCTGAAGCGTCGACCCTGACGACACGCACCTCTACCGGATCGCCGAGCCGCAGCATCGCGCCTGAGCGCTCGCCGCGCATGATCGTCGACTGCTCGTTGAGCGACCACCACTCGCGCTCCTCGCTCGCGCTGCCTGCCTGCGCCCCAGAGGGGGTACCCGCAAGGGTGAGCAAGCGTACCGGAAGCATGCCCTCGTAGATCCGGCGCACCCTGGGCTCAACCTGCTTATCCGGGGCGGATTCGACTGTGTCCAAACGACGATGCCCCCCGCGCGCGCGGGGGGCATCGCCAAATGCGACAAACGCCCCCGCCCCGATCAGGCCCGTGACCTCGCCCGCAAAAGCCTGGTCGTATCCCCCATCTAGCAAGACCTCTTCGAGCAGGAAGCATGCCGCGATGTCATCGCCCTTGTGCTCCAACTTGGCGGCGTCGCGCTCGCGCTCGGACGTCCATTCGCCCAAGTCGACTAGCTTGCGTGCGCTTGTTACGCGTTCCCCGGCGCCAATGGAGGACAGCAGCGCCCGGTGGCAGACAAGATCCGGATAACGGCGGATCGGCGAGGTGAAGTGGCAGTAGCAGGCCGAGTGCAAGCCCGCATGGCCGACGTTCTTCGGCGAATAGCAGGCCTGCTTGAGCGAGCGCAGCACAAGCGAGGAGAGCGCGATGCGGCCCGTTCCAGTACGGCGCACGTGGGCGTTGACGCGACGCGAGATCTCGCCGACAAGCTCCGCTGCCTGCGCCGGGAACAGCGGGTCTGGCACCGGTGGTGTGGAGACGCCCAGCGAGGCCAGCTGGGCGATGAGCGTGCGTATGCGCTCAGGGTCGGGGCGCTCGTGGACGCGGTACAAGCACGGGACCGAGGCCTGCGTGAGCTGACGCGCGACGGCTTCGTTCGCTGCGATCATCAGGTGCTCGATCAAGCGGTGAGACTCGGTTTGCGCACGCGGGCGTATCTCGGTGACGTTGCCGTGCTCATCGAAGGAGAACTCGGGCTCCTCGGAGTCGATCGCAAGCGCACCGCCCGAGTCGCGCGCTCGTTGCAGCTCGGCGGCGGCGGCACGAGCGGCCGCGAGCGGCCCACCCCACGATTCAGGTGGCTGCTCGTCATGCACGAAGATGCGATCGACTTGCTCGTAGTCGAGGCGCATGTCCGAGCGGATCAGTGAGCGATAGAAGCTCGCGGAGACGAGCTTGGCGCCGCGCAACAGCATCTCGACGGTCACCGCCAGACGCTCCGCTCCCGGCACGAGCGAGCAGGCGTCGCTTGACAGCGCATGCGGGAGCATCGGCTCAACCGTGCCGGGCACATAGACACTCGTCGAGCGCCGGCGCGCCTCGATGTCAATCGCCGAGCCCAGCGGCACATGGGCGGCGACATCGGCGATGTGGACCCAAATGCGCACCGTGCCGTCGGGCAAAGCCTCAGCAGAGATCGCGTCGTCGAAGTCACGCGCCGTCGCTGGATCGACGGTGAAGGTCGGCAAGTCACGCAGGTCGCGTCGCTCCCCCTCTAGCAGCTCGACCTCGGCCCTGGCCCAGGCGCGGGCGCCCGCCTTGCGCGCTTCACGCTCTACCGCCGAGTCGAAGCGAAGCGCATGCCCGGCCTCGCGCATCATTTGCTCTATGGCGTCGCGAGCGGTTTCAGTGCGCTCCTGCGGCGGCCACACTACGCGCGTGTTGGCCGGCTTGGCGGCGCGTGCCTTGCCGACATGCGCGCGTGTCGCGCCTTTCTTGATCGTGCCTTTCTGGGTGGCGCCTTTCTGGGTGGCGCCTTTCTGGGTCGCGCCCTTCTTGCTCTTACGGGCCGAGCTTCCGCGCGAGCCGCCGCGCGGAGGGCTCATTTGACCTTGGCGAGCAGCGTGTGCAGTGCGACTTCAAGGCCGTGTTCTGTGTCCACGATCTTTGGCACGCGAACTTCTGGGGTTATGCCAGCGCCCTCTTTGACGCCTCCTCCACCCAGGTTGCGACCGTTGGGGGTGAAGTACTCGCCCACCGTGATCTTGATTGCGCCGCCACCGGAGAGTGGCTCAAGCTCCTGGAAGACGCCCTTGCCGTAAGTGTGGGTGCCAACGACGGTGGCGCGGCGATGGTCCTGCAGAGCCGCGGTGACGATCTCCGAAGCCGAGGCGGTGTCGCGGTCGACGAGCACGACCATCGGAATCGTGCTCGGGATTGCGCCACCTGCGGCAGTGAGCACCGTCGTCGGCTGAGAGCGTCCCCGCGTGGTCACGATCACTCCCGAGGGGATGAAGATCGAGGCAATCAAGCGCGCTTCGCTGACAAGACCGCCGCCGTCGGCACGTAGATCTAGCACGAGACCGCGCGCGCCTTCCTTGAGGAGCTTGTCAACCGCCGAGCGCACTTCGGCCGCCGAGCCTTCGCTGAACGTCGCGAGGTAGACCCAGCCGAGCTTGACCCCATGAACGGTGCGCATCATCGAGGCGACGACGGGCTCGGAGATGATCGCCCGCGTGACCGTGAGCTTGTGCGGTGATCCATGCACCGGCTTGACGGTCAGCTCTACGTTGGTGCCCGGCGGGCCCTTGATCAGCGTCGTGGCGGTGTCGGCAGGAATACCGTGCAACGAGCGCGAGCCAACGGCGACGATCGTTTCCCCCGGCTTCAGGCCCGCGCGTTGGGCCGGCGAGGAGTTGAAAACGTGTACGACTTCGAGACCCACTGTCTTTGGGTCTACCGAAACGCCGATCCCGGCAAAGCTGGCCGGCTGATCGAAGCTCGTGAATTCCTTTGGGTTGAGGTACTCGGAGTACGGGTCATGAAGGCTTGAGATCAATCCCGCGACCGAAGAATTCGCCAGAGCACTCTTTGAGACCGGTCGGTAATAATCGTGGGAGACACGCTCGATCGCTTCGTCGACGACCTGCGTGTCGTTGTTGGCGACGAATGCTTTGCGCGCAAAACTTGGGAGATTGCTCGGATGGCCACCCAACCAGACGCCAAGGAGCAGCAACAGTACTGGCAACAGCACAGCAAGAGCAGCAAACAAGACCTGTCGTGCGCGGGAGCTCACACCCCCCACCCTATACGCACTCCTTAAGGCCGCCTGAGACGGTCATGGACCAAGCGAGACTAGGACGTACCCCATGCGGGGCACAGGCAGTTTCGCGAAGTGTGCTTCGCACACGAGCGATCGAGGACGACGTATCGCGCCGCGTCCATGGCCGTCTCAGACCCGTAGGAATCGCCGTAGCGACAAACCCGAGCCCGCCGCGGAGACGGCGATGGCGCATGCCATCAGCACTAGGATCAGCAGGCGGAAGTCGATCATGTCGGGCTGGGAAATCAGCTTCACCGTGCCGGCCAGCGGATCGATCAGCGTAACCTTGGCGACCGCCAGCAAGCCGATCGCACATACGCCTCCTAGGGCGCCCAGGAACAAGCCCTCGATCACAAACGGCCAGCGGATGAACCAGTCGGTCGCGCCGACCAGCTTCATAACCTCGACCTCGCGCCGGCGCGAGAACAGCGACAGGCGAATCGTGTTGGAGACGAGCAGGATCGAGGAGAAGACGAGCAATGCTGCCAGCAGCGCCATCGTGATCTTGACGATGCGCGTGGCCGAGAGGATCTTGTCGGTTTGCGCTTGGCGGTCTTGGACGTCGGCGATCGCCGAATCGGTCACCAGACGCTTGGGGGCTGGGCTCGACTGGTTCAGCTCGGCTTGGATCGCGTCGGCCTTCGAAGGATCGGTAGGCGTGATCCTTAGGATTTCTGGGAGCGGGTTGTAGCCGATCAGCTGAAAAGCCTGCGGGTCGATCTTGCGCTCCTGTTCGTAAGCCGCCTGCTTGGAGAGCACTTCGACATGGCCGACGTAAGAGGCGTGTTCGACCTCGTGGCGCACACGTGCGACTTCCGCGACGGTGGCCGTTGTGTTGAGATCAACGTCGACGACGACACGGCCACGAATCGAGTTGGCTGCTCCGTTTGTTGCCTGGACGACTGGGATGAAGACGCCCAGCACGAGCGTCGTTACCAACACACACGACAAAGCCGCGAACGAGGGGGCAGGGTTGCGCCGCATCGAGCGCACCGCCTCCTTCAGGAAGAAGCCGAGTTTCATGGGGATGTATACCGGCGCGCGGCAGCATCCCCATGAGGAGCTTTTGCGCGCGGACGCCTGCTGAATTCCTGTGCCTCCTCGGCAGCCGTTTCCCGCTTCAACCTCTCGGCCAAGTCGCCCGTCGTCTCGTCCTGCGCATATAGACCCGTGGCCTCGTCGCGGATGATGCGTCCGCGACGCAGCTCGATCACACGACGGCGCATCTTGTCGACTAGCTCGTTGTCGTGGGTTGCCACGATCACCGTTGTGCCGGCTCTATTGATGCGGTAGAGCAACTGCATGATGCCGATCGAGGTGTCCGGGTCGAGGTTGCCCGTGGGCTCGTCGGCCAGCAACAAAGGTGGGTGCGAGGCAAAAGCTCGTGCTACCGCGACTCGCTGCTGCTCGCCGCCGGAGAGCTGGTGGGGGTAGTTATGCAGCTTGGTCGAGAGGCCCGTCAAACGCAGGATATCCGGGAGCGAGGAGCGGATTTGCTTGCGCGAGGCGCCCGTCACCTGCAAGGCATAGGCGATGTTGTCGTAGACCGTGCGCGTTGGCAACAGCTTGAAGTCTTGGAAGACGACGCCGATGTTGCGGCGGTAATACGGGACATGTTTGTGGTCGATCTCGCCCAAGTGGCGGCCGGCGACACGGATGATGCCCTCACTCGGGTCGAGCTCCTTGATGAGCAGGCGCATGATCGTCGACTTGCCCGAGCCGGTGGCGCCAACCAGGAAGACGAACTCCTGACGGTCGATCGCGAAAGTGGCGCGCTCCAAGCCGACGTCGCCCGAGTCATAAAGCTTTGTGACGGCGCGGAAGTCCACGACGGTGTTCGCTCCCGGCGTGCTCACCGGGGGCTTAGTCGGGGCATTGCTCGGAGTTGGAGTCGCAACAGCGCGCCCCGGGCTCGCAACCACCCGAGCGCGGCTCGGGTTCATGTGCCGCGCCAGCGCACGGCGTGGGATCGTCCGCGCCGGACGAGCGTTTTTCTTTGAGTCGGCCATGGCGGGGTACAGTAGCGATCCGCTCTGCTCAAGGTCGCACTTTTCCCTGCATGCAAGCCCTTTTGCACGAGGCAATGCACAAACCACGAAGAGGGGTTCGCGCCAACGCGGCGAGTGCGACACCCCGATCGCCTATCGTGCTTGCGCATGACAGACGTCTCGACGCACACCGTTGACGGCAACGGCCTGCCCGTGTACAGCGTGAGCCTGCCCGGGACACGCGCGCTCACCGTGCTCGTCGCCTTCGACGCCGGCGCCCGCACCGAGCGGGTCGAGGAGAACGGGATGGCACACTTCCTCGAGCACCTGGTGTTTAAGGGCGGCGAGAAGTACCCCACCTACAAGGACGTGAACGAGACGGCCGAGCGGCTTGGGGGGATGCTGAACGCCTACACCAGCCACGACCTCGTCGCCTTCCACATCACCGTGCGCGCGGAGTCGGCGCCGGAGGCGATCGATCTGCTCAGCGACTTCGTGGCGCGCCCGAAGCTCGACGCGGAGGAGCTCGACCGCGAGCGCGGCGTGGTGATCCAGGAGATTAATCGCGCTTACGACCAGCCCTCGACCGTGGCCGAGTACCTGATCGACAAAGCCGCGTTCGGCGACCATCCGCTTGGGCGTACCGTGCTCGGACCCGAGGAGAACTTGCGCAGCTTTACTCGCGAGGGAATCGTCAGCTTCCGCGAGCGCCGCTGGGCCGGGACTTCCGGCGCGGCCTTTTTGGTTGGGAATGTTGAGTTCGTTCCTGGATCGGATCAACTCGCCGGTCTGTTCGGCCGTTTTCCAACCCTGCATGAGCCCGAGCCGTACTCACCGGCACCAAAGTTCTCTCCCGAGACCTTGGTGGAGCAGCGCGACACCAACCAATCGCACCTGCGCATGATCTACAGGCCGCAGATCGACGTGGGCAACGTCAAACAGCGGGCCGCGCTGTCGATCTACTCGACGCTGCTCGGCGGCTCGATGGGCTCGCGACTATTCGAGGAGATTCGCGAGAAGCGGGGACTTTGCTACTCGGTGTACGCGATCGCTCACGCCTTCGCGGACGTGCCGATCTTGCAGCTGGGGTCAGGGCTCGACTCGGAAAAGTGCATCGAGGCCTACACACGCATGCGCGAGATCGTCAACGAGCTGCGCACAGACGGGCCGACCGAGGAGGAGGTGCAGCGCGCTCGTGCATACTCAGCCGGACGGCTGGTGCTTGCCTTCGAGAACACGAATGCCGTCGCGCGCTACGGGGCCAGCCAGAAGATCGTCTACGACGAGGACGTCGATCCCGACGCCGCGATCACCGCGCTTGACGCTGTCACATTCGATGAGGTGCGCGAGGTCGCGGCAGACGTGGCCGAGAACCTTGCGGTCGCCTGCGTAGGCCCGCACGAGCAGGGAGATTTCTGAGAGCCGAAACGCTCCTGAGACATTCTGGACCAAGCGGTGCTAGGACGTAGCCCTTCGGGGCACACCCCTTCGGGGCACACCCCTTTGGGGCACAGGCAGGCAATTTCGCGAAGTGTGCTTCGCACATGAGCGACTGAGGACGACGCACCGCGCCGCGTCCGGGTCGTCTCAGCCGAGGGCGACCATGCGATCGATCGGAATTCGTGCCCGCTCGGCTATCTCTGGCGCCACACGCACCTCAAACTTCATCTCGCGCAAGGCATCTCTCAGCTTCTCCAGCGTGATCATCTTCATGTATACGCAGCTTGCCTCGGCGTTCGCCGGGATGAACTTCACGTCCGGAGCGGCCATTTCAAGCGGGTAGAGCATGCCCGTCTCGGTCGCAACAACCGCTTCGCGCGGCAATTCGCTCGCGCTCGCCTGTCCATCGACCCGGCCGCCCGCGAGCTTCTCCAGATCGTTGGCGTAGCGCAGCATCCCGCCTGTTGAGAGCATGTGCACACCCTCGGCCGATACGTCGCCCGCGGCGACGTACTCCATGATCGAAGTCGTGCAACCACACTCCGGGTGGATCAGGAAGTCGGCGCGCGGGTGGGCGGCGCGCGTGGCGTCGATGTCCGACGGGCGGATGCCGGCGTGCACATGGCACTCGCCGTCCCACACGTGCATACGACGGCCTAGCTCCTTCTCGACATAAGCACCGAGCCACATGTCCGGCCCAAACAGGATCTCTGTGTCCGGACCGTGCGTCTCATAAATGTGGCGCACGACGTCCACCGCGTTGGCCGAGGTACAGCAGTAATCGGTCAGCGCCTTGACCTCGGCTGTGGTGTTCACATACATGACGACCACGCCCCCTGGATATGAAGCCCTCCACTGCGCCAACTGCTCGGCGTCGATCGAGGCCGCAAGCGAGCAGCCTGCATCCAAGTCGGGGATCAGGACCGTCTTATCCGGACACAGGATCGAAGCGGTCTCGGCCATGAAATGTACGCCGCAGAAGACGATCGTCTCGGCATCGGATGCGGCCGCCTGGCGCGATAGCCCGAGCGAGTCGCCGACATAGTCGGCGACGTCCTGCACCTCGGGCACCTGGTAGTTGTGGGCGAGGATGGTGGCGTTGCGCTTTGCCGCCAGCGCGCGCACTTCGGCGTGCAGCTCGGACGTCTCGGCCGCTGTCAGCTCCGCAAGGGGGCCCTGGGTGGGGATCATCGGCAACGTCTTCATGTCGAGTGCTCCCACCTCCGCGTGCAGCTCGCTGATCCGCCCGCCGTCAGATCAGGGAACGCGCCCTGGATAGCGATCATCGGCAACGTCTTCATCTCGTCACCTCCAGGATCAGGGACAGGTCGAGTGCCGGCGCGGAATGGGTCAGCGCGCCTACCGATATGAAGTCTACCCCGGTCTGGGCGCGCTCCCGGATGTTCTCTAGCGTCACGTTGCCGCTCGCCTCAAGCTTTGCGCGGCCGTCCACCTGAGCCACCGCGAGACCCAGCTCCTCGACGCTCATGTTGTCGAGCAGCAGGCGCGGTGCGCCCACCGCGAGTGCCTCGTCGATCTCACCGGGATCGCGTACCTCGACCTCCAACGTGGTCGCAAGCTCAGGGGCAACCTCGCGCACGCGAGCGACCGCTTGGGCGATCCCGCCGGCCGCCGCGATGTGGTTCTCCTTGATCAAGATCGCGTCGAACAGCCCGACACGATGGTTGCTTGCACCCCCGGCCACGACAGCAGCCTTCTCCAATGCCCTCAGTCCTGGAGTCGTCTTGCGCGTATCGAGCACAACCGTGCCCGTTCCCTCGACCTCGCGCACGAAACGCGCTGCCAACGTCGCGATCCCGGATAGGCGTCCGAGGAAGTTGAGCGCCGTTCGCTCGCCGGTCAGCAGCGCCCTGGCCGAGCCTTCGATCGAGAGGACCGGCCCGCCCTCCCCTTGCCAGCTGCCCTCCTGAACCAGGCGCTCGAAGCGCACCCCTGGGTCGAGCAGCGCAAAGCACCCCTCGGCAGCGTCCAAGCCGAAGATCGTGCCCGGCGCCTTCTGCGCGATCAGCGCTCGCGCACGTGTACCCACCGCAACGGTGGCATTTGTCGTGACGTCACCAGTGCCGACGTCCTCGGCCAAGGCACGCCCTACCAGCACGGTCAGCTCGTCGCCGCTCACAATCTTTCTCGATTTGGACGCTGAGGCGGCCGTAGACCGAGCCAGGCAAGGACGTACCCCTTCGGGGCACAGGCAGCTCGCGAGTGTGCTCTGCACATGAGCGACCGAGGACGCAGCATGGCGAAGTGTCTACGGCCGCCTCAGCAGATAGGCACGCACAAATCCATCCAGATCCCCGTCGAGCGCGCGCTGCACGTCGCCCATCTCATAGTCGGTGCGATGGTCCTTGGCCATCGAGTAAGGGTGCAGCACGTAGGAGCGGATCTGCGAGCCGAAGTTGACGTCCTGTGCGTCGCCCTTCTCGCGCGCGATCTCTTCCTGGCGTTCGCGCTCCTGCTTCTCCACGAGCTTAGAGCGCAGCATCGCCATCGCCGTGGCGCGATTGGAGGTTTGCGAGCGCTCGTTTTGGCATTGCACCACGATCCCGCTCGGCCGGTGGGTGATGCGCACGGCCGAGTCTGTCTTGTTGACGTGCTGGCCGCCGGCGCCCGAGGCGCGGTAGGTATCGACCTGCAGGTCGTCCTCGTCGATCTCGACCTCGCCGCTGTCCGCCACGACCGGCGCCACCTCGACGCCCGCGAAGCTCGTCTGGCGACGGTGAGCCGAGTCGAACGGGGACAGGCGCACGAGCCTGTGCACGCCCCGCTCGGCGCCAAACAGACCGTAGGCGTTTTCTCCCGAGACCTTGAAGGTGGCCGACTTGATGCCGGCTTCCTCCCCGGGGCTCACCTCCAGCAGCTCAGCCTTGAAGCCACGTCGCTCGGCCCAGCGCATCATCATGCGCAACACCATCTCGGCCCAGTCCTGCGCGTCGGTGCCGCCCGCGCCGGCGTTGACGCTGACGAGCGCGTCACCCGCGTCGTAGGAGCCCGAGAACAGGCGCTGCTCCTCAAGCTCCGCCAAGCGCTGCTCGACCGACGCGAGGTGCTCTTGGACATCCTGCTCGAGCTCAGGCTCCTCCTCTGCCATCTCCACAAGACCGTCGAGATCGTCCACGTCGGACTGCAACTCGGTGAATGTCTGTAGGCGCCTGTTTGCCTTGGCGTGCTCGGCCGAGACCTTGGCTGCCACCTCGGCGTCGTCCCAGAAGCCGGGCGCTTGCATCTGCGCTTCGAGCGCCTCGACGCGCTTGCTCAGTTGAGCTGGGTCAAAGATAGTCCGCCAGCAGCGTGAGCTGCTCGCGGATGGCCGCAAGGCGTTGCGGCGTCGACTCGCTTGGAGGGGCTGTTGCCATCAGGCCTCAACGCTATCAGCAGCACCGGGCACCGTCCGGCTGCTGGAAGAAAGACAAGCTACGAGGCTTGGCGTTCGCGCGGAGGACAACTAGTCAGGCGGACACCCGAAACCGGGCTGACCCAAATATCGCCTAGCTGCCAATTTGTTGCAGGACACCAATACTCGTGTACGCTGTCGTCATAGCTGTCATCCGCCATGCTGCCAGCCTCCGTGAGGCTCCCCGACGCTTCATCGTGCATAACACGCACGAGCAGATTCAGCTAGCCGCCGTGCGCGTGGTTGCCGCCAAGGGCTACCACCAAACCAGTATTCGAGATATCTGCGCTGAGGCAAATATCTCCGCGCGCTCCTTTCACGAGTATTTCGCCAGCAAGGAAGAAGCTGTCTTCTCTGGCGTCGAAGCAGGAGTCGATCGCGTGATGGGCTTCTGCCAGGAGGTGTACCGCAACTCGCCGAGTTGGCCCGACTCCGTCTGGGACGGCATGTACGCCTACGCCGAATGGGCAAAAAACGAGCCCGCATTCGCTCGGACGGGGATCGTCGAGCTGCTCTCGGTCGGACCCTCGGCCCGGGAGCTGATGAGGTCGCTGATGGAGGCATTCATGATCTTCTTGCAGCCCGGCTACGACCTGCTCGACCCGGAGGCAGCCGGTAGCCTCGACGAGCCCGTGACCCAGCGCTTCTTCGAAGTGCTCTACCTGTACATCAGCCAGCACTCCGTCGAGACGGTCTCGACAATCATCCCCGAGCTGGCACGCACGCTGCTCACCCCTTTCATCGGCACACAAGCGACCGAGGAGTTCATCGCTCGTCGCACCGCCCAAGCGGTAGGACGGGCGTAGATCAAGCGAGACAAGGCGCGGTGTACCGATCGGAGATCAGAGGGATCTCCGATCGGCCAGCACATAAACGAGCGAAGACGCAACCGATCGACGATCAATGGGATCGTCGATCGGCCGGCGCAGCGTCTACGCCCTCCTACGCTCCGTGACAGCGCTTGAACTTCTTACCGCTGCCGCACCAGCACGGGTCGTTGCGGCCGACTTCGTGCTCTGAGTCTGTGACACGCTGCTCTACGACCGGGAGCGCCTCGACCGGTTCGCCTTCGCCTTCGTAGGCGCCAGATCCAGGGCCCGCCCCCCCGGCGTCAGCAGCCGCGGCAGCGATCGCGCCGGCGCCCATGGCGCTTGAACCACCCGAGTAGGAGACGCGTCCGGCTCGCGTCGAGCTACCCGATGCCGCAAACGCCGGGGCCGATGCTCCCCCTCCCCCGCCGTTCTGGCCGTCGACGCTGACCTGCACATTGAAGACCATGCGCGTGAAGTCCACCCACACGCTGTTCATGAGGTCACCGAAGAGGGTGAACGCCTCGTTCTTGTAGGCCACCAACGGATCGATCTGGGCGAAGCCACGCAGGTGGATACCCTCACGCAGATAGTCCATGTCGTACAGGTGCTCGCGCCAGCGTTCGTCGATGATCTGCAGGATCAAGAAGCGCTCTAGCGCACCCATCAGCTCCTTGCCAAGCTCCTGCTCGCGCGCCTCGTATTGCTTGACCCCGGTCTGGGTGATCTCCTCGGTCAGGTAGCCACTGTCGATCGTCTCCGGATCGAGATCGTCCTCGTCGAGCTCGACCGGAAAGAACTGTCTGAGCGCCGTGAGCAGGCCGTCGAGATCCCAGTCCTCCATGTAATCGCTCGGCGTGTACTGCTCGACCGTGCGCTCGATCGTATTGACCACCTGTTCGCGCGCCTCCTCGCCCATCTCCTTGCCTTCAAGCACCTCGTCGCGGTAGGCATAGATGATGCGCCGCTGCTCGTTCATCACGTCGTCGTACTCGAGCACGCGCTTTCTGATCAGGAAGTTCTGTTCCTCGACCTTCTTCTGGGCCTTCTCGATCTGCTTGGAGAGCATGCCCGCCTCGATCGGCTCCTCGTTGCCTTCCTCGTCCACGCCACCCAGCCGATCGAGGATCTTGTATATGCGGTCACCCGCGAACAGGCGCACGAGATCGTCCTCGGCCGAGAGGAAGAAGCGGCTCTCTCCAGGATCGCCTTGGCGGCCCGCACGCCCGCGCAGCTGGTTGTCGATGCGTCGCGACTCGTGGCGCTCGGTGCCGCAGATGAACATGCCTCCAGCCGCCACCACGCGTTCGCGGTTGACCTGTACCTGCTGCTCTATCTCGGGCAGCAGATCCTTTATGCGCCCAGCGTAAGACGGGTCCTCCGGATCGATGTTCAACTTGGCAAGTTGCCGGCTCGCCAGGTGCTCGGGGTTGCCTCCGAGCTTGATGTCCACGCCCCGGCCGGCCATATTCGTGGCGATCGTGACGGCACCGGGCTGGCCCGCCTCGGCCACGATCTCCGCCTCGCGAGCCGCATGCTCGGGCTTGGCGTTGAGCACGGTGTGCGCGATCCCGCGCTTCTTGAGACGTTCGCCGAGCAGCTCTGAGACCTCGACTGAGATCGTGCCGACCAGCACCGGCTGACCGTTCTCGTGGCGCGCGGCGATCTCTTTGACGACCGCCTCCCACTTGCCCTCCTTGGTCTTGTAGACCTGATCGTTGCGGTCGTCGCGGACCATCGGCATATTCGTCAGGATCTGGACCACCGGCAGCTCGTAGATCTTCATGAACTCGGTGGCCTCGGTCAGGGCCGTACCGGTCATGCCGGAGAGCTTCTCGTAGAGGCGGAAGTAGTTCTGGTAGGTGATCGAGGCAAGCGTCTGGTTCTCCTCTTGGACCTTCACGCCCTCCTTGGCCTCGACCGCCTGGTGCAAGCCCTCCGACCAGCGTCTGCCGTCGAGGATGCGGCCGGTGAACTCGTCGATGATCTTGACCTCACCGTCGATCACGGCGTAATCGACGTCGCGTTTGTACAGCGACTCGGCCCGCAGCGACTGGATCAGGTGGTTGACGAGATGCCCGTTCTCGGCCTTGTAAAGATGGTCGATACCGAGGAAACGCTCGGCCTTGGCGACACCTAGCTCCGTGATGGCGACGGTCTTCTGCTTCTCCTCGATCTCGTAGTCGAACTCCGCCACGAACCCCTTCTTGGTACGGGGGTCCATGCCTTCAGGCGTCTTACCGGCGATCATGCGCGGTGCGAGACGGGCGAACTTCACGTAGAAGTCTGCTGCCTGTTCGGGTGCGCCGGAGATGATCAGCGGCGTGCGCGCCTCGTCGATCAGGATGTTGTCGACCTCGTCCACGACCGCGAATGGATGGCCTCGCTGCACCTTTTCAGCGAGATCCTTGGCCATGTTGTCGCGCAGGTAGTCGAAGCCGAACTCCGAGTTGGTGCCATAGACCACGTCGCATCCATAGGCGAGCTGCTTCTCCTCATAAGGCTGCTGATTTTGCAGTACCCCTACGCTGACATCCAGGGCGTTGTAGATCGGGCTCATCCAGGCGGCGTCGCGGCGCGCAAGATAGTCGTTGACTGTCACGACGTGTACACCCTTGCGTTCGGTCGCCTCAGAACCGGTGGCTCCATCGCGAGGGGCGAGCGAGTTGAGCACGACCGCAAGCGTCGCCGTCAGCGTCTTGCCCTCGCCGGTCTTCATCTCGGAGATGCAGCCGTCGTGCAGTGCCATCGCCCCGACCAGCTGCACGTCGAAGTGACGCATCCCCATTGTGCGCTTGCCGGCCTCGCGCACGATCGCAAAGCACTCCGGCAGCAGATCATCGAGTGCCTCCCCCTCGCGTGCACGCTCGCGCAGCTCGTTCATGCGCTCACGCAACTCGTCGTCGGTCTCGAGCTCCAGCTCGGGCTCGTAGGCGCCGATCAGCGCTACGCGCTTCTCGTAGACCTTGAACTTCTTGCCCTCGCCGATGTTCAGCGCACGATCCAAAAGCGACATGCGCTCAGGGTACCGACTACGCCGCCGATCCTCGCCGCCGATTGGCGCGGAGCGTGGTTCGCCCAGACGCAAGAGCTCCCCGCGTGCCCTCCGCTTGAGCGAGAGGACTATTCGACCGCGGGCGAAGGCCGCACCGGCGTCGCCGCGGCCGCGGCTGCCGCATGCGCCTCGCGGCGATGGCGGCGCTTGTCGCGATGGCGCTTGACCTGGCGCGCCAGCTCGTCGACGACCAGGTTCAGCGAATGCAACATCTGCGGCGAGGAGTCGCGCGCCCTCAGCGTGACACCCTTGAGGTAGAGCGTCGCCTCGGCCACATCGCTGTCGGCTACACGCGGGTTGGGCTCCCTGAATATCTCGAACTCCAGGCGGGCGAACTCGGAGACCTGGCGGGAGATCTTCTCCAGCCGGCGCTCCAGATGCTCGCGCATGTCGTCGGTGACCGGGACATTGCGGCCCTTGATGTCTATCTGCATCAGGGACTCCCTTCACTCGGAGACGATGTATACCCATCGTACCCCTCGTGGCCGCTCTTATGTGTCGGTTTGCACGGATGTTCGAGCAGGTACAATCCACCTGGTCAAGGGACTGCTCTCGGGGGCCTGCTTAGCGCCCCCCCCGACTTATCTGGGCCGCAGACTCTCCAGGATCCCCGCGTGCCCCACAATCGCGCCGATCAGGATCGCGCTCGGGGCCACCTCAGTTCCCGGAAGCAGGATGCTGTCACGCAGTTGGGCTCCCTCGCCGACATGGGCGCCGTCGCCCAGCACAAGCGGACCGGTCAGGCGTACGTCCTCGCCCAGCTTCACATCGCTACCGATCCAGACGGACCCCTCGATCTCGGCGCTGCGCGGCACGACGCTCTCCCCCGCGACGATCAAGCCAGGGGCAACCTCGCGGCCCTCGACTTGCAGGCGTAGCTCGCCGCGCAACGCGTCGAAGGTGCCTTGACGCAGCTCAGCCAGTGAACCGACATCGTTCCAGTACTCGCGCACCTCGTGGATGTGGAAAGGGATGTCGTTCTCGAGCAGGGTTGGAAACACATCTTGGGCCCAGTCCACAAAGGGCCGATCCGGGAAATAGTCGAAGATCTCCGGGCTGAAGATGTAGATGCCACAGTTGCCGAGGTCAGAGAGCGCTTCCTCGGGACTCGGCTTCTCCTGGAAGCCGGTGATGCGACCCTCACGGTCGTGCAGGACGACGCCGTACTCACGTGTGTCTGAGACCTTCTTGACGGCAAGCGTCGCGATCCCGCCTGCCTCGCGGTGACGGGCCGCGAAGGCACTCAGGTCGATGTCTGTGAGCGCATCGCCTGAGATCACGACAAAGGGGTCGTCACCGAAGAAGTCGGCACAGCCGCGCACCCCACCGGCGGTTCCGAGCAGCTCCGGCTCGAAGCGGTAGCTCAAGCGCTCGCCGAAGTACTGCTTGATCGACTCGGGGAAGTAGTGCAGGTTGGCGATCACGTCCTCGAAACCGTGATATTCGAGTAGGTCGAGGATGTGTGCCATTACCGGGCGGTCGAGGACCGGCACCATCGGCTTGGTGATCTCGTTCGTTAGTGGGCGCAGGCGGGTTCCGAGACCGGCGGCGAGGACCATTGCTCTCATTGGCAGCGCAAACTACAGGAAACGGAACCAACAAGAAGAAACGGAAACAAACAGAAGCCGCATCCAGTCCAGCCAGAAAGAACTCTCAAAAAAGGACTGCACGTCAAGCCCCCTTTGCCTGGACCGGAAGGATTTATTTTGGTACCTAATCTTTAGCTAGGCGTTCGCCATAAAGGGGGTGTTTGCGGGAACACTCAAAACGAACCGCACAACCCAGCAGCGTTTACGCTCCAAGGGCGTTCCGCGCATCTCATTTGAGAGCGCTTTACGCGCCGTGTTCCCAGGAGCTCCGGTATACACGCTGATCCTCACGCAGCTCGTCGATCTGCACGCCTAGCGATTCGAGCTTCAGTCGCGCGACCTCCTCGTCAATTCGATCGGGGACGGGCAGCACGACCACGGGTAGGCTGCCGGCGCTCTGAACCAGATACTCGACACACAGGGCCTGACCGGCGAATGACATGTCCATGACCGCCGCCGGATGCCCCTCCCCCGCCGCCAGGTTGACAACGCGTCCCTGGGCCAGAAGGTTCAGGCGTCGCCCATCGGCCAGCGTGTACTCCTCCACCAGCGGCAGCGCCTCGCGCTGTCCGCCGACGGCAAGCGCGCGCAGATCTTCGAGCTTGATCTCGACATCGAAGTGTCCGGCGTTGGCCAATAGCGCACCATCCTTCATGCACTCGAAGTGCTCACGGCGCAACACATCGCGCCCACCGGTGACCGTCACGAACACGTCTCCGCGCTCGGCCGCCGTGAGCGCTCCCATCACCTCGTAGCCCTCCATACGGGCCTCCAGCGCACGTAGCGGATCAACCTCACAGACCACTACAGAGGCGCCTGCTCCACGTGCGCGCAGTGCCACCCCTCGCCCTGTCCAGCCGTAGCCGAGCACCACGACCGTGCGTCCCGCGAGCAGCAGGTTAGTAGCGCGCAGGATGCCGTCGATCGTGGACTGGCCGGTGCCGAAGCGATCGTTGAAAGCACGCTCGGTGCGCGACTCGTTCACGGCCAGCACGGGGCAGGCGAGCGTGCCCTGCTCGGCAAGCGCCCTCACCCGCAATAGCCCGGCGGTCGTCTCCTCGGTGCCGCCCAGCATCTCAGCGGCGTGGCTCGGATTGCGCTCATGGATTGCGCCGATTAGATCGGCGCCGTCGTCGATCGTGACCTGCGGTGCACTCTGAACGAGCTTCTGTACGTGCTCGGCGTACTGCTTGGCGCTCTCGCCGCGCGCGGCAAGCACCGTCGCGCCATGACGCTCGGTGAGCGCCAGCGCCACATCGTCTTGGGTGGAGAGCGGATTGGCCGCACACAAGCCAACCTGTGCTCCGCCGGCGATCAGAGCACGCACGAGATTGGCTGTCTCGGCCGTCACATGCAAGCAAGCGGCGACGCTCACGCCCTCCAGCGGACGCTCGAGCTGTAGACGCTCGCGCACCTGCGCAAGTACGGGCATCTGCAAGTCCGCCCAGTCGATGCGGGCCTGGCCGCTGTCAGCCTCGGAGGCGGAGACGTTCAAGCCGCCCCCGCCTTGCTTTGCCCGCCATCTTCGAACACTTGCCGAGCGTCGTCGGCCCGCACGTAATCGGGCCGCATGTAACCGAGCCGCACGTCACCGGGTCGCACGTCACCCCTCCGTCGCTAGCGTCGACTCTCGGTTCTAGTAGCGGTAGTGATCGGCCTTGTAGGGGCCGCCAACCGGCACGCCGATGTAAGCCGCCTGCTCCTCGCTCAACTCCGTTAGTTTTACGCCGAGCGCGTCCAGGTGTAGGCGCGCAACCTTCTCGTCGAGGTGCTTGGGCAGCACGTATACGCGCTTGTCGTACTCGTCGTTCTTCGAGTAAAGCTCGATCTGGGCGATCGTCTGATTGCTAAACGAGTTGCTCATCACAAAGCTCGGATGACCCGTGGCGTTGCCGAGGTTCAAGAGGCGCCCCTCGGAGAGCAGGATGATCGCGTGGCCGTCTGAGAAGACCCACTCGTCAACTTGGGGCTTGATGTTGATGCGCTTGATCCCAGGGGTCTTCGCGAGGCCGGCTATGTTGATCTCGTTGTCGAAGTGACCGATGTTGCCGACGATCGCCTGGTGCTTCATGCGCGCCATGTCAGCAGCGGTGATGATGTCCTTGTTGCCGGTCGTCGTGATGAAGATGTCACCCGTCTCGACGACATCCTCGAGCGTGTTGACCTCATAGCCCTGCATCGCGGCCTGCAGCGCGCAGATCGGATCGATCTCGGTGATCACCACGCGGGCGCCCTGGCCACGCAGCGATTCCGCGCAGCCCTTGCCGACATCGCCGAAGCCGCACACGACCGCCACCTTGCCGCCGATCATCACGTCGGTGGCTCGGTTGATGCCGTCGATCAACGAGTGGCGGCAACCGTAGAGGTTGTCGAACTTGGACTTCGTCACCGAGTCGTTGACGTTGATCGCGGGGAACAACAACTCGCCGCTCTCGACCATCTGGTAGAGCCGGTGCACGCCCGTCGTGGTCTCCTCAGTAACACCCTTGATGCCCCGGCCGATCTTCGTCCAGCGCTGCGGGTCATCCTCCAGCGAGCGCGTGAGCAGTGAGAGCACGACCTGGAACTCCTCAGACTCGGCGGAGGCCGGGTCTGGGACTGCGCCGGCAGCCTCGTATTCGGTGCCCTTGTGTACGAACAGCGTGGCGTCGCCACCGTCGTCGAGGATCATGTTGGGGCCGGAGACGCCAGGCGTTCCGTCCTCACCGGGCCAGCGCAGCGCGCGGTCGGTACACCACCAATACTCCTCCAAGCTCTCGCCCTTCCACGCGAACACGGGCACGCCGCGCGGGTCCTCGGGCGTGCCGTCAGGCCCAACGGCGATGGCTGCTGCCGCGTGGTCCTGGGTGGAGAAAATGTTGCAGCTACACCAGCGCACCTCGGCTCCGAGCGAGGTGAGCGTCTCGATCAGGACGGCGGTCTGGATCGTCATGTGTAGCGAGCCCGTGATGCGCGCTCCCGCGAGCGGCTGAGCCTCTGCGTACTCGCGGCGAATTGACATCAGGCCGGGCATCTCGTGCTCGGCGAGCGTGATCTCCTTACGCCCGAACTCGGCAAGCGAGAGGTCGGCGACCTTGAAGTCGGTGTCGGTCAGCGTTGCGGTGGGGGTCATGCGATCTCCATGGTCGGATGTGGCTTGGAAGTAATGGCGGGTGGCTTTGGCGTCATCTTGGCCGCTTGGTCGACAGGGGCACGAGACGACTTGGCGGCGGCAAGCAACCGCTGGTGCTTTTCCTGCTCGAAGTGCAGCCAGTTGTCCGCGCTGACGTGCTCGGGACGAACTGGTTCAGCGGCGAGCCACGACTCGATCGCCTCACTCAGAGCTGCGTCCCTGCGCAGTCTTAGGGCGAAACCAACCTCGCCCAAGTCGAGCTCCCGAGACTCGAGCAACTCGCGCAGGGTACTCAAGCGCTGTAGCTCGGCCGGCCCGTACAGCCTGTAGCCGGAGCCTGAGCGGCCTGGCTCGACCAGCCCGATGCTCTCGATATAGCGCAGCATCCGCGCCGACCAACCGGTCGTCTCAGCTGCCTCGTTGATCGTGAGTGCGTCTACAGCAGCAGTCTGCATCGAGCAGACCTTATCACGCCTATGTCAAGGTTCAGCGCTTAATAAGATCGGCCTTGAGCTGCTGGATCAACTTGACTGGTCCCGGGTCGACGCCGCGCAAGGTGGCCAGGTAGATCGAGACCAGGTCGCCGAGCAACACCAACGAGATGACCCGCTCGATCGTCGTCTGACCGCGCGTCTCCAAACGGAAGCTTGCCGAGGCGTTGCCGGCGATCAGCTTCTCGGTCAAGTCCATGCGCTCCTTCACGCGCGGATGGGCATCTGAATCGTCGAGGAACACGGCCGAGAAGCGACCGACGTCCAATGCTCCCTCCCAACCCTCGAGTTCGTTGTGATCGAGCTCGGGCAACTCATGAGCGAAGGCCGGTTGCTTGGAGTTCTCGTTGATCTGGGTCTTCCAGCGATAGGCGATCGGGACCGTGAGCCCTGCGCCGGCGATCACCGGGGCCGTACCGAGCAAGCCCCGCGCAGTCTGCTTGGCCAGGGAGTCCTCGGGCGCGTCGGGACCCCACTCGGCGACAAGCTGCTCGGTGTGGGAGGCGGCGACGTCGATCTCTGAGGTGAGGCGCGGCCCGGCGCCGCACAAGGCCGCTACCTCCAGCGCCGCGACGGTCATATAGGCCACGGCCGCCCTGGGCTGGAAGCCTCCGGGCAGCGGTATGACAGGCACACCGTCGGCACGAGCCATCTCGCCAAGACGCCCACCGGTGGTGACCACCACGCGCTGGGCGCCGAGCGCCCCCGCCGACTCGTAGCAAGCAAGCGTCTCCTCGGTGTTGCCCGAGTAGCTAGCGCAGAGCACGGTTGTCTCGGGCGTCGTCCATGGCGGAAGCCCGTATGCCCGTGTCACGAAGATTGGGCGCGAAGCGTGGTCGCCGAGCGCGGCTCGCGCCAACGCGCCACCGATCGCCGAACCTCCCATTCCCGCCACCACGAGACCCGCTGGGGTGTCCCACTCCGCCATGATCGCCGACTCCACCCGCCACAAGGCGTCGCGCAGGTGCTCGGGCAGAGCCAGGATGTCCGCCAGCTGACTGGAAGCATCCACGCGGGCAATCGCCTCGCGCGAGAGCACGTCGGTGGTCGGGGTGGCAGCGCCGCCGCCTTGGCTCATTTACTCGTCTCCTGTCGAGAGTGGACCGTGAGGCTCGCGCCAGGATACCTGTCGCGGTGGACCTGACACCCCACGCCGGTCCCGACACCAGCTCGCCCGACAGCTTGTCCGACAGCTTCTCCGATCTACTGCTAGCGGCTCCTCAGGAGGGATCTGGGAGCTCCTGGCCGAAAGACATGGTCCAGAAACGAGCACGAAAACGCGTCCCTAAAATTTTGGCGCACAATTTTAGGGTCAGCTGAAAGGGGGTGTGTCGCTGCACTAAGGATTCGGTTACCTAGGGCCACCCTGGAGCGCCCGCTGCACCAAGCTTCTATCCGAACCTCGCCAGATCGACTCCCACTGGTCCGTCGCGAGAGGTCGAGAGGATGAGTTTCTTAGAACCTGATCGCGCCGTCGGGCAGCGTCACACCAGGGAAGATACGCGCGCCGCCCGCGATCGTATTGTCCGCGCCGACGGTAACTCCCTCGCCTAGGACTGCGCCCTCTTGGATATGGGTGCCGTCGCCTATCCGACAGCCGGCGGCGACGATGCAATTACGAAGCGTGCAGTTCTCGCCGATCTCGCTGCCGGCGAGGATCACCGCGCGCTCGACAGTCGAGCCTGCTCCGATCTTGACGTCGCTGCCGAGCACCACGAGACTGCCGACGTGAGCACCCTCCGCAACAGTCGCACCCGCCTCGATCACGGCCGGCGGAATTGCCCGGCCGAGTATTTGCGCGCCCTCGGCTACCGACAGGTAGCTGTCGCCGAGTCGCTCGTGCACAGCCGTGCGAACGTTTCCCTCCAGGATGTCGAACGTGCCCTGCAGGTAGCGCGCGGGCGTTCCGATGTCGAGCCAATAGCTCTGCGACGGAAAGCCGTACAAGCCCTCGCCAACCAAGCGCGGCCAGACTTCGCGCTCGATCGAGACGTTGCGGTCTGGCGGCACGAGCTCGAGAATCGAGCGCTCGAGCACGTAGGCGCCGGCGCTGATCAGGTTCGTGTCGATGCGGTCGGAGCTCGGCTTCTCGACGAACTCCCTTACCGCATGATCGTCCTCCAAGTGAACCAGACCATAGGCGCTGGGATCCTCGACCGGCACGAGCGCGAGCGTTGCCTTGGCTCCGGTGCGCTCGTGCTGAGCGATCTGCTCGGTCAGGTCGATGTCGGTGAGCACGTCTCCGTTGAGCATCAGGAAGCGCTCGTCGAGCAGCGACTCGGCAAACTTCAGGGCACCGGCCGTGCCACGCGGGTCGGGCTCCTCGACGAAGCGCAGTCTGATCCCGTAGGCTGAGCCATCGCCGAGCACGTTGCGCACGCTTGTCGCAAGAAATCCGCAGGACATGATTACGTCGTCGATCCCGTGCGCGTGCAGCCACTCGAGCATGAACGAGATGAACGGGCGGTCGACCAGCGGGACGACAGGCTTGGGGACGGTCGAGGTGAGCGGCCGCAGACGCGTGCCCTCCCCGCCGACCAGGATCACGGCTTGCATCAGCGCCTACCTATTCCCTCGTAAGTGAGGCCCGCGGCACGCACAGCCTCGCTGTCAAGCGCATTGCGACCGTCGATCACGAGATTGCCACCCATCGCGGCCGCGACCTCGCCCCAGTCGAGCTCTAGGAACTCGGGCCACTCCGTGACAAGCACAACCGCATCGGCATCTGTAGTTGCATCCATAGCGGATTCGGCGAAACGAAGCCCGCTTATCAGGCTGCGTGCCTCGCTCTCCGCGACAGGATCATACGCGCTGACGATCGCGCCGTCGGCGCCCAGCCGTGCCGAGAGCACCAGCGATGACGCCTCGCGCATGTCGTCGGTGTTCGGCTTGAACGCTAGCCCCAGCAGTGTGATGCGCTTGCCGACGAGGCTTCCAAGGTGCTTTTGCAGCTTGGAGATCACGCGGCGCTTCTGTAGCTCGTTGACCTCGATCACGGCCGTGAGCAGCTGGAAGTGGTAGCCGGAATTGCCGGCAAGCTGCTTGAGCGCATCGACGTCCTTGGGGAAGCAGCTACCACCGAAGCCAATGCCGGCCTGCAGGAACTTCGTCCCAATGCGATCGTCCAAGCCCATACCGCGAGCGACCTCGATCACGTCGGCGCCCGTCTCCTCGCAGACATTGGCGATCTCGTTGATGAAGGAGATCTTGGTCGCAAGGAAGGCGTTGGACGCGAGCTTGACCATCTCGGCACTGGCGATATCGGTACGCACCAGCGGCGCTCCGAGGGAGGCATAGAGCTCGACGACCGCGTCGCCCGCCCAGTCTCCGTTGTCGCCGACGACGACACGATCTGGGTGCATGAAATCCTCGACGGCAGAGCCCTCCTTGAGGAACTCCGGACAGGACACATAGCGCAACCCGTCCTTGCCACGCTCACCGAGAATGCGCTGGATCGCGGCGCCGGTACCACACGGCACCGTCGACTTCATCACCAGTGCGTGCCTGTCGGAGCTCGGAATCGCATCGACTACGGCGTGCACCGCCGACAGGTCGGCATCGCCCGAGTAGGTTGGCGGCGTACCTACCGCCACGAACAGCAGGCGACAGTGCTCGAGCGCTTGGCCGAGGTCTGTTGAGAAGTGCAGCCGCTCGGAGTGCTCGGCCAGCAATCGCTCGAGTCCCGGCTCATAGATCGGGACCTCGCCGCGCCGCAGACGCTCGACCTTGGCGGCGTCGATGTCCACACACCACACCTCGCTTCCCAGGGCGGCGAAGCCGACGGCCGTGACAAGTCCCACGTAGCCGGTGCCGATCACTCCGATCGGCTCGCGCTCAGCGCTCATGCTTCAGGCCGATACAGCGAGGAACGCCTCGTAGCGCTTGATATCGCGCAAGGCTCGTGCGTGCTCCTCAGAGCCATCCTCTGACCGCTCGGCAGACGCGCGAGCATCGGAGAGCTGTGTCTCAATCGTCGGACGGTCGAGCGCATCCGGGGCGATCGCCTCCTCCACGAGCACGAGTGCGCGATTCTCGGCGAACTGCAGGTAGCCCTCCGCCTGAGCGAAACGGACGATCTCCGACTCCGAACGGTACAAGCGCAGCTCGGTCGGCTCCAGACGAGCCAGCAGCGGCTCGTGGTTGGCGAGAATGCCGATCGAGCCGACCATCGTAAAGGTAGAGAGCATCTCTACCTCCTCTGAGAAGACCTCACCCTCGGGGGTGAGCACTTCGACTGGGAACTTTGTGTGCGCCATGATCTAGTTGTTGGCCGCCTCAACGACCTCATCGATCGTGCCCTTCAAGAAAAAGGCGCTCTCGGGAACCTCGTCGTGCTTGCCGTCGATGATCTCCTGGAAGCCCCTGATCGTCTCGGCAATCGGCACGTAGGCACCCGGGGTGCCCGTGAACTCTTCGGCCACGAAGAACGGCTGGGAGAGGAAGCGCTCGATGCGCCGCGCGCGCTGCACCGTCAGCTTGTCCTCGTCGGAGAGCTCGTCGATACCGAGGATCGCGATGATGTCCTGCAGCTCCTTGTAGCGCTGCAGGATCTCCTTGACCTGGTTGGCGACACGGAAGTGATCCTCGCCGAGGATGTCGGCCTTGAGGATCGTCGAGGTCGAGTCCAGTGGATCGACCGCCGGGTAGATGCCCTTCTCGGAGATCGCCCTGGAGAGCACCGTGGTGGCGCCCAAGTGGGCGAACACCGATGCCGGCGCCGGGTCGGTGAGATCGTCGGCGGGCACATAGATCGCCTGCACCGAGGTCACAGAGCCCTCTCGCGTCGAGGTGATGCGCTCCTGCAGCTGGCCCATCTCGGTCTCGAGCGTCGGCTGATAGCCCACCTGCGAGGGCATGCGTCCCAGCAGCGCCGAGACCTCGGAGCCGGCCTGCACGAAGCGGAAGATGTTGTCGATGAACAACAGCACGTCCTGGCCCTGGTCACGGAAGTATTCGGCCATCGTCAGGCCGGAGAGGGCGACCCTCATGCGTGCTCCCGGGGGCTCGTTCATCTGGCCGAAGACGAGCATCGTCTTGTCGAGCACGCCCGACTCCTTCATCTCCAGCCACAGGTCGTTGCCCTCGCGCGAGCGCTCGCCCACGCCGCAGAACGCCGACAGGCCGCCGTGCTCCTTGGCTAGGTTGTGGATGAGCTCCTGGATCAGCACGGTCTTGCCCACGCCGGCGCCGCCGAACAGCCCCACCTTGCCGCCCTTGGCGTATGGCGCGAGCAGGTCGATCACCTTGATGCCCGTCTCGAACATCTCGGTGGTCGGCGTCAAGTCCTCGGCGCGTGGGGCGTCCTGATGGATGCCACGGCGCTGGATGTCCTTCGGTAGGTCCTCACCGAGGTCGATCGGTTCGCCCAGCAGATTGAAGATTCGCCCGAGCGTCGCCTCTCCAACGGGCACCGTGATCGGGGCACCGGTGTCGATTACCTCGGCGCCGCGTGCCAAACCGTCAGTCGTGTCCATCGCCACCGCGCGCACGCGGTCGTCGCCGAGGTGCTGCTGGACCTCGCACACGAGCACATCGCCACCGGCCTCGGTGCTGATGCCCTCGGTCTCCTCGGCAGCCGCCGCGGCCGAGCGAGCGATCGTGATCGCATGGTTGATCTCGGGCAGGCGATCGGGGAACACGGCCTCGATCACGACGCCCTGGATCTCCTCGATGCGCCCGAGGTTGCGCGAGGCTGTTCCGTCCGCTGCTGTGACGGGCTCTGTGGTGGTGCTGGGTGGCATTAGCTCTCTGATCTCCTAATCATCTGTTCAAGTTCGTTTCGTGGTGGCTGCGCGCGACTGGCGGTGGTCCTAACTCAAGCCCTCCGCTCCAGCAACGACCTCCATGATCTCCTGGGTGATCTCGGCCTGGCGGGCACGATTCATTTGCAAGGTGTACTCCGTGATGATTTCGCCGGCATTCTCAGACGCGCTGCGCATCGCCGTCATCTGCGCACCGAAGAAGCCCGCGGCAGACTCCACCAAAGCCCGGTAAATCGATATCTCGATGTAATCCGGGACCAGGCGCCTGAGGATTTTCTCGGGGTCCGGCTCGTACTCGACGGGCGTCAGCTTCGGCGCGACAGGCGCATCTCGCGAGCCCACGGAAGCCTCGTTCTGATCGCCGGCGATCTCCTGGTGGGAGAGCGGGAGCAGCCGCTGACGCGTGACGTGCTGGGTGAGCGGCGATACGTAGGAGTTGTAGAGCATCTCGACACGATCAACGCGGCCATCCACGTAGGCCGCGATCACGTCGTCGGCGATCGTGCGCGCGTCGGCATAGGACGGTCGATCGGAAAAGCCCGTGTAGCTGCCGCTGAGCTCGTGGCCGCGGAAGGCGATCGAAGAGACGCCGCGACGCCCTGTCGCATACCAGAGGCTGTTCAGCCCCTCGCCGGCCAGCTCGGCGGAGAGGCGTACGCCGGCGCGGATGATCTGGGAGTTGAAGCCGCCCGCGAGACCGCGGTCGCCGGTGACGAGCAACAGGCCGACATTGCTTTCAGACTCGTGCTCACGCAGCAGCGGCAGGTTCGCGGCCTCCGAGCCGGCCGCTTGCGCGGCCTGACGCGTCATGCGCCCGATCGCATCCGCGTACGGACGCAAAGCGGAGATGCGCTGCTCTGCCCGCCTGAGACGGGCCGCGGCCACCATCTCCATCGCCCGGGTGATCTTCTGGATGTTCTTCACCGAGGCGATCTTGTTCTTGACGTCGCGTTGAGATGCCATGACGATTGACCTTGGCCGGCGCTAGGCCGCCTGAGGCTCCTGCTCGACGGCGGACTCATCCTTGCGCAGCGGCGCGTCCTCATCCAGCGGCTGGCCCTCCTCGTCGAGGTCGTAGCCGAAGTCCTTGGCGAAGGCCTCGACAGTGTCGCGCACCTCCTTCTGGGTCTCATCCGACCAGTCGCCGCCATTGATCTTCGCGCGCAGCTCCGGGTGCTGGGAGTGCAGCCTTTCGGTGACCGCGAGCAGGAACTCGGGCACACGCTCAACCTTGAGGCGGTCCAGGTAGCCGTTCGTCGCGGCGAAGATCTGCACGACCTGATCCTCGACCGCAAGCGGCGCGCGCTCATGCTGGTTGAGCGTCGCCACCAGGCGTTCGCCGCGAGCCAGCGTTCGCTGTGTGTCGGCATCGAGGTCCGAGCCAAACTGGGCAAATGCCTCCAGGTCGCGGTATTGGGAGAGCTCGAGCTTGATTCGTCCTGCGACCTTCTTCATCGGACCGATCTGTGCGTTACCACCGACGCGCGAGACAGAGATGCCGACGTTGATCGCCGGACGCACGCCCGAGTTGAACAGCTTCGACTCGAGGAAGATCTGCCCATCGGTGATCGAGATCACATTCGTCGGGATGTACGCGGAGACGTCGCCGGCCTGCGTCTCGATGATCGGTAGCGCGGTGAGCGATCCGCCGCCGAGGTCGTCGTTGAGCTTGACCGCGCGCTCGAGCAGACGCGAGTGCAGGTAGAAAACGTCGCCCGGGTAGGCCTCGCGTCCCGGCGGGCGACGCAGCAGCAGCGACATCTGGCGGTACGCGTAGGCGTGCTTGGTCAAGTCGTCGTACACGCACAGTGCGTGCTTGCCGTTGTAGAGGAAGTGCTCAGCCATCGCGCAGCCGGCATAAGGAGCCATGAACTTGATCGGGGCGGCCTCATCGGCGGGAGCCGCGACGATGATCGTGTTCTCCAGGGCGCCATACTCCTCGAGCGTCTGCGCAAGTGCTACGACCGTCGCCATGCGCTGACCGATCGCAACGTACACCGACACCACACCGGTGTCCTTGTTGTTGATGATCGTGTCGATCGCGATCGCCGTCTTGCCGGTCTGGCGATCGCCGATGATGAGCTCGCGCTGGCCGCGGCCGATCGGGATCATCGCGTCGATCGCCTTCAGGCCGGTCTGCATCGGCTGCTTGACCGGTTGACGCTGCACGACGCCGGGCGCCTTGAACTCGGCCGGGCGCCGCTCACTGGTGGCGACCTCTCCCTTGCCGTCGAGCGGACGACCCAGCGGATCGACGATCCTCCCGAGCAGCGCCTCGCCGACGGGGATCTCGAGCAGCGTGCCGGTGCGCTTGACTGTGTCGCCCTCGGACACCTTCTCCCACTCGCCGAACAGCACGGCGCCGACGTTGTCGGACTCGAGGTTCAGCGCCAGGCCGGTGACGCCATGAGGAAGCTCGAGCATCTCGAAGGACATGCAGTTCTCCAGGCCGTGCAGGCGCGCGATGCCGTCGGCCACGCTCAGCACGGTGCCGACCTCGGTCAGCTCGGCCGTGCCGCTGTCGAGTCCCTCGATGCGGCTCTTCAGAATGCTTGTGATCTCGTCAGGATTGATCTGCATGTCGTATTAAGAGGCTCCTTGGGCAACGTGCCTGCGCAGCTGCTCCAGTCGGTTGCGAATAGAGGCGTCGAGGATCGAGTTACCGACCCTGATGACGATGCCGCCAAGAATGTCCGGGTCCACGCGCGCGGCCAGCGTTACCTTGCGTCCCGCCCGTTCCCCGATCGTCTTGCCCAGGCTCTCGGTGGTCGCCTCATCGAGAGCAATCGCGCTCGTGATCTCCACCGGCAGGGTCTTGTTCTCCTCATCCCACAGCCGCTCGTACTCTTGGCGGATGCGGAAGATCACGGGCATGCGGTGGTTTTCGATGAGCAGCTTCAGGAAGTTCTCCAGGATTTCGTCCGCCCCGTCGAGCAGCTTCGAGAGGGACTCCTGCTTCTCGGTGCTCGAGAAGTAGGGCGAGAAGAAGAACACCGCGAGCTCGCGGTACTCGTCGAGAGCATCCGCGAACTGACCGACCTGCTCGCGGATCTCATCCAGGCGTCCCTTCTCCAGGGCGACCTGGAACAGCGAGCGCGCATATACCTGGGCGAGCTCCTCCATTAGGGGCGTCCTTTCGGCCCGCTCGCCCACGCCGGGGTCGGCAAAACCAGGCTGGGACGATATGTCGGAATCCTGAATATCAATTGCGAGCGGACCGTCATCTCAATCAGTTCTGCGCTCCCGAAGATAGGCTCGAGAAGTCGAGCTCGCTCAGCGCCTCCTCGACCAGACGACGCTGGTCGGCGTCGTCGAGGCTCTTGCGCGTGACCTTCTCGGTGGCCATGATCGTGAGATCGGCGACCTCACGACGGATGTCGTCGAGCGCTCGCTTGGTGGCGGCGTCGATGTCGCGCTCAGCGCGCTTGGCCGCCTCAGCGAGGATCTCCTGGCCGCGATCGCGAGACTCGTGCTCGTGAGACTCGGCCGTCTGGCGCGCGCGCTGGACGATCTCCTCGGACTGGGCGCGAGCCTCCTTCAGGCGCTCGCGGTATTCGGCCAACAGCTCGTCGGCATCCTTGCGAGTCTGCTCGGCGGCGTCGATGTCGCCTGCGATCGCTTTGGCGCGCTTGTCCAGGGCTTCAGCGATGACCGGGTACACCCACTTGCGCAGGATGAGGAGCGAGATGGCGAACACGACGATGGTCCAGATCATGATCCCCACATTCGGGGTGATCAGGAACGAGCCGCTACTGGAGGCGAGTGGGATTGCAGCGTGCATCTCGGCCTACAGGAAGAAGGCGATGAAGCCGCCGACAAGGCCGTAGAAGAAGCACGCCTCGGTGAGCGCGAAACCAAGCCACTGATCGCGCTCGACGTCGGCGCGCAGCTCGGGCTGGCGGGTCTTGGCCTGGATCGAGGCGTTGAACACCGCTCCGATGCCCGCTCCGGCACCTGCGGCACCGCCACCGGCTCCGACGCCCAGCGCGATCGCGCGACCGGCATCCTGGCTCTGCTTGATGATCGGTTCGACGACACCCAGCAGCGGGTGGATCGCACTCAAGAGGTGTAGAAACTGCATCGCTCGATAGCTCCTTGTTTGTTAGTGACTTTCGACCGCTCCGCCGAGGTAGATGGCGGTCAAGATGGCAAAGATGAAGGCCTGTAGACCAGCGATCAGCACGGCCTCGAAGAGGAAGATCGCGATTCCTGCGGGCAGCAAGAACCAGGACACGAGCTGCAGCCCGACGAGCACGCCCAACTCGCCGCCCATGAACGCGATCAGCATGTGACCGGCGAGCAGGTTCGCCCACAGCCGCACCGTCAATGAGATCAGGCGCAGGAAGTTGGAGAGTATCTCGATCGGGAAGATCAGGAGCACGATCACGCCTTTGACGCCACCGGGCATCAGGCTCTTGAGGTATCCGATCGGGCCGTGATGTTTGACTCCCTCGTAGGTGAACATGAAGAAGACGCCGAGCGAGAGGATCAGCGGGAACGCGACATTGGTATCGGCCGCGTAGATCTGAAACGAGGGGATGTTCACGCCGAACAGCGTGAACGTCTCGCCCGAGTTGACCGGCAGCGGGATGTAGCCGATCAAGTTGCTCACCAGGATGAACACGAAGATCGTGGCGATCAGCGGGAAATACTTGCGTTCCATGTCCTTGTTGAGGTTTTCCCTCGACATGTTGCGGGTGAAGTCGTAGAACATCTCGACCGCTGCCTGGAGGCGACCGGGGCGCTGCTGTAGGCGCCTTGAGATGTAGAGCATCACCCCGATCGTGATGCCGGCCGTGATCAGTAGATACAGAACACCCTTGTTGAATGCGACCGGACCGAGCTTGAACCAGCTGTCGAGCTTGAACTCGTCGGTCGGGGAGAAGACACTGTCGGCAACCGCCGGGGCCTTGTGAGCGGTAACGCCGAACAGGATCACGAACAGCACGATCCCGCCGAGCCACACCCCCAGGACCGAGTAGAGGACCTTCCGTCCCTGGCTCATCCCCTGCTTGGCGGGAGCCGGTGCTCCGGCCGGTGCTGTCGCTGCTACCGCGCTCATCGCTGAGCTCCTTGCGGGCGCCCACTGACCACGCGCACGGCGAAAGCGACGGAGTAGGCGCCAAAGGTGAAGAGCGCGGCGGTCAGGCCGGCTGAGCGTCCCCCAATAACGGCCGCGAGCACGATCGCGCCCGCGAGCAGCCAGATGCGGCCGAACCCGTCGACGAGGCTGAGACCAAAGCGGGCGTTCGGTCCCTGCTTGGCGATCAGGCGCCTGTCGGCCCGGGCGACCACATGCTGCAGCAACCACGCCGCCGTGCCCACGACAACGCCTACCACGGACGCACCCAGCGCCAACGTAACGGGCACCGCTACCGCTAGCAGGATCAGATCGAGATAGCGCAGCATTGCGCCCAGGCGGCTCGGGTCGGTGTGCGCGTCGGCGCTCCGGGCCGCTGCGCTCGTGCGCGCGGAGACGGTGACGTCACTGATTGTCGCTAGTCGATCGGGCATATTCGATGGTGAGCCGGTGGGTGGGACGGGTGGGTGGGGACCCTATACATACGAACGCCCGCACGCATTGACGCGGCGGGCCTGTTGCTCCCCTCAGAGCGTGTCGTCGGTGGCAGGCGCGAGTCTACCTGTTCTGCGACTTAGTAACAACTTTGTGACATGCGCCACGGACGCCAGTCGCACCACAGCGAGCGCCAGCACGAACGTCAAGAGGCCCCCGATCAAGTCCAGCACGTAGTGATTGCCGGTTGCCAGCACCGCAAACGCCGTCACGCAGGGGTAGACGAGCGCCAGCGCCCGTACCCATGCACGCGAGGAGATCTGCCACAGCACAAGACTGCACCACGCGGCCCAGGCTATGTGCAGCGAGGGCATCGCGGCGAGCTGGTTGGCATCGGCGGCGAGGCTGCCCGTGTGCCACGAGCCGATCGTGTGCGACGAGGCGACGACGTCGGTGAAGCCGTCGGCGACGAGCATCCGTGGCGGCGCGACCGGGTAGCGCCAGAACACGATCAGCCCGATCACGTTGATCAGCACGAGTGTGCTGCGCATAGGACGGTAGATGTCCGCTCGCTTCCACCACAGCCAGCCGAGCAGCCCAAGGGTCACGATGAAGTGGGCGTTGTCGTAGTAGTAGGAGAGGATCGTCGCTAGTGCGTGATGCGCGACAAGCCAGCGATTCAAGGCTAGTTCGGGCGCGATGTGCAGCGACTGCTCGAAGCTCAAGATGTCGCGTGCATGCGCGAGCGCCAGGTTTTCGCGCAGCGGTGCGAGGTTCGTGACTATGTCGTATAGCCACGCAAGCCACGCGATCACAAGCAGCTCGCCCCACCAGCGCGGGCGCCGGATCGGCTGCTCAGGCGGAGCTGGGTCAGACAAGCAAACGATGGTATCCGGCGGCTCAGCGTAAATCGTGCTCACGGCAGCACCGTCTCGATGCCGCGCTCGGCAAGTATGTCAAACACGCGTGGCAGCGCTCGCACAGTTCGTTGCCACGAACCCGCGGCGCTGTAGTCGTCGGCGTCGTGAAGGAGCAGGATCGAGCCCTCCCGCACGTCATCGGTCACACGCTCGGCGATCAAAGAGGGGGTTGCGTGCTTCTCCCAATCGCGTCCCCAGTGGGTCCACAGAAGCGTGCGTCGCCCCGCCCGCCGCGCGAGTCGAAGCGCCGTCGCGTTGAGCACCCCGTAGGGCGGCCGATATAGCATCGGCGAGACACCGGTGACGTCCTCGATCGTCGCCTGCGCGCGCGTCAGATCCTCGTGTACCTGCCACGGGGCGAGCCGCAGCAGGTTGCGGTGACGATGGCAGTGCAGCCCGATCGTATGCCCCGCCGCGACGATCTCGGCGGGGATCGACGGGTTGCGCAGAACCTGCTCGCCGACCAGGAAGAACGTCGCGGGCACCCCGCGGCTCGCCAGAATGTCGAGAACCGCCGGCGTACCTTGAGCGTGGGGTCCGTCATCGAAGGTGAGCGCCCAGCCACGCTCGCTCGCGGTGCGATCCTCGACCCCCAGCGAGCGGCGCAGCGCCGGCCAGATCGGCGCCGGCGAGCGTGGAAAGCCCACCGGCCACGAGCTGGCGAGCGCCGGCAGAGCGTAACTCGCCATCGCCACAGCCGCCCCCGCGCCCGCAATCCGAGGAGCGCTGCTGCGATGATCGTTGGGGTACATGGTCGATCTCATCTTGGGAATCCTGGCGGCCGTGGCCGCGTCGGCGCTCTACAGCCTAGGGGTCGCGCTGCAGGCGATGGACGCCAAGCGCACTCCCCATACCGAGCACCTACACCCCGCGCTTGCCCTGAACCTGCTGCGCCGTACGCGCTGGCTGGCGGGAACCGGGCTTTCGATGCTTGGCTGGCCGCTGCAGGTCGTTGCCCTGCTGCTGGTCTCGCTGGTGATCGTGCAGCCGACGATGGCTGTCGGCCTGCTCGTGCTGCTGTTCTTTGGCGAGCGCATGCTCGGCGAGCGTGCCGGACGGCGCGAGCACCTCGCGATGGGCGCGATCGTGCTCGGCGTCGTCGGTATCGCCGCATGCGCCCCCGACCGCAGCACGGGGCACCGCAACGATCTGATCGTCACCGTCGTCCTTGTGGGGCTCGGGCTGCTTACGCTGCTCCCATATGCCGTCAACCGCGTGCGCCGACCGGCCGCGTCGCTGACAATGGTGGCCGCGGGTCTTGGCTACGCCTGGAGCGGTGTGGCAACGAAGCTGTTCTCCGACGACCTTTCCCGTGGGCGCCTGTGGTTCGCCGTCGCCTGGGGGCTCGCGACGGCAGGAGCCTCGGCGGTGGCCGCGCTCAGCGAGATGAGCGCCCTGCAGATGCGACCCGCGATCCAGGTCGCGCCCGTGGTCTTCGTGACTCAGACGATCGTGCCGGTGATACTCGCGCCGCTCCTGCTCGGGGAAGACTTCAGCTCCACCCCGCTCGGCGGCATACCGCTCACGATTTCCTTGCTCGTACTCGTATCCGGTGCTGCCGCACTGGCGCGCTCGCCGCTCTTGCTTGCCTTGATGGAAGGCGAGGCTGTCAACGAGCCGAGCGGCTCCACCGAGAGTCCTTCGGAGCGCAAACGCGAGACGATCCGCTCGACGCCGACGAGCGACGAGGGGTCGCCGTCAACCGACACAACAAGCACGTCACCGGCACGCATACGTCCATGAGGCATCGGCCCTGGTGCGTTCAAGCGTTCCGAGCCGGCGACCGGAATAGCGCCGGCCGTACGGGCGAGCACCAGCTGGCCCACCGTCAGGCCTTTGGGCGGCTGCAGGAAATAGAAGCTATGGCGCAGACCGAGCGCGCGTGCTTGCGAGCGCAGCGCCCCGCGCGTGCGCATCCAGCGGAAAGGCGAGCCTGAATGAGGTAGTTCGGGAAGCAGTTCGTCGTGGTGCGTGCGCAGCTGCGCGATTGTGGTGGACGCGTCCGCGCCGTTGTCGGCGAACGACACGCGGATGCCGTCGTCTGCCAGCTCGTTTGCGATCAACGCCACCTTGCCTGCCGGGGCTCGCACTACCAAACCCACCTCCGGCGCCCGGGTTTCCACGCGCTTGAGCGCGTGGCCTCCCAGGAACAGCGACGCGAACGCGGTTACCTCGTCGGTTGACATCAACCAAGTGCTCACCACCAACAGCAGCGCCATCTGCGTAACGAACGCGATCACGCGCAAGCGCCACAACGGGATCGGGCGTACGCGGTGGGGAGCGTCGAGCACGAGGTCCACCGCCGCCGGGTCGAGCTGTGGTCCGCGAGACTCAGACTCCAGGGCTCCGCTGCGGTCAACCTCACTCACCAGAGCGGCGCCGTGCACCTGAGCCGTCGGCTCCACGCGGGCCGTTGGGGGGGCTCCATCGACTTCGCTCACACCCTCGGCCAGCTCGGGCGCGGCAACCGTGTTCTGGCCGGCGACCGCCAGCAGACCCTCACGCAGGTGCTCGCCACGGCCACGCAACGCGTGGTGTTCGGCGAAGCTGGCCTGCACGTGCTCAGACAGCTCGTCCGTGTTGTTGGCTAGCCGCAGCAAGCCGAGATCGGCCATCGCACGCGTGTTCAGGCGCGCGTGTCCCACCGGCAGGCCGTAGGAGACGACCGGCGTGCCGGTGGCCTTCGCCTCCAGGCACGTCACGCCGCCGGTTGAGTGCACGAGCGTGTCGGCGGCCGCGAGGATCTCCGGCATCCGTTCGGTGAAGCCGTACACGCGCACGCGCTGCTCGTCGGCGAAATCCGACTCCAAACGCTCACGCAGCTGCTCGTTGCGCCCGGCCAGACAGACGATCGCGCTCACATCGGGGATGCCGGCGATCGCGCGCACCGCGCCCTCGATGTCCCCCACTCCCCAACCGCCCCCTGAGACAACGACCATGCGGCCCTCCTGCGGCAGGTCGAGCGCCTGACGGGACTGCATCTGGGGGCGCTCGTCGAGGAACTCGGAGGAGATCAGCGGGCGTACCAGCTGTGCGCTGCCACGGCCGGCGATGCGCTCGACCGAGCTCATCGACTCGCCGTACATCACCAAATGGCTATCGATGCCCGGCTGAGCCCAGAAGAACAGGCCCGTGAGATCGGTGATCGTCGCGACCGTCGGACAGTGCACCTGCTGTGTGCGTCGCAAGCGCGCGAGCACCACCGTCACCGCCGGGTATGTGGAGACGACGACATCGGGCTCGTGCTCGGCTATACGCCTTGCCAGCGGGCGCGAGCCGAACAGGCACAGCAAGCTGCGCGCCAGCACTCGCACCGGCGCGACTGACTCCAGCAGCCAGTAGATCACCGTGTACGTCCACGGGAAGAAGCGCAGTTGCACGCGATAGCCATCCTCGACGACCGGTTGCAACAGCGGGCCCATTGCCGCGAGCCCGTCGATTACCGTCACCTCAGCAGGCTCGGGGGCGCTCTCGATCTGCCGAGCGAGCGCGCGCGCGGCCGCGGCGTGGCCCTCGCCGACGTCGGCGGACAGGATCAGCACGCGCTTGGGCCCGGGGCGCCGGCGCGATGTCGATGTGCGGTGGCGGCGTGGCATACAGTTCAAGCCTTGCCCGCCCGGTGGACGGAACGGCCTCCTCGCAAGCTTGGTGAAGATGCTCTCAGCGCAGGCGACATGCAAAGCGTAGCGGCCGCGCCGAACGGTCGCACCTCGACGAATCCCTCCCCGCGCTCCTTCACGGCGGCATTGAGTGTGCTCGGTGTCGCCGGGCTCGTGGGCGTTGTGGCCGGTGCGTTCGGAGTGGCGGCCGGCGCCGCGGGCAGTCCTACGCCCTATGTCCCGGCGCGCATCGGCGGCTGGCCCGGCTGGCTGAGCGGACCGCTACACGGGCTCGGACTCAGCATTGGCTCCTCCAGTTTTCAGGTGCTGACGCTCGCGATGTGCGCCGGCTACGTTGCCGCGTTGCTTGCCGCCCGCGTCTTGCCCGGCAAGGCGATCGCGCTTGCGATCTTGGCGGCCAACCTGCTGTTGCTGTTCGGTCCCCCGCTCATCTCTCAAGACGTCTTTGGCTACCTCGAGTTTGCTCGCCTGGGGGTGTTGCACGGACTGGACCCCTACACCCACGTCGCGGCGGAAGCTCCAACCGATGCCGTCTTTCCGTTCATCGGTTGGCCGTTCCAGCATTCGCCCTACGGGCCCCTGTTCACGCTCGGCACCTATCCGCTTGCCTCGCTTGGGCTTGGCGGCGGCCTATGGGCTCTCAAGCTAGTGGCTGTCACGAGCAGCCTCGCAGCGGTCGCCCTGACGGCGAGCGCGGCTCGCAAGATGGGACGCTCGGCAAAGGTGGCGGCCGTATTCGTCGGCTTGAATCCCGTGCTTCTGGAGCTTGCCGTGGGCGGCGCACACAACGACACGCTCGTGCTGCTGATCTTGGCCGGTGCGCTGGCGCTGGCAGCAACCAAAACGGCGATGCCCCCCGCGCGCGCAGGGGGCATCGCCGCTCAGACAGACCTAACTACAGGCACGACAGCCACAAACACGAAGACAAGCACGACACCCACAAGCACGAGGACAGGCACGACGCCGACAAACGCGACGTCGGACGGTGGCCGCCGGCCCGGGCGGGCAGGCGAAGCTCACGACCTCCGCGGGGCGGCCGCTCTGCTCGTTGTCGGGATCGGAGTGAAGGCCTCTGCAGGGCTCGTTCTGCCATTTATGGTGCTAGCCCCTGCTGCCTGGCGCGAGCGGGCACGCGTGGCGGGCTGGAGCTGCGGCGCGCTCGTGCTACTTGCGATCATGGCCGTCCTCGGCTTCGGCACACATGCATTTGGCTTTCTGGGTGCGCTGGGCGAGCAACAACAACTGGTGGCGACACACAGCATTCCTGCCGAGACCGCTCGTCTTGTTGAGCTCGGCGGCGTGCCTGCCTGGTGGCGACACGTGTTCCTGGGCGGATTCGTCGTTGTGTTGGCGTTTACCCTGTGGCGTACCGCCCGCGGAGCCGAATGGCGGGCGATGGCCGGTTGGGCCACCTTGGCTTTGCTGCTCTCGACCGCTTGGCTACTGCCCTGGTATGCGATATGGGCGCTGCCGCTGGCCGCTCTCGCCGATAGCCGCCGCCTGCGTGTCGCCACGCTCGTCTTCTGCGCTTACGCGATCCTCATCCACCTGCCGCTCGCCGATCCGCTGCTCAGCCCCTCCAGGCACATCGCTCGCCACGCCGTCTACCCCAACGGGCGAGCGCTCGCCGAGCGACGCGGCGCGTGAGCGATCGTCCTCAACCCGGACCGTCGAGCGCTCGCCGACGACAACGTCGTACTCGCCGGTCTCTAGGTCGAGCGCCACACCGCTCTCGATCTCCGCCGGCGAGGCCTCGGGGCGCAAGCGACGTAGCCGCAGCGCGTCCAGTCGACGGAACTTGAGGATCTCGAGCACGTATACGAGGTAGACGCTGGCAGCAACGACCAGCACCGCCAATCCCACCATCACCAAGGTCCAGCCGAGGTAGAGCTGGCCTTTGTGGTCGGAGTAGGGCACGAAGCGCAGCGCGAGCGCGAAGCCCGCCAGCATCAGCGTCCAGGCATATAGGTACGCGATTGTGCGTCTGCTGGAGAAGCCGATGCGAGCCATGCGATGGTGGAAGTGCTCGCTGTCGGCGGCGTAGATCGGGCGGCGGTACTTCAAGCGCTTGAGCACAACGAAGGTCGTGTCGAGGAACGGGACGGTGAGCAGGATCAGGGGGAGCACAAAAGACACCACCACCGGCTTCTTGACCGCTGCCTCCACAGCCACTACACCCATCAGCAGACCGAGCAGGTTCGCGCCACAGTCGCCCATGAAACTCGAAGCCGGCGGGAAGTTGTGGATCAGAAAGCCGAGCGCCGCGCCTGCCGTGAGCGCGGCGAGCACACCCGGCGCGGCGCGGTCGAGATCGAATGCGATGATCGCGAGCGTGCCGGCGATGATCACGCACACGCCGGCCGCGAGTCCGTCGACGCCGTCGGAGAGGTTGACGATGTTCATCATCACCACGAGGCCGACGACGGTCAGCGCCGGGCCCGCGTTGGTGGGGCCCGCGTTTGGGAAATGCAAAGTGCCGGCGAACGGCAGTGTGATCGACTTCACCGCGACGCCGAAGTGCACGACGATCACGGCGGCGGCAATCTGGCCGATGAGCTTTACAAGCGGCGGCAAGTCGAAACGGTCGTCGAGCGCTCCGACGACGGTGATCAGCGTTGCGGCGATCAGCACGCCATGCCACATCTCGCTGCTTGAGCCGTAGCCCGCCGGCAAGAAGGCGAGCACGGCGACAAGGATGCCCGCGAAGATCGCCAGGCCGCCCAGCAGCGGTGTGGCTCTGTCTGAGAGCCCGCGCTCGCGCGGTTCGTCGACGGCGCCCACCGCCCTGGCCAAACGCATCGTGAACGGCGTCAGCAGCGCGGTCACGGCCGCTGCGGTCAGGAATGCGTAAAGCGCGTCGAGCTCGTTGAGTTTGGCCATCGGCTCGCGCACAGCATCGCAGGCGCGGGCGTCGACAGCGTTGGAAACCCATATATGGGACCGAGGCGCGCATGCGCGCCTCGGCGGGGCGGCACATGTGCCGCCCCGGACAGCGGCGCATGCGCCGCTGTCCACTACAACGGCGCGCCAAATCTCTTGACGTCGCTAGGCCGCAGCTGGAGCGTTCAGATGCTCATACAGCGGATAGCGCTCCACGATCGCCTGCACGCGCTCGCCAAGCTCCTGCCGGCGCGACTCGAACTCAGGCGTGAGCGCCACCGCCACGACCTGGCCGATCTCCGCAAAATCCTCGACCTGTAGGCCGCGCGTGGCCAATGCCGGCGTGCCGATGCGCAGGCCCGATGCCTCCATCGGCGGGCGCGGGTCGAACGGGACGGCGTTGCGGTTGACGGTCACGCCGATCTCGTGCAGGCGGTCCTCGGCCTGGCGTCCGCTCAGCTCGGGCTCGCATGCGCGCAGATCCACGAGCGCAAGGTGCACGTCGGTGCCACCCGTGAGCACGTTGACGCCATGACCGGCGCCCAAGAGCTGCTCGGCAAAGACCTTGGCGCCCTCTACCGTGCGGCGCTGGCGCTCGGCGAACAGGTCACTTGCGGCAATTCTTAGGGCTACCGCCTTGGCCGCGATCACGTGCTCTAGCGGACCACCCTGCTGGCCCGGAAAGACGGCCGAGTCGATCTTCTTGGCGTACTCCTCCCTGCACAGGACGATTCCCGCACGTGGGCCGCCGAGCGTCTTGTGGGTGGTGGTCGTCACCACATCCGCGCCGTACTCGACCGGATTCGGGTGCAGGCCCGCTGCGACAAGACCAGCGAAATGCGCCATGTCCACCATCAACAGCGCTCCGACCTCGTCGGCGATCTCGCGGAAGCGGGCGAAGTCGAGCTGGCGCGGGTAGGCCGACCAGCCGGCGAGCAGCAGCTTCGGCCTGTGCTCGCGCGCGATGCTGGCTACCTCGTCCATGTCGATCCGGCTCGTCTCGCGGTCGACCTCGTACGCGGCGATGTCATAGAGCCGGCCGGATACGTTGATTTTCATGCCGTGCGTCAGGTGGCCACCGTGAGCCAGCGACAAGCCCATGATCGTGTCGCCCGGCTGCAGCAGCGCGTGGTAGACGGCCGTGTTGGCCTGAGCTCCCGAATGCGGTTGGACATTCGCGTGCTCGGCCCCGAACAACGCCTTCGCACGGTCGATCGCTAGCTGCTCGGAGACGTCTACCCACTCGCAGCCACCGTAGTAGCGCCTGCCCGGGTAGCCCTCGGCGTACTTGTTCGTCAGCACCGAGCCCTGACATTCGAGCACCGCCTGCGGCACGAAGTTCTCCGAGGCGATCATCTCCAGCGTCTGCTGCTGGCGCTCGAGCTCGCCGCGCAGGACGGCAGCGACCTCGGGGTCCACCTCGGCGAGCGGACGGTTGAAGTAGTCGGGGCTGAGATCGGACATAGGGCCGCTCCTAAAGCTTGTGATCGCTATGGGTGCCCAGGCGCGCGGCGTTGATCGCAAAGCCGCTTCCCGATGGTCGATTCCACCTCTCGCGCCAGTCGCGGCTGCGCACTACGAGGCTAGCAGGAGCCGCTCATCAGCGACCGTATGCGCAATACCGTCGGCACCACTGTGCCCGCTTGCTATGTCACTCGGTCGAGCGCCGCGGCGACGGTGACAGAGTCGAAGGGCCCCTCCCTCACGACCCGCCAGCCTCCGCTCCGCTCATACTCGGACAGGTCGATCACGGTGGAGGCGACGCCGGGAAGCTCGCCGCCATCGAGCACGAGATCAACGCCTTCGCGCAACTCGGCGGGCACGCTTCGCAAGTCGCGCGGGTCGGCTTCACCGGAGAGATTGGCACTCGACTGCGCTGCCGGCACACCAACAACTGCCAGCGCGGCGAGCGGGGCCGGAAGTAGCGGCACGCGTAGCCCGAGTAGAGCGCCGCCACCGCCGCCCGGATCGCACGCCAATGGGAATCGTCGACTGGAGTTCTCAAGCAGCAGTGTCACCGGGCCCGGGAGCAATGCGCCGAGCGCGGCACGCGTGCGTGGGGCCAACTCGTGCAGCGACTCTAGTGCCGGCTCGCGTGCGAAGAACATGACGGCCGCCGGCTTGACCGCCGGACGCCCCTTGAGCTCATAGATGCGCTGCAGCGCTGTCTGGTTTTCTGGATTGCAAGCGAGTCCATAGACGGTGTCGGTGGGAATCAACGCAACGCCATCCCCAGCCAGACACTCCTCCAAACGCCTGGCATCGTCGAGTGTGAGGCTCACACTCGCTCCCCTGCTACAACGCGCTCGATCCCGGCGAGGTCTCGCTCGACGCGCACCGACGGAAAGCCCGCGGCGCGCATCAGCTCACTGACGACGGCGACCTGGCCAGCGCCGATCTCCAACGCGAGCAGGCGCACGGAGGCGCGCCCGGCTGCTTGACCGAGCAAAGGCCGAATCGCATCGAGTCCGTCCTCACCAGCGAACAAGGCGGAGGCCGGCTCGTGGCGAAGGATCTCCGGTGCAAGCGTTGCTCTATCTCTGTCTGGCACGTACGGCGGATTGGAGAGGATCGCGTCGAACTCGTCGGGCACGCCTTTCAAAAGGTCGGCTGTGAGCCAGTGCACGTGGAGGCCGAGCCGCTCGCCGTTGGCACGCCCGAGAGCCAAGGCGTCTGTGCTGAGATCGCTGCCGGCTACCTTTAGATCGGGGCGCTCGTCCTTCAGTGCGAGCGCAACGGCGCCGCTGCCGGTGCCAACGTCTAGCACACGAGAGCCCTCGGGCAGGGAGAGCGCGACTTCGACAAGCAGCTCCGTCTCCGGGCGTGGAATCAGCGCCCTGGGATCGGCTGTGAGCTCGAGCCGGCGAAAGTGACGTCTGCCGAGGATGTACGCGACCGGCTCGCGCAAAACCGAGCGGCGACGTACGTAGTCCTGGAAAGTGCGCACGGCCGGACCGGCGACACTCAGCTCGGCGTCGACGAAGAGACGCTCGCGCGCTACACCCAGAGCGTGAGCGAGCAACAGTTCGGCATCTAGCCGCGGCGTTTCGCAGCCGGCGGCGCCGATCGCTGTAACGGCACCATCGAGCGCGTCGCGGACCGGGGTCCCACGAGCAAGCGGTCCGACGGGCGAGGGAGACATTTCGGGAGGTCGTCTTTGCGGGTAGGTCGTCTCTGCGGGAAGATCGTCTCTGCGGGAAGATCGTCTCTGCGGGAAGATCGTGCCCGCGAGATCAGACGTCCGTCTGGGCCATTAGGCGACGACGCTTCTCATCGGCCTGCAAGGCAGCGGTGATCTCCTCGAGCTCGCCTTCGAGGACCTGGTCGAGGTTGTGCACGGTGAGCTTGATGCGGTGGTCGGTGACGCGACGCTCACCGTAGTTGTAAGTGCGGATCTTCTCCGCCCGATCGCCCGTGCCGACCTGCGAGCGGCGGTCGGCGGCCAGCTCGGACTGCTGCTCGGCAAGCGCGCGCTCATACAGGCGGGCACGCAGCACACGCAAAGCCTTCTCTCGGTTTTGCAGCTGTGACTTCTCATCCTGCATCGAGACGACGATGCCAGAAGGCTTGTGCGTTATGCGCACCGCCGAGTCGGTGGTGTTAACCGACTGCCCTCCGGGGCCGGAGGAACGGTAGACGTCGATCTGCAGGTCTGAAGGGTTGACCTCGACGTCGACGTCCTCGGCTTCGGGCAGCACCGCGACAGTGGCGGTTGAGGTGTGGATGCGACCTTGGGACTCAGTCTGGGGCACACGCTGGACACGGTGGGTGCCGCCCTCGAACTTGAAGATCGAATAGGCGTTCTCGCCCTTGACCGCGAACGTGTACTTACCCTCGCCGATCTCAAGTGGCTCGGGCTTGAGGCCAACGCGCTCGGCATTGCGCGTGAGCATCCGGTAGACGTCGCCCGCCCACAGCCCGGCCTCGTCGCCGCCGGCGCCGCCCTGAATTTCGACGATCACGTTCTTCTCGTCGTTTGGGTCGCGCTCGACCATCGCGAAGCGGATCTCCTCTTCTAGGCGCTCGATGCGCTCACGCGCTGCGCTCAACATCTCGCGCAGCTCGGGGTCGTCGCCGTCTTCGGCGATCAGCTCCTCCGCGCCGGCCGCGTCGTCGCTGGCGTGCCGCCACTGCGCAGCGAGCCCGGCGGCCGGCTCCAGCTGACGGTATGCGCGACCGACCTCGGCGTAGCGTTCGCGGTCGCCGATCACTGCGGGGTCGGTCATCTGCTCGCCGAGCTCGGCGAAGCGGGCCTCGATCTGCTTGATCAGCTCCTCGATCATGCGGCCAGTCTATGTGGCCAAGAGCAACCCCACCGAGGCAAGCCGCTCCACGCAGTCCACAATCTGCTCGGGCCGAGCATCGAGCGCGGTCGCGACTTCAGCGACCGTTCGCGTGCCGTCGAGCAGAACCAACGCGCTCGCTTCGAGCTCGCCGTCGAGACGAACGTTGGCGTGAAGCAGCGAACTTAGTGCCTTCAGACCCGCCGCGCTCTGAGCGCGCGCCAGGGGACTGACTGTGGGCCGCTCGCCCACCTCGCCGACCACCGGCGGCGGGCAGCCCGCGAGCATCACGATCCGCGCCAGGTATGCCTGCAACAGCACGCCGCGCAGTCTGACCGCAACCAGCTCGGGGGCAGCCTCGGGCCCAGCGGCCTCGCTTGCGCGCGCCAGCAGCGCGGGAAACGCCACCGGCCGTGGCCAGGCCTCGCCGAGCGCGCTCATAGCGGCCCGTATGTGAGGCTCGCTAGTGGTCATCGAGAAACCCTCGGGGGTCAGGAACGTCCGCGCCTCGGGGTCCTCGCCAGGCGCCAGATCATGCACGATGGGCTGGGTCTCGCTAAAGGCACGCCCCTCCTCTCCCTCGCCATCCACGCCCTTTTGAGGACGCGCTCTGGACGAGATCCACAGACCTTCGATCCCGGCCTCGTCGAGTGCGCGGTCGACCGGCGCCGTGTCGTGACAGATCAGGGTCTGGCGGAACATGCGGTTCTTGAAGAAATCCATGTACTGCTCGCTGACGACCACCTCCTGTGGCAGGCTCGCCATCAGGCGCCCGGCGCTCTCGGGCACGTCGCGCATCTGGCTCTCGAACAGGTCGGCCTCCGAGAGGAATTGCAGGCCACGCGCTGCGGCGTGCTCGATGAACTCGTGGAAGTAGAAGGGGGTCGAGACCTCGGCCAGATCGTCATGAAAGAGCAGGGCGTCGCTGTAGCCGAGCATCCGCTCCATCTGCTCGCGCAGGACCCGTGCGAATGGACTGGGCTGCTCGATCTCAACGATCGTCCTCATCAATTCCTGCGCGCGCGCCAAGCGCTCGCCCGGGTCGGACACTCCCTGCACGTGGTAGCGCAGCATGTCCCTCGCCATGTCCCTCAGGTAGCTGCCCGGGTAGGCGTTGTAGCTGACAAAGGCGATCCCTTTCGGGGCCAGACAGCGCTTTACACAGTCCAAGAGCGCCCCGCGCGCCTGCGGCGGTACCCACGAGTAGACGCCATGGGCGACGATGTAGTCGAACCCAGGCGGCTCGTTCCTGGCCAACTCGGCCGGTCCGTTTCCGACCAGCTCGGCCGGATCCTTCCCGATTGACTCCGGCGACTCCTTCCCTGTTGACTCCGGCGACCCCTTCCCCGTTGACTCCGGCGACTCCTTCCCTGGACCTTCGGCCAAGCCCTCCCCCAGTTGCTCGAACGTGGCACAGCGCAACTCCACATTCCCAAGTCCCGCCGCCCGCGCCAAGTCCGTGCCCCGCTCGATCGCGCCCGAGGAGGCGTCGACACCGAGCACCTTGGCGCCGGGCAGCGTCTGGGCGATCGAGAGCGCGTTGCCCCCGTCGCCACAGCCCAGCTCGAGCAAACGGCAGGAACGCGCCGGAGCCGGTTGCAATCCGAACAGCCGGCCGATCGCCTCCAAGCGTCCCGGGTGGGTCGCGGGATAGGCGAAGCCCGGATAGGAGAGGCGCTCGTAGGCCTCTGCGGCGCTCAGAGCTTCAGGTTTGTCGAAAGGTTGAAGTTCACCGTCGCCCCCGTCTTGCCGTTCGGCTCGATGAAGGCCTCCGCGACCTTCTGGAAGCTGAACGTCACCTGCTCCTGGGGCGTGCCTCCACCCGAGCTGCCGTCCTGCACGGAGGAGATCAACACGTTCTGGAAGTCGAACTTGAGGTATGTCTGTTCCTTGCCGCCCGCCTTGCGCGTGAACGAGAGCGTCGCTTCCTTGTAGTGCTGACCTGTGGCCGCCGCCTGGAACAGCAGCGGCGAGGACTTGTCGAGCGTCTTGGTGATCGTGAAGCTCTGGATGCTCACCTTGCCCGCGCCCGCGCCGGATGACTGCGAGCCGATGTTCTGGGAGCCCTGAGCGCTGACCGAGAAGCCGCTGATCGGGATCTCACCCTTGTGGTCCTTCTCGGTCGCTCCGCCCGCAATGCCGTCGATCTTCAGGAAGGTGTTGCCGGGGCCGTTCACGCCGAAGGTGGTGCCACCGATCAGGGGTGTACCCGGGGCGCCCTGGCCACCGGGAGCCCCCTGGCCACCAGCGGGACCCGAGCCACCGGCCTTGCCTTCTTTCCCGGGTTCCCCGGGCGGTCCGGCCGGACCTTTCTGGTTCCAGGCGATCTGGGTCTCGCCGGGTTCGCACACCGCATCCATGTTGGGGATAGCGGGTCCACCCGCAGCTGGGACGACGGTGTGAGGCAGACTCGGGTCGATCACCCTCAAACCACCCGGAGGCTCGCTGGCATCGTCGAAGAACAGCGCCTGGGGGACGCCGTTTTCGGTCTTGCTGTTGTAACAGCCAGTGATCGTGCCGTCGCTCCCCGCGATCGCCCCGCCCGCGATAGCTGCCCCCGCTCCGAGTGCCGCAGCCGTTGGCAATGCGATCCGCACCGCCCGTTTGGAGTACTTCATCCGTTGTACCGCCCGCGCTATCCGGCTCGCTTCTTCCGCGCTCATGTCCACAGCTCCCGGGTCAAAAATTGCTAGCGAAGAGAGCCATCGAACGCCCTCTTCGTCGCCTTACCGGCCCGAACCAAACCAGAAGGCCCGGACAGTGTCAAGCAGAATGGACGAACCTACGTGTGGACGAACCTACGTGCGCACTTCAGGCCCCTGGCGACGAACACACATCCGACGTGCGCCTCACCAACGTCAGGACAAGCCGGGTGACCAGCCTGTCGCTAGCCACGAGCTAAGCCACAACCTCGACGCCGACCAGGTCCGCGGCGTCCATGCTGCCGGGGGTCTCGAGCTCCAGTACCGCCTCAAGCGCCGCGATCGCGACCGCCAGCTGGTCGAGGCTTGGCTCCTGCGTGGTCAGCAGCTGCAACTTCAAGCCGGGCCACATGACGGCTTTGACCCAACCCCTGCTGCGGTTGCGCCCGGCGAACTTGATGATCTCGAAGGAGATGCCCGCGATGATCGGCACGCCAAGGATGCGCGAGGCGACCAGCAGGTACCAGGCCGGCAGGCCGACCGCGCCGAACACGAAGATCGACACGACCATCACGATCAACAGAAAACTGGTGCCGCAGCGCGGATGCAGGCGCGAGAAGCGCTGAGCATTCTCGGGCGTCAAGGGCAACCCCGCCTCAAAGCAAGAGATCGTCTTGTGCTCGGCACCGTGGTACTCGAAGACGCGCCTGAGGTCTTTGATGCGTGAGAGCAAGACCATGTAGCCGAGGAAGATCAGAGTTCGCACGATGCCCTCGACGATCCAGAACAGCGCCGAGGAGCCCAGTTCCCCCTTGATGAGACTCGTCAGGCCAAGCGGCAACAGGAAGAACAAGCCAATCGCAAACACCATCGCGACCACCACCGTCCCGACCCAGACGCCGGTACCGATTTCCTGCACATCCTCATCTGCCTCGCCCTCGGGCAGCTGCGCGTTGGCGGAGATACCGAGCGCCCTGAAGCCGATCGCAAGCGACCCGCCGAGCGCAACGATGCCGCGCAGGATCGGCAGACGCAGCCAGCGATGGCGCACCAGCGCCGAGGTAAGCGGGAAGGTGACGACCTCGATCTCACCGAGCTCCTCCAGCTGCCCCTGCTCCTCCTCGCGACTGAGCTCTGCCTCTCGCGCCAGCCCCACCTCCAGCGAGTGAGAAACATCGCGCACGCCAGCGGCGTGGTCGTCCTCGGACCCAAGACGTCCGTCATGCGACTCGCCGGTTCCGAAGCGCGATTCAGAGCCTTCCGACGAACGGATATCAGCCTGCGAGCCAACACCCCCCTCTGACTGGACACCGTCCTGCCAGCCAACACCCCCCTGTGCGCGAACACGCCCCTGTGAGCCGGCACTCTCTTGCACCTCGTCGTCCGTGCGCAGCGGCTTGCGCACTGCCACCGCCCAGTGGCGCACACCACGCATCATCACTCCCTCCAGCACCGCCTGACCGCCCAGCGGCGCGTCTCGCCTTGCTGTCAGCTCGCCGTCGGGAAGTTGGCCTACGGCGCTTCCTGGGGCGCCAGGGCTGGGCGACGGCCGCAGCACCTGACCGGTCGCGGCCGCCTGGAGGTTGCTCGCCTGGACCCTCCCACCGGCACCCGGTCGAGAGGACATCGTCTTACTGGGGGCGAGCCTGCGCCTGAGTGCCACCGGTCTGCGCGCTGCGCTGACGTCCCTTGGCGACCCGGCGTTGGAAGCGCTCTACGCGTCCACCTGTATCCACGAGCTTCTGCCGTCCGGTGTAGAACGGGTGGCAGTTGGAGCACACCTCGACGTGGATGTCCTCCTGCGTGGCGCGCGTCGTGAATTCGTTGCCACACATGCAACGCACGTGTGCCTCGACGTAGTTTGGGTGGATCGAAGCCTTCATGGTTGAGTCATTCTAGCGACCTTAGGAGCCTGCGGCCGGCGGGGTCTGCATAACCTGCCCAGGCAAGGTCGGCTGGACGCAGCGAGAGGTGTGCAGTTCGTCGCGCTTGAACACGTGTCCTCGTTCGTCGAGCCAGCGAAAGTGCACCAGGACGCGATAGGCCGCGGGAGCGTCGAGGTTGGTGATCTGCTTGACGTACTTGTAGATCTCGACCCCGGGTTCTGAGGTACGCCATACACCGAAGCCGGGAGCCGGGAGCGTGTGGAATTCGCTTTCGCCTCGCGGACGCTGCTGCAATTCGATCCGCATTGCCATCTTCTGCGTCGTGGCGGTGGCGGCCATCTGTGCGGTGAACGTGGCGGAGCGTTCCGCCTGGACAGTGGAGGTGGCGCACTGTTCGATCCCGACCGAGGCCGTGCCCGCGGCGGGGGCCGTCGCCGACGCGTGCGATCCGACGTCCGCAAACGCGGCCTGAGCCCAGACGAGCAGCGCCAACGCGCCTACCAAGGCAAGGGCCACTCGCGCAGTCCGCGCATGTCTGAACACCGTTCCCCTCATTCAAAAGCCTCTAACACCGAATGGCCCACGTTGTTTCGCATAAGCCCTCTGAAGAATGCTCTTTCTCCTAGAGCCTCCTGAGCTTCATCGACCAAGCAGGACAAGGACGCAGGCCGCGCCGTGTGCTTTGCACACAAGCGGCCGAGGACGCAGTCATGCGCCGTGTCGATGAAGCTCAGGTGATTTGGTAGAGGGGGCCGTCGCCTCCCTCGGGAACCGTGAGGCGCCCACCCTTGGCCGTGATCGCGCCGCACTGCACGCAGTTGGTGTAGTTGACGATCACGTCCACAGAGCCCTCCTCTGGGGCGTCATCGGGGATCTCATACACCCCGGCCGGACACATCCAGCGCCAAGTTTCGGCTACCTCGCGCGGCACGTGTTTTTGCACACGGATGTGGTTGGGTGCGTCGTCGCGAGTGGCATTTCCTGTGATGAATACCGAGGAGAGCTTGTCGAAGGTGTACTTGCCGTCCGGCTTGACGTAGACATCCTTGGTATTTCCGACGAACATCGGGATCGAGTCATTGCGGTGCCAATCGGCGCGGCCCGGCAGCTTGCCCTTGGTGATCTGCTGGACACCTGAGAGCGGGCCGCCGAGGAATAGGCCCTTCTGCAGGGGCTGGCGCGCGTTGCGCACCTCCCACAGCTCTTTGCCGACGGAGGAGTTCTCGATCGCTTTCTCGTAGTCGGACAGGTCACCGCTGCCGCGCTTGATCGCCGCGTAGATCGACTCGGCCGCGAGCATGCCCGACTTGATGCAGTGGTGCACGCCCTTGAGCGCCATCGTGTCGACCATGCCACCGGAGTCGCCCACGAGCACCGCGCCGGGCATCGAGAGCTTCGGCATCGACCAGTAGCCGCCGCCGGGCAGCGCCTTGGCGCCCCAGGCGACGCGCTCGCCGCCCTCCAGGATTTTGCGCACGAGCGGATGGGTCTTGAACGTTTGCAGCAGGTCGTGCGCGGAGGTCGTCGCATCGGCGTAGTCGAGCTCGACGACGAAGCCGATCGAGACCATGTCCTCGCCGGTCTTCTCGTTCTTCATCGGGTAGATCCAGGTACCGCCGATCTGGCCGTACTTCGATGAGATTTTCAGCGGCCAGGGACCCATCGTGTGGATCAGACGGTCAAGCGGCTTTGTGACCTTCCAAACCTCCTTGACGCCAAGCTCCCATACCTGCGGCTCGCGGCCCTTGGCAAGGTCGAACTCGCGGATCGCGGCGCCGGTCAAGTGTCCCCAGCAGCCCTCGGCGAGCACTGTCGCGTGCGCCTTAATGTCGGTGCCGGGCTCGAAGTTGCCGAGCGGCTCGCCGTCCTTGCCGCGGCCCTTGTCGCCCGAGCGCACGCCGACGACACGGCCTTCCTCCACCACCAGCTGAGTCGCCGCTGTCTCGGTGAGGATGTAGGCGCCCGCCTCCTCTGCTTGCTGCTGCTGGTAGCGGGCCAAGGCGGAGACGGAGACGACCTCGTTGCCGTGGTTCTTGAACGGTGGCGGCGTGGGGATGCGCAGCGACATTTTGGAGGTCGGGGTCAGGTAGACGGCCTCTTTGGTGACCTCGCCAAAGGCAAAGCCCTCCTTGCGCCACTGCTCGCGGGTCATGTCCGGGAACAGTTCTTCGAGGGCCTCAGGCCGCATAACGGCGCCTGAGAGGTTGTGCCCGCCGCAAGTCTTTGCCTTCTCGACGACTGCCACCGGCACTTCGCCGAGGCGCTCGAGCGTCTCCGGGTCATCCGCCAGCAACTGCAGCAGTCGGTTGGCGCAGGCCAGGCCGGCAGTGCCACCGCCGACGATCGCCACACCGACCTCGATCAGCTCGTCCTCGGCGTCGAGGCCACGCTTGACGAACTCTTTTTGCGGATCGACGGGCGGCGGGAAGGCCGCAGGCACGACCTTCCCATTGCTTGAGCCGTTATTAGATGACATCGCTTGACGCTCCTTTTCGCTCACGCATCCGCATCTACCGCCCAGGATCCCACCGCTACTCGGCTTTCTTGGCCTTCACGGCCTCGGTCAGCTTGGGCAGGATCTTGTTGAGATCGCCCACGATTCCGAGGTCTGAGAATTCGAAGATCGGCGCGTTCGAGTCCTTGTTGATCGCGACGATGTTCTCCGAGGACTGCATTCCGACCTTGTGCTGGATCGCGCCGGAGATGCCCGCCGCGAGATACAGCTTCGGCGAAACCGTCTTGCCCGTCTGGCCGATCTGAGCCGCGTAGGGATACCAGCCGGCGTCCACAACCGCACGGGTGGCCGCCACAGCGGCGTTGTTGCCGAACGCCGCTGCCAGGTCCTCAGCAAGCTGAAAGCCCTCGGCCTTACCGAGACCGCGACCGCCGGCGACGAGGATCGAGGCGCCCTCGATGTCAACGTCGGCGCCGCGCTGTTCGCCGCGCGTGACCATCGTGGCCTGCTTGGCGTGCTCTGACAGCTCGAAGCTGACCGACTCAACCGGAGCGGCGCCCGCACCAGTCTCTTTGATCTCGAACGCGTTCAGGCGCCCGATCACGATGCCCACCTCAGAGCGGTACTTGATCTCCGAGATGGCCGAGTCGCCGAGAATCGGCCGCTCTGCGATCAGCTCGCCACCCTCGGCCCGTACCGCGGTGACCTCCATGGCCACGCCGGCTCCAAGGCGCGCGGCCAGTCCGGCGCCGATCTCGAAGCCGAGCAGGCCGCCGCCGAACAGCGCGTATTTGTAGTCGCCGCCAGATATGGCAGCACCCATCGCGTCGACGACCGGCTGTGCGAGCCCTTCGGGACCCTCGGCAACCAGCACCTTCTTGGCGCCGTAGTTGCCGAGCGAGCCCGCAAGGTCCTGCGGGACTCCCTCGCCCACGAGGATCACGTGGGCCTCGCCGCCGAGCTCGGCGGCGAGCTTCGAGCCCTCTGAGACTGCTCCGAGTGAGTTCTTGTTGATCGCGCCCTGGTAATGAAGCGCGTAGACCAGAATGTTTGCCATGTCTAGATCAAGTTCCTTTCTGGTCTATATGAGCTTGCGCTCGTCGAGCCAGGACACGATCTTTTCGACCGTCTCGGCGGTGTCTTCGTCCTCGATGATCTCGCCGGCGGCCTTGGCCGGAGGAGCCTTCGCGGCGACCCACTGGGCGGCGGAGTTATCGCCACCGACCTTCGAGGTGTCAACGCCAACGTCCGCGGCGGTGACCGTGTCGAGCGGCTTCTTCTTGGCGCCCATGATCGCCTTCAACGACGGGTATCGGGGCTCGTTGATGGCATCGCCGACGGAGATCACGGCGGGCAGAGCGATCTGCACCGTGTCGTAGCCGTACTCGGCCTGGCGCTCGCAGCGCAGGGAGTCGGCAGCGACATCCATCTTGATGACCTGGGTCAGCGAGGGCATACCGAGATGCTCGGCCACAACCGCGCCGATCGTGTAGCACTCACCGTCGTCTGACTGCTGGCCGAGCAGCACGAGATCTGGTTTCTCGCGGTCCAGGGTCTGGGCCAGGGCGTAGCCGGTGGCGGCCACATCCGAGCCGGCGACGGCCGGGTCCGAGAGATGCACGGAGCGGTCGGCGCCAAGCGAGACCGCCTTGTGCAGCGCGCGTACGGCGCTCTCCGGGCCCATTGTCACGGCCACGATCTCCTCCACGGGGGCGACGCCGCCCTCGCGAACCTGCATCGCCGCCTCGATGGCGTGCGTGTCATACGGGTTGAGGTTCTTCTCCCCGCTGCGGTCCATGCGCCCCGTCGAAGCATTGATGCGCTTCTCGACGGCGGCGTCCGGGACCTCCTTCACCAGGACGCAAATCTTCATTCAGCTACTCCTTAGGGGGTGTCGATGGGGCAATCCTACCTGAGTTGACTGACGAGTCAATCAGGCAGCCAAAACGGCCACTACCGACCGCGGCCAGGCGTGGGTATGAACACTTTTGGACGATCTACTATAGTGAATACCATTTGTAGTCACTATAGTAGTTAACAAAAAAAAGACAACACATCAGACTCAGCTGGCCTGGCGCGTGCTAGTGGCCTCCCGAATGAAATCCACGATCGCCTGGGTGGGCGCTCCAGGAGTGAAGACTTCGGCTACTCCGAGGCTCTTCAGCTCAGGTATGTCTTCGGCGGGAATGGTGCCGCCAACGGTGACGACCACATCATCGATGTCCTGCTCGTGCAGCAGCTGCACCACGCGTGGCACAAGCGTCATATGTGCGCCCGAGAGGATCGACAGGCCAACCGCGTCGGCATCCTCCTGGATCACGGTCTCAACGATCTGCTCGGGCGTCTGGTGCAGGCCCGTGTAGATGACCTCCATGCCAGCGTCGCGCAGAGCACGCGCGATGATCTTGGCGCCGCGGTCGTGGCCGTCGAGGCCGGGCTTGGCTACGACGACGCGAATCTTGCCCTTGGGGGGTGCCTCGGCGGACATGGACTCAGACCTTGAGGATGATGGCGTCGCCCTGCCCGCCGCCGGAACAGATCGCGGCGCAGCCGTAGCCGCCACCGCGACGGCGCAGCTCATAGACGAGCGTGCCGATGATGCGCGCGCCGGACGCGCCGATCGGGTGACCGAGCGCAACGGCGCCGCCGTTGACGTTGACGCGATCCTCGTCGATGCCGAGCACGCGGATCGAGTTGAGCGTGACGGAGGCAAAGGCCTCGTTGATCTCCCACAGGTCGATGTCCTCGGCTTTCAAGCCGGCCTTCTCCAAAGCCTTCTTGGCGGCAGACGCGGGGGTACGAGCCAGGTAGGCAAACTCGTCGGCGGACTGGGCATGGGTCACGATCTCCGCCAAGACCTCCTTGCCATTGGCGGATGCCCATCCGTCGGAAGCAACCACGAGCGCGCCGCCTGCGTCGTTGACGCCGGGCGAATTGCCGGCCGTGTGGGTGCCCTCCTTGCCAACCAGACCGGGGAGCGTGGCGAGCTTCTCCAAGGACGTGTCACGCCGAGGCGCCTCGTCGACCTCGACGGTGGTGTCGCCCTTACGGCCTTTGATCGTGACCGAGACGATCTCCTCGGGCAGGCGACCCTCGTCGGTGGCCTTCACCGCCAGCTGGTGCGAGCGTAGAGCCCAGCGGTCGAGATCGGCCCTTGTCAGCTCGAGCTCGTCCCCCACCTCCGTGGCCTCGACGAACATCTGCTTGCCGGAGAAAGGGTTGGTGAGGCCGTCGTGGACCATGGCGTCGAGCGCCTTGACGTCGCCCATGCGGAACCCAAAGCGAGCGCCCGGCAGGAGGTAGGGAGCCTGGGACATCGACTCCATGCCGCCGGCGACGCCGACCTCCACATCACCCGCGCGGATCGCCTGGTCGAGGATCACGGTGGCGCGCACGCCCGAGGCGCAGACCTTGTTGACGGTCTCTGAGGAGACCTCCTTGGGAATGCCTGCCTTGATCTGGGCTTGGCGCGACGGGATCTGACCCTGGCCCGCCTGCAGCACCTGGCCCATGACGACGTGCTCGACCTGAGCGGGCTCGACAGCCGAGCGCTCGAGTGCGGCCTCGATCGCGATCGCGCCGAGCTCGGTGGCATCGAGCGTTGACAGACCTCCTCCCATCTTGCCGATGGGCGTGCGCGCGGCGCCGAGGATCACAGTCTTGGGCATCGAGGCGATTCTCCTAATTTAGATTTGGTCCAGCCACCCGGTCAGCTTGCGGCCGAGGGCACCACAATCCTACTGGGCCGGGTATCGTGCTCGAATCGTGAACGTCTCGTGGACCACAGATCCAGCTCGACAGACGGTGGCCGACACAGTGGCGATCGGCCTCTTCGAGGGAGAGGATGCGCCCCCCGACGCGCCCGAGCAAGTCCGCGAGCTGCTTGTAAGCGGCGAGGCACGCTACTCCTTCAAGTCGCTCGCGCTGACCCACGCGGACGGCAAGCGCTGGCTGACCGTGGGGCTTGGTGCACGCGAGGATTTTACGGCCGAGCGGGCTCGCGTAGCGGCGGCCGTTGCTCGCGACCGCGCCAGGGAGCTATCGACGAAAGTGCTCTGCTGGCAGGCGCCTGACGCCCAGGATGACGTCGTCGCGGCGCTTGTGCAGGGGACGGCGCTGGCCGATTACAGCTTCGACAGTCACAAGTCTTCGCCGAAGGACACTCTGACGGGGACAAATAAGCAAGGCTCCGATGCGAAGCCGAAGCACCTTGAGGGCTTGATCGTGGCGGGCAATGGCGATCTGGCGACGGTCCTCGGTGACGCACAGATCGTGTCCGAGGCCGTTAGCGAAGCACGCGACCTGCAGAACCGGCCGGCCAACGACCTGACCCCTACAGCCTTGGCCGAGCACGCGCGCGAGCTCGGCGAGGAGATCCAGCACCTGTCTGTGGAAGTGGAGGGGCGCGAGGGCATCCTGGCCCGCAAGATGGGCGCCTTCGCCGCGGTCGCCCAGGGGTCCGATCAGGAGCCGGCGCTGATCACGATGCGCTACGAGCCGCCGAATGCCACCGGCTCGCTGCTCGGCTTCGTGGGCAAGGCCGTCACGTTCGACAGCGGCGGCATCTCGCTGAAGCCCGGCGCGAAGATGGCCGAGATGAAGTTCGACATGTCCGGTGGGGCGGCTGTGATCTCGGCGATCGCCGCGATCGCTCGGATCGGCCTTCCCGTGCGGATCGTCGCCGTGGTGGGGGCTACCGAGAATCTGCCGAGTGGGGGCTCGGTCAAGCCTGGGGACATCGTTACCGCGTCCAACGGCAAGACGATCGAGGTCAACAACACAGACGCCGAGGGCCGGCTCGTACTAGCCGACTGCCTTTGCCACGCGATCTCGCTCGGCGCCGAGCACGTTGTGGACCTGGCGACGCTGACCGGCGCGGTGATCATCGCGCTCGGCTCGACCTATGCCGGGCTGATCTCGAATGACGACACCTTTGCCGCCCAGGTGACCGACGCTGGCGAGCTAACCGGCGAGATCGTGTGGCGGCTGCCGCTGCACGAGGAGTACGACGAGCTCGTCAAGGGGAAATACGGCGATCTCGACAATGCCCCCGAAGGACGCAAGGCTGGGACAATCACAGGCGCGACTTTCCTGTCGAACTTCGTCGGTGATACGCCATGGGTGCACTTGGACATCGCTGGTTCGGCCTGGGATCTCGGACGCGCCTATGCGCCCAAAGGTGCCGCCGGCTATGGCGTGCGCCTGTTGGTCCAGTTGGCTCGGTCCTACCGCGCATAGCGGTCCACCCTTTTCAGCTCTGCAGCGATCCATTCCTTCAGCCGCGTAGCCCAGCCGGGGCCCGCGCCGGCCTTGACTGGTTGTTTACGCGGCCCACACTGGGCTGCGCTCTAGGCCACTTGAGTCGGCGATCTGTCGCTGCGCATGTAGCCAGCCAGGCGACTGGTCACAGCAGCCCAGGCCTCCCCGCGAGGGTCGATGTGAGCGCGGTGTCTACCGGCCTCGCCCTCGATTTCGACCAACTCTACCGTGCCTCCGGCGGCCCGTTCCGCGCTCTCGTATTGGCGACTCAGCTCGACAGAGACCGTCTCATCCGCTGTCCCGTGCACGAGCAGCACAGGAATGCTCAACGGCACATGGGCCATCGGATCGGCGATCGCATAGCGCTCGGGCAACTCCTCGGGCCCACCCCCCATCAGGCTCTTGACCGGGCCTTCCGGGATCCTGCGATAGCCGTCGGCCAGGTCGCATACCCCGGCCTGCGAGATCACGCGACGCACACGAATTGATGCTGGTGTGCCTGGCGCTCCCTGAGGGAGCTTCGCGCGGCCGGCAGCCCACAGCGCCAGATGTCCGCCGGCAGAGTGACCGAGAATGCTCACACGTTCCAGGTCGATCGGGGCGTCGAGCGTCCTGAGATAGTCGATCGCGGCGGCGACGTCTTCGAAAGTCGCCGGCCACCCGCCGCCGTCGCCGACACGGCGGTACTCGATGTTCCATACCGCCCAGCCGCGCCGCATCAGATCGCCCGCCAAACCGCGCATCACGATCTTGCCGTAGCGCACCTGCCAGGAGCCGCCGTGGATCACGACCATCACCGGATGCGGGCCCGGACGCCTGGGCAGATAGAGATCGGCGCGTTGCGAGCGATGCGGGCCGTAGCGATGCCGCTGCCGGGGCGCGAGGACGTCAAGGATTAGGCGCGTACGAGCCACGGACAGGCAATCCTAGAGCGGTCTGTGAGAATGCCGGGCGATGGACTTCGATCTCTCCCCCGACCATGAGTTGATCAGGCGCACCGTGCGCGAGTTCGCCGAAGGCGAGGTGGCACCGGTGGCCGAGGAGCTCGATCGCACGAAGTCGTTCCCGTATGAGATCGTCTCCAAGCTCGGCGGCCTGGGCCTGATGGGAATTCCGTTTCCCGAGGAGTACGGCGGGGGCGGAGGCGACACGCTCGCTTACGTGCTGGCGGTGGAAGAGCTGACGCGTGTGGACTCCTCGGTGGCGATCACACTCTGCGCACATACCTCCCTTGGGACGCAGCCGATCTACCTATTCGGCTCCGAGGAGCAGAAGCGCGAGTGGCTGCCACAACTGTGTTCGGGCACGAAGCTAGGGGCCTTCGGCTTGACCGAGCCCGAGGCCGGCAGCGACGCCGGCAATACACGCACCCGTGCGCGCCTGGAGGGCGGCGAGTGGGCGATCGACGGAGCCAAGCAGTTCATAACAAATGCTGGCACCGACATTTCAGGTGTCGTATGCATCACGGCGGTCACGGGCGCCACAGGCGGCGGCGAGGCAGCCAACGAAATGGGAAGCAGGCCCGCGCGCGCGGGGGGCACCGCTCAAAAGGAGATATCCAACATCCTTGTTCCCAACGGCACACCCGGCTACGAACCGGGCGAGCCCTATCGCAAGATGGGCTGGAACGCCTCGGATACGCGCCCGCTCAGCTTCAGCGATTGCCGCGTGCCGCAACAGAACCTGCTCGGGCCGCGCGGGCAAGGGTTTAAGCAGTTCCTGCACATCCTCGACATCGGGCGCATCGGGGTTGCCGCGATGGGGGTCGGGCTTGCCCAAGGCGCGCTCGACGAGGCGCTTGCCTACGCCAAGGAGCGGCGGGCGTTCGGTAAGCCGATCTCCAAGTTCCAGGCGATCCAAGCCAAGCTGGCCGACATGTCGGCGGAGATAGAGGCGGCGCGACTGCTCGTGTACAAGGCGGCAAAGGAGAAGGATGCGGGTCGCAACTTCACCCTGACGGCTGCCCAGGCAAAGCTGAAGACCGGACGGCTGGCCGTGCGCTGCAGCGAGGAGGCCGTGCAGATACATGGTGGTTACGGCTATATCGAGGAGTACCCGGTTTGCAGGTTCTATCGCGACGCGAAGATCCTCACGATCGGCGAGGGGACCGACGAGGTGCAGCAGATGGTGATCGCTCGGGCGCTAGGGGCATAGCCGCACGTAACCGATAGTCGGTGGGCGGGTTTCTTCTGGGAGACAAGATCCGCTTGGCCTCGCGGCCGGCGCCCGTGTGACCGGTCGCGACTCCCGCGTCGCCGAAGCAGGCTTTTCTTAGCGCGGCTCGAGCACTACGAGCGGTATCTGCCGGTCAGTTCGCCGCCGATAGTCTTCATAGCCGCCGTAGACTTTGACCGCGAGCTTCCACAGGCGGTCATACTCCTCGGGCGTGGCCACACGCGCTTGCACTGGCATCCGCTTTGAGCCAATCTGAATCGTCGTATCTGGATTGGCCTTGAGGTTGTAGAACCATGCCGGGTTCTTCGGATAGCCTCCCTTGGAGGCGATCAGGATCACATTCTCGCCATCGCGCGCGAACACAAGCGGCGTATAACGATGCTTGCCGCTCTTAGCGCCGACATGATCGAGCAGCAGCATCTCCGGGGCACCCGGGACGCGGTGGCCGATCCGGCCGCCGGTGACACGGTAGAGCTTCGCGTGGCCGCCCATCAGGCGAATCAAGGTAGGCCAGGTACGATCAGCCAGGTTGAGATAGTCGAAGGCCATCGCGTCGCACTGTACAGACAAGCTCTCTGCCTAGGCCATCCGGCTTGACCGTCTTAGAACGCGATGATCGATCGGCAAGCGCCGGCCCTGCGGAAAAGCCTATACGGGGGTGGCCAGCTGCCCGATCGCGACCTGTGGCCATGGAGCTCCCGGACGACCCAGGTAGAAGCCCTGCACGAGCGGGACACCCAACTCGATCAGCGTGCTCAGCTCCGAGGGTGTCTCGATGCCCTCGGCTACGAGCAGACTGCCGACGTGGGTGGCGTAGCCGACTAGCGCGCCTACCAGCGCCTGGCGGTCGTCGTCCTCGTCGATGCCCGTAATCAGCGAGCGGTCTAGCTTGAGATAGCTTGGGTGAACGGTCGTGATCTGGCGCAGACCCGAATAGCCGGCACCCATATCGTCGACCGCCAGCTTGGCGCCGCGGGCCAGCAGCGGTCGCATCGTCTGCTGGAGTTGGGATTCGCTCTGGACCAGGGCCTCCTCGGTGACCTCGACGATCAGGCCTGAGAGGTCGGCCGGCTGCTCCAGCATCTCAAGCGTGCGGCGGTCGAGTAGCACTGGAGCGGATAGGTTCACCGAGAGCAAAGTGCCAGGCGGGCGCGAGGCAAACAGCGCAAGCGCCGCACTCAGGCATGCCCGCTCGAGCAGGTCGCGCTTGCCGAACTCCTCGGCTACCGCAAGCCAGTGCAAAGGGCTGTCGGTGCTGCGCCGCCCGAAGCGGGCCAGCGCCTCATACGCGTGGATCGCTCCGCTTCTCGGGTCGACAATCGGTTGTACCGCCATCGATAGGCCCCGGCCTTCGATCAGGCGGTCGAGCGTGCCGCGAGCGCTGCGCTCGCCGGTACCACTGAGCGAACCACCCGTATAGGCGGAGATCTGGCCTGTCAGGCCGCTGCGCTTGGCGACGCGCAGGGCGATGTCGGCGGCGCGCAGCAGCGCTTCGCCGCTGTCTCCATCGGCTGGGGTTCGCGAGATGCCGACGCATGCCGAGATCGGCCTTGGGTCGTCCTCGGAACGCTGCGGGAGCATCTCCAGCAACGCTCGTGCGAGTGCGACAGGGTCAGCTGTGCGCGAGATCACGGCGAACTCGTCGCCGCCGAGGCGCCCGACCGACCGCTCGACGCCGGCGGCAAGTAGCCGCTCGCCTACAGCCGCGAGCAAGGCGTCGCCTGCCGCGTGGCCATGCGTCTTGTTGACGATCCCGAAGCGCTCAAGGTCCAACAGCAGCAGCGAGACCGGAGCCGATCGCTGCGAGGACTCAACGGTCTGCTCCAGCAACGCGCGGAAGGCGGTGTAGGAGAGCAGCCCTGTCAAGTCGTCGTGGTTGGCGTCGTAGCGCGCTTGCTGAAGCAGATGGTTGAGCTCGCGCGTAAGGCGTCCGCTCGTCAGCAGCAGGCCGATCGTGGCGCCAAATAGTGCTGCGTATTCGAGGCTGAGATGAGCGGTGCGCAGGATCGGCAGAGCAAGCGCAGCCAGCACCACCGTGCGGCCGATCCAATGGACACGTCCCCCGCGCGCGAGGACCCCGCTTGCGACCGCGGCCAGCCAGATGATGCTGATTACGCTGACCTGCTCGGTCTGCACACCGATGATCAGGATGCCGGCTATACCCGAGAACGACTCCTCGGTTCGCATCCACGACAGGCGTGGCGCCGAGAGCTGAACGACCGCGGTCACAACGATCACCGCGAAGCCCGCCATCCCGGCCGTCGGATGAGCTAGCAGGTCACTGTCTGCAAGGACCAGCGCCACTCCCATCAGACCGAGTCCCGCGCGAGTCCACGCGGCTGTCTTGCGTGCCCTCAGGACGTGAGCGTCGGTGTCGTAGTTCGGCGGCATGTCGTCAAGGACTTCCTTGTCCGAGCGTGGCAGCCCACCCGGGGCTCGCAAACGTCTTCGACAAATTCATTCGATCCCTTTAGCTGGGATATTCCGACAATCAACCGAGAAGTCTGACTGACCGCGGCTTCACAGGTGGAGACACACAGGGGCACGCGCCAAATTTGCGTGGCGAGCTAAACGCGTAGCATTACTTGTGGATGTCACGGGCAATCACCCACAGCGAGCAGCCCACAGCAGGGCACAGACCGGACCCGCTCACGGCGCCCGCACAGGCCGTGCCTACGCGCGCCGGCAAAGAAGTGCTGGCGCTTGGCGATTGCGCCCGAGCATTTTGGAGCCAACCCTCTCCTCCCTATCTCCTCGGGGCCGTCCTGATCGCACTTGTGGCGCGACTTGTGCAAGGAGGGTGGAGCTGGCGCGACCTGGTCATGGTTGCCGGGCTGATCGCGGTGACTCCGTTCGTCGAGTGGGCGATCCACGTCTACATGCTGCACTCGCCGCCCTTCGACCTGTTTGGACGTCGCGTAGAGATGCTCACGGCGCGCGAGCATCGAGCCCATCACGAAGCGCCCGGAGTGCTCGACGGCGTGCTGTTGCCGGTTTACGGCGTGCTTGTGTTCCTGCCGATGATCGCGCTGGCGAACTGGGGTATGTCTTTCCCGATCGCGCTCGTGCTCGGAGGACCTCGACTTGCCTACGCGACGACTGGGGTCCTCACTAGCTTCACGATCCTCGGCCTGTACGAGTGGAGTCATTTCTTGATCCACACTCCCTACCGACCCAAAGGGCGCTATTTCAAAGCCATCTGGCGCAACCACCGCTTGCACCATTTCAAGAACGAGCGCTACTGGTTCGGCGTGACCTCAACCGTTGGCGATCGTGTGATCGGCACACTTCCCGACCAACGCACCGTCCCCCGCTCGCCCACCGCCCGCTCGCTGCATAGCGAAGACTAAGCCAACCGTTCCAACACGCGGCCACTACCAACAGGTTCGCCATCGCCAGCCGTGCCAGGCCCATTACGCAAACTTGCGTTACGCAGATCTGCATAATAATTATCATGCAGATCCGTATAGAATCCTGACATGGTCGCTCAATCGGACTTCAACCCGTTCCGTTACGGTGCGCTGGCCCTCGACGAGGCGTTCACCGATCGCGAGCAAGAGACCGCTGAACTGAAGGCAGATGCCCTCAACGGCCAGGACGTGGTGCTGTTCGCTCCCCGTCGCTACGGCAAGTCCTCGCTTGGTTGGCGAGTCTCGCAGGAGCTCGTCGCACAACGCGCGCTTGTCGCACACGTCAATCTGATGACGACACCGACGATTACGCAGCTCGCGGAGAAGCTTGCCCAGAGCATCCACGAGGACATTGCCTCGCCACTCTTCCGCGCGAAGGAGAGGCTGCGCATCTTTCAAGGGTTGCGTGTTCGCCCCACGATCAACGTGGATCCTGAGGACGGCTCACTCAGCTTTAGCTTCGACTCCGCGCCGCGCGTCGAGGACATCCGCGCCACCCTGGAGCGCTTGCTGGAGCTGCCGGGTCAACTGGCGGGTGAGCGCAAACGTCAAGTCGTGCTGATCTTCGACGAGTTCCAGGAGGTCGTTGAGATCGATGCGAGCCTGCCGCGTCTGATGCGCTCGGTTTTCCAAGAGCAGCCCGAGGTCGCCCATCTGTACCTCGGCAGCAAGCGGCACATGATGCAACGCATATTCAACGACGAGAACGAGCCGTTCTGGCGTAGTGCCAAGCAAATGGAACTCGACGTGATCGCGCCCAAGCCATTCGCCGAATACATAGCGAGTCAGTTCGCACGAACCGGCAAGCAAATCAGCCCCGCGTCCGTTGACGCCGTCCTAGGGACCACTCACGGTCACCCCTACGCGACCCAGGAGCTGTGCTACTTCCTCTGGCAGGACACTCCCGCCGGAGATACGGCCACGCCGGCGAAGGTCATGGAAGCCATCGCCCAGGTGCTGAACTCCGAGCATGCTCACTTCAGCCTCGTGTGGGAGAACGCCTCTGCCCATCAGCGGCTGCTATTGAGGGCGCTTGCCGAGGAGCCAGGGCGTCCGCTGGCCGCGGACTACCGACGCAGGCACGCGCTCCCAGGAGCCTCCAGCGTTCAGCGAGCGGCTGGAGCGCTAGAGCACGCCGAACTGGTCGGACGGCGCGGAAGCGAAGCGTGGATCAACGAGCCGTTTTTGGCTCAGTGGCTGTTGTTGAGGGAGGAGTAAAAGCGCTTACGCAAAGCTGCGTTACGCAAACTTGCGTAATCAGGCTCGGTGTTGCTCGAGCAAAGCTGTGGCGGCACTGGCCGGATCAAGACGTCGCTCGACGACCTCGTCCAGCAAGCGCTTGAACTCCGTGTCCTCGCGTAGCTCCTCCTCCAGGCGCCGGCGCATGCGTGCTGTGGCGATCGCCAAGACCTCGTTGCGCAGGTTGCGCCCACGCCGTTCCTGCAAGGTTCCCTCCCCCAGGATGTGGTCGCGGTGCTCGTCGAGGCGCTCGATCAGCTCATCGACTCCCTTGTTGTGAGCGGCCTCGGTCTTGACGATCGGCACGCGCCACGCTCCACGCTCTGAGTCCCCGAGATTGGCGAGCGACAGCACACCGCGGATCTCGCGCACCATCGTGTCGGTCAAGGGGTGGTCGGCCTTGTTGATGACGATGATGTCCGGGATCTCCATCACGCCCGCCTTCAGCGCTTGGATCGAGTCGCCGGAGCCTGGCATCAGCACGAGCACGATCGTGTCGGCGTGGTCGATGATGTCGATCTCGGCTTGACCGACGCCGACGGTCTCCACGAACACGTCCTCGCGGCCTGCGGCGTCCAGCAGCAAAGCCGCCTGCAAAGCCGCCTCCGAGAGGCCGCCCAACGCGCCCCTGTTGGCCATCGAGCGGATGAAGACGCCCTGGTCCAGGAAGTGCTCGGTCAGGCGGATGCGATCGCCCAGCAAGGCACCTTGCGTAAACGGCGAGGAAGGATCGATCGAAAGCACGCCAACTGAGCGGCCCGCCTCCCGCCTTGCCTTGGTCAGCGCCCCGATCAGCGTCGACTTGCCGACGCCCGGTGGGCCCGTGAAGCCGTAGATCGCCGCTTTGCCTGTATGGGGATAGACCTCGCGCACGAGCTCCCAGCCCTCGGGGCGGTCGTCCTCGACGAGCGTGATGGCGCGCGCGAGCGCACGGCGGTCGCCATCGAGTAGACGTTGGGCGAGCGTTGGGGTCACGCGCGGAAGTATCTCGGAAAGCCACTGGGACCACTCATCGCCCGACGTCTCGGAACCGAAGTCCGGCGTGCCGAGGCCGAGACCCGCCTTACATGCTCCGCCGCGCCCAGCCGTCCCCAATACGACTCCTAGCTCTAGGATGCGCGCTCGTGAAACAGCTCAAAGAAGCCCTGCGCACATGGCGGTGGATGCGCGAGCACAACATGATCAATCGTCATTTCGCCCTGCTCGGAGCGCGCTGGCTATTGCTGAAGCTCCGCTACGGCAAGCGCTTTCAGACTGACGGTATGTGCTTTATCTGCCCGCGCGTGAAGTTCGAGATCGGTAGGAACGCCACTCTGCGCATGGGTCGCTGGTCGTGGATCGGTCACGACTCGAAGATCCGCGTGCACGAGGGCGAAGTGTCGATCGGCGCGAAGACGGTGATGGGCCAGGAGTGCACGATTTCCGCCTACCAGCACATCTCGATTGGGCGCGAGTGCATCATCGCCGATCGAGTGATGCTGATCGACTTCGATCACGGCGTGGTCGAAGTGGAGCGGCCGATCCGCCTGCAGGGCATCTACAAGCGCGACGTGCGGGTCGGTAGCAATGTTTGGATGGGTTATGGGTCGTGCGTATTGAGAGGAGTGAGCGTCGGCCACAACAGCGTGGTGGGGACGAATGCCGTCGTGACGAAGGACGTGCCCGAAAACGCGGTCGTGGGCGGCGTGCCTGCACGGGTGCTGAGAATGCGCGACGCGCCCAAGCGGCTGCGCTGGGAATAGCGCTATCCCGCTCGCTGTAGTGCGATGCCATTCGCTGCACTGCTATCCCACTCCCCGCAACGCTATCCCACTCCCTCCACTGCTATCCCACTCCCCGCAGCGCTGTCCCACTCGCCGCAGCGCTATCCCACTCCCTCCACTGCTATCCCACTCCCCGCAGTGCTATCCCACTCGCCGCAACGGTCGGATCCTTGAGGGCGTCGAGCTCCTTCGTGCCTGCGGAACGCGCGGTGGATGCTGCGCTGCGAGGCTGAAGAGGTTGGCAGCGGACTGGCCTGAGGGAAGGCGCCGGTAGATGAGGAGATCGCTTTCGAGTGCTGTGGGATGACCGGGCAGCGCGGCATCGACCACACGCTCGACAATCGGCAGGAACGTCTTCGGAGCTACCAGCACGACGAGCCTCGTGCGGATGGCGATCCTTCTGCCATTGGCACCGCCGTAGCTGGTGGGACGGCTTTCCAGCTTCCACAGCGACTGGCCGTAGCGACGCTCGTGGCCCACGAGCCTCATCAGGCCTCTGCGATAGAGCGCGCGATAGAGCGCGATCCCTTCGACTCCGTCGAGAGTGACCTCAGCAAACGCCATCCTTAGCTTCAGGTCACTGAGAGCATTTTCGCGAGCGACCGTGCTCACTTCGAGGCGGCCGCGATACCAAGTTTCACGGCGTCCCGGTGCGGAGGCCGATTCGCTGACATGCGTCTCGCGTCTTCCGTCATGCACTTCGGTGAACGTCACGCGCTCCCGTCGCAACCCCCTGCCGGCGTCGTCCCATTCACGTTGAAGCAGAATGCTCCCGGCTTGGATGCCGCGCTCGATATGCGTGACAAAGACCGCTTCGACGATCCCCGGCTTGGGCGAGGTTGCCGCATAGGCCGCCGCCGCCACGTTTACACCAGGACCTGAGGAGCCCGAACTAAGCATGACGCCGGCGACGCTCGCAGCTACGCAGAGGGGAACGGCGACGAGCGCGCGGCGACGCATCCGTGATCCCTTGCTCATCGACGAATACCCATCGCGCCGCTCGCCGATGTCGGGCATCGGAGCGCCGTCTTCCCCCGTGCGGGGACAGGCGATTAGCCGACGCAAGCGCTCGAGCGACTCGACCGCCGGCAGGTCGAGCACGGGGTTGGCGGCCGCGAGGCGGGTCATCGTGTCAACGGTCATGAGGATGCCTCCATCGGTAGGGACGAGCAGGTCGTTGGATCGGATCGCTCGCGAGAGAGCGCCTGAGTGAGACGCCGCCGCGCGCGCAACAGGCGCACGCGCGCGGTCGCCGGCTTGATACCGAGCACCATCGCGGCCTCGGCCGGCGAGAGAGCCTCCCACGCGATCAGCAGCAACAGTTCGCGATCGGCGTCGTTCAAGCACCCGAGAGCGGCGGCGAGCGCGGGATCCGTTATGCCCGCAAGCACGCCCGGGTTACAACTCGCTGAGGTCGAATTGCCGGCGAGATCTCCGGCAATGTCCGCCGACGTCCATGTGGGTGAGTCCGTAGACGCCACCACAACCAAGGCCTCCGGCGCATCGCCCATACCCTCGCCGACCTGTCCGGCGAGGCGTTCGTGCAGCGCCCCGCGCCTACGCTCGCCCCGCCGTTGCGTGCTCAGCACCCGTCTGGCGACCCCGAGCAGCCAGGGCAACGGGTAAACCGGGACCTCCTCGAAGCGCCGCCAGCAGACGACGAACACCTCGGCAACGACGTCGTCGGCGCTCGAAGCGTCGGCCCGACGCAGCACATATGCCTTCACCGCCGGGGCGTGCTTCGCGTAAAGCAACTCGAATCGCAATCGCCTCTCCACAAACACTATGTGGCCGGATGGCGTCGAAGCGTTACATCTCGACTCAGTCGACCGACCCGGCCGGCACTACCCATTCGTAGGACTGACCGGTAGCCGCGGCGACCAGATCGAAGTCGCTATAACCAAGCACGGTAGCCTCCGGCAACAGGTCACGGCGCGAGCAGCGCGAGCGGATCGGCATGCACTGCCAGGTTGCGGAGAGCACCGAGGTCCCCGTCTGGGCCGGCTGCAAGCGCCTTCTCGAACTCTGCCTGGTGGTTGGCAAAGCGCTCCTGCGCATACGGGACCGCCAGCCCGCGAGAGACCATGAACGCCCAGTCGCTGGCCTGCAGCGCGAGCAGCTCCCGTAGGGCGGCGCCGCCCGCCCCACGACCGACGGCCAGCGTCTGTAGCTCGGCGGCGCGAGTCGCGAAGGCCATGTCCGCCACGGCCGGGCCCGACCAGGTCGAGAGGTCGCCCTCTGTCCCCCAAGTGCTCGCCCCCCAGTCCGGTGAGCCGAGCGGCGCGGGCTGTGCCATCGCCGTGGCTTCATCGAGACGCACGAGCTTCAATCCCTCTTTCGCACACTCCGCCACGACGGCGCGCAGCCACGCCACTCCCTCATACCACCAGTGGCCGAGCAACTCTGTGTCCAGCGCGCACACGACCAGCCCACCGCCGGGCAGCGCATCCCCGTTGGCAGCCGTCTCGTTGGCAACCCTGAGCCGCTCGATCGTCGCGGCGACGAACTCTTTGGCGTGCTCGCGCGCGAGGCCTGCCGCCAACTCGTGGTTGTAGGTGCTGCCGTCGTTGGCCCACGGCTGGTGGTGGTGGACCGTGTGATGGTGATAGTCGCGATAGCTACCGTGCGCCGGATAGCCTCCGTCGCTCCACACGCGCGCGATCGTGACGCGATCGATCGGGACGAGCACGACGCCGGATTCGCCCACGAGCGGACGCAGGTGCTCACGAGCGCCGAGGCCATAGCGATTGGTCAGCTCCACGCACGTTGCGTGCACACCGGCTTCCTCGAGCAGCGGCTCCAGGTGCGGAGCATGGGCGCACTCGGGTAGCCAAAAGCCTCCCTGCCAACCGTCGCCAAAGCGCGCGCGATGGGAGTCCACTCCGGTCTGCACCTGTGCGCGCACGCCGGCGTCCGTTGCCAGCAGCGGCAGCACCGCATGCGTGACCGACGAGGTCCATTGAGCGTGGCGTCCGAGCGCGCCGAGCAGGTCTCTCCCACGTTCGCGAAAGCGCCGCAGAACGTCTTCGTACTCGCTCCACGAGCGCTCCAGCTCGCGCGCGAGCTCGCCAAAACCATTCTCGCGCAGCCCGGCGATGTCTTCGGCGTGGGTACGCCGACGAACCTCCTCGACGAAGGCCTCGAAACGCTCGCCCACACCCGCCGCTTCAAGCTGGTCGCACAGGACCGGTGTCAGCGACAGCGTCAGCGGCGCACCCTCGTCGAGCAGATCGAGCAGCGGTAGGTAGCTGCCGGAGATCGCCTCCCACAGCCACTCCTCGCCAAAGGGCCATGTCCCAAAACCCTCTACGTAGGGCATGTGCGTGTGCAGGACGATCGCCAGCTCCCCCACGGAGGAAGAACGCCTCATCGCCTGGCGTCCGTGAGACGTTGGCAGGATTGGAGCGGGTAGCTCACGGCCTGACGGCCGCGGCCGGTGAGTATGCGGTCTGGCTCACGGCCGGCAAACGGCGATGAAGTCAAGCGCCTTGTCGAGATCCGCCTCGGCCGCCGGGCGCAACGCGAAGTCGCTCGCCGCGATCGCGGGCGTGAACCAGTCGTAGAACGGTTTTGTCAGCCGCAGGCGTGGATGAACCCGATCCCAGCCGAGCTTCAGCGCCAGCGCATGTGCTCGCAGCTTGCGCGCGTGGAAGAGGCCAAACATCTCGACCTTGGCGAACGTCCCCTCGCACAACTCCTGGAACTCGCGCGAGCGGTACTCGTGCACGTGCCACGGATTGTCCGAGCGCTCCGCCCCCTTGGGCGCCAGTGTCAGGACGTTGGGGGTTGAGACGAACACGACGCCCGTCTCCCCCACGAGCGAGCGGAAGTGAGCGAGCACAGCCGCCGGGTCCTTGAGGTGCTCGATCGTCTGCAGGAACACGACCGCATCCGCCCGCTCGGGGAATGTCTCGACAAGATCGCGGGCGAAGCGCAGGTTGGTGCGCCGGTAGCGCAGACGCGCGTGCTCGTGCGCCTCGGGGTTGGCGTCGACCCCGACCACCGACGCGGCACTACCGGCGAGCACGTCCGAGCCGTAGCCCTCGCCGCAGGCCATGTCGATCGCGCGCAATCCGGCCACTTGCGCGGCGATCCACTCGTAAACGGCCAGGTGGCGTCTGAACCAGTAGTTCTCCTCCGGCACGTCCGGCAGCGTGCGCTCGCCGGTGAGCGCGAGCGGCGGCACACCCTCGGGCTGGTTGTCCTGCAAGAAGAGCGGCGCCGGGACAGGCGCACTCTCTGGGGCAGAAGCACCCTCAGGGGCACAGGCGGAGGGACCTGACACGAGGCGCGAGTATACGTGTCGCCGGTGTGCTCCGGCAGTGCGCATCGTCTGTGCCGGTGCCTTATTGTGCCCCGCCGTGACACCCCTTACCAATGCGGAGGAGATCCGCGACGTCAACACCCGCTACCACGACGTGGCGGCCAACCACTACGACGCCAAGTGGGGGATTGACTTCGGCGATGTCGGCCAGGCACAGGTCACCTCCAAGGTGCGTAAGGCGCTTGGCGGCGAGCCCCCTCGTTTCGAACGCTCCCTGGAGATCGGCTCGGGCACCGGCTACTTCACGCTCAACCTGATGCTCGCCGAGCTGATCGGCAAAGCAACCTGCACCGACATCTCTCCCGGAATGCTGGCGGCGCTGAGCGCCAACGCGCAGCGGCTCAACCTCGACGTGACGACGGTGCCCACCGACGCCGAGCGCCTGCCCTTTGAGGATGAGAGCTTCGACCTGGTGATCGGCCACGCGATCCTCCACCACATCCCCGATCTCGCCCAAGCCTTCCGCGAGTTCGCGCGCGTGCTCGCTCCCGGCGGCACGGTGTTGTTCGCCGGCGAGCCGTCTCGCTACGGCGACCGCCTCGCGAAAGTCCCTAAGCGCGCCGCCGGCGCCGTCGCCCCATTGTGGCGCCGGGCGATCGGCGCACGTCCCGCGCCCCCTGCAGACGGAGGGGCGCCAGAGGCGTCGCTTGAGGGCTTTGTCGACGTGCACGCCTTCTCCCCCAGCGAGCTCTCCGGCTTCGCGAGCCAAGCCGGTTTCACGGACATTCGCGTAACCGGCGAGGAGCTATTGGCCAACTGGTTCGGCTGGACCAACCGCACGTTGGAGGCCACGGCCCACCCCGAGGACGTACCTTGGGGCTGGCGCAATTACGCCTACCGCGGCTATATCGCGCTGCAGGGCGTTGACAGGAGCCTGCTGGAGTCGCGGCTCCCACCAGCGATCTTCTACAACCTCATAGTTACCGCGCGTAGACCCTAGCGGCAAACAGCTTTCAGGCTGGGCATTTGCGAGTAGGTTGTCCCGGTTGTCGACTGAGGTCGGATTAAAGGGCATGGTCCCTACAATCCAAGTCATGGAGAATCGTCAGAAGGCACTTGCGCTGGTTCGAGCGCTGTCCGATGCGCAAGTCGAGTCGCTGCTTGCATTCCTCGAATCACTGGACGCGCAGGGGACCGCGAGCGGGCCTACGGAGGCAGAGCGAGCAGCCGCACGAGAGCATCTGCGTCGCATTGCCACCGGCGAGGACGACCGTTACGACTTCTCCATCTCAGAGCACCTGCATGCCTCACGATGAGCCATACGGCCACGGCGAAACGCTCGTCTTTGATACATCGGCTTGGAATCGTCAGGCTAAACCAGAGGTCAGCCACCGTTGGCTGGCAACAGTCGCCGCCGACCGGCTCGCGGTGTGTCCCATCGTGGCATTGGAGCTGCTTTCAGCCTCCTACGACGAGGAAGCATTCACGGACCTGGACCGGACACTCACACGACTACTGCCGGCGCCTGTGACACGCAGCACCGGGAGGGCGGCGATCGGTGCTTCGCGTGAGCTGGGAGGCCGAAGACGCATCCCAGCTGCCGACTACTTGATTGCCGCCGCGGCCTCCGAGCGCGGCGCGGGAGTGTTGCACTATGACCGCCACTTCGACCCACTCTGCCGTGCGCTCGGGGTCAAAAGCGTGTGGGTCGCAGAGCCTGGTTCAATCGATTGAGGCAGGCTTTGTTCAGTGGCACCCGCCCACTCAAGCGCTGGCGCTATGTGGGGGTGTTCGGCGAGCAGTTCATGATCTGTGCGGCCTCGGTCCGGGTCGGGCCGGCGCAGCAAACGTTCTGGGCGGTGTTCGAGCGCGCGAGCACCCTGACGGACGCAAACGGTGCGTTGACAGAGCGCACGCGCATCGTTCCGCGCCGTGGTGCACTCGACCTGACTCCTGGGCGACTACGAATCCGCGATGACGCCGTCCTGCTCGACCTCACACTCGAGGAAGACGACGGTATCGAAGCAAAGTGTCCCAACGGCAGCGCATATGTATGGACGCGCAAGCAAGCCGGCGTGCACGCTCAAGGCCAACTGGTCCTCGGCGCCCGCCCGCCGATCGCGATCGATGCGCTTGCCGTGATCGACGACACCGCCGGCTACCACGCCCGCGTGACGGAGTGGTGGTGGGCTGCAGGGGTGGGCAACAGCCCGGACGGCACTCCGCTCGCATTCAATCTCGTGCAAGGAGTCAACGACCCGCCGGCCGGCAGCGAGCGTGCGATATGGGTTGCAGGTGTGCCTCGCGAGGCGCCACCGGTGCGCTTCTCGGCCGATCTGAGCAAGATCTCCTCAGACGACGGGTCGGAGCTTTGCTTTGCGCCCGAGGCGGAGCGTAGCCGTCGCGACAACCTGCTGCTCGTGCGCAGCGACTACCGCGCGCCGTTCGGCACGTTCAGCGGCGCGCTGCCGGGCGGCATCGTGCTCGCGAATGCGTTGGGAGTAATCGAGCATCACCGTGCGCACTGGTAGACCTCGCGCGGGCCACACTCGCAGAAGGAGCGTCCGGTGCGCTTCGATCCGAGCACCTCGCGCTCAGGCCAAGGAGGTCGGCGACGAGCACTCCAGCCCCCCGCACACCGTCTCCACAACCATCTGCTTGGCACGCTCGAACTCCTCATCGCCCTGTGGCAATAGCCCGAAGATCCAGCCTGTCAAGACCTGCTCGATCGCGCCGTAGAAAGTCATCGCGGCGAACTCGGCGTCGATGTCGTCCTTGAAGATGCCTTCCTGCTGGGCCTTGGTGACGATCTCGCCGATCAGCCGGTAGGCCTCGCGAATCTGACCCAAGTGCGTCTGGCCGAAGGAGTTGGCTGCCCGCGTGACCTCGACGATGATCACCTTCATAAGGTCGGGGTCATGACGGTAGCTGTCGACGATGAACGAGGCGATCGTGCCCAGCTTCTCGCGCACAGGGACCGGCTTGCGGTCGACCTCACGGATCATCTCGAGCATCACGCCCCAACGCTCCAGGAACAGCGTGTTGAGCACTTCCTCCTTGGAGGGGAAGTAGTGGTAGAGCAAGCCATAGGCCACGCCTGCCTCATCGGCGATGTCCGATACGCGGCAGGCGTGAAAGCCCTGGCGCGCGAACACGCGCACGGCCGCGTCGAGGATCGCGCGGCGACGGTCGGGGACGGCCTTGGCTCTCGTGGAGCTCACCCCTCACCCCCGGTAGGGGTACCAGGGCGGGAATGAGAGTTGCCGGGGAGGGAGGAAGAGTAGATGTGTGGAGGGGTCGTATCGCCCTCGCCCCGGTCGGAAGCCGAAGCGTGTGCCTGCTCGGAGGAGCGGTGGTAGAGCTTGGGACGACGATGAGAGAGCAGCGGCACGCGCTTGCGCACATCGTCCTGGTGCTCGAAGTCGAACTCCGCGACGATATGTCCCGGCTTCTCGCCGTCGGCACGGGCGAGCACGGTTCCCCAAGGATCCACGATCAGCGAGCTCCCGCCTGAATGGTGGTCCCCAGGGTGCTTGCCGACCTGATTGGCGGCAACGACGAAAACCTGATTCTCGATCGCCCTCGCCCGTATCAGCGCCTCCCAGTGATCGCGCGTGGTCGGCTGCGTAAATGCCGCCGGCAGCACGACGATTCGCGCGCCACGCAGCGCCAGCACACGGAACAGCTCGGGGAAGCGCAGGTCGTAGCAGATCGACATGCCCAGTTGCGAGCCGTCCGCCAGCACGCTCGAGACGACCTCCTCCCCCGGCTCGTCTGTATCGGACTCGCAGTAGCGCTTGCCCTCGATCTCGACGTCGAACATGTGCAGCTTGCGGTACACAGCCTTGATCTTTCCGTCTGGGCCGACGTGCACGGAGGCGTTCCCCAACTTCTCACGGCCCTCGACGCGCTCGGCGATCGAGCCCGCCACAAGATCGAGCTTCAGCTCGACCGCGATAGCGCGTGCCCAGGCAATCGCGGAGCCGTCAAGCGGCTGCGCACCCGCGCGCAGATCCTCGGAGCTGCCCATCGCCGTCCACTTCTCGGGCAGCACCACCAGTGTCGCCCCGTCTGCCGCCGCGGCCCGCACGTGCTCGTCGGCGGCGGCGATGTTCGCCTCCACGTTCGAGCCTGAATTGAGCTGAACAGCGGCAGCCTTCATACGCCCTGCGAGCTCCCCGGTGTTCCTATACGTGGATAGATTGACTGATCAGTCAATGATCAAAGAATAGCGCTGCGCTACCGCCCGCGCTCGCGCTGCGACGCCAGCTCCGCCAGCAGCAGCTTCGAGTGGATCGCACCGATCAGCTCACGTAGCGGCTCGGCCCCGGCCGCGATCATCTCCACGGCCCGCTCCACCTCCACCTCTCCCACGAGTCGGTCGAGCAGCGCACGCACCTCCTCTTCCACGAGCGGACCGAGCGCCTCGCGGTAGCGCAGCGTGTCGTACACGGTGAAGCCGAGCGCCTGCTCGTAGCCGCCCGCGCGAAAGCGTGAGATCGCCTCGATGATCTTCACGTCGTCTGCGTCATAACCGCCGCGAGCCGGCGTGAGCACTCCGATCTCCTTGAGGCGCTGCAGCACGTTGGCGGGGATCTCGTAGCGCTCGCGGATCTCCTTGGCAGACACACGACCGTGCTCGGCGCCGGCAAGCGCGCGCTCGAGGATGCTGTCCTCCAGCTCCAAGAGGGCACTCACGCGCTCGGGGTTCTCCTCCAGCACCTCCTTGATCACACGCAACGGCATGAAGCGCTCTTCCTGCAGGCGCTTGATCAGCTGGATGCGCTCGACCAGCTCCGGCGGGTAGTAGGCCATGTTGCGGCTCGTGCGCCTGATGTCCTCGCCATCGCCGAGCAGGCCCTCGCGGATGTAGTGGCGGATCGTGGGAGCGCTCACACCCGAGCGCTCCGCCAGCTCGCTCATCTTCAGCGAGGCCTCCGAGGCTGCCATCAGGTCGTTCCGCCTTGTGCGCTCTGCCGCAGACCGGCGCTCATGCGAGGAAGGCGCCGTTGCCTGCGCCACCGCTCTGGCTCGCAACGGCCCCCCGCTCCAGCAGCTCCGCCACCTGCTCCTCGCTGTAGCCGGCAGCGCGCAGCACCTGCTCGGTGTGCTCGCCGAGCCCGGGACCGGGCAGGCGGTTGTGCTCGCCAGGGGTGCGGTCGAGCTTCACGGGAATCCCGAGCTGGCGCACACCGTCCTTGACGCCGGGCTGGTCGAGCGTGACCACCATCTCGCGCTCCCCCACCAGCTCGGAGTCGAGCGCCTCGTCCAGATCGAGCACAGGCTCCAGGCAGCAGTCGTGTTCGGTGGCGAACTGAGTCCACTGTGCACGCGTGCGACCCTTGAAGATCTCCACGACCTGCTCGTGCGCATCGGAGCCCGGGCGCTCGAACTGCTTCTCGATCAACTCCTCCCGCCCCACGCCTCGGCACCACGCCTGCCAGAACTTGGGCTCCAGCGCGCCGAGCGAGACCCAGCCGTCGGAGCACTCGTATGGGCGATAGCAGATTACCGAGCCGGCCAGAAGCTGCTCGCCGCGCTTGGGCACCACGCCGTCGGCGAAGTATTGGCCGGCAACCATCGTCAGCCACGAGAGCGCGCCGTCGGCCATCGAAACGTCCACTGACTGGCCTTGACCGGACCCAGTTCGGGCGGGCGAAGAGTCACCACCCTCTCCGGGGGGGGTGTGTGTTGAAGTGGATGATTGGGATCCCCGCCCCGAGTGGGCGGGCGCTCCATCTCGCTCGCGCAATGCGGCGAGGATGCCGAAGGCGGCCATCAGTGCGCCGCCGCCGAGGTCGGCGATCTGACCTGCGGCCTGCACGGGATGTCCGCCCACCTCATCGCCTTCGCCCGTCAAGCCGAGCAGCCCAATCAGGCCGAGATAGTTCATGTCGTGACCGGACGCATCGCGCTTCGGGCCCGTTTGGCCGTAGCCGCTGATAGCGCAATACACGAGTCCGGGGTTCTCCTCGCGCATGCGCTCGTAGCCAACGCCAAGCCGATCGAGTACGCCGGGGCGGAAGGACTCGAGCACAACGTCGTAGTCGCGCACCAGCCGCAGCAGCACTGCGCGCCCGGCCTCACTCTTGAGGTCGATGCGGATCGAGCGCTTGTTGCGGTTCAGCGACAAGAACATCGCCGACTTCGCGCTGTCCTCGGCACCCTCGTAATAGGGGGGCGCCCAGCGTATGTAGTCGCCCGCACCGGTGTCCTCGACCTTCAGCACCTCGGCGCCGAAGTCGGCCAGCAGCAGCGAGCAGAAACCACCGGGGAGCAGCCGCGAGAGGTCCAGCACGCGGATGCCCTCCAGAGGAAGACCCATCAGGCGATCCCGAGCAAACCGCGCGCCTCAGCCACAGTGGCAGGACGGCGGCCGACGTCTTCGGTCATCTTGCGAGCCTGAGCAATCAGATCGCCGTTGGAGCGGGCCATCGAGCCGTCGGGGAGATAGAGGTTGTCCTCGACGCCGGCGCGGATCGAGCCGCCGAGCGTGAGCGCGGTGGCGATCAACGTCCACTGGTCGCGCGAGATGCCGATGACCCCCCAGTGGTGTTTGGTCCCATCGGTTGAACCGCCGGGCCCGGTCGGGACCTCGCCGATGTTGTCGGCCATGGCCGCGAGATTGCGCGGCGTTGGCGGTATGCCTCCGACTACCCCCATCACACAGTCCACATGAAGGGGGGTCTCCAAGATCCCCATATCAACGAGCGGTGCAAGCGAGCCGACATGCCCAAGGTCGAAGCACTCGTGCTCGGGCTTGATGCCAAGCTCGTTCATCGCCTGAAGCAGCTCGACGATCTCGTCGAACGGATTCTGGAAGACCATCTTGAAGACGAAGTCTTTGCGCGAACGCGAGTACTTGGCGTAGTTCATTGAGCCCATGTTCAAGGCGGCCACTTCGGGGCGGCACGCGCGCAAATACTCCACGCGCTTTGCGACTGGCACACCGACGGTACCGGTGGAGTAGTTGATGATCACGTCGTCTACGGCACCGCGAATCGCCTCGGTGATCGCTGAGAAGTCCTCGATCTCATAGCTGGGCGTGCCGTCGGGTTTGCGCGCGTGGATGTGGATCATCGAGGCGCCCTCGTCCACGGCCCGCTTGGCCTCTGCGCCGTACTCCTCGGGCGTGTAGGGGATCGCGGGACACTGCTCGCGGTTGGCGATCACGCCGGAGATCGAGCAGGTGATGACGACTGGATCGTCGAGGCTCATGAAGCCCTCCGTGGGTGCGGCATCGTGGGAATGAACTTGGTCGCCGCGGTCATACGGGCACTACTCCAGACTTCTTGTAGGGACGCTCGATCTTCTTGCCCTCCGCCATCTCCAGCCCCCGGCAGATCGTGGCGCGCGTCTCGCGCGGGTCGATCACGTCATCGACGAGGTCGTTGCCGGCGGCGATGTACACGTCGAACATCTTTTTGAAGTTCTCGACCAGCTCGGCCTTCTTTGCTACCGGGTCCTCAGCGGCGTCGACCGCCTTGCGGAAAGCGATCTCAACGACACCCTCGGCGCCCATCACGCTGATCTCAGCGCTCGGCCACGCCACGATCAGGTCGGGCTCATATGCACGGCCGCACATCACGTAGTAGCCGGCGCCGTAGGCCTTGCGCGTAATCACCGTGATCTTGGGGACGGTGGCGTTGGCGACCGCGTAGAGCATCTTTGCCCCGTGGCGGATGATCCCTTCGGCCTCAACCTTGGTACCCACCATGAAGCCCGGGACGTCCTGTATGAATACCAGGGGAATCCCGAACGCGTTGCACAGATTGACGAAGCGCGCGGCCTTGTCGGCGGAGTTGTTGTCGAGGATCCCTCCCAGCTGCTTGGGCTGGTTGGCGACGATCCCGGCGGGGCGGCCGCCGAATCGCGCGAAGCAGGTGATGATCGTCTTGGCCCACTGGCCCTTCATGTCGAAGATCTCACCGTCGTCCACGATGTGCTTGATGACCTCGTACATGTCATACGGCTTGCGGTTTGACTCGGGCAGCACGTCGAGCAGCTCATCGTCGCCACGCTCGATCGGGTCGGATTTGGCCCCGCCCACCCCGCCCACCCGGATCGGCACCGGCGACTCGCAATTCTGGGGCATGAACGACAGGTACTGCTTGATCCGCTCGATGCACTCCTCGTCAGATGCCACCTCCATGTCGCCCACGCCCGACTTGCGGCAGTGCACGCGCGAGCCGCCTAGTTCCTCCTGGGTGACGTCCTCGCCCACCGCAGCGCGCACGAGGTGCGGGCCGGCGAGCGCCATCGAACCACGGCCCTTGACCATCGGCACGAAGTCGGCAAGCCCGGGGATGTAGGCGGTGCCGGCGGCGCACGGTCCGAGCAGGGCGGCGACCTGCGGGATGACGCCGCTCATGATCACCTCCTCGCGGAACAGGTGACCGGAGCCGGCGAACATCGCGCCGGCGGCCTCCTGCACGCGCGCGCCGGCGGAGTCGAGCAGCCACACGAACGGGATGCGCTTGGTCAGCGCGAGCTCGCGCAGGCGTGTGACCTTGAACTCGCCGGTCATGCCCATCGAGCCGGCCATCACCGTGAAGTCGTAGGCGCACACGGCGGTGAGACGGCCGTCGATCTTGCCGTAGCCGGTGATCACGCCGTCGGCGGGCGCGTCTACGCCGTCCATCGCGCGTTGGGAAGTGTGCGGCTTGCCGTGGATGCCCAGCTCCACGAACGTGCTGGAGCCTGCCTGCCCCCCGTCATGGGGGGTGCCCGCATGGGTATCCACCAGAAGCGCGATCCGCTCGCGCGCGGTCAAGGCACCCTTCTCGTGCTGCTTGTCGATCTTCTCCTGGCCGCCGCCGAGGCGAATCTGCTCGCGGCGGGCATGCAGGTCCTCGACGAGCGGACGCAAGAGCGATGTGGTCTGCTCGGTGCTCATCGGGCCCACCGGGCGATGCCCCGCGCGCGCGCAGGGGGCGTCGGCTTCTCGAAGCACATCTGACAGGGGGCTCTCTCGCGCAAGCGCACAGGGGACATCACATTTCGGAAGCACACGTTCATCGCCCCCTCCACTGCGGCTCGCGCTTCTCGAAGAACGCTGTCACGCCCTCTACGATGTCCTCGGTGGAGATGGCGAGCGTGAGCTGGGCGCGCAGGTAATCCAAAGCATCGTCCAGAGGCATGTCGAGCTGGCGGCGCATCGCCTCCTTGCCGAGACGCATGATCAGCGGCGACTTCGACGCCAACTTCGTGGCCCACTCCCCCACCGCGGCGTCGAACTCCCCGGCCGGAACCACCTTGTTGACGAGCCCCGCCGCAAGCGCGTCCTGGGCGGACCAGCGCTCACCGAGCAGCAGCAGCTCATTTGCCTTCTTGCGGCCCACGTTGCGATAGATCAGCGCCATGATCATGAACGGGAACGCGCCCACGTTGATCTCGGGCGTGCCGAACGTGGCGTCCTCGCCCGCCACGATCAGGTCGCAGGCGAGCGCGATCCCAAGCGCCCCCGCGAGCACGTGCCCACGTGCGGCGCACAGCGTGGGCTTGCCGAGCCCGACGATCAGCTTGAACAAGCTGACGAAGCGATCCGAGCCAAAGTGCTTGTGCACAAGCGCCACGTCGGCCGCGAAGCCGCCGAGGTTGGCTCCGGAGGAGAAGACCGTGTCGTGCGAGGAGGCGAGCACGACTACGCGCACTTGCTCCTCGTCACGGGCGCGCTCGAAGCTGGAGATCAGGCCGTCGAGCACCTCACCCGACAGCGCGTTGCGCGTGGCCGGCTCGTTGAGCGTGATCGTCGCCACGCCGTCGGCGACCTCGTAGAGGACCTTGTCGCTGCTCACGGGCGCATCGTATCCGGTTCAAGGCTCAGCGCGAAGTGCGACGTCGTACTGTTTACTTTGACTGACCACACCCACTCGAAGGAGAATCGGATGGCAACCGCCGAGAGCGTCCTGAAGCCCGACCACCAGTCCAAGCGCAAGCACTTCATCTTCACCGACGAGCACGAACAACTGCGCGAGTCGATCCGTAGTTTCGTCACGAAAGAGCTGACGCCGCACGCGGAGGAATGGGAGGAGACGACGTTCCCCGACTCGGTGTTTCATCGCATGGGCGAGCTGGACCTGCTCGGCCTCGACAAGCCCGAGGCCTACGGCGGGCAGGGCGGCGACTACTTCACGAGCCTCGTGCTCGGCGAGGAGATGACCGGCGCCAACTCCGGCGGACTGGCGATGGGGGTTGCCGTGCACACCGACATGGCGATGCCCCCGATCCTCGCGTTCGGCAGCGAGGAGCAGAAGCAGGAATGGGTCGTGCCGGCCATCAAAGGCGAGAAGATCCTGTGCATCGGCATCACCGAGCCCGACGCCGGCTCGGACGTTGCAGGGATCAAGACGAGGGCTGTCAAGGATGGCGACGAGTACGTCATTAACGGCTCGAAGACCTACATAACCAATGGGCACCGCGCCGACGTGATCGTACTCGTGACGAAGACCGACCCCGACGCGGGCTACGGCGGCTTCACTTTGTTCCTGGTGCCGATGGACGCGCCCGGGGTGATCCGCGAGAAGAAGCTTGAGAAGCTCGGCATGCACGCTTCCGACACTGCCCTGCTTGCCTTCCAGGACGTGCGCGTGCCCGCGAGCGCCGTGCTGGGCGAGGTCGGCAAGGGCTTCTACCACATCATGTGGGAGCTTCAGGGCGAGCGCCTGATCGGTGCTGCCGGGTCGGTGGCCGGAGCGCAGAAATGCTTCAATCGCACGCTCGACTACGCCAAAGAGCGCAAGGCCTTCGGCCGCGAAATCGGCAAATTCCAGGTGATCCGCCACAAGTTCGCCGAGATGGCCACCAAGATCGAGTCAGCGCGCCAGATGGTGTACGTGACCGCGTGGCGCTTCGCCAACGGCGAGTACCCCGTCAGGGAGATCTCGATGGCCAAGCTGCACGCCTCACGCATCGCCGTGGAAGTCGCCGACGAGTGCATCCAGATTCACGGCGGGGCGGGCTACATGAAGGAGTACGGTGTGGAGCGCGCGTGGCGCGATTCGCGGTTGAACCGGATCGGGGCCGGGACCGACGAGATCATGCTGGACGTGATCGGGCGGTCTTACGGGCTGTAAAGAGTTCTTTTGAGCTGGGAGGACATGGCCGCATGCGGCCATGTCCCGACGGCGCATGCGCCGTCGGCCGGTCGGCACATGTGCCGACCGGAACTGCATATATATTTTTTGAAATTCACTTTTGTATAAACAGTTGTAGTCACCATCGTAATTTCATTTTTTTTGTATATGACCCCCACTCCCCCCTTCACCGAAGAGCACGAAGAGTTGCGGGCCTCAGTCCGCGGCTTCCTCGACCGCGAATTCGCACCCCACTCACAGCAGTGGGAGGCCGAGCGCTGGTTCCCGGATGAGGTCTTCGCAAAGCTCGCCGCCCAGGGCCTACTTGGCCTGAAGTACCCAACCGAGCTGGGCGGCCAGGGCGGCGACTACCTGCACGAGGCGGTGCTTGTCGAGGAGCTCTCGCGGATCGGCTCGGGCGGGACAGCCGCGGGAATCGGCGCACACATCAACATCGCCACGCCCCCGATCTGGAAGTTCGGTACCGACGAGCACAAGCAGCAGTACCTCGTGCCCGCCATCCGAGGAGAGAAGATCGGAGCGCTCGCGATCACCGAGCCCGACGCGGGCTCGGATGTGGCCGCTCTGCGCACGAAGGCAGAGCGAGTCGACGGCGGCTGGGTGGTGAACGGCGAGAAGACCTACATAACCAACGGCGTGCGTGCGCACTTCATGGTCACCGCGGTGAAGACCACGCAGGAAGGCGGCCACCACGGCATCTCGTTCTTCATCATCGACCGCGGCGAGGGCGTCAACTCATCCAAGCTGGAGAAGCTCGGCTGGCACGCCTCCGACACCGCCACGATCTCCTTTGAGAACGTGTTCGTGCCCGAGCAGAACCTGCTCGGCGAGCTGCACGAGGGGTTCAAGCTGATCATGGCCAACTTCCAGTGGGAGCGCCTTGCGATGGCGCTGGGAACCGTAGGGGCGATGCAATTGGCCTACGAGCGCACCGCCGAATACGCCCGCGAGCGCAGCACCTTCGGCAAGGCCCTCTCAAAGCACCAGGCCATCAAACACAAGCTCGCCGACCTCGCCACCAGCGCCTACACCGCACGCTGCGTCACCTACGACGCCCTGCGCCGCTTCGTCGCCGGCGAGGAACCCATCAAGGAGGTGACGATGGCAAAGCTCATGACGCAAAGAGCCTCCTTCGAGCTGATGGACGAGTGCCTGCAGATCCACGGCGGCATGGGCTACATGGGCGAGCACTGGGCCCAACGCGCCGCCCGCGACGCCCGCCTCGGGCCGATCGGCGGCGGCTCGGACGAGATCATGCGCGAGATCCTGGGGCGCCTGCTCGACCTGTAGTCCTGTTCGCGCCCGCTCGTCGGAATAGGAGAACAGGCAGGTCAAAACGCCTGGAAACCCGACGGGTGGTAGGTGGTAGGTGGTAGGTGGTAGGTGGTACAATCGGGAGGATATGAAGAAGATGAGCATCTATGTGGACCCGGAAATCGATTACGCGCTTACGCGTCGAGCCGCCCGCGAGCGCACGACCAAGGCAGCCTTGATCCGCGCGGCGCTCGCCGAGGCAGCCGCCGTCCCTCCCCCGCGCCCGCAGGGGGTCGGCATCATCAAAGGCCCCGGCGACCTTGCCACCAACATGGACAAGTACCTCGAGGGGTTCGGCGAAGATTGATCGTCCTCGACACGTCGGTCGTGCTGGCGTTGATGGAAGAGGACGAGAAGCATCACGAGCGCGTGCGCGAGTGGATGGAGAGCGTCTCAGACGGGCTGTGCACAACGCCGTTCGTGGTCGCCGAGCTCGACTACCTGGTTCCCAAGCAGGGCGGCGCAGTTGCCGCGCGGGCGCTGCGCGCCAGCTTCGAGAGCGGCGCCTACGCGGTCGAATGGTGGCGCTCGGCGCTGTTTGAAACGATCGAGATCGCGCGCCGGTACGAGTCGATCGAGCTGGGCCTGACCGACGCCTCGCTGGTGGCACTGGCGGCGCACCTGGACACGACCCGCATCGCCACGCTCGACGAACGCCACTTCCGCGCCGTGCGACCTCTGGGCGACGACGACGCACATTTCGTACTGTTGCCGGCGGACGCGAACTGAGCGGCTTCCTGGCGCCCTCCGCGCTTAACGGGACTCCCCGGTCAGTCGCCGCGAGGCGCCATCGACTCCAGCGGCTCACCACCGCCGCGGATCGCGAGTTGTCCGTTGCCCGCCGTCTGGTCGGCGAAGTGCTTGCTGAGCATCGTCTCTTGACCCTGATAATTGGAGCCAATGTCCTGTCCGTAGAGTACATCCGGGTCGGACGCCATCCGCTCGAACGCGAGCTTGCACACCGGCTGACGGTGCTCGACCATGAATGGCACGTCACGCGCACGCACCTCTAGCGCCGCGCGACTGCCATGTTTGCGCTTGCCCTGCGAGTAGCCGAAGCCTGGGTCGAAGAAGCCCGCGTAGTGCGTGCGCAGCTCGCCGGCAGTTGGGTCATATGCGAGCATCTCGGCCGCAAACGAAGGTGGGATGCTCACACCCTCCGCCGAGAGCAGCAGGTAGAAAGCTTCGGGCTCGAGCACAATCCGCCCACCGTGCTCGGGATGTACCGGTTCCCAATAGTCCTGCCACTTGAGCGTGCCAATGTGAGCAAGGTCGACCGGCAAGCTGTTGCGCTTGGCGCGGTAGCCAACAGTGCTGTCGGGCGTGCCCTGGATATTCAGACTCAGGAACAGGCCATCGGACAAGGAGAGTTCGCTGGCGCGTAGCCCGTGGCTGTCCATGTACAGGAGCGGGAACTCTTCGTGCACGTTGGCCAGGTCCCGGTCGGTCAAGCGCGCGTCTCCGTGGATCAGCCGCACCTGATTCAGCGACAGGCCCCTCTGGACGCGGATAGCGAAAGAGCGCGGCACGACCTCCAGATAGAGCTTGCCATGGTAACCGGCACCGATCTCGTCGAAGCGATGGTTGCGATCGGTGATGACACGGGTGAACACGTCCAAACGACCCGTCGAGCTCTTCGGGTTGGTCCTGGCGCGAATCTCTAGTGGAAGATGCAACTCCTCGATCAAGGGCACCAGATAGGGGCGGTCTCGCTCCAGTGTGGCCCCATCGCGAAGATCGATCGTATCGATCTTCAGATCCTCGATCTTCTCCTCCACCGTCGAGCCGGAGTCAGGCAGGAAGCTGCATCGCAGCGACCAAGCAAACTCGCCGAGACGCAGATCGACACTGGCGGGCTGGATCGACTCCAGCGGCACCCGCCAGTCACCAGCGGTGATCAGGCCACGCGTGACCGCCTCACGCAGACTCTGGGACGGCAGAACGCCCGTCGCGACCCCGTTGCCGACACCCAAATCCGCCCATTCGCCTACTGAGTTCGTGGTTCCTGCCATCCGGCACCTGAGTCTACGCACTAGACGCGACAGACTCGACGAAGGCGCCGGGGATCGCTTGATTCGTGGTCGGTTTCGTGGTGCCTGTCCAGCCGTCGGCACGGAGACTCAATTCCGACGGCATCGGTGCCGATGCATGAAGCGTGAACCGCTGCCTTATGCTTCTGCTTGCCGTCGCGATGACCGTGCTGACGCTCATCTTGCCCGCAACCGCGGGGGCATCGAGTACGCGCTCGAAGAAGGGCAGCGTGCACGTCCGTCACATCACGATCCATCGCGAACCGCACAAAGGCTCCAAACACGGGCACAAACACAAGCGCAAGCACCATACGCACAAGCGCGCCGTGCACCATACGCACAAGAAGCGCTCCGCAACCGCCGCCGACGAATGCCCGAATGCCAACCTCACGCCCGCGGCGAACAACGTCGGAAGCGTCGTCGCGGCCACGCTGTGCCTCGTCAACGACGAACGCGTCCGCTTCGGTGAGTCCGCGTTGATCGAAGATCCCCGCCTTGCCGGCGCGGCGGTTGGGCACTCGCGCGACATGGACGCGAACGACTACTTCTCGCATACAAGTCCCAGTGGTCAGACGCTGCTTATGCGCATTCAGGCGAGCGGGTTCATCCCCAACGCCAACGTCGGCTATACGCTCGGCGAGAACATCGCCTGGGGCACCTTGTGGTTGGGTACGCCACGGGCGATCGTCAAGGCCTGGATGGAATCTCCAGGGCACCGTGCCAACATCCTCAACGGCTCCTACCGCTATACCGGCATCGGCATCGACCCGGACCTGCCGAGCTCGATGTCCGATGGTCAGTCCGGCGGGATGTACACCCAGGACTTCGGCACGATCATCGCCTGACGCTTTCCTGGCCGGGCGGATAATCTCCCGCGACCGACCACTACAAGGAGAATCGAAGCCATGGGAGTACTCGACGGTAAGTCCGCGATCGTGACCGGCTCGGCGCGCGGCATCGGACGCGCGACGGCTGAGCTGTTGTCCGCGCAGGGCGCGCAGGTGCTCATCAACGACCTCGACGGCGACGTCGCCGAGCAGGCATCCAAAGAGATCACGGGCGAGACCGCCGTGTTCTCCGGCGATCTGACGAAGGGCGATGCGCCCGAGAAGCTCGTGCAGAGCGCGATCGACGCGTTCGGGAAGATCGACATCATCGTCAACAACGCCGGCTACACGATCGACGCACCTATCCACAAGATGTCAGACGAGCAGTTCCAGGCGATGCTCGACATCCACCTGATCGTGCCGTTCAAGGTGATCCGTGCCGCCGCACCGCACCTGCGCGAGCCGGCCAAGAAGGAGCGCGAGGAAGGCAACGAGGTGTTCCGTAAGATCGTCAACATCTCCTCCATCTCGGGCACGATGGGCAACGCCGGGCAGGCGAACTACTCCTCGGGCAAGTCGGGCGTGGTGGGTCTCACCAAGACGATCGCCAAGGAGTGGGGCCAGTTCAAGGTCAACGTCAACGCGGTCGCCTTCGGCTTCATCGACACGCGCCTGACGGCCGCGAAGGTCGAGGACAACACGATGGAGATCGGCGGCGAGAAGGTCCAGCTGGGCATCCCCGAGCAGATGCGCGGAATGGCCTCGATGCTAATCCCGCTCGGACGTCCTGGCACGGCCGAGGAGGCCGCCGGCGGCGTCTTCTTCCTGTGCTCGCCGTGGTCCAACTACGTGCACGGCCAGGTCCTCAACGTCACGGGTGGTCAGTTCGTCGGGATGACCTCCTAGGGCGCGCTTCGGCCCGGAGAGGCGGAGGGAAAGAGTTGTTTTTTCTGTGATTCACAGTAGTAACTACTACATGTAGCTACTTTGGTGAATCGAGTAAAAAGAGATACTACCTCCGCCTCACCCAGGCCAATCGAGCGGGGGGTCGGGACGACACTCGCATCCCAGCGTGACGTACGAAGCAGCGATTTACGCCGTCACCGCGAGCGATTTACGCCGTCGCCGCGCCCTTCACTTGGGCCGCGCGGCGTTCGGCCCGGCGCTGCTCGCGCGCGCGGCGCAGCATTCCCTTGCGGCCGTGTTCTTCAAGGCCGTTGTAGAGCGCCTTGATCTCCGTGAGCACAGCTTCGGCAACCTCTTGCTGCTGCTCGCGCGTCGCGTTCTCGACAGGCTCCCAGCGCATCGGCTCGCCGTACTGGACCGTCACCTTCGGGAATTGCAAGCGCTTCCAGTTGCGGATCTTGCTGGAGCCGTGGATCGCGATCGGCACGATCGGGGCGCCCGTTTCCAGGGCGATGCGCCCGATGCCGGCCTTGGCGTGCTCGGCCAGTTTGCCGTCGCGCGAGCGGCCCCCCTCGCAGTACATCGTGATCGCTCCCCCGCGCTTCAAAATCGCTTTGGCGGTGACGAACATCTCTTCGTCGCGCGCTCCCCTGCGCACCGGGAAGACGCCGCCGTGGGTGTAGATGAACTGCATCGGGCCGCTGAACAGCTGTGACTTGGCCATGAAGCGCACCTTGCGGCGGATGTAGCAGCCCATAAGGAAATGGTCCATGAAGCTGAAGTGGTTGGGCGCGAGAATCACGGCACCCGCGCCCGGCACCTTCTCGGTTGAGATCGGGCGTGCGCGGAAGAACGTGTAGGCGTACAGCGAGGTGAGCAGCCGCACCAGCTCGTATGCCCAGTCCGGTTCGCGTGTGCGTGCACGCTCGTGGAAGCGGTCGAAGTACTCCTTGGGGCGCGGGTCTGAGTAGACCTGTTCACGCATCGGTGCGAGCTCGCTCATCTAGTTGCTCTACATCGCCGGCACGGCAAAGTTACGCGTCGCCCCGAGAGCGAGCGCGATTCAGCGCGTCGGCCCATCCTGTAAGCAACGTCTCGCGCACCTCCTCGCTCATGCGCGGCTCATAGCGAGCGCCCGCGCGCCAACCCTCGCGCACATCCGAGACCGTCCACGCGCCAACGCCGACGCCGGCCAGGTAGGCAGCACCGAGAGCCGTCGTCTCGGCCACCTCCGCCACCACCACCGGCACGCCGAGCACGTCTGCCTGGAACTGCATCAGCCACGCGTTAGCGGTAGCGCCGCCGTCTACGCGCAGCTCGCGCAGCGGCTCGCCCGACGCTTGCTCCATCGCCCGCAACGCATCGACCGTCTGGTAGGCGATCGCCTCCAGTGTCGCGCGAGCCAGATGCGCTCGACCCGTGCCACGCGTAAGCCCAACGATCGTGCCACGCGCATACGGGTCCCAGTACGGCGAGCCGAGCCCTGTCAGCGCCGGCACGAAATACACGCCGTCGTTGCCATCGAGCGAGGCGGCAAGCGCCTCTGTGTCGCTCGCGCGCTCGATCACGCCGAGGCCGTCGCGCAGCCACTGCACCGCGGCGCCCGTCACGAAGATCGATGCCTCCAGCGCATACGTGGTCGAGCCGCCGATGCCCCAGGCGACCGTGCTCAACAGGCCAGGCTCCGGATGGGGCGCTGTGAAGCCCGTGTTCAGCAGCGCGAACGAGCCTGTTCCATACGTGTTCTTGCCCATGCCCGGGTCCACGCACGCCTGGCCGAATAGAGCCGCCTGCTGGTCGCCCGCCACCCCGGCAACGGGCACAGCGTGACCGTGCAGCGCCTCGGGGCGGGTCATGCCGAACGTACCTGCCGTGTTCCCGCCCGCTGCGCTCGCGCCTACGGTAAATCCTCCCGCCGCACTAGATCCTCCCGCCGCACTCGCACTTACGCGCGGCAAGGCTTGCTCGGGGATGTCGAGCAGTGCGAGCAAGTCCGGATCCCAACAACCGGCTGCGATGTCGTAGAGCATCGTGCGCGAAGCGTTCGACGGGTCCGTTACGTGCTCGCCGCACAGCTTGAAGATGAGCCACGCATCGATCGTGCCGAACACAGCCCTTCCTTCCTGCGCTCGCTCGCGCAGACCCTCCACGTTGCGCAGCAGCCACTCTATCTTCGTGCCCGAGAAATACGGATCGAGCACGAGGCCCGTGCGCGTACGCACGAGCTCTTCGTGACCGGCGGCGCGCAGCTCCTCACAGCGCTCTGCCGTGCGGCGGTCCTGCCACACGATCGCCCTGTACAACGGCTCACCCGTCGACGGGTCCCACACGCACACCGTCTCGCGCTGGTTTGTAATGCCCACCGCGATCAGCTCCCCAGCGCGGACTTCGGCATCGGCGAGCGCCTCGCCCGCGACCGCCTGCGTTACCTCCCATATCTCTTTCGCATCGTGCTCCACCCATCCCGGCCGCGGGAAATGCTGGGTGAACTCGCGATAGGCGCGACCGACCGGCTCAGCCTGCTCGTCGAACACGATGCAGGTCGTGCCCGTCGTGCCCTGGTCGATGGCGAGGATCATCTTGGCGCGAGCCTACCTCGTGGTGGGTCACAAACGTCCCTGCACGAATACACCCCCCTTTGCGGAACACGTCTAACGACTACATACACAGACAGCCGCAACGACACAACACCCCCTTTTGCGAACAGGCCCATGCGGGAACTAGCTCCTATTCGATGTACACGCACACGAAGTCCACCAGTTGGCGAGCACGATGCAGGAAACCGCCCAGCGTCCTGCCCGTCGCGCGATGCGATAGGTCCAAATCGATCTCTCCCACGCGTGCGCCCGCGCGAGCTGCATCGATCGTCATGCCGATCTCCATGCCAAAGCCGCGCGCGAACGGCAGCACCTGCGCGAGCGTCTGCGCAGTCAAGGCCCGCTGCCCGGATATGGGGGCTCGGAGCACCAGTCCACAGCGTCGACGAATCGCCCAATGGGCAAAGCCGATCGCCAACCCGAAGCCGCCGCCGACACGCTTGGAGAAAGCCGCGACCGCGAGGTCGGTCTCGCCTTGGCGCACAGCCTCTACAAGCGGACCCAGCCGTGCCGCCGACTCGCCCAGGTCCCCGTCGCACAGCACGATTACGGGTTCACGCTCGGGACAGCGGGATCCGTTGGGAGGATGCATCTCGTGAGGACGATGCCCCGCGCGCGCGCGCGGGGCATCGTCGCTTTTGGAGTTGCTCAGCCTCCCCCGCTCAGTCTCCTTCAGCCTTCCCCGATCGGTCTCCTCAAGCGCCCGGCGTGCTGCGCGCGTGACCGCTGCGCCCTTGCCGATCACCCGCTCGCTACGCACCACTGTTGCGCCCGCCGCTTCGGCAACAGGCCCCGTCCCGTCGGAGGATCCGTCGTCGGCGACCCACAGCCGCGCGCCGGGAAAAGCCTCCGCCAGCGCGGCGAGCGTTGCCGCGATGCGATCTACCTCGTTGTAGGCGGCCACGATCGCAAGCACGTCGGGGGCCATACTTGTTGGTTGGGAATCTGAGGCCATCTACAGGAACGCTCGCAGTCGTCATCGATCGGGAGCGGCGGCTATTGTCCCCCACCGTTATCGACATCGGCGTTCTCGGAGGTTTGACGTGGCTGAGGTAGAGGCTCACATCACCGGCACGGTATGGAAGATCGAGTGCGCCGTGGGCGACGAGATCGAGGAGGGCGACACCGTTGCGATCCTTGAGTCTATGAAGATGGAGATGCCGGTCGAGGCCGAAGACGCCGGCAAGGTCGTCGAGATCCTCTGCGAGGAGGGCCAGGCCGTCAACGAGGGCGACACACTCGTCGTGTTGGAGTAGTCCTCAGCTACCCGCGAGACTCTCCAAGCCCCCTCTCGGCTAGCGTTTCAGCGCGAATGTCCCCCGATTCCCTGCCACGCGAGCTGGCCGACGGCAAGCTGCTGATCGACGAGCCGGCCGACGGCGTCGTGCGCCTCACGATCTCCAATCCGGCCAAGCGAAACGCCCTGGACCACCCGATCCTCGACGCGATCACGGCCACCCTCTCCGAGCTGTCCTGCGACGCCGCGGCCAGTGGGGAATCGGATCCCACCCACCCGCGCTGTGTGATCGTCACCGGCTCAAACGGGATGTTCTCTGCCGGCTATGACATTGGCGAGATCCCCGACGAGGAGTTCGAGGAGCGTGCAGAGGCGCTCGTGGCACACCCCTTCACCGAAGCGATCGAAGCGCTCGAAGCTTTTCCCTACCCGACGCTCGCCGTCCTGCCAGGGCACACGATCGGCGGCGGGCTGGAGCTCGCGCTCGCGTGCGACCTGCGTGTGGCCACAGCGAAGATCAAGCTCGGGATGCCGCCCGCCAAGCTGGGTCTTGTCTACTCGCACACCGGCCTGCGCCGCTTCATCGATGCGATCGGCGCCGCGCGCACGCGCGAGCTGTTTCTGCTCGGGCGCTACATCGAAGCCGACACTGCGCTGCACTGGGGTCTTGTGAATCGGGTGGTGCCGGCCGAGCAACTCGATGCGGCCGCCCTGGAGCTCGCCGCCGAGCTCGCCGGTAACGCGCCGCTCTCCCAAACCGGCAACAAGCGCGTGATCGCCGCGCTGCTCGACGCACGCGACGGTCTCTCCGCCGACGTCGAGGCGGAGCTGATCGAGCTGCGCCGCTCCTCCTTTGCCTCACAGGACATGCGCGAGGGGATGAGGGCGTTCGCCGAGAAACGTCCGGCGCGTTGGCGCGGGGTATAGCGCGGACCGCAACTCTGGAGCCCACTGGACGCCACCGCACACGCCGGCTGGACGCTCCCGACCAAACCCGCTGGAGGCGCATCGCCAGGCCCCGCTCGACACGTTCGTGGCACACACTGCTCGATGCGCCTGGCCTACTCGACGCCCATCGCAATCGCGGTCAGTGCGATTCCCTCCTCCACCATCCACCTACCCGAGAGCACTCGCAACGGCTCATCCGCCAGAGTGGGGCCGGTCATCAACAGCCGAGCGAGGAACGTGCGTCTGGAAAGGTCAAACGCGACCGATACCTGCTCGAAGTCGAGCCGGCGCTGAGAGAGTGGGTAGCACGCCTTGTAAACGGACTCCTTTGCGCTGAACAGAAGCCTGTCCCAATGCAGCTGCGGCTCCTCCGAGCCAAGCCGGCGCAGCGCCGCGAGCTCCTCTGTGCGGACAATTTGCTCGAGCACTCCCTCCGGCAGCTGGGCGTGAGGCTCGGCGTCGATCCCGACCGTGAGGATCTTGTTCGAGCGCGCGACAGCCGCTGCCCTGTAGCCGTCGCAGTGGGTGATGCTGCCCACGACGCCCTCAGGCCACAGAGGCTCGCCGCGAGCGCCACGCAGGATCGCGGATGCTGGATAGCCCAATTGCCGCAGTGCCGAGTGAGCGCATATGCGTCCCGTTGAGAACTCGCGTCGGCGCTTGTCGACCGCGCCTGCGAGCAGCGCCTGCTCCTCTTCAAAGAGCATCGCCTCGGCAGAATCGTCGTTTGCCTCGACGGCTACCACCTGCCCAGGCAGGATCTCCTCGATCATGGCTTTGAGCCTATTCGGATACTGTCTCGGCACGTCCCTAACGTCCATGAATGAAATGACCGGAGGTCGCCGCAGATGCCGCCGCTGATAACTCGCGAGGAAGCGCTCCAGCTCGGCCGGCTCGAGGACCATGCCGAGATCGAAGCGCTCGTCGACCGCGCTTGGGCGGCTCGCGTCGAGCGCTTCTCGGATTCGACCGACATGTGCTCGCTTGTGAACGCCAAGTCAGGAGGGTGTGCCGAGGACTGCGGGTTCTGCGCACAATCACGCTTTGCCGAGGCCGAGACGCCGCTTCACGCGATGATGGATCCCGAGCAGATCCTCGAGCACGCACGCGCCGCCGAGGCCGCGGGAGCGCATCGCTTCTGCATGGTCACCCAGGGACAGGGGCTCTCCAAACGCGACTTCGAGAAGATCCTCGAGGGGGCGAAGCTGGTGGCCGAGAAGACTAACCTGAAGCGTTGCGCCTCGATCGGGCACATGTCTCCCGCGCGCGCCAAGGCGCTTAGGGAAGCCGGCATCCAGCGTGTGCACCACAACGTCGAGACGGCTGAGAGCTACTACGACGAGGTCTCCAGCACCGTGCGCTACGAGGGACGCCTGCGCACGATCCAAGCGGTGCGCGAGGCAGGGCTTGAGACTTGCGTCGGTGGCATCCTTAACCTCGGTGAGAGCCGTGAGCAGCGTGTGGAGATGGCCTTCGAGCTGGCGGCGATCGACCCGACCAGCGTGCCGATCAACCTGCTCAACCCGCGGCCCGGCACTAAGTTCGGCGATCGCGAGTACATCGACCCCTGGGAGGCCGTCAAGTGGGTCGCGATCTTCCGTCTGATCCTGCCTGAGGCGCTTTTCCGTCTTTGCGGCGGTCGCGTGGAGAATCTTGGCGAGCTGCAGCCGCTTGCGGTCAAGGCCGGGCTCAACGGAGTCATGATGGGCAACTTCCTGACGACACTCGGATCGAGCCCGGAGGAAGACCGCGAGATGTTCGAGGAGCTTGGCTTGAACGTGGCGCGCCAAAGCGACAACGGCGCCAACCCGCGACCCGACAACCGCTCTGGCTGGCTGGACGGCGAGACGCCGGATGTGGTCGAGGAGCTGCTCGATAACAGCGACGGACAGGCCGCCACTCAAGGGGGTCTCGAGATCCGTATGTGGGACCCCTCGACGCAGCTGCGCTTCAAGGCCAAACGGGGCGTACCGCCGCGGCCCGACGGTGCACGCAACGCGGTGCCTGCGGGCTGGGGGGACTGACCGGACAGTCATGAGCGATGTCGAGGAGCGCCTGGGCGAGCTCGAGCGACTTGGCTTGCGCCGTCGCCTGCGGACGGTCTTCGGACCCCAAGGGCCACGTGTCCTGCTCGATGACGAGCCGGTGCTGCTGCTGTGCTCGAACAATTACCTCGGGCTAGCCGATCATCCACAGGTCCGCGAGGCGGCTGCTGACGCGGCGATGCGGCTGGGCGTCGGCGCTGGAGCCTCGCGGCTGGTGTCAGGCACGATGACGATCCATCGCGAACTGGAGCAGCGACTTGCCGCATTCGAGGATTGCGAGGCGTGCGTGCTATTCGGATCGGGCTATCTCGCCAACCTCGGCACGATCGGCGTGCTGGCCCAGGCCGGCGACACAATCTTCTCCGACGAGCTCAACCACGCCTCGATCGTCGACGGCTGCCGCGGCTCGCGCGCCGAGGTAGTCGTCTACCGCCACCTCGACACCGATCACCTGGAGCGCTGTCTGCGCGAGCACGGCGGCAAAGGTCGGCGTGTGATCGTGAGCGATTCGGTCTTCTCGATGGATGGGGACGTGGCGCCACTCGCGCGGATCGTGGAGCTGGCACGTGAACACGGTGCGCGGACCGTCGTGGACGAGGCACACGCCACCGGCGCGCTCGGAGACGGGGGACGCGGCGCCGTCGCCGGAGCCGGCTTGCAAGGCAAGATCGACGTACTGATCGGCACCCTCGGCAAGGCGCTTGGCTCCTACGGCGCCTATGCGTGTGCGAGTGAGGAGATGGTGCAGCTCCTGATCAACACCGCCCGCCCGTTGATCTTCTCGACCGCCCCCTCTCCCCCCTCGGTCGCCGGCGCGTTGGCGGCACTGGAGCTGCTCGAAGCCGAGCCCGAGCGGGTAGCAAGCCTGCACGAAGCTGCCCGCACGCTTCGTCGGGGCCTCTCCGAGGAGGGGTTTGCGGTCGAGCAGAACGACATGCACATCGTGCCGCTTGTTCTGGGCGACAGCGAGACGGCGATGTGCCTCTGTCAAGGGGCGCTGGAGAGGGGTGTGTTCGCGCAGGCGATCCGTCCTCCCACCGTGCCGGAGGGCACCTCCAGGTTGCGGCTCGCCGTAATGGCCTCGCACACGGCGGCTGAGCTGCGCGACGCAGCCAAGAGCCTGGCCGAGGCGACACGCGAAGTGGGGCTCGATCTGACAAAGCTCGGCTCGCGACCCACCGGCAAGCAGCGCCTTGCCCGGGTCGCTTAGCTCGGCACGTCATGCGTGGGCTGTTCGTAACCGGTACCGGCACCGGTGTCGGCAAGACGATCGTGAGCTCGGCGCTTCTGGCGGCGATGCGAGACGCCGGCGAGCAGGTGCGCGCTTACAAGCCCGTTGTCACAGGACTTGCCGAGCCGCCGGGCGCCTGGCCGCCAGACCACGAGCTGCTGGCACTCGCCGCCGGGATGGCGCCCGAGGAGGTCGCGCCGCTGCGCTTCGGACCTGCTGTCTCCCCGCATCTGGCAGCCGAGCTGGCGGACGAACCGATCAACCTCGTCACACTGGTCCAGCGCGCCCGGGCAACCGTCAGCGCTGGCGAGACACTGATCGTGGAGGGCGTCGGCGGCCTGCTGGTCCCCCTCACCGACGATTTCACCGTGCGCGATCTCGCCGTCGAGCTGGCTCTACCGCTGTTGATCGCCGCCTCGCCAGGGCTTGGCACGATCAATCACACGCTGCTCACGATCGAGGCCGCCAGAGCGGCCAGACTCGACGTCGCCGCCGTCGTGCTCACCCCGTGGCCGAGCGAGCCGCCGCCGATGGAACGCTCCAACCGCGAGACGATCGCCCGGCTCGGTGGTGTGGAGGTGGCCGTGCTTGAAAAAATCTCACGCACCGATACTGCCGAGTTTGTAAGGGCCGGCGACCGTTTGCCATGGCGCAACTGGTTGTCGGGACCGAGTTTCATCCCAAGCGATCCGTAAGGTCGGCGTATGGCCGATCAGATGTTGCAGGCGCACCTCCTCTTCGGGCGGTTCCGGGGTCGTACCCCCGGAGAAAGGAGCTGCTATGCCCGACGACATATATGTATTGGCCATCACCCTGCTCGTCGCGCTGTTGGTCATCGACCGACTGACGCGGTGAGAAGGTGCCCTGGCGATTGCAGCCAAGACGGCCCCGGCAACCGTCAGGGAATTATTAACCGGAGGGGGCCCGGTCGCCCGGGCCCCCTCGGAGTACGCTATGCCGAAGCAACACATACGTATTAGCCGCAAGTCATTCTAATGCGCCATCTGACGGAACTCAACCGCGACATTTCATCCGGTCGCGGCCGCCACCACCGCTCTTGTGACACGGGCAAGATCGCTCTCGCCGATGACAAACGGCGGCATCGTGTAGATCAGGTCGCGAAACGGACGTAGCCAAACGCCGTGCTCCACCGCTGTAGCCGTAGCAGCGGCGAGATCTACCTCGTGCTTCAACTGCACCACGCCGATCGCCCCCAACACACGGACGTCGAGGACCCCCGGCGACTCTCGCGCCGGCTCGAGCCCAGCGCGCAGACCGCGTTCTATCCGCGCAACGTCCTCCGGCCAGCGTTCCTCGGCGAGCAAATCGAGCGAAGCTAGCGCGACCGAGCAGGCCAGCGGGTTCGCCATGAACGTGGGCCCGTGCATCAGCGCGCCGTCCTCCCCCGCCGAGATCGCCTCGGCAACCTCACCTGTGCAGAGCGTTGCCGCGAGCGTCATGTAGCCGCCGGTGAGCGCCTTGCCGACACACATGATGTCGGGGGCGACTTGCGCATGTTCACAAGCAAACATCGAGCCCGTGCGCCCGAAGCCCGTTGCGATCTCGTCTAGGAGGAGAAGAAGTTCGTGCTTGTCACACAAACCTCTCAATAGAGAGACACAAGCCGGCGAGTGAAAACGCATCCCGCCAGCGCCCTGGACGACGGGCTCCACGATCACCGCCGCCAGCTCGTGGGCGTGGCGATCGAACAACGCCGCCACATGCTCTGCCCATACCCCCTCCAGAGGAGCGTCGAAGCCGTCCGGCGGGCGCTCTGCAAAAACGTGCTCTGCCAGCACATCGCTGAACATCGAATGCATCCCGCCGACCGGGTCGCACACCGCCATCGCGCCGAACGTGTCACCGTGGTAGCCGCCACGAATCGTGAGCAGGCGACTGCGCTCGGGATGGCCGACCGCGCGCTGGTACTGCAAGGCCATCTTGATCGCCACCTCAACAGACACCGAGCCGGAATCGGCGAAGAACACGTGCCGCAAGCCTTCGGGGGCGATATCGATCAGCCGCTCGGCCAGACGAACAGCCGGCTCGTGCGTCAGGCCGCCGAACATGACGTGAGCCATGCGCTCCAACTGCTCGCGTACAGCCGCATCCAATGCCGGATGGCGATAGCCGTGAATCGCACACCACCACGAGGACATGCCGTCGATCAGCTCGCGCCCGTCGGCTAGGCGCAGGCGCACGCCCTTGGCGGAGACCACCGGCAACGGTCGCTGCTCGCCTGGCAGCGCCGAGTATGGGTGCCATACGTGCCGCCTGTCGAGCTCAAGAACCTCCTCCAGGTTCATGCGAACTAAGAGGCTGGGACGTTCGCTGGGCAAGCGAGACAAGGACGCAGGGAGCGTGGCGTGCTACGCACGCGAGCGACTGAGGACGCAGTATCGCGCAGCTCAGCGAACGTCCCAGTCAATCCTCGTAGAGGGTGAAGTCTCGCTTACGCGCTCCGCACACCGGGCAGAACCACGTATCGGGGATGTCCTCGAAGGCCGTACCGACGGGGATGCCCCCATCGGGGTCGCCCTCCTCCGGGTCATAGATGTAGCCGCAGGACTCGCAGATCCAGCGTTGCAAGGTTTGGGTTGCGCTCATGCACGTAAGACTACCTGGCGGTAGGGTCCTTGGTATGAGCAGCTCGACGCCCAGCGGTGAGGAGGAGGCCGGACAGGAGCTCGAGCTCGACCATTACAGCGGGCCTGGGCAGGAGCTCAACCTCGCCTCCGCACAGGAGCCAGGCCAAGCGCTCGACCTCGGCTCCACACAGGAGCCCGGCCAAGCGCTCGACCTCGGCTCCACACAGGAGCCTGGCCAGGGACTCAACCTAGGTGAGGCAACTCCGCCGCGCCAAGCGGCCACCGTGATCCTGCTGCGCGGCGGAGCACAGAAGCTGGAAATGCTGCTGGTCAAGCGCACTGAGCAGGCGAAGTTCATGGGCGGTGTATGGGTGTTCCCCGGCGGCGCGGTCGACGAGGACGATCCCCTCTCGACGGGGGAGGGCAGCGTCGGCCCGCATCGCGCGGCGGCAGCGAGAGAGCTCTCCGAGGAGGCTGGCATTATGCTCGCCGATCCCGGCGCGCTTGTGGAATTCTCGCGCTGGATAACTCCTGAAGAGGTCTCGATCCGCTTCGATACTCGCTTCTTCCTTGCGGAGCTGCCCGCCGGACAGGAACCGCACGTCGACGGCGAGGAGTGCGTCGATCAGGGCTGGTTCACTCCTCAGGGAGCCCTGGACGCCTACGCCCGCGAGGAGATATTGCTCGTCTTCCCCACGATCAAGCACCTGGAGCAGCTTGGGGTGTTTTCGAGCGTGGCAGAGCTATTGGAGTATGCACGCGGTCGCGAGGTGCTACCGGTGCAGCCGAAGGTGTGGTTCGACGGCGAGGTCGCGCGCGTAGCGCTGCCCGGCGAGCCGGGATACGCCTGAGCGCCCTCTGTGCGCTGATTGGCGCACTTGCGAGCGCCGGCCGCCAGAAACACAACAAGCGTCCGCCCAGAGCACAACAAGCGTCCGCCCAGAGCGCCGGCCGCGCCCGAACGGCGCAAAATCAAGAGCGCTGAATCGCGCCCATCACATGCGTGACGGCGTTGATCAGCGCCAGATGCGTGAACGCCTGCGGGTAGTTGCCGAGATGCCGTCCACTGGAGGCCTCGAGCTCCTCCGCGTAGAGGCCGAGCTCCGATGAGTAACCGAGCAGCCGCTCGCACAGGCGCCGTGCGTGCAGGTGCTCGCCGATCTCACACAGCGCCGAGACGAGCCAGAACGAGCAGATCAAGAACGTGCCCTCCTCACCGCTCTGGCCGTCGTCGGTCTCCTCCGTGCGGTAGCGCAGGACCAAGCCGTTCTCGGTCAGCTCGTCGCGGATCGCCATCACGGTGGCTCGCACGCGCTCGTCCTCGGGCGGCAGGAAACGCATCAACACGATCAACAGGTTGGAGGCGTCGAGCGCGTCGGTGTCGTAATGCTGGCGGAACACGCCCCGCTCGTCGACGCCCTTCTCGAGGATGTCGGCCCTGATTTCCTCAGCGATCCCCTGCATGCGCTCGGCGTGCTCCTCCTCGCCGCGCCGTTCGGCGAGCCGCGCGGCGCGGTCGCACGCTACCCAGCACATCAGCTTCGAGGAGACGTAGTGGCGCGGCTCGCCGCGCGCCTCCCAGATCCCCTGGTCGGGTTCCTTCCACACGCGCCCCGCGCATTCGGCCTGGTCGACCAGCACCGGCCACAGTCGCTCGGGGATGTGATCGCGACGCTTGGAGTGCAGGTAGACCGAGTCGAGCACCGCGCCGTAGACGTCGTTCTGGCGCTGGTTGAAGGCGCCGTTACCGATCCGCACCGGGCGCGCACCCTCGTAGCCCTTGAGGTGATCGAGCGTGGACTCGCTCAGGTCCTTTTGGCCCTTGATCCCATACATGATCTGCAAGGACCCGTCCTCGTTGCGCTCCATGTCGGCGACGTACTGGATGAAATCGTCAGCCTCCCAGTCCAGGCCCAGCGCGTGTAGAGCCCACAGCGTGAAGGCGGCGTCGCGCATCCAGCAGTAGCGGTAGTCCCAGTTGCGCGAGCCGCGCGGCGTCTCGGGCAGCGAGGTGGTCGGAGCCGCAACGAGCGCACCGGTGGGCATGAAGGTGAGGCCCTTCAGCGTGAGCGCCGAGCGCTGCAAGTGCGCGCGCCACGGGTGGTCTGGGTAATTGCCTTCGGCCAGCCAAGTACGCCAGAAGTGGCTCGTGCGGTCGATCCGCGCCTCGGCTTCTTCGACCGTGCGCGGGCCGCGCAGCTCTTTGGTCCAGGAGAGCGCGCAGAAGCGCTTCTCGCCCTCGGCCATCGTGTGGCGCGAGTGCGCGCGATTGCCCTCGATGCCCATGCGCGTATCGCTGAACAGGCGAAACACCGTGCGCTCGTTGCTTGCGTCCAGGCCGTGGCCGTACTCGTCTTCGACGTGACTCCACTGTGCCGCGGTGGAGCCGTAGTCGAGCATGGGCTCGCACACCATCTCCACCTGTACCTGACCCTGGATGCATTCGACGATTCGCACGAGCAGGTGGTCTGCGTCGAAGTCGGTGGGCGGACGCGAGTGAGTGCTACCACGCTTCACGTCGTGCCAGTCGCTGATCGTAAGCGCATCCACCACACGCAGCCAGCCCTGGGGCGTCATCCAGGTCGTCTCGAGCACGTTGGTGCCCGGCACGTAGCGCCGCCCCACAGGCACGTACATGCCGTAAGGCCCGACCCGGAAGCTCCCGGCACCACGGTCGAGCATCGCCGCGAACACCGAGGCGGAGTCGAAATGCGGCAGGCACATCCACTCGATCGCGCCGTCGGAGGCCACCAGAGCGCCGGTGTGGCAATCGGAGAGGAAGCCGTAGTCGGCGATCGGGGGAAACGGCGAGTCTTGAGCGGGGGCCGGGATGGTCGAGCCACCGGGCTGCACGGCTTCCACGCGAGCGCTCATCGGACAAACGGTACCGGTAGCCGACCTTCTTCGGCGAGCTTGTCGAGATGCGCGGCAAGCGTGATAGCCGCAAGTGGGCGCAACTGCTCGGGCACATCCGACCATGCGGCGTCCAGCAGTGCCTGCTCTCCGCGGCGACCTTCGGCGATCGCCGCAAGCAGACGACGCTCGCGATCGAGGCGGTGCTCGATGTATTCGTGGATGCGCTCCTGAGGCGTCCAGATCGGCGGGCCATGGCCTGGGCAAAGGACCTCGAGCCGGCGCCTTCCCAGTCGCTGCAGGCCATTCAGATAACCGGCGAGCGCTCCTGGGTCAGGCGCTACGAACACGCTGCCCTCTCCGAGGATCGCGTCACCGGCAAAGCATGCCCTGCCTGCGATCAGGGCGAAATGATCGGGTGCATGGCCGGGCGTGTAAAGCGCCTCGAAAGGGCCGAAGCGCACTCCGTCTGTCAACTCCACGTCGGCGCCGCCACGACCGGCGGCAAGCGGCACAGGGAAGCGCTCGCGCAGTGCCGCCACCGACTCGGAGTGATCGATGTGATCGTGGGTGAGGACGATTCCCCCGAGCCCGCCCCGCTCTCGCAGCGCAACCGTTAGACGCTCAAGGTGGGCGGCCAGCTCGGGACCCGGATCGACAACCCAAGCCGGATCGCGTCCCACCACCCAGCTGTTGGTACCCGACATCGTGAGCGGGCCCGGGTTCTCGGCGCGCAGGCGCAGGATGCCGAAACTCTCAAGTCGCTCGTCCTCCGATGTGTTGGCACTCATCGACGCGACGTTAGCCGAGCTGGGGCCAACCGGCAAATAGTGCAACCGCTGCTTGTACATGCGAAAACAAGTTACAACCGCTACTTGGACATACGAAGCCTGTTAAGGGGGTAGGCAGCATCACCCAAGGAGATAAGACATGGCCAGATCCGAGCACGTCAACCCGAGCGCAGCCCGCAGTCGCACCGGCGATGCAGCAGCCCGCAGTCGCACCGGCGACGCAGCAGCCCGCAGTCGCACCGGCGATCCACAAGCGCACGTACGAGGCGCGCGGAACCATCGATTGGCCTGTCGCGGCACGCGCTCCCACACGTTCAGCCTCCTCGTAGGCTTGGCCTGTCTGGCGATCGCCGCAGTAAGTTTGCCGGCAGCCGCATTCGCGGCTCCGCAAGTGACTGTCAAGGCGAAGATCCTGCCGGTCCTCAAGAATCCGGCCTCGCCCAAAGGTGGGTCATATCCCAACACAGGCAACATCCTTGGCGCGGGGGCGTCCGTTGAAGCACAGATGACGATCAGCGGCACCGAATACGGTGGCTTTCCTTCGCCGCTGACAGGGGTAGTGGTGTACCTGCCGTCAGGCACCAAGCTTCACCCCCAGGGGTTTGCGACCTGCTCGAATGCGGTCCTCGAAAGCCATGAAGTACAGAACTGTCCGAAGAAGTCGGTTGCCAGCCCAAAGGGGGAAGTGCTCGGAGTGGTCAGCTTCGGCGGCACGCGCGTGCAGGAGAAAGCGACTGTCCAAGCGTTCTTCACACCCGGCGGCAACATCGCCTTCTTCACCGAAGGCCGGGAACCGGCGGTGCTTGAAGTCCTTTCCACCGGCAGGTTCTCGGGAGCCTCCAACCCGTTCTCGCAGAAGCTGACAGCGATCGTGCCGCTAGTCTTGACGGTGCCCGGAGCTCCCTATGCCTCGGTGCTGTCGATCAAGATCCGGGTCGGCGCCGCCTTCATGCAGGGCAAAAAGCTGATCTCCTACGGCACCGTGCCGAAGAAGTGCCCGAAGGGCGGCTTCCCGGCGAAGACCGAACTCAAATACCTCAGCGGGGAAACCTCGACAGTCAGCATCAAGGTTCCCTGCCCGAAGAAATAGCGACTGACCATCCAAGGCCGAATGCGATCCGACTCGGGTTGCATTCAGGTCGGGTGGTGTGTCGGCAAGCTTCCTGTCTGCTGGGGACAGACAGGAGAAGGGGAGGACGGGAGAGGACGAGCGCGTAGAAGCCTCCCGGGCACGGAATGCCCGGGAGGCAATCTACCGGGGGAGGCGCTCCCCAGCAGCATGTCCGAAAGTCATCGCGCTGGGTATGCCCTCGAGCACGCCTCTCTAACCCCGAATCTTGTGGCGAGCGGGACGAGCATCGGGACCGCCCGAGCCCACCGATAGATTCACGCGATGGAGCGCGCTGTTCAGATTCGAGATGAGACGATCAGACTCGGCCAGCTGCTGAAGCTGGTCGGGGTCGTCGACAGCGGCAGCGAGGCAAAGGAGTTCCTGGCATCGCAACCGGTTCTCGTCAACGGGGAGCGCGAGACGCGCCGCGGACGCCAGCTGCGCGCAGGTGACAGAGTAGGTGTGGGCGAGCAGACACTGTCGGTGACCAATACCGGCTGAGCGCGAAAGCGCCTACCCGACGATGTCCAACTGAGATGCCCAACTGAGATGCCTCCCCAAGCCCTAGCCTTGGCGCTTGCCGCGTCGATCTACCCACCGGCCGTGTTGGCAATAATTGCCCTGGGTCGGGGCACTCAAGTGCGGGCGCGCGTACTCGCATTCGTCCTGGCCGCCGCCACCATCACCTATGCGGTTGGCGCGCTCGTGTTGTTCTTGCTGAACGACGTCGGCGCAACCGGACCACATCATCTGACCCCCAGCGCCGCGCTCGATCTGGGCCTCGGTGTGCTGTTGTTGGGATTCGCAATCTACCTGCGCCGAAAGCAACCTGGCCCGACGAAGCCACAGGGGACATCCAAGATCGATCGCTATCTACAGAGCACGCGACTGGTCTTCGTGCTCGGCATCACCCTCTACGTCCTGCCCTCGCCGATCTACATCGCCGCGGTCAAGGAGGTCTCCGACGCCAAGCTCTCCAATGGCGGCAAGCTGCTTGGGCTCCTGGTGACCGTGGCGGTGATGCTGTGGCTAATCGAGCTGCCGATGCTGGCACTGCTGCTGTATCCCGCCCGTGCCTCGGACTCGCTTGAGCGGATCAACGCCTGGTTTGCCGGGCGCGGCCGCCTGCTGGCTGTGCTCGCCTGCGCAGCGGCCGGCGCTTATTTGAGCATCAAGGGGCTTGTGAACCTGATCAGCTAGCTCCAGGCGCCTCAGGGAGAAGTCGCCCGACGCCTCAGGAAGAACGCCGCCCAACCCCCCAGGAGAACGCCGCCCAGCGTCTCAGGGAGAACGGCGCCCGGCGCCTAAGGAAGTACGCCGCCCGGCGCCTCTACCGAAACCCCACCGGATGCCTGTTGGTCCAGATCGCTTACCGCGGATCCCTGCGTCTCCTCCTGCAAGCCCGCGCGCAGACCAACGAAGGCCACGACCGCCGCCGCCGCCATGATCGCCGCCATCGCGTAGAGCACCGAACGTGTGGCGTAGGCGAAATCAAGCTGCACGAAATGGGGAATCGACGCGATGTTCCCACCCCCACCCCGGGATTGGGCGATGCTCAACGCCTCGGCATGCGCCCGCGCGCTGGGCACGCCCTTTGCGATCAGCGAGGTGACGACATGTGAACGCATCTGTGAGACCAGGATCGTGCCGAGAATCGCAAGGCCGAGGCTGGCAGCATAGTTGCGGACCGTCTGCGTTATGCCTGTCGCCTCGCCGTAGGAGAGCCGGGAGGCGCGGTTGACCGCATCGGTGCTGGCCGGGCCAAGCATCATGCCCATGCCGGCGCCGGCAAGGATGATGTACCACTGCTGCGCACTGAAGCTCAGGTCGGTGATCTTTCCCGCCCACAGCCAGAAGCCGACAGCGCTCAGCGCACAGCCAAGCACCACAGGACGCTTGCCCCCGACCCTGTCGAGCATCCGCCCACCGATCTGTGCGGCGATGACGAAACCGATGAAGAAGTACAGGATGTACAACCCAGCCTCCGAAGGCGACTTGCCTAGCGCGATCTGGGCGTACTCGCTCGCGAAGAAGAACACCGGGACGAACACCAGCATCGAGATGGCGAGCACAAGGTTCTCCACCAGGAACGCTCGGATGCGAAAGATGCTCATCTCGATCAGCGGCGAGACGGTGCGAAGCTCGACGAAATAGAACACCACCAGCAGCGCCGCGCCGATCGCGATACAAGCCCCTGTTGCGGGATCGCTCCAGCCCCATACGGAGGACTGCTGAAATCCGAATACGCTCAGGGCGACACCGGAGACGATCAAAGCCAGACCCCGATAATCCATGCGAGCCGGCTGGTGTTCGGTGCGCGGTTTCGACAACACGATCAACGCCAGCGCGATCAGAGCGACGGGGATGTTCACCCAGAAGATCGCCCGCCAGGTCCACTGCGTGAGATAGCCACCGAGGATCGGGCCCACCGCTGTGAGGCCGCCCGCGATACCAAAGAAGATCGCAAGCGCCTTGCCGCGTTCGCGCAACTCGAAGGTCTGCACCACGATCGCCAGTGCGGCCGGGAACATGATCGCGCCGCCGGCACCCTGGATGACACGGAACGTCACGATCCAAGCCTCCGCCAAGCTACCCTTGGGAGTTAGGCCACACATCGCCGAGGCCGCGGCGAACACGATCACGCCGAGCGTCACCATCTTGCGGTGCCCGACCGTGTCGGCTAGGCGGCCGCCGAAGGCGAACAGCGACGCCAGCGAGAGCAGATAGGCGTTGATCGCCCACTGCGTCCCTGTGCTCGTCAGACTCAGCTCCTTCTGGATTTCCGGCGCCGCAATCGAGACGATCGTCTGGTCGATGAACGTCATCGCAACCGCGAAGATCATCGCCGCCAGGATCAGGTTTCTCGATTGGCCCCCGGCTGCGCTACCGCTCGTCACAGCCATGAGATTAGCTCGCCGCCTCGATCGACAGCTCTTCGAGCAGCTTCGCCACCGCCAGGCCAGGAACGGCCCGTTATCGTCTAGAACTCCAAGGTCCCTTGGCTGGTCTTTAGCCTTAGGACCCGGCCCGCAGGCACAGCCCGACCTCGATTGCGTTCGAGTTGTGCAGGTCGGGGTGGCTGTCGAGGATCGAGCGATCGGAGACGTCGAGCCGCACGACATAGCCGCAGGGCTTCATCTTCGTTGGTTTGGTTGTGTCGAGCGTCCACTGCTGACCGGGCGGAGGCACTGCCGTGGTAGCAGGCAAGGGAGGATTGGCCTGTGGCTGATTGGAGGGGGTGGCGGCGGTATCCGGCTCCGTGGAGAGCGCCCAGGCGCCGAAATGCTCGTCGTCGGCGATGAATTCGCCTTCGATTTTGGTCCCTTCACTGAAGTCCTTGCAGTCTCCGCCGGCGGCGATATGCAGTTCCATCGTCGGAGAGGGCTCGGGCGGCGGCCCGAGCGGAGCGGTGTTGTCGATCAGGATCGAATACCACGGACTCGATCCCACAATGAACGCTTCGTTCGGGGCCGTGGCTATGTCGAGCTGTATCGCCCAGAGGCCGTCTTCGCCGGTGTTCCATTCTGCGAGCAGACGGGTGAAATATAGGAGTGGATCGACGTACTGGAAGAAACCGTCGGTGGAGAACTGTGTGTCGAAGCCAGGCGAGAGAGCACGCTCTAGCTGAAAGCTGCCGGCCAACACGGTGAAGCTGCTCGGTGGGTCGCTCGCGCGACGTACCTTGACTCGGTAATAGAAGCCGGGGAAGAAGTTCCCTTCGATCTCTATCGTGCCGCCGAACGGGCATGGGCGCTGTAGGCCCCAACCGTCGGCTGTACGCGCTGGGAAGTTGGCGAAGCGGACGTCCGAGGCAAGTGTCATGCCGTTGCCGGCGGTCGCGATGTCCTCGATTGCGATGCCGCCGAGGTTGCGGATGTTGGCCGAGACTTCTCCGGGCGGGATCTCTTCTCCTGGCGTGATCTGGACGTGCGTGTCCAGCCGATTGCCCCAATACTCCAGCTTGTTTGGGTCGGTCGTGGAAGGCGGGACCTGCCAGGAGAGCACCGCTCGCACGCGGCCGATCTTCGGCTGCTTACAGCTGCGCCTGTGATGCGTGAGGTCGACCGGCAGGATCGCCGAGTAACAGAGGCCCTGCGGCGGGATCTTCGCGATGTCGTGGACATTGAGCTTGGCGGTACCAAGGTAGGTCCACTCGCACGTGTCGTCCCAGTCCGCCCAGAAGGCTACGTACTCGGTACTGCCCGCTTCACAGAGGTTCCCCGAATAACCGGTGGGACGCTTGATCCGCAATGTCGCAACAAGCCGCTCCGGTGTGCTCTCATCGAGTCCGAGGCACTCCAGCTGCTCGTATTCGACGTCGGCGCTCGTCTGTTCGAGCTTTGCGATCGCTTGCGCCAGGTCGAGACCGAGCGCCTTGAAGCTTGCGGTGCTCGCGGCCAGCATCTCTTGGTCAAAGCCGCCCTCCGCTCCGAGCAACGGCTGTAGCGCGGCCAGTCCGAAACGGTGGGGCTCGACCGCCGGTTTGGTCGCGGTCACCTTCACCGCCTTGCCGGTCTTGCTCGACTTGCCGACTGAGTACAAATCGGCAAGCTCTTGGAGTTCGAGCGGGGCTGGATCGGGTAGCGGGATCGGCTGCTGCTGGAGCTGCTCAAAGAGCGGCGGAACTTTGGCGTTGACTTCCTCGAGCAGACAGGCAATCGTCCATGGGCCTGGAGCTATCTGGATCTCGCAGTCGAGCACGTTGCCCCAGACTGGTTCCCAGTCGATGTTGGCTGCCCCGGCAGGCGGGATCCACTGCCAAGAGAGGATCGCGCGCACGCTTGGGAGCACAGCGTGCCGGCAGCACTCGCGATGCGGATCGATGCGCAGGCTTGCGACATAGAGCAGTGGCTTCTCCGACTGCTTGGCACAGTCGAGCTCGTTCGGGATGTCGTGCACCTGGACCCCGGCGAGGCCGGCGTCCTCCCAGCCGGAGCCGTAGTTCAAGAAGAAGCGCACGTACTCGGTCGAGCCGGCCAGGCACAGTTCGCCGGCGTAGCCGGTGGCTTGCTTCTGCGCGATCGTGGCCTGCAAAAAGTTCGTTTGCGGGTTAAAGCCGACGCAGGTCAGCTGCTCGTACTCGGTGTCGGCGAGGATCTTCTTGACCGGCTTGCCTGCAGCCTGACCGAGATTGCCGAAGTGATTGGGGTTCTTTGCTAGCAGTGCCTTGAACCCGGCACGCTCCTTCAGAGCGGCTGGCGACTTGCTCGTCGGCGGCATCGTCGACCTCCAAGGATCTAGAAAGGATAGAAGCGAGATTGCGGAATGCCGATTTTTAGCACATATCCGAAGATTGATATTTCAGACCCAAAAAGACCTAGAGAGAGCCTTGTCGGCTACCGCTGCGCATGCTGGGTCCTCCTTGCGTCGGCGGCTACGATCTTCTCGCAGCGATGGTCGCGCGGGCACGCACATATAGGGAGAAGACGGCTGCGCTACCAGGCTCAGGTGTACCGACGACGACCGCCAAGCGCGATGACCTAAGCGTGTTGCTGATCGAGGACGACGACGGCGATGCCCTGCTGGTCGAGGACCTGCTCGAAGGTGCGCTTCCCGAGGCCCGGCTCACTCGCGCACGCACTTTCGCACAAGCCCTTGCCACGCTGGAGGACGACATCGACTGTTTGCTGCTGGATCTGAAGCTTCCCGACGCTGAAGGGCTTGACACGGTCGTGCGCCTGCGTGCACAGGCGCCTGGGGTTCCTCTGATCGTCCTCACCGGGCTCAACGACGAGGCGGCCGGCGTCAGGGCGGTCGAGGCTGGCGCCCAGGACTATCTGGTCAAGGGGCATGTGGGCGGCGATCGGCTGGCACGGGCGATTCGCTATTCGATCAGCCGCCGCCAGGCGGACGAGGCCCGCCAGCAGCTTCGGCTGGCTCAAGTTCAATCTCGTGAGGCCACCCGCCTGGAACGCGGGCTTGCGCCGCGACCGCTGATCGGCGACGACTCGGTATGGATCGCGACTTGCTACCACTCGGGGCGTGATCGAGCACTGCTTGGCGGCGACTTCTTCGACGTCGCGGAGACGCCCGACGGACACGTGCGCCTGGTGATCGGCGACGTATGCGGGCACGGACCCGACGAGGCCGCGATCGGCGTCTGTCTGCGCGCTGCCTGGAGGGCGCTTGCGATCTGCGGTGTCGAGCGAGAGACAACCATGCGCGCTCTACAGCTGGTACTCGAACACGAACGCGAGATTCCTCTGCTCTTCACGACCCTGTGCACGCTCGAGATCGAGGCCGGTGGCGCCGGCGCGCAGATGGTGCTTGCGGGACATCCGTCGCCGATCTTGATCGACGGCAACTCGGTATCGGACTTCTCGAACGTCGCCATCGGGCCACCGATCGGTCTCGGCGACGGTCACTGGCAGCCCACCCACCTCGACCTGCCCGCCGGCTGGGCCATGCTGCTTTATACCGATGGCATCATCGAGGGGCGCGTCGGGCACGGAGCGGAGCGATTGGGGACGGCCCGGTTGCAAACTCTGATTTCAGAGTACATCGGCGGCCATCCCGACTGGCGGGAGCACCCGGATGACCTGCTGGGCAATCTCATCGCGCAAGCTGAGGCGTTCAACGGAGGCGCCCTCACCGACGACGTGGCGATGGTGCTCCTCGGCTCCCGCGCTCAGAGCCCAGCAGAAGCGTGAACACCAGCACACCGCCAGAGGCAAGCGGTGCTCCACCCCATGTCTTGCCCGGAACCGACGGTGCTCCACCCCATGCCTCGCCCGGAACCGACGGTGCTCCGCTCAACATCTCCTCACGCGCGCTTCCGCGTCTGCGCGTCGGCCAATGGCTCGGCCTCACGATCGGCGTCCTGCTCCTGTTTGCGATCACCGGGATCGGTCTCGCTTTGATCGCCACCCACAAGCTGAACGTCCAGCGCAACATCGTGCTGAACCAGGTCGAGCCGGCTCTCCACGACGCCCTCGACCTCGAAGCCGCCCTGGTCAACGAGGAGACCGGGGTACGCGGATACATCATCACCGCCAAGCCTGAATTTCTGCAGCCCTATTACACGGGCCGAGCCGCGGAGGCTCGCGCTTACGGCAAGCTCGGCAAGCCGGGCAGGATCACCGGCGTGACGTTGACCGGCGACGTCCAGGCGGTGCGCGAGCGAGCCCGCGCGTGGCAGCTCGAATTCGCACAGCCGATGTTGCGTAAAATCCACATGGGCCACGCGGAATCGGTGACCGCCAACGTCAAGGGTAAGGCGCTATTCGATGCGCTGCGTGTTCCACTCGATCGGTTGCAGGCGGCTCTGAACAGTCGACTCACGCTTGCGCGTCAGCAACTCGAAGACGACGCGAACTTCCTGCAGATCGTGCTGCTGGTCGCCGCGGCGCTGATCTTGGGCAGCCTGATCGGAGCGGGCTATCTGCTGCGGCGGATCATTACCCGTCCGCTGGCGGAGCTGGGGCGCGAAGCCGAGCTGGTGGGCGCCGGGAATTTCGACAAACCCGTCGGCGTCACCGCCGGTCCTCGCGAGATCGTGCAGCTCGGCACCGAGATCGACGCGATGCGAAGGCGCATTGTCGACGAGCTCACGATCGTCGAAGGCATCCGCGAGCAACTGGAGGCCCAGGCGCTTGACCTGCAACGCTCCAACGCCGAGCTCGAGCAGTTTGCCTATGTCGCATCGCACGACCTGCAGGAGCCGCTGCGCAAGGTCGCAAGCTTCTGCCAAGCGCTACAACGCCGCTACGGCGGGCAGCTCGACGAGCGTGCCGACCAGTACATCGAGTTCGCGGTGGACGGCGCCAAACGGATGCAGACGCTGATCAACGACCTGCTCGCCTTCTCGCGCGTGGGGCGCAGCGGCAGCGAGCTGGAGCTCCTAAACCTCAACCTCGTGCTCGCCGAGGCCAAGGCGTCGCTGGCGAGCGCCCTCGAGGAGTCGGGGACCACGGTGCTGGCGGATGAGCTACCGGACGTACGCGGCGAGCGCACATTGCTGGTGTCGCTGTTTCAGAATCTGATCGGCAACGCCGTCAAGTTCCGTGGCGAGCAGGCGCCTGTGGTGCGCTTGGCCGTAACCCGCCAGGGCCAGGATTGGCAGATCAGCTGTGCGGACAACGGGATCGGCGTGGAACAGGAGTACGCGGAGCGCATCTTCGTCATCTTCCAGCGCCTGCACACCAAGGAGGCATACCCGGGCACCGGCATCGGGCTGGCGATGTGCCGCAAGATCGTCGAATATCACGGCGGGCGCATGTGGCTCGACTTAGAGTACGCGCCCGGCGCCGAGTTTCGTTTCACCCTGCCAATCGCCAAGGAGGAAGCGCCATGATCGCCGAGCTAATCTCGGTCCTGCTGGTCGAGGACGATCCTGGAGATGTGCTGCTCGTCAAGGAAGCATTCGAGGATCACAAGGTCGGCAATGTCCTGTCGGTTGTGAACGACGGTGTCGAGGCGATGCGGTACGTACGCGGCGAAGGCGCTTACTCCGGATCGCCGCGCCCAGAGCTGATCCTGCTGGATTTGAACATGCCGCGCAAGAACGGCATCGAAGTACTCGATGAGATCAAGGGCGATCCTAACCTCTCCGTGATTCCAGTCGTCGTGTTGACGACCTCAGAGGCCGAGGAGGACATCGTGCGCGCCTACAAACTACACGCCAACGCCTACATCACGAAGCCGGTCGACTTCGAACAGTTCAGCCGCATCGTGCACCAGATCGACGACTTCTTCATCGGCTTGGTGAAGCTGCCGCCCTCGCGCTGAGCGGACCGGCGAGGCGCGGATATGCGCGCATCGTTGCGTCGAATGCGCACGCGGCGACGCACCCTGCCGTTCAGCCCGCAGCCGTCAGGCCGGCGTGTCGGCGGGCAGACCGACAAGCACGGCGCTGCGTTCCCACAAGCCCTCGGCCAGCACCTCATCCTGCGCCTGGGCGCTTGGCTGGGCCACCTTCTCGTTTTCGATGTACTCGCCGGTGAGCGAAGCCGTCTCATCGGACAGCGACAGCCAGATCAGCGAACGGGCGCCGCGTGCAGGCGAGCGGAAGAAGGGGCCGGCCAACGTCGTCAAGACCTTCCAGATGCCGTTCTCGTTCTTGCCAAAGCCCGTGCGCACGACTCCGGGGTGAAAACAGTTGGCGTGGAGCTCCGGAGAGCGCTTTGCCAGCTCGCGCGTAAAGAGGATGTTGCATAGCTTCGAGGTGCCGTATACGCGCATCGCCGCGTACGATTTCTCTGACTGTAGGTCTTCGAGATCGAGCCGACCGGACTTGTGCGCGTCGGATGCGGTCGTCACCACACGCCCCCCTGTCAAGCGATCGCGCAGCAAAGCCGTCAGCAGGAAAGGCGCGAGATGGTTGAGTGCGAAGGTCCGCTCCAAGCCCTCGGATGTGACCTTGCGCGAGGCGAACAGGGCGCCGGCGTTGTTCGCCAGAACGTCGATGTGCGCGTAGCTCGCGCGCGCCTCGTCAGCCAGCTTGCGCACCTCGCTCATCAGCGACAGGTCGGCGACGTGCTCATGCACCGGCGCGCCGCCGCCGGCCGCTCTTGCTTCCCTGGCCACAGCCGTCACGCGCTCAGCCTCGCGACCCACGAGCGCAAGCTCGGCGCCTTGACGAGCAAGCTCGATCGCAGCGGCTTGGCCGATGCCGCGTGTGGCGCCGGTTAGGAGGACAAGCGTCATCTCGCGGCTCACTTTACTTGGTAGCGCCACTCAGCGGTCGTTATCCCGGTACCAAACCTTTATCTAACGCCCCGTAAAAAGGGGGTGTTTAGAAGATCGTGCAAAACGAGACACACACAAGCGCTTACGATCCATAGACATACGCCCGTAAAAGGGGGGTGTTTAGGAGATCGTGCAAAACGAGTACACACAAGCGCTTACGGTCCATGGACATACGCCCACGCGGCTCATCTTGAAAAGACGCGCTTGGGGGCTGTGAGCCAACGCGCTTAGGAGCTGTGAGCCAGCAGCTCCGCGCGCCTGCGCGTGGCGCGTACCGCCTCGGTCAACGTGTCGATGTCATACGCGCCGTGGTGGCGGCGGCCGTTGATGAAGAACGTCGGCGTGCCCGAGACGCCACTGGCGTCGGCGCCCGCCACATCCTCTGCCACTCTTGCCGCGTAGTCGTGATGGCGTAGCTCATCCCAGAAGCGCTCGACGTCAAGGCCCAACTGCTCTGCGTAGCGGCGCATGTCGAGCGGCGTGAGCGTGTCCTGGTGGGCCAGTAGCGCGTCATATAGCTCCCAGAACCTGCCCTGGGCCGCGGCTGCCTCGGTCGCCTCGGCTGACAGCTGTGCGCCGGAGTGAACGTCGTTGAGCGGTAGGTGACGCCAGACGTAGCGCAGTTCGTCGTCGAAGGATGAGAGCAGCTCGCGCACTATCTGCTCGGCCTGGCCGCAATAGGAGCACTCGAAGTCGCCGTACTCGACCAGCGTGACCAGAGCGTCGTCGCAACCACGGATGTGGTCGCGCGCCGGGTCGACGTCGTCGGCGAGGTCGAGGATGTCGGCGGCAGTGCCGACAATCTGACGGGCTCGCACCTGGGTGGGCAGGCGTCTCATGAGTTTGAAGACAGCCCAGGCGAGCAGTGGGGCGAGGACCGCTGAGGCGAGCACACCGAGCTTTGCCTCTTGCAGGCGCTCGCCGGAGAAAGCCAGGCTCGAGATCAGCAGCGAGACGGTGAAGCCGATGCCGGCGACCGCGCCGCCGCCCGCCAACGATGGAAAGCTGAGCGTCGGACGCACACCGTGCAGGCGCGGGCGCGAGGCCAGGTAGGAAGCGCCGAGGATGCCAAGTGGCTTGCCACAGACATAGCCAACGGCAATACCGAGGGTGATCGGAGAAGAGATCGCGTCGCCCAGCAGACCCGAAGTCACGTGGATGCCGGCGTTGGCGAGTGCGAACAGGGGGACGACCACGTAGCTCGTCCACGGGTGCAGCGAGTACTGCAAGCGCTCGTTTGGAGAGATCGCCGAGGCCACGCCGATTTGCGCCGAGCGCGCCAGCTCGGGCGTCGGCTGCTCGCGAAACGAGCGCGTCAAAGCCGTGGCGCGCTCCAAGTCCTCGCGCGAAGGCGGGTAGGCGCTTGTGACCAAGCCAATCGCGAGACCCGAGATCACCGGATCGATGCCCGATTCGAACATCGCCACCCATAGCGCCAGACCGACGATCACGGTGAGCTGGCGCCGCCACGCCGGCAGGTAGCGCAAGCCGATCAGCAGCGCGAACAGTCCGATCGCGACGGCCAGCGCCGGCTTTGAGATGTGGTCGGTGTAGACGATCGTGATCACCATCAACGCGAACAGGTCGTCGACCACCGCTAGCGTCAGCAGGAACACGCGCAGGCGCGTGGCGCCGACCGGGGTGAGCAGCGCGAGCGCGCCCAGGGCGAAGGCAGTGTCTGTCGACATTGCGGCGCCCCAGCCGTGTGCACCCGGGCCACCGGCGTTGAAGGCGAGGTAGATGGCGATTGGGACGATCATCCCGCCGAGTGCCGCCACGACCGGGATCGCCAGACGACGACGCTCGCGCAACTCGCCCACATCGAGCTCGCGCTTTGCCTCCAGGCCGACGACCAGGAAGAAGAAGGTCATCAGACCCTCGTTGACCCAGTGGCGCAGGTCGGCCGAGATCCCGCCGCTGCCGATCGAGATCGACAGCTTCGTTGTCCATAGCGAGTCGTAAGAAGACGACCACGGGGAGTTGGCCCACAGCAGCGCCAGAATCGTGGCCCCGAGCAGCACGATCGCACCGCCCGTCTCGGTGCTCAGGAAGTCGCGCACCGGTGCAGCCAGGTTGCGCGCCCAGGCCGTGCGGCCACTGTAGGAGTTGGCTTGCGCTTCCGCCATCGCCGATGATTATCGCTGGGCGTTCGTTCTTGCAGTTCCGGGCGCGCATGCGCGCCCGGCCGGACGGTGCATGCACCGTCCGGGACATCGCCGCATGCGGCGATGTCTTCCTGATTATTTGGTCAAAGGACCCGGCGCGCCCAGGTGAAACTTTCGGCAAGCCAACCGGACGTGAGCGGCAACACGTAGACCCCCTGATCGGAGGAGTGAATCGCCCATTGGGCGCTGAGCGCTATCCCCTCGTGGATCACGTTCGACTCCGTCGCCGTCGCATCGAAGCTCGCCGAGCCGAAGAACAGCAGGTCGCCCGGTTGCACGTCTTCCCGGTGGATGCGGCTGCTCTTGGGGATTTCACCGGCCTGTTCGGCGGCGGTGCGCCCGCGGATGCTCTTGCCCCACGACAGGCCCGAGACCTTGTAGACACGCCAGGCAAAGCCCGAGCAGTCATAGCCCCCGCGTTCCAGGCCGTCTGCCGTATTGTCGGTCGTCCCGCCCCACACGTAGGGCATGCCGATCTTGGACACCGCGATGCGCAAAACCTCACGCTGAGCGGAGCTGTACCGCGGCAGCGAGAAGCCTTCGAGCACTTCGCGCGCTCCAGTGAGAGCCCAGCTTTCAAGTCCCAGCACGACCGCGAAGGAGTGGGCCGCTTCGGCGCGCGTGATCGCGTTCCACGGGTAAAGCTCCAAGGAGTCTTCGCCCGCCGGGTGGTTGTAGCGCAGGCCCAGATAGCGGGCGAGAACCTCGCTGCCGAAGTAGCTGGGCGGCATGAGACCGGCGGCGACGGCAACCTGCTGGACGTGTTCAGCGACGTCGCCGAGGCCCAGTTGGTCGACGAGCAGCGCGTCGAAGCGCACGAGCGTGATCGGGACGTTGGCCTGAAAAGCAATCGGCGCGACTTCCTCGCGTGTGGCAATCGCCGCCAGCGCGGTGCTCTCGGCCTGGGCGCTCAGTGGGGCGGCACCGGCAAAGCCCGCGCCGGGCGCTTCGCTCATCAGCCCGCCGCCGAGGACCAGCTGCTGCTGAGCGCTGTCCCAATTGGCGGCCGTCAGCTTTTTGCTCGTCGCGGCCGACGCCGAGGAGCCCATGCCGACGCCGACCGCACCCACGCCTGCCAGCGCGACTGTGCAGCCCAGCACAAGCGCAAACCTGCGCGGCAAGAACGAACGAACTCGTGAGCTCACATCGAGCACATCCCCCCATCGACTAGGCAGAGTGCTGCTTGAGCGTCGTTACAGCCCACTGGCCATCGGTTCGGGCGCTCACCGCCTGCCTCGGCCCTCCTGCAACCGTCTGTGCAAAAAGGGGCGATGCCCCGCGCGCGCGTGCGGGGCATCGCCCCTTGGAGCAAATACCACTGGGCCCGAGGACATCAAAGACCACCGCGCCCGACGACATTTGCGTATTACCGACTCGCCCCACACGGGCAACCCCCTCTTGGGGCACAGGCTGTCCCCCTAGAGCGCGGTGAGTCGGCCCTGCAGAAATCGCCGCTCGGGCTCGGAGCGAACGAGCTGGAGCGCTTGCTCAAATGCCTCGCGGGCTTCGGCCGACCTGTCGAGACGGCGCAGCAGCTCAGCACGAGCGGCATGGAAGTAGTGGTAGTCGTCCAGGCCGTCCAGCCGGTCGATACTTGCCAATCCCTCAGCTGGCCCCTGAGCTTCAGCCAACGCGACGGCCCGGTTGAGCTCGATCACCGGGGAGGGCGCCAGTCGCGCAAGCTCGTCGTAGAGCGCGGCGATTTGTGGCCAGTCGCGAGTGCTCTCGGTGTGCAGCGAGGCGATCGCCGCTTGCAACGTGTAGAGCCCGCCATGCACACCTCCGCGCACACTTCCGGCCCCGTGCCCGCCCACGTTTCCGCCCACACGTGCGTGCCCGGCGCCGCCCAACGCCAGTGCGCGTTGCAGCGCTGCGCGGCCCGCGTCGACCTGTTCGCCGTCCCACAAGCCCCTATCCTGATCGGCGAGCAGCACAAGCTCGCCGTCGCGGAAGCGCGCCGCGCGGCGTGAATCGTGCAGCAGCATCAGCGCCAGCAGACCGCTCGTCTCGGGCTCGTCGGGCATCAGCTCGACAAGTGCCGCACCGAGACGGATCGCCTCGGCCGCCAACTCGCCGCGGCCGTCATAGCCCTCGTTGAAGATCAGATAGACGACCGCCAGCACTGCGTCCAGGCGCTCGGGGAGCAAATGCGCCGGCGGAATCCTGAAAGGGATGCCGGCAGCCTTGATCTTGCGCTTGGCGCGCACCAGCCGTTGCGCCATCGTCGCCTCAGGCACGAGGAACGCACGCGCAATCTGCTCGGTCTTTAGGCCGCCGAGCGTGCGCAACGTGAGCGCGACCTGCGCGTCGGTCGCAAGTGCTGGATGGCAGCAGGTGAAGATCAGCTCCAAGCGCTCATCGGAAAACGTCGTGTCTTGCATCTCCTGCTCCACCGTCTCCTGAAGGTCGAGCTGCTTGTACTTGGCCAGCAGCGTCCGGTCGCGGCGAATCCGGTCGATCGCACGGTTGCGGGCCGTCGTGATGAGCCAAGCGCCCGGGTTGGCCGGCACGCCGTCGTGCGCCCAGCGCTCTGCCGCCGTCGCAAACGCCTCCTGCACGGCTTCCTCGGCGAGGTCGAAGTCACCGAGGAAACCGATCAGCGCAGCGAGCACCCGGCCCCACTGCTCGCGGAAGACCCGCTCTACCGATGGCTCGGCAGCGAACGCTCCGCTCGATCGGGGAGCTCCCTCAGTCAGCGCTTGCACCTCGTCCAAAGATGAGCACTACCAACCCGCCTCCACCAGCGGGCGTACCTCGATCGCGCCGCCCATGCTCGCGGCCGGCACGCGCGCGGCCAGCTCGATCGCGGCGTCGAGATCCTCGGCCTCGAAGAAGAGGTAGCCGCCGAGCGCCTCCTTTGTCTCCACGAACGGGCCATCGGTGCTCAGCGTCTTGCCATCCTTGACCTGCACGGTGGTCGCTGTGTCGGGGTCACCCATCCGCACACCGGGGGTGACGCCTGGGGTCTCGTTGATTGCCTTGTAGGCGCCGTAAACCGCCCCATGCTCCTTGGCGGAGAGGCTGTCCCACTCAGGCGTTCCCGGCACCGGCGTGGTGCCTTGATGTATCAGCAACATGTATTTCATCGTTTCCTCCGTCTCAGAGTACGTTGACACCCTTAGGACGAACGATCCTCAGCGATTTCGACAGCTGCTGAGATCTAGCTCAGTGCGATGTTAGAGCCCATCGGACGCGAGCCCATCGGACGCGAGCCCGTCGGACGCGAGCTGGTCGGACGCGGGCCTATCGGACGCGAGCTCGTCGGCCGCGGGCCCATCGGACGCGAGCTCGTCGGACGCGCAGAGCTCAGCCCAAACAGCCTTGCCTTGCGCTGTGCCTTCAGCGCCCCAGCGAAGCGACAGAGTCTCCACAAGACACAGCCCGTGCGTTGGCTGGGGGTTCAAGCCGCCGCCGCGAGCCACAACACTCAGCGGGCTTGCGTCATGAACGGCGATGCGCAGGAGCGAGTCCTCGAGCGTCACCGAAAGAGAGAACGACGAGGCCGCGTGCAGCACCGCATTGGTCGCAAGCTCGCTCACGACGACCGCCGCGTCCTGCAGAAGGCTGAGGCTACAGCCCCACTCCAACAAGGCGCCGAGCACGAGCCGGCGCGCCTGCCTAGGCGATGCGCGTTCAGCCGCGAACTCTGCCAGGAGCTTCCTTGCCGACGGTGCTTCTGGCCCGCGTAGATCATTTCCCCTCACACCATGCAACACCGATGAGTGCAGATGACAGACCTGATGTAGCGCCTGCGCATGCTCAGCTCCGGAGACCGATGCCGCCGGGTAGGCGCAGTACAGGGAAAACGGCAACTCGCAACCAAGGTCGTTCCACAGGGTCTCCAACTCGATCGCTCCAACGACGTCCCCGGCATCCCAGAGCAACGAGACCATCTCGCCGTAGGCACGGATGGCGCGACCAGACTCAGCCGCGCTGCGCAGAAGTCCACCGACAACCTCGTGGAAGGCGTCGCGATCGATTTGGCCATCGCGCATGAAAGCCGCCATCGTGGTGGCCGCATCGAGGAAGACGAGCCTTTCGCCGGCACGGGCCTCGGCTGTGTCGATGCCGATCGTCTCGAGCGCCATGGCGAACGCGTCGCGGTGAGCTTCTGTGGCGATCACGATCGCCACCTCGTCGGCCGCGACGCCGGCAGCGACATAGCCCGCCACGGCTTCGACCAACTCGGGGACGTGCTCGTAGAAATGGACGACATGGCCGCCGCCGTCAAACGATACGTCGTATGTCTGAGTAACCATGAGTAGCTCTCTACCCCGAATTGAGCATCTTGAACTGGGTTCAGCTGACTGTGTAGCGCACAGGTATCTCGCGCTCGGATTGCTTCGGTGGACGCTTGTACTTGCGACGTTGGCGCGGCGGGAGCTTGATCTTCTTAGTCTTGTCGGGGTGCTGGTAGGGGATCAGTGAGAGTAGGTGGCTGATGAGGTTGAGTCTGGCGGTGCGCTTGTCGTCTGCCTCGACGACATGCCACGGGCTGTGGTCGGTGTCGGTGCGGGCGAACATGCGGTCCTTCGCCTCAGCGTAGTCAACCCAACGCGCTCGGGCCTGTAGGTCGGTCGGGCTGAACTTCCAATGCTTGCGCGGGTCCGTCAGACGCTTCTCAAAGCGGCGCTCCTGCTCCTCGTCTGAGACCGACAGCCAATACTTTATGAGCGTGATCCCTTCGTTCTGCAACGACTGCTCGAACTGGGGACAGAAGCGCAGGAACTCCTCGTACTCCTCGGAGGTGCAATAGCCCATCACATGCTCGACGCCCGCCCGGTTGTACCAGCTGCGGTTGAACAGGGCGATCTCTCCGGCCGGCGGCAGATGGGCTGCGTAGCGTGCGAAGTACCACTGTGTGCGCTCCCGCTCGTCGGGAGCCGGCAAGGCCACGACGCGACAGGTGCGCGGGTTCAGGTAGGCCGTGATTCGCTTGATCGCACCGTCCTTGCCGGCGGTGTCGCGGCCCTCGAAGAGCACCACCAGCCGACGGCGCTGAGTAACGATCCACTCCTGCATGTAGACCAGCTCTGTCTGCAGGCGCAACAGCTCCCTCTCGTACTGCTTGCCGCTCAACTGTTGGGGAGCTGACACCATTGCCATCCTCGCACTTCTGGGATCGACTGAGCCGAGCCGGACAGCTCGGCGGTGTCTTACCGGGCCAAGCGTAGAGTCTCGAACTGTGATCGACGATACGACCGCGACGCCTTCGGTACAGGGGTCGCCGACGACAAGTTAAGGAAACGCTTTTACACACTAGAACGTTCGTCCAGAGCCACGACCCAAATATGTGCAATTTGCGTGCTTTCTGAGCTGTACCACTAGCGACAAACATACGCGCGGGTTACCTTGCTGGTCTGCGATCGATACCGACAACCGATACTTCACCCTGGACGCAGGCTCTCCGGGACGCGGGACTGCCCGTCGAGGCCGATCCGACCGCGACAGATCTGCTTGCCCAGCTCGATCTTGGGGAAACGCCCTCACCCACAGGCGAAGCGTCATCTCCCGTCGGCGATAGCGAAGAACCGTCTGCCCCTCTCCTCGTAAAGCGCCAGGAGTTGCCGTTCCGCGTCCCGGTCGAGCTGAACATCCCCGGTCTCGGCGCAAGCCCGGTTCAGCCGCAGCACATCCTCGGCCCGCTTCCCGGCCTCACGGGAATTCATTGGTTCGAACTATTTGGCCCAGAGGACGCATATACGATCTACGCCGGCGGCGAGACTCGCCCAGTGCTGGTACTCACAGAGGCGCGACTGCCACGATTCGAGCTCGGTCTCCATCCTGGCAGCTCCTACACGGTCGAGATCTCCGGTGGCACCGTGTGGATTCTCGCCTCTGCGCTGGATCCGGCTCTGCCCGCCGAGCGCTACCTAGGCTTCACCGTTGCCTCCGGAAGTCTCGTGTTGAAAAGCGCACCCGCGGTGACAGGCCGGCAGCTCACCCTCACGGGCCCACTGGAAGGGACACTCCAAGTCAAGCCCACGACAGCTGATGCCCCGAGCGCAGGCGAATGCCAGGCAGGCGTGACAATCGATCCACCAAGCAAGGTAACCGTCGCCTGGGGCTCTGGAGGACCTCCCCAACTAGAGCTCGGCAACGGCAGCGCGAGCTTCGCGGGTGAGACCGTCAAGTTCAGCAAATATCAGTCTTCGATCGAGGCGCAGCCCGCGCTCGATGCTGTGCTCTTCGAATATCAAGCGAGCCCCAAAAAGCTGGACTTGGGTGCGCTGTCGAACGACCTCCTGACCGTCGAAGGGGAAACGTCGATCAAGGGCGGCTGGGCACTGACGCTCAACGAGCCATCGAACCCCGATCTTCCAGGGGAGGCAAGCGGTCCAGGGTTCTATCTGCTCTTTCCACAAGAACCGGTCGCGGCCCGGTGGCCGGGGTTGAGCGCTCCCGTGACGCTCAACCAGGCGACTGTCACGTTGAACGAGGGACAGCTCACGCTCGGCTCCAGCCACACCACGAGCAGAGAAGCCGCGGAGGAGACACTTCAGCTCTATGGCCTGCGGGACGAACCGAGCGCACCGCGCCTACCGCTCGAGCTGAGCTTCGGCCCGGCGGACTTCACCTTCGCATACGTGTGTGACGCAGAACATGGTGAAGGTCTGTACGCGACCTGCGCGGCGAATCTGCGAATCGATCGTCCGATCGATCTCGCGGGGCGCCCGCTCTCTTTGGGCGAGGCCACCCCGGCGCTGTTTGCCCTGGAGCGGCGCGAAGGCGTGACGAACGTAGAGGCGATCGGACTCGCCGCCGCACTCACAAGCCCGGCTGGGCTTGGCCGTCGCCTGCTCGCGCTGCGCAACGCGCTGTTGGCAGTAACAGAGCCCGCGATGTTCTTGCTGCGCGGGACGCTGAGCGCCCCGAGCACGGTCGATGCCGGGCGTCTGGAGTTGGTGCTCGGTAGCGAGGGTTGGCTGCCCACCCTGCCCGATCCATATGTCTCGAATCTAGGGCGCGGGGTGCGCGGATCGCTTGGCGAGCGCGCCATGACGCGCATTGCGATCGCCCAGTGTGCATGGCAAGAGCCTGAGCACCCTGTGTTGAGCTTCCACGGCCTGCTGTCCGCACCCGCCGCCACACCCGCCGAGGCTCCCGAAGGCACACCCCGTGCGCTCACCCAGGGCGAGGGGCAGGTGCTTGTGCCGACCCAGACCCAACAAGGCAGCACGTTGCAGAGTGGAGACCGTTTGAGCGTGCGCGCGTTGGGGGCCGAGCCTTTCGCGAGTCACGCCTCAGCTGAGCGCGGCGAGGAATTCGCGCTTCAAGAAAGGCAACTCGTGGCCATGCAGGCGCTCGCTCGCGAGACGATCCCGGACCTCGGAGAAGGTCTGCGGCTGCTCGACGTGTCCACCAACAAGGACCTGCTCGGCGTCGAGATCGGTGTCGAGGAGACACAAGAGTCGAGTAGCTTCGCCGCCGCGGCACTGCCGGTTAGCGTGTCGGAGGGCGACACGTTCGCGCTCGAGGGCATGGACGTGTGCACACCCGCCTCGAACTTGCGGGTATTCACGCTGCCACAGGTGCAGTGGGAGCCGGTGCGCACGCTCGACGTGGATCAAGACCTCGCGCACATCGGCTTCTTTCCAACGCCGTTGGCCTCCGCCACAGACGGTGGCGCGACCGTCTTTGGGGTGCGCTCCACGCGACTGGTCGCCGCCATCCCCGACATCGCGGTGGACGCGGCGCTCGAGGAGTTCACAGGCGGTAGGGGCCTGGGAATGCTCACCACGCTGCCCTTCGGGATCAAGGCGCTGCTCACTCTGCGCCCGACGGAATCCTCGGGCGGGCGAGCCCCCGACAGCATCTCTCGCAACCAGCCCGACTTCTCCACTCAGGCGTTGCGAGGCGGGGCCCAGCTGGCACTCGTCGCGGAGTCGGGGCCGAGCACGGGGCCGATGTCGAGCAGCTTCGAAGGCGCGACGCTACAGCTGCTCAATGGTGTGTCGCTCCAGAGCGGCGCGCCGCTGAATATCAGCGTGCTCGGCAGCCCGCTCGATCCCACCGACAGCGTGCAGCGAATCTTCAACGACGAGTTCGGCCCGAGCAGCGAACATCGCCGAGTTCCAGTCACGCGCCTGGATATCTCCGGCTACGGCGAGTCTACCTTCAGCGAGTGGCTGCATCCAAGCGCCGCCTACGCACAGACAGCCAAGGCGCAGTTCGAGGTTATGGTCGGACGCGCGGCGCTCGAGGTGATCAAGGTCGCCTCGATCCTCTATCCATGGGGAATACGCCTGACACGCACGGTGACGATCGAACGCACCGCAGGCGCCGGGGTGATCCGCCGCGACAGCGGCTGGCAGGCCAGCTCCCCAGGGGTGTTCAACTTCCCGCCGGGCGAATCCGCGGCCGCTCCCTATCTCGTGGAGCCGGGACTCCTGCAGGGATTGTTTAACGTTCGCAACATTCGTCCCACAGGTGGGCTGCCGGTGGAATTCGTCGCGAAAGAAAGCGGCAAGCAGGTGATCCTCACCCCGAAGTATTTCGACGCCGATGCGCACATCGATGGCCTGGAAGGCAGCGACGCGCTTCCCGCGCTTGGGCTACTTGGCTTCCTGCAGGTCGAACCCGTTGGCGAACGCCTCGGTGAGGGTGACCTTGCGGCATTGATAGAACAGCAAGGACCGATCGGCGGTCCGGTGGATGGCACTGTGCAGGTCGGCCGCTCGGGCTTTCGCCTGCGCGCCACACGGATCGAGGTGGGTAGCTCCACCGACCCCGGAAGCTCCCGTCACGAGCTGGTCGGAGTGTTGCGCGGAGCGCCGATCTTTCACCAAGACGGCGCCTGGTCCTCAATCCGCCGCCCAGGACCCGGTAATTCACATGGCGAAGGGGAAGCCGTCGGAGTCGATGGCGTCCGCGGCGTGCCTGTGGTGCGCGAGGGCAAGCTCGTCGGCGAAAGCGCGACCGAAGTAGATGTCGGAGCGCCCGGCGAGTATCGCTTCGTCGACCCGATCGATCTGCACGAGCCCGAATCGCCACAGTTCGAGTACGGCTTCATGCAGATCTCCCCCGCGCACGCATTCCTCTTCCCGCGACCGCACATCGACGAAGGCGTCGCGGAATTGAGCACCCGCAGCGTGCCTTACGTCGCCGATGTGTATGCCCGCATGACCGCCAAGGGCGCATTCCCACCCGCGGCCAACGCGGTTCAGCTTCCCTCAAACGCGCTGCTGCTCGATCCGGGCGGCGCCTTTCGCCTGCGCGACGCCGTCGACATCACCGCTCCCCGGCCTCCCCTGATCCTCGCCAGCAACGGCAGCGACGTGGTTCAGATCGACTACTCCGAAGCGCGACTTCAGACAAACCTGGAAGCCGATAGCTGGAGCCTCGACTTCACCGACATGAAGCTCTGGAGCGACTTGCTGGGGATCAAGAAGTTCGCCGGCTGGAGCTCTGACCTGCAGGCGGGCACGAGTCGCAAGCCGCTGATCGAAAACATCAACACGCTGATGGCCTCCGAGCTGCAGAGCGCGCTCAGCTTCCTGCAGGCATTCTCCTCGCCGCCCACACTCGCGCCTGTGGACCTCAGCGCGACCAACGGCGTCAGTGAGACACAGCTGTCGGTGATCATCAGCGTCTTCTTCGAACCGATCCCGAAAAAGCTCAAGATCGCGCTCGGCGTCAAGGGACAACTCGGATGGGAACACGCTCCGGCCGGAGTGCCGACTCCCGAAATGCCGACGGCGCCCACGGAGACCATCTCCGGAGCAGTGCTGCTGTGGGCTCAGATCGAAGGGAAGATCCCGATCACCGGCGTCTTCTTCCTGCTGCTTGGCGCTCAGCTGCAGGTTGGCGCCAAGTTCCTGATCAGCGAGAAAGCAGAAGTTCCCGAAGGCACCAGCTCCGAAGCGGTCACTGTGCCACACAAGCCCTCACTGGTGTTCGATCTTGAAGTGAAGGCCTTCGTCGGCGTTGGCATGAGCGCCGGGATCGTGGAAGGCTCGCTCTCGATCGGGGTTGCAATCGTGATCGAAGCGGCGGTGGTGAAGGTCGGGCCGCTCGTGCTGTTGCAGGCCGAAGTCGACCTCGAGATCATCAAGGTCGAAGTCTCGGGCGAATTCAAGGGCCTGTTCTTCGAAGAAAGCTCATCGACCATGTGCGAATGGGGCGGCACGGTTGAAATCAACGTGTCGATTTGCTTCATCGGCATCCACTTCGGCCTCGAACTGGCCGAGATAAGCAAAGTCTGAGGTGAGCGAATCGTGAGCAGCGTACCCCGCCTTACCCTGATCCCCTACCTGCAGTCCTGGAACGGGGCTAGCGCCACGCTCACACTGAACGTCGTCGCGATCCCCGACGGCGATCCGCGCGCGTCGCTCACCGAGGGCTTTCCCACCACCGGGCCCCCTATCTCTGAAGCCAAGCTGGTGCTCGCGGCCAACCTCTCCTCAGAAGTCACACAGCTTCCGATGCTCACCGAAATCAGCGCCAGCGTAAGCGTGACACCGCCGATGCCGTCTGAGCGCGGGCTTGTCTTCGAAGCGCTGGAAGCCCTATTCAAACCTTCGGTAGCGGCAGCCCTGCCCGTGCGCAGCTCTGAACGCACGTTGCACAAGTATCTCGCCCCGAGCTACCGCAACGCGTTCGCGTTCGTCTCGCCGCGCACCGAACTGGCGAGCATCGACGATGAGTACAAGTGCATGCTGCGCTGCCCGCCAAAGCAGCCTCTGCCAAAACCTGCCCCGCCCAGCTACAGCTGGATCGACGCGCTGGGCTACGCAATGCGCCAGCCGATGGTGTTGCGCGCCGCCGGCCTGTTGCACACGATCGAGGTGACGCTCCCCACCCCCGATCTCTACGCTGAGGGCGGCTGGCTCTTCCTGACGCTCGATGCGAGCAGCGACTACGCGAGCTCGGCCCCGTTGCCGGGCTTCCTGCGCAGCTTTGCCACACGCGTGCCCTCGCTGAGCGCCGCTACGAAGAGACCGATCTTCACCGCTGTTCTCTTCCCCGCGTTCGCCGACGCCGGTGCGGCCGCGGCGACAGGCGACTCATACGACGAAATATTTCCCGAGGCGATCCGCTTCGACGACGGCTTTGCCAAGATCGTTCACGCCGCCCAGCAAGAGACGATGCTGCATCTCGACGAAGCCGGCGAAAGCCCTCCGCCGATTCAGGACCTCGGCATCTTCCTCGGCTGGGACGACGAGGACGTGCTGATCGCCCAGAATCGCCAGATCGGACTTAACCCCGACGGCAGCGAACCGGCGGAAGCGCCCACCGGTGCGCTCGGATACCGCGTCGACGCGCGTACCCTCGGCGCGACAAAGTGGAGCTCGCTTGCGAAGGTTCACGCCGAGCAAGTCCTGTTGGGCACGCTCGACCTGGGCAGCTTCGACGGCGAGTTCCGCACCGAAGCTCATCCTCGGAGCTTGGGAGAGGAGCTGTGGCTGCCTGCCTACTTCACCAGCTGGACCGGTGAATCGTTGGTGGCGAAGAGCCTCGACGACAAGCTGTTGCGTGGGATTCCCGGCGCCTCCTCCTCGCCGTATACCGCTGTCGGCCTCGACGCGGTCCCGCTGCGCTACGGGCAGAGCTACGAGTTCCGTGTGCGCCTCAGCGACCCAAGCGGCGGCGGGCCAGAGCTTGAAGAAGACGCGTTCAACGCCGGCGAGCATCCCACGGCGGAGGTTCCCTTCAGGCGTTATGTGCCACCCAAGCAGCCGCGTGTGCAGACTCAGGAGACCTCGCCGGAACCACTCAGCGTGACGCTCGAACGGCCGCTGATCGGCTACCCGGAGGCCGTCTACACCGACATCTCCGAAGCGCAGACCCAGCTGATGGCGATCCACCGGCACAACGTCGAAAACCCCTCAGAACTGCAGGAAGTGGGATTGGCAGACGTCGATGCGAGCTACGTCGAGGTGCGCGTATTGGTGCGCACTCCCGCGTTCGACCCGGCAGCGAGCTTTGACGACTGGCTCGAGCTGTACACGACCACGCGCGAGTTCCCCTCCAACCCCGACGCGGCGATCACCCTGACGGGCAGCTACATGGACGTGGCCCAGCTCTCCGCACTCGATGTGAGTGCCCAGCAGGGTGCGCTTGGGAGCGTCAGCGGCCCGCTGCCGCTCCCCACGGCGCGCGACGTGCGCGTGGAACTGCGCGCGCTCTGTCGCGAAGATGCGACCTACTTCGCAAACGAAGCGGCGCGTCGCAGCCTTGCGGTAACGATCGACTTCCATCAGCCTGCCTCGAGCGAGCCCGAACCATTCCGTCCGATCGACCCCACGCTCGGCATGCGCTCCGTTTTCCTGCAGCCCGACTCCGTAGCGGGGGAATCAAGGCCCGCGGTGGTGCAGATCCAGAACGACCCGTCGGAAGTGCTGCTGGCGCGTCTCGCGCAAGCCGCAGGGCTAAGCGTCGGCGAAGGCGTGCTGCTGGCGCTGCCCGGCGAACGCGTGGTGTTCGGCTGCGCGGGCCTCGGCCACCGCCTCTCGCCCGACGGCGGCTCGCTGACGCTAACCCACCTTGCGGAGCTTGCGGGACAGTGGCTGAACGTGGTGCGGGTGGAGCTCGACCGCGACTGGACGTGGAAGGGCGCGGGCAGCCCATCACTGCGGCTGACGCGCTCGATCGCGCCCCTGCCAGGGGGTGCGACAAGCAGCGAAGAAGTCACCACGGTGCAGCTGATGAGCGCGGTGAACAGCACCGCGACCGAAGCGGAACCTGAGCGCGATCGTACGGTCGTGATTTTCATCGACGCTTTCAAGGCGCCTCTGGAAGGTGGCTTCCCGCACGAGCTCGCGCTCGGCTACGAGGTCGAGCTGTTGCTCGAGGACGGCGCTAGCGCACAGGTGTCACTGTCCAACACGCTGCCGGTCACGACAACCCCGCGCCAGATTCCGCAGGTGGTAGCGGCGGGGTATGCACTCTCCGAATACCTGGCCGACAAGGAATATTCGAGCACGGGCGAGCGCACGCGAATGCTGTGGCTGGAGCTCGCCGAGCCGTTGCGGGACACGCGTGACGCGTACTTCGTGCGTGTTCTCGCGCACAGCCCCGATCCGATGCTGCTGGCACGCGTCGAACCTGCGGCCGATCCCCCGGGCTACGCCAGATCCGTGCTCGACCCTGAGCTGGTGCGCACGATCACCCCGGGCGAGGCCGACGATCTCGCAGGCCTTGCGACCATGCAGAAGCTTATCCCTGCGCAGGGATCGGATCGCCACTTCCTCGTGCCGCTGCCACCCGGCGTCTCGGCCGCCTCGCCGGAGCTGCTTGGCTTCTACACCTATGAAATTCGCGTCGGGCACGATCGTGGCACCGTGACAAATCCCTTCTGGTCAACGGCGCAGGGGCGCTTCGGCGAGCCGGTGGTACTCGAGGGAACACAGCACCCGGCGCCAACGCTGACCTGCGGGGTGACGCGGCTACCCGAAGGCGTGCTCATCGCGGCGCCTTACGCGCGGCCCTACTACGAAGGGGCAAACCTCCTGCCGCAACCACCTAACACCGAAATCTGGGTCGTGCTCTATGCCCAGGTCCACCAGGCCGATAACGCCTCGATGCGAAATATCGAGCTGGTCGTACAGCGCGCCTCGCTCAAGCGTGAGGTCTTGGGCGCCGTCGGCATCGAGGACTTCGCAAGCGCGGGCACTCCGAGCGGGTTGATGGCCACGGCCAACTTTAGCAACGCCGATATAGAAGCATTGCTCGCACAGTTTGGGCTCGACGACGAGACGCCGCTGAGCGCGCTCGCGATCGAGTTGATCCCCGAGCCCAACTCACCTTTCAACGATCCGTTGCGTAGCGAGCTCGGCGAAGTCAGGATCCTGCGCACCTCGCCGCTGATGACGATCGAGGGCGTCTGCTGCTGAGAGGCGCAGCGCGGATCGAACGCTCGTCAACCACCGCTACCCGCCTCGCGATAGGCGACCCGATGACCATGCAGGACGAGGTGACGGATCTCGAATTCCTCGGCTACTTCCTTGGTTGCGATGCTTGCTGGTTCCGGCTCAACCCCCCAATTCCTCGGAGACAGATTGGAATAGCGCCATCTGCTGACCAAGCGCCTCGCCGGTGAAGGCTTCGATGACGCCGATGTCGTCAACGATCGACCCCGCACGGGTGACCAATCTCCGGAACTCGTCGCTCGAGCGAACCTCATTCAGCGAAGCGCGCGAGCCGCGCAACAGGATGAAGCCCGCGAGGTCGCCTCCATGCGGGGCGATCAACACAGGTTCGAAATTTTCGATCTTGCCCTCCTGTTGCAAACTGCCGTAATAGGTAAGTGTCTCCTGGAAGACCTCCAACGCCTTCAACTCGCGGCCCCGAACAACGGGACCCCAGCCTAGGAACAACGCATCGCCAGCCATGTCTAAATCCTCTCTGTTGAGGTTTTGACAGCAAGGCTACTCCCGCTCCGGTGGTCCGTCGAGATGACAATAGGCAGCCAAACGTCGCAGGTGAGTACACCCGAGGCGTTGGCGATCAGGGTCGACCGGACGTGCACCGCCGAGGGCATCGTCGCGATCATCGAGGACTTAGTGTTCCTCGCAGCCGGCCAGAATGAAGCCCCCGCTCGTCGCGTGATCCGGCACCTGGTTAGCGGTGATGACCCGGAAAGCCTCGTGCGCGACGGCACGGATGCGACTTGACCTTAGCGTCCAGCGCCTAGGGAGGCAGAACACTCCTGTGCCGGCGCCATAAGACCACACTCTCGATATCTCCGTCTAACGTTTCACTTCCTAACACATCTTCTCACGACTGCTTTTGCCTCCTGTTGGGTCAGTGGCTCGCCATACCGCATAAGGCCAGTTTCTCCATGCTGCGCCTCCTCTGCGCCGAAACGTTGCCTTACCGCCTCAACACCGCCGCTCTTCAAGCATGCGTTGATCGCCACCTTACTTCTATCGTAAGTCACCACAGCCCTACCGTCCTTCCGTGCAGGTGGGTCCTTCCGTGCAGATGGCGTGTCGGTTGCAGTTGAATGCTTCTCGGTTTCGCCGCACGCTACGACGACACTTGCCGTTATAGCGACTATCGCTGTTACACATAGGCGTAAGTAGCGAGTTTTCATCGAGCCTCCCTAAAGTTTGGTCATACTGCAGTGCCCTACATAGGTCTCATAAGCCATAGATCGCGGTTCAGACTGTCACCCGTTGGCACCCTCCGAACGACGCACAATCCCACGCACGAGGCGCACATTCTTGTACAGGGTTTCACCCGTGCTCTGTTCTAAGATCGCAAGCCGTGCCGACACGGAATATCCGCCGTCCGCCTTCAGAATCGCTTCGGATCGCGCATTCAGCTTGAGCCTCACCGTACTCGTCTTGCCCGGGACAAGTGAAAATTCCCCGGTGCCGAGCATGACTGTGCGCGTACGCATCCCCTTCCCAGCCTTGGTCCTTATCCCCATCGACAGAGAGAGCTTGACATCGCAATGCCCGCCCCCGGCGCAGCGCAACTTGATCGCAGCGCCGCCGCCGCGCCCCACGACGATGCGGGTGTTCGCGAGCGACGCTTCCGACACGGATTCGATGGTTGGTGGTGTGGGGAGACGCTCCAGTATCTTCGCCGCTTCCCGCGCCCGCGCTTCTTCTTCCTCCTTGCGCACAGCCTCTGCGTTGGCAACCTGTTGGGCGGTGGCCGCGGCGTCCTGCTCGGCAACCCATGGTTCAAGTAAAGGTTCGTATGCTTTCGCGGTGTTTTCGGGCACCGGTGGCGAACCTTCACTTCGTGAACCCCCGACGGCCAAGGTCCTGAACAGCCGTTCCCTCGTTATCACGTGACCGGCGGAGTTTACGGCAGCCACCACGTAGCCATATTGTTCGTTCGCTTCCAGTCCCGTCACGGCTGTACTCACCATCTGCGCCCCGTTGCCGGCGGCTATGTGACCTTCACCCAGCGGACCCATCACCTCGATATAGCATTGCTTTTCATATCCGGCCCCGGGGCCTTTGCACACTTCGTGCCCCAACCAAAACGAGTACGCAGTTTCGAGCCCTTCCGGATTGATATGAGCTTCGAGCGTCGCGTCACCTTCGGCCACACCGGACACCGACTCGCTTTCGACCATAGGTGCCGACGCGGCGCTTGACACCGCGGGTATGCATACGAGCCACAAAACGGGAAGCGATGCCAGTATTAATAGAACGAGGCGGCTGCGGAGCCAAACCACGCGGCGCGCTCTTACACGAGCCTTCGCGAGCCCGGATCGCGCTGGTGCTAGAGCTCCTGTTCGATGAGAAGGGCTGGGGTGGTTTCGTCTCATCCCTTCTGTCGCTAACCCGCTAGGCTTCATCGACTGTTTCCACTAGACGCGCGCCTGTGAACCGCCGTTTCAACCAAAAGCTCGTCTCGACATCCCAGAATGCTGGCGGGATAGAGCCAACAGGCGTGGCAAACTCGAATCCTTGAGTGGCCACAATAGCCGGCGGTGTGATATGGACAACATCTTCGACTTGGGCCGTATACGCGCCGACAAAACCGGCGATATGCTCGCCCTCAGGAAGTCGGGGCGGACCACCAGCAGGTTCGTCAAACACCACCGGAAACGCTTCAGAGTCGGCTTTCTCCGCCTTTTCTGCATCGAATCCTTCATAGGCGGTTTCGGATGCGGCTTGTAAATTGACAGCTTCGGGACTCGTCAACATCACCGTCTGCTGCGCACGAAGCTGTTCGCCCTTCGGTAGGCGAGCCGCTGATCACCAGCGGATTCCCCAACAGCGACAGCGATCCAACCGTCGCAGAATCCCCATACCAAGGATACGCCACGACACGAGAATCCCCACGACCGTGGCGCGAGTATTGACCACGCGATCCAGAGCTCGTACGTGCTACCGCGGGCTTTCCCCGAACCGGGCCCTCGTGACGGGCTCCCACGTGAGCGGCTGTCCCCAATGGTCGTGTGGCTGAAGCGACCGCCGGCCCCACACCCGCGAGCGCAACCAACACCAGGAGCACGCTTATACAAGCGCACCGTGCACCTCTGCTCCTACCTGCCATCCGTCCCCCCACCTCTCTCGAGTTCGAGTCCAGGCGCCACACACGGCTACACGAGTCGTTTTGTACGCGCGCTTTTTATCACACGCCGGGGAGCACAGCCCGTTCACTGACATAATTTTGATAATAAGACTATGGATAGTTTCGCTCGCGCCAATCGACAAACGGCTCGCATCCAGACGATCCGCCGAAACCTCCTGCTGCAAGATTCCTTGCAGACATTTGGACCGGGGGCTCAGACTGGCCCAACAGCCCTCGATACACGACCGCGTCTCGCGCGTGGAGCTACAACCCGAGCTGTCCGTCGGCGACTTTGACGAGTCGTCGTAGCTGCGTGGGATCGACTCGCGCGTCCCGGGCTCGCTGCGGAGACTTTCGCAAAGTGCGCCCGGCGGGAATCGAACCGCAACCTTCGGATTATGAGTCCGTTCAGCCGCCCAGTGGCGACGGCGGTATCCGCGTCTGACCCCGCACCTCCGGGATGCTCAGCGCCACCTCGTCCACAAAGCACCACGACCATGTCTCGCCCGGCTCCAGCGAGTGCATCAACGGATGGGCGCTCGACCGGTAGTGCGCCGTGGCGTGGCGGTTGGGCGAGCTGTCGCAACAGCCGACGTGACCGCACTCCAGGCAGATGCGCAAGTGCAGCCAAACGCCGCCCATTCGCAGGCAGTCCGCGCAGCCGTCGACCGACTCGGGCAGCTGGGTTATCTGGATCTGATCCAGGTGTGTACAGGCGGGCATTGGATCCTCCGATCAGGTCTTTGGGTACTAGTTGCCATCGAATCCTTCGATCGGCTCTTGGGTGCTAGTTGCTATCGAATCCTTCGATCAGGTTTTGGGTGCTAGTTGACGAATCCCCGATTCAAGCTTTTTGGGTGAAGGGCAGCCGCACACGGAAGACCGTACGGCCGGGTTTGCTGTCAAGCGTGAGCGAGCCGTCGTGGCGCTCGACCACGATCCGTCGCGCGGTGGCAAGGCCCAGGCCCGTGCCCTGCCCTACGTCCTTGGTCGTGAAGAACGGGTCGAAGATGCGCCCGGCCAGATCCTCGGGGATGCCGGGACCGTCGTCGGCGATCTCGACAACCGCGCACTCGCCGTCGGCACGCGTCGTGATCGTGATCGTGCCCTGCTCTCCCAATGCGTCGATCGCGTTGTCGAGCAGGTTCGTCCACACCTGGTTGAGCTCGGAGCCGCGCACCGTGAGCTTGGGCAGCGTGCGCTCGTAGTCGCGCACGAGCGCGATTGTGGTGTGCTTGAGCTTGTAGCTGAGCACCGTGAGCGTGGTCTCCAAGCCCTCGTGCAGGTCGACCTCCACGAGCGCACCACGGTCCATGTAGGCGTAGGACTTCACGGCGCCAACCAACGAGGACATGCGCTCGGTGGACTCGCACAGCTCAGCCGACAGGCGGCCCGCGGTGAGCGAGGCCGCAACCCAGTGCAGCGCGGCGTCCACCGCCGGGCCCGCAAGTTGGGCCACACGCTCGAGCCACTGCCGGTCCACCCCGGCTGACGCCAGCGGCTCGGCAAGTCGCCACGGCTCCCCCACCCCCATCGCCTGCATCTGCTCCAGCAGTTCGTCCTCGGCGTCGGCGGCATCCAACGCATCGAGCGCCGACGCCGACGCCGCTTGCGAGATCGCCTGCTGTTGCAGTCCCAACAGAAGCGCTGCGTCCTCTCGCTCCACGCCCGCCTCGACGAACGAGGCCAAGGCGGAGTTGATCGCCTCGAGCGCCTCGGTCATCTGCGCGGCGGCGCGGCGAGCCGCGGCCGCGGGATTGTTGAGCTCGTGCGCGAGGCCGGCTGCCATCGTGCCCAGCGAGGTGAGTCGCTCGCTGTTCTGCTCGCGTTCGGTCACCCTGCTCATCACCGGCGCGACCTGGCGCATCACGCGCTGGTGGATCTCCGGCTGGGCGAACGCGAGACGCTTGAAGTCCTCCGGGGCGACCGTTGCCATGCGACAGTCGGTCTCGGCCTGCATGCGCACCCCGAGCGTGCCGCCGGTCAGCACGGCGATCGCTCCCATCCAGGTCGGCGCCGTGTGATGACCGACCGGCTCGCTTCGACCCTGGGCGAGGATTAGCGCCTGCGCGCGGCCCTCGAGCAGCAGCTGCAAACCCGGTGGCTCCTCGCCCTGCTCGGCGATGATCCCACCCGGGTCGACGCGGCGAGTGCGTGCGAGCGCTACCCACTCGGCCAAATCCGTGTCACTGAGACCGTCGAACAGGTCGACACCGCGCAGCTCCTCCAGTGTGACCGGCGGCTCGCTCACCACGCACCCCGCCGCACCAGCCGTGCTGAACACCTCTCCGCAGAGACGGTCCACCGCATTGAGCCCGAGACGCGCTCACCGGTGCCGATGCACCCTGGCGCCGGGGCGAGCCTCATGCCTCGACCAGGTACTCGTGGATCAGCGAGACCGCCATCGAGCCCTCTCCCACCGCGCTTGCCACACGCTTGATCGAGCGCGCGCGCACATCGCCCGCGACGAACACACCCGGCACCGTGCTCTCCAGAACATAGGGCTCGCGCTGCAGTGACCAGCCGTTGGCTTGCGCGTCACGACCGGCCAGGATGAAGCCGCGCTCGTCGCGTGCGAGCACGCCATCCAGCCAGTCGGTGCGCGGAGACGCACCGATGAACACGAAGCACGCGTCGGCCTGGAGTGTCTCCTCACCGTCGGGGGTCTTGATCCGCAGGCACTTCAGCCGGCCGTCCTCGCTCTCGGCCGCGAGCGCCGAGCTGCCCGTGCGAACCTCAATGTTGGGCAGCGCCCCGATCTGCTCGATCAGGTAGTGCGACATCGACTTCTCAAGCGTTGAGCGGACGAGCATCGTCACCTTGGCCGCATAGCCACTGAAGTAGACAGCGGCCTGACCTGCTGAGTTGGCGCCGCCGATGACAACCACGTGCTGGTCCGAGCAACCGCGAGCCTCGGTCATAGCCGCGCCGTAGTAGATGCCGGCGCCGGTCAGCTCGGGGAAACCCGGCGCGTCCAGCTGGCGGTAGGAGACTCCGGAAGCAACGATCACGCAGCTCGCGCTCAGCGTGCCACCACCACTCAACTCCACCAGACGCGCCGAGCCCTCAGCGCGCAGGCTGACCGCCTCTTGGACGGTCAGCAACTCAGCGCCCAAGCGACGTGCTTGATCGGTTGCGCGCCTGGCAAGGTCTGAACCGCTCAAGCCCGCTGGAAAACCGAGGTAATTCTCGATGCGACTTGACTGGCCTGCCTGGCCGCCCGGCGCCTCGCGCTCGACCATCACAGTCCTCAGGCCCTCGGAGGCGCCGTAGACCGCGGCGGCGAGACCAGCCGGGCCGCCGCCCACAACCACCAGGTCGTAGTGCTCCTGCGCAGGGGTACCGCTCACACCGAGGCGCTCTGCCAGCTCGAGGATCGTCGGACGCTCGAGCACCGTGCCGTCCTCCAGCAGGGCGACAGGCAGACGCTCGCTGTCGACGCCGGCAACCCGCAACAGCTCGCGTGCCTCGCCGTCACGCTCCACATCCAGCCAGCGTGCGGGCACTCGATTTCGCACGAGGAAGTCGCGCAGGTCGTGCGACTCGCGCGAGAAGCGGTGGCCCACTACGCGCACGCCGCCGGCCTCTAGGGCCGCCCCGGCCTCCCATGTGGTCAGCAGGTCTTCGACGACCGGGAACAGCTGCTCCTCCGGGGGGTCCCATGGCTTGAGCAGGTAGTAGTCCAAGGCCACCTCGTTGATCGCCGCGATCGCCGCCTCGGTGTCGGCGTATGCGGTCAGCAGCACTCGCTTGGCGTCCGGCACCAGCTGCCGTGCGTGCACCAGGTACTCGGTGCCCGGCATCCCCGGCATGCGCTGGTCGGCGATCAGCATTGCGACCTGATCGCCGCGTGTGCGCAGCTCGCGCAGGAGCTCCAATGCCTCCGGCCCCGAGCCGGCACGCAACACGCGGAAGCGCTCGCCAAAGCCACGGCGCAGGTCGCGGCTGACCGCCGCCAAGACCGCCGGCTCGTCGTCGACTACGACGATCGCGGGTCGGCGTGACCTGGGCTCGGTGTCGGTGGCTTGTGCAGAAAGCTCGGGTTGCTCTGACATGTCTCGCATGACAGTAGCTATCAGTCGAGGAAGGTCGCTATGTCCTCTACCGGCGCGCGCTCAGGGGCGCGCTGGGCTTGCACAGGATGGCCGAGGTGGAGCAGGCCGATGGCTTGCTCGACGGCCGCAATCCCCAGCCCGGCGCGGACTGACGCGTTCTCCAAAATCGGCAGCGTGCGCCAGTAGCCCGCCAGTCCTCGCGCATGCGCCGCAAGCAGAACGATGTACGCGGCGACCGCCGCCGCCAGCAGATCGTCGTGCTGTTGGGATTGGTCGCCTTGCAGCTCGACCCCGACGACGATCAGTGTGGGGGCACGCTCAAGCTTTCGCGCCGATCCAGGCTGCTCGAGCTCTGCCTCACGAGCGAGCAAAGCCCGTGCGTGCGGGCCAAGCACGCGGAAGCGCCACGGGTTGGTCAGGTGATGGTTGGGCGCCCAACGCGCGAGCTCGAATAGCTCCAGCAACGTCGCCCGGTCGACCGGCTCGGGACCGTAAGCCTTGTGGGTTCGGCGTGTCCGGATGAGGATCTCGAGGCTTTCCTCGTCGCGGGATCGGAGATCTGGGGCGCGAGCAGGCGAGAGTCTCTCCGCAGGCGTCTGTGCATCCGGCATAGCCGACACCGTAGCGTCCTACCATCTACAGATGGTGACGAGATCCGCCCATCTGGATGCGGCGTCGACGAGGAATGACCGCAAGCGCATGCTGCTTGGTATGAGCCTGGGTCTGATCGTCGTGATCGCCGCGCTCCTCGGGGCGGCGCTGGCACTCTCCGGCGTGAGCTTGGCGAGCGACCCGACAGCGCTCGCGCGCGTATCTGTGCAGCCGTTGGGCGGGACGATTGAGCACGTCGAAGCGTTCGGGCCCGACGGTCAGAGAGTGCCGCTTGCGGTACAGGGCGGGCGCTTGACTCCGCTCAAGCGGCTGACTCCAGGCGAGCAAGTATCCGTCGAGGTTCAGGTGCACCGACCAGGATGGCTCGGCTGGGCCTTGGGCCACGACCGCACCGAGCGGCTGACGCTGCAAGCTCCCATCGCGCATGTGAGCGAGCAGTGGATGACCGTTCCCGCGGGCTCGGCGGTGCACGTCAGCTTCAGCCAGCCAGTGAGCGCCGTCGCTTACGGCAGCAGCGGCCGTCTGACTCACCGCGCAACGCTCCACGATCCGCGCAGCTCGGTCTCGCTCGGATCCCAGCCGGCGACCGGCAGCACCGAAATCGCCGCGGCCGCGCGTTCCTGGGAGACGGTTGGCAAGCCGATGCAGGTGAGCTGGTTCCCGAAGTCGCACACAACCGTGATGGCGACGATCCCGGCCTCGGGTGAACCGATCTCTCCTTACACTCCGATACGCCTGACGTTCTCAAAGACGGTGGACGAAGCGCTCGGGTCGAGTCACCCGACGCTCTCACCGAGCACGCCAGGGCACTGGCGCGAAACCGACAGTCACACTTTGGTGTTCAGGCCGTCGGGGTTCGGGGCGCCGCTGGGCTCGCAGCTGCGCGTCCAACTTCCGCGCGAGGTCGCGGTGACGCCGGGCAGCGGCTCCACGCTGCACACCACCAGCCAAGTCGAATGGACCGTGCCTGCGGGTTCGACGTTGCGCCTCCAACAACTGCTCGCGGAACAGGGCTACCTACCGGTCGATTGGCAACCCTCTAACGCACCGGTGGCGCGCACGCCCGGCGCCGAGGCACAGGCCGCGGTCGAACCCCCAAGCGGGAGCTTCGACTGGCGCTATTCCGACACGCCACACCAGCTACAGGCGATGTGGGCTCCGGGCCAGACGAACAACATCGAGCGTGGCGCGATCATGAAGTTCGAGAGCACCCACGAAATCACCGTCGACGGCCTTGCCGGGCCGGGCGTCTGGCGTGCGTTGCTCAGCGATGCGATCGCCGGCAAGCGTTTGAGCAGCGGCTACACCTATGTGTACGTACACCGCGAGGTCCCAGAGGTGCTGACGCTGTGGCACGACGGGCACACGGTGCTCACCTCGGCCGCCAACACGGGGATCAGCGGAGCGGAAACCGAACTCGGGACTTTCCCGGTGTTCGAGCACATTCCCGAAGGCACGATGAGCGGCACCAACCCCGACGGCTCCCACTACGAAGACCCCGGTATCAAGTGGATCAGCTACTTCAACGGCGGCGACGCGATCCACAACTTCGACCGCGCGTCCTTCGGCACGCCGCAGAGCCTCGGCTGTGTAGAGCTGCCGCTGCAGTCCGCGGCGGAAGTGTGGCCCTACACGCCGATCGGCACGCTAGTCACGATCGAAACGTAGAGCGTCTTTCCGATGAGCTGTGCGCCGGAAATGAGCTGCGCCGGCGGTGTTCGTGGATCGTGAAAGCTGGTGTATGGATCATTTCTTGAATAGATCCACTTAACACCCCCCTTTTGCGAACCTTAGATAAAAGGTTAGGTACCTCTCCCAGCTCCACGTAAAGGGGGTGTTGAACGTGGCGGCGGTCGTCATTTCGCTCGAATGCGCCTTCTAGCGTGTCGATCTAACGCGTGCCGCTCAGACGCGCCCTAGCTCGCCGCCGCCGCTTGGACCTCTGGCGGGAAGTCTGACATCTCAAAGACCTGGCGAACCTCGATCGTGTCGCCCTCGGCCGCCGGACAGCGCGAGGCCCACTCGACCGCCTCCTGCTTTGATTTGGCCTGGATCAGCCAGTAGCCGCCGATCAGCTCCTTGGCCTCGGTGAACGGGCCGTCGGTTACGTTCGCCTTGCCGCCGGAGAAAGACACGCGGGCACCCTTGCCCGGCGGGTGCAAGCCGTCGAGGCTGAGCAGGATCCCGGCTTTGGCCAGCTCCTCGTTGTAGCGGCTCATCACCGAGACGGCCTCAGCGCTCGGACTCCAGTCGACTTCGTCGGGGATATTGGGAATCATGATCATCATGAAGCGCATCGTCGTTGCTCCTCTGTAGGGGGTTACGCCTCGGCGCGGACCGTTCTCGACAGCTTCGCACCTTGGCTCTACCTATACGTCGAACGAGCAGCGCCCGAATCGACACGACTCTCGCCGGAGATCGAGCTCGACCGCGGAGCTCGACTCGAACACCCCAGCTCCACATCAAGGGGTATCGATACGTGCAGGTCATTTTGAAGACCTTCTTAGCGCGAAGACTTGGTCACGATCGTCGCCTCAAAGGCCGGCGCCGCCGAGCACCCCGCTTGGTTTCACAATCTCCGTGCCCACCCCGACGTCAGCTTCGGCGGCATCCCGATGCGAGCAACCGTGGTCAGCGACGAGTCCGAGCGGCAACGGATCTGGAAGCTGGCCGACCGTGTCTTTGCGCCCTACGCCGTCTACCGTCGCGAAGCAGCGGCGGCAAACCGGACGATCCCGATCGTCCAGCTCGCCGCGTGCTAGTTGCTCGCGCGCCATGGGAGCAGGCAACAGGTATGGTCTGCTGACGCTATCTGTTGGAGGTTCACGTTGCTATACGTCGGGCTGGGCATCATTTACCTGTTCCTGCTGTTCTTTCTTGGATTCAGGACGTTCCAGAACCGTCACTGGGCCCTGCTGATCCTCGGATTCGTAATCCCATTCCTTTGGATCGCGGGCGCGATGCTGCCACCAAAGGGCATGTCCCACATGGACGAGCTATACGCGCAGCGCGACGAGACCGACTGAGCGCACGTCACCGCCTGTGCGGCAAGCGCCGGAGCCTGACGCTCTCGCTCCCGAGCTACCTCGGCGCCGACGTGAGCATCGCCGCCCAAGGCGCCCGCATACCCCAGAGGGTGGCGTTAACAACACCGGCCGAGCGCCCCATGCTAGAGGCGCCCGGCCCTGTCCGGCTACCTCAGATCAAGGACGACCTACGCCCGGCAGCACCTGCGTGCCTTCGATCTGGACCGCTTCGAGCGCGTCCGGATCTAGCCCGAGCAGGTCCAGGATCGTGGGGGCGATCTGAGTCGTCTCGACCCATGAGCGGTACGTCCCCGGCTGCACCGCACCCGGCGCGTAGACGAGGATCGGCACGTCACGATCTGCTGGATTTGCGCCGCCGTGCTCGGCGATCTTGCTGCCACCGGTGTAGACCACGCCGACCTGCGCCACACCCCACACATCGGGGTGGCGTGGATCGCTGAGCGGCACACCGAAGTACTTCGCCGCGTCCTTGCCGGCGTAGATTTCGGCCAACCCCGAGTGCGCCAATGTGCGTGTGCTGCCGTCGTAGGCGACACCTGCTGCCGTGTGGTTCCACAGATATTCCTTCACGAAGTTGGCAGCTTCTTGGGATGTGTTTGACAAGTAGCTCTGCCAGGCGTCGTCGTCGGTACCCGCGACGATCAGCGCACCCGAACCGGGATGTAGCGCTTCCCAGGCGGCATTGATCGCTTCGATGATCGGGCCGTCCTTGATTTTGACCAGGGAATCCGGGTCTTGCGGGGACTGGCCGTGCTTGGCCGAGACAATGATTGCCGTCGAGTCGGCAAGGCCCTGCGCCTGGATCTCTTCGTCCATCGTTTGCAGCTTCGCGTTGATGTAGTCGAGCGCCCGCTGCAGCAACGGGCCCGGCGTGTTGGTGCCCGGTGGGTATCCACCGGTGAGGCCGTCCGATGTGTGCAGCTTCTCCGCGGTCGAGACGGTCTGGAAATTCATACCGAAGATTCCCGGCACTCCAACCTTGGTTTTACGGCTGTGATCGTAGCCGTCGATCTCGTTCAGCACCGCTTGGACCTTGTAGGAGTCGTACTGCATCGTCGCGGCGTTGTCTTCGGTCCAGCTGATTTCACCGGGGTACGGGTTCCCGCTCGGTTCGAGCGCGATGCTGTCGATCTCGGGCGTGAACAGGTCGTCGATGCTGTTGCCCGACGGGCCCTCGAGGGCTTCGTAGGCCGGGTGCTTGTCCGACCATGCGGTCCGCAGGCCGTGATCATGGATCACTTCGAAGATCGTGTTGACCTCGAGGTATTCGTGGGGGTAGATCGGCTTGCAGGTCTGCGGGTTGACTGGCAGCGCGGCCGGGTTGAGCAGAGACTGCGGCTGAGCGGTCATTTCGAGAATACTCCCGGGCAGGCCGGTGAGACCCTCGCCGGCGTCCAGCGCGTTCGCATTGATGTCATCCGGCGAGTCGTAGATGACTTCGCCGCCGGTCGGCTGGCCGTGGCAGGAGGTCGTCCCCGCGGGCAGCACCGCGTGGCTGTACTCGTCGTCGTAATAGATGCCGGTCGTGCGCGGGTTGCCACCCGTGACTTGGGCAGTCATGCCTGGGAACGAGTCGGAGGGGATCGGCGTCTGTGCCTGTGAGTACTCCGCGCCGCCGCCAACGAGCTTGGCCATCTCTGAGCTTGGGTGATTGCTGACGTACCATTCGAGGTCTGACTGGTGCAGGCCGTCGACCGAGATCAGCAGCACGTGGGAAATTGGGTTCTTGTGGTGTCCTCCGCGATTCCCCGATCCCCCTTTGCGGTCTCCCGCTCTTCCTTTGCGATTTCCCGGGCCACTGTCGTGGTGTCCTGATCGTCCTTTGTGATCTCCCGACGGACCTTTGCCTCCCCTTCGTCCGTGGTCTCCCCACTGCCCTTTTTGATCTTGCGATGGTCCTCTTTGATCCCGCGACGGATGCGCCAAGACAACTGTCGCCGGAGTACCGACCGCGATCGCCCCGACAGCAAGCGTGACGCCTGCGCCGCGATGGATTCGTCCAAGCATGAAACCCCTCCTCAGTTGAGAGTGAGCAAGTTCCTGTAGTCCTATCCGCGCGTCTTCCCAGCGAAGTTGCCGATCTGTGGAGATAGTGTGGCCATCTCGTAAACGCTGCCCTCAAAGACGCATAAGTTCCCCCTGCGTCGATACATGCACCCAAGGGCGCGGGCACATGTGCCCAAGCATGGTGAGACCTATCGTCGAAGCAAACTCATTCCAGGAAGCGCACCACGTCTACGGCGTCGGCGTCGAGAGCGGCTGTCTGCTCGCGAGTCAAGCGACCGAAAGGCTCCAAGAGAACCTTTCCGGCGGGCATGCTCCACGTCGCGACGGCGCGACCGCCAATCAGCGCGAAGGGACGGAAAAGGCCGTTGACCGTGATCACTTGCTGGTGTGAGCCGAGAATCGCCTCGCGCGAGCGCCAGCCGAGCAGTAGAGGGTCGAAGGCACCCAGCAGGCGCGGCCCGGGCAAAGCGGCCGGCGATGTTCCTGCGGAAAGATCGAGCAGACCGTCGTCGCGTGTTCTCAGGCGCGAGCCGATACGGCTCAGGCCCGCGCGGACGTCGCGTAGCGGGAGTCCGGACCACTTCGCCATGTCGCGCTCATCGGCTGGGGCGTGACCTAGTAGATAGCGACGGGCGAGTTCTGCCAAGGCAAGATCGCGATCGACCTGCTTGGTCTCGCCAAGCCAGTCGCGCACCAGCACGAACGCTTGTTGGCCGGCAATCATCGGTCCACGCACGATCAGGCCACGAATGGCGGCGAGCGCCAGCAGGTGAACCATCGCCTGGCCCTCCGTGGGGACGTCCGCGGCCGTGATCCGCTCGCGCAGCTGTCCGCGTGTGAGCGGGCCCCCGTCGGCCAACGAACGCTCGATCGTTCGCACGCCACGCTCGGCTAACCGATCTGACACACCCTCCTGAGCCAGCCTTCGCGCATTGGCCGTGAGCATGCGCGGTGCGGTCAGAGTCTGCAGCCACGGGTAGTCCTCGCTGCGGACCAGGTGCAGGGTGCCGCGGTTCAGCCAGGTGACGATGAGCGTGCGCTGCTCGCTCATGGCACGATCGACGTCAGCGGCCGTCGTGCCCACGGTTCGCGAACGGATCGCGAGGCGCAGCCCACGCGGGTCTTGTCCCTGAACTGCGAGCAGCCGCTCGGCAACGGCGACCGCGTCGCTGGCCGGCTCTCCGGCTAGGAGCTGCGCTGTAAAACGTTCGGCGAGCATCGACGCCAGTATGGCGCTGCCGAGTCGTCCTTTGGCCTCCAGCCGAACGGATTGGTCGTATCGTGAATTCCGTCGGCGTTGTTGGACACCGCATAGAAAACGGTGGAGCGTCCCGATACCGGCTCTACCGACAGACAGGCCTCGACAGCACTCAGGAGATCTCCATGACTCAGCCAAGTTGCGGTCTGTCCTGCTCCCGTCTTTACAGAGTTATCTCGCGTTACACCGCCAAACCGCACACCGACGAACTCAAAGCCGAACTGCTTTGAGAGGGCCTTGCCCACCTCCTCCTCGACGAGCTTGTAGACGCCGTAAGGCGTCGCGGGATGGTAACTGCCCGGTACGGCAAACGGCTCTACCGCAGCGGGGTCGCGGTGGTTATCGGCATGAACCGAGCTCGCCATGATGAGGCGTTTCACCTTGGCTTTCACCACCGCAGTAAAGACGTTGACGTCTATCCGCACATTCTCCGGATAGATGCGCATACGCCGGTCGTCGGGGTCTGCCGGTGAAAATCTGCGGGCAAGGTGAATGACCGTGTCAACTCCATGCATTTGCGCCCACAGGACCTCGTAATGGGATATGTCCTCAGGCAGATCCACGCTCCTGATCCGGTACTTCCCATCTAGCCCACGCAGGAGCACCGAGCCGATGATCCCTTTGGAGCCGGTGATCAGGATCGTGCGCATCCAGCCGGACTATCCCGGAGCTTGCCTTTCGCTGCGCTCCTGCTCTCGTGCACGCCGGTACTCGTTGACGACTATCTCCGTGAGCTCCTCAACCGAGGTCTCGTTCGTTGGCTTGTCCAGTGTGATCACCCCGTCTTGGATCATGCTCACGCGGTCGCACGCCTGCAGCACGTGGACGTAGTTGTGGAGGATCATGACGATCGACACTCGGCCCTCTGCCTTCAGCCGCGCCACGAGGTCGAGGATCATCGAGCCCTCCTTGGCGCCCATCGCCGCAAGCGGCTCGTCGAGCAACAGGATGTCGGCATCGGAGTTGACCGTGCGTGCGACCGCGATCGCTTGTCTTTGCCCGCCGGACAGGCGCGCGACCGCGACGTCGATCCGCGGGATATTGATCCCGATCTCGTCGAGCGCCACGCGGGTCTCCTGCTTCATCCGCCGGTTGGCGAGCAATGGGATCGGGTGATGCACATGCTCGCGGCACAGAAACATGTTGTGGTAGACAGACAGTTCGTCGATTAGCGCGAGGTCTTGAAAGACGGTGTCAATCCCTTGGCTGCGGGCGTCGTCGACACCGCGGGGCCGGTAGGGCTCTCCGTGCAGGAACATCTCGCCCGAATCCTGCTTTTGGAAGCCGCTGATGGTCTTGATCAAGGTGGACTTGCCCGAGCCGTTGTCGCCCAGCAGACCAAGCACCTCGCCCTTGCGCAAGTGCAGATTGACGTCGCGCAGCGCGGTCACGGGGCCAAAGCGCTTGGAGATGTGCTCGACTCTGAGCACATCGTCGGGCGCCGAGGTTGGCGGGACGACAGTCTCGATCGGTTGCGCGTCAGCCATTGCCATGCCCTCTGCGAGCGCGTTGTACGTAGACGTTGACGGTCATCGCCACGATGATCGCCAGACCGAGGTAGAACAGCTTGTAGTTGGCGTTCACCCCTTGCAGGACCAGACCGTCTTGGAGGATCCCGAGGAACAACGCGCCGATCAGCGCACCGATCACGGTGCCGGACCCGCCGGCCAACAGTGTCCCGCCGATCACCGCCGAGGCGATCGCGAAGAAGAGGATTTCGTTTGCACCGGACGGGTCGGGCTGGACCGACCCCGCACGGACGGCCTCGAGGATCCCGACGAGCCCGGCGGTAAGACTGCAGAGCACGAAGTTGCGGATCGTTATGAGCCTCACCGAGACGCCCGCCTCGGCCGCACCGAGCTTGTTGGAGCCGATCGCCACGGTGTGCAGCCCCCAGCGCGTGAACGTGAGCGTGGTTTGCAGCAGGAATACGATCACGATCGCCCAGATGAACTCCGAATATGTGCCGGCGCCAAAGATTTTGGCGAACGTGCCGACGTGATTGACCGTTTCGGTGAGGAAGATGTGGTGGCCGTTTACCACGTGTTCCACCTTCACCGTCGTTTGGTGAACTTGCGCTCCGGGCGTATTGACCGGCGCGCCGTGGGAGATGATCAGACTGAGCCCCTCGAAGGTGAACAGCATTCCGAGCGTCGCCACAAATGAGCTGATTCCGACGACTGCGGTGAAAACGCCGTTGACAGCGCCTACCGCCATACAGCACAGCAGCGCGATCACGACGCTTGGCACAAGCGAGATCCCGGCGGTGGACAGCTTGTAGAACAGGATCGGGGAGAACAGGTACATCGCGCCGATCGACAGGTCGATCTCCCCGAGGATCATCACGAACACCTCGCCCGCCGCGAGAATCGTAAGCGGCGCGAAGTACGGCAGCAGCGTCTTGAAGTTGGCGCCGGTCAGGAAGTTGCTGGTCTCAAGCGAGAAGTAAACCGCCGTGACGATTGCCACGACGATGATGCTGCCCTCGCGTAGGGACAGCACGCGCGCGAGCGGACTGTGCGTGTCTAGGGAGCGCCCCCGCGGTTCCGGACCCTCCCCGCTCGCCTGGCTCTCAGAGGCAGGCGATCCCCCTCTCACGCTGGACACCTACGAGCTCCTCCACTTGGCGCGCATGTCTGTCACGAGCTCCTCCACTTGGCACGCATAGCTCTCACGAGCTCCTCCACTGGGCGCGCATGTCTGTTGTGATAGCTAGGCGGGTGTGCCGGCCTTGATCGGGACCACCTTGGCTTCGGTTGACGTTCCCTCGAAGCGGCTCTTGGATTCGACGTAAGGCGCGACCGTTTCCTTGTTGAGGAACTTCAACCCCGTGTCTGTTTCGGCAGGGCCCGTGAGCGAGCCCGACACTTGCCACATGAACAGCTGCAGGGCCGGAAGGAAGCCCTGCAGGTAGGGCTGCTGGTCGATCGTGAATTCAATGTTGCCTTCCTGCAGCAGCTTCTGCGTGCCTTCGGTCAAATCGAAGCCGCCGGCCTTGATCCCCTTGGCTGGCAATCCGTACTTCTGCATGACTCGTGCAAGGCTTTCGGTGCTGCCTCCGTCCACGGCGTACATGCCCTTCGTGCTCTGGTGACCGATCCAATAGGCATCGATCGTGGAGAGCTCGCCCGGGACCGCCGCCCCGGTGGCAACCGTGTGCACCGTGATCGGCTTACCCGAGGCCTTGATCGCCTTCTCGGCTCCTTCGATGCGCGGTTGCAGATTGGCCGAGCCTGGTGTTGCGATGAACAGCGCGACATCGCCCGAGCCGACCGCTTCGACGATCCGTTCACCCATCTTTTCGCCGGCCAGTTTGAGGTCCTGCCCGATGTAGGAGAGACGCGCGTTGCCGGGCGCATCAGCGTTGTATGCGACGACGGGGATGCCCGCCTTCAACGCCGATTCGACCGGAGCGTTGAACGCGTGCAAGTCGATCAATGAGACCGCGATTCCATCGGCTTTGCTTGTAATCGCGGTGTTGACCGCGTTGACCATCTGGTTGACGTTGCTGCTTTCCGAGCCCGTCCACGTATACGAGCATCCCAACAATTTGCATGCATCGGCCAGCCCATATTGGGTCGGCACGAAGAAAGGGTTGGTCGTGACGTGGTTGACGGCCACGAATTTGTAGTTCGGATGTGAGCCGAACACGGCCGCGCTGCCACTGCTGCTGCCACTGGCGCTCGAGCCACTGCTTTTGCCGCAAGCGGCCAGTATGCTGCTCGCCGAGCCGGCCGCTATTCCGGTGAGCGCCGTGCGGCGTAGAAACGCACGACGATCCAAGCCTCGCTGACCAATCTCCTCCGGACGCTCGAGCAACCCCGTGAGCTCATCGACCTGATCTGTCTTTGACATCTGTATCTCCTCCTGTATGGAGGCCGCGTCAGGCGACGCAGCGCCCATCAATACATTTACCCCCTGAATCCATTCGTATGCAAGGACTTCAGGTTGAGAGGGCTATCGTCAGGGCATGGCTTCGGCATCCGCCAGCCCGCAACCCCCTTCTGGCCGCTCGGATACGACCGGCTGGGGAGAGCCGGAATCGGATGCCATGCACCGCGAAGCTCTCGTGACGTCGGGGTCGGAGACCATTCGACGAGAAGGGCACGAACCGCATGAGCTTGCGGAGGAGCGATACACGGACTATGGGCCGCTGAGCGTCGAGCGGCATCTCAAGCAGGACGGCCGGGGACTCATCCTCTACACCCGCCGACAGCGCCGAGACGGATGAGCGAGCAGCGCTTCAACGAGTTGCGCGGAGAGGAGGTCGTATACGCGATCCAGCGACAGGGGCGCACCTTCCTCCCCCCAGAGGATCACTGCCCCCTGTGCCCCACCCCGGGCCGCCCCGACGTCCCGGCCCATCCCCACGCCCCGGAGCACGCTCATGCCTCGGCCAACCTCCACACCCCGGCCGATACCCAGTCCGAGGATTTCGTGGAGACGGAGATTCCTCTGCCGGCCTTCGAGATCGCCGTGTTCGACAACCTGTATCCCACCTTTCGAGCACCACAAGGGGCGGCGGAGGTGATCGTGTACACCGACAGCCACCATGGGTCGCTAGGCACGCTGGCGCCCGAGCGAGCTGAGGCGCTGATGTGGGTTTGGCGTCACCGCTACCAAGAGCTTGGCGCCCGAGACGACGTTCGCTACGTACTCATATTCGAGAACCGAGGGGTTGAGGTAGGGGCGACCCTGGAGCATCCACACGGTCAGATCTACGGCTATCCGTTCCTGCCGCCGGTGCCGCGGCTCGAGCTGGCAGCGGACGCGCGCCTGCAAGGCTGTGCGGCTTGTGAGCTACTGCGCCGCGAGCTTGTGGATGGGCGTCGCGTCGTGCACGAGAACGAGAGTGTCGCCGCGTACGTTCCCTATGCGGCACGCTGGCCGTACGAGACACATGTCGTCATCAGACGCCATCGACCCAGCCTGCTCGATTGCGAGGCCGGCGAGCTGCGCCAGCTCGCCGAGTGCCTACAGACCCTCACCCGCGGTTACGACGCCCTCTTTTCCAAGCCCTTTCCATACGTGATGGTCGTCCACCAGGCACCTACCGATGGACACTCCGACGGGCACCTGCATGTCGAGTTCTACCCACCGCTGCGCACGGCGACCAAGCTCAAGTATCCAGCGGGCTCCGAGCAGGGCGGGGGCACATTCGTCGGCGACACGTTCCCCGAGGATTCGGCCGAGGCGTTGCGCGAGGCGATCGCCAGTGTCGCGTGAGCGCCTCAGCGCTTTCGCTCCCGGTCGCGTCAACCTGATCGGTGAGCACACCGACTACAACCAAGGGCTCGCGCTGCCGTTCGCGATCGCCGAGGGAGTCACTGTGCACGCCACAGCAAGCGGCGATGAGCGCATCTTCGCCCGCGCGCTCGACTGGGGCGAGCAGGATGAATTCGCGCTGGCCGAGCCCACATGCGCGACCGGCTGGCGCGCGTACGTGCGTGGTGTCGTCGCCGAGCTGCGCCGAGCTGGACACCCACTGGTGGGGGCCGAGCTTGAGATCGGCGGCAATCTCCCCCAAGGCGCCGGCCTGTCCTCCTCAGCCGCGCTGGAGGTCAGCCTATGCCTGGCCCTGCTTGCCCTGGCCGACGAGACCGAAACCGACCGCATCGACCTCGCCCGGCTGTGTTCGCGCGTGGAGAGTGGATGGGCGGGGGCACACACCGGGATACTCGATCAGCTTGCCTCCTTGTATGGCACACCAGGGATGGCGATGCTCATCGACTTCCAGACATTCGAGGTCGAGCCTGTACCCCTGCGGCTGGAGCATGGCTGGCGACTGGTGACGCTCGATTCCGGCGAGCGCCACGCGCATGCCGACTCCGCCTACAACGAGCGTAGAGCCGAATGCTCTGAGGCATGCAGGCTCTTGGGCGTCGATTCACTGAGGCTCGCTAGCTGGGGTGGCCTCGAAGAACTACCCGAGCGGCTGCGACGACGCGCGCGCCACGTGCTCAGCGAGAACATGCGGGTGAAGGACACGGTGGCAGCGTTGCGGGCAAACGACCTGCCTGCCGTGGGACGCTTGCTGAACGCTTCCCACGCAAGCTTGCGCGACCAATACGAGGTATCCACACCAGCTATCGAGGCGACCGTGGAACGACTCCTCCACGCCGGCGCCCGCGGCGCGAGGATCGTTGGGGGCGGTTTCGGAGGGCATGTCCTCGGCCTTCTGGCACCTAGTGCTTACGCACCGGAGGGCGCCCGCGAGGTGCATGCGGATGTAGGCGCCCACCTATTGAAGCCGACCGCGGCCGCCGGCACGGCACCGTAGAGCCGTATGCGAGTCCCGGCCGCGAGGACCCTACCGATCAGGCCTACCGATTAGGCCCTACGTATCCTGAGGGGGCTCTCTCGGCCTTGCGCCCGGATCTCTAGATAGATCTCCGTGCGGTGTACCGAAACGTCCGAGGGTGCCTGGATGCCGAGGCGTACTTTTGTGTCATCGCTCGACAAGACCATGACCTCGATGTCGTCGCCGATCATGATGCTCTGTCTGGCCTTCCGCGTCAAAACGAGCATGACTCTTTACAAGCTTAGCGCTGGAATGACGATCTGGAGCCGAAAGCTCGTTATCGTTATAGGAGCGAACATGATCGAACTGGTAAAGAGTCCTTCAATGCGGGTTCTCTCCAAAGGTCGCCTTGCTCTTTGGCTGGCTGGCTTGCTCGTATTCGCGGCGCTACTGTTCGCCGTTGGTGCCCAAGCGCAGGGGACGAACGCCGCTAACGGTGCCGCGGAGACGCCGACAGGCGAACCGGCGACGGAAAGCGGCGCGCCTCCAGAAGAAGCCGCGTCTGTGGGCGAACAAGCGCCACCCGCGGCTGAAGAAGCACCCCCCGTCGCAGAGCAGACATCGCCCGTGACCGAACAAGCACCGTCCGCGACTCAAGAAGCACCCCCTGTAGTCGAACAAGCACCCCCCGCCACCGAACAAGCACCTCCAGCGACCGAACAAACACCACCCGTAGCCGAACAAACACCCCCTGTGGCCGAACAAACACCACCCGTAGCCGAACAAGCACCCCCTGTGGCCGAACAAACACCACCAGCGGCCGAACAAGCACCGCCTGCGACTCAAGAAGCACCCCCTGTAGTCGAACAAGCACCCCCCGCCACCGAACAAGCACCTCCAGCGACCGAACAAACACCGCCCGTGACTCAAGAAGCACCCCCCGTGACCGAACAAGCACCGCCCGCGGCCGAAGAAGCGATTCCTGTGACCGAAAAAAAGACCCTCGAACAGACTGCCGGCGAGGTGGGGGCTGAAGCGAGCGCCGAAGCCACCCAACGGTCTGGGGAAGACTCGCAGGTGGCCGCCGGCACCTCAGGGGTGACTCACAAAGACGTGACGGGCGAAGTCGCGCCGGAAATCTCGATTGCCGTGACGACTTCTGTCGGGCCCGGCGCCGCGCCGGAAATCTCGACGGCGCCCGTACAGGAACACTCGCCCCTTATCTTGCGGCCGCGAACGATCTCGGCAAGCGACGCTGGGCAGATGAGCTGTGTCAGGGCATCGATCGCAGCAGGCTACGACGATGGCTGGTTGGACATCTCGCTCGCTTCGTCGTTATCGAATGTCGCCTTCGCCACCGCCGACGTCTCCTCGACAGCGATCGCCGCAGGTGCGCCTGCCGGCAGCCTAGGCAATGGCTCTACGATTGAGAATCGTCCCTCCAGCCCCGGATCTGGGTTCGGTGGAGGAGGCGGCGGCGGATCGGCTGCGGGGGGCGGTTCAGGCTCCGGCTCCTCAGCGTCCTCCACACTCGTGGATGTTCTCCTGCAAGCAGCGCCGCGCGCGATGCGGCGGTTGCGCCTGGCGCAACCGTCATGGCGCACGTCGTTCTTCGTTCTGATCCCAGAGCGACCGGACTAGCTCCTACCGGTCTCTCTAACTCGGTCCTGGATCGCTCCTGATCCAGGCCAATTGGCTATCAGATCGAAGTTCTGTTGAAAGGAGCTGTATTGATATGACGCATCATTTGACATCGTCAACGGCAAGTCCATATGCACGTAATCAGGGCCACGAGGTGGAAGCAGCCTCGGATCTCGCCCGCACCCATGACGGTGAGACCAATTTGTCAGTTGCTGCGCAACCCCGGCCGCACCTGACGCTCGCGAGTACGCTCGTCTGGAGGCATAGGCTGATCTTGACAGGCAAGTTGGACTACCGTTCGGCTTCTGAGCTTGAGGAGGAGATCGACTGTCTATGCCAAGAAGGCGTCACGATCCTCACGCTCGATCTTCGTCAGCTCGACGCGATCGATCCAACTGGGGCCACGGTAATCGCGGTCCGCGGTGCCGCTTGCAGTAGGCGAGGACATGACTTCGCCGTGATCCCCGGGTCGCGCGTCATCCATCGCGCGTTGGCTGAGGCAGGCGCCACGGACTTGCTGATGCTCGATCGGAATGAGAGCGCTGTTCGCTGTTATCCGAGCTCCTCTACAGGCGGCCTTTTCTCAGATAGGTCGACCACGACGATCAAAAACTTGTGACTGAAGCCGTATCTGCAAAGGGTGTCGGTTCGAGTTCGCTAGCTCCACCACAGATGTCTTGGGTAAACCCTAGCCCCGAAGAATGGGGGTGGGGTTTGCGCAAGAAGACCGGGTCCCGCTCTGGGGCGCTGCCCTTAAGCGAAGGCTAGGCTGGTTCAGTGCACATCCAGCCCAAGTACGCGATGAGCTCGGTCGAGGCTCGGCGGGTCATCGCCGAGCATGGATGGGCGCGCGTGGTCTCAAGCGGAGCCGAAGGCCTGCGCGCAACGTATGGATTCTTCCTGCTCGAGGACGAAACGGGAGACGAGGTTGTCGTGGTCGGGCACTTTGCCCGCGCGGACCCACAATGCGCCGACATCGAGGCGCGCACTCCAGTCCTGTTGATCTTCGAGGGGGGCCACGGATACGTCTCGGCGTCCTGGTATCGCCCGGAGCTGACGGACGTCCCGAGCACGATGAACCATCTTTCCGTCCACATCCATGGGACGCCTCAGCCGCTCGACGGAGATGAGCAGTTCGAGGTCCTACGCCGAACGCTCGAGCACCACGAGGCGGTGCTCGGCGAGAGTCGATGGCGATTGGAGGGAGGAGGGCTCGAGCTGTCTCGCAGAATCGCCTCGCAAACTGTCGCCTTCAGGCTTCGCGCCGATCGCTTGGAAGCCAAGGCCAAGCTCTCCCAGGCAATGCCCCGCCCGGTACGCGAGCGGATCGTCGAGCGACTCGAGCAGCCGGGACCCCACCAACACCCTGAGCTGGCTTCGCTCATGCGCAGATTGTCATTGGGCAATCTGCCCTAGCCGGCAACGGGCTGCATCACCGTGAATGCCGCTCCCTGGGGGTCGATCAGACCAGCGAAGCGTCCGATCGGCATGTCCATCGGCTCGTTTGTGACGGTTGCCCCGAGCTCGCGCGCCTTGGCTACGACGGCGTCGCAGTCGGCTACGGCGAAGACCACGCCCCAGTGCGGCGGGATCTCGGCCGGGAAATACTCGTCGCTCATCTGCATCATGCCTCCGACCTGTTTCCCTGCCAGCTCCCACACCGTGTACGTCTCCGGCGCGCCCTCGAACGCGGGGGGGCGGCCCTGCCAACCGAAGACTGCCGAGTAGAACGCCTTGCCGGCGTCGGCATCACGGGTGAGCACCTCGTTCCAGCAGAGCGAGCCCGGCTCGTTGACAAGGTCGGCGCCGGTGAAGCTCTTCGGCTGCCAGACGCCGAACACGGCGCCGGTGGGGTCGGCGAAGAGCGCCATCCGCCCGATGTCCATTACATCCATCGGCTCGAGCACGACGCTGCCGCCTGCAGACTTGACCTTGCCGGCCGTCTCCTCAGCATCGGCGACGCTTATATATGTGGCCCACGCGGTGGGCTGACCCTCCTGCATGTGGCCCATCAGGCCCGCGATGTTCTTGTCCTTCAGCTGGAACATGCGGTAGCCGCCGGTCTCGGCAGATCCCGGCTCTGTAGCGCTCCAGCCCATTAGCTCACCGTAGAAACGTGCGGAGGCGTCGGTGTCCGGCGAGGAAAGTTCGATCCAGGACGGGGTTCCAGGGGCATAGTCGGGCATGAGGGCTCCTTTGCGGACGGGTACACCTTGATCGTGGCAGATCGACAGGTGAATTGCGATTGGGACGGTCGGCGCATGCGCCGGCCGCGACGGCGCACATGTGCGCCGTCGTCGGGGCGCGCATGCGCGCCCCGCGCAGGGCCGCATGCGGCCCTGCGTTCCGACCCGTACATGTACGGGTCGGCCCCCGGCACATGTGCCGGGGGTCCATTATCAATCTCGCATCGATCTGGGCCCGCGGCCGACGACTAAGGCGTGATGACGACGCGGCCGAACGCCTTGCGACTCTCGGCGTATTCGTGCGCAGCGGCGGCATCCGAGAGCGGGAACGAGCGATCGATCTCTACTTGTAGCTCGCCGCTTGCTACCCGCTCCAGCATGTCGCCGATCATGGGATGGACGCGGGCGTACTCCGACAGGAGCGCGCCGCCGAGAAAGACGCCGTGCAGCGAGTTGTTGCGCGTCCACAGCGACCGCGCCTCGACTTGCGAGCCTGCACGAGCGGCCACACCCACGCTGACGAGCCGACCCCGGTAGGCGAGCACGTCGATGCTGTCGATGAGGTTCTGGCCGCCAATCGAGTCGAGAACGACCTCCACACCGCGCGAAGCGGTCAGCTGGGTGGTGCGCTCCACGAAGCTTTCGGTCGCATAGTTGATCGGGTGGTCGAGTCCGAGCGCCTTCAGCCGCTCCAGCTTCTCCTCGCGGGAGGCCGTCGCGATCACGGTCGCGCCTGCGCGCTTGGCCAGTTGGATCGCGGCCATTCCCACGCCGCCGGCGCCGGCGTGGACCAGCACGGTCTGGCCCGCGACGAGGTTGCCGGCGGTGAACAGACACTCGTATGCGGTTCCGAACGCAACCGGCACGCACGCGGCACGAGCCGCATCCAGCCCGGCGGGGATCGGCCAGGTCATCGCCGCGGGGACCGCTCGCCTGGCGGCGTGCGACCCTGCCGCGTTCAGGGCGACCACCCGATCGCCAACCGCGCGGTCCTCGACCCCGCCGCCAACCTCGCTGACGATGCCGGCGCTCAGATAGCCGACGGTATGTGGGGTCGCGTGCAGATCTCCTGCCGCGCGGGCAAGCAGATCGCCGCCCTCGATGCTGATCGCCTCGGCGTCAACGATCACGCAGCCGTCCGGGCATTCCGGGTCGGACACATCCTCGTAGCGAAGCACCTCCGGCGTGCCGTTCTCGTAGATAACCGCTGCCTTCATTTGCGCCATCCTCTCGCTTTCGACGTCGCGCCGTCAGACCTCATGCTCGGGTCTCCAGCCACGCACGGTAGCGGTCCAGCGCACGTCGTTGCACACGCTGGTCGCATACCAGCGCGTATAGCGGGGGCGTCCTGCTTGGGGTGCCGAACCCCCAGCCCCCGACGGCTTCCCTGCCGGGGGGCGTTCGAAACTCGCGCGTGCTACAGCCAGTCGCGACGCCGGAAGCCTCGGTACAGACCACCTGACAGCACGATGATGAGGGCCGTCGAAAACCAGAATCCCCAGTGAGCCGCGAAACCTGGGTAAGGCACATTCTGCCCGTAGAAGCCCGTGATTGCCGTAGGGACGGCAATGATCGCCGCCCAGCTCGTGACCTTCTTCATCACGAGGTTCATCCGGTTGCCTTGGATCGTGAGGTTCGTCTCGAGGATAGTGCTCACTAGATCGCGCAGCGACTCCGTCCACTCGGTCGCGCGAAGCACATGGTCATACACGTCTTGGTAATAAGGAACCATTCCCTCGTCGAGTACGTGCAAGTCGCGACGCATTAGGGAGTTGACGACCTCGCGCATCGGCAGTACCACACGTCGGAGTAGAACTAGGCTCTTGCGAAACTCAAACGACCGGCGCTGAACCTCGGTGTCGCGTGGCGCCTCATCGAATAGAAGATCCTCCAGCGCCTCGATCTCGCTGTCAAGCGACTGCACCGCCTCGAAGTGCCCATCGACGATGTCGTCCAATAGACCCCAGAGCAGGAACGAGACACCGTACTGGGCAAGCTCCTTCGACGCGTCCCAGCGAGCCAGCAGTGAGTCGACCCGGGCGCCCTCCTCCATGCGGACCGTGACGAGTGCACGCGGCGTGATGAAAGCGCCGACTTCGTGCGTACACAACTCACCAGACTCAGTATCCAACTTCACGGCATAGGCACTCAAGAACAGATGCGTGTCATACCGGTCGAGCTTGGGACGTTGATGCGCGCTGATCGCATCCTCGACCGCCAACGGGTGCAGCTGCAACTCCTCGGCGATCGTCGCGAGCTCCGCCTCGGTTGGGTCGCAATAGTCCAACCACACGCATGCGCCCTCGTCCTCAAGGTGCTCAGAGATGTCCTCGACCGGAAAATCCTCGAGCACCAGCTTGCCCTCGCGGTACAGTCGAGTGCGCGCCACGACCGAAACAATATGACCAGCGTCGGACCATGCCGGACGTTGACCAGCGTCGGACCGGCCCTGCAAGGAGCACACGCGAAGCGGGCGGCGAACGCACCACGGGGCCCACGCGGCGGACCAGGGACACGGACCAGGGACACGGACCAGGGACATATACGGACGCGATGTGCGGCGTAAAGCGCGACTATGGAGTCAATTCCGACAATGGAGGTCAGCATGAGCACCATCGCCCAGGAGATGGTTTTGGCCCATTTCATCGTTTCAGACGATGTTGAGCGTTCCCGCCGCTTCTACACCGACGTACTTGGCGGTAGGACCGTCATCTCAGGCGAGGCGGATGACGAGGTGACGTACGTAGCGCTGGCCAACAGCTGGATCATCATCAACGTCGGAGGAGACCCGACCGACGACAAGCCGACCGTCACGCTCGAGACGCAGCCCGACCCAGATCGAGTAAACAGCTTCCTCAACATCCGAGTTGCCGACATCCAAGCCGTGTATGCCGAGTGGAGCGAACGAGGCGCCGAATTCCTAACGCCGCCAAAGAAGCACGCCACCGAGATCCGCTGCTACATCCGCGATCCCGACGGCTACCTGATCGAGGTGGGCCAAACAACCCTGGACAGAGGCTGGCGCCCACCATCTTGATCGCATCACCTGTGTGGGCACGCCCCTAACGACTCTATCGCCTGCACAAGCTCGCCTGCCCAAGCCGCTTTCGACAGGAGCGCCCTAAGGCAAGCTTCGTGTCCCCTACTCCACCAGAAACCTCGCGAAACGGCCGATATTGGTTGAGGGTTTGCCGGGCCTATGTGACGCTGCTGTGGAACGCCGTCGACACCACTCACGTACGAAGGGAGCCAACATATGCGATTGGTCGAGCTAAACAGGATCACCGATGGCGACTGGCAGCAGGTCCTCGCCGGAGAGTCCGAGCCGTGGGGCGGTGTCGGCGAAGCGTTGCGGTGGCGAGAGAAGAGCCACAACCTCGGTCTGTACGATGACGCGGGAAACCTCGTGGCGCTTGCGGGACTCGTCCTCGCGAAGGTCCAGGTAGCCGACGCGCTGCTTCGGGTGGTCGGGATCGGTGGTGTGATCGTCACTCGCTCCGCCCGCGGGCTCGGTTTTGCGCGCGTGTTGATCGAGCGAGTGCTCCAGATCGCCCACGAGCTTGGGGCCGAACGGGCAATGCTCTTCTGCTTGCCGGCAAACGTCGGGCTGTACGCCAAGTTTGGGTTTCAGCTCATCGAGGAGCCGGTCTGGGCGGCGCAGCCCGGAGGCTTGATCGAGATGCCGCTGCACGCCCTGTGGAAGCCGCTCACCCCCACAGCAACCTGGCCTGCGGGCAAAATTGAGCTGCTGGACGAGCCGTTCTGAATCTGGGCAAACAGCCTCGCCGCTAGTGGCCAGCTCCGCCGACCAGGACGAGGAACGGGAAGGCCGAGCTTCGTCAGCTTGGCGGAGTTGGAGAGATCGGCAATGTCGCTCACAGCGACCGTCCAGTGCCACAGGTCGCGTGGCATCTGGTGGATGGACGGAAGCCCAATCTCGGCTAGCACCCGATACCACTCCGCCCAAGCCGTCTGCTCCTCATCGGCAAGATAGAGCGCTACCTCCTCTTGGCTATTACGTAAACGACAAGACGGGCAGCGTTTCAGGCGTGCTTACAGGGCACCCAGGACGCGCGGCAGTTAGCCGACCTGGATTTTCCCGCCGCCTTCTACTTCGATCTCCTGCAGGGCTCGTTTAGTCTCTTTTCCAGGTGGCCACGTCCAGAGCCACGAATTATGCCGGAGGCTCGGATGTAGGTGAGACCGGGACCGGATACGTGCCCGATTCCAGACGCTCGCGGTCGCTCGTCGCGGTGTCGAGCGCCGCCCGCGCAGCCGCGAGCGCCTCGTCGAGGCGCTCGCGCTCGGGACCGTCGACAGCGGCGCGACGGCCCCGCGCGGCGGCAAGGAGCGGCTGCAAGACATCCATCGGCAGCGGAAACACGATCGTAGAGCTCTGTTTGTTGCTCACCTCAAGCAGTGTCTGTAGGTAACGAAGCTGGATCGTTACGGGATTGCGGCTGATCACATCGGCTGCGTCGTTCAGTCGTGCGGCTGCCTGGAACTCACCCTCGGCGTTGATGATCTTCGCGCGGCGCTCGCGCTCGGCCTCGGCCTGGCGCGCCATCGCGTGCTGCATCCGCTCGGGGATCTCGACGTCCTTGATCTCGACCGCGGTGACCTTCACACCCCAAGGCTCGGTCTGGTCGTCGATGATCCGCTGGAGGTGCTCGTTCAAGCGCTCGCGCTCGGCCAGCAATGCGTCGAGCTCGGCCTTGCCCAGCACCGAGCGCAGGGTCGTCTGGGCGATCTGCGAAGTGGCAGCCAATACGTCTTCGATCTCGAGCACTGACTTGGTGGAATCGATGATCCGGTAGTAGGCGACGGCAGTGACGCGCGCGGGCACGTTGTCACGAGTTATGACCTCCTGCGCGGGGATCTGCAGCGTGATCGTGCGTAGGCTGACGCGAACCATGCGATCGATCGCGGGCACCAGGAAGATCAGACCTGGCCCGCGCTGACTGGTCACACGCCCGAGACGGAAGACGACGCCACGCTCGTACTCCCGCAACACGCGCACCGAAGCCCCCGCAAGCACGAGCGCCGTCACCATGATGCAACTGAGGACTATGACGAGCGCGAGGATCATGCGATCAGCTCCCACTCCTCGGCGCGGCGCACGGACAGCGTCAAGCCGCTCACACGCTCGACCACGACGGTATCGCCCTCGCGAAGCGTCTCCCCGTCGATTTCCGCCCATCCCTGGCGGGCGCGCCACAACGCGCCGTCGATGAACACCTGACCGCCGGGCTCACTCCAGCCCCGCACCACGCCAACCCGGCCACACAGCGCCTCCGCGCCCGCCTGGATATGCGCGCGCCGCACGCTCGCCGCCTTGCGCGTCACCACGAGCGCCCATCCCCCTGCCGCCGCGCCGAGACCAACGCCGACCGGAACGGCGAGCGCCGCGCTGCCGCCCAACGTGGCGATGAGGACGATCCCGCCGGCCATCAACGCCACGCCTCCAGCCACACCGAGAACCCCGCCGGGCACGTGAGCCTCGGCCACCGCCAGCACGGCGCCCATCAGCAACAGCACAAAGCCGAGCGTGGTCATGTCATGTTCTCCACCTCCGATGATACGACCGTCGTTGCCCTAGCCCAATGACGAAACGAGGTAAGTATTTAATCCTAGTTATTGGTGTCCATCGAAAAATGGCACTGGGACGCTCACCTGGAGGGTTTGACTGCCTAGCGCTCTGGGCAATAATCGAGGTACACACTCCCCCTTCAGGAGGCACTCATGTCGTGGAAGCTCGCAGGATCGTATTTCGAGACGTGTTCGTGTGACGTGATCTGCCCGTGCACGGCGTCATTCGCGTTCGGCGCCACGCTCGACCGCTGCAAGGTCACGCTAGTGTTCCGCGTCCGTGACGGTGAGGTGGATGGTGTTGACGTGAGCGGCTTGACGGTTGCAGCCGTCGCGGACACACCGAAGGTGATGAGCGAGGGCAACTGGCGCCTTGGCGTGTTCATCGACGCCGCGGCATCCGAGCAGCAGGCGGAGAAGCTCGGCGCGGTGTTCTCGGGGTCGCTCGGCGGCCCGATGGAGGCACTGGGGCCGCTGGTAGGCGAGAACCTGGGAGTCGAGCGGGCGCCGATCGAGGTCGAGGAGAACGGTCTGCGTCACTCGATCCGTATCGGCGATGCGGTGGACTTCGAGATCGAGGACATCGTGCCCTTCGGAGTGCAGACAGGGGAGCCCGCGAAGCTCACGGGCATCTTCCACCCCGCCGGCTCCGAGTTGACGGTGGCGCATGCCACCCGCTCGCAGATCGACGCCTTCGGCATCCGATATGAGGGGAAGGCCGGCTTCTCCACCTCGCAGTTCTCGTGGGCGGCGTAAGCGCCGCGGCGCAATCCCCCGCACTGGACCGCCGCGCGGCCCGCAGCGAGCTTGGCGAGGCCCTCGCCGCCGTACGGACGCGGCTGGGGCTCGTCGCGCTGCTGTTCGCGCTGGCCATCCTCGCCTGGTGGTTCACCGCGGAGCGGATGGCCGGGATGGATGCCGGGCCTGGCACCGATCTCGGGGCTCTCGGCTGGTTTTTGGGGGTGTGGGTGGTGATGATGGCGGCGATGATGTTCCCGTCGGTCTCGCCGACGGTGGCGCTCTACGCTCAGATGACGCGCCGGCGCGGTCTGAGCCGCCCGCTGCTGTTCGCCTGTGGTTATCTGCTCGTGTGGGGCCTGGCGGGGGTGGTCGCCTACGGCCTCTTTCACCTGGGCAGAGGTCTGTTCGGCGCCGATTTGGGTTGGGACGCGGGTGGCCGGTGGTTCGCCGGGGGCGTGCTGGCCATCGCCGCGCTCTACGAGCTCACGCCGCTGAAGGATGTCTGCCTGGCGAAGTGCCGCAGCCCCCTTGGATTCCTTCTGGGCACATGGCGCGACGGACCGCGAGGTGCCTTGGAGATGGGCGCCAGGCACGGCGCATGGTGCTTGGGCTGCTGTTGGGCGCTGATGGCTGCGCTCTTTGCCCTCGGAGTGATGAGCCTCGCGTGGACTGCGTTCGTTGCGGCGTTGATCGCGTTCGAGAAGACCCTTCCATGGGAGCGCGCCGTCACCTGGGCCACCGCGGCTGTCCTGCTCGTACTCGCGGTCGCTTTGGTGACGGTACCCCACAGCGTCCCCGGATTCGTCGTGCCGGGTGCATCGCATGGAAGCACCCACACCATGAGCGGGATGCCCTAGCCCACCAAAAAAATTCCGGGCGGTGTCGATTTCGGCCGACTTCGTTCGACGTGCTGGTAGAAACCACCCCAACCGCCACAAGGAGGCACCAATGCGTTTCATGGTTCTGGTCCCCGGAAGCCCCGAGTCCGAGGCGGGCGAGATGCCCAGCACCGAGCTCCTGGGAGAGATGACGAAGTACAACGAAGAGCTCGTCGAGGCAGGCGTGATGCTGGCCGGCGAGGGCCTGCACCCGACCTCCAGGGGCGCAAAGATCCGCTTCGACGGCAGCGAGCGCACTGTCATCGACGGTCCGTTCACCGAGGCCAAGGAGATCGTCGCCGGCTACTGGATCTGGGAGTGCGCCTCGCGCGAGGAGGCGATCGAGTGGCTCAAGCGAGCGCCGTTCGGCGGCGGTGTCGAGATCGAGCTGCGCCCGATCTTCGAGGCTGAGGACTTCGGCGAGCAGCTGACGCCGGAACTGCGCGAGGCCAACGAGCGACTGCGAGAGCAGAGCGCCCGGAACTAGGCCCGCCCACCCGTGACGTCGTCTGCCACCCATCGTGCGATCGACGCCGTCTGGCGGATCGAGTCGGCCCGGTTGATAGCCGGGCTGACTCGCATCGTGCGCGACGTGGCCGTGGCCGAGGATCTGGCCCAGGACGCGCTCGTCGCGGCGCTCGAGCGGTGGCCTGAGTCGGGCATCCCGGACAAGCCGGGTGCATGGCTGATGGCCACCGCCAAGCACCGGGGCATCGATGCACTGCGCCGACGCGTCGCGCTCGAGCGCAAGCGAGGGATGATTCAGCGCGAGCTGGAAATCCTCCAGCAGCTCGATCGGCCCGAGCTCGCCGCGCAGGTCGAAGACGTGCAGGACGATGTGCTGCGCCTGATCTTCATGACGTGCCATCCGGTCCTGTCCCGGGACGCGCGCGTCGCGCTTACGTTGCGCTTGCTGGGCGGCCTCTCGACGCCGGAGATCGCGCGGGCGTTCCTCGTCTCCGAAGGGACGGTCGCGCAGCGCATCGTCCGTGCCAAGCGCACGCTCGCCGAGGCGCGCGTGCCGTTTGAGGTGCCCACTCGCGACGAGCTGGAGGAGCGTCTGTCCGCGGTGCTCGAGGTGATCTACCTGGTGTTCAACGAGGGGTACACGGCGACGGCCGGCGAGCAATGGGTTCGGCCAGCGCTGTGCGCGGACGCCCTGCGCCTCGGAAGGATCCTGGCCGCGCTGATGCCCCGTGAGCCTGAGGCAGGAGGCCTGCTGGCCCTGATGGAGCTCCAGGCCTCGCGGCTGCGGGCGCGGGTCGGGCCACACGGCGAACCGGTACTGCTCGCCGATCAGGACCGAGCGCGCTGGGACCACCTGCTCGTGCAACGTGGTCTCGCCGGGCTGCGACGGGCCGAGGAGCTCAGCGGCGCGCTGGGGCCGTACACGTTGCAGGCCGCGATCGCCGCCTGCCATGCGCGGGCCCTGAGCGTCGAGGAGACCGACTGGCCGCGGGTCGTCGCGCTGTACGACGGCCTGGCGGCGCTCACCGGCTCCCCGGTCGTGGAGCTCAACCGCGCTGTGGCGGTGACGATGGCCTTCGGCCCCGAGGCTGGGCTCGAGCTCGTCGATTCGCTCGCCGATGAGCCTGCGTTGCGCGGTTATCACCTACTGCCAGGCGTGCGCGGCGACATCCTCGTGCGCCTAGGGCGACTGATGGAAGCGCGCGAGGAGTTCGCGCGCGCAGCCGACCTGTGCGACAACGAGCGCGAGCGCGAGCTGCTGCTCTCGCGCGCGTTTGCTTGCGGCGCATGAGAACCCAAAGAGCCGATCAAGCGGGACTCCCGGGCGATCCGTGCCCGCTCGCCGCGCCGGCCGCTGTGTTGGCGCGCTGCTCGCGCACCGCGTCGACCTGCTCGGCGCGCTCACGGTATGCCCGTTCGCGGACGCCGCGCTCGCGCAGGAACCGACCGGTGCCCCACGGCAGCGCCACCAGAAAAGTCCCCGTGAAGCGGGGGAAGCGGCCGGAGAGGCCCGCGCGCGCGGAGGAGCATGTCCGCAAAAGTAGCGCCGCACCGCGGCTGGGGCACCCTCAATGACGATGATCCGCCCTCATCCTCGAGGAGGAGGTGACCACGATCCACCCCGGGAGCACCTGGGTGCCTTCGATCTGGACCGCTTCGAGCGCGGCCGGATCGAGCCCGAGCGGGTCGAGGATCGTGGGCGCGATCTGAGTCGTCTCAACCCATGGGGTGTACGTGCCGGGCTGCACTTGCTCCCATGCTCGGCAAGGTTTAGCGAAGGAATGGTCTGCGTACCGCCGAACCGCCTGCGCCTGGCCGCTCGATCCGCGCACCAACCCATTATTAGGCGATGTTGCCGCGGGACGCAGCGGGTGAGCGAAGACGTGGATCTCGACGATCTTGCCGCCCCTCACCCAGCCCAATCGGAAGCCAGACCCGATGCGGCACTGTGTCCTTCAGTCGCGGCCGTGGATCGATTCTGGCTGCCCTTAGTCAAGTGGCACGAACCGCACTGGGCCGAGATCTTGGTATCTAGTATCGGTGTCGGTCCGTTCGGCGAGTATGAGCCGCTGGCCGGTACCGTGCGCGACGGGGGCGATCAGCCGGCCTTGGGGGGAAAGCTGTTCGAGCAACGCCTGGGGCAATCCTCTGGTCGCAGCCGCGGCGACGTTGATCGCGTCGTATGGCGCCTGCTCAGGGTGGCCTTTGCGACCATCGCCGATGATGAGCGTCACGTTTTCGATACCTGCGGCGGCCAGGTTTTCTCGCGCCTGCTGGAAGAGACCAGGGTGACGCTCAATGCTCACGACCGATCGTCCGAGATGGGCCAGGATCGCAGCGTGGTAGCCAGAACCAGTGCCGACATCGAGGATGCGCTCCTCGCCGCGGAGTCTCAGCGCTTCGCACATGTGCGCAACCACCAGCGGCTGGGAGATCGTCTGCCCTGCGCCGATCGGTAGCGGTGAGTTGTGCCATGCCCGGCCGCGAAGCTCCGGCGCTACGAACAGCTCGCGCGACACCGCCGCGATAGCAGCGAGCACTCGCTCATCGCTGATGTACCGTCGCAGTAGGCTCAACAACTCGTCTGCCGAGGACGGTCGTGCCAGCCGGGCGAAACTCACCCAAAAACCGTACCGCTGAAGAGATGGCGGCTCGGCGTCATGACAATAGGCACCAGTCGCCCGTCGTGCAGCCGCCACCGTGTGGCTCGATATAGCCGCGCTGCGCAGCGCGGCGGACGAGGTCCCGCGGCTGTGATACCCGTTATGCGGGGTGCGCCTCGGGCTGCGGCCGAGAGCTGTCCGGCGGAAGTCCCCTCCCGTCCCCTGGCCCCACATGGGGCAGCCACTCAAGCCACCCCGGCAGGTACCAGTTCCAGTCGCCGAGCAGCTTCATGGTGGCCGGCAAGAGGACGCCGCGCACGAGCGTCGCGTCGAACAGGACCGCCACCGCCAGACCGATGCCGAGCTGCTTGAAGATGAGCAGCGACAGGGTCGCGAAGATCGCGAACACGGACACCATCACCACCGCGGCGCTGGTGACCACCCCCGCGGTGCTCTTGATGCCGTGCGCCACCGCCTCCTCGGTGGATCTGCCCCGGTCGAACACCGCAAGCACACACCCGATCCATCCCCAGATGGCAATCTTGCGGTGCTGAGCGCTCCACCGACCCGCACGCGCCGCGAGATTCCGATTCTCCGTCACAATATGCCTCTCGAGGCCATCCCTAGCAAGGGGGTGGGGTACCGAACGGGAAGAAGGACGTCTTGAACACGTTCCCGGAGATGCAGCTTCCGTTGGCGGGATTGTCGAGGTAGACGATGTCGCCGGAGCCTTGCGTGCGAGGGTCGGGGCTCTTGCCGTTCTGCACGATTACGTTGCGCGTCACAGCGGTCTCGTTGGAAGATCCGAACCCAAACGGGTTTTCGACTACGCCAACGCCCGCTGTGTCGTTGTTGACCACTACGTTCCCGCGAATCGTCACATCATGGCCACCCACGTTGAGGATTCCGCTACCCGACGGAAGCAGTTGCAAGTCGTCGAAGAATTCTTCGACACAGCCCGGAGGCGTTCCAGGGGGTTGGCACACCGGCGGGAAAGGATTCGGGCGGTTGTTCTTGTGTACGACGTTGCCTTCGATGAGCGCCGTCTCGGTCGAGGACGTGGGCAGGTTGGGCAGCACGATCACGAAGATGCCCGTCGTGTTGTCACTCAGCAGGTTGTTTCGCACGACCGAGTTGTTGGTGTTCTCGAGCTCGATGCCCAGCTCCCCGCCTATGAGCCGGTTCTTTTCGACGACGGTGTTTTCGTCAACGCCTACGTAGATCGTGGCGTCATTGCCGCCGCCACCGAAGTTCTGGCTGATCAGCCCTTCGTGCGAGCAGCGCGGGAAGATGCCGTACTCGCCGTTGTCGAGGTAAGCGCCGCCGCTGACCTCGAATTTGTCGACACCGAACAGGAAGATGCCCGTGTCCTCTGCGTTGCGGACCGTGAGGCCGCTGATGTCGAAGTCGCTTACGCCGAATGGCGGACAGGTGGGACCCGGGTCGAATGTGAGTTGCGTGCCGACGGTGATGCCGTAGATGTTTCCGGTGGCGTCGATGACCGCCGCTTTGCTGCCTGTGATCGTCAAGTCATTCGTCTTCACGCTGACTGTCGGACCGGAGTAGGTTCCCGGCGCGAGCACGATCGTGTCGCCAGGGACGGCTTCGTTGACAGCCGTCTGGATAGTGCTCGTGCTACCGGTCGGCGCGACGCGGATCTTCCTTGCCTGCGCCGTCGACGGCAACACGCACCACACCGTGGCCGCCGCAAACGCCACCGCGATCAGCCTGAACGCGCTCCGCTGGTTGAGGACCATTATCATCTCCTCCATGCGGTTTATCCGCATGGCCCTCGTCCACAGCCATGCGCGGAACACCGACAACGCTAACAGGTGGTCGTGCCCGGTCAAAGGGGCCGGCGCGTGAGGCTCAAGGATGTCGGCAAGCGTGAGCAACACGCGATGCGCCCGTCATAGCGACATTGGTGTCTACACCTCGCGTCGCCGAGCCCAGAAGGCTCCTGCTACGGGTTCGGCGTCCTGATCCTACGGACTCCCTACGGATACGCCGGGAAAGCCCGCAAACACAGGCGAAACGGCCGACGTCAATCCCCCGTGTTTTCGGCGGTTTCCGGCCGTATTCGCTGATGCCGGGCACCATGTGGCTTCATGGCTGATAAGGTGGTCACATGCGCGAGATCGGAGTCCGCGAGCTGAAGACGACACTCAGCCAGACGCTGCGAGCGGTCGCTCGCGGCCAGCAGGTGCGCGTGACCCTCCGCGGTCAGCCGCTGGCCGACATCGTCCCAGCCGCCGCCTCGGCCAACGATGATCGACTGCGCCAGTTGGTAGCTCAAGGACGGCTGGTGGCGCCCGCGCACGCGCGACCGAGGCAGGCACCTCCACCCGTGAAGAGCAATCGCAGTGCATCGGGATTGGTACTAGCCGAGCGGGACGCCGAGCGCTGAACCTCTACCTCGATGCGAGCGCGCTGGTAAAGCGCTACGTCGCTGAGCCCGGCAGCGATACCGTGCTCGAAGCTATGGGCTGCGCCGAGGGCTGGTTCATGTGCCGTGTCGGCTTCGTGGAGACCGTCCGCGCCGTCGGCCTCAGCGCAGGCCAAGCAGCCGCGGCAACCGTCCGCGAAGAGTGGCCCGCGTTCGGCGTGATCGAAGTAGACCAGCGCCTCGTCGAAGACGCCGCCAGACTCGCAATCGGCCGCGAACTGCGCAGCATGGACGCACTGCACCTCGCCTCCGCCCTCATGCTCCCCTGCGACGATCTCATCCTCGCCACCTGGGACCGCCGCCTCCACGCCGCCGCCAAGACCGAAGGACTCGCGCTCACCCCAGAAAAACTCGACTAACCGGCAGGCGTACCCAGGTCAAACCGGTTGCGGAGGACTGCGAGACGAAGACGAGTCCGTGCGGGGAAGTTCTCCTCGTTGCGATGGCGTGCGAGTCGAAGGCACGTCGGGTTCTGATGCAACGAGTTCCTAGAGAGATGGAACCACTCTTGACCGTTCTACTCGACAAACCACGTGTCTTCCAACACCCAGCGAGCGATCTGTTTAACCACATCGCTCAAGCTGTACTCGGGCGGAGCTTGCGCATAGACGACAACACGCTATGGAAGCAAGTCGCTGAAGTGTTCGAGCTTCGATTCGAACCGGGGGCTTCGCCGACCCGAATCGGGCGTGATTTGCCCTGTTTCCCGTGGAAATGCCTTGAAACAAGCGGTTTTGCCGATAGTCGATTTGGCTGCTGGAACCTCGGATTTTGGGGGCGATTTGGGAGGGTTTAGGTGAGACAGCGCAGCTTTAGGCACTGGAATCGAGTTACTGCCCAAACGCGACCAGCACCTGGATACTGTTTTGAGCGCCGCCTCATGATGATGTGAAAGCGTAGTTCTCTGATCACCCAGACCGCACCGCCCGTACCGTCGTGACGCCCGGCGAGCTAGGGGACGACAACGAGCTCTTAGATCGGCTCGCCTACCTGTTGGCCGATCGGGTCGTCGAGCGCTTGATGCCGTGGCTTGTCCCAGGACAGGGGCGACCGGAGGGGCTTATCAGTGCGCGCGAGGTGGCGCGCATGACCGGCATGACACGCCGGTGGGTCTACGACCACGCGGGCGATCTCGGCGCCGTGCCGCTGGGCACTGGATCAACGCCCCGGCTCGGCTTCCATCCCACTCGAGTGCGCGAGTACCTCGACCAGAGCGTCGCCGATCCCCCACCACTGCCGATGCCTGTGCCGTACTACGCCAAGCCGCGCCGCAGTAGACAACCAGAGAAGACCAATGCCATGAGAAGGCTCCTCGGCGAGCTCCCGGACGATCTCTGAGCGACAGCAAGAGTTGAGCTAGGACCGCGTTTGTGTCACCAGGACCGCCTACACTTGGTGTTGGAGGCCATGCGATGCCAGAGCCAGCCACAACCAACGATCACATCGAGCGGGCGAACGCTCAGTTCTGGACTCCCCGACACCGTTTCATCGGCGCCAAGGCTATGAACAACGCCGTTGAAATCACAAGCCATCCTCACGCCTAGCTTTTAGCCTTCGTCAGCATCAGTGAGGACAATCTCGTCCTTTGTCGCCAAGACGCCGAATAACTCAAGCGGTGCGCTTGGATAGCCACGCGAGGATCTCTTGCTGCTCGACTTGGCCAGCTGCGATGCGCTCGACCATCGACACATCGACGTCCGGCTCGGTGCCATGCAGCGGCGAGTCATTCGCTTCCAGGAAGAGGCCGGTCAGGAAGAACGCGGTGCGCTTGTTCCCGTCCGGCAGCGGATGGTTGCGTGCCAAACGCTCCAGCAGAATCGCGGCCTTCTCCAAGATCGTCGGGTAGACCTCGACATCGCCAAAGCCGGCTCGCGGCGCCGCGAGCGCGGACTCAGCGAGACCGGCGTTAGGGAGACGTGCTATCTGCTCAGGGCGTGGTGCCAAGGATGTCTGCCGCGACATCGCAGAAGTCCCCGAACTCGGGGTAGTAGACAGCCACCGCTTGTTACTTGCCCAAGCGGCGAAGCGTCTCGCGGTGCTCCTCAGCAAACCGACGGCGCTCCTCGGCACGCTCACGATCAGTGCCAGGGAGCCCGCGCGCGAGATCCGGACGCTTGGAGGGCGGCGGCGCCACCTTCGGCACAGTCGCCCTCTTTGGTCTGGTGGCGCTCATGATCAGATTGTAGCCCGGGCTGTACCGCAGGACACCCTTCTCGCGCCTTCTTCTTATATCCATGCCCAAAGAGCCAACAGCACACGCACCGTGGCCAGCCTTCATCAGAAGGGCTCTTGAGATCCTACGCGTGGTCTGGTCTGATCGACGGCTATGCGCAGCGAGAAGCCACGACTCTATGCCTGCAAGCCGGACGCACGAAGCCGTGGTGCGTATGCCTGCATCACCACCGGGCAATGAAGCCGCCGCGCGAGTACAACGGCGAAGAACCATCGCCCGAGCCCTGGATCACCAAGCAGCGCCTAGCCGAACATCTGAGCGTCACGACCCGCTGGATCGAGCTTCAGCAACGACGCGGCCTGCCGCACATCCACACGCCCGGCATGAACCGCTACCGCATCTCGGAAGTCTGCCAAATGTCGCACACGGTGACGGTGCCCGAGCAGCGCCTATGGACGTTCGATCCAGTAGCAGGCACAGCCACCGAGACAAGCATCGGGCAGCTCATCGCGAACTCGACGCCGCCGACGACGCTGGGCTGACTGAGACTGCACACTGGGCAACCAAAGTAAACCTGAGGCTAGCTTGCCGCTTACGGCATAACTGAGAGATTGCCGGCCATCGTTAGCGTGGCCAGCGCTGCCACCAGGACCGCACTACCGATGCCCCAGGCACGCAGAGAGCCCGGCGTGAGCCCGGTATGTAGGCGTCGATCGAGCTGCATCCACAGCGAGAGCAGACAGAGCGCCAAGCCTACGTACTCAAAGACAACCGGGATATAGCCCTCCCCCACGGGATGCCCGTCTGCCAGCGTTCGGTGAGACTGACAAGCACCGCTGGCGTGACCCAGATCCAGGCGCCCAGTAGCGCGTACAAACTTGAGCTGTGCTGCGCTACCGACTGCATATTGCCTGCGAGCCTGCGCATGCCAAAGAACACCGGGATACCGAGCACGATCGCGATTGTCAGGATAAGGGTGCCCGCGACCGGGGGTACGGCGACGTGACCGAGCCACCACTGTGATAGCGGCAGCGCCGCCAGCATTTGCTTGGTAAAGGTCTCCAGCACGAGGTGTGAGTGCCAGCTGAGCGTGTACTCCGGGACCGGATGGGGGCTCCCGAAGATGTGCAGCGAAATGACGATCAGCAACGCGATTGCTACTGGGATCACGATCGCGAGCGCCGGGCGCCAGTCATGGCGACGGACGAGAACAATGAGGATCAGCACCGGGGCGAACAGTCCCACAACCTCGTAGCTGAAAAGCGCGAGTAGGTAGAGTGCGCCAGCGAGCACCATCCAGCGTACGCCAGTCTTGACCAGCAACACCAGCAGGGAGCCGAACGTCAATGCCGTCGTCAACGCGATTATGCCGGCGAAGGAGTCGATGCCGTCGGACCACGGGCGCACCTGCAACGTGCCTGCCACGATCAGCACGAAAGCCACCCCTGGGATCCAGCTATCGGCAATCGTAACTATGCACAGCGCTACCGATACAAGCGCTAGCAGAAGCACCACGCCGACGATCAGCTTGTAGGAGTTACGATTATCGAATGCGTCGAACAACGTGTAGGTCCACCCCAAAAGCACTGGATCAAAGCGCGCGTCGCGTTCGGCGAAGGCCGAGATTTGCGTCCATATATACGGTCCCAGTGAAGTGTGGGCTTCGCGCAGTGTGACGCGTAGGTTGCGATCGATGAGGTCGTCGTTGGCGTAAGGCGACTCCAACACCAGCGCGAAGTAAACGCCCAGTACCCATGTCACGATCGCCGCATGCATCGCCGTGAGCGGACGGCGCTCGGAGGAATGCGGCGTCTCTATCACAGTCGGAGGTGGCGCTGTATACGTTGAGGTAGCGATCAACGCCATGTGTTAGGAACGGCATAGAGGAGCACTCCGCCCAAACGGCTACCGTGTAGACCGATATTAGCAAGGTAGGTTGGCCACGGATCCTGTGCGGAGAGAATCACATCGGCGGTATCCACCACAATATGACTGACGTGGTGCTGTTGGATGAAAGATACGAGCGATGACGCCGAAGGGGTTTCGTTCGAGAAGAGCTGAGCCGTAGTTGCTTCAGTTCTGAATGGCGGAGGCATCACCTGTCCCACATAACCCTCGGGCATGTAAAAGTAAAAGCCCGTCTCGGCCTGCCAGAGTGTAGATACGTCGTTAGCCCCGAACGGCAGTATCAGCACCGTCTCGCCTGGAGACAGATAGTGCCTATATGTGGCTGTAGAGAAAAAACGTGGGTTGTCCGGCGGCACCCCATAGAAAATTTTAGGGACGTTCGGAAAGAGCATAATTACAGCAAGTGCCACAACGAGCCAGCGCCCCGCTCGAACCAGCGAGCGCCCTGCGGGTCGTGCCACCCATGCAGCAATACCAATCGCGACTGCAAGGCTGGTAAACACCGAAATACGCTCTGGGCTAATACTACTAAAAATCGGCAGATTCTTGAGCCAGTTAGCCGGTAGTGCAGCAGTGTCGTGCCCAGCGATGTGAAGATGAGCGCCCAGCGCCAATACAAAGCTCAATACTGCCACTATCAACACCAACTTGGTAAGCAAACGCTTTCGTTGAACGCTAACGCCCCAGGTCACAAAGGCGACTACTAGCGGAATACTCAAATACCCATCCTCGCCTGTCACCCCTCCGCCCGCATACTTGGCGCTAAGCGCATGAAACGCCTGGTGACCAAACCATGTGACTTCGGTCGGAAAGAATGGGTTAAGCAAATCCATCGCGTAGACATTCCAGAATTCGCCTATACTCTCCGGGCCGCCTCCGCTTATCAAAGCGTAATAGAAAAAGGGCGCCCCTACTACCAATGCCAGCATACCTGCTGCGATCGTCTCCAGACTCAGCCTGTCCACCCCCGGACGTTGCCATTTCTGCACCAAAAAACGTGCTGATATCAGGAGCACCGCTCCGAACCCGACAGCCTCAGCGAGAATTTCGGTTGAGAGACCGGCCTGTAGGATGAACACTACCGCCATAAGCAAGACGTACTTGCGCGTTGACAATTCGTTATCCCAGCGCTTCAAGGCTAGGTGAACTATTACCGGAAGCAAAAAAATGAGTGTAAGGTTTATGTGTCCGGTCAGCTGGGCGAAGTTATAGGCACTAAAGCCGTACAAAAAGCCGCCTATAACTGCGGGCAGCTCTCGCAGAACCAGGCGGCGACAAAGAAGGTATGCAGTAAACGCGCTCAGCACAGCACTAGCTAGACTCAAAAGGTTGTAAGAAACCACAGGACCGGCCAGCGCTGTGATAGGCGCCATCACAATTGCAGCCGTAGGGATCATCGCACCCTGAGCTACATTGACGCCGGTTGGCGACCATTGATAGTGGGTCACAAACGGATTAAGTCCGTGGATAATCGCGTGTGGCCACCACGACAACGCCCACATATAGGCGGCTGGGTCTGAACTGCCGACACAAGCGCATACGCTGCCAGGATGGCTGAGCGCGTGACGGCCGATCGTGACAACGCCCAGAAACAAGTAGAAAGCTAGGGCAAGTATCCAGGTGGGCACAGTCCCATCTGCACGATTCGCTAGCTTCCTGAGCAGTCCTACTAGACGCGACAGGGTGGTCGATTGTGCCCGACGTTCAGTCGGCATCGCGCGCTCGGATCTTAAGATGGACGGATATGCTCACTGCCTCGCATTAGGAAGGACGGCAGTATAGTAGACGCGCCTCGCGCAAGCATCTCGCTGATTCGCGCCGGCCGACAATTGCCGGCGGGCCGGGGAGGTATCGCTCCCCGGCCGCCGTGACCACTTGTGCCCGTGACAACAATGGCCGCTTGCGCTAAAGCCAAAGCCCCGTCACGTCATCGAATTCTTTTACATATTCCCCTAGCTCTTCGTATGCTCCGTTGCCTTTGGACAGAAACGTGTCAATATATCCACCAGGATACGTGTACATCAGATCGGTCTTACCGTCCCCGTTTACGTCGCCGGTGCGCCACCGACCCGAACTTGTGTCAAATTCTTTTAGGTATTCTGAAGTCTCGGTGTACGTTCCATTGCCTTTAGACATGAACGTGTCGATGTATCCGACAGGGTAGATATACACGAGATCAGTCTTACCGTCACCATTGAAATCCCCAGTCATCCACTGACCTGACGACGAGTCAAATTCTTTTAGATGTTCAGATACCTCTTCGTAGTGTCCGTTGCCTTTCGATGAGAACGTATAGATGTACCCACCAGGATAAATGTATAGGAGATCAGACTTACCGTCACCATTGAAATCCCCTGTAAACCACTGACCCGACGATGAATCAAATTCGGTTAGATGTTCTATTATCTCTTCGTAGTGTCCGTTGCCTTTCGAGAAGAACGTATCGATGTACCCGCCAGGATAAATGTATGCCAGATCAGTCTTACCGTCACCGTTGAAATCTCCAGTAAGCCACTGGCCCGACGTTGAGTTGAATTCTGTCAGGTGTTCGATTGTCTCTTCATATAGGCCGTTGCCTTTGGACATAAATGTATCGATGTACCCACCAGGCAAAATATAGGCGAGATCAGCCTTACCATCGCCATTGAAATCCCCGACCTCCCATGTCCCATCCGTACTGTTGAATCCCGCTTCAATCAGCTCCGACTTCTCTTCGTATGTGCCGTTGCCCTTTGACAGGAACGTATCGATGTACCCACCAGGGTAGATGTACACGAGATCAGTCTTACCGTCACCGTTAAAATCTCCTGTCATCCACAAACCTTGCGTCGATTCAAATTCTTTTAGGTGTTCTACCGTCTCGGTGTACGTCCCGTTGCCTTTCGACAGGAACGTATCGATGTACCCGCCAGGGTAAATGTACACGAGGTCGGTCTTACCGTCACCGTTGATGTCTGCCCTTGTGGTGTTGAGTGGTGTCGTCGCGCGGGTGACTACATTTGACCCCAGACTTTCATTTTCCTCATTAGCGACGACTTCGTAGGAGTAAAATGTCGTCGGTTGCAGTTTGGTATCGACATAAGTCAACGCCGAAGTCGTCCCGACAGTTCCTCCGTTTCGCTTAATGGTGTAACTCGATGCGTTGGCCGACGCCGTCCATGTCAACGTCATACTGGACTGCAATCGATTATTGATAGAGAGACTCGGAAGCGCCGCTGTCGTAAACGTCCGATCGTTCCCGTAGGAGGACACGCCAGCCGCGTTGGTTGCGACTATGCGGTAATGGTAAGTCGTGCCCGCGCTCAGTTCACTGTGAGCTAGAACGCTGACTTCTACCTGGCCTGTACCCGATCCAGCATCGTTACCGGGCGGAGCCGGAGCGGTACTTCCATAGGAGGTCGATGTGCCGTACTGGAAGTAGTAATGAGTGTCCGATGCATTTGGATTTACGGTACCGCTCAATGTAGCCCGATGGAACTGGATTTTGGACGCTTCCCCAGTAGCCGCCGATGGCGGCAAAGGCGCGTATTCAGTCCAGGCCTGTAGGTTTCCTTCGCTGGCGCCGAGCTCAATAAAGCCGCCACCCTCGGTTCCATGCTCAATGCCGATTAGCGCATAGTTTGCGGGATTTGTGGAGTAGCCAGATTTGCAAGTGTTATTGATGCTGGTAATCGCACTTTCAAGGTTACCAGTTGTGATGCCTGCTATAAAATGCTTCCATCCCGTATTGGCCCCCGTAAATGTAAAAGTGTTCGCCGACCCGGCCTTCTCGGTCGCAAACACCGTGCCCAACGCAAACTGTGTGATCGTTTGGTCGGCTATGTGTCCATCCGCGGCGGCGCACGCCGATGTGACGTCAAAATGTTCTTCCGTACCAGGCTCACCTTTCCCGGATCTCCACTCCTCCATACAAAACTCGAGGATGTTATCTGTCGCTGCATCCTCGAACAGCGGACAAAGATAGCCCCATGCGCCGAAGTGTGTTCCCGTTTTGTAGCTATACGGATTGGTTTCGGCCGAAACGATGAGGATTGGACTGCCGAAGGAGCTGCCCCAGGGCCGATCGTTCAATCCCTGTTCGCTAAGCGAGACATAGTGCTGCATCCCGCACGGGGCGCCGATGCCTGTGCATTCGCCGTCATTCGCGCCTCGTACCTCGTGGCCCCAAAATGTTTCGTTTGCTTGGCATACGGTCCTGTAGTAATTGGCCTCTTGGTAAGACGCCAATGGACTAGGCGGTTCGTAGCCGGTATATTCGCTCTCTTTGTTTGCGTCGGTGTAACCGAGGCCCTGACCTATCGTGTACGAGTTGCAATAGTCGCCGCTGTGGGTTAGTGCGACGTCTCCGTCGAGCGCGCCTTCGGCCAAATGGCTTGGAAGATACGACGTGCCGACAGTGTCGCAGGCATAGGAGCTTTCTTTTGGCTCGCCGGCCTGCCAGCAGTTCTGGTGCGAGCTGAAGAGGCTGTACCAGTAGAGGTTTTCCTGTGAACCTGGTGTGAGGGGAGCCAGGTTCCCGGACTGGAGGCTAGCTCCACGCTCACCCGCGGACAAGGCTTGCTGCGCGGGACGAGCACCCGGTTCCGCCGCAAGCGGAGGAGGCACGTTCGTGGGAATCTCAGCCGCCGAGGCCTGACACCCGGGACCATCGGGCGTCATCGCAGGCGATACGGGCGTGCCCGTGCCCACCATGCAATCCGACTGAGCTACAGACGTCGTGTCCTGTGCCGAAGCTGCGGTGCTCGCCGCGGCAGCCGCAGGTGCAACACCCACCAACAGGACGGTGGACACTAGGGCGACAAGCGTCCTACGACGAGCCGCCAACCCTCTGTTCCTCGACCCGCGCCGGTCCATCCCCGATGCTACACCCAGTAGCCAACCTGACATCCCTGCCCCCTTTGTTCTCGTACATCGGACCTAGTTGGCTATGCAGAATGATCGAGACGAGGCGGGCTGTCTATACCTCAAAACGGGTGATCTTTGGGTAGCATTGAGGGATGACGACAGCGGTCAATACGAAGAGACTTGCTGTCTAGTGGACCTGATCTCGGTTCGTGTCGGGACCGGCATACCGACGAGTTCTCGCTTGCTTCGCACTCCGAGCTTGCGATAGATGCGTGCAGCGTGCTTTCGGGCGGTCTCAACGCCGATTTGCAGGGTGAGTGCGACTTCCGCGTGGGATTCGCCCCTGCTAAGGCACTCAAACACGTCCGTCTCGCGCGGCGTGAGGGAGGCAGTCTTGGCGGGATATCTTCGCTCAACTAGGCGACCGTCGCCAGGCGCAAATACCCGTCTGCCCTCCGCCGCGATATGAACGGCAGCGAGGATGTCGGCAGCAGAGGCATCCTTTGGCAGACAGCTGGCTCCGGCGGCAAGTAGCCGCATACCGCATGCACGGGCTGGGCGATGTGCTAGCACGACTATCCCGATTGTCGGCTGAGACGCTCTCAGCCGCGACAGTACGGAGGGCTTGGCCACACTCTCCTCATCGAGTAGCGCTACCAGAGGAGTCCGCTGCGCGACAATCCCCTCGAGTGCCGCGCTGTCGAGGTCGCTACCAATGATCTGAAGATGGGGATCTTCAGACAAAATCTGCCTCAAGCCCCGGCCCAACAGGGCATCGAAGCGACCAAGCGCCACGGCTATGTACTTGTCGTCATCGCTAGATCGCATGTACACGATCGAACACGCGGAGATCTGACGCCGTGGCGCCCGTTCCTCCACGGGGGCCACACACGGCGGGGCACAGTCGCGCGGGGGGCACGTCATGCTCGGGCTTCGCACGCATCAACACCGTCCTTGCTCCTTCCGTGGACTCAACCATGCGCCATCCTGACAGATTCCCTATTGAGGTATCGGTCAGGTCCATCGAGGGTGCCAGGCCATGCCCGAGCCCGACTCAGACGACCCGCGCTCAACCTTCGGCGCCAACCTCCGATCAGCGCGAGAACGCGCAGGTCTCACCCAGGAAGCCCTCGGCCATCGCGCAGACTTCCATCCCACCGAGGTCAACCGCATCGAGCGCGGCCGACGCAATCCCGGTCTGATCACGATCATCAAACTCGCCAAAGCACTCGATGTCCCTGCCAGCGATCTGCTCGCCGGACTGTAGATGGTCGATTGTTGGTGCTCAGTTCTCGTCTCCGCCTTTGACCCATTCGCCTGCCGTCAGGGGTCGTTGAAGAGCGGCACGATACACGAAATAGAACGCTATTGGTTCTGGACGCTATTGGCTCCCAAACGGAGGATTCATCCCCGTGGAGCCCAAGCTACAGGTCGGCCAGAACATCCGCAGCAATCGGAGACGCATCGGCCTGACCCAGGAAGCCCTCGCTCATCGCTGCGACATGCACCCCGTCGAGGTCGGCCGCGCGGAGCGTGGCACGCGCGATCTGCGGGTCTCCACCGTCGTGAAGCTTGCGCGGGGCCTCGGCATTCCTGCTTGTGAGCTACTACGCGGAGTTTAGAATGGAAGTGTGCTGCAAAGCGCGCTGAGTACCGGGTAGATGTCTCACCAGAGCTTAGCTTTGGAGACTGCGGCGGATGGGAGGTTCTTTGCTTTGAGGAGACGCCAGTCGGGACAGGCTCGTTCTCGCGGCAGGCATAAAGGTATAGGCGCCGGGCAAATCCGCTGGAACTTTTGGGGTCGAGCACGCACACGACGATCCGGCCACTCGCGCACTGGCGCAAGTGGCCAAAGGTGACGCGCGGCAACTTGCGCGCGTGCTCAGCACCCAAGCGCTACGCCTCGTGAGCCCCAAGCAAGGCGGCACGGTTCGCCGCATGGCATACGGCGTCGCTGACTTGATCCTCATGTCGCCCCCGTATGCGTGCGAGGTCGCCGACCTCAACACCGTCAGCGGCCCCAAGCCTCTGCGACGAGACGACACGACCAACTACAGCCGCGACCGGCGCAATCTCGGTCATGCACGCGGGAGCGCGTACCTCGTGGCTATGGACGACATCTACCGTGCGTGCGCAGCGGTGCTCAAGCCCGGCGGATTCCTCGTGTGCGTCACCAAGGACATGCGCTCTGGCGGTGGCGGCGCGCTACGCAACCTCTCAGGCGAAACGATCGCACTCTGCGAGGACGCCGGCCTGCTCTACTGGCAGCGCGTCATTAGCCTGTTGGCGAGCGTCCGCGACAGCGAATTGGTCATGCGCCCGTCGTTCTGGCAGATGCTCCACGCCCGCCGTCGCCGCGCGAAAGGCGACCGCACGCAAGTCGTCGCGCACGAGGACGTGCTCGTGTGCGGCGTCAAATCGACCTCGACACGGGCAAGATCACATGGCCCAAGGACGACGACGGGCGCTGGGTCGTAATGAGTCCCGCGTTCCGCGCGCACATGGAGCGGATGCCTCGCATGGGCAAGATCGTCAACGCCAAGATGAGCGAGATAGTTTTCCCGGCACCACGCGGCGGCTATATGTTCAGAAGCACTTGGCACACGCATTGGCACGCGATACGCGCCTCCGCAGGGATGCCCGACCAAGACTTCTACGAGCTAAAGCATCGCGCGATTCAATGGATGGTCGATCCCGTGTCAGACGGCGGGCTCGGCCTCGACCCCGCGACAGTCGCAGAAATGGTCGGGCTCGACGACGGCGGCTATCTCATCGCCACCGTCTACACCAAGCTAGGCCAGCGTCGCGCGCTCGCACGCTCGCAAGCTATGGCGGCCTATCAGGAACGGCAAGCCGCCGCGACCGTCGAGGCGCCCCGCCTGCAAGTCGTCGCGTGACGCGCGATACTACGCCCCTGCCTACTCCCTGCTCTGCGCGTAGCTCACGGCGGCAGACCTATCGGCGCAGCCCTTCATCTCGACTATCTGCCCATCGCGGACCGTCACGACCATGTAAGCGATCCCCTCGTCCACCGGACGGTCAAGCTGCGTCGGCTGCTCGGGACGGAACGTCACGATCACGCGCGACCCGTCTTGGATGGTCTCCCGATTCGGCCTCGCAGGCGGCCAGCGAGGTTGCGGCTCATCACGTCGATGATTGCCTTGCGGCCATCGCAGAGCTGCCCGTCCTCCACGCCGTACCACTGTGCATCGGGCGCGAGCACTTCGCCCAAGGCCTCCGGGCCACCCTGAAGCAAGGCATCCCACGCCTGGCGCACCAGCTCAATCTCGGGACTTTCGCCCATAGCCGCGATTGTCGCTCATCCACGTACGGACGTCTGCGGTCCTTTTGCGGTCCCTTTTTGCTCTCCCTGCGGTCCGTTTGCCGTCTCCAGACCAACGAACAGCCGCGAACACGAGCGAACACCGTCCCGCAAGGCCCAGCGTTTTCGCCCGTGTTCGCTGGCCTTCGCGGTTCTCTAACCAATCGGGGCGACCATATAAATTTGGCTTAGATACTCGGCTTTCGGCGGGTCTTGCAGCGGACTTACAGCCAGCATGTACACGCTATGCACACCCGAAGGCTCACGATGCACGCTCGACGCACATCCTACCAAGCGGACCCGATAGTACCACCTGACCCGCCCGTGCCCGAGCTGCGAGACGAGCGCGGTGGCCGCCTTGAAAGTCCTCCGGGGGCAAAGGGCGTCCGAGACCGATAGGCGATTGGGGGAGCTGTGGGCGGCGCCCACGTGAAGAACAACCGTAAGCGGCGTGTCCGTCGATGTCGCTAGGGCTCGATCCGGGAGACCGACCGCACGCGGTCGATCGTGCGGTCGAAAGAGAGTACGCGGCGCACACCGGTCGACTCGGCGTTCGCGACGAGGTAGGCCTCGGCGAAGTCGAGCCTGTGAAGCTCGTAGACCTTGAGCGCCCGCAGCAACAGCGATGCGTCGACCACCTCGATCGAGGCCAGCGCGATCGCGGAGCGCATCAGCATCGCTACCCGGGCTCGCTCGAGTTCGTAGAAGGACTCCAGCAGGTAGACGCACTCGGCCAGCACAAGATCGCTCAGCAGCAGTTGCTCATCGCCGGCGAGCGCTGCAGTCGCCCGCTCGGCCATCTCGGGTGGGTCGCCCGTGAGATGCCGGATGAGGACGTTCGTGTCCAGGAACGCGCTCAGCCGCGCTTCTCCGCTCGCGCTCGCCGGCTACGACGCAGCACCTCGTCCCATGGAGTCCCGAGCTTCGCCGCGGGTGTCGTGACAGACCCCGCCAGCTCAATGAAATCCGCAGTCTTGGCCAGAACAGCGCGCCGGCGCTCAACGCGGAAGACGACCTCATCGCCCTCCCGCAGTTCCAGCGCATCGCGAACGCTCCTGGGAATCGTGATCTGGCCCTTCGATGTCAATCGCGCAGCGGCATCCATACGATTACTCCTTACTACCAGCCAAAAGTAAGGATAGCATCCAAGCAAGCTCCGTCTCGAGAAGGCAGGAACGAGTTGGAGCACCTACGACCGCTGCTCGTCGTCCTTTCCGCTCGTCTGGTCGGGTGTCGCTCGGACGCTCGCTTTCGGTGGTACTCGAAACGACGGCTGGATGGCGTTCTTCGGGAGAGGGGTCAGTCGGCGCTCAGTGGCGGTCCCAGCAGCGACATGTCGTGCTTCTCGAAGATCGCGGCGACGAGGGCTCGGTCTGGTTGCCCGTTCCGGGTGGCCGGTCCGAGCTCTTCGAAGAACCGGTGGCCGCCGCCGGGCGTGAAGACCATGGTGAGCTCACCCGGCTCATCGGTCAGGTTCAGGAATGCGTGCGGGATCTTCGAGGGCAGGTAGGCAAAGCCGCCTTCGGCGAGTTCGAAGGTCTCCTCACCGATCTTGACCTTGAAGTGCCCCGACACGACATGGATCGTCTCGTCCTGCTTGTGGTGCACGTGCAGAGGTGGCCCCCCTTTCGGCGCGACTTCGACCGTGAAGTAGTCGAAAGCGCCTGCGGTGTCGTCTCCTGTGACCTTGAAGACGAGGTCTCGTCCCGGGCCCGACTCCAGCCGCAGGCCCTCGTCTGCTGCCAGGACCGTGTGCTCAGTGGTGGTGATTGGCATCGCGCGCCTCCCGTTTGACTGCTCGTGTGAGCGTGGTAAAGTATTTGCAGTGCGCAAACAATACAGCAAACTATTTGCGGATGTCAAGTAGTTCTGGGACCGACACGAGCGCAGCTCTCGACCTCGAGGGAGCGCCCGAGCCAGATCCGTTCACGGCCGGCGAGTTCGGCGCATGGCGAGGCATGCTGCGAGTGCACACCGCGGTCTTTCGCGAGCTCGAGCGCGCGCTGCTGGCAGATCACGGGTTCGGCGTCGATGCCTACGGAGTACTCGTCACGCTGGTCGGTGCGCCCAGTGGCAGGCTCGCGATCGGCGAGCTGGGAGAGCGGCGCAACCTCAGCCCCAGCGGTGTGTCGCGATCGGTCGACCGGCTCGCCAAGATCGGGCTCGTCGAGCGGAGCCCGAACCCCAAGGACGGGCGCAGCCTGTTAGTCGGGCTGACGCCGGAGGGCATCTTGCGCCTGCGCGCCGCGCAGCTGACCCATCATGCGGTCGTTCGCCGAATGCTGCTCGGACGGCTGAGCGAGCGAAACCTGGAACGGCTGGGTGAGCTGTGGGAGAAGGCGATACCCGGCTCGGTCTCGAGCCCCGTCTGGCCGCTGTAGACAAGACAGACTGATGTAGCTCGTCCCGAGCAGAAGCGAGCTCGGCGCTCTCGACGACACCTGCCGTGAGCCAAAAGCGAGCGTGATCGCTGAGCTCGACGCGGGGCTTGGTCGCAGTGAAGCTCACGGATGCCGACACGTGTAGCGGGGTTCGGATGCCTGCCCTACGCGCCGGTGCACGGCGAGTCCGACTCAACCTCAACTATCTCTCTCAAAGATCGACGGATAAAGCCGACTTAGAAAGGCCGTAGGACCGGGGACAGGTAGGACCTTCTCGGTCAGGAACGTGTCCAGAACGCCGAGGCCTATCCCGGCCGGTGGCACAAGGACTCCAACACCGGTCGTGGCTGCCAACCTCACCACCTTCCCCGCGCGACTGCGCACCGCGGCTCCGAGCGCGTCTTTCAACGGATGAAACGCTTCCGCAAGCTCCTTGTCTGTGAAAGAGTCAATGCCACGAAGCCAGCCGCGAAACTCACGCGCCTCTGGAGTCATCGTGACCTCGAGAAGCAGGGGTAGATCCACATCGTGAGTGTGGGGATCAGAGCTTACGTCAGGAAGGCCAGCGATCTCGCACACGCGGTCAAACCGGGCGTCGTGGGCGTCAGGATCGAGCTGCGTCGCGAGATACTTGAGCTTGCGCTCAAGCAGCGGCATGTCACCGCTCTGGAAGCCGGTGAGAGCGTCGAAGGTCTTCATGATCTCAAGCTGCGCGCTGATAGCGCACACCGCCGAAAGGCCATTACCGACGATGCTATGTATCTGCTCGTCGCTCGGGCCAGTTAGCCGACCCAAACCTGTTTCGGTTCGCCAGTCCCACTCACTCAGACGCTCAACGCGTAGGTCAAACTGCCCTGGCGTGATCCCTGCGCCAGTTGCACGCTGGGCAGCGAATGCGACAGCCATCTTTAGCATGGGCGTATTCTGCTCGAGGTCGCTCTTGTACTGCTCTTCGGCGATCTGGCCTGCACCCTCCGGAAACTCAGTCAAGCGCGCACCAGCCAATTGGCGAAGCTTCTTCGCCTGCTTCCAATCGACGCCCGACGCAGAGTCAATCTGATGCAGTTGTTCCGAGAGCATCCTCTTTGCAGGCGAAGCGCGTATAGCGCTGAACGAGTACGAGCCGCGAGGAAGGCCGGTACCATTCCTCCGATCAGCGTACTGCCCAACGTTCGCTGTGAACATCGACTGGCAAAGGAGCCGTATACACACGCTGAGGCTCTCGATGTACGCTTGATGCACATCGTAGCGTGCTGGCCTGTCGTAACCCTGCGACGGCCGGGCCTTGAGCCGCCCCAGAGATGCTCATTGGGATCGCCCGGGGACAGGCCAGAACTCAGCCGAATGGCCTAGTAGCAAGCCTTGACTAGTATGTTTAGCGTGGAAGGTGGGGTGTTTAGCGACGTCACGTCTGCCGGCGTAGCCGCTTCCAGCGGGCGCTGCGTCCGGTCCCGAGGGATTCCACGATGCCTTCTCGCTTCAGTTCGCCGAGGACCTGGCTGATCCAGCCGTCGCTCGTCGATCCTCTCTTTCAACTCCTGTAGTCGATGCTGCTCGCGCGCGCGAGCGAGTATCTGGCGATCGAGCGCGAGCCCCAACGCGTCCTCCTCGCGGGCGAATCCTAGTGATCGCGCGGCGCGATGTCGTGCATCTGGCGGCGCGCGCATGATCTGGAAGATGAGTGTGCGGGCGTCCGATTCGAACAGCTCGGGCTCAGGCGGCGGAACGTCTTGCGGAGGCTCCGGCGGCGGCGCCTCTGCGGGCGCTCCGGCCGTCGGCCCGAGAGTGATCGTCAGCGGAAAAGGGTCCGCGAAGCGGTCGTCGGGGCCGAACTCAGCGACGTCGCGCTGCCAGCAGCGCGCGAAGATATTGACGTCGAGCGTGGTGTCGCCCGTTAGCTCAAGGCGGAGGACATTGTACGCCGGAACCCAGCCGCGCCTGGTGCGCTCAGGGTTGACGGCACCCGATGCGATCGTTACGCGGCGGCCGCTCGGATCGCGCTCTATGCCAGCAGCGTGCTCATGGCCGGTGAGGATGACCTGGGCGCGGTTCATCCATGGTTGCACCCGCTCCGTGTCCCGAACCCAGTTCGGGGGATGGTGGATCATCGCGAGTGAGACGGCGTCGGGCCTCGGGGCGATTTGGCAGCACTGGAAGTCCCCCACCACCAACTGCTTGCTGTCGTCCGTGTCACCATCCGTCGCGTCGCATATCCACGCTGAGGTGGCCCCGTGGACGAGGAGCTCGCGACCGTCGAGATCGAATGCCTTTGGCGTCCAGACGATCTCGTCGCGACCGATCGCACAGCCATATTGCAACGCAAAGCGGTTGTACGCCGCCAGCGGATCGAACAGCACCCGCGCGCCGTGATCCTCGCTGAGCAGCGCCCGCAGGTTCACCGACACCTCCTCGAGTGCGACCGCACGAAGCGCACGCCGGACGGCGCCGTGAACGGCGTCGTGCTCGCCCCGGTCAATATCGTGGTTGCCAGGTACGCAGGCTAGGTTCTCGAGCTCACAGCCGATCAACTTCGCCGCGCGGTCGAGGAAGTCCGACGCGAGCCTGTACTCACCCTCCTGCCCCTTGTTGGCGACATCGCCCACCAGCAAGATCGCATCCATCGTCCCGAGCCGATTTGCCATCCGCTCGATGTCCTCAAGCATCAGATCTCGGACTCGCTCGTCCACGTGCTGGCCCTCGGGACCGTCGAAGTCGGCGAAGTGAATGTCGGACAAATGAAGGAACGTGAGCATAGAACGGCTAGACGTTATTCGAGAAACCGGACTCTCGGCGACGCGGGCGGGCGCAGTGTCGAAGTGTCGGCGATCTCGCGCACCTCCGCGCGGGCTGCCGGCAGCGACGCGCCGGTCATGTCAAGATCCCCGACCGCGACGAGCGCCTTCTGCCCGGCGCGCCCGACGCGTTCGCGGGAACGACGCACCGAGATGACTCGCTGGTCGCTTTCGAGCAGCCGTGATCAAGTAGTGGATTAGCCTTGGTGGCGCCGTCGAGCGGGTACCCGCAGGCGGCACGCGAGCCTCACCGCTCGGCCCGCTACTGCTCAGCGAACTAGAGCGATCGGCCGCGCGACAGCCGCGCAGACGCTCATTTTGGACGAACCAGAGTCGTCGGCGCCGACGCGCAGCTCGCGCCTGCGTCCGCGGAGAAGCGAGCGTGTCGGTTCGCCACATACACGCGCGAAGTCCCGAACTCGAGCGTTCAGGTGACGTCGATCGTCTTGACGGCGTAGTTGCCGTTGGGCAGCGCGAGGCGGACGTGGACGACGCCGGGCCGGGGGAGGGCGTAGCGCACCCTGAATCCGCCGTCGCTGGCGTTCGTGGACGCGAGCTCGTACCACGGTCCTGATTCCCACTGGCCTTCCACGATGATGGGGCCGCTTTCGCCTTGGGGGAGCGTGCCGGTGATAGTCATGTATGTGCCCCGGCGCACCGAGCTCGGGCCGCCCATCGTGGTGTAGCGCGGCGACGGTGGCGTCACGGTCGTGGGGCGCGTCTGGGGTAGCCGCAGATACGGGGTCGGAGTGGTGACGGTGTTGACCGTGTGGGGGGAGAGATTATTGAGCACACCGGTGTAGTTCGTCACCAGGGCGGCGGCGAGTATGAGGCCGCCGATGGTCTGTCTGCGGATGTGGCGTTTAGGGCCGCCGGCGCCTTCGGGACTCCATCGTGCCGGCGGGGGGCGCTCCGCGCCGCGAGCGGACGGGCGTGAGCTACCCAGGAAGCGTTGGCGCTCCGCATCTGTCCATTTGGCCCAGTCTCGCTCGCGCCAGCCCACGAGATAAGTCTTTCTAGCCCCTCACCCGTCGAGGCTTGGCTTCAGCTTCGGGGCCGACGGGAGCCGCAAGCGCTTGGGTCCCGAACGCGGTGAGCAGGAGAGCTACAGCAAGAAGCGTTACGCGCGCTGAGCCCTCGGACATGTGTCTATACATGCCGCTCTAATCGACCGGCGGGTTGGGAGGCTTGAGCACGATTCTGCGGTACCGGACTGACCTGTCGACCTGTCGCTTGGTGTTGCGTCCCCGCAGAGCGGTCGGCACGGCCTCGACTGCATCGCGTCTAAACCCAGGAGCCTGGGCTTCAACCGGGGAATCGCCATCGCACCGAACACAATCTGATCGCGGTGACCTTTTTGCTGCCGCTCTCTGACCGAGGCTCCGCAGACGATCGCTACGCCGGGCAAAGCGGCCGTGATCGCATCGGCGGTCTCGGCATCTCCCGTTCGTCCACTGCGAGCGTCCCAAAAGCCCGGACCGAGGCACGCGCATCTCGCACGAAGCGAAGTCATGAAGGTCGGAGCTGATGCAGGCGCTGCCCGAACGTAGCCCCTGTGCGAACGAACAGGGGGCTGACCACAGCGATCTCGCCTACGCGGTACGATCACGCGGCTCAATCCAAGATTGGGATCATTCGCGGGTTAGGAATTTAGGGGAACGACTTGAAGCGACGCAATCCAGAGAGCGCGTCAGCACCATACGCGACCTATTCCGCGCAGTTCCTGACAAAAGACTTCATCAGTCTGATTGAGGGCATGGAACACATCGAGCAGCAGCTCCGCGAGGATCTGCAGCTCGCATTGATCCAGGAGCTGCAACGGTACGGCGCCGAAATTCGGGGTGACGTAATCGCGATCGACGACGATCTCTACAAGCTCTTCCTATCGATCCCGTCGGGCCGTCGCGAGCTCGATATTGTGCTCGGTGACATAGCGGCCCGCAGGCCCACGCGCACGGTCGCGGACTCCGTTTCAGGGTTTGGGCTAGTCAACGACATGACGTTTGATCTCCCCGTCTCGCTCGCGCGCATTCACGAGTCGCTCATCGAGACGACGCTGGGACACTATCGTCGCGCATATGCCGCCCTGGAAACGGCATACATCACCAAGTACGGAGACTGGGTTGCGACGCTTTTCAGCACGGCCTACGGAATCGTGAACACTGAGCTGCTCGTGAGCGGCCATTCGATTGTGCGCGATCGATTCTGGTTTTCAATCACAGACCTCGACCGAATGAAGTTCCGATATCACTTCAGCAGAGAAAACCTCGCAAGTACCGTGGCATGGCTAAGTGACAACCAAGACCAGTTCGTTAGCCCTTGCGCCGCGGCGACGCTGCTCATCACTGAGGATGTCGCGGATGGGGTAATCGGCGTTCCATCACCCACAAAGTCTACCCAGTACGACGACAACACGTTGATTGTCGAGTTCGCGGCACTTCCAACACTTGGGGTAAATACAGCATTTTGGGTAGCTGAGCGTAACCTATTTGAGAGTAACGCGCTTGCTGCGATTCACATTCTTACGATTGATGATCGCGCGTTCGAGCTTAACTGTCCTGCGGAGGCGGTTGGAACATTTACGGCGGTCATCGACGAGTGTCGCCAAGATCTCGTCCAAGTCGTACGCGCCCAGTACGCCGATTTTCTTCGTGATCAACGCAAGCTACACGACGCAGTAGAACGAGCGAAGAGTTCAGTGTCCTGGATGCGTTCTATGGGCACCGATTTTGCGGCAAAGGTTGTGGCTGAGCTCATTAAGCCGTGATAGTAACTATTGTTAAACACCCGAAATGAGAGGTAGAACATCGTGACAACAAATGAACCCCGGGTAGCTCTCGTCACTGGATCATCGAAGGGCATCGGCGCCGGTATAGCAACTCGGCTGGCGCGGGCCGGCTGACGATGTCTACGTCACATTCTTGTCGGACGAAATAGGGGCCGGCCGCGTAGCAGCTGAGATAAGCGAGGCGGGCGGAACAGCCCGCGTCGCGACGCTCGACGTGAGCGAGCCGGAGAGCGTAGAAGACCTATTCGCCGAGGTTCGCGGGACTTACGGCAAACTTGATCTTCTAGTCAACAACGCAGTCCAGGAGCTGTCTAAGCCAGTGGCCGATCAGACGATCGATGACTGGCGGCGGGTAATGGCAGTCAAGCTAGACGGCGCGTTTCTTTGCACGAAGGCCGCGCTGCCACTGTTCGAAAAGTCGAGTTGCGCCTCGATGATCGCGATCTCGAGCTATGAGGCCGAGCAGCCGAGCCCAGACCATCCCGCGTACGGCATCGCTACGGCGGGCCTGAACGCGTTTGTCAAGGCGATGGCCTTGTATCTCCCTAAATTCGGAGCGCGGTGCAACGCTGTCTGTCCGGGCGCGGTACGGACGCCACTCTGGACGGGCGAAGGATATGACGATGACGCCCTCTGGGCGCGGCTAGCCAGCGAGAATCCAGTCGGTCGCAATGCCACGCCCGACGACGTCGCACAAGCGGTAGTCATGCTGGCTACGGACCCCACTCGGATGCTTAACGGCAACTTCTTGTACGTCAACGGCGGCAATCATCTTCGGGAACCGTAGAGGGCAGGCCTATGGGAACAGCACCGACTAGCTGGTACGACGAGCAACTCCACAAGTGGGACTCGGTAGCGCACACGTGGCATGAAGGCGACCCTCCGGCCGTGCCAAGCGCCGAAGATCTGCGCGTGTTTACTGACGCTGCCGTTGCAGCGAGCCGTCGGCTTCAAGGCAGACTTGTACTCCTCGGAGCGACGGTAGCACTTCGCCGTGCATTGCTGACACATCCGGATCTCCCGGATGCTCGGCTAATCACAGTGGACTTCTCAGACGAAATGATCAGGATCACCACGGATTTTCTCGCATTAGACACCGACCTGTCTCGAGAGTGGCGGGTAACGGCTGACTGGCGAGATCTTGCAGAGGTCGTTGACGGACCCGTGAACGCGATCATGGGGGACAAGTCATTCGACAATCTCGCATTCAGGGATTGGCGTGCCGTATTGGACGGCTGTGCGACTGTGCTCCAAAGCAGCGGGCTCCTAGTGCTCCATGTGGGACTGGTAGATCCGACATATGTCGGCTTTGACGCAGAGCGCTGTCTCGATGGGTGGGCCACGAAGGTGGAATGCGGCACGCGTACTCTCGGTGAGGCCGCGGCGGGGCTGTGGGAGGACCTTCTCACGGCAAGCGCTTACGTTGGTGATCCGGCCCAGCACGAGCTCTCCGTGAACAAGTTCGGCCCGGAACTCGACGCACTTGCTCGTCGATACGAATCTTGGACACTTCACGCAGCGCTTCTTGCTGAGTTTGAGCGACTCTTCGGTAGTTCCAACAGCGCCCGTTGGACCGCATTCGACCTCGACGATTTGTACGAGCAAGCCAAGCCTTGGTTCTCTCCTGGGCGAGTGACCATCAGCCGGGACTATGAGGCCGCGCCACAGCAGCCCGTCGTGGAGTTGGTGCGGAACCCTGAGACCCAAGTCCTGGATGCAGAATGACAAAGGAAGACGTCCCATCAAGCACCTATCTGGAGAGACTCGCGATAGACGCCCAGCTCAATCTCTCCGACGGGCACGCGCGTCAACTCCTAACCCCAGCGGAGGCAAACGTCGTCGCAAATTTTGGGCGATATTATCAACCAGCGCTAGCTATGAGCCAGTCGACAGCAGAGCAACAGATGAGCGAGGAATTCTTCCGGCTCGCTGGCGAGTGCACGAACATACCCACGCTGTACTCCTACAGTGCGTCCTCGCTAGTCGCAGTCGTAGCATCGTGGCTGTGCGACAGAAGGGTCACAGTAGCGTTGCTCGAGCCAGGGTTCGACAATATACGCGACTTGCTTATTCGAGGGGGTGTCACGCTCACGCCGATTCAAGCAGACGATGTCCTGGCATTTCCAGGAAATCTGGTTGGCGTGCCGCGAGGGTCAGCCGCGCTGTGGCTCACGCTTCCCAACAATCCGGATGGATATGCGCTAACGAGCTCCGAGTTTGAGAGCTTGGCCAACGAATGCGCTGCAAACGATATACTTTTGATATGCGATTTCTGTTTCCGGCTCTTCTCAGAAGGCATGGCGGGCTGGTCACAGTATGAGTATCTAACACAAAGCGGATGTCGTTTTATAACATTCGAGGACACAGGAAAGACCCTGCCGCTGCTGGATATCAAGGTCGGAATGCTGCGATGCAGTTTGGAGTTCGCCGACGATCTCGGGCGGCGCAACGAAGAGGTGGTCTTGAATGTGTCGCCGTGGGCAATGGGAGCTATCGCCAAGCTGCTGCAGGTCTATAAGGAGGTTGGGCTAGCCAAGATTCTCTGGGAGCCGACACGGCGACGCGGAAAGCTAGTCGAACAATGGATCGACGCCAGAGGGCTGCGCAATGTGGGATCGCCCGACGGAGAGGCACCATTCAAGTGGATCGGTCTGCCTGATGAGTTTTGGCTCAATGCCCAAGATCTCTCCGAAGCCGCAGCGAAGATAGGCGTGCATGTCCTGCCGGGAGACCGCTTCTTCTTCGATAGACGACACGGCCAGCGGCTCATGAGAATCCCGCTTAGCCGACCCGATAGCGTACTCGAAGCTGGACTTTCTCGACTTCAGAGCGCGATGTCCCAACACTGAGTCATCCCGACCTCGGTGGATACCATAGATCGCAACAAAGCGTGACTCGCTCTTTGGAGGACAAGCGAGTGCCTCGGTTCGGGCGTTTGGGACGCTCGCAATGGACGGTGGGTGTCGCGTAAAGGTTGGCGGTCGTGGCTAGTGACCGCGTTGGTGGAGGCGGTCACCCGGCTTGCGGTCGTGTCGCTGCGGCCGGTGCAATGGCGTATGTAGCCGCTGGGGCATCCTTCAGGCCGCTGCGGTGGCTATCTGGTGCTTGTGGAGCTTCAGGAGATTGTGGGTGGCGGTGATGAGCCGCCATTCCGAGAGGGCGGCCGATCGTCCTCGTCGCTGGAACTGGTTGATGCGCCGGTTGTGCTTGGTCTGTGCGAACACCGGCTCTACCATCGCCTTTCGTCGCCGGTAGAGCCTGTCTCCATACTCGGTCGCGAGTGCTTGGCGCATCGCCGTGTACCTTCCGCCTTGCCATCCCGGCCGCGGGGTCTGGCGCTTGCCAGCGTCCGGTGGGATGAGAACCTGCACGTGCTCGTTGGCCACGACATGGTCCATCTGCTGCTCGTTCCAGTAGCCGCTATCGGCAACCGCCACCGCTGGTGTCTCTGTAACACCAATCGCCTGGAGTTCCCTCTTGGTTGCTTTCACCATCGGCTCCAGGTGACCGAAGTCCAACGCGAACAAAACCGCCAGAACGAGCAGTCAAAATCGGCGGTCACGGCGTAGTCGCTCTGCAAGAGAATCGAGCCGCAGCTGCAATAGGACTGCAATACGCAGCTACCACCCCATGCACACCAGCGGCACCGTCACGCAACCCAAAAGCCCGCAAAATGCGGGCTTTTCTAGCCCCGCCCGGCGAATTTAACCGGTACCCTCACCACCAAAATTCCCAACAAAAAACCCCCGCAAAACGAGGGTTTCTGGTAAGCGTTTAGTTGGTTGGGTTGTTTGGCTCGGGAGTGGTTGGGTGGCCGCGGGCGTTGGCGTTGAGTGCTTCGGTGAGGTAGACGAATAGTGATCGCTGTTGGAGGCGGCGGGTGGTGTGTGCGGAGAGCAGCCGGGCGGTGCGCGTCTCGCTATCTTCGGATTGGCTGCCGAGGCTGAGCTTGCGATAGATGACGGCACCGCGTAGCGAGCGCTCGGCGTGGTTGTTGGTCGGCTGTACGCCCGGGACGGCGGCGAGGGTCCATAGCGCGGGCCATGCCTTGAGGAGATTTCGGGCTATGCCGCGGCAGTATTTGTTGCGTGGTGATTTCCCGGCGAAGCGTTTGAGAGCTGGCTTCAGTTCGCGTCTGAGGATGGTGACTTCTCGTTTGAGCTGTCGGCGGTCGCCGGTGTGCTGGAAGACCTCCCACGCCCAGAACAGTCGCTCGCAGACGTGCAGCCCGAGCTCCCCGAACCGCTTCTCCTCGGCGAGACCTTCAGCGTGAGCGGTGAAGTCACGGCGAAGATGTGTGCCCAGCAGATCTGTCGGCGTGCGAGCGGTAGATGACTATAGGCCCACCAGCGGTCTGAGGTTACGATCGCCGTGGTGTTGGCGAGCGCAGCATCTTGGCGTGATCCTCGTGGCGATCCGGGGCGACATGGAAATATGCGTGCTCGTCGGTGAACATGCCCCACAGCGCACGCTGTGACCCTGCAGACGCCACCCCGTCTCATCCATGTTGAGATGCCGGCTGGAGCGGACCGCGTCAAGCAGATCCTGGTGGGGGTCGACGAGAGCCCGCCCGACACGTGCGAGTACCGCGTCGATGGTGCCGCTCGATACACGTGCCTGGAAGAGCTCTTCGACGAGCTCGACCGCGTCACGGCGCGAGATGCGGTTGCGGACCGATAGCGTCGCGATCGCTGCCTGGAGCCTTGGCCCGCGAGATGGCTGGCGGCAACCTCGCCGGGAAGCAGCCCCGTGCGGCGAGCGCCGCAGCCCGGACAGCGCACACGCTGGCAGCGATGCTCGATGACGCGGACCGCGATCACAGGCAACTCTTCGACCCGATGGTGTGCCGGCTCACCACCGCCACCCGGTCGCTTTCGCTGAATACGTGGCCGCAATCGCAGCTCGCGTCGGCCAGCGATCGACGAGCTCATCGACCGCCCACGCCGCCCAGCATCGGGCGCCCACGGCCCTCATGGCCTGGCTGCCCGCCAGGATCGCGCCCCGAACGGTCCTTCCCACGGCCAGGTGCTCGCCGCGAGGGATCGGCGCTCGGCGGCCGAGACGAGTTCCCAGAGTTCTTAGCGAGCTGACGCTCGAGCTTCTCCACCCGCGCCTCCAGCTGCTGGATACGCCGGTCCATCGCCAACAGGACCTCGACAACAGCCCCACGCCCCGCTCCATAAATCGCCTCAGCCTCAGCGCGCTCCACAACCCGAAATTCGACAAAACAGAGCTATGTCCCCCAACCCAACTAAACGCTTACGGTTTCTGGGGACCGACAAGACGAAAATTTTAATCGGGGCGCCCGGATTCGAACCGAATCTGGGGACTTCTGTGGGGCGTAATCGCCCATCTTTACTGGGCTTAGGTGATCTCAGATCAGGTGAGATTTGCTCAAATTGGAACCTTGAATGGAACCCTGGACGAGCCTCGATCAGCGCTTGAGTTCGAGCTTAGCCACAGGAACCTGGAGAAAGCCCAGGGCGTTGCCGATCTCGCTAGACACTTCCACGAGCACTACGTCGCCGTAGTCGCTAACGACCGTGCCCACCGTGCCTGCTGGCCAGCCCTGAATAGCTTCTCGGAACAGGACGACATCGTGTTCTGAGATCGGATGTGTGACAGCCACACGTTGAGTCTACGCCGGCCCTTGTCGCTTCAGGTACGCATTCCGGCGGGAGGAGCGGGAGGGTCACGATATGTGGTGGGCGGACGTACGGGATCGACGCTTGGAATGATGATGTTCTCGCGGAACAGGCAGAGCGCCTGATGATCCGGGCGGGCGGCACTCGGATAGAGCACCCCGCGATATCCCTCTCTATGCAGCTCCTCGCCGACGACTTGAAACTGCAGCCAGGTCCGCCGACCGGGGCGGGGAACGGAAAGATCGAGCTTCGCGAGCTTGGCAGGCGTAGAAAGATCGGCGATGTCGCTCACGGCAACAGTCCAGCGCCACAGATCACGCGGCATCTGATGGGTGGGCGGAAGCCCAATCTCAGCGAGCATTCGATACCACTCTGCCCAGGCCGTCTGCTCCTCGTCGGCAAGGTAGATCGCTGCCAAGTTGTTGCCCACCTGCCACCGCCCACTTGACGGCGGAGACGCCAGCCACAACGGGTCGCCCCCGTGAGGCGCCTGACGCCACCACGAACCCGCTACCGACACACGCTGGACACCTGACGCCACGACGGCAGGCCTACGAGAAAGAAGCCTCTTCGAGCGCGGAGACCAACTCCGCCACACGCATGTAGTCGCCGCTCGCGATGACATCAATCGGCTTGCTCTCAGCGAGCGCCGGGACGGGCTTGCGCAACCAGACCGCGATGTAGGAAGGCTCCATCACGCGCGCCAAACGCTCCACGAGCGCAGACAGCTCGATCAGTCGCTCTGCCCTCTCCCCCGTCGGAGAGCGCGTGTGCGCAAGCCACGCGCGGGCCGTGCTGCGAGCCACGCCCGTCGCACGCGCGATATCAGCGTCCGTGAGCTGGGCTATCTCGTGCAGATATACGGCCTCGCGGACGAAGGGATGGGGGGCAAGAGCGGAAGACGACACCCCGCTACTGTAGCACGATTGCAGCTAGTTTGTGGTAGGACGAGGCACCGACCGAGCGCCAAGAGAACGGGTCCCTGTCAAGCGACGGCATGCCCGTGATTGCGTTCTAGGATCAGATGCCATGAGCGCGCAATCACGACAGATACAGGGCGGAGTCGTCGATTGGATGCACTCGCTCGTGGGAGGCAAAAGGCTACTCCCGGTCTCCGACGGAGACCGTCACCACTTTGTTGCGCAGTTCCAGTTGACGAAGTTCAAGGGGAAGGAAGGCCTTTACCAACTTGACAAGGAAGACGGGACCTGCGAAGTCGTAACCCCTAAGGAGGCGGCCTGGCGCTCAAACCTGTACAGGGTCGAGAGCGTCACGGGAGAACACGACGGGATAGTGGAGGCGTTCTTCTCGATTATCGAGGGGTTCGCAGCTCCCGCGCTAAAGAAATTTCTCGCCGATCCACCTAACTTGTCGGATCGCGACCGAGGCGACCTCGCATTCCTCGTCGCGATTCAGGAGCAGCGCGTACCCGGCTTCTTGGCCGACCAGAAGGAGGCGATCACACACGCCGGCATAACCCATCTCGCTGTCGAGCTCGCCAATACGGCAGGGCCTAAGGGGAAGAGAAGGAAGGCGACGGAAGCCTATGAAGCGTTGACCGACGGTAGCGTAAGGATCGAACCACCTGACCAGGAAGTCCTGATGCTCTCGATCCAGATGATCGCCGAGACATCCCAGCTAATCAATGCGTTGCCGTGGACGCTGCTCCAGGCGACCGAGGGCGCATTCATCTGCTCGGATCGCCCGCTTACGATGCACGATCCCACGCCTCCCCATCCCTTCTCCGGCCCAGGGTGGCTGTCGTCAGAAATGGTCGAAGTGACAATGTCCCTCAGTCGGAAAGCGTGCCTGCGGATCAGCCCCCGCCAGCATGAGGACATCGATGTCAGACCGACATCGAAGCAAGTCGAGCGGATCAATCGGCGGACTTACGGGGCCGCGACCCGCTACGTCTACGGGCCGTCCGCCAAAGTCCTCGAAGACCTACATGCACTCGCGCAGACCGACCCCGACACCATCCCGACGCCGGTCAAGAAACGGATGGTCCTTACCGAGGATCCGGATACTGCGGACCCGAAGATCGCCGACGAGAATGCAGCTCGAGGATGGCCGCGGTATATCTTGGACCAGGCGGCTCCGGGCGGATGATGTCCTATGAGGTAATCGACTCCGAAGCGGCCGCCAGACGATCCGTCGCGCCGAGGCAGACGGCGACGCTCTCGCAGATCAGATCGTCGCGCACTCGAACGCGCTGACGCCGAAAGCGTCCGCGATCTTCTTGATCGTATGCACGGGTTAGGTCAAAACTGCCCACTATCCAGACTTGCCAGAACGGCCGCGACGCTCAAATGCCCGCTCGATCATCTCCGCCTCATGCCCGCCGGGGCTGTAATCCGCGTAGATCAAGGTCGTGGTGTGGTCGGCGTGACCCATCCACTCCTGCAAGGTCCGCATCGGCACACCGGCTGCCGCTGCGCGCGTACCGAACGTGTGCCGTAGGTCGTGGAAACGGTGCGTCTCATCCAGGCCGGCAGTTTTCAACGCCGCACGCATCCGGCGGCTGATGTTGGACTTGGTCAGAACCCCGCCGGTCACGGGATGCGCGAACACAAGGTCGTCGTCGGCCTTCCACTTCGACCGGCCATAGAAAGCTTCGAGCGCCTTGGCGGCTTCGTCGGCGAGGGGCACCGCCCGCGCGGAACGGCGCGACTTTGGCACGCCGAACGCGCCGCGCGTGTAGTTGCGCCTTACGCGGACACGCCGTGCCGACAGGTCTACGTCGCGCCAGCGCAGTGCTACCAGCTCGCCCTTGCGCAGTCCCGTGAGCGCAGCCACCAGGAACAGAACATGGTCGATTTCAATGAAGGGGCTCTGCGGCAAGTGCGCGATCAGCGCGTCTACCTGCTCAAGCGAGAGGAAGCGAACCTCGGTAGTCGGGGGCACAGCCGGTAGCTCCACCCCTCGCACGGATTCAACGAGGCCCAGCGTCGCTGAGGCGAGCGCGCAAAGTTGCAGAGAGCCGACAAGGAAGCGATCACGTTGCGGATCGTCTTCGGCGCAAGACCCTTGCCTTCAAGAATGGTCACAAGATCGGTCACGTCGGCCTGTTGGATGGCGTCTATCGACTTCTCGCGGAAGAAAGGCACGATGTGAACCCGTGTCTCGCTTTCGATGTTGGCGCACGTCGAGGGCTTGTGCCCCCGACGTTCCGCGTGCGCCACATAGCGCCGAGCGACCTCCTCCACCGTGAGTCGTTCGCTCGGCGCCGGGCAGTTAGAGCTGCGCCGGGGCACTTTTTGATTGGGATTCCGTCAAGCTGACCGTCAAGATGCGATCAGCAACACCACACGTCTGTCAGCATACACTAAAAAAATGCTGTAGAAATGTCTGACGACCATAAGCCCGATCTTCCGGCGCTCCACCGCCTCGCCTACTCCCAGGACGGCCTCTTCACGACACGACAGGCTCAAGAACGAGGCGTCAGCGCACAGCTTCTCGCCCACCACGCCCGCTCAGGCCGCTTCCAGCGGATGCGACAGGGCCTCTACCGCCTCAGCGACTACCCCGCAGGCGAACACGATGAGATACGCGCCGCATGGCTCACCGTCGGGATGGAGAGGGCCGTCGTCTCGCACGAGAGCGCACTCGTGCTGCATGGACTCTCTGACGCCCTGCCAAACACCGTGCATCTGCTCGTCTCCCGCGAGCACCGAGGAGTCCGAGCGCCCAGCGGCGTAACCCTGCACACCGCTACCGCGTCCATACCGGACGGCGACATCACGACCCGCCACGGCATCCGCGTCACAACCCCGGCGAGGACGATCATCGACGCGGCACGCTCAGGCACCGCGCCAGAGCAGATCCAGATGGCCGTCCGCCAGGCCCTCCAAGAAGGCCGCACCACGCCGGACCAGCTCGCCGAGCACGCCGAGCGAAACGGCGGACACGTCGCCGCACTCGTGAAGCAAACAACCGAGGAAGCCACCGCCGCGTGAAGTACGACACTGCCGAGGCATTCCGAGCCGCGCTTGACCAGCGCATTCGCAACGAAGCAACCACCACCGGCCTGCCCGTCATGCGACTACGCAAGCGCGTCGCCTTCGAGCGCTTCCTCGCCAGGCTCGCCATCGCGGAGCCGGGAAGCTGGGTGCTCAAGGGAGCATTCGCGCTTGAGCTGCGACTAGGCGTGCGGACACGAGCAACCAAGGACATCGACCTCGCGGGAGCTGACGACGAGCAGACCGCGACCGCAAGACTGCTCGTCGCGCAGGCGACCGACCTCCACGACCACTTCAACTTCGTTGTAGCGCGCACCGCTGCACTCGACCAAGCAGAAACGTTCCGAGCCGTCCGCTACAGCGTGACAGCCGAAGTCGCCGGACGACGCTTCGAGCAGTTCCCCGTAGACGTAGCACTCAACGAGCGGCCAACCGCCCCATCCGAACGACTGCCAATCTCGAGCCTCCTGGACTTCGCCGACATCCAGCCCATCGAGATGCCCGTGATCGCCCTGGAGCAGCACATCGCCGAGAAGGTCCACGCATACACCGCGACCTACGGCCCACAAGAACAGCACAGCACCAGGATCAAGGACCTCATCGACCTCCTCCTGATCGCCGACCTCGCGGCCCCACACGCCGACCGCCTACACGCGAGCCTCACCGCGACATTCAGCACCCGCGAGCGCCAGCCCCTACCCACCGCGCTCCCGCCGCCGCCAGCCGCGTGGGTGAGCCCCTATGCCCGCGCCGCAGCAGACGTCGGGCTACCAACCGACCTCGGGACAGCGCACGCCGAGGCCGCCACCTTCCTCGACCCAATCCTCACCGGCACCACGACCGGCTGCTGGAACCCCACGCACAAGCGCTGGACCACCTCCTGAGCTTCTCCCTTACGAGCCGTGCAGCCCCCCCACTGCGCACCAAAAATCTCGTACAGACTAGATGACGTGCCCTGGGAGGTTGTGAGCGGTTAGTGGTGTCCGGGCCGCTCCTGAGGCTGTGGGTCCTGCCAGGGATCCACGTCAAAGGAGGGCCCGGATGGGTCAGCACGTTAGGGGCAAGCTCGGACCGGCTGGTCGGATGGAGTTGGTTCGGTTGATCGTTGAGGACGGGTGTTCTGAGAGGCAGGCCGCAGCGTCCTTCTCGGTCTCGCCTGTTACCGCACATCACTGGAAGCACAGGTTTCTCGGCGCGACTGAACAGGAGCGCTTGGGCGGTTGTTGGGCGCTCGATCGCTCCAGTCGCCCGCATCGTTCGCCGAATCGCACGGCGGCTGATATCGAGCTGCGTGTCTGTGAGGAGCGTCGTCGCACCGGTTGGGGGCCGAGACTGATCGCGGGACAAACCGGAGTAGCGCATTCAACCGTTCACGCGATCCTGCGCCGGTACGGGCTCTCTCGAGCGCCAAAACCAGAACGCGAGCAGACACGCCGCTATGAGTGGCCGTGCCCAGGGGACCTGTTGCACATGGATATCAAGCGCTATCCCCGGTTCCGCCGGCCCGGTCACGGCATCACCGGGGACCGGCGACGATCCACCAAGGATTGGGCTAGACGCCTCGGCCACGATTATTTTCACGCCGTCGTTGATGATCATTCCCGGCTGGCCTACGGGGAGCTACTCGCAGACGAGAAGGCAGACACCGTCACCGCGTTCACCGAGCGAGCTCTCGCCTGGTTTCAAGCTCACGGCATCACTACCAAGAGACTGATGACTGACGGCGCATGGGCCTACCGACGCAACAAGACACTACGCGAACTGCTCGCACTCCAGCAGGTCACTCACATCGTCACGCCGCCCTACACGCCGCGCTGGAACGGGAAGGTCGAGCGCTTCCATCAGACGATGGAGCGAGAGTGGGCGAAGGGAGTCCGATACAAGAACAGCACCGCCCGCAACCGAGCCCTGCCACACTGGCTCGACTACTACAACACGCGCAGGCCCCACTCAGCCCTCGGTGGCAAGCCCCCAACCACCCGCGCTCACAACCTCCCCAGGCAGAACAACTAGATGCACGCCCAGCGAACGCTGTGCGATTGCTGTGTCCGGGCATAGCGCTCAGACTGTCGCGGAAGGGACCAAATAGGGACCGCTCGGGTTCCGTGCATCTAGTCTGTGCGAGTGCGAAGGTGCAGGGCTACCGCGGACGCGGCGGCGGCCAGGCGCCTTCGGTGGCGGTGGCACGATGTGGTGCGACGAGTAGGTCGACAACTTCATGTCCGGTGAACGTCCTGCTGCTCGGGCATGATGCCTTCTGTGGCTAGTGCCCAGCTTCCCGAATCCGACTATTTGCTGGCACGGCTGGGACGCTAGGAGACGCAGTGAGCGAACATCACCTACGGATAGGCGGAGAGCAGCTCGACACCGACGAGCCGCCAGACGCTGGCGCGTTGCGCCATCGGGTTGAGCCATGGCTGTCGGCACTACTACAAAGCGAGCACCTGAGCTTGCTTGTCGGCAACGGCTTTACCACGGCGCTCGCAACCTCGGCCAGAGCGTCGGCACCGAGCCTGGCGGCGAGTCCGTTCGTGGGGTCTGAGCTTGGGGATTACCGTGCCTCCGTCGAGAATGCCGCAACCGCCTCAGCGCGCTCCATCGGACGGGATACTCCGAACATCGAGGATCGCATTCGAGCTTGCTTGCAACTCCTCGGCGGTCTCCAAGTCATAGAGGATCCACTAGCTGGACCGTGGCATACGGCACTGGATGTGGCACTGCTGGATCTTGTGCGCAGCGTCCTTCGCTGTGAGCGAGAGATCCAGGCCGCGATCCGCTCAAAAGACTCAGACGGCGTGCTAACGCACAGGCTTCTCGTATCGTTCCTTCTGACGTTCGCCAGCCGCACGGCGTCACGCGAGCGACTAAACCTGTTCACCACGAACTATGATCGGCTGATCGAGTTCGGCTGTGACCTCGCCGGGCTGCGCCCCCTGGATCGTTTCGTCGGTTCACTCGAGCCAGTGTTCCGTGCGTCAAGGCTAGACGTCGACCTGCATTACAATCCCCCCGGTATCCGTGGCGAGCCCCGGTATCTTGAGGGCGTCGTGAGACTCGGCAAGGTCCACGGGTCACTCGACTGGCGTTTCGTCACGGACGAGCTGCGACGAGTCAGCCTCCCGTTCGGCGCTGCAGATAGCCACCCATCGGTGCCTGAGAGTCCAGCCGAAGGCTTGATGGTGTACCCGAATCCGGCCAAGGATGTCGAGACTCTGCAATACCCTTACGCCGAGCTGTTCCGCGACATGTCGGCAGCCCTCTGTCGCCCGAACTCGGCGCTTGTCACCTACGGCTACGGCTACGGCGATGACCACATCAATCGAGTGATCGCCGACATGCTCTCTATTCCCTCCACCCACCTTCTGGTCATTGCTTGGGACTGGTGCGGAGGACGGTTGAAGACGTTCATCGACAGGGTAGGGCGAGACGCGCAGGTCTCGCTGCTCATCGGCCCGCACTTCGGGGATCTGGAGACGCTCGTGACCAGCTATCTGCCCAAGCCCGCGATCGACAGCATTGCGTTGCGGCAAGCCGATCTACTACGACGCAGAGATCACGGACCAGCCAGCGGAGTGGAACCGGCGGGCGAGCCAGCCTCGTGACGTCCCCGGTCGAGTACGCGGCGGCACTGACCGTTGGCACCGTCGAATCGGTTGCGCCCGACGAGATTCGAGTCGTAATGGACCTCGACGCGCCGCAGGCTGTGGCGTTGAACTCGGGCCAACCACAGCGCTTCCCGCGGATTAACGGCTTCGTGCTGATTCCCAATGAGGTAGGCGCACTCGTGGGACTGGTCTCGTGGCTCGGGGTGGAGCGCTCGCCCTATCCGAAGCGCACGGGGCTGAAGGACTTCGGCCTCATCGACCTTCCCTTCCCCCTGCGCAAGATGTCGCTCGTCCCGCTCGGCACGCTGCTGACAGATAGCGGAACAGACTTGATTGCGTACCGGCTCGAGCGGGGTGTGATCAGCTTCCCATCTGTCGGTGACCCGGTACTCCTTCCGAGCGGCGAGCAGCTTCGCGCACTTGTGGAGGCACGCAACGAGGATCGGCGTGTCGCGATTGGCACCTCGCCGCTCGGCGCGAACGCCCAAGTCTCCGTCGACCCCGACAAGCTGTTCGGCCGACACCTCGCCGTTCTCGGCAACACCGGAAGCGGCAAGTCGTGTTCGGTTGCTGGATTGATCCGCTGGTCGCTCGCCGCTGCTCAGGATCAACGCGCTAAGAGTGGTCAGGGGGGTCCACCAAACGCCCGCTTTCTGATCCTCGATCCCAACGGGGAGTACCGGACGACGTTCTCTGACCTACAGAACGTGCGCGTCTTCCAGGTCTCCCCGAGCCACGAGACGCAACCGCTGCGCGTCCCGGCTTGGATCTGGAACAGCCGCGAGTGGGCCGCGTTTGCACAGGCGGCCCCAGGTACCCAACGACCGCTGCTGATGCAAGGGTTGCGAAACCTGCGTGCGGGCGCGACATTGGAGACTGGCCAGGACGTGCGGCTCGCCACCCTCGTGCGAGCATACAAGGGCCAGGTTCAGGAGAAGGTCGCCCAAGGACCCGCCGCCTATGTGGGGAACTTCGGGGCGAAGAAGACTCTCGGTGGCCTACTGGAAACGCTAGGGCGCGACCTTGGGCACTACGCAGGTGTGTGCCCCGAGGCCGACGAGGCTCTAGCCCTGCTTATTGCCGCTGCCGAGGGTGCCGCCAGCGAGAGACGGTACGAGTGGAACGACACGCATGGGTTTAACGATTTCGACGAGGCGACACTCCTCGCAGTGTGCGAGTGCGCCGACGCCGTGCTCAACAAGTTGCCAGATGTAGTCACGGTAGGCGGTCCTAGCGAAGACGCACCGCTCCCGTTCGACCCTGCCGACATGCCGAGTCATCTGGAGGTGCTCGCCGGGAGCGACGATTTCGCACATGCAGCAGCGTTTGTGAGCACGCTCATGCTGCGTGTGCGCTCGATGCTCGCAGATGCTCGCCTCTCGCCAATCATCGCGCCAGCGGAGCAAATCTCCTTCGAGCAGTGGCTCACCGACTACATCGGGGCACCCGACGCCGCCTCGGGCCAGGTCGCTGTCCTCGACCTATCTATGGTGCCCTCCGATGTGCTTCACATCGTCGTGTCGGTGGTGGCCCGAGTAGTGTTCGAGGCGCTTCAGCGCTACCGCAAGCTCTACGAGCAAGAGTTGCCGACCGTGCTGGTTCTAGAGGAGGCGCACACGTTCGTTCAGCGCCAACTCGGGGACGAGCCGGGCTATGCCACTCCAGCCCGCATGTGCCGTGAGACCTTCGAACGGATCGCCCGGGAGGGGCGCAAGTTCGGCCTCGGCCTGGTCCTGTCCTCCCAACGTCCCTACGAGCTATCTCAGACCGTACTGGCACAGTGCAACACGTTCCTACTGCATCGCCTGGTCAACGACCGTGACCAGGATCTCGTCCGCCACCTCGTCCCGGACAATCTCGGCGGACTCCTGAAGGAGCTGCCAAGCCTCCCATCCCAGCAAGCCATACTGCTGGGATGGGCGACACCAGTGCCAGTGCTCGTGCGGATGAAGGACCTGCCTCTTGCCCAGCGGCCGAAATCCGCTGATCCCGCCTACTGGAAGGTTTGGAGCGGCGAGTCTCCTCGCGAACTCGACTGGGGACGTGTCGCAGCCGACTGGATCAGCTAGGAGGTGCCCGCGTATCGGGCTGACGCTTCCAAGGAACAACGCTAGCCGACCAGCACGGCTGACAGAGAACAGCAGGAGGGTTCTCAGCAATCCAAGCTCGGTTGACTCTCTATGGCTCTGGCAGCGACGAACAGGTACCCCTGGAACGCGCGACAACTTAGTCAATACCACCTGGGCGTGTGCGGTCGAGCTGGCGAGCGTGTGCGGTCCGTGTGCGGTCCGTGTGCGGTCGGCCCCTAAACCGCTCGTCTCAGCGAACCCGCCGCCGCTGCCCCTGATCCTCCAAACCCCACTTCTAGAGCCAGATCCGCCGCCCCACGAGGCCCCCAGCGTCCTCCTGCATCCAACCAGCTACAAATCGGGGCGCCCGGATTCGAACCGGGGACCTCGCCGACCCGAACGGCGCGCGCTACCAGGCTGCGCCACGCCCCGACGCAGACTGAAGTATCCCACACCGCGCGCGTAATTCCCGGCAAGGCTGCCTCGACCTTCGCGAAACAGCCCGAGCGGCTACCCTCGCCCCATGGGGTGCCAGCTTCAAGACGCCATCGCCGAGCTGGACAAACTCCTCCAACCCGAGCGATTCAAGGACTACTGCCCCAACGGCCTTCAGTTCCCCGGCAAAAGCGAAATCAGAAAGCTGGCCACCGGCGTTACCGCAAGCGTAGAGCTCCTCGAGCGAGCCGTCGCCTCTCAAGCCGACCTGCTTGTAGTCCACCACGGGCTCTTCTGGGGCTCGACCGCCACGTCCATCGACGACCGCATGAAGCGCCGTCTGAAGCTGCTGTTCGACTCGGACATGAGCCTCGCCGCCTACCACCTTCCCCTGGACGCCCATCCCCAAGTCGGCAACAACGCACTCATTGCACGCGGCCTCGGCGCCGATACGCTTGAGCCCTTCGCCCTACACAACAGCGAGTCGATCGGCTTCATCGCCCGTTTCCCCGGCGACGGCATAGATGCGAAAAGCCTCTTCTCGCGAGTAACAAAGCTCACCCGAAGAACACCCCTCGTCTTCGACGCCGGGCCCGAGCAGGTCAGCAAGCTGGCGATCGTCTCCGGTGCTGGCAACGACTACCTCCAGGATGCCGTCGCGGCAGGTGCCGACGCCTTTCTCACCGGCGAGCCCGCCGAGCGCGTCATGAGCGAAGCTCGGGAGAGCTCGATCCACTTCATCGCGGCCGGCCACTACGCCACCGAGGCGTTCGGCGTGAAGCGCCTTGGCGAGCATCTGAGCGAGCGCTTCGCGCTGGAGCACACGTTCATCGACGTGCCCAACCCGATCTAGCGCCCGCGGCACGCCCAAACCCACGGTGCCCGACGCGGCCTCCCGAGACCCACATGCCCCGAGACGCCTCGACGAAAATCCCGGACGCTGGCCTTTCCAAAACCTCGATGCCCCGCGCGCGCACGCGGGGCATCGCCCATTTCGCAAACACCAAACGCTTGCGGCAATCCCACGTTGCATATGTCCGAGCACAGGGGTATACGTACGCTTAGAAACCACCTTGCGATAGGAGGATCTACGATGGCGAATCACCTGACGCCCAGCGAGCTCGCCCGCGAAGCCGGTCTGGAGCGCAAGGAAGTACTCCTGAAGTGTCTTGAGAACGGTGTGCCCATCTTCAGAGGGCGCATCGACAAGAGCCTGTTCATGGCGAGTATCCGCCAGGCCAGATCGCAGCAGCGAACGGCCCACGCCAGCGGCTGATCGAAAGCGGCTGGCTCGGCGGCCAGCTGTCCGTGGCCTCGGGCACTCAAAGTCCCTAACATTCCTAGGGTTCATAAGGGGTTATCGAGGAGGAGTCGCAACATGGAGGCCAGCGCTACAAAGCCGAGTACTGCGTCGCACACCATCGCCGACCTGTTCTCGCGCGCGGCGCTTGAGCACGGCGACCATCCTGCCGTGCGCTACAAGCACGACGGCACCTGGCAGGACGTGAGCTACAAGCAGCTCGCGGACATCGTTGAGGAGATCGCCCTCGGGCTGATCGACCTCGGGGTTGAGAAGGGCGAGCGCGTCTGCATCCTTGCCAACACGAGGCCCGAGTGGTCATACGCCGATATGGCGATCACTTCGGTCGGTGCCGTGGTCGTGCCCATTTACCAAACCAACTCGCCCGAGGAGTGCCTGTGGGTGATCTCCGACTCCGGAGCAAGCGCGATCTTCTGCGAGGACGACGCACAGCTAACCAAGATCGCCCAGATCCGCGATCAGGTTCCTAACCTTCGCACCGTGATCGTGATGGATCCGCCCACGAGCGAACACGCGGTCCCGACCATCGCGCTCGACGAGGTGCGCGAGCGCGGGCGCACTCACAATGCCTCCGAGCTACAAGTACGCCGCGAAAGCGTCAAGCCAGAGGATCCCTTTACCTTCATCTACACCTCCGGCACCACTGGGCCGCCCAAGGGGTGCGTGCTCAGCCACGGCAACTACGCGTCGATGATGGAGATGCTTCGTAGCGTCGGGCAGATCGAGGACGACGAGGTCATCTATCTCTATCTGCCGCTGGCCCATGCCTTTGCGCTGTTGATCCAGCTCGGGGCTTTCGACCTTGGCGCGACGATCGCCTACTTCGGTGGCGACACTAAGCAGATCGTGGGCGAGCTGATGGAGGTCAAACCTACCTACCTGCCCTCGGTGCCGCGCATCTTCGAGAAGATCTACACGCTTGCCAACGCTACGCTGCAGTCCAAGTCCCCAGAGGAGCAGGAGCAGGCCCGCAAGGCGATCGTGCTTGGCGGCAAGGTGCGCGAGCTGCAGGCCAAAGGCGAAGAGGTTCCCGCGGAGCTGATGGCGCCCTTTGCAGAGGCAGACGAGCAGCTGTTCAAGAACGTCAGGGCCATCTTCGGCGGCAACGTACGCCACGCTGTCACCGGTGCGGCGCCGATCGCCAAGGAGATCCTCGAATTCTTCTGGGCCGCCGGCGTGCCCGTGCTCGAGGGCTACGGCATGACCGAGACCGCTACCGCCGCAACCGTTTGCACCGTCGAGGACCACAAGTTCGGCACAGTCGGCAGACCGTTTCCTGGTGTAGAGATCAAGATCGCCGAGGATGGCGAGGTCCTGATTAAGGGGCCGAACATCTTCCAGGGCTACCACAACAACGCCGACGCCAGCTTTGGCTCGGTCGACCAAGGCTGGCTGCACACCGGCGACCTTGGCTCGCTCGACGAGGATGGCTACCTCTCGATCACTGGGCGTAAGAAGGACATCATCATCACCGCCGGCGGCAAGAACATCACGCCCGCGAACCTCGAGAACGACCTCAAGCAGTGCCGCTGGATCTCCCAAGCCGTCATGCACGGCGACCAGCGCCCCTATCCCGTCGTGCTGATCACCCTCGACGAAGAAGAGATCGCCACCTATGCGCGCGAGCACAACCTGCCCGAGGACACCGCCACACTTTGTGAGGAGTCCTCGGTGCGCGAGATGATCGGCGAGCAGGTGGATCGTGCCAACCTCCGCTACGCGCCCGTGGAGCAGGTTAAGCGCTTTGCGATCCTGCCGCACGACCTGACCCAAGAGACCGGCGAGCTCACGCCGACGTTGAAGGTGAAGCGCAACATCGTGGCCGAGAAGTACGCGGACGTCCTCGACTCCCTGTACGCGGGCTAGCTCGCCATTAGCTGCGAACATAGCTAGCGACGATGCGTACCGATCCCAGCGAGACCGGCGGCCTCTTTGTAGGGCGCAGACCCGGCACCGCGCCGACACGCTTCCGTGCGCTACCCGAGCGTGGGAGCAGATCCAGGCAGCGCATCGACAATACGCTGGCCAAGCTTTTGTTCGCTGGGATGGTCGTTGGCAGCCTGCTGTGCTGGGGGCCGATACCGGTTGCCTGCCTTTGGCTCAGCGCACAGGCCAACTACCTCACCGGCAGCGTGTCCTTCGGGGTGCTGATTGCACTGGTTGCCCTGTTCGCGCTTTTGTTCGGCATGCTGATGCTGCTCAGGCGTCTTGACAACGCTTGGATCCTGGTGCGTCGGGCCGCCGGGCATGACCAGCGCAGTGGCGCTCTGGGGCGGATATTCGGCGTCACGGCCGCCATCTGTGCCGCGGCCTTCTCGTTCTGGTTCGTCGTGATCCACGGGCCGGGGTCGAGCACCACACCCGGCAACGCGCCGTGAGCAAGGGACACGAGCGAGAAAACCGCGCACAATTCGTGGTGAGGGATCAGCACATGCGAGAAACCCACACATCAAGCCGACGGAGAGGCCAGTAGCGAGATGGGCTTGCTCGACTACTACAAGCAGTTCGAGGGGATGACCGAGGAGGAGGTCAACAGCGAACTGCGCGAGGAGGCCGACGAGCGTAAACGCAAGGCGCTCACACGCGTTGAGACGCTCGATCTCTCACAGACGACCTGGCCCGATCTGCCCCACCCCGAGGTGGTCAGCGCGATCACATTCGTTGCGCGGCGCGGGATGCAGCGCTATCCGCACATGCGCGGTTCGCAGTTGCGGGCGCGACTGGCCGAGCGTCATTCCGTCAACCAGGCCCGGCTGATCGTCGGCAACGGCGCGGCCGAGCTGTTGAGCACCGCCACACGTGCGCTGATCGAGCCTGGACAGGAGCTGATCACCTCTTGGCCTTCCTATCCCCTTTTCCCGATCATGGCGCGTCGCGCCCACGGGCGTGCGGTGCCCGTCAGCGGGGGTGTCGACGCGCTGCTCGAGGCAGTTGGCAAGAGCACGCGCGTGGTCGCACTGGCCAGTCCCAATGATCCCACCGGCGAGCTGCTGCCAACGGCAGAGCTTGAGCGACTGCTCGCGGCGCTGCCCGATCATGTCGGTGTGCTGCTGGACGAGTCGCTGGTCGAGTTCGCCGACGCCCAGCCGACCGATTCGTCGTTGCGGCTGCTGGAGAGCAACCCGCGCCTGCTCGTGTTCCGCAGCTTCTCGAAGGCCTGGGGGCTGGCCGGCCTGCGCTGCGGCTACGCAGTCGGGGCGCCCGGTGCGGAGGACTTGCTTGCCGAGCTCGAACCCGACCTTGGCGTCAGCGAGATTTCCCAGGCTGGTGCGCTCGAGTCATTGCGTAACTGCTCGGAGTTGATCGCCAAGCGCGTGCGGCGCGTGAGCAAGGAGCGCGAGCGGCTGACCACGGCGCTGCGCCAGCGCGGCTTCGAGCTCTCAGACAGCCAGGCCAATTTTCTCTGGCTGGCGCATCCCACGGTTGACGGCGGCGAGCTGGCCGCGCGCCTGGCGCGCTCGGGCATCCTCGTGGCGGCTGGAGACGCGCTTGGAGAGCCGCATCATGTTCGCATCACGGTCCGCGACGAGGCCTGCTCGACGCGTCTGCTGAACGCGATCGACCGCGCGCTGGCCTGAACGATCGGGACTGTTTGGGATTTGTTCGTTCCCGTAGCGTTTGAGCGGCCGTCTCAAATCACACGGCACAGGTGATTTGGCGGGGCGTGCCCTACCTACCACCGCGCCGAAACCATTAACCAGCCGAGCCCGACTGGCGTAGCAACGCACCGGTCGTGCCTTCGAGGATTTTCCGCCAGGCGCCGACCTCCTCTTCTTCGGCCTCGAAGTGCCGGACCACCTTACGCACGCGGCGCTCGGAGATATCGATGCCGTGACGAGCCCAAATCTCCTTGTAGCGCTCGTATTCGTCAAGCAGGTGGTAGGTCACCGACTGGAAGCCGTGGCGCGCTATCTCAATGCGCGAGGAGAAGCTCATGATCGAGGTCTCGAACATCAGCTCGTCGGTCGGCTCGGGCTCGATCAACACGATGTCCACGCCCGGATAGCGCTCCTCCCACATGCTGGCCAGCTCGTGCAGACGTCGGTGACCGAGCAGCTTGAAAGCCTGATAGCCGATCTTGGAGAAGCCCATGTCGGAGATCCTGCGTGCTGGAGGGCCGTCTTCCCCGTCCTCGCGCTGGTTCACGAATGGGACGATCGGGTTGATCACGATCACCAAGGAGGCGCCCGCTTCCACCGCTATGTCTAGGTTCGTGGTCGAGACGATGCCCCCGTCGATCAGCTCGCGGTCGCCGATCTTGACCGGGGCGTAGACCATCGGCAGCGCGCCCGACGCACGTACCGCCTTGGAGATCGGTACGTCGTCGAAGCCGTCGGCTCCGAACACGACCCGCTCGCACGAGTCGAGATCCGTTGCCACCAAGTACAGCTCGTGTTGGAGCGCGCGGAAGTCGTCGTGGCGACCGTCCTCTTCCAAGACGCGCCGCAGATAGCGCTCGATGCCCTCGCCCGTGTAGGCACCGCTCGGCAAAGCCTCGGCGATACCGAGCAGAATGTCGATCAGCGACACCTGGCCCAGCTGTGGCAGCAGCTGACGCGCCAGTAAAGCCATCCTCAAAGGGAGGCGCACGCCTGTGCGCGCCAACTCAGGCAGGTTCAGGCGCAAGAGGTCACTGAGATCGATGTCCCTGAAGGCTTGCGGGCCCTGGTGGGTGACGACGCGCATCATCTCCTCTGGCGTGACGCCGTTGGCGCACAGCGACGCGACGAACGCGCCGGCCGAAGTGCCTACGTAGACGTCGAACTGGTTGATCGTGCGATTTGCCGCGAGCAGGTCGAGCGCGCGCAACGCTCCGATCTCGTACACCCCGCCGGTGAAGCCGCCACCTCCTAGCACCAGCGCCGTCTTGTCCCGTCGCGGGCCGCTGCGCTTTGAGGTTCGCGCGGGAGCGCTCCGCTTGGAGGGCGAGCGTGTTCTAGTGCCCGACGTCCGCTTGGCGGCCGCTTTCAAGTTGACAACCTCGCCCATAACTACTGATTGTACGTACTGTTACGCAGTAACTTCTGCGCCCGCCGGATGGAAGACGACGAAACCCTACTGACAATGGACCTCCTATACATCCCTGACTTGTCCACACCCCGCACTTTGCGGCGGTCGATCTTGGCCGGCGGATACGGTGCGCGGTGGGATGCGATCCTGCGAGCGCAACGCACCATCTGTGGGGACGAGACGCAATGACTTCATGGATGCAGCGCGCCGTCCCATTGGGAGGAGCGGCAATCCTGGGCACCTTGGCGGTGGTGCTCTACTCCACCCTCGCCGCGACGGCGCCAGCCTCCGCCCAGAGCTCGCTCGAAGCTTCTCTTGCCCACGAGATGAGGATCGCCGGGGCCGAGTCTGGCGCTTACGTGTATGACCTGACGAAGGACACGACCCTATTCAGCGAGCGCGCCGAAATTCCCCACCCGCCTGCCTCGGTGGAGAAGCTGTACACCGCCACGACCGCCTTGGAGCTGATGGGACCCGAAAGTACGCTCACGACCAGTGTGCTCGCCACCGGGCATCCGGGCCCGGACGAGCGTTGGGAAGGCAACCTCTACCTCAAGGGCGGCGGCGATCCCACTTTCGGAAACGCTGGCTTCATCGCGAGCCGCTACGGGGGCCAGGGGGCGACCGTGACAAAGCTGGCGGCGCTCGTCAAGGCGACCGGCATCAGGGAAGTCACGGGCAGCGTGAATGGGGACGATTCCTGGTTTGACTCCCTGCGCGGAGATCCCTATAGCAACTACGCGCCCGACCCCGAACTGGAAGGGGAGCTCAGCGGACTTTCCTTCAACCGCGGCGCGACAGGTCCCGAGAGCGGCGCACATGCGCCCGCCGCCTATGCCGCCTTGCAGCTGAGGGGGGCGCTCAGGGCCGAGGGGGTCAAAGTGCACGGCGGCACATCGGCCACGACCCCTGCCGGAGCGAGCACGATCGCAAGCGAGGCCTCGCCGGATCTGGCAAACCTGCTCGGACTGACGCTTCCACCGTCTGATAACTACTTCGCGGAGACCTTGATCAAGGACATCGGCGCGCGCTTCGGCGGCGCCGGCACAACCGCCGCGGGGGCCGCCGTGGTGCGCACCACAATCGCCAAGGACTTCGGCTTGCATCCCTATCTGATCGACGGCTCGGGGCTTTCGCACTCGGACCACACCACTCCCAAGCAGGTCGTTGAACTGCTTACGAAGCTCGCCCACAGCCCCCTGGGCACCACCCTGCGCAAAGACCTGGCCGTCGCCGGGCAGACGGGGACGCTCTCAGAACGAATGCGACACACACCTGCCTCAGGTCGCTGCCAGGCCAAGACGGGGACCCTGAACGGGGTGTCCAACCTGGCCGGCTACTGCGAAAGTGTGGGCGGGGACATCCTTGCCTTCGCGTTCTTCAACGACGGCATCGAAACGTATGAGGCGCACACGATCCAGGACAACATGGCGATCGCACTCGCGCGCTACTAAACGAACCTAGAAACGACTCGACCCGCCGAAGGCGGGCCGAATGCGCCACAGCCGACTGACACACGATGTAGCGATATTACCACGAGCGCCTCCGCCTACCCACCCAACAGGTCGAGCAAGCCGCGTTCGTCCAGCACCGCCACCTCCAGCCGCTCAGCCTTCTCCAGCTTCGATCCCGGCGACTCTCCCGCGACCAAGTAGTCGGTCTTCTTCGACACGCCGCTGGTCACGCGGCCACCGGCCGCTTGGATGCGCTCGGTGGCCTGCTCGCGCGAGAGCGTCGGCAGTGTTCCCGTGAGCACGAACGTCTTGTCCACCAGCGGTCCGCTCGTGGGCGCGGGGCCCTCCTCCGCAAAACGCAGACCGTGTTTGCGCAGGTTCCCGATCAGCGCAAGCATGCGCTCGTCGTGCAGCTGTGCGTGGATCAGCGTGCTCATCTTCTCGCCGATGCCTGGCGTCTCGGCAATCTCCTCCGCGCTTGCCGCAAGCAGAGCATCGATGTCGCGAAAGCGCAGTGCCAGGTTGCGGCCGGTGATCTCGCCGACCTCCTCGATGCCGAGCGCGAACAGGACGCGTGCGAACGGACGCTGCTTGGAAGCCTCGATCGCCTCGGTCAGATGGTTGACCGACAGCTCGGCGAAGCCCTCTAGTTCAAGCAAACGCTCGCGGTGTTCATGCAAACGGTAATAGTCGGCAGCCGTGTGAACCAATGCCTGCTGCTGCAGCAAGGCCACCTGCTTCTCGCCGAGACCATCTATGTCCATCGCCCCGCGCGAGACGAAGTGCTTGAGCAACTGCCAGGCGCGCTCTGGGCAGTCGCGGTTGGGACAGCTCGTGAAGACCGAGGCCTCTGGCTTGACCGTAAGCGTGTCGCAGAACGGGCAGCGCTCCGGCGGGCGCGTCGGCGGCGGACGATCTTTGCGCTCGGCAACGTGCGGCGCCGGCGAGACGACCTGCGGGATCACGTCGCCGGCGCGCAGCACGATCACGTCCTCGCCGGCACGGATGTCCTTGCGGACAATGTCCTCCTCGTTGTGCAGCGTCGCCAGCTTGATCACGACGCCGCCGGCCGCCACTGGCTCGAGTACCGCGTAGGGGCGCAGGTCGCCGAACTTGCCGACGTTCCACATCACCTTGTGTAGACGCGTCAGCGCTGTCGTGGGCGGGAACTTCCAAGCCACCGCCCAGCGCGGATCGCGACCGACCGAGCCAAGCCGGCGCTGCAGCTCGAGGTCTGAGACCTTAATCACGACCCCGTCGATCTCGAAGTCCAAATCGCCACGGCGCTCCTGCCAGTGCAGGCATTGCGCGATGACCTCTTCCTCACTGTCGAGCAGCTTGATGTCGCGATTGACGCGGAAACCATGTTCACGCAACCACTCGAGCGCTTGCCAATGCGTCTCGAATTTGAGCTCCGGCGCCACCCCTACCTGGTAGGCCCACATCGAAAGCGGGCGTTCGGCCATCAGAGAAGGGTCGAGCTGGCGCACCGCTCCGGCAGCAGAGTTACGAGGATTCATGAAAGTGGACAGGCCGGCTTCAGCGCGGCGCTCGTTGACGGCGGCAAAGTCCTTCAGCGACATGTAGATCTCGCCACGCACCTCCAGTAGGGGCGGCGCATCGTCGATGTGCAGCGGGACCGAGCCGATCGTGCGCAGGTTGTGCGTCACATCCTCTCCGACCTCGCCGTTCCCGCGCGTAGCTCCGCGCACGAGCACACCGTCGCGATAGAGCAAGCTGATCGCAAGCCCGTCGACCTTCGGCTCCACCACGTACTCAAAGCGAGTGCGCTCGATCCCTTCGCGCGCCAGGTGCGAGGTCATGCGCGTCACCCAAGCTCTCAGCTCCTGCTCGCCGCGAACGTTGTCAAGCGAGAGCATCGGCTCCAGATGCTTGACCTTCTCGAGCTTGCCGACCGGCTCTCCGCCGACGCGCTGGGTTGGCGAGTCAGGACTTCGCAACTCAGGATATTCGGCCTCCAGCGCACGCAGCTCGTTGAGCAGCGCGTCATAGGCGTCGTCGCCTATCTCAGGATCGTCGAGTACGTAGTAGCGGTGAGCGTGATGCTCCAACTGCGCACGCAACTCGGCTGCACGGGCGAGCTGTTGCTTGGGAGGGGGCGCCCCGTAGGCAACAACTTGCTCGACCGGCCGCGCCCCGGAGCTAGCCTGCTCGACCGGCTGTCCTCCGGACGCAGCTTGCGTGGCGGACTCGGCTCCGGCCTGAGTGGATGAGCCCCGATCCCCAGGACTCTGTGCAGCCGGCTCCTGCCCTCGGGATGACTGCCTCGACGGTCTGCTCACGCGCTCCCGCCATCGAGAGCCGGCGCGAGCAGCGCTTGCAGGTCGAACCCGCGCAATACGTCCAGCCCGCCGCGGTGGGTCAGGTCGAAGTGGATCGGCGTCACCGCGATGCGCCCTTCGGCTACAGCCGCCAGATCGGTGCCGGGCTCGTCGTGAAAGCCAGGGTCTGACCCGTATATCCAGTAGCGCTGGCGCTTGGCGGAGTCCTCCGCGTGTGGCGCCACCTTCAGCTCGTCGCGATAGATGCGTTTGCCGAGGCTCGTCACCTCGACTCCGTCGAGCTCGCCGGCGGGCACGTTCACATTGAGCAGGGTTCCACTCGGAATGGGCAGCTCCTCGATGCGCTCCACCAGGCGCGCTACGAACATAGCGGCGACCCCAAAATCGAAGCCACCGTCGTAGCGAAAGTCAAGCGCCCGCGCGCGCGACTGCTGGGAGACGGCAATCGCTGGCAAACCGAGCACGACACCCTCCAGTGCTGCCGCCACGGTGCCCGAGTAAGTGATGTCATCACCAAGGTTGGCGCCATGGTTGATGCCGGCGACAACCAGCTGTGCATCGAAGTCCTCAACCAGGCCCAGGCGCGCAAGACGCACGCAATCCACAGGTGTACCGTCGGTCGCATAGCCGACGGTCCCGTCTGAGAACGACACCTCCTCCACCCACAGAGGACGTCTTGTGGTGATCGAGCGAGCCATCGCCGAGCGGTTGCCATCTGGGGCGATCGTCACGAGGCGCACGCCAGGCACGTCGAGCAGCGAGCAGCGCAGTGCCTGCAGGCCGTCGGCCTCGATCCCGTCGTCGTTGGTGAGCAGTACGTTGAGCATCGTCGTCTTCCAGCATAGGGTTCGCTGCGGTCCTTGCCTCACCGAAAACGCACTTCCCGCACAGGGGGTGTGTTTCGAACGCATCGGTTGCGTTCCGAACGCCTCGAGCGTATTCCGAACGCCTCGGTTGTGTTCGCCGCGACCTCCTGACTTTCTCGAAAACGCACTGCCGCAAACGGGGGGGTATCGCGAACGCCTCGAGCAATCGTCGCGGCTCCTGACTTTCTCGAAGAGAGCGTACTCCCGCAAACAGGGGTGCATGAGGAACCTCCCTCTAGAGCCTTGTTGTAGGCCCTGCCTGGCGGATTAGCTTTTGGGATATGCGACCGACACCAGCGCCAGACCATAAGCCGGCGCGGTGGGACCGGCGTGCGAGCGCGGCCTGCCCTGCAGCAACTCGGCGAAGTCGTCAAGCTCACTTCGCCCGGTGGCCACCTCGAGCATCGTGCCAACCAGAACCCGGTTCATGTGGCGCAAGAACGAGTCCGCCTCGATCCATAGCTCCAGTATGTCGCCGCGCTCGCGCCATTCGGCCCTCAGCACGTTGCGTTCGAAGCGCGTGTGTTCCGTCTCTGTGGGCGTGAAGGCGGTGAAGTCATGCTTTCCTGGGAGTAGCGTGGCGCACCGCTCCAGCAGCGAGCGATCCAGTGCTCGCGGCCACCAAAACGCGCGCCCGCGCTCGAACACGTCGCGCGTGCGGCGCGCCAGAACGCGATAGCAGTAGGTTCGGCTGGTAGCGTCGCGTCTGGCGTCGAACGTCTCGCCGGCGGGCTCGCAGGAGAGCACGGCCATGTCGGGCGGCAGCAGTGAGTTCAGGCGCAGAGGGTCGAGCGCCTCGTGGCGGTAGCTGACCACCTGCCCCCAGGCGTGCACGCCCCGATCGGTGCGCCCCGCCACGGTGGTCGTGAGCGGCTCGCCGTCTTGGCCCTGCTCGCCCAAGACGGTCCGCAACGCTCGCTCCAGCTCGCCTTGCACTGTGCGCATGTCGGGCTGGCACGCCCAGCCGGCAAACTCGCTCCCGTCATATTGCAACGTCAGCCTGGAGACCATTTAGCCCACGACGGTACTCATGTTCTGCAGGTATCGCCCCTACGTGGCCACACGAACGGGACGCGCTGTCAGCGCGCTGAGGCGAGTAGCTAGAACCGCCCGCTTTGGGGTCTACACCAGCTCTAGGTAAACCATCTCGGTCGCGTCGCTACGACGCGGGCCGAGCTTAAGGATGCGCGTGTACCCACCGGGCCTGTCGGCGTAGCGAGGGGCGACCTCCTCGAACAGCTTGTAGACGGCGAACTTGTCTTGCGAGAGCGCCGACAAAGCTTGACGACGAGCGTGCAGGTCGCCGCGCTTGGCAAGCGTGATCAGCTTCTCGATCTCAGGCTTCACCGCCTTGGCCTTGGCTTCGCTCGTCTTGATCCGCTCGTGCTCCAAGACCTCCTTGGTGAGGTTCATGAGCAGCGATTTGCGGTGCGCCGAGTCGCGGCTGAGCTTGTTGCGTGTCTTCTGATGTCTCATGGCTGACTGGAGTCTACTAGGGGGTCTATGGAGACGGAGATCGGGACCCACCCGCCCGGTTGGTATACCGAGCAGGCGAGCGATGGATTGCGCCGCCGAGCGGCGGTCCCAATCAGTCCTGACGTAGTTGCAGACCTCGCGCTTCGAGGGTTTCGATGACCTCGTCGATCGACTTCTTGCCGAAGTTGGGGATCGCGTTGAGCTCGGCCTCGGACTTGGAGATGAGATCGCCGACGGTCTGGATGCCGGCACGCTTGAGGCAGTTGTACGAGCGGACTCCGAGCTCGAGCTCCTCGATCAGGATGCTCCACTCCTCGCCCTGCAGCGCCGCGGGAGCGCCACCGCCACCGACCGCCAAGCCATGGCCGTCGAGCTGGCCACCAGGGACGGCGCGCAGCTCTTGGATGCGGTCTGCATCGGTGAAGATCGCAAGCTGGGAGATGAGTAGCTCAGCCGCCTCGCGCAGCGCGGCCTGCGGCTCGATCGAACCGTCGGTCTCGATGTCGAGCGTGAGCTTGTCGAAGTCGGTCTTCTGTCCGACGCGAGCCTGCTCGACGGCGTAGGCGACGCGACGCACGGGCGAGAAAATCGAGTCGATCGGAATCACGCCGATCGGCTGGTCGGCCGACTTGTTCTCCTCGGCGGGGCGGTATCCGCGACCGCGACCGATCGTCATGTAGAGCTCGAGCTTGGTCTTCTTCTCCAAGGTCGCCACGTGCACGTTCGGGTTGAGGATCTCAACACCGGCGGGCAGGTCGATGTCCTTGGCCGTGATCTCTCCTGGCCCGGTCACGACGAGCGGCGCCTCGACCTCGCTCGCATCGGAGTGCATGCGACAGACGATGCCCTTGAGGTTGAGCACTATGTCAGTCACGTCCTCCTTGACGCCCTCTACTGTCGAGAACTCATGCGCCACGCCCTCGATACGTACGCTCGTGACGGCTGCGCCGGCGAGTGAGGAGAGCAAGACACGCCTGAGCGAGTTACCGAACGTGTAGCCGAAGCCGCGGTCGAGCGGCTCAATCGTGAACGTGCCACGGTTCTGCTCCACGGACTCGCTGGTGATCCGGGGGATTTGGAAGTCGAGCATCGGGGTCCTAACGTCGTGTTGGTGTGAAACCGGCGCCTGGAGCAGCGCCGGCTCTTGCGCACCGCCGCCGCCTTCAGGCGCCGGCGCGGGGAAAGCCTCTACTTCGAGTACAGCTCGACGATGAGCTGCTCCTGCACCGGTGCGGCCACCTCTCGGCGCTCCGGCTTGCGCAGCACCTTGGCCGTAAGCGACTCGTGGTCGGCCTGGAGCCACGCGGGGATCTGGCCGGTCAGCTCGGTGGCGTCCCTTACCACCTGCATAGCCGGGGTATCCGCTTTTACGGCGATCACATCGCCAGGACGCACCTGATAGCTGGGGATGTCCACCCGGCGACCGTTAACCGTCCAGTGGCCGTGACGGATCAGCTGGCGCGCCTGCCTGCGCGACGCCGCGAAACCAAGGCGCACCATCACGTTGTCAAGGCGACACTCGAGCAGTGCGAGCAGGTTCTCACCGGTGATGCCGGGCTGGCGCGAAGCCTTCTCGTAATAGCCGTGGAACTGCTTCTCGAGCACCCCGTAATAGCGACGTGCCTTCTGCTTCTCGCGCAGCTGCAGGCGGTACTCGCTCTGCTTCTGGCGACCGCGGCCGTGCTCTCCAGGCGGGTAGGAGCGTCGCTCGACGCCGCACTTGTCGGTCAGGCAGCGCTCACCCTTGAGGAACAGCTTCTGTCCCTCGCGACGGCACTGCTTGCACTGTGGGCCTGTGTCTCTTGCCATTTACCTATCTCCTACACGCGCCGGCGCTTGCGGGGGCGACAACCATTGTGGGCCTGGGGGGTCACGTCCTTCACGCCGGTGACCTCCAAGCCGGCGGCCTGCAGCGAGCGGATCGCGGTCTCGCGTCCCGAGCCGGGGCCCTTGACGTAGACCTCGACCTTCTGCAGTCCCTGCTCCATGCCCTTGCGAGCCGCCGCGTCGGCCGTGACCTGCGCTGCGAATGGAGTGGACTTGCGTGAGCCCTTGAAGCCCGCCCCGCCGGCCGACTCCCATGCGAGCACGTTGCCCTGAGTGTCGGTGAGCGAGACGATCGTGTTGTTGAAAGAAGTCTTGATGTGGGCTTGCCCGACCGGAACATTCTTCTTTTGGCGGCGACGACCGCGGGCAGGACGCTTTGGGGCCGCCATCAGCGGACCTTCTTCTTGCCAGCTACCTGCAGGCGCTTGGGACCCTTGCGCGTACGGGCGTTGGTCTTCGTCTTCTGTCCGCGCACAGGCAACCCGCGGCGGTGGCGTAGGCCGCGATAGCAGGCAATCTCTTGCAAGCGCTTGATGTCCTGCGAGCGCTCGCGGCGCAGATCGCCCTCAACCGTCAGCGAGCGGTCGATCGCGTCGCGCAGACGCGAGACCTCATCCTCGGTGAGATCGCGGATGTAGGTGTCAGGGCTGACCTTGACCTCCTCCAAAATCTTGTTGGAGGTCGAGCGGCCGATGCCGTAGATGTATGTGAGCCCGATCTCCGAGCGCTTGTTCAAGGGCAGATTGACCCCAGCGATACGTGCCATCTGCGGGTTAGCCCTGCCGCTGCTTATGACGCTTGTTCTGGCAGATGACGAGAACCGCTTTGTGGCGGCGGATGATCCTGCACTTCTCGCACATCGGCTTGACCGACGGTCTTACCTTCATGATCCCTTTCGGCTGGTCCCTGCGACCCGGCTCTGGCTGCCGGGACGGCCGCCGCTACCGCGTCGTGGTGTTGCCCTCACGCACCAAGCTTCCGCGCATTCGAGCAGGACAGCGGATGGTAGCAACTATCTTGCGCCGACCGCTGTTCGAATGGACAGCGGCTCGATACTCCACTGTCCTGGCGGAAACTGTACCGCACGCGAGTTGAGCAACTACCCCGCTGTGGCTGCCGCCTGTGTGTCGAGGCCCTGCGCACCGCGCTGCCCAGGGGCAACATGCCAGGGGGTCAGAACACGTGGGCCCTCACGAGTGATGGCCACCGTGAACTCGAAGTGCGCGGCGAGCGAGTCGTCCTGAGAGAAGATCGCCCAGCCATCACCGGCCACGCGCACCGCGGCGCGCCCAGCCGTGGTCATCGGCTCAATCGCAAGCACCATGCCCTCCTCCAGCAATGGACCCTTGCCAGGCTTGCCGTAGTTGGGAACCTGAGGATCCTCGTGCATGTTTTTGCCAACGCCGTGGCCGACCAGCGAGCGCACGACCGACAGGCCCGCTTTCTCGGCGGTCTGTTGGATCGCCCTCGACACGTCGCCCATGCGGTTACCCGGCCGGCATTGCTCGACGCCCGCGTACAGAGACTGCTCGGTCGCGCTCAAGAGGTTCTCGGCCAGCGGCGTGATCTCACCCACCGCAAACGTGCGTGCGGCGTCCGCGACCCAGCCGTCGAAGGTCACGCCGATGTCCACTGAGAGGATGTCGCCGCGCTCGAGGCGATAGCGGCCCGGGATACCGTGCACCACCATCGTGTTGGGCGAGGCGCAGATCGATCCGGGAAAGCCGCGGTAGCCCTTGAATGTCGGCGTCGCGCCCTGGGAGCGGATGAAGCGCTCGGCGGCAGTGTCGAGCTCCTCGGTGCTTACGCCTGGGCGGATCTTGCCGGCGATCAGGTCCAGGGTCGCGGCGTGAATGAGGCCGGCGACGGCCATCTTCTCGATCTCCTCGGGCGACTTCTTGATGATCACCCTAGGAGCTTATCTTTCGCGCCCTGCCGTCCCGCTCCTCGCAACAGGCGGTCTGTGGCGGAACCACATGCGAGAGCTGCCCCGCGGGAGCTCCTGGCCGGCCGGAGCGCGGGTCAGACTGCCGGGACAGCGCTAAAGCTCGTCCTCCAACCGCAGCGTCGCGATCGTGGCCCTGATGTGGTCGTGCACCTCGTTTGGATCGCGCTGCCCGTCGAAGCGGCGCAACAGACCCGCTTGCTCGTAATAGTCGATCAGCGGAGCGGTCTGGCGCGCGTAAACCTCCAGGCGCCGGCGGATCGTCTCCTCCTTGTCGTCGTCGCGCTGGATCAGCCTTGAGCCATCCTGATCGCAGATGCCCTCGCGCTTGGGGGGATCGAACTCGACGTGATAGACGTGTCCCTCCTTGCTGCACACGCGCCGGCCGGCTAGCCTGCGCACCACCTCCTCGTCGGGCACGTCGATCAGCAGGACCGCTGTCAACCGAAGCCCGGAGTCGGCGAGCGTCTTGCCGAGCGCGTCCGCCTGAGCCGTGTTGCGGGGAAAGCCGTCGAGCAGGAATCCTTCGCGTGCGTCCTGCTCTTCGATGCGCTGGCCGATCATCCCGAGGATCACCTCATCGGGAACCAGCTCTCCAGCCTTCATGAACTTTTGCGCCTCGCGGCCGAGCTCGGTGCCTTGTGCCAACTGCGCTCGCAACATGTCGCCCGTGGAGATGTGCGCAAGGGCGAAGTCGCTCTGCAGGCGCTCGGCCTGAGTGCCCTTGCCGGCACCCGGTGCTCCCAACAGGATGAGGTTCGTCTCAACCACGACAAAGAGCCTACCCGCTGCTTCAAGCGTGCGCCTGCCATAGGCACGCCCACAGCGCTGCTACTTCAAGAAGCCCTCGTAGCTGCGCATCATCAACTGAGCCTCGAGCTGCTTCATCGTTTCCAGCGCCACGCCGATGACGATCAGGATCGAGGTGCCGCCAAAGTAGAAATTCTGGTGTGTGCGGGCGATTAGGATCGCCGGTATCGCTGCGACGGCAGCGAGGAACAGAGCGCCCGGGAACGTCAGCCTCGCGAGGATCCGGTCGAGGAATTCAGCGGTCGGTCGCCCTGGGCGCACACCTGGGATGAAGCCGCCGTACTTCTTCAGGTTGTCGGCCTGGTCGACCGGGTTGAAGGTGACCGCCGTGTAGAAGTAAGCGAAGATCACAATGAAGATCGACTCGCCGACCACGTAGTGCCAGCCGTTGGGGCTGAAGAAGTTCGACACGTCTTTGGCCCAAGGCGTTTTGATCAGCTGGCCAACGGTAGGCGGGAAGGCCATGATGCTCGCGGCGAAGATCACCGGGATCACTCCGGCCATGTTCACGCGCAGCGGCAGGTAGGTTTGGCCGCCTTCGGTCATGCGCCTGCCGATCACGCGCTTGGCGTACTGGACTGGGATGCGCCGCTGACCCTCCTGCACGAACACGATCCCTGCGACGACCGCCAGCACCATGAAGGGCATCATCACCTTGAAGACCTGATTTTGGGTCGTCCACCAGGCTTCGATGCCCTGTGGCATGCGCGAGACGATCGAGGCGAAGATCAGCAGTGAGATGCCGTTGCCAATCCCGCGCTGGGTGATGAGCTCGCCGATCCACATCAAGAAGACACAGCCGGTAGTCAGGCAGATCACGATCAGGAAGATGTGCGGAGCGTCGAACTTGGACACGACCGCTTCGTTGGCCGAGGCCGAGAGCGAGTGGAACAAGAAGACGTAGCCGATCGACTGGGCGAAGGCCAAGCCGACGGTCAGGTAGCGCGTGTACTGGGTAATGCGCGCCTGCCCAACTTCGCCTTCCTTGGAGAGCTTCTCGAGCGACGGTATGACGACCTGCAGCAGCTGCAGGATGATCGAGGAGGTGATGTAGGGCATGATGCCCAGCGCAAACAGCGCGATTCGCGACAGGCTGCCCCCGGAGAAGAGGTTGAGGTAGCTGAGAATGCCCGAGCCGCCGAACTGCTTCTGCAGGTTGTTGACGGCCGAGAGGTTGACGCCCGGAACCGGGATGTGCGAACCCAGCCTGTAGATGAGAAGCATGCCCGCTGTGAACAGGAGCTTCTTGCGGATGTCCGCAACCTGAAAGGCGCTGAGAATTGTCGAGAGCATTGATCGAGCCGGTCAAGCGGGATTGCCCGCAAGCGTCCGGTTCCGCGATTCTAGCTCTCGATGACGGTGCAGGTGCCGCCGGCGGCCTCGATACGCTCACGTGCGGTCTTACTGAAGCCGTGAGCGTGGACCGTGAGCGCCTTGCTCAACTCGCCCTTGGCCAGCACCTTGACCGCTACGCCCTTGCGTGTGGCCAAACCCTTGGCCTGCATCGACTCGACCGTAACCTCAGCGCCGGCGTCAAAGCGGGCCTCGAGGTCAGAGACATTCACGGGCTGGGTATGCGTGCGGAACATCTCAAAGGGCATCGACTTCTTCATGTGCGGGCCGCGCAGCTTGCGCATGCGCATATGGATCGGCATCTGCCCACCCTCGAAGCGAGCCCGGCTCTTGGAGCCCGAGCGCGAGCCCGCGCCCTTCTGGCCCCTGCCGGAGGTCTTGCCGGTGCCTGAGCCTTCGCCGCGACCGATGCGCTTGCGCGGACGACGGCTGCCAGGGGCGGGCTTCAGCGAGTGCAGACCTACGCGCTCCTGCTCCTCCTCGGCGGTAACCGCACCCTTGGCGCCGGCGCTCATCTGCTTTGCCCCTTCTTACTCGAAGCCTTCGGCGTGAGCACCTCAGGGTCCGACTCGACGAGGTGGCGCACAGCGTGGACCATCCCGCGTGCCTGCTCGCAATCCTTGACCTCGACCGTGTGGCCGATGCGTCGTAGCCCCAGCGAGCGAAGCGTGTCCAGCTGACGCTTGTCCGAGCCGCTGCTGGAGCGCCGTTGCGTGACTCTTATAGTCGCCATCAGGCTGACGCCTCCGCCGGCGTGTCGGTGGGCGACTCGGCCGGCGCCTCAACGGGCTTCTCGACCTGAGCCTCGGCGGTCGTGTTAGCCACCGGCGCCTCGACCGTGTCGCTTGCGGCAGCGGCCTCGGGAGCACCAGCCTCAGCGACGGCCGCGCCCTTCTGCGCACCAGCCTCCTCCGCGCCCGCACCTTCGAGTTGCTCGGCCGCGCCATTGGCGGGCTGCTCCTGCTCTGCCGCGCCGTTGGCGGGCTGCTCGGTCAAGCCCAGAACCTTCGCGATCGACAGGCCGCGCAGCTCGGCTACCTCGGCTGGGGTGCGCAGACCACGCAGACCGGCGACGGTCGCCTTGACGAGGTTGATCGGGTTCTGCGTACCCAGGCTCTTGGAAAGGATGTCGTGGATGCCGGCGAGCTCGAGTACCGCGCGCACGCCACCGCCGGCGATCACGCCGGTACCAGGAGCGGCGGGCTTCAAGAAGACGCGGCCGGCACCGAACACCCCAGTCGTCTGATGGGTGATCGTGCTGCCGTGCTTTGGCACCCTGAAGAGGTCCTTCTTCGCACGCTCCACACCCTTCTGGATCGCGAGCGGAACCTCGTTGGCCTTGCCGTAGCCGATGCCGACCACTTCGCGTTCGTCGCCGACGACGACGAGTGCGGTGAAGGAGAAGCGCCGGCCGCCCTTGACTACCTTGGCGACGCGGTTGATCTCCACCACGCGCTCCTGAAGGTCGAGGCTGCCTGCGTTGACTGATCGATCTGAATTCATAAGAAGAGTTAGAGAGGGTAGCGGGGTGCCGAGGTCAGACGGTTATGCCGGCCTCGCGGATCGCCTCGGCGAAGGCGCGAACATTGCCGTGATAGCGGTAGCCACCGCGATCGAACACGACCTCCGACACACCGGCGGCCTTGGCGCGCTCGGCCAGCAGCTCGCCCGAGCGCTTGACGCGATCGGAGCTTGACAGCTTGCGCAGCTCGGGCTCATACCAATGGACGGCTGCCAGCGTGCGAGCGTCCTGGTCGTCGATGAGCTGGGCTGAGAGACCGCGGTTGGAGCGGAACACAGAGACGCGCGGGCGCACGGCGGTGCCGGAGATCTTCGCGCGTACACGGCGGCGACGTTTGAGGCGGCGAGCCTCCTTGGTAATGATGCTCATGCGCGCTTACCAACCTTGCGGGCCACGTACTCGCCCTCGTAGCGGATGCCCTTGCCCTTGTAGGGCTCCGGCGGGCGCTGCTTGCGGATGATCGCGGCGATCTCGCCGACCTGCTGCTTGGAGATGCCCTTGATGACAACTCTGGTCGGCTGGGGAACTTCAAATTCGATGCCCTGCGGCGCCTCAATTGGAACCGGATGGGAGTAGCCGACGGCGAGCTCAAGGTTCTTGCCCTTCATCTGGGCGCGATAGCCGACGCCCTGGATCTCCAGCCGCTTCTCGTAGCCGGCGGTGACGCCCTGGACCATATTCGCGACAAGCGAACGGGTCAGACCGTGTAGCGCGCGGTGCTCACCGCGGTCGGTCGGACGCGAGACCAGCAGCTGCTCGCCCTCCTGAACGACTTCGATGTCGCGCGGGACCCGCTCTGAGAGCTCGCCCTTGGGGCCCTTCACGCTGACCGACTCGGGCTCGATCGCAACGGTTACGCCCGACGGCACCGTAATTGGCTGTCTACCGATTCTCGACATAGCTCGCTTACCAGACCTGTGCGAGTACCTCGCCACCGACACCGGCAGCGCGCGCGTCGTGACCAGTCATCACGCCGCGCGAGGTGGACACAATCGAAGTTCCCATTCCGCCGAGCACCTTGGGGATACTCGTGGCCTCGACATACGTGCGTCGGCCGGGACGTGAGACGCGGCGTAGACCTGAGATTGCCGAGCGACGATCGTCGGTGTACTTCAGGCGGATCTCGATCAGCTGGCCGGCAGCGCCTTCGCGTGCAGGGACCACAGCCCATGAGTCGATATAGCCCTGCTCGGTGAGGATGCGCGCAATCTCCGCCTTCAATTTCGAGTCGGGAATGTCGACTGTCTCGTGCGCAGCGTGGATCGCGTTACGAATGCGCGTTAGGAAGTCGGCTATGGGATCTGTCATGGACATAAGAGGGCTCTGTGTGGGTTGCTCGGGGGTGGGCTGTGTGTTGGTGTGCTCTCGAAAAAGGTGGTTACAAGCGAACTGGTTGCAAATGGTCTCTAAAAGAATTGGTACAAAACTTAATGGTGCTTAGATCCTTGGGAATCCCGAAAAGAGTCGTGCGTCGCTACCAGGACGACTTCGTCATCCCCGGTATCAAGCCGTTGTGAGCCAGCTCGCGCAAGCAGATGCGACAAATCCCAAACTTGCGGTACACCGAGTGCGGGCGTCCGCAGCGGTTGCAGCGAGTATATGCACGTGTCTTGTACTTCGGCGTGCGCGCCTGCTTGACGCGTAGCGAGGTCTTTGCCATCAGTCGTTACTCCCGTTCTCTGAGCTGTCGGCGCCTGACTCCTCAGCGCCTGAATCCTGATCGAAGCCGGCAGGCCGTCCCTGGGTGGCAAAGGGCAGCCCCAAGGCCTGGAGCAGAGCGAACGCTTCGACATCGCTTCTCGCCGTGGTCGTGATCGTGATGTCGATGCCTCTCACCTGGTCGATCGAGTCGTAGTCGATCTCGGGGAAGATGATCTGCTCGCGCACACCCATCGTGTAGTTGCCGTGGCCGTCGAAAGAGCGTGGGTTCAGCCCGCGGAAGTCGCGGATGCGCGGGATCGCGATCGAAGTGAGGCGATCCAGGAACTCGTAGCCGCGCTCGGCCCTGAGTGTCACGGCGACACCGACCGGCATACCCTCGCGCAGCTTGAAGGCAGCGATCGACTTGCGTGCACGCCGCACATTGGGCTGCTGTCCGGCGATCGTCGCCAGCTGTTCAGTGGCGGCCTTGAGCACTTTGGAGTCTTGCTTGGCGTCGCCCACGCCCATATTGAGCGTGATCTTTACGAGCTTTGGCGCCTGCATGACCGAGGAGTAACCGAAGCGCTCGATCAGCGTCGGGCGGATCTCCTCGAGATAGCGGGTCTTCAAGCGTGCTGTTGTTGCGGTGCTCATCATCTTCCCGTCAGTCGAGCCTTGTTCCGGAGCGCTTAGCCACGCGATAGCGCTTGCCGCCCTCGCGCTCGATGCCAACCCTCGTGGGCTTGTGATCCCTGGGATCCAGCAACATCACATTGGAGACGTGGATCGGGCCCTCGCGCTCGATCACGCCGCCCACCGTCTGACCGCGCTGGGTATCGGCTACCTGCTGTGGGCGCATGTGGCGCTTGACCATATTCAGTCCCTCGACATATACACGCTCGTTGGCAGGCTCGACACGCAGGATGCGACCACTCTTGCCGCGGTCCTTGCCCGCCATGACCTGAACCTCGTCTCCAGAGCGAACCTTGAGCACGGGACGCTTTGCCGATCTGATGGTGCGTGCCATTGCTACAGGACCTCCGGTGCAAGCGAGACGATCTTCATGAAGTTGCGGTCGCGAAGTTCGCGTGCGACCGGGCCGAACACGCGCGTTCCACGTGGGTTGTTCTGGTCGTCGATGATCACCGCGGCGTTGTCGTCGAAGGAGATGTAGGTGCCGTCGTCGCGACCGAAGGGCTTCTTGGTACGCACCACGACAGCGGTTACGACATCGCCCTTTTTGACGGCCCCGTGCGGGTTGGCCTGCTTGACGGTGGCGGTGATCACATCGCCGACGAAGGCGTAGCGCCTGCGCGAGCCGCCCTTGACGCGGATGCAGAGGATCTCGCGCGCACCGGTGTTGTCGGCCACACGCAGCCTGGTCTCGTTCTGGATCATCGCGCCCGCTCCAGCACGTCGACAAGCTTCCAGCGCTTCAAACGCGACAACGGACGGCTCTCGATGACACGCACGACGTCACCCTCATGAGCCTCGTTGTTCTCGTCGTGGGCGTGCAGAGTGTTAGAGCTGCGCACGATCTTCTCGTAGCGGCGGTGACGGCGGGCGACATCGATGCGCACCGTGATCGTCTTGTCGGCCTTGTCTGAGACGACCACGCCCTGGCGCACCTTGCGCGCGCCCTCCACGGGGGCATGCACCGGCGCCAGCGGCTCAGCGGCGGGCTTGGCGGCTCGACGCTCGCTCGCCTTGGCCCGTTCCTGCAAGCGTCGCCTACGACGCTCGACGGCCTTTGTGCGACGCTCGGCCAGACGCTCGGCGTGGCGCTCCTCGGCGGTACGCGACGGACGAGCCTCGCCCGTGTGGGTCGAGCGGGCGCGACGACGACGGTCCTTGGGCGCAACCTGCTCGGCCGGCTCTGTGACCGTCGCGGTCGGAGCGACAGGAGCCTCGCCGGCAGCAGACTGCTGCGGCTCGGCCTGCTCGCCTGCCTGAGCCTCTGGCTCGGCGTTCTCGGGCGTCTCGTTCTCTGTGTCCTCAGCCATGTCTATCCGTTTCGGTCTCTTCTAGCTCAGCTTGTCAGTTGGTTGGTGTTGCTTGGCGAGTGGCGTCGCGCTCGCCGGCGACGGTCAGCGCCCGCGCAAGCTCGCGGCGCGCGCGACGAACGCTTGCGGTGTCCTCGAGCTCTCCCGTGGCGTTCGCAAAGCGCTTGCCAAACAGGTCCTTACGTACGGTCGTAATGTGCTCGGCGAGTTCTTCCTCGTGCATGTCCCTCATATCCTTGGCCTTCATCGCTCGCTCTAGTCCTCTCGCAACACGAACTTGGATCTGACGGGAAGCTTGTGCGCGGCCAAACGGATCGCTTCGCGGGCCAGTGGCTCCGGAACGCCGGCCAGCTCGAACATGACACGCCCAGGCTTGACCACAGCGACCCAGCCTTCGGGGTTGCCCTTGCCCGATCCCATGCGCGTCTCGGCCGGCTTCTTGGTGACCGGCTTGTCGGGGAAGACGTTTATCCAGACCTTCCCGCCACGCTTGATCTTGCGCGTCATCGCGATACGGGCAGCCTCGATTTGGCGGTTGGTCAACCAGCCTTGCTCGAGCGACTTCAGGCCATACTCGCCGAACTGGACCTTGACCTGGCCACGCGAGAGCCCGCGGCGACGGCCACGGTGCTGCTTGCGATGCTTTACGCGCTTGGGGGACAGCATCAGCGCATCCCACCTCGATCGCTAGATGAAGGCCCGCCCGCCCCACCCGCTCCACGACCGCCGGAGCCACCACGGCCACCACCGGGACCGCCAGGGCCACGACCGCCGCCCGGACCGCCACGGCCACCGCCGCCGGGACCGCCGGGACCGCGTCCGCCGCCCGGACCGCCAGGGCCACGACCGCCACCCGGACCACCACGACCGCCACCGCCCGGACCGCCACGGCCCCTGCCGCGACCATCACGGCCGTCACGGCCACCGCGCCCATCGCGATCGCCGCTCGGCGGCGCCGGTGCGCTCATGTCGGTCAAGTCCGCGCCGGTGTAGCCCTCGGGCATGATCTCGCCCTTGTTCACCCAGCACTTCACACCGATGCGCCCGAAAGTCGTGCGTGCCTCGTAGAAGCCGTAGTCGATGTCGGCGCGCATCGTGTGCAGTGGAACGCGCCCGTCGGAATAGCTCTCAGTGCGTGCCATCTCGGCGCCACCCAAACGTCCGGACACCTGCACCTTGACGCCCTTGGCACCGGAGCGCATCGCGCTAGTGAGTGCGCGCTTCATCGCGCGGCGGAAGGCCACGCGGTTTTGCAGCTGCTCGGCAATCGACTGAGCCACCAGCTTGGCGTCCAGCTCGGGGCGCTTGATCTCGAGGATGTTGACCTTGATCTGCTTGGAGGTCATGCGGTGCAAGTCGCGCCTGAGAGCGTCCACTTCGGCGCCGGACTTGCCGATCACGATGCCCGGTCGGGCTGTGTGGATGTTGACCTCGAGGTCGTTGGCGTCCTTGCGGATCGTGATGTCCGAGAGACCGGCGTGCGCGAGCTTCTCCACGATGTGCTCGCGGATCTTGATGTCCTCGGCGAGATACTCGGCGAAGTTGCGCTCGTTGAACCAGTTGGACTTCCAGTCGTGGATGTAACCCACGCGCATTGCCTCTGGATGAACCTTTTGACCCATGTCTGTTTTGAAGTCCTGTCTCCGCGCCTACGGCTTGGGTGTCAGCGTGATCGTTAGGTGGCTGGTGCGCTTGCGAATCGGGGTCGCCCGTCCCTGAGCTCTCGGCCGAAAGCGCTTGATTGTCGGCCCCTCGTCGGCATACGCCTCGCGAACGAGGAGGTCGTCCTCGATCAACTCGTGGTTGTTCTCGGCGTTGGCCACAGCCGACTCCAGCAGCTTGCTCCAGTCGCGGGCCACCTCACGAGGGGTGAAGGCGAGGATAGCGCGTGCCTCGTCCACAGACTTGCCCCGTAGATGTCCGCACACCATGCGCGCCTTGCGCGCGGAGGTGCGTACGTAGCGAGCCTGCGCGCGCACCACCTTGCGAGTGGAACCCGAAGGAGCGGCGATGGACTCGCGACGAGCGGCCGCCGCCGGCTTCTTCGCCTCTGTAGCAACCGGCTCCTTGGTCTTTGCGGCTGTCGACTCCTCGGCCTTGGCCGCGGGCTTCTTTTCCGCCTTCTCAGCGGACGGCTTGCTCTTGGCAGAGGCCTCGGCGATCGGCTGCTTCTCCGTCTCCTTGGCCTCTGGCTTCCTTGTGGCGACCTTCTTCGCACCAGCGGAATCCTTGCTCTCTGCCGTCCCGGCCGACGCCTTCTTGGCGGTGGTCTTGGCCGCGCCGGCAGGCTTCTCGGCAGTGGTCTCCGACTCCTTGCCGGCAGCTGTCTTGGCAGCGGGCTTCTTGGTAGCGGGCTTCTTGGCAGCCGGCAACTTCTCGGCAGCGGCCGACTTCTCGGCAGGCGCCTCCTTCGAGGTGGCCTTCTTGGCGGCGGGCGGCTTCTTCTCCGCAGCCGGCGTGGCCTCGCTCTCGCCCTCTGGCGGCTGCTCGTCCGTGGGCTTCTCGGCGCTCATCGCACCTTCCCGGAACCCGCGTGACCGCGGAACATACGCGTGGGCGCAAACTCTCCCAGCTTGTGACCGACCATCGACTCGCTGATGAACACGGGCACGTGCTTCTTGCCGTCGTGGACAGCCAGCGTGTGACCCACCATCTCGGGGAAGATCGTCGAGGTGCGCGACCAAGTCCTGAGCATCTTCTTCGTGTTGGCCGCGTTCATGGCCTCGATACGAGCCATCAGGCGCTCTTCCACCCATGGGCCCTTCTTACTTGAGCGGCTCATCGTTGCTTACCCTTCCCGCGTCGCCTACCACGCACGATGTACTTGTCTGAGGCCTTGTTCTTCTTGCGCGTGCGATAGCCCAAGGTAGGCACGCCCCATGGCGTGACCGGATGACGACCGGCGGTCGTCGATCCCTCGCCACCGCCGTGTGGGTGGTCTACAGGGTTCATCGCTACGCCGCGCGTCTGTGGGCGCACGCCCATGTGACGCTTGCGGCCCGCCTTACCGACCTTGACGTTCTGGTGCTCGGCGTTGCCGATCGTTCCTACGGTGGCGCGACACTCGGCGCGTACCATCCGCATCTCCCCGGACGGTAGGCGCAGTGTGGCCATGTCGCCGTCCTTGGCCATCAGCTGGATCGAAGCTCCGGCGGAGCGCGCCATCTGACCGCCGCGACCCGGCTGCAGCTCAACGTTGTGGATCACGGTGCCGACGGGCATGCGAGCCAGCTCCATCGCGTTGCCAACCGCGATCTCGGCCTCCTCACCGGAGGCAACCGTCATTCCCACCGTGAGTCGTTGCGGCGCGAGTATGTAGCGCTTCTCGCCGTCGGCGTAATGAAGCAGCGCGATATAAGCGGAGCGGTTGGGGTCGTACTCGATCGCCGCAACCTTCGCGGGCACGCCGTCCTTGCGGCGCTTGAAGTCGATCCGCCTGTACAGGCGCTTGGCGCCCCCGCCACGGTGCCGCGCGGTCTTGCGGCCGTGAGCGTTGCGGCCGCCACTCTTCTTCAGGCCTTCGACGAGCGTGCGCTCGGGCTCGGTCTTGGTGACCTCGGCGAAATCGGAATAGGAGGCGAAGCGCCGTCCTGGGCTTGTGGGCTTGGGCTTGCGAATTGGCATGGCTGCAGTTCCTACTCGTTTATGCCCTCTAGGCCCTGGAAGATCGGGATGCTCTCGCCGGCACGAACCGCGACGATCGCCTTCTTCCAAGCGCGCGAGCGACCGAGGGTGGTGCCGCGACGCTTTGGCTTGGACTTGACGCTGAGCGTGCGCACCTCGACTACGTGAACCTCGAACAGTGCTTCCACCGCCTGGCGGATCTGGGTGCGGTGAGCGTCGGGGTGCACCCGGAAGGTGTACTTGCCCGCGGCTGAGAGCACGTAGCTCTTCTCGGAGAGCACCGGCTTGATGATCACCTGAGAAGGCTCCATCAGACCTTCTCCTTCTTGGGTGCGGCCGCGCGGGCGGTGATCTCCTGCAGCGCGGCCTCGGAGATGAGCAGTGAGGCCGCACCAAGCAGATCGGCCACGCCGACGCTCTCAGGCTGAAGCACTGCCACCCGGGCGAGATTTCGGAATGACAACGCGGCCGCCGACTCCTCTGCGACTAGTACCACCAGAGTCGGCTGTGGCTGATTCCAGTCCTCTAGCAGATCAAATGCATCGCTGGTCTTGGGGGACTTGAACGCCGCCGCATCGAGGATCGCCAAGGATCCCCGATCGGCGTGCAGCGAGAGACCGCTGCGCAAAGCTGCCCGCTGCTCCTTGCGGTTGACCTTGAAGGTGTAGGAGCGCGGCTGTGGGCCGAACACGACGCCGCCCCCTGTCCACAGCGGGGAGCGACTGGAACCGGCTCGCGCGCGGCCCGTCCCCTTCTGGCGCCACGGCTTGGCGCCACCGCCGGAGACCATTGCGCGCGTCTTGGTGGCCGCGGTTCCACGCCGACGTGCAGCCTGCTCGGCGCGCACGCTTTGGTGCACCAGCGGGCCGTGGAAGCCCGCGCCAAAGGCCGACTCCTCGAGCTTTACCTTCTTGGATGCGCCCGCCGTAGCGGTGGGGCTGAGCACAGGTGCGTCAAGCATCGCCACGCACCTCCACGACTCCGCCGCGCGGGCCCGGTACCGATCCACGTACGAGCAAGAGATTCTGTTGGGGGTCCACCGCCACGATCTCTAGGCCGGGCTGTGTGGTGCGCTTGTTGCCCATCTGGCCCGGTCCGCGTATTCCCTTGCGGACACGTGCCGGATCGGCCGAAGCACCGATCGAGCCCGGCGCGCGCACATTGTGGGAGCCGTGCGATTTGGGGCCGCTTTTGAAGTTGTGGCGTTTGATCGTGCCCTGAAAGCCCTTGCCCTTGGAGATGCCGGCGATCTTCACGCGTCCTCCCACCTCGAAGGAGTCGACGGTCACAGCCTGGCCCAGCTGCAGGTCGGCGCCCTCATCGCGAAACTCGACGAGATGGCGCATCGGAGCGGCGTCGGCCTTCTTCAAATGGCCCAGCTCGGGCTTTGAGAGATGCTTCTCCTTTGTCTGGCCGAAAGCCAGCTGCACGGCGTCATAGCCGTCGCGCTCCGCCGTACGTACCGCGGTCACCGGGCACGGACCAGCCTCGAGCACCGTTACGCGCGCGACGCTGCCGTCGTCTTGAAACACCTGGGTCATCCCCAGCTTCTTGGCAAGAATCGCTGGCATGCCGGATCAGGTTGCGAGGCGGATCTCGATGTCAACGCCCGCTGGAAGGTTGTCCAGGCGCTGCAAGGAGTCGACCGTCTTGGGACTCGGCTGGTGGATGTCGATCAGCCGCTTGTGTGTGCGAATCTCGAAGTGCTCGCGCGAATCCTTGTCCTTGAACGGCGAACGGATCACGCAATAGACGTTCTTCTCTGTGGGCAGCGGCACGGGGCCGGACACCGTGGCGCCGGTGCGCGCGGCGGTCTCCACGATCTCCTTGGCAGCCGACTCTATGGCGGAGGTGTCATACGCCTTTAGTCGGATACGGATCTTGTTTTGGGTTACGGCTGCCATCTGGATTCTCAGCGGTTCTTTCGTAGCTTGTTTGCGCTTCTTACATTTGGGCGACGTCCGCCCAACCAACTCCTCTGCATTAGAGCGAGAGAAAAAACGGACTTCGATACTGGGGAAATCCGCCCTTCGTCGCTCCCTACAGCGGAGCTCAAATTCGTCGTATCTGACTGTCAAATGAAAGGCGCCTCGCGAGTGGCGAGGCGCCTTCTGTACTACTCGATGACCTCGGTGACCACGCCCGAGCCGACCGTGCGCCCACCCTCTCGGATAGCGAAGCGCAGGCCCTGATCCATAGCGATCGGCTGGATCAGCTCGATCTCCATCTGGACGTTGTCGCCGGGCATGACCATCTCGACGCCCTCGGGCAGCTTTGCTACGCCGGTGACATCGGTGGTGCGGAAATAGAACTGCGGGCGGTAGCCCGTGAAGAACGGAGTGTGACGACCACCCTCCTCCTTCTTGAGGATGTAGACCTCAGCTTTGAACTTGGTGTGAGGCGTGATAGAGCCGGGCTTGCACAGCACCTGACCGCGCTCGATCTCCTCGCGCTTGGTGCCACGCAGCAGACAACCCACGTTGTCGCCCGCCTGACCCTGGTCGAGGATCTTGCGGAACATCTCGACGCCCGTGACAACCGTGGTCGTGGTGTCATGGACGCCCACGATCTCGACCGTGTCGCCGGTGTTGACGATGCCCTGCTCCACGCGGCCCGTGGCGACCGTGCCGCGACCCGTGATCGTGAAGACGTCCTCGACGGGCATCAGGAAGGGCTTGTCGAGCTCGCGTACCGGCTGGGGGATGTAGCTGTCAAGCGCCGCCGCCAGCTCGACGATCTTGTCCTTGTATGCCTCGTCGCCTTCGAGCGCCTTGAGAGCCGAGCCGACGATGAAGGGGATGTCGTCGCCGGGGAAGTCATACTCGGAGAGCAGCTCGCGCACCTCGACCTCCACCAGTTCCATCAGCTCCTCGTCATCGACCATGTCGGCCTTGTTGAGGAACACCACGATGTAGGGGACGCCGACCTGGCGGGCGAGCAGGATGTGCTCGCGCGTCTGGGGCATCGGACCGTCAGCCGCGGAGACGACCAGGATTGCCCCGTCCATCTGGGCGGCGCCGGTGATCATGTTCTTGACGTAGTCGGCGTGCCCTGGGCAGTCGACGTGCGCGTAATGACGGTTCTCGGTCTGGTACTCGACGTGCGATGTGGCGATGGTGATCCCGCGCTCCTTCTCCTCCGGAGCGTTATCGATCTCCTCGAAGCTACGGGCTTCGCCGCCCATCTTCTCCGCCAGCACGGTCGTGATGGCAGCGGTCAGCGTCGTCTTGCCATGATCGATGTGACCGATGGTCCCGACGTTGACGTGCGGCTTGTCGCGCTCGAACTTCTCCTTCGCCACTTGTATTCGCTCCTAAATCGACTTGAATGTTCGCCGCTAGTAGGGCGAACCTGGGAAATCTATCTAAATGGAAACTTTCTTGACTGCTGCCTACGAATCTTCTTGCCTACTGACCTTGATCGCTCCTATACGACTTGCTCCCTGAGATGGCCGTGAGTCAAGCCAGACAAGGACGCAGGGAGCGTGGCGTGCGAACGCACGCGAGCGACCGAGGACGCAGTATGGCGCAGCGCTCACGGCCATCTCAGGCGGGGACCGGCTCGCCGGTGCGTTGCTCAATGATCTTCTCCGCGATGTTCGGGGGTACCTCCTCGTAACCCTCGAACTGCATCGTGTAATTGGCCCTGCCCTGCGTATTGGAACGCAGGTCGGTGGCATACCCGAACATCTCACTCAAAGGGACCTTGGCGTGGATCGCCAAGGCGTTGCCGCGCTGCTCGGAACCCTGCAAGTGGCCACGGCGACGGGACAGATCGCCCATTACGTCGCCCATGAAGTCCTCTGGTGTCACGACCTCAACCGCGAACACCGGCTCCAGGAGCACCGGCTTGGCGCGCTTGGCGGCCTCCTTGAAGGCAAGCGATCCGGCCACCTTGAAGGCAATCTCCGAGGAGTCCACGTCGTGGTACTTGCCGTCGACCAGCGTGACGCGCACGTCAACCATCGGATAGCCAGCCCTGACACCGTTCTCAAGTGCCTCTTCGACGCCCTTGCCGACCGCGGGAATATATTCGGAGGGAATCGCACCGCCCTTGATCTTGTTGATGAACTCAAAGCCTTCGCCGGGAGCCGGCTCAAGGTTGATGTAGACCACACCGAACTGGCCCGAGCCGCCGGTCTGGCGCACGAACTTGCCTTCGATCTTCTCGACCGTCCCGCGGATCGTCTCGCGGTAGGAAACCTGTGGGCGCCCGACGTTGGCCTCGACGCCGAACTCGCGCTTCATGCGATCTACGAGCACTTCGAGGTGCAGCTCGCCCATGCCCGAGATCTCGGTCTGGCCGGTTTCCTCGTTTGTGCGTACCTGGAAAGTCGGATCCTCTTCGGCCAGACGACCGAGCGCCACGGACATCTTCTCCTGGTCAATCTTCGTCTTGGGCTCGACCGCCACCTTGATGACGGGCTCGGGGAAGGTGATGTTCTCAAGCTTTATGGGAGCCTCGGGGGCGGCCAGAGTGTCGCCGGTTATGACCTGCTTGATGCCGACCGCTGCGGCGATGTCGCCGGCGTAGACCTCGGAGACCTCCTCGCGCTCATTGGCGTGCATCATCAGGATGCGCCCGACGCGCTCTGCGCGGCCGCTGTTGACGTTGAGCACACGCGAGCCCGCCTCGAGTTTCCCGGAGTAGACGCGGAAGTAGGTCAGCTTGCCGACATAGGGGTCGGCCATGATCTTGAACGCGAGCGCCGTAAAGGGCTCGGAGTCGTCGGCGTGGCGCTCGATCTGTGGCTCCTCGCCGTCACCCTTGACAGGTTCCAAGCCGACGACAGCCGGCACATCGAGCGGCGAAGGCAGGTAGTCGACAACCGCATCCAGCAGCGGCTGCACGCCCTTGTTCTTGAACGAAGATCCGCACAGGACGGGAGTCAGCTTCGTCGAGAGCGTGGCTTTGCGGATCGCCGACTTGAGGACGTCCTCGGGAACCTCGGCCTCCTCGAGGATCAGCTCCAGCAGTGCGTCGTCGTAATGGGAGACCTCCTCCAGGAGGTGTTCGCGAGCAGCCTCGGCCGCTTCCTGTAGCGCCTCCGGGATATCCACGATTTCCTGCTCGGTACCGAGCTCGTCTTTGTAGACGATCGCCTTCATCCTGACGAGATCGACGACACCGGCGAAATCGCCCTCGGCGCCGATCGGCAGCTGGATCGGCACCGGATGGGCACCGAGCCGGTCGATCATCGTCTGCACACCCTGCTCGAAGTCGGCTCCGGTGCGGTCCATCTTGTTGATGTAGGCGATGCGCGGCACGTGATACTTGTCCGCCTGACGCCAGACGGTCTCGGACTGCGGCTCCACCCCGGCTACAGAGTCGAACAAAGCGATGGCCCCGTCGAGCACACGCAACGAGCGCTCAACCTCGACGGTGAAGTCGACGTGGCCTGGGGTGTCGATGATGTTGATGCGGTGATCGTCCCACTCGGCTGTGGTAGCCGCCGAGGTGATCGTGATGCCGCGCTCCTGCTCCTGTTCCATCCAGTCCATCACGGCGGCGCCCTCGTGGACCTCGCCGATCTTGTACGTGCGACCCGTGTAATAGAGAATGCGCTCGGTCGTCGTCGTCTTGCCCGCGTCGATGTGGGCCATGATCCCGATGTTTCGGGTTCTCTCTAGAGGAAACTTGCGGGGCATTTATCTGGTGTTTGGTGGGCGCTTGGTGTCGGAGGTCGTTCGGTGTGCAAGGGGTGCGGTGTGACGGCTCGATGCCGCTGACGCCGGTGACTCAGGGCAAAAAAATGGGCCCCTCGGGCCCACGCGCTGCCGGTGCTCGGGCGGGTCGCTTCTCTATTTTCTCAAGGTCTCCATGCTTGTTTGCTGCGCGGCTGGAACGTGCTCAGGCAACAGCGTCCGTCTCGCCCGCAGACGGCGACTATAGCAGAGGGAATGGGGCGTTAGTAAGCGATGGTCGGGTTAGGAGGAGACTACCGCGAGTCCGCGCATTCCCGATCTGCCGGCGCGTCCTCGAAGACCGTTCCTAGGCGCTCGAGGACCCGTGTAGCGACTCCCAGCTCCTCCGCGTCCACGTCGGCAAGCGCCTGCTCCCAGCGCGCCTGCCAGGTAGCGCGCTTGCTCTGCACCTTGGCCTCTCCTTGCGGCGTGAGACATGTGACGACGACACGGCGGTCGTCGGCCGCGCGGGTGCGCAGCACGTGGCCGCACTCGGCGAGATGGTCGAGCATTTGCGTGACGGTGCCAGGCGTCAGCTGCGCCGCGGTGGCCAGCTCACCAGCGCTCAGCGGGCCCCGCTCGCTGAGCTCGATCAATAGTTCCATCTGGGCGTGGGAGACCTCTGAGCCGATCAGGTGCGTGTCGCGTCCACGCAGGCGACGCAGCGCTCTAAAGACCTGCCGGAAAGCCTTGCCGAGCTCAACTAGCTCGGTCTCGCGGTCTGTCTCGACAATTCCCCGGCCCGCGCCGGCGCTCTGTGCCGGGGAGGCCTGTGCGGAGGAGGGCTGTGCGGAGGAGGGCTGTGCGGCGGAGGGCTGTGCGGAGGAAGGCTGTGCGGAGGAAGGCTGTGCGGCGGAGGGCTGTGCGGCGGAGGAGAGCTGTGTGGAGGAAGGCTCGGTTGTCTGGGACATGGCGTTGGCTCGCTTAGACCCCAACAGCGTCCGCGAGCGCCTCTTGACGCTCCAGGATCTGCTCGCCCTCATCCACGACCGGCTCGGACTCGCCCTGGGGGCGCTCGGCACGCAGCAGCATCAAGCATGGGATCAGCGATAGAGCCGCTATCCCCAGCGCCCACCAGTAAGCGGAGTCGAACGCGCTTGCAAGCTCCTCCGGGGTGTGCGCGTGCGCGCCGGCGCGCTGTAGGACGACGGCAAGCACCGCCGTGCCGATCGCGCCGCCCGTGCGCTGCAGTGCATTGATCTGTGGAGTGGCGTCGGATATCTGATCGGGGCGCATCGCCGAGAAGGCGGCACTCATCGCCGGCATGAAGCACAGGCCGATGCTCAGACCGCGTACGACGAGCACGAGCGAAATGGCCACGATCGAGGTGTGGGCGCCGATGAACGTGAACGGCACTGTGCTGATGCAGAGCAGCGATACGCCGCACATCGCCACGCGTCCGCCGCCGAAACGCTGGGTGAGACGGCTGGCCAGCGGCATCGCGATCAGCGCGCCGATTCCCTGGGGGCCGGTCAGCAAGCCCGTGTTGATGACGCTCTGCCCGCGCACTTCCTGGTAGTAGAGCGGCACGAGGATCATTGCCCCGAACAGCGCTGCACCGAGGCCGAAGTTGGTGAATGCGGCGCCCGCGAAGACCTTGTTTGCGTACATGCGGATGTCCAAGAGAGGGCGCTCGACGCGCAGTGCGTGAAAACAGAACACCACGGTCAACACTGCGCCCGCGACGCATGGCAGGATTACTTTGCCTGAGCCCAAGGCAGAACCGGAGCCGAGCTCGCTGATCCCGTAGATGAAGGCGGCGAAGCCCGCTGGGAGGAGTGCGAGGCCCAAGATGTCAAGGTTGCCGGCATCTCCGGAGTCGGTGTGCGGCAGCATCCGCCAACCCAAGACGAAGGCGATTAGCCCGATCGGGACGTTGACGAAGAAGATCCAGGACCAGTGCAGGTTCTCTAGGATCAAGCCGCCCACGACCGGGCCGAGGATGGGGGCGATCATTGCCGGCATCGAGACGTAGCCCATAACGCGGCCCATGCGCTGCGGCCCGGCGACCTGGGCCATGATCATCATCGCGACGGGCATGATCATGCCGCCGCCCGCGCCCTGCAGAACGCGGAAAGCGACCAAGGAGGTCGTCGAGTTGGCAAAGCCACACGCCGCGGAGCCGGCGGTGAAGAGGACCAGCGAAGTCATATAGACCTGCTTGGCGCCGAAGCGTCTCGCTGCCCAACCCGTGACGGGGATCACCGCGGCGAGCGAGAGCAGGTAGCCGGTTATCACCCATTGGACCTGCGAGAGCGGGCTGTGCAGGTCGTGCGAGAGAGTGTGCAGCGCGACGTTGACGATCGTCGTGTCGAGGATCGACATGATCATGCCGAGGATCACGACGCCGCAAACAACCCATACGTGGCGCTCGATCTTTGTCGAAGCGGAAGGGTCGCCCTGCTCGATTGTCTGACGCGAAGACATTTGGCACCGAAAGTTTAGGTACCAAACCTTCTTTCCTTAAGGCCTCGCAGTGTGCTCTGGGTCACACAAGCGCCGTCACGGCGTAAACATCTACCAGCGGTAATGGGCGAAAGCCTTGTTGGCCTGCGCCATGCGATAGATGTCGTCCTTGCGCTTGTAGGCGCCGCCCTGCTGGGACTGGGCGTCGAGCAGCTCGTTGGCCAAGCGCTGGGCCATCGTCTTCTCGCGGCGAGCACGGGCGAACTCGACCAGCCAGCGCACCGCGAGCGTACGGGCACGTGCGTTTGGAACCTCGACTGGCACCTGGTAGGTGGCTCCGCCGACGCGGCGCGAGCGAACCTCGAGCGCGGGCGTGAGCGCCTTGATCGATGCCTCGAGCTGCTCGATCGGATCCTTGTCCGAGCGCTCACCGAGGATGGCAAGCGCGTCGTAGACGATCCGCTCGGCTGTGGACTTCTTGCCGTCGAGCATCACCTTGTTGATGATCTGCTGAACAAGCTTTGAGCGGTGGACGGAGTCCGCTTCAAGCGGACGCACCTGGGCGGCTGCGCGACGTGGCATTGATTAAGTTCCCACCCGCCCCCGCTACTTCTTCTTCACGCCGTACTGGGAGCGACCCTGCTTGCGGTCGCTCACACCAGCTGCGTCTAGCGTGCCTCGCACGACCTTATAACGCACACCCGGCAAGTCCTTGACGCGACCGCCGCGCACCAGCACCACGGAGTGCTCCTGCAGGTTGTGACCCTCGCCCGGGATGTATGCCGTGACCTCGATCGAGCCGGCGATGCGCACGCGGGCGACCTTGCGCAGGGCGGAGTTAGGCTTCTTCGGGGTCGTCGTATACACGCGCGTGCACACGCCGCGTCGCTGCGGAGCGGCGACCTTCTTCTTGCGGCCCTTGCCAGACTTCAAGCCCGGGGTCGCAAGCTTTTTCTTTGGGGCGATACGGCCCTTGCGCACTAGTTGCGAGGTGGTTGGCATTCGGGGCGGAATCCTAGCAGCGTCGGAGCCGCGACGGCTTTTGCGAGAGCGAACTGGTCACATTGGAAGCCCAGACCCATGTCGAGAGAGGACCGCTCAATGCCCATCCCTCATCGAAGGACGGCTGCGCGAGGCCCGGCTCACGCGCTGGGGGCAATGCCCGCCGCGCGCACCGGGGCCGGCATCAATGCCGCTGCGACGAGCACGAGGATGAAGGCGAGCGATTGCAACACGATTCCAACTGGGCTGCCCGGCAGCGGATCGCCGAACACGAGGATCCCACCGGCGATGCCGGCGATGTTGGCGGCCGTGCCGGTGACCGCGATGACCGGAACGGCCTCTCCGTCTTGCAGGCCCTTGGCCGAGGCGTAGAAGGCGACGATCGATGCGAGCACCGCGACTGCCAACCAGGGGCTCAGCAACACGGCAAGCGGGCCGTGGGCGCCGATGATGCCGGTCAGCGCCTTGATCGATGTATCGGAGACACCGAACAGAATTCCCGAGGCGGCGCCCAGCATCATGCCGTGGTGCTCGACCGGGCCGCCCATGCGCGGGCCCATGATCAGCAAGCCTCCCAAGCCGAACAGACCGGCCTCGAAGGAGATCATCGCCGGGTCTGAGAACTGCGAGTGCGCGCCGTGCATCGCCGGCAAAGTCAAGCCTAGCATCACCAGACCGGCCGCCATCAGCCATAGGCCGATCCACTGGCGCGGGCCGACCTCGAAGCCGAACATGCGGTCGGCCATCACGGCGATCAGGACCACTCCGGCGGCAAGCGCGACCTGGACGACCGACATCGGCGCAAGCGCCAATGCCGCAACGTGCAAAGCCCAGGATGCCGTCGCGACGATCATGCCGATCGCAAACCAACCGGAGGAGAAGAGCGTGCGGATCGAGCGCAGCGGATGGCGCACATCGACGCTGGCCACAGAGTTGGCGCCTCGGTACTTGTAGAAGAAGCCGAGGTTGGCCACGAAAGCGCAGGCCAGCGAGAGGAGTATGCCTAGATCGAGAGTCATGGTTGGGGGCCGGACGGAGTGATCCATCGGCAACGGACGACGGATGCTTTACTGCGCTGTCGCGACTCAGGCAGATTACCGGTGATCACCTCAGTGCAAGCTAAAGACAAAGCACATGCCCCCCGCGCACGCGGGGGGAGTCCCGATTTGGATGGCCCTCCCCTGGAGGACCCGCCCCTGCTGCTGATCGACATCGACGGCGTGATCTCGCTGTTCTCCTTCGACCGCCAGGCGCGGCCCGAGGGGTCGTTCCATTGGATCGACGGCATACCCCACTTTCTTTCGTCCGGCGCGGCCAAGCACCTGCTCGCGCTAGCGCCCAATTTCGAGCTTGCCTGGGCTAGCGGTTGGGAGGAGAAGGCCAACGAATACCTCCCCCACCTGCTGGGTTTGCCGACGCTGCCATACCTCAGCTTCGATCGTGTTGTGGGACGTACGAACGCTCACTGGAAGCTCGATGCGATCGAGACGTATGCGGGTGAACAGAGGGCGCTGGCTTGGATCGACGACGCCTTCAACGAGGCCTGCCACGAGTGGGCCGCGGCCCGGGGTGCACCGACCTTGCTGGTACAGACGATGCCGGCGAGTGGGCTCACCGGGAGCGAGGCTGAAACGCTGGAGCGCTGGGCAAACTCGCTGCAAGATCCAATAATCCCTTAACGGAACGGGGCCGCACATGTGCGGCCCCGCGGGACGGTGCATGCACCGTCCCGGACGGCGGCGCATGCGCCGCCGTCATAAGACGATGAGAGAGACTTACTCTCCCGACTCCTCGGGCACCTCCAGCTCACCCAAACCCTCGACGAAACCGGGATCTGAGCTACCAGCGCCGATCTTCTCCAGCGACGCCAGATCGGCGTCGAACTCGCTGCCGTAGCCGGCGCTGAGCGCCTCACCGTCGGCCAGGCCCAGCTCGGCCGCTATCTCCTCCTGGTCGAGCAGACCGACGTCGTCGATCGCGCGTGGCATCGGCTCGGACGGTTCGATCTCAATCCGCCTATAGCGCTTAAGTCCCGTCGCCGCGGGAATCAGCTTGCCGATGATCACGTTCTCCTTGAGGCCGTTGAGACGATCGATCTTGCCCTCGAGCGAGGCGTCGGTGAGCACCTTGGTGGTCTCCTGGAAGGAGGCCGCCGAGAGGAACGAGTCGGTGTTCAGCGATGCCTTGGTGATGCCGAGGATGATGTCCTCAAACTGGGCGGTCTCCCCGCCCTTATCGATCACGGCGTCGTTGGCGGTCGCGAATTCGTAGCGGTCCACGAACTGCCCTGGGAGGTAGTCGGTGTCGCCCTTCTGGTCGACCCTGACCTTCTTGAGCATCTGACGCACGATCAACTCGATGTGCTTGTCGTTGATGTCCACGCCCTGGGACTTGTAGACCTCCTGGACCTCCTTGACCAAGTACTGCTCGGTCTCGGTGCGTCCTCGGATCGCCAGGAGCTCGTGCGGGTAGAGCGAACCCTCGTTGAGCTGCTTGCCGGCGGCGATCTTCTCACCGCTTGCCACGTACAAGCGTGTACGCCGTGGGAAGGCGTGGCGATGCTCCTCGCCAGCCTCGTCGGTGATGACCACGGTCAAGGCCTTCTCGGTCTCTTCGATCGAGACGATGCCGTCCTGCTCGGCGATCTTGGCCAAGCCCTTCGGCTTGCGCGCCTCGAAGAGCTCGACCACGCGCGGCAGTCCGTGCGTGATGTCCGCGCCGGCGACGCCGCCGGTGTGGAACGTACGCATCGTCAGCTGCGTGCCGGGCTCACCGATCGACTGCGCGGCGACAATGCCGACGGCATCGCCGATCTGCGCGGTCTGGCCGGTGGCCATGGCGCGTGCATAACATGCCTGACACACGCCGCTGGGGGCCTTGCACTTCAGCACCGAGCGCACCGGCACGGTCACGCGCGCGCCCTTCTCGTTGTCCTCGGCGAACGCCTCGACGATGTCAGCGAGCTGCTGGCGGCCGATTTCCTCACCGCCCTCGGCGAGCATGCGCCCGCGCTTGGTTGTGATCGACTGCGCAGCAGTGCGCCCTACGAGGTTTTCGTTGGGCTCGCCACCCTCGTTCCAGACAGTCATCTCGATGTATTCGTCGGTGCCGCAGTCGACCTCGCGAATGATCACGTCCTGGGCGACGTCCACCAAGCGACGGGTCAAATAGCCCGAGTCGGCGGTACGCAGAGCCGTGTCGGCCAGGCCCTTTCGCGCGCCGTGCGTGGAGATGAAGTACTCCAGTACCGACAGCCCCTCCATGAAGTTGGCCTTGATCGGCCGCTCGATGATCTCGCCCTTCGGGTTGGCCATCAGACCACGCATCCCCGCCAGCTGGCGGATCTGCTTGAAGGAACCGCGAGCGCCGGAGTTGGCCATCATGAAGATGGGGTTGAGCGTGTCGAGGTTCTGGATCATCGCCTCGGCAACCTCGTCGGTGGCCGCGTTCCACTTCTCGACGACCGCCTCGTGGCGCTCCTCCTGGGTGATCAGGCCCATGTCGTACTGGTCGGTGATGTCCCCGACGAGCTTGTCGTACTTGTCGAGGATCGACTGCTTCTCCGGCGGGATCACGACGTCGTTCTTTGAGATCGTGATGCCTGCCTGGGTGGCGTACTTGAAGCCGAGGTCCTTGAAAGCGTCCAAGACGAGGGAGATCGTGGTCGCGCCGTAGGTCTGCACCAAAGCGTCGATCAGACGCGTGGTGTCGCGCTTCTTCATCGATTGGTTGACGTACACGTACTTGGACGCGTCGAACTGATCGCCGAGTGCCTCAGCGAGCGCCCGCTCGATGCGGTCGTTATAGATGATTCGCCCAACAGTCGTGAGCAGGTGCCCGCCCTCGCGTCCCATCGGACGGAACTCGGCGATGTCGTGCAGCTTGACGACGCCGGCCTCGTAGGAGAGCTCGGCCTCCTGCGCGGTGCGGAATACGTGCGGTCGGGGCTCGTAGGTGGCCCTGTCGATCTTGGACAGCTCATCGGCTTCGAGACCATAGGTGAGGTAGTAGGCACCAAGGATCATGTCCTGGGTCGGCGTCGCCAGCGGCGCTCCATGTGCCGGGCTGAGGATGTTGTTGGAGGACAGCATCAGGATGCGAGCCTCCGCCTGGGCCTCGGCCGACAGCGGTAGGTGCACCGCCATCTGATCGCCGTCGAAGTCGGCGTTGAAGGCGTGACAGACCAGGGGATGAACCTGGATCGCCTTGCCCTCGACGAGCAGCGGTTCGAACGCCTGAATGCCCAAGCGGTGCAGGGTGGGTGCGCGGTTGAGCAGCACCGGGTGCTCGTGGATTACCTCCTCGAGCACATCCCAGACCTCGCCGATCATCGAGTCGACCATCTTCTTGGCGGCCTTGATGTTCTGCGCGGACTTGCGCTCGACCAGGCGCGCCATGATGAACGGCTTGAACAGCTCGAGCGCCATGATCTTCGGCAGACCGCACTGGTGCAGTTTCAGGTACGGGCCGGCGACGATTACCGAGCGTCCCGAGTAGTCCACGCGCTTGCCGAGCAGGTTCTGGCGGAAGCGCCCCTGCTTGCCCTTGAGCATGTCCGACAGGCTCTTCAACGGACGGTTGCCAGGGCCAGTGACGGGACGGCCACGACGGCCATTGTCGAACAGCGCGTCTACCGCCTCTTGCAGCATGCGCTTCTCGTTGTTGACGATGATCTCGGGCGCGCCAAGGTCGAGCAGCCGCTTGAGGCGGTTGTTGCGGTTGATGACGCGGCGGTAGAGGTCGTTGAGGTCGGAGGTGGCAAAGCGTCCGCCGTCGAGCTGCACCATCGGGCGCAGCTCCGGCGGGATCACCGGAACGGCGTCGAGCACCATCATCTCCGGCTTGTTGCCAGACTGGATGAAGGCGCTCACCACCTTCAAACGCTTGACCGCGCGTGCCTGCTTCTGACCCTTGCCGGTCTTGACCTGCTCCTCCAGTTCAGTGCGTTCAGCCTCCAGGTCGACCTGCTGGAGCAGGTCGCGGATCGCCTCGGCGCCCATGCCGCCACGGAAGTATTCGCCGAAGCCATAGGAGGAGCCGAAGCGCTCCTTGAGCTCGCGGAAGGTGGTCTCGTCGTGCTCGATCTGCTTGGGTTCCATCGTCTTGAACAGCTCCCAAACGTTGCGCATCCGCTCAGCCCCGTCCTCGACGTAGGCTTCGGTGTCGGCGATGTCGGCCTCGAAGGTCTTGTTTAGCTCCTTGACGAGCTTGTCGCGCTCCTCGTCGGAGATCTTCGCGAGGTTGAGGTCGAGCGAGTCGGCCCACAGGTGATCTTCGTCGTTGAAGGAAGTCTGCTTGCCGGTCTGCAGGTACTTCTCACGGCGGGCCAGAGACTCGCGCAGTTCGAGCACGCGCTCCTGTAGCTCGGCGGCGTAGGAGTCAAGAACCTTGTTGACCTCCTTCTCAAGCGTGTCGAGGTCCTTCGAGCGAGCCTCGTCGTCGACCCATGTGACGATCGATGCCGCGAAGTAGAGAACCTTCTCCAGCTCCTTGGGCGCCATGTCGAGCAGGTAGCCGATGCGCGAAGGCACGCCCTTGAAGAACCAAATATGACTGACGGGAGCCGCGAGATCGACGTGGCCCATGCGCTCACGACGCACCTTCGAGCGCGTGACCTCGACGCCGCAGCGCTCGCACACGATGCCCTTGTAGCGCACGCGCTTGTACTTGCCGCAGTAGCACTCCCAGTCCTTTGTGGGACCGAAGATGCGCTCGCAGAAGAGACCGTCCTTCTCGGGCTTGAGCGTGCGGTAGTTGATCGTCTCGGGCTTAGTTACCTCGCCTGAGCTCCAGCCGCGGATCTGCTTGGACGAGGCAAGGGAGATCTCGATGGCGTCAAAGTTATTTATGTCAATCATTTAGTTGCTCCCTTCAGCCGGCTCGCCGACAGGCGCACCGGTGTCGTCAAGCTCCTCGAGGGCGATGCCATCCTCGATAAGCCCCTCTATGTCGAGCGCCGCCTCGGGCTCGCCAGCGTCGCTGTCCTCGCCATCGGCTACGGCCGCACCCTCCGCCTCAGGCTCGGTCTCTGTGACCTCGCCGGTGGGTGCCCTGACGCCGGAGAGGTCGATACCAAGCTCCTCCGCGGCGCGCAGCAGGTCGTCGTCTTCGTCGCGCAGCTCCGTGTGCTGGCCTTCCTCGGAGACGACCCCCACGTCGAGTGCCAGGGACTGCATCTCCTTGAGCAGTACCTTGAAGGACTCCGGGATCGACGGCTCGGCGATGTTCTCGCCCTTGACGATCGCCTCGTATGCCTTGACGCGTCCAACCGTGTCGTCGGACTTGATCGTGAGCATCTCCTGCAGCGTGTAAGCGGCGCCGAACGCCTCCAGCGCCCACACCTCCATCTCGCCGAAGCGCTGACCGCCGAACTGCGCCTTGCCTCCCAGGGGCTGCTGGGTGACGAGCGAATAAGGGCCAGTCGAGCGAGCGTGGATCTTGTCGTCGACAAGGTGCAGCAGCTTGAGGATGTACATGTAGCCGACGGTGACCTGCTCGGCGAAGGGCTCGCCGGTGCGACCGTTGAACAGGGTCATCTTGCCGGACGCCTGCTCGCCGACACGACGAGACTTGTCGACGTCCATGCGAATGCGACCCTCGTGCGCGTCCTGCCACTTGACCAAAGCAGTGTCGACGTCTTCGACGGTCGCCCCGTCGAAGACTGGCGTGGACACGTAGACGCGGCGCTTGTCGCCGTTCGCGTCGGCTTCCTTGTAGGCCTCGGTGCCGTCGTCATACCAGCCCTGTGCGGCGGCCCAGCCGAGGTGTGTCTCAAGGATCTGCCCGACGTTCATGCGGCTTGGCACGCCCAGCGGGTTGAGGATCACGTCGACCGGCGTGCCGTCCTCCAGGAACGGCATGTCCTGCTGGTCGACGATCTTGGAAATGACACCCTTGTTGCCGTGACGGCCTGCGAGCTTGTCGCCCTCGGAGATCTTGCGCTTCTTGGCCACAAACACACGTACCAAGTCGTTGACCCCGGGCGGCAGATCGTCGCCCTCGTCGCGGCTGAAGGTCATCACGTCGATCACGACGCCGCCCTCGCCGTGAGGCACCTTCAACGAGGTGTCGCGCACCTCGCGCGCCTTCTCCTTGAAGATCGCGCGAATCAGCTTCTCCTCAGCGGTCAGCTCGGTCTCGCCCTTGGGCGTGACCTTGCCGACGAGCAGGTCGCCCGAGGCCACCTCGGCCCCAACGCGCACGATGCCGCGGTCGTCGAGGTTGCGCAGCGACTCCTCCGAGCGGTTGGGGATGTCGCGTGTGATCTCCTCGTCGCCGAGCTTGGTGGTGCGGGCGTCGATCTCGTACTCCTCGATGTGAATCGAGGTGAGCTCGTCGTCCTGCACGAGGCGCTTGGAGAGAATGATCGCGTCCTCGAAGTTGTAGCCCTCCCAGGACATGAATGCCACCATCAGGTTCTTGCCGAGCGCCATTTCACCCTTGTCGGTGGAGGAGCCGTCGGCAAGCATGTCGCCGGCCGTGACCTTCTGGCCGGAGATGACACGCGGCTTGTGATGGATTAGCGTGCCCTGGTTGGAGCGCATGAACTTCTGCAACTCGTACTCGTCCTTCTCGCCGCCGGTCGTCTCGATGACGATGCGGTTGGCGTCGACGAAGTCGATCGTGCCGCTGTTGCGAGCCAGCAACACGTCGCCTGTGTCGAGCGCCGCGCGACGCTCCATGCCGGTGCCCACCAGCGGGGCGTCGGTCTTCAGCAGCGGCACTGCCTGGCGCTGCATGTTCGAGCCCATCAGCGCGCGGTTGGCGTCGTCGTGCTCGAGGAACGGGATCATTGCCGTGGCGACCGACCAGATCTGTTCGGGCGAGACGTCGACAAGATCGACGTCCTTGGGCCCAACGGTCACGTACTGACCGGCCTGGGTACGGCAGAGGATCTCCTTGTCGAGCAGCTTGCCGGTCTTATCGTCGATCGGCGTGTTCGCTTGAGCGATCAGCTGCTCCTCCTCCTGGGTAGCGTCCAGACGGACGACTTCCTCGGTGGCGATGCCGTCCTTGACCACCCGGTAAGGGGTCGTGACAAACCCGTACTCGGACACCTCAGCGAATGAGGAGAGCGAGCCGATCAGGCCGATGTTCGGACCCTCAGGCGTCTCGATCGGGCACATGCGCCCGTAGTGGGTGGGGTGCACGTCGCGCACCTCGATCGGCGCGCGCTCGCGGGTCAGACCACCGGCGCCGAGCGCCGACAGACGCCGGCGGTGCGTGAGCCCCGACAGCGAGTTGGTCTGGTCCATGAATTGCGACAGCTGCGAAGAGCCGAAGAACTCCTTCAATGCAGCCACCACCGGCCGGATGTTGATGATCGTCTGCGGCGTGATCGTGTCGGCGTCCTCGGTGGTGAGGCGCTCGCGCACGACGCGCTCCATGCGGTAGAGGCCGATGCGGAAAGCCTCCTGGATCAGCTCGCCGACGGTACGCAGACGGCGGTTGCCGAAGTGCTCGTACTCATCGAGATGCTCCTCGACAGGCTCGCGCGGCATGCTCGTTGCCTCGGCCGCGTAGTCCTTGATCTCGATCTCCGGCTCCTCGGGCATACCGAGTCGCTTGGGCAGCGAGACGAGCTCCTTGACCAGCGCGAGGATGTCGTCGTGGGTGAGCGTGCGCGTATCGATGTCGATGTCGAGACCGAGACGCGAGTTGAGCTTGTAGCGACCCACGCGTGTGAGGTCGTAGCGCTTGGGATCGAAGAACAGCTGGTTGAGCAGCGCCTTCGCGTTCTCGACGCTCGGCGGCTCGCCGGGACGCTGCTTCTTGAACAGCTCGATCAGGGCGCCCTCTTCGGTGCGCGTCTGCTCGGTGTCGGCTTCGATCGTGTTGCGGATGTAGTGCGAGTTCTCGAACAGCCGCAGGATCTCCTCATCGGTCGCGTAGCCCATCGCGCGCAACAGCACCGTGACGGGGAGCTTGCGCTTGCGGTCGATGCGAACGAAGACCTTGCCCTTCTTGTCGATCTCGAGCTCCAACCACGAGCCACGAGCGGGCATCAAGTTGGCGATGAAGACCTGCTTCTCGCGGTCCTTGGGCTCCATCAAGTACGCACCAGGCGAGCGCACGAGCTGTGTGACAACCACGCGCTCGGTGCCGTTGATGACGAATGTGCCGCGCTCGGTCATCCAAGGGAAGTCGCCCATGAAGACGGACTGCTCGCGGATCTCTCCGGTCTCGCGGTTGATGAACGCAACCGTGACCGTGAGCGGACGGGCGTATGTGAGGTCCTTCTCGCGGCACTGCTCAAGCGAGGCGACGGGCTCGTCGAAGACGAACTCGCCGAACTGTACGGCGAGGTTGCCGGTGTAGTCCTCGATTGGGGAGATGTCGTCGATCGTCTCGCGCAGACCGCCCTTTTGGGGATCGGTCAGCCACAGAAACGAGCGGCGCTGGATATCGATGAGGTTCGGTACGTCGACAGACTTGGACAGACGCGCGAAGGACCGGCGCGTCCGGAGAGCATCAACAGCAGCCAAGAAATGACTCCTTCGGAGGGCGAGAGACGGGCAAAGGCGGGCGCAAACGCGCGACCAGCAAAGATAGCACAGAGAAGCAGCGCCCTCAAGTGGGGCAGCCAGCGCTCACGGACCCCACCCCTGATCACCGCGTATGTGGCGCGGTGTCTGTCGCTTCGGGTGGCTGCGACTATCGGCCGGCACGCCGGATTCTACCGGAGATTTGCCGATTTTGGGAAAATCCGGGGATGAGGCCGGAGGGACTGTGGTCTGGGGCTGAGGGAACTCCGAAAAAGCCGATGCCCCCCGCGCGCGCGGGGGGCATCGCATTTGAAAGCCATCACAGTCCCAGGCCCGGAGCCACTCCGATCCGGGACAACCGGTGGGCGCTCCGTTCGAGAACCACCGGGCCCAACTAGCGGGGGCCACGAGCTTGAGACCCAACGCGATCAGAACTTGGCGCGAGCGACCTCGAAGCCAGGCTCAACTCCAAGCTACTTCAACTCGACGCTGCCTCCGGCCTCCTCCAGTTCGGCCTTGAGCTTGTCGGCCTCCTCGCGCTCGATGCCCTCCTTGACCGGCTTGGGGGCCTCGTCGACGAGCGCCTTGGCCTCCTTCAAGCCGAGGCCCGTCGCCGCACGCACGACCTTGATTACCTGGATCTTCTTGTCCCCCGCCGCAGTCAGGATCACATCGACGGTGGTGGGGCCATCGTCTTCGGCCGCCTCGGCGCCACCGCCGCCGCCCGCAGCTGCCGCCGGCGCGGCAACTGCCGCAGCCGAGACGCCGAACTCCTCCTCAAGCGCCTTGATGCGCTCGGCGAGCTCCAGCACCGAGATGCCCTTGAGCTCCTCGATCCAATCTTGTGTGCTTGTTGCCATCGGTCAGTCCTCCTTGGTCGCTTCGGCGCTCTCGGGCTCTTGCCCCGAAGCGTCCGTCTGGTTGTCGTCTTGTGCCGGCTCAGTCGCCGGCTCAGCTTGGTCTGTGGTCGAGGCCTCCTCGGTCGGGGCGACCTCTGCCTCGGGTTGCTCCTCCGCTGGGGCGCTCTCCTCAGCCGGGGCGTCTGTAGCGGCCTCAACAGCGGGCGCCTCCTCAGCGGGAGCCTCCGCGCTCTCCTCGGCGGCCGGAGCCTCAACAGCGGGGGCCTCAACAGCGAGGGCCTCAACAGCGGGGGCCTCCTCGGCTACAGGCGCCTCATCGGTAGGAGCCTCTGCGCCCTCATCGGGAGTCGGGGCCTCAGCCGCAGGAGCCTCCTCAGCCGCAGGAGCCTCCTCAGCCGCGGGAGCCTCCTCAGCCGCGGGCGCCTCCTTGATAGGAGCGGCCTCGGCCACAGGGGCCTCGCCGGCCGGGATCTCGCCCGACTCCTTCTTCTCGCGCACCTGGCCGAGCGCAACCGCAAGGCCGCCGACGAGGCCACCGAGTGTGCGCACCAGGCCCGAGATGGGCGATGCGACGATCCCGACGAGCTGGCCGTAGAGCACTTCGCGCGAGGGCAGGCGCGAGATGGCGCGGATCTGATCGGCATCGACTACCTCGCCGTCCATCAAGCCGCCCTTGAACGGCAGCAGCTGTGTAGCGCGAGCCTGGTCGGCGACGGCCTTGGCCGCCAGCGCGGCATCGCCGCGTACGAAAGTGAGTGCGGTTGGTCCTGAGAGCAGGGCCTTGAGCGACTCGGCCCCGACCTGGTCGGCGGCGCGTTCGGTCAGCGAGTTCTTGACGACCGTGAAGGTCGCGTCGGCCTCGCGCAGCTTGGAGCGCAGCTCGGCCGCCTGGGCCACCGAGATGCCGCGGTAGTCGACGGCGAAGACGGCCTGTGACTCGTCTATCTCCGTTGCGAGCGCCTCTATCGTCGCTGCCTTCTGCTCTCGGTTCATCTCATCCCTTGCTCTCTTTGAAGAACTCAGACGCCCAAGTACAGCGGGGCGTCGAGAGCGGGGGTGAACCGCCTTCGCTCGCTCCACCTGCCCCGGTCTTCTCTGCCGATGCCGATCTCGATCGGCCGGCGATGCCGGGGGTCTCTGGCGGTGAGCCGTTGATTAAATCAGGCCGCGACTGCCTCTTCGACGATGTCGCGGGTGCGGGCCGGGTCCACTTTGACGCCGGGGCCCATGGTGGAAGTCATCGTGATCGTGCGCAGATAGCGGCCCTTCGCTGACGAGGGCTTGGCACGGACAAGCTCTTCGAGGACAGCCGCGTAATTCTCGAGCAGCTGACGCTCGTCGAAAGAGGCCTTGCCGATCACCATGTGCACGATCGCGGTGCGATCGGTGCGGTACTCGACCTTGCCGGACTTGGAGTCCTCGACAGCTTTGGCGACGTCCATCGTGACGGTGCCGACCTTCGGGTTGGGCATCTTGCCGGACGGGCCGAGGATGCGTCCGAGTTGACCGACAACCGACATCAGATCGGGTGTCGCGATCGCAACGTCGAAATCGTCGAAGCCCTCTTGGATGCGCTTGGCCAGATCCTGGGCACCGACGACATCGGCGCCGGCAGCCTCGGCTTCCCGGACCTTGTCGCCCTGAGCGAAGACAATGACCTTGACGTTCTTGCCCAAGCCGTTGGGCAGAGCGATAGTGCCGCGCAACTGCTCGTCGGCATGGCGCACGTTCAGGCCGGTGCGCACGTGGATCTCAACCGACTCGTCGAATTTGGCGCTGGCGAGACTCTTGACGAGCGCAACCGCCTCGGCGGGGGCGTGCTCACGATCACGATCGATCTTCTGAAGACCCTCAGCGTGGCGACGGCTGTGAGCGCTCACGATGCCACCTCTACGCCCATCGAGCGGGCAGTGCCGGCGATGATCTTCACGGCTTGGTCGACGTCATGGGCGTTGAGGTCGGCGAGCTTGCGCTCGGCGATCTCGCGCAGCTGGGCGTCGGTGATCTTGCCGACCTTGTTGCGGTTGGGCTCGCCCGAGCCCTTCTCCAGTTTGAGCGCCTGGCGGATGAGGACCGCCGCGGGCGGCGTCTTCGTCACGAACGTAAACGAACGGTCCTCGTAGACGGTGATCACAACAGGGATGATCGTGCCGGTATCGCTCAGCGTCTGCGCGTTGAAAGCCTTACAGAACTCCATGATGTTGATGCCGTGCTGGCCCAGGGCAGGACCGACCGGCGGAGCCGGGCTCGCCTGTCCGCCGCGCGCTTGCAGCTTGATTGTTGTCAATACCTTCTTAGCCATTGAATATCCAGCTTATCTCGGGTCGTTTTTCTAAGCGTTCCGGTCCAACTCAGGCGCCTAGGACGCCGTATGAGCAAGCGAGACAAGAATTGAAGTTCCCCCCCACCCTCGCGAAATGTGCTTCGCACATGAGCGACTGAGGACGCAGTATCGCGCAGCTCAGACGGCGTCCTAGAGCTTCTTTACTTGATCGAATCCGACCTCAACAGGGGTCTCCCTGCCAAAGATTGATACCAGGACCTTGAGCTTGGCAGCGTCGTCGTTGATCTCGGAGATCTCTCCGGAGAAGTCAGACAGCGGCCCGGAGACCACCTTGACGGTCTCGCCGATCGTGAACTGGGCGCGTGTGCGTGGGGCGGTCGCGACCTCCTTGTGCAACAGACGATCGACCTCTACCTGGGTGAGCGGTACCGGCTCCTGTGAGGAGCCAACGAAGCCGGTCACGCCCGGGGTGCCCTTGACGACTCCCCAGGAGTCCTCGTTGAGCTCCATATTGACGAGCACGTAGCCCGGCATGGTGCGCTTCTCGACCGTGATCTTCTGGTTGTCCTTCATCTCCGAGACGGACTCGGTGGGAACGACGACCGTGCGCACGGCACGCTGCTGACCCAGCGATACGACGCGGTGCTCAAGATTGTGCTTGACCTTGTTCTCGTGACCGGAGTAGGTGTTGACGACATACCAACGAAACATTCAGCTTCCTGACAGCTTGAATTGGTGGATAAGACAGGGAAACACTTTGGTGGACGGAAGGGGCGAGACGGTATCGCGCTCAGCGCTCTGACAGCTTCGATTTGATGGACAAGACAGGTTGAGACAGATAGGGAGCGGAGCGAAAACGGGTGGAGACGGTAGCGACTCCGCCGCTCTGACGCCCGAGGACCAAGCAGGTCAAGGACGCAGCGAGCGCAGTGTGCGCTAGCACATAAGCGAGCGAGGACGCAGAGATGCGCAGGTCATCGGGCGTCAGAGTCAGAGGATGAAGTTGACGATCTTTTGGGCAACCCAGTCGGCAGCGCCCAAGTAGGCCCCAGCGACGGCGACGAAGCCCAGCACGACAGCAGTGGCCTGCGTGACCTGGCGCCGATCGGGCCACTGGACCCGTTGCAGCTCGGCCCAACTGGCGCGCAAGAAGGCGATTGCGCGACGTGGAAGCGGCTGCGATGGCTTGGTAGCCGGAGTCGCTCCATCTGGAGGCGCGGGCTCTGGCAGCTCGTCGAGGACCGACTCGTCGCCCCTGCCGTTACGACCGCCGCGTCCGCCGCCCGCTGGCACCAGGTCAGCTGAAGATGCCTCACGAGAGGCCTCGCCATTGCGCTCGACCTCAATGGGCCGCTCGACCGGCACCCCGCCGGCGCCGGCGATGAGCGCCGCGTCGAACTCGTCGACGTCGCCCGCGTGCGAAAGCGCCGCCGGGACGTCGGCCCGAACTGGGCGATTCTGGGATGGGGTCGCCGCGCCCTCGCGGATGGGCCTTGAGCGACGTTGTCTTGCGCGCTTGCGGTCACGAGCCACGGCTGCGCTCCCGCGCTAGCGAGTCTCCCGATGGCTGGTGTGCCGGCGGCACCAGCGACAGTACTTACGCAAGCTCACCCGGTCGGGGTTGTTGCGCTTGGACTTATTTGTTTGGTAGTTGCGATGCTTGCACTCCTCGCAAGCGAGGGTGATAGCGATTCGAACGTCTCCGCGAGCCATGGCTAAAAGATCCCTGGGTGGTTGTCGACGAGCGCGCCCGGACGAAAGAAAAAACCCCGCCCAGACGCGAGGTTGAGCAAGTCTAGCGCGCCTAGCCCCTAGGCGCTCCCCCCGGCGTGCACGGGGCCAAGCACGATCGCGAACACTCGGGCACGCAAGGTATGCCCTCCTTTGGATTGGAGCGGCGGCTAACGTGCGGCGAAGGCGTGCCGATAAGCGTGCTGACGGGTACTCCGAAAAGCAGATGCCCCCTGCGCGCGCGGGGGGCATCGCCCAAATAGCGACCGACGATCCCGCGGCCAACCGACAACTCCCACGGCTAACACGAGAAGGAGACATAAGCCATGCACCTGCCGGAGCCGATCGAGGCGGTCGTCCTAGACGAAACGTTTGCGGGCGTGACCTACCACATACGCGGAGGGCTGGTACCCGAGCTACAGGTCGAGGTCGGGCAGGCGAGCGTGATGTTCGAGCACCATGTGCTGCTTTGGAAGCAGACGCAGGTCAATGTCGAGCTGAAGAAGCTTCCGGGCGCCGTCAAGCGCAAGATCGCGGGCATGGAATTCTTCGTGACGCGTACGGCCGGCGCCGGACGCATTGCGTTCTCGCGCGATTCGCCCGGGCAAGTCGTGCCGCTGCACCTGCGCCAAGGCGAAGGGCTCGACGTGCGCGAGCACCAGTTCGTTGCGGCTACCGACAACCTCGACTACAGCTTCGAGCGCATCCAGGGTGTGCAGAGCATGCTGTTGGGCGGCTCTGGCTTCTTCATGGACAAGTTCCGCGCGACGAACGGCGATGCGCTGGTCTGGCTGCACGGACACGGCAACGTGTTCGTCGTCGCGCTCGACGCCGGCGAGCAGCTCGACGTCGAGCCTGGCGCTTGGCTTTACAAGGACCCAAGCGTGAAGCTCGAGGCGATCGCGATGGGGCTCAAGTCGGGCATGTTCGGCGGCGGCGGCAAGCTCACCTGGAACCGCTTCACCGGGCCTGGGCGCCTTGCGATCCAGACGATGTTCATCTCGCCGCAGGAGGGTGTGGAGACCGGCAACGCCGGCGCGGCGGCCACCGGTGGCGTTGCCGGGGCACTTGTGGGCGGACTGCTGAAAGGCTGAGGCCTTACTTGTCCAAAGCTGACGCTCACTCGTACAGCGTGAGCGTCGCCAGGATCACGTACAGCGCGACGAGCGCCCAGCCCTCGAACGCTGCCGCTTCGCCGTCGCCTGTGATCTGCCACATAGCAAGCGCCATCACCAGCAGTGCACCGATGTACACCGGCGCAAGGGCGAACGTCAGCGTTGTCGCGAGCAGGAACGAGATCAACACGAGCAGTGGGAACAGAAAGGCGGCAATCTGCGCCACCGAGTTCTTCACCACCGAGATCGCTAGATCCGAGCGACCCTTCCAGGCGAGCAGGAGCCCAGCCGTGTGCTCGACCGCGTTGCCTGCGATCGCCACGATAACCAGGCCCGCAAACGCCTGGGAGATTTTCAGTTGCACGATCGCGGGCTGCAGCCCGTTTATGAACCAGTCGGAGACGAACGCCGACGCCACACCGACTACGAGCAGTAGCCCCAGGGTCAGGCGCAGCGAAAGCCGCGGGCCGGCGCGCTCGGGCTCGGCACTGTCCTCCTGTGCACCTGGCAACTTGTCGGCGCGCAGGTAGGGCACAACCCAGGCCAGGTATACGACGAGCAGGCTCACCGCCCCGACCGCCGAGATTACATCCACGTGATGGCTGGCCGGATCGTGCGCGGCGAGCGACAGGCCCAGCAGCACGATGATGAACACGCACACCAGCAGCAGCGTCGTCGTGTCGCGTGGCAGCCGGTGGGAGAAGCGCATCACGCCGTCGGGAGCGCGCAGTGCGCCGACCACGATCACCAGGCCCAGCACGAGCATCGCATTGGCGAAGATCGAGCCGATGATCGCCGTCTGCGCGACGACCAGCTCGCCCTTCTGCAGGGCGAAGATGACCACGAACAGCTCCGGCAGGTTGCCGAGTGTGGACTGCATCATTCCCGTGACCGCCGGCCCGAAGCGCTCCGCGAGCTGCTCGGTGGCGAACGACATGACCCATGCCAGGCCCGCGAGCGCCAGCGTCGCCGCGGCAAAGCGCGGCACTACCGCCCACTGTCCATAGTTGGCCGCGCCGGCGATCGCCGTCAAGAGCGCGATCGTCAAGAACGCGACGCGCTCTGTGGGAGTGAGACGGCTCATCTCGACTGCCGACAATAGTGTGGGCGGAGGCTGGGTCCCACTTCGATGAATTGGCGCTCACTCCCGCTAGGCTTCCCAGCCGATGCGCCTCGCCACCTTCCTCACGCCCGGCAGCTCCCACCCGCGCGCGGGCGAGGTGCGCGGCGACCACGTCGTCGCCTACGCCGACGATGCCTTCACCGTGCTCGACCGCCTGCGCGACCCCGGTGCGCCCGCAGCCGACGGGCCGTCCTTCGCACTAGCCGATGTGACACTGCTGGCCCCCGTTCCCCAGCCGCGCGCGATCTTCGGCATCGGCCTCAACTACGCCGACCACATCGCCGAGACCGGCGGTGCCGCTCCCGAGACGCCGCTGGTGTTCACGAAGCTGCCGGCCTCCGTCGTGGCGCCCGGCGCATCTGTTCGCTGCCCTGGCGTTGTCAAACGCTTGGATTACGAGGGCGAGCTTGCCGTCGTGATCGGGACCGACGGGCAGGTTGGTGGCTACGCCGTCGCCGATGACCTCACAGCCCGCGACCTGCAGGGGCGCGAGACGCAGTGGACACGGGCGAAGGGCGCTGATGGCTTCTGTCCCTGCGGTCCCTGGATCACGACCGCCGATGAGGTTCCCGATCCGCACTCGCTGTGGCTGCGTACCTGGGTCAACGGCGAGTTGCGCCAGGATTCCTCGACCTCGAACCTGATCTTCAAGATTCCCGAGCTAGTCGCGTTCATCTCAGAGACCTGCACGCTCTCGCCCGGCGACCTGATCCTCACCGGCACGCCGAGCGGCGTCGGCATGGGCCTCGACCCGCCGCGCTTCCTCGCCACCGGCGATACTGTGCGTATCGAGATCGAGCGGCTCGGCTCGATCGAACACTCGATCGCTTGAAGCGGCGCACGCCCGCACGGCTACGTTGCACAGAGCCCGTCACGCCGAATCCCGCCCGCGCACGGACGAGTGACGTTCAGTGCGGCTCGAGCACGCGGTCGATCAGGCCATACTCCAAGGCCTGCTCGGCCGTGAAGAAGCGGTCGCGCTCCATGTCTTCGCGCACCTGCTCCTTGGATAGGCCCGTGTTTTCCGCGTAGATGTCATCGAGACGCTCGCGTACGTTGAGAATCTCTCGCGCGTGGATCTCGATGTCGGTCGATTGGCCTTCGAAGCCGGCTGACGGCTGGTGGATGAGGATGCGCGAGTTGGGCAATGCCGCCCGCTTTCCCTTGGTGCCGCCCGCCAGTAGCAGCGAGCCCATCGACATCGCCACACCAACGCACATTGTGTGGATGTCCGGCTTGACGAAGCGCATCGTGTCGTAGATCGCCAGGCCCGAGTAGACGCTGCCCCCCGGGGAATTGATGTAGATCGAGATGTCCTTGTCGGGGTCCTGGGACTCTAGGTGCAGAAGCTGGGCCACGACAAGGTTGGCTACCTGATCTTCGATCGGTGTGCCGAGGAAGATGATGCGCTCGTTCAGCAGGCGGCTGAAGATGTCGAACTCGCGCTCGCCTCTGGCGGTGCGCTCTATGACCATTGGGATCAGGGGCATGGAGCACACCCTATCGGGCGCGAAGCCGCGATCCGGTCACGACCTGATGAGGCGGTACCGATGGCCCAATGCCACGCCGCCCCGACCGCCCGTCCAACGCTTGCGATTGTGGCCATAATGGCCACAATCGACGATGCCCTTGAATCTCCCCAACCTGTTGACAGTCCTGCGCATCATGCTTGTGCCGGTGCTGGTCGTTGCGCTGCTCGGCAACACGCCCTCCGGCGATGTACTGGCCGCCGTCGTGTTCGCGCTGGCCTCGCTGACCGATTTCGTCGACGGCTACCTTGCCCGCTCGCGCGACTCGATCACCACCTTCGGCAAGCTGATGGACCCGCTTGCCGACAAGCTTTTGATCGTTGGGGCGCTGCTGTCGCTCGTATCGCTCGACCGGCTGGAAGGCTGGGTGGCGATGGTGATCATCGCTCGCGAGTTGGCCGTGACGATGTGGCGCATGAACGCTACATCCTCCGGGGTTGTGATCGAAGCTTCGATGTTCGGCAAGCTCAAGACCTGCGTACAGATCGCGGCGATCCTGGCTGTCATCGCCGTGCCCGGATCCCCTCTTTGGGTTTCGCTGCTGGTCTACCTGATGGTGGCGATCACGGTGCTGTCGGGGCTCGACTACTTCCGCCGAGCCACTCGTCCAGCGTCGTCTGAAGAGCCGCCGGCTCCCGCGTCTGAATCTCCTCCCACAACTCGGCCATGAGGCCCATACCGCTCGGCTATTACGTTGTGCTGATTTAGCCATTCAGGCCAGCGAAAGGACACCAGGAAGAGTCGTAGGGTCCTCATCGTTTTCGCGGATCGCGGCGACATGAACGTCGATTACCGTAGGTGGCGCTTCTACGCCTGCATCGAGCAAGGCCAGCCCGAGTGCCTTCGACAAGTCTGAGACATCCTCGAACGGAGCGACCGAGGTGAACGAGAGCAGGACCGTCAGCGTGCCGCTTGCCTGGTTGTGCGCAAGCGTCGGACCCGTATCGGCAAGCCGCTCGAGCAAAATCGTGAGCAGCCGGTCGGGCAATTCGGCACGGCGGCCTAGCTCGGCAAACGTGATGGTGAGCTGATAGTCCATGTTCAACGGGCCTTCCACTTGAAGCCATGGCGGCGCATGAGGCTGATCAGATTGCGCAACGCGCTTTGCTTGCTCGGCGTGGAGCCTGTGGTGACGATATTCTCGCCGTCAGGAGCATAGAGCTTGTAATGACCGGATCGCTCCAACTCAACCCGCCATCCTTGCCGTTCGGCTGCTAGAAGGATCTCCTTGAGATCCTTCTTCAAGCTCATGATCCCACCGGGTGCCGGGAATAGATCCAGAACATGCCAACGAAGCTACTGTGCACTTGCGACGGTATTTGGCGCAGAGACCCAAAAGCGCCGTCTTAAGCGCGAGGATCTGCCTTCTAGCCACGCCCCCCGAGCCACTCGTCCAGCGTCGTCTGAAGCGCCGCCGGCTCCCGCGTCTGAATCTCCTCCCGCAACTCGGCCATGAGGCCATACCGCTCGGCCATTACGTTGTGCTGATGAATCGTCTCCAGGTTCTCTTGGCGCGCTGAGACAAAAGCGCCGTCCGGCAAGTCCGGGAAGCGCCTCACCGTGGCGGCGACCATCTCGCGCACGCAGTCCTCGACGAAGCGCGGACGGCGGTGGGCCTTTTCCACGACCTCCACCTCGTCTGCTCGCTTCATCAGCTCATAGATCTCAGAGGACATCGAGCCCTCGACGATCTCCAACAAGCTTGCCGCTTCGATCTCGGACTCGCACTCCTCCGGGCAACCGATATGCAACGTGCCGAGTCCCCGCTGGTTGTGGGTCGCAACCGGCACGCAATCGAGAACTTTCTCGATCTGCTCATCGCTGAAATCCTCGGCCAGCAGGCGCTCGCGCGCACGGGCAGCGACCAGCTCCTGTGCGCACGGGCACGCCGTCATTCCCGTGGCCGCTACTCCCACGAGCCGGCGTGTGCCGGAAGGCAGCGCGACGGCCCGGCCGAACAGCGTGTAGATCTCCTGCGTCGCTACGCCTGAGACCGGGGCCGGCTTGTGCTCCGGGTAGCGCGCGGCGATCGTCACCTCAGCTCGTGCTGCTGCCTGGCGTTCGCGCACCAGCTCCGCTATGTGCTGAGCCAGCGTCTCCGCACGAAACGGCGCCTCTTTCAACACGACCTCGCCTATGGCCTCGTTGACGACCTCCTCGAAGCGCGACATGTGTGCGCCCTTCTGGGCAGAGCCGAGGTCCACGTAGCACTCTAGGCGCGCGTAGAACAGCTCCTCGCGAATGCGGATGACCTTCTCGACTCCCGTTACTCCTACACGCGAGAGCGCGACCGGGATCGACGGGACGCGCGCTTGGACGTCCTCAGCGATGGCCTGCGGCAATGGTGAGGCTCGGTGCACGTCTGTCGCTTGAGGCATGCTCTCGGCAAGCGTAGTACACGCGCTCCATCGTCCCGCCTGGCGCCGGCGGTCGGATTAGAGAGCAGGATGCCACTCGCGAAACCGCCTGTCCTTGCCGCTAACCTTTTTGCAAATGCGAACGTTGCTCCCCGACCTACCGCCCACAGAGCTGCAGGCGCTGCTCGAGCGCCGCAAACGCCTAGGCCAAGACGGCAAAGACGAGGTCTGGGAGGGGGTGCTGCACATGGTGCCGGGACCCGCACATAGGCACGCCGATCTCGCTCAACAGCTTGCCGAGCTGCTCGGCCCCGCGGCGCGCACCGCCGGCCTGCAGCCGACCGTTGCCGAGTTCAACCTCGGCGACTCCAAGCACGACTTCCGCGTTCCCGACGGCGGGCTTCACCGTCCCGGGGCGGCCGAGATGTGGCATCCCACCGCCGCGCTCGTACTCGAGATCCTCTCCCCCGACGACGAGGCCTGGGAGAAGCTTCCCTTCTACGCCGCCCACCACGTAGACGAGGTCCTGATCGTCGACCCCGACACCCGCCAGGTCCACTGGCTGGGGCTGGCCGCCGACGACTACGAGCCGATTGAGCGCAGCGCCCTGATCGACCTCGGGCCCACCGAGCTCGCCCAACGCATCGACTGGCCCTGAGCCGCCCCGCCGCCGGCCTCCAAACGCGGTCCGCAGCCGTGCGAGTAACCCGGCTCCAGTGGCTCTGCTCTCTGATTGCAAGACGATCGTCCCGCCTGGCGTCGGCCGTCGGATTAGAAGCCAGGATGCCACCCGCGAAACCGCCTGTCCTCCCCGCTAACCTTTTTGCCAATGCGAACGCTGCTCCCCGACCTACCGCCCGCAGAGCTGCAGGCGCTGCTCGAGCGTCGCAATCGCCTCGGCCAAGACCGCAGAGACGAAGTCTGGGAGGGGGTGCTGCACATGGTGCCCGCGCCCTCCGGTGAGCACTCGGTACTCGGCGCGCAGGTCAAGTCGCTGCTTCGCGTGCCGGCAGCGGCGGCGGGACTGATCGTCACCGACGATTTCAACGTCGGCGAGGGCAAGAACGACTTTCGCATCCCGGACGGCGGGCTGCACCGATCCCAACCCCGCGGCGTCTGGATCGCGACTGCGGCCCTCGTGCTGGAGATCCTCTCCCCCGACGACGAGACCTGGCAGAAGCTCCCCTTCTATGCTGCCCACCACATCGACGAGGCCCTCATCGTCGACCCCGACACCCGCCAGGTCCACTGGCTGGGGCTGGCCGCCGACGATTACGAACCAATCGAGCACAGCAACCTGATCGACCTCGGGCCCACCGAGCTCGCCCAACGCATCGACTGGCCCTGAGCCGCCCCGCCGGCCGGCCTCCGAGGCGGCCAGACTGCTGCCGGGTAACGTCGCCGCGACGCTCGACCGCCTCGCCGAACTGGGCTACGTGCAGGAGCGGACACCAGTTACTCCAGCAACCCGCCGCGGCTTCTGGCAACTGAGCGACCCCTTCTTTCGCTTCTGGTTTCGTCGCGTCGGGCCGACGACGGCCGCCACGAGATCGACATAGCGTGCGCGGACCGTCACCGATATACGCTGCTCGGGTCGTGCCAGTGGTCGCGCAAAGCCGTCGGCGAGGACGCACTCGACGCGCTGCGGTCGAGCAGAGACGCCATTGCCGAGCGCACGGCGGATGCGCGCCTTGCCCTGTTCGCGCGACGTGGCTTCACCCGCTCGTTGGAGCGACGGGGCGCCCGCGAGGGGGTGCTTCTGGTGACGGCCGCGGATCTGTTTGAGTAGCCGATGCTACGATGAGCGTATGAAGCGCACCACTATCAGCCTCCCCGACGACCTTGCCCAGGATGTCGAGCGCGAGGCCCAGCGGCGGCGCGTGTCGATCTCCGAGGTGACCCGCGAGGCGTTGCAAGAGCACATCCAGCTGGTCGCCGCAAATCCTCTGCCGTTCATCGGCATCGGGCGCAGCGGCCAAACCGACACCGCACGCCGCGCCGAGGAGATCCTTGCGCGCGAGTGGGGCGATGCTCGCGGTCGTTGATACCGGGCCCCTTTACGCGGCGCTCGACCTCGACGACGACGATCACCAGGCCTGCGCCGAGACCCTGAGCCGCACTGACCTGCGCCTTGTCATACCAACGCTTGTGGTCGCGGAGGTCAGCTACCTAGCGGCCACCCGCTTGGGCGCGGAAGCCGAGGCGAGGTTCGTTGCCTCGCTGGCCGATCTCGATGTCGAGCCCCCGCCACCACAGGAGTGGACGCGTATCGCCGAGTTGATTCGCCAGTATGCGAGCTTTCCGCTCGGCGCGACCGACGCCTCCGTCGTCGCGCTCACCGAGCGACTGGAAACGGCCCACGTGATCACACTCGACCGCCGCCACTTCCACGCGATCAGACCGCGGCATTGCGAGGCGTTGCAACTGCTGCCCGAGTAGGACACGCTCCCGCAGCCCGCGACCAGACCGAGTGATCCGCTCCACCACCCGCCTCCCCCGAAACACCGCCAGCCCCGGCCAGGCCAACCCCCCGAACACATCCAGCACCGCCCGCGTAACCACAGACGCCTCCCCCACCCGAGCCTCCGGCGCGGCCAGATAAAAGCTCGCCATCGCTGCCACGATCAACTCATGCCGACGCTCTGGCTCCAAAGCCCTCGAACACTCAAGCGCCCGCTCGGCCAACATTCCCATCCGCTCCGCCGCCTCTCGCGTCGAGCCATACAGCTCGATCAGGTTGTTCTGCCCCGCCAGCGCATCCTCCTCGACGTCGATCAGCTGGTCGAGCATCGAGTGAAGCGCCCCGATCCACGGGAAGTAAGCCTGCTCCAGCGCGTCGACGTGCGCCTTGCCGATCCCCGCATCGGCCGCCGCGGCGATCATCGCGTGCACGCCGAGCGAGGAGCCGCCCGACGCCGCCGTCTCCCACCAGCGCAAAGCCCTGCCCGGCGGCGTCTGTGCGCGGCCCCACCGCTCGATCGCGGTGCGCTCGCGCCGGTTGAAGGCCTGGAAAGCGACGACGCGCTCGGCCGCACGCAGCGCCGCCGGCGCGACCAGGGCATACGCGGGGAGCTCGCTCAACGCCGCTTGGCAGGTCTCGACTAGCGCCGCTAGATAACCGTCTGCGTTGTTTTTTGGGGGATTGATTGGGCGTTCGTGGTCGTGTCCCGACTCCACTGATCCCCCACGGCCCGACCACGTCCCGGGCCGGACGCATGCCAGTGCCGCCAATAGCGGCTCGTGCAGGACACGCGCCTGCGCCGTGCCGATCGCGCGCGTCTGCTCGGAGATCGTGTCGAGCTGGTTGTAGGCCGTCTGGAACGCGACCGTGGCGCGTACGACAGCCGCTCGATGCTTACGCGGCACGAACGTCGCGAACGCTGCCGCGCCCTCCATGTTGCCGCGCTTGCCGAGCGCTTCTAGCGCCTGTGCGCGCAAGGCCGGGTCGGGTATCTCACACGCCCGCTCGCGCCATATCTCAAGCTCACGGCTGACCCGCGGAAAAACGCTTCCCCAATAGACGCGCGCGGCCCGCGCGAACGTGGCCCCGGACGCAAAGCTGGCCGCGACCGTGGCGGACATCTCAGCGGCCCGTCTCCCGCTTGCTTGCCCTCCGACTTGGAGGGTGCCCCGACACAGGGTACGAGCGGCCTGTCGCCCGCTCGATATCCGCGCCCAGCGGCGTTAGCTGCCATTGATTGGCCATCCCCCGCTCCTGGCCGGCCCACACGTTGACGATCAAGCCGAGCCGCGCCAGGCGCTGCAGCAGCTTCGACACCTGCCCCTGGTCGGCGATGCCGGCGCCCACCCCGACCTGGCGGTTGGAGGCGCCCGGCTGCTCGGCGATCGCGCTCAGCACGAGCATCGTGCGGTATGTGATGCGCATCGGTAGGCCGTTCAGTCGGCTTGCCCCGTCGGATGCTCGCGGCTCCCGTCGCTTGTGTGTGGGCAACGGCTGCTCGAGCTCTTTGCGCGCCGCCGCCGTGCCGAGATATGGCAATACGATCGTGCTCATCAGCGGGTTGGTCAGCTCCACCAGCGCGGGGCGCGCGGCGCCTGGCTCGCTGCTCACCAGTCGCGCATGAACGACGGCCAGCACCGAGCCGACAACGCCCTCGGCCGTCAACGGCGTGAGCACCGCCCCGGCCTTGGAGTCGGCCCTGCCCGCGTCGACGGCGTCGATCAACTCGCCGAGCACGGCCGAGCGACGCTTCAGCGCCTTGGATCCCGCGCCGGGCGCCTCGACTATCAGCAGTCGGCCTCTGTCGGGCTCGTCCTCCAGGAAGCGCAGCAGCGCGTGCAACGCGACTCTGATCCTGGTTCTCCACGACTCCCGTGGGGAGTAGACCTCTTGTACATAGGAGCGGGCGCGCTCGAGCGAGTCCTCGAGCGCTGCGAGCAGGCAGTCCTGCCCGTCGTTGAAGACCTCATAGAACGTGCGGCGCGAGACGCCCGAGCGGGCGACGACCAACCCAACCGATAGTTTGCTTGCGCCCTGCTCGGTCGCGACCTCCACCATCGCGGCGATCATCCGCCCTCGTTGGACCCCGATGACGTGCTCATGCTTGAGACCGTTGTGACCCGAGCTCACAGCCGTTGACGCTTGCACCTGGCAATTGTCTCCCGGCCTCCCGGGTCCAGCTACAGGAAAGTTGTGGTCTTGAATTTCGGGGTGCGCGCTTACAGGGCGCGCTTGGCGGCGTGCGTGCGACAACCGCTCACGGCGAGCTTCGTGCGCTCGTGCAGGATGGCGCCGTTCTGAGCGACCAGTTCAGTTGCCATCGCGAGGCTGGGTGTCACGCGCTTGCGCACCAAGACCGTGCGGCGCACTGAGCGCCCATCCACTCTCCGCGTGACGCTGCGCCTGACGGTGACCGTCCGCGCTGGCGGACACAAGCTTGCGCCGGCGCCCAAGGCCGAGTGAGTGCCTTGCGGCAGGTACAGCTCGAAACTGCTGACCGGCACGTCGGGGACCGCCACGAACGTCGCGCTCGTGATGTCTTTCGCGTCGATCGCGGTGGAGCCCCTCAGGTCGAAGCGAATGCCCTCTCCCTGCAGCACGACAACCAGCGAGGGGAACGCCGCGCCGCCGTGCGAGACGAAGTACACCGGGCCGGCAAGCGGTGTGGACAGCATTGGCGTCCGCACCCTGGCGGCCCCGACGATCGAGGGCCGCGGGCAGGCAGCCGGGTTTGCTTTGAATACGGTGTCTTCGCAGGCCCGCTGCAGCGTCGTCAGCCGCGAGGCCAGCTGCTTCGGCAAAGCCAGCTTGATCCGCCTGAGGTTCGCTTCGTTGCCGGGCGCGGTCGTAGGGAAGGAGAGCTTCACGTCGAGCGCGGCGCCGTTGCGGGCTCCCGCACGACCACTCGTGCTTGCGCTCAGCGCGGGCTTGAACGCGAGGCTCTTGCAGTCGCCGGCCGCGAACGGGCTTGAGACATCCGCGCTTGCGCCGAGCGTGCCCGTGACCGTCGCCGTGATCTGTTGCGCGTCGCAGTTCGTGGGGTTGAAGATGAAGTCCGGACGGTCGAGGTCGAGCGTTATGCGCCGCAGACGCAACGGCACGCCGAGCACGATCTGCGGCAGCGGGTCGCTTGTGATCGTCAGCGCGCCGCTTTGCGGGTCGATGTCGATGCGCGCGCGGATCGTGACCAGGCCAAGGTTGAACGGCCCTACCTGCGCGAGCGTGACGATGCTGAGGCCGAACGGCGCGCCCGCGTACGGGCCGGTCAAATAGACGCTGCCGGGCATTTCAAGCGGGTTCGAGCCGGCGCCGGCGGCTATCGCCGTGTCGCCGATGCGCGACGCCTGCGGGCATGCGCCGACGCTTGCGAGGTCCGCTTCGCATAGCGGCACGCTTGCGAGCATCCCCAGCAGACCGGGCGGCGCTTGCACCTGGATTCGCGACAGGTACTGTTCGCCGTCGCCGCGCGTGACGGCCACCGTCAGTGGGCTGAAGGCGCCCGCCTGCGCATCGACCGTGCCGGCGAGGAACCCCGGATTCAGCGCCGGCGGCTCGGCACAGCTGCTTGCTTCGTAGGACGAGGACGGCGTCGCGTCGACCGTGCCGGATACGAACATGCCTTCCGGCGTCACGCCGGGCGCGCTCCAGGGCGTTAGGCTGGCGCTCGTCGCGGCGGGGACGCACGTGGCGGGGTTGTCGAGCAGCGCGTGCGGGCTGCCGTAGAGTTCGATTTTCAAGTGGCTGAGCGGCAGCTGCGGGGCTTCGAGGATCTTCAAGCTCAGCTGTCCCGTCGCCGGGTTCACATCGATCTGTGCTTCCAACTTGACGATCACGCCCTGGTCCGCCGTTTCGCCGGCGCCGCCGAGTTCGACGTAGACGCGGTAGAGGTTGCCGTCGAGCGCGTCCGCTTCGCCGCACACCTGCTGTCCGACCCCGCCGCAGCCGGGCGCCGCCAGATAGACGCGGCCCAGCAGCTGCCGCGCCAGCAGCGGCGTGCTCGCTTCGGCGTTCCCGACCGTCGAGGCTTCCGGACAGTGCCCGCGCGCGAGCTGCGCTTCGCCGCTTGGGCCGGGTGCTTCGCCTTCGCCGACTTCGGCCGGCGAGAGCGCTTCGCCGGCCGCGTTCAGGCCGCTCGGCATGTCGATCCCTTCCGAGCCGCTCGCTGGGCAGGAGCGCAGGCCGGCCGCGCCGGCGGGGCTGATCGACAGGCCCGCCGGCAACGTGATCGTCGCTTGGCGCAGCGGCGGCGTGGCCGGCGCTTGCGCGCTCTGCTGCTGAGGGACTTCGATGCCGACCCCGAGACCGACCGGCGCTTCGGCCAGCAGTGTGTCCGGCGCCAGCTTGACTTCCGGCGCGAAGCTCAGCTGCGTGCAGCCTGTCACCGCCGGCAGCGTCGCCTGCGCCTGCACGTAGCGTCCGGCCGCTTCCCACGAGTCGCCCCACGCGCTTGCCTGTCGCGGGCCCGCCGCGCAGTCGGAGGGCAGTGTCAAGAATGGCGTCGGCGCAACGTCGGCGGATTCGCCGCCGCCTTCGCAGCTCCACGGCTGATTGGCATCCGTCGCGTTGCAGAACAGGCCGCGCAGCGGGTCGTGATCCGTTTCCGCCGGCACGCCCCACAACGTCGTTTCGACGCTGCGCACGTCGGTCAGCGGCAGCCCGTCGATCGCGATCGCCAGCGCATACCCGCCGGCGCCGCGTACCAGCCGCCCGCTGGCCGGGACGGTTATCTTTTCCGCGCTCGCGGTCGGGATCTCCAGGCCCAGCGCCGCCGCCTGGCCGGCGTTCGGCTGGAGGTTGACGATCGGGCCGAGCTCGGCTTCGCCTCCGTCCAGATGGATCGTGAACACTCCCACCTGCGTCGCGGCCGGGCACGCGCGCGAGCTGAGCACATAGACCGGCGGGCAGCGCAGCGGCGCCTGCGGGTCGGCGAGCAGCCCCGGCGGCAGCTCGACCAGCATGTCCTTCGGCCCGTCCGTCGCCGGCGATTGCCCCGCGGCGGGCGCTTCGCCGGCGAATTCAAGCGTGCTCGTCAGCGCGTCAGGATGACCGCCGGCTTGCGTGAACGCGTACGCTTCGTTGACGAACCCGTAGCCGGGGAAACCCGCCCCGTGCGCCACTTCGCGCGCTCGCGTCGTCTGCAGCGAGAAACCGGCGATCTCGAACGGACTCGCCCGCGCCGCGCTCGCCACCGTCAGCGCAAGGCACACGCAGGCGAGGCTTGCCGCGCCGAACACGGCGCCCCGGCGAGCCCCCAGCACATCCCTGACCATACTGCTTGATTGTAGCGACTACACGCATTTCCATATGACCGTTTTGCGCAGAGAGGGCGGCCTCACAACGAGACCGCCCTCTCACGCTCTAGACCGCAGTCACAACGATGCGACTTAGAACGTCAACGTGCCGGCGCTTGGGTTTTCGAGCAACTCGGTGCCTTCGACCGTTCCCTGGCCGGCGCCGCCGATACCACAGTTGAGTTTTTCCGATTTCGCGTCGAACGTTTCGTCGACGCCGCCTGTTACGTTTTTCATCGCCGAACTCGTGTTACCGCTGCAAACGTCTGAGCGGACGAGTCCCGACGTGCTTTTGCACTTCATATTGAATCCCGGGACGCCTTTGCCCGCTTCGTAGACCACCTGCCTCGTTGCTTCTCCGGAGGTGACCAGCGTCGTGTACCACGGCAGATTCACCGCTGTCATTTCTGGAGCCGGTGACGTTTCGCTGCATTCCAGCGGCTTTTTCCCGTTGTACAGGCTCGTGCAGCCGCTGAGTGTCAGGTGCGTAATTTCGCCGAGGCTGCCTGGCCCCACGCGCTCTTCACCGGAGCTCGCGCATTCCATCGCCACGCTTCTGCCGTTTTCATTCGAGCCATGGTCGCTGACCGTCAGCCTGCCTTTCGTCACGACAGTCACAGGTGTTCCCACCTGTCCGCCGTTGATCAGCCACGACGGGCCTTCCGGACCAACCCTGAGTTTGGCGCCATTGTTCAGTTTGATGACTTCCACTCCATTGTGGAAGATCATCTTTAGGGTTATGCAGGACAATTTACCCGTCAGTTCTTCCACGAGCGCTTCCACTGTCCCGTTGCTCTTGTTCTTTACCGTCGCGGCCGTGTATGCGTTGCACTGGTCTTTGTATTTTTCGGTTTCGCTTTTGCACTGGATCACCCAATCGGCTTCGCCGGAAATACTGCTCACCTTGTTTCGAACTTCGGCGCCTGTCCTGCTGAGTGTCGTCGACCACGGCAGATTGACCGCTTCCATCGTTACTGTTCCGTGACACGCTGCTTCATTGCGATTTTCACAGGTGATCGTTTTTTCGCCGGAGCGGCTCGTGATGCTTTCTATGGTCCCAGCGGAAAGCCCGCCGACCTTGCCTTTTTGCAGCGTCTGGCAATATGCCTTGATCCCAGAGCTGGTGTCTTCGACTTCAAAGCTCCCTTCGCCGGTGTCGGCCTTGGGGCTTGTAATTTTTACGCCATTTTCATACCATTGCGCAGCTTCGTCCGCCTGTGCGATTGCAAGCGGCCCGAATGCAAGTACGGCGATGAGCACCACGCCCATTCTCATTACGTTCTTCATTCTTTCTCCTCTTTTGACAAGCACTACTTCAGTGTTTACGACAGCCTATGCAGCACTCGACCGGGACGTCAAGACGTAACACATACATTTCTGGAAGCGGTCGACGTGTTCACTGTATATGTGTCCACAGCACACGCTCCATTCGCATACCGTAATCGCTCAGCGACCACGCGTTCGACGCACCGGGGGCGCCTGCGCGCTTCACCAATAGGCCGTCACACGCCAGGCGTGCGAGCAGCGCCGACATCTGTGTGCGGCCGCTGACGCCAATCGCGTCGGCGACCTCGCGGTTGCTGGCGCCTGGATTATTTGCCAGATACAGCAGGCAGGCGCGCGCGCGATGCGCCCTGGGGTCGCACAGCAGGGTGGGTAACTCGGGATCTCGCACGGGTTGCGCAGCTTGCGTGCGTTGGTCGTGCAGACGGCGACCCATGAGCTCGCCGCGCTCGATCTCACGGACGACCAGCCGCTGTTCGAGATACGGCGCTGTGACGAGACCCATCAGCGGGCCGAGCAACGTGATCAGCGGCTCCTCGCGCGCCGTGACGAGGTGTGTGTGCAGCACGCCGAGCAGCGAGGCCATCACGCCCGCCGTCACGAGCGGGTGCATGTGCCCGTCCCGCGGGGCGCCCCAACGCGCTTCGATCAGCGCCGTCAACGAGGCGATGTGCCGCTCGCGCCGCTCGCGCGCCCACGCTCCCGCGGCCGTCGCCTCGACCAACAGCACGCGCGCCAGCACCGGCTCGCCGTCGAAGGACGACAGCAGCGCCGCAAGCGCGCCGCGCACCCCGTCGAGCCAGTTCTCCTGCAATGCAAACGCCTCGCTCATCAGCGCGCTCGTACGCGCGGCGCCCTCGTCGAGCACCGCCAGGAAGCAGTCCTCGAGCGAGTCGAACGCCTCGTGAAAAGCACGGCTCGACACTTTTGCCCTCGCTGTAACGGAGCCGATCGACGCTCCGGCATATCCCCGCTCGCTTACGACGAGGACCAGCGCCTCCACGATCCGTGCTCGCTGGATGGCAACCACGGTCGGGCGAGAATCTGACGCCCCCGCCCGACCGTTCGTACGCCGGCTCACGCTCTGCGAGCTATCTATCGCACGTAAGGTGACCTCTCCTTGCTAGTCGCCTGTAACGGCCCAGGTGCCTCCGGACACGACTTCGCCCCTTTCGGTCGGAAATTTTTCGATCTTGAGAAACAGCGAAGTGCCGGCCGTACCGGATGCTTCTTCATTATCGTTGCCAGTCTGAAAGTCAAAGAAATTTACAGCTACCACGCCGATGTCGAGGCGCGTAAAAACGCACAGCTGGCCGTTCGCGGCTTCCGGTTTTTCGACGCTGCCCTTGCACTGGCCGTTTTTGATCGCCAAGGCTTCGTGCGGTTCGCCCGCGAGTTCTTCTTTGCTGCCGATGAAGTGCGCCTGCGGCGCCGTTTTCAGCGGAATCCCAAACGAGATTGGAGCGGTTTTTTCGGCCTGACTTACTTCCTCGGTGTTGAAGTACGACCACACGCCCTGCTCCGTGCTCCCGGCCGGCAGCGTCCCACCGGCGACCCACGGCGAGCCCTGCTTGCCGTTGCAGGCGTATTCGGTTTTACCGGAGACGCTGAAGCTGGCGCCGCCTTCCTTGCAATGTGTGCCGTTGGGCTCCGCTTTCATCGTCACGCTTTCACCGTTCGCGCCGGCTTTGCCTTCCGTGCCAGACGCGCCGTTTTCGCCTTTGGCGCCGCCTGGCCCTGATGGGCCCGCGGGACCTGCCGGTCCCTGTGCGCCCGGCGCTCCGGCGGGACCCGCCTTGCCCTTCAGCGCGCTGAGCACTTTCGGACTGATCTGTTTGGTCGAGGTGATCAGGTATTTGCCGGCGGCGTACGCGCCGCCGCTCATCGCGAACACGAGCGCGAGCGTCATCACGACGTTTGCGTAGGTGAGGCGCTTTCGTAGTTTTGAGAACATCGGGTCCCTCCCGTTTCGATTCGTGGGTGCGCGACGCGGCCCGAGTGGGCGGCGTCGCAGCCGTGGCCGGCTCATTTCTTCTTGCTTTTTGCGGAGTACCGCTTGTGTGCCGCCCGCTCACAGGCCGTACGCTTGGCACTCGGCTTCTTCCTGCACGCTTTCAGCGCGTTTGCCAGCTGCTGCGCGCGTGTGAGTTTCTTCGGCCCGGATTTCTGCGCCGCGGGTTCCTTGGGGAACACGATCGCCGGTGTGCTCAGCAGTGCGAGCGAGGGGGGCGAACTCAGCGCCGCCGGCAACCCTGCGGTCGTAAACGTCAGCGTCGCGCCCGTCGCGGAGGAACCGCTGATGCTGCCGTCGCCGAAGTAGATCGTGACTCTGTAGGCGTACGTCGTGCCCGGCTGCAAGCCGGTCAGCGTGAGCGTCTCTTCGGCCGCTTCGCTGCCGGCCGCAGCGGAATAGACCACTCCGAAGCGCGTGTTCGCGCCGTTGTAGACGCCCATTTCAAACGCGTATGTCGAAGGCTGACCGTCGGGGTCGACGCCGCCGGAGACGACGGCGCTGGTCGTCCCCACCTGGCTGGCGCCGCCCGTCTGCGCCGTCACGGCACGAGCGGGAGCCGTTTCGAATTCTCCTTCGGGCAGCTGCGCGCCGCCGCTTTCGTTGACCGCCGTTTGGCTGGCTTCGTTGACCGCCACCAACCGGTAGCGGTAGAGAGTCGCGGGTTGCAAGCCGGTGGCTTCCTGGGCCACCGCCTGCGGACCATACCCTGAGGATGCCAACGCACTGGTTTCCAAGCGTCCCGCGCAGGTCGCTTCCAGTTCGGCGCAGCCCGCAGCGGGCGCGTATTGAATTGCGTAGCGTGTCGGCGCGTTCTCCGGGTTGACTTCGCCGTACAACACGGCCGAGGAGGGTGAGACAAACGCGATGAATGGTTCGCCGACGATCCGCGGCGGCACCGTTTCGGTCGTGAACGACTGCTCGGCGCTGGTCAGCGATTCGGGCGCCTTGACGTTGCGGTCTTCCCCCGCAACATCGTCGTAGATCCTTTCGTCGGGGCGCAGGCCGTCGATCGCGGCGCTTACCGGTACGGGCGTTTCTTCTTCGCCTTCGCTCAGGGTGCTGTTAACCGGGATAGACGGTTCGGTCCTATTTGTAAGCGCTTCGTTTGCGCCCCACTGGAACCACACCTGCGTTTCCGTGACTCCCCACGGGTCCACTTCGCCCTTGAGCGTGCAGTCGAGCGTCACGTCGGTTTCGTGCACGCCGGCCGTGGTGCAGTTACCCGGCGTCGCAACAAGCGCGCCGATCGACACTGGCCTATAGGCGATCACCTCCTCGCGGGCGGGATCGAGGCTCGTGGCGCCTGCAAAGCCCGCATACAGTTCGTTTTTGTCGTTGAACGCTAGGCTTCCGGTGTCGTGGCTTGCAAACTGGCTGATTAGATGGAGACTTGCGCCTACTTCATAGAGCGAGCCGCGCAGCGCGCCTCTCACATTTTCGCTGACGGCTAGCAGACCCGTTGAACCAACCGCTATCGCCGCGACAGGGCCAGTCGAGAAGTCTTTAAGTTCGGTGCCCACTGAATCGAACTCATGGATCGTTTCTCTACCCAATCCCAAAATATCATCCACGTAGACAACGTACACGTCACCTGTCGTCCCGTCGAGTACCAGCGGGCTCGCAGCGAAACCAGGTTGTGCCGAGATCGACGTCAGTGACAATTCGCGCTTGTAGTGCCCGTCGCTCGCACCGCTTTTCGAGTCGAACTCCTGCACGCGGTGTTCGTCGCCGACATACAGCAGGTCTTCGGGACCGCCGACCGCCAAATTCCCACCTTCACCGCTGAAATTGAAGGCGCCCGGTTCAGGCGAGGTGCCTGCGACCGGGATCGTGCATTTCACTTTGTTGGCTTCGATTTCTTCCTCGCTACACAAGTCCTTTTCCGCACCTGTCGTCCCGACTTCTTTGGCCTTCGTTTCATTTACTTCACGGCCGAGCTCGAAGATGAACTGGCCCGTCGCACTGAACTCTTGCACACGCCCACCAGATTGGAATACTTCGGTTACGTAGACATCGTCGCTCGCCGAGTCGACGGCGATACTTTGTGGTGTGGAGAGCTGTCCGGGCGCTGTCCCTTCCACGCCGGCCTGGCATTCGCTTGCTTCGGCGGCAGAGCAGACATCGCCACCTTTCTTGTTGACTTTGGACCCGAACATGAGCACGAATTTGCCGTCGCTTTCGAACTCCTGCACACGATTATTGACCGCGTCAGCGACATAGACGTTGCTACCCGCAGCGGCGATATCGGTGACCGAACTAAACCCACCTGGAGCGTCGCTGATCGTGCCCGGCTCGCATTCCTGCCCAGATTCAACCGTGCAGATGTCGCCTTTTGTCGTCTTGTTCACTTCCCAACCGAAGTGGCTCGTCTCGATCTCCTTGACCGGCGCGGGCGCGGCGGCGTGCACGGCGGCGGCCTGAACCAACAGCCCCATGAGCAGCGCGACGCTCGCAAGCGCAAACCTTGACCTGATGGCGGTCATTTGCCCGACCTCCCCCGTGCGCGCGCGGCTCTTCGCGCGTGACTTGCCTTATGGACCTTGCCCGGCTTGCTCGTGCCGCATCCGCTGACGGCGATCTTCGTCGTTTGTTTGAGTACGGTCCCGTTCTGCGCTACGAATTCGGTCGGCATCTTCAGCTTGCTCTGCTGCTTGCAGAGGTTGCCGTTGGCGGCCAGCGCCGAGTACCTGCCCTCGGGCAGGTACAACTCGAACGTCTCGACCGGTACGTCAGGCACCGTCTTGAACGTGCTGCTTGTGATCCCGGCTTTGTTGATGAACGTGTCGCCGACAAGGTCGACCCTGACGCCGTCGCCTTGCAGCACCACGATCAGGTTCGGAAACGCTTCGCCGCCGTGGCTGACGAAGTACACCGGGCCCGACAGGCCGACCGGCAACAGCGGCGTCGTGGCCCTCACCGACCCCACGACCGACGCCACGGGACAGGCGGCCGGATTCGCTTCGAACGTGGCGGCCGGGCAAGCCTTCTGCAGCGTCGTCAGCCGCGAAGGCAGCTGTTTGGGCAGGTCCACCTTGACGCGCGCGATGTTCGCGTCGTTGCCGAACGAGCCGGCCGGGTAGGAGACCTTCGCGTCGAGGCTGGCACCGTCGGCACGGCTCGTGTGCCCATTCGTGGAGACCTTGAACATCGGTTTGAAGCCAAGGCTCTTGCAGCCGCCGACCGCGAACGGACTCTGCACGTTTGCCGTGGCGTCCTGGCCGCCCGAGACGGTGACGCCGATCTGCTGCGCGTCGCAGTTGGTCGGGTTGAACATGAAGTCGGGGCGGTCGATGTCGACCGTGATCCGTTTCAGGCGCACGGGCACCCCGAAGACGATCTGTGGTACCGCGTGCGGCCCCGTTTCGTCGGTCGTGATCGTCAGCGTCGAGCTGGTCGGATCGACCGCGATCCGCGCGCGCACGACCACCGTGCCGAGGTTGAACGGGCCCGCGACCACGTGCACGACGACGCTCAGCCCGAACGGGCTGCCCTCGTACGGCCCCGTCAGGTACACATTGCCTTCGATTTCAAACGGATGCGATCCCGCGCCCGTCGCCACGCGCGTCGTACCGATCTTCGCGCTTTCGGGACATTTGCCTTCGTTCGCAGCCGCTTCACCGCACAGCGGCACGCTCGACAGCATCCCCAGCAGCCCCGGCGGTGTGTGAACCTGGATGCCCTTGACGTACTGTTCGCGGTCGTTGCGCGACAGGTTCAACGTGAACGCGCTGAACTGCCCCGCCTGCGGCGTCACCGTGCCTGCTGTGAAGCCGGGCTGGAAGGGCGTCGGATTCGCGCAGCCTTCGACGTGATAGAACGACGACCACGTCGCGTCCGGTGTGCCTGCGACGAGCAGGCTTTCCGGCGCCGGCGTGACGCCGGGCGCGCTCCACGGCGTGAAGTTCGCCGTCGTGGTCGCCGGCCCGCACACAGCTGGGTTGGCAAGCGGCGCGCGCGCGCCTTCGTTGAGGTCTATCTTCAGTTCGCTGAACGGCGTCTGCGGGTTGCCTTCGAACACGGTCGTCAACTGGCCCGTGGCGGGATTCGCCTCGGTCCTGCCCTCGACCTTGATGTGCACTCCCGTCGAGGCGAGTTCGCCTTCGCCGCCCAGTTCCAGATACAGGCGGTACAAGTTCCCGTCGAGCGCGTCCTCTTCGCTGCAGGGATTCTGCCCGGCGCCGCCGCAACCTGGGCGCGCCAGGAACACGTGACCGCGCACCGGTTCGGACAGCAGCGGCGTGATCGCTTCGGCGCTGCCCACGATCGAGGCGTCCGGGCAGTGACCCGGGGCGAGCTGGAGTTCGCCCGTCACACTCGTGACTTCCGATTCGGGACCCGTGATGTTGATCCCTTCCTTGCCGAATTCGTTGCACGCCTGAATCCCGTCGACGATGCCGGGATTGACCGACAGGCCCTCGGGCAGCGTCACGAGCGCGTTGCGCAGCTGTGGCGTCGCGTTCGTTTCGGGTTCTTCGCTCAACGGCACTTTCAGGTTCACGTCCAGACCGACCGGCTCGTCGGCCTGTTCGGTCGTCGGCCGTACCGCGATTTCCGGGTGAAAGCCGAGCGCGCCACAGCCCGTCACGGCCGGCAGCGTCGCGCTTGCTTCGGCAAACCCCGTGTATTGCTGTTCATGCACGCTGCCGGGTTTTTCCCACGAGTCGGCCCGTAGCGTCGCCGTCTCCGGGCCAGCGGCGCAATCGCTGCTCAGCGTCAGGAACGGCACCGGCGGCACGCCGCTCTGTTCCTCGCCCGTGCCAGGTTTACATTCGAAGATCAGATACTCTGAGGGGCTGCCGCATTCAAGTCCGCGCATCGCATCGTGGCTGGGATCGGACGGCACGCCCCAGAACGTCGTTTCCACGCGATACAGCCCGACCGTCGGAATGTTGTTCGAGGAGACCGTCAACTCATAGCTGCCTGGAGTGCGCACCCCGTCCGCGCTCACTTTTTCCGGGCTGCGAACTAGATGGCCAGTCAAATCGGCCGAAACCTTGTCTTCGTTGACAAGCACGAACTCGGCCGACTGGCCCTTTTCCGGTACCACGTCCATGATCGGCGCTAGATATTGATTCCCAGTGAGCCAGCGCACACGATACACCCCCACCTGAGAAGCAGCGGGACACTTACCCAGCCCAAACGCGTCGACCAAGGAGCATCGCGGCACCGCCATCGGATCGCCCAGCAGACCGGGGGGCAAGCTCACAACTACATCCTTTGGTTGCTCGGTTGGCTCACTTCCTTCTTTTTCGTTAATGGATTCGTGTGCGAATTCGAGAGCTGTAGTCAACGCCCACGGGTGGGACCCAGCTTGCGTAAACGGTTTTTCATACGCTTCGTTGACGACTGTCGTTTCTTTGGTCAACGGGTTTGTACTGAGACTGGTCGCCCGCGTCGCTTCCATCGTGAACTTTGTGATCTGCAGCGGTTCTTTTTCGGGCTGCGGCGGTTCGAATGCAAGCGCGACGCCTGCGCCCGCCATTGAAAGCGCCACAACCAGCGCCCCGACGATGCCGTACACCCGTGGCAATGCCCGTACCCTCATCGCACCCTCCGTCCGCTGCCGGTCCGTGTGGCGCGCATCCCGTGCGCGCGACCGCTCCTGCGATGCGTCTTCGCTTTTTTCGCCTTGACTTTCTTCTTTGTTTTGACGGCGTGTTTGGCGGCTGCAGGCGCAGCGAAATTTCCCCCTGGCGCCTGCACGGCGCTGCCTGGCACCAACAACGGCGCCGGATTAGTGAGGGCCCCTTGACATCCGTCGCTCGCACACTGCACGCGTTCGGCCGCTGCCAATGGGAAGCCTCCACCGACACGTGCGTCGTATACGTCGACGTCGTTTTCGGTGTCGGCCGGGACCAAGCCTTGAGCTGTGGCGAAGAACACATTTTCCCCATCCGGCGTAATGACTGGGTTCACGTCATTCGTCAACGAGCTGCCGGTCGAAATCATCGATACGCGACCTTCGCTCCAGCCCGGTTCCTTGCGCCAGATGTAGATGTTTTCGCGACCGTTGATCGCGTTGGGAGACAGCGGCGCGGACGAGCTGAAGACGATACGCGAGCCATTTTCGCTGACCGCGCGCGTAGCCAACTCGTGCTGATCCTGCATACTATCCCCATCCGGAAGAATGCCCTCAGGCGGGATGCTTGTATTGAAGCCACCGCCGTTACCGTTCGCGTCATAGCCGCCTTCACCCAACGACACACGGTCGAGCGTTTCCGTTTCGGCGTCATAGCGATACACGTCCTTCGCGCTGTCCGCGTCGAGTTGCCCGCCACGACCGATCAGTCGCCCATACGAGGAGAATACGAGAAACGCACCGTTGCCGGTGGATTGCACTTCACTTGCCGCCACCCCTATTCCCCACAGGACTTCATCGTTTATGCCATCCTTACCGCTGGTCAAAACAGACGGACAACGCGCGTCTGCCCTGCTGCCAGATGCGCCGGCGCCGGCGCACAGGTCAGCGACGAACGACACTCGCTGCGTTTCCGCGTCATACACGTACAGGTTGTCCGCGCCCTTGGCGGCTACTTCGTCTTCAGCGTTCGGACTATTCGTCAATATGCCTTGAGCGACGAAGTACACGTGCGATCCGTCATTTGCCACGCTTGCCACGCCCAGCACTTCACCTGTTTCGCCCGCAAGCTGGCTGTGCGAGACGTCGGTGAGCCCAAGCACCCGCCTTCCCGCGGGTTCGCACGCGGGTTCGCTTTCCGGACAACCGATCCGCGCCATATACAACTGGTTCGTGTTATCCGTGTCGCCGCTCACGAGCCGTTCCTTGCTCGTGAAGAAGACGCGCGACCCATCTTCTGAGGCACCCTTGAAGAACGACGGCAGACGCGACGCCGCACCCGCGCAGGGCACTTCACCAGGAACTTCACCTGGGCTTCCGCCTTCGCCACAGCCTCCAAACGGCAACGATGGATCTACCGGCCTGGACACTTCCACCGTCCTCGATCCGCCCAAGCGGACAAACAGCTGCGGATGCGTGCAGACGGCGCTAAACTTTGCCGTTTCTTCAGCATCCGTCGTAAAGAAGATCTCGCTGCCATCGCCCGACACCATGTTGAACAGGGCAAAATGGTTTTCCTCTTCCGACCTGGCATCATTTCCGCCATAACCAGGCACCACAGGACATTCCGGGCGGATCGGTTCTGGTTCTTCGTGCGGCCCGAGCCTGTTCCTCGCACCAATCATGCGAAACCAGGGCCCTTCGCCACGACAACCGCGTGCGAGATCATAAAGCTTGAAGTCGGAGAATTTATGACCTTCAGTAGATTGGTAAGGCGCTTCAGCCGACAAATTTATGCCGTCCACCACGAGATGGCACAAATCGCTACTTGCGCTTTCCTGATCGACGGTCAAGTATGACGGGTCGTTGTTAAAGAATTCTTCCACTGGCTTCATGATAATTTCACCCGGGAACACTTCCCAATCCGCCGGTGTGTCAGGGCTGGCGAGACTGTGGAGCACGTACTCGACTTCATTGTGACCCACCGTTCTAGGAGTTATCCCAAATTCCAAAGTCGGAGAGAATTCAGCGATGCCGTTGGCACCGGAAATTGGTGGCTGCTCCGGAGTCGTCGACCATCCTTTGCCCGCTTCCCTGTGCGCCAAATAGAAGCTTCCAACGCCAGGACGTGGGGTACCAGCGAACACGCCGAGCGAGAAGAAGAGCACCTTTTCGCCATTCAACGAAGCGGCCACTATGCCAGCGCCGTAGCCACCCTTGTAAGGCGGCGTCACCAGCTCGTACGCGCGGCCTTCGGAGAGCGCCAGCGACGAGGCAGGCGCATCGGCCAGCACGCCAAGCGCGAGCATCAGCGCAAGCGCTGCGAGACCGAGCCGCCACCGGCCCGAGCGCGCCGACAACCCCTGCCCGGCCGGCACGCGCCGCTCGAATCCCCCGCCCTGTCTGATCCCCACTGCTCCTCCGACCGTTGCGGTGTCGTGTGCTTGGTCGGGTGCGGCCCGCATGCCTCGCTCGACCGCGGGGATCACGGCCGGCGGATCGCAGGCCATCTCCTCGCGATATCGATAATCGCCGCCCGCACCTCCCTTGCCAATTGCAAAACTGGCTACTTGATTTTTGACATGGCCGCCCCCAGCGAGCTCAATGCCGTGCGAAAGAGCGATAGCGCGCCAACTTTGCGACGTGATACCCGCTGGAGCGAGCGATCCAGGACAAGAACAGGCATCCGTTTGTGGATTTCGTCGCGGGCGCGGCGTAGGTTGTTGAGTCGTGACTGCGATAGCCATCATTCACGTCCTCTGCGAGGCCAACCCTTCGCTGGAGACGTCCGTCGTTAATGGCCTGCTTGCCTGGGCGGCCGTCCTGGGTGGCTGCACGGTCTTCTTCTCGGGATTGCCGGCGGCAGTGGCGCTGCTGGTCGCGAGCAGGCCGGATACCTTGTCGCGTCGGATCAACCAAGGTCTGGGAATCGGCTTTGTCGTGGGAATGGCGGGCGGCATCTTGTTGTTCTTTGTATTCGTTGCTACGGTGGTCTCGTGACCGGCTTTGACATCGTCGACCGCTACGACATCGCCATATCCCTGTTGATGGGCGCGCTGCTGGCTGCTGCGCTCGGCTTGGGCGCCCCGCTCTGGGTGTTGGTCCTCATCATGTTCATGACCTGCGTCGTGGTGTTCATCCGTCACTTCGCCGAGATCATGGGACCGTAAGAGCGCGCGGAGACCTCATTCCTGCAACACCGCCCGCGCCGAGACGCGCGCCGCCAGCATCCCCGGCAGAGCAATCACCGCAAGCGCGATCGCCCCGAACAGCACAATCGTCAACAGCACCTGCTCGGGGCCGAGCGAGAAGGGCGCCGGGAAGCCCGTACTCAGCTGCAGGAAGCGACCCGCGAGCGCGTGGCCCGCGATCCCGACAAGCGCGCCCACGAGCACGCCCACGCCGATCGTGACGCCGCTCTCTAGCAGCACGGCGCGCCACAACTGGCCGGCGTCATAACCCTGGATCTTCAGCGCCGCCAGGCGCAGGCGTCGCTGCCAGATCGCGGCGCTCAGCGCAGTGGCGACCGACAGCGCCGCCGCCACCAGCAGCAGCGTCGAGATCTCCCCGAGCGTGCGCAATCCCTGACGGGCCGCGGAAGCGCTCTGCGCGGCCCGTTCGGCAGCGGTGCTCACCTGCAGGCCGGAGGCCGACCCGAGCGCGGCACGTTCGGCGGCCGTGCCCACCTCCAAGCCCGAGGCTGACCCAAGCGCGGCAAGCACCGCGCGCCTGCCGGCCGCAGGGCTCACGCCAGGCTTCAGACTCACCTCCAGCGCCGCCGCTTCGCCCGTCTGCCAGTAGCGGCCGTAGTCGGCCGCGCCGAGCGTGATCGCGCCCGCCGGCCAGCCCGAGTTGGTCGCGATCGCCGCCACCCTCAGCCGCTCGGCGCCCGCCGGCGTGGGCAGTGTGAAGGCGCCGCCAACGTGCAGTTGGCGTTCTTCGGCGAAGTCGCTCGAGACGGCCGCCCAACCCCCGGCGCGAAGCTCGCTTGTCGCGCTCGCATAGTCGCCGTGCAGCAGCTGGCTCGCTTCGATCATGCTCGCGTCGCCCGCGGGCCTGGCGCGCACCCACATGCGCCGCTCGCCCACGTCGAGCAGGCCACCCTGATAGACGCGCACCGCGGCGACACCCGGCGCCCGTGCTATCGCCGCCGCCGGCTTGCCCGGCGCGAAACTGTTCGTGTCGAACACGTCGCCGCCAGTGTTGACCCACACCTGCGCCGTTGCGAAATATTGGGCGCTGGCGTTTTCGATGCCGCGCAGCAGGTCCCGCCGGGCGCCGCCGATCGCGGCGCTGCCGTAGACGGCCAGGCACACGATCCCCGCGAGCGCGACCGAGCGCGTCGTGGTCGCGCGCAGCTCTGTCAGTGCCACAATCAGCGCGCTCGAACGGATGCGCTCAGTCGCGTACGGCAGCAGCCGTGCCAGCATCGCGAACACCGCCGGGATCAGGCACACGCTCGCCAGCGCCAGCATCACGCCCGCGACGACTGTGAGGCTGGGCACAAGCAGCGCGAGCGCGAGCGCCCCCGCCAGCAGACATGCACCCGCGACGCCAAGCAGCGCGATCGTGCGCTCGCCGACTGTCTCGCTGTGCGCGTCGGCCCGCCGCAGGCCGACCTCCCCTGCGCGGCGCGCGCGCAGGTCGAGCAGCGGCGCGAGCGAGGCCAGCGCCGTGGCCAGCACGCCACAGGCGACCGCGGCAAGCACCGTGCCGGCGTGCACGGTCTCTTCGGCGCCGATCGGGAAAGCGGCTGTCAGGAAGCCGGGGACCTGCTGGAAGAACAGGCGCGCAAGCGCACCGCCCAACGCAATCCCCACCAGCGAGGCAACCACGCCGAGCACGAGCGCCTGCAACCCCATCAACAGCACGATCTGGCGCGCGTCATAGCCCTGCATACGCAGCTCGGCGATGAAGCGGCGGCGCTCTGGGACCGTCAAAAGCATCGCGTTGAGCGCCAGCAGGAAGCCGATCATCACGGCGATCGCACTGAACAACGCGGTGGACTGGCGGTTGGGCTTAGTCGCGACGCTCAACAGCTGCAGTTCGTCGTCAGCCGGGCGCAGCTCCAGGTGGCGGGCGGACGCCACATGCGCGAGCTGCGCAGCGACCGTTGACGACGCCCCGGCGCGCGGGCGGATCATCAGCTCGCTCACCCGACCCGTATGCCCCGTGAGCGTCTGCGCGACCGACAGCAGCGCAACCGCCACCGGGCTTGCCGCCACACCGGCCAACGATTCGCCCAGCAGCACACGCTCGCGCGAGGGGCGCACCACGCCGCCGCTTGCCACTCCCAGCGGTTGACCCGCTTGCGAGCCGAGCGCGCTCGCCACGCCCGTCGGCAGCCCCAGGCCACCCCCCAAAAGCTGCGTGCCCGCGGCAAGCTCCTGCGTAGCGCCGCCGCCGAGCGCTTCAAGGCTCGGGGTAACACCGATCAGCTGCACCGCGCGCCTGCCGCCCGGGCCGATCAGCGTGACGTTCTCACGCAGCACGGGGGCCGCCACCTGCACACCCCCCAGTTCGCCGACCTGCTGCACGACCCCTTCGCCGAACCCTTGCGAGGAGCGCGCGGTCAGCTCCCAGCCCGCCGACCCCGCCAGCCCATGCACAAGCCGGCCCGCGGAACTCGTCAAACTCGCGTTGGCCAACAGCACCCCAAACACAAGCGCCACCCCAATCGCCACCCCACCACCCGCCAACAACTCCGCAACCGGATGCGCGCGCAAGCGGCGCCGGTACAGGTACAGCAGCATGTCCAGCCGCATGCCAAAGATCCGCGGGTTCATCGTCGGCTCATCCGGTGCTCGCGGCGGCTCGCGCCTCGACGGCGAGCGGGCTTCGCACTGGCGTCCGCCGCGGCGTGTGTGTCGGTCCAACTCATGGCTCCACCGCAACCGCCGCGAGCTGCGTCTCAAAGGCGGGCGCGCCTTCGTACAAGCGCCCGTCGCGCAGCGTGAGCACGCGGTCCACGAACGCTTGCGCGTCGCCGTCGTGGGTGACGAGCAGGCCCGGGATCGCGCGCTCGCGACAGATCTCGCGCAATAGGGTGAGGATTTCATGCGTGCGTGCTGAGTCCAGGTTGCCCGTTGGCTCGTCCGCTAGCAAGAGGCCCGGTTCCGACGCCAAGGCGCGCGCGATCGTGACCCGTTGGCGCTCGCCCATGGACAGGGACTCCGGGGTATGAGCGGCACGCCCAGCCAATCCCACTCTCTCAAGCCACGGGAGCGTGTGTGCGCGTGCCTCGCGCAGGCTGAAGCCCAGTACCGGCAGCTTTATCATCGCGTTGTCCAGGGCGCTTGAGCCCGGGATCAGATGGAACTCCTGCGAGACCAAGCCCACCTCGTGGCGGCGGTACGCGGCCGCCTGACCCCCGGACAGGCGCGCCACATCGCGCCCACCGAACACGATGCTGCCCGCGTCGGGCGCCAGCAGCGCGGCGATCAGCATCAGCAGCGTGGACTTACCCGAGCCGCTCGGGCCATACAGCGCGACCAGCTCGCCCGGCTCAATCGCAAGCGTCACGCCGTCGACCGCGCGCACCGTCTCCTCGCCGCCGCGGTAGTGCTTGACAACCCCCTGCAGCGCCAGCCCGCTCACATTCGCACTCGTCGTAGTCGTACTCTCGCGCGCGGGCTCGAACCGACCTCGCGCGCGGGCACCGGCCGACCTCTGACCTCGCGCGCGGGCGCGAACCGGCGCACGCTCAGCTCACCGACGCTCGCCAGCGCCCGACCGCCGGCGCGGGAGCTCGACAACCTTGCCCGGCTCCCGCGCCATGCACAGCTCCCCGGCCGAGATCGATGCCAACGCCGCTAGGCCCTGCAGCGCGCTCAGCTCCTCCGAGGCGACCAGCAAGGCGATACCCCGCTCGCGCGCGATCGCGCGCAGCAGCGCGCGGAAGCCGTCGCGCTCCAGCAAGCTCGGCAGCGGTGCCGGCTCATCGACGATCAGCAGTCGCGGCTCACGCACAAGCGCGCGCGCCAGCATCACCCGCGCGCGCAGCGACGATGAGAGCGAGACGGTCATCTCCTCCGCGCACACGCCCGCCGCCTCCACCCGGTCAAGCGCGCCGAGCGCCGCACGCCGCGCCTCCCGCAGCGACATACCGCCGCTGCCGGCCGACATCGCGACGTGGTCCATCACCGTCTCTCCCGGACTCGGCAGCCAATCCTCAGCCGTCAACAGCGCCAGCGGTCCGCGCAGCAGCCGCGCCCGCTCGCCCCCGGACATCGCGGCGAGCTCGCGACCCTCAAAGCGAACGCTGCCACGCTCGGGAAAGTCCAAGCCCGCAGCCAGGCGCAGCAGTGTCGACTTGCCCGAGCGCCGCGCGCCGTAGACGCCCAAGCTGGCGCCTGCGTGCAGATCGAAGCAGACCGAATCAAGCACAACCCGCTCACGCAGCCCGTCGCGGTGGAGCGTGCTGACAGCCGAGAACGACAGCAGCGGTACCGCGGTACCGGCGCCGTAGCGGTGGGAAGCCATAGGCCTCACACCCTAGGCACCGCGCCGCTACGGATCGCGGGCCGTTGGGCGTGCAGGGCGGCGTACTCATCGATCCGCGTCAGCGTGCGTGCCACCCAGTCCAGCTCGGTCTGCAACATCTGATGGATGCCGTCGCGCGTACAGTCCATCAACAGTGCTCCCCACGAGCCCGGCTCGCCCTCGCCCGGGCACATCATCGTCGCGAGCTCAAGGCATTCGCGACGGTGCTGCTTGAGCGCCGAGCGCAGCCCCGGCAGGTCGTGCTCGCGCGCGACCGCCAGCTTTGCGTGCAGACCCAGTCGAAACGTCTCGCGTGGGAGCAGCGTTTCGATCCAGCGTGTGAGCGCTGCGCTTGTGCGCTCCGTCGGGTGGTAGACGATGCGCGTCCCCGGGCGTTTGTCGCGCCGCGGCTCTTCGCGCACGCACACCAAGCCCTCGGCTTCCAGGTTCTGTAGCAGCCGGTAGATGTCGTTGGAGTCGATTCCCCACGTCTCGCCGAGACGCATCGAGAGGCGGTTGGCCAGCTCTCCCCCGTGGCTGGGGCGCTCGAGCACCAGACCCAACAGCGCACCGCGCAGATGCGACGAGCGCCCGCGTATCCATTTTTCCTTCTCGGGTCCGATCGTTGCCGCATGAGCCATGTGACGGTCCTCCCCAGGACTCTTTCAAAAACACATCTTACACGAGAGTCATTGCCAAGAGAGATATATACTTGTCTTCTAGCTAGCATTGCCTGCCCGGCACGATACTTGTCTTCCATCTAGCATTGTCTGCTCGGCACGCGCTATCGTTATCGACACAAATAAGCCGTCAGGATCGGTGCCGGCGGCAGCTGTAGGAGGGGATCGCATGAGAGGCAGCAGCGACGCGCACGCCGGCGGACGTGTCACGGCTGTTGGCACAGCGCTCGCGCTCGGTCTCTTCGGCGTACCGGTCGCCGCCCCATCCGCGCTCGGGACGGCACATGCCGAACAGGCGGCCGGCGCGGCACGCACCCTGAGCGTGGACGACACCGGCGATCTGCATCTCCTCAAAGCGTTCGGCTCAGTCCTCCTGGAGGAAGGGCACGCCGGCGGGACGCTGCCCGGCCAGGCCAACGTCCGTCTGACCGTCGGCCCCACGGTCACCGCTTCGTTTGCGATCAAAGCGCGCTACGGAACGATCTACGGCAGTGGGCGCGCCGTTCTGCACTCCTCGGCCAGGTACTCGAGCTTCGCGGGCACGCTGTCGGTCAGCCACGGCACCGGCAGCTACGCCCATGCGCACGGGGGTGGCAAGCTGTACGGAGCGATCGACCGCCGCACCAGCGCGCTCACCGTGCAAACCGTGGGCACACTGCGCTATTGAGCCGACGTGAGGTGACGTGACGCTACGCAGAGGCTTCGCATTGCTCGTCCTGCCGGCACTCTGGATCGCCTGCACGTGTCCGCTCGCCCATGGCATCTCCACCGTCAGTGCAGCCCGCAGCTCCACCGTCGGCACGACCCGCAGCTCCACCGTCGGCACGACCCGCAGCTCCACCGTCGGCACGACCGGCGGCTCCACCGTCAGGCTGAGCGCCGCATTCTCGCCCGAGCGGCTGGGCGCGGCGACCACGGTCACGACCTCGCTACGCGTCATACCCGCGCGTGCCGAGGGCGCTCTGCCCATCGCCAAGATCGAATTGCTGTATCCCGCCGAACTGGGCTTTGGCACAAGCGAACTGGGGCTCGAAGACTGCTTGCCCGCCCAGCTCGAAGCGCACGGGAGCGCTGCTTGTCCGCCCGACTCGCTGATGGGTCGAGGCAGCGCGCTAGTCCAGGTTCCCTTCGGACCGCGCACGCTGTCCGAGACCGCCCCGGTGACGATCTTCTCCCAACCCGTGCGGAGCGGGAAGCTGGGGCTGCTGTTCCTGGCGAGCGGGACGTTGCCCGTGATCGCCAATCTTGTATTCGGGGCCTTCGTGGGGCACGCGAACGCTCCCTTCGGAGGGGTAATCGAGACGACGCTGCCGCCTGTGCCGAGCGTGCCGAAAGGGCCCGACATAGCACTCGTTGGGCTGCGCACGACGATCGGCCCCGCCGACATCGTTTACCGCGAACGCGTCAAAGGCAAGACCGTGACGTTTCATCCCAGAGGCATGCTCCTGCCGCGGCGCTGCCCGCGCGGCGGCTTTCCCTTCGCGGTGCACGTAAGCTTCAGCGACGGCTCAGGCGCCGCCGCGAACGCAAAGGTGCCGTGTCCGCGTGGGCGCGTTGGTTGATTTGCCGGCACTTGCCGTGACAATCGGCGCCTCTCGACCCCAACATCTGGTATCACTCCGCACGTAGTTCGAATCGACAGGGAGATATGATCGGATTGTGGTTCGGGCGAGCGTATGAGGCGCAAACGCCAACACCGCAGGGTGTATTCGCAAGGAGGCAGATAGTCAAGACGGGGGAGGTCGGAGCGGAGCATGCTCCGATGGGGAGCCACAAGGATCCTGGGGGGTCCGGCTATGAGCCAGAACACTGAGGGGCTGCTGATGGCCACGGAGATTTCCGTGGTCGAGTTGGATGAGGTACGAACCGAGTTCGACGTGGGCGAGGAACGAGGGTCCCTCGCTTCGCGCTTGGACGAGCTACGCGAGGCCGAGATCGACCTGACTGTCGATCCAAGCCTTGATTCTTTGCGCCTGTATCTGCACGCGATCGGGCGCGTGCCGCTGCTGAGCGCCGAAGAGGAGGTGTGTCTTGCCAAGCGCATCGAGCGCGGCGAGGTGGTGGCCAAGCAACAGATGATCGAGGCCAATCTGCGACTTGTGGTGTCGATCGCCAAGGGCTATGTCGGGCGCGGCATGAACCTCCTCGACTTGATCCAGGAGGGCTCGCTTGGCCTGATCCGGGCGGTGGAGAAGTTCGACTACCGACGCGGCTACAAGTTCTCGACCTACGCCACCTGGTGGATCCGCCAGTCGGTCACGCGTTCGATCGCCGACAAGGGTCGCACGATCCGTATTCCCGTACATATGACCGAACGGCTGAACCACGTCGTCTACGCCGAGCGTACGCTGATTCAGCGACTCGGTCGCGATCCGTCCGCGGCGGAGATCGCGGCCGAGCTCGAGTGCTCCACAAGCGAGGTGCGCGAGGTGCTGCGCATGGCTCAACAACCCGTGTCACTGGAGAAGCCGATCGGCGACGAGGAAGACTCGGCGCTGGCGGACTTCGTCGAGGACGCGACGGCGGCCTCGCCGTTCGATCTCGCCGCGGAGGAGTTGCGTCGCCAAAGCGTAGGGCGTGTGCTCGCTTCCCTCCCCCGCCGCGAGCGCGAGGTACTGGAAATGCGCTATGGCATCGCCGGCGACCGCGTGCGCACCCTCGACGAGGTCGGCAGAGCCTTCAACATCACACGCGAGCGAGTCCGCCAGATCGAGAGCCGCACGCTGAAGAAGCTGCAGTCTTTACCAGAGGCCCAGGAACTGCGCGAGGCTAGTTGAGGGGAGCCGGTTCTCGCGGCGGGGCGTGATGCTCTCGATCGACCCCGCCAGGCCGCCAGCCACTACAATCAGCTGCTCGCCCGCGGCTCATCGCCGGTGACACCTGGTGGGGTGTCCGAGTGGTTAAAGGAGATCGGCTGTAAACCGATTGGCTCTGCCTACGCAGGTTCGAATCCTGCCCCCACCACTCTCCAGCCGCCTCCGCCCACAACCTCTCGCCGGTCAACCCAGCGTCGACCTTTCGCCGATCAACCCTCCAGGCGCCGTGCAAGCTCACGCGCGTCATGCGTACTGACCGTGACGCGCTCCAAGGCGCCCTGATTACGTACGGCGAACGAGAGCGCCGGGACGCCGCGACGTACCGCCCAGGCCTCATCGAGGCGGATCGTACGGCAGACGTAGTACAGCCACGGCAAGCGCAGGCCGACCTTCAGGCCGGAGCGCATGACCTCGCGCAGCGGATCGTCGAGGACTTGCATGTCGCCGATGTCTGAGCGGGCGACCTTGATGTTGCGCAGCAGTCCGAGTGCCTTCTCGGCCTTCGTCAGCCGAACTTCGATCTGATCCTCGGATAGGTGCACGCGCATCGCGGGAAGGGTAGCCGTATCGCGGGAAGGGTAACCAAGTGTTAGGAGACCAATCCGTCTCGCCATCGCAAGCGCAGCCATCGGAAGGGAGTTCCCAGCCATGGAGTCCTCCAGCCAAGCCAATCAACCAAAAGTGCTCGTCGTCGAGCACAAGACATCTGTCACGCAGCCGCTACTCGATGCCGTCTCCGAGCGCGCCCGACGCGGACCCTGCTCGTTCGCGCTGCTTGTACCCAACAGCACCCACGGGCTGCACAAGGTGGTCGATCCAAACGACCAGGGCACCGGCGAGGCGCGGAGCGCGCTCGATCGAAACCTTCCCGCGCTGAGCGTTGCGGCTGGGGTGCAAGTGGAAGGCCTGGTCGGCGACCCCGACCCCGTGGCAGCTATCGAAGACGCGATCAACCTGCACGGCTTCGACGAGATCATCATTTCCACCCCCAGCCCGTGGCTGGCGCGTTGGCTGAGACTCGATTTGGCGAGCAAGGTGTCTGGAATGGGCATCCCGGTGACGACGGTGGGCTCCTCTCGTGAGGCTCATGCCGTCGCGACCGTGTGATGGCCGCGCCGAGTGCAAACCTGATCAGAAGCAGGCCAGAAGCAGGCCCAGAAGCAGGCCCAGAAACAGGCCCAGAAACAGGCCCAGAACAGGAGGCCAGAAACAGACCACAAGCCGGTCAGAAGCAAGCCAGAAGCTGCCTCAGACCGAGCTTGTCGCTCAGCCGGCAGTGCGAGACCGAAGACCGCGTGACGACTTTCGTCTGTAGACCTTCCGTCTGCGGACCGCGACAGTGTCGTCTATGGAATCAGTCCGCGAGCAGTTCGCCGCCAACCTGCGCCGCCATCGTAGGCGCGTCGGGCTCTCCCAGGAGGCGCTTGCCGACGTGTGCGACCTGCATCGAACCGAGATCAGCCTGCTCGAGCGCTGTAAGCGTTCGCCGCGACTCGAGACGATCGTGATTCTTGCTCGAGGCCTAGAGCTGTCCTCCCCCGCCGAGCTGCTCGAAGGGATCAGCTAAGAGCCAAGATTAGCTAAAGGCCAAGGTCTCTTTAGCCAATCCCACAAGCTAAAAGCCAAGGTCTTTTAGCTAATCCAACAAACTTCAGAGCCCAACAGGCTTCAGGGCTTTGCTCCCCTCCTTCAAAGCTCGAGCTTGTCGAAAGTGGATGCCGCGCGCGTCGCGAACACGTAATCGCCGATCCGGTGAATCAAGCCGGCCGCCTGCAGGCTTGCCAGCCCGTCGATCACCTCCAGGCTTGAGGAGCTCAGCTGGCGGTTGAGCTCCTCCACCGACCACAGACTGCCCGCTTCAAAGTTCAACAGCAAAGCGAGGATCGCGCCCTCCGCCTGCCGCTCCTGCTCTGCCATGACGCAGCTACCGCGTCCGCTCATTCGTACGGCCCTCCTTTACGCCGAGGCCCCGACCGCCGTCAACTCCCGACAGCCGAGCCTGCCCTTTCGTAGACGCAGAAAAAGCTACTCAGCAATCCGGACGGTATACGCGAACACGCGTTCGTCTGAAGGACAGAACTATGGCTTGGCTTCCAGAATCATGTTGAAAGGTGTCTCCGCCGCGCGGCGAACCCGGCCGAAACCGCCCTGGCTGAGCACCTCACGCAGGCGTGCCTCACCTGCCCGGGCGCCGAGCGCGAGACCGACCTCCTGGGACAGCGACGCGGGTGTGCAGACGGTCGAAGCGCCGTAGAAAACCCGGCCCACAGGGGTGAGGTTCTGCTCGACACGGTCGTTCGCGTAAGGCTCGACGATCATCCACACGCCATCGGGGGCGAGCGTGTCGCGCACATGCGCCGAGGCGCCAACCGGGTCGCCCATGTCGTGCAAGCAGTCGAAGACACACACCAGGTCATAGTCATAGCCCGGGTACTCCTTTGCCGAGGCCACCTCGAACTCGACCCGATCGGCCACGCCGGCTTCCTTGGCCGCACGACGCGCACAGTCGATCGAGGACGCGTGGTAATCGAAGCCGAAGAAGCTCGCGTTGGGGAACGCTTTGGCCATGATGATCGTCGAAGCCCCATGCCCACAACCGATGTCGGCGACCTTCGCGCCGCGCTCCAGCTTGTCCTTGACGCCGTAGAGCGAAGGTATCCACTCCTCCACCAGATGCGCCCGGTAACCCGGGCGGAAGAAACGCTCGGTTCCACGGAACAGACGCTGGTCGTGCTCGTGCCAACCCATCCCCTCGCCGCTACGGAATGCCTCGAGGATTCTGTCCTCGTCCGCATAGATTGAGGCGATCGAGTCGTACAGGCCGAGGATATAAAACGGACTGTCCTCGTCGGCCAGTGCCAGCGCCTGCTCATTTGGCAGGGTGTAGCGATCGCTCTGGGGGTCGTAAGTCACGTAGCCACCGGCAGCCTGATTGCCCAGCCACTCGCGCACGTTCCGCTCCGGTGCGCCCGCGCACTCGGCGACTTCCTCGGAAGTGAGCGGTCCCGCACCGGCCATCGCCTTGTATAGACCGAGTCTCTCGCCGATCACGAACAGCGGCGCGCTGATGATCGCGCCCATGTCCATCACCGCCTGTCCCATAAACGCTTCGAGCTTTGCCTCATCTATACCCACTGCGGCCGTTGCCATCGCCTCTGCCTCCTATGTGTGTTTCACCCATCCGACACTCACTCAATTTCACCCATCCGACACTCATTCAATTTCAGCGATCCGACACTCACTCAATCTTCTGCGACGCACCGTCCACGGCGCCCTGTCGACAAATACGCGGCGCAGACTTGGGATCCGTCCCTGTGCCTGCACCACGGGACTGGCTCGTACCTGTCACACGCTCACCCAAGTGGTGGGGAAAGGGCGGCGCCGCTTGGCTCCCGGTCAACATTTGGCGACTGTCGCCGACCGGCCGTAGCCATATCCAGTCACGTCTGCCATGTTCGACCCCAACGAGCGCCGCTACCATGAGGTCGAGACCCCATCTTCGCGAATCGGCTTGGCAAGGCGCGCTAGCGTAACCAGCAGGTGCACACAGAAAGCAAACAAGTCAGTCTCACTGAGCCGATCGTCGACGCTCACGACGACGGGCCGCCGCCAAGCTCAGACTCCTTCGCGCCAAGCTCACTCGCGGCTGCCGTGGGCGGCGAGGCCGCGCCGCGATCGTCCCCCTACATTCCTCTCTTCTGGCGTGTACTGGCCCTGAATGCCGCCGTCGTCACGACGATGGCGGTCGCGATCGCCATCGTCCTGCCCGCCCCGTTCGCACACATCGCATCCGACGACGCCGCGATCCTCGCGGTAACTCTGGCCGTTACGTTGATCGCCAACGCACTGCTGTTGCGCAATGCACTGGCCCCCCTGACCCACCTACCGTCGCTGCTGCGACGCGTCGATCCGTTGCAATCGGGCGAGCGGCTGCAGGTCCCGAGCGCCCCATCCGAGGCCGCCGAGCTTGCGTATGCCTACAACGAGATGCTCGACGAGCTCGAGAGCGAGCGGCTGCAGAGCACACGGCGAGCGCTTTCTGCTCAGGAGAGCGAGCGGCTCAGGGTCGCCCAAGAGCTCCACGACGAAGTGGGGCAGACGCTGACCGGAATACTGCTGGGCTTGTCGCGCGCGTCCAAGATCGCGCCTGCCACGCTTGCGCCTGAGCTCGAGCAGTTGCTCGAGACCACGCGCGCCAGTATCGGCGACGTGCGTCGCATCGCCCAGCGCCTACGACCCGAGACGCTGGAGGATCTCGGTCTTGCCGGAGCCCTGCAAGCCCTCTCGCGACGACTACGCGAGTGCTCAGACTTGCGCATCCACTGCCGTGTCCCGGACGATCTCCCGTCCCAGTCGGCCGAGCGCGAGCTCGTGGTCTACCGCGTTGCCCAGGAGGCCACGACCAATGCCATCCGCCACGCCCACGCCGCCAGTATTGACATCGTCCTGAGAGCTGACGCCGATCGCCTCGCGCTGAGCGTACGCGACGACGGGCTCGGTATGAGCGAAGCGAGCCGCGAGGGCGGCGGGATGCGAGGCATGCGTGAGCGCGCCAGCCTCGTCGGCGGCACTTTCCAGGTCCTGAGCGCACCGCGCGCCGGGACCGAGGTGCGACTAGAGATACCGCTTGACGGCGAGATCAAATGGCTGCGCTGAAGACCAACATCTTGCTCGCCGACGATCACGCGGTCGTGCGCCAAGGCTTGCGCCTGGTACTTGAAAACGAACCCGACCTGATCGTTTGCGCCGAGGCCGGTGACGGCATCGAGGCCGTTCAGATGGCAGTCGTCCACCACGAGCTCGACCTCGTCATCCTCGATATCTCGATGCCGCGGATGACTGGGCTCGACGCCGCTCGCGAGATCCACCGTCAACGGCCCACCCTGAAGATCCTGATGCTCTCGATGCACGACAACGAGCAGTTTCTCTACGAAGCCTTCCGAGCCGGCGCAAACGGCTACGTACTCAAGTCGCTCGCCGACCGTGACCTTGTACGCGCCTGCCGCGCCGCCATCCAGGGCGAACCGTTTCTCTACCCCGGCGCTGCGACCGAGGTCATCCGTCACTACCTCACCAAACCCAACGAGGACCATCCCGATCCGCTCACCCCGCGCGAGCTGGAGGTGATCAAGCTGATCGCCGAGGGACACAACAACCGCCAGATCGCTGGGGCCCTGACGATCAGCGAGAAGACCGTCGAGCGCCACCGCGCCAACATGCTTGGAAAGCTGGGTATGCGCGACCGCGTGGAGCTTACGCGCTACGCGATCCGGCGCGGGCTGGTCGAGCCGTGAGCCACGCTCTCGCCATGTGCGCTCCGCGCTGAGCGGGCCCTGAGAACGTCTTTCAAAATCGGCACGATTCCGCCTGTCAAGACGACCCCGGGATGCGGGGCGCCGGCCGGTTCCGACGATCATCTGATACAAACCGCGACGGAAGCGCCTGCCTACAGGTATTTACCTAATCGCGGGTAGGGCCCTTGCCCGAAGGACAAAAGAGGACGACCTTGGACAAAAAGTGTATATCGAACTGCTGGTGAGATTACGGTAAGAAAACGAGAGCCGACGAAGGGACTCGAACCCTTGACCCCCGCCTTACCATGGCGGTGCTCTACCAGCTGAGCTACGTCGGCGCGAACGTGCATCGTATCGCTGCCGATGTCCTCGCTGCGGACAGCCCTCAGCCGGTCGCGGGCCTGGGCTTGCAGCCCTCGCACTCAAGGACGCGGGCGGACCGTGGAGTGCGGCCTCGTTGGCGTTCCTGACGGTCCCGAAGTTCGCGACCGCGAACGCTTCGCCGTGGATCGGCGGCTCTGCGCCTCGGGGCACGACGAGCGCCTTGTCGAGCGTTGCGCTCACCCCTCTCCTGGAGTGACGGTCTGCGGAAAGCCTTGGTCGATTGAAAGGGTTTTTACTCCAGCCCGTGTCGCCTGGCGTCGATGTCGCGCTCGGGTAGTGAGATGGAATGCATCTCGATCTCTTCTACGGTCGACAGCACGGCTTCCAGGGCGACCCCCGACAGCGTCTCGTGCTCCAGCAGTGCGCGCGCGGTCTCCTCCACGGTGGCCCAGTTGGCGCGTAGCACGTGCTCGGCGCGGGCCTCGGCCTCCTCGACGATCCGCTCCACCTCGGAGTCGATGATGTTCAGCGTGTCGGGTCCGATCGAGCCGAGGTCCTGCAGCGCGGCCCCCAGGAATATCTCGCCGCCGGCCTCGCCGACTGTGATGTGGCCCAAGCGCTGGCTCATTCCAAAGCTCGTGACCATGCGTCGTGCGAGCTTGGTCGCGGCGTGCAGATCGTCGCTTGCACCGGTGGACTCCTCGCCGAAGGCGATCAGCTCTGAGGCGGTACCCGCGAGGATCGCCACGAGATGGCGTTCGAGGTCTGACCGATGGTGCATCACCGCGTCACGGTCGGTGAGCATGTGAGCAGCCGTCCCGAGCTGGCGACCGCGAGCGACGATCGACAGCTTCTGGGCTGAAATGACCTGGCCGATCGCGCAGGTGGCGACCGCGTGTCCCGCCTCGTGGATCGAGATCGTCCAGCGCTCGTCCTCGCCCAGCACGTGCCGCTTGGCGGGGCCGGCGACGACTCGGTCGATCGCCTCCTCGAGTGTGTGCTGGTCGATCGAGACCTTGCCTTCACGGACAGTCAGGAGCGCCGCCTCATTGATCACGTTGGCCAGCTCGGCGCCGGAGAATCCGGGGCAGAGCTTGGCGATCTCGAACAGGTCGACGCCGGCGTCGAATTGCCGCCCGCCACTGTGCAGCGTAAGGATCTCAAAGCGGCCTTGAACGTCTGGGTTGTCCACAACCACCTGGCGGTCGAAGCGCCCGGGGCGCAGCAGCGCTGGATCGAGGATGTCGGGGCGGTTGGTAGCGCCCATCACGACCACGCCCGCGTCGCCGCCGAATCCATCCATCTCGACCAGCAGCTGGTTGAGCGTCTGCTCGCGCTCGTCGTTGCCCTGGCCGACGCCGGCGCCGCGCTTGCGCCCGGCGGCGTCGAGCTCGTCGATGAAGACGATCGCTGGGGCGTGGCGCCTGGCCTGGGCGAACAGGTCGCGGATACGCGCCGCGCCGACTCCCACCAGGGACTCGACGAACTCGGCCCCCGAAGCCGAGAAGAAGACCGCGTCGGCCTCACCGGCGGTAGCGCGTGCCAGCAGCGTCTTGCCCGTACCGGGAGGCCCGACCAGCAAGACGCCCTTGGGCGCCGCCGCGCCGGCTTCCAGGTACTTCGATGGGTCATCGAGGAAGTCTCTGATCTCTCGCAGCTCGGCCAGCGCCTCTCCCGCTCCGGCCACCGAGTCAAACGTGATCGGCACCGCGCCCTTCTTCTTGCGCCGGCCTTTGCCGCGGAACGTGGAGAAGGCGGCGATCCCACCCGCTCCCTCGCTTTTCTGACGGACGAAGAACGCGAACAGGCAGACGAGCAGCAGGATCGGGATCAAAAATTGCGTGACGATCTGGCGCGCGGGCTTGGAGGTCTGCGGATCGACGCTGACCACCGCCCCGCCTTCACGCAGGATCTTGAGGATTTCAAGCGTCGCTGCGCCTTCGGACGGATAGTAGGCGTAGAGCTGAACTCCGGTTTCGGTCTGCGCTACGACCTGGTGGTCGTAATTGAGCAGAGTCGCCTCGCGAATGTGCCGCGCGCGAGCCTGGGAGGTGATGTCCGACAGCGCGACCTGCTGCCCGCTGCCTTCGGGGCGCAGGGATCCGAGCAGGACGAAGAACGCGATCGCCAAGGCGATCGACGCGAGCAGCAGGAAGGTCGAGAGCGGGTCGCTAATGACCCTGCGAAACGCCGTGGCCAGCACCTCGCGCGCGCGCAGCAGCGCCAGCTGCACGCCAGAGCGCTTACGCTGCGAAGTGACCAAGCGGGGGTTGCTCATGTTCTCTCCTGAATCGATTGCACGTCAGTCGTTGCCTGCTGCGGTCGGCTCGCGCACCGCCGGCGCGGTGGAGCCGGCGGTGCTTCGCGGCCGGCGCACAGCGACACGCTACCGCCGAGACGGTGACCTCTATCGAGCAAGATCGTGGTTGCCGTTCACATCGGTGTGAACAAACTGAGAACAACGGGCGGTAACCCCTTGAAAGTTTAGAAAGTTTAGAGTCATGTTTGTGGAACGTGACCCGGGAGCTTCTCACACCATCGCGGAGATCGAAGGCCAGATCGTTCTGCGCTTGGCCCAGCACACCGATCGCGATCCCAATGAGCTCGGGCATGAGCTCCGTCTGGCGGATCGCGATCTGCCAATAGATTCCGGCGAAGCCCGCTCGATTCTTGGCTTGCTCGAACAGGATTTCGGCGTCGCGCTGTGTTGCGATCGCGCGATTGAGCTGAGCCTGAACTACGGGCGGGAGCTGGCGATGCTTATCCACCGGCGCATTTGCCCGCGGACATGGCGGGTCGCTGCCAGCAGCTAGCTGTTCTCAGGCGACTCTTGTTCTTGAGCCCGTGCGCTCGCCGGTCACCACGGCGGGTATCCGCACGCCGCCGGCCTCGTGGTCTTCGAGTTCGCCGTGACGCTTGAGCCGGCTCACGGTTGACGCCACGACGGTGCGCTTCACGCCCGTGACCTGCGCGATCTCGGCCGGGGCGATCCCAGGACGCTGGGCCACGAGCTCGAGGATGATCCGCTTGTTGGCGCCCTTGCGCGCACGGGATGTGTGAGCGTCCCCGTTGTCGTTGGCTGCTCGGTCGTCTAACAGCCGCTGCGGCTGCTGGTCAATGACCGAGAGGACGTCGCGCAGCCGGTCGGCCTCGGCGATCAGCGGCTCGATCTCTTGCAGACGATGCTCGGCGGCCCGCCGGATCTCGTCGAGCTTCGACGCCTGGGGAGGTTCCGGCTGCCTGACGTCAGCAGTGCGCACAGACACATAATGACGGAGTTGTCGATTGTTTGTGACGAAGTCGGCACAAAAAAACCCAAATCGCTACAAATGCGCCGCCTCGCGCGGCCCGCTCAGGGCCCGCAAGGAGGGGGGCCGGCTTCCTGAAGGCACGTGAGATGCGACTTGCCAATCCGCCGATGAGCGATGCCCAGGGCTGAGAGGAGCACAAGCGGGTCTTCTGTTCCGAGCGGGCGCGTGAGGGCGGCGACGAAGTAACGTGCCGAGCTCGGAAGGCCCGCCGCGCGGGCGCGCTCACCGCCGATGGCGCGGGTTTCGACGGTGAGCGTGGAGGAGCCAGCGCGCACGCGGACCGCGCGCACGTGGCTGCCGGCCACGCCGAACAGGTAGCTGTGCTGCGCACTCAGGAGGCTCGTCACGCCGATGTTGCCAGCTGCCGGGTTCGGCGCGCAGCGCGAGGCCTCTGCCTGGCCTGAGATGACGAGCATGCGGCACAGCTGATCGTTGCGTATGTATAGGCGCAGCGTCCAGTGCTCGTCGCCATCGTGGCCGCTGGCGACGGGCACGAACGCGCCCTGGCTGTCGATAACCGGACTTTGCGCACCGGTGAAGAATCCGGTTCCGGCGGCCAGGGCGGTGGCTCCGATCAAGCACAGCAGCCCGACCAGGATCGCCGTGCGCCGGGTCATTCGCGCGGCCACCGGACTGAACGCGCTGAGCTGCGGGCCCGTTGTCGGCGCCTGCGTGGTCGCGTTTCGCCGCCGCTCACCCTGCTGCGCACGCGCGCGAACGTGCTGCTCGAGCTCGGAAAGGAAAGGCAGCTCGGGGTCGTAGTGAGCGGCGTTCATTGCTCCCTCCAGGCCTGGTGCTCGTCCGCGAGTGCAAGGTTCAAGGCGCGCAGGCCCCGCGAGACGCGGGCACGGGCTGTATCGGTGCTGATGCTCATGTGCTGCGCGATCTGCTGGTATGGAAGGTCATTGAGTACGCGCAGACGTATCGCCTCGCGTTGCTCGAGAGGAAGCTCCGCCAGGCGCGCGGCGACAGCCTCACGCAGCTCGGCGAGACCGGCGAGCTCCTCGATGCGCTCGATTTCGCGGTCGGTGAGGGTGATCCGAGCACGCCCCAGTCTCCGGGCGCGACCACGCTCTGACTGTACGCGGCGCTGCTGTTCGCCGAGCACGTTGCGAGAGATGCTCCACAGCCAGCCCGAGAGCTCGGATTCGCTCGTGCCGCGAAACGCGTGCCCGCCTCGGATTGCCAGCTCGAAGGTTTCCGCAAGCAGATCGGCGGCCAGCTCGGGCTCGTGGACGCGCCGCTGGAAGTAGAGCAACACGGCCTGCGCGTGTCGTCGATACAGGCGGGTGATGTCGTCCGGTGTGAGTGGCATTCAGGATCGCGCCGCGTATCGCCGCAAGCCTCGCGGAACTGTGGGCACATATGCTCAGGCTCCGCGTGTCGCACCGACTCGCGTCCGATAATAAATAAACACAGTGCCAAACAATAAGCGATAACGCGGCGGCGTGTCGGTAAACGTCAGACGTCAATCGCCGCGTACGACGCGAGCGGCTGTGCCCTGAAGGTGTTCTGCTTCGCTCAGCTTTGTGTTTATGAACCCGCGTAACGCGGCCGCTGAGAGCGACACAGGTGAGAGCCCGTCGCGTCGGAGTTCGTCGTGCCAAACGGGGCTGTCGTAGAGCTTGTGCGCTTCGATGCGCAGGCTGGCGACCCGACTCGGTGACAGTCCGGTGGATCCCATAATGGCTATCCAGGTCTCGGGCGCGCTCCCCTGGCCGCGCGGCCAGGGGAGCCGGCGCATGCGGCCGGCTCGCAACTCACGGCGGATCTCGCTGCGCGGCGCGAGCACCACGCTGGCCCGACCGGCGTTTGTGTCGACGACGGCATCGCGCGGTGAGCTCACCGCGCTGTAAGGGATGCGCCCTGTGAGACCGTAACGCTCGACGAGACTCGCGAGGTTGGAGGTCTCCCAGCTGTCGTCGGCGACGCTGAACATCGGCGTCGCCGGTTGAAAATCCGCAGATGAGAGCCCTTGGATGTCCTTTAGCGGCGAATCGCGCGGTACCGCGAGCAGCAAGGCATCGGCGCTTACTACCGCGATCGGTGGGGCGCTTCTCAGCAATCTGGCCGCCTGCCGAGCGCGCCGGCTGACTTCCGATAGCTGCGGCTGCGCGCGATCGTAGGCAATGTCGGCGAGGGTCGTGCTAGAGACGACCAGCAGATCTCTGGGGTCGCCATGGATCCGGTCGAGGAAGCTCAAGACCCCCTCGACCGAGCCGCCGGGCAGGACCTCGGCGCTTGCGAGGCGGGTGGGCGTGTCCCATCGGCTCGCAGCCTGCTGAACGACTCGTTCGGCTTCGTCGCTGGGGTCGGTGCTTGCGACCCATAGCGTCAGGGGCTGGGCGAAGCCGGAGGCGTCCCCGTCGCCGCCAAGCAGCGGGCCCTGAGCGAAGTTCGCGACGACGAGCGCGATGACGGCAAGCAGCACCACGGTCCAGAGGATCCGCCCGAGATCGGACTCACGTTGCATTGCAGAGAAGAGTAGGGCGCAAGGGCGTAGATGGTGTTGGCAGGTTGCGGCGAGTGGCAGTGCCGAGTTTTGAGAGTCTTCTGGATTCTACGGGGAGCTTGGGTCGGCATTTGCCCTAGAGAAGGGCCTCAACCGGTTGTTTACGAGACGTTTACGACCGATAACCGATTGTTCACATCGATAAGAAATCGTTGAGTAGCCTGCTGTCAATGAACGCGCTCAAGGACGCTGTCTACCCGCGAGGGGGATTCTGCTCATCGGGACCCCGCCGAGCGCGGCACCGTAACAATCACCGATGAATTCAGAAGTGAGCATTACATCACTCTCGCTCGGCCTCAGGAGTATCCGGCAGAGAGTCGACCAGGTTGTGCACGCGATCCTTGGTTGTCATCGGCGACATTCGAGCGGCGGGCACGAGAGAGTTCACGCCACGGCCACACCCACTTCCAACACCTCCAGAACTAACCCGCAACCCTAGAAAGGACCAGCGCCATTCTTCCCTTTAAGCAGAGTCTTTATAAGGCCCGCCGGATGAGGGGCACTCGGGTCCTAAACACGCCTCCCCGCTCTCAGGTAACTCCCCGCCAGGGCCAGGGAGGAAGTCCCGGACGGAACAGGACGCCCCTTCTACAAAGCTTCAATGAAGCCCGATTTTTGCGGAGTGCAATTTCCACGACGCTGCTGTCCTCCATGCTGGTGCTCGTGGCGCTTGGCGCCTCTGCTGCGTCTGCGAGTGCGGCGGGTGCGGCGCCGTATGGTGAAGTGCAACGCTTTGGTGGGCTTGATACCGGTGCCACATACGGGCCTTCGACCACAACAGGGCTCAAAGACATCGTAGGCGAAAGCGCAAAGTTCGTTTACCCAATCGGAATGGCCGTTGATACAGAAGATCCTTCTGCGCCCGACAAATATGCGATCTACGTCCTCGACAATGTCAATCCGCAAGCTCTCAACGAAGAACTCATTTCAGGCAGTACCCAGACAATGGCTTTGGAATACCGTATCCAGAAGCTCGACGAGCATGGGACTGTGCTGGCCTCGAAGGCGTTTACGCTGACGTCCAGCGGGACAGAGGCCAATCTGCACGCAACAGGGCTGGCTGTCGACACGCAAGCTGACCGCGTGTATGTGCTCATCGCGGACGCCGCGCCGGGGAACACCAATGACGGCAACGCGTCTGTGAAGATTGACGCGTGGACCTCGGGTCGTCACGGCACGGCGCTTGCCCCGGCTGTGGGTCTGAGCGAAGGCGCGGATGACGAGCTGCCCGAAGACCCGATGACGGGTGGCGGTGAGCTGGCCGGCCCCGATACAAGTCGACCCGAAGCGTTGCAATCGAGTGCCGGCTTCGAAGGCGACATCGACGGTGAGAGCATCGCGGTCGACGGCGCCGATCTCGCGCTGGCCGGCAACGAGTACACATCCTCAGGCTCAACGTTCCCGGTGATCGAGCGCTTCAAGACAACGGGCTCGAGCACGGCCGGCGAACTGGATGGTGCTCAATGGACGGATGTGGCCGATACGGAAGATGCGGCCGCGCAAACAGTTGGACAAGCATCCAGCGAGCTCTACTCGATGAGCACGAATGGGGATGGATCGCTCAACGTGACGCTCGGGCCGACAAGCAAGCCTGCAGTGGCGGATCGGGAGCCCAACATGGCAACCGTGAGCGGAGCGCTGGATTCGACGACGGCGGTGCTGCCGTGGGCCGATGCCGCCGAAGACTCCCTCGCGGGCGGTGCGCCCAATTCAGACCGTGTTGCAACCAATGGGTTCTTGCAGGACGTCGAATCATCCGCGAATGCCTTTCAGCCATTTGGCGCCACGCCGCGAGCCGGTACGCTTGCCCCGAGTGTTCAACAGCTGGCGGGAGATGGTGTGCAGTTTCCAGCCGGTCTTTATGCGGGCGTCGTCTCACAGAGCAGCTCTAAAGATAGACAGAACCCCTCCAGCGGGTCGGAATACTCGTGGCAGTATGCACAGGGCTTGCAAAGCAATGGCACGCGATCTTTGGAAAGGAATGCGAGCCTCGCGATCCGTGTGTTCAACTCTCAGGGTGAATCGCTGGCGACGATCGGCAACCCAAGCCAGGGAGGCCCGTGCAATATGCAGAGCTCTCCCACTGCTTTCAACTTCGCCTATCGGGGGGGCTCATTCGTAGCAATCGCCCCTGGGCGTGATGGGACGCTGTTCGCGCTTGTACAGCCAGACCTGCTGAATACCATAGTTTCATCTGCGGAACCGATCGACCCGGCATCCGCCGTGGGCGGGGGAATGGGAGATCAAGTAGTGGAGTTTGCGCCTGGCGCGGGTCAAAACGGCGCCGCCGGCACTAAGTGCCCCCAGCCAACCGGTGGCTTCTCGGTGACCAACGAAACGCTCCATGAATCGCTAGGCGAAGGTAGCGGCGAAGTGGCGGTACAGGCCGGCACGACGCTCAAGTTCGACGCCGCAGCGGTGAACCTCCAAGGCGGCGCTCCGTGGGCTTATGACTGGGACTTGGAAGGCGCAGTCAACAAAGTCGGGCAAGGACCGATATTCGATCTCCCGTGGACTCCAACGAATGAATTCACGGCTGAACCCGGAGCCGGCAATCCGTGGACATGGGCCGATCCGACCATGGAAGTCGAATATAAGACCGCTGGTTTTTACACAGAGAAGCTGAATTTGGTCAACGACTTTGGGACCCTCTCCGCTCAGCGCACAGTCAGGGTGATCGATGCGGGAGAGATCACCGGAGCGAAAATCACCGTACCCGCGGGTGTGGCGGTCAACCAGCCCGTGCTGCTCAAAGCCTCCGCGACGCTTCCGCAAGGAGACAAGGTCAAGAACTATCACTGGGACTTCGGAGACGGGCAGGGAGAAGACACCGGTGAAGCGGCCGAAGCTCAGCACTCTTATCAAGAAGCAAAGGCATATACGGTCACGCTAACCGTCACCGATGCGCTCGGCAAAACCGCCGAAACTACCGAAACGGTGACGATCGCCGCGCCATCGAAAGAAAAACATGAAGAAAAATCACCCGTCAAACAGGAAGCGCCTGCCGCCAAACAAGAAGCGCCTGTGAGCAAAGTAGAAGCGCCGGTGGTCAAACCACCTGCGATCGTTGCCAAGCAGAAGCCCCTGACCAACGCTCAGAAGCTCGCCAACGCGCTGAAGCTTTGCAAAAAGAAGCCAACGAAGCAGCGGGTGAGCTGTGAAAAGCAGGCGAAGAAGAAGTACGCCCCGAAGCCGAAGGCTAAAAAGAAGAAAAGTACGAAGAAAAAATAAGGAGCGATGACGTAAGTAGGCTGGAACGACTACCGATGAGAATCGTCACGGCACACGCCGTGCTCGCGGGAGTGCGCGCCGAATGGCGGCGTGTGCTCCCGCTGCTTGCAACGCTTGCCGTCGTACCGCTCTGGCCAATTGCGGCGAGAGCCGACGAGGGCGCCACTTGGCGCTTTGAGCCGGCGTTTGCCCCCTCGCCTCCAGCGGGTATAAGCCCCGCTCCCTATCCAGTTCCGGTCGGATCGGTCGGGCAGCTCAGCTTCTGGGCGCCCAACCGGGGCCTGCTGATAACCGGCGGAACGCAGGTGGTTCCAGCTGGGCTCTACGCCTACGACGGTGTGAGCTGGCACGAGCTCTCGCGCGAATGCGGCAGCGCCAAGGGACGCATCGCCTGGGCCGGCCCGGATGAATTCTGGACGATCTCCGATCAGCGTGCGGGCCAGATCACGGGACGTCCCAACCTCGCCCTTGAAGCGCTGTCGCTATGTCACTTCATAAATGACGAAGTCGTCGGCTCCTACGCCATGCCGCTGGGTGAGCCAGACTCCTATTTGGAGATGGACGCAGCAGCTTGTCTATCCGCAAACGACTGCTGGTTTGCGGGCCAAGACGGGCAGTCTCCCAACGTAGGCTCCTTCCATCTGCACTGGGACGGCAGCGAAATGACCGCCATTTACGACTCGAGCGATCACGCCGTTACGGGTATGACGAGTTTCGACGGCAAGCTCTACGAGGGCCTGGCCATCGATGCGCACGACAGCTACCTGCCCACCGAAGAACCAAAGCACCCGGCCGTGATCCGCTCGATCGCCGCCGCCGGGCAGACATTGTTGTGCGGCGGCACCCTGAGCAGCTTCTGCGACATATCCCTCTTCTCCGATCAGCCACTGCCCGTTTATCCAGAAAAAACGCTGCCAGACGCGCTCGGCGGCTTCCAGCTTGCCACCGACGGCGCGCCGCTCGGGAGCAGCGCGACGCAGCTGTGGGCGGGTGCGGACCCACTGTCGGGTCGCCCACCGGCCGGATCGGGACCGGCGGCGCTGACGATCCTTCGCAACACAAAAGGGAGCTGGACGCAAATCCTGCCAACGCCCAGTGGTAACTCTCTGCTCGGAGGCACACTAAGCGGTTCCAGCTCCGACGTGAGCGAAGCTCGAAGGGGTGAACCCGGTTCAGACGCGATAGCCCCGGAACCGGGCACGAATAGCGCATGGCTTTCGCTGGAAGACGGCGGCGCTGACGCCACCGTTGCTCTGCTCGAAGCCAAGGCTCCGCAGAGGCAGGGAGAAGCAGGCGGAGCAGTTGTCGAGATCGACCAGCTTCCCGGTCCACAGGATCCGGTCGGCTTTCGCGGCCATGCTGGACCGATCGCCTGCCCGGCAAAGAACGATTGTTGGATGGTCACCAACGAAGGCTGGCTCTTCCACTTGACTGACGGCACTCCATCGGTGCCTGACACAGATCCGCTCTTTGACGGCGAAGACGGAGTGATCGCCTACCGGCCACCCGACGATGGAATTCCAGCGATCTATCCCGACGGGTTCGCCGAAGACGACTCGCTGGCCAACCAGCAGCCTGCGCAACCCCTCACAGCCACGCCGGAACAGCCCGCTCGATCAAGGCCAAAGACAAAGAAGGCCAAGCCGCTCGTCGAGGACGTCAAAAGCCGCTTTCTGCACCACCGCACACTCGTCATCTCGTTCACTCTCACCGCGCGCGCACACGTACAACTGATTGGGCGTCAGAAGCGAAACGTGGTGGCCAGCACACCCAGAGAGTCATTGCGACCCGGTACTCACAAGCTTTCGCTGCGCCTCAATCCCGCGAAGTGGCCAACCAAGCTGCAATTCGTAGCAAAGCCAATCGGTCACTCCGCTCCAGCGACAGGCACGGAAGACTCAAACTCAGCCGACACCGTCGGCACATGACAGGAGCCCACCACATCCGATGCGTTATCCGGCGAGCCTATGAGAGCAGGCTCTCCGCTCGACTCCTGCTGCTGACGGTTGTACTTGCGACGATGCTACTTGCAGATGTCGCACTGCCACTCCGCGCGGAGGCGGTCATCCATCCTGCCAGCGTGCTGGATGGTCCTGCAAACAACATCATCGACGTCGACGGTAGCTCGATGGCGCCCGACGGAAGCGGAGGGATCGTTTACCGCAAGGAGCTGGAAGGGGTCGTACACGTGTTCACAGTTCAGTTCCAGAACGGTCGCTGGAGCGCCCCTATCGAGGTTGACGGTGAAGACCTCTACGGCGCAAGTCAGCCCGCGATTGCCGCCGGGGAAGGCGGGCGGCTACTTGTCGTATGGGTGCAACCCCGCAATGTCAGCCCCCAAAACGTCACGGAATACGAGTTGATGAGTGCCTCCCTGCAACCGGGTGCCGGTGCCTTTGGCCAGGCAATCGCCGTGGATCCGAACGTCGGCGAGCCGCGTATCGGCGATGCAAGCGCTGTCGATCCAAGGCTTGCGATGGCCCCAGACGGCACCGCCTACGTCGTATATCGAGTGGCAGCAGACGATTGCGGGCTGGGCGACGAAGGCAACCCGGAAGAAGCAAAGTGTCGTCCGGGAACAGCCGACAAGGTCATCTACATACGGGTGGCCCGCTTCAACTACTTGACTTGGAGCTCGCTTGGTGTGATCAACCGCTCGCCACAGCTGGCTATGCGCAATCCCACGCCCGAAAACGCTCCCGCGATCGGGATCGCACTGAACGGCAACGGGGTAGTCGCCTGGCAAGAGCCCGACGCCGGCGGTATCGCACGTATATGGGTACGACGTCTGTTCGGGATGGTCCAAGGCAATGTCCTACAGGCGAGTCCCTCAACGCTTGAAGGGAGACCAGTCACCTCCGACGCCGACGCGCCCACCGTGGCGGTCGGTCCTTATGGGGAAGCACGAATTGCCTTTCGTATCCTCGGCGGCCCGAGCTCGGCCGTACAAGGCACGCAGCTCTTCCTCAACTCGATCCTCAGCGAAATAGCTCCACACGGTGCTCAGCTCCTAGGAGCTACGCCTGTTGCAGGGGCAGCTCAAGGCACGCTCGGGTCTCCCAGCGAGGCGATTGACCCAAAGGGGAACTTTCGCATGAGCTGGACGGGCGCCGGCGCGGTACGGGAGCTCGAAGGCAATACACGCACCGTCGATCCGCCGCTGGCGATCGGCTCGGCGACCGGCCAAGCGCCTACGACGATAAATCCCGCCGGTGGCGGAACCACAGCGTGGGTAGGCTCACCCGGCGAGCCCACGGTAGTGCAAGTGCGCGAGGACTATGCTCAAGATGCCTTCCAAACGGCGCTACTCGCCGGTAACGTACCCGGTCCGGTTGAAGGGCTCTCGCTCGCCGGTGACGGCCAGGGCGATGCGCTGCTCGGCTTCACCCAAGGACCGCCCGGGCGCTCGGAGGTGCTGGGCAGTTTCGTCCAGGCTCCACCAGCTCCGTTCGTGGTCAGCCCACCGAACGGGTGGGTTCGCGCACGCGACGCAGACATCACCTGGGAAAGCGCTTTCGACGCAGTACAGGGGGTTACCTACACGGTCTACGTAGACGGTAAGGCTCAACTCAAGGGACTAACCGGTCTCCACGCGCGTCTTGGCTCTAACGGTCTCGGAGACGGCGTCCATCGCGTGCAAGTGCTCGCATCCGATGCCTCCGCTCAGCAGACGATGAGTCCCGAGACAATCCTGAAGGTCGATGTCAACCCGCCGATCGTAAAGATCAAGCTAATCGATGGTCGCAGTGGTGTGCGCATAACCGCCGTTGACAGAGCATCGGGTGTCGACGCGCATGCCACGAACATCTCATTCGGAGATGGTCACAGCTTGAAGGGCCACGCTAAAGCCTCACACATATATAGGCAAGCAGGGACATACTGGATAACCACCCAGGCCCGAGACAAAGTAGGTAATCGGTCCACCGTGCACATACGGGTGAGAGTACAGTGAGCTCGAGAGTGCTCGCACTCGGTCTGCTCGTATATTTGTCGGCTGCAATCGTCGCGTGTGCCCCCGCGAGCGCTGAATTCAGCACCGCTGCCCTGCTGTCGGGTACACGCCAGCTCCAGTTCGACGAGGCCAACAGTCCCGCGTTTTCGCAGAATGGCGAATATGTCGTTTTTCGCGGCTCACTGGCCGGCGTCCCGGGCATCTACCGACGAGATCTGGCGAGCGGCGAAATCGCTCCGGTTGCCATTGAGGACGCTGGCGACACAGCGATCAGCGCCCCCGATGCGGCCGCACCCTCGATCAGCGCCGACGGCCGCTATATCGCTTTCACGAGCACTGCCGACCTCGATCCCACCGAGGAGCCCTCCGTCGACAAGGGCTGTCCCGAGGTCTACATACGGGACATGTCCATCGCCTTCACCGAATTGGAAGAACACCCGGAACGCGCCTATACGCTTGCCTCGGCGGTGAATCGATCGAGCGAAGGCCTTACCTATGCTGCGCAATGCCCAGCTCGCTCCTCGACCGAACTGGCAGTGGCCGGCGCTCAAGCGGCGGCTGGTGTAGCGCTCAGCGCCGACGGGAGCAAGGTCGTCTTCACCGTTCTCAACCCCTCAAATCTGGAAGGGTCGTGCTCCAATACTCTGCCCCTCGCGTGTTCGACCGAAGCGGGCCAAGTGGCAGTACGCGACCTCGACACGCAGACCACGACCCTTGTGAGCGCAACGCCACAAGGACAGCCGACGCCAGGAGGGGGTGCCTTTCCATCAAGCGTAAGCGAGCAACGCCTCTCCCAGGGTGGCATCGCGATCGAAAGCAACGAACCCGTCGCCTCATCCGCGGCGATCAGCGCGGACGGCAGCACCGTCGCCTGGCAGGGCACGAATGTCCCTGCTCAGGTGCCATCCGCCAACGACGTCGAAACCGGAATGGCCCCATGGGGTGGCGCCGCGGCCGAGGTTGAGCCGCTTTGGCGACGTATCGCCGACGGGCCCACCGCTACAACCCGCCGCCTACTGAACGAAGCCGGCTTGAACTTCTATTTCGCGCAGTCTCACGAAAACTCCCAAACGGTGGAAGGGGGAGCACTTGCGCCTGTGAGCCGGGCATTCATACCGCCTGTTCTAAGCGCCGACGGAGGCACGGTTGCCGCGATCGCCAACAGCCCAACTGCTGCCAACGAACCCACGTATAGGTTTCTCAGCTTCAACGCGCTACCACCCGCCGACGCCTACGTGATCCGCGTCGACTCAAACCCTGACACGCTGCCACAAGTCACGCCACTGACCGTGACACCGGACTTCGCTGCGCTGCGCGCAATCTTCGACGGAGTCGCCGACGTCGCCATCTCACCCGACGGATCGCGCGTGGCATTCAATACGCGTCGCGTTAGCTTCGCCTCAGCTTCGTCAACGCTGATCAGTCCCCCCGTGCCTGAAGGCGCTGACGCCTACACATATGTGGCAAACCTCCAGTTGGGAACCCTGCAACGGGTCACAAATACGTATGAAGGCGCCCCGCCGACGGGAGAACCCGGAATGCTGTCCTTCTCCGGGGAAGGGTTCTCCCTCGCGTTCGCCTCCTCCGCATCGAATCTCTTCTACGGAGATGTCACGCCAAACGTATCGCAGGTATATCTGACCCAGGAAGCCCAATCGGGCGGCCAGCAATCTGACCAGAGCACGAGCCCCGCTCTACCAACCCTGCTGCCGATACCATCCTGGACGCTAAGCGCTACTGCGGCTGTCCAGAAGGACGGCAGCGTGCTTGTCTACACCGAGCTACCCGGGGATGGCAGGCTAAACATAGACTTGAGCTCGCAGCTACCGTTGATGGCGCCGAAAAAGACAGTCAAAGCGAAGTCAGGAAGACGGTCTGTGACTCGCAAGTCATCGGCGCGTCGCCTGCCCACACTGGTTACCCGCACCATCGCCCACGCCGCGATGATCGCCAGCGGCGCTTCTGAGCTGCCTATACGCCTGCGCGTTGCGGCCACTTATCAGCCCCTTGTCGCGGCCAAGAAGGGACTTTATGCGTTGTTGCACATCGCCTTTCTCGCTCCAGGGCACGCAACGCTTACCCAAGAGATTCCCGTGATCTTGCACCGAACCGTGGGCGGGAAAGCCTCGAGGAGGAAGGCGACGCCCAAGACCGGGAAAGCCTCGAGGGGGAGGGCGACGCCCAAGGCCAAGACGAGCTTGCCGCGAAAGCCCAGGGCGCTCAGGTGAGACGCATGGTTGCCTTGAGTGGAGCCCTCGTGCTCACGGGGCTCATTCTTCTGCTGCTCAGCCGGACCGCCGCCGTCCCGTCGTCGGCTGCGGGTGCCACCGACGCCGGCCAATCCCCAACCGCGGGGGAGGCATTTGAACCCGTGCTCGGCATGCCCGCCATGAAAGTGGTGGTACTGGGCTCTGCGCCGACGGAGGCGCGCGGAGAGGCGTGGGCCTATGGCTCCCTCGGAGACGTGCCTGCTACCGTAAACGGTACCTCCTACTCCGATCAGCTGGTGCTGTTGGAGCACACCGAATCATCAGGCTGGCAAATCGTTCCGCTGCCACACGGGCCTAATGGTGAAACACTCAGGTCTACAGCTGAAGAAGGCGTGCCCTATCCCTATCTACTCGGTGCGCTCGGTGGCCGTGTCACAAGTGCCGGCGGCGTCGCCCTGCTCACATCGGGAGGGATCGTGCTCCGCGATCCAGGTGCCCAACCCATACTCGCCCCAATCCCCGCATCCGATGAAGTGCTCGCCGGCAACGAAACGCTTCCGCCGGCAGATCCACCCAGCGGTGCGAGCACGCCGTACGCCGCAATCGAAGAAGCCAGCGGACACACCGGCGTCCTGATAGCGCCGTATCGCGATGGCGCCGGTGCTGAAGAACCTCACCCCACTGTCGCGGGTCCGGGGATCCTCCGATATGACGGCAAAGCTTGGCAGCGTGAGCCGATATCTGTCCCGGCCGAAGCTCGATCGAGCTTCACGCCGGAGGCGCTTGATTGTGGCGGTACGCTTACCCAGCCCGATGCAAGCTCTCCGGGCGATTGCTGGCTGCTGGCTGCCTATCGCGTGGGCACGGGCAGCGATTTGAATCGTCTGTCGTTGTTCCGCCGTCTGCATCCGGCAGGTGTGCCATCCGAATATGTCTGGGAACAGGAAAAGCTGGTTGGCTGGCCGCTAGGTGAAGGAGCGCCGCCGGCGGGCATCACGGCATCGAGCGGGGTGGTGCCGCTCGGCGCCGGCAGCCAGATGCTCACTGTTACCTCACAAGGGGTTTGGGTCGACTTCGAAATGCACGCCGGTACGGGAAGTGCAACCACAGACATAAGCCAACTGTTGTTGCCCTCCGCTTCGCAGGTAGCCAGTTCGAGTGTCGCGGGGACGTGGTGTTTTGGCGTCACGCAACCAGGCTGCGACTACTCGCTTGAAAGCTCACTACCGGCGCAATACCGGAGCTTTGCTTTGCCTGGGAGCTCTCCCACCGATCCCGGCAAGCGAATCATCACCGGTCTTGCGAACGGGGCGATGCTCGAGCTCTCGGGCGCCGGAGGATTTCAATACACCATAGGTCCGGGAGGGAACAGCGGGGGAGCGTTCGGCGCGGCCTTCAGCTTCTCCGGGCCGGGTGCCGTCGAACAAGGCTTCATCGGCGAGGGCGGCCCCGAAGCGATAGACGATGAGGGACAATCGCAGATGATTGATGTGAAGCCCCAACCCCAGGGCGATCAGCTCGTCGAAGAGGCTCTTCCCTTCCGTCACCCGCTGCTCGCTCTCGCCCAGGCACCGGGTAGCACACCAGGCGATCCAAATGCCGATTCCATTGCCGTCGGAGTCAAGGGCCAAGTCGGTCGTTACACCCCAAGCGAGGGCTGGAGCTCCGAATCACTGTACAGCTCCTCCGGAGAAGTCCAGACGCCCACCTTGAGAGGTGTCGCATGGCCCGAACCAAATCGGGCCTACGCAGTGGGCGACAAAGGAGCGATGTGGGTGTGGCGTGCCGAAAGCGGATTGTGGGAGCCAGATCCGGCCACGCCCTATAACTTCATCGGCAACCTGACCGCCGTGGCCTTCTCTTCCGTGGATCCAGGCGTCGGTTACGCCGTCGGCAAGCAAGGCGTGCTACTGAAATACGGCAAGAGCTGGGAAGAGATCTCCGCCGCAGAACGCGAAAGTCTCAGCAGAGAACTCAAACTCGACGAGGAACGCCTGAACTTTACCTCGATCGCATTTGCCGGCACAGAGGCACTAGTCACATACCGCACTGTGACCGAAGACCCGAAAGCGGGCAATCGACAGGTCGAGGCAGGGGGTCTGATTGTCGAAGACGGCTCCGGATGGCACGTCGACCACGATGTCGCCGGGCTACTTGCCCAACTACCCGACGTGCGCGACACCGTGCTGTCCAAGGTTGCCGGTCTAGCCGACGGCGGTGCCGTCGCCGCCGGACCTGGTCTGGTCATAGAGCGCGAAGCACCCGCTGGGAAATGGCGTTTCTCTGCCCAACCCCTACCCGAGGCTCAGAACGTGTCGGCGCTGGCTGCCTACCGTGATGGATCGGACGCTATTCGAACAGTGGTATCGGTCGACCTCGACAGCTACATGAACCCGAATTTCATCCTCGGGCCCGCGGAGGGTGCCTTTGCCGGTGACCTTGCGCCGCCCGCCAGTACCGGCCAACCGCTGCCTTACCTGTCTCCCGACCCCCTGCCAAATACAGGCTATGTATTGCAGGAAACGGCGTCGGGCTGGAAAGACATCGAGCACATGGCGCTCGAGTCTCCCGGTGGCCACGACATGCCCGTACGTCCCGATCCGGTCTTGGCTTTGCAGGTCAGTCTTTCGGGCGAATCGGGCCTCGCCGTCGGCGGGCAGACCGACGATGCAACCGGCTCGCCGCCCAGTCCAAACTCGTTCGAAACAGCTGCCGCTATGCGCTTCGGTACGGATGACACCGTGGCCGGCGGAAATACAACGTCTCAGATCGTGACCAACCCCGCCAGCGCGACATTCGCGGTCGGCGGTAGCGCCGCTTGCGAGCAGGCGTGCGCGAACTTCGCCGACGAGCTGCTTGCACCAGACGCGCTGCTATCGCACGCTCTACAAACAGCCAACCAGATCGCCGCCGTCTCGCCGAGCTCGCTACGTGGCTTTCTCTACACAGGCGGGCGCCTGTTGGCTAACTCTCAGTCGCTGGGAGCCGAAGCATTCGAACGTGAGCTTGCCCGTTACGCTGCTCTGCTTGCCGGCGCCGGGGCTCCATTCCCGGTTCGCGCCGCCGCCTCGCCCAACGATCTGTCACCCAGCGGTGGGATCGCACCGTTTCTGAAAGCGCTTGCGCCATTCGTTCCGGGTTCTGGAAACGCGTACTACTCGTTCCTCTCAGAAGCAACCACCGGCGGCACCGTGATGGTGATCGTGCTCGATTACTCAAGCGGAGCGCTTGGCGCTCCGCAGCAGGAATGGCTACGTAAACAGCTTGAAGTCGCTCATGAAGAAGGGGTCGCGGCGATCGTGATGGGCAATGCGTCCCTTGGGTTTGTGCTGCCGGAAGCGATCGCAGGCGATCCCGAACCTGTGCAGGCCGAGGATGCTGCCACCGTTTCGAAGATCCTCGTGGAAGGGGGCGCGTCGGCCTACCTGTTCGACTATCCCGGAGTCAACGTCCAAGCAGAGGTCAGCTATGGCTCCTCGCACATTCCGGCATTCGGCACAGGTACGCTTGGCTATGCGAGTCCTCCAGGTAGCCTACAGACGGACTCGCCCGGCTCGAGCGGCTTCCTATTGGTCGAAGTGAATACCTCCGAGCGTAATTCTGTAACCAACGTCGCGCCCGTCAGCGGGCGTGTCGAGCCAAATATCGGCAAGCTGGCGCTTGCCGCCACCGACGGTACGCTCCTGCGTCGCAGCCAGGTTGGCTTGTTTGAAGCGCTAGCCAGGGTTCCCCCGAGCGGTAGGGCCATATCCACAACGGCGAGTGGTAGCGTCATCGTGCTGGGCCCGCAGCCCTACGAACCGATTCCCTTCAACTGTCAGGGTCCCGACTGCGCAGACCACATACCGACCGAATACACCTTTGCATCCTCCAAACCTGACGTCGGCGACTTTGTGGCACACGAAGCGAGCTCTGCTAATCCCCACCAAGTAGAGCTCGGCCCAAACAAGCTGCCTGTCCCCGACCCCCATTCCGGTCTCTTCTGTGCCTACAACGAAGGCACCACCACCGTGTCAATCACCACCGGTGGGCTTACCTACTCGGAGCCGATCACCGTCCAAGGCGGCTCTGTCCAATACCCCTGCGGCACGGTCCCGCTGAAGAACCCTCCCCCGCTCAAAGCCGTTCAGAAGCAGTTCGAATTTCCTCAGTCGAACCCCAGTTCTCCCAAAGCTACACCCTTCGTTCCCGCGATACACATTCCGGTACCGCAACCACCAGTCCCCGTGCATCACATAGTAAAAAAGGCAAAGCCTCCTTTTTACCATTTCGTTTACGTTCCAGCGCAATTGGTTCCGGTCCTAGCCGTAGTCCCCCCTGGGCTACCAACTGCAATCAGACCCACACCCCCATCGGGAACAGCACAAGTCCCCGCGCAGAGTCCAATAACAGAGGCGGTCGAGCAGCAAGAAGAAGAGCACGAGGAGGCGGTCCAGCACGTCCACCATTACGCCGCCTACGACCACGCTCCGTCGAGCTCACTTACCTCTGAATCCCCGCCGTTCGCCGCGCCGGCTCAGACCCAGCCCACCATGACCGCCTATTCCCATCCCGAGGAAGGCCCGATACCGGCCTGGTCTCTGGGGCTGGTCTTGATCCTCGGAGCAGCCGCGGTTGTCTTCCGTCCGAACGGAAAGGAAGAGGAGCAAGTCTATGTCCGCGAATCAATCGACTGAGGTCGAGACCATGGTTTGGTCGTTAGACAGCAGGCTACGAGGACCTGTTAGACGGAGCTCCGGCGAGTAGCGTGCACTGCCGACACCCGACGCGTCGGCACTACGCCGAATCCTAGCGGCCTGGCGGCGCCGCGCCAACCGGCTGTTGCTCGACCGGCTCACCTGGCCGAGGGGGACTGGCCACACCGATGCGTGCGCGCAGTCGCGTGGCCCTGCGGGCTTCGAGCGCCATCGCCTCTGCCACCTGCGTACGCAGCAATTTCAGCTCGCGCTGGCGATAGAGCAAACGCAGCCCCAGCAGCACCACGATCACGAAGCTGAGCAGGGCGATCGCGGCTTCGATCTTGGCCTTGCTGCTCGTACCCGCGGCACTCGGCGTAGGCAAAGCCACAGACAGCCGCTGTGGAGCCGCGCTCACCGCCGGCACCGTCGCGCTCGAGCTGCCGACCGGGCGCGTTGTTCGTGCGATCGCGACCATCGTTTCGGGCGAGAGACTGTAGGTCAAGGTGTTTTCGATCCAATAGATGCCGCGGCCTTCACGCCAAGCAACCGTCTTGATGTGTTCGCCGTCGTAGAAGAGGCTGTACGTGCGCGAGCCGATGCGAACGCTCTGACTCGGATCGCTCAACAGCGGCAAGCCGGTCCAAGTGGTGCCCTGAATGTCGTAGTACTGGCCCAGTTCGCCGTCGTCGACGACGATCACATACGAGGGGTAGCGACGGCGACCGTTGGGACTCTGGATGCCATAGAGCAGCAGTTCGTCCGGGGCGGATTCGGCGGTGGTCTTCTGGTACTCAGGCGCCTCCAAGGGGAACGGCAGGCGTGGAGCCGCGACCAACGCTTTATCCACTGTCGAGCTCGGCGTGGGCGTGAGCGACAGCGCGGAAGCAGCGGAGTGATGATGCGAGCTCTTGACCGAGCGCACCGCGCTGTTGAGCTTGTGCTTGGGGATCGCTGCCGTGCCGGCCATGAAGGAATGCGCCGCTTCCTGCAGTTGCTGAGGGGTAGCGGTGTCGTAAGTGGGAAGCAGATTGACGTGGAAAGGCACCTGACGCACCGGCTTGCCTGCCGATTCAGCCAGGAGCTCCAGCAGGTCAAGCACCTGTTCTTCGCCGTGCAGATCGGTTTGCACGGCCCTGCCGAGAACCTTCTCGAACTTTTCGCGGTTTCCAAAGAGCCCTGGGCCATACTGCGCCTTGGCGTCCAGCAAGAAGCGCTGGTCGCGAGCGTCGCGAATCAGCGACGTGCTTTCGTGACGGTTGGCGACGAATTCAAGCGCCTGCTGGCCGCACAGGCGCTGATAGCCCGGCTTCAGGTTGATTTCGAAGTACTGTTCGGCGCCAGGTTCGCTGTTGCTGTGGTAGTAGCGCTTGTCCACGGTCATGTACACGCAGCCCATTTCGTCGACCGCGTGTTCGAAGCGTTTGAAGTCGGTGACGAACACGTGGTTGACGGTGATGCCGAGCAGACTCTTGATCGTTTCGAGCATCAGCTTGACGCCGCCCGAGGTGCCCCCGCCCTCCTCGTAGCCGTATGTGTAGGCAGAGTTGATGCGGTTGGTGATTACTTCGCCATTGGGCGCGGTAAAGCTGACGCGCAGCTCGCGAGGAATCGAGAGCATCGAGATGGTCGGCTTGCTCGGGTCGACGCGCACAAGCAGCATCTCGTTGGAGTGCGGCAGTACAGCTCCCAACGGGTTGCCCTTTGGTGCCTTGCGTTCGTCGTTGCCGACCAGCAGCAACGTCTCCGGCTGGCCGGTGCTCGTGGGAATCAGCACTTTGGGCGCCAAGCTCACCGGCTGGTTCTGCCCGAGCGCTTTGACAACCTTGTTGACCTCGTTGCGGATCCCCACGTAGGTCGCCGCACCGGCGAGCGCGACGATGCAGATCGTGGCTGCCAGGAAACGTCTGGCCAGCCACCAGCCACGCCGCGGTGGCTCAGGCGGAAGCGACCCCGGAGGAACACCATCGGGCGCAGGCGGTGGCATGGGCGAGGTCGTGACGGTGCTCAACGCTGGCCTGAATGATCGCGGATTGCCCGGCGGTTGGCGTCAGCAGGCAACCCGTGGATCTACACCCTAAGCTGAGCGCCAAACGTGATACCCGACCGCTCAACCGACACGCGCCCGAACCACAGCGTGGCCGAGCGTCTGGCGGCTTGGATCGTGCCAGAACGCAATCCGGCCGGCGCCGTCTACGGACTGATCATGCTCGGCGCCCTTCTTGCGGCCGAGAGCGGCCTGCGCGACACCTATCCCGAGACGATCGGCTCAGCGGCCCTAGCCGTGGTGCTCTACTGGTTCGCGCACTCCTATTCCGATGTGCTCGGGCTACGCCTCGACGAGCACGCGAGCTTCAGCTGGACGGAGCTTTGGCAGACGTTCGGTCGTGACTGGGCGATCGCCAAGGGCACGGGGCTGCCGCTGCTGGCCCTAGTGATCGCATGGGCCACGGGGGCCAGTCAGATCACGGGTGTGACGGCTGCCGTTTGGACCACCGTGGCATGCCTGATCGTATTCGAGCTGGCCGCGGGCATTCGCTCCCACGCGCGACCGCTGGAATTGGTGTTCGAGGTACTCGTCGGGGCGAGCATGGGCATCGGCATCTTGGTGCTGAGGGCACTGCTGCACTAGCGACAAGATGCGATGCATAGCCTCAAGTACTTGAGATTACGCTAAGCGAGATGCGGCATGCTAGTAGACAATAAATCTCTGACATGGAATGATATTGTTTCCAAGACTCCTTGATAGTCGAGGGGCTATAAGCATTCGAGGAGATAGAACACGTTGACAGCGGGCGGCAAGAACCTCGGCGGGATGGCGCCACTGTACGAGCGGTTGCCCAGGGGGCCCCACCAGCTGAAGCCGCTGGAGGTTGCCAAGAACCAGCGGCGACGCATGTACGGAGCGATGATCGAGGCGGTTGGCGCCAGCGGCTATGGGGGTACGAGCGTTAAGCAAGTGGTGATGCTCGCCGGGGTCTCCAGACGCGCCTTCTACGAGCAGTTCGCCAATAAGGAAGAGTGCTTCCTGGCAACGCTCGACTTGGTCGCAAGTCAGGCGTTGGTCCACATCGCAGCCGGCTATCGCTCCACCGAAGGTACGCTCGAGCAGCGCATGGAGGCTGCGCTGCGCAGGTTCGCCGAGGTCGTCACCAGCAACCCCAAGGGCTCGCGTCTGATGCTCGTCGACGCTCCCTCGGCCGGGCCGGCTGGTTGGGAGCGGTTGACCGAGACGATGCGCATCTTCGAGCAGCGGCTTGCGGCCAGCTTCGCGCATGCGCCAGATACGGCGCCGCTGCCAGAGCCTGTGGCCAGAGCGATCGTCGGCGGCCTACGCCGCGCTACTTTCGTGCGGCTACTCGAGCAGCGCACGGACGAGATGCCTGCGCTGGTAGAGGACATGCTGAGCTGGACGCTCGTCTTCAGAACCGCAGAGCCGAGCCCGCTCGGTGTGCGCCTACACGCCGTCCCGAGCGAGACGTATATCGCCGGCGAGGACGAACGCGCACGCGTACTGCGCAGCGCTTTGGAGCTGGCGGCGCTGGAAGGCTATGGAAACCTGACGCCGATGCGGATCGCCGACGAGGCAAGTGTCTCGATCGACACCTTCTTCGACATGTTCGACGACATGGAGGAATGCTTCCTGGCGGCGATCGAGCAGCTCAGCGAGGATGTGCGCAAGACCGTCTCCGATCCTGGCCTAGCCTCCTCGGAATGGCCCACCGCTGTGCGCCGTTCGCTGGAGAAGATGATGCGCTACTTCGCCGCGCGTCCCGCCTATACCCAGACGATCGCCACAGGCGTGTTTGCGATGGGACAGCGTGCCGTTGATCTGGTCGCACAGCTCGCCGGCGAGGTCGCCGCCAGGCTGACCGCGGGTGCGCCCGGCCCACCGCTTACCGGCCTTGCCCAGGAGGGGATCGAAGGAGCCATATGGCACACGATCTACGCTCAGACCACCGAGGGTGGGACCGGCGCGCTTCCCGAGCTCTCCGACTATCTGGCCTATGTGGTGCTGGCGCCGTTCCTCGGCGCCGAGCAGGCCGCACAGATCGTAACCGAGCAGCGCCCTACCGAGAAGGTGGCGTAACCCGCGTCATCACGCCTATGGCTTTGCCGAATAGGACGAACAGAGATGGCGAGGATGAACCCGTGTCGGTACTGAAGACGCTCTAGCGCTGCTTACGCCGGTAGCGCAGCTCAGCGAAATGCGTTAGCAGAATGCCCACCAGCAGCGAGACCACGATCACGATGATCAGTGGCGTCGAGCTCTTGCCGAAGATCCAGTTGACCTCGACCTGTTTGACGTTGAGCACGGCAAACAAGGTCATCAGCACGGCCAGCAGGACCAGCGCTCCCATGCGCGCCGTTTCGCGGCGGCTGCGCTTTTGGGCCTGTGTGGAATCAGAAGTCGCCACAGGTTGATGCTACCCGCTGGGGCGGCCTGCAAGCTCGTCCTGTACCCACGAGCATCCCGCGGACAGCTCGGCTACGTCCATCGCGGCTGCCACGTTCAGGGCCATCCCGTGGCGAAAGAAATCGTCTAGGCGCTCTGGCTCGGCCTCGGAGAGTTCTTGCACGAACGCAACCAGCTCCGCGTAGCGACGGCGCACGCGCGCGCGCACCAGCTCGTCATCGCAGGCAGCGTAGGCCTGATGTTGGAGCATCAGATAGTCGCGGTCGGTCGAGAGCAGCTGCTTGTAGGCGCTGCCCATCGCCATCAGCACGTCCTCGCAATCCTGCGGCGCCTGCCCGGCGCGATATTCGGCCGCGGCCTGGGCGAAGGTCTCGGCGAAGCGGTCGAAGCAATGATCGACGGCAGCGAGGAACAGGGCCCGCTTGCCTGCGAACAGGCTGAAGACGTACGGCTGGGCTACTCCAACTCGCCTTGCTATGCGGTCCACCGGCGTGCCGTGCAAGCCACTGAGCGCGAACTCGTGCACGGCGGCAGCGATCAGCGCCTCGCGCCGCTCGGCGGCCGGGACCCTTCTGCGGACGGCATGCCCCGCGCGCAGGCGGGGGGCATCGCCAACCACGGCGTTTCCCTGGCCCGCGTCCCCCCCCGCGGCATCCCCCACAGTCCCATGCCCCGCGCGCGCGCGCGGGGCATCGTCCTTTTGCGAAGAACCCACGCTCACGCCGGCTCCCCCGCCAGCCCCGCCCGCTGCGGCTCGACCAAAGCGTGCGCGGCGTGCTCGTGCTCCGAGGCGGCAAGCGCTGCCACCTCGGCCGCGCGCGGCGTGCGGAACGGCAACAGCAGGGCCACCAACGCTCCGCCTCCGAGCACGGCCACGCCGACCCACATGGCTGGGATCAAGCCGTTCACGAACTCTTGCGGCGAGCCGTAGCCGCCCGCGCCCGTGAACACCGTGGCGAGCACCGCCACGCCCAGGACACCTCCGACCTCCCGGATCGCGTTGTTGGCACCCGAGGCCTGGCCTGCTTGATCGACTCGCACAGAGGAGAGCACCGCGTTGGCTGAGGGGGCGAAGACTAGCGACATGCCTGCACCCGCCATGATGAACGGAATGACCATGTGTGTATAGGGGACGTGCGTGGCGGTGATGAGTGCCAGCCAGCCGAGCCCCAGTGCTTGCAAAGTCAGTCCCGCCACCATGAACGGGCGCGAGCCAAAGCGCTCGGAGAAGATTCCCGCCAGCGGGGCCACGACCATCGAGGCGCCGGTCCACACCAGCAACTTCAAGCCTGCCTGCAATGGGGTGTTACCGAGCACGTTCTGCATGTACTGGGAGAGGAAGAAGATCGAGCCGAACATCCCGAAGTACATTGCCAGCGAGACGACATTTGTGACGGCAAAAGAGCGCTTGGCAAAGAAAGTCATCGGCAGCATCGGGTAGCGAGCGCGCCGCTCCCATACAACGAACGCGGTCAGCAACAGAGCGCCCAAGATAAGCGACGCCAGGATCGACGGGGACGTCCAGCCAAGCGACTGCGAGCGCACAAGTCCGAAGACGACTCCGAAGGCGCCCGTGCCGGCCAGCAGCAGACCCGGCAAGTCCAGCGTGCCGTAGGGGCCGCGACTCTCCGAGAGGCGACGCACAGCCGTGGGCACCAAGACGATGCCGATCGGCACGTTCAGCCAGAAGATCCAGTGCCAGGAGATGCCCTGCACGACGGCTCCGCCAACCAAAGGGCCGATCGCCACTGCCGTGCCCGAGATACCCGACCACACGCCCAAAGCGATGCCGCGACGTTCAGCCGGGAAGGCGTCGGCCAACAGTGTGAGCGTCAGCGGCGTGACGATCGCGGCGCCGGCACCCTGCACGGCACGGGCGGCGATCAGCAAGTTGCTTGTCGGCGCCAAGGCCGCGGCGGCCGAGGCTGCGGTGAACACCGACAAGCCAATCAAGAACATGCGCTTGCGCCCGAAGCGGTCGCCCAATGCCGCTCCCGTCAACAGCAGCACGGCGTAGGAGAGCACGTAAGCGTTGACGGTCCACTCGAGCTCCTGGATCGAGGAGCCTAGATCTCGGTGGATGCTTGGCAGAGCAACCGAGACCACGAGGTTGTCGAGGACCGTCATGAACAGCGCAACCGACACGATTCCCAGCGTCCAGTTGCGGCTTGTCGGTTTTGTTTGGGCTGTCATCGCTGGTCTCCCATGCTCGCGGATCGATTCATGAGGAAATATCTTAGCAGTCGCTAATAATATTTTGGGAAAGTTTTCCCGCGAGACGAACACTCCCACGCAAGGTCAGGGCGGCAAGCCTCGTGCGGCCCTGACAGACGGGAGACCCAGCGCCCGCGTCTGCCACACCTCCGGCCATTGATCCGGCGCGCAACCGGCAAACCAATGCGAGGATGAGAGCTCGTAACGACGAATAGGGGGAAGGATGAGCGCGAGAAGACATCTACCGCTGCTGCTCGCCACGGCCACGGCCGCGGTCGCGTTGGCGACCGGCGGCTGTGGATCTTCAGGCACGAAGACCGTGTCTGTTTCCAGTGCCCTGCCCTCCGAAGGTGCCACACAGCGCACGACCACTACCGGCACGACCAAATCCTCCCCCACCACCACTACGCCTCCCAGCACCGCCACCAGCACGAACGGGACCGGCGGCGTGGAAACGACGCGCACCACCACCGCGCCCGCGTTCACCAAAGAATCGGCCGGCGGCGAAGGGCTTGGGGCAGCCGTGGCGCTCGTCAAAACGCACGGGTACACCGCCGGCGAAACCTCTACCTACCGCCCTGAACAGACCCTGCGCGTGCTCGTCGGCACCCGCACCGGATCGAGCGACGGCTATGGCCAGCAGGCCTTCTTCTTCGTGGACGGGCGCTACATCGGCACCGACACGAGCGAACCTAGCGCCAACGTCAAAGTTGTCGGCCAGAGCGATACCGAAGTGACGCTTGCCTATCCCCTCTACAAAGCCGGCGACGCGCTCAGCAAACCCAGCGGCGAAAAGACAGTGCGCTTCCAGCTGAACAACGGCCACCTTGTCGCGCTCGGTTCGATCCCCGCCGCCTCCGCTCGCAACGGCGGATAGACGCTTGCACCCCGGAAGGGGCGCTCGCATCCCAAAAGGGGAGAAGATGCCCGCCTGTGGGTAGATTCATTGCTGGGGACCACACTGTCGTCCCTAACCACTCCAACCGGAAGGGGATCCGATGAGCCAAACGATCGAAGGTCGCGCCGAGGAGCTGCTCAAAGACAAGAATTTCGTGCTCGTGTCCACCATTCGCCCGGACGGCTCTGTGCACGCCGCTCCGGCCTGGGTGGACGTGCAAGACGGGCGTCCCGTGCTCAACACCGCCGAGGGACGTGCTTGGCCCCGCAACCTTGAGCGCGACCCGCGCGTGACGCTGACCGTACAGAACATGGAGAACCCCTACGAGTACGTGACGATCCGCGGTCGCGTCGCCGAGCGCACGACCGATGGGGCCGACGCGCACATCGACTCGCTGGCGATGAAGTACATGGGCAAGGAGTCCTACCCTTTCCGCCAGCCCGGCGAACAGCGCGTGATCGTGCGCGTCGACCCGGAATACGTGCACGTCAGCGGCTGATTACTTCCTTTTGACGCGTCCCAGCAGCCGCCGCCAGAGGGAGGGCGGTCGCGGCTGGGTGCGCAGCCAGTCTTCGCGCAGCAGCAACTCCCCCCGCTGACGTGCTGCCAGCACGCACTTCGTGTGCGCGTGGCGGCGCCGGCTTTTGTCGTCTTCGGGGAACATCAGCACGTGCTCGCTGAGCGCCGGCAGATGGCGGCCGCAGATCGGGCAGCGGTAGGTCGCGGGCTTGTTGCTGTGGGTAGTGCGCACTGTCCACCAGCGCGCCGCGGGCAACTTCGACACGTGAGCATTGTCGCGGCGAATCGGATTCATCGGGTAACGCTTTGCTCTGTCACCACGCAGCTCGATCGATCAAGCTCCTAGAGGTCCACGTTGGCGGTAGCACTCAATCGCTATAGCCTCCATGTTGGCGGAGGTCAACTTGGCTATTGGAAACAACCCAACTGAGGATGATCGGACGGGCTCGCGCTCGGCGGATCCTGCCGAGCTCGTACACGAGGCTCGCAAGGCGATCAAGCGCATGCGTGCACTCGCGCGACTGTTGCGCGACGAGCTCGGCGAGCGGGAGTTCGCCCGTGTCAACGATTCGCTGCGCAGCGCCGGCCGGCGCCTGGCGGGGTCGCGCGATGCCGACGTGCGGCTTGCAACGCTGCGCGAGTTGATCGAGCGCCACCCACGCGCGCTCGCCTCCTCACGGTGGCCCTCCAACGGGGACGGGCCGGGGCGCGAGGGTATCCGGCGCCTGGAGGAGCAGCTACAGCGCGAGCGTCTGAAAAGCAGCCGGCCGTCGGACATCGACGAGGTGCTCGCGGACATCGCCGCGATGCGCGATCAGCTGGCGCGCTGGAGCCTGGTCGACATCGACTTCGACACGCTTTCTCCGGGACTGCGGCGCATCTACCGCGAAGGCCGCCACCGCTACGCGCGTTGCGCGCACGGACACGGGCACGGGCACAGGCACAGGCACAGGCACGAGCACGAGCACGAGCACGAGCACGAGCACGACGAGCAGGATGTGCACGACTGGCGTAAGCGCGTCAAGAGCCTTTACTACGCGCTTGACATGCTCGGCGCCAAGAAGACCAAGGGCGCGCGTCGCGCCACTCGCCGCGCCGACCGCCTTGGCGACCTGCTCGGCAGCGAGCACGATCTGTGGATGCTGTGTGCCTACGTCGAAGCGCACCCTGAGGTCTTCGGCACAGACACGACGGCAAAGGCCGAACTGCTGAAGCGGATCGAGCACCGCCGGCGGCGCCTGCGCAAGCGCGCTCTCGCTCAAGGGGCACGCCTGTACAAGCGCAAGCCGGGCAAGTTCACGCGGCGCATCGGCCGCGCGTTGGCCAACTGACCACGCCGGACACCGGCGCCACCGGTCGCGCGTTGGCCAACCGATTATGCCCGGACATCCCCCTCGAGGACCGGCGATCCGAGCCGCAGGCTTTCCTACCACACGCCGGCTGCTTCAGGCGATGCGGCAACTCATGCCAAAACCCCTGATCCGCTCAGGGTTTTTCCGGGAATAGCCGATGTAACTGACGACCCGCATACCCGATGCGCGCACTACCTCGACTCCATCCCTCGACACTCGTCCTGGCCTCCCTGATCGGAGGTTTGGGTGTGTATGCCCTGCACACGACCGTCGGCTTTGGCGGGCCGGGGGGCGAGGGTCTCTTTCAGGACTGGATCTACAACGTCCTGATGCTCGGCTCGGCGGTGGTCGTGTTGTGGCGCGGCGCGTCGGTGCGCGAGGACCGTACGGCTTGGCTGACGCTGGGAGCGGGGCTCTTCTCTTGGAGCCTTGGCGAACTGTATTACTCGCTCTATATCGAAGGTACGAGCGCAGAAGCCGGCGGCAGCGTCTCCTTCGCGGACGTCCTTTTCCTGGCGATGTACCCCTGCTTCTACGTAGCCCTGGGGCTGCTCGCCAGGCGCCACCTGCGCGACTTGCGCGTCAGCATGTGGCTCGACGGGCTGATCGCCGGGCTTAGCGCCGCAAGCGTCGCCGCGGCCCTGGTCTTGCCCCCGATCCTGAACGGCGCCACCGGCACGCACAACTCAATCGTCGTCTCGCTGGCCTACCCGATCGGCGACATGCTGCTGATGATGTTCGCCGTCGGCGCGCTCTCAATTACCGGCTGGCGCGCCGGCAACATATGGTTGCTGATCGCGCTGAGCATGCTCATCAGCGGCATCGCGGACTCCACCTACGTCTACCAGACGGCGACCGACTCCTACCAAGCGGGCACGTGGCTGGAATGCCTGTGGCCGCTGGCCGCGATCCTCCTGGCAACCGCCGCCTGGATGCCAACGACGCGTGTGCAGCCGCGGCACATGAAGAGCTGGCAGATAATGTCGGTGCCGGCGCTTGCCCTGCTCAGCGCCCTCGGGGTGCTCGTGTACGGCAACCTGGGACCCCGCCTCACTCTGCCCGCGCTGGTTCTAGCCGGGGCGACGGTGCTGGCAGTCGGCGTGCATCTGATCTTCACGCTGCGCGAGAATCTCGTGCTGCTCGCACACTCGCGACGGCTGTCGCTCACCGACCCGCTCACCGGGCTTGGCAACCGGCGCTTGCTGATGGGCGATCTGCGCCTGGCCTGCAAGTCGGCCAACCGGCACGAGCCGTGGGAGTTGGTTCTGTACGACCTCGACGGCTTCAAGCTCTACAACGACACCTTCGGTCACCCCGCCGGCGACACCTTGCTGGTGCGCTTGAGCGCACGCTTGAAAAACACCGTGGAGCCCCATGGCAGCGCCTACCGCATGGGCGGCGACGAGTTCTGTGTGCTGTTCGACCGCTCACAGCGTCACGAGGAGAACCTCGTGCAGCTGAGTGTTGCGGCGCTTTGCGAGCACGCTCCCAACTTCTCGATAACCGCCTCGCACGGTTCGGTAATGATCCCGGTCGAGGTAGCCGACCCGGCTTCGATCCTGCAGCTAGCCGATCAGCGCCTGTACCGGCGCAAGGAGGAAGCCGCGGCGCGACGCTCAGTCTACGTTTACAACGGTGAGGACGCTCTCGCCCTTGGGGAGGACGACGGCAGCCCGCTCGCCGGCACGGCGGCCGAGCAGCGCGCGGGCAACCGGCGAGTCCGCCGACAGCCGCCCATCTGACGGCGAGGCGTCGTGCGAGCTGACGATCTGCCAGCTGCGCTCCTTGCCACCCTCGTCGCGAACCACAACTGTCGAGCCGAACGCGACGGCGCCGTCGCTGGCCCGCGAGGCCTCGACCACCTCTGCGGCTGAGATCCGCTCGCGCAGTTTCGCGATCTTCGTCTCCAGGTGCGCCTGATCGTTCTTGGCGTCGTGATACTCGCTGTTCTCCTTGAGATCGCCCCACTCGCGCGCGGTTTTGATGCGCTCGGCGATCTCACGACGGCCCTCACCCTCGAGCGTGGCCAGTTCGGCTTCGAGCTCTTGCAGGCCATCGGCGGTGACCATGTTGGCGGCGTCGGCTGTCATCTGCCGCCTAGCCTACTCGGCCTTGCCTACTCGCGCCTGCCTGTCATCTTGAATGGTCCCTTCCTTGCGGGGGTTTGGAGCTCGGGGGTTTGGAGGCTCGGGGGTTTGGAGCTTCGGAGGGTTCTTAGCCGAAAGACGTGTTCCACGAAACGGCCCCACAAAACACGTCCCTAAAATTTTGGCCCATAATTTTATGGTCAGCCCAAAGGGGGTGTTGCGCTGCACCCCCCAATTTGGAGCCACATGACCCCTACTCAGAAGTACGTGCTCGGCGAAGTCGAGAGCAGCGCGTATATCTGCACGACCGCGGCTTGGTCCAGCAGCTGCGTGGAGGGGGGCGATCCGAACGCAAACAGGTTGTCGCTCAGGCGCTGGTGGACCCATACGCTGTTGATGTATTCCTGGGTTAGCCTTGGGCCCGGCGGGTCGTGCGTGACCGAGTCCAGGTACATCAGGTTGCGGAAGTAGACCGACGGGAAGAACGGGTTTTCCGAGAGCAGGCGCGGGATCGTGAAGTAGGCGAGAGCTGCCTTGGCGGTCTGGCGCGCCTCGTAGAGGTAGGCGCCGTTGCCGGTCACTTGGTAGAGCAGCGTGCCGGCGCCGATCATCGAGCCCTGGGTGTAGCTCCAAAGCGTGGTGTCGATCACGCCGTGCAGGCGGATGTGGTCGTAATACAGTTCGCTCGGCGAGCGCAAGCAGGCGCGCACCCATTCGTAGGCCTGCTCCGCGAACTGCAGGTACGTCGCGTCACCGGTGAGGCGATAGAGCTGCACGCCGAGCTCGGCGGCCGGCCCGTCGGTCACGGTGTTGCGTTCGGTGTTGCTTGGCGAATCCGAGAAAGGGACACCACCGGGACAGGCGAGCTTTGGGTTGCTTTGCCAACCCGCCATCACGAACGCCATGATCTGCTCGGCTTTTTCCAGCATCGCCGCTTCGTGGTGCAGCGTATAAAGGCGCGCCAGCTCGATTCCGACCCACTCGTTGTCGTCGTAGTAGCTGGCGCCGCCCGGGGGCACCACCTCGCCGTTGAACGAGGGCAAGGCCGGCGGCGCGATTCCTGCCGCTTCGGCTGGTTCTGAGCCTTCGCCGTGTTCTTCGCTTTCGGGCTGTTCGCCAGTGCCCTGGCCCGCTACTGGTGTAGGGGCACCCCAATACTTCTGCAGGCCGACGATGCGGGCTTTCAGTTCGTGTGAGTCGGTACTCGCTGCGCTGGCTGCCTGGCCTGGGATGTTGGCGACGCTGACAGTTGCCGCCAACGCTTGGGAGAACGGCCATAGGTATGAGTACGGTTCGCCCTCGTACAGGCCGGTGCCAGGGATGTAGAAGTTCTGCTGCATCGCCTGGAAAGCCAGCAGCGCGCGTGCCGGGTTGCCGTGCAGGCCGGGCTTGGGCTTCTTCTTCGCCGGCGCCTTGGTTGCCTTGCTGGTCTTGCTCGGCGTTTTGCTGCTTGGAGCGTTCGCAGGAGTCGAGGACCCCGACGAGACACCACCAACGCTGCTTGAGGAACTATGCGCGTATTCGTTGGGACGCACAAGCCTGCGCGGGTTTTGGGCGGCGACAGGGTAGGGCGATGCGGCTTGCCCGTTGTGGTTCGGGCTCGCCGTAGCCCCCGCCGGCGCTCCCGCGCACGCAAGCGCGCAGCCGACGACAGTCAGCAGCGACCGCATGCCAACCCATCGGTTATGTCCACCACAACTGACCAAGATCCGACTCCCAGAACAGACCACCACCGCAAACGATGCGCTGAATGTATTGTCCCCGAGCTAAGAACCTCCTTCAAAAGAGGCGGCATATCCACCCGGAGACAGCGGTGACGGCATCGATCACGCAAGGAGAGATACGTGAAGACAGTTAGAGAGGCGACGTTCGAGCTGCTTCGCGCGCGCGGCATGACCACCCTGTTCGGCAATCCCGGCTCCACCGAGCTGCCGATGCTGACCGAGTTTCCCGCGGACTTTCGCTACGTGCTCGGCCTGCAGGAGGCGACAGTCGTCGGGCTTGCCGACGGCTACGCGCAGGCGAGCGGACAGCCAACGCTTGTCAATTTGCACACTGCGCCCGGAGTCGGCAATGCGATGGGTGCGATCTTCAACGCACAGGCGAACAAAGCGCCGCTTGTGATCACCGCCGGCCAGCAGTACCGCTCGTTGATGACGTTGCAGGCGAATCTGACCAACCGCGACGCCGCGCGCGTGCCTGCTCCGCTTGTGAAGTGGAGCTATGAGCCGCCGCGTGCTGAGGACGTGCCGCATGCGCTGGCGCGGGCGATCCACATGGCGACGCTGCCACCGCGCGGGCCCTCGTTCCTGTCGATCCCGATGGACGATTGGGGTGCCGAGGTCGACGAGGATGCCGTCCGCCACCAGAGCCGCCGCACTGTCGCCGGCGCCGCGCGGCCCGGGCCAGAGGCGATCGCAGAGCTTGCCGAGCAGCTGCGCCGGGCTGAGCGTCCTGCGCTGATCGCCGGTCCGGAGATCGACGCGAGCGGCGGCTGGGAGGCCGCGATCGGGCTCGCCGAACTGCAGCGACTGGCCGTGTATGCCTCGCCCGCCACCGGCGGCGGACAACTTGGCTTTCCCGAGGATCATCCGCTGTTCCAGGGCATCCTTCCGCCTGCCGTGTTGCCTGTCGGCGAAATGCTTGCCGCGCACGACTTCGTGCTTACCGTCGGCACCTCCGTCTTTCCCTATTATCCCAACGTGCCTGGGCCGCTGCTGGCCGAGGGGACCACGCTCGTCGCGATCACAAGCGATCCCGACGAGGCCGCGCGCGCGCCGATGGGCGACGCGATCCTGGCCGACCCCGGGCTCACGCTTGCGGCGCTTGCCGACGCCGTCGGCGAGTCCGACCGGCCTGCGCCCCCGGTCCGGCCGGCGCCAGAGCCGGCTCCCATCACCGATCCGATCAGTCCCTCGACCGCGGTGCGCGCACTAGCCGAAGTTTTTCCGCAGGACGGGGTCGTGGTGCTCGAGTCTCCCTCCGCCACGCTTGCCCTGCGCAACCAGCTGCGCCTGTCTAAGCCCGGCAGCTACCTCTTCTCCTCCGGCGGCGGGCTCGGCTTTGGCATGCCCGCCGCGATCGGGGCGCAGATGGCACAGCCGAGCCGGCCGGTCGTGTGCGTGATCGGCGAGGGCTCGGCCCAATATGCGATCCAGAGCCTGTGGACCGCCGCGGCCTACGATGTTCCCGTCACGTTTTTGGTGTTGCGCAACGACGAGTACGCGATCCTCAAGTGGTTTGGCATGCTCGAGGACATCGTGGATGCGCCCGGTCTGGACCTGCCGGCACTGGACTGCGCAGCAGTCGCAAGCGGCTATGGCGTGAATTCGCGCGTCGTGGACGGAGGCGACGAGCTGAGCGACGCGCTGAGCAAGGCGCTCGCGTCAGACAAGCCCGAGCTGGTCGAAGTCAAGGTCGCGCCCGGCATGGCGCTGCTATGAGCGACTCGCCCGATGTGATCGTTGTTGGGGCTGGGCTGGCCGGGCTGGTCAGCACGCTCGAGCTATTGCGCAGCGGGCACAGCGTGTTGTTGCTCGACCGCTGCCAGCCACAGGAGATCGGCGGCCTTGCCCGCGAGGCCTTTGGCGGCATGTTCATGGTCGACTCGCCCGAGCAGCGTCGTTCGCGCATTCCCGATACCGAGGCGCTGGCACTCGAGGATTGGCTGCGGATCGCCGAGTTCGACCCTGAGGACGTTTGGCCCCGGCGCTGGGCCGAGCAGTACGTGACAAGGGCGCGCGACGACGTCGGCGGCTGGTTGCGCCAGATCGGCGTGAAATTCTTTCCCGTCGTCAATTGGGCCGAGCGTGGCAACTTTGGCGACGGCAACTCGGTGCCTCGCTTCCATTTGACGTGGGGAACCGGCAAGGCACTCGTGCAGGCTGTTTGGGGTGCGATCGAGTCCCATCCGCGTCGCTCCGCGCTCGATCTGCGTCTGGGCTCGCGGGTCACAGGGCTCGTCTCCGAGGACGGACGGATCGTCGGCTGTCGCGTGGTTGCTGAGGACGGGGAGCGCGCGGGTGCCGGACCCTCCGAGTCCGAGCCTAGGGCCTCTGCTTCCGTTCCGTCCGGTACAGAACCATCCCCCTCCTCCGAGCCCCAGCCCGCCCCCTCCCCATCCGAGCTAGACAGCCCGCACACGAGCGGCTACGAGATACGCGCGACCAAGGCCGTCGTGATCGCCGCCGGCGGGATCGGCGGCAACCTCGACCTGGTTCGCCGCGAATGGCCTACCTCGCGGCTGGGTCCGGCACCGGAGAAACTGCTGATGGGCTCGCACTACTACGCCGACGGGGCGCTGCACGAAGAGGTGCGCAAACTCGGCGGGGCCGTCACTCACCTGTCTCGCATGTGGAACTACGCCGACGCGGTGCGCCACCCCAAACCCCAGCGCGAGCACCATGGGCTGAAGTTGATCCCGCCGCGCTCGGGAATAATGCTCGATCCCGACGGGCATCGCTACGGGCCCGTGCCGGTGATGCCAACGTTCGACGCCTACTCGGCGCTCGAGCGCATGTGCGAAGACGAGCGCAAGTATTCGTGGCTGATCTGCAACTTCAAGATCGCCAAGCGCGAGCTGGACGTTTCAGGTTCGCAGCACAATCCCAACCTGCGCGAGAAGCGCCTTCTGCCGTTCCTGCTCAGTGTGCTCCTCGGTAAGCCCGGACTCGTCAAGCATTTCCTCGACGGCTCACCCGACTTCGTCTCGGCCTCGACACTCGGCGAGCTGGCGGCGAAGATGAACGAGGTAACCGGCGAAGGCGCGATCGAGGCGGCGGTACTGGAGCGTGAAATCGGTCGCTATGACGAGACGATCGCTCGCGGCAAGGGGCTGTTCAACGACGATCAACTACGTCGCGTCGGCCAGCTGCGCAACTGGCGCGGCGACCGGCTGCGCACCTCTCGCTTTCAGGGCATTGTCGATCCCAAGGCGATGCCGCTGGTCGCGATCCGCCTGCAGCCAATGGCACGCAAGAGCCTTGGCGGCATCCAGACCGACCTCGGCTGCCGCGTGCTGGGCGGACAGAGCGGCGAGCCGATCCCAGGGCTGTACGCCGTCGGCGAGGCCGCCGGCTTCGGCGGTGGCGGCGTGCATGGCAAGCGCTCGCTGGAGGGCACGTTTCTCGGCGGATGCGTCTTCACCGGGCGCCTGGCAGCCGCAACGATCGCCGGAGCCGAACTGCCTGTGCGCATTCCCCCGTGCGTCGACTGAGAAGGCTTGCGCGGGTACCGGCTCTCATGGGCAGCTCCCCAGAGGATCGCTACGACTATGTCACCGTCGGTCACGTAACGCGCGACGTGATCGAGGATCGTCCCGGCGGGACCATCTCCCAACCCGGCGGCGGCGCCTTCTACAGCGCGTTGCAAGCGGCGCGGCTAGGGCTGCGCGCCTTGATCGTCACCCAAGGCATTCCCCTGGAGATCGAGGCTCTGCTCGAGCCCTTCGACGACGAGCTCGACCTGCGCGTCATCCCGGCAAAGCACACCACCACGTTGAGCACGCGCGGCTTGGGCGCGCGGCGCTCGCAACGACTGCTCGCCTGGGCCGGCCCGATCGTGGAGCCGCTCTCACTCGAGGCCAAGATCCTGCACTTGGCGCCCGTCGCGCGCGAGACGCCGTGTGCGCTTCAGGGGCAGGCCGACTTCATCGGTCTCACGCCGCAGGGGCTCGTGCGCCGTTGGGAGCAAGGCGAGGACGTGCCGCTGGTGCAGCCGAACACCCGGTCGCCGTTGGGCGACGTGCCGCTGTCCGGTGGTGGCAAAGCGGCGCTTGCCGGCGACATCTCTGCTGTCGAGCTGGACCCAGACCTGCTCCCTGAGCGCTTCAGCGCGGCCGTGATTTCCGCGGACGAGTGTGAGGGCTGCCACGCGCTGTTCACCGTCGCGCGCCGCGGTGGAGCGTATGTCGCGGTGACCGCCGGATCGCGGCCGGCGACCGTTTATCTACCGGCGCCCGCCGCTGGATCGGTTCTGCGGACCGGGGCGCCACGCGTAGTCGAGCCGCGCGACGATCTTGGCGCCGGGGACGTGTTTGCCGCCGCCTTCTTCGTCGCCCTCTATGAAGGTCGCGGACCGCTCGAGGCCGCCACATTCGCCAACGCCGCCGCCGCCATGCGCATCGCCGAGGTCGGTGCCGGTGCGATCGCTACCCGCGGGCGGATCGAGGCAACCATGAGTGTCGACCGACCCCAGCCGGGCTGAGCGGCCGAGTCAGCCGGCGCCGGCTTGCTCGACGGCCACAACCGCGGCTCTCACTCCCTGAAGACACTCTCTTGCGCCAGCGCACGCTCCAGCAGCGACTTCAGCTCGGCGGGATCGATCGCCTCGCGCCGACCCGCGGCCAGCGCGGCCAAAAGCACGCAGCCGCCTACGGGCGCCATCTCGACAACCGCCACCTGAGCCTGGGGCGCGAACTCGCGGATCGCGGCAGACAACGGAGACACGAACAGCTCACCCGCCTTGAACGCGCTTCCGATTAGACCGATCGGGAACTCGCCCGTGAGATCGGTCTGCTCGACGACCGCCGCGACCTGCCTTGCCAGCTCCTCGGCGCCACGCGTGTACAGGCCGCGGGCCACCTCGTCTCCGGCGTAGGCGACGCGCGCCGTCTCGATCGCGAAAGCGGCGATCTCGCCCTTGGACAAAGGCTTGCCATAGACGAGCGTGGCAAGCGCCTCGACGCTCTGCACGTCGAAGAAGTCGATCGCCGCCGCGCTCAAGCGCGTCTGTGCGCCCGAGGCCTCGCGGTCGGCAAGCGCCGCCTTGATCGACTGGATGGCAAGCCAGTAGCCACCGCCCTCGTCGCCGAGCACGTGGCCCCAACCGCCCGCGCGCCACGCGCGGCCGTCTCGCCCGACGCCGAGCACATTGCTGCCGGTGCCCGAGATCACGCCCACACCTGGGCGCGCCTCTGTCGCCGCCGCCCAGGCGCCGACAACGTCGTTGACCACCACCCAGGCAGACGGACAGCGTTCGCGCACGTGGGCGGCGACCGCATCGGTGTCGGTGCCCGCGATCGCCAGCACCGCAGCATCGAGCTGCTCGCGCTCGATGCCAGCGCGGCCGATCGCCTCGTCGGTGGCCCTCACGAGCGACTCTGTCGCCGCGTGCGCGCCGACGGAGTCGGGGTTGCTGGACCCGCCGTGGCCGAGGTGCAGCGTCTGGGCTCGCAGGTCGAGCACCGCCGCCAGCGTCTTCGTCGCGCCCCCGTCGACGCCCATCACGAAGCGCGCGCCAGGCGACCCTTGCGAGGAGCCGAGGCCACCGTCACGGCCGTCTGTCGTAGGCACGGCGAGCGACCTCCCGGATCCCTCTGACCCAAGCGCGGGCGAGATCAGCGCCCGCGGCAGTGTGACCAGCGACTCACGCTTCATGGCGTGATCCTTGCATGAAGGACCCTCCCAGGAGTTACGATCGCGCGAATGGATGTGCACGCGCAATTCCCACACGCACCACTGGACACAGGGATGTACGAGTCGTTCTACCTGCGCGCGGTCTCGCCGGAGGAGCCGGTCGGCGCCTGGATCCGCTACACCGTCGAGAAGGCTCCGGGCCTTGCCTCGCGCGGCTCCTTGTGGGTGACCGTCTTTGACGCCGGCGCCGGCGCGCCGTCGAGGTACAAGCAGAGCAGCGACGAGCTGACCGTGCCCGGCGACGGCTGGATCGCCATCGGGGGCGACTCACATTTTGGGGCCACGCTTGCGCAGGGATACATCCGGTTGGGCGAGGGTGCTGATGCCGGCTCCGACCCCATCTTCTGCTCCGGCTCCGAGCCCAGCTCATACTCTGGCTCCGGCCCACCACCCGGCGACCCAGTTGAGGAGGAGCCGGGCGAGATTCGCTGGGAGCTGAACATCCGGCCCGACGCGCCCGAACTCAAACATTTCAAGCAGTCCTGGCTCTACAAGAGCCCGCTACCTCGCACCAAGCTCACGAGCCCTGAGCCGGCGGCCAGCTTCGACGGCACGATCGAGCTGCCCGGCCGCACGCTGCGAATGAGCGGTTGGCGCGGCATGGTTGGACACAACTGGGGCGCCGAGCATGCCGCGCGTTGGATCTGGCTGCACGGGATCGACTTTCGCGAGGACTCGACCGCGTGGCTTGACGTGGCCCTTGGACGGGTGCTCGTGGCCGGCCGCCTGACACCCTGGATCGCAAACGGCGCGGTCTGCGTCGATGGTCGGCGCTCGCGTCTCGGCGGGCTGGGTGCACGCGGGCTGAAGGTCGCCGAGAGTCCTGGCCGCTGCTCCCTGACGCTGCCCGGCGAGCACGGCTTGATGCTGGAAGCTCACGTTGAGACGCCGCCGGGGAGCTCTGCGAAATGGCGCTACAACGACCCGGGCGCCCGTGGCCCGGACGGAGAGCACGACGTGGTCAATTGCTCTGTGGCCGCGCTTGCGCTCAACGTGCGACCAGCCGGCGAGGCCGCGACCACACTGCATACAGCTCACGGCGCCGCCTATGAGTTGGGTATGCACGCGTGACAGTGCCGCCGTTTGCGTTGAGTTGGCACCCAGCGACCGGCGTGGGCACACCGATGCCCTTGAACGGCATCTGACCGGTTAGCTCAGCGCAGCTGCTGATAGATCAGGAACATGTTCAGCAGCGTGATCGTCGCGGCGATCGCAAACGCAGTGACGGTCGTGAGCCGGCGGTTGACGTGCACGCCCATCACGCCGCGGTTGCTCGTGAGCATCACTAGCGGCACGAGCGCGAAGGGGATGCCGAACGAGAGCACCACCTGACTGAGCACGAGCGCGGCCGTCGGGTTCATACCGGCCGCTAGGACCGCAATCGCCGGCAGCATCGTCACCGCGCGCCGCGCGAGCAAGGGAATCTTCACCTTTATGAATCCCTGCATCACGACCTGGCCCGCGTAGGTGCCTACGCTCGAGGAGGAGGCGCCCGAGGCGAACAGGGCGACGGCGAAAGCCAGTGCGGCGCCACCGCCGACCAGATGTCCGAGCTGGGCGTGGGCTATGCCGATCGAGTCGAGCCCGGACAGCGCCGGCGTGTGGAAGAGCTTGGCGAAGACCGCGAGCATCGCCATGTTGATGAGCCCCGCACAGCCCAACGCGATGATGACGTCCACCTTCTCGAAGCGCAGGACGCGCCGGCGCTCGGAGTCGTTGCGACAGGCCATGCGGCCGTTTGTGAGCGCGGAGTGCAGGTAGATGACGTGGGGCATGACGGTCGCGCCGACGATGCCCACGGCCAGGTAGAGCGAGCTCGTGCCGCGCAGACCCGGGAGCAAGCCATGTAGCGAGCCTCTTGCCGACGGACCGATGCGCAGAGCCTCGTAGAGGAAGCCGAGAAAGATGATGCCCAGCAGGGCGCTGACCGCCAGCTCGAAGCGGCGGTAGCCGCGCGTCTGTAGCTCGAGAATCGCGAAGGCGATCGCGCCGGTCATCAGACCCGCTGGCAGCAGCGGCACGCCGAACAAGAGGTTCAAGCCGAGCGCGGCGCCGAGGAACTCGGCGATGTCGGTCGACATCGCCATGATCTCCGCCTGTGCCCACAAAGACCACGTGACGGCGCGCGGGAAGCGCTCGCGGCACAGCTCGGGCAGGTCGCGGTCGGTCGCTATTCCCAGCTTGGCCGACAGGTACTGGATCAGCATCGCCATCAGGTTGGCGACGAGCACCACCCACAAGAGCAAGTACCCGAACTGGGCGCCACCCTGCAGGTTTGTGGCGAAGTTGCCCGGATCGACGTAGGCGATCGCCGCGACGAAGGCCGGGCCGAGCATCGCGAGCGTCGCCCGCAGCCTGCCGCGCGCCAAGAGCTCCTCGAGTGCGCTCGGTACAGCGACGCCGTCTGGAAGCGCGACCGACGCGCCCTCCAAGGCGGCGGCCGGTCGCAGCGCTGTAACGGCGTCGCTCACGCAGACCCCCCTTCTGAAGCTTGCGAATCGACGCTGATGCGCATCGCTCGCGGCAGCGCGCCGCCGAGCGTGTGCTCGCGCCCATCGACGTTGACGAGCAGCGGGCCGCCGAACGGCTGACGCTCGAGCACCTGCAGATGCCCGCCCGGCAGCACTCCCTGCTGGGCCAGGTAGCGCAACATCTCCGGATCGGCGTCCGAAACTCGCACGAACGTGCCCTCATCGCCTGGCACGAGGCTCTCCAAGGTGCGTGTCGGGCTCTCCTCCAACTCCAGCTCAGCGCTTGGGATCGGGTCGCCGTGCGGGTCGATCGTGGGATTGCCGAGCTTTGCCGCGATCAGCCCCTCTAGCTCGTCGGAGAGGACGTGCTCGAGCACCTCCGCCTCGTCGTGTACGCGATCCCACGGCATCTGCAGGGCCTCCGCCAGGTACAGCTCCAGCAGTCGGTGATGACGGATTACCTCGAGCGCTACGCGACGGCCCTCTGGGGTTAGTCGCACGCCGCGATACGGGATGTGTGAGATCAGGCCGAGCTCGTCGAGCTTCTTGAGCATGCCCGAGACCGAGCCGCTGGTCAGCTCCAAACGCTCGGCTAGCGCGTTCGTGGGAACCGGCTCGTCCGCACGGGTTTCGAGCGTGTAAATCGCCTTGCAGTAGTCCTCAACCGCAGGCGATCTAACGATTTCCTTGGTGGCCATACAGAAATAATAAGGCATGCCAAGAAATTCTTCAAGTCGTGCCGCGAGCCTCTGACTGGCTGTCTAGCCAAATCGCGCTCCCGGAGCTGTACCATCGGTAGCCGCATCCCCCGCTGGCGACTGGAGGCTCCGATGGCAGCGACCGACACAAAGCTTGAGGACCGGCTCGTGCTCGAGCAGGAGATATGGGCCGAGGGGCCTCCCCACGCTCTCTTCAAAGAGCTGCGCCAAGGGTGTCCTGTGCACTGGACCAGGGAAATCGACGAATTTCCCGAGGAGGGTGGGTTCTGGTCGGTGACGAGCGCCGAGGACGTGCATACCGTTAGCCGCGACTGGCAGACCTATTCCTCGGAAGCCGGTGGCGTTACGGTCATCTCCGCGATCTTTCCGCTGGAGCTGACGCGAGCGATGTTCATCGGCATGGATCCCCCCAAGCACGATCGCGTCAAGGCGCTCTTTCAAGCTGGGTTCACTCCAAAGCGGATCGCCGCCCACGAACAGGCGATTCGCGAGATCGTCCGCAAGACGCTCGACGGGCTGGACGGGCGCCAGACCTGCGACCTCGTGAACGATGTCGCGCAGCCCGTCGTCTCGCGCGTGATCGGGAGCTTCATGGGCATTCCCGAGGAGGACGACGCGACCTGGGCGCGACTGATGAACTCGACCCTCGGCGCGGGCGACCCGGATCTCAATCCCGCCGGCATCGAGGCTGTCATGGAAAAAGAGGTGCCCGAGATATTCGAGCGCTGCGGACGCATGATCGCTGAGCGCCGCGAGCACCCGACAGACGACTTGACGAGCGTGCTCGTGCACGCCGAGATCGACGGGCAGAAGCTCGAGGAACACGAGATCGTGATGGGCTTCTTCCTGCTCGTCGCCGCCGGCAACGACAGCACGAAGGCCACCTACTGCAGCGGCATGCGCGCGCTGATGGAAGACCCCGAGCAGCGAACGCTCGTGCTCGACGAACCCGAGCTCGTACCCGGCGTCGTGGAGGAGTCGCTGCGCATGTTTCCCGCTTTCGCGCACTTCAGGCGCACCGCCACCAAGGACACCGAGCTCGCCGGCAAGCAGATCAAAGCCGGCGAGCGGGTTGTCATGTGGTACGCCTCCTCCAACCGCGACGAGTCGCGCTACGAGGATCCCGACCGCTTCGACATACGTCGCACGACCGAGCACCAGGCCTTCGGCGCCGGCGGCCGTCACTTCTGCCTGGGCACCGCGCTCGCACGGTTGGAGCTGCGCATCCTCTTCGAGGAGACGCTCAAGCGCTTTCCCAAGATGGAGATCGCCGGCAAGCCGTCGACGGTCGAGTCGGCCTTCATCAACCAGCTCAAGACGCTTCCCGTCCGGTTGAACGCATAACGACGATCGCGGAGATAACGGTCGCGGACGAGCGCGAGCGCTGGGAAGCGCTCGGCTTCACCGTCTCGGATGCGACGGTGCGGCTGGGCTCTGTGAGCGTCGTCCTCGCCGGGAAAGGCGCAGGGCAGGGAATACTCGGTTGGTCGCTGCGCGATCTCGCCAATGCCGAGCTCGACGGCTTGCCTACCGATGCCGCGAAGCAGGCCCCGTCCCCGTCCCCGTCCCCGTCCCCGTCCCCGTCCCCGTCCCCGTCCCCGTCCCCGTCCCCGTCCCCGTCCCCGTCCCCGTCCCCGTCCCCGTCCCCGTCCCCGTCCCCGTCCCCGTCCCCGTCCCCGGAGGGGCATATCAAGCACGCCAACGGAATCGTTGCGATCGACCACATCGTGGCGATGACGCCGGACCTGGACCGCAGTGTGGACGCGCTCCAAGTGGCAGGGCTGGACCTGCGTCGCATCCGCGAGCAGCCCACCCCGGCAGGCGCACCGCGTCAGGCCTTCTTTCGCCTTGGCGAGGTGATTCTGGAGGTTGTGCAGGAGCCGGCGGAGGTGCTCGCGGCGCGTCAGGACGGCACAGACGGCACAGACGGACCAGCGCGCTTCTGGGGGTTGGCTCTCCTCAGCGAGGACCTCGATCTGACGGTCGGACAGCTCGGCGAACATGTGAGCGAGATCCGCGCAGCGGTCCAACCGGGTCGACGCATCGCAACTCTGCGGCGCTCAGCCGGCCTGGGAGTCCCGGTCGCACTGATGAGCCGCGGAGAAAATTGAATTGGCCGCGTCGCATAACAGACCCATACTCGGATGAGCGTAGGAGTGGAGTCTCGTGCACGACGAACGGATTCCTGGGACGCGTAGGCCACAATATGCCGGATGGCGTCCTTCGAAGACAGGGAGGCGGGGTTCAGGTACGGCGTCGTATTCCTGCTGACGCTTACGCTGCTCGTGTTCGTGATCGTCGCTCCCGTGGAGAACTGGAGTCGGGCCGTCGGCTGCGCTCTGCAGTGGCTCGCGCTGCTGACGGTCCTCGCCACCTCGCGCGCGAGCAGCAATGTGCGCCGGCCCCTGGCAATCGTTCTGCTTGGGCTCGCGAGCTTCACGGTGGTTGGCGAGGGCGCCGGCGCGCTCTCCGACTCGGTGCTGTTCGCGATCAGCGGGCTGCTGTCAGCCGCGATCTCCCTGACCCTAGTCGGCGGGCTGGCACGGTTGGTTCGCCTACACGGCGTGACTCCTCAAGCGGTGTCGGGAGCGCTCACCATGTACCTGCTGCTTGGGCTCCTCTTCGCTTGGGTGATCGGCTTCGTCGACAAAGTCGAGGACGTCTCCTACTTCGCCCAGACGGCGCACGCCTCCACCAGCCAGATCGTCTATTTCAGCTTCGCGGTGCTGACCACCACCGGCTTCGGCGATCTCACGGCCGCCACGAACGTAGGGCGATCGCTGGCGGTCGTGGAGATGCTGCTCGGCCAGCTCTATCTGGTCACCGTCATTGGCGTGCTCGTCGGCAACTTCGCCGGGCGCTCGCGACGAGCCACGGAAACCTCCACGCAAGTGTCTCCCTCGCCTGAGCAACCCGATAGCAACAGTCCTTGAGACGTCTCCCCCGAGCTGGCAGATGAGAAGGCCCCGATAGCATGCACAACCCAATGGCTGAGACTGAGCCGCTTTCATCGGATGAGCTGGCCGCACTCGACGCTGCCTATCGACCTTTCCCCTCATTCTCGGATTGGCCGGCTCACCCGCCACGACTGGATATGTGGGGAGCCGCCCTTCAGGGGCTGGAAAGGGCGACAGCTACTGCTTCAGAGGGAGACCTCGATCGCGCATCGCGCACGGCGATACGCGCAGCCGCGTTCGATACCGGAGCAATCGAGCATCTCTATGAGACCGACCGAGGCCTGACGATCACCGTGGCTACCCAAGCCGCGGCATGGGAAGCGATAGTGAATGAAAGAGCGCCAAACGCCCTCGCCCTTTTTCAAGCTCAGCTCCGCGCATACGAGCTCGTGCTCGATGCCGCGACCGAGTCGCTTCCGGTCACCGAGGCATGGATTCGGCGCCTCCACGAGGAGGTAACAGAGCCACAGGAGACTTATTTGGTTCACACTCCCGTGGGACCGCAAGAGCAGCCGCTCCCGCACGGAGAGTATAAGAAATATGCAAACCACGTAAAGCTGTCGGACGGCACGAGCCATTCGTATGTGCCGGTCGTGGACACCACCGCTGAGATGGAGCGGCTCGTCAGCGAGCTTTCCTCCGACGCATTTCTTGCGGCCGATCCGGTACTCCAAGCGTCGTACGCACACTACGCCCTCGTGGTAGTTCACCCCTTCGCCGACGGTAACGGTCGTGTGGCGAGGGCGCTGTCATCGGTTTACCTGTATCGCGCGGCCACAATTCCACTGTTGATCTTTGTCGATCAAAAGAATGCCTACCTTGCCAGCCTCGAAGCTGCCGACAGGGGCAAGCCCGAAGAGTTTGTGCATTTCATTGGGGCAGCCGCAAGAAGCACGCTGGCACTCGTCGCCGAGACACTTGGCACTGAGCTGTCACCCGATCTTGACGACAGCGCAAAGGCTCTGCGCGAGATGATTACTTACCGCGAGAACCTATCTGGCGACCAGTTCCAGGAAATCACAATCAGCCTGATTGGCGCGCTCTCGCGACTCGCCACGGAACGTATCGATAGTCTCCACCTTCCAGCCGGAGTGGAGGTATCGGTACAGCAGATTAGCCATCCCGAGGTGCTTAATCTCACAAGCGTATCAATGCCCCCGGTCGAGGTTCGGATAGAATCCGAGTGCCGTATTGAAATCAACTACGATGACCCTGAGCGCTCATATCGCGTGAGAGAAACCGGTTCCGCGAGGGAAGTAAGGCAAAATCCGATCGACCTGGCACTGCGCGATGTCTATCCGAACCTGACGGTTGCCGGCGAGCTACGACTTCGCGGATTCATCGAGCGGTGGCTGGCGTTCGACCTTGCAAAGCTGCGCGAGGCCGTTGCCGACAAGCTGCGACAGTAATGCCGTTGGTCGGCGAGCGCGATCTCCGGATCGAACGTGCGCCGCGTAAAGAACACAAGCAGCCCTTCGCTCTCTCGTCGGTAAAGGTCATCGAACTCCCCCAAGTCGGCCATCGCAGCCATGTGTCACGGGGCGAGAAAGTGTGACGCGAAACTCTGGCTCCAACCACTCGTGCGTGCTATTTGACCTTTTCTGCATCGTGCAAACTCGCTGCCAGCGCTTCCACGGCAGGGATCACAGCCGCATCGGCGAGGTTGGCATAGCCGAGCACCAGCGCAGGCGAGGAACCGCCGACTCCCTCGATCGCGAGGCCACGGGAACGCGCCGCGTCAAGCACGGCCTGCTCGCTGACGCCGTTGGGCAGCCCGACGACGACGTATAGGCCTGCGGCTGCACCGGACACTCTCGCCTTGGGCAGCTCGCGGGCAAGGCGCGCGAGCAGAACCTCACGGCGACGGCTGTAGCGACGCCGTTGGCGGCGCAGATGACGGTCGAGCTCACCTCGCTCGATCAGGTCGGAGAGCGCCAGCTGGTTCAGTGGCGAAGGCATACTGCCGCGTCTGCGCTGCCGAACAGCGACCTGCTCGGCGAGTTGAGGCGCAAGGACGAGCCAGCCAAGGCGAACCGCAGGCGCCAGCGTCTTGCTGGTCGAACCTGCGTAAGCAACATGCTCAGGCGCAAGTCCCTGCAACGATCCAATCGGCTGACGGTCATAGCGATACTCAGCGTCGTAGTCGTCCTCGACGATCAAACTGTCGTGAGTGCGTGCCCACTCCACGAGCGCTAGACGACGAGCAGCGGAGAGAACCGCGCCTGTCGGAAATTGATGGGCGGGCGCGAGCGCGACCGCATCCACCTGCTCGTGCCGCAAGCGCTCAACGACCAGACCGTGCTCGTCGACGGGTAGAGGGAGCGTGAGCAGGCCCGCGTCGGCGGCTGTCTCGGCCATGCCTCGCCAACCCGGCTGCTCGACTGCCACGCGGCGTGCCCCGTCGGCCACCAGCACACTCCACAGCAGCTCCACGCCTTGGCGTGTGCCACCCGTGATCACGATCTGCTCAGGTGTCGCGCGCACGCCGCGTGCCCTACCGAGATATGCCGCGAGCGAAGCACGCAGCTCGGGTGTGCCGGCCGGGTCGGGATAAGCGAGACGCTCGTCGGGAACGCCGCGCAGTACGCGCGTCAGGGCCGATAGCCACGCCGCCCTGGGGAAGCCGTCGAGCGCCGGTCGAAAAGGGTTGAGGTCGTGGCGAACGGCTCCTGCAGGGGTCACGCTTGCCGAACTCGGCCCAACCGACACCGCTGTTCCGGCGACGCGGGTACCGCCGCCGCGGCCTGTCTGGAGGTATCCCTCGGCGGCAAGTTGGGAGTAAGCATCCACCAATACCCCGCGCGAGACGCCGAGCTGAACACAGAGCGCGCGCGTGGAGGGCAGCCGGCTTCCGGGCGCGAGTCGTCCGCTACGCACCGCCTCGCGCAATGCCCGCTCCACGCGCGTGCGCAGCGAGCCACCGGAGAGATCGGAGAGATCGGAGAGATCGAGATGCAAATCCATTTGGCTCTAGATTTTTACAAAGACTTGGACCTTTTCACAGAGCCAAACGATACGTAGAGTAATGGGCATGCCCGCACCCCAACAGCCGTCGCGCACAACTGTGCCGGAAACCAAGCAGTCCGCGCATACGACCATGCCGCGACCCCAACAGTCCCCGCGCACAACGAAGGCCGCCCGCGCAACGAAGAGGGGCTCCGCCCGCACGCGCGTGCGGCGGATGCCCGCCCGCGCCGACTACGAGCGCTCGACGATCGAGGCGATCCTCGACGAGGGGGTTGTGGCGCACCTTGGCTTTGCTATGGACGAACAGCCCTATGTTGTTCCGACGCTGCACGCCCGCGTTGGGGAGCAGGTCTACTTCCACGGTTCGAGCGCCAGTCGCACCCTGCGTGCGCTGGCCGGCGGTGCGCAGATGTGCCTGACGGTGACGTTGCTCGATGGGCTGGTGCTCGCCCGCTCGGCCGTGCACCACTCGGTCAACTACCGCTCTGTGGTCGTGCTCGGCCAAGCCCGCGCGATCGTCGAGCCGGCGGAGAAGATGGCTGCGATCGAGGCATTCACCGAGCGACTGATACCGGGGCGCTGGGATGAGGTACGCGGGCCGACAGCCAAAGAGCTGAAGGCCATCCAGGTGCTTGCGCTGCCGCTCGACGAGGCGTCGGCCAAGCTGCGCGTTGGGCCACCCGTCGACGACGAGGAGGACTACGCGCTCGATACCTGGGCCGGCGTCATACCGCTGATGACAATCGCGGGCGAGCCGAGTCCCGACGAGCGCCTGTCTGAGGACATCGCTCCGTCACCCGCCGCACGCGCTTGGGTCGCGAGCCGCGATGCCGAACGCAAGCTATGAGGCCTATAAGACGAATGTAGGAGTTCTCCGCAACCGCTTCACAGCACGTCAGAATCGTGCTCATGAAGATTTTGGTGGTAGAGGACGACCGGGCGGTGCGCGAAGCGTTGCGCCGCGCGCTGAACCTCGGCGGCTATGAGGTAGAGACAGCCGAGGACGGCGAGCAGGCGATCGAAGTGGTCGTGCAGAACGTCCCGGACGCGGTCGTGCTCGACATTGGGCTGCCGGGCATCGACGGACTGGAGGTCTGTCGCCGCCTGCGCCTGCTCGGCAACCGCGTGGCGATCCTGATTCTTACGGCACGCGAGCAGGTCAGTGACCGCATCGACGGGCTCGACGCCGGCGCCGACGATTACCTCGTCAAGCCGTTCGACGTCGAGGAGGTCAAGGCACGTCTGCGCGCGCTGCTGCGGCGCACCGGCTCGGCCGGGGACCCCGATGCGCTCGCTTTTGCCGAGATCCGGCTGGACAGCGCCCGCCACGGCGCCGAGGTCGGCGAGAGTTTCACCGAGCTGACACGCACCGAGTACCAACTGCTCGAGCTGCTGATGCTCAACCCAAGGCGCGTGCTCCCGCACAGCCTGATCTACGATCGCGTGTGGGGCTATGACTTTGGCCCGGCGTCGAACGCGTTGCGCGTGTATGTCGGTTATCTGCGGCGCAAGTTGGAGGGGATTGGTGCGCGGCCCTTGATTCACACAGTCAGAGGCGTCGGCTATGTGCTGCGCGAGCCGTGACACTGCCGAGGGGGGCTGCCGTGGCCGATACCGATCGTTCCGATACCGATGGTGTCCGCTCGGGGCGTGCCCTGACGATTGAGCGACGCCGGTGCCACGTCCCAACGACATGACACTGCGCGCGCGCATCTCGGCCGTAGCGGGGCTGGCCGTCGCGCTGGCTGTGCTCGTCGCCGCGATCGGCCTATACGTCGCGGTGCGCTCGGACCTGCGCGGCGAAGTCGACAAGTCACTGCGCCAACGGGCGACCGCGTTCGGGCCGCCGGTCTCCGCAAACGGCCAAGCCGCGCCCGGAGCCGGCAGCGGCCTGCCCGGCGAAGCCGCTCCGCCCGGTGGGCCGTCCCCGAACGACGGCCCATCCGGCGGCCCGTCCCCGAACGAGACGCTTTCCCCAAACGGGGACAAGCATGCCCCACTGGAAAACAACAACCGATTCCCCAGCAGTGTCGAGCCGACACCGCTGGGCGGACCCTCTGGCTACGTTCAGTTCGTCTCACCCGACGGCACCGTCCACGTGCCGGCCGGCCAGGGCTCCTCGACAACGATCCCGCTGAGCATCGCCGACAAGGCAATCGCACGCAGTGGCGAGGGCCAAAGCCTGAGCGATCGCACCGTCAAAGGCGTTCAGCTGCGCGTGCTCACGCAAGGCAACGGCGCACGCGGCGCGGTGCTCGTCGCACGGGCCCTCACCGAGCTGAACAACGAGCTAAGCCGGCTGCTGCTGATCCTCGCGATCGTCGGCGTCGTAGGCATCGCGCTTGCCGCCGCCCTAGGTGCACTGGTCGCACGCGCCGCGCTCGCCCCGATCGCGCGCTTCACGCGGCGCACCGAGACGCTCGCTGGCGGCCTCGACACCTCACAGCGTCTGCCCGACGGCGGCCTCGACACCTCACAACGCTTGCCCGACGGCGGTCGCGACGAGCTGGCGCGGCTTGCCACCAGCTTCAACGCCACGCTCGATGCGCTGCAGCGCTCGGTCGAGTCTCAGCGCAACCTCGTGGCCGACGCCGGGCACGAGCTGCGTACGCCGATTGCCAGCCTACGCGCCAACATCCAGGTGCTGGCCGACGCCGAGCGGCTGCCGCCCGAGGACCAGGCAAAGCTGCGCGCAGACATCGTCAGCGAGCTCGACGAGCTCACACGGCTCGTCGGCGACGTGGTCGAGCTGGCGCGCGGCGCCGAGACCAAGGGGGAGCTGCACGACGTGGGCTTGGATGAGATCGTCCGCGGCGCGGTGCAGCGTGCACAAAAACGCTCGGACGCGACTTTTCTAGTGAACTTGGAGCCGACGCTCATCCGTGGCGAAGCCGCGCGTATCGACCGCGCCGTCTCGAACCTGCTCGACAACGCGCGCAAGTGGAGCCCGCCCGAGCAGCCGATCGAGGTCTCACTCAGCGACGGAGTGCTCACGGTGCGCGACCACGGTCCCGGCTTCGAGCAGGGCGACCTGCCGCACGTGTTCGAGCGCTTCTACCGCGCCGACCGCGCCCGCAAGCTGCCCGGCTCGGGGCTCGGGCTGGCGATAGTGCGCCAGGCAGCCGAGGCGCATGGCGGCCATGTCGAGGCCGAGAACGCACCAGGAGGAGGCGCACTCGTGCAGATCGACTTCGGGGCAGTGATATGCCCAGTAGGAGAAGCCGATCCGCAGAGCCGAGAAGCATGATCGACACACAAAGCCGAGAGATGCTCGAGCGTAGCTCTAAACGCGTGCCGGGGGTCCTTGTTGACCGTCATCGCGAGCTCCACGACGAGAGCTCCACCAGCTCCAGCCGCCCACGGCCACAACGGGCACCACGAACATCGCGGAGGCATACCAATGCATTGCGCAGGCGAGCACACTCATGACCTGCTCCAAAAACTAGCACGCTCGCCCGCCGCCAATCGATTGCTTGCTCTCATACCGTGCTCCGTGCTCGCCTCGCCGCCAGCAGGCCGCCGACGCCCGCGATCAGGCCCAGCACACCGACCATCAAAGCGGTGATCGCAAGGCCCTTGCTTGCGCCCGCTTGGGTGCCGGTACCTCCAGAGGGGTTAGCGCCGGTCGGCGCGACAGACCCGCTCACGGTGGACGCTGTCTCATCCGCGGTGGGGCCGGCCTCGCCGCCGGCGACTTCCTCGATCAAGCCACCCTTGGCGGTCACGTTGATCGTGGGCGCGGGGTATTCGGCGGAGGGCGGGCCGATCCAGTGGATCGCCTTGCCGTTGGAGTAGTACTGGATCGTCTTGAAGGCCAAGGACTGCCCGGCGATGTCGCCGGGCATCGCAATCGACAGAGGGAATTGGATGAAAGTCCCGTTTTCAAGACGTCCCAGCTTGGAGCGATCGCCCGTCCAGATAATCTGTGAGACCTCTTCGTCTACCGGGCCTTCGTCGGTCTGGATCGGCCTCGCGGGTTTGGTCACGATCTCCTTGACGCTCCAGCCCGGGACGTTCTCGGTGTCAACCTCGGTGAAGCCTGGCGGCATGAGCATGTCGACCTTGTACGCATAGGCGCCTTCCTGCTCCCCCGGCACCCTCACGTTCAAAGTCACGAACGCGCCCGCCGGGATCGTGTTGGGGTGCAGACTGATGTGCGCCTGCGCGGTCGCCGGGACGATCAGGATCGTCGCCGTGACTAGCAGAGCGGCGATGGTCTTGGGCCTCATGTGTCCTCCTGATGGGGGTAGGTCTGTGGGGTGGTAGTAGGTCTGTGGGGTGGTAGTAGGTCTGTGGGGTGGTAGTAGGTCTGTGCGGTGGTAGTAGGTCTGTGCGGTGGTAGTAGGTCTGTGCGGTGGTAGTAGGTCTGTGCGGTGGTAGTAGGTCTGTGCGGTGGTAGTAGGTCTGTGCGGTGGTAGTAGGTCTGTGCGGTGGTAGTAGGTCTGTGCGGTGGTAGTAGGTCTGTGCGGTGGTAGTAGGTCTGTGCGGTGGATCTGCGGGTGAAGCGTGGACATACCCTGGCTCCGTCCCGGGCCTGCAGGAGCCGGTCATTTGATGGGCACCGAGACGCTGCGCGAGTACTCTTCGAATTCGGACACCCGATCGGTCACGAGCAGTTGCCATGTGCCGCCCGGGCTGAGCACTGTCGAGCTGAGCACGTAGTGGCCCGGCCCGGCCAGATTCGCCTTCAGGGGCAAGGGGCCGATGCTCTTCGCGGGGAGCTTGGCGGTGACCGTGAATTCCTTGGTTGCCGTGAACTGTGCACCCGTCTTGGCGTCGATCAAGTAGATATGAACCGTGTTCAGGCCGACCTTGGCGGGTTCGACTGTCATCTCCAGCTCCGCCGGGCCAAGCAAAGCGACCGTCGAGAACGGCCCGCCGGCGAGGTCGATCGGCGGGGCATAGCCGACGAGCGCCGCGGTCACGCCGAACACGGACGCCATCACGACAAGCTCACGCCGCATCGAGCGCCGTGCCGCCACACCATCGCGACCTGGCGACTCGCCACGACTCACGAGCCGCCGCAGCGCGGGGATGACGCGCGAGCGATTGACCCATCCGAAACAGATCAAGACCAAGAGCAGGATCGCCTTTACGATCACCAGTGCCCCATAGGTGCTGTGAAAGAGTCCTTCAAAGCTGCGCACGTCGATGTAGGCCTGGACCACGCCGGTGATCGCGATCGCGATCGCGCAAGCAAGCGCCGGCGGCGAGAAGCGAGCCAGCGTCGCGAGCAACAGACGCGTGCGCATGGGACCTTCCAACTTGCGGGTGGCCGCCGGCAAGGCCAGCAACAAGCAGGCGATTCCCCCCACCCACACGCTCGCGCCGAGTACGTGCACAACGTCCACAGGGAAGAACACGCCCCGCGGCCCTTGCACGCTGGGGTGGCCACTCAAGGCCGGGGTGACCGCCAGAAAGCAGGCACCCAGCGCGGCCGCAGTCATGCATACGCGCGCGGACACGCGCGCGTGTCCGCGCGCGCGGGACCACCGCGAGCGACTCATAGCCAGCACACCCCCCAGCGCCACCCACACGAGCGTGCGAGCCGCCCACACCTCGCCGAAGCGACTTTTCAAAGTGTTGTTCACGATCGACCCCTTAGCCGACGCCCATAGGGACACCCCCGCGGCACTCGCGCCTTGCAGCAGGATGCCGAGCACCCCGACCGCAATGCCGAGCACGATCGCGATCGCGAACAGCAGCTCCAGACGCCGCTGGAATGCCCGCGAGGCCTCGTTTCGCGCGTCGTCCTCCTCGACGACGGCCACAGCCGGCAGCCAGGCCCACACGAGGAAGACCAGGCCACCGATCCCCAAGGCCAGCGATACATAGTCAAGGGCACGCACCACGCCGAATGCCAGCTTGGTCGCCTCGCCGCTCTCTCCGCGCCCGATCAGGCCAGCCACCGTGAACTTCGGAGGAGCACCGGCGTGGCCGATGTTGAACACGAGCCCGCCATAGACGATGTGGGTGTCGGCGGAGATGACTTTGTAGGTGCCGGTATAGGTACCGTCCGGCAGGCCCGGCTTCAGCCCAACACCCATCCAGTGCTGGTGGCCTTCGGGGTGTCCCACATCGAGGTTGTCCACCTCCTGGCCCTGAGCGTTGTAGACGCGTACCGCACCGAGCGTGCCGCCAACCGCCTGATTGAACTCGAAGATCACCTCGGCCGGCTGCTTGGCCACCGTCGAGCCGGACAGCGGGGATGTGCCCAATAGCTGTGCGTGAGCAAAGGCGGTAGGGGCACCGATGAGAGCCAGCGCCCCGACAAGCAGGCCAACAAACAGACCGACCAACAGGCCAGCATGGGACTCGGCGTCGCCAGGACCCGCGGTCCCGCGCGAGCGGCCTATGAGCGCATCCATCACCACGCTTCTTTGGCCTTGCTGTCCTCACCATTGCCCGAACCGTAGGCCAGGCCACCGGTCCCACCCGCACCGGCCCTGCGACGCCGGACCCATACGACGAACACGATCGCCGCCGCCACAATCGCGATCAAGGCCACGATCGCCGCCACCGGCGCTTTCGATGAGTCTGGCACCCAGAAAAGCTGCCCATCGACCACGCCCTTTTGCGCACCCACCGAGATCGGCACGCTCCAGTGGAAGATCAAAGTGCGCTTGCCCTTGTCCTTGACTTGAGGTGGCGTGACGGGGCTCATCCAATGGATGCGATGGTCGTGCCATTCGAAGGAACCGGTGCGGTCCACAGTCACCCACTTGGGTGGCAGCGATGCACTCGCGGAGGCCGGCACGGTCACGTTCCCGTAGAAGTTCGTGTTGAGGTAGACCGCCGGCGAGCGCACGTTTTGTTCAGTCGTCCCATTGGGTCGCACGCGCGCGTAAGGCTCGCCCGAGTAGCCGTAAACGGTGACCGTCCTGCCCGTGTCGTTGGTCAAGATGAGCCGGTCGGCGAACTCGAGCACTTCGATGCTCAACCCCTTGACGTTGGGGGTGATCGAAGTGATTTCCGAGCGGTAGTTGAAGTTGCTGCCCTGATCGGCGATCGGGCTCGAGCTCTCGGACGTGTTCGCCGAGGCCGCGCTCGCAGGCACAGCAGACAGCGGTGCCCGCGCGAGGGCGCCACCAAGCGATGTCATCGCAAGCGCGCAGGCGAGGACCAGGAATAGACGGTGTGACATTGAATCTCCCGCGACTCGAAAGGATGGATGCATGTGCGTGGAGGACCACACGCGTGACAGCGCTAACTACAGACGATCGCGAGCATCGGCAACCGCCTGCTCACGGCGGCTTCGCCGCGGCCCTGGGGCGCGGTTTTCTCAGCTCGCCGCGAGTGGCGCGGGCGGCGGGCGCACCGCGAGCGAGCGAGCGATTAGCAGACCGCCGTGGGCAGCCACCGCGAGGGAGCGGGCGGCATGCGGCACGCTCGCTCGTGGACGCTCCCAGCGTATGCCCCGCTTGAGAGCCGCCAGACGAGCCAAGGTGCGCTCGCCTGGATAGCGCTTTGCGAGCAGGGTCGCAGCCAAAGCTAGAGCCGGCAGCAGACACAGAATGCCCGTCAACACGCTGTGCACTCTACACCCCCGCTCACGTGCCGACTACAGCTCACTTACGCAACTCGTTTCACGTGCCGACAGCCGACAGGAGCCACAACCCGAAGCTGGTGAAAGCAACCATCACGGCCAGCATCCAGTACTGCGAGCGGATCGCCTCCTGCGCACTGGAATACATGACCAAGGCCCTGTCGTGGGCGAGCGCCAGGCCGCCAACGTGGCCGGCGATCAGAGCCGCCACCTGGACGTACCAGATGGCCGCGTAGGAGATGATTTTGTAGTCGATCTGGTACGCGTTCGTGCCGAAGATGTTGGCGCCGTTGCCAAGCGGGTCGGAGGCCAGATAGCCGATCGCCTGACCCTGCCAGATGAGCAGGGAGAAGTAGTGGGCGAGCACGTAGGCGAAGCCGATCGGCACGAGCGTGTGCGCGAAGGAGCGGCTCAGCTCGGTCGAGGAGAAGCTGTGATTGACGCTACGAACACCCACGATTCCCAAGCGGTAGATACCGGCGATCAAGAGCACGCACAGCACGAGCCCGAGCGAATAAGTCAACTCGATCGCTGGCGTTAGGTTGAAGCCCATGCCGGCGAACAGGCTCTGCAGGTGCGGCTCGTTCGTGCGCCACACGCCGCCGTTGGACAGGCCGTCGAAGGTGGTGGTGCCAATGATCGTGCACACCAAGGCGATTGAGCCGGGCCCGATCTCCATGTCGGGCAGGCCGCTCAGTAGGCGCCGCCGGTAGACGACCCCGCGCGTGTCCTGGCACAGCGCCGAGATGCGCGAGAGCAGGCCGAAGTAGGCGCCGAAGCCGTCCGCGCGCTCGCACCACTCCTCCACGCCGAACAAAGCCGTGCCGGCGAGCATTACCGCGAAATAAGCCACCGACAGAGCAGCCAGCGTGGCGGGGTGGTCGCGGTCGGCCGGCACGTACACCAGCTCCAGCCAGGCGAAGCCAATCAAGGCCGCGACCGCGGGCCACGTTCCAAGCCAGGGCGGGTAGCGCAGCGGCGCCCGCGCGAACGCTCTGGGCGCGATCCGCCTGCCCGCCCAGCGGACCGAGCGAGCGCACGAGCGCCATGGGCTGAGCGCCTTGAAGATGTTCCCGAACAGGACGCTGGCGACGGGTATCCCGACCCAGAAGACGACATAGATGAACGTGACGGAGAAGTTCGCGTTGGATACCTGGGCTCCGGCGAAGCCCGCGTAGACAACCAGCACGAACAACCCCACTCCCACCACACTCGCCAAACGAGCCACGAACGCCGGCATGACAAACAGCCGGCGCCGGTGCTCGGTCTGAAGTTGGGGGGTCGTCCACAAGGTGGACAGGGCCACGAAGGACGCGACTAGGACGATCGCGGCGGTCCAGCTGAACAGCCACACCGGGATCGGCAGGTCTGCCTTGCCCACGATCCCGTGCGCCGAGGCGACGGCCGGGAACGCCAAGGCCGCGATGCCCAGGCCGCCCAACGCCGCGATGCCCAGGCCGCCCAACGCCGCGATGCCCAGGCCGCCGAGAGCGGATGGCAGCAGACGGCGCGCGGAGAACATGCGCGCGCCAGTGTATGTCAAGCGAAACCTCGGGAGGCGGGGGTTCGCGGGGGCACAGCACGGTGTCAACCCGACGATCGGCTCCCCCATACGCTTCCTGAACCTGACCTCAAGTCGTAGGCTGCAACTGCTATGCAGTCCTCCACCCTCGCCACATCGACCGCCTTCGAGGCACTCACACAGCTCGGGCCACTCGCCCTGTTCGGCCTCGCCTACGCCAAGCGCGTGCACACGCTCGGGCGCTCAGGGCACCCTGTCGAAGGCTGGCGCCAAGCCTGCTTCTACGGCGGCTTCGTCACGATCGGCGTAGCGCTCACCTCGCTCGGCGGCGACAGCCAGGAACTGCTGAGCGCGCACATGGTCGAGCACCTGCTGCTGGGCGACATCGCCGCGCTCTTGATCGTGCTCGGTCTGACCGGACCGCTGATCGCCCCAATCCTGCGCATCAAGCTGTTCGACCGGCTGCGCATCCTCGCCCATCCCCTGATCGCCTTTCCGCTTTGGGCGATCGACCTGTACGTGTGGCATCTGCCCGTCTTCTACGAAGCCGCGCTGCGCCACACCGGCGTGCACGCGCTCGAGCATGCGATGTTCCTCGGCTTTGGCATCAACATGTGGATGTGCCTGTTCGGGCCACTGCCGATGCCGAGCTGGTTCGGCAACGGGGCAAAGCTCGGCTACATCGTCGCGGTACGCCTCACCGGCACCGTGCTGGGCAACGTCTTTTTGTGGTCGGGCACTCTCTTCTACCCCTACTACATCCACGGCGACGCCGTCTGGCACATCTCCCCAATCGCCGATCAGAACCTCGCCGGCGCGATCATGATGATCGAGGAGAGCATCCTCACGCTGTGCCTATTCTGCTGGCTGTTCCTGCGCACCGCAAAGCAGGGCGAGGAACGCCAGGACCTACTCGACTTCGCCCAATCCCACGGGCTAGAGCTGAGCGAGGAGCGCGCCGCGCGCGCCGTCGGGGCCGGCCGCGGGGCGGAGCTGCGACGACGACTGGAAGGCATGCCAGGACCGGTCGAGCGCTGAGCCTCGCCCCACCCTTCAAAGGCTCCACTCACTGGACACTCCGCGTAGACCTGCCCTCGGGAAGAACAGCCCGGTAGATTATCCTCCGAGCGAAACACTGACTTCTATGGGGGCACCAAGGTCGCCGACCGAAGTCGCGGATTCACTTTCAGCCGTAGGGGGGCTGAGAGCGCGCACCGGTTCGCCGGCGCTATTGAGCCATTCGATTCTTGTCGGGTAGGTGTTGACATAGGCCCTGTTGTATTCGGTGGTGATCGTGATGCGCTGAGTCTTGGTGAGGTGTCCACCAACAAGTCTTCCCACCAGCTTTTTCAGCTCAGAATCGAGGCGCGAGCGCGGCGCGGTCGGCGGTATGAGTAGGAAAGCGTTTTCGCTGACGTCCGCGACGATCGGCGCCGTCGCCCGGTAGACGATGCGCACCGAGGCGATGCCGTCGGGTACCAGCTCGATCGTCGGTTCCCCGCCAAGAAAGTCGCTTACGTGGAAGGCTCGAGAGCTTTCGTCGATCTGGGCAAAGGGCTCGCATCCCGGTACGGGCGCGCTGCCGTTGTCGCCGTTCTCGATGATGCAGTAGACCGGCTCTACCAGGCGTCGGCGCTCCTGTTTGACCATCTCCCGTCGTATCCCGGCCCCATAACAGTGGGCTGGAGGCACCGTTTCAGGTCGTCCGAAGGCGGGGATCACGAAATAGCGACGGCCGTCGGGGAGCCTTGCCACTTGGCGGACATAGGCGGGGTAGTAGCTCGCGAGCTCATAGTCCTTGTCAAGCTCGCGGCCCAGTCCGCTGGCCTGCAGGTTCAGCCCCGGAGGCGCATCGCTTGGCAGCGCGGGCCTGCGGAAGATGGCGAAGCTGGACAGAATCGTGGCTTCCAGCGGGGTAGATAATTCCTCGGGGGGCGACGGTCGGCGAGCAGAGAGATTGAATGCAGGTGGGATGCAGGAAGACGACCAATGCCTATCGCCGCCCGTATTCGCCGCTATGTGTTCGGTGATGCCAAATGCCAACACGCTGTCGATCGTCGGTTCACCTCCAGCCGCCAACGCCGGGGTGTCCGAGAACACAAGGCCGCCGGCCAGTATGACGGATGAGACGAGCGCGAGCCGGAGGAAACGCCAATGGAATGACCTACTCGTAAAGCCGTGTTTCATAAATAAGCCACACCCACACGAGCATTCCACAGGCGTTCAACCAGACTCGACATCCGTTCCCCCATCTCCCCAGCCCTCGGCCAGTCCTCGGGCCGCGTCGTTTTGTCCGCCGGTTCGTATCACAGACGGCAGACATTAGTCAACTTGCTGGGATGATTCTGATAATATGCTGCCGGCTTGTCTAGTTTTCGTCAAGCATGCCCGGCCCAGATTCTGATGATTCGTCTCTGGCCCTTGCTGCAACGGTTGTTGCAAAGCCTTCAGAGCGCGCGAGGCACAGCGGTTCGCTAGCCTCAGCTCGAAGCGAGCAGGGGTACGTCGTGCGCAATTTCGCGCGGGGTGAAGCTTGCCGCGTACAGCGTTGTGACCTTGCCCTGGGCGCTGATCCCATACACCAATCCTGTGTGGTTGACCAGCTGCGGCTGTTCCGCGTCTTGTTCGGCGCCCACGCCCCATGTCTTCCATACGTGGCCCAGTTCTTTCGCCGAGCCGATCAGGTACTGCATACGACCCGTCAGGTCGTGGCGTTGCAGGAACGTGGCGACCGCCGCGGGGGTGTCTCCTCGGGGGTCTACCGACACGGCGATCAACTGCACCCTTGCCGCCCCGGCTGATCCCAGCTTGTTGAGCGCCACCGCCAGGTTGGATGCGATGATCGGACACACGTCGGGGCAGTGGGTGTAGAGGAACGTGAGCAGCACCGCCTTGCCCTTGTACTGATCGATGTTGACTTGCTGGCCATTGTAGTTGCGCAACGACAAAGGGAACTCGGGCGCGGGCGGCGAGGCGAGCGAGCCTGCGTACTTGGTGGAAGCTATTCCCTGGATGCCCGCCACGCTCGGGCGTTTGCTTGGGCTCCCGCTAGTTAGTAGCGCGACGCCGCCGGCGATCACGACGATCACCACGAGCGCAAGCACGACACGTAGGCTCAAGCCCCCGCGCGACGGCGGTTGCGGTGGCTCGGCCGGTGATGCTGGCTCTACTGCCATAACGAGTTGAACCTAGCATCCTGGAGCCTTGCGGGTATCGCTTCGGCGGCCGCTCGGTCGAGGCGCGATTGACTCCAAAGCCGAGCCTTTGAGCCGCTTCCAAGCCACTTGCGCCCGAGCGATGGCGCGCGTGGCTAGAGTCATTGGCTTGCGGCTTTCCCCCACACCGGCCCATCGCCAAAACAGGGTGCACGCCGACCGCTACAAGTGGATAGCCCTGTCGAACACGACGCTCGCGGTGCTGCTGGCGACGCTCGACGCTTCGATCACGCTGATCGCGATGCCCGACATCTTCCGCGGCATCAAACTCGATCCGCTGGAGCCCGCCAACAGCTTCTACCTGCTGTGGATGATCCTCGGCTATCTGGTCGTCTCAAGCGTGCTGATCGTCAGCCTCGGGCGCCTCGGCGACATGTTCGGGCGCGTGAAGATCTACAACCTCGGCTTCGTCATCTACACGATCGCCTCATTGTTGTTGGCGATCGACTGGATGACCGGTCGAGCGGGGGCCGACTACTTGATCGTGTTCCGTATCGTGCAGGGGATTGGAGGGGCGTGCCTGCTCGCTAACGCCGCCGCGATCATCACCGACGCCTTTCCCGTCGACCAGCGCGGGATGGCACTGGGTATCAACAACATCGTCGGTGTCAGCGGCATGTTCGTAGGGTTGATCCTCGGCGGGTTGCTCGCGCCGATCGACTGGCGGCTGGTGTTTCTGATCTCGGTGCCGGTCGGTCTGTTCGCGACGGTCTGGGCCTACCTGAAGCTCGAGGAGCGCAGCCAGCCGAAACGCTCCTCGATCGACTGGTGGGGCAACGTGACTTTCGCGCTCGGGCTCGTGCTTGTGATGGTGGCGGTCACCTACGGGATCCGTCCCTACAACGGGCACGCAACCGGCTGGGGCTCGCCGCGCGTGCTCGGGCTGCTGGCGGCATCAGTCTTCTCGCTAAGCGCATTCGTGGTCGTCGAGAAGCGTGTGGCCGAGCCAATGTTCCGCCTGGCGCTGTTTCGCATCCGCGCCTTCACATTCGGGACGCTCTCGACGTTTCTCTCGGCGATCTCGCGCGGCGGGCTGATGTTCATGCTGATCATCTGGCTGCAAGGGATCTGGCTGCCCCTGCACGGCTACTCCTTCACCGAGACGCCGCTGTGGGCCGGGATCTACATGCTGCCGCTGACGCTCGGGATGCTGGTCGCGGGGCCCACTTCGGGCTACCTCTCAGACCGCTTCGGCGCACGCTGGTTTGCCACCGGCGGCATGCTTGGGGCGGCCCTCAGCTTCGGCCTGATGATGCTGTTGCCGACCGACTTCAACTACTGGGTGTTCGCGCTGGTGCTACTGCTCACGGGCATCTCGATGGGGATGTTCGCCTCGCCCAACCGCGCGGCTGTGATGAACAGCCTGCCGGCAGCCGACCGCGGCGCCGGCGGCGGCATGAATCAGACCTTCCAGAACTCCGCGCAGGTGCTCTCGGTCGGGATCTTCTTCACGCTGTTGATCATCGGCCTTGCCTCCAGCTTGCCGGCAACCGCGCAGGCTGGGCTGCAGAGCCACGGGCTGTCCGTGGAGGTCGCCGGACGCGTCGCGCATGCACCCCCTATCTCGATCCTGTTCGCCGCCTTCCTCGGCTACAACCCGATCCAGCAGCTTGTCGGAAGTCACGCACTCAGCGGGTTGAGCGCACACGCCCAAGCGGTCCTCACCGGACATGCATTCTTTCCCCACTTGATCTCCACTCCGTTCCGCGACGGGCTGCATGCGGCCTTCGTGTTCGCGATCGTCGCCTGCCTGATCGCGGCTGGGGCGTCGATGTTGCGCGGCGGACGCTACGAGTACACCGAGGAGCGGCCTGGCGAGTCGGTCGCCGCTAAGACGGCCCGTGAGCTAGCGTCCGAGACATCCCACGTGACGGCTCAGACTGCCCGTGATCTTGCTCCCGAGACATCCCACGTGACGGCTCAGACTGCCGTCCCTGCACCAAGCGGCCCTGAGAAAATCCGGCAACTGGAGGAACAGCATGCACGTTGAGTGGTTCGGTCAGTCCGCCTTCGCCCTGAAGGCATCTGACGCGAAGGTTTTTATCGACCCGTTCGCCGACCTTTCGCCGCTGGCCGAGCGCGGTATGCAATTCGACTATCCCCCGATCTCCGCCGACGGGGTGGACCTGTTGCTCGTCACCCATGAGCATCTCGACCACAACGGCGTGGAGGCGATCTCCGGCGAGCCTGCCACCTTGCGCTCGACCGCGGGCCGGCTGGAGTCGCCGATCGGCGAGGTCATAGCTATCGCCTCAGAGCACGATGAAGCGGCCGGCACGCAGCGCGGGCCGAACACGATCTTCGTATTCACGCTCGACGGTGTACGGGTCGCGCACTTCGGCGACTTCGGCCAGAGCGAGCTACGGGCCGAGCAGGCAGAGGCGATCGGCGAGGTCGACCTGATCATTTTGCCTGTCGGCGGCGGGCCCACGATCGGGGCAACTGGTGCCAAGGCGATCGTCGAGCGGCTTGCGCCGAAGTGGGTTGTGCCGATGCACTACCGCACTCCGCGCATTGGCTTCCTCGAGGACGCAGAGGAGTTCCTCGGGCTGATCGACCGTGTGGAGCGCCTGGAGGCGCCAAGCTTTGAGACCGGCGATCTCGCGGTCGCCGATGGTCCGGTTGCGGTGGTGCCCGCGGCGCCGTAGGCAAGGTCGGGGCGGCCCGCGCGTAAGGAGCTGACTATCGTGCATCGGATGTCACGATCGCCGCGATCCTCGGCGGCAAGCTCCTCCCGTGCCGAGGCCGGGCTGAGTCCCGCGCCCGGAAAGGTCAGCGACGAGCTGGAGCGCTGGCTTAACGGCGACGGCGAGAAGACGCTGGGAAGCTTGATCGGGCTGTTCGAAGAGAAGAGCTTCGCGATCCTCTTCGTTGTCCTGCTCGGCGTGCCGGCGCTACCGCTGCCGACCGGCGGCGCTACGCACGTGTTCGAGATCATCGCGATGCTGCTCGCGATCGAGCTGATAGCCGGACGCGAGCAGATCTGGCTGCCTCAGCGCTGGCAGAAGCTGGAGCTGGCCGGCGAGCGGCAGCAACGCTTCATCGCGGCATTGATGAAGGTGATCCGCCGGCTCGAGCGCTTCTCGAGGCCCCGACTGCGCTTTCTGTTCGACCATCGCTTGAGCAACATCGTTTTTGGGCTGCTGGTGATCGGAGGGTCCTTGGCCGCTTTCGTTGCTCCGCCCTTCACCGGCCTTGACACACTGCCGGCGCTCGGTGTCGTGCTGCTCTCTTTGGGCGTGCTGCTTGAAGATGTCTTGGTCGTATTGGCAGCGCTCATCGTAGGCGTGGCCGGTGTCGCGCTCGAGCTGGTGCTCGGAAGCGCCGCGATCGGCGGCGTAGAAAAACTCCTTTAGCCACTGAGGGCAACGATAGAGGCGCGTGCGCGAGCGGTCCCTATCGCCGCGGAATCCTCTCGATTGCTTGCACCCGCAACGCCACCGGCCGATGCCGGTGAGCGCCGATCCGCCACGATGCAGGCATGGGCACGGCGCGCAACCTCCTAAACCTCAAGGACGTCGACAAGGGGTACGGCAGTCGCTCTGTCCTGAGTAACATCACACTCGGGGTGTCCGCCGGCGAGCGCATCGGCGTGGTTGGGCAGAACGGCGGCGGCAAGTCGACGCTGCTGGCGCTGATCGCCGGCGTGGAGCAACCGGACGCGGGGGCACTCACGCGTGCTGGAGATGTTGGCGTGGCGCTACTCGACCAGCGGGATCGGCTCGACCCCTACCCAACCCTCGGCGCGGCGCTCGTGGGCGAGCGCCTGGAGCACGAATGGGCGGCGGACAGGGCATTTCGCGGCGTGCTCGACGGACTTATGGGTGGCGTTGGCTTGGAGCGCTTTCCCGCCGGCCTGGACACGACGATCGCCGAGCTCTCTGGAGGCGAGCGACGACGCATCGCGCTGGCACGCATGCTGCTCGATCCGCCCGAGCTGCTGCTTCTGGACGAGCCGACCAACCATCTGGATGTCGAAGGCGTCGACTGGCTTGCTTCTCACCTTGCCAAGCGACGTGGGTCGATGCTGGTCGTGACGCACGACCGCTGGTTCCTGGACGCCGTGTGTACAGCTACCTGGGAGGTTGCCGACGGCGCGGTGCATCAGTACGAAGGCGGTTATGCCGCATACGTGCTCGCGCGGGCCGAGCGCGACCGCCAGGAGAGCGCCAAGGAGAGCAGGCGCCGGCAGTTGATTCGCAAGGAGCTTGCGTGGCTGCGGCGCGGGCCGCCGGCGCGCACCACTAAGCCAAAGTTCCGCATCGAGGCCGCCAACGCTCTAATCGCCGACGAGCCACCGGCACGCGACCGCGCCGAGCTGCTGCGCTTTGCAGGCGCGCGTCTCGGCGAGAAGGTGCTTGACGCCGAGGAGGTGTCGCTCACGCTTGGAGCGCGCGAGGTGTTGCACGAGTTGACGTGGCGGCTTGGGCCGGGCGATCGAGTCGCGCTCGTCGGCGTGAACGGGTCGGGCAAGACCTCGCTTGTCAGGATGCTCGCCGGCGAGCTTGCGCCGAGCTCGGGCCTCCTCGAGCATGGCGCGACGGTGCGGATCGCCCACCTCTCACAGGACACCATCGAGATTCCCGGCAAGCTGAGAGTGCTCGAGTCGCTGCAAGAGGTGCGCAGCAACGCCGTTCTGAGCGACGGGCGCGAGATAACGGCTTCGCTGCTTTGCGACCGCTTCGGCTTTCGCGGCGAGAAGTCGCGCACACTCGTCCAGGATCTATCCGGTGGCGAGCGACGGCGCCTGGGGCTGATGCGGCTGTTGATGGGTGGACCCAATGTGCTGCTGTTGGACGAGCCCACGAACGATCTCGATATCGACACCCTGACGGCGCTTGAGGATTTGCTCGACGGCTGGCCCGGCACACTCGTTGTGGTCAGCCACGACCGTTACTTCGTGGAGCGAGTGTGCGACGACGTCTATGCGATCACCGCCGCCGGCGGACTGCGCCACGTTCCCGGCGGGATCGACCAATATCTCAAGGAGCGTCACGGCACCGAGGATCGCGGGCAGGGGCCATATAACCAGGTCCCCTCCCAGGACTCCGCTCGCCAGGTCCCCTCCCAGGGCTCCGCTCGCCAGACCCCCTCCCAGGGCTCCGCTCGCCAGATCCCCTCCCGGCGGACGTCCCCTCATCAGCCGGCATCCTCATACCCAGAGCACCAGCTATCTCCAGGCGCCGCGGCCCGGGCCGCACGCAAGGACGCCCGCCGGGGTGAACTCGAGCTCAAGCGACTGGAGCGCTCGATCGAGAAGCTGGCCGCACGCGAGAGCGGGCTGACCGAGGAGATGCAGGCGAGCGCCAGCGATCACGGCCGCCTCGCCGAGCTGCAGGGCGATCTGGAGGAAACCCTCGCTGAGCGCGAGCGCTTGGAGACGGCTTGGCTTGAGCTGTCTGAGTCACTCGAAAGGTAAGGTCAGCGCATGACTTACATCCCACCCAAAGAGATTCTCGAACGCTACGCCTCGGTTTTGGTCGACTTCGCCCTTGGTGGCGGGACCGGCGTGCAACCCGGCGAGGTGGTCCGTGTTGCTGCCCCGGAAAGCTCGAAGCCGCTGTATGCCGAGCTGCGCAAGGCCATTTGGCGCGCCGGCGGACATGTGATCGGTGCTTACGAGCCCGACGACGACCGGCGCACCAACCTCTCCCGTGATTTCTATGACGCTGCCAGCGACGCGCAGCTCGACTATTTCCCGGCCAAGTACATGCGCGGGCTGATCGATGAAATGGATCATCAGGTATCGGTGCTTGCCGACAGCGATCCGCATGCGCTGGAGTCGGTCGACCCCGGGCGCATCATGCGCCGCGGTGAGACGATGCGTCCCCTGCTCGACTGGCGCTCGGAGAAGGAGAACGCCGGTCGCTTTAGCTGGACGCTCGGCCTGTATGGGACGCCGGCGATGGCAGCCGAGGCCCAGCTGAGTATCGAGGAGTACTGGGAGCAGATCGTCCACGCTTGTTTCCTTGACATGGAGGACCCGATCGCGCGTTGGCGCGAGATCGGACAGCGGTTGGATGAGACCAGGGAGCGTTTGGATGCGCTGGACATCGAGCGCATCCATGTGCTCGGGGAGGACGTCGATCTGTGGGTGAGCGTCGGCGAGCAGCGACGCTGGCTGGGCGGACGCGGGCGCAACATCCCCAGCTTTGAGATCTTCACCAGTCCCGACTGGCGCGGGACTGAAGGCTGGATCCGCTTCAACCAGCCGCTCTACAGGTATGGGAATCTCGTCAAAGGCATTCGTCTTGCCTTCGCCGATGGACGTGTGACCGAGGCCAGCGCCGAGGAGAACGAGCGCATCCTGACCGAGATGATCGCGACCGAGGGGGCCAACAAGGTCGGCGAGTTTTCGCTCACGGACAAACGCTTTTCACGGATCACGCGCTTCATGGCGCACACCCTCTACGACGAGAACGTCGGCGGCCCGTTCGGCAACACCCACATAGCGCTTGGGCGCTCCTACCAGGACGCCTACGCAGACGATCCCTCAGCGGTCAAGAGCGAGGAGTGGGATCGACTCGGCTTCAACAACTCGAGCGTGCACACCGACATCGTCTCCACCAGCGACCGAGTCGTCACCGCCCAGCTGCGCGGCGGCGAGGAGCGCGTGATCTACCGCGACGGGGAGTTTCAGCTCGGCTAGGCCCACCCGCCCGGCTTCACCTCACCGTCTGCACCTCCGACTTTGACCCATATGTCTCGCGCCTGCCTATGTCTCACGGCTGCCTATGCCTGGCGTTCTCGCGCCGAGGTCGTCGCGCTGGTTCATGCTGGCGAAAAGGTCACTGCTACCCGGAAAATAGGCAAGGCCGAACGGCGCGCGGATGCGGGTCGCGTAGAGACGCAGATCGCTGCCGCAACCCCCCAGTGCAAGCAGCAAGAGGCCAAGGATGCCGAAACGCAGCACGATGTTAAGAGAATGAGATCTGGTCACGTAGAGGGAGCGGCAACGGGCTCAGGCGGGTTCGCCTCGGCCCATTTCACAATCGAGCCCGAGCCGGCGATCACACTGCCGTCGTCGAGCACGAGGATCGGTACTGTGCGCTGTCCGCTCAGCTGCTCGACCTCGGCGCGGTCGCGGGCGCGGCTCGGCAATGTCCAGAGCCTGAGCATGCTGCCTTTGACTGCCTTGCACTCGTAGATGTGACCGGCATCCTCGAGCGCCTTGGCCGCTCTGCCGCAAGGATGTGCAATCGGCGCCGGCAGTCCTCCGAACGACGTGCCACTCGGACAGACATAGAGGATCACGGGATCATCTTAGGAGAGCGATCCCGTGTTAGGTTCGGTGGATGACTGCGAGGGTCGACTACGAGCGGGACGCACGAGCGGAGGCCCTGCCCTTCGACGATGACAGCTTCGATGCGGCGATGGCGTGCCGATTTTTCTACTATTTATTTGGCCACTCGCCCTTGCCCATAGATGAAGAACTCGCGAGTCGTCTTGACCTCAACGCTCCAACCAAGCCCAGCGAGCCGTGCCTGCAATCCGGCTGCCTCATAGAACTGCTTGACGATGCGGTACTCGCGGCCGTCGGCGAGCCTGCGCAGCATCGTCGGGTCCTCCGGTGCCGAAAGCCTGTGATCTACGGCTGAGGCCAGATCGTGGCGCGAGCTGTCAACGAAGAACACGCGACCGTTCGGCCCCAGCCCACGCCCGACTTTCTCCCAGAAAGCATCGAAGCGCTCCTCAGGCACGTGCGAGAGCCAAAAGCCGAAGAAGCACACATCGTATGTCCGTTCCGGCTCCCACTCGAATAGGTCGGCCTGCACGTATTCGACTCGCTCCTCCCCCACACGTGTACGACACAGCGCAAGCATCTCCGGTGAGCCGTCGACGGCCGTCACGCGATCGGCGTGCGCCAACAAGCGCTCGGTCCATAGACCCGTCCCGCACGCCGGCTCCAACACCTCACCGGTCGGCCCGAAACGATTGAGCGCAGCCTGCACTTCCGCCGCGTCGGAGAACCAGCGCGCGTTCGTATCTCCACCGTGGTCGTAGCGGCCGCGACGCAGCCACCAGTCGTCGTACTCGCCGGCTCTTTCTCGGTAGTAGTGGGCTTGCTCGGCGAGCAGTGGCTCTATGTCTTGCATGGTCGAAGTCCTCCTTCTATGCGATTGACGATGAGCTGGCCATTCAGATGATAACCATAATCTGAGTTGCTGCCATCATCCTGACCGTGGCGAGCGCACATAAAGCCGACACGCAAGAATCCCTTGCGCAGCGACCTGCTCGCCGGCAGGCCAGCGAGCAACGGACAAGGGCGCCGCGGCTGACTCGTGCTGCCAAGCAAAGGCAAACCCGCGCGCAACTGATTGAGGCTGCCGCGAGCGTGTTCGCGCGACGCGGCTTTCAAGCAGCCACGATCGAGGAGATCGCCGAGGAGGCCGGCTACTCACACGGCGCTGTCTACTCCAACTTCGCCGGCAAGGAGGATCTGTTTCTGGGCGTCTTCGAGCAGTACATGAGCCAACGAGTCGAAGAGGTCGCCCGGGCCGCGGATGTCGAAGGATCCCTTGCCGAGCGTGCGCGCGCGGGCGCCGACCAGTGGATGCAACGTTTCACCGGCGATCGCGACACCTTCTTGCTGCACCTGGAGTTCATGATCCACGCGGCGCGCAACCCGCACCTCAGCGAGCAGCTCGGGCAGCGCATGGCTGCTCTGCGCTTGGAGATCGAGCGCCAGCTGAGTAGCCGCGAGGCGCTGTCGGACAGCACCCTGCCGCTGCCGGCCGCCGACCTTGCCCTGATCCTACGTGCGCTTGGCATCGGCCTGGCCGTCGAGGCACTCAACCAGGCCGGCGAGGTCAACACGCGCCTATATGGAGATTTCGTCGCGCTCGTCGCGGGCATGCTCGAATGACCACGCAGACGATGGGCGCCAGACGATGGGCGCCACACATGTGAAGCCGCCACAGGGTGGCTTTTTACGGATGGCGACCGTTTGCTCGACTGGTTGACTCGCCTATTGAGCCGGCGCCCGCTGGATTTGGCTTCGCGCTCGAAACCCACTGTGAGCGATACGCATACGCGCCGCTCGAACAAGCCGAGAGAGAAAAGCGAGATGCGATGAGCGACAAGCCGGTTTTCATCTATGCAGCGACATATGCCGACCAGGCGGACGCGCTGGCCGACTACGACGGTCTGATCGAGCTCCACCGGGCCAAGCTCGTCGGCACCTACGACGTTGCCCTCATCAGCAAGGACTCAGAGGGCAAAGTGCATGTCGGCAAGCACGAGAAGCCTACCCAGCACGGAGCTTGGGGCGGGATCGCGGTCGGCGCGCTCGTCGGCGTCTTGTTCCCACCTTCGATCATCGGCGCAGCCGCGGTTGGCGGCGTCGTCGGTGGCGTCGGTGGGCACCTGCGCAAGGGTATCTCGCGTGGCGACGCCAAAGAGCTTGGCGAGCTGCTGGAGAATGGTGAGGCAGCACTTGTTGTGATCGGCGAGTCTCGCCTTGAAGAGCAACTCGACAAGGCGCTAACGCGCGCCGAGAGATCGATCGAGAAGGAGATCGACGCCAACGGCGAGGAAATCAAGCAGGAGCTACGGCGCGAGCTCGACGAAGTCGAGACGTCCTCGGCCGGATAGCCCAGGCGGGCACGACCGGCGCCCTAGCCGGTCGTGCGCCGGCGGTAGGCGCGCAGCGTTGCATCGGCAGCGAGCGGAATCGGTCGAGGATTTCATGCGTTCATAACATTCGAACTAGTCGGGTCATCTATTCAAAGATATATGATAACCAACATGAACTGCCGTTGTGGGCATCCAAGGCACGAGCACCAGCACTACCGGCGCGGCACCGACTGCGCGCGGTGCTCCTGCGTCAAGTTCCAGTGGTGCCGGCTTTCGTTCTTCTCCGACACCGCCCGCTCCAAGCCGAAGACTACCCCTCGCCCTCAGCCGACATCGCTGGTCAAAGCCGCCATTAGCTCACTCGCAAGATACCGGCGCTGACCTCGCGGGCCGACATGGCCCTGCTGCAGCACACCAACTCCCTCGAGTTGACGAAGCAACTTGAGGGCGGTCGGCCGCGTTACGCCCAACCTGGCCTCAACCGCGCGCGAGGACAAGATCGGAGTCTCGCAAATAAGGTCCGCTAGGACCATCGCCTTGCTGGAGGTGATATCCGAGGCGGCATCGCGATAGCGCTCACGGAGCTCGACTATGCGCTGGACACGCACAACCGCGTCAGCGGCCTGTGTCTGCACGGCTGTAAGAAACAGCTCGATCCAGGGAAAAGCGTCGCCGCTTTGGCGAACCTCCTGGAGCGCGTCGTAGTAGCGAGTACGGTCGCGCTCCAGATATGCGCTCAGATAGAGCAGAGGCGCCGAGAGCCGGCCGTGCTGCACCAGCAGGAAGACGCACAGCAAACGGCCAATCCGGCCGTTCCCATCGAGGAAGGGATGTAGCGTCTCGAACTGGTAATGAAGCAGAGCGTTCTGCACGAGCAACGGGACCTCGAGAACCTCATGCGCGTAGCACTCCCAGTCGGACAGCAACGCAGGCAGCTCTTCCGGCGGTGGCGGGACGAAGCGTGCCGTCTCGATCGTCGAACCGCTCTCTCCAACCCAATTCTGGGTCGTGCGGAACTCACCGAGCGTTCGTTCGCGACCTCGAACGCCGGCGAGCAACCTTCGATGCATCTCACGGATCAGACGAACGCCCAGAGGCAACGTCCCCACCCGGCCGAGGCCCCACTCGAGAGCCTGTATGTAGTTGAGGACCTCCTCGACATCCGCGTTGGCCGGCCCATCGCTTGCTTCAGCTTCGAACACGTCCTCGAATGTGGCCCGCGTCCCCTCGATTCGAGTTGACGAAAGCGCCTCGCGCAGGAGGCACAGCCGAATCAGCAGGTGCGGGTTGGCCGCGATCTGTCCCACTCCGGCGAGGCGTCCAAGGGAAGACTCAGCCTCCGCCAAAAGCCGGATCGTAGATGTAGGCAGCTCGATCGTTCGGGGGATTAGAGCCGAAAAGTAGGCCACGTATCCGTGGCGCCCCGGCCTACGCCGCGGCTCGCCGAAAGGTGTCGACGCATATTCCGATAACTCCAAATCGCCAGCCCCCCAAATACTAGGCTTTTCACGTCCCTAAAGAAATTGCCCCAAAACTATAGAGACCACAAATGACTAGCAACCCCAGACACACGTATTTGGGGCACCAACCAGCTCGAGGTAGGTAGACCTTCGCTGGTGCCCGTCAACCGCGGCCGTGCAGGAGTTGACTTCCCCCCGCCGGCGAGAGGAAGTCGCTGCTGGGAGCTCTGCGCGCCCCGGAGACGCCGTTCGTGGTCGCGCGAGCCGGAGAACATGGACTGCGCCGCGTGCTGGCCAGACGCCGGCCAACCCAGATCGGGGCTACTACAGCGCGCCGACCGCCGGCGAGGCGTCCGGCTCGGCGGCGCGCAACGCGCGCGTCAACAGCCGCCACAGCGTCGCTCGTTCGCCCGCGTCTAGCGCTTGGAGAACCTCGTCCTCGATCGTCTCCTGCGCGCGCTCGGCGCTTACCAGCGCGCGGCGTCCCTGCTCGGTCAGCTCGACGCGATGACGGCGGCGGTCCTCGGGGTCGCGTCGGCGGGCGACGTGGCCGAGATCCTCTAGCTCGTTGAGTAGCAGCACAACGTTGTTGGCGTCCATGCAGAGCGCCTCAGCTAGCTCCTGCTGGGGTGCGCCGTCGTGGTCGCGCAGGTAGCTGAGCGCCATCACGAGCCGCATGTGGATGCCCAAGAGCTCCTCGGTGCTGCGGCGGTAGACCTGCTTGGCCAGGCGCGTCAACAAGACCATCGAGCCTAGATCGGCTGCCTGATTGCGATCGCCCATAACGAGCGGATTATACCACGATGTAGCAATCATCACCGCTAACAAGATGATACTTGTTAGATGGATTATCCCTGCTATGTTGTTCCCCTGACCCAGATCGGAAGGAGCAACATGAGCACCGTCACCGCCCCACCAGAAAGTATCCAGCGCGCCCAGGGCGCCCAGCAAAGAGACAGCCGCAGCGAGACCGCCACCCGCACAGCCAGCTACGACGAGCTCCCCCGCGGCGAGGCCGAGCGCAAGCGCGAGCGCCGGCGCTGGATCGCGCTTGCCGTGCTTTGCCTCGGGCAGCTGATGATGGTGCTCGACGCGACGATCGTGAACGTCGCGCTGCCCTCAATCCAGCGCGAACTGCACTTTTCCCAGGGGAACCTCACTTGGGTGATCAACGGCTACCTGGTCACCTTCGGCGGCTTCTTGTTGTTGGCCGGGCGGATGGGCGACCTTGTCGGGCGCAAGAAGGTCTTCTTGACCGGGCTCGTGATGTTCACGGCGGCGTCTGTGCTTTGCGGGTTCGCCCAGGATCAGACGATGCTGATCGTCTCGCGCATCATCCAAGGGGTAGGCGGAGCTGTCGCTTCCAGCGTGATCCTGGCGATCATCGTCACCGAGTTTCCCAAGCGGGCCGAGCAGGCCAAGGCGATGGGCATGTACGCGTTTGTCTCGGCAGGCGGCGGCTCGGTCGGGCTGCTGGCCGGTGGCGCGCTCACGCAGTCGCTCGACTGGCACTGGATCTTCTTCGTGAACGTGCCGATCGGCGTGGTCGCGTTTTTCCTCGGCTGGATGTTGATCGAGGAGAACGAGGGCATCGGTCTTGCCGGTGGCGTCGATGTGTTCGGCTCGTTTTTGATCACGCTCGCGACGATGCTCGGCGCGTTCGCGATCGTGAAGTCAAGCGAATACGGTCTGCTCTCGGCGCGCACGCTTGGCATCGGCGGGGCGTCGCTGGCGCTGCTTGCCGGCTTTCTTCTGCTCGAGTCGCGGCTTGCCAACCCGATCATGCCGCTGCGCATCTTGCGCCAGCGCATGCTGATGGGATCGAGCCTCGTACGCGGACTGCTGATCACCGGCATGTTCTCGGCCTTCTTTCTTGGGGCGCTTTATCTGGAGCGCGTACTTGGCTACAACGCGATCGACACCGGCCTTGCGTTTCTACCGCTGACGTTCTCAATCGCGGTGATGTCGATGGGAGTCTCGGCTCGGGCCGTACAGCGCTTTGGCGCTCTGCAGACACTGATGGCCGGCCTTGTCGGGATCGTCATCGGCCTGCTGCTGCTCGCCGTGCAAGGCTTGCACGCGGGCTACTTCCCAGGGCTGTTCTTCGCGTTTCTCACGCTCGGGCTTGGTGCCGGCGCGTCGTTCCTGCCACTGCTGACGATGGGGATGTCTGACTCAGCGCCGCGCGACGCCGGACTTGCCTCGGGCATCATCAACGTCTCGGTACAGCTGTTCGGAGCAATCGGCCTGGCCACGCTTGGAACGATCGCGACCGACCACACCAACTCGCTGAGCGCCGGCGGAGACTCGCTGGCCAGCGCGTTGACCGGCGGTTATCACATGGCCTACTTGGTCGCGGCTGTGTGCGTCAGTCTGGGCGTCCTTGCGGCATTCCTGGTGTTGCGGCCGCCCACCGTCGAGCAGCCGGAGACCATCTTGGCGGGCCAGGAGGTCGAATCCAGGGCCGAGGTGGAGCTGGTTGCGGCATAGGGCTAACCCCGGGGCGGCGTGCGCTAGCGCGCTTGCGCCCACCCGGCGCGGGTGCGCCAGCGCGCTTGCGCCCACCCGGCGCGACAGTGACTAACTGCCCAAAGATAGGTAGAAACGCCCATACACACAAGCGCCCGCCACGGATAAGCTTCTGCGAGCCGGAGCGCCGGTGAGTAGAGGCTGGGCTCCCACGGCGCGCCTCGCGTCGCCCAACCTGAGCCCGGCCGCCGTCACCCATACTCCCCTCTAACACACGACCACCAGGAGATCAAGCAATGAAGCGACTCACCCTGCTTTTCACCCTGACCGCAAGCGCTCTGCTCGCGGCGGGCACGATCGCCGTTGGCCCCGCCGCGGCCGCCTCGACGCTGCCGACGCTTTCGTTGACGATGACCAACTCCTCGATCGTCGTCGGGGGCTCCACACAGTCGGGCGCCGTCAACGTCGTGTCCACCGCCACCGGCGTCAAGGAAGCAAACGTGATCCTATTTCTCCTGAAGCCGGGCGCGACCTTCGAAACAGTCGAAGCGGCCATCAAGAAGGCCCACGGCGACACCAACGCCACCGGTAAGTACGGATCGATCGTGTTCGACGCCGAAGTTGCCTCTGGGCAGACCAGCGAAGCCCAGACCTACCTGGAACCCGGTCAATATGTTGCCGTGCTCCCCGGAGGAGAAGGCAAGGGCGCCAAGGCACACGCGAACTTCACCGTGACCGCCTCTCCATCCCCCGTGCCGCTGCCTGCGCCGGAAGCGACGATTCGCTCGATCGAGTTCGGCTTTCAGGGACCGAGCACCCTGCACGACGGCGAGCTTGTTCGCTTCGAAAACGAAGGCTACCTCGTACACATGGACGTGGCGGCACCCGTGAAGAACTTGAAGGCCGCCAAGCAGGCCATCAAGGATCTGCTGGCCAACAAGGAAAAGCCCTTTGAAAAGCTGATCGCCGGGCCGCCTGTCGGTTTTGCCGGGCCGCTTTCCCACGAAGCCTTCCAGCAAGAGACGATCACCGCCAAGCCAGGCATCTATGTGGAGCTGTGCTTCATGGACACCCAGGACAATCGCAGTCACACCCAGCTGGGCATGGAGCGCATTATCCATATCGTGAAGTAAGGCCGGAGAAACATAGGTTGGTCTGGCCAGAAGACCCGTCGCGGCCAGACCAACTGTTGTTCCACCTGGCGCATGCGCCAGGTGGCAGGGCCGCGCATGCGCGGCCCTGTTCCGACTCGTGCATGCACGAGTCGGCCGGACGGTGCATGCACCGTCCGGCCGGCGCCACATGTGGCGCCGGCTTCAAAGATCTGAGTGTCCCTTTCGCGGCTGACCGTCGGATCAGACAGAGAGCCAAGCAACGAAAGGGAGCTCATGTCTGAACACCTCGTCCTCATTTCTCTGCTCACCCTCACCGCCGGCGTCGTTGCGTTTCTGCTGCTCCGATCGGGCGAGAACCTGCGCTTCGAGTCGCCTGCAGACCCGCGTCGTATCATGATGGCTGCAGTGGCGATCGTCGCCACCAAGCGCCACTGGCAGGTAGTTACGCAAAGCGAGAGCAGCGCCAGCTTCCGCTACCACCGCAGACCCAAAGCGCTTATCGCGGTCGTGCTTCTGTTCTTCTTTTTGGTTCCCGGGATCGTCTACATGGTGCTCGCCGGCAAGCGCGAATCGCTCGTCCTGAATATCTACTGCGACGAGGCCGGGACCGTCGCACAGCTCAGCTCCAATGGCTTCCGAGGCAAGTTTGCCGGCCGGGCACTTGCGCGGCAAGTTTCCGTGCGCGCGGGGACGATGGCTATGAGGGGGACGCCGCTAACCAATGCCCGCGGAGCAATGCAACGGACGCTCAGCGGCGGGTGGAAGGGGTAAGCGCGAAACACAATTTCTCGTTTTGTCACCCTCAGGACCAGGCCAGTTCATCTACACGTTCGTGCGCCCTCCGGTGCGTACGCCGACGCCCCGCCATATGTCACATTTCACCCTTGGCTTCAGGCCATCGCCGGCTCGGCCGTGATGCCGGTGGCCTCGTCGTGGCGCAGGTCGCTATCGCGCACGAGCATCAGAGCGAGCACTGCGCCGATGAGCGCCATCGCGCTCCCGACGAGCAGAATCGTTGAGAAGCCATGGGTGAAGCCCTCGCGTGCGGCGTGCACGATCGGTGCCGGGGTGCCGGGGGGCAGCGTGCCGGAGGAGACCGCTTCGGCGAGGCCACGTGCCCGACTCGAGCCCATGTGCGGCAAGAGGTCTTGGATGCGCTGGCGCGAGAGCGCGAGGAACAGCGCGCCAAGCCCCGCCGTGCCGGAGGCGATCGCGACTTGGCGGAACGTGTCGTTGATGCCTGAAGCGACGCCGCTCATCCGCTCCGGAACGGTCGAGAGCGCGACGTTTGCGAGCACCGGATTGACGATGCCGACGCCAAGGCCGCCGACGATGAAACCAGGGAGCAGGACGGTCCAGGAGTCATCGGGTTTGGCGCCGCTCATCAGCACGAGGCCGAGCGCGGTGATCGCAAGGCCGGAGGAGAGCAGGATCCGCGCGGAGACCTTTCCCTCCAGCGATGCGGTCCCGCCGGCTACGAAGAACGAGCCCACTGTAAAGGGCAGATAGCGCAGTCCTGCTTGCAGCGGCGAGAGGTGCTCGATCTCCTGCATGTACAGCGTGATGTAGAGAAACAGCGCGAACATCGAGCCGCTAAGGGCGAAGGCGGTTATCTGCGCGCCGGTGAAAGCGTGGCTGCGGAAGAGTCCCAGCGGCAGCATCGGCTGGGCGACGCGCAGCTCGATCGAGACGAACGCCACGAACAGCACGATCGCCGCGGCCAGCAGGCCGAGGATCACGCCGGAGCTCCAGCCATCGTCGTTGCCACGCAGCAGCGCCAGCACCAACAGGGCGTTTGCGCTGGAAAATGTGACCGTGCCGCCCCAGTCGATGCCGCGCGCTGTCTGATCGCGCGATTCGGCAATCTTGAGCACTGTCACTGCGATCGCGGCTATGCCGATCGGGATGTTCAGGAAGAAGATTGACTGCCAGCCGATCGCCTGCGTCAGCGCGCCCCCGACGAGCGGACCCAGGGCCACCGCGACGCCGATCGTCGCACCGTAGATCGCGGTCGCCTTTGCCCGTTCAGCGCCACGCCACTCCTGCGCCAGCAATGCCAGGGACACCGCGAACATGACGGCCCCGCCAACCCCTTGCAGGGCGCGCGAGAGATTCAGCACCGTCGGGGAACCAGCCAAACCACACAGTAGCGAGGCAAAAGTGAAGATCGCGACGCCGATCACGAAAACACGCTTGCGCCCTAGCCGGTCGGCGAGTGAGCCGGAGGTGAGGACGAATGCGGCGAGCGTCAGCGCATAGGCGTCGACGACCCATTGCAGGTCGGTGAAGGAGGAGTGGAGGTCCTTGCGGATGCTCGGCAGCGCGGTGTTTACGACCGTGATGTCGAGCAGCAGCATGAAGGTCGCTACACATACCGCGATCAGTGTCCACCACTTGCGTTCCATCTTGAAGTCCTTCCCGAGGCGCCCGTAAAACCCTAAGGTAGACGAAGATCGCGCTCTCCGATTACGCTCGCCCTGCTCACGCAAGCGAGCGGGCCGTCCAAAGACAGCTCGTGATGCGGTCCGGACAATATTCGCGTCCGGCCATGAGGCATAGAATAGTCCGCCTATGGCTATGGACTACGAACAGATCGCCACCGAGACGAGCGACGGCGTGCTCACGATCACGCTCAACCGTCCCGAGCGGTTGAACGCGTGGACGGCGCAGATGGGCCGGGAGCTGCGGAGCGCCTTCGACCGCGCCGATGCCGATGACGAGGTGCGCGCGATCATCGTCACCGGCGCAGGCCGCGGCTTCTGCGCAGGGGCAGACCTCGCGAGCGGGGGTGACACATTCGACTTCCGCAAGCACGACAGCGCCGGCCCAGCGCGCGACAACGGCGGCGAGTTCACGCTGCGGGTCTTCGAATCGACCAAGCCGACGATCGCCGCGATCAACGGGCCCGCCGTCGGCGTTGGGGCGACTATGACGCTGCCGATGGACGTGCGCCTCGCCGCCGAGGACGCTCGCATCGGCTTCGTGTTCGCGCGGCGCGGCATCATCCCGGAGGCGTGTTCGAGCTGGTTCTTGCCGCGCATCGTCGGCATCGCTCGCGCGATGGAATGGGTTACGACCGGTCGTGTGTTCTCCGCCCAGGAGGCACTCGACGGCGGGCTCGTGCGCAGCCTGCACCCCAAGGACGAGCTGCTGGACGCGGCACGCGCACTGGCGCGCGAGATCGCCGAGAACACCGCGCCGGTCTCCGTCGCGCTCGCCCGCCAGCTCATGTGGAGGATGCTCGGCGCCGAGCACCCCATGCTCGCCCACCGCGCCGACTCGCGCGGCATGGTCGCGCGCGGCCAATCCGCGGACGCCGTCGAGGGCATCACCGCGTTCCTGGAGAAGCGGCCCGCGAGCTTCCCGGACCGCGTCAGCGAGGGGCTGCCCGACATCATGCCCGGTTGGAGCGCGCCGGAGTTCGAGTAGCCGCTGGGGGATTCTGTTCCACCCGGCGCCGGCTTCCTCAAGAAGATCCAACGACACCCACGAATGCCGGGCTGCTTGTCGCGAGCCGCGCGGCATCAGTGCGCTAGCGTGTCTCGTGATGGAGCCCTCCTCAGTTGTGGATCGTCCAGTCGGCGCGCCGCCCGGCCGCTCCTCCTACATTGGGCAGGCACCAGCCTCGCCGGCCGGCCCCGTAGACGACACGGAGCCACTGCACGCACCGCCGAGCGTGCCGCTACCTCGGGCCCTGCAGACTCTGCGCTTCACCAAGCGACAGATCCAGTTCGTATTCGCCGCGCGACGTGAACTCGGCGAGGTGTTCGAGGTTCGCTTCGTGGTGATTCCGGGCGGGGTCGTCGTGACCAGTCATCCCGACCATGTCCGCTCCCTGTTTACCGCCAAGCCCGAGCTGGTGCCATCGCTGACCGCCGAGTCGCCGCTGCGCCCGATCGTGGGGCCAAACTCGGTGTTGACCGCGAACGGGCCAAGTCATCTGCGCCAGCGCAAGCTGCTGCTGCCTCCTTTCCACGGCGAGGCGATTGAGGGTTACGCGCAGATGATTCGCGACGTCACCGAACGAGAACTGGACCGCTGGCCCGTTGGCCGGCCGTTCGCTCTTGCCCCAAAGATGCAAGCCATCACCCTCGACGTGATCATGTCGGGCATCTTCGGCATCGAGGGCGCTCCGGCAAAGGGGACCACCGAGCATCGGCTGAGGGTCACGATCAAGCAGCTGGCCACGGCCTCGACCTCTCCGCTGGCACTGCTTGGTGAACTCTCGAACCTGGGACGCGAGAAGCCCGTCGGTCTCACGCGCGGCGCGGTGGCCCTGTTGGATCGCGCTACCTATCCGGTGATCGAAGAGCGTCGTCGCGCGGCCGACCTCGATGAGCGGGGAGACACCCTCTCGCTGCTGTTGCGCGCCACGAGCGAGGACGGCGAGCGGATGACCGACCACGAGCTGCGCGACGAGCTGCTCACGCTCGTATTGGCCGGCTTTGAGACGACCGCCAACTCGCTGGCCTGGACTTGGGAGCGCCTGGTCCGCACTCCGGCAGCGTATGAGCGCTTGCGCGACGCGGTGCGCTCAGACACTGAGGCCGCGGAGCATGTCGAGGCGGCCATCATCGAGGGTATGCGCTCCCGTCCCGTGATCCCCATCATCGGGCGCCGAGTCGCCGTGCCTTGGCGACTCGGAGAGTACGTGGTACCGGCGGGGCAGGGTGTCAGCATCAGCATCCTGCTTGTTCATCACCGCGAGGACCTCTACCCCGACCCATTCGCCTATCGCCCCGAGCGCTGGCTGGATCACGAGGGTGGGCGGGCACCCCAAACATATGAGTGGCTGCCCTTCGGCGGCGGCACCCGTCGCTGCCTCGGTGCGGCGCTGGCGATGGCCGAGCAGCGTGTGGTGCTCGAGGCCATGGTCCGCCGCCTGGACCTGGAGGCCGACCGGCCCGAGCCCGAGCACGCGCACCATCGCAACGTCACCATGATTCCGGGGCGCGGCGCGCGGGTGATATTGCGATCGCGCGTCGCGGGGTAAGCAACAGACTTTCGCCGCTAGCGGAGCCTGGGATCTTTGCCGGTGGTTCGAGCGGTCAGCCTGGACAGTCGATCCAACGGTAGATCAGCCCGTCACGAACCTCGTGGAAGGAGGGTGGGGCCGGCGGCGGATCGCTCGACAGCAGCGCGATCACCTCACGGCGACCATGCAGATCCTCTTCGGCCGCTGTCGTCCAGTGGATCTCGGGGTGCAGCAGCCCAGCCAAACGCCCCCAACGGCAGCGTTCGATCGCATCTAGTACCTCGCACACCGCCGGAACCTGCTCTGCCACCTAGCGCAGTTTATCTTCGCGCGGTGCTGGACGATCCTCAGTGTGGGTGCCGGCGAACTCCCCGGTTATCTCCACCTCTCCGAACCTCTCGAACAGCTCGGTCGCCGTCGAGCACTCTTGAAACGGCGTTCGCGCAGCGGGCGAGGCGGTAGGGCGCCTCGATCAGATTACCGGTTGTGTCTGGGCGAGGAACTGGCGCATGTGCGCGATGAGCGTGGCCGGCTGGTCCTCCGAGATCAGCGTGTAGGAGTCCGTGATCTCCACAAGGCGGCCGTGGGGCAGCAGGTCGGCGAGCCGGCGGCCGTGCTCCCGTGGCATCAGCCGGTCTTCGCTGGCCCATACAACCAGTGCGGGACGGTCGAACGTTGCCAACGCGTCCGTGGCCGCAAGCAGGTCGCGACGGCCCTGCGCTGCGCTGCGCACGTACTTGCGCAGGTCGCGACGGATCTCACGCTGTTCGCGGATGGGGCCAAACCAGCGGTCCATCACCTCGCGCGGGACCGGACGTTTGCTCAGCGGACCGTAGGTCATCGGCAGCCTGCGCAGCCCGTCGAAGCGAAACGGAAAAAGCGCCGCGTCGAGGCCGCCGGGGATACGCGCGAGGTATGGCAAGAGCTTTGCTGCGCCTTTGGGGGGAACGTTGTCAAATGCCTCGCACGAGCACACCACGAGCCGCGCGATGCGCTCGTCGCGGGTACCGCCGACGAGCAGCAGGGGCCCGCCCCAGTCGCTGATCGCGAGCGTGAGCTCGCGCAGGTCGAGGGCTTCAATGAACTCGCCGAGGATCTCTGCCATTCCCCACATCGACAGGTCGGCGTCGGGGTGCATCGGGCGGCGATGGGCGCCGAATGGCAGGGTGGGCAGCACGCAGCGGTAGTCGCGGCACAAGTCAGCTACCACGTGCCGCCATAGCGAGCCGTCCATGATCAGCCCGTGCACGAACACGATCGCCGGGCCACTGCCGCCCGTGTCCTCGTACTCGATCGTTCCCGCCGACAGCTCCACCTCTGGCATGACCACCTCCAAAACTAATTTGATAGATCGCTCTAGTGGATGAGGAGCCTATCATCACGCTCACGACCAGCGAGCAAGAGGAACGAACATGGCGAGCACTACCAAGGACCGCATCATCGACTCAAGCGCCGAGCTGTTCCGTCGCCAGGGCTACACCGGCACCGGCGTCAAGCAGATCGTGACTGCCGCGAACGCGCCTTTCGGCTCGATCTACCACTTCTTCCCCGGCGGCAAGGAGCAGCTTGCAGCGGAGACAATCCGCTCCTCAGGGCAGCTTTACATCCAACTGTTCGCCACAATCGCCATGCAGGCGCCGGACGTGACCACCGCGGTCGGGGACTTCTTCGCCGGCGCCGCCGAGACGCTCAAGGAAACCGACTACGCCGACGCCTGCCCAATCGCGACGGTCGCTTTGGAGGTCGCCAGCACCAGCGAGCCGCTGCGCGAAGCCACCGCCGAAGTATTCGATAGCTGGATCGCCGGCGCCACCGAGTACTTCGCCACCGCCGGCATCGCCCGCCACACTGCGCGAGAGCTCGCGTTCGCGATGCTCTCGCTGCTGGAGGGCGCATTCATCTTCTGCCGCGCGATGCGCACCACCGAGCCACTGCAAGTCGCGGGTGCGAGCGCCGTCACCGCAGTTCAAGCAGCCCTGGCCGCATAGTCTTACGCATTGTCCGGCGCTCGTGGTATTCGTCCAGACCGTGCCCGAGTTTGTACGACTCATGGAGACTGATCTTTTGAGGCTCGTCTACAGCCTCCAAAGTGAGACGTAAGAGAGCCTTCGATGAGCGAGACCACCAAGCATCACGCAACTGTCATATGGGATGCCGACAAGAATGATCTGCGTGCCCACACGATCCAGCTCGCCGGCCAGACGCTCGCGGGATCCTCCATGCCCGCCTTTGGTGGCAACTCCGAGAAGGCCGATCCCGAGGAGTTGTTCCTCGCGGCGCTGTCGGCCTGTCACATGCTGTGGTTTCTGGACTTCGCCCGGCGTGAGCATCTGCGTGTCCTCTCCTATCAGGATCATCCGGAGGGAATCATGGACGGCCTGCGGTTCCTGGAGGTAGCGCTCCGTCCTCGCGCAACGTTTGCGACCGACGTGTCTCCCGAGGTTCTCAACCGGCTTCACAACCAAGCGCACGAGGCGTGCTTCATAGCCAACTCGGTCACGTGTGAGGTGAGCGTTGATGTGTCTGGCGCAGCGCCGAAGAACGAGCATGACTGATGTACTCGAAGGGCTGCTCGCGTTCGCGCCACACCAGCTACGCCACGCCCACGCGGTCGAACTTGCTCGCGAAGGAGTACCGCTGAACATCATCCAGCGCCAGCTCGGGCACGCAAATCTCGGCACCACCTCTATCTACCTGCAAGGCATCGACACCGAGGAGATCATCCTCGCCGTGAACTCAGGCCGAGCACCAATGATGCCCGCCAGCGCCGGCCTAAAGCTCTGAACCCAGCAGCGGAGCGGGAGCCGATGTGCGCGCTCCCGCTCCGCCTGGACAACCACCACCTGCTGAGCGTCTCCAAGACCACCGCGCGGCTCGTCCAACTCAAGCGTCTCGGAGTGGATCACGGACATGCGCGTTTACGGCGGAAAGGAGGAGCCGGCCTTGGCGGCCCTCCGTCGAAGCCGGGATGGCTCACCAGGGCGATGAGAGGCTGAAAAGGCAGCAGAAAACGTTCTGCTGCCTTTCGATGCGCTGTCCTACTGCGACAGGTACTCGTGAACAGGAAATTCGTGAATCTCCGGCTCGGCTGTGACCCCGGCGGCTTGAACCCCGGGGCGAATGCGCCCCGCCGCGAAACTGTCGAACTGCGAGCGCGACTCCCAGAAGTCAAGCACGCCCCAACCCCCCTCGATCGGACCCGACGCGTGGAAGATAAGCCCGTCAGGATGATCAGCACGCGGATTGATCGCCGCCTCCAGCTTGTCGAACTGCTCAGCGTCCACCCCGGCGAGCTTGATGCGAATTCCTACAGCCATAACCGCTCCTCCTATTCGTTGGGTCATCTGAACCTACCCAATCCAGAGCGTGATCATTCCACGCTCGACGGGCGTCGCTCGACGCGCCGTCTCAGCCCCGTTGTTCGTCCACAGCGCGCGCATGGCGCGCCCCGCCTCGGACGCTCGAATCTGGCGTAAGGAGCTACGAGTGCGGGCTTACTCCTGCTCTCAAGGCGGAATCGTCAGGTCAAACCGAGGCGGTGATCGTGAAAGGCAGAGGATGGGGCCATCGGATCAAGCGTGGTGGCTTATAGCTGTACCGTTGTATGAGACAGAATCCCCGATCGTCACAGTGTCGGTGGTAGACGCCGTCCGTGAGCAGGGTATGAGTCCCAACCAGTGGAGGTGGAAGATGGCCGCACTCGGACCGTCGGCAGAGGGAATTGTGCTGACCCACTTCATCGTCTCGGACGACGTCGAGCGCTCTCGGCGCTTCTACACCGATGTACTCGGTGGCGAGGTTGTCTTTTCCGGCCCCGGGGGGCCGACCAATGTCGCACTAGCCAACAGCTGGATCGTCATCAATTCCGGCGGAGGCCCGACCGACGACAAGCCCGCGGTCACTCTGGAGACGCCACCCGACCTCGGCCGGGTCAGCAGTTTCCTCAATATCCGGGTGAAGGACATCGAGGCCGTGTACGCCGAATGGAGCGCCCGTGGTGCTCAATTCCTGACGCCGCCGAAGCAGCACGCGTACGAGATCCGTTGCTACATCCGCGATCCCGACGGTCATCTGATCGAGGTGGGACAAACCACGGACCCTGAGGGGGACTGGACCCCCCCTCAGTGGCTGTCGAGCACGGCCGGCGGGGAGCCCGAGTGAAAATGCCGAGTTCAACAGCGAGATCCCTCACGTCGGACGGTGGACGGTCCCCCGGTCACTGAGATCCTTACCACGCGCCGGTTCCCGCGTTCTCAGCTAGCCGCCGTGAGACCGCTCGGGCCGGCGATGCTCTGGGTCGCCGTCGTTAGTACCGTGACGCTGACGAGGTGTCGGTCATGACTATCGCGATCATCGGCACTGGAAGGATCGGATCGGTCATCGCACGCCGGCTCGCCTCAGGTGGCGAGACCCTGCGGCTCTCGAGCGCCGACAGGTGAATCGACACGAACGCTGGGCTGCAGAGATCGGTCGAGCCGCGGTCGTCGCCGTCGACAACCGCGACGCGCTGCAGGGCGCCGTCGCCGTCGTCCTCGCGCTACGGAACGAGTCACGTCTCGGCTCAGTGGTCTGGTTACGGCTGCTGGGTCGAGCAGCTCAGAAAACAGACGCCCACTCCTGGCGAGGATCCTTGAAGTCTTCGACCCGGTCGCTGAACTCCCGCTCGTAGCGCGCGATCAGGCCTGCGTCTGAGCGCCCAGGCTCACGGAAGTCGTGCTGTTGCCATCGAAGCTCCCCCTTCGTCGCGAAAACGTGTAGTCGCATCCTGGCAAATCGCTCGCCACCGCGCGGCAGCGAGAGCGTATGAGCTCCCGGGACCAGGCGTCGGCAGGAGCGCTTAGTCCGATTTCGAGGCCGAGGCGACCAAGGCCGATCTGTAGCGTGCCCGCTTTTCCGGTCAAGCGGGCGTCTCGCCGCAGGCCAAGCGCGTGGCTGCTCGGGACGACGCGCGAACGCACGGGCCGACCATCGGAACACGTTCGCTTGGGCGCTGGAAGCACTCGTGTCGCGTTCGCCGCACCCTTGGGCGCGGTCGTCGTCCGATACGACCCTGGCGCTCTTGCGCTTGCAGACCGGACGGGATCAGCACCTGGATCCCTCAGTCGATGAGCGGAACCTTGAGCGGTGAGTATGGAGTCCGGCGATGCCCGAGTCGCTTGCCGTCGTTCGCGCGCCCGTGCACCCGGTAGAGAGGCCTACGGCCAATGAGCAGGACCCCTGCCGGTCCCTCGGCACGCCGGTACTTGTTACGGAGCCTAACTGGCTGAAGCCCTTGAGCTCTCCTGAAGCGAACACTCCGCTGAGCACGGTTGGACCCTAATGCCACCGCCCGCCAAGCGAAGCGATGTCTGCAAACCTTGACCCAGAGCTTGACCCAGAACCATAACCAGAGCCGAGCCACGTTTCTGCCCACAAAAAACCCTCCATTTGGAGGGCTTTCTTGAGTAGCGGGGGAGCAATTCGTCCTTATCGGCGACCTCTCGGCGCCGGTCGAGCGGGTCTTTCCGTGGCCGCAGGGCTAGCGCAGTTCCGTCCCAACCCAACTGTATCGTTGTGTTCCGCGACCTGCTCCGCATCGAAGAATATTGATACGGACGGCGCGCTCGCCGCCGCTCACGACCGCCTCGAATACTGCCCGGCCAAGGGTCGTGGCCTGAGCAAGCGGCCACCCAGTACCCAGCTCAAACCGGGTGTGCATTAGCGCCGCCACAACGAACCCGGCCGATATAGATGTTCTTCGGAGCAGGCGGAAGGATCTAACGATTGTAAGGAACTCGCTGACTGGAACCGTTCAGGCGTAAAGCAGCGAGCTTAACGGCCGATAAGCACCCCAAGATGTCGTCGGCACTGCTGTCTCCCACCTCGCCATCCCGCGGGCGCTGGCTCGACCACTGGCTCGAAACGCTCCAGGACATCGAGGCGCTGCGTGCCGAGCACCCGATGATGGATGCCGTCATCGAGGAGATCGACGGAAGAAGGATTCGTGTGGGCGATCGTTGGCTGTCCGATTTCGCCTCGTGCAACTACCTTGGCTTCGACCTGGACCCGGAGATCATTGCGGCGGTCCCTTCCTTTCTGGAAGCGTGGGGCACCCATCCGAGCTGGTCGCGTCTGCTGGGCAGTCCGGTGCTCTATGAGCAGATCGAGACACGACTGACCGAGCTACTCGGGAGCGAGGACTCGCTCGTACTGCCCACAATCACTCACATCCATGCTTCGGTGATCCCTGTGCTGGCCGCGTCTGGGACTATCTTCCTCGACGAGCGGTCCCACAAGACGGTGTACGACGGCTGTCAGGTGGCCCGCTCGCGCGGTGCCGCGGTTCGGCGCTTCCGCTTCGAGGATCCGGATCATCTCGATGAGCTGCTCTCGGTAGAGCGGGACCACGCGCGACTGGTGTGCATGGACGGCGTTAACAGCATGACGGGCAATGCCCCAGACCTGAAGGCCTTTGCCGAGGTCACGCGCCGCCACGGCGCGCTGCTCTATCTCGACGACGCCCACGGCTTCGGCGTGATCGGCGAGCGGGCGCCCGATGAGCAGTGCGCGTACGGGAGCCGCGGCAACAGCATCGTGCGCCACTTTGGCGAAAGCTACGAGGACATCGTGCTTGTCGGCGGTTTCTCCAAGTCTTACTCCTCGCTACTGGCTTTTGTTGCCTGTCCGACAGAGGTCAAGAACCTTCTCAAGGTGACCGCCCCGCCCTACCTGTACTCGGGTCCATCTCCGGTCGCCTCGCTGGCCACCGTCCTTGCCGGCTTTGATGTCAACAAGCGGCGGGGCGACGGGCTTCGGGCGGTCGTGCACCGTCACAGCGCCCGGGTACTCCAGGCCCTGTCTGAGCTAGACGTTCACACGCCCAACCATTCGGGATTCCCGATCGTCGAGATACCCCTACGAGACCACTCGCACATAGACGAGGTGGGGCGACTGCTGTTCACCCGAGGCGTGTATGTGACGCTCGCGGCCTACCCGCTGGTGCCCAAGGCCGAAGTCGGCTTCCGTGTCCAGCTGACCGCTGCCAACACCGACGAGCAGATCGACGGGCTGATCGAAGCTCTAGCCGATCTCGCCGACCGCGGCGAGCTGCAGTCGGCCTCCGAGCGGACCTAGGCGAAAGAACGGACGATGAGCCGGATCACGCTCCACAGCTCGGCCAGTGAGGCTAGTGCCAGCCCGCGGCCAGAAGAGCGGGGGTCTCGACAAGTGCATGCTTGGCAGGGCTACCTGGCGTTCTGCTCCGTGGGCATCTTGCTCTACCTGTTTGTACCGCCGCTGAAGGGCGAGCCGGTCCTGCTCAACACGATCGGCATGAGCAGCTGGCTCGCCGTGATTTTCGGCATCCGCCGCTACAAACCCTCCTACTCGCTGCCGTGGTGGCTGTTCGCGCTGGGCTTTGTCCTGTACTGGATGGGCGACGTCTACACCTACAGCTACAGACTGCTGATCCTGCACCAGGAAGTCCCGTTCCCTTCGTTCGGCGACGCGATCTACCTATCTGTCTACCCCGCTCAGATGCTGGGCCTGCTGCTGCTCGTGCGCCGGCGCAACCCACAGCGCAACCGCAACACGCTGATCGACGCGGCCATCCTGACCCTCGGCCTGTCACTGCTCTCCTGGGTGCTGCAGATCGCCCCCTACCTGCACGATCCCACGCTGGGTCTGCTCACCAAGCTTGTTTCGGTCGCCTACCCGCTTGGGGACATCATCATGCTCGCTGCCGTCATCCGCTTCGTCCTCGACAGCGGTCGCCGTCAACCGGCGTTCTATCTGCTCAGCGCAAGTGTCGTCTCGCTGCTGGTGACCGATTTCGTATACGGGATCCTGACCCTAAACAACGCCTTTCACCACCAGTTGATCCTCGACCTCGGGTGGACCGCCTATCCGGTGCTGTGGGCCACCGCCGCGCTTCATCCCTCGATGCGCTCGCTGCACGAGCCCGTGCACGATCGCGAGGCAAAGCTCACGCCGCTGCGCCTGAGCCTCCTCACCGGCGCCTCGTTGATCGCGCCGGTCTGCATCCTGCTAAAGGAGGCTCGACGTGGGGACCTCGACCTGATCGTGATCATCTGCGCGTCGATCGTGCTGTTCGGCTTTGTCGTCCTACGCATGAGGGACCTCGTGCGCCAGCAGGAGCGCTCCGCGGCGCGCGAGCGGATCCTGAGCTCCCATGGCGCCGTGCTGGTCACGTGCACGAACCGCGAGGAGATGCAGAGTTGCTCGATGAAGACACTCTCCAAGCTGCTCGAAGGGCCCGGGACTGGCGTGCTATGCGCGCAGGAGAACGGCCGCCTGAGCGCGATCGCCCGCAGCGACAATGCTCACTGGCAACCCCTGCCTCTGCCAGACTCAACATGCGAGGCGCTACTCGCGCGAGCGCGCGAGCACCCCGGCACGGTCACTCTCGACCCTCTTTTGCTCAAGGCATTGGGCTTGCCCGCCACATGGACCTACGGGCTAGTGCTGGCGCTGCCCGTCCGCGGCGACACCCTCGGCCTGCTCTTGGTTGGGGCTCCCAAGTCAACGCCCCACCAGGTACAAATATCGCTCGAGGCCCTGGTGACTCAGCTCGCGCTCGCACTTGAGGGCGCGCGACTGACCCAGGAGATCCACCGCCGACAGAGCGAGGCGCGCTTCGCTTCCCTGGTGCAGCATGCGAGTGACTTGATCACGGTGATAGGCGCGGACGCGACGATCACCTATCAGAGCCCATCCTCCGAGCGTGTCCTCGGCTATACGCCAAACGAGCTACTGGGAACGCGATTCGACCGCCTCGTCGCGCCCGATGAGACCGGTCGACTATTGAACCTGCTGGCTGACGGATCGGGCTACGCGCGGCCCAATGGTGAGCTGATCGAGTGCACCCTGCGCCACCGTGATGGCAGCCTGCGTCAGTTTGAGATCCTGCACACCAACCTGATCGAGGACAAGCATGTGCACGGCATCGTGCTCAATGCGCGCGATATCAGCGAGCGCAAGGCATTTGAGGAGCAGCTAGCCCATCAGGCGTTCCACGACCCGGTGACCAACCTGCCCAACCGGGCGCTGTTCGTCGAGCGTGTACGCCACGCGATTAGCCGCGCCCGGCGCGAAAATACGGAGCTCGGCGTGATCTTCCTCGACATCGACGACTTCAAGACGATCAACGACAGCCTCGGGCACGGGGCCGGGGACGCGACGCTGATTGATGTCGCCAAGCGGCTTACACAAAGTATTCGCACCAGCGACACCGCTGCGCGCTTCGGTGGCGATGAGTTCGTGGTGCTCCTGGAGGACCTCGATGGTGTACAAACCGCCGTCGAAGTGGCCGAGCGAATCCTTGAGGATCTGCGACGGCCGCTCACTGTCGCCGGCAAGGAGCTCGCCCTGCGCGGGAGCATCGGCATTTCGATCCTGGAGGACCGCTCTAGCTCAAGCGCCGACGACCTGATCCGGGACGCGGACGCGGCGATGTATATCGCCAAGCGGGACCGTAAGGGCGGCTATCGTCTGTTCGAGCCGGAGATGCATGCCGGAGTACTGGCGCGACTGGAGCTGCGCGCCGACCTGCAGCGCGCTTTGGAGAGCGGCCAGTTCGAGCTCTACTACCAGCCAATTGTGCGGCTGATCGACGGCCGTGTCGCTGGGATGGAGGCCCTGCTGCGCTGGCATCACCCCGAGCGCGGGATGATCGACCCTGCCGACTTCATCCCTTTCGCCGAGGAGACCGGTCTAATCGTGCCAATCGGGCGCTGGGTCCTGCGCGAGGCCTGTCGTCAGGCAAGTGTGATCAATCACCTGCAACGCGAGAACTCCCTGTATATGTGCGTAAACCTTTCGGTCAAGCAGCTGCAACACAGCGATGTGATCTCCGACGTACGCGACGCGCTCCTCCAGTCCGAGCTCGACCCCTCACTGCTGACGCTTGAGATCACGGAGTCCATGTTGATCGACGATCCCGACATCGCCGTGGTCAAGCTCACTGAGTTGCGTGCGCTCGGCCTGCGCGTGGCGATGGACGACTTCGGCACCGGCTACTCGTCGCTCAGCTACCTCAGTCGCTTTCCTGTTGACATCATCAAGATGGACCGCTCGTTCCTACGCGAGGACGCCACGCCGCAGTCGCTCGACCTGTCAAGCGCCGTGGTCGCACTCGGCAGCTCACTCTCGTTGGAGGTCGTCGCCGAGGGAATCGAACTGGACGAGCAGCTCCAGCGCCTGCGCGATCTGGGATGCGCGCTCGGTCAGGGCTTTCACTTCGCACGCCCGATGGAGTCCGAGCACATGCTCGATTACCTCGCCGGCGAGTCGTCCGTAGCGAGCGTCCTATCGGTAAAGCCGGCGCCGGCCGCGCCCAATGTCGACTGACGAGCCGCACAAACGCGAACAGGCTCACCGCAACGTCCGGCGGATGACCCTCCCGCTACGCACCCGCGACTTTCGACTCCTGTTCACCGGACGCTGCATATCGCTGCTTGGCGACGGCGCCTTCCTGGTTGCCCTCGCCTGGCAGGTCTACACGATCTCCGACGCGCCGAGCGCGCTCTCGCTACTGGGGATCGCGATGACTGTCCCGCTGATTACGCTGCTGCTGTTCGGAGGTCTCCTCAGCGACCGCCACGATCGCCGCCGAGTGATGCTGTTCGCCGATCTCGTACGGGCCGTGTTGCTGATCGTGCTCGCGGGACTGGCTCTCAGCGGGCAACTGCGCCTATGGCAGATGGTGGTGATTGTCGCTATCTATGGGGCCGCCGAGGCGTTCTTCGATCCCGCCAGCGACGCCATCCTCCCAGAGCTTCTGCCCGATTCCCAGCTCGGTCAGGCCAACGCACTGGAGCAACTGGTGCGCCCGCTCGCTCTGCGTCTCGCCGGCCCGGCCGTGGGAGGAGTGCTCGTCGGCGTGGTCGGCCCTGGATCGGCTTTCCTGCTCGACGGCGTCACCTTCCTCGCCTCGGCGATCGCCCTGTGGTCGATGTCCTCTCGCCGCGTGACGCCGATCGGTGGGCCGCAAGTCTCGCTCAGTCCTCTTACCGCCGCACGGCAGCTGAACGAGGGCTGGACCTACGTGCGTCGCCACGTCTGGCTATGGGGCACATTCCTCAGCGCGGCCGTCGCCTATCTGCTCTTCATGGGGCCCACCCTGGTGCTGCTGCCCTTCATGGTCAAGCACGTTCTGGGTGGGAGCGCCACTCAGCTCGGCATCGTGCTCGGCGCCGGGGGACTTGGGGCCGTGGCCTGCGCCGCCGCGATGGGCCGCAGCGAGCTCCCCTCCCAGGGCATCACCTTCATCTATGTCACCTGGACGCTGGCAACGCTCGCCGTCGCGGCTTACGGGCTTGCCAACGCGATGTGGGAGCTGATGCTCGCCAGCCTGGCGTTCAATTTCCTTGAGACCGCAGGGACGATCGTGTGGGCGACGATGAAGCAGCAGCTCGTCCCCGGCCACATGCTCGGGCGCGTCTCGAGCATCGACTGGCTGATCTCGATCGGTCTGCTGCCAGTATCACTCGCCCTGACAGGCCCGCTCAGCGCCATTCTCGGGGTGCGCAGCAGCCTGATCGGCGCGGGGCTGCTGGGCGCGGCCGCCACGCTCGGGGGTTTGATGCTTCCTGGCATGAATGGGGTCAACCGCCCCCGCCGCGGTATGCGGCTCACCGACCGCCAGCGAACGGAAGGACTCGACGCCTGACTGCTGCTACCGCTTCGGATTTGGCGCGGTCCACCAGATCCAGCCCCCTTCCCATGCTCAGCGACGACCTGACCCTTGCGCAGGTCCGTCGGTCGCTTGGAGGTCAAGATCGCCATGGCGCCTGGGTTGATGGCCGGCCACAATCAACAACACCTGAACTGGGTCTGTCCGGAAGATTGTGTATTTGGCGTGATCGATGGTCCGCGTTGGGCGGGCCTTTCGTGAAGGAGGATCGCGCTGATGAGTAATGCAACGACTGCCGTGTCTGAGGGCGGTGAGGGCGAGGTTCTGCCGGCTGAGCTGGCGGGGACGGATTCGAGGCGGGCGTGGGCGCAGGAGCTCGTCGACCGCGCCCGAAGTGAGGTCGTCGCGTTGACGGGCGAGGATGGTTTGTTGACCTCGATGGTGCGTGAGGTGTTGCAGGCCGGATTGGATGTCGAGATGGCTGACCATTTGGGATATGAGCCTTACGAGTCCGTCGGACGAAACTCGGGCAACAGTCGCAACGGTAGCTATCGGAAGACCGTCAAGACTGACGTCGGCCCCGTCGAGTTGCGGATGCCGAGGGACAGGGAGGGCACGTTTGATCCAGTGACCGTGCCCAAGCATGTGCGGCGCTTGGAGGGGTTGGGTGCGAACGTGCTCAGCCTCTATGCGAAGGGGTTGACCACTGGAGAGATCCAGGCCCATCTGGCTGAGATCTATGACACCGAAATCTCGCGGGAGACGATCTCCAAGATCACCGACGCCGTGTTGCCGGACATGGTCGCGTGGCAGAGCCGACCGCTGGAGCGGGTCTACCCGGTCCTGTTGATCGACGCGATCGTGGTGAAGGTCAGAGGCAGCCAGGTCGCTAACCGGCCCGTCTACGTCGCTATAGGCGTGGACCTCGAGGGCGAGCGCGACGTCCTCGGGCTCTGGCTGGGCCCGTCTGGTGGGGAGGGCGCCAAGCAATGGATGACCATGCTCACAGAGCTCCGCAACCGCGGTCTCCTCGATGCGTTGATCGTATGCTGCGACGGGCTGAAAGGCTTGCCTGACGCGATCAGGGTGACATGGCCAGAGGCGACGGTGCAGACTTGTGTCGTGCACTTGGTAAGGAACGGCCTGCGTTATGCCTCGCGGAAGTATTGGGCGAAGATCACCCAGGAAATGCGGGACATTTACACAGCACCCACCGTCGAGGCAGCCGAGGCACGCTTCGGCGAGTTCGCGGAGAACTGGCGTGGGCTCTACCCTGCGATGATCGCATCCTGGGAGAATGCATGGCAAGAGTTCGTTCCGTTCCTAGAGTTCCCAGTCGAGCTCAGAAAGATCGTCTACACCACAAACGCCGTCGAGTCCCTAAACGCCAGATTCAGACGAGCAGTTCGTCACCGGGGCCACTTCCCCAACGAGCAAGCCGCTATGAAGGTGCTCTACCTCGTCGCGACCACCGCCGGCAGAACCGTGAGAACATGACCGGCCGCATCCACAACTGGAAGCAAATCCTCAACTCCCTAGCAATCCACTACGGCGACAGACTCAACACCACCAACTAAACAGAGCAACACCACACACATGACCAACAAAGCCACTTACACAAACTTTCTGACAGACCCTGAACAACCGCCCCATGGGCTAGATGGCGGATACTGATCGTCGCTTGTGTCATTTGGAGTCCTTATTGACGTAGACGAGCTGCCCGTTTGACAGGCGGTAGACGGTGCCGACTGCCTGGCCGTGGCCGCTGGCGGCCGGGGCGCCTGATGACGGTGTGGGCACGGTCTGGGTGTGTTGGGTGGTTGGCGTGCGTGTTTGCAGGCGATGCTTGGATTGGTTGAGGGCTAGGCCGAGACCGGCGATCAGGAATGCGACGGCGAGGACGATGCCGATGTCGAACAGGTTGACGAGGCCGTCGAGTGGGTCTCCGACGGAGTCTTCGATGTGACCGTGGCGGCCGAGTCCTGTGCGGCGGTTCATTGACCTGGCTCCGGTAGCGGTGGTGGGACGTGAGCCTCGGCGCTAGCGGGAGGGGTGATGATTCGCCGTGGTGGTGGGGGGCCGGCTGGTGCTTGCCCACTCTCGGCAGATACCGCCACGGGCACACGAGCGGGCGGATGCGGTTGTGTTGGCTGTGATTCGGTGGCTCGCTCCAGCGCGGTGAGGTCTTCCGTGTACATGCGTGTGCGGGTGAGTGTCAGCGCGAACGCGACGGTGCCGACCAGCAGGCCGATCGTGGTCGCGGCGAACGCTGTGCGCAGGTCTGTGGCGAGGGTGTTCACTTCGCCGTGGCCGAGAGCAGCGAGTCCTGGTGCGAGTGGGATCAGGGTGCCCATCAGGCCGAGCGTTGGTCCGGCGCGTACGAGGATGCGAGTGTGATCTAGGCGCCGTTGGACTGCAAGCTCGTAGTCAGCAAGCGCGTGCTCGATGCCGGCCTGTTCACCGGCGAGGACCGCTCGGGCTATCTCAAGGAGTGCATCCCTGGCGAAAGAGCTAGGCGCGCGGAGCGAGAGCGCGGCGGCCTGGTTGGGGTTGGCGATGACCTGGAGAGCCAGGTTCCGTAGCGCGTGGCGTCCGGCCCGCGTCCGGGAGTACAGCTCGATCACGAAGCGCCCGGTCTCCAAGGCACAGATGAGCAGTATCAGCAGCGCGAGGATCAGGACGGGGACGCGCAGCGAGGAGGCGATCCGTGCGAGCGCTTCGGCGAGGCCGTCTGTGGCTGCAAGCGTGCTCACACGATCACCTTGGGCCGCCGCAACTCGATCTGGGTGCCGATGAGGGCGGACAGGAGTAGCGCGACGGCTATGCCAATCGCGAGCCAGGGTGCTTGGTTGGTACCCGCGCCAGCGCCACGCAGGCCCGGAGCGCCGGGTTCCAGCGCGTCGGCGGGCGCTCCGATCAGAATCCCTTTGACCTCCCGGCCACTGCTCTGCCCGCCGCCGCCTGTGCCGGTGCCGGTGAGCGCAACCCCGCCTGTGCCTTTGTGGCTTGCCTGGTTGCGTTTTTTGAGTTTCTTGGCATGGTGGGTGCTGGCGGTAGTGGCTGTCGGAACGGGCGTTTTGCGGGCAGCGCCTGGGTTTAGCTTGTGGCTGGCAGGCCTGTCGTGCTTGCGCGATTTCGGCTGGCGGGCACCGCCGGTAATGTGGCCCTTGCTCCCGGGCTGGGGACGACTGAACAACTTCGCGCCATCACCTCCACCACCTGAGATCACGCCGCCTCCTGATTGAGGGGACTCGCCACCGTTTCCCGATCCTCCGCTGCTGGGGGGCTCTAGGGGCAGCGGAACGTAGGGCACTTCGGGGATCGGCAGCGGGTTGCCGGTGAATGCCGGGGTGACGTAGGCGGTCATCCACATGCCGTTCAGTTCCTGGTTTTCCTTGTAACGGATATGCCCGTCGGGCTGTTGCAGCGAGGCGAGATAACCGAGCGGTTCCACACCAGATTTGGTTATCCACTCTTCCGGGTTGATCCCCGCAGACCACATCGCCTGCACGACCCACGCTGCTGAAGCTACGTTTGGTTCGCTTTCGGTGAAGAACTCTATGAAGCCACCGTTGGCGGTCTCGCCTTCACGTATGTATTCAAATGCCTGCTTCTGCCCTTCCGGGTCTGGATGCTTGACGGCGTTCAGCGCCTCGAGCGCAGCGGCGGTCATGTCGATTTCGCCTTCGGCTTCTTTTGGCAGCAGGTGTCTTTCTTTTGGGTTGCAAGGGCTGACCCTGGGGGCATAGCTCCAGTTCCAGCTACCGTCGCACTTCTGTTGTGTTTCCAGCCACCCAGTGGCTCTGCTGACGGCTTCTTCGACTGCTGGTTCGTGGATCGGGCTGAGTGCGAGGATCGCGAAGATCGTGTCGTTGACGCCTGGAGTCCGGGGATCTTTCGTTTCGTGCGGGAAGGCGCCCGCGTTAGGGCCGGTGGCGATCTGCCGTTTGAGGATTTCGCCGGCGAGGTCGACTCCGCCGAAGTCGTGTGGTGGGGTGCCCGCGACATCGACAACCAGCAGTTCGCGCTCGAAGTCGGTCGTTAGCGATGCGTTGTGCGCGTTTTCGGCCAGGTAGGTGTAGGCGCTGTGCCCGCCGACCCAATCCTGGAGCCGAGTTGTCTGGTCGCGCGGGTTGATCCCGGCGGCAGCCAGCGCCAGCGTGACCCAGGCGGTGAAATCCGAACCGGGTTCGGTGCCTGGTTCAGCAAAGCTCCCGTTTTCGAGCTGCGCATTCTGCAGGTATCGCACGGTTGCTTCTAGGTTGTGCTGGAACTTCGAGTCGCGTGCGCTTGCAGCGTGGGCGGGACATGCCGCGGTCAGGGCAACCGTCGCGCAGACTGCGATCGTCAGCGTGAGGATGCTGGTCTGCCGGTCGAGCGCTCCGATCATCGTCGGGTGTGGGGCACGGTCAGCGTTTTCACGATGCTTTTTGCACCCAGAGGACTGGCGGTGAGGCGGTAGACGCCGGGGGTCAGGCGTGGCAGTTTGATCTGGATGGTTCCGGCCTTCGTCGCGCGCACGGTGAGCCGCTTGATGAGAACCCAATGGCGATGGCGTTCTTGACCCGTTTGGCGTGCGATCTGGATGGTTGCCTCGCCAGCAGCGGTGAAGTCGAGCCTTAGCTGCCTTCCGACGATCTTTATCCGGGCGAGCGTTTTCGTCGGGGCAGCCGGAGCGCCTATCGAATGTTGGGTTGTGGGTGCGTTTGAGCCGGTGGGTGCCGGAGGGCCGCTCATGGATGGGCCGGACGGCTGTGCAGGGGGTTGTTCTTCTTCTTTGTGCAGATAGCGCGGTGGGGTGCGGGTCTCATCTTCGGCGGGGAGTTCTCCACAGCCGGTTTCGCCCGGTGCGGGTACGCATACATCCAGGCGGTTGGAGCGGATCGCTTCTTCTTCTGGGACCACTCCTTCTTCTTGTTCTTCTTTGCTCAGCGCTCGCAGCGGTGTGCCGGCCATGACGCGGTGCCACCCGGGCGTAGTGAACGTGATGCTGGCCTTGCCTTCGCTGTTAGTGGTAACGGTCTCGTCGCTTTCCCTTTGCACCGTCTCAAATCCCTTCGCGGAGGTTTGGACTGGGGCGACCTCGGCGCCTTCGTAGGGAGTGCTGTCCGCCGGTGTGCGTTCGGGTGTCGCGGGGGGCTGACCTTCGCCGTGATCACCGTAGGCGGCCACTTCGACCTGGAACGGCTGGCCGAGTTCGGCGGTCGCAGTCAACGGCCGCGTGCCGGAGCTGTAGTGCTCATTGGCGGCGAACAGGCCGAGGATTGGCCTTGACCGGAAGGCGTTGTAGATCCACAGTGCTTCGTCGCCGTTGTGCAGTTGCCACTGGCAGCCGCCGACGTCGGTGTAGACGTTGTTGGCGAGGACGCCCCACGACTTGCCTTCACGTTCAGCGTTTTCTTCTTCTGAGCCCCAGCGCTTAATGAAGTAGTCGTTGAATCCGGGGTACCACTGTCCGGCCATCGCTTCGGTTTCACCGATCAATTCCATCGCATCGACCGAGGCGGCCGTCGGCGTAGGTCCAGGTTCTAGGTTTTGCGGGTCGAGCGAGTTGATCCCGTCGCACGGATGTTCCTTGGTGTCCTCGGCGGTGTTGCCGTCGGGTTCTGAGGAGTGCACGTCGTGGCCTTCGGTCCAGACCGGGCCTTCAAACAACGTCTTGGTCGCCCCCTCGATCCGCACGTTCACCCGCGTGAGGTGTCCACCAGCCGAGCCTTCCGGTTCGTGTTCGGTCGGGGTTTCGCTCGGTCCTTCTGGTTCCGTGCCAGAGGATGTGGCAGGCGTGACCAGCCGGACGCGGTTGTTCGCAGTATCAGCGATCAGCAGGTCCCCGGCGCTATCGAAGCCCAAACCAGTTATACCGTTTAGGTACGCTGCGGTAGCCGGTCCGCCATCGCCGCTGAAGCTGCTGGTCGTGGAGTTCACGCCAGCGACTGTGTAGATGTCGCCTTTGACGGTGGTGGACAGACCGTATGCGCAGCCGCTAGAGCACGTCGTGGCGGCGATCATGCGAACGGCGCTGCGCGTGACCGAGCCTTCGCTTTCGCCGATCAGCACGTTGCCAGCGCCATCGACGGCGATCGCCTGGAGTGGCTGCATCGGAGCGGCGAGCGCGCTCCCCCCGTCACCGTCGGTCCCGACTTCCTGAGGGTAGAACAGTGCGCCGTCACCGGCCAGCAGATAGATGTCCCCAGCCGTGGTGCTTTTTTGTCCGTAGGCGCAGTCGCTCGCGCACGAGTGGGCCGCGACGAACCGTACTTGCAGGTTGTACGTGTCGGCGATCAACAGGTTGCCTTCACCGTCCACTGTGACGTCCGCGGGTTCGAACAGCTGCGCGCTGGTGGCGGGCTTCCCGTTGCCCTTGGGCCCACCTTGGCCGTTGCCGGCGACAGTGTAGATGTCACCCTTGCTCATCGCCGGAAGGGCATACGGGCATTCCGTTGTGCACGAGCTGTCGGCAACCAGCCTGACGCGATTGTTGGACGTGTCGGAGATCAGCAAATCGCCCCGCGAGTCAACGGCCATGCCCCTGGGGCCGTAGCCGAGCTGTGCGCTGACCGCCGGGCCACCGTCGCCGCCATCGCCTTCGCCTCCCTCCCCAGCGATCGTGTAGATGTCGCCCCCAACCATCGCGTGCAGGCCATAAGGACAGTTGGTGGTGCAGTTGAAGGCGGCAATCAGTCGCACCAGCCGCCGGCCATCGCTGACGATCACATCGCCGGCCGCGTCGACGGTCATCGAGATCGGCGTTTCGGGGGGCAGCTGGCCGCCTGCCTGTACTTCGAACAGCGAAGCACTGCGCGCCTGGACGCCATCTTCTACGCTGTTGCCTCCGCCGGCGATCGTGTACATCGCGCCCCGCACAGTGGAGGGCAGGCCGTACGCGCAGCCCGAGTCGCATTTCATCGCGGCGATCATCCGCACACGCCCATTGAGAGCATCGAGCACGAGCACATCACCCGCAGCGTCAGAGTTCACAGCACGCGGTCGTCCAAGCTCAAGTCCCGTCGGAGATCCATTTCCGCCCGAGAACGCAACGGTGCCATTGCCGGCCACCGTGTAGATGTCGTTTGCGACCGTCGCCGGCAAGGCAAACGGGCAGTCGTTGGAGCAGTTACTGGTGGCCAGCAGCTTGACCGATTGGCTGCTGTTCAGCAGCACTCCTACACCCGGAGCGATCGTGAGATTCCTTGGATTGATCAGGGACGCTTGGGAGCCGGGCACGCCGTCACCGAGGTCGCTGCCGCCACCGGCGATCGTGTAGATGTGGTCCTTGACCGTGGCCGCCAGGCCATAAGCGCAGTCCGAAGCGCAGGTTTCCTTGGCGACCATCAGTACGCGTCCAGGTTCTGATACCTCTGTTATCAACACATTGCCTGCCGTGTCGACCTGCACAAAGTTTGGGATGATCTGCGCGCTCGTCGCCAACCCATTGCCTTCCGGCGCTTCGCTGCCTCCACCAGCGATCGTGTAGACGTACCCCGCTGTCGTCGACGGCAGACCGTAAGCACAATCAGCGGAACAATCGGCGGCAGCTACCATTAGCACTCGTTCTCGGATGTAAAAAGAGTCAGCGATCAACAGATTGCCTTCACCATCGACTGCTAGCGCTTCTGGGTCCATGCCGCTACTCGTGGCCGGCTCGCCATCACCAGAGTATTCGCCGTAGTATTCACGCCCCGCGATGTGATAAATGTCACCCTTCACCATCGCTGGCAACCCATATAGGCAGTCTTCATCACAGTCGTCGTCGGCGACCATCAGGACCGTATTACCGCTGGAGATCATCAGATCGCCGTGTGCGTCGACCGCCAGTGAACCACGCAGATGTTCGAGCGGACCTTCTTTCGGCCCTCTCCCCGCGATCGTGTAGATGTCGCCCTTGATCATCGATGCCAGCCCATAGGGACAATCCGAGTTGCAGTCGCTCGCCGCGATTAGCCGGACACGCCCATTACTGCTATCAGCGACCAGCAGATCACCCTGTTGGTCAACCGCCAGGCCGCTCGGGTCATCGAATTCGGCGGCGCTCGCCGGCCCCCCGTCGCCGCCGAAGCCGGCCGCGCTGGTTCCCGCGATCACACGCTCCTCGTCGGTAGATATGTCTACCGCGCGTATGACATCCGTTTCGCCGTCGGCGATGTACAACACCTGTCCAGACACGACCGTACCCGAGAGACCCTGCCCGAACGTCGTAGCCATCCCTTCGATCAGCGGGTCACCCGCCAACGTTGAGATGCTGCCAGGCGTGGCCGCCGCCCACCCCGATGCCGGGGGGACGACGGCCACGACTGCGACAGCCAGCGCGAACAGCAGCAAGCAACTGCACATGAACGAGCGGGCTGTGCGACGAAGGGTCATGTGTGCAGGTAGATCACGGCGCCAAGCGCGACTTTGGTACCGAGTTCCGCTGTTTTTTCGGTTTCGCCGTTGAGGCTCACCTTCCACGTCCCCGGGGTGCCGTTGATGCTCGTGATCGCGCCGCTGCCGGTTTTCGGTTCGTATTCGCTCACGCAGCCGGGTGGCTTGACTCCGGTGCCAGCCTTAGCCGCTTCGAGAACCTTCAGGAGACCGATCGACGGCTTTTCGGCTTCCGATCCGGCCTTAACGGGCACCGAGCAGACCTTGATCGTAGTGCCGTTGTTGATGATCAGGGCAAGCTGGCTCGTCAGCGTGGTACTGAATTCGCTCGCGAAGTTCCACTTGTTCTGACCCATCCTCGTGGGCGTCGGCGGTTCGGCCGTGAAACCGGCTCCAGTGAGCGCCCGCGTTGCGTCCTGGCTTGAGTAGTTGTTCACCGCTCCGGCGGGTTTGTAGCGGAAGCCGCCTTCGGTTTCGCCAACTGTTTTGATCTGCAGCGATTCAAGGAACTGGATCGGTGATTCAGCGCCCGCTTCTTCCTTCTTGAATTCGGAGGCTTTGATCCCGCACATGTTCAGGCCACTGACGACCCACGCGTCGGAGTCGGCATTGATGCCTTCTACGTATTTGAAGGCACCACTTTTTTCCAGAATCGTCTTCAGGAATTCCTTACCTTTGGTAACGGCGGTTTCCTCGGCTTCGTTTTTGACGCCCGAGGTGCACAGGGCTGCCATCGCCGCGCCGGTGGTGTCAGGTTCCGATTTGGATTTCAAGCCTGCTTCTTCGCCTTCGACCTTGTTGAAATTCCAGCCGCCATCGGTGTGCTCGTTTTTCTCGATTACTTCAACTGACTGCTTGATCAGTGCCGTTGGGAGTCGCACCACGCCAGTCGTCGACTTCGTGTCTGCAAAAGCGAGCACGGCGAAGATCGTGCCGTTGAGCCTTCCAGGCAGACCGTAGTAACCGGGGCTGGCCGTCTGGTATTCGGAGATCAGGTTCGCGAGCAGGTTACGTTCAACAGACACACGAGCCGGGTCGATTCCCGCCGCGTAGGAGACCAGCGCGGCCTTCTCGAATTCGGTCGCCGGGTTTTCGACAGCCCCTGGCCAGGTAGATGGGCTGATGTAGCCTTCATACCATTCGCGAGCGAACACCGAGCCGCTGCCACGGTGCACGTCGGCCGCCGCTTTGCCGCCTGCGGCTAGCGACGTCAACGCCCAGTCTCCTCCGAACGCGGGTGCACCAGTCGCACTTTCTTTTTTCTGCACGGTTTCTAGGTATTTCACACCCAATTCCACTGGGGTGCTCGCAGCCGCGACAGCCGGCACCGACAACACGGTGACGGCCACGACGAGTGCGAGCCTACAAATAATGCTTCTCATCTAATCTGCCTCCTTCGGATCGTGGTTGTTCAGGGAACGAGGACAGCGACCGCGACACTGTGGCCGTCAAAGCGGTAGCGCAGCGTGTAACGACCCGCTGCTAGGCGTCCGTGCACAAGATGCAGCGAGGCGACCGTGCCAAGCGCGTAGGTGCGCCCACCACGAGTCAGACTCGCCGACGCGGCACTCGATTTGACGCTGCTAAGAATGCATTTGATCCGTGGCGCGCCGTGGCCGCGCAGCACCTTGCAGGTCGCATCACGCCCGGCGGGTCCGCGCGGTCCAGTCGATCCCTGTGATCCTGTTGCGCCCGGTGAGCCGGTTGCGCCTGCAAGACCCTGTAGGCCTTGCGCACCGCTCTGGCCGCTCGTGCCAGTTGGCCCCGCAGGACCCTGAGATCCGCCTTCCCCCTGCTCCCCAGTGGGAAGCTTTCGGCCTGCTCCCGTGAGAGACACTTCCAGCGTACCGGCGCCGGCCGTACTGGAGAGGACCAGCATGGCACTGCGAGTGCCTTCCTGGGAGGGCGCGAAGCGCACCCCAACCGTGCAGGTCGTCTGGGTTTGACTATCGACGGCAACGCCGGAGCAACCATCGGCGCTGATCAAGAAGTCCTGAGCGTTAGACCCTGCGATGTGTACTGAGGTGATCTGTGCACCCCCAGACTGCGCGGACACAACGATCGACTGGGGAGCGCCGATAGTGTCCATTGCTTGCGTGGGGAACTTGCCACTCGTGGCAGAGAGTTCGCTCGCCTGTTCGATGACCTGCACGGCCACGGGTACCGATAGCGCGGAGTTCCCGTCTGCGGCCGGCAGCTTCAGCTTTGGACTCGACCCGGCGCGTGCGACAAGCTGCGCCGTACCGTGATCGGCGGCGGTCGCGGTTAGCGTCGCTTCGCCGTTGGCGTTGGTCTGAGCCGGTATCCCCCCGTTGATCGAGACGCTGTAACCAGCTCCGGTCGTGCGCAGGGTTTCGTTGTCGGTCTGAAGCCATTCAAGGGCTGGTTCGAATACAGCGACTGTGACCGTGAAATGCTGTCCTACGACGACGTTCGCGGGGGCCCCTTCGATCTGGATGTGGGGAGTGTCAGTTTCATAGGGTTCGCTGGGGCCAATCAGATCGCTGGCCTGCAATATCACGGTTTCGTCTTCCTGCACCACGTTGCACAGGCCGCGTGATGGTTCGCCGAGGTTGAAATAATGTTCGCCTACCCACAGTTGCCAGCCCTCATCGGAAGTCCCCGGTTCCGGTGTCGCGAAGCTGATTGATTTCATCGGCAGCTTGGCGCCTTCGAATTCCAATTCGGCAAAGCCTTCCAGTTCGGTGACGCTGAAGTGTTCTTTGTTCAGTGCCAGCAGCGCGGCACCGACGCTGTCGGCGGGAAGTTCTCCGTCCGTAAGACCCGAGCATTTGATCCTCGACAGTTCGCCGCCTACGCCCGACATCACTTTGATGGGCGATGCTGCGGTACCACCCAGCTGGACGTTGCCGGAGGCCATCTCTCCGCTGGGCATATTGACCTGCACGTAAACGTTGGCGGGGGTAGCCGACGCTACGCCTGGCAGCACGACGAAGATCGTGCACGCAACCAGCAGGTACGCCGCGGCCCTCACCCAGTTTGCCGGCGGTATCCAGACAGCAGACACATGCGATGCTCCTATCTCGACAGGAACATCACGCACGCCATCGGCGCACGCCGAAGGTCCTGTCCGCGAAGACGGTTGACGTAAGCTCGCAAGCCGGATATTCGGGCTTGGGATCAACCTCACGGACCTCCTTCCCAAGCCTTCTTTTCACTCGGCTCAGTGGACCTGCAGTCCGTTCGTCACCCACACCGCTGCGCGTCAGCCCCGGAATCACACCGGAGTTCCCCACGCTCGTAAGCGCATGCAACGTACCACACGCGACCGTCGTGCCCGTCTATCGGCGAGCGCGGAGAGACATCCGAGAGCCGCTATGGTCGCCTCGCTCATGCTGCTCTTGGGGGCTAGCTGGATGCGGCTCCTCGGCTGCGAGGACGCCCGGTGTGGGAGCACCTGCCTCGAAGGCGAGTCGCAACTGTCTCGCTGGATGATCGGCCCCATGTGGCGGACACCGCTTGGCAAGAGCGCCGAAAAATTGGAACGACATTGGAACAACGAGAGCCTGGTCATCCGCGTCGTCCCACAAAAAAACCCCGCATTTGCAGGGTTTTCTTGAGTAGCGGGGGCAGGATTCGAACCTGCGACCTTCGGGTTATGAGCCCGACGAGCTACCAGACTGCTCCACCCCGCGTCGCTCCTCATGTTCTAGCAAAAAGCTTGCCCTGCCAAAAGGCCTGGGCGCCCAATCGCACCGGCTCATCGTGCAAGCCCCCCGCGCCCGCGCGCGCGGGGCATCGCCCAATTCGACCAAAACCCCATCCACTCCCCTTGGCCTCTACGATCCCTTCCCCTTGCGCACAGCCGTCGTAGACATAGGCACCAACTCCACGCGTCTACTCGTCGCCGACGTAGACCAGACGACTGGGGCCGTCAAGGAACTGCACCGCGAGTCGCAGGTGACCCGCCTCGGCGACAAAGTCGACGGCGGCGGCCGGCTCTCCGACGAGGCGATCGGACGCGTGAAAGCCACACTGAGCAACTACCGCGCCACGATTCGACCGCTACCGCTGCGAGGCCAATCTGGCCGTGCTGACATCAGCCGTCCGCGACGCCGCCAACGGTCCGGAGTTCACCGAGCTTGTGCGCTCCCAGTTCGGACTCGACGCGCGTGTGCTGTCCGGGGACGAAGAGGCACAGCTGACATTCCTCGGCGCGATGAGCGACCGCGACACGGGCTCCGCGACCGAGCCGACGGTCGTGATTGACATCGGTGGCGGCTCAACCGAGTTCATCGTCGGTGCTGAGCACACCGCGAGCTTCCACGTCTCCGTACAAGCAGGCGTGTTGCGCATGAGCGAGCGCCACATCCACAGCGACCCTCCATCCCCTACCGAGCTTCAGGATCTGGCCGCTGACACGCGCGCGATCTTCCTCGACGGCTTGCCCGGCGAGCAGCGCAAAGCCGTCAAACGCGCCATCGCGGTTGCCGGCACCGCCACCTCAGCCGCCGCGATCGACCAGGAGCTCGAACCCTATGACCCCGAGCGCGTGCACGGCTACGAACTGCTGCTTGCCACTGTCGAGCTGTTGATCGCGCGCCTGGCCGACATGACCGAAGCTGGGCGCCGCGAAGTGGTCGGCCTGCATCCGGACAGAGCGCCGACGATCGTGGCTGGAATGATCTTGTTGGAGGAGGCGATGAAGGCGTTCGGGCTCGATCGCGTCGAGGTGTCCGAGCACGACATCCTGCGCGGCGGCACACTGCGCCTGGCTGGCCTCGGCTAAAGCTCGAAGACGGCTCGGTGCCTGGGCTGTTTAGCTGACTCGGGAGCGGCCGGCTGGACAGTCGTTGGAACGAACCTCTATCCAATTAATCCGTTTGTCCTCCCCGGCCGAAGAGCACTTACCGGATAGTGGAGGCATGGGGCTGTGCCGCATACCCTCACGACCGGTCCATAGGCCCGAGCACTGCCGAGCGATCGGCAATCCGTTCGCGGGCCATCCTACCCGGCCTCCGAGGCGCGCACCCCTGCCATGTCTCGAGGTCAAGCCCCTGAGGAAGCCGCCCACCCGGGCGGCTTCCTTGTGCAGGATCGCCGAATCGCCGCCCAGGTGCCGGCACACCCGCAAGAGCCTGGGCCACAACGTCGGCCCTCTCTCACCCCACGGCGATGGCTCTCGGCTCTGCTTTTTCAGGCCAGATTCGACTTGCGCGGGTAGGCGATGCTCGGGTCGGTGAGCACGTTCACGAGCGCCGGCCTGCCCGCCCCGAAGGCACGCTCGAGTGCTGGGGCGACGTCTTGCGGGCGCTCTACGAGCTCGCCATAGCCCCCGAGCGCCTCCACCACCTGGTCATAGCGAGTGGCCGGGCGCAAGTCTGCTGCCACCGAATAGCCGTACAAGAACTCCATCGGGTGCTTCTCCAGGGCCCAGATGCCGTTGTTGCCCATCAAGGCCACGACGTTGACCCCGTGACGGGCGAGCGTGTCGAACTCCATACCAGAGAAGCCGAAGGCGCCGTCGCCCAGCAGCAAGACGACCTGGCGCTCAGGGTGTGCCAGCTTTGCCGCCAACGCATAGCCTGGGCCTGTGCCCAGACATCCGAACGGACCCGGGTCAAGCCAGCAGCCTGGGGCGTAGCTGTCGATCACACGGCCCGCGTAAGACACGAAGTCGCCCCCGTCTCCGATCACGATCGCGTCGCGGTCGAGCACCTTTGCCAGCTCCGCGTAGAGCCGCATCGGGTGTAGCGGAGAGCGATCGTCGGAGAGCTCGGCTTGCTCGCCGGCGCGTCGCTCGATCTCGGCGGCGCGCAGGTCAGCCAGCCAAACCGCGCTTGCAAGCGCCTTGCCGCCGGCCGCCGTGCGCAGATCGTCGAGCGTCGATGCCAGCTCGCCATACAGCTCCACATTCGGTTCGCGCGGATGGGCACGCCCAGGCTCGGCCACGTCGATCGCGACGATCGCTGTGTCATCGCCGAAAGAGCCGCCGAAGCCAAGGCGGAAGTCCATGGGCACACCGATCACAAGCGCCACGTCGGCGCCCTTCAGGGCCTGCGAGCGAGTGCGCGAGAAGAACAGCTCGTGGTCGGCGGGCACGCAGCCACGCGCCAAACCGTTGAGGAAGACGGGGATGCGCAGCGTCTCTGCCAGCTCGAGCAGATACCGCTCGCCGTGGCCCCAGTAAAGATCGGTGCCTGCCATCACGACGGGTCGCTCGGCCTCGGCAAGCAACCTTGCTGCCTGCTCGATTGCCTGCGCATCGGCTCTGTGCGGGCCATGCCCCGCGCGCGCGGGCGGGGCATCGGCCTCCACGGCACTCATGAACACGTAGTCCAGCGGGAAGTCCAAGAACGTCGGGCCACCGTGCGGGGCAAGCGCAAGCGCAAGCGCTTCATCCACCAAGCCCGGGATCTCCGCGGTGCTTTGAGCTGTCGTGGCCAGCTTGCACAGGGGGCGCACGAACGGGACGTGGTCGATCTCCTGCAAGGAACCCTGCCCCCAGCGCATCGCCGGAGCGCGGCCACCGAGCACGAGCATCGGCGAGTGGTTTGCCTGGGCGCTTGCCATCGCACTCATCCCATTTGTCACGCCTGGCCCCGCCGTCAGCGCGCAAACACCCGGCTCGCGCGTGACCTTCGCCCAACCCTCGGCCGCGAAGGCGGCGGTCTGCTCGTGACGGACGTCCACGATCTCGATGCCCTCCTCGCGGCAACCGTCGTAGATCGAGAATAGGTGACCACCGGAGAGCGTGAACAGCTTGCTCACTCCCTGCGCCTTGAGGCGACGCGCGATCAAGCGCCCGCCGTGCAGCTCTTGGGCCCGATCGGCGCTCTCCTGGGTGCTCTGGCTGGACATCGGCCCGCGACTTTACTTGAGGGGGGTCCCCCCGCGCGCACGGGGGCATTGCTCCTTTGACACAACCGACGGCCGATGTTGATGGGGATTGCTTCGTTCCATCGTCGGTTAGACGGCCTCCTCCACGTCAGCTCTATGGACGCTGGTCTTCGCCTTGGGGGGCGTGCCGGCGAGTCACAGCACACTCCTCCCGCGGCCGACGCGCCGCGCGGCCTATGCCCGGGGTGGGACTCGAACCCACACGCCCTTGCGGACTATCGATTTTAAGTCGACGGCGTCTTCCAATTCCGCCACCCGGGCGAGCCTTGGCACTCTAGTCCAGTGGATGTCGTGAATGTCCAGTACAGACCACAAATAGACACTCTGATGAGTCGATGTCTTTTTTTGCGGAGGTTATGCGTGCTTGACCGATCCGCTCGGCCTGAGCACGTCCTGCGCGGGATACCGCCACCCGGCGGCGTGCGTCGTCGCGTTTATCTGGGCTTGTGCCGGGGCAGCAATACTTCACAAAGACCGCAACTAACATCGCGCTAGCGTGTATTTAGGAGTGCAAGCAGCGAAAGGACCGCCGTGGAGGTCTCAGCACTAAAAGCCTCAGCAGCAACCGGCCTGAGAAGCCCCTCTGCCCTGTTGCGGCTGCAGTCCGACGAGCGCCTGATCGCGCTGATACGGCGCGGGCAGCACGCGGCCTTCGAGACGCTCTTCTCACGCTATCAATCGCGCCTGCTGGCCTTCTGCCGACACATGCTCGGTTCCAAGGAGGACGCCGAAGACGTGCTGCAAGAGGTGTTCGCGGCCGCTTTCAACGCGATCCTGGCCGACGAGCGCGAGATCAACGTGCGTCCCTGGCTGTACCGGATCGCACGCAACCGCTCGCTCAACCACCTGCGCAAGGCGAGCGCGATCGGCGTCGACTCGATGGACGTGCATTTCGCCGAGAACGGGGTGTCGACGGCCGACAAGGTGATGCGCCGGGAGAGCTTCCGCCAGCTGATCGGCGACGTGCAGGAGCTTCCTGAGACCCAGCGCACCGCGCTCTTGCTGCGCGAGATCGATGCGCTCTCCTACGAGCAGATCTCAGACGCGATGGAGACGACTGTGCCGGCGGTCAAGTCGCTGCTGGTACGTGCCCGCATCTCGCTCGCCGAGGCCGCCGAGGCGCGCAAGCTGACCTGCGATGAGGCCCGTATGGAGCTTGGCGAAGTTGCCGAGGGCCTGGTCAAGTCGAGCCCAGCCGTACGCCGTCACGTGCGCGACTGCGAGCGTTGCCGTGGGTTTCGCAAGCAGCTGAAGGACAACAACGTGGCGCTCGCGGCGATCATGCCCGTCGGGCCGTTGCTGATGCTTAAGAAGCTTGTACTCACAAAGCTGGGGTCAACCGCCGGCGCCGGGGGGGCCCATGCGGCCGGCGCCGGTGGAGCAGGCGCAGCTGCCGCCGGCGCTGGAGCGGCCGGCGGAGCCGGCGCGACCGGCAGCTTCGTCACGGCAGGCGTCGGCGCTCTGGCGACCAAGGCCGCGGCGGGACTGGCGGTCGCGGCGATCGTAACGGCTGGAACGGTGGCGGCGGACCACGGCACAACCACTCCCCGGCGCCACCGTCATGCGCTTGCCGCCGCAGCTGGGCTTCCCGTTGTGCATGCGAGTGAACCGGTCATCACACACTCGAGCGCTCAGCCGGTGACAGTCTCATCGCCCGGCCTGCCCGTGAAGGGCGCCGCACTTGCACGGCGCCATCCAGCCAAGAAGCCGAAGCCGCCCACACCGACCAATTCGGCCGCTACGACCGTCGCCGCGGTGGTTCCCGCTTCGACAGTTGCCACACCGACGACCCCGTCGACGACCGTCCCCAAGCCGGCGCCGCCGGTGACCGAGGTGACGACCGACTCGACCCAGCTGCCCAGCGCCCAAGCGCCCACCACCGTCGCTGTTCCCGTCACGGTTACGCCGACCGAAACGACTGCCACGACACCGCCCACGAGCACCGAAGAAACCGCGACCATACCGCCGCCGGCTACGACCACGCCGACAACGCCTACTTCCCCGCCGCCCAGTGAAGAACCCGTGGACGATGTGACCACTCCGAACGTCGTGGTCAGCGTTCCTCAGCCGATCACGCAGACCCCGCAGGGCACGCCGTCCACAGACGGCGCCGGCGAATAGTCCAGGCGACCAAGCTTGACCCCCTCCTCCTGTTCCGGGCTGGAACCTCGAGCAGCCTGACCGCGGGGCGGCCGGCCCGGTAGTCACGGCCGGGCGCCGGGCACCGACCCTTCTCCCTTAGCCGAATGCGAACGTCTTCAGCGGCGCTTCGAGCACGCCCGAGCTTGCCACCGGCTTTGCGACGCTTGCCGGTTCGCTGCTGAGCATCTCGACGACTACACCCTGATTTGCGCCGTGATGCGGAGCGATCAAGATCACATCGCGTCCGTAGAGCTTTTGTCCCTCGACGAGCGCGCTGTAGAGCAGCTGATAACCGGCCAGCGTCGAGCTGATACGAGTCTTGCCCTCGCCTTCCAGTCTGAAGGCTGGGAAGCGGGCGGCCAACATGCGCGTGTAGACAGCGGCGGCCAGCGGCAGCTCGCCGGTGACGCTGCCGTGGTACGGGGCGATCACGATTGGCCCTACAGCGTAGGAGTCCTCGAGCTTTCCTCCAGAACCGCGTGCGACCTTCACGTAACCACCAGGATTTGGCTTTGTCCTATAGAGGGCCCTGTATTCGAAGCTAAAAGGCACGGTGCCACCATGCGAATAGGAAGCGTTGAGCAAGCTCAGCACGAGCGCGATCGTCAGCGCCAGCAGACCGACCCCAGCCGCGATCGCAAGCGCACGCACGGTCGGAGCAGCCGAGCGCCAGCGCGGCTCGAGCAGTTTTCCTAGCGTGGGGCCGTATTGGGGCTTCAGCGGGATCGAGGTCATAAGTGGTCAGCTGCCTGTACGGCGACTACTGGAAGCGGTGGTGGGGCGAGAGCGATGAGGGTCAGGGGCGGTGGTCAGAGCGGTGGTCAGAGCGGTGGTCAGAGCGGTGGTCAGGAGCGACGGGGTTGCTCGCAGGTACGGCTACTCGCCGATCGAGAACAGCGCCTCGAGGTCGTGCTTTGAGAACGCGGCGAAGGCCACCATCGTCTGCGTGCGGACCACCCCCGAGAGCTGGCCAACCCTGTCGGTGACGACGTCGGCGAGCTGCTCGTGGTCGGGGACGCGCACGATCGCGACGAAGTCCCATTGGCCTGTGACCGAATAGGCCTCGGCGACTCCCTCGATGTCAGCCAGCTCGCCACCGAGCGTCGAGAGCGCGTCACGCTCCGCTTCGATCAGGACGACTGCGTGAGTCATGCTCATGGCGAGTGAGTGTCTCCGGGTGCGAGCACGATCACTTCTGAAGAACCCGCGGCCTCGACATCGGACTTGAACGCCTGTGCGTCGGTCTCGATCGGTGGGAACGTGTCGTAGTGGCACGGGATTACCTGCTTAGCGCCGATTATCCTTGCCGCCTCGACCGCGTCGTGGCGATCCATCGTGTAATGGCCACCGATGCACATCAGCGCCACGTCGATCTCGCCCGCCTGCTTGGAGATCAGCGCCAGATCGGAGAACAAGGCCGTGTCTCCGAGATGGTAGATCGTCTTGCCGGCGAATTTCACGATCAGTCCCGCGGGCGTGTTGGCCGTGCCTTTAGGGGTCGTCGAGGTGTGCCACGCCGGAACCAGCTTGGCCGAGCCCCACGGGAGCTCGACCGTACCGCCGATGTTCGGGTCGTGCACATTCTCAAGGCCTTCTTCGCCCAGCTCGTTTGCGATCTCCACGATCGCAACCACATGCGCGTTCGTGCGCTTGGCGATCGGCACGGTGTCGCCGATGTGGTCGCCGTGACCGTGGGTCAGGAGGATCGTGTCGGGACTCAGCTCCTCGGCCGCGACGGCTGCCTTGGGGTTGCCTGTCAGGAACGGGTCGATCAGCACCGATGTGTCGCCGTTTGAGAGCTCGAAGGCCGCATGGCCGAGAAAGCGAATCTGCATGGTCAGTGCTCCTCTGTCGATGATTGGTTTTTCTCGAGCTCGTGCGCCAGCTCGAAGCCTACGGCGACGCCTACGAACATGCCAAGCCTTGTTTGCTCGGCAACCAGCATGCTGAGAGCGCGAGCGCACTCCTGCTCGTCCTGCTCGCTCGCGATGCGGCTTACCTCAGCGTCGTGCACCTCCCCGAACCAGCCGCCTTCGCTGAGCGCTTCGGCGAGTATCCGCTGGAGAGCCGGTGCCGAGTGCACCACGACATCCTGTGCGTGTGCGAGGCGTCCCGGTTCGACCAGCGCCTCGAGCGCCGTGTCAACTTCGGCAGCCGTATAGGAGCGGTCAGGCAAAGCCATCCCATCATAGGGCCGCCAGAGCTCAAACCGTCCTCGCGCGGCTCAGGCCGAAGCCAAGAGTCAGGCCGAGCGCTGCACCGGTGACGCCCGCCAGCCAGCTGACCTCCGGGCGGGCGTATGGCATCGCCAGCAGCACCGCCGCGATTGCGGCAGTGGCCAGCAGGTCTCCGTCGTAGTACTCGCCGGCTCGCGCGGAGAGGAGCTTGGGGGCGGCCCATGCTCCCAGCAACGCGAGCGCGCCGGCATTCGCACCGCTGACGATCGGAAACGTGTACACCGCCTCGGCGGCCAGGCCGCCGGCGATGCCGGCCAAGAAGAACAAGGCGAGTACTACGAGCGGCCCATGGCGTTGCTCGATCAGCGCGCCGAAGACGGCTACGCAGAGCAATGTGGCGAACATGCACATGCCCGCTGAGAAGCCGCTGCCATAGACGAACTGGCTACTCAGCAACCGCCACCAGTCGCCGTTTAGCGGGCCCAGGATCACGAGTTTGCCCAGATTCACATATGCGCCCTGGGAGGCGATCCACACGCCGCAGCTCGCGGCTACGAGGGCGATCGTGGCATATGGCGAGGCGTCGACGCGCACGCCGGCTATCTCGCCGGTGCGCAAGCGACCGAGCGAGGCCCGCCGCAACGGACCTTTGCGTGGCTCGCGCAAGCTATCGCGCGGCAGCTTTGGCGCGCGACGTCGCAACCTGTGTCCGCAGTAGGGGCACTCCGTGACATACGGACTGACCTCTGAGCCACACTTCTTACAGACCACGAACAGATCGGCACCTGAGGGCATCGGTCCATTCTAAGGGCGTATCTCGACTGGCCTTCCTGATTGCGCGCACCTGGTCGGGATCCCAGCCAACGACGCGACGGCTAAGGAGGATCGGCGCGGGTGCACTGCGTAGAGCGCACCGCACACCCGCGCACTCGCCGATGGCCCCACCGCACCGGTTGGCTAGCCGCAGCGAGGCTACGGCGATAGAGTTCTGCGATCCCTCGCCCGCTACCTGAGAGCCCTGCGCGGGTTCCGGCGAGGCGGTACAAGCGACAGCTAAAGGAAACCGATCGATGCAACTCGGCTACGAGAAGAAGCTCTACATCCTCGCGTTCGACCACCGAGGCTCCTTCCAGAAGAAGTTCTTTGGGATCGAGGGCGACCCCGATCCTGAACAGACCGCGATGATCGCCGACGCCAAGCACCTGATCTTTGAGGGCCTACAGCGGGCCGTGGCCTCGGGAGCGGACGCTTCAGTGACCGGCGTGCTCGTGGACGAGCAATTCGGAGGCTCGGTCCCCGAGGAAGCACGCGCCCAGGGACTGAAGCTCGCGATGCCGGCCGAGCGCTCGGGCCAGAACATGTTCGACTTCCAGTACGCGGATGAGTTCGGCGAGCACATCGAGCGCTTCGACCCGGATTTCACGAAGGTGCTCGTCCGCTACAACCCGGAGGGCAACGCCGAGGAAAACACGGAGCAGCTCGGCAAGCTCAAGCGGCTCTCGGACTGGTTGCACTCAAACCAGCGCAAGTTCCTCTTCGAGCTGCTCGTGCCGGCCGAGGAGGCCCAGTTGCAGGCGGTGGATGGCAGCGCAGACCGCTACGACGCGGAGCTGCGCCCCGAGCTGATGCGAGGCGCCATCGCCGCGATCCAGGATGCCGGCATCGAGGTGGACATCTGGAAGATCGAGGGCGTCGACGAGCGCTCGGACTGCGAGATGCTCGTCAAGCAGGCTCGCAGCGGCGGACGCGACGGCGTCGTGTGCGTCGTGCTTGGGCGCGGCGCCGACGACGACAAGGTCGACCACTGGCTCGAGCAGGCCGCTCCCGTGGACGGCTTCATCGGGTTTGCGATCGGTCGCTCGATCTGGTGGAACCCACTGAAGCAATATGTCGATGGCAAGATCGAACGCTCCGAGGGTGCCCGCCAGATCGCCGAGAACTACCTGCGCTTCGTGAAGGTGTATGAGCGCGCCGAGGGCAGGACTCCCGTTGCCTAGGACGCTCAGGACATGTCTCAAGACCTTTAGCGTCTATCCGGAAACCCGCCGGACCGCCCGGCACCGGTCCCCCGGAATGAATTTGGGAGTTTCGGAGGGTGTCTTGGCTGAAAACGTGGTTCAGAAACGAGGCCCGAAAACATGTCCCTAAAATTTTGGCCCCTAATTTTAGGGTCAGATGAAGAGGGGCGTAGCGCTGCACTAAGGATTCGGGATGACCTGTGGGCCGCTGCACTACAAGGCCATCGCCGGCCCTGCTGGAGCCCGCCGCGATGAGGATGAGGCAGTCGCTCACCGAGATCGAGCGAGCGTTTGCCCGCGAGATCTCAATGGAGCGTCATCGGCGGGCGTCGCTTCGGCGTACAGCCGAGCAGCGTGCGATCAAGCGCGAAGTGGACCGGCGTCACAAGCGCGGCTCGGTCCGCTTCGTGCTGCTCGTGCTGACGCTGATGCTGACCGCGGCCATTGTGACCGTGGTCATGTTCCGCACGCTGTACTTGTTGCTCGGCTAGGAAGACTCGCCCAGCTTGTCCAGCGCGTCGTCGACCTCTGCGCGAACGGCGTCGCTCGAAGGACTGGCCTGCTCGCCTCCTTCGCGCTGGATCTCTACGTAGATCTCGGTCCGAAATACTGGGATGTCATGCGGCGCGTGGATGCCGATCCGCACCTTCTCGCCGACGACTGAAAGCACCGAGACCTCGATGTCATCGCCGATCATGATGCTCTGGTTGGGCTTGCGCGTCAGAACCAGCATCGGTTGCACCCTTCTAGTTGGCCATGGACATAGGGCGAGATCGCCCCCGGCCCCGCCCTATCGGCAAGCATAGTCATCCGTACCACTGAACGCGAGCGAGAGGCTTAAATGTGCGATCCAGAGCTTTAGAAGATCGCGCCGAGCCGCTGGCGACCGCTTGCCCACGAGCGCATTTGAGAGGTTCGACACGAGCCGTTCGACGCGGGCCGGCCGAGCATGCGCTAGTCTCCCGAGCCGTTCATGGCTCGAAGATCACTGCGCCCGCACCTAAACCAGATCCGAAGTTGGGTACGACAAGGTCGTACCGACGCTTGGGTGGCCCACCAGCTCGAGGTCACCGTTCAGGAGATCGAGCAGTTCAAGCGCCAGAACGACCTGCTCGGCGAGGACAGCCCCTCCGATGGCGCCCCGACGGCCGTCGCGTACCCCGAGGAGATTGATCTGCGCGCCGAGGACGACGAGCTGATCGCAGCCGAATTGGAGGCCGCGATGGAGGCTGAGCGCGAGAAGGCCGAGGCCGAAGCGGCTAAAGCCGATGGCGATGGCGATGGCGAGGACAGCGCTCCAGCGAGTCCCCGACGCAGGCGCAGCCGCCGTGGACGCAGATCCTCGCGCGACTCGGGACCGCTCGAGGGCACATTCGATCACGGCGAAGAGGGCTACGGGCTATGGCTCGATCCCGCGATCCAGGACAACCCGATCTACGCTGAGCACTGGGCCGGGCATCGCCCGATCGAGGTCACGGTCGAAGAGGACCGTATAGTGATCCGCCGCACCGGCTCAGACGACTAGGACGTCCGCTGAGCGGCGCGATACTGCGTCCTCGCTCGCTTGTGTGCGAAAGCACACGGCGCTCGCTGCGTCCTTGTCTCGCTTGCTCAGCGGACGTCCTAGATGCCCTAGATGTTCGACGATGTCTAGTCCTAGCTCTCTGTAGGGAGCAGGCGTCCACCGGCGTAGTCGACCGCCTCGCGCAGGTAGCGCGCGAAGGCTGCGTCCACGACGGTGCGTGAATCCCACGCCCAGGGGTCCTCAGGGGCGATTTCCATCGCAAGCTGCAAGCACCATGAAGTGCCCTTGCCGTATAGCTCGGCCAGTTCCTCGGCGGAGAAGCGGCCACCGAGACGTTTGCGTAGCTCGACCACGAGCGTGTCCGCGATGCGCTGCAGCAAATGTGACTGCTCGGGGCTTGCTCGGGAGAGGCGCCGCTCGCCCTCTCTCCACTGGTTGATGGCATTCTCGAAGCCAGACACGAGGCGAGGCTAGCAGCGCCACTCGCGAATATTCAGTTCCCCGGCAAGCCGCTCACGATGTAAGCCTGCTCCCCCGGATGGATCATGCCCAGCCGCCGCGCCTCTGCCTGTACGGTGCCGGGACTTGAGAGCAGCGCGTGCTGCTGCTGGAGAGTCTTGTGCTGGCGTTCGAGCACGCTGGCCTGGGCATCGTCGCGCTTTGACTCGCCCCAAGCGGAGAACAGCCGTACGCCTGCGCTCAGGTATAGATAGACGATCGCGATCATCACGCCCAGCATCGCGATACGTCCCACCCGATCCCAGCGCACGTGCGGCACAGGCCTGACCGAAGACGCACGGCGGGCGCGCGGTGCTCTCGAGGTGGAAGCAGAAGCAGTCGGCATAGGGTCGCATTCGCGCCCACCGACGGACTTCCTGCATGTTTAGCTGCGGAACACCGAACGCCCGGGAAACTCGGCGTCGCCCCCAAGCTGCTCCTCGATACGCAGCAATTGGTTGTACTTGGCCACCCTGTCCGAGCGCGATGGCGCGCCCGTCTTGATCTGGGCGCAGCCGGTGGCCACCGCCAGGTCGGCGATCGTGACGTCCTCGGTCTCACCGGAGCGATGACTCATGACCGCGGTGTAACCAGCCTCGCGCGCCATCGCGATCGCCGCGAATGTCTCGGTGAGCGTGCCGATCTGGTTGACCTTTATGAGAATCGAGTTCGCCACGCCAAGCTCGATGCCGCGTGCCAGCCGCTCAGTGTTGGTGACGAACAGATCGTCGCCCACAAGCTGGACGCTCGCGCCGAGACGATCGGTGAGCGCCTTCCAACCATCCCAGTCCTGCTCGTCCATGCCGTCCTCGAGCGAGACGATCGGATAGCGCGCTGCCAACTCGGCCCAATAGTCGGCCAGCTCGACCGCGCTGAGGGTGCGACCCTCGTGCTCGAGTACGTAGGCGCCATCCGCGAACAGCTCGCTGGTGGCGGGGTCCAGCGCGATTGCGACATCGGTCCCCGGCTCATACCCCGCGGCCTCGATGCCGACGACCAGCATCTGAAGCGCCTCCTCGTTGGAGCCGAGGTCGGGAGCGAAGCCGCCCTCGTCTCCGCCGGCGGTGGACATACCGCGCTCATGCAACGTGCGCTTGAGCGAGTGGAACACCTCCGAGCCGATGCGCAGGCATTCCGAGAAGCTGGAGGCACCGCAAGGGACGATCATGAACTCCTGGAAGTCCACCTTGTTATCGGCGTGAGCGCCACCGTTAAGCACGTTCATCATCGGCACCGGCAGCACGCGGGCGGTCTCACCGCCCAGATAGCGCCATAGCGGCAGTCCCTCCTCGGCGGCCTGGGCGTGAGCGGCAGCGAGTGAGACGCCTAGGATCGCGTTGGCGCCGAGGCGCGACTTGTTGGGCGTCCCGTCGAGCGCGATCAGCGCATCGTCGAGGGCCTTCTGGTCGGCGGCGTCCATTCCGGCCACCGCGCCGGCTATCTCGCCATCCACGCTTGCCACGGCGCGTGTGACGCCCTTGCCCTGCCAGCGCTCGCCTCCGTCGCGCAACTCGGTGGCCTCGAACTCACCGGTGGAGGCACCTGAGGGCACAGCGGCGCGACCGTGGACCCCCGAGCGCAACACGACTTCGGCCTCCACGGTCGGGTTGCCCCGGCTGTCGAGGATCTGACGAGCATGGACTCTCTCGATCTGGCTCATTGCTCTCCTTGGGATCCGATCTTCTCGCGAAATCGTTGTGCGGCTGCACGCAGAGCCAACTCTGGATCGACGTGCGCCAAGCGCGCCTCGTCGACAAGCGCAAACAAACGCTCGCCGATCGCGTCGAAGGATTGCCGATCCGCGCCCTCGGCGTCTGGAGCCTCGGCGCTGCCTGCCGTCACCGCCCGCGCTCGATCCTCCTCCGCCGGACCTTCAGCTGTCTGAGCGCCGCCGGCGGCTTCCACGCTCGCGCGATCTTCGCCTGAGGGTCGCGCCGAGGTGTGCAACCCCGCTGTAGCCGCCCTACGTTGCAGCTTGCGTGCATACAGCAACGCCGGAAGGTTCTCCGGCACCTCGCCGAACACACCCCGCTCGCGACCGGGTTCGTCTGCCTTGATCGCGTCCCAGTTGCGCAGCACCTCGCCCGCATCGGCGACCTGTGTGTCGCTGAAAACGTGGGGGTGGCGACGAATCAGCTTCTGGCGACAGTGCTCGGCGACCTGTCCGAGATCGCCCGCACCGCGCTCCTCGAGCAGCAGCGAGAGAAACATCACCTGGAAGAGCACGTCCCCCAACTCGTCAAGCAGCTTGGCGTCATCGTCGTGATGGGCGGCGTCAGCGAGCTCGTAGGCCTCCTCGACCGTGTGTGGCACGATCGAACGCTCGTCCTGCTCGCGATCCCAAGGGCACTCGCGACGCAGTAGGTGCGTCAGCTCATCGAGCGCGAGTAGCGAGTGTGAGGGATCTGACGCTACGGCGCGGCCGTCGTGGTACCGGTGGACGTCTTCGGCGCTTTGTAGGCCTTGCAGTCCTGCACCGAGTATTCGTTGCGGCATTCGGTGCGCGCCGTCCACTTCTTACGGAAGTTCTTGACGAATTCGCTGACCGCCTTCTGCTGCTTTTCGGCGGTGATCGCCTGTGAGATCGTGGATTTCACCTGGGAGAGCGATTGCTGGCTGCCGGGGATCGTCTTCGTGACTTCGTAGATGTAGTAGCCAAAGGGTGTCTTGATCGGACCGCCCAGTACTTTCACCTTTGCGCCGAAGACGGCTTCATCAAGTGCCTTCTCCTCCTGGCCCTTGACTACGCCTGGGAGCGATCCGCCGGCGGCCTTGCTGACCGGGTCGATCGAGTCGGCCTTGGCGACACTTGAGAAGCTCTTGCCCGATTCGATTTCTTTCTTGGCTTTTTCAGCCTGCGCCTGCGTCTTGGTGAGGATGATCAAGATATTGCGCTTTTCGGGCTGGCCGTACTGAGATTTGTGCTGTTCGAAGTAGGACTGGATTTGCTTCTGGGTGGGCTTGGCGCCTGCTTCCTTGCTGATCTTCTGCTGGAGCTTGGTCGAGAGCAGATCGAGCTTCACGCGCAGCAGCACGTCGGAGACCGTGTAGCCCGTGCTGACTAGGAACTTCTGGAAAGCCGCTTCGGTCGGGAACTGCTGACTCTTAATCTGGTTGAACTGCTTCTTTACTTCGGCGTCGGTGACTTTGACGCCCCGTTCAGCGGCTTCGGAGAGAACCCAGTTGGCAGAGATCAGATAGCCCAGAACGGACTGCTTGAGGGAGGTGTACTGCTGTTCGCACTGCGTCTTCAGCTGCGCGGCCGTGGGCTTTGGCTGGCCCTTGGTGGGCTTGGGCGCGGTGGCTTCGAGATGCGCTATGCAATTTGTGTAGCTGGGCGGGTCCGGCACCGGGACTTTAGGGGTCGCCGCACCGGTCGTCGTCGAGGCCGAGCTCGCATTGGCGGCTACGGTCATCCAATGATTGAACGTCGAGACCGTGATCGGGGTGCCGTTGATACTGGCAACGGCATTCCCGGGCACACCGCTGCTTCCGCATGCGGTGAGCACCACCCCTGTAACCAAAATGGCGGCGAGCGCCCCGATTTGACCCGTTAGCTTTGACACGACGCGGGCACTCTAGCGGAAACTTCCCATGCTGTGCTTAACGACTTCCTTAAAGATGTCTAAGCAGCCTTACGGAATTTGCCGCGGCTCCAGCGGGGGCCGCATGTTTGGAGGGGAAGGGGCGTCCCCATTCGTTATTCGATGCGCTCTCGGGGACGCTCATTTGCCAGGCGGAAAGTCCGCTAAGCAGCCTCGCGCACGATCGCCAGCAGCACGTCGGCGGCGCGCACCACAGTGGGGAAGCGTTGCTCGCCCTCCTTGGGGACACGCACCGAGACCTGCGAACGTCCGGACTCGTACAGCGCCTCGGGCAGCTCCTCGCGCAGACGCTTGGCGCGCACCGAGTCAAGCTCGATCGGCGTGACCGCGAGCCTGTCGCCACGAAAGCTGACGGCCTGCGCGCCGGCTTGACCGAACTTGATGCGAGCGCGCTGTAGAGCGAGCAGATTGGCGAGTGGCTCCGGCACGGGGCCAAAGCGATCCTCCAGCTCCTCGCGCAAGCGTTCAACGTCAGCGACCTCAAGCGCAGAGGCAACACGCCGGTGGACCTCGATCTTGGCCTGCTCATAAGGGACATAGTCGGCCGGGACGTAAGCGTTGACGTTGACATCCAGGCGCACAGGCTCAGGAAGCTCCTGCCCCTGCTCACCTTCGGCCGGGCCGGCTTGGCGCACTGCTTCGTCGAGCATCTGCATGTACAGCTCGAAGCCAAGTGCGGCGACGTGACCGGATTGCTCGTCGCCGAGCAGGTTGCCGGCGCCGCGGATCTCCAGGTCGCGCATCGCGACCTTGAAGCCGGCGCCAAGCTCGGTGTAGTCCGACAGCGCCGACAATCGTTGGGCTGCCTCTGGCGTGAGCGCCGCGGCGGAGTCGTAGAGCAGGTAGGCGTAAGCGCGCTCGCGGCTGCGCCCCACGCGTCCACGGATTTGGTAGAGCTGTGAGAGACCGAAGGCGTCGGCGTGCTCGACGATCAGCGTGTTGGCTTGAGGGATGTCGATGCCCGACTCGATGATCGAAGTGCACACGAGCACGTCGGCGCCGCCCTGCAGGTAATCCATCATCACCATCTTCGAGCTCGCCCTCGCCCATCTGGCCATGGGCTACGGCGAAGCGCACACCAGGACACAGCGCGCGCAGGCGCTCTGCTGTCTCGTCGATCGACTCGACGCGGTTGTGCATGAAGAAGGCCTGCCCTTTGCGCTCATGCTCGCGCAGGATCGCGCGCTTGACGAGCTCCTCCTCGTACTCGCCCACGTATGTCTTGACCGGACGGCGCCCCTCCGGCGGCGTCTCGATCACCGATATCTCGCGCAAGCCCGCGAGCGACATCTGCAGCGTGCGCGGGATCGGGGTGGCGGACATCGAGATCACGTCCACCTTCAGCTTGAGCTGGCGCAAGAGCTCCTTCTGCTTGACACCGAAGCGCTGCTCCTCATCCACGATCAAGAGGCCCAGGTCCTTGGCGCGCACGTCACGCGAGAGCACGCGGTGCGTACCGATCAGGATGTCCACGGCGCCGCTTGAGAACCCGGCGAGCGCGACCTTCTGCTCTGCGGCGGAGCGAAAACGCGAGACGTGCTCGACCGTGAACGGGTAGTCGGCGAGGCGCTCGGAGAAGGTGCCGTAGTGCTGTTGGGCGAGGATCGTGGTGGGCACCAGCATCAGCACCTGCTTGCCGTCGCCAGCGGCCTTGAAGGCGGCCCGCAGCGCCACCTCGGTCTTGCCGTAACCGACGTCCCCGCACACGAGCCGGTCCATCGGGCGCGGCGCTTCCATGTCGGCCTTGACCAGTTCGATCGCTTCAAGCTGATCGGCGGTCTCGGTATAGGGGAAGCGGTCCTCGAACTCGCGTTGCCAGTCGGTATCGGGCTCGAAAGCGTGACCGGCACGACGGCGGCGCTCGGCGTACAGGCTGAGCAGCTCGCCCGCGAGCTCCTGTGCGGCGCGGCGCGCTCGCGCCTTCATCGCCTCCCAGCGAGTGCCGCCAAGCTTCGACAGCGGCGGCCCGCCCTCACCGCCGGCCCCCACATAGCGGGAGATCTTGGCGAGCTGGTCGGTGGGGACGAAGACCTTGTCGTCGCCCTGGTATTCGAGGTAGAGGTAGTCGCGCGTGACGTCGGCGACCGTGCGCGTCTCAAAGCCCGCAAAACGGGCGATGCCGTGATCCTCGTGCACCACGATGTCGCCTGTCCGCAGCTCGGTGAAGGAGCGCAGCGCGCCACGCCGCGTCGGGCCACCGCCAACACCGTCGGCGCCAGAGCCGCCGGGCCGCTCCGCGCGACGGCGGCGCAGCAGCCGATGCTCTGGGAAGACGGCAAGCTTCAGCGATGGCGCGACGAAGCCCTCGCGCAGCGACGCCGCGGCAAAGCGCAGCGAAGGCTCCAGTGGGGCACGCGTGACATCGACTTCGCCGTCAAGCCAGTCGGCCTTCATGCGACCGAGGTTGTAAGCGGCGCGCTCGCCTTCGCCGCGTCTCGGGAAAGCGACAACGGTGCGATAGCCCGAGCGCACCAGCTTCTCGAGCTCCGGCTCGGCTTCGGCCAGCGAGCGCGCGGCGGTGTCAGCGGCCGACGCCCGCAGCTCTATCTCCTGACCGCTCGACATCGAAGACAGCCAGATCTTCGTGCGTGCGACCAAACTGGACTGCACCTCCTCGGGGCTCACGTACAGGTGGTGGGCGTCATCGTCCGCAAAGGCTGCGCACACGTCGGTCCAGTGGTCGGTGAGGGCGGGTACCAGCTCCTCCTCGGCGGCCACGATCACCCGCGTGTCCAATGCCGTGCCACCCGAGCCACCTTTGCCTGAGCCCTCTTTGCCCGAGCCCCCATCCGGCATTCCCAAACCCGAGCCCCCGCCAGGCATTCCCAAACCCGAGCCCCCGCCAGGCATTCCCAAACCCGAGCCCCCGCCAGGCATTCCCGAGCGCGAGCCCCCGTCGGGCATTCCCGAGCGCGAGCCCCCGTCGGGCATTCCCGAGCGCGAGCCCCCGTCGGGCGTTCCGAAACCCACCCCGCCGATCAGCTCCAGCAGTGCGCCGAAGCGCTCGACGGGAAGAAGCTCGGCGATATCCGGCCGGCCCTCTGCCTCATCTCCCTCGCTTGTGCTGAACGCGCCTGTGGCGGCGGCGATCTCGGCCAGCTCGCGATGCTCGGGCGCAAGCTCCGCTGCTGGGGCGATCTCTACCTCTGCGATGTCGCCGAGCGAGCGTTGCGTGAATGTCGAGAACCAGCGCAGCGATTCGATCTCGATGTCGAACATGTCGACGCGTACGGCGTGCTCCTCGGTGGCCGGGAAGACATCGAGCAGTCCGCCACGCATGGCGAACTGGCCGCGTTCCTGCACCTGATCGACACGCTCGTAGCCGGCGCCCACCAGCTCGGCGGCGCACTCGTCGAGATCGAGCAGCTCCCCCACCCGCAGCGTGAACGAGCGTGGGCGCAGCTCTGGGTCGGGGACCTTCTCCGAGAGCGCTACAGCTGAGACGACGACCACGGGCGCATCTGCACCGTTCGCGGGAGGCGACAACAATGCATCGAGTGCTGCGACTCGCAGACCGACAAGGTGCGGGGGCGGGGTCAGGTGTGACTCATAGGCAACGCCACGAGACGGATAGAAGCGCACACGCCGCGGCGCAAGCCAAGCACGTAGGTCTCCCGCAAGGTCACGGGCGGCACGATCGTCGCCAACCACCACGAGCGTCGGGCGCGCAGCGTCTCGGTCCGCGAGCGCGGCGATTACGTATGGACGCAACGAAGACGACACGAAAGCGTGCCCTCCCTCGCTTGTGAGTCGAGTAGCGCCTGTGTCCTGATCTATGGCACCGAGCAGCGCGCGCAGAGCCATGGCCTCAGCCCCCCTCTCCTCGCGCCGCGCGCCGTCGAGCGCCGGCTGTGTGCAAATGGGCGTTCATCGGCTACTACTCTTCACTTAGCACGACACGTTCGACCGCCCGGCAGGCCTGGTCGATCAAGTCGCCGACTTCTTCGTGTGACTCGCGAAAGCGTCCGAGCACATAAGCAGAGACGATCTCTGGATCGGTCGAGTTGGGCCGACCAACCCCGACCCGTACACGCGTGAAGTCAGCACTGCCGAGCTCCCGCTTGAGCGACTTGAGGCCGTTGTGACCGGCAAGCCCCCCGCCGAGACGTGTGCGCACCTCACCGAATGGGAGGTCGATCTCGTCGTGGACGACCACGACACGCTCGAGCGGAACCTTCAACGAGCCGCGTGCTGGGCCGACTGAGCGTCCCACGTCGTTCATATAGGTCTGCGGCCAGAGCAATGCAACGCGATGCCCCCCTTTCGCGCGCGGGGCATCCGGTATTGCGGATATGCCGCCTCGCGCTCCACCCAACTCGTCATCGCCCAGGACTCCAACGCCTCCGATCAGCGCCCGCCCCTCGACGATGCGACCACGAAAGCGGTCCTTCGGACGCGGGAAAGCCCAACGAGATGCCAGCCTGTCGGCCACCATGAAGCCAACGTTGTGGCGAGTGTCCGCGTGCTCGCGACCCGGATTGCCCAGCCCGACGATCAACCAGTCAACTGGCGCCCCACCGCCAAAGGGGCGCAGAGCTACTCCTCGGCGGAGGCGCCGCCGTCACCAGAGGCCGCCTCCTCACCGCCGGACTCGCCGACAAGCTCGGTCTCGGATTCGATCTCGGACTCCTCCTCGGTCTGTAGACGAGGTGCCGAGACCGAGGCCACAGTTGTGGCCAAGTCGTCGAGCAACGTGACGCCCTCTGGGACGGAGATCGCCTCCAAGGCAAGTGTGTCGCCGATGTTCAGCTCACCGAGCTCGTGCACGATCGACTCGGGGATAGCGGTCGGAAGCGCTTCGATGTTCAGCTCGCGCAGGAGCTGCTCGAGGATGCCGCCTTCCTTGACGCCGGGCGTCTCGTCCACTCCGGTGAGCTCCAGCGGCACGACCGCGTGGATCGGCTTGTCCAGGCGTACACGCAGCAAGTCGACATGGGTGGTCTCTCCGCGCACCGGGTCGCGCTGGGCCTCCTTGAGCACGACCGGCGTAGCCTTGGCGCCGTCGATGCTGAGGTCGACCACCGCGCCGGAGCCGGCGAGCGCGACGCGCAATTCGCGCGCATCGACGCTGAAGCTGACGGGCTCGATGTCGCCGCCGTAGAGCACGCCGGGGATGCGTCCAGTGCGGCGTAGGCGCCGTGCGGAGCGTGAGCCCTCGGGGTCGCGGCTTGCTACATCGAGCTTTGTGGTTGCGGTAGCCATGAAGAGGTCGAGGACTTTAGCAATCCGCATCGCTCAGGTCCGGGTCCACCCCCCGGTCGCCGAATCGGCTCAGGGCGATCGTCTCGCAAGCCTGAGATCAGCCTTGCGGATTTAGCAGTTCCCTTCGTTTGGAATTGGTTTGCTGAGAACCAGTAGTGAGACCGAGATACCCGTGAGGAAACTGCCGGTACGCCTGACGGTGGCGCACTGGACAACCGGCAGGCGCCCAAGCACGACCCAGGCCACGCGTGTGTGCCCGGTTGCGCCGGTGAGCGAGTAGGCGGTGGCGGAAGTGAGCGAGACGATCTTGATCGAGCCACGGCGTCGCAGATTCGTTGAGTTCCACTTGACGTCCGACACGCACCGGGGGATCGCCCGACAGCCTGACAGCTGCGAGAAGAGCGCTCCTTCGTTGCCCGAAGTCTCGGCTTCCAGCGCTGCGAGCACATCGTCACGTTCGACGTTCTCGGTTGAGAGAAAGCGGGCGAGCATGGCGCTGAGGACCAGGAACACAGCGAGCACGAGCACGATCGGCACGATGTGCCTGTGCCTCAACCGCCCGAAGAGGCCGCGCAGCGGCGTCGGCTGTGAGACCGACCGCGGCGGCGAGGGAGCGGGCGGCTCGGGCGAGCCAGCAGTTGTCATCGCGGGCGGGCCAGCGAGCAATGGCCGCGGCGCAGCGAGGCGAACGCGGTCGATTGTGGCGAGGTCACGGTCGCTCCGCGCGAATCAGAACAGCTGGTTCTCGCCGCCGAACACTTCGCTGACGGAATCGTCGGTGAAGATGCGGCGGATTGAGTCGGTCAGCAACTCGGCGCACGGCAGCACGCGGATGTTGCTTGGGATCCCCGGACGCGCCGGGATCGTGTCGGTCACGACGATCTCCTTGAAGTCCGAGGAGGCCAGGTTCTCGAAGGCGTCACCGGAGAAGACCGCGTGGGTTGCGGCCGCGTAGACGCTCTTGGCGCCGGCGTCGAGCACGGTGCGAGCAGCTGCCTTGAGCGTTCCGGCGGTGTCGATCATGTCGTCGACGATCACGGCCGTCTTGCCCTTGACGTCACCGATCACGTAACCGATCTCAGCCACCTGCTGGGCCGGTCGCTCCTTGTCGAGGATCGCGAGCTCGGCGCCGATCTTGGAGGCAAAGCGCTTGTTGAGCTTGACGCGGCCGGCATCGGGGGCCACAACGACAAGGTCGGAGAGGCCCAAATCGGAGAAATACTGGGTGAGCATGAACAGCGCGGTCATGTGATCGACCGGCTTCTGGAAGAAGCCCTGGATCTGCCCGGCGTGAAGGTCCATGGTGAGCACGCGGTCGGAGCCGGCGGCCTCGATCATGCGCGCTACCAGGCGCGCGGAGATCGGCTCGCGGGGGGCTGACTTCTTGTCCTGGCGGGAGTAGCCGAACCAAGGCGTGACTGCGATCACCCGGTGCGCGGAGGCGCCCACGGCGGCATCGATCATGAAAAGCAGCTCCATCAACGAGTCGTTTGCGGTCACCCCGGTGGTGGGGTTACCGCAGGTGGGCTGCACGATGAACACGTCGGCGCCGCGAATCGACTCCTCGTAGCGGCAGTAGACCTCGCCGTTGGAGAACGTTTTCAGCGTGACCGGACCGACGTCGACGCCAAGCTTTGCCGAGATGTCGACGGCAAGCTGTGGGTTGGCCCGCCCAGAAAACAGCATCAACCGCTTGTCGTAGTCGATCGGCAGGCTCGTCGGTGCCACCTGCGTGCGCGTATCGATCACGCTCATCTCCTCCGGGAGTGTAGAGACATCAGGCTTTGCCCTCTTGATGACGAGCGGAACCTATCTGGAGACATCAGGCTTTGCCCTCTTGATGACGAGCGGAACCTATCTGGAGACATCAGGCTTTGCCCTCTTGATGACGAGCGGAACCTATCTGGAGACATCAGGCTTTGCCCTCTTGATGACGAGCGGAACCTATCTGGAGGCATCAGGCTTTGCCCCGCGTGCCATCAGGCTTTGCCCGCGTGCCATCAGGCTTTGCCCCGCATGCCGGCGGGCGAACCTATCTGAGAGATCACGCCCCTTCCTCTCCAAGACAAACGACAATAGGGGACCCATCACGCCTCGCCCCTGCGACGGTCTGCATACCCCTCGAGGTTCTCTTGCCGTGCTCGCGCTATCGCCAACGCCCCTGGAGGTACGTCATCTGTTACGACCGAGCCGGCGGCGGTGTAGGCGTCGTCGCCGACCGTGACCGGAGCGACAAACGAAGTGTCCACTCCACCGCGCACGCCGCTGCCGATCGTCGTTCGGTGCTTGGCGCGGCCGTCGTAGTTGGCCGTGATCGTGCCGGCTCCAAGGTTCGTGCGCTCGCCGACGTCCGCGTCTCCTATGTAGGAGAGGTGTGGCACCTTCGCCCTCTCGCCGATGTCGGAGTTCTTGATCTCCACGAACGTCCCGGCCTTTGCGCCGTCGCGCAGCACGGCACCGGGTCGCAAATATGCGAACGGGCCCACCGTGACACTCCCGTGCAGCTCGGCGTGCTCCAGCCACGAGACCCGCACGCGAGACCCTGCGCCGATGCGTGAGTCGATTGCGGTCGTGTGGGGACCAACGACCGCGCCCTCGCCGATCGTGGTATCGGTCACGATCGCGTGCGGCCCGACCACCGCACCAGTGCCCACCACAGTGGAGCCCTTCAAGGCGGTTCCCGGCTCGATCGTCGTGTCCTGGCCGATTTGAACATCAACGTCGATGACGGTCGACAGCGGATCGACGATCGTGACCCCCGCGCGCATGTGGCGCTCAGCTATCGCCTGCTGAGCGAGCGCACGCACTTGCGCGAGTGCGACGCGGTCGTTGACGCCGAGCATCAAGCCTTGGTCCTCGACGACATGTGCCGCGATCGACTCACCGTCGGAGCGCAGCAGGTCAAGCGCCTGCGGCAGGTAGAACTCGCCCTGGGCGTTGTCTGAGGTGAGTCGCGGCAAAGCCTCAAGCAAGGCCGATCCGTTGAACACGTATATGCCGGAGTTGACCTCGCGAATCCGAAGCTCGTCCTCAGTAGCGTCGCCGGGCTTCTTGGTCTCCACCACGCGCGCCACCAAACCGTCCGAGTCGCGCACTACGCGGCCATAGCCGCTGGGATCGTCCAGCAGGGCCGTGGCCATCGTGGCTGCCGCGCCACTGCTCGCGTGCGCCTGAACAAGCTCCTGGACCGTCTGTGCGCTGACGAGCGGGACGTCCCCACTGAGGATCACAACCGGCCCCGCGGAGTCGATCAGCTCCGCGGCTGCCCGCGCGGCGCCGCCGGTGCCGTCGGACTTCGGTTGCACGACGAGCTGAACCCCATCGGGCAGCACCTTCTGCAGAGCGAGCGCCGGCGAATCGACCACCACCACGCGGGCCGCGCCGGCTGCTTGTGCTGCTCGCACGGGCCACAGCAGCATCGGGATGCCGCACAGCTCGTGCAGCACCTTGGGCGTGCTGGAGCGCATGCGCGTGCCCTGGCCGGCGGCAAGGATCAGGACGGTGGGGGCAGCCATCGCAACAGACTCTAGATGGAGCGGACGCCGGCGGTGAACTGGGGAGCCTGGACTCGAACCAGGACTTGAAGAGTCAAAGTCTCCCGGGCTGCCATTACCCCACTCCCCACCGCGGGCGGTCGTGTCCGCTGATGATGTCACGGGCGCCACCTTATGCGGCCCAACGAGACCTTCCCCAAGGCCTAATTGGGCGCCAGAGATGGGTGTATAACGTGACCGCTACATCTCGTCTCGCACTCCTGCAAGAATCATTGCCGTGTCACGGGTAGGGGTTCCCGTGGTAAGGCGACGAACACGCGCGGCGATTGCCGTGGTGCTGGCGTCGGGTGCCACGGCCATGTTGTTTGCACCAAGCGCGCTGGCGTGCAAGGGCGCGAGCTTGCAGCCCACACACGCAAACCTCGCTCGCGTAACGACGGCTACGCTGTGCCTGATCGAGCAAGAGCGCGTGGCGTATCGTCTCAAGCCGCTGCACTCCAACGGCTCCTTGCGGCGCATCGGCAGCAAGCAGGCCAGCGAAATGGTGATCGGCGAATATTTCGGCGACGACAGCTTGTCGGGCTGGACTCCAATGCAACGCATCGAGACCTCGGCCTACGCAGCCCGTGCCCGCGGCCTTTCGGCGGGCCAGAACATCGGTTGGGGTAGCGGCCCTTTCGCGACGCCCGCCGCAATGGTGCACGCCTGGATGCTCTCGCCGCCGCACCGAGAGATCATGCTAAGCGGCGGCTATAGCGACATCGGCGTCGGTATCGCGCCCGCGACGCCGCAGAGATCGACGGATGGACTGCCCGGAGCTACCTACGCCGTGGAGTTCGCTTCACGCCGCTGATTGCGCGCGACGCCTCTAACAGGCACTGCGGACTGGGAGAGCGCATGCGCCATCCGAGCCTGGCACGATCGAGAAAAACCGTCAAGGCTTCCCGCAAGGACGCGATCGCCGACGTTCGCGTCAGGAGCGCCGCGGGACACGGCCGCCGCGGGCGCCGTCCTCAGACGCCGGCCCGCGTGCGGAGGAGATGCCCAGCACGCGCATCGCCTTCAAACCGAGGCTCAGCTTCTCGCGGCCGTCACTGGAGCTGACGTCCAGGCCTGTCAGCTCACGTACGCGCTCCAAGCGGTAGTAGACGGTGTGCCTGTGGGTAAACAGGCGCTGAGCGGTGCCGGCGACGTTGCCGTCGGCCTCAAGGAACGTCTCCAGCGTCTGCAGCAGGTCGGTCTCGTACTGCTCGTCGTAGGCCACGAGCGGCTCGACGGTCTCGGCGTAGAAGCGCTGCAGCTCGCTCGGGTTCTCGCTCATAGCGCTCAGTAGTAGGCGGTAGGCGCCGGTCTGCTCAAAGGCCAAAACCCCCTCTTGCGAGCCACCTTGGGCGACGTTGGCGGCAAGCAGCGCCTCGTCGGCAGCGCGTGAGAGCTCGCTCGGGTCCTCGGCTATGCGACTTCTTCCCAGCGCGAACGTATAGCCCGACAACGCGCTTTCCATCTCACGCAGAACCCCTTCGGCGGCACGGGCAGCAACCGGCTCCTCGCCGCCTGGCACCAGCAACAAGATCTCAACACCGGCGGCGCCGTCGCGCTCCGAGAGAGCGGCGATCGAACGACTGACGACCGCGCGGGCACCACGCTCAGCTACCGCGCGGGCACGCGCGCGCCAACCCTCCTCAGTCGGCGCCTGAGGATGAGCGCGCGCGACGATCACACTTGCGCCGTCCTTCAGATCCAGCGATAGCTCGGCTGCGCGTACGATCAGCTCCTCACGGGGAACCTGGTTGCGAGCGAGGGCAATGCGCAGGAAGTCGGCGGCCGCGTTCTCGGAGGCCAGATCAGGGGCGCGTACACGCTCGACCTCGGAGGCGATCATCGTCACCAGTAGCCTGCGCACAAGCGGACTCGGGTCGGTGCGCGCGCGCATGTGCAAAGTTCCCACGACCGCGTCGGCCACACGCAGCGCCACGCTCGTGACGTCATCGCCGCCCGCGAGCAGCGAGCGCTCATCGGCGCTTGAGCGCGCGGCTACCGCGATCGTCGCGCCGGTCGCGTCGGCTACGGCAAGACTTGCGTCGAGTGCTCGTGATGCGGCGCGCACCACCTCGGGCAGCCCTGCACCCGACTCGACCGCCTCCGTGACGGCATCCAGCCCGCCGAGCTCAGACATGCTCTAGCCCCAGAGGTAGACGGCAAGGAGCGCTGCGAGCACACCGGCGCCGACAAGCACACCCAGCACGTACAGCGACAGGACCGTTGCCGCAACGCGCTCCCACACACGCGAGTAAGAGCCCCACGCCGGCACCAAGATCAGCCCGACGTACAAGGCAAACCCGAAGACGCCGGCGCATGCGGCTACGAGATAGGTGATGTCGTTTGTGCTCATGAAAATCGCATTGTTACGTACCCAGAGGCTGTACGCGCGCAAAATCGCCGTCTACAGATACCGCGGCGAGCGCTGCAGGCTCGCGGCCGATCAGACCAGCGGCCGCACGCTCGGCGCGGGACAGACCGTTTGCGCGTCCAAACAGCGCAACTACAGTAGGCCCAGAGCCGCTGACAAAAGCGGTTTCCGCGCCTGCATCACGGGCCTTCAGGAGCGTCTTTTCGATCGCTGGGCAGAGCTTCACGGCTGAGGCCTGCAGATCGTTGTGCAACAGAGATGCCTCGGCGGGTAGAGCCGAGCCGAGCTCGAACGCTTTCACCAGCATCTCGCTGTGTTCCTCGATATTGCACGCATCGCGGGCTATGCCGATCCGATCGGCTTCCGCATATACCTCAGCTGTGGAAAGCCCAGAGCCGTGCGCCAAAACCAGCACACCGAGTGGCGAGACGGGATCGGGGAGTGGTTGCAGCTGCTCACCGGCGCCGGTTGCAAGCCAGCGTCCGGGCGTCACTTGAGCCGGGACATCGGCACCCAGCTCGGCAGCAAGCACGAACAACAAATCCAAATCCCCCAGCCCCGAGGCAGCTGTGGCCAGGCGCAAGGTCGCAGCCGCGTCCGCAGAGCCGCCGCCTAGGCCCGCGGCTATGGGAATGCGCTTGTCGATTTGCAGCTGCAGCGGGGGCGCATCCCAGTCCGTGGCGACACGGAACAGCTCAAGCGCTCGTGCCGCCAGGTTCTCGCCGGACACTGCATCGCACACAACTTCGTCGTGCTCAGCGCCGGTCAGCGCGGCTTGCAACACAAGCTCGTCGGCAAGCGAGATCGACTGCATCACGCTTGCCAGTTCGTGGCGCCCATCGGGGCGAGTCGGACCGACGAACAAACCCAGGTTGACCTTTGCTGGAGCCAGCGCTCGCAGCGGCAAAGCAAGTGGTGAGACGTTCATGCCCCCAGCACCTTCGCCAGCTCGACGAACTCCGCCGGCGCCAGCCGTTCGGCGCGCTCGTCGGGTGGATGGCCGAGCTCAACCAGCGCCTTGCGGACGTGCTCGCGTGTGTGGTGCGTACCGGAGAGCACCAGCGACCTCGCCAGCGCCTTGCGTCGGTGCGCGAAGGCTCCAGCGACGAGCTTACGTACCGCCGGCGTCGGTGCGGCAGCAGTGCGGACGATCTTCACCAACACAGAATCCACATTCGGCACCGGACGAAACACGGTTCGCGGAATCGCCCTTACCACTTTCACCTCGCCGGCCAGCTGTGCCAGCACCGAGCTGATGCCATACGTACCGCTGCCAGGCGCCGCCGCTAGTCGTTCGCCCACCTCGCGCTGCACCATCACCAACCACAACGCCAAATCTTGCAGCTCCTCAATCGTGCGCAAGATGACCCCGGCGGCGATCCCATAAGGCAAATTGGCCACCATCTTTGTCGGCTTCGGTTGCATCGCGGAAAGGTCGATGCGCATCGCGTCACCCCACCACAGCGAAATGTTGTCGAATTCGGCGACGCTGCGCTCCAGAACATCGCGCAAACGCTCGTCTAGCTCGACCACATGCACTCTGCTCACGCGCGGCGCGAGATACGCCGAGAGCACCCCCTCCCCTCCTCCAACCTCCAGAACCACATCCTCTATCGACAGCTTCGCTTCACGCCCGATTACCTCCAGGATGTTTGGGTCGCGCAGGAAGTTCTGTCCCAGGTCTCTGCTGCGTCGGCTGGCCCTGCCTGCCGCGTGTCCTTTGGGCATGCCTTTCGGGGAGCCCCCAGTGTGGGTGCCGCTATCTCCCGCACGGGGGGTCACCATCCGAAGACGCGCTCGGCGTTGCGCTCCACCGTCGCGTCGAGCTCGGCCAATGACACGCCGCGCTGCTCGGCGATGAACTCCGCCGTGTGCGCTACGAAAGCCGGCTGGTTGCGTTGTTTGCGCACCACCTGCGGACTGAGATACGGCGCATCTGTCTCCACCAGCAAACGCTCGGCCGGCACGCGCCGTGCAGCGTCGGCCAGATCCGCGGCGCTTTTATAGGTGACGTTGCCGGCAAAGGAGATCATGTAGCCGCGCTCGACGCACTCATCGAGGCAGTCGGGCATCGAGAAGCAGTGAATTACGACACTCAATCCCTGGGCCTCGGCGGCCAGCTGTGCGAGGGTGTCCTCGTCGGCGTTTCTTGTGTGGATTGTAAGGGGCGTGCCTGTACTTCGGGCCAGCGCTATTTGCGCGGAGAACGCGCGCTTTTGGTCCTCCCTCGGTGTGTCTTCTCGGTAATAGTCGAGCCCCGTCTCGCCGATCGCGATACAGCGCGGGTGCGCGGCCAGCGCCTGCAGCTCGGCCAGATCGGCGTCGTCGAAGCCGCGTGCTTCGTTGGGGTGGCGGCCGATGGCCGCATACACCTGGGGAAAGGCCTCGGCGGCGGCCAGCGCGGCGCGACAGGAGGTGCTGTTGGTGCCGATGGTCAGCATGCGCGTGACACCGGCCGCGACGGCTCGCTCGACCAGCTCGGCATCGGGCTCCTCGCACAGATACAGATGGGTATGACTATCGATCATGTTTGACCCACGCTCACGTAGATGCCCCGGAGCCAATCGATCCGTCGAGGATGTCCTTCTTCGGGAACAGGGGCTCCAGCTTCTGCGCTAGGCGAATCTGGCCTGCCCCGAAATCGGCACCGGCGTAGGACAGGTCTGGCGCGTCAAGCGCGGCCAGCAGCTTCTCGGTCGCATCGGGAAGGTAGGCGTGCAAGAGCACGGACACGACCCGCAGGCCCTCGGCGAGTGTGCGCAACACGCGGTCGAGGTCCGCCGCGCGCTCAGGATCCTTGGCGAGCTGCCATGGCGCCTGCTCCTCCACGTAGCGGTTCAGACGGCGCACGCGCTGCCAGATCTCATCGAGTGCGTTGGTCAACTCGACACGGTCGAGCAAGCTCGCCACAAGCTCCGGCAAACCGGCGAAATCCTCCTGGAGCAGCTCATCCGGGTCGCCTCCGTCCACGACGCCGTCGCGATAGCGCGCGATCATCGCGATGCTGCGGCTGGCGAGGTTGCCGTAGTCGTTGGCCAGCTCCGACTCGTAGCGCTGCTCGAAGGATGCTGTGGAGACCGAGCCATCCTGGCCGAAGGGCACGTCGCGAAGCAGGTAGAAGCGCAGCGCGTCGGAGCCGAAGCGCTCGATCGCCTCGAACGGATCGAGCACATTGCCGAGCGACTTGCTCATCTTCTCCCCGTCCATCAGCAGGTATCCGTGAACGAACACGCGCTTTGGCAGCTCGATCTCGGCGGCCATCAACAGCGCCGGCCAGTAGACGGTGTGGAAGCGCAGGATGTCCTTGGCGATCAGGTGCACGTTGGCAGGCCAGAAGGTCTCGGTAAGGGTCTGCTGTGAGGCGGCATGCCCCCCGCGCGCGCGGGGGGCATCGCCGTTTCCGACACCGACCGCCGCCACGCTCGCCTGCGCTGGGACAGGCGCGTAGGACAGTGCCGAGTAGTAGTTGAGCAGCGCGTCGAACCACACGTAGAACACGTGCTCGGGATCCCAGGGAACCGGCACTCCCCAGGTGAGCTTGTGGCGCGTGAGCGGCACGTCGCGCAGGCCGGACTTGATGAACGACAGCGCCTCGTTGTAACGGCTGCGCGGCGCCACGAAGTCCTCGTGCTCGGCATACAAGCGCTCGAGCGGCTCCTGAAAAGCGGACAGTGCGAAGAAATAGTTGTCCTCCTGCTCGCGCGTCAGCTTGACGTGGTGGATCGGGCACAGCTCGCCCTCATCGACTTCGTTCTCGGCCTTGAAGTCGGCGCACTTAGGGCAGTACCAGCCCTCGTAGGTACCCATGTAGACGTGGCCGTTCTCGCGGACTCGCGAGAGCACGTCCTGCACCACCTGCATGTGCTCGGGATCGGTCGTGCGAATGAAGAAGTCGTTGCTAGCCGAGATCTTGGGAGCCAGCGCCCGGAAGCGTTCGGAGTTGCGGTCCGCCAGCTCCTGGGGCTCCACCCCAAGTGCATGCGCGGCGTCGGCCACGGGCTCGCCGTGCTCGTCTGTCCCCGTCAGGAAGAACACCTCATCGCCGCGCTGGCGATGATGGCGCGCCAGCACGTCGGCGGCGATCGTTGTATACGCATGACCCAGGTGTGGGGCCGCGTTGACGTAGTAAATCGGGGTGGTTACGTAGAAGGAGGACATACCTCTCCCAGGCTACTGGCGTACTGCGACGGTACGCGGCGCGGCAGCCTCAAGAGGAGTCCGTGAGCGCCTTGTACAAATCGTTCGCAGCGACCCCCGTGAGCTTGGCGAGCACGCCTGCCGCGGGGCGTGCGCGGGCGCCGGCGTTCACCAGTGTGCGCAGCGCCGTCAGTGCCTGCTCGCGGTCGGCGCTGCCTGGAGCAGCGGCCCCCACGACAAGCACGATCTCCCCGCGCGGAGGGTGCTCGGCGTAGAAACCGGCCAGCTCAGCCGCACTGCCGCGCCGGATTTCCTCGTGCAACTTGGTCAACTCCCGGCAGACGGCCAGCGGGCGGTCGGGATCGTGCTCGGCAAGCGACGCCAGGCTCGCCGCGAGACGTTGGGGAGACTCAAACGCCACGAGCGTCTGCGACGCACCGACCAGGATTCGCTCCAGATCAGATCGCTTGCGCGGCAAGAAGCCGACAAACGACCAATGCTCTGAGGGCAAGCCCGCGGCGACAACCGCTGTGAGCACACTGCTCGCGCCGGGCAACACCTCAACCGACAGGCCTGCCTCGATACAGGCACGCACGAGCTTGTACCCCGGGTCCGATACAAGCGGCATCCCGGCGTCGGACACGAGCGCTACAACCGCACCGTCTCCGATCCGCTCAACGAGCTCCTGCGCGCGCTCGCGCTCGTTGTGCTCGTGATAGCTCACGAGCTTGCCCACGATCTCATAACGATCAAGCAGCACGCGTGTGCGCCGTGTGTCCTCGCAGGCGATCGCGTCCGCATCGCGCAGAGCCTCGAGCACACGTAGCGTCACGTCGCCCAGATTGCCGATTGGAGTCGGACACACCACCAGCCGCCCTACTGCGCCATGCGGGGTGCTCATCCGAGGAATATAGGGTCCCGCCGCTCGCCGGCGAACTCCCAAGCAGACCGTGTCCCGCAACCCTAACGACAAACCGCAGTACAAGCGCTACCGCGCCGTCCCCCGCCTGCCTGGACAGCACGAAGACGGACTGGAGGGGCTCGTCACGCCAAGGGTCGCACGCCGGCCGCGCAAGCCGGGTGAGGAACCTTCAAAACGCGATGCCCCCCACGCGCGCGGGGGGGCAGGCAAAAATGGAGCAACCCACACCCCCCGGCGTGAGCGCATAACGCCCAAGCGCATAATCCTCGGGCTGGTCGGGCTCGTCTTTGCCTGGCTCGTACTTTCGCTCGTCCTCTTTCTGATCAGCGCCCACTTCGAGCGCACCTCGCTTCCGTCCAATGTCGCAAGCGTGCTCGACCCCTCCGGCTTCCCGCTGACATCGGCCAACAACATTCTCGTGCTCGGCTCCGACCGCCGTCAGAAGGACAGCAAGGAACCAGGAGCGGAAACGACCGGGTACGGGCGCTCGGACACGATCATGCTGATCCGCACCGGCGGCGGGCACGCGGCACGCTTGTCAATCCCGCGCGACACGGTCGTCGAAATCCCCGGCCACGGCCTACAGAAGATCAACGCGGCGCATGAGTACGGCGGCCCGGCCGAGTCGGTGTCGGCGATCAAGCACTGGCTCGACGTCCCGATCAACCATGTGGTGGAAGTCAACTTCGAAAACTTCCCACAGCTGATCGACGCGATGGGCGGCATCGCCTATAGCGGCGACTGCATCGTCTCCAAGCTTGACGGCGGCTCGGCTGACGGCGGCTTCACTCTGCGCCTGCGCACTGGGACCCACCACATCGATGGCAAGCAAGCGCTCGCCATCGCCCGTACACGCGAGAACCTGTGCGCTCCCAACGAGACCGACATCCAGCGCGAGGAACACCAGCAAGCGCTGTTCACCGACATGAAGGACCAGCTGCTTTCGCCTTCGAGTTTCCTACGTCTGCCGCTGATCGCCTGGAACGCGCCACCGGCGATCGTCTCCGACATGAGCGGGGCGGAACTGCTTGGGATGTTCGCTGCACTGGCCGTGACCGGAACGCCGCCGACGCAGGTCCTCAAGCCGACCGGCCAGACCACGCTATCGGAAGGTGGAGAAGGTCTGACAGTCTCCGAAGCAGCGCGCCGTGCCGACGTAGCACGCTTCATGGCCGGCTGAGCCCGGCGGGCGGGACAGGCTACTTCGCGGCTGCGACCGGCTTTGCGTCCGCTTTCTTCTCCGACTTGCCGGTGGACTCGCTTTTTGACTCGCTCTTGCTCTCGCTCTTCCCGGCGGAGTCACCCTTGGACGACGATGGCTCCGAGGAGCTCTCGCTCGAGGACGAGTCCCCGGACGATCCTGAGGAGGAGCTGTCGCTGGACGCCGCGTTCTCCCGCTGGCGCTTGCGCGTGCCGTAGTCGGTGTTGTAGAAGCCTTTGCCCTTGAAATGGACCGCGGGCGCATGCAGTACACGCTCAACCGGGACTCCTGTCTCGGGGTCGACGACAAGCGTGTCGTCGCTGAAGGACTGTTGTAGTTCGAAGGTGGTGCCGTCGGGGCGTCTGTACTCGTAGATAGGCATCGGGCCGTGATTATATGAGTGTGGCCACGCCGTCAGCCGGCGAGCAGCGAACGCATGCGATCCGACATCACTCAGCAAGTGGCGAGCAGGTGCTGTCAGGTGTCAGTCGGCGACGAGCGAGCGGGCGCACTCGATGCCCGCCTGGATCGACGCGCTGAAGTCGCGATCGGGCTCTGAGATCATGCGCAACGCGAAGCCATCGCCGAGCGAGAACAGGATGTCCGCGACGGCGTCCGGATCGGCGTGCAGGCGCAGCACGCCCTCGCGTTGGGCAGCCGCCAGCATCCCGGCCAGGCGCTCACGTGTGCGTCGCAACAGGCTCGCGTACTCAACCGCGATGTCGGCGTTGCGTCGTGAGAGCGTGAACAGCTCGAACACGAGCGTCACGAAGTCCGGGTCCTCGACGATCGTCTCCTGCAGGTTCTGGGCCAGAAGCGCGACGAAATCGTCGGCCGTCTGCGCTCCCGCCAGGCGCTTCTCGAGCGCCTCGGTGCGCAGCTCACAGTCGCGCCGCGCCGCCTCGACAAGCAGCTGCTCCTTGGTGCCGAAGTAGTAGTGCAGCAGGCCGCGCGAGACGCCCGCCTCGCGCGAGACGTGATCGAAGGTTGAGCCGGCTGCGCCGCGACGCGCGACGCTGTGGCGCATCGCCTCGACGATGCGCTGAGCCTTCTCGCCCGAGAGCGAGCGGGCCGACGAGCCGGTCGGCTCACCGACCCCACGACTCACAGCCACGTCCTCGGCCTGAGTACTGTCGATGTCAGCGGTCGCGGTGTGAGTCATGTCTAGGAGCAGCGCTGAGCGTCAGTACTCACGCGGCGGGCATATCCGCTGGGGCTGGAGGGGCCTCCTGTGCCGGCATTGTGGTGGAGCTGTAGTCGAACTCCTCCTCGGCGCCGAACAGCAGATCGAGCACCTTCGAGCGCAAGTCCTCGCTCAGGGCCAGCGCCAGGACCGTACCGACGACGATCAGCAGCAAGGCGCGCCCGAGGCCGCCTTTGCGTTTTGGCTTGGACGCCGGCTGCTTGATCGCATATGAAGCGTCGCGCAGGGCAGCTGCCGCTTCGGAGAGCTCCTTCTGCAGCTTGCGGTCCTCCAGTAGCGCCTTGCCCGCCGGCTTGCCGTTGCTGACACGCCCGTAGGCGCTGCGTCCTGCCGCGTATGCGGCAAGCAGGTTGTCGCGCAGCTGCTCGTCTTCGATTAGACGTTTGAGGTAGTCGCTGGAGCGGACCGCCTCGCTTGCTTTGCCGATTCTGTCTTTTGCTGCCATTTAGCCACCGCCTCTGCTCATGAGCTTTGAAGATCTTGTCCAATATAGCCCCGTTGATCGGACCCATACTCTTTCCGTTTGACGTACCCGACACATGAGAAGCTAAGCGCGTGCCCACCTTTCAGGCTACCGCCGCCTTCCTAGGCGGGCTGCTGATCGTCGGTGCACTGGCCTCGGGGCTGGCTCAGCGCTCATTTCTCTCGCTTGCCGCTCTGTTCGTACTAGCCGGGTTCCTGGTCGGAGACGGCGGTCTGGAACTGGTCAGCTTCCGCGCCCAATCAGGGTTTGTGGAGGACCTGGCGTTCGTCGCCCTGATCGTGATCCTGTTCCGCGACGGGCTGGAGGTCGAGGGCGAGATGCTGCAGCGAGCTTGGCATCTGCCGCTGCGCAAGCTTGCGATCGCGATGCCGCTCACGGCCGGGATCGTCGCCGTCGCGGCACATCTGCTCGTCAAACTGTCCTGGACCGAGTCGCTGTTGCTGGGTGCGCTGCTCTCGCCCACCGACCCCGTGCTCACCTCGAGCATTGTCACCAATCCGCGTGTCCCTCGCCTGGTGCGTCATTCGCTGAATCTGGAGTCCGGCTTGAACGACGGTCTTGCACTGCCGGCTGTGCTGGCCTTCCTCGCCGCGCTCTCAAGCGTTTCGCACAACTTCGTATGGTGGCGCTTCGTGTTGCAGGACATCGGCCTCGGACTGGTCTTCGGTGTCGTGCTTGGCTATCTCGCCTCGCTGCTGATGCCGCGCGAGCACAAGCGCCCGCTCGAGCACCCGATTCCTGCTCACCAGAAGTCCCTTTATGCGCTTGGGGTGGCATTTGCCACCTATGGCGTGACGGTGCTCTCGCCGCGGGGCAATGGCTTCATTGCCGTGTTTGTAGCGGCGATCGTGCTTGGCGTGCGCCGCCCCGACTTGCGCCGCCACTTCGAGCAGCGCGCCGACGACCTCGTCGAGATCGTCAAGCTGGGGATCTTCGTAGTGTTCGGCTCGCTGTTGACGCTGGACGCCCTGGCGAGCAGCGGCTGGATAGCCTTGGTCTTCGCGGCCGCCACGTTCCTGATCGCCCGCCCGCTTGCCGTTTGGATTGCCCTGATGGGGACCGACACCGACAAGCAGACACGCCTGTTCATGGGCTGGTTCGGGCCGAAGGGAGTGGCGACGATGACCTTCTCGCTGCTCGTGCTCGACCAGCACATCTCAAGCGGCCAGCGCATCTTCGACCTGGCGGCGCTGGTCGTGTTCTGCTCGATCGTGGTGCACGGACTGAGCGACACACCGGGGGCAAACTGGATCGCGCGGCACGCAGAAAAGACGAAGGCCTAGGGCGATACGCCCTTCAAGCGTGTAGCGCCGCCTGTTCCTGCGCCGAGGGGAACGCCCACGCCGCCCGCGAGCGGCGCTCCTGGCGGAAGACGAAACGCAGCTGCTGCGGGGGCGCGAGCTGCGCCTCGTTTGGCCGAAAGGTGGCGCAGGGCTCGGCCAGCTCCAGCGCACACAGCATGTTGCACCGGAAATAGCACTCATCGCATGTGACTTTGCGGGCGGCCCGCTTGCTCTGCGTCCTCGGCACTGACTCCCCTTTGATTCGCGGCTTGACTGGTGGGCAGCGATCAAAGCACTAGCTGGGCGCCCGCTCAAGGGCAACCGAGAAGCCTTCCCCGCAAACCGCGAAGAAAACCGCAAGGACGTTCCCCGATAGGGATGTGCGGCCGCGGCAGATGCGAACGCGGCAGACATGCAGGCGCGGCAGACATGCAGGCCTACCCGAGATACCCCCTCAGAGCGTCATCATGCAAGGGTGCGCGTCCTCCTGACCGGCATCAGTGGTTTCGCCGGCTCTGCCCTACTGCCTCGCCTGCTCGAACAGGGCCACGAGGTGCGGGCACTTGCACGCGATCGCACGCGCGTCGAGCTGGCGTTGGAGTCGATGAAGCTTGAATCGAGCGTCGATGCGACGCTGGCGGATTTCGAGCTTGTGATCGGTGACACGCTCTCGGGGGCGGGAATGGTGCAGGCGATGCGCGACGTCGAGGTCGCCTATTACCTGATCCATTCGATGGAGCCCTCTAGCGGCGGGACAAGTGGGATCTCGTTTTCCGCGCGCGAGCGAGCCTCAGCTCAGACTTTTGCCGATGCGGCGCGCGCTGCCGGGGTGGGCCGCCTCGTGTACCTCGGCGGCCCGCTCCCGCCCGAGCGAGCATCCACCCACCTCTCCAGCCGCTATGCGGTCGAGCGCATCCTGCTCGAGGGGGTGCCAGGATCGGTGGCCCTGCGTGCGTCGATCGTGATCGGCGCACGCTCGCGCTCCTTTCGCTTTCTCGTACGTCTGATTGAGCGCCTGCCGATAATCGCGCTGCCCGCGTGGCGGCATTTTCGGACGCGTCCGATCGACGAGCGTGACCTTGTCGAGATGCTCGCGGCCTGTGCCTCCAACGAGCATGTCGTTGGAAGGGCCCTGGAGGTCGCCGGGCCGGAGACGCTCACCTACGGGGAGTTGGTGGCGCGCATCGTCGAGCTGATGATGCTGTCCCGCCCCAGCGTCGGGCTTGGGGTGAGTGTCACACCGATTGCCGCGCGCTTGGCAGCGGTGCTCGCCGACGAGCGGCCTGAGCTGGTGCTTCCACTGATGGAAGGGCTCACCGGCGATCTGCTGCCCAGCGGATGGGACGCGGCGGCCGCGTTGAATGTGGAATTGCACTCATTCGACTCAGCTGTCGAACACGCTCTGTACGGTTGGGAAAAGCTCGAGTCGCTCGCCGCGCGCTGATCGCGCATGTGGACAATCCCGCTTTAAACAGTCGCGGGAGCTACGGTTGGGCTTCGCGATGAGCACCGTCTACGCCTCAATCGAGATTGCCGCCACGCCGGCGACGGTGTGGGAAACCGTCATGGACCCCGAGTGCCTCGGCGACTGGGTCACGATTCATCGCAAGCTGCGTCACCACGACGACGGCGCTCCACGTGTTGGCTATCGCATGGATCAGCAGATCCACCTGAGAGGAGTCAGTGTCGATGTTCACTGGACGCTGGTGCAGTGCGAGCCGGGGAAGCGCGCCGTGTGGGAGGGTCGCGGGCCGGCCCGCTCGCGCGCCCGCACGGAGTATGCGCTGCAACCTCTTTCCAGTGGCTGTACCCGCTTCGACTACCGCAATGAGTTCCACCCGCCGCTCGGCCCGTTTGGCGCGCTCGCGAGCCGCGCCCTGGTCGGGGGAATGCCCGAACGCGAGGCCACCCGCACGCTGGACCGCCTGCGTGCACTACTCGAGCGCTGACACTCCTTAAATCAGCAACGAGCGACGGTAATTCGCTTGCGTGCGCCTGACACACCCTGGCCTGGAACATCAAAGGCCACATCGTGCGCACGCTTTGGTGCACGTGTGGTGGGGCAACTTGTGTAAAGTGAAGCTACATAGACCGTGCAACTCGACCCTCGGGTTGCATTCACACCCCAGTGAACAGGACACAATCGTGACTGACTTCCTTGACGAGAAGCGCCGAGAGATAAACGACCGACTGGCTGAGCTGAAGCCGCTGATCGACGAGTACACCCGCCTCCAGGATGCTGCGGCGGCCCTCGCGGGCGTTGGCGGAGCAGCTCCCCGCGCGGCCGCCAGCACTCCGGCCGCTTCAACCGCCACGCCGGCCCGTCGCGGCCCGGGCCGCCCGCGCGGCTCCAAGAGTCGTACGACAGGGGCGCGCCGTGGACGTCCGCCCAAGGCGGCCGCCGAGGCAACAACCGCTGTCGCTCCCGCGGCCGCCACAACAGGCCGTCGTCGTGCCGGCCGCCGCAAGGGCAGTGGCACGCGTGCCGCCCAGGCCCTGCAATTCGTCAGCGGACAGCCAGGGATCACGATCCCCGAGCTTGCCGCAAAGATGGGCATCAAGCAGAACTACCTGTACCGCGTACTCCCGGGTCTCGAGCAGGAAAAGAAGATCAAGAAGCAGGGGAGAGGTTGGCATCCTGCCGGCTGATTTAGCCTGATTCACGTCAACGGCCGGGGTCGCGCTGCGACACCCGGCCGTTTTTCGTTAAGACCGTTCGGTACGCGAAGTGATCGACGCCTTGGATGGAAACGTCGTCCTTCTCATACGGACTCGACCTAAATAAGCCCCTGACTCGAGACCGTGTCGCGCTCTCCTGTCAGCTCAGCTACCGACGCATCGATCTTCGTGCGGGAGAAGTCGTCGATGTCGAGACCCTGCACGATCGACCACTCCCCATTCGAACAGGTGCACGGGAAGCCGCTGATGAGGCCCTCGGGCACGCCGTAGGAGCCGTCGGAGGGGACTCCCATCGATACCCAGTCGCTGGTGCCGCTCACCCAATCGCGCATGTGATCGATAGCGGCGTTGGCGGCAGATGCGGCACTGGAGGCGCCGCGCGCCTCGATGATCGCCGCGCCACGCTTGCCGACATTAGGCAGGAAGTCGTTTTCGATCCAAGCCTGGTCGTCGACGACCTTCGCGGCCTGCTCGCCCTTGATCTCGGCGTGAAACAGGTCGGGGTACATGGTGGGCGAATGGTTGCCCCATACGCCCATTTTGCTCACGTCGCTGACCGGAGCACCCACCTTGTTGGCAAGCTGAGCTACCGCGCGGTTGTGATCCAGGCGCAACATCGCGGTGAAGCGCTCGCGCGGAATGTCCTGCGCGTTGTTCATGGCGATCAGGCAGTTGGTGTTAGCTGGGTTGCCCACGACAAGCACCTTCAAGTCGCCGGCGGCATGCTCGTTCAGCGCTTTGCCCTGCCCGGTGAAGATCTTGCCGTTCTCGCTCAGCAGCTCGGCGCGCTCCATGCCCTTCGTGCGTGGACGCGAGCCGACGAGCAGCGCGATATTGACACCGTCGAACGCTTCCTGCGGATTGTCGTGCAGGTCGAGGTTCTCGAGCAGCGGAAAGGCACAGTCGACGAGCTCCATCGCCACGCCCTCAAGCGCCCCCATTGCCGGGGGAATCTCCTGCAGGCGCAAGTCGACCGGCTGATCGGGGCCCAGTAGTTGCCCACTTGCGATGCGAAACACGAGGCTGTAGCCGATCTGGCCGGCCGCGCCTGTAACGGTGACTCGTACGGGGTTGCTCACTTATTCATCTCCTGCTTTAGGTTGTCGTCGATCGACGCGAGGAACTCTTGGGTGGTCTGCCACTCCTGGTCGGGTCCGATCAAGAGCGCAAGATCCTTGGTCATCTTTCCTTCTTCCACGGTCTCTACACACACGCGCTCGAGCGTATCGGCGAACTCGCTCACCTCGGGCGCGTTGTCCATGCGCCCACGCGCCGCAAGCCCACGTGTCCACGCAAAAATGGAGGCGATCGGATTGGTGGAGGTTGGCTTGCCCTGTTGGTGCATGCGGTAGTGGCGGGTGACCGTGCCGTGCGCGGCCTCAGCCTCGACTGTCTTGCCGTCGGCGCTCATCAGCACGCTCGTCATCAAGCCAAGCGAGCCGAAGCCCTGGGCAACCGTGTCCGATTGCACGTCGCCGTCGTAGTTCTTGCAAGCCCACACGTAGCCGCCCTCCCACTTCAGCGAAGCGGCCACCATGTCGTCAATCAAGCGGTGTTCATAGGTGATGCCGGCGGCCTCGAAGTTCCTCTTGAACTCAGACTCGTAGATCTCCTGGAAGAGATCCTTGAAGCGTCCGTCATAGCGCTTGAGGATCGTGTTCTTGGTCGACAGATACACGGGATAGCCGCGATCGAGCCCGTAGCGCAGCGAAGCACGCGCGAAGTCGCGGATCGACTCGTCGAGGTTGTACATCGCCATCGCGATGCCCCCGCCCGGAAAGTCGTACACGTCCAGCTCGATCAGCTCGCTGCCGTCGGCCGGGGTGAAGGTGAGCATCAGCTTGCCGGCGCCGGGCACAACCATGTCGGTGGCGCGATACTGGTCGCCGAAGGCGTGACGGCCGATCACGATCGGCTTGGTCCAGCCTGGCACCAGGCGGGGGATGTTGGAGATCACGATCGGCTCGCGGAAGATCACCCCGCCGAGGATGTTGCGGATCGTGCCGTTGGGCGAGCGGTACATCTCTTTGAGACCGAACTCCTCCACGCGCGCCTCGTCGGGGGTGATCGTGGCGCACTTCACCCCGACGCCGTACCGCTTGATCGCCTTGGCCGCTTCGACGGTGATCGCGTCCTCGCTTGAGTCACGGCTCTCGATCGAGAGGTCGTAGTACTTCAGATCGATATCGAGGTAGGGCAGAATCAGCTGCTCCTTGATGAAGGACCAGATGATTCGCGTCATCTCATCGCCGTCGAGCTCGACGACGGGGTTCTGCACCTTGATCTTGGCCATGTGTGTCGGTCCTCGGTTTTAGCTGACGGACGGGATCCCATTGCCCCGGCGGGCGATGCTATCGCGCGGCGGCTAGAGGTCCCCAGTTGAGCCGATGCCCCCTGCACGCACGGGGGCATCTCCAAAACGGACACTGTCCGCCCCGCTCTTGCAAGGGGTAACCTCTAATCGATGGCGGCCGTAGGCGACCAAACACGCAAGGGGCAGTGGCAGACCCACACTGTCGCCAACCAGGTCCCTCCCTTGGAAGGGGTAGACGTGTTCTCCAGCAACACCCCCCTTGTGGAGGCAACGAAGCGCGAGGGCGCATCGTGGGCGCTATCGCGGGCTGCCGAGCTCGGCAGGTTCGTCGGCGGTAAGCCGCAGCAGTGGTGGGGACGGCTGGCCAACGAGAACAAGCCGGTCCTGAAGACCCACGACCGCTACGGGAACCGCATCGACGAGGTCGAGTTCCACCCGGCCTGGCACCACCTGATGAAGATGGGCGTCGAGCACGAACTGCACTCGCTGCCTTGGACCAGCTCGGAGCCCTCACCCCACGCGGCGCGCGCGGCGCTGTACATGACCGCGATGCAGGCTGAGGCGGGCTTTGCCTGCCCGATCACGATGACCTTCGCTGTCCTGCCGGCATTGCGTGCCCAGCCGGAGCTGCTGGCTGAGTGGGGGCCATTGGTGACGGCCAGTACCTATGACCCGCGCCTGATCCCAGCAAGCGAGAAGGGCTCGGCGATCGCGGGCATGGCGATGACCGAGAAGCAGGGCGGCTCGGACGTGAAAGCCAACACCACGCTCGCCCGGCCGGTCAACGGCGGTGGTGCGGGAGCCGAGTACGAGATCACCGGCCACAAGTGGTTCTGCTCGGCGCCGATGTCCGACCTGTTCCTCGTACTTGCACAGACCGACGAGGGCCTCTCCTGCTTTTTGATGCCGCGTGTCCTGCCCGACAGCACGCGCAACGCTTTTCACATCCAACGCTTGAAGGACAAGCTCGGCAACCACTCCAACGCCTCCAGCGAGGTCGAATTCCACGGCGCGTGGGCGCGCATGGTGGGGGAGCCGGGGCGCGGCGTGCCGACGATCATCGAGATGGTCGGCCACACACGGCTGGATTGTGTGATCGGCGGCGCCGCCGGCATGCGGGCCGGGGTGGTGCAGGCCACCCACCATGCAGCACACCGCTCGACCTTCGGCAAGCTGTTGATCGACCAGCCGCTGATGCGCAACGTGCTGGCCGACCTTTGTGTCGAGTCCGAGGCCGCCACAGCACTGGCGATGCGCCTGGCACGCGCCTACGATGAAGCCGGTGCTGAGGGGCCGGCTCAGGGCGATAGTGAGTTGAGCGATGCTCACCTGTTCAAGCGCCTGGCCACGGCCGTCGGCAAGTACTGGGTCTGCAAGCGTGCGCCCAACCACGCCTTCGAGTCCTTGGAGTGCCTCGGTGGCAACGGCTACGTCGAGGAGTCCGGCATGCCGCGCCTGTACCGCGAGGCGCCGCTTGCCTCGATTTGGGAGGGCTCTGGCAACGTGATGAGCCTCGACGTGCTGCGCGCGCTCGTGCGCACGCCGCGCACTTTGGAGGTGTTCATGCACGAGGTCAAGCAGGCCGAGGGCGCGGATGCGCGCCTGGACGAGCACGTCAAGAAGCTCGAACGTCAGTTCTCCGACCCGATGACGCTTGAGATGCGCGCGCGACGCGTGGTCGAGAGCATGGCACTGGCGCTACAGGGATCGCTGCTCGTACGCCATGGCGCACCGGCTGTCACAGACGCCTTCTGCGCCTCACGCCTCGGCGGCGATGGCGGCCTGGAGTACGGCACGCTGCCAGCCGGCAGCGACTTCGAGGCGATTATCGAGCGGGGACGCGTGCAGGGTATTGCATAAAATTTTTGCTCAATACGATAATGAATACATTATGTAGTCACTATTGTAAATCGCAGAAAACGGACACTCCCCGCCTTCCTCCCAAATCGCTCACGCCCAATGTCGGGGCATCCGCCGGCCGGGGCGCGCGGACAGCCTAAGATCAATACATGGCCACAAGAGCACCACGGCGTATGCCGGGCAACATCCAGGTGGCGCGCATCTTCGGCATCAGGGTGGGCGTCAGCATGAGCTGGTTTTTTGTCCTCTTCTTCCTGATCCTCTACCTGTCCCAGTATTTCCACGACATACTGGGCGGATCGAGCAGCACGGCCTATGTTGTTGCGGTCATCGGTGCACTCGGCTACTTCGCATCGCTGATCCTGCACGAGCTGGGGCACGCGCTCGTCTCGCGGCGCCTGGGGATCCCGATCCTCGGCATCGACCTGTGGTTCTTCGGCGGTATGGCGCGCCCGGCGCGCGAACCGGAGACGCCCGGCGAGGAATTCAAGATCTCCGCCGCCGGGCCCGCCGGAACGCTGCTGGCGCTGCTCATCTGTGCCGTGGCAACACTCGCGCTCGCCCCCGGCGGGCACTTCTTCGGAGCCCTGCTGCTGGAAGAAGGCTTCACGATCACTCCGGCGGTGGCCCTTCTGGCCTGGCTTGTCTTCATCAACGCGGCACTTTTGCTGTTCAATCTCGTGCCGGCCTTTCCGCTCGACGGTGGGCGCATCGCGCGAGCGGTCATCTGGTGGCGCACGGGCGACCGCCATCGCGGCACGCGCATCACCGGCCGTGCCGGCCAGGGCTTTGCCATGGTGCTTGGCCTCGTGGGTCTACTCGCGCTGCTTGAGGGCAACAGCTTCGGGCTGTTCACGCTCGTCCTCGGCCTGATCCTCTACCAGGCCTCCGGTGGCGCGGTGATGCAGGGGGCGATGGGGCAGCGCATCCAGAACGTGCGCGTGAAGGACATCATGGATCGTGAGCCGACCACGATCCCGGCCGAGCTGAACCTGCTGGACGCCCAGGAGCAGTTCTTCGCCCGCTATCGTAGCCCCTGGTTTGCGGTCGTGGACCATGCCCGCCACTTCCTCGGCGTGGTGCGCTCCGAGCGAGTCGATGCGGAGATCGCCGCCGGCCGGCCGGCGCTTGAGATCGGCGATGTGCTCGAGCAGAATCTACAAGTGCGTATCGACGAGCACGAGCCGCTGGAGTCGCTGCTGCGCAGCGAGGGGCTCGGCCGGCTCGGCGGGATGGTGGCCGTGGACGCCGACGGCATCCTGCTCGGCACCGTGACCGTCGCCCAGATCCGCCAAGCGCTTAACCCTGCCGGCGGGCTTGCCGGCGGGCGTTCATAAAAGCGCGATGCGCCACGCGCGCGTGCGAGGCATCGCCATTTCAGAACCATGCGACACCTCTGGCGCAATGGCTTCTGTGACGCATGTGGCGATCCCCGTCCGGTCCCGCGTTATAGAGTCCAGGCCGCAGATACTGCCCCTCTCCTTCGAGCCCTCAGGAATCCATGCCAGCACATGACGTATTGATCATCGGCGCAGGTCTCGCGGGCCAGCGTGCCGCGCTCGCCGCCGCAGAGGCCGGCTCGAGCGTCGCAATCCTCAGCAAGGTCCATCCGGTGCGCTCGCACTCGGTGGCAGCCGCCGGCGGCATCAACGCCGCCATTAACGTCGCTGACGATTGGCGCTCACACGCCTATGACACCGTCAAGGGCTCCGATTTCCTCGGCGACCAAGACGCGATCGAAATTATGTGCTCGGAGGCGCCGCAAGAGGTGATGCACCTGGAGCACATCGGTGTGACCTTTCATCGCAACGACAACGGCGAACTGGACCTGCGTGCCTTCGGAGGCGCTTCGATGAAGCGCACCGCCTACGTCGCCGACATCACCGGGCAGGCGATCTTGCATGTGCTCTACGAGCAGCTGATGAAGCACCACGAACAGGTCGATCGCTACGAGGAGTGGTTCGTGACCTCGCTGCTACAGGACGACTCAGGCCGCTGCTGCGGTGTCGTAGCGCGCGACGTGCGCTCGGGGCGCATGGAAACCCTGCAGGGCAAGAACGTGATCCTCGCCTGCGGCGGTGCCGGCCAGGTGTACTCGCCCACGACCAACGCGCTGATCGTGACAGGCGACGGGATCGCCCAGGCCTATCGCATCGGGGCTCCGCTGATGGACATGGAGATGGTCCAATATCACCCGACCACCCTTGTCGAGAATGGTCTTCTGATAACCGAGGGGGCACGCGGCGAGGGGGCTGTGCTGCTGAACTCCGAGGGCGAGCGCTTCATGGAGAAGTACGCGCCCAACAAGATGGAGCTTGCTTCTCGCGATGTCGTATCTCGCGCCGAGCAGACCGAGATCCTCGAGGGGCGCGGCGTCGGCGCCAACAAAGACGGGATCTACCTGGACATCACGAAGGTGCCGCGCAAGCGCACCCTGGAGGCATTGCGCGAGATCGTCAACATCGGCAAGGACTTCGCCGGCGTGGACATCACCCGCGAGCCGATCATGATCCGTCCCGGCCAGCACTACATCATGGGCGGTGTGAAGACCGACGTGAACGGCGCCACCTCGGTCGAGGGGCTGTACGCCGCCGGAGAGGTCGCCTGCGTGTCGGTGCACGGCGGCAACCGCCTCGGCGCCAACTCGCTGCTCGACACTCTCATTTTTGGCCGGCGCGCGGGCGAACATGCCGCGGCACGCGCGGCAAGCATGGCCCTGCCCGACGCGACCGACGCTCAGTTGCGCGAGGACGTGGCCATGATCGACGCGATCATCGCCAGGCCGCGCAGCGGCCGGCGCGTGTCTGAGATCAAGCACGAGCTCGGTGAGACGATGAACCAGTACGTCGCCGTGTACCGCGACCAAGAAGGGCTCGACAAGGCACACGAGATCGTCAAGCGTCTGCAGGCGGAGTCCAAGGACGCCTACATCGATGACAAAGGCACCGTCTTTAACCAGGACGTACTGGGGGCGATCGAGCTTGGCTACATGCTCGACTGCGCCGAGGCGACCGTCGTCGCGGCGATTGAGCGCAAAGAGTCGCGCGGAGCGCAGTTCCGCACCGACTTTCCCGAGCGCAACGACGAGCAGTGGCTTAAGCACATCGACATCAGCCTCAACGGCGATGGCGCGCAGGTGAGCTACTCGCCTGTGACCTTCACCCAGTGGGAGCCGGAGGAGCGTAAATACTGATGCACTCAATACCCCCCTTTTTGATACCCCCATTGTCGACGCACCCCCTTCCGACGCACCCCCTTCCGATACACCCGCTTTCGACACGTTCTCTTTCACATCCTTCCCGCGCGCGCGGGAAGGCCCGCCCGACAGCAAGGAAGGCAAGCTGATGGCCGAAACCCATAAGCCGCCGGAGCAGTTCACGCTGAGGATGCGCCGTTACGACCCCGAGTCGGGCGAGGCGCCCTACTGGGACGAGCACACGATCGAGCTGGAGCCCCATCGCTCGGTGCTCGAGGGGATTCTGCAGGCGAAGGCGAAGTTCGACGGCTCGATCGGTATCCGCTGCTCCTGCCGCGCCGCGATCTGCGGCTCCTGCGGTGTGCGCATCAACGGCGAACCCGGGCTTGCCTGCCACACCCATCTCGACCATGCGCGTGCTTCGAGCAAGGACGGCGTGATCGAGGTCGAGCCGATGGGCAACATGCCTGTGATTAAGGACATGATCGTCGACATGGACGCGGTGCACTGGAAGAAGGTGCAGCGCGTGACTCCATGGCTGATCAACGAGGGGCCCCAACCCGAGCGCGAGCACATCGTGCCGCGCGAGTCGATGGTCGACATCACGCAGACGATGGCCTGCATCCAGTGCGGGGCCTGCGTGTCGGACTGCTTGGCGATGGAGGTCGATCCCGGCTTCATCGGACCTGCGGCGCTTGCCAAGGCCTACCGCTTCGTCGGCGATCCGCGCGACGAAGAACAGCGCGAGCGGCTGCTCGACCTGAGCGAAGACCCGCAGGGGATCTACGACTGCACGCACTGCTTCAAGTGCGTCGAGGCCTGCCCCAAGGACGTCAACCCGATGGGTCAGATCATGCGTCTGCGGCGGATCGCCGGAGCCGACCAGCACATTAACGACCAGAACAACGGTCACCGCCACGAGGAAACCGTTGTGACGTTGATCAGGGACTACGGGCTTTTGCACGAGGCGGAGATGATTCCTCGCTCCTACGGCGGCAACTCTTGGTTTGGCAAGTTCCATCCCGCCGCCGGCAAGGAGCTGCTCAGCTCGCTTCCCGTTGCGATCCGTGGCGTGATGAAACGCAAGATAAGCATCAAGATCGCGATCTTCGGACACAAGATCCCCAAGCAGGACCTGAACGCGGTCAAGCGCATCTACGAGAAGGTCGAGAGCAAGCCCGAGCGCTACGAGCTGAACCTGTATGTCTCCGGCGAGGACGAAGACGCCGAGCAGACGCCGGTGGGCGTCGGCGCGAGCGAGAGCGGCTCCGCAGCCGAGGCAAGCGCATGACAATCGATCTCCGCATGGGGCTAGCACGCGAAGGGAGCAACACATGAAGGTCGCCTACTGGCCCGGCTGCGTGAGCAGAGGGTTCACTCCCGAGCTGCACGGCTCGATGGCAAAGGTTGCCCCGCTGCTCGACATCGAGCTGGTTGAGCTCGACCGCGCCAGCTGCTGCGGAGCCGGCGTGATCGCCGAGCACAACCAGGAGCTTGCCGACACGCTCAACGCGCGCACGTTCGCACTTGCGCAACAGGTGCAAGGGGCCGAGCTGATGATGAACATCTGCTCCACCTGCCAAGGGGCCCAAGGCGAGTGCCAGGAGCGGCTGGATGCCAACGCCGAGTACAGGGCACATGTCAACTCAACGCTCGCCGACGAGGGGCTCTCCTACGAGAAGGGGCTTACCAACAAGAACTTCCTCTGGCTGCTAGTCGAGGAGATCGGACTGGACAAGCTGCACGGGATGGTCAAGCGTCCGCTGACCAACCTCAAAGTTGGGCCGTTCTACGGCTGCTACATCGTGCGGCCGCGCGACCGTCTGGGCATCGACTCCGAGCATCCTCGCGACCATTACCTCGAGCAGTTGATCGAGACGCTTGGCGGCACCGTAATCGAGTACGCCGGCATGCGCAAGTGCTGCGGCTTCCCGATCATCACAATGAACAAGGAAGCCTCGCTCAAGCAGGCCGGGCGCCACCTTGGCGACGCCGTTGACGCCGACGCCGACTGCCTTGTGACTCCCTGCCCGCTCTGCCATCTGAACCTCGACATGCAGCAGCCGCTTGCCGAGAAAGTCGTTGGGCGCGATCTGAACATGCCGGTCTTGCACCTTCCTCAGCTGGTCGGGCTGGCGCTCGGCCTGGAGCCGAAGGAGCTCGGGCTCTCCCGTCATGTGGTCAAGCCGACATCGGTGATCGACTGGTCGACTTCGGTCGTCGGCGCAGCTGCCTGAGGCCGGTTCGCCCTATCCGCCGGAAGTGCGGCGCGAGGCTTCTCGATAGGCAGTCAGGCCCCCGTGGGACTGTCCAAAGAAGCGCACCATGGCCGCGAGCCCGGCGGGGGGCGGCCCGGTGGATATCGGCTGGGCAGCCATAGCGGAGGCAAGGGTCGCGTGACTGTTCCAAGGAATATGCACACGCGGACCGAAGATCGTCAGATTGATACTCCCTACCAGAGCCGCGGAGGGAGACAAAAGCGCCCTAACCCCCTGGCCCATGAGCCATCGTGCCTCAGCCTGACAGCGCTCATGATCGTCCTCCACTAGTGCCTCAGGCGGGAATCCAGCCGCCTGTACCTTCTCGAAGGTACTGTAGTCGGCTACACATCCCTCATCGACACGCATCTGCCAGAGGGTGGTCCTGTAGTGAGAGGCCACTTCATCGGTACGCAGATCCTCGTGGCGCAGCATCTCCGCGATCGGCGCTTGCGCATCCAGAGACATGTACTGAGTGCATTCTCCACCGGCGAGATTCCAACGCCCCGATCTGCGGTTCGGGTTAACCCAAAGCGGGACGTCGTAGGACGTCGCTCGATATGCGATTCCCGACCATGGTGCAACGGAGGGTCGTGCCCTACTCGGCATACTGGCTTCGACCCGACCGTGCCGCGCCTATGAGCAGAGGTTCCGCCAACGGGTCATCTAGCAGTGTCATAGGCTTACGCCCACCGAGTTCTCGTCGCGGACGTTGAAACCACTGAACTACCCCCTGCTCATCCCAGTTGTGTCGTAGGATCGCTACCAGACGTGCGAACACGCGGAGCGTCCGGCTTGGCGGTCTGTCCGATTGATGCCGCCACCGGGAAAGAGTTCTGCGATCAACCCCAATGAGATCGGCTATCACTCGATCGGGTACGTGCGGCAGCCAGCGTTCGACATCCTCGAGCACCAGACTGAGATTGCCGGTAATGCCGCCAACGTGCTCGTCCAGTGCGTCTCGAACGACATGCCGGATGCGCTCCAGCCTGACGAGCAGTTGATCGCAGACGTCGAGATCTCCGGACGCTCCCCCACGATCGACAAGCTCGCGTATCTCAAGCAAGGTGTCGAGCAGCAACACGATCTGGTCCTTGTCGAAGTCATCGGGCTCTAGATCCGCGCGCAGGCTTGTCAGCCGCTCGCTCAACTCATGCCAACGCGCATCCCAGTCATCGCCCACCTGCGGCGTGCGCTGAAGATGCTCGACGGCTTCTACAAATCCACACTTCAGATCCTCGAGATTACGATCGGCTCGCTCTAGACGTTTCTCGGCTGTCAACTGCCCGCCCACGTGTCTCCTTAGTGTCGCTTGCATGGGACATGATAGAGACATCATGCACATCTCATAGGACGTATCGAGTCCTTGCTGGCGCGACCCTCCGCTAGGCTGCGCCGGTGCGCATCCTCACAGTCGTGGGCAACCGGCCCCAGTTCATAAAGGCGGCGGCCGTGTCCGGACCATTGCGCGCTCAACACGAGGAGATCCTCGTACACACCGGGCAGCACTACGACGACTCGCTCTCAAGCGTTTTCTTCTCAGAGCTCGGGCTGCAGGCGCCCGAGCGCGAACTTGGCATCGGCGGTGGCTCGAACACCTCGCAGACCGCGCGCATGCTGGCGGCGCTCGAGCCGCTGCTGGCCGAGGTCGAGCCCGACGCGACGCTCGTCTACGGCGACACCAACTCTACGCTCGCGGGCGCGCTGGCAAGCGCCCAGCGCGGCGTGCCGGTGGTGCATGTCGAGGCCGGCATGCGCTCATTTGACCGTGCGATGCCCGAGGAGCTCAACCGCGTGCTCACAGATCACATGAGCGAGCTGTTGCTGTGCGCGTCTGAGACGGCGGCCGAGAACCTCAGGAAAGAGTCGGCGCAGGGGAAGATCGAGGTGGTCGGGGATGTGATGATCGATGTTGCGTTCAAGTGGCGCACCGCGGCTGGAGCGAATAACGAAGCTCTTGCCGGTTTTGACATCGATGCCGGCGACTACCTACTGCTGACCGCCCACCGCGCCGGCAATGTGGACGATCCACGGCGCCTTCAGATGTTCGTAGATGTCGTGGCCGCACTGCCCGGACGCGTGATCTTCCCGGTGCACCCCCGTACACGCGCGCGCCTACGCGAAACAGGTCTGCTGGAGCGGCTGCAGGCGCTCGATGGGGTGACACTGTACGAGCCGCTTGGCTATGTGCGCTTCAGCGCCCTCGTGCAGAACGCGCGCGCAGTGCTGACCGACTCCGGTGGCGTCCAGAAGGAGGCGTACCTTGCCGGGGTGCCCTGTATCACGCTGAGGTCCACCACCGAGTGGGTGGAGACCGTCAAGACCGGCTGGAACACGCTCGTCGATCTCGATCTTGAGCGTGTTCTCTTGGCCCTAGCACGACCCATTCCCCAAACACATTCCCCGCTCTATGGCGACGGTAAAGCGGCCGAGCGCTGTGTGGCCGCGATCGGAGCATTTACGTCAGGCGCGGGTAGAGAGCGGGCCTCTGACGTGGGGGCGCAGTCATGAGCGACGCGGGCACGCCAAAAACATCCCCTAACCCTGGACAACCGCAGATTGTTCGATTCAGCGAACAGGCCGTCAGGGTAGGTGTCGTCGGCCTCGGCTACTGGGGGCCCAACCTGGCGCGCAACTTCGCGACAATCGACGGCTGCGAGCTGACCTGGCTTTGCGACGGCTCTGCGCAGATCCGTGCCAAGCTGGCCGACGCGTTCCCTGGAGTGCGCACCGGCGCCGAGATCGACGAGCTGCTCGCCGACCCCGAGCTCGATGCGATCGTGCTCGCCACACCCGTGCCCACGCACGCCGATCTGGCAGCGCGTGTGCTTGAACCGCGCTCGGACGGGCATAGCGGTTTGCGCGTGGTGCGAGTGCTGGAGGCGTTGCAACGCTCGCTCGAGGGGAACCAGCATGCGTAAATGCTCAATCTTTCTTGCGTAAATGCTCAATCTGGCCTGCGTAAACTCAATATGGCCTGCGTAAACGCTCAATGATCCCGGCACTTCGGCGACTGCCACGACTCTAACCTGCCGAGCGATGCACCCCTACCGCGGCTGGCCGTTCCTCACCTCTCCTCAGCACCCGACGCTCTCGGCAGTGGGGGCCGTCTTCATACATGGAGGCATCAGCCTCTTCGTAGTCCTGCCAATCGTGCTGCGCAGCAACAAACGAGTTCTCTACGGGACGCTCGCCTTCATCGGCGGCCCCGCGGTCGATCTCGATCACGTCGTGGCCGCCGGTAGCTTTCGACCGCATGCGCTGGAGACTCTGAACCACCGGCCCGATACGCACAGCCTGCTGTTCGCGCTTGCGCTTGCGCTGCTGGTATATCTCATCACTCGCAGTAAGCAACTCAGCTGGTCGGTGTTGGCGATCGTTGTCTCTCACCTGTTGTTCGACGCAGCCGGCGGAGACGAGTACTGGCTGTATCCGCTGAAGCACCCCAATTCGATCCCGTGGTTTGCCTGCCCGATTGGGATCGCACTGCTGTTTTGGACCAGTACGCGCGTGGCTTCAAACGCATCGCAGGAGCGCGGCGGCCGTGGCCGGCGGCTCTTCGTCCGAACTTGATGTTCCAGTAGTGGGGATCTAGTTTTTAGTCAGTTCGAATTTGGGCCAATGCCCTATCATTATCTCGCTCCCCTGAACCAAAATCTCACTCTTTTGAATCAAATTCAAAAATAAAAAGACACTTTCCAATATTCGTCCAGTCTGCTAGGGTGCGGCTCAAGCACGCTTGGTAGGCATGGTGGAGCCGACCAGCGAGTGGTGGCGAGTAAGCGAGCTTCTTTAGGAGATGTCTCCCAATGGGGAGCGTCTAACTCTTTGCAATGCATTTGCTTTGCAAAGAGAGCCAACGAGTTGCGCGCGTGTAGGGCACACATATCGGGGTCGGGGGAGGGTTGCATGGAAGCGACTAAAGGACGTCGGACGGTGAGCGGTTTGGACGAGTCGCAGTTGGCAGCTAGCGAGCTTGCCGCGAGCGCACAACACGTAGGGCATGTAGGCAAACAGGAGTCGATCGCGAGCGAAGCTCCTGAGCCTCAGCCGCGCGCAAGAACACCGATCGTCGAGGCCAGTCGTCGCTCGCGCGAGGCCGGAGCCCCGGAGGGATGGCCGCAGGTGAGCGTGATCATTCCCACGCTCAACGAGGCTCAGAACCTACCGCACGTGTTTGCGAAGCTGCCGCGCGATCTGCACGAGGTCATCGTCGTTGACGGCTTCTCAACCGATGACACGCTTGAGGTAGCAAGCACTCTGCGACCGGATGCCAAGATCGTTCTGCAACAGAATCGGGGCAAGGGAGACGCCCTTCGTTGTGGCTTCGAGGCCTCCACAGGAGACATCCTGGTGATGATGGACGCAGATGGATCCGCCGATCCGTCTGAGATTCCGGCGTTCGTCGAGGCACTGATCAATGGCGCGGATTTTGCCAAGGGCACCCGCTTCCGAGAAGGTGGCGGAAGTTCGGACATAACTCACTTGCGCAGGATGGGCAACCGTGGTCTCAACGGCCTCGTTAACGTCCTTTTTGGCACCTCCTACTCAGACCTTTGCTACGGCTACAACGCCTTCTGGAGGCACTGCCTTGGGGCGATGGAGGTCGACTGCACAGGCTTTGAGGTGGAGACACTCATCAACATCCGCGTTGCGCGCGCCGGGCTCGACATCCGTGAGGTGCCGAGCTTCGAGAGCGACCGCATTTACGGCCAGAGCAACCTGCGCACGTTCCGCGACGGCGGGCGTGTGCTGCGCACGATCGTGCGCGAGCGGGCACGCAAGAAGCCTCACACGGTGGCCGTTGTTCACCCCAGCAAGGCGATTCTCCATCCAAACGACGAAGAGCTGGCCGGCCGCGAGGTTGCCTCAGCCGAATTGGCTTGAGGACCTCTACAGAGTCATCGCGACATCCGATGACGCGCGGCGATTGGAGAGCTTTTGATCCAACTCACCGCTGCCAGCTCACCCTACACATCGAGATGATCGCTTCCCTATCGCCAATTCTCCCGCACCACGCCACTCCCATGGTGTCGACCGATGGAGATGTGCAGCCGACTTGTGAACCATGTTGAAGTCGGTCAGCGATCTCCCCGCCGCGGAACAGACGACAACAGTGCTTAGCACTAGTGTGATTATCTGCGCCTATACCCAGCGGCGCTGGGAGACGCTGCTCGGAGCCGTAGCGTCCATCGAACGTCAAACTCAACCGGCGCTTGAGACAATCGTCGTTATAGATCACAACTCCGAGCTGTTTGCTCGAGCCGGCGCGAAGTTCGACGACGTTCGCGTGATCCGTAGCACGGGCGAGCCGGGCCTGTCGGGGGCGCGGAACACAGGGGTAAGTGCCGCTAATGGTGAGATAGTCGCGTTCCTCGACGACGATGCGATTGCCGACAGTACATGGCTTGAGGAGCTCGCGCGCGCATATGACCGTCCCAATGTGGTTGGCGCCGGCGGAGTGGCAACACCGCTGTGGAGAGGAGGCAGAGAGCCCCGCTGGTTGCCACGAGAGTTCTACTGGACCATCGGCTGTAGCTATCGCGGGCTTCCCGACCAGACCGCCTCCATACGTAACCCCATCGGAGCAAGCATGTCCTTTCGTCGAGAGGTGTTCGACCGAATCGACGGCTTTGTCAGCGGAATCGGGCGTGTAGGGAGCACACCACTTGGTTGTGAGGAGACCGAGCTGTCGATCCGGGCTCGACGGGCATATCCCGGAGCAGTCGTGCTTCATGTACCGGCAGCGCGCGTCGAGCACCACGTAGCAACCGAGCGCCTGAGCTGGAGTTACTACTGTTCTCGATGCTGGGCTGAGGGGTTGTCGAAGGCCCTCGTCACAAAGAAGGTCGGCACCGACGACGGGCTCTCAGCGGAGAGGACCTACACGTTGAAGACCCTCCCTACCGGCATATTGGGTGGTCTCGTCGACGCTATTCGTGGGGATCTCACGGGACTTCTACGCTCAGGCGCGATCGTAACCGGGCTCCTGATGACCGTCGCGGGCTATCTACGCGGCCGCGTCGCAGCTTGACGATCATGTCCACCACTATCCCGATTTTGCTCTATCACTCTGTGAGCGATCACTCTAACCACGACACGTTCACAGTCCCGCCTGCCCTCTTCGATGAGCACGTGCGCGCAGTCTCTGACGCCGGTCGTACGGCGCTGACACTCTCCGAACTCGCAAACGTCTTGAATGGCAAACGAAGTTTGCCATCGAGGCCGGTGCTCGTTACTTTCGACGACGGCTTTGCCGACACGCGCTCTGCTGTCGAGTTGCTGCTTGGCGCGGGGCTCAAGGCAACCGTCTTTGTGACGTCAGGCTGGATTGGACAGGAGGGAATGCTCGCATCAACCGATGTACGCGAGCTCGCCGCGCTGAGTGAGGTCGAGGTTGGCGCGCACTCTGTCACACATCCGCGACTCGACGAGTTGGATGCCGCGCACCTGGCAAACGAGATCGTCGATTCCAGGTCAATCCTCGAAGACATTGCACAGACACCCATAGGATCGTTTGCGTATCCGCACGGGTCATACGACTCACGCACGCGCACAGCAGTCATCGACGCTGGCTTCAGTGCCGCCGCAGCCGTTAAGAACGCGCTGTCCCATACGAAGGACGACGCGTACGCGCTCGCCCGCGTAACGATCACGACGTCAACAAGCTCTCACAAGTTGGAGAAGCTGCTCGCCGGATCAGGAGCGCCACTCGCCTGGAAACGGGAGCGACTGCGAACGCGAGGCTATCGATCCGTCAGACGTCTACGCCGTAGCTTGGGAAGGAGCTAGCGTGAGCCGCTCGTCATCACGCATGTTGTATGACCTCACGCTACTCGCGCTACTTGCCGCCGCCGCGGTCGTGATCATGGAGTCCTCGTTGCAACCGGTGCGACCGTTTGTGATCTTGCTTGCCGCGTGTCTCGTTCCCGGCGGAGCAATCCTCACCCTGCTCGGCAGGCATGAAGCGCTGTTCGACCTCGCGGTGGCGATCGGCCTGAGCCTTACGGTGGAGATCCTCGGCAGCTGCGTACTCGCGTGGCTGGGCTGGTGGCATCCTGGAGCGCTCGGAGTCGTGCTCGGTGGCGCCTCTGCGGGACTACTCGTATTCGACCTTTTCAGGCGAGAGGGCGATCATGTCTGAGGTCGCGCTCGCACCACCCACCACTCCCATGACGGAGGAGATCGCCGCGGTGGAACACAACCCGGCGATTCGCCAAATAGTTGCATTCGTCCCCCTCGTCGTCGCACTCGTCATCTGGGCGCTCTCGCTTGCACACATAGACCCGAACATGCTCGGTAAGGGCGGGCTGCCGCCGGTCATGCCGGTCAGTTGGTACGCCGCTCTGGCGATTGTCCTCACCGGTGCTTCCATAACCAGTTGGGCACAACGAGCAAATGCGTGGCTGATGATCGCCTACATCCTCGCAATGATCGTGATCCTGTACGCGACAGTCCCCGCGATCACTCACTACCCGCAGTACTCCTGGCTTTACAAGCACATTGGCGTGACCAGATTCATCACGGCGCATGGCGGTCTAGAACGAAACGTGGATCTTTACAACCGCTGGCCCGGTTTCTTTGCGATGGCTGCCGCATTCTCGAGCTGGGCGCACATGGACGCACTGTCATACGCCGCTTGGGCTCAGCCGTTCTTCGCGATCGTCAACGCCATCGTAGTCGCCGCGGTCGGACTGGCCGTCGGCCGCGATCGACATGTCGCGGCCTACTCCGCGCTCATCTTCACGATCGGCAACTGGGTCGGTCAGGGTTATTTTGCTCCGCAGGCTGCCGCGTTCACACTGTGCATGGCGTTGCTGCTCGTGTTCGTCCGCGCCTTCACCACGGATGCCACCAGAGAGTGGATCACAGCGATATTGACACGCGTCGCGCGCAAGGCGCAACCACCCGAGCAACTGGCAGCTCCATTGGGGTGGTCTAGGCCCGTCAGCATCGCTGTCGTGTTGCTAATCGATGCCGCCGTCGTGGTGACGCATCAGCTATCGCCATTTGTACTGCTGATCGAGCTTGTGGCACTGTTGGTACTTGGAGTATCGCGAGCGCGCTGGCTGATCCTCGTTATGGCAATCATTACCGTCGGCTTCCTCGCCCCCAACCTGACCTACATGACCAAACACTACGGTCTGTTCACGGGATTCAACCCATTCAACAATCTAGCCCACGGAGATGGGGGCGTCTCTTACCTGAACTTCTTCGAGTCCAACGCCGGCGGGATGCTGTCCGTGGCGTTGATCGGTCTGATGCTATTTGCCGCCATACGCATGGCTCGACTCGGCAAAGGTCGTGTTGCACTCACCCTAGGGCTACTTGCTATGGCCCCATTTGGGATCCTGCTTGCCCAGGATTACAACGGCGAGGCCTCCCTGCGGGTTTTCCTGTTCTCATCGCCTTGGCGAGACGTCCTCATCGCGATGGGCTTTCAGACTCTGACCAATCGCCGCGTCCGCCAAATCGCTGCCTGGTTGACCTGCATGGTACTGATCGCTCTCTTCGTCCAGGCATTCTACGGAAACGCTGAGCTGGATGTGATACCCAGCGGCGAGGTGAGCGCGAGCGAATATTATTACGCTCACGGCGCGGCCGGATCGGTATTGATGCAGGCAGCGTTCGACGAATTTCCGTCCCGGCTTGGCGCCCGTTACTCCCTGATGGCTGGACCGCAGCAGGAAGACGAACCTAACCTGCTCGGCATGCGGACATTCCGCGGCCGCCCGCTGAGCAGCTTGGACATTCCGGCGGTGATCTCGGCAATGCACCAGTACGCACCAGATGGCTATCTCGTATTCGCGACCTCCGGTTATCGAGATGAGGAATTGTTCGGCCTAAAGCCTGTCGGAGCCCTGAGGAGCCTGGAACACGCGGTGGCCACCTCGAAGCACTTCCGTCTTTGGTACGCCAACCACGATGCCCGCATTTACGAACTGGTCAATTAACTATGGCCAGCGCAACTCAACATTCGACGCTGTCTGGCACCGAGCTCAATGGGGCACACGAGCTGGAAGCACCCACCGCCGTTCGCGTGCTGGATGTCGAGCAACCAGTCAGTTCCTTGAAGCTTGTGGGGCAGGATGGTGTCCCATATCGCGCCGTAATGCTCCTAATTCGCCGTGATCGGCACCCGCTGGGCGTGCAGGTGCTAGCGCTCGACGAGTCGGGAGGCATTTCTGCTTCGCAAGTCAGCACCGCGATCGCGCCGTTGCTCACCATACAGCGCGAGGAGAACTCAAATTCCGCGCCTGCGAAGATACCGGATCAACTGATCAGCGTGGTTATACCGACGTGCGCCGGAGGATCCGTGCTAGTGCGCTGCGTTCGGTCTGTCCTCGGGTGTGAGTACGGGAACATAGAGGTGATCGTCGTCGACAATCGTCCCAAGGAGGGAACCACCGAGACGATCCTCACCGAGCATTTCGCCGACGACCCTCGCGTGAGATATGCGCAGGAGACTCGTAGGGGATCTTCCTATACCCGCAACAAAGGACTGGAGCTGGCCAACGGCGAGCTCGTCGCATTTGCCGACGACGACACGGTCGTAGATCGTGGTTGGCTGAGAGCGATTGCAAACGCCTTCGCAAGCGAGGTGAGTTGCGTGACCGGATTGATCCTACCGCTGGCGATCGATACCCCCACTCAAGCCATCTTCGAGCAGTTCGCCGGTTTCGGCAAGGGACTGCAGCACCGCTGCTTCCAGCTCTCCGACAAGCTCGACGATCCGCTCTTCCCGTATGCAGCGGGAACATTCGGATCGGGCGCCAACACCGCGATGCGCAAGTCCGTCGCGATGCGCCTCGGCGGATTTGACCCGAAGCTCGGCGCCGGCACCACTGCCTGTGGGGGTGAGGAGCTTGACCTGTACATCAGACTTCTACTCGCAGGCGAGAAGATCGTCTACTCGCCGGCCGCAGTGCTTTTCCACGAACATCCATCTGACGCCAAGGGCCTGCGGCGCCGAGTCTTCAACTATGGCGTTGGGTTGACAGCGATGCTTACCAACCAGGCACTCAAAGGTCCCAAGCTTGCGCTTCTGCGTGCGACTCCAGCGGGTATCGGCCACATGCTCAACTCTCACTCGCGCAAGAACGCCCCGCGCGGCGCGGACTATCCCCGTACGCTCACCGTTCTCGAGCGCCTCGGCATGCTCGTCGGACCGCTCGCTTATGCAGTTAGCGCGCGCCGATCGCGACTCACCGCCAGAGAGGACACGACTTCGCATGACGGTTCGTTCAGACCGTCGGCCAGCAGGGCGATCGAGCTAGATGACGGACTCGTCGATCTCGAACTGGGCCGTCACACCCATGGAAGCGAGTACGGGAGCCTGATCGTGCTTGCGCGCCTCCACGGGGACCCACTTACGACAGTCGAGGTGCCCGTTGAGAACGGTCGCATTACCGCGAGAGCCTTGGCTGACTCGATCTGGGCGGCAGCCCAGCCGGAGATCGAGCGACACGTAGCCGCTCACTCGTGTGTAGAGCTCGTCCAGCTCACACCGACAACGCTGATCAGCGGACTGCCAGCGAGTACGCGCTGTCCAGCTCGCGTCGTCGATGAAGTCCAACCCCCATTTGTGAGCCTGATCGTGCCGACCACGCGGCGTCCCGAGCGGATCAAGACATGTCTCGAGAGCTTGGGTCTCCTGGAATATCCGAACTTTGAGATCGTCATCGTCGACAATGCCCCCGATGATCCACAGACGCGCACGGCGGTGGAAGCCCGTTCTCGCACGGACCGGCGCGTGCGCTACGTGGCCGAGCCGCTCCCGGGAAGCTCAGTTGCTCGCAATCGCGGTGTTCGCGAGGCCAAGGGTGACATCCTCGCCTTCACCGACGATGATGTGGTGGTAGACAAGCAATGGCTAGCATCGTTGGTGGAGCCGTTCTTGAAAGACCTTCAGGTGGGCGTCGTGACCGGACTCGTGCTTCCCGCCCAGTTCGCAACCTCAGAGCAGCGATGGTTCGAGGAGTTGAGCGGGTTCGGCAAGGGATTCGAGCCGCGGATGTTCGATCGCGACGAGCACCGCGCTGACGAGCGCCTGCTCTACCCATACTGGGGAGGAGTGTTCGGTTCGGGCAATAGCATGGCTTTCCGCCGTTCGCTGATCAATCGGATTGGCGGGTTTGATCCGGCGCTGGGCGCTGGAAGTCGGGCACTGGCTGGCGCCGATATCGAGTCCTTCAGCCACGCGATCATCGTCGGTAGTCGCTTGGCTTACGAACCTCGTGCTGTGTGCTGGCACGACCATCGCGCGGACGCGGCGGCCGTGGACAAGCAGATGTTCAACTACGGCGTGGGACTCACGGCGATCCTCACGAAGTGGCTGCTGCGAGACCCGGGCCTGGCCAGAGCGATGGTGTCTCAATCCACACAATTGCTGACGTCGCTGGCGGGAGCTCGCCGGTCCTCGTTAGCCGTCCCACCGGAGTTCTCGCGATTTGGCAAGCAACTACACATGAACAGGCGCCGAAACACACTCGGCCTTCAGGTCCGTGGCTATTGCTTGGGGCCGGCGCTCTACCTCAGGAGCGTCGTCTGGGCGAAGCGGCTTCGGTTGCGCACTGTCCTGACAAGCACCCGACCATCCGATGAGTAGCACCTCGTCACTCGGCGTCGCACCGATTCGCAGACGGCTCGCGCGGGACGCCTCCGACCCGCTGCTGCGCAGCGCGTATAGCCTGATGCTCAATGTCGTGCTTACATCGGTGTTCGGATTCGGATTCTGGATCGCAGCCGCGCGAATGTTCTCCAGCAGCACGGTGGGCCGCGACAGCGCGCTGATCTCCGCGATGCTCACGCTATCGCTGATCTGCCAGTTGAACCTTAGCTCCGGGATCCTCCGGTTCCTGCCGATCGTCAAGCTCGATCCCGCGCGCGCGGTGGTCGGCGCCTACGCGCTCACAGGCGTGTTGACGGCGCTCGTTGGCGTGTTGTTCGTGGTTATCGCTCCCGACGTCGCCCACAACTACCGCTTCCTGCGAGAGGACTCCGGAGTCGCTGTGACGTATGTCGCGGCAGTGACGCTATGGGGCGTGTTCGCACTTCAGGACGCGGTCCTGACAGCGCTGCGTCGGGCGCCCTGGGTGCCGATCGAGAACGCTACGTTCGGCGTTCTGAAGATCGCCGCGCTGCCGCTGCTGCTTGCACTCGGCTCCGGCCACGCCATCTTCATCGCCTGGGTGATTCCGATGGCGATGCTCGTGATCCCGGTGAACTATCTGATCTTTGTGAAGGTGATCCCCAACTGGCCGGGGCGAGGGACGGAGAGCTCACCCGTGGAGCGCTTCGGCTGGCGCAAGCTGAGACGCTTCTTCGCGCAGGAATACCTGGCCGGGCTCTTTATGCAGGCGGCGAGCACGATGCTCCCAGTCCTGATTGTCGCCCTACTCGGCAGCAGCGAGAACGCCTACTTCTACATTCCGTTCACGATCGTAAGCGCTTTCGATCTGCTGTTCGCGAACGTGGCGGCATCGCTCACCGTCGAGGGCGCTCTGGCTGAGTCGCGCTTTCCCGTGCTTGCACTGGTCGTCGTAAGGCGCTTCCGCTTTGTGTTGATAGCCGGGATCGCAGTGATGCTGGCAGGCGCGAGCCTCATATTGCTGCCCTTCGGTCCACGATATGTACAAGAGGGAGCACCCGTCCTGCGGATACTCGTGTGCGCCAGCGCCTTTCGCGCCATCATCGTTCTGTTCGGCGTCATCTGTCGCGTGGAAGGGCGCGCGTCGCGCATCCTCGCGATCCAGACGAGCATCTTCACGATGGTGGTGGGGCTGACAATTGTACTGGGCGGGGCGTACGGCATCGAAGGTGTAGCACTCGCCTGGCTGATCGCCAACGGCATCGCCGGATGCGCCGCCACGCCGCGTGTACTGCGAATTCTCAGGAGCGGCAAGGCGCTAGACGAGCTGGATGTCCAGCTCGTCGGCGGCTGAAGGGACGGCGTGCGCTTCCTGTTTATTGTCGTCACCGACCCAAGTCCAGCCTCGCGCGACCACTTGGAAGCGCTGCTGAGTAGCCTTGAGCGGCAAGCGGAGGTGGGTGACATCGTGCTGGTCATGCGCGGTGGTGGCCCTGACGGTCCGCATACCAGCGGAATTCTCCAGATCCACCAAGTTGACAGCCCGCTACGGATCAGCGCAAGCCGCGCGCGCAATCTCGGCCTCGGCCACGCCGCTCGCAGTGGGCTTCTGGACGAACCCGGCATAGTCGCTTTCCCCGACGACGACGCCCGCTACCCAGACGGTCTGCTGGTACACGTCGCAGATGCGCTGGACGATCAGACGGCGATGGTGTGCGGGCCCTATGCACCGAACGCCACGAGCGTGAATCGTCGGCGGTTCCCACCGACCGAAAGAGAGCTCACACCCGGACTAGTAATGCGCGTGGCCTGTACTAGCAACGTATTCCTAAGAACGCGCGTCGTGCGGACGGTCGGATGTTTTGACGAGAGTCTTGGACTGGGCGCGCGGTACGGCTCTTCAGAGGACACTGACTATATGCTCAGAGCTCTTGCATTGGGATTCCGGGGCGTGTACCGACCACAAGGGGTGCTTGTCGAACACCCCTATAAGCCCAGCCGTCCCAGCCAGTACTACACCGGCAATGTCGCGGTCCTGGCCAAGCACGCGCTGGGCGGTGGGACGTGCTTGCTGCTGGCCAGGCGGCTGGCCTCCGGGCTGGTACTTGTGCTGCGCCGGATGATCACGCCGCGCGACTACGCTCGCGCGGTGTGGGCGGCTGGCTGCCTGCTCGTGGGGTCGCGCGGATTTCTCACGCGTCTCAGAAGGAGCCCGAGATGACGTTCAAAGAGGCGACCAGACTCCGCGACCAGACCCATTGGCCGCCACGAGTAGGGCGTGGTTTACACTAATCGTGTTGAATTTATTTAGTGATGTCATTCGTCGCGCCCGCGACCGCGTAGTGCCAGGCCCCAAGGGGGAGTCGGAGATGCGTTACTGGCGCGAGCGTGCCCTTTCAGAGGGAGTGATTCGGGATGGCGTCTTGCAGGACGCGTCGCTCGACAACTCCCATTACGAGCGCGTCTTTACTACGCACTTTGAGCTGACGACCGATTTCTTCGCCGGCAAGCGCATCCTCGATATCGGGTGCGGGCCGCGCGGAAGCCTCGAGTGGGCGGCGGCGGCTGCCGATCGGGTTGGTCTCGATCCGCTGACAGACGACTATCGCGACCTCGGCATCGACCGGCACGCGATGAGGTATGTGACAGCTCCGGCCGAGGACATGCCGTTCGAAGCCGCCTCGTTCGATGTGGTGACGCTCCTCAACTCGTTGGACCACGTCGACGACATCCCTCGCACCATCGCCGAGGTGTCTCGTGTCGCGGTCGATGGCGGCACGCTCCTGCTCACTGTTGAGGTGCGTCACCGACCTACCGCAGCGGAGCCTCATTGGCTTGACTGGGACATCGTCGAGCAGTTCAGCGACTGGACCGTTGCCTGGAGCGCTCGCAATGCGGTACGGCGCGACCACAACCTCTATCGGAGTGTGGACGAGGACCGACCGTATCGGTCTGGTCACGGGCTCCTCCGAGCGCGCCTCGTGAGAAACTCGCGTCGAGAGACGGCTGCGGAGTCCGCATAGCTGGGGGATCTCTGTCCAGATAAAGCGGTAACGACTGTTGCGAGACTCAAGAGCGACCGCGGGGCGACGACACCATCCAAGTGCTGGTACGACTCCTCTGCTGTATCTGTGTGCTCGGCGGACTGGGATCCTCGACACTGCTAACCCCTTATGCAACCGGCAGGCCGGCGCGATCGCTGCCTCGATCCAACGCTCGCTCGACCCGGAAGCCGCACCGTGGCCATGCCGGGCACACGAAGCGCCGTACGAAGCGGACGCCGGCAGCGAGGAGACACCGTTCGGCGACCGCGAGCCACGAGCCAACGGCCGCGGGGTCGGCGATCTCTGCAGTCACGGCCCCCCAGCCGTCTTCGAACCCCAGCCGTCTGATCTGGTCGGACGAATTCAGCGGACCCGCCGGCGCCGGCCCCGACCCGACCAAGTGGCGCTTTGACCTCGGCGGCAGCGGGTGGGGAAATGAAGAGTTGGAGTACTACACCTCGCGGCCGAGCAACGCGGCACTCGATGGCCAAGGAGACCTGGCTGTCACCGCACGTCGCGAAACCTACAGCGGCAGCGGCGGCGTGACTCGCGGCTACACCTCGGCGAGGCTGCAGACCGAAGGCCTGTTCGCCACGACCTACGGCCGTCTCGAAGCCAGCATCAAGCTTCCAGCGGGACGCGGACTGTGGCCGGCATTCTGGGCGGTGGGCAGCGACGTCGAAAACGTCGGCTGGCCCGATTCGGGCGAGATCGACATGATGGAGTCGCTGGGAAACGATCCCTTTACGCTTTATGGCAGCATTCACGGACCCGAACCTGGCAATGCAAGAGGCTACAAGTTCACTACGCCTCATCGTTCCGCCGATTCGCTGGCGGGCGGGTTCCACGTCTACGGCATCGATTGGAGCCCAGAAGCGATTGTGTTCACCTTCGACGGCATCACCTACTCCACCCGGACTCCAACCTCGCTAACCGGCAGGGAGCAGTGGGCGTTCAACAAACCGTTCTTCCTGCTCATCGACCTGGCCGTGGGAGGCACCTGGCCGGGCGCACCGGACGCCTCGACCCCGTTCCCGGCGACAATGCTGGTCGATTGGGTGCGGGTTTATTCGTGATAGCGTCTCGTCGTGCTGTTTTGGTCGTGATCGTCCGGATTGGTAGGCTGAACCTACCGGCTGGTTGATCGAGCCGCTGGGGGAATATTCACTGTGTTCAAGCGTGTGTTCAACCTCACCCTGCACGGTGTTGGAAAACCTTCTCGCCCGCTCGAGCCGGGAGAAGGGGCTGTCTGGCTATCGGTCCCAGAACTCGAGAAGGTGCTGGACGAAGCGAGCGCTCGCGACGATGTCCGCATCACGTTCGATGACGGGAACAAGTCTGACGTGGAGGTTGCTATGTGTGAGCTTCGACGTCGTAAACTGACAGCCACCTTCTTTGTTGTGGCCGGCATGCTTGATCAGAACGACTTCCTCGGCACAGAGGACGTGGAGGCGATCCTGAGTGCCGGACATGCTGTGGGCTCACACGGCATGAGGCATCGTCGATGGCGCGAACTGGATTCGCGTGCGCTCGCGGAGGAGCTTGAAACCGCGAGAGCCATACTGGAGGCGGCCAGCGGGAGACCGATCACCGAACTTTCGTGCCCGTACGGATCCTATGATCGACGTGTATTGCGCCGAGCCCGCGAACTTGGCTATGCGCACGTCTTTACGAGCGATCGTGGCCCAGCCGACCCGCATGCGTGGTTGCAGCCACGCACGACGATTCGAAGTTCGGTGGTGGAGGACATCACGCGACCCACACGCACAGACGTGCTCGTGGCCCGGGCGACGCAAACCCTGAATCGATGGAGATGAGGACCGCCGGTCGCGCGAAGGTTGTGATCGGCTTCGCGGATTCCCTGGCCGCGCCGGAGGTCGTTTGGAGCCTGCAGGCCGCCGGGTTCGAAACGATTGCCTTCGCCCGCGCCGGATCGCGTCCCTCCCTGCGGTATCTGCAAGCTGTCGAGTTGCGCTGGATCACGGCACCCGAGCAGGACGCCCACCGTTCAGCCGCCGAGCTCAGGACGCTGGTGACAAGCGAGCAGCCGCTGACGGTCATGCCTCTAGACGACGCGTCGATCTGGCTGATAGAGGCGGGAGCGCTGCATGAGCTGGTGCCCGTCGCCGGCCCGACGGGCGAGCGCGTCGAGGTGGCGCTCGACAAGCGACGGCAGCTCGACTGTGCGCGTCAGGTGGGACTGGAGGTGCCTGCAACAGACGTCTACGATCTCGGTCCCGACCTGCTGGCGTTCGATCGCTACCCCTGTGTCCTAAAGCCTGCTTTGGCGATCGAGCATCGCCAAGGGCGGCTTGTCCGCAATTCTGTGCGCATTTGTGCGAACCCTCACGAGCTTGAGCGTGCCGTTGGTGGGCTGCGCACGAGTGAGCCGGTGCTTGTGCAAGAGCTCGTGAGAGGACGCGGCGAAGGCGTATTCGGTTTTGCCCACCACGGACGGGTTGCGGCTTTGAGCGCCCACCGACGCGTGAGGATGATGGACCCGGAAGGGTCCGGTTCAAGTGCCTGCGCACCCATCGCCGTGCGCCCCGAGCTCAGTGATGCTGTAGCTCTAATGATGGCTCGCCTGGAGTGGGAGGGATTGTTCATGGTCGAGCTGCTCAGCGATGAAACAGGCCATACCTGGTTCATGGAGATAAACGGACGCGCTTGGGGGAGCATGGCGTTGGCGCGGCGTATGGGCCTGGAGTACCCCGCGTGGGCGGTAGCTTCGGTCAGCGGAGATCTCGCCGGACTGCCCACCGGTGTTCAGGCCGCTGCTCCTCGCGAGACGCTGACCTGTCGTCATCTTGGCCGCGAGCTCGTGCACCTGCTCCTCCTGCTGCGCGGACCGCGGTCGGCCGCAGTGGCGCCTACGCGAGGCCGCATGGCAGCCGTGCTTGAGGTGCTTCGTATCAGGCGCACGGATCGGTGGTACAACTGGCGGCCTGGGGAGATCCGTTTCTTCGTCGATGACACACTACGCACCGTGTTGAATGTCATACGAGCCCGGCTGTCCTGACGACCATGCGTTTCGCGCCCCACGTTCATTCAGATTGGTCCTACGACGGGAGCTGGCCGCTGGGCAAGCTGGCCGGACTCTTCCAGCGCCTTGGCTACGACGGCGTGCTCATGGCCGAGCACGACCGAACCTTTGACGAGGATCGTTGGGCGGCGTATCAAGAACAGTGCGCTGGGCATAGCTCGGAGCGCTTCCTGCTGGTACCTGGGATCGAGTACAGCGACCCCGACAACGTCGTGCACATCGTGGTTTGGGGCAGCGCCGACTTCCTGGGGGCCGGCCTTGACAGCACCGAGCTGCTGCGGCGTGTCGGCGAGGCAAACGCTTGTGCCGTACTGGCCCATCCCGAACGCCGGAACGCCGCACAGCGGTTGCAACACACTGATTTGCGAAACCTCCTCGGGATTGAGCTGTGGAACCGCAAGTACGACCGGTTTGAGCCCAATGGAATGGCACCTGGCCTGCTTGAGCGCAACTCCAGCGTTCTACCGTTTGTCGGCTTGGACTTCCATACCGCAAGACAGCTGTTTGCGCTTTCGCTTGAGATCGCAGTCGAAGGGCCACTGGTCTCCGCCGCTGTATTCGAGGCGCTACGTGGGCGGCGCTGCCAACCGTATGCGTTTGGCAGGCCCCTTGCCGATGTCACCGACAGCCGGCTTGGGGTGATCCTGGGAGCCGCGCAGCAGGCGCGAACCGCGGTGTCGCAAGGCAGGGGAGCCCTCGCCGCACTCAGCCCTCGCTCACGACGTCTCGGCTGACGCCAGGGACGAGCGTCGCCTACAACTCCATCGTCTCGCATAAATGCCTAGCTGACGCAAAAGAAACTCAGGCATCGACTCTGTTGAGACGATGCGGGAGCGATGTCGCGATGGCCACTCAAGTGGGTCTTGTGTGTATCCATACTTGTGGCGATGGTGGCCGCCATGCCCGTCATGGCACAATCCGCGAGGAAATCAAATCGACAGCACAACGCCTCTAGGGGAGACACCACAGATCAGCAGCCGCATCGCCATCGCCATCGCCATAGACCTAGACCTAGGATCGGCGAGCACAAGGGCGATGCGGTGGGCAGGACGACTGGCAATTCGAGGAGAGTCTCGATGAAAAGGGTGACTAGCGATCCTCTCGTTCAGGCGTCTGACACTCCACCGCCTGCTGTTTCGCCGTCAGATGACGCGATCGGGATGGGCGTATCCGATACCGATACACCCCTGGCGCCATCCGCCCCCCCAGCACCCCCTGCACTATTTGCGCCCGTATCTGAAGTGCCGACAGATCCAATTTCCGATGCGTCCAAGCGCCTGATCTGGTCCGACGAATTTGAAGGTCCAGCGGGCACAAGCCCCGATGTAAAGAACTGGAGCTTTGACACCGGCGGCGATGGTTGGGGCAACGAAGAGCTCGAGTCCTACACCTCCAGTCCCCAGAACGCCTCATTGGATGGGAAAGGCGGCCTGGTTATCACCGCGCGCGCCGAAAACCACACAGGCTCCGACGGGATCAAAAGGCCATACACCTCCGCTCGCGTGCAGACCCTGAACACTTTCCAGTTCCAATACGGCCTTGCCGAAGCGCGCATACAGGTTCCAGCAGGCAAGGGCCTTCTACCCGCATTCTGGCTACTGGGCAACGAAGCCTACGAAAACGCGCAAGCCTGGCCAGGGTGCGGCGAGATCGATGCGATGGAGGTGCTGGGCTCCGAACCGAACGTGCTCAACGGAACCCTTCACGGACCCTGGCCATCGGCGCCGGATGGCGTCGGCGGGACAACTGTGTCCTCCACCCCCCTATCCGCCGGCTTCCACGTATACGCCGTCGATTGGTCTCCTGGACGCATCAGCTTCCTGCTCGATGGTGTCGTCTACAAGATGATTACTCCAGCGAATCTACCGCCTGGCGCGGCCTGGCCCTTCGACCATCCCTTCTTCCTGTTGCTGAACCTGGCGGTTGGCGGCAACTGGCCCGGTTCGCCGAATGCCTCGACCCAGTTCCCGGCACATATGACGGTCGACTGGGTGCGCGTCTGGCAGTGATCGAGTCGGCGACCCCAGGCTCGCCCCGCGATGCTGACCTGGACTAAACTAGCTAATCACTGTTAGGATCTGCTCATTGTCGGCGTACGTGAAGCCACGATCAACTTCTCGCGGTCCGTCTAGCGCGCCGGCCCGAGAGAGGGCGGGATCGTACAAGTACGATCCTTACGTATAGCTTCAGTTCATCGCAGTACGATTGCTCATCGAGGCCTCGACGGTCAAGAATGAGAGCGTCATCGATGCCTGCCAAAGTAGTCAACCTGCGCTATAGCTGCGCCTCTACGGGTATCACGTGCCGAGCCATGCCGATCGCTAACAACATGACTACCGACCTCGGGCTGCCCGTCAGGAACGAAGCAGAGACATCGGACGCCGATCGCCCGCAGAGCAGTCTGGAGCACAGCCCCAACGTTCGCTGGCAAAGCTCAGCCCTCAGCCGCGAACAACGCTGGGAATCTCTCGGACATGCCGGCGCGACGGTCTGGTTCACCGGCCTGCCGGCTGCCGGCAAGTCGACGATTGCCGGCGCGCTCGAGCAGCGCCTGGTCAGCGAGGGGCGCCCCGCCTTCCTACTTGATGGCGACAACCTGCGTCACGGGCTCAATGGCGATCTCGGCTTCGACGAGTCAGCGCGAAGCGAGAACGTGCGCCGCACGGCACATGTCGCAAGGCTGCTGGCAGAGTCTGGGACGTTGGCCATTGTTAGCCTGGTCAGCCCATACGCCCAGGATCGGGAAGGGGCGGCCGCGCTGCATTCAGCCGCTAACCTGCCGTTCCTCGAGGTGTTCGTCGACGCTCCATTGCGACTATGCGAGCAGCGCGACCCAAAGGGACTCTATGCGCGTGCCCGGTCAGGCAAGCTCACCGGCCTAACCGGTGTCGATGCGCCTTACGAGACACCCTTGCGGCCCGATCTCGTCCTGCACTCGGACAAGGAAACCGTAGAGGTTGCGGTCGAGCGTGTGGTTCAGATGTTGTGCGCATGCTCGCTGCATAGTTTTCAGCACGATCCAAGTTTGGACTAACCTAGCTAACCACTGCTAAGATCACTTTGTGACACGCGTGGGCATGCACGAGGCCAAGACGAACTTCTCGCGACTGGTCGAAAGCGCTCGCCATGGCGAGGAGATCATCGTCGAGCGCTCCGGGCGCCCGGTGGCCAAGATCGTGGCCTATGACGAGAAGCCGCGCGGGCTGCTAGCCCTGGAGGGCGTGTGGAAGGGCAAGGGCCACATACCAGATGACTTCGACGAGCTGCCCGAGGACCTCCAGCGCGCCTTCGGCATGATCCACGATTGAGGCTCCTACTCGATACACACGCGCTGCTCTCGCTGCTCTTCGCCGACGGGCGCCTTTCAAGGCAGGCCCATGACGCAGTGGAAAATACGGAGACACAACTGGTAGTTAGTGTCGTTAGCGTCTGGGAGATCGCGATCAAGCGCGCGATGGGCAAGCTCGAAGCTCCCGGCGACCTGCTTGCACGTATCGACGAAGTCGATACCGAGATGCTCACCATCACCGCGCGTCACGCCAACGCGACCGGTGAGCTTCCCCTCCATCACTGTGACCCCTTCGACCGGCTCCTGATCGCCCAAGCCAAGCTCGAGGGCTGCCCGATCCTCACCCGCGACCGGGCTTTTGCCGCCTATGGCGTGCCGGTCGTGTGGTAGCCCAGTGCCGCAGCCCAATCTTCCTACCCTCGCCCCGGCACCGGCACGCACCGACCTGACAGTCGTCGGCGGAGGGATCGTGGGCCTCGCCGTGGCTCGCGAGCTGGCACGACGCTTTCCATCCTCATCGATATGCGTCCTTGAGCGTGAGCCCGAGCTGGCCCAACACCAAACCAGCCGCAACTCAGGCGTCATACATGCGGGCGTCTACTACAAGCCCGGCTCGTCCAAGGCACGCCTGTGCGTAGAGGGAGCAGCAGAGCTCTACCGCTACTGCGAAGAGCACGAGATCCCGCACGAGCGCTGCGGCAAGCTGATTGTCGCAGCGAGCGCCGAGGAGATACCTAGACTCGAGGAGCTCCAACGACGAGGCACGCTCAACGGCGTGAGCGGACTGCGCAGCCTCGACGCAAATGGCATTCGCGAATTCGAGCCGCATGCAAAGGGCATAGCGGGCCTCTACTGTCCGCCGACGGGCATCGTCGACTTCCACGCCGTAGCCACCGCCTACGCTCGCGACCTGCTGGAAGCCGAAGGAACGCTCGTGACCGCATGCGAGGTTCGCGCCGTCGAGCCCAGGGGACGAGGTCTGCGCCTGCTTCACACACATGGGTTCACGGACACCACGCACGCGATCTTCTGCGGCGGCGCATGGTCGGATCGGCTCGCAACAGCAGCCGGCGCCGACCCAGACCCCCGCATCGTCCCTTTTCTCGGCAGTTACCTGCGCTTGGCCCCAGAGCGTCGAAGCCTCGTGAAATCGCTCATCTACCCAGTCCCCGACCCCTCGCTTCCCTTCCTCGGGGTCCACTTCACACGACGTATCGACGGCGAGATCCTGATCGGGCCAACCGCCCTGCTCGCCGGAGCCCGCGATGCCAGGCGGGCATCTCAGCTACGTCGTAGAGACCTCGAGGACACCCTCAGCTGGCCAGGTTCGTGGCGCATGTTCGCCCGCTGGTGGCGCACAGGCCTCACCGAACTACACCACGCCGTCTCGCGCGCGGCGCTCGTCCACGATGCAGCCCGCTACGTGCCGGAGATCACCGCAAAAGATGTGAAGCCGTCTTTCACTGGCGTACGCGCGCAGGCAGTCGCTCGCAACGGCGATCTGGTGGACGATTTTGTCTTCTCGGCCACAGAGCGAGCCTTGCATGTCCGCAACGCGCCTTCGCCGGCCGCCACGGCATCGCTTGCCATCGCGCGCGAGATAACAGACCGCGCGCAACGCTTGTTCTGAGCCCAAAAGCACGTCAGACGACGCCCAAGCGGCGTCCCTCGACGGTCCTGGTCGAAGATTTGTAGGCAGTAGTCCGGCGATTTACACAAGCATTTTTACTCGGAGCCAACAAGCAAGCAGGCGGTACATGAACGCCGCCATCAGGCGGAAAAACCCTGTATACGTGCGGTATTCGCGGCAAAGCACGGAGTCCTGCGATCAAGCAGAGACACCCGTCGGGTGGTGGGGATACGCGTTCATCCCATGAACGGAGATAGCGACGATCGGGCCATTGTGGCAAGCGCGCAGGTTGCCGATCATCGTTCGCCACAAGCCCCCTGAAGACAGGATTCGGAGGGGAGCCACCACCGCCAAAACCGGGGGAACAACCTATGCATCACCGCCTTAACGTCATGGATGGACATGTGGGCTTTCGTCGTCGTACAAGTTTGGACGAATCGCCGCAAACGGCACGCGAAGTGCGCTTGGCGATTACCCGTACCAAGCAGGGAGACCGCGAGGCGCTGCGTTTCCTTTACGTGCGCTACTCCGACAACGTGTACGGCTACATCTGCAGCATCGTCCACGACGAGCAGGAGGCCGAGGATCTAACCCAGCACGTCTTCATGAAGCTCATCACCGTGATGGTCCAGTACAAGGATCACGGCATTCCATTCACGGGCTGGCTGTTGAGGCTGGCGCGCAACGTCGCACTCGATCACCTGCGTAGGCGACGCGCGACACCGACCGAGGAAGTGTTCGGGGCAGATGTCCACGCTGACGATGGATCGCGCGAGCGCGCAAACGACCTGCACGAGGCACTCGCCTCGCTGCCGGGCGAGCAGCGCGAGGTGATGATCATGCGCCATGTCGTCGGGCTCTCGCCGGGCGAGATCGCCGAGGAGATGGGTCGTTCGGAAAGCTCGATCCACGGACTGCACCACCGCGGTCGTCGGGCTCTGCAAGAAGAGCTTGCTCGACTCGGCTCAGCGCCGTCGACAAGCACCTCCGACTCTCTGAGCCTGGCATGTTGAGCGCACAGACAGCCAACACCACAGCGGCAGCCTCTGTGCCGTTCACCCGCCTGGACTTCTCTGACGCTGCTCTGTTGGAGGAGCTCATGGGAACCGTGCGCGAGGTCGCCGAGCGCGGCGCCTTCACACTTGGCGAGCAGGTCGAGGCTTTCGAGCGCGAGTTTGCCGCCTACTGCGAGACCGATTTCGCGGTAGGCGTCTCCTCGGGCACCGAGGCACTTGCGCTGGCCTTGCGAGCGCTTGAGATCGGCCCGGGCGACGAAGTGATCGTGCCCACCAACTCCTTTATTGCCACCGCGGAGGCCGTCAGCGCCGTTGGTGCTACTCCCAAGCTCGTAGACGTCGATCCCGATTCCCACCTGATCACAGCGGAGATCGTCGCCGAGAACCTCAGTCCAAATGTGCGCTGCGTAATCCCCGTGCATCTGTTCGGGGCGACCGTTGACCTGGACCCAATCCTCGCATTGGCCCACGAAGCAGGAATTCACGTGATCGAGGATGCCTGTCAGGCGCACGGAGCCAACTACCGCGGGCGCCGGGCCGGCAGCATCGGCGTCCTCGGCTGCTTCAGCTTCTATCCGACGAAGAACCTTGGGGGGTGGGGCGATGGGGGTGCTGTCGTGACCGCCGTCCCAGAGCTCGCGGAGCGCCTGCAACTGTTGCGCTCTCACGGCGAGCGGCCACGCTACAACCACCGCGTGGTAGGGACGACGGCTCGACTGGACGCCCTTCAGGCGGCTGTCCTGCGACGCAAGTTGGCTCGCCTCGACGGATGGAACGAACAGCGGCGCGCCGCCGGGCAGGCGCTGCGGACTAAGCTCACCGCCGCGTCGCAAACGGGGTCGGAAAAACACTTGATCGAACTCACCGAATTGCCGTTTGCCGAGGCCGATCACGTTTACCATTTGTTCGTCGTGCGCACCGACGCGCGGGACGAGTTGCGCGAGCATCTCACCGCATGCGGGGTCGCGTCGGCGATTCACTACCCCACCCCGATTCATCTCACGGGCGCCTACGCCGATCTTGGCATGGGCCCCGGGAGTTTGCCCGTGAGCGAGCGACTGGCCGAGAGGATGTGCTCGCTTCCGCTCTTCCCAAGTATGACGGGCGCGGAGATTCAACAAATCGCCGGCGCGGTTACCAGTTTCGCGCAAGCTGAATCTGTCTAAGGACGTTGATTAGTCATGAACTCGCCAGCGACGACTTGGAAGGGGCTCTAGAGGCGATGCTCGACGGATCGAACACATCTGTACAGGATGTACAACTAAATGGACGCACCCGCATCGTGCCGCGACCGGCACCAATCGGAGCCGCGCTCGTCGGCTGCGGCTATTGGGGTCCCAACCTTGCCCGCAACCTAGCCGAGCATCCTCAGTTCCAGCTGCGGGCTCTGTGCGATCGCGACCCTGTCCAGCTGGAGCGTCTCGGACAGCGCCATACCGACGCGGTCGCACTGGCAGAGTTCGACGCCGTCTTGTGCGACGACAGCGTCGAGGCGATCCTGCTGGCCACCCCGCCGCACACTCACCACCCGCTGGCCAAGCGAGCGTTGGAAGCGGGCAAGCATGTGCTCGTCGAGAAGCCGCTAGCCACACGCTTGAGCGACGCCCAAGAGCTAGCGGACATCGCCGAGGACACAGAACTCGTGCTGATGCCGGGGCACACATTCATCTATAGCCCGGCCGTCAATGCCGTACGCGACCTCATCCAGGAGGGCGTGATCGGTGACATCCACTTCATCACTTCCTCGCGAATGAACCTCGGCAAGTACCAAAGCAACGGCGTCGTCTGCGACCTCGCCCCCCACGATCTCTCGATCCTGCTCTACTGGCTCGATCAGCCCGTCCTCGGGGTCGCTGCGACCGGAAGCAGCGTGTTTGACCAAGACGTACCCGAGACCGCGTTCATGACACTCACTTTCGCGGGCGGAACCACCGCCAACGTACAGCTATCGTGGCTCGCTCCGCGCAAGCTGCGCCAGATGATCGTGGTCGGCAGCAGGCGCATGGTGCAGTACGACGACACTGCGTCCGACGAGCCGGTGCGAGTGTTCGACCGTGGTATTGAGGTCGGCCCCCCCACAAACTTTGGAGAGCACCAGCTCACCTATCGCTCAGGTGACGTGGTCAGCCCCAGGGTGCAAGCCCAGGAGCCGCTGCGCCTTGAGCTAGACGACTTTGCGCGAGCCATCCACACTGGTGAGGAACCGCGTTCCAACGTCGCCCTCGGCGTGCAGATCGTTGCGGCGATCGAGCTTGCTCAGGAGTCGCTGCGCAGTAACGGGGTGCCGCTTGCGGTTGCGCCGCGGCTTGAGCGTGCGCCGGCGCTGAGCTGAGTCGCGCCAGGATTCGCCAGCGCGACTACTAGTCCTCACCGGGCTGCCTACACTGCAGCCGAAGCTGGTGAAGGCGAGAACCTTCGCCGAGCGCATGTTTCGTGTCCTCGCACTCGACAGACTCGACGAAGCCGGATAGCCGCGACGCAACCGCCAAGCCGATCGAGCACTCGCAATGTCCTGTGCGCTTCAACGCGGAGTCGTGAAGATGGGCGTCAAGCTTCAACCGTCGAGCCGGAGTGGTCCTCTCAGCTGTCGCTCCTCGACGAATTTGCGCAACGCCACGGGAGTATGGGACCGTGGCATGCGTTGGTTCTGTGTGCTCGCCAAGGGGATCGTCGTCGTTCCCAATACGACCCGTTGGACAGGGCCGTGGCTCAGCGCTACAAGGATCGCCTCACTACAGCGAGTGGCGAACCGCGCGATCATCTCTCACGTGCTCAATGCGCTGCTCGCAGCCGGCGTGAGCGACATCGCCGTCGTAGTGCCTTCCGATGTGACCGACGAGCTCGCCTCTTGCATCGCAAACGAGAGCCCCGCGGACCTGAAAACGCACTACATCGCCCACGAGCCCGACGAGGGTGGCGACGCGCTGCTCGCAGCCGCACAGTTCGTCGGAGACCAACCTTGCATTCTGCACCGCGCTGACGGCCTGCTGGGACAAGCGCTTCCAGCATTTGCCGAGCTGCTGCTGGACGAGGAGCCCTCGGATGCCCTGCTGCTTCTCCAAGACGCCGAAGGCGAGGCCCAGCGACTGCGGCTTGTGCCCCAGCGTCCGCTCCGCGCCGGCGAGGACGGCATGATCGCAATGCCGGCCGGCGTCGCGGGCGTGTGCCTGCTTGGGCCCGGCGCGCTCCAGCGCATGGCGGATCTCGGGGGAGGCGAGCAGACTTTGGACTTCGCCGTCATGGTCCGAGAGCTCGCGAGCGACGGTGGGCGCGTGCAAGTCCGGTTCGTTAACAGGTGGCGCCATTTCGCCGGCGAGGCGCTCGACCTGCTCGACATGAACCGCATTGTGCTCGACGCGCTCGACCCCGAGATGGCACTGAGCACCCTGAGCGCGACGGATGGCAACCGCTTCGAGGGCGCGGTCTCGATCCACCCCACAGCTTCGGTCACGTCGAGCGTCATCATCGGACCGGTGATCATCGGCGCCGACGCGGTGATCGCCGACTCCTATATAGGGCCCCACACCTCGATCGCCGAGCGGGTCCACATCGAAGGGGCCGAGCTCGAGCGCTCGATCGTACTCGCCGATGCGAGCGTGCTCCACGTGGGGGGACGGCTCGTGGCGAGCATCGTCGGGTGCCGAGCGCGGATCTTCAGGGACTTCTCGGTGCCCCGCGCACTGCGCTTGCAGGTCGGCGACGGGGATGAGGTAGCGCTGTGCTGAAAGGCCGCGCACCGGCGTCGGCCGGTACAGGTCAACCTAAAGCTGGTGGGCGTCGCGGGGCCCTGAACCGGCCCGAGAATCTGCACGACGCCTTGCGATAGCCGCCCGGCGCCACCGCAGGGCGTCGCGCGTCACTGCGCTAGATCGTGTGCCCAAGTCGAGTGGCGAATGAACCTCGCAGGCGCGCCCGCGACCAGCGTTCCCGCCTCGACGTCCTTCGTGACGATCGCGCCCGCGGCGACGATCGCTCCATCGCCGATCGTGACCCCCTTGAGAATCATCGCCCGCGACCCGATCCATACGTGGTCGCCTATCGCGATCGGCAAGGTGTGTGAGTGAGACGATCCGCAGACCACGTGGGAGTCGCTGTCGCGGATACAAACGTCGGGCCCAATCGCGACATCGTGGCCAATGGCGATGCGTGAGAAGCATGCGATCGATGCTCCGGTATTGAGATAGCCGCTCCCAAGGCTGAGCTGAGCGCCTGGCGCGACGATCACGGAACTGCCCGTAAAGAATCGAAACTCTCCTTCGACGCCGCAACGTCCGCCGGCTTGAACGATGAACTCCGTTGGGGAGAAGTAACCGTCCGGCCAACGCCTGCCAACCTCCAGGCGGCCGCCTCCTTCGACCTGGCCGAGAAGGCGCATCCTGGCCCTTCTAAACGGCACCACCTGCGCCCCTCGTTGACGGATTCTGGCATTGGCAGCCCTGAGCATCGATATCTCTTGCCACTTGCCTCTCATCCTGCCTCCCGGCGCATCGAGATCACTCCGAACACGTCACTCGCGCGCATGCGAACACAGCATCGACGCGCATCCCCGTACAGGTAAACGTCATGAAAAGCAATCGGAACTTGAGGGCTCACGACGCTATCCCGAGAACCGTAGACGAGCCGCCGCTACCAGGCGCCGCTTCGCGCCCCGGAGACGCTTGTGACCAGGCAGGACGCGCCCGAAAGCGGATCTCTGACTGCGCCAGGCACTCGGGAAGACTATGCGCAATGTCAGCAAATAGGGCGGCACAGCAACAGCCGCGAGCGCGAGCAGCCATAGTACTGCGGGGATATCGGCGGCCGTCAGCACAAGGCTCACCGGTAGAGCGACCGCGACAAGCCCCACACAGGAGACGAAGGCCGGTGCGACGTCATCCCACAGGCGGCGCAGCGGGCGAGCAGGCGACCCCTGCAACATCAGTACGTAGGCGACGACCAAGAACAGCGTGTGAACAACAGCGGCGTCGATGGCAACAGCAACGATCCCAAGCCGCACGACGAGAAATACCGTGATCCCGTATACAACGAAGTGAGCCGTACCGTAGCCAAGCAACGCACGCGCCCTGCCTGTCGCCATTAGTACCGTGCCAACGGCGTCAATGACAAGTGTCGAAGCTCCGCCCAGCGCGAGTATCTGCACTGGCACAACTGCTGCAGCCCATCGCGAGCCGAAGAGAAAGGGAACGAGTACCGGCGCTCCGATCGCCAGCAACACCAACAGCGGAAAGACTGTGATCGTCAGCAGGCGCACCATCTGGCGGTACAGATGTGTCAGCTCGGCTGCGTCGCGCGTGCGTGCCAACACAGGGAAGCCGACCTGGTTCATCACAAGGCTCACCTTGCTCTGATATTCGACGGCTAGCGTATAGGCGCGGAAGTACAGACCGGTCTGCACAGCGCCAAGGCGGGCGCCGATGATCGCATAGTCGACGTTGCTGAAGCCGATCCAGCTGATCGATGCCAGCGACACGGGCAGTCCATAGTCGAGCAAATCGCGCACCGCCGCGCGATGCAGGCGCGGAGCGGGAGGGGGCGCGCTGACCCACGCGACGGCGGTCGTCACAACCGAACCGGCGAGCACGCCGAGCACCAGCGCCTCGCCGCTCAGGCCGGCCAGCGCGAGGCCGATGCAGGCGACGACCCGGGCGAGCGTGTTGAGGACTTCGATCTCGCTCAGACGCCTGAACGCCATCCGCCGGCGCAGGGTGGCCATCGGCACGGTCGCCAAGGCCGAGATCACGCACAACGGCGCCATCAGCCGGACGAATAGCGCTGTGCGCGCGCCGAAGACCGGAACGACGATCAGACTCGCGGCGAGAAGCGTAAGTACGGCCAGGGCAAAGCCCGTGAGCAACCCCAAGGCCATCCCTGTCTGCATGTGATCGCGACTCACCGTCTTGCGCTGGACCAGGGCGCTGCTCAGGCCCCCGATCACGATCAGATAGGCGACTTCCTGCGCGACGAGCGCTATCGCGTAGCGACCGAATTCCGCTGGTGCGATCAGACGTGCCAACACCACGATCGAACCCAGCTGGAGGAGCTCTATCGTGGGGCGAGCGATCGCAGTCCAGCGGACGCCGTGGGCTGCGGCCTCGCGGAGATCTCCAGATGATGCCTCGGTCGTCGTCTGTTCCTCGGCCCGGTCCTGGTCGCTGGGCATCTCGTAAATATCAACGGATGGCCGGCGGCGGTTCTCGCGTCCCGCTCGCACGCGATCGCAGCCTGCCAGGCGATCGCAGCACCATGCGCAAAAATCCAGAGCGAGCGTCGGCGTTCATCACTTGATGACCCACAAAAACCAAGTCCAGGCGATCCCAGCGCACTGCCGGACTCGACTCGAGTTCCACGTCCGGAAGCCGTCGAGCACCGCAAGACGGCTCACAGCGAGGTCCGCAAGGCCTCGACGGCACGCCTGTAGCGCATCCCCGCCGAGAGCATCCCCGCCGAGATGAAGGGCACCGCACGGCTGGACGCGGCGCTGCGGCGCGGCCGGATATGGAAGTACAGGGCGCTGTCGAGCTGCCGGCACGTCAGCGGGACGCCGATCCTCCGCCAACCGGTCCTGTTCCTCGGGGCGGGAGCCATCGCCCTGGGGCGAGACGTGGAGTTCGGCTGGGCCACTTCCAAGTCCTTCTACACCGGCTACTGCCACCTCGAGGCGTCGCGGGGAGCGGCAATCGAGATCGGCGACGAAGCCCAGATCAACAACAACGCGTTCTTCAAGAGCCAAGGGCCGGGAATCCGCATCGGCCGCGGAGCGCTGATCGGCTCGGAGGTGACGATCTACGACAGCGACTTCCACGACCTGCGCCCGGATCGCCGTCGCGACGGCGATCCGCGGATGGGATCGGTGGATATCGGCGAGAACGCGTTCGTGGGCGATGGGGTCACGATCCTCAAGGGAGTGACGATCGGCGCCGACTCGGTGATCGGCGCGGGTAGCGTCGTGGTCTCCTCGATCCCCGCGGGCGTGATCGCTGCTGGTAATCCGGCTCGGGTGATCAGGTCGATCGTTTGAGCGAGACAGAAGCGCACCGTAGCCCACACGCCCGCGCCGGTCGGCTCGCGGGATAGTCGTCCCCGACCGGAGGCGCCCACACGCTCGAGCCCGATAGCCCGCCGATCACGCTCCATGATCGCCTCTGTCCTCGACCGGAGCGCACACTATCGAGGTCGCGCTCGATAAGAAACAAATATTTGTGGAGATGTGATAAGAGTCTCGCTCGATTTGTACCAAATGTGCAGGTTTGAGCCAGTGCAGGTTTGAGCCAGTGCAGGTTTGAGCCAGTGCAGGTTTGAGCCAGTGCAGGTTTGAGCCAGTGCGGGTTTGAGCCGGTGCAGATTTCAGTCAGTGCAGGTTTCAGCCGGTGCAGGTTTCAGCCGGTGCAGATTTCAGCCAGTGCAGATTTCAGCCAATTTAGGGGGATACCAAGTGAGGCAAGGACGACTCTGGTCAACCGGGACATGGATGGTGGCCACATTGGCCTTCGGACTGATATTGATCGCCACGCCATCCTCGGCGCTAGCGGCACCTGACACGATCTTCGGATCGACGGTCCCCGCCATGATCGACTCCGGCGACGGGCACTCGGTCGTGCTCGGCGTGAAGTTCAGCTCAGAAGTGGCCGGCAACGTGACGGGCATCCGCTTCTACAAGGCGTCGGCCAACACCGGCACCCACCTCGGCAGCCTCTGGACCACCAGCGGCACACTGCTCGCCTCGGCCACTTTCACAAGCGAAAGCACAACGGGCTGGCAGCAGGTCAACTTCTCCACGCCGGTGCCGATCGAAGCCAAGACGACGTACATCGCCTCCTACCTGGCGCCCAAGGGCCATTACTCGGACACCTCCTCGGGCTTTGCGTCCAGCGGCGTGAAGAACCCCCCACTGCAAGCGCTTGCGAACTCCGTCAGCGCCGACGGCGTGTATGCCTACAGCACTTCGAATGTGTTCCCGACCAACACCTACAAGTCGACCAACTACTGGGTCGATGTCGAGTTCGAACCGACTACTGCGACAACCCCAGGCCAGGTCACGAATGTGAGCGCAACCGCGGGCCTCGAATCGGCGACCGTGAGTTGGGATGCGCCGACCGGCGGAGGAGCCGTGACTACATACACCGTCACACCCTACATCGGCTCGACCGCCCAACCCACGACGACCGTGGCGGGAACACCCCCGGCGACCAGCATCACGATCAACGGGTTGACCGCCAACAAGAGCTACACCTTCACCGTCCAGGCGTCCAACGGCAAGGGCGTCGGACCGGTCTCGGAATCGTCGAACGCCGTTACGCCAAACGGACCCACCGCGCCGGGCGCGCCGACGGAAGCCAGCGCCACGGCCGGCGACGGCAGCGCCACCGTGAAGTGGACAGCGCCGCCCAACGACGGCAGCGCGATCGCGAGCTACACGGTGACCCCATACGAGGGCACGACCGCGCAGCCGTCCACGAAGGTGATCGGATCCCCCCCGGCGACCAGCACCACCATCGACGGGCTGACGAACGGCACCGCCTACACCTTCACCGTGACCGCCACCAACGTAATCGGCAGCGGCCCGGCGTCCGCGCAATCGAACCCCGTGACGCCGAGCACGGTCCCGATCGCCTACCCGGACCTGCAGCTGATCATGCCCACACCCGACATCTACATCGAGCACACCGGCTCGACGCGGATGCTCGAGTTCGAGCACATAACCGCGGACCTCGGCGCCGGGCCGCTCGAGATCCGTCCCGTCTACAACTCGGCGACCGGGATCTCGCAGAGCTACCAGGCGCTCTACGCGAGCCCCAGCCCCGGGGTCTGGACCCTCGCCTACACCGTCCCGATCGTCGGACCGATGTACTGGGAAGCGCCGAGCGACTATCGCTTCCCGTTCGACAAGTTCTCGCTGTATAACTCCAACGCCAGCGGCGAACCCGGAAGCGTCGTGGCCGTCAGCCCGAAGGATCTGTTCTGCATGACTTCGGACACCTATTTGGGCAATGTGCCCAATGCTCCCGCGAACAACGAATACTCGGGCTTTGAATGCGGCAAGCCCGAAGGGCGGCTCGGCCTGAGCGTCGGCTGGGGCGACGAGTACGACGCGACTGACGGCGGCGAGGGCATCGAAATCTCGAGCCTGCCCAACGGCGTCTACTGGCTACGCGCGGAGGCCGATCCCGACCACTACTTCGAGCAGTCGAACGCGTCTAACGACATCACCGAAACCAAGCTGCTGATTGAAGGCGACACCGCGCAGGTACTCGAACAGACGCACCCCAACTCCACGCCGCCGACGGTGACTTTGACGAGCCCGACGGCGGAATCCACGGTCTCCGGCAACGTTACGCTCACGGCCACTGCCAGCGGACCGCACCCGATCAAGTCGGTGCAATTCCTGCTGGACGGCCAGCCGATCGACGAACCGGTGACCGCGCCGCCGTACACGATCCAGTGGTCGGCGGCGAGCACGCCCGCCGGTAAATACTTCCTCAGCGCGCAGGCGACCGACAGCGAAGGCTTCGTCGGCACGGCAGCGGATACCACGGTGACGATCCAGTCGGGCTCGGGCGAAGAACAGCCGCAGCCGCCGAAGGCGTCGATCATCAGCCCCACTGCGGGACAGACCGTCTCGAACACCGTGCAGGTGAGCGCCGGCGTCAGCGACAACGTCAAAATCGCCTCGGTGCAGTTCTACCTCGACGGCAAAGCGCTGGGCGAACCAGTGGCCTCGGCGCCGTACGCGGTCACCTGGAGCACCACGGGGACGACCAACGGCAGCCACACGCTCACAGCCGTGGCGACCAATAGCTCCGGCCTCCTCGGGGACGCCGCGCCGGTCGAAGTGACCGTCAAGAACCCCGCCGAAGAAAATCCGTGCTTCACGATGGACGTCAAGGTCACAGACGAAGGCAAGGGAACCCTGACGACACCGACCATCACCACGGCCGAAGCCGGCGAGCAGCTGCTCGCATTCGTCAGCTCCGACGGTCCCGATGGAGCGGGCAAGCAGTCCGTCGCTGTCTCCGGCGCGGGACTCACCTGGACGCTCGTCAAGCGAGCCAACTCGCGCCCCGGCGACGCCGAGATCTGGGCGGCAACGGCGCTCGCGCCACTCTCCAACGTGACCGTCACCTCGACCCCGGCGGTCGGGGGATACGAACAGGAGCTGACGGTGATCGCGATGCAGATGTCCGACGGCGTCGGCGTATCGGCCAGTGGCGGAGCGACGAGCGGAGAACCGCACGTATCGCTGAAGACCACCGAAGCGGGAGCGCTGGTGTTCGCCGTCGGCAACGACTACGACAATGCGATCCCGCGCACGCTCGGTCCAAATCAGGTGATCCTCAACCAGTACGTCGACACGAAGACAGGCGACACGTACTGGTCGCAATTCACCGGCGCGGTCACCGGCCCCGTCGGAGAAACCGTGACCATGAACGACGCGTCCCCGACAACCGACCAGTGGAATATGGCCGCGGTCGAGCTGCTGGGCGACGGGCCCGACGATTGAGGTCGGCGCGCAAGATCGCCAGCCTCGAGAGCGTTCAGTCAATATGAGGTACAACCAAGATGCTCGGTGAACGTGCGCTGATCACCGGCGGCTCTGGAGCCGTCGGCTCGAACATCGTCGACCAGCTCGTGCAGGCTGGAGCGCGCGAGGTTGTCGTACTGGACAATTTCGTGCGCGGCCGCCGGGAGAACCTCGCGTGGGCGATCGAGAACGGCCCGGTTCGGCTCGTCGAGGGCGATATCTGCGATCGCGAGCTCGTCGCCGAGCTGACGAAGGGCGTCGACGTCGTGTACCACCAGGCGGCACTGCGGATCACCCAGTGCGCAGCCGAACCGCGCCTGGCGCTCGAGGTGATGATCGCCGGCACCTACAACGTGATCGAGGCGGCCCTTAAAGAGGGCGTCCGCCGCATCGTGGCCGCGTCCTCGGCGTCGGTGTATGGGCTGGCCGAGCAGTTCCCCACTGACGAGTCTCATCATCCTTACGCCAACGACACGCTTTACGGCGCCGCCAAGACCTTCAACGAGGGGTTGCTGCGCAGCTTCCATTCGATGCAGGACCTCGACTATGTGGCGCTGCGCTACTTCAACGTTTACGGCCCGCGGATGGACATCCATGGCGTCTACACCGAGGTGCTCGTACGCTGGATGGACAGGATCGCCGCGGGCGAAGCGCCCCTGATTCTCGGGGACGGCTCACAGACGATGGACTTCGTCTACATCGGCGACGTCGCGCGCGCGAACCTGCTCGCCGCCCAGGCCGACGTAAGCGATGAGGTCTTCAACGTCGCCAGCGGGACGGAGACGAGCCTGCTCGAGCTTGCTCAGCTGCTGCTCGAGGTGATGGACTCCGATCTCCCGGTCGAACATGGCCCCGAGCGCTCGGTCAACAAGGTCCCGCGACGGCTCGCGGATACGACGCTCGCGCGTGAGCGCCTAGGCTTCGAGGCGGAGGTCGATCTGCAGGAGGGCCTGCGACGGCTCGTGGAGTGGTGGAGCTCCGAGCGCGCCGAGACCGTCCCCGCGACACTCGCGGCGCCATGATGCAGATTCCGATCACCCGCCCCTATCTGACGGGCACCGAGGGGGACGCGGTCGCCGAGGCCGTCGCCTCGGGTTGGATCTCCCAAGGTCCGCGCGTACGAGCCTTTGAGCAGGCGTTCGCCACACGTGTCGGCGCCGCCGATGCGGTCGCCACGACCAGCTGCACGACGGCGCTGCAACTCGCGCTCTACGTCTCGGGGGTGGGACCCGGAGACGAGGTGATCGTCCCCTCGCTCTCGTTCATTGCGACCGCCAACGCCGTGTGGCACTGCGGAGCGCGTCCGGTCTTCGCGGACATCGATCCGCTCACCTACAACCTCGACCCCGCATGCGCGGAGCGGGCGATCACACCGAGGACAAAGGCGATCATGCCGGTGCACCAGGTCGGCCTCCCAGCCGATATGGACAGCTTCTTCGAGATCGGCGAGCGCCACGGCCTGGCTATCGTCGAGGACGCCGCCTGCGCGATCGGCGCTCTCTACAAGGACCGGCCGATCGGCTCGCTCGGTTCGCTCGCCTGCTTCTCGCTGCACCCGCGCAAGGTCATCACCACAGGCGAGGGCGGCATGATAGCCGTCGAGGATCCCGCGATCGCGGAGCGCCTGCGACGCCTGCGAGCGCACGGCATGGACATGTCCGACCTGGCGCGCCACTCGGCCAGCGACGTGGTATTCGAGGCCTATCCAGAGCGCGGTTGGAACAGCCGCATGACAGATATGCAGGCGGCCCTGGGACTGTGCCAGCTGGAGGTGCTCGACGAGATCCTCGAGCACCGCCGAGTGCTCGCCGAGCGCTACACCAACGCGCTCGCAGGCATCCCGTATATCGAAGCGCCCTACGATCCGCCCTACGCGACGCGCACTTGGCAGTCCTACTGCGTGCGTATCGGACCGGGCGCGCCGCTGGGCCGCACAGAGCTGATGCGGAGCCTGCTGCACGACGGCGTCGCCACGCGCAGAGGCGTGATGGCGATCCACGAAGAGGGCGCATACGACGATCGGCCCGAGCTGAGCCGTCAGATCGAGCTCGCACACACCGAGGCGGCGGCACGCGAGACGTTGATGCTGCCGATCTTCCCCGGCCTCTCAGAGCAAGAGCAGGACTACGTTGTCGGACGACTCGCGGCGCACATGCTCGAGCGCGTCGCATGACTGGGGGCAGGATGCCCGATGTCACGGTCGCGAGTATCTGAGCAAGAGCCGCAAGTTGGGAGCAAGCGGAAACGTTCGTTGTTTATGGCGGCTCACGCTATCGATCGACGGGTACCCTGGCTTGACGCGGGTAACTCGACATCCCCCGACGGCGGCGCGCCTAGTGCCGGTTTCACGGCGCGCGGCGACAACGTCTCCACAAGCCCTAGCACCGGCTCCAAGCTCGTCGACGCGAGCTGCAGGACGCTCGACGTGATCGGCACCCTGCTGCTGCTGATCGTCCTCTCGCCGCTGTTGTTGGTCCTCGCGGTGGCCGTCAAGCTCGACTCCCCAGGTCCGGTGCTGTTTCGCCAGCGGCGACTTGGGCGCGACCTGGAGCCGTTCACGGTCAAGAAGTTCCGCACCATGCACCACGGCGCCGCCCACGACCGCCACCGCGAGTTCGTGCTCAGGCTGATCAAGGGAGAGAACCCGCAGCCCGAGGCGGACTCGCCATACAAGATCGTGGGCGACCAGCGCGTGACGCGCGTTGGTCGGCTGCTCAGGCGCTCGAGCCTCGACGAGCTGCCGCAGCTTTGGAACGTCCTGCGCGGCGAGATGTCGCTGGTCGGTCCCCGACCGCCGATCCCGTACGAGGTCGAACATTATCCGCCGCACTGGTTCGCGCGCTTCTCCGTCAAGCCTGGAATAACGGGCCTCTGGCAGGTCAACGGTCGCTCGGAGGTTCCGCTCGAGGAGATGGTACGCCTCGATGTCGAATATGCCCAGCGACGCTCGCTGTGGCTCAACCTCGCGCTACTCGCACGAACCGTGCCGGCAGTCCTGAGTGGGCGAGGGGCAGCGTGAACGTGACAGCCAATTCTGCTACGCGCTGGGTGCGGCGATCTTTCCTGCCCGTTTTCGCGCTCCTGGTGACCGCCCTCACGCTGCTCCCAGCCTCGGCGCGGGCCGCAGGCGAATGCGCATCGGCGTCCAACCCGATCGTGTGCGAGAACCAGTTGCCCGGTGACCCGCCCAGCAACTGGCAGATCCAGGGTGTGGGCGATCCGACGATCCAGGGCTTCGCCACTTCGATGAGCGCCAACGTAGGACAGACAGAGAACTTCAAGATCGACACGCCGTCCAGCGACTACCACATCGACATCCTCCGCCTGGGTTACTACAAAGGCGACGGCGCCCGGCTGATAGCCACCAACATCAAGCCGACAGCGCACCTCCCCCAGATACAGCCAGAATGCCTGAAGGAATCGTCGACCGGACTGATCGACTGCGGCAACTGGGGGGTCTCCGCTCAGTGGACCGTGCCGAGCAACGCCGTTTCCGGGGTCTACATCGCGCAGCTGATCCGCGACGACACCGGCGGGGAAAGCCAGATCCCGTTTGTCGTGCGAAACGACTCGAGCCACTCGGACGTCATTCTGCAGACCTCCGACGCCAGCTGGGAGGCCTACAACGATTACGGTGGCAACAGCCTCTACACCTGCACGGTCGCCTGCCCGCCGGGCACCCCAAAAGCCTACAAGGGCGCCTACTCGGTTTCCTACAACCGTCCCTTCGACGGCGCGTTCACGACCGACAGCGGCGCCTCCTACCTCTACTACGCCGAATACCAGATGATCTACTGGTTGGAGGAGAACGGCTACAACGTCAGCTACACGAGCGAGAACGAAGTCGCCAACAACGGCCCGCTGCTGAAGAACCACAAGGTCTTCATGTCCAGCGGCCACGACGAGTACTGGTCGGACGAACAGCGAGCGAACGTGATGGCCGCCCGCGAAGCGGGCGTCAGCCTGGCCTTCTTCAGTGGCAACGAGATCTTCTGGAAAACGCGCTGGGGACCGAGCATCGATGGGTCCAATACGCCCTCTCGGACGCTGACCACCTATAAGGAGACGCACTTCGAAGGACCGGTAGATCCCAAGGATCCACCCACCTGGACCGGCGCCTGGCGCGACCCACGTGGCGGACCCGCGGACGCCGATGGGGGCCAACCTGAAAACGCGCTCTCGGGCCAGCAATTCACCGTAAATTCGGGGACGTCCGAAATCACCGTTCCCGGCCAGTACAACAAACTCAAGCTGTGGCGCAACACCGCTGTGGAAAAGCTGCAGCCCGAACAGACCCTGACGCTTGCCCCGGGCACCGGCACCCTTGGCTACGAGTGGGACGAAGACGTCGACAACGGCTTTCGGCCCGCGGGCGAGTTCGACCTCTCCTCGACAACGGTCAGCGGCGTGCAGGCCTTCACCGACTACGGCAGCACGCTCAACAGCAATGCCACCGCAACCCACCACCTCACGCTCTACCGCGCGCCGAGCGGCGCCCTGGTCTTCGGCGCCGGAACGGTGCAATGGTCGTGGGGCCTGGCCAACATCAACGCGTGGGACGTCAGCACCACCGAGCCGAGCCGCAATCCCCCGGACCCCAACATGGAGCAGATGACCGTTAACCTGCTGGCCGAAATGGGCACCCAACCGGGGACGCTGATCAGCGGACTGGTGCCTGCGGAAAAGTCGACCGACACGACGTCGCCGACTTCGACGATCACCTCTCCCCAACAGGGCGAAACCTTCCAGGACGGCAGCAAGGTCACGGTCACCGGCACCGCAACCGACGCCGGCGGTGGAGTGGTAGCAGGCGTCGAAGTCTCCACCAACAACGGTGCCACGTGGCATCCCGCGACCCTTGCCACAGCCGACGAACAGTCCATCAAATGGTCTTACGCCTGGGCCGCACATGGCTATCCGACCACGACGATCAAGTCGCGTGCGGTCGACGACAGCACGAACCTGGAGAGCCCATCGGCCGGCGTACAGGTCAAAGTCTCCTGCCCCTGCTCGATCTGGGGCAGCGCCGTCACGCCCCCAACGGCCGACTCCGGAGACACGCACTCAACTGAGCTCGGCGTGAAGTTCACCTCGGAAACGTTCGGCACCGTGACAGGGGTCCGCTTCTACAAGTCGGCGGCGAACACCGGGACACATATCGGGACCCTCTGGAGCGCATCCGGGCAGCAGCTCGCGACGGCGACCTTCACCAGCGAAAGCGAATCAGGCTGGCAACAGGTCAACTTCTCGACTCCTGTGGACGTGTTCCCGAATACGACCTACGTTGCCGCCTACTTCGACCCAGCCGGCCACTACGCCGACTCCCAGTATTACTTCTACACTCCCCCTCCAACCGGCGGCAACGCGCTCAACAGCCCACCGCTGCACGCCGTCGCGGCCAACGCCGCACCGGTAAATGGGGCATTCGCCTCGGAAAACGGTCTTTTTTCCTACACCTCCGCGAGCGGATTCCCGACGAGCAGCTTCAACGGCTCCAACTACTGGGTCGATCCGGTGTTCGCCACCGCGACCGCTCCGGGGGCGGTGACAAACGCAAGCGCAAAAGCAGGCGGCGATTCAGCCACCGTCTCGTGGAACGCACCCGCGGAAGGCGGACCCACCACGACATATACGATCACCCCCTACGTAGGCTCCGAAGCGCAGACAGCTACGACGATCACAGGAACGCCTCCCGCGTCGAGCGCGACGGTCCGAGGATTGACAAGCGGGACCAGCTACACGTTCAGGGTGCAGGCGTCAAACCCCAACGGCGCTGGCCCCATGTCCGCCCCGTCCAATGCGGTCACGCCCACCGCGGTCATCCCCCCATCGGCGCCCACCAACGTGACGGCAAGCGGCGCTACCGGCCAGGCGCTTGTCAGCTGGACCGAACCCTCCAGTACGGGTGGCGGTCCGATCAGCAGCTACACCATTACTCCGTATGTCGGCGCGACCGCGCAGACGCCAACCGAAGTCGGCGGCAGTGTGACCTCGACGATCGTCAAAGGACTGACCAACGGTGCGACCTACACGTTTACGGTGACAGCCGTAAACGCCGCCGGGAACAGCCCCGCCTCTGCGGCATCCAGCACGGTGTTCCCCGAGAACACCATCTTCGATTTCGCGACCCCGGCGACGATCAACTCCGCCGACGCGCATTCGGTCGAGCTCGGCGTGAAATTCAGCTCCGAACTCGCCGGCGTCGTGACTGGCATCCGTTTTTACAAGTCGAGCGCGAACACTGGAACCCATGTCGGCAGTCTGTGGACCGCGGGCGGCGCCCTGCTGACATCGGCCACGTTCACCTCGGAAACAGCGTCTGGCTGGCAGCAGGTGAACTTTGCCACGCCGGTCGCCATCAGCGCGAATACGACCTACGTAGCAGGCTACCTGGCGCCGAAAGGCGACTACTCCGACACGGCCTCCGGGTTTGTCTCCTCAGGCGTGAACAATCCACCTCTGCACGCCCTGGCCAACAGCTCGAGCGTCAACGGACTGTACTCCTACGCCACTACGACAACGTTCCCGACGAGTACCTTCAAAGCAACCAACTATTGGGTAGACGTCGACTTCGTGCCCACATCGATTCCCGGGCCGACGACGAACCTCAGCGCGACCGCCGGACCGGGAGCGGCGACCGTCTCTTGGAGCGCGCCCACCGAAGGCGGCGCACCAACCGAATACACCATCACCCCCTACATCGGCACAGAAGCCCAAACAGCCACCAAAATAACCGGCACCCCACCCACCACCAACACCACCATCAAAGGACTCACCGCCGGCACCACCTACACATTCAAGGTCCAAGCAGCCAACGCCAACGGGGCAGGGCCTGTGTCCTCCGCGTCAAACGCCGTCACGCCAACGGCGATAGTTCCCCCAGGCAGGGTGGCCACCGTTAACGCGACCGCCGGCGCACGCTCTGCGACCGTCTCTTGGAGCGCGCCCACCGAAGGCGGCGCACCAACCGAATACACCATCACCCCCTACATCGGCACAGAAGCCCAAACAGCCACCAAAATAACCGGCACCCCACCCACCACCAACACCACCATCAAAGGACTCACCGCCGGCACCACCTACACATTCAAGGTCCAAGCAGCCAACGAAACCGGCGCTGGACCGGTGTCCGTCGAATCGAACGCGGTAACGCCATTGGCGATGGCACCTCCGGGTGCGCCTACAGGCGTGAACGCCAACAGCGCGACCAGCCAGGCGCAGGTGAGCTGGAGCGAACCTTCCAGCAACGGCGGGAGCCCGATCACCGGCTACACGATCACCCCATACATTGGTTCCACCGCACAAACTCCCGTCGAAATCACCGGCAACACCACATCGGCGATCGTGAAAAGCCTGACCAACAACACCAACTACACATTCACCGTCACCGCCACCAACGCCGTCGGCAACAGCTCGCCCTCCAGCGCCTCCAACACGATCGCACCAGAGAACACAATCTTCGACTTCGCCACACCGGCAACCATAGATTCAGGAGAAACCACATCGACTGAGGTCGGCGTGAAGTTCAGCTCCGAAGTCGCGGGCACGATTACCGGCATCCGTTACTACAAGGCGACGAACAACACCGGTACCCACATCGGCAGCCTGTGGAGCGCCAGCGGCACACTGCTCGCCTCCGCCACCTTCACGAGCGAAACCGCCTCAGGCTGGCAACAGGTCAACTTCTCAACACCAGTCACGATTTCCGCCTTCACGACATATGTCGCGGGCTACCTGGCTCCCGTGGGGCACTATTCGACGACCCCGCTGGCGTTTGCCTTCGTCGGCGTGAGCAACCCGCCGCTGCAGGCTCTCGACAGTCCTGTCAGCCCGAACGGCATATATGCGCATAGCTCCACGAGCGTGTTTCCCACCAACACCAGTGAAGCAACCAACTATTGGGTAGACGTGGACTTCCTTCCCACCCCACTGCCCGGCCAGGTCACAAACGTGAGCGCGACCGCGGGCCCAGGAGCGGCGAACGTGTCATGGAGCGCACCGACAGAAGGCGGCGTACCAACCCAATACACCGTCATCCCGTACATCGGCACAGAAGCCCAAACACCGACGACCGTCACAGGTACTCCTACCCCCACGGGAATCGTTATCTCCGGGTTGACGGTTGGGACGAGTTATACGTTTACGGTCCAAGCAGCTGACGCCAACGGCACAGGACCGGTATCCACCGAATCCAATCCGGTAGTACCGACGGCGTTGGTCGCGCCGGGTACGCCGAGTGGCGTGGGCGCCAGCGGCGCTACACGCCAGGCGCAGGTGAGCTGGAGCGAACCTTCCAGCAACGGCGGGAGCCCGATCACCGGCTACACGATCACCCCATACATTGGTTCCACCGCACAAACTCCCGTCGAAATCACCGGCAACGCCACATCGGCGATCGTGAAAAGCCTGACCAACAACACCAACTACACATTCACCGTCACCGCCACCAACGCCGTCGGCAACAGCTCGCCCTCCAGCGCCTCCAACACGATCGCACCAGAGAACACAATCTTCGACTTCGCCACACCGGCAACCATCGAAGCCAACGAAAACACACCAGTCACGCTCGGCGTCAAGTTCAGCTCCGAAGCAGCGGGCACGATCACCGGCATCCGCTACTACAAGGCGACGAACAACACCGGTACCCACATCGGCAGCCTGTGGAGCGCCAGCGGCACACTGCTCGCCTCCGCCACCTTCACGAGCGAAACCGCCTCCGGCTGGCAACAAGTCAACTTCTCAACACCAGTCACGATCACCCCAAACACCACCTACGTCGCCGGCTACTTCGCACCCAGCGGCCACTACTCCTACACCACCTCCGCATTCGCGTCCGTAGGCGCCAGCAACCCACCCCTGCAGGCGCTTGCCAACCCAATCAGCGCCAACGGCGTATTCACATACAACGCCAAAAGCACGTTCCCAACAAGCGCAAGCAACGCCAGCAACTACTGGGTCGACGTCGACTTCGTGCCCACCCCACTGCCCGGCCAGGCCACAAACGTGAGCGCGACCGCGGGCCCCCACTCCGCGAACGTGTCGTGGAGCGCGCCCACCGAAGGCGGCGCACCAACCGAATACACCATCACCCCCTACATCGGCACAGAAGCCCAAACAGCCACCAAAATAACCGGCACCCCACCCACCACCAACACCACCATCAAAGGACTCACCGCCGGCACCACCTACACATTCAAGGTCCAAGCAGCCAACGCCAACGGCACAGGACCGGTATCCACCGAATCCAATCCGGTAGTACCGACGGCGTTGGTCGCGCCGGGTACGCCGAGTGGCGTGGGCGCCAGCGGCGCTACACGCCAGGCGCAGGTGAGCTGGAGCGAACCTTCCAGCAACGGCGGGAGCCCGATCACCGGCTACACGATCACCCCATACATTGGTTCCACCGCACAAACTCCCGTCGAAATCACCGGCAACGCCACATCGGCGATCGTGAAAAGCCTGACCAACAACACCAACTACACATTCACCGTCACCGCCACCAACGCCGTCGGCAACAGCTCGCCCTCCAGCGCCTCCAACACGATCGCACCAGAGAACACAATCTTCGACTTCGCCACACCGGCAACCATCGAAGCCAACGAAAACACACCAGTCACGCTCGGCGTCAAGTTCAGCTCCGAAGCAGCGGGCACGATCACCGGCATCCGCTACTACAAGGCGACGAACAACACCGGTACCCACATCGGCAGCCTGTGGAGCGCCAGCGGCACACTGCTCGCCTCCGCCACCTTCACGAGCGAAACCGCCTCCGGCTGGCAACAAGTCAACTTCTCAACACCAGTCACGATCACCCCAAACACCACCTACGTCGCCGGCTACTTCGCACCCAGCGGCCACTACTCCTACACCACCTCCGCATTCGCGTCCGTAGGCGCCAGCAACCCACCCCTGCAGGCGCTTGCCAACCCAATCAGCGCCAACGGCGTATTCACATACAACGCCAAAAGCACGTTCCCAACAAGCGCAAGCAACGCCAGCAACTACTGGGTCGACGTCGACTTCGTGCCCACCCCACTGCCCGGCCAGGCCACAAACGTGAGCGCGACCGCGGGCCCCCACTCCGCGAACGTGTCGTGGAGCGCGCCCACCGAAGGCGGCGCACCAACCGAATACACCATCACCCCCTACATCGGCACAGAAGCCCAAACAGCCACCAAAATAACCGGCACCCCACCCACCACCAACACCACCATCAAAGGACTCACCGCCGGCACCACCTACACATTCAAGGTCCAAGCAGCCAACGCCAACGGCACAGGACCGGTATCCACCGAATCCAATCCGGTAGTACCGCAAGACACCATCTTCGAATTTACGACACCCACGATCGTCGACTCTGGCGACGGCAACTCCGTGGAGCTCGGCGTCAAGTTCAGCTCCGAAGTGGCCGGGGCCATCTCGGGTGTCCGCTTCTATAAGGCCAGCACCAACACGGGGACCCACATCGGGAGCCTGTGGAGCGCGAGCGGCACGCTGCTCGCCTCCGCCACCTTCACGGGCGAAACCGCCTCCGGCTGGCAACAGGTCAACTTCTCAACACCAGTCACGATCACCCCAAACACCACCTACGTCGCCGGCTACTTCGCACCCAAAGGCCACTACTCCGACACCTCCTCGGGATTCGCCTCCGCCGGCGTGAGCAACCCACCGTTGCAGGCTCTCGCTAACTCCGTCAGCCCCAACGGCGTATACACATATAGCTCCTCCAGCATCTTCCCAACGGGCACCTACAAGTCCACCAACTACTGGGTGGATGTGGTGTTCGTGCCCAGCCACTGACACATTTGAGAAGGCGCTCGATGCACACACTGAAGCGACCCATCCTCACCGTTCCGTGCACGCTCCTGCTAGTGACCGCGACACTGCTCCTGAACGCCTGCGGCGGCGACTCTCCCACGTCGGCTACGGAAAAGTCCTCCTCCGCGCGCGCCGATGCGCGAACCGCCCACCAATCGACCGCTTTGGCCACCGGTCCCGGAGCCCATCGCGACACCGTGACCAAGGGAGTCGTCGTGCACCGGCCGATAGACGGCACGGGCGGCGCTGAAATCAACGACGACAACCCAGGGATCGCCGATACCGGGAGCGGCGCGGAGCCGGGCAAGCTGAACCCGTGCACGCTCGTGTCCCAGGGGGCGGCAGGAGCGATCCTAGGCGGAGCGGTCGACACTCCACAGGAGGCGCCGCTTGGCCCGACCTGCATCTACAAGCGCAGCGGCAGTGCGAAGTTCGTCACGATTGCCGTGGAATCGGTCACCTTCTCCACGATCAAGCACCGGGTGCGCAACTCGAGCCAGGTCACCCTCGACGGCCGTACCGTGTATTGCGGCGACTATGGGCAGGAAATCGCCTTTGCCCCACTCGCCAAAGGTCATACCCTCGAGGTCACAGCGTCGTGCAACGTGGGCGCCCAGTTCGTCGTCAAGGCGCTCCCGCTGCTGAGAGGATGACGATCCAGCTTCTCTTGGCGCTCTCGACTGAGCTCCTCGATGCATCATGATACGGAAGACTCTGCACATACTGAGCGAGGACGGACCGCTCGTGCTCCGCCGCAGAGCGAGCAGGTTCGCCCGCCGACGACTTGCGCGGGGTCGCGAGATCGGGTTGCCGGTCGCGACGCGCGATCTGCTCGAAGCCGACTGGGAGACACACAAGCCGGTCAACCGCCCGGCCCACTCGGCTCCCCCAGAGCAGCTGACGGTGAACTGGGTTATACCCCCGATAGCAAACGGCTCGGGAGGACATCACACAATCCTGAGATTCGTACGGGCGCTGGAGGCGCGCGGTCACACCTGCAATATCATCGTCTACGACGGTCGCGAGATTCAGTCAGCCGAGGAGGCGCGCGCCGTTATCCGTAGACACTTTCCGGAGATGAAGGCGAACATCTGGACCAACCGCGACAAGCTGAGCGCCTGCGACGCACTGATCGCGACCGCATGGCAAACCGCCTACCCCGTCTTCAACGCGGTGACGAGCGCGAAGAAGTTCTACTTCGTCCAAGACTACGAGCCCCTGTTTTTCCCCGTCGGCACCGAGAGCGTCCTGGCGGAGAACACTTATAAGTTCGGGCTCCACGGCATCACGGCCGGTCGCTGGCTCAGCCACAAGCTGACGACGGAGTTCGGAATGAACTGCGACCATTTCGAGTTCGGGTCCGATTCCGGTCGCTACCGCCTTACGAATGCCGATGCCAGAAGGCGGATCCTGTTCTACGCACGTCCCGGCGCGCCGCGGCGAGGATTCGAGCTCGGCGTCTTTGCCCTGACCCTCTTCGCGAAGAACAATCCAGACTACGAGATACACCTGCTTGGATCGGATGTCGGCGACTACCGTCTCCCGTTCGAGTTCACGAGCCACGGCGTCCTCAAAGCCGACGAGCTGAACCAGCTATACAACGAAGCGGCGGCGGCTTTGGTGGTCTCGCTAACCAATATGTCCTTGCTGCCCTTGGAGCTGCTCTCGGCAGGCTGCATACCCGTGGTCAACGACGGCGAGAACAACAGGCTGGTGAGCGACAACCCGTACATAGCCTACGCCGACCCTTCGCCGCGCTCACTGGCCATGCGACTGCAGCAGACAGTGAGGCGAGAGGACCTCCCCATCTACGCGCGCGCCGCTGCCGAGTCGGTGCGGATGCTCAGCTGGGAGGCGTCGGCGCTTGAGTTCGAAAGAATCCTTTTCCGCCGTCTCCGAGAAAATGGCGGAGACGAGACCGTTGGGCCACACAAAAACGTGGCCGTGGGTCCACTGCCTAGCAACGGCTAGAGAACGGGGCGCCGGAGCGGGGCGCTTCAGCCCGGCGCGAGCCGGCGTCAAGCCGCGCGCGCGACCGCGCGCTTGAATCTCACAAGCCCGTCGACCATCCGTCGAGCCCGCTCCTCGGGGAGCGACAACAGGAGCACGAAGGCCACAGCGCGCGGCGTAATCTTGTATCGGAGCGAACTCGCGAACATCGCCCGAGCGCGGCGCCGCTCACCGAAGTCGATCTCAGCGCGAGCGGTGCGCAGCAGGTCGTCAGCCAGGACCGCCCGGACGAGCGCGGCGTCGTCGATCTCCTCGGCGTGCCAGCGATGTGTGAGGTTACGCGAGCGATGTATCCAGGGCTGATCGTTGGTGGCATTGCTCGCGTGCCGGCGATAGTTGACAGAGAACCGAGGGTCATAGTGGAACACAGCACCCGCCGCGAGCGCTCGCAGCCAGTAGTCGTAGTCGTCGCAGGCAAAGCGCTCCCCTGCAGCGCTCTCCACAAATGGCCCCAGTCGGACATACAGGCTCCGTCTGATCAAGACCGAGGACGCGCAGATGATGTTGCGGCGATAGAGCACCGGCCGGAACGTACGCAGATCCAGAAGGCCCTCTTCGGGGGCGGGGGGCCACGGATCGTCGACCACTCCGAAGTTGCGAGCGCCGCTGTATGCGAGATCGATCTCCGGGTGCGCGACCAGCGCCGCGACCTGACGCTCGAGCTTCTCCGGTTCCCATACATCGTCTGCCCCGCACATCGCTATGTAATCGCTGCGAGCCTCGGAAAAGCCCCTATTGAAGGCAGCTGGACAGCCGCCGTTCGCCTGTGTCACAACGCGAATCTCACGCCCGAAGCGCTCGAGCTCGCGCGCAGTGTCGTCCGTCGAGCCGTCGTTGACGACGATCACCTCATCCGGAGGATGCGTCTGCGAGAGGATCGCGCTCAACGTCTCGCCAATCCACTGCTCGGCGTTGTAGGCACCAACGACCGCCGCGATCGACGGCGTCCGCCCGTGCGCTGCACTGGTGATGAACTGTCGTCTTAGATCGCTCATACGAGAATAAACGCTCTCCTCGCCAGGATTCTCGCGGCACACACGAGCCAGGCGAGGGGCCTTGTGTCGCCCTATTATCAGTTCGCTGCGGCTACCCGATCGATGACTCGTCGCATGTAGTAGGCGCCGGCGCCGGTAGCAAGCGCCAGCGGCGCCGGGCGTGTTGCGCGCGTGCCGAGCGATACCTCGGCGATCGCCGCACGCAACTTCGCCCCAACGGCGCTCCAGTTGCGCTCAGCGGCAAGATCCTTCCCGGCGGCCCTGGCAGCCGCGAGCGCTTCGCGGTCATCGACAAGCGCGAGCAACGCCTCGAGCAATTGTTCAGGGGTCGGCTCGTCGAGCAGCGTGGCAAAGCCGGCCGCACCAAAATCCTCGGCGGTCTCGTCACCGCGGCCGAGCACGCACGGAAGCTCAGCGGAGAGATAGTCCATGTAGCGGGCGCGAGCCGCCAGCTGTGCCTCTGCGGCATGACGATGGAGGGTGAGCCCGATGTCGGCCTCACGCAGGTAGTCATGGCGCTGCTCGTAAGGGATCCACTCATCGAGGAACAGCACGCTGCGCCCGAGCACACCCAGCTCCTGGGCTAGCGCTCGAATATCCTCCGTCGCGTCGAACAGACGCCCCGCGTCCCTGTTGGGTGGCCTACCCGCAGTGAGGACAAGCTTGACGTCCGGGCGGATAGCGGCGATCTGCGCAAAAGCCCGCACCGCCGTCTCGGCGTCAAGCCAGCGCCAAACGCTCCCCCACCAAAGCACTATCGTGTCACCCGGAGCGATCTCGGGAAAGCGGTCGTGAAGCGGCCTACGCGAGGAGACGGGCGGTGGGTCCGGAATGCCGAACGGAATGACGATCGGGTCGGACGACGAGGTCCCGTTCCCGGCGAGCGAGCGTGCGACCCTCGCCAGCTCCGTCCGCTGGCTCTCGGCCGCACACAGCACCATATCCGCGTGACGAAGCTGAATTGCGCGAATACCAGCGCGTGAGCGCAGCCCGCGATCGCGGTGGCGACCATTCTTCAACGTGGCAAGCTCGAGCTCGTGGGGATCGTATTGGTCGGTGATCGCCAGAAAGTCGTGCAAAGGCTTCAGAGCGAGCAGGTAAGGAGGAAGACACGATGAGAGGATGGCGTCATGGCGCAGGGCCTCGCGTAGGAGCCGTCGCCGCGTGAACGGGACAACCCGCATGCCCTCGCGTTCGCCGCCGGCGGGTCCTTGAGCGGCGCCGCCGGCGGGTCCTTGAGCGGCGAGTGTGACCTCGTATTGCTCACTCAGAGCTCTGGCAAACTCCAAGGAACGGATCTCCGGTCCAGCCAAGCGCTCGCCCAATGCTCCTGGCACGAGCACCAAGACACGCTGTAGCTCAGACGCGCTCACGTCGCCGCGACTGCCTGCGGTCGACGGGCCGGCTGGCGCACCAGCTCACGTGAGGGTGTCACATTGCCCTCTGGCCCAGCTGAGGCGATTACAGTCAGCGCCGCAACCACAAAGAACACGTAAGGTGCCTCGGGAAAGGACAGTGCGTCAAATAGGGCACACACGACGAGAAAAGCAATGCAACCGGCGGATGCGGCAAGCGCGAGCGATGCGACGGTCGGGCCGCGCGTGCGAATCGCCTTGCGGGCAGTGAACACAGGTGCGATTATCATCCACACGAACGTCAACAGCCCGACCGCTCCCATCTCCCACAGCTCGTCGATGTACTCGTCGTCGTTGATGCGGAACTGCGAGGGCTTTTCTTGGTTGAGCGTGCCGAAGCCACGACCCAACACCGGATGTGCGAGCACGTCCGGTGCGACGTCGCTGAAGTCCCCGACTCTGTGCGTGGTCGAGTTGCTGTTCACGTCCTGATTCAGATTGAGGACCGTCCCCAAAGCACCCGGGGAGGCGAAATGCACGACGCCGAGGAGCACAACGAGTCCAAGCGGTGCAAGCCGGAGCACCTGGCGCGGACGGTACAGCGCCACATAGAGCACAACCGCGATCGGCACAAGCAGAGCCGTCTTGCGATCGGTGGCCATCGCGCCCGCGAGCATCAGCGCGAAGGCAAACGCGTTCAGCCACCACGACCGGCGCGTCGTCGCGTCGAATACACGAATCAGCGCGAAGGGCATGACAACGACGAGCATCGTCGTCGCGGCGAGCCCATGCTGGGTCGGGCCGACGACCGTCACGCGACCTTCTGTGCCAAACGCAGGGTGGATGACGGTCGGCGAGGGAGCCACCCTGGCGATCGGACTAAGGATAACCCTGCTCCATTCGTAGAAGACGTTGTATCCCGTGTGTCTCTCTATGAGCATGCCAACGGACATAATCGTGGCGAGCCCGATCAGATAGGTCGCGAATCCGCGAACGTCCTCGAAGCGCAGCGCTGTGAGGACAAACCAAGAGAGGATCAGAAACGATCCCAGCAGCGCGAAGCGCTTGCCGGCGAGCTGGAAATCGCCGAGGTTGACGATCCTGCCTGCGTCGAGCAAAAGACTCGCTACGGCCAGAGCGAGGAACAGGAGCGCCGCGGTGACGTACAGCTTGGAGCGTCGCGTGCGCAGAAAGGCGCGCTGGTCGCCACCGAACCAGAACCACGCCAAGACCAGCCCTATGATCGCGAAGCGATCGATCCGAGAGTCGACCGGGAGATGGACCTTCACTTCGGTCGCCGCTACCGGGACGAAGAACAGCATCGCCAGAAACGCGGCCAACACCCACGGCAGCGGACGCTTGGTGTGAGGAAACGCGTCAGCCCGCACAGGCACCGGCTCTACCCCTGCCGGCGAACGCGTGGGAACAGCGGGCAGCGACGCGGCGGCGCGACCCGGGCCGACTGGAGCCGCTGCGAGTGCTCTGGCCACGACTTACCCAGCCGGCCGCAATGTCGGGGCGCTCGTCCTCATCGTGCGCTGCGCGTCGGGATCGCCGCAGGTTCGTCATCGTGTTGGAACGTCTCGAAAGTCGGGAGCTCGGGGTGCGCATAGGCACCATCCGGCCTGCCCACATCTGTGCCGTGGACATCCTGTCCATCGCCATCGACCGTTTCCTGACCATCGTTCAGCGTGTCGCTCGGCGCGGCGCTCGCCCGCCAGCTCTTGCGGAACCGGGACCCCACGAGCATCAGTACGCACCACAGCAAGAAGACGGCCAGGAAGACGATCGCCGCCAGTGCCTTTTTGATCCCACCGTTGACCACACCACCATTCGCGGGACCCAGCTGGCGAATCGTCACCCTCGATTTTGCCGGAATTTTGTTGCTGTTCTCAAGGCTTGTCACGTATTGCTTGAGCCCGACAGCGGCAGCGTTGGCAAGAGTCACGGCACCGCTCGTAGTCGGCGCTTGGGAGTTGATCGTGATCGTCGGCAGATTTGCCTGGCTTTCGAAGCTCAGCCGGTACGGGTTCGTCTCGCCGGTGATCTCCACGTTGCGCTTGAGAGCGGTCGGCTCCTGTACGACCCGCGGCTCGTTTGCGTTGACGGGGCCTGCCGCGTAGATCTGTTCGTCGGAGATGCCAGCCTGCTGGCCGATCAACTTAAGCACCGCCGGGCTTGCCATGAAGTTCGCATAGACCTCAGCCCGCGCATTGAGAGGTTCGAAGGCTTGCGAGGTGTTGCCCAACACCGACGAGGGAGTGTCGACCAGGATCTGGGTGCTGGCGCTCGAATACTGCAGCGAGCGGGCCTTGAGCTTTCCGCTTTCGAGGCGATAGATGCTGAAGGTCGCGGCGACGGCGGCGACCAGCACGCCGACCAGCAGCAGCGGCCAACGTTTCAATAGTTCTCGTAGTACAAGCGCGAACTCCATTTTGCGACCCCTTGCGTCTTTAGCCGATCATGCACCAGAAGCTGGCGCGTTCTGTAAGGCTTGTGGCGCCACAAGCGCCGAGCACGACCGGCGGGTGTAGCCCTCTTCGCACAAGCAACGCTCGCTCGCCGGTTTTTCTTGCGAACTCCTTCTCGGGCCCGATCTGCTTTAAAGACACGTGATCTCCCCGCCTCGACGCGAGAAACCTCCGGCACCTGCGTTGCTTAAACGATGAGCACCGTCGCCAGTCAAATCGACCACCGGCGCACAAGCGCAAGCACAGAGATGTCGACCGACGGGAGGGTCCGTGCGTTGGCAGAGGTCGACGCGCCGGCCGAGACCAGCGCCGCGGCGGACGGCCGGCCCGACCTCAGTGTCATCGTTGTCACCCATAACCGCACCGATCTAGCCCTCACAACGTTGCGCTCCGCCCGCGAAGCGGTGCGAGACATTGATGTGGAGTGGATCGTCGTGGACAGCGGCTCGAACGAGGACACTCCGGAGGCGATCGAATCGGCACACACGGACGTGCGCGTCCTGCGGGAGAACAACGTCGGCTTCGCGGCAGCCAACAATCGGGGACTTCCCCACGCGCGTGGTCGCTACGTGCTGTTGCTCAACCCCGACATCGAGATAGCCGAGGGCACATTCGACGCGCTGGTCGAAGCGCTCGACGCACGCGACGACGTCGGCCTGGCGAGCGTCCTCCAACGGGCCCCTGACGGAAGCCTGCAGTATTCGATCAGGCGCTTTCCCTCGGCTTGGAGTGCTTTCGGCGAGGCACTCCTCGGATCGAGCTGGACCCCGCTGCGTCGTTGGCGCGAGGAGGAGCCGCGCCCGCTTCGCTACCAAACTGAGGTGTCGGCCGACTGGCTCGTCGGCGCCTTTCTGATCGCGCGCGCGAGCGCGATCGCCGACGTCGGGCCGCTCGACGAGCGCTTCTTCCTCTACTCGGAGGAGACCGACTGGTGCTACCGCTTTCGTCAGGCAGGATGGAAGGTCTCACACTTGCCCGTGATGGCGGTGACACACCACACCGGCCACGAGCCTCGCCCCGATCTATCGGCACAGTTGAGCTACGCGAAGATCTTGTTCGCCCGCAAGCATTACGGGAGAGCGAGTGCGGGGGCAATTCAGGCCGCGCTGGCGCTTCGTCACGCACTGCGCACCGCGGGAGCGCGTCTGCTGAGCGTTGCGCAACCGCGATGGACAGCCAGAGCGGCGGCCGAGCAGCACGCGCTCGCGGTCGTGCTGGGCCGCGCCAGGCCACCTTTCGAGCGACGGTGCGCCGCGAAATGAGCACGTCCCTGCAAGCGCAGCCAGCATCGCCCGAGCCGCTGACATCGCAAGAGCCGCTGACATCGCAAGAGCCGCTGACATCGCAAGAGCCGCTGACATCGCAAGAGCCGGGATCGCAAGGGCGCGTGGGCAGCAACCGGCCCATGCGGCGGGTCCTGATCGTCAACGAGAACGGGTCGGTACCCGCCGACCGCCGGGTGCGGGACATCGGCGCCACGCTCGCGCGGGCGGGCCACGAGGTCCTGGTCATATGCCCACAGGGAGGTGGCGACGAAGACGCGCTCTACGAAACTCGCAATGGAGTGTCGATCCATCGCTACCCTGCGACTTTTTCAGACGGCGGTGTCGGTGGCTACGTTCGCGAGTACGGAGCTGCCTTTTGGCATATCTGGCGGCTGGTCAAGCGTCTCTCGGACGAGCGCCCGTTCGACGTCGTACATGCCTGCAACCCACCGGACTTCCTGCTGTTCGCGGCTTGGCCGGCTCGCCGCAAGGGCGCGCGGTTCATCTTCGACCACCACGACTTGACACCCGAGCTGTTCCTGAGCCGCTTCGGGAGCGGACGTCGATGGCTGTACCGCATGACATTGCTGCTCGAGCGCGTGTGTTTCGCGGCAGCGGACGTGGTGCTGGCGACGAACGAGTCCTACCGCCAAGTCGCGCACACACGTGGCGGCAAGCGCGCCGAGGATGTGTTTGTCGTCCGCAACGGTCCCGTTCTCAGTCGCTTCAAGCCCCTCGCGCCCGATCCATCGCTGAAGCGGGGAAGCGCTCTGCTGATCGGATATGTCGGTTTGATGTCACCGCAGGACGGCGTCGACCATGCGCTGAGGGCGCTTGCGCTGCTCGGCGAGCGCCGCCAAGACTGGCACGCGATCTTCGCCGGCGAGGGCGACGCGAGAGCCGATCTGCAACGCCTGAGCGCCGAGTTGGGGCTTGAGGATCGCATCGAGTTCGTCGGCTGGTTGGGTGACCAGGAGATCGCGCACCTGCTCTCCAGCTCGGACGTGTGCCTAGCCCCGGAGCCGAAGTCCCCCCTCAACGATGTCTCGACGATGGTCAAGATCGCCGAGTACATGGCAATGTCGCGGCCGATCGTCGCGTACGATCTGCGCGAGTCCCGCTTCGCAGCGGGTAACGCGGCCGTGTACGCCCAGCCAAACGAGCCGGCTTCGTTCGCCGAGCATATAGATGAGCTGCTCTGCGACCCGGCGCGCCGCGCGGAGATGGGACGCGCCGGACGCGAGCGAGTCGAGCGCGAGCTGTCCTGGGAACACTCCGAAAGCAACCTGCTGGCGGCCTACGAGAGGGTCCTCGACGGCAGAGGTGCGGGCGTCAGGGGCGTGTCCCGATGACATCCGATCAACGCCTGCTTGTCGTCTCGCCCGTGCGCAACGAGGAGGCCTACCTCGAGCTGGTCGCCGACGCGGTCGCAAAACAGACGCGCCCGCCGGACCTGTGGGTGATCGTCAACGACGGCTCGACCGACCGCACAGAGGAGATCCTCGCGGAGCTGGTCGAGCGGATTGACTTCATCCAGGTGCTCGACACTTCAAAGCTCCCCAAGATCGGCCCGGTCAACGACCGCCTGGCGACAGCCGCCGAGGCTAGAGCCTTCAATCTCGGGCTGAACAGCGTGGAGTGGGGGTCTTTCACCCATATCGCCAAGCTCGACGGGGACACAGAGCTGCCGCCACGTTACTTCGAGACCTTGCTCGGCGAGTTCGAGCGCGATCCACAGCTCGGGCTTGGCGGCGGGCTGTACGCGGACCCGAGTCCACGCGGAGAGGGATGGGAGGTCGTCGGTATCCCCTCTGAGCATCATGTGCCGGGCACGCTGAAGTGCTACTCGCTCGCGTGCTTTCAAGCCATCGGCGGGATGCAGGAACGGCTCGGTTGGGACACGATCGACGAGACCTACGCACGTATGCGCGGATATCGCACACGTGCGTTCCCGGAACTGGTCGCGCTGCACCATCGCCCGCGCGCAAGCGCCGATGGCACGCTGAGGGGCCGGGCCCGACACGGGGAGTGCGCCTACATCGTGCACTTCACGCTGTCGTGGGTAACCCTGCGCGCGCTGAAGGTCGCGCTTGCGCGACCGCGTGGGCTCTCAGGCATCGCCTTCCTCTACGGCTACCTGCGATCGGCGGCCCGTCGAGTCCCCCGCGTGGAGGATCCGGCGTTCCGTCGATTCGTACGGCTTGAGCTGCGCTCCCGAATGCTTGGATCCCTCAAACCCCGAAAGCGCTCGTTGCGCCTCGGAGCCAGGGCAGCCGAGCTCTAGCCGACGGGGACCGCGCTATAACGCTTCGTCGGCCCTATGCTGCCTCGGTAACCCGCTTTGATCGGAATATCAGTGGGGGCGTAGTAGCCGACGGGTATTGTCTGCTGGCCCGCCGGATCCCAGACTGTGGTGGCCCATTTAGGCTGCCATTCAGTCGTGTAGTGGGTTGAGCCGAGCATGTCGGCGGTGGTGTCTTGTGAGGTGTTGTAGTCGAATAGGCAGGTGCCTTTGCATTCGCCGAAGTGGAAGTCGCCGCCGGTACCCACGTCTTCCACGTCGATGTTGTGGGTCATGCTGTAATTGCTGCCCGCACCGCAGTGTTCTGTCAACAGCGCGGTGCCCCACTCAGACCCGACGACCGTGTTGTTCTTGATTGTCGCGCCTTCGGTCGTATAGATCTGCAGCTCATAACTGCTCGCGGCGTCCACAAACAGGTTGTTTTCGATCACAGTGTTCTTCATTTTGACGGCGCATTCGACCGACCCCGACCCGTTCTCGAAGATGATCCCGTCCGTCGCGGCCTCTTCGGTCATACCATTTTTTTCTCCGCGGCCCTGACCGACCGCGACGTTATCCTTGAACGTGTCGTTTTCGCCGCCCCCGAATATCTGCCAAAGATTCAGATGCGAGCACGCCATCAGATCGTGACCCTCGAACAAGTTGTGTTCCACATCAACGCCTTCAGGGCCAGCACCCCCACCCTGAATATAATGCCAGCCCGCTTCGTTGAACACGTTGTGAGCGATCGTCACACCCTCCGCCGAATCGACCGTCACATCCTGACCCTGAGCATAGCCGGCACTACATTTACCGTTGACTTCCGGACTAGCCAAATGCACATAATGCATATAATTACCTTCGATCAACACCCTCCTGATCGGCCCAGAACCACCATTCAACACAATCCCATACAACGGCGATTCAAACGTATTATCAACAAACTGATAATCATGGCCCGCGCCACTGGTGTCACGCATGTTGAAACCTTCGGTCATACGCAGACCTTCAAAACGCAAAAACGAACTGTTAGCCACTTCCATACCTTCAACGGTCGCCGTCGCACCAGACACAGGACGCACCGTCACATACGCATTATGAGCCGCACCAACCACGTGAACGAACGGATAGCTCCCACCAGCCAAACACACCGTCCCACCATCAGCCACAGACACAATCGAACTCGCGATCGAACTGGCCGACATGGTGGCGGTATCCGTAGCCGCGCAACCCGGCCGGCTTGGCGCCATCCTCGTATTGTGGCCGCCGGAAACGACGATCACAACACCAATCGCGACCGCGGCCGCCGCGACAAGTGCGAGCGCAATTCGGCGTGACATCGATTGATCGATGCTGCTATGGACCTATGCTGCCTTGGTAGCCGGCTTCGGAGGACAACCCTGTCGGCGCGTAAAAGCCAGCAGGAGCTGTGGGTTCAGTCGCCGACTGCCAAGTAGTTGTGAGCCACGTGGGCGTCCAGTTGGTCGTGTAGTGGGTTGAGCCGAGCATGTCGGCCGTGGCGTCTTCTGAGGTGTTGTAGTCGAATAGGCAGGTGCCTTTGCATTCGCCGAAGTGGAAGTCGCCGCCGGTACCCACGTCTTCCACGTCGATGTTGTGGGTCATGCTGTAATTGCTGCCCGCACCGCAGTGTTCTGTCAACAGCGCGGTGCCCCACTCAGACCCCACGACCGTGTTGTTCTTGATCGTCGCGCCTTCGGTCGTATAGATCTGCAGCTCGTAGCTACTCGCGGCGTCCACAAACAGGTTGTTTTCGATCACAGTGTTCTTCATTTTGACGGCGCATTCGACCGACCCCGACCCGTTCTCGAAGATGATCCCGTCCGTCGCGGCCTCTTCGGTCATACCATTTTTTTCTCCGCGGCCCTGACCGACCGCGACGTTATCCTTGAACGTGTCGTTTTCGCCGCCCCCGAATATCTGCCAAAGATTCAGATGCGAGCACGCCATCAGATCGTGACCCTCGAACAAGTTGTGTTCCACATCAACGCCTTCAGGGCCAGCACCCCCACCCTGAATATAATGCCAGCCCGCTTCGTTGAACACGTTGTGAGCGATCGTCACACCCTCCGCCGAATCGACTGTCACATCCTGACCCTGAGCATAGCCGGCACTACATTTACCGTTGACTTCCGGACTAGCCAAATGCACATAATGCATATAATTACCTTCGATCAACACCCTCCTGATCGGCCCAGAACCACCATTCAACACAATCCCATACAACGGTTCTTCAAACGTGTTTTCCACGAACTGATAATCATGACTACCCGCATAGTTTTCGCTATCGCGCATGTTAAAGCCTTCAGTCATACGCAGACCTTCAAAACGCAAAAACGAACTGTTAGCCACTTCCATACCTTCAACGGTCGCCGTCGCACCAGACACAGGACGCACCGTCACATACGCATTATGAGCCGCACCAACCACGCGGATAGACGGATAATCACCGCCTGTCAGGCACAGCATGGCGCCGTCTTTGGCGGACACGATCGCGTTTGCGATCGCCGAGGCGCCCATGGCCGGCGCCAGCGTCGTGGTGCATCCCACAGGGGATAGTGCAACTACCGAGGTGCTATTCGAAAGCAATGATGCCTTCGCGGCGCTGTTGGTGACCGTGACGAGCACACGAATGGTATGGCCGATATCGCCTTCTGCGACAGCATATGTCGATTCGATAGCTCCCAGGATATTTGAGCACGATTCGCCTGAGGCGCTGCAATCCTGCCACTGATAAGCGTAGCTCATCGGCGTGCTGCCACTCCACGTGCCGCTACTTGCGGTGAGCTTCTGCCCCACCTGCGGTGCACCGCTCACGCTCGGAGCGGTGACGTTCTTGGGGGGTGTGGGCGCAGGGGGAGCTTCGCTTCTCACGACGACGTTGTGCTCGACGGTGGCCGTCTGGCCACTCGCATCGGTTACGACCAGCCGCAGGTACTTCGTGCCGATCAAGGCGAAGGTGTATTGAAGCGTCTCTCCGCCACCCAGCGGCCACAATGCCGGTATCGGGCGCGTGGGGCCGCCGTCGTCGGACCATTCATATATGCAGGGAGCGTCGGCGCAGGCCGAACTCGAACCGTCGAGCGTCACACGCTGTCCCGCCACCGGCGATTCGGGTTCGACTGTGAAGCTTGCCGTGGGCCGGGGCGGCAGAGCGACGACCGCCGTCATCGCCGACGCGGTGGCCGCGGCGCCCCCGTCATTGGTCGCGGTCACCACAATCCGCAGCGCGTGTCCGATGTCCTGAGTACCCGGCGTATAGCTTGCCGCTGTCGCGCCTTCTAGGTCAGAGCACGTTTCGCTGGATGGATTACAAGTCTGCCACTGGTAGGCAAAGCTGCTCGGCGCCCCGCTCCACGAGCCGGAGGATGCGGCGAGACTCTCCCCTGGAGCCGGCTTGCCGGCGATAACCGGTGGCACTTGCAGGACGGGGGCAGGGGGAACCGATAGAGGCGGAATGGACGGAAGCTGCCCAATCAGCAGGGGCACGCTCGGTGGTGGCACGACGAGGGCCGTCCCACCGATCGCCGCAACGCTCGGGGGCGCCTGCCGCAGGGGCCTAGGTTTGGCTGCTCTCCTCAGCGACCGGCGCGGGATGCATGGCTTTGCTTTGGCATGGGACTTGCGCACCGATCTCGGTCGCGAAGTTCTCCTGTGTCCTCGGTTTGGACCCTTCGCCACCGGACAGAGCTTGGGCCTGTGCGTAGATTTCTGCGCAGTATGGCGGAGCTTGGAGAGCCTGAGAACGCTCTTGAGGCGCGGATTCCGTGAGGCCACTGTGCTGGCGCCGGCTGTCTCGCCTGCACAGGAGACCGCGGCGAGCACGAGGATCGCCATCCACAGAGATCGTCTGCTGACACGCCAACTTGACCGCATGGTTGGTCCTCGGATTGAGTATGTGGGTCTCACCTGCCCGTGAACAGGGAAGGGCCCCATGGCACTGGAGGCTACCCGCGCCGCCAGGATCGTAACGGATCCTACATCGGCACTCGGGCATCTTTCTGCGCATACGCAAGAGGTCCTGCAAAATGCGGCGTTTATAGGACGGGCATAGCTGCGTCGCACGCCTCCCCGCAAGAGGGCAGGTGCGCGAACGCTGCTCGAGATCGTCTTCGCCGGGCGACTCTACGAGACACCGATCTACGGTCCGATGCTGCCCTGATATCCGGCTTCGATGGCCAGTCCGCTGGCAGCATAGTAACCCACAGGCACCCTCGCTTCGACAGCCGGATTCCAGGCGGTTGTCGTCCACTGCGGCGTCCATTTCGTGGTGTAGTGGGTTGAGCCGAGCATGTCGGCGGTGGTGTCTTGTGAGGTGTTGTAGTCGAATAGGCAGGTGCCTTTGCATTCGCCGAAGTGGAAGTCGCCGCCGGTACCCACGTCTTCCACGTCGATGTTGTGGGTCATGCTGTAATTGCTGCCCGCACCGCAGTGTTCTGTCAACAGCGCGGTGCCCCACTCAGACCCCACGACCGTGTTGTTCTTGATCGTCGCGCCTTCGGTCGTATAGATCTGCAGCTCGTAGCTACTCGCGGCGTCCACAAACAGGTTGTTTTCGATCACGGTGTTCTTCATTTTGACGGCGCATTCGACCGACCCCGACCCGTTCTCGAAGATGATCCCGTCCGTCGCGGCCTCTTCGGTCATACCATTTTTTTCTCCGCGGCCCTGACCGACCGCGACGTTATCCTTGAACGTGTCGTTTTCGCCGCCCCCGAATATCTGCCAAAGATTCAGATGCGAGCACGCCATCAGATCGTGACCCTCGAACAAGTTGTGTTCCACATCAACGCCTTCAGGGCCAGCACCCCCACCCTGAATATAATGCCAGCCCGCTTCGTTGAACACGTTGTGAGCGATCGTCACACCCTCCGCCGAATCGACTGTCACATCCTGACCCTGAGCATAGCCGGCACTACATTTACCGTTGACTTCCGGACTAGCCAAATGCACATAATGCATATAATTACCTTCGATCAACACCCTCCTGATCGGCCCAGAACCACCATTCAACACAATCCCATACAACGGCGATTCAAACGTATTATCAACAAACTGATAATCATGGCCCGCGCCACTGGTGTCACGCATGTTGAAACCTTCAGTCATACGTAGACCTTCAAAACGCAAAAACGAACTGTTAGCCACTTCCATACCTTCAACGGTCGCCGTCGCACCAGACACAGGACGCACCGTCACATACGCATTATGAGCCGCACCAACCACGTGAACGAATGGATAGCTCCCACCAGCCAAACACACCGTCCCACCATCAGCCACAGACACAATCGAACTCGCGATCGAACTGGCCGACATGGTGGCGGTATCGGTGACGTTGCATTTCGCACTTACCGCCGCCACCGCCACCGTCGCTGCCGACGAGCTCGAGGCATTGCCGCCGCCGTTCGTGGCGGTGACGAGTACTCGGAGCGTATGAGCGACGTCGCTTTCGGCCACCGTGTAGCTGGCTGAGGTCGCGCCCGCGACGTTCGAGCAGGCTTCGCCCGCGGCGTTGCAGTCCTGCCACTGGTAGCTATAGCTCATCGGCGTCGTGCCACTCCACGTACCGCTGCCGGTGCTTAGCGTCTGCCCTACCTGGGCCGTGCCACTGACGCTCGGTGCGGTCAGGCTCGCGGGCGGAGTCGGCGACACCGCTTTCGCGACGACAACCGTCGTCGCGGCCGAGGCCGACGAAGCTTTGGCGGCGGCGTTGCTCGCGGTGACGACTACCCGCAGAGTGTCCCCCGTGTCAACTTCGGCCGCCGTATAACTCGCTGAAGTCGCGCCCGCGACGTTCGAGCAGGCTTCGCCCGCGGCGTTGCAGTCCTGCCACTGGTAGCTATAGCTCATCGGCGTCGTACCACTCCAGCTCCCGTTGCTCGCGCTGAGGATTTGCCCGACCTGAGGTGTGCCGCTGAGGATCGGCAACGCCGTATTGCTCGGCGGCGTCGGCGGTGGCGCTTGCGAGGATTCAAGGACAATGTTGTGCTCGATTGTGGCCGATTGGCCACCTGCGTTGGTAACCACCAACCGCACATACTTGGTGCCGGCGCCGGAGAAGGTGTAGTCAAGCGTCTGCCCGGTTCCGAGCGGCCAAAGCGCCGGTGTCGGCCGAGTCCCAGAGCCATCGTCGGACCATTCGTAGGTGCACGGGCCAACGGTGCACACAGAGCTCGACCCGTTGAGCACGATCGCCTGGCCCACCACCGGCGAGGCCGGTGTGAAGGCGAAGGCCGCGCTCGGTGGCAGAGCGCTCACCGGGCCCACGCCGGCGCTCGTCGCCGACGTTCTGCCGCCCCCGTTGGAGGCGCTGACCACAACGCGCATCTCACGACCGATGTCGGCCGGGACGAGCGTGTACGTCGAGCCTATCCCTCCGCTCACGTTCGAGCAGTTTTCCCCCGAGACTTCGCACACCTGCCATTGATAGGCGTAGGAGCTTGGTGTGCCGCTCCAGACGCCGCTCGTGGCGCTCAATACCTGACCTTCTGTGGTCGTGCCGGCAACGCTTGGCAACACCAGGTTGCCCGGCGAGAGCGGAACGGGTTCGACAGGCGACGGCTGTACCGGTGTCGGTTCGACAGGCACAGGCCGCTTGGGTGTCGGTTCCTTGGGTGCTGGTTCCAGAGGGGTCGTTTCGCCCGGCGGAGGATCGAGCACCGGTGCGGCCGCGGTCACATATGCGGAGACTGGACAGGTCGGATATACACGACCTGCATTCCAAGAGGTCGACAGCGCACCCAGGTTGGTCTGCGCGCTGGTCTCGCTTAGGCAAGGACCTTTTTCACGGTCGCGGTAACGCAGAGTGCCTTGCTCTCCGAGCACAGCCAGCCAATAGCTGTCGCCGCTCACGAGCGGGACAGGTGTGAGCGCCACCGAGTTCCAACTCGCAAGCTGAACCGCCGTGATCGAGCCGCTGCTGAGCAAAACGCCCGGATGACCCGAGGCGTTGCTATATAGACCCACGATCAGCGTGCGTGCGGCATTGTGCGAATCTATGTACACGTGTGCGATGCCCGCGAGGGCAGACGAGTTTGCCTGCACACGAAAAGCTTCGGCTTGTCCCGCGATCACATAGTCGACATGGGGCTCGACGGTCCCCTCTCCCACAAGTATCGAGGAAACCACGGCGGCGGTCGGGGTGCTTACGAGACGACCCGGTCGTTTCTTGTGGAGCCGATTGCGGTGTTTCCCGTCGCGGTGTGTCCCGTCGCGGTGTGCCCTGTCGCGGTGTGTCCCGTCGCGGTGTGCCCTGTTGCGACGCTGGTTCGTGCGATGACTCTTTGCATGAGACGTTGCACTATGTGAACCCTCAGATCCCAGTGCCGATGGAGCAGCGAAGGCGAAAAGTAGAGCAGCAGCAGTGATGAGATTGCGCGTCAGGTACTTGAGCATTGAGGCCTCTCACGAAGTTTTTGGGGCGTGTGCTCACTTGTTTCGGTACTCCCCGAGCAGCTCTTGACTCTTTTGGGCTACGCTGGACACACTCACCTTGAGTGAGGAGGGCGTCTAGTCGGATCAGCGCAAGAGACACCCCGGAGGAGCACCTACAAGGGATCCCCTAATCGCACGCAGGCCGACCACGCCCAATGCCGGATTCGACTATGTTCGGCATGTGAATTACTCCAGCGATGCTCTACGAGTCGTCCTAGCCGACGACCACCACTTCTTTCGCGAGGGTCTGCGAGACATGCTGGAGACTGCGGGTGTACGGGTCGTGGGCGAGGCCAGAGACGGTGTCGAGGCTGTTGCGCTCGCGGGTGAGCTTGAGCCGGACCTGGTCGTCATCGACCTCGATATGGCCAACACGGTGGGCGCCGAAGCGCTGCAGCGTCTCGCCGACGCGAGTCCGCAAACGAAAACAGTGGTCTTGACCGCCTCGGCCGGCGATGTCGACGTGATCGAGGCTCTCCAGGCGGGTGCCTGTGGCTACATCCTCAAGGACACGCAACCAGAGGAGCTCATCGACGGCATCCGTCAGACAGCCGGCAGCCAGGTGGTGCTCTCGCGCGAAGTGGTTCGTGTGCTCGTGAAGCACACGAACGCGAACGACCACCCTCTCGCACAAGCGCGCTCCGTCAGCGACCGTCCGGCCCTGACCCCACGCGAGCAGGACGTCCTTCGACTCATCGTCGAGGGAGCCGACAACGCCGCCATCGGCTTGGAGCTGTCCATCAGCCGGCACACCGTGAAGCAGCACGTGACGAACATCTTCGAGAAGCTCAGTGTCCGAACTCGCGTCGAGGCCGCCGTACACGCGGTGCGAAGCGGTCTCTGCTGAGCCGCTCGGATGGTCGCACCCAACAGGTGCGAAGGAACCTAGGCATGCACAGCTGTCATAGTCAGCGCCTGGGCGATGAGCGGACGACCTTGCCTACCCAAGTCCTACCCGGTGGCAGCGAGGGGCTCTATCGCACGGATCGCGGCATCACGGTCGGTGACACCGAGCTTTGCGACTCCCGCGGAGATGTGGCGACGAACCGTGACGGGCGAGAGCGAGAGCATGTCGGCCACTTCGATCGTGCTCATCCCCGAGCCAAGCATCTTCAAGATCTCCGACTCCCTGGCAGTCAGCTGCACGTCGCCTACGCGTACCGAACCGGCGCCCGCGGTCACGGTGAAGGCGCGAAACTCCTGTAGGACGCGCCCGACGAGCGTACGTGGCAGCGCCGCCTCGCCCTTGAGTACACCGCTGAGCGCCGCCGGGAGTCGGTCGGGGCTGGTGTCCTTGGGCAGATAACCGACGGCTCCCGCCCTCAACGCCGCGAGCAGCTCCTCAGTATTGGTGGAGACGGTCAGCATGACCACGGATGTCGCCGGCGCCGCCTCGGCAACGCGGCGTGCCGTCTCAATGCCGCCACCGGGTATGGATACGTCGAGTAGGCAGACATCTGGGCGCTCATGTACGACGGCGTTAACGGCGCCGTCGCACTCCGCCGCTTCGCCCACGACCTGGAAGCCTCCCCGCATGAGCGCCATACGCACCCCAAGGCGACTCACCTGCTGATGGTCTGCGATTACGATCGTAGGTCCCATACCGCTCACGACAGATGCTCTACGTATACGCAATCACTGCTCACGGCGCGAAAAGCAGTCCCTTCGACAGCCCACGGGGCGGGCTTTCCTACCGTCCGTGCAGCGCCCCGACCAAAATCAGCCAACACTGGCGCAGCATGAACGCATCCTTGGTTCCCGCTTGCGGCGATCATTCCGTGTATATCCTTTTCCTTGGGCTCCGTCCCGATACGAGCGGCTCTAAATGGTGTCGACCACAATCGGCCTATCCATTAGACCCCGACTAGGTAGACCCGAACTCCCGAGGCCAGCCAGTTCGGTATGTTCGAATTGGCTTCCCGAATCGTCCGGAGTAAGCCGAATGATACAGATTTTTGTTTGAACGCGCATTTTGCGGGTAGTTTCTAGCAAAAGTTGCGTAGTTTCCCGCAGAATTAGCTTCTACGACCCATCCGAAGCGCTGCGTGCCTGGGGCGGCACCCTGGGGATGATAGATGGCCTACAGACCGTATCCGGGGATCTTGTCCGATCGGCCCACTGAAAGCACCACGGACACAAAGCCCATCACGTGGCTCAAGCCAGCGTTGGCGTCTTCACGCAGCAGCCATCGATGATGCCGGTGCCCCTGCCGCTGTAGCCGCCGTCTGGCTGCACTTGCACGCGATAGTGGGCGCGTGTGCCGGAGCGATACTCAATCGTGCAGGACCAAGGATTGCGCAGCGGTCCCGGGCCGCCTGGCTTGCAGCTCACTCGAGCGGGGGGAGTGCGCCTGTCTGTTGCCACCGGCTCGGGAGCCTGCGCTACAACGGCCTCTACACGGGCCGCGCTCAGCATTGTTGCGGTCTTAAAGCCAAGCGAACGGCCTTGTTCGACGCGGAATAGATCCTCGCCGCCACGATTGCGAAGGACGACGGCTGTCGCGGCGATCCCCACGAGGATCGCCAGCCACACGACAGCCGCCGTCGTCCGCTTGCCCATCAGACCGGCCTAACGATGACCGCGACTACCTTTGTCGCCGTAGCCTTGGTTGCCTTTGCCACCGTAGCCACCGCCTTTGACGCCGTAGCCTCCATCTTTACCGCCTTGGTAGCCGCTTCCCTGGCCGCCCTGGCCCCGGCCGCCTTTGTCGCCGCCTGGAAAGCCACCGCCCTGGCCGCCTTTGTCGCCGCCTTGGCCACCTTTATTGCCGCCCTGGCCACCGCCTGGGAAGCCGCCGCCCTGGCCGCCTTGACCGCCTTTGTCGCCGCCACCTTTACCGCCGCCACCTTTACCGCCGCCTTGACCGCCGCCGCCCTGGCCACTTATCGGATGGCAGCTGCCTTCTTCGAACAGAAAGCCGTGCGGGCAACGGGGTACTGGGATCGGTATGCAATTGCGGCCCTTGACTTCATAACCGGAGGGACACGTCGGAGGCGGCGTGGGAACGCACTTGCCGGCGCTCACTTCGTAGCCCCGAGGGCAGCGCGGCGGCGGGATCGGAATGCAATGGCGACCCTGCAGCACGTAGCCGCTCGGGCATTCAGGACGGTACTGGCTGAAGCTGGCGCTGCCACCTCCGTCTTTGCCATTGCCGCCGCCCGCCAGCGCCATCGTGCCGCCGGTTCCGAGCACGAGAAATCCAACCGTGAAAAGTGTCGTCAAGTGTCGCTTCATGAAAGATCCCTTGTGTCGTGAGGATGTGGATCGCCGGACCGCGCTCATTGCCCTGAGCTTCACTCGATCCAGTGCAAGTGGGTCGAGCGTCGGGCGCTCTTGGCAGAGCGCGTCTGCGACGTACTTAAGGTCGTCTGGGAGATGTTCGTCTTCGTGTGAGTGGCTCATGTGCCCTCATACGAACGAGCGTCCGGATTCCTGGCTGAAGCTTGCTCGCCTAGACAAAAGGACGATAGGAGAGCTGGTGCGGGGCATACGCGACGACGGATTCGAGCGGCTCTACGAGGAGCACGCTCAGGGCCTGTTTGCCTTCCTCAGATATCGGACGGGCGATACGATGCTGGCCGAGGAACTTCTGGGCGATACATGCGAGCGGGCTCTACGCGCCCGCAGACGCTTCGATCCTCGCAAGGGAAGCACCAAGACTTGGCTATATGCGATTGCGCTCAACTGCCTAAGCGACCATGTCCGCAGGAAGGCAGGCGAGGGTAGAGCGCTCGAGCAGGTCGCCACCGGCCCAGGCTTTGTCTCGAGCGAGGAGCTGGAGATCGACGAGTTGGCCGACGACGAGCTCGACGGCTTGGCCGACCGCGAGCGACTCGAGCTCAGTCTTGCGAGACTGAGCGGCGTCGAGCGCGAGGCGATCTCGCTGCGCTTTGGAGCCGATCTCACTTTGCCAGAGATCGCAAAGCTCACCGGCGAGCAGCTCACGACTGTCGAGAGTCGTGTCTACCGCGCGCTCGAGAAGCTGCGCGATGCGATGGGCTAGTAGACGAGGGGATCGAGAGATCGTGCGCGATGCGCTGGCTAATAGGACGAGGGGACGACCGAAAGATCGTTGCTCTTTAGCGCTGCTGCTCGCACCACGGCGGCATGCGTCACCCACTCCGTTGGGCTCGAGCCACGGAACTCCTTGGCCGCCTCGCGAGTGAGCGGCTCCAGCGGATTCATACGCAGAGCTTGTTCAGTGTTCGCGTGCGGATCGATGCCGGCCGAAGCCTGCGCGATCGCGAGCGCATAGTAGGTCTCCCAGCTTCCGGGATCGTTGCTGCGAGCCTCGCGCATCGCGGTGATGGCTAGACGTGGCCGGCCACGCTGGATGTCGCAGAAGCCGACGATCTCATACGGTTCTGGACGAACATCCAGCCAACCGATCGATGACAGCGCGGCCGGCGTCGCAGCGGCGCAATCAGACGCGTATAGCGCATGCTCGGCCTGGCCGAGCCGTGTCTGCGAGCCGATGATCGACACCGGCAGAACAACCGTGGCAAGGCAAAGCAGAGCTAGCACCACGCGCGTGTTGTGGCTTGGTATCCAACCGCTGCCGATCCGCCCACGCCCGCTCAGGGCAAGCCCGGCGATAGCAAAAAAGCCGATCGTCGCCGCCGGCATCTCCCAGTCCCAGTCAACACCGGCATGCAGGACCCATACGACCGCCACCGCCAGCAAAGCCCCGTAGAGGGTGCGCTGCCGTCCGCTCGCTCGTAGTGCCAGGCCGAGGATCGTCGCACCCACAAGCACCAACAGCAGCAGCAGGCCGGGAACCCCAAGCTCAGCCATTGCTTGCAGGTAGAGGCTGTGGGCGTTGACGACATATCCAAATTGGGAACGCTCCCGATCCCACAGCGTTTGGTACATACCGGCACCGGCTCCGTGAAAGGAAGAGGCGCTGAAGCCATGCAGGGCAACCTGCCACAACGGCGTACGGCCATCGTTAGATGGGTCTGTCAAGCGCCGGCGCAGATCGCCGCCCTTGGTAGTCGTTGAAGCACCGCCGATGAAGCGATCCCAGTCGTGAGCGATGGCATGGGGCGCTCCTAGCGCGAAGAACGCGAAGAACGCGACAACGGCCACGACGACTGCCGTAAGCAGTGCGCCACGCTTGAGCGGTGTGCTGGATCGTGGCCTGCGCTCCCAGCGCCTCAATCGTGAGTCAAGCACTGAAGCGAGCAACAACCGTGCCGCCATACCTACAAGTACGCACGCGCCGGCGACCAGTGCCACGTGGTGACCCTGAGCGACAGCCCGGGGCGTCGTCGGATCGAGCGTGTCCAGCAGGTTGGCGCGATAGGCGAAGAGCAACAACACTGCCGTCGTTGGGAGTGCCGCGAGGACTGCGCTTGGCAAACCTCTGGGACGTGCCACGAGCACATAGACCACCAGGCCTATCGCGCCGGCAAGCATCGCTCCGCGCGAAAACGTGAAGAACAGCGTCGCGGCGAGTAGTGGCAACACACCGGCAGCGAGCACGCGTACGACGCGCCGCTCGCCGAGGCTGCAGCTGAGGTGGAAGGCGAGCAGGATCCCGAGCGCAGCCAGCAAGCCCAGCGTGTTCCAGTAAGTCACTGGGTAGCTCAGGCGCTCGTTGGAAACGCCCGGAGCTGTATGCCATACGCTGGGAAGCAGTCTCGTCATCAGGCCCGAGACGCACACGATCGACACGCCGAGCAGCAAGCCCCTTATCAGCCAGCGTAGGTTGTCTGTGCTCGCTTGCACCGTCCCGAACAGGACCAACACGAGCAGGTAAAGCCAGGCGCGGTCGAACTCGATCAGGGCTCGACTCATCGAGTGCGACCAGATCCCCGATGCCAGTGTCAGCGCCGCATAGGAGGCGAGCGCTCCTATCGCGACAAGGGTGGTTGACGCGAGACCTTCGAAGGGATGACGTGCCTGCACGATTCGCACGAGCAAGATCTGCGTCAGTACGAGCGCTGCCACCGCAGGGGTACCGGGGAAATACCCACCGGCATTGAACCCGAGGAATACGATCAACCCACCGGGTAGCAACATCAAACCGATGAGCCCAAGCTCGTTTAGGGAAACGACAGACGCGTCCTGCGCTCCGCGCGTGTCGGCTCCAATCGCTATGCCGTTGGCCACCGGCGCATCGTAGTCGCCGCTCCCAGGCCGCTGGACGAGTGTTTGAGTGATCGATGAGCCGCAGCGCGGAGCTCAGCGCACTCCCCGGATATGCCCATCCATAGTTTGAAGCCATATCTACGGCAAGGACCACACTCGCTGACGCTCAGCGTCGCGCGCCTTGACCGGCTGACTTCGATGCTGTGTCTCAGCCGATCCGTATGGCCGCGCTGTAGGCAGAGACGTGCGAGCCGTCGAATACCTGAACAAGCGCCTTGTACACGCCGCGATGGCGTATGCGTACGACTGTGCTGAAACGTGAGACGGTCGGCGTACCGGACGTCACGATCGTCCCACCCTGATTGACCGAGGGAACCCCGCGACGCATGAGCTGAAAGCCGACGTGCGCGCCCAACTCGGCCGGCGTGACTGTGCCGTAGAAGCGTACGAACTCGCCACGACGCGGACGATGTACGCGACGCACGTGCAAGGTGACCTGCACCGCGACGCCCTCGACCACGACAGGACTCGTGACATAGGGCGCACTGGTCGTCACGACGCGCAACTGCGTGTTGGTAAGCAGGCCGACGACCGGGAAGGAAAAGCTGCCGGTCGAGCTCGTGACCTCGAAATTACCGAGCGTTGTGAAGCCCGCCGTATATGGGAAAGGGTTGGTTTGCAAGGCCACCACACGACCTGCGTTACCGGTACCCAACAGTGTGCCTTGCACGGAGAAGGGATCCCCGAAAGGCACAGGGTTGGGGGCGCCGGCGACTTGAAGCGATAGCGGAACCTTGGGTGTTTTGAAAGTGCGGTCGACGCCGGGGGTTGAACCGCTCGCGTTCGTCGCAAGAATCCGATAGTGGTAGGTGGTGTCGGCTTGCAGACCGCCAATCGCCTGACTGAGCTGAATCGTGGACGACGCCCGGCCTCCGGGTGCCAGAGGAGTTTGGCCACCGTAGAACTTGGTCGTTCCGTATTGGAAGACATAGTTCGTTGGCCGAGTCTTGGCGTCGAGGGACCCGTGTAGGACCGCGGAAGAAGGGGTCACGCTAGATACACCCCCTGTCGAGGCGGCGGGCAGCGCCGGAGCGGCGGCGAGGGTGGAGCCCGCAAATGCACTTGACAGGAGGGCCGCTAGCAGTACAGCGGCTGTGCGCCGACCCACGCGACGCCTTGAATTCGCTGTCAGACCACTTTGCATGCCCGTTGAGTTACCCCTCATGTCTCTTGGTAACCCCAAACTCGGTCCAGAGTCGCGCCGAGCGCCTGCATTTGAGCTTGGGCTCGCCTACCTTTGAGCTTGGGCCCGCCTGCATTTGAGCTTTGGGCTCTAGCAAGCCCCTAGCCACCGGCTCCTGGCCGTCAGCCTAGCCCTTGACTGTCGGCAACTGCGTCTCGGGCGAGGTGACACCGTTGGCTGAGACGAGCATGCCGGATGGTTGCTCTGGCTTGGCGGGTGCGTAGTCATAGCTGTAACCGTAGCCATAGGAGCCGAGCCGACCGACCTTGAAGCCGTTCGCCACGACCCCGAGCAGGGGAGCCCCGGCAGCGAGGAGGGTCTCGTGCAGGCGCACGGCAACGTCGCGCCGATTGCGCCCGACACGGCCGACGATGATCACGCCGTCGACCTTACCCACCAGCGGGAACGCGTCGGAGACGACCGTCAACGGGGGCGTGTCAATCACAACCAGGTCATACGTGGATCGCACCCCGTCCAGCAGATTTTCCATAGCTCGGCTCTCGATCAGCTCTCCAGGATTCGGTGGCAGCACCGGCCCCGCCAGAAGCACGTCGAGCGTGCGCCCGGTCGAGGCATTGCCGCCTGCCTGATCCAGCGAGATCGATTGAATCGCGTCGTTCATGGCGACCGCGCCGATCAACACGTCCGACAGACCCGCCCCGGCATGGATCTCGAACTGCTGTGCCATCGTCGGGCGGCGCAGGTCAGCCTCGACGAGCAGAGTACGCGCACCCATCCTCGCCGCGGCGCTGGCCAGGTGCCGAGCCACTGTCGTCTTCCCGTCCCCGGGAACCGCTGAGGCCACCAGCAGCGTCCGCAACTCCTTGTCGACGTTGAAATAGCGAAGGTGCGCGCGAATCAGGTGAAACGCCTCTATCTCGCCGGCCGCCAAGGCGCCGCTCGATGCCTTCCCCCGCGCAGAGCGCGACAGGGCACCGCTCTCCGGCACCACCCCAAGCAACGGCAAGCCGTAGACCGTCTCCAGATCCTTGGGCTCGCGAATCCGCCGGTCGAAGCGCTCGAGCAAGAAAACGATGGCCAGACCTAGCAGCAGGCCAAGCACTGCCCCCAGGGCTGTGTTTCTCGCCGTCTTCGGCGAGGACGGCGAGGTCGGGACAGACGCGGCCTGTGCGATCTGCACATTTCCGTTGCGCAGTTCGGCGAGAACTCCGAGCGATTGCGCGCGGCTCTCAAGCGCCAGACCCGAGGTGCCGGCTCTTTCCGCCGGCGACATGACCGCGAGCTGTTTGCTCACGAGCGCAAGCGCAGAGGCGTAGTACTTGTGATTGCTTTCCTGTTGCTCGAAGACGAACTGCTTCGCGTACGTGTTGGCAATGGCGGCCGCCAACGTTGGTGAGGCGGCGGTAGCCGCCACGTTCACAACGTTGGATTCGCCCAGAGCGCTGATGCTCAGGGCTTCTTTGATCTTTTCCTTGGTCTGTCCTTGACCCAAATGGCTAGCTGTCTTTTCGGCCATGTCGCCGAGCTGTACCAACTTGAGGTTTGTGTTCTCTTGCGCCTGTTGGTTATTGACGCTTACCGCCTGCAGACCGGCCGCCTGCTGGTTGGCCTGGCTGTCGTTGAAGACAAGCGAAGCCGTGGCCGTGTACTTCTTCTGCTCGCGCTTGGAAAATCCGTAGGCCGCGCCCGTGACAAGCACCAGGCAAAGCAAGATCCACGGTGCCCTGCGACGCAGGGCACCCAGAGCGAGCTCCAGGCTTTGATTTGTCTGCTCAGCGTCCATCACAGCTCCTTTACAGTAGATCCGGCCCAATCTTCGGCCCGATGGGCCTTCTCGCGGGCATCTTCGAGAGCCGTCAGATAGGCCCTCGACACGTCAGCCCAGGCGTACCGCCTACCCACAACCGCACGACCGTGCTGGGCAAAACGGCTTTGAACTGTGGGGTCACTCAAAGTAGTTACAAGTTTCGCGGCGAGTGTCGTCGCCTCAGGTGGGAATAGCTGCTCGCTGCGCTCAAGCACCTCTTGGTTGAATTCTGTGTCGAGGGCGAGAGTGGGCGCCCCTGCCCCAAGCGCTTGCAGCAGCGCGGGGTTGGTTCCCCCAACTGAGTGTCCGTGCACATACACACCGCAGTTGGCCCATAGTTGCGTGAGCAGCTCCTGATCGTGCACGTGTCCGAGCCACTTGAGTTGCCCACGAGCGTCCAACTCGCGCAAGCGAGCCTCGAGCGGCGAGGGATAGTTGGCCGAGCCCACAATCACTGCCTGCGGTCGGGTGCCGTCCAGGAGCTCCAAAGCCTCCAAGGTCAGCTCCACATTGTTCTCTGGGATGAGTCGCGCGACGACCAGTGCGTATGTGCGCGGCGTGAGCCCAAGTGAGCGGACTCGATCGTCTTGCGCTCCGTCGAGCACAGGCGCACCGTATGGAATGAATCTCGCCGACACGTCGAACAGTCGCTGCCAGATTCGCGCGATCGCCTGCGAGTCCGCGACCAGTACATCCGCATAGCGCGCCGTTAGCGCAGCCCCGCGATAGAACACTTTCTGCGCTGTTTTGCTCCACTTTCCTCGCTCCCACTCGATCCCATCGGTGTTCACCACCGTCGGGATACCCCGTGCCTTTAGTAGCGGTAGATAGAAGCCGTTTGCGACATTCAACACCAGCGCAGCGTCGTACCCACGCAGGGCCGCATCGATGTGGGAACTGGCCCCAAAGCTCAAGGTCGACCAGCTCTTCGAGTCAAGCCCGGGCGTCCAAATGCAGCGCACGCCTTCGACAGAAGTCAAGCGGCCACGCTCAGGTCGCCTGCGACAGTAAACAGTCACCTCGTGACCTTGACTGACCCACTCTGGCGCGAGGTGCCGTACCAGGGTCTCATATCCGCCGTAGGTGCTTGGAAATCCGCGACTTCCGATGATTGCCAACCTCATCGCCTCATCACCTCGCCGCCTCCCCCAACTTGCCCAGCTCGCCCAAATCGTCCAGCTCGCCCAGCTCGCCCAAATCGCGCTGAGCGGAGTCGCCGGTCATGCCAAGTCGATCGAGCAGAAACTCCGCCTTGGCTTGCCACGATGTCTCCGCGGGCAATGCAACCGGCTCACGCGGGATCTCTCCGGCCCGGCGTCCACCGATAAGGTCTGTGAGAGCCTGCGCAACCTCGTCCCTGGGCACAGCACGAACGCCCTCCAGAGCACGCTCCCACCCGATCACGCGCGTGGAGACCGTCGGCAGGCCGGCGGCGCGGTACTCGTACAGCTTGATCAAGTCTCCGCCGACCTCGAACTCTCCGAGCCGGTGTGGTGCCCAGGCCACATCCCACTTGCGCATGATCTCTGGGTACCGGTCGTAGCGTACGTCCCCAAGCAGTGCAACATTGGGAATACGACGCAGAGCACGACCCTGCTCCTTGGAGAGCACGGGGCCGGCGAACTCGAAGCGCACATGCGGGAGCGCCTCGGCAACCGAGCCGACCAGCTCGACATCGACACGGAAGCCGAGCTTGCCGCCGTAGCCAACCGTCACCTGCTTGTGCGCACACGGCGATAGCGCGAAGCGCTCGGGATCGACGCCATTGCGCAGCAAGAAAGCGTCGTCGCGTCCGAATCTGTGGGCTAGAGCCAAAGTAGCCTCGCTGTTGGCGGTCACGACGGACACACCTTCGAACAGCGACTTGTACGCCTGCTCGACCTGCTCTCCGATGCGCACGAAGGCAGGGTGAACCAGCCAATCGTCAAGCAGATCGAAGACTACGGGGACATCTTGTGCCCTCTGCTCCAGCATTGCTGCGCCCGCGATCGGATTCCAAATCACAGCCGGCGACTCACCAGACCACCTGGGCATGAAGCGCATGCTTCCAATCCACCAGTCGCGCCGATGGCGGATGTTGGGGATCGTCTTCGGTTGAGGCGAGATAAAGGACAGCTGCTCGGGCATCAAAGCGCCCCTGACGCGTGCGAGCGTGACTCGCGGCCATGGCTCGGGCCTGCTGTACACAGCGACGTGCGAGCCCGGGCGCAGCGAGGCAAACCATTCCAGCAAATGCCCGTCGCGAGTCCGCAAGCCCTCCGCGCGCAGCTTGACCTCGCCGTGCATCGGCGCGGCCGCGATGCTCGGCGCGGTCACGATGCTCGGCGCGGTCACGATGCTCGGCGCGGTCGCGATGCTCGGCGCGGTCGCGATGCTCGGCGCGGGCACGGCGTTTGCCTCAGCCGCAACGTTCACCTCGGGCACAACGCTCGCCTCAGCCGCGGTGTCCGCTGTGTCTACGGCCGCGCTAGTCGCCATAAGCCATCGGGGTTACATGCGCTTGATATGCAAGTGCCTCGCGAACCGGCAGGCGACGCGCACCGTGCTCCACGAGCATCACACCGCCAAGCCAGATCAGGTAGCCCAAGAGCGTCAGCACGGCCGCCGATGAGGTCCCGTAATAGGGGGCCAGCGCCAGGTTTCCCGCAATGTTGACTGATGCGGCCGAGAGGGCGACAATCGCCACAGCCCCGCTACGTCCCCGGGCGATCAGCGACACATATGCTGGGACCGCGGCAAGCATCGTCATCATCGCAAACGCCAGCACGGTGGACATCGCGAGGCTCGGGCGATAGTGACCGCCGGAAATTATTGATATCGCGGTGGGCCCCGCCACCGCGCAGGCCACTCCTAGCACCACCAAAAACAGCCAAGCACGCACAGTGAAGAGGTCGGGCGACTCTCCTTTCTGCGCATGACTGATGAACGCTCGCGGCAGTCGCTGTTGTATCTCGGCATTTGCGACCGTGCGAAAAATCCGTTCGAGCAACCCATAGAGGGCCGCATAGGTGGCAAGTGCCGCAAGCGCGTAGTGCGCAAGGATCAGCCGATCGCCTGAAGCCAGGACCCACAGCGCGAAGTTGGCTATCCCCACACCGGAGATTGGCGCGCGCGGACCTTGCCGCTGTGCGCCGGCGGTGAACACCACGCCGTGCACGGCGACCAGATAGGCGACATATGGAATAGCGCCTACAGCCGCGGCCGCCAAACAGACCGCCAGCCGCTCGGAACTTGGAAGCAGCGTCGCGGCAGCAACCGCGGTCCCCACCCAGAGCAGCATCTGCGCCAAGGTCAACCGCGCATAGGCCCAGTAGCGACGTAGTCCCAGCGGATAGGCTCCGCCAAGCTCGGCGACAAGAATTCCCAGCATGCCGATTGCGGCAGCCGAAGCGACCACGGGATCTACTTTCACAATCAAGGTTGTGGCCGCCGCCGCGATCAGGCACCCCACCACCGGCGGGAGGTCTCTACGCAGATCGAAGACTATGTGGCCTTCTCCTCCAGCGCTGAGTCCCTGGATCGCGCGCGTGCCGATCGTGGTGCCCACCAGCGCATTGGCAAACGCGTATGCGGCCAGGACGGCCGCGTAAGTCGCGAAAGCGTCGACCTGCAGCGACCGCGTGAGCACGGACACAAGTAGCAATGAAGAGAACGCATTGACCCCCTGTGCTACCCAAGTCGGGCGCGCGAGCAGGAGCCGGGTCAACCTGACCGGATCCGCGGCGGCTATAAGCGCTCGGCCGTTCACGCTGAGCCCACTTGCACTACCGGCTGTTGCGCTACCCGCCGTATCTCACGGGGAGCCTCGATAGCGCGAACGAATTCACGCAGTCCCCCGACCTGGGCCTCAAGTGCCAACCGCTGCTCGAAGCGCTGCGACGCCGCTTGGCCGAGAGTCGATCCGCCGGCGTGAGCCCGCAAGACCTTGGACTGCACCTCGTTCAGCGACCCCCAGTCGGTGACATAGAGGACCGTATCGGCGGCAGCCTCGACGATTGCCGCTGTAGGGCTCGCGAGGATCGGCTTGCCGAAACGCATCGCGTCGAGCAGCTTTGCCGGCAGCTGTACCTGCGCCCCGGGCGAGCGATCCTGGGGGAGGACGACGACGTCGATCTCACCGTAGAGATCCGCCATCGGCGCGTCGACCTCGTGTTCGACCAAGCGCGCGCTCAGGCGTTCTCTGGCCTGGCTCGGCAATGCTCCACGGAAGACGTGCAACACATAGCGAGAGTCCGCCAATACGAGGGCTTCGATGTCACCCAAACCCTTGTGCCGACGAACGGTCCCGAGAAAGCCGAGATGAATCGGCTCGGACGGCGCGTGCGAGCGTCGTCCGGACGGCACGTGCGAGCGTCGCGCGTGCGAACCCGAAACGTACGAGCGCGGCACGAACGAGGAAACCTGGCGGCGTGGGTGCGGGACACGCAACGTGGGACCGTCGAAGTCGATCCTGAGCGCACTTCTGAGGGCCTCGCTCGCATAGGTGAGCGCGTCCACTTCACTGAGCGCGCTCGCGAGCGTGCTACGGATATTGCGCGGGTTCAAAGGGCTCCAAGGATGCAGTCGAAGGCGATTGGCGAGGGACGTGGTCCTGAATTGGCTGGATAGAGCCTCGTCGGCGTCATCGATGTCCAAGACCGTGAGGCTCATCGGCAGAGCACGCCCGATCGCCTGAGCCGCGCCCCATGAGCTGGACAAGGGCTTGATCGCCCACACGAAAAGCGGCTCTCGATCCCACTCCGATTGAGCCCCACTCCCCGGCCTGAGATGTCTTCGACCTAGCCCGGGGTGTCTTCGACCTTCACGACTCAACTCGGCCACAAGTCCAGCCGGCGAGCCAAAGCGCCGCACCGGCTGGGTCGCGCGCTTGGCTCCCGCCCAGAGTTGACCGTCCTCTGGGGCATACAGGTGAACCGAATCGAATATTTCCGAGAGGAGGTCAGCAAGGCACATCGCCCGCCCGAGCGCATTCGTCTTGCCGCTGGGGGATATCACCACGGCACGCTTCTCTGTCACGTATGAGAGCTGTCCCGAGCTCATCGCATCCCGCGACCCAGAGCAGGTGAAGCGTTGGTCAAGCAATTCATGCCGGGAGCCTCGCGGGCACTCTCAGTCCGAGCAGAACACACAGGAACAGGCTTATAGGCAACGTCTCGAAGACATTTCCGGTGAACGCGAACCCGAACAACGCCAAGGCCGCCGCACACGAGGGGTTTGAGATGTCCAGCAGGGCCGTGGAGTATCGGGCGAGCGACCACAACGCCAGCAACACCACGATCACACCGATCACGCCACCCTCGACGAGGACGGCCAGATACTCATTGTCGGAGGTGACGTGCTTGTCGATGTGGTATTCGCTTCCCCCGAGCGCAGCTCCGGCGGAGCCGGGACCGAGCCCGACGACCGGCGATTCGCGAAAATAGTTGACGGCGGTGCTCCAGCTCACAAGCCGTGTGTCCGCGCGCTGTTCTTCGCTGATGCCCGAGCTCGAGGAAAGCTCAGAGAGCGAGCTCAACGCAGCATTCTGCCCGAGCGCGCCGCTGGCGGCCAGAAGCAGGACGACACCGCCGGCTGCGAGCGTCTTCCAGAAATTGCCCGCCCGCGGGATTCGCTTCGGAGGACGAAGCACCAGTGTCAGCGCCACACCCAGTGCGATCGTGACAAACGCGGTGCGAACGTCTGCCTCCACGACGACGCTGCCCCCGAGCGCCATCAGACAGAAGGCTTGCCATCTGGGTCGTCGTATCAGCAGCAGGTGCCAGCCGCGTAGACAAAGGAAGGTGCCCAGCACCGCGATGTGGAACGGCCCGGCGTAGATCCCCTGCAGACGCAGTTTGCCCTGGAACAGGCTTGTATAGACGTTGGCACCGCGAGGCAGGCTGTTTTCGTAGCTTGGATCGCCGAAGTGGACGAGCAGACACAGGACAGCCGCGCCAATCAGCAGAGCCACGATCAGCTGCTCGGCATCGCGCCGAGTCTCAGCCGGCCACAACGCGCCAATACCGATGCCGATGAACACGAGCGTTGTCTTGCGTGTGCCAAGCAGCGCTGTATGAAAATCTTGGATATTTGGGTTTGCTCCCAGTAGCAGCCAGGTCGCCATCACGATCAGACAGCAGGCGCCGACGACGGACCTCGGGTCCCTGACAGTGGCTGTACGCCAAGCCACGAAGAGAACTAGCGCAACCGCCGCCACGATGCCCGCCGACGTCGGTAGTGCGAGGCCCGCGATCAGCAGCGAGAGCCCAAGCGCGATCAATGGAGAGGAGCGTTGTGCGAGGAGGACAAGTGCGGCGATTGCCACGGCGCCGCTTACCAGTAGGACCGCCACCGTGGGCGAGCCGGCGGCCAGTGCGCCCAAGAGCACAGCCGCCACGATCGTGAGCGTTCCGACAAGCACTCCAAAGCGGTCGAGGCGCAAGATCATCTTCGCGGACTCTACTGCGTGTTTTTGTGCTCCTCACTTGACGATTTTGTTTAAGTGAGAGGTTCTGTGAGTAATTGGAAGCTTTTCACGCGCTGTCACCGACAAAATGGACATGCGTTGTAGAGAGACTGGACATTTGTCGGTATCCCCCACCCACCGGCCACACATGCAGCGCGATGTCCGACTTAAAGGGTAACTGCACGTATAGAGAAAAGGGCAGTATCATGTCGTCCTCAAAGGGCAATCCCAAGGAATCGCCACAAAGCGCACGAATAGGAACTCAAAGCTCATGATCCTCATCATCCTCGTGACCGTCTGGTTTGCCGTGCTGGCAGCGCTCGCGGTGCGCATCGCGATCGTTCGCCGCGAGCGCACGGGACCTGCGTCCTGGGAGAGGTCTCCTCACCTACTCGACGCTGGACGCGACTCCTCGCAGCGCCCTGGGAACGACTCCTTGCAGCGGACGATCAACGACGCGATGAACGCAGCGCCCGCGGTGAAGGCGACGCCCGCGGCGGTGTCGAGCTCAGAGTCCGCGGCGGCAGAGCACGTGCGGGACGGTGCGCAAGAGGATCTTTACGTCGGTCCATAGCGACCAGTTGGCGACGTATAGGTAGTCGATAGCAACCATTTCCCGCAACGACACCCTGGCCGGGCCGAGGATCTGCCAGTGGCCGGTAATGCCCGGATGCAATGCCAGGCGACGGCGCGACCAGCCTTCTATGCGCCGATCCTCATCGTCGATAAGGGGGCGCGGGCCGACAAGGCTCATCTCGCCGCGCAGCACGTTGAACAGTTGCGGCAACTCATCGAGCGAGGTTTTCCGTAGAAAGCTCCCGACCCGCGTCACGCGAGGGTCCTGGGCGATCTTGAACAAGCCCTCCTGCGCCTCGTTGCGCTCTGTGAGCGTGTGCTTGAGCTGCTCGGCGTCGGGCACCATCGTGCGGAACTTGAACAAGCCGAAGCGCTCCTCATCGCGACCGACACGCAGCTGGCGGAAGAACACTGGTCCTTTGCTGTCGAGCTTGATGGCAGTCGCAATGGCGATCATTAGCGGGGCGACCGCCAGCAAGCCAAGTGAGGCGCCCACGAGATCGAAGGCGCGCTTGACCATCTCTGAGGAACGCGTGAGGTCGAAGCGACGTACACCCATCAGCGTCACACCATGCAGGTCGTCGAACTCGACGGAGGAGCCGATCACTTGCAGAAGCATCGGCACGACGCTCACGCGAATGCCGACGGCTTTCAGCGTCCTCACGAGATCGAGCATCTCTCCGGCTTCGCCGCTCGAGGGCGCGACGATCGCACGGTGCACGTCGAGGCCTCTAGCCAGATCGCGTATCTGCTCGAGCTTGTCGCGTGAGAAGGCGTCGATCGACCAAGGGGCTATCTCGTGTAGATCGACGTGAGCCACAACCTCAGCCCTGACGCCGCCGTGAGCCGCCATCCGCGAGCGGATCGTCTTTTCCGAGGCGGCGCTGCCGATGAACAGGCATCGCTCGACCGGCGCCACGCGCAAGGCGAGCGCACGTGCGCCACAGCGCGCCACCACCAGGAGAACTACCAGTGCCGCCCACAAGAAGAGAACGTCGTCGCGAGTGAACACCCCGTAGCCGAGTCGCCCCCCCGCCAGCCAAGCCCCGAGGGCACACAGCGTGGCCAACTGAAAGAGCTTGGGCGCCTCATCAAGCGTGGTCTTGCGGATGACCGCGTCGTCGCGGTCGTACAGACCGAACAACTTCGCACCGAGCACGATCAGCGGCAGACCCGCTAGACACACTCCAATCAGGTGAAGTCGGCCACCGGAAAGCTCGATCGCGAGCGCGAACGCAGCCAGGATCGCAAGCACGTCTCCCGCGAACAACAGTCTGCGAAAGAGCGAGTCACGTAGTGTGCTCGCGGCCGGCCCGCGGGTCTCGAGGATCGGCAGACCGCCGATGCGTCGCCCCAGCCCCCAGGGACCAGTGGATAGCGACCCGTCGAATTCCACCTGGGCGGCGGGCGCATGCTCCACCTGACTGCTGACCGACTCCAACCTTGTCTCCCTTGACGCGTGTTGAAAATATGAGCCGACACAATGGACCGGATCCCTCCGGTCGCAATCGATACGTGCCAGCGTCCTTCGCCTGCACCTGGCGTTGCCGTCGTAGTTTTTCCCAGTTTCCGCCTTTATCTGTGCTGACGGGCCGCACGCTAGCCGCGCCCGGCACGAATGTCAAGGCAATTTCACTATTTAGATGAGGAGGTTTGTACTCAGATGAGTGGAGTTAAAAAGCGGCTCGCCGAGGCGCCTCCTATCCCATCTGAATGCGACCTATCTCAGATGAGAAAAGTTGTATCCGAATGAGCGGGTTTGGAACGGGGACCTCGGACTCAGGGGACCTCAGGCAGTGCCCGCCTTGAAAGGCTCCTCTTTGCTGATCGTGCCCTCACCAGAGAGCTCGAACGCACTGTGCAGAGCCTGCACGGCCTGCTCGACATGCTCACGAGCGATCACGCAGGAGATCTTGATCGGCGAGGTCGAGATCATCTCGATGTTGATGCCCTCGTCGTTGAGCACTCTAAAGACCTTGGCGGCGACGCCGGGGTGCGAGCGCATGCCGGCGCCGACGATCGAGACCTTGCCCATCTCACGTCGGGTTGACATGCTCGCAAAGACGTCGCCCGCCATAGGCTCGAGCGCCCCAGTGGCCATCCTGAGATCCTCGTGCGGGACGGTGAAGGAGATCTCGGCGTTGCCGCCGGCGGAGGTGGGCACGTTCTGGTCGATCATGTCCACGTTCACATTGGCCTCGGCCAACGCCTCGAAGATGCGGGCCGCCACGCCCGGCTGGTGACGTACGCCGATCAATGTGACCATCGAATCCGAGGTCGAATGGGTGACTGCGGTGATAAGGGCCTTCTCCATGTTCTCTCCTTCTGAGACCACGACGGTACCGGGACTGTCTTCGAATGATGAACGGCAATGGATACGCACTCCGTAGTTACGTGCGTACTCGACTGAGCGCAGCTGCAAGACCCCGGCCCCGGAGGCGGCCATCTCGAGCATCTCCTCGAAAGAGACGCTTGCCAGCTTGCGCGCGTCGGGAACTATTCGAGGGTCGGCGCTGAACACGCCCGGAACGTCGGTGTAGATTTCGCACACCTCGGCGCCGACTGCTGCCGCGAGCGCCACCGCGGTCGTGTCAGAACCGCCGCGGCCGAGCGTGGTCACGTCGCTGGAGGTGGTCGAGACGCCCTGGAAGCCGGCGACGAGCACGATCCGGTCCTCGGCCAGGGCGGAGAGAATACGATCGGCGCGCACGTCGATGATGCGTGCCTTGGTGTGCGATGCATCGGTGACGATCCCCGCCTGGGAGCCGGTCAGTGAGATCGCGCGGTGGCCAAGATCGTCGATCGCCATCGCGCACAGGGCGCAAGAGATGCGCTCTCCGGTGGAGAGCAACATGTCCATCTCGCGCGGGTCGGGGGCAACGGAGACTTCCTCGGCCATCGAGATCAGCTCGTCGGTCGTCTTGCCGCGCGCCGACAGCACCACGACGACGCTATAGCCGGCCTCGCGCTTCGCGACGATGCGCGCGGCGGCGCGCTTGATGCGCTCGGCGTCGGCCACAGAGGTGCCGCCGAACTTCATGACCACGATCTCTGACACGTTCGCAGGATAGATGGATTGGACGCCAGGGCCGCATGCGCCAACGGGTCGACGCGTCGCGGACCGGTCGGCGATCGGCCAGCGTGCGCGCCCCGAACTACAAAGACCGTCGGCCGGACAGCGCCTTCCCTAGCGTAACCTCGTCCGCATACTCCAAGTCGGAGCCAACAGGCAGGCCTGAGGCAAGCCGGGTAATCGTCAATTGCGCCGCGCGCCGGCGAAGCTCCTCGGCGATGTGCAGCGCAGTCGCCTCACCCGTGGTGGTCGGATTCGTCGCGAGCACGACCTCGCGCACCGTGGGCTCGCCACGCGCGACACGCGCGTAGAGCTCGTCGATCTTCAGGTCCTCGGGCTCGACGCCGTCAATCGGAGACAAAGCTCCCCCGAGCACGTGGTAGAGGCCCTGAAATTCGTGCGTGCGCTCCATCGGGATCACGTCGCTTGGCTCCTCCACCACGCAGATGACACTTGCGTCGCGGCGCGTGTCCTGACAGATGCGACAGCGAGGTTCGTCGGCGAGGTTGAAGCAAACCTCACACAGACCTACCTTTTCCTTGACTTCCTTGATCGCCTCGGCAAGGCCAAGCGCGTCCTGCTCGGAGGCGCGCAGGATGTGGAAGGCCAGTCGCTGGGCGGTGCGGTTGCCGATGCCGGGAAGCTTGGAGAGCTCTGTGACGAGTCTCTGGATGGGGGGTGCGAACGAGCTCAATGTAAGGAGTAGAGGTTATAAATTTTATGAGATTTTACTAAAGTATCTACACATGTAGTCACTATAGTGAATTCCGCAATTTTGTATACACCTCCTCCTCCGGACATCTCCCAGCCACACCCTCCATCGCAGCTGTCACCCATCGTTAGAGCCCAGGTAGACCGAGCCCACCGAGCGCGCCGGGATCCAAGCCGCCGGTGACCGCGCCCATCTTGCTTGCCGCCAGCTCCTGGGCTGAGCGCAGCGCCTCGTTTGTGGCGGCGAGCACGAGGTCGCAGAGCATGTCCACGTCCTCCGGGTCCACAGCCGCGGGGTCGATCTTCACCGAGCGCAGCTCGAGCTCACCGGAGACGACGACCGTCACCATGCCCCCGCCGGCAGAGGCCTCGACGGTCTCGTTAGCAAGCTCCTGTTGGGCCAGCTCCATGTCTTGCTGCATCTTCTGGACCTGCTTGAGCATTTGCTGCATGTTCGGACGCTGCTGCTTTGGGGGCACTAGTCGCCGCCTTTCTGCTGTTGAAGCCAATCCTCAGGGAGCTCCTCGGCGTCGAGCTCTTCCATCAGGCGCGACATGACCTCCTCCTCGCTGGGAGGCGCGCCATTGCCGCCCCCGTCCTGGGGAAGGTCCTCGCGCAGCTCGAACTCGAGACGGTAGTGACGGCCGGTCAGCCGGCGCAGCGTCTCGATCAAGACGGAGCGGTTGGCCGAGTCCTCGGCCTTACGCTTGTGAAAAGCCGCGGTAGTCGGGAAGGCAAGCGTGAGCTCCTGCTCGGTCAGGATCACGGGCGTTGCCTCGCTGAGGACGGCGCCAAGCAGGCCGTGCTCGGCGCGAACCGACTCGTGCGCGGCCGCCCACAACGAGTCGAGATCGCCGTTGATGTGGGGCTCGTCCACAACTTCTGGTGGCAGAGGGGATGACTCGACGGGGACAACAGGCGCGGGCGCCACCGGCACGGCTGACGGCGCAGGCGCACTCGACGGAGCGGGCTCTACTGGCGCGGCTGACGGCACGGGCGCACTCGCCTGCGCGGGCCCCACTGGCACGACTGGCGGTGCGGACGCGAGCGCCACGGGCACAGCGGGCGCCTGGCCGGCTGCAGCCCCCGCCAAGGTCTGTTCGAGCCGCTCGATACGCGCAAGCAGCGCACGCGCGGAGCCGTCCACCTGTGGGGTGGCGGCCTTGACCAGGGCAAGCTCCAGCTGCGTGCGCGGGTCGGCGCCGGCGCGTGTGGCCTCGAGCGCCGCGCCGAGCAGGTCGAGCATCCGCACCACCTCCGCAGGCCCGATGCGCCGCGCTTGACCGTGCAGCCGCTCGTCGATCTCGGGCGTGAGCGACAACTCCGCCGGCACCTCCCCCAGCGTTTGCACGACCAGCAATTCGCGGGCTCGCGCCTCCAAGTCACGCGTGAACGAAGCCGCGTCGCGACCGCCCTCGGCACAGCGCGCCACCGCATGCAGCGCCGCACGCGCATCGCCGGACTGGACCGCGTCGAAGGAGTCCGAGAGCAGTTGCTCGTCGGCGACGCCAAGCACAGCCAGCACGTCGGCGAGCTCGATTCGCGTGCCGCTGTAAGTGACCAGCTGCTCTAGCGTGCCGAGCGCATCGCGGAAGCTACCGGTTGCCGAGCGCGCGATCGCGGCCACGGCCTCCGGGGGAACCTCGATCGACTCGGAAACGGCGGCGCGAGAGAGCACGCTTGCGATCTGCTCGACCGTCGGGCGGTGAAAATCGAAGCGATGGCAGCGATCGACGACGGTGGGCGGCACCTTGGCGGCCTCGGTCGTGGCGAGCACGAAGACCGTGTGCGGCGGGGGCTCCTCTAGCGTCTTCAGGAACGCGTTCCAAGCGGCCTGGGAGAGCATGTGCGCCTCGTCGAGGATGTAGACCTTGTGGCGACCGGAGACCGGCGCGAACACGACCGACTCGCGCAGTTCGCGGATGTCGTCGACCGAGTTGTTGGAGGCCGCGTCCATCTCGATCACGTCCAAGGAGGTGGCCGAGGCGATCGAGCGACACGAGTCGCACTGCCCGCACGGCTCAACCGTTGGTCCGCGCTCGCAGTTCAGGCAGGAGGCGAGGATCTTCGCCATCGAGGTCTTGCCGGTGCCGCGCGAGCCGACGAACAGATAGGCGTGGTGCACGTTTTCCCGTTCGACGGCATGACGCAGGGTGCGCACCACCGGCTCCTGGCCGACGACGTCGGCAAACGAGCGTGGACGATGTTTGCGGTACAGGGATCGGGCAGCGGCGGCCATCGAGGCCAGTCTACCCCCGTCCGCGGCCCGCTCAGATAGCGTGCGCCGCTGTGGACAGCACCCTCAAAATAGCTTTCCCTCACGCGCGCAGGGGGCGTCGCAAATTCGGAGACCTTCCCCGCTGGGTTGCATCGGTGTTCGCGAGCATGGCGGGGGAGGGAGTCGCAAAAACAGACGATGCCCCGCGCGCGCGCGGGGGGCATCGCGCTCTGGCGACCATCCAGCGGCGCCTCCCGCGCTGGGCGCCGGCAACGCTTGCTCGTGCCCCATCATGGGGTGCGATCGTCGTGGGGGCGCTGACGCTATGGCTGATCGCCGGCGTCGGCTTCGTCAACTACGACACGCTGTACGGGCTCGTCTGGGGACAGCAACTCACCCGTGGGGAAACGCCCGAATACGGCCTGCCGATCGCCCCCACGCCGCACCCGCTGGTCGAGCTGCTCGGCATACCGCTGGCGCCGCTCGGCGCAAGCGCCGCCACCGCGATCACGGTGGCGCTCGCCTTTCTCGCGTTGGCGGCGTGCGGCTGGATCGTCTACCGGCTTGGCAGCGAGTGGTTCGGGCGCGGCGCCGGGATCGTGGCGGCGCTAATCCTGCTGACGCGCCCAGAAGTGCTCTCCTATGGGGTCCGCGCTTACGTCGACGTCCCTTACATGCTGCTCGTGTTGAGCGCACTGCTCGTGGAGGCACGCAGGCCTCGTGCGGGAGCGCCCGTACTCGTGCTGTTGGGGCTGGCAGGCTTGCTGCGCCCAGAGGCCTGGGCTTTTTCTGGGATTTATTGGGTCGTGCTGGTCGTCTACTCGGCCCGGTCCACGCCCGCGCGCACGCGCCTGCAACTGGCCCAGCTCGCGCTGCTGGCAGCGGCCGCGCCATTGATCTGGGTATTGAGCGACCTGCTCGTGACCGGCAACGCGATGTGGTCCCTGACGAATACCAAACACACCGCGGAGATCCTCGGACGCGAGACCGGCATAAGCAAGGTCCCGGAGTACATCCCCAGGCGCATCGGCGAGATCCTGCGGCCCGTTCCGCTGCTCGGCGCCGCGCTCGGCGCGGTGCTGTCGCTCGCCTGGCTCGGCAAGCGTGCCCGACTGGCCGCAGCGGCCGGGCTGCTTGCCGTGATCGTGTTTGCCGCCATGGCAGCCGTCGGCCTGCCAATCGATACCCGCTACGCGTTCCTGGCCTCGGCGATCCTATGCCTGTTCTGCGGCGCCGGCGTGTTCGGTTGGAGCGCCCTGCCCAAGGACGACAAGCGCCGCCTACCGTGGATGGCGGCCGGCGGGCTCGTGCTCTTGGCACTGCTCGCGACGCTTCCGGGCCAGGTGCGCTCGGCCCACCACCAACTGCGCAACCTGGCCCATCAAGAAAAGATCCAAGACGAACTGCTGGCGATGGTGCACAACAAAGCAATCGCTTTGAAGTGCGGCCCGGTGGGAGTCCCCAACCACGCTCCCATCCCTCTGCTCGCGCTCTACCTGAAAGCGCGCCCCGGCCTGATCCTCAGCGCCGAAGCCACACGCTCAGAAGCCAAACAGCAAGAATACGGAAGCTACGCCGATCCCGCGAGCATCGAAGTCGAAAAGGACTACGTCCTCGATCCCAAGGATCCGCACCTGCCCGTGTCGATCCCGCCAGGCTTTCTGGAGACGCGCGCGAACAGCTCGTGGCTGGTATTCGCGCACTGTCACTGAGCGGCACGCCCCGCCTTGCTCGGGGCCGGTGCAAACCGTTTCGTGGTCGGTCATGCGCGCCCTATCGCTAGCGGGCACGCCCGACCCTTGCTCGAGACTCGTTCAAACCGCTCGTGGTTGGTTTCGCGCTCTGTCGCTAGACGGCGCGCCAACCCCTGCCCAGGAGTCGGCGCAAACCGCTCGTGCATGGTTTTCGCACACTGTCACCAGCGGGCACGCCAAATCCAATCCCAAAAAATGGACCGTGCACCCCTTGTCGAGGCTTCCGCCTCCAATCGCCTGGTCGCCGCCCGGAACTCCGGATCGGGTGCTCCCGCTGCGCCTGCCGGGGTTCGCTTAAGGCTGCTTCCTTCCGGACCTGACCTGGTTCACGAGCCGACACCGCGCGGGACCCGAGCCATCGACGCTCCAAAGCGGCGGAGCGACCGGAGCGAAACCCCTCGAAGGGGAGTTCAGCCCCGCTAGAGCGGATTGCGGATTCAGGGCGCCGCTACATCCCCGCCTAGCACGGTCCACGGCGATCGTAGCGCGAAGCCACCGCCGGCAGACGCGAGCGCGAGCGCGCATGTGTCGGTCCGTCGTCGCGCGGACAGCGTCGCCGCGTGTTCATCGCCGCGCGTTTGCCGTAGTTGCCGCGCGCCACCCGCGTCGCGGCAAACACGACCGCTTGCGCGCCGTCCGCCCCGATACGTTAGTCTGCCCAACCGTTATGAACTTCAACTATCTCCATTCCCCCAAACTTCCCGGACGCGCGCGTCTCGGGCTCACGTTGGCGACGTTCGGCACGGCCGCCCTGATCGCCGGCTGCGGCAGCTCCAGCGAATCGAGCTCCATTACCGTCGGCAACGAGTCCGACGTCAGCTCGGTCCCGCACGTGTCGGGCGAAAAAACGACGCCGACGAGCAGCACGCCCACGACCCCTACTTCCACGGCCAAGACGCCCACCAGCGGCCCACTTGCGAGCAAGCCGGCGGTGACGGTGCCAAGTGGCGGCGCCCCGACGAAGCTCGTGACCAAGGAACTCATCGTCGGTACCGGGCCAGAAGCCAAGGCCGGCGACCCGGTGACGGTCAACTATGTCGGCGTGCTCTACAAAGGCGGCAAAGAATTCGACTCCTCGTGGAAGCGCAACGAACCGTTCGCGTTCACGCTCGGCAAGGGTCAAGTCATCCCTGGTTGGGATCGGGGAGTTGCGGGCATGAAGGTCGGCGGACGGCGCGAGCTGATCATCCCCGCCGAACTTGCCTACGGCAAGACCGGCTCGCCACCAACGATTCCGCCGAACTCGCCACTCGTATTCGTGGTCGACCTGCTCGGCGTCTAGCGCCTCGCGCTGCGCTAGACCGGATAGCACTAAGAACCAGTATCGCGTGCACGCAGAAGGGTCCTTTCGCCCACCGAGAGGTTCCACATATCGCGTGCACGCAAAGGGGGGCCTTTCACGAACCGAGAGGTTCCGCATATCGCGTGCACGCAGAAGGGCCCTTTCGCCCACCGAGAGGTTCCACATATCGCGTGCACGCAAAGGGGGGCCTTTCACGCACATAACCTTTGGCGTCGCGATCCTCCTCGCGGGCGCGCTCGTATTGCTCGCCGGCTGCGGCTCCGGTTCATCCTCTCACGCGCAGAGCACCCGCGAACTAGCGCTCGAGCGCGCACAGTTCGAGCAAGTCTCGAGCCAGTTGAGTGCCCTCCAGGTAGCGGTCAAGCGCGAGGTCGCGGCCTCGCGTGTGGTGTGGCCCTCGATCGCGGGCGGTTTGCCTCAAGCGCTTGGGAGTGGATTGCGTAAAGCGGTGGGCGCCGCGAACGCCCGCGCCAAAGCCCTCCCTGAACCATTGTTTCTGGCTAACGCGCGCAAGCTAACGGGTCCCGCTTCCGGCGTAGCCGGCATCTATGAGAACTACGAACAGCTAGCCCAGCGCGGCTGGAACCTGACCGAAGCGGCGGTCCAGACGATCGTGAGCACCGGCTCCGCCACGACGAACGCCACAGCCGCGAGCGCAAACACCGCAGCGCAGGCAAGCTTCGAGCGAGCAAACTCGCCGCTCTATATAGACGCAATCTACGACGGCCACTTCGACCTTTCCTTGCTCGGCAAGAGCCTGGCAAGCGGCTACGAAAAGCTCGGCGGCCCAGAGGCGTTCGGGGCAGCACTGACGCAGGCCCAGGTCAACGCGCTGGCAAACGCCTATTCAATCCCGGCGACGCGGCTCGAACCGCATCCCTCGGAGGCGACCAAGGGCGGCTAGGCGAACACCCTGGGCAAGGATGGCTAGGGCAAGCACCCGGTGGCACATCCGCTAACCACCGACGGCACACGCGGGAACCAATCCGGGTCCACGGCGAGGCTGCCCACACCAAGCAGGACCAATAGACTCAAGGCTCCAGGGCGCGTAGCTCAGTGGGAGAGCGCTCGCTTCACACGCGAGAGGTCGCAGGTTCGAAACCCGCCGCGCCCATAGAGGGAAGGCCCTGCAAATGACCACTCTGTTTTTAGCGGTCGAACGTTCGCTCTGGACGTGCCCGGCGACCTCACCCGCGTTATTACCCGCGAAACCCTCCGGCGCACTTCGCGGGGGTTGACGATCGGCGGCTTTGCCGCGATCCAGGGGGGACCGTCAACCCCTCAAGCGGCAAGTTGGCGTGTATGGAGTCCCACACGAAGCCGGTTCGGCTTGCCGAGGAAGCGGACGAGACCGCTTTCGGCGGACCTGACCTGCTCACCGCTGAGGAGGCAGCGGTGTTCCTTCGAGTGGGCCTCAAGTTCATCTACGCGCACGCAGCAGAGCTCGGCGGCTTTCGCCTCCTCGGCGACAGCGGACCGTGGCGATTCAGCCGCGCCGAGCTGCGGCAGCGCCCGACCGCGCTACAGCGCGTCGTGCCTCGCCGCGCTGTCCGCGCACGCGGTGCTCACGAAAGAGAGCGCGCACATACGCCGAGCGGCGCGCCGCTCCTGCCCCCCGAACCCCGCCGCGAGGCGCCCTGAGCGCGCGCCGCGGCGGGCGAACTAGAAGGGGACCGAGCGATGGCACGACCCAGAGGCACCAAGCTCAACGAGGACCGTCTGAGCGACGGCAGCACCGTCTTTTCAGCCGACGTCACTGTCGCCGTAGGCGACCGGCGCCATGTCACGCTCGGCTATAGCCGGGAGGGGGTGGACCGCGCCGACGCTCTCAAAAAGCTCCAAAAGGAGCAGGCCAAGGTCGCGCTCCGAGAGCCGTTTATTGCCGCCCTCGCAATCCAAGCTATGTCGCCACCAACGCCAAGTCCGCTCGGCTCCCCGAGCGATCCACCCGACGCGACATAGGTCGAAGTATTCGCTCGTGTCCGCCGGTTTGCCGGGCTAGGATTGGTAGATGGCGACTGCGGTGAAGAGGCTCGACTTGACGGTCGGTGAGATCGTGGAGATCGCCGGGCGCCGCTATGAGGTCGTCCCGGATCGCGAGGGCGGCGTGACGCTCGAGCCGCCGATCACTCCCGCGGCGCACCTGCACTCCCAACGGGGGACAAAGCCTGCCTCCGAGGAGGACTTCGAGCGTCTCTCGACCGACGTCCCTCACGACGACGAGGGCTAGCGGTGTCCGGCGGGCGGCCTGCCGCCCGTTCCGGTCGAGTTCGGCGCAGTCGAGTGGAGCGAGGAGGTCGAGCGCTACGACCATCGCTCAGCGGCTCGCGCCCAGGCGCAGAGCGCCCGCAAGACGATCGAGGCCGGTACGAGGAAGCTGGACTGGAAGCGCTGCAAGGCCGAAGGTCCAGGCGCCACACGACTGCCTGGCTGCCGCAAGCTCTATGTCCCGCTCGGCAGGCAGGGAGCCTCAGAGGCACCCTACGGGTTCGTGTTCCAGCTGATCCAAAAGCCCGACGACAGCCTCGCCTGGAACATGGTCGCATTCGGCGAGCGTCATCCCGCCGATAAGAGAACCCGCAACGTCTACGAGCGGGCCCACAAGCGCCTGTATAGTCGCTATCCATAGCTGCGCCTGACGAGCGCGCCCGCTCGTCTCGTGCGGCGCCTGCACGACGGTCGATCACGGCCTATGCGGCTCGGCTCGGCTGTAGGCGACGCGTTCGCAGCCAGAGCACGAGGCCACACAGCGCATAAAGGATGGCGATAGTGATGAGCGTCCACTTGATCCCCGAGCAGACGGCAGCGAACAGCGGGGCGAAGCCGATCGTTGGCCCGTGCGAGACGTGCGAGGGGTCGATCACTTCAAGGATTACAGTGAAACGCGACGGTGGCGAGCCCGAACACGATCAGGGCTTGCTTGCGGCGCTGCCGGACGATCGTCACGCGGCTAATCCCTGCTCAGCTTTCGCCGTCGAGTGATCCGTGAGGAAGCGTGGCCTGCTAGCAGCAAGATCGTCCGATCGCCTCTTTGCGCCCGATCAGGGCAGCTCCGCCTTGACAAGCCGCAGCCCCACGTCAAGCAGGTCAAGCGTGCGTAGGTGTCCGTAGCGGCGGTCCCACTCGCCGCTGTCAAGGTCGTGGCGTAGCCGGTCCAAGCCGTTCTGGATGACTACGGGTTGCAGTTGGTGCCAGGTGGAGGAGGAGCGGCGAATGTTTGGGTCGAGGTGAGCCTCGGGCCGGCTCCAGAGCGCTACGAGGAATCCATCCGTGCAGTCGGCGGGCACAAGGACCGTCTCGACCTCGACGTTGGGAAGGACGGTTTGGAGGTGCGCGATCGTCGGGAATGCCTTGCGGTCGTGCTCGATGACCTCGGGCAGATAGTCGCGGCAGAGCCACATATGCGCGGTCACGTCGAGGTCGAGGGTGAGGAAGGCGATCCGCTTGCGGGTGACGCGGAGAACCTCGGTGAGCCCGCGGTCGACGTCATCCCAGTGCTGCATCGTAAAGACGCCCATCGTGGCGTCCACGCTCTTGTCCTCAAGCGGGATGGCCTCGGCGACTCCCTGGATCGCCGGGGCGGCGTCCGGATGGCGCTGGGCGATCATCACCGGGGATGGCTCAACCGCGATCACTTCGCGATCCTTCGGCTCATAAGAACCGGCACCCGCTCCGATGTTCAAGATGGTCTGTGCGTCACCGAGCGCTTCCCAGATCGCCGCCCCGAATCGCGGATCGGCGCGCCGAACATCGCTGTAGCTGACACCAATGCGGTCGTAGGCGGGAACGCTCTCTGTAGGGGCGCGCTCGTAGATACGATCGCCAAGCATCGAATAGCAGCTTATTCGCCGCTTCCACGTTCGACAGCCCGCGTACCCACGCCTGGTCGATTCCGGCTTCGACGCCCTTGAACTCAACTGGCTTGGCCGCTAACGCTCATCGTCATGTAGGTGGTGTTTGGACTCTGGCGATAGTCGCCGAATGGCTCGCACGGTGTAAATCCCGCGCTCGCGTAGAGCGAGCGAGCTGGCGCAAATGCTTCGTGGATCCCAGTCTCGAGGCTCACGTGTTGGAAGCCGCGCTCGCGGGCGGCAGCGAGGAGATGGTCAAGCATCGCGCGGCCGATGCCCAGGCCGCGGACATGTTCGACCGTGTGCATCGTCTTCAGCTCGGCGTGCTGATCGTCAAGCCGCTTGAGCGCGCCGATCGCAACCAACTCCCCGCGGCGGCGGATACTGAATAGGGTGACGGCGGGATCGAACAGACCATCGATCTCGAGCGCGTGCGCATCCTGTGGCGGGCTGTGCAAACGCCCGAACTTCAGATGATGCTCGACCAGCTGTCGCACGTCATCGATCCTTGGATCAGCAATCTCGATGTCAAGCTCATCCATCAACGCGCCGCGAGACTAACAGCGAGATTGGCAGCGACCATCGGACCCTTGTGCTGACCTTTGCTCGGCTCGGTCAAGAACAGCCGCGAACTATATGGCCGTCACGCACCCAGGCCGTGTGTGAGTGCGTAGCCTCAAGGCGTGACTGATCGACTCGTCATGTGGGACTTCGATGGGACGCTCGCATTCCGTCCCGGACTTTGGTCCGGCTGCGTTATGGAGGTACTCGAAGCGCGTAACCCTGCGCACGGCGTCGTTGTTGATCAGGTGCGCGAGGGGTTGCAGGATGGCTTCCCGTGGCACCGAGCCGACGAGCCACACCCACATCCCGGCGACGCCGAGCGCTGGTGGGAGGCGGTCGAGGCCCTCATCGCGAACGCGCTGGTAGGAGCCGGCGTTGAGCGCGCCGAATGCGCCGAGCTAGCCCGCGCAACCCGCGCTCGCTTCATCGACCCGACCGTTGGTTGGCAACTGTTCGATGACGCGGTACCGGCACTTACAGCCCTGACCAAGGCTGGCTGGACAAACGTAGTTGTTTCAAATCACGTCCCAGAGCTCGCGGATCTCGTTTCGGGGGTTGGTCTCGATGCGCACTTCGATCGCGTATTCACCTCCGCGCTCGTGGGGTTCGACAAGCCGAATCCCGAGTTCTTTCGCCACGTAATCCGGATATACGACGACCCGGACGAGATCTGGATGGTCGGCGACAATCCGGTGGCTGACGTCGCTGGCGCCGAAGCCGTCGGGCACCAGGCCATTCTCGTCCGCACTTCGGCGACCGTGCGCCACGGCACCCCCGGACTTGGCGAGGCGGCCAAAATCATCCTCGGGTCATCACGGCCTGCGCGCTCAACCCAATCTCCGCAAACTGCGGATCTCACTTGACATAGGAGCAACGAGTGCGAGAGTGCCAGGCACCGGATGGCGGCGCCCGGCCACGCGCTCAGACTCGTGTCGTCTCAGCTTGCTGAGACCGTGCTTCTGGGCCGTTTGTGCTGGGTGTCCGACTGGCCGGTTTAGGTCCGGGCCGGCGGTGGGCTGACTCGTAGTCTGTTTGTCGGCGTCGTGCCTGACCTTCGGCCGTTGTGTCGCTCATCGCCGTCCGAGACCTGTGGCGTGACTCGATAGGAGCGTGGCAAAACTGCCCTCACTCAGAACTGTCCGCCGGAGGTCCACTCAATACGAATCCTCAAATTGAAAGGACGTGCTGGATGATCGTCGTCGGAGCGGACACCCACAAGCGCACCCACGCCCTCGCGGCGATCAACGCTGACACGGGGCAGCTACTCGGGGAGCGGGAGATCGCCGCCACCGAGCAGGGACACCTCGACGGGCTGCGCTGGGCGCGTGAGCTTAGCCATGAGATTGCGTGGGCGATCGAGGATTGCCGACACGTCTCGCAGCGCTTGGAGCGCTCTCTCGTCAGCTCGGGCGAGCGCGTGCTGCGTGTCGCGCCGAAGTTGATGGGCGCCTCGCGCCGCGGCGAACGCGAGCCTGGAAAGTCAGATCAGATCGACGCCAGAGCGATCGCGCGCCGTGCTGCGCGATGGAATCGAGCGCTTCCCTACCGCCTTCCTCGATGAGCGGGCCGTGGAGATTCGACTCCTGCCCCAGTCACAGCCTGCTCCTGCGCTGCAATAGCGAGCATACATAGATCAATAGCTCCGATCGAGGTCCCTGGTCCGTCGAGGGAGCGATCAGATCGGGAGCTGAAGATTGCGGACTATCTGCTCGTCCTCAACTGGGGGATGGCCATAAGAGAGGGTCGCTCGGCAGGCAGCCCGTCGAGCGCGATCAACATGATGCGCCCGCCAGGCCCCAGGGAGACTTTCACGCGGGGCATCGGCGACTTGGCTGATCGCGTGCTGGCGTAGCGGCAGGTCGGTGATAATGAGGTCCCTATGCTCGAGCGCGAGTCCGGGCGCCGCGCTTGGCGGACTTGCTGCGCTTCTCAGCCTTTCGCTTGCGCGTACGCGCGGCCTTCTTGGCTGCCGCACTTCGCTTCTCCGGTCCGTGGCGAAGGCGATCGCTAACATCTCCGACGACCGAGCTAAGGTCCGCCATCGCTCGCTTGACGGCCTTTGGTTTGCCAGCACCGCTCGTAGCACGGGTTACTTGCTTGGCGATCTTCTTGCGGACGCCTCGCGCCCTCAGGCTCTTGAATAGGTCTGTTTCACTCTTAGCCATTTGTTTTCTCCTCAATATTTGTTCCTTCTCACTGAGTGGCCTCCGATGAAGCCATCAGTCGGTGCGTTCGTTGATTGCCAGCGCCTCGTCTTGGCCGCTGTCGCTTGCGTCCGGGTCGAGTGCGCGTGCTTGCGCGTGCTGGTCGCGGGCAGATTCGGTGAGATGCTCAGCCTTGACAGCCTGTTGCTCCGCGGTGGCACGTCCTTGGCGCGCCTGGGCTGCGCGTTCCTCGGCTTCAGCCTGAGCACGCTTTGCTTCTGCGGCCTGCTCATCGGCCGAGGCGCGCGCACTTTGCGCTTGGATCGAGCGGCTTCTAGCCACTTGGCGAAGCTCGCCCGCTTGCTCGCGACGACGTTCGTCGCGTCTGCGGCTCGCAGCGCGGGCGGCGAAGGCGATGAGCAGCAGCACCACTACGGCGCCAACAGCAATTATGATGATCGTTACAGTGCTCACGATTTCCTCCTAAAGCTTGCTTTTATTTGGGTTCCCGGACGAGTCATGTCGCTAACGGCGAAGACGCCTAGACCGAGAAGCAGCGTGGTGGGTCCTGGTGACGCTGGCGCTAGAGGCCGCGGCGTCCGAAGCTGAGCCCGCCGCCCGTCAGCAGCAGGATGGGGACGATGACGAGAAGGATGGGTGAGCATCGTCACCTCCTAATCCTTGATCGGCTTGGCGCGCTCATGGCTAGCCGCGCTCATGCCTTTGGCCCTTTACGGTCTCGGCGACCTTGTCTACGGCCTTCTTTAGGGACCCCTTTGCCTGGTCGGCATGTCCGTCGTTCTTCAAGCCTTGGTCTCCGGTCAAGGCGCCAGCAGCCTCCTTGACACGTCCCTTCGCTTGATCGATGTTCTTATCAGTCATAGTCTCTCCTGGTTTGAGTTGTTGCCGGGGCGAGCATGGGTGCGATGAGCGCGTCGCTAAGCGCTCACCGCAACGAGTGCGCCCGACAAGCAAGTTGATGCCGGCTGTAGCGACAGGCCGACCCTGCGGCGCCTGCTCACAGGGGATTACTACGACGCTAGAGGCGCGGCTCTTCGTAAGGTCCACCGCCTACTCGGCGTCGAGCGGTGCCCATGTAGATCAGCGACAGAACGAGGCCGGCGATACCGGCGATCATGAGGATCAGGCCGATCGTTGGACGCGACACGCCCGAGACGTGAAACGTGACGGCGTAGCGGATGATCGCACCGACGGCAATCAGGAAGATCGATGTGCCGATAGACATACCTAAAGCCTCCCGCCTCTGCGATAACCGAATCCGCCGCCCGTAAGGAAGAGCACGAGGGCTACCAGCAACAACAGCCAAAGCAACGGGCTTACACCGATCCCTCCCGCGACAGCCGCGATTACCAGAATGATCAAAAGCAACTCCACTAGGCCCATAGGACCCTCCTTTGCGTTGTGTGCGCTGAGTCGGTCTGCTACCCCACAGGATGCTCAGCGAACCCAAGCGCGGCGGAGAAGAGAACATCCTTTCTAATGCAGAGAGAATGCTCTCTCTTTAGCGCTACCCTTCCGAAGCATGCTTGAAACCCACGGCCAAGCGACCGAGGCAGGGGTCAGTGCTCGCGAGCGGATTCTGGATGCCTCCTACGAGCTGTTCTCACAGCGCGGAATCCGCGCAGTGGGAGTCAACGAGGTGATCGAACGCGCCAACGTCGCGACTGCGACGCTCTACCGGCACTTTCCTTCCAAGGACGAGCTCGTACTCGCATTCCTAGAGCTCCGTGAACAGCGCTGGACCAAGGACTTCGTCGAAGCCGGCGCCATCAGCCGCGGCGCCGACCCCGAGCAGCGGCTGCTCGCCATCTTCGACGTCTTCGACGAATGGTTTCAGCGCGAGGACTTCGAGGCGTGCTCGTTCATCAACGTCCTGCTCGAGATGGGCCCCGAACACCCCGCGGGCGGCGCCAGCGTCTGGCATCTCGAGCAGATCCGCTCGATCGTGCGTCGCCTCGCCGAGGAAGCCCGGCTGCGCGACACCGAATCCTTCGCACACTCCTTCCACATCCTCATGAAGGGCTCGATCGTTGCCGCAAGCGAGGGCGACACCCAAGCAGCACAACGAGGCAAGTCGATGGCATCCCTACTCATCGACCAACACCGATAAAGGACAACATCCAGGCGAGAGCCACCGAACTCATCCGGACCCGATCCCGGCCGCACGGAGGACGCGGATAGGGACGCCCCTGACCGCTACGCCAACCAAGGCGCTGCGAAACAGCGCAGAGTCTGCGTAGGCTCCCGAGAAGCGCTCAGTCACGGCCTCTTGCTATGTCGATCGCTACCGCGGCGGGGCAACGTTTAGGAACGGCAGGCGGTCCAGGACCCCCGCGACCCAAAAAGCCGTCTCGCTTGGCTCGACCCCGGCGTCAAGAGAAACGCGGCCCCTACCCCCTCGCACTTCGCCATGCAGTCCAGAAGGGCACGCAACCCCGTGGAGTCGATGAACGACACGGACTCGATGTCTACGACAATCTCATCTGTCCCCGCAAGCAGGTGGTCCACCAGATCAACGAGCTCCGACGAGGACGCCATGTCAAGCTCTCCTGCCACATGAACAAGGCGCCGTCCAGCAGAGACACTTACGCGGACTTCCAAAGGCGACTGATCGCTGCCGAGCAAGACGCGCTTCGCAACCATCACGGCCCATTCTTCGCCCCGCTCAACAGAAAAAGAGCGCCTCGCAGAAAGGAGAAGGACGAGAAAGAGATCTCGACAAGGCGTCCGCACGCATCAACTCGCGCAAAACCACCGTACTCCAATCTCCCTCGCAACGCACGTGGGGACTGGCTTCGAGAGTGTCCGGCCAGCACTCTTCCCCTACTATGACCACATGCCCGACGACGACCGACGGGTGCCAGATCCCTCGGGGCACTTCAGTGACGAACAGGCACATATTGACGCTCGCCCAGCGTCAAGACTCGTAACGGTGTGGCGCTCAACGCGCCTTCGCGCCTACTTTTGGTTTGCGATATTCGTAATTACACTCGCCCTCGCGACCTACCAAGCCTTAAAAGGCGAAGTGGGCGGCGGTCCGGGGTTTTAGCCACCCCACAAATCTCGCAAAAAGCGACTTCGATTTGACATAGGAGCAACTGCCGTGTGTCGTTGCTGCGGCGTTCTGATGCTCGTCCGCGTCCTTGGACTCGGGGGCCTGTCGCTACGGCCCGCTTGGTAGACCTGTGGTGTGTGGTCCTGCGAGGGGTTTGGAGCGCCAGCTGGCCTCTCGGTTCATCTGGCCGTAGCAACTCTTTCGACGCAGGCATGACGGCAGGCAGAAGCCTGCGCCAGCAGGCAGTCACAAACGCGGGCGCCAGCCCGCGAGGCAACTTCCGCACGGCGCTAGCCGTGCCGTCACCATCCACCCCACACTCTCGCCCGCCCACCCTATCCGCCAGCACGAGGCGACCCGTCGAACGGCTATGAAAGGGTGGCCGGATGAGTCTGCGCTACCGACTGCTCTACCGACTCGGCATCACACCCTGGGACCAGGACCACGTCCCCGCAGAGCTGACCGCACTTATCGAAGGACCCACGGCGCTCGCCACCGGACTCGCGCTCGACATCGGCTGCGGCACTGGTACCCAGTCGGTCTACCTCGCCCAACACGGATGGCAAGTCACCGGAATCGACGCGGTCCCAAACGCGCTCGCGCGAGCGCAACAGCGCGCTGACGCAGCACGGGTAAGCGTCAGGTGGTTGGTCGCCGATGTCGGCGCGCGCTGAACACGCTCGGGCTCGAGGGCGGATTCGCATTGATCCATGACCGCCGGCTGCTACCACGACCTGCCCGCAAACGTACGCGACGGGTATGCCCACGGTGTCAGCTCGCTCGCCGCACCCGGCGCCACGCTGCTGCTAATGGCATTCGTGCCCGTGACCCGCCGACCCGGCGCGCCCAGCGGAGCATCCGAGGAGGAGATACAACGCCGCTTCGGCGAGCACTGGGACCTCATCTCGGTACAGAGCGACAGTGGACCCGACCCGCCGGGACCGATGCGGGCCGTACCGCGACTCTGGTACCGGCTACGACGACGGTGAAGGAAACGCCGCTTTGACGGCAACCCTGCCATCACGACCTGACCCCAAGTCAATGTTCCTCAGACACACCCAAAAGATCAAAGAGAGCGGTATAAAATTGCCAGAGCGCTTCTCGCTGTTCGATGGCGACAAACCGCAGGGCGAGGGGATCAACTTGCTGGGGCAAGCACTGCAGTTCGAATTCCTGAATATGCAGTGCGCCGACGATTCCTCTGAACAACGCCTCGTAATCACATGGACCGACCGTGTAAGCATTAGATAGCTCGGCCTTGCGCATCGCGCTCGCTAGCGAGCGCATCCTTTCAAGAAGCTCCCCGACTTCGAGGCCAGTATCGCCGGCAACACCGGCAGCACGCTCGTCGGCCCCCTCCTCACGCTCCCACTTGCGAATCAGGAAGGCAAGGCCCTCCGTCAGTGCGGGCAACCAGCCCGAAGGGACCGTGATGCCGACACCTAGCTCCGAGCCATCCCCGCCTTTGCTTTCCTCCAATCGTCGGGCCTCAGCGCACAACGCCTGTATATCGATGCGGCGCGCCATGAGCTCCGCTTCAAACTCAGCACTTTGAAACATCCCCAAATAATGACGGGTACCCCGTCCTCACGCCGCCCGCCCCGTGCAGGCTTCTGAAAATTTTTGGATGCTTCTACGCTCCGCCCCGATATCGACCCCTAGATAGCAGACGATCCGGCAGCTCGCCGAGCGAGGCGCAAGCAGCGAGGTGACCGCCCACCGCCTGCTCACGACCTTTGAGGAAGCACGCCAACCCGCCGCCCCTTCGTGCGAGGCGAGGCGGCGTCGGGCCGGGGCGCGGGATCCGCAGCTCCGCCTCACCGCCGGATCCGCAGCTCCGCGACGCAACGGTCTCCTCGTCGTGTCGACCGTTCGGTCTGCGCAAGGGTTCCTCGACGTTTGCTTTAGCGTGTCGGTCGTAGTCCTTGCAGGAGGCTTGTGAGTACGTTGCCGACGTCCTCTCTCGCTTGGTTCGGGTCGTTGGCGTGGGCGATGGCCATGCACCCTTCGAGGATCGCGCCAGTGAGCATGAGTGCGAGGGCCTTCAAGGGGAGGGGTTGAATGACTCCGGCGCGGATCGAGCGTCGTAGTGCTCCGCGTAGTACGACTGCGCCGTAGCGATTTTCGACGCGGCGGATCGTGTCTGCGTCAAGCACTGCCTGCGCGTCGTGGAGCAGGATGCGGCGCGCGGGAGGGTCGAGGTGCGCGTCGAGCATCGCCTGGCATCCAGCGCACAGGTCCTCCCATGGGTCGGGCTCCAGGAACGCAGTGGCAGCGCGTTCGGAGACCTCGCGCTTGACCTGTTCGTAGACGGCTGCAAACAGCTCTTGCTTGCCGCCGAAGTGGTGGTAGAGGGCACCCTTGGTGACTTTCGCTGCGCTCGTGATCTCATCGAGGGAGGTCGCGGCGTAGCCGCGCTCACCGAACAGTGTGCGTGCGGCCTCAAGGAGCGCTTGGCGGGTCAACTCGCCCTGCTGCACCTTCTTGCTCTTGACATTCGTACTGTGAGTATGCATGATAGGTACCGTCAGTATGTATGTTAGCTGAAAAAACGCATAGGAGAAGACAATGCCCAAGTATGTGATCGAGCGCGAGCTTCCTGGAGCGGGGAGTCTCAGCGCGGAGGAGCTGCAGGGAATCGCAGCGAAGTCAAACCACGTGATCGGCGAGCTGGGTCCGGAGATCCGTTGGCTCACAAGCTACGTCACGGACGACAAGATCTACTGCGTCTACGTTGCTCCAGACGAGGACATCCTGCTGGAGCACGCCCGTTGCGGCGCCTTCCCCGCTGACCGCATATCCAAGGTCTCAACCGTCATCGACCCCTCAACCGAGGACGCCGCCGTCACGGCCAAGGCCTGAGACGCGCTGAAACGAAACCCGAGCTCCCTCGCCGGCCGCGACATCCAAATACATATTCGATGGGCACCCAACCTTCATATGACTCGTCGGCCTCGCCTGTGGATGAGCGCCATGCGCTGGAGGAGGCGATCGTGCTTGGGGCGGGCACCGCTGGGCTCGCGACAGCGGCCGCACTCCGACGTGTTGGCGTCGAGGCGATTGTGCTCGAGCAAGCCGAGAAGGTCGGTGCGAGCTGGCGGACTCGCTACGACGGGCTGCGACTCAACACGCCGGGCTGGATGTCCGCGCAGCCCGGGTTTCGCGCGAGCCGCCGACGCTACGGGGAGTTTCCGTCACGGGACGCGTGGGTCCAGTACCTCGAGGACTACGCCGCTCACCATCGCATCGACATTCGCTTCGGCACACACGTCCACGGGGTGAGCTCAGCGGACTGTTGGTGGCGTGTAGAGACCGATCGGGGCGAGCTGCCTGCACGCTTCGTGGTCGTCGCGACCGGATTCGACCACGACCCCAACCTTCCTGACTGGCCAGGACGCGACGGCTTCACTGGCGAACTCATCCACTCCAGCGTCTACCGAAACCCGGAGCCATACCGTGACCGCGACGTACTCGTCGTCGGGCCTGGCACGACCGGCTCGGAGATCGCCGCATACCTCGCCAAAGACGGCGCGGGTCGCGTGCGCGTGGCCTGCCGGACGCCCCCAAACCTGACGGCCCGCAAGATCCTGGGGTCTTCGATCAACATCTCCGGGATCGTTCTCAACCACCTGCCTGTGGCTGTCGGGGATCAGCTCTCATGGATGTCCCAACGGATCATTTACGGCAATCTCGACCAATACGGGCTTCCACGTTCACCACGCGGGCTCGCCACAACAATGCGCTATGGCCAACAGGCGCCGGCTTACGCCGAAGCGTTCGTGCCTCTTCTTAAGTCCGGACAGATCGAGATCGTCGCCGCCGTCGAGGGCTTCGACGGCAGCGACGTGCTGCTCGCCGACGGAACTCGCATCCAGCCGGACGCCGTGATCGCCGCGACGGGCTACCGGCGCGGCCTGGAGGGACTGGTCGGCCACCTCGGCGTGCTCGGTGAAGACGGCATCCCGCTCGTCAGCGGTGGCGAGGAGCACCCCTCAGCGCCGGGGCTGTTCTTCAATGGCTACCGCCCCGACCTCAGCGGACACCTGCGGCCGATGCGAGCCGAAGCCCGCGCGATCGCACGAGCAGCAAGGAGACAGAGGTCTTAACCATGGCTCCTCGTCGTTGCTGCAATTCACCGGTGGGATCCGCGACGTTGGCCGCGGACGGAGTCTTACCGGCGCTCCTCTTGTTCCGGATGATCTGACCGAGGTCCGATGCGAGCGCGTGGGCCGAGACCGCTCACGCTCCCGCATCGGACGGTGGGTGTCAAACCGACACCCACGACGACTTCCGGGCGCGCCAGCCAAGGATCGGCTCACGCCGCCTGCGCCAAGCGATGCGGAAGCACTCACCTCGCCGCGTCTCGAAACCTGATCCTCGTCCGGAACCGGCGCCTACCGAGGCCGCCGGCTCACGCAGAAGAAGCTGCCAACGGCATATATGAAAATGCTGTATGTTCGGTTCATTAGACGAGTCTCGATTGCCGGGAGAATGCAGTGATGGCCGTCTCACCGAAGCTTGACGCGATCATTGATCGTAACTTGCATGTGTTCGACAAGCCCGGCGTGCTGTCGATCCGACCTGGCTTCAAGGTCACGCACGACTGGCTCACCGGCAAACGCGCGATCGTTGTCACCGTCCGTAAGAAGCTGGCCTCGCCATCGGAGGGCGAGGCACTGCCGAGGGAGGTCGAGGGTGTGCCCGTCGACGTTCGACAGGCTTCGCCGACGAAGCGCCAGGAGATCGAGGACCCCCACGGATACTCTTCGAAACTCCGACTGACCCCGGACATGGGTTCGGTGCCGCACTTTCCCGACGAGCGCACGCCTCAGGGTGCGTACCCAACGAGGGCCGCCTCGGCGCACGCACAGCTCGCACAGACCGCCAAACCTCAGCTGCAGTACTCGGCGCCCGCCGGCGTGCCGTTGCAGCCGGTCGAAACGGAAGCGACGATTCACCTTAGCGCCAGCCCGGACAGCGGCTGGCCAACGCTCAAGGCGTTCCTGACGGCGACGCAGGCGTCGCTGACCGTCGCGATGTACGACTTCACCTCCGCGCACGTGAAGACGGCCGTAAGCGAAGCGATGGCGAACAAGCCGCTGAAGCTCGTGCTCGACCATCCCGCGACCAACCCCACCGCCGACCAGACCGATCCCGAAACCGTCGCCGAGCTGCTCGCGGCTCTGGGGGCCGACTTCGAACAGGCGTGGGCGCTGACGCGAACCGACCCGGAGGCGACGGAGTGGATCTACCCGGCCGCCTACCACATCAAGGTCGCAGTGCGGGACGGCGCGGTGTTCTGGCTGTCGAGCGGCAACTGGAACAACTCGAACCAGCCCGAAATCGAACCTGCTAACAAGCCCGAAGACGCCGAAGCTGCCCGTCACGGCGATCGCGACTGGCACGTCGTGATCGAAAATCAGCAGCTCGCAAGTGTCTTCGAAAGGTACATCCTCAACGACCTGGCAATCGCCGCTGCCCATAACAACCCGCCGCAAGCGCCCGGCCATCCACTGACGCCGCCCACCGGCGGCAGCTCCCAGACGCCGCGCTTCGACCACTTCTTCCCAGCGCGATCGATCACCGGTAAATACACGATCACACCCCTGCTGACGCCCGATCCCGGTGTCTACACGCAGGCGGTTAAGACCCTGATCGAAAGCGCTGGGCAAAAGCTGTATATGCAGTTCCAGTACATCGAGATGCCAAAGGAAACAAACGCCAACTCGCAGGGCTTTGTCGAACTCGTCGAAGCCGTGATTGCCCGCCAGCAGGCCGGCGTCGACTTGAGGATCATCATGAGCGAGTACGAGACCGCCGGTTATCTCGAACAGCTCGAAGCGGCGGGGTTGAACGTCGTCACGGGCGTGAAGATCCAGCAGAATGTCCACAACAAGGGCATCGTCGTTGACGGCCAGAAGGTGCTCGTCAGCAGCCAGAACTGGTCCACCGACGGCACGCTCTATAACCGCGACGCCGGTGTCATTATCGCCAGTGTGGAAGCGGCGCAGTACTTCGAGCAGATCTTCCTGCACGATTGGGAACACCTCGCTCACCAAAAAGCCGCCGCGGATTAGCGAGGCGACTGGTGAAAGCAACGCGACGGACCGAAAACCGAACGCCGACGAATAGAGCCGTCTCATGGGAATGTGAGGCGACCCGAACGAAGTCCAAACTCTGTGTTAACACTGATCCAAGACAAAGGGGCACTCAATGACCGACGTGATCGCTTGGGAAGACGACCCTGGCCAGCCCGACGCGCCGAACCAGCCAATCGAACATCCTGCGCCCGAGACCGAAAAGCCGCCGCTGCCCAGCAAGATCGCCGGGAAAGCGGTTCCGCCCGGCAGCTACCCGCAGGGGACGCCCGAATTCCGCTACTGGACGGCGGCAGACGCACTGCGACGCGTAGCCGACTTCTGGGGTCCGATCGTCGGAGCGGGTACATCTTGGCATCCGACGGTCGGGAGAGAGCTTACCGCTAACCTCGACGAGGGCGAAGAATTTAACGCATTCTACGACCGCAAGGGCCTGAACTTCTTTCACGGAGAAGTCGCCGGAACCACCGTCTACTCGGGGGAGAGCCCCGATGTCGTCTGCCATGAGTTCGGGCATGCGGTGCTCGACGCCGTGCAGCCCACCTTGTGGGCGGCGATGAGCGCCGAGCCGCCCGCCCTACATGAGGCGTTCGCGGACGTCAGCGCGATGCTTTCGGCGCTGCAGCTGCCGAGCTTGCGAGACACCGTGCTAGCGGAAACCGGCGGCCAGATCGACCGCTCCTCCCGCGTATCGCGGCTGGCCGAGCAGCTCGGTTGGGCGATTCGCCAGTTCGCGCCGCAGGCCGTGGAAGCTGAATGCCTGCGCAATACCTCCAACTCTTTCTTCTACCAGGACCCCACCACGCTGCCACCGGAAGCGCCGGCGAGCAGCCTCTGCTCCGAGCCCCACAATTTCTCGCGAGTGTTCAGCGGGGCGATCCTCACAGCCATGGCAGGAATGCTCGAAGCGCAACCCACCCACGACTCGCAAGGTCTCGAGCAGGTCACACACGACATGGGCGTGCTGCTGATCGAAGCGGCGCGCGCCGCCCCCGTGTCCGTCTCCTACTACAGTCAGCTGGCTGCGCACATGCTGGCCGTCGACCAGGCAAGCTTCGGCGGGAAATACGCTACCGCGCTGCGCGCCGGCTTCGTCAAGCACGGGGTGTTGTCGCTGGAACACGCGACCTCCCCCACGTCGCTGGCAGCGAGAATAGCGCCTCGCATCGGTGAGACGACTGCGGTAAGAACAGCGCTCGCGGGTGAGCCATACGGCTTGGACGAGCCGCTATTCGTCCAGGCAGCGGCCGAGCCCAAGCGCTTCGCTGTGGCAAGCGCAGCACCGGACCTGACTGCTGCGCCGCAAATCTCCCACGAGGCTGCAGCTGCCGCTTACGTAAACGACATCTTCCAGCGCGGCCACGTCAGGATCGACCGCGAGCTGCGGACCGGACGCGAGGTCGTGCGTCCATCCGTGCGTGCCACACACGTGCTGTACCGAGAGGAGGATGAGGGCCTCGTGCTCGAACGCCGGCTCTTCGAGTGCGGCCTTTGGCACCCGAAGCGGTAACCTGATATTGGCAGGTGCCAGGTGCAGCGGCGCGGCGAAGACAACACACCCAGCGGCGGACATGCTCGCGAGGTCGAGCGTCCGTCAGCGAACGATAACGCGGACGATGCGGGAGGCGCCGAGCGCGACGCCGCCGCGGAAGAAGCGTTCCTCCGAGGGTTGCTGGCGCGGGGGGAAGCAGCGCGGGCCGTCGACGGCAAGCTCCCGCCGGGAGCGCTCTATGAGATCGTGGAGGAACCTCCCGGCCGCCTTCCGAAGGTCGTACGACGACGCTTCTCGCGCTAGTAGCTACTCCACCCGGATCAATGATCCCGCAACCTTCGAGGTTCTCGCCGGACCGCCAGCGGTAACTCGTGGGACCGCTTTAGAGGCTGGCGGCACGTGGGCGATTGGGTCCACCGATGACTTCGGGCAGTCAGCGAGGTCTATGACAGACTGTCTTACGTTTCAGCTGAAGGGAGATGATGTGGCGGTGAAGATGCCGGTGACGGAGCTACACGCTGGTTTCAGCAGCGAGGGGGCGACCCCGACAGGTTGGGCAGAGGGCCGCCGGCACGTCGATGAGGCAGAGGTGTTCTGGATCTCGACGGTGCGTCCCGATGGACGCCCGCACGTCACGCCGCTGTTGGCCGTGTGGCACGACGACGCGATGTACTTTTGCACGGGTCGGGAGGAGCGCAAGGCAAAGAACCTTCGGCAGAACCCATACTGCATTCTCACCACGGGCCAGAACGGACTCGACGGTCTCGATGTCGTGGTCGAAGGACACGCCGTCGAGGTTGGTGACGGAGCGGAGCTCGGACTCGTCGCCAATGCCTACGAGTCGAAGTACGGGGTGCGCTTCACAGCACCCGAGGGCACGTGGTTCGGTCTCAGCGACGCGATCCGGCGCGGTGAGGCGCTCGTCTATCGAGTCGCGCCCACGACGATTCTCGGCTTCGGCAAGGGTGAGCAGTTCAGCCAGACGCGATGGCGCTTTGCTTGAGTGGGCGAGAGCAGAGCGGCCCGCGTACCGCGCTCGACGAGGGATACGCCCTTGACACGCTTGTGGTTGCTGTCGTTGAGTGTGGCGCGTAGGCTGCTGTCCCCGGACGCTCCGCGATCAAGCCCTCTGACAGGTCCCAACCGTGGGTGCCAGGTGAATTTCATGTCGGTCACCGGCGAAGTGCTCAGCTCGCCGGCCAGCGGTTACGCATCCGCTCGCTGCACTCCGGGCGCGAACACACCGTGCTCGTGGCAAACGTACGACGGCGCTAAGGCCGCCGGCTGACTTATCGTGCCCTCACCGCCCGGCAGATCTCCGGAACGTTCGATTCATCGGTGAACACGGGCGCCATCACGCTGCCCGGGGCCGAGGAGTGGGGATGGCCGAGTAGGTGACCCATCTCGTGGATGACCGTTAGGCAGAACATGTTCCAGTCACTGTTCATGGCCGCCCACGTCGGCCAATGCCAGTGGGCAAGTGAAATCGTGCACTGCGTGTAGGTGCTCGCTGGTGCTTGCAGGTCGTTCGGCCCCAGCGACGAGTTGAACGTCACCCAACCGTCGGTCGCGGGGTCGAGGCCGGGGAAGAGCGGCATGTCGGCGAGGACCGTGATCTGGCCGCCGCAGGGCACCGCGCGCCAGAAGCGCTCCGCGACCGCCGTGGCAAGCGTAACCGGGTCGCGGCTGCCTGACTTGCCAAGCGCTACCCGTCGGGCTGAGGCCCGCTGGTGCGCTGTGCTCGAGGCGTGAGGATGGATAGCACTAAGGGCGTGAGGATGGAGAGGGCGGCGGGCGTGAGCGCCGGCTGATGCGGCGAGCAGAAGCGCTGTTGCAAGCACGCCGGCAGCGAGGACACGAGCCATGCCACATACGCTGAGGCCAGAAGCCGCCGGGCTCATCCCCTCCCCGGGGGGATCTTGGGGGGACCGGCAGGGGGAAGCAGGGGTGAGAGGAGGCTCACCCCTACGCTCTTTCCTGCCGATGAGAGCGTAGGCGCTCGCGGGCGCCTTACCGCCGATGCCGCCACAGGCCCCTTTCACCATCGTCCTTGCCCAGTTCGACGATCTCCTCGCCAGAGGGCTGCGAGAGCTGATCGAGAGCGATACGAGCCTTGCGATCGTGGCCGCCGGTGTGGAGCACAGCCGAATCCCCGTCGTCCTCCGTGCCCATCGGCCGGTTGTGGCGATCCTCGACGCCGGCGCCCTGGCCAAGCTGGCCGACGTCCGGGAGCTCAGCCGCCGCCATCCGTCCACCCGACTGGTTCTGCTCGCCGACGGCCCTTCGATGGTGGAATGCGCCCAGATGCTCGCGTTCGGAGCAAGCGCCGTTCTCGGCCTGGACACGCAGTCGCGCGACGTGCTCAACGCGATCCACCTCGCCTCACGGGGGCTTCAGGTGATTCCGCGGGCCGCGCCAAACCCGGGCGGCGGTCAGGTCACGGCTGGGCAGTTGCTTACCCAGCGCGAGGCCGAAGTGCTTCCCCTGCTTCAACTGGGCCGCTCAAACGCTCAAATAGCTGCCACCTTGCAGGTCGGCACCGAGACGGTTCGTACCCATGCGCGCAACATCTACCGCAAGCTCGGAGTCTCTTCCCGCCGCGAGCTTGCCGCGCCGCCCGCGCCCGATACAAAGCAGCCGCCTGGCCCAGCTACGAGCTCGTCATGGCGCAGGGTCACACCGCGCCTGGCGCGCCCACGGCGCGGGGGCGGCTCGCAGCACAATTGACCGCCGCCCGGTTCGTCCTGTGCCCCCTGCCTCGGCGGTCAAATGCCTATTCGTCCAGTCGAGGGCATGAAGAGTCGGGAATCCAGCCTTTCGTTCGTATCAGCTCATGCGCGGCATGCGACGGGCAGGAACGCTTCGGGATGACCTCCAAGAGGTCGTCGACGTGCTTTTACGAGAAAGCGGATTCTTCATATGCGGTCACATCTGACAACACTCCTCGCGGTTGGATTTCTCAGCGTCGGCACTAGCGGCGCGCTGGCGCTGAGTGGCGCTGACTTTGGCCTGAGCAGCCATCGTCAGAGCGCCAGCTTCGCCCAGTACCGGCCTTCTGAAACGCCACCCGTATCGATTGCCCCGGTGTCAGGGCCACCGGCGAGCACCCCTCCGGTGCCAACTCCTCCGGCGCCGCTTCCCCCAGCTTCACAATTCCGTCCTACGCGGGCCACCGCGGCGCTCTCAGCGCACGGCGCCGCCACAATAAGCTGCGCCGCGGCTTGCCATATCGTGCTGCGCGCGAGGCGCGGGGCTCATCGTGTACACGTGACGTTCAAGCTCGGCTCCGAAGGCACTACAACGGTTCACCTGTCCAAGCGCGCGCTGCGCCAGCTTGGCCGTGGGCGGGTGGTGTTGAGCATCGAAATTGATGGCAAAGTGGTTGCGACGCGCACGGTGAAGTTGGCGTAGCGGCCCACATCGGCCTGGCACGCGCAGGCCGTAGCCGCTCTGGTCAACGTTTGGGTCGGACTAGTAGCCTTCCTACGAAAGTCCGCGAGCACGCCGCGCACGTCAATCCGGAACGTCGCGTCAGCCAGCTCGCGTCTCCTTGCAAAGTAACGCAACACCTCGTCCCTACCTCGATAATCGCCTGCGATCGCACTGGCACCCGGCACGTGCCAGATCACGTTTTTGGTGAGCATCGCGCGTACTGGTTCCTGATCGCCCCCCGCGTAGAAGCGATTCTGGCAATCGTGGAAATCGCGGATGAGCTGCGTATTCGGATGGTGCTCGGACATACCGCCACGTTTGGGTCGAGTGCGTGCGTTGTTCTGCTAGTACGACCTCCGGCCCTCACCTTCGCCGGTGCGTGCCCCCGGTCGACTCTGGTGAGAGGGCATCGCCGACCGCGTTGCGTCGACACGCCTCGATCTTCTCGAGCTGCTCATCGGCGCGGCTGATCAGACGTTCGAGCTCCTGGGTAGAGAGGCGAGGCTCCTGTTGTGCGAGCAGGTGAAGCGTCTGCCACAGCGCCCGCTTCCCGGTCACACCCAGCGCCAAAAGCTCAAGCTCCTCCAAACGGCTGAGCGGCGAGTAGGTGAAGAGGTGGCCATTCAGCTTGAGACGCCCCACCTTCTCGCCGGTCCATGCCGCGAGTTGCTTGACCCGGTCGGCACGGACATGCAGCTGGTCCATAAGTGAGCGCAGGGAGTCTCGATCTTCGTCGATTTCGCCGGCCAACTCCCACAGCGGAGCGCCATAGCCCTCGTCATCTCGATTGGAGCCGGCCGCACGGCGCGCAAGGTCTGCTCCCGCTGTCGCGCCTGCAAAGTGATCTTGCAAGTAGACCGACAGATGCTTCTGATGCGTCGCCTCGACCGACCTGGCCCTTGAAGCCGCGCCAACAGCGCGGAAAGAGCTACTTCTCATCTCGATGGAGCGCCTCCTTTGCTCTATCGGCGGCCCTGTCGAGCTTGTCCTTCACCGAGGCCTTGGCTCGGTCGACCTTGCCCTCGTTCTTTAGGTCCTCATCGCCAGTCAAGCTGCCTGCGGCCTCCTTCAGACGCCCCTTACCCTCGTCGACACTCTTGTCGGTATCCATCGGGACCTCGCTTTCTGTTGGGAGTCTTCTACCCGTTCAGGGGATGAGGAACACCCTCCCAGACAGGAGATGCGGGCAAATGAACGCCGGTGGCAGCGCGGCGCGAAGCTTCAAGCACCCCTTCTGCGGGTAGTACAACGCTCATCTCCTAAAACCGAGCGAAACGAGGATCCCTTGGATCTGCTGCTGCTTCTGATCATCGTCTTGGTCGTTCTGAGCATCGCGGGTGGGGCCTTCCTGAGCCCGTTTGTGCTGCTCCTTTTGCTCGTCGTGTTCCTGCTGTTCATGGGTCCCTATCGCGGGCGCCGCGGGCGCTTGTAGGAAGGAGACGAGATGGCTGAGCTATCTACTGGGAACGGGAAGCTGGTCCAGTATCTAAATGAGGCGTTTGGCCTTGAGAAGCGCTTGGAGACCGCCTTGGAGGCACATATCGCGATCACAGCCCAGCCCGCATACAAGAAGCGCCTGAAGCAGCATCTCTCAGAAACCAAGCGCCATGGCCGCGACGTCAAGAAACGCGTGGAAGAGCTCGGTGGCAACGCAACGACAGTCGACACGCCTGGACCCGCCCCGGTGACCGAGGCCGCTCAGGCGGTACTGAGCGGAGCCCAAAGGCGGTGGCGCTCGCACAGGTTCCGTTGCACGCGCTTCGGGGCACGGGCGAGGAGGAGAAGCAGCTGAAGAACGCTAAGACCGAGTATGCCAGTGAGGCCGAGGAGATCGCGACCTACGCCGCGATCGAGACGCTCGCGGGAGTGCTCGGTGACAAGGAGACGCAGCGACTGGCGCACACAATCGGCCGCGAGGAGGAGCGTATGCGCTCGTTTCTCGAGAAAGAGATCGTGCGGCAAACCAAGGCTGTGGCCAAAGCAGAGATACCCGCCTCGCAACGCAAGAGCGCTCCTCGCACCAAGAAAGTCTCAAGCAAGAAAGCCTCCAGCGCCACGAGCAGAACTTAGCTTGGCTCGTCTCGGGATTTGAGAAACGGCTCGCGGTCAGCGAGGCGGCCTGCCTGGATCTGGCGACCGCGCTCAATCTCGGCATTCGGCTCAGCACCAAGCAGGATCACCGTGTTGGCGAGTTGCAAGCACACTCGCCAGGATCCCGACCTTCGCAGCAAGCTTGGCCGCTCAACCCGCCCTTCAACCGCCACCGAGGCAATCGCATCATTGGCTAGAGGGGGAACGCGCTCGCTCATTTCCTCCTCACCGGAGGCAGCGCAGCAGCCGTTCAGCCGAGCAGACTACCTCCGCGAAGCTTCGGGCGGCACGTGAGCGCGGCATCCGCTCGCGGCCTCGGCGCTGCGCCGACGAGCTGGATCTGCCGATCACACTCCCTATACGACAAGCCTCTACAACCACCCAGCCGGTAGCCTGCCGAGCGTGCTCACGGGCGAGCTAAAGAGCCGGGTCGATCGTATCTGGGACGCCTTCTGGGCGGGTGGCATCGCCAATCCGCTGGAGGTGATGGAGCAGATCACCTATCTGCTGTTCATCCGGCGGCTCGACGACCTGCAAACCGCGCGGGAGCGCAAGGCCACTCGCTTGAAGGCCGGTGTCGAGAACCCGATCTTCCCGTCCGGCAACGACGCCGACGGCCGGTCCTACAGCGATCTGCGTTGGTCGCACTTCAAGGACATGGAGCCGGGCGAGATGTACACGATCCTCGGCGAGCGAGTGTTCCCATTCCTGCGTTCGCTTGGCGGCGAGGGCTCGACCTACTCCCACCATATGCGCGATGCGCGCTTTACGATCCCTACCCCCGCGTTGCTCGCTCGGGTAGTCGACATGCTCAGCGACCTACCAATAGAGGAACGCGATACCAAGGGTGACGTCTACGAGTACATGCTCAGCAAGATCGCCACCGCCGGGCAGAATGGCCAGTTCCGCACCCCACGCCACATTATCGCCCTCATGGTTGAGATGACCCAGCCGCGGCCTGGTGATGAAATCTGCGACCCAGCATGTGGCACCGCAGGGTTCCTCGTCGCTGCGAGCGAGTACGTCCGGCGTGAGCACCCCAAGGTCTTGCACAGCGCGTCCACGGGCAAGCACTTCCACAACAGCATGTTCCACGGCTTCGACTTCGACTCGACGATGCTGCGGATCGGCTCGATGAACATGCTCCTGCACAATGTCGAGCAGCCTGACATCCGCTACCGGGACTCCCTCTCGGAAGGCGCGGGTGAGGAGGAGGAGTTGTACTCACTGATCCTCGCCAACCCGCCATTCGCCGGCAGCCTTGACTACGAGACCACAGCGAAGAACCTGCTTCAAGTCGTTAAGACGAAGAAGACCGAGCTGCTCTTCCTCGCGCTCTTCCTGCGGCTCTTGCGCGCCGGTGGTCGCGCCGCGGTTATCGTCCCCGACGGGGTCCTGTTCGGTTCGAGCAAAGCGCATAGGGAGTTGCGCCGGCTGCTCGTTGAGGACCAGAAGCTTGACGCCGTCGTGAAGCTCCCCAGCGGCGTCTTCAGGCCGTACGCCGGAGTCTCGACTGCGATCCTTTTCTTCACCAAGACCGAGAGCGGTGGCACCGACTACGTGTGGTTCTACGACGTGATCGCCGACGGATGGAGCCTCGACGACAAGCGTGCCCCGCTCCTAGACGAGGACAAGCTCGGCCCTGTGCCAGATGCCGACCTGTCCGACGAGGACCACGAGAAGAACAACCTCCCCGATGTCCTGCTCTGTTGGAGGGAGAAGGACGGCGAGGAGCGCGATCGGCCGCGTACCGATCAGAGCTTCTGCGTGCCCAAGGCCGAGATCGCCGCCAACGGCTATGACCTGAGCCTCAACCGCTATAAGGAGACCGCCCATGAGGAGGTAGAGCATCGTGCACCTGCCGAGATCATTGTCGAGATCGAGCGGATCGAGGAGAAGATTCGGGTCAGGTTGGAGGAGTTGAAGGGGATGGTGGAGTGACGCCCGCGGCTCAAGCGCAACTGGCGGAGTACATATCCGAGGTATCGACCGTGAACCCAAAGAAATCCTTTGGCGACGGCCTATTTGAGTACGTGGACCTCGGTGCGGTCAACCAAGATGAGAAGCGGATTACCGGGTCGCGTCGGATTCCGGGATATGACGCGCCGAGTCGAGCAAAGCAAGTGCTCGCTGTCGGCGATGTTCTCGTCTCGACTGTACGGCCAAACCTCAACGCCGTGGCCCGCGTCGGGGACGAGTTCGACGGCGTCATCGGCTCGACCGGGTTTTGTGTGTTGCGACCCGATAAGCATCTCGACTCCGGCTACCTGTTCCAGTGGGTACGAAGCCCACAGTTCGTTCAGCGCATGGTACGTGCGGCGACAGGTGCCAGCTATCCAGCCGTATCGGACCGGATCGTTCGAGAGTCGATGATCCCGTTGCCGGATGTCAGAGAGCAGCGGCGGATTGCGCAGGTACTGGATGCGACGGATGCGCTACGTGCCATGCGACGTGAAGCTCTCTCGCAGATCAAAAGTCTGACCGAGGCGATCTTTGTGGAGATGTTTGGCGATTCTGCATCAAATTCGCGTGGATGGCCGACTAGGCAGCTGGGACACGCAGCTCAGTTCTTTGCCGGGGCGTCGTTGCCTCACGGGTGTCGGTACGACGGCCAGGAAGATGGGTTCTTCCTAATCAAGGTCTCCGACATGAACCGCCCCGGCAATGAACGCAATATCGAAACCTGTGCAGAATGGAGTGAAGGTCCAGGCGCACGCTCGGCAACGTGTCCTCCGTTCTCGATTATCTTCCCCAAGAGGGGTGCCGCGATCGGGACAAATAAGAAGCGCATTACGACGCGATCGTGTGTGCTGGATCCAAATCTTATGGCAGTGTACCCCGACCGAGATATGATCCATCTTGAGTATCTATTTGAGTGGTTTCTTCATTTTGATCTCAAGCGTATTACGAGCGGCAGCTCGGTCCCCCAGCTTAATAAGCGGGATCTTGCGCCTCTTCCCATACCCGTTCCACCCCTTGATTTGCAAGACGAATTTGCTCGGCACATAGAGGCTATTGAGTGCGCGAGGACATCTGCGCGCTCGCAACTTGATGACCTTGACGCCCTCTTTGCCTCCCTCCAGGACCGAGCGTTCAAGGGAGAACTGTGAGATGACCCAAAACGTGCATGGAGGTTCACCTACGCCGAGTAACTTCATCTTCCTGAAGCCGGGCTGGCCCGAGCTTTACCCCGAGGCGGAGAAGGCGGAGCAAAACACGGCCGCGGACCCGCGCGCATCGTGCTTCTATGCCCGCCGCACGCTAGAGCTGGCGGTGCAGTGGATGTACGACGCGGACGACACGCTGCGGCGACCGTACCGCACTGAACTCTCGGCGCTGCTGTTCGAGCCGACATTCCTCGCGCTGGTCGAGCAGCCCATCCGCACGAAGATGGATGTGATCCGCAAGCAGGGCAATGCGGCGGTCCACGACAACAAACGGATCGCACCAAACGAGGCCATGGCGGTCGTGCGCGAACTCTTCCATGTGCTCTTCTGGATTGCGCGTACCTACGCGCGCACGACGGAGTACGCGCCGCCCGCGAGTCTCACATTCAATCCCGAGGCGATTCCACCCCCTACCGGCGCCGCAGCCCGGTCCCAGACCCGGGAGGCACTGCGCAAGCGGGCCGAGCGGCAGGCCGAGCAAGATACCCAGATGCAGGAGGCGCGGCGCCACAACGCCGAGCTGCAGGCCGAGCTGACCCGACTGCGAGCGGAGATCGCACAGGCTAAGGCGACCAGTCAGGCCCGTACCGACGATCACGATTACGACGAGGAAGCGACCCGCGACTTCTACATCGACATCCTGCTCAAGGAGGCTGGATGGCCGCTCGATCAGGGGCGCGACCGGGAGTTCGAGGTCAATGGAATGCCCACGAAGACGGGCAGCGGGCGCGTCGACTATGTGCTGTGGGGCGACAACGGCAGGCCGCTCGCAGTCGTGGAGGCCAAGCGAACCCGACGCGACGCGAAGGAGGGCCGCCAACAAGCCAAGCTCTACGCCGACTGCCTGGAGCAGCAGTTCGGCTCGCGGCCGGTGATCTTCTACAGCAACGGATACGAGACGTGGCTGTGGGATGACGAGCGCTACCCGCCCCGCCTGGTGCAGGGCTTCTACACCAAGGATGAGCTCGCGCTGCTCGTGCACCGGCGGACCGCTCGACGCGCGCTGGAGGACACGCCGATCAAGTCGGCGATCGTCGAGCGTCCCTATCAGCACCGGGCGATCAGACGCATCGGCGAGGCATTCGAGCGCGATCGTCGGCGCGAGGCGCTTGTCGTGATGGCGACGGGCGCCGGAAAGACACGCACGGTGATCGCGCTCATCGATCTGCTCATGCGTGCGGGTTGGGTCAAGCGCGTGCTCTTCCTGGTCGACCGAGTCGCGCTCGTCCACCAGACGGTGGGCGCGTTCAAGACGCACCTGCCCGACTCCGTGACCGTCAACCTGCTCACGGAGAGGGATGAGGAGGGGCGCGTCTACGTAGCGACCTACCCGACGACGATCGGGCTCATCGGCGAGACCGAGGCGGGACAGGAGCGGCGCTTCGGCCCCGGCTTCTTCGATCTCGTGGTGATCGACGAGGCCCACCGCTCGGTCTATCGGAAGTACCGCGCGATCTTCGCCTACTTCGACTCCCTCCTCGTCGGGCTGACCGCGACACCCAAGGACGAGATCGACCGCAACACCTATGGGCTGTTCAACCTGGAGCCCGGTGTACCCACCGACGCCTACAGTCTCGAGGAGGCTGTAGCTGAGGGTTACCTCGTTCCGCCGCGCGCGGTGACTGTGCCCTTGAAGTTCCCTCTGCGGGGCATCCGCTACGCCGACCTCCCCGAGGACGAGCGCGAGCAGTGGGACGAGCAGGATTGGGGCGATGAAGGCGAAGTTCCCCACGAAATCGCCCCGGAGGCTGTGAGCCGCTGGCTCTTCAACGCCGACACTGTGGACAAGGTGCTCGAAACGCTGATGAAGGAAGGGCACAGGGTTGCGGGAGGCGATCGATTGGGCAAGACGATCGTCTTCGCCAAGAACTCAGCCCACGCCGATTTCATAGCGGAACGGTTCGACGCGAACTACCCCGAGTACGCCGGGCGCTTCGCGCGGGTCATTACCTTCCGCACCGAGCACGCTCAGGATCTGATCGACGACTTCTCGATCAAGCAGAAGGCTCCGCACATCGCGATCTCGGTCGACATGCTCGACACGGGTATCGACGTGCCCGAGGTCGTCAACCTCGTCTTCTTCAAGAGCGTGCGCTCGAGGACGAAGTTCTGGCAGATGATCGGCCGCGGTACACGCCTATGCCCCGATCTGTTCGGGCCCGGAGAAGACAAGCGCGACTTCCTCGTGTTCGACTGCTGCGAGAACGTCGCGTTCTTCAACCAGGACATCGAGCCAGCGCAGGGCACACTCGGGCCCTCGCTCGGCCGGCGACTATTCAACGAGCGGTTGGAGCTCGTCATGGCGCTGGGCGATGCCACTGGGAGTGGCGGCGGGACACAAAGTGAGCGCGGCCTGCGCGAGGACACCGTGGCACTGCTTCGCGGCCAAGTCGCCGGCATGAACCCGGAGAACTTCCTGGTGCGACCGCATCGGCACTGGGTCGAACGCTACCGGGTAGCCGACGCTTGGAGCCCATTGGACCTCGATGAGGCCACCGAGATCGGCGCACACCTCGCCGACCTGCCGAGCGCTGCGCGCGACGACGACGAAGTCGCAAAGCGCTTCGACCTGATCATGCTAGGCCTGCAACTTCGCCAACTGCGCGACGAGCCCGGGGAGGAGCGCCTGCGCCATCAGGTGCAGGCGATTGCCGCCGCACTGCTGGAGCAGACATCGATCCCCGCGATCCACGAGCAACAGGCGCTGCTGGAGGAGCTTGCCGGAGACGAATGGTGGGTCGATGTCACCCCGCCGATGTTGGAGGGCGCCCGCCTGCGAGTGCGTGGCCTGGTCCGCCTGCTCGACCGACGTAAACGAGTGTTCGTCTACACCGACTTCGCCGACGAGCTCGGAGAAGTTGCAGAGGTCGAACTGCGCGGCGTCTCCGTAGGTACCGACTTCGCGCGCTTCCGCGAGAAGGCAAGGGTGTACCTGCGTGCACACGAGAACCAAGTAGCACTGCAGAAGCTGCGCCGCAACCGCCAACTCACCCAAAGCGACGTGACCGAGCTCGAACGGATGCTCGCCGACGCCGATCTCGGGGACACCGCCGACCTCGACCGCGCGCTTCGTGAGTCCCACGGCCTCGGCTTGTTTGTCCGCTCGCTCGTCGGTCTTGAGCGTGGCGCCGCTGAGCAAGCGCTCGCCGGTTTCATCGACGGGCGCACGCTGAGCTCCAACCAGCTCGACTTTATCCGCCTTGTAGTCGACCACCTAACTGAGAACGGGGCGATGGAAGCCAACCGTCTCTATGAGTCGCCCTTCACCGATTTCGCCCCACAGGGTCCAGAGGAAATCTTCCCCGCAGAGGACGCGGACGAGCTCTTCGCCGCGATTGAGGCCGTCCGGGCAAGAGCAGAGCCGAGGGACGAGGCCGCGTAGTGCGGCCCCTCCAGCAGGTACATGTTCAGTGCGGCCGCCGCTGGGTTACGGCGCACACATCTGTGAAGATCAGAGCGGACCGACATAGCAACCGCGCTGCGCGTCAAGGAGAAGGAGGAGGAGGAGGAGGAGTATCGGCGTGCCGAGCGGTAGGGTGTGGTCACCGTGCGCGTTGAG